>CBDCJE010000002.1:0-3582011 GCA_965217735.1 Chthoniobacterales bacterium | reverse complement strand
GTGCTCGAGCCGCGCGAAGGCGGCGCGGGCGGCTCGGTCCACCGCACGCTGGAACGCCGCCTGCCCGCCCTGGAGCGGGTGTTCGACCTGCGCGAGCGTGTGGAGGAGATGGTGGCCCGCGTGGCGGCCGAGCGGCGCACGCCCGGCGACCTCGTGGCCGTGAGGGGCGCCCTGGTGGCCTTCGCCGAGGCGCGGACCCCGGGCGAGGAGCACGCCGGCGACACCGCGCTGCACGACGCGATCGCCGCGGCGACGGGCAACCCCGAGATGGTCGGGCTGCGCCGGGAGCTGCTGGCGCGGGCGACGCTGGGCTTCCCCGTCGAGCCCTACCGCGCACCGTGTTCGCCCGCGCGCTGGCCGAGCACCGCGACCTGGTCGACGCCGTGGTCGCCGGGGACGCCGAGCGCGCGGGCGCCGTGGCGCGCGCGCACTTCGCGATGTCCGCCGAGGCGGTGCGCGAAGCCCTGGCACGGGCGGGCACCTGAGCCGATCGCGCTCACCGCGCGGTGAGGGACGCCTCCACGCCGGTGCGCAGCCGCTCGAAGGCCGCCGCGTCGGGCCGGCGGCCCCGGGCGGTCAGGGCCATGACGCCGGCGCCGACCGTGCCGTCGCGCACCACCCGGACGTCGGCGTCCTCCAGCGCGGCCTCCAGCGACCGCGACCGGACGGCTCCGGGCGCCATCAGCGCGCCGTGCACCACGCCGCCGCCGAGGACGAGCGGCCCGGGCCGGCCGTCGGCGCGCACGGCGGCGACCAGCGCCGCCAACTCGTCCTGGGCGCGAGCGACGATCCCGGCCGCCACTGCGTCGCCGGTGCTGGGCGGGGGTCCCGCCGGTCGTGCGGCCGCGCTCGCGGGCCCGGCCGGCTGGACCGCCGCGAAGGCCAGCGGGGCGTGGCGCGCCAGGGCCACGGGTCGCCGCGCGTAGAGGGCGCGCACCAGCTCGCCCAGCTCGGCGGGGCGCCCGTGCTCGCTCGGGGTCGCGTCGCGGGCGACGCCCACGTCCGCCAGCAGCATCGCCGTCAGCGCCGTGGCCGGACCGGTGCCGTCCAGGTGGGCCACCACCGCGCGCACCACCGCGCGGCCCAGCGCGAACCCGGACCCGCCGTCCCCCAGCAACCACCCCGTGCCGCCGACCACCCGGACCAGCGACCCGTCGCGCACCTGCGCCGCGCACGAGCCGGTCCCGGCCACCACCACGTACCCGGTGGGCTCCAGGGCGCCGGAGAAGTACGTCGCGGCCACGTCGCCCACGACGGTGACGCACGCCGAGGCGACGCCCAGCGCCGCCGCCAGCGCCTCCAGCCCCGGCAGGGCGTGCGCGCCGGCCATGGCCACCGTCGCCGACCCGACGTCGGCCAGCGCGATCCCGGCCCGACGCGCTGCGCCGCCGGCGGCGTCGGCCACCGCGGCCAGCGCGGCGTCCGGCCCGGACGAGGTGGGGTTGCCCCCCGCGCCGGTGCCCAGGCCCAGGCACGTCCCGTCGAGGGCGAGCACCACGGCGCGGGTGCTGGTGCCGCCGGCGTCGACCGCCAGCAGGGGGGCGTTCACACCACCCGCGTCCCGGAGGGGCGGACGTCGACCACGGACAGCGCGTCGTCGAACAGCACCAGGTCGCCCGCGTGCCCCGGCGCCAGCAGCCCCAGGCGGTCTTCGAGACCGAGCACCCGCGCGGGCACCGCGGTCACGGCGCCGACCAGGACCGGCAGCGGCAGCCCGGCAGCCACCCCGACGCGCAGCGCCCGGTCCAGGGTCAGGGTCGACCCCGCGATCGATCCGGCACCCTCGCCGTCCCCGGCGATCGTGGCGCGCCCCTCGCGCACGTCGACCTCCACCTCGCCGAGGCGGTAGCGCCCGTCGCTCCCGGCGGCCGCGGCCATGGCGTCGGTGATCAGCGCCACCCGCCCGGGGGCGGCGCCGACCAGCAGGGCGGCCACGGACGGGTGCACGTGCTCGCCGTCGAGGACCAGCTCGGCCACCACCCGCTCGTCCTCGATCGCGGCGACCACCGGGCCCGGGGCGCGGTGGCCGATGCCGGGCATGGCGTTGAACGCGTGGGTGAGCAGCCGCGCCCCGGCGTCGAAGGCGCGCGCGGCCTGGTCGTGGTCGGCCTCGGTGTGCCCGACCGCGACCACCACGCCGGCCCGCGAGAACGCGGCGATCGCCTGCTCCGCCCCCGGGCGCAGCGGGTCGAGCGTGACCTGGCGCAGCGTCCCGCGGGCGGCGGCCAGCAGGTGGGCCACCGCGGCCGGGGTCGGGTCGACCAGGCGCGCCGCGCTGTGGGCACCCTTGCGGGCGACCGACAGGAAAGGCCCCTCCAGGTGGCTGCCCAGGATCTCCGGGTGCTCCCCGACCAGGTCGGCGATCGTCGACAGGCGCCCCGCGAGCACGTCGACGTCGTCGGAGACCAGGCTGACCACGGTGCGCGCCGTGCCGTGAGCGCGGTGCGCGGCGATCGCGGCCAGGATCGCGTCGGGGCCCTCCTCGTGGGCGTGCCCGCCCCCGCCGTGCACGTGCAGGTCGACGAAGCCGGGGACCAGGGTCAGCCCCGCGGCGTCGACCACCTCGGCGCCCTCGGCGTGCCGCGACCACCCGTCACCGCGCCCGACGGCGGCGACGCGCCCGTCGCGCACCGCCACCCAGGCGTCGTCGGCCGCCCCGCGCGCGTCGACCGCGCGCGCGGAGCGGACCACCACCGGCGCGTCAGCGCCGTTCACGCAGCCCTCACTTGATGCTGCCCGCGGCCACCGAGGACTGCAGACGCCGCTGGAAGACCACGTAGACCACCAGCACCGGCACGATGGTCATCACCGCCCCGGCGAACAGCGCCCCGAAGTCCACGGAGTACCCCGCCTGCGAGGCGAACGAGGCCATCCCCTGGGTCAGCACGTAGCGGTCCTGGTCGGAGTTGAGCACCACCGGCAGCAGGAACTGGTTCCACAGCCCCACGAAGTTCAGGATCGCCACCGAGGCCATCCCCGGGCGCGCCATCGGCAGCATGATCTGGAAGAACGTGCGCCACTCGCTGGCCCCGTCCAGCGCCGCGGCCTCGGAGACCTCGGTGGGCAGGTCCTCGAAGAAGCTCACCAGGAAGAACACCGTGAACGGGTAGGCGTACGCGGTGTAGCTGGCCACCAGCCCGGGCAGGGTGTTGAGCAGCCCCACCTGCTGGAGGATGAAGAACAGCGGCACCACGGCCAGGAAGATGGGGAAGGTCAGCCCCGCGATGATCATGGTGCGCACCACCGCCCGCCCCCGGAAGTCGAACCGGGCCAGGGCGTAGGCGCTCATGGCGCCCAGCAGCATCGTCGCCACCAGCGCGCAGGAGACCACCAGCACCGAGTTGGCGAAGTAGCGCCCGATGCCCGCCAGGGTCCAGGCGTTGACGTAGTTGACGAACTGCGGGGAGGCCGGCAGGGAGAACGGCGAGGCGAAGATCTCGCGGGAGGTCTTCAGCGAGGACAGCACCGTCCAGGCCAGCGGCGCCAGGATCAGCACCGTCCACAGCACCAGGATCCCGTGCGAGAACCCGCCGAACAGCCTCCCGCCCGCGTCGCGCGGGCGCGGGGCGCCGCCCGGGCGCGCCGAGCGCTGCTGCGCGGAGCGGTCCAGCACCGCGCTCACGACGCCGCCCCCTCGCGCCCGCCCACCAGGCGGGCCACGACGAAGACCACCGCGACGAAGACGAACGTGATCACCGCCAGCACCACCCCCATCGCGCACGCCAGGCCGAAGCGGCCCTGGGAGAACGCCGTGGAGTAGATGTCCTGGGTGATCACCAGCGTCGAGCCGTCCGGCCCGCCGCTGGGGTTCAGCGCCTGCATGTAGACGAACGCGTCCAGCGCGGCGATCCCCATGTACACGTACGCGGTGCGCACCGACCCGATGATGCCCGGCAGCGCCACCGAGACCGCCGAGCGCGCCCGCCCCGCCCCGTCGATGCGCGCGGCCTCGAACAGCTCGACGGGGATCCCGCGGATGGCGGCGACGAAGAGCACCATGTAGAACCCGATGAAGGACCACACGATCACCACCATCGAGGCGCCCATCGCGGTGCGCACCTCCCCCAGCCAGGCGAAGTCGGCGAAGCGGCCGATCCCCGCTCGAGCCAGGGTGCCGTTGAGCAGCCCGTTGGCCGGGTTGTAGATCTGGCTCCAGATGATGCCGATGACGATGGCCGGCACCACGTAGGGGAAGAAGGAGACCACCCGGTAGAACCCCGAGCGGTTCAGCCCGCGCACCGCCCCGGTGGTGGGCCCGGCGAAGGTCACCAGGCAGGCCAGGACGAAGGACAGCGTCAGGGTCACCAGCGGCAGCACCACCAGCAGCGTGACGGAGTTGCCCAGCGCGGTGGTGAACCGAGAGTCGGAGAAGATGGCCGCGTAGTTGGCCAGCCCCACGAACGGCTGCTCGGCGCTGAACCCGCTCCACCCGGTCAGCGAGTAGTACGCGGCCTGGGTGAAGGGGTAGAGCACCATGACCACGTAGAAGACGAACGGCACCCCGAGGAAGACGAGCAGCAGGCTGGTGCGGTCCAGGCTGCGCTTCGTCCGGGGCCCCCGGACGGCGGTGCTCACGTGACCTTGATCTTCTTGATCGAGTCGTCGCCCCGGATCTTGTCGAACAGGTCCTGCATGCCCTTGGCCAGCGCCGCCGCGTCGGACTGGCCGGACAGGAAGCTGTTGAACAGCACGTTGACCTGGTCGGTGGTGCCGTAGACGGCCTGGAAGTTGTGGCTGAAGCCGTTCTCGCCCGAGGCGTCGAGCATCGCGGTCTGCGAGGCCAGCGCGGTGGAGCCGAACGCGTCGGAGGGCACGGTGTCCTTGACCACGGTGGGCGCCAGGTTGGTCTTGGCGAAGTTCGTGGCCGCCTCCTTGGAGAGCATCACGCGCAGCATCTCCTTGCCCCCCGCGGCGGACCTCGCCTTGCTGGCCACCACGAACGGCTCGCCGGCGGTGCGGTTGACCGCCTCGAAGGGGAGCTTGGAGCCGGCGGTGACGGTGGGCACCGGGGCGCCGGTCATCTCGAAGCCGTCGGCGGTCTGCTTCTTCATCTCGTTCTCGATCCACGAGCCCGAGGGGTAGAGGATGGCCTCCTCGGCCTGCGACCACTGGGCCTGCGCGGCGGTGAACTGGGTGCCCGCCCCGCCCGGGCGCATGTAGCCGGCGGCCACGGCCTGGCCCAGCGCCTCGACCACCTGGGTCACCGCCGGCAGGCTCCAGGCGCCCTCGGCGATGTTGTCCATGGCCAGGCGCACCTCGTCGCCGCCCTCCTTGATCGCCGAGTCGACGACGAGGGTCAGATAGTACGAGGCGGCCTCCTTGCCCCAGGTGAACAGATACTTGCCCTGCGCCTTGGCCTTCTCGCCCAGGGCGAGGGCCTCGTCCCAGGTCTTCGGCACCTGCCAGCCGTTGGCGTCGAACAGGGCCTTGGAGTACCACACCGCGTAGATGGTGAGCGCGTAGTTGACCGCGGTGAGCTTGCCGTCGTACAGGCCCACGTCGAGGATCTTGGGGTACAGCGCGTCGGAGACCACGGTGCCCTCGAGGTTCTTGACCTTCAGCAGCTCGGAGAGGTCCTCCAGCTCGGCGGCGATCGCGGAGATGGCGATCTGGTTGGCGCCGGAGTTGTCGAGCAGGTCCGGAGGGGTGCCGCCGACGAAGCGGGGCTGCATCTGCTGGGCGATCTGCGTGGACGCGGTGATCTTGACCGAGGTGCCCGGGTGGGCCTTCTCGAAGACCGTGCCCGCGAAGGCCACGTAGTCGGTGCCGTAGCCGCCGTCGAAGACCACGGCGTCGATCTTCGCGTCGTCGGCCACGCCGAAGGGGTTGTCGTCGCTGACCTTCCCGGCGGGGGCGGACGAGGAGGACGAGGACGAGGAGCTGCCGCTCGCTGCGCAGGAGGACAGGGCCACCCCGACCGGCACGGACAGGCCGGCCGCTGCGGCCAGGCGCAGGAAGGAGCGGCGCTCCAGGGACTGCAGGGGGCTGTGGGGGCGGGGGCTGCTGGTCACGGGGCTCTCCTGGGGTGAGGTGGGATCGGTCGGGTGGGGGCGCGGGTGGGGCTCAGCCGCCGCGGCGGATGCGGCCGGCGTAGCGGGCCTCCAGGACCGCGTTGTGCTCGTCGCCGCCGGGGACGTTGGCCGAGACGTACAGGGGCGGGTCCACCCCGCGCTCGATCAGGGCCGCGACGGTGCCGACGGTGAGCAGCTGGGCGAGGTAGGCCGCGGTGATCGAGGACACCGCCCCCACCGCCACCCCGTCAGGGCCGCCGAGGCCGTCCAGCCCGACCAGGGTCGCGTCGCCGTAGGGAGCGCGGTTGTCCAGCACGACGTCGGCGACGTCGCTCAGCCGCTTCCCGCTGGGGTGCTTGGGCTCCACGGCGGCGGAGTGCTCCAGGGAGGTCACCGCGATCACCGGCAGGCCGCGCTCGCGGGCCAGCAGCGCCAGGCCGACCACGGAGCCGTTGACCCCCGAGCTGGACGCGACGACCAGCACGTCGTGCTCCTGGAGGGTGGCGGTGGCCAGCACGTCGGCGGCGATGGCCGGGTCGCGCTCCAGGGGCGGGTCGCCGGCGAGCTCGGCGAGGCCATGGTCCCCGTGCAGCACCGCGTCGCGCAGGGCGATGCGGTTGGTGGGCACCAGGCCCCCCGCGCGCCCGGCGACCTCCATGGCGAACGCCTCGGAGTGGCCGGTGCCGAAGGCGTGGACCACCCCGCCGGCGGCGATCGCGGTGGCCAGCAGGTCCACGGCGGCGTCCAGGCCGCCGTCGTGGGCGGACGCGGTGATGGCGTCCAGGCGGCGGGCGACCTCGCGCCGGTAGGCGTCGACGAGGTCGACGGGCACGTGCGGCATCGCTGCGCTCCCTCGCTGCGGGGTCCGGGGCCGGACCGGTGGTGAAAAGGTAACCCCTCCTGACGAACCGCGGAAGGGGTCCGCGCGGATCGTCGCCGAAGCGTGATCGTCGCCGGCGCGCGCCCGCCGGCCCGTCCGACGGCTCATCACAGCCCGTGATCCCCACCCCTCGCGCTCCCCGCCCCGGCCCGACCGGGGAGGCGCAGGTGCCCGCTGGAGCGCTGGCGGCAGCGCTGGCCCTCCCCGGTCGGGCCGACGGGTGTCAGCCCCGCACCGGGTGGGGCAGCTCGCGCAGCACCAGGGAGAACGAGCGCGGCCCGGGGTGCAGCACGTAGGCGGCCAGCACGCCGGGGCCGCACGCGGCGGTGCCCACACCGTGCACGGCGTCGTCCAGGGTGAGCACCACGTCGCCGCCCTCGACCAGCTCGGCGTCGTGGCGGGCGGCGTCCAGGGTCTCCGAGGTCCAGCGCCGGGCGGTGAACCCGATCGTGGGGTCGGCCTCCACCCGCAGCCCCGATCCGGCGCCGCCGGGCAGATCACCACCGAGCGGATGGTCGTCACCGCGCAGCTCCAGCCAGCGGGCGCCGGCGCGGTGGCCGTTCTCCTGGGGCACCACGTACGGGGTCTGGAGGCCGTCGACCGTGGACTCGTGACGGGAGACGCGCGCGGCCAGCCCGGTGTCGGGGTAGGCCTCGCCCGGGCCGCGGCCGAACCAGGCGACGCGGCCCAGCGCGCGCGGCAGGTGCAGGCGCAGGCCCACGCGGGGCCAGGGGCCGGGCCACTCCCCCTGCACGGTCACGTCGACGTCCAGGCGCACCGCCGCGGGCTCGTGGTCGGGACCGTCGGCGGTCGCGTCGAGGTCGGACGCGCGCGGGTCGACAGCGCTCCAGCGCAGCGTGGCGGTGACCGCGAGGTCGCTGGCGGCCGGCGCGACGCGGGTGAGCACCGTCAGGGACCCGCCGCCAGCATCGCCACCGCCACCGGCACCGTCGTCGATCCCGACGGACACGACCCGGTGCGTCAGCCGGTCCAGGCCGACCGCGCGCCACATCGGCGTCAGGGCCTCCCCGTGCTCGCCGTGGTCGTTCTCCACCGGCGCGCGCCACAGGTCGAGCACGGGCGCGCCGACCTCCAGGGCGCCCAGCGCGCGCAGGGCTCCGGTGGTGGCGTCGAAGACGGCTCCGCCCAGCAGCACGTCCGGGCCTCGGCGCACCGGGCCGGCCGTCGGCTCGGGCGGAGAGCCAGGGGCCGGCAGGGCCGCCGGGGCGTCCAGCGGCACCTGCCCGATGCCGACGACGCTCGGCGCCCAGGCGGTCGGGGCGGGGTCGACGGCGGTGACGGTGACCCACCGCTCCTCGAGCGCGTCCACCAGCGCGGCGGCGGGCAGGGGCACCGTCGCCGACGTGCGCGGGGCCAGCGCGGGCGCGTCGATCTCCCCCGACGCCACGGTGACGCCGCCGGCCTCGAGCTCCCAGCGCAGCCGGACGCCCTCCAGCGGGCGCAGGTCGTAGCGGTTGGTCACCCGCACCGCCGGCCCCGCCCCGCCCGCGCCGCCCTCGACGGCCTCCAGGCGCACCGGGGCGAAGACGGCCGCGAGGTCGGCCAGCCCGGGCGACGGCGTGCGGTCGGGCAGCACCAGGCCGTCGGCCACGAAGCTGCCGTCGTGCAGGACCTCGCCGAAGTCCCCGCCGTAGGCCCACCGCTGGCGGCCGTCCGGCCCACGCTGGCGCAGCCCGTGGTCGGCCCACTCCCAGACGAAACCGCCCATGCACCGCGGCGAGGACTCGAAGATCTCCTGGTACTCCGCGAGGCCGCCGGGCCCGTTGCCCATCGCGTGGGCGTACTCGCACTGCACGAACGGCATCGCCCGGCGCCGGGCGTCGGCCGCAGGGTCGTCCAGGGCGGGCTCCTCGCCCCGGCGATGGCGGCCACCTCGTCGTGGGGGGCGTACATCCGGCTCCACACGTCCACGTCCGGGCAGGACTGGTCGCCCTCGTAGTGCAGCGGGCGCGAGCCGTCCAGCGCGCGGGCCGCCTCCGCCATCGCCGCCAGGTTGGCCCCGGTGCCGGCCTCGTTGCCCAACGACCACATCACCACGCACGGGTGGTTGCGGTCGCGCGCCACCGTGCGGGTCATCCGGTCCACCAGCGCGCCCCGCCAGGCCGGCTCTTCGCTGGGGTTGCCGACCCAGCCCAGGGGCTCGAAGCCGTGGGTCTCGTAGTCGCACTCGTCGACCACCCACAGCCCCGCCTCGTCGCAGAGGTCGAGGAAGCGCGGGTGGGGCGGGTAGTGGCTGGTGCGCACGGCGTTGACGTGGTGCGCCTTCATCAGCGCCACGTCGCGCCGGTCCTCCTCCTCGGTGGTCGCCCGCCCGCGGTCGGGCGAGACCTCGTGCCGGTTGACCCCGCGCAGGCGCACCGGCGCGCCGTTGACGGTGAACACCCCGTCGACGATCGCCACCGTGCGGAACCCCACGCGCAGGCTCACCCGCTCGGCGTCGGTGACGACCTCGGCGTCGTAGAGGCGGGGGCTCTCCGCGGACCAGGGCCGCGCGTCGGGCAGCGTGACGTCCTCGCCGGCGGCGACGTCGACGCCGAGCCCGGGCACCAGCACGCGGGCGGCCGCGCCGTCGCGGGTGGTGACGTCGACCCGCAGCGTCCCCGCCGGCGTGGCCGCGTCCCACCCGGCGCTGACCACGACATCGTCGATCCCCCCGGCCGGCCGGGCCAGCAGGGAGACGTCGCGGAAGATCCCCGAGAGCCACCACATGTCCTGGTCCTCCAGGTAGGAGCCGGAGGACCACTGGTGCACCCGCACCGCCAGCACGTGCTCGTCGTCCCCGTCCCCGCCCTCGCCCTCGGCGCGTCGGCCGGTGAGCAGCGCGTCGGTGACGTCGAGCTCGACGGGCAGGCGGCTGCCGACGGACCGCCCGACCTCTGCACCGTCCACCCACGCGCGGAAGGCGGAGTCCACGCCCTCGAAGCGCAGCACCGCCCGCCCGCCCTCGGCCAGCACGGCGGCGATGCCGTCGGGGCCGTCGGGCAGGGTGAACGTGCGGCGGTGGTCGCCGGTGGGGTTCTCGTCCGGCACGCGGGGCGGGTCGACGGGGAAGGGGTAGCGCACGTTGGTGTAGGCCGGCGAGCCGTAGGGCGCGTCGCCGGCAGCCTGTCCGTGCAGCTGCCAGTGCGAGGGCACGGGCAGCACGTCCCAGGCGGAGTCGTCGAAGCCGGGATCGGCGAAGGCCTCCGCGACGTCGGCGCGCGGGGACAGGCGGAAGCGCCACGGGCCCGAGAGGTCCAGCACCGGCGCGTCGCCGACCGGGCGGGCCCGTGCGGGCAGCGCACCGCGGGTGGGCAGGTGCTGCTCGTACCAGCGCTCCGCGCTGGGGCCGGGCTCGGTGGCGTCCACGCCCGCGACGCTATCGGCGCGGGCGACGCGCACGACCCGCAGGTCCGCCCGCGCCGGGCGCCGGGCGCCTATCGTCGGACCCCGGGTGGCGCCGGGCCCCCCGGACGGAGGCGGTGCGGTGAGGACCTCGACCCTGACGTGCTCGCGGTGCGCCGAGCCGGTCGACCCCGCGGACCGCTCCTGCGGCCGGTGCGGGCAGCCGCGGATGCGGGCGGTGGTCGGCGAGGAACCCCGCGCGGTGCGCGATGATCTGCGCGTGGAGCACGCGCCGATGACGGCCGTCGGGCGTCCGGCGCGCCGGCCCGACCACGGGGTGCCCCCGGTGATCGTCGTGGCCTCCGTGCTGCTGCTGCTGGCCGCGGGCGTCGCGGTGCTGGCGCTGTGGCTGGGCTTCTCGGGCCCCGACCCCGCGCCGTCGACGGCCGCGCCCTCGGCCTCCTCGTCGGCCGCGTCGTCGTCGCCGTCCCCGTCGCCGGCCGGCACCGCCCCGTCGGCGTCGGCGTCGGCGTCGCCGGGCACGGCGCCCGCGGGCGGACCGCTGGAGGGCTCGGCCAGCGCGCAGGTGCCCGCGACCTCCCCCGACGCCGTCGACGGGGCGGGCGGCAGCGTGGGCTACGCCGCGGCCAACATGCTCGACGGCGACCCCACCACCACGTGGCGCATGGACGGCGACGGCACCGGGAGGGTGGTCACCTTCGTCCTGGACGGCCCCCGCGAGGTGGACGCCGTCGGGCTGGTCAACGGCTACGCCAAGGACGACCCGGCCACCGGCACCGACCGCTACGACCAGGGCCGGCGGATCACCCGGGTGACGTGGACGGTCGGCGACCAGCGCGTCACCCAGGACCTGCGCGACGGGGACCGCGCGGCGCAGACCGTCTCCCTGCCGCCCACCACGGCCGAGACGATCACGCTGCGCATCGACGCGGTGACCGAGCCCGGGGTGGCGCGGTTCGACCAGACCGCGATCAGCGAGGTGGTCCTGCGCGGGCGTTGATCATCGGTGGCGATCACGGCGGCACCCGCGGGCGACCTGTCACGTTCTGCCCCTATCGTCCTCCCATCAGCGGGGACGGGCCCCGGGCGGGAGGGGTGCGGTGGCGGAGAACGGGGGCTCCCCGATGCCCGGGTGGGCGGCGTTCGACAAGGACGAAGAGCCGCCGCCGCGGCGGCGCGTCTCCCCGACCGCGGTGGTGGTCGTCGCGGGGGTGGTGGCCGCCGGCGTGGTCGCGGCCGGCGCCCTGTGGCCGGAGCCGGCCCCGACGCGCGCGGTGGCCTCGGAGCCCGACGCCTCCCCGACCGCCCTGCCCACGGCGAGCGCCACCTCGGCGCCGACCCTGCCCACCTCTCCGCCGGCCCCCTCCGACGGGGCGGGGGCGCCGGGCACCGCGGGCGCGACGGGCGACGGGACGAGCCCCCCGCCACCAGCGGACGGTGCCCAGCCCGCACCGTCGGACGGACGAGATCCGGGCGGCCAGGGGTCTGCCGCGGCGGGGCAGCCCGCAGCGCCACCAGCGCCTGCCCCGCCGCCCGCCCCACCGCCGCCCGCCCCACCGGCGAGCGCGCCGCCCGCGCAGCAGATGACGGCGCCGGCCACCCCGGCGGCGAGCCCGCTGAGCGCCTTCGTGACCGCCGCGGTGCCCGCCACCTCGCCCGACGCCGTCGACGGCGCGAGCCGGCCGGTCGGCTATGCGGCCTCCAACCTGCTCGACGGGCACCCGAGCACCGCGTGGCGCGCCGACGGGGACCTGACCGGGCAGGTGCTGATCTTCAGCTTCGACCGACCGCGCGAGATCAGCAGGGCCGGGCTGGTCAACGGCTACGCCAAGGTCGACCCGGTGACGGGCGCGGACCGCTACGCCCAGTCCCGGCGGATCACGCAGGTGACGTGGACGATCGACGGCCAGCAGGTCGTCCAGCAGCTGCACGACCACGACCACGAGGCGCAGACGGCGACCTTCCCGCCGGTGACGACGCAGAGCGTCACGATGCGGATCGACGCGGTGACCGCGCCCGGCCACCCGCGGCTCGACCAGACCGTGATCAGCGAGATCGTGCTGGCCGACGACTGACAGCGTGGTGAGCATGGGGGCATCGGTCCGTGGTGCGGGCTCGTGTCGGCGTCCTCGACTCCCGTGGTCGAGCGCTTCACCCACGAGAGCGCGCCCGACGGGCGCGACACGCCGACGACACGCCAGGGTGGCCGACGCTCTTGTGGGTGAAGCACGTCAGGGGCGATGCGGACGGCTCGGCCTGCATGCCCAGCAGACCCATGCTCGACACGCTCTGACAGCGGTGTTCAGGTTGGTGGTGGGGCGGGGTGGGTGGACCAGCACGAGCGCCGGTGCGAGAGCAGGCGGTGCTCTGGCGCGCAGGCTCTGGTCGTGCATCACACCACCAGAGCCTGCGCAGCAGGAGGCGCTGACCGCATGCCGTCCAGGTCGGCCGACCCTGGAGGCCGCCGTGGGCAGGGATGCCGCCCGATGTCGACATCGACGCCATGGACATGGACGCCTTCCTCGCCCGCCTGGCCGACGACGTGACGTTCCGCTTCGGCACCGCCGAGCCGATCCACAGCCGCATGGACGTCGAGCACGCCCGGCACGACGGGCGCGGCGTCAGGCCGCGGCCACCACGCCCTCCAGGACCGTGCGCACGTCGACGGGAGGACGGCCGATCAGGCGCTCCAGGGCCGGGTCGGTGGCCGCGAACTCGCCGCGCCGCATGGCCCGGAACATCCCCATGAGGATGTCCACCCGGGCCGCCGGCGCGCCGCGAGCGGCCATCGCGGCGGCGTAGTCGTCGTCCTCGGCCAGCGTGCGCGTCACGGTGCGGCCGGTGATCGAGGAGAGCAGGGCGGCGACGTCGTCGAGGTCGACGGCCTGCGACGCGGTCAGCGGCGGGGTCGGGCCCTCGAACCCGCCGTCGGCCAGGACGATGGCGGCCGCCTCGGCCAGGTCGGCGTGCGTGGTCCAGGAGACCGGCCCGTCGGCCGGCGCGAGCAGCTCGCCGGTGGCCAGGGCCTGGCCGACCAGCAGCGCCACGGTGGAGGTGTAGAAGCCGTTGCGCAGCGAGGTGAACGGCGTCCCGCCGACGGCCAGGTGGTCCTCGGTGGCGGCGTGGTCGAGCATGGGCGCGAACGCCGAGCCGGCAGCCGCGGCCTGGTGGCTGGTGTAGAGCACCCGCTGCGCCCCGGCGGCGTACGCGGCGTCGGCGGCCGCGACGTGCTGGGTGACGGCGGCCTCGGCGGTGTCGTTGGAGGAGATCACCAGCACCTGGCTGGCGCCCTCGAAGGCGTCGGCCAGGGTGCCCGGCTCGGTGAAGTCCCCCGGCGCACCCGCACCCCGCGCGCGGCGAGGTCGGCGGCGCGGTCGGGGTCGCGCACGCTGACGCCGACCTGGTCGGCGCGGACGCGCTCCAGCAGGCGCTCGACGATCTGCGCGCCGAGCTGGCCGGTGGCCCCGGTGACGACGGTCATGGGCATGGCTGCTCCTCTAATTATCAACGGACGCTCGATTACGCTATCAAAGTTAACAGACGGTTCGAGCGCTCGGCTACCGTGGCCCCGTGGAGACCAGCGGACCCCCGACGACCCCTGACGGGCCGGGCCGGACGCGCGCCCACCTCGTGGAGGTCGCCGCCCAGCTCCTGCGCGAGCACGGTCTGACCGCGGTGACCACCCGCTCGGTCGCGCAGGCCGCCGGGGCCCAGGCCCCCACCATCTACCGGCTCTTCGGGGACAAGGAGGGCCTGCTCGACGCCGTCGCCGAGCACGCGATGGCCTCCTACGTCGCCGGCAAGGCCGTCGCGGACCACGGCGACCCGGTCGCCGACCTGCGGGCGGCGTGGGAGACGAACATCGGCTTCGGGCTGGACAACCCCGCGGTCTTCGCCCTGCTGCTGGGACGCGGGGGCACGGAGCCCTCGCCGGCCACCACCGCCGGCGTCGAGGTGCTGCGCGCGAGGGTGCGCCGCGTCGCCGCCGCCGGGCGCCTGCGCGTGCCCGAGGAGCGCGCGGTGCAGATGATCCGGGCGGCGGGCACCGGCGCGGTGGCCACCCTGCTGTCGACGCCCCCGGGCAGCCGCGACCCGGCCCTGGCCGACGCGGTCTGGGCGGCGATCACGGCCGCGATCCTCACCGCCGCCCCGGCGCTGCCCGGCCCGGACCCGGGAGGCGCCACGGCGGCGGCCGTCACGTTCCGCACCCTGGTGCCCGACCTGGACCGGTTGACCGGCACCGAGCGGGCGCTGATGGCCGAGTGGCTCGACCGGGCCGCCGGAGCCTGACCGGCGCGCCAGCGCGGACGTCGCGCGCTGACTACTCCTGCGGATCACGCTACGCTGATCCACGCCCGTCGTCAGGGGGGCGGCGTGGACTCGACGGTCATCGGCACCAGCGGCACGCTGGGCCGCGCCCTGCGCGACGCGCGCCTGCGCCACGGGTGGACCCAGCGCGACCTCGCCGCGCGGGCGGGTGTCTCCCAGCGCTATGTCAGCGAGCTGGAGGCCGGGAAGGGCTCGGTCACCTTCGAGCGCCTCGCGGTCGTGGTGGCCACCCTGGGGATGCGGCTGCGGCTCTGGATGAGCGAGATGTCGCCGGCAGTCACTTCGCCTTCCTTGTTCACGGTGAGGGCGAGCTTGCGCGCTTCGTGATCGTTGGCTTTGAATTTGATCCGCTTCAGGTTGAGCACGATGTCGGTCACGTCCTCGACCACCCCGGGCAGGGTGCCGAATTCATGCTGGGCGCCGTTGATTTTCACCGCGGTGATGGCGGCGCCTTCGAGCGAGGAGAGGAGGACGCGGCGGAGCGAATTCCCGACGGTGTGGCCGTAGCCGGCTTCAAAAGGCTCGGCGACGAACTTGGCGTAGGTATCAGTGGAGGAAGCCTCGTCTTTAGCGAGGGTCTTCGGCATTTCAAAACGACCGTAACGAACTGACATAGTGTGAGGATAAGGGAAAAATTCCGAACTGAGAAAAGCGGGCGCCTGACGACACCTCATTTTTCTGCCTTCTTACTTCTTCCCTCCAAAAGCGCCGGGTTCCCCCTGGCGAGCGCGGTCTCACGTCTAGCAACGGAAAACCCAGGGACCAACGGCGCAACGTGTTAAAAACTCGCAGCGGGACGGGGAATGAACACTATCGCGCCAGGTTTGCAAGCGGCGGCTGGTGCCGTTGCACCGCTAGCGCAAACGGGTGTCGAGCGCGAACTCCCCCGCGTCGCGGATCTGAATCTTGCGGAAATCGCGATGCCGCGGGTTGAGCAAATAAGTGCGTTCCAGCCGCACCAGCACACTGGGCAAGGCCAGGATCGGGGAGCGTCCGGATTCGACCCACTCGTCGCCGATCACCTTGGAAGCGGCGCCAGGCGGCTGGGCGTCCCATCCTTTCGGGAGCTTTTTCTCTTCCAGCCTGGTCACGAGCGAGTCGTCGAAGGTGATCTGGAAGGCGCGGTACTTTCCGACCAGCGTGACCGGCCGGGCGTGGACCAGGATCTCGAGCGCGGCCAGGGCGAGGTTTTCACTGCAGTAAACCACCGGCACGCCAGCCGAATTCCAGCGTCCCTCGAAGATGCGGGCGCCTTCCCCGGAGAAGGCGGTGGCGGCGTGTTTTTCTTTGACGATGCGCCAGCCGACGGCTTCGGCCATCAGGAGTAAACGCCGTACTCGATTCGGCCCAGCAAATTCTCCACTTCGCGGGCGCCGATCTCGGTCTTGGCAAATTCCAGCGGGACGGCGTTGCCGAGGCCGGTTTGCTGGTGCAGGAGCCAGTCCCGCGCGCTGGCGGTGTCGCCGAACACCTCTTCCGCTCGCTGCAGGAGGCGCTGATAACGGACCAGCTTTTCCGACTCTTCCCGGTCGATTTTCCCCTGCAATTTGCGGCGATGCAGGGTGGCGCGCGACATTCCGAGGACGACGGCGATTTTCTCCAGCGGCACATCGAGCGCCTTTTGCAGGCCCTGCACGGCGCGGAAACTTAAGCCGGCTTCGATTCGTTCGATCTGCCGATGGACCGTCGCCGCGACGGCGGAAGATGCGGCCAGGGCGGTTGCTGCCTTGCTGCTCATTTGACACATCGTAGTGTATCAAACTGAGAAAGACAAGATTTCGTTTATCCTTCTTCGATTTTATCCGGCAGCTCGTTCCGATCGTCGGCCTGGCGCGGGAAATGTTCGGCCAGCAGTTCGCCCGCTCGGCTGATCCCCTGCACCAGTGCCTCGGTGAAATGTGCGCTCCGAAATTCCTCCCGCATCATCTCGACCAACCCTCGCCAAAATTCCTCGCCGCAGCGCTGGTGAATTCCTTCGTCGCCGAGGACGGCAAACTTCTGCGAGCGCGGGGCGACGAAGATGAGGACGCCATTGCGCTCGCGGGTTGCGGCCACGCCGAGTTTTTTGAACTGCACCTTGGCTTCCGCCATTGCCTCCCTAACCGGACCATGCTGAATGAAGACCCGGATCTCCCCGGAGGTCCTGCCTTCCGCCACCGCGATGGCGCTGGCGATGCGTTCGTGTTCGAGTTGATCGAGAAAAGATTTTGTCTCCATGCTACCAACTGGAGCCGGCCCCGCCGCCCCCGAAGCTGCCGCCGCCTCCGCTAAAACCGCTGAACCCACCACCGCCGCCGCCACCGCCGCCGCTCGACCAACCGCCGCCCCCGCCGCCGAAGCCGCCGAAAAATGGTCCGCCCCCGCCGCTGTAACCATATCCGCGCCGCACTTTGCGAGCGAAGCGCGAGACGACGAGGAAAATGAGCAAAAACA
Source organism: Chthoniobacterales bacterium (assembly GCA_965217735.1). Classification (GTDB taxonomy): domain Bacteria; phylum Verrucomicrobiota; class Verrucomicrobiia; order Chthoniobacterales; family UBA10450; genus Palsa-1392. The sequence goes on along the minus strand of CBDCJE010000002.1, from coordinate 3,564,992 downwards.
CAAAAATAATCAGGCCAAACGGAATTTCGGTGGCGCCGTCGCCCTTCTGCTCCTTCACCGTTTTGCCCGAGCCTTTGTATTCCCCGCGCACCGCCTGCATCATGGCAGCCACGCCGGCCTGCAAACCGCGGGTGTAGTCGCCCTGCTTAAAATTGGGCGCGATCACGTTATGCGTGATGTCGTAACAGGTCGCATCGGGCAGCGCACCTTCCAGGCCGTAGCCGGTCTGGATAAACATCTGGCGGTTATCGACGAAGACGAAGAGGACGGCGCCGTTGCGCTTGCCCTTTTGCCCCACGCCCCAAGTCTGGGCCAGTCGCTGGGTGTAATCGGCTACGGACGACTCGCTCTGCATGGTGCGGTAGATCACCACCACCAGTTGGTTGGAAGTCTCGCGCTCAAACTGGGCCAGCTCCTCGTTCAGTTGCCGTGCTACCGGCGGGTCGACCACGGTGGCGTAGTCGTTAAAATAGCCCGCCGGTTTGGAGGGCAGCGTCTCGCCCAGGAGCGGACTGGCCAGGAGCAACAAGAGCAGCAGCGCCAAACCGAGAAGGCTTCTCGTTCCCAACCTGCCCGGGCGGAAACTCATGGCGCGCGAAATCTCGACTTGGCGGAGCGTGTTCAGAAAAAACTACGGCGTGGCCGCCGCCGTGGCCGCTGGCACCGCGGGCGCCGCCGTCGGACTGCCGAAATCAAACTTCACTGTCGGCGCCGTTTCGCTGCCCGGCTGCGCGGCGAAGAAAGGACGTTTTTCAAAGCCAAACATCTTGTTCAGCATGTTGGTCGGGAATTTCTCCAGCGCAGTGTTGTACTCCTGCACCGCGCCGTTGAAATTGTTCCGCTCCACCGAGATGCGGTTTTCCGTCCCTTCCAGCTGCGCCTGGAGTGACTGGAAAGCGTCGGTCGCGCGGAGTTGCGGATAGTTTTCGCTCACCACCAGGAGGCGGGAGAGGGCGTTAGTCAGTTGGCCCTGGGCCTGTTGGAATTGCTGCAACTGAGCCGGATCGGTCGGCGCTTTGTTCGGATCGATCTTCACCTGGCCCACGCTGGCACGGGCGTTGGTCACTTCCGTTAGCGTCGATTTTTCAAAATTCGCCGCTCCCTGGACAGTGCTGACCAGGTTTGGGATGAGGTCGGCCCGTCGTTGGTAGACCGATTGCACGTCGGCCCATTTCTTGTTCACGTTGTTTTGCAGCGTAACCAGTTTGTTATAGCTGCCACAACCGGTCAGGCCAAAAAGGGCGGTCGCGACCGCGATCAAGGCTGCGCATTTCAGAGCAAAGTTCTTCATTTCCATAAGACTGCGATGCCGGAAAAGTCGCCGGTTCGAGCAGAATGTCACGCGGCAAAGTGACGGCGGAAAGAGAGGTGGCCCACTGAACCAGGTGCGAAATCGACCGGTGAACCGGAATAAGCTTAAGAAAATCTCGGACAGTCTGCTTCGGTTCCATGCCAAATCTGCCGCCCCGGGGGCGTGCGACACCGGCAGCAGCAGCAGCAGCAGCAGCACGGGCGGCAGTTTGAGCGAAGATAACATGACCAGCCCGTCGCCTTCCATTAGCCCTCGTTAGGCTGCAGAATTTTCTGGTTCCCGCGGGTTCGGCGATCGCTCGGTCGCCGGATCCGCGGTTCTTTTTCCTGACCGCGCCGCGGCCGGCGGAATTAACTCGCGGAACTCGATTCCACCGTCTCCGGTGGAGTTTCGGCTTCGGTAGGCCCGGTGGGAGGTTCCTCCGCGGCCGGCTCTGGCTCATCAAGCGGCGGCCCTGGCTCTTCCGCGGCCGGTAGCGGCGCCTTGGGCAGCTCGCGTCGCTTTAATTCCTCGGAATTCGGCAGCTCCTCGAGGTTGCGCAGGCCGAAATGTTCGAGGAAAAACTGCGTCGTCTCGTAGAGCAACGGCCGACCCGGCACCTCCGCCCGGCCCCCGATCCGGACCAACCCGCGCTCCATGATCGTCTGCAACACGCTATCGATCGCGACGCCGCGCACGGCCTCGACATCCGCCCGCGTGATCGGTTGCCGATAGGCGATGATGGCCAGCGTCTCCAGCGCCGGCGGGGTGAGCCGGGTCGGCTTGGCCGCCGGGAAAAGCTGGCGCACCCAGCGGGCATATTGCGGGTCGCTCGCCAATTGCCAGCCGTCGGCCTTCTCGATGATCTGAAAAGCGCGCTGCTGCTCAACGTACTCGAGCTTGAGCTGCTCCAGCGCCGCGCTGACCTCGGCTTCGCTCGTCCTGGCAAATTCGTTAGGGGCGAGCTCGTCTTCCGCTCCGGCGCCCTTGATCGCGGCGACCAGTTCGCGGGCGCTGAGCGGTTTCTGCGCGCTGATGAGCAGCGCCTCGACAACTTGGGAGAGATTCATGAAACGAGTCAGGAAAGCAGGAATGCGGAAAAAAGAAACCGGAAGCCGCGGTCACCCTTTGCTCCGCGCCGCCTCCTTTCCTCCTTTCGTGTTTTCCTGTTTCATCCCAATGGCCGCCTCGATCGCGTCGGCAATCCGGTCCGCCTGGCGACCGATCTGGGCGTGGTCGCGGCCTTCAATCAGGAGGCGGATTTTTGGCTCCGTGCCGGAATAGCGCAAGAGGACGCGGCCTTTGCCCTTCAGCTCCGTCTCCGCTTCCTGCACCATCTTTTCGATCGCGGGCAGATCCTTTAGCGGCGGCTTTTCCCGGACCCGCAGATTCCGTTGCGCCTGCGGATATTTCGTCAGGCATTTTTTCAGTTCGCTCAGCGGTTTGCCGGTCGTCTGCATGATGCGCAGGATCTGCAGAGCGCTGATGATGCCGTCGCCGGTGGTGGTGAAATCGCGAAAGATCATATGCCCGCTCTGCTCGCCGCCCAGGTTCAGATCCTGCCGCACCATTTCTTCCAGGACGTAACGATCGCCCACTTTGGTCCGAACGACTTTCCCGCCCTGCCCGGCCAGTGCTTCGTCCAGCCCGAAGTTGCTCATGACCGTCGCGACCAGGGTGTTCTGCGCGAGCTGGCCGCTGGCCAGCAGATCGACCGAGGCGATGGCTAAAATCTCGTCCCCATCCACCACCTCGCCCTTTTCGTCGCAGAGCAGCACCCGGTCGGCGTCGCCGTCGTTCGCGATCCCGATCATGGCCCCGCTTTCCCGCACCAGCCGCTGGATTTCCTCCGGGTGCGTGCTGCCGCAATTGGCGTTGATGTTGGTCCCGTTAGGCTGGTTGTGCGCCACAGTCAGCTCGGCTCCGAGTTCGCGCAGAATGCAGGGGGTCGATTTGTAGCCGGCGCCGTTCGCGACATCGACCGCGATCCGCATTTTCTCGAGCGACATCCCGCGGGGGAAGCTGGCCTTGGCAAATTCCACGTAGCGCCCGAGCGCGTCGTCGATGCGGGTGGCGCGACCGATTTTCTGCGCGGTCGGGCGGACGGCTTCGATCTCGCCGCTGAAGACGAGTTGCTCGATCTTCTTCTCGATCTCGTCATCCAGCTTGTAGCCATCGTGCCGGAAAAATTTGATCCCGTTATCCTCATACGGGTTATGCGAAGCGGAGAGGACGATGCCGGCATCGGCCCGGAGCGAGCGGGTGATGTAGGCCACGCCGGGCGTGGGCAGCGGACCGATCAGGAGCACGTCCACGCCTAACGAGGTGATCCCGGCGACGAGGGCGTTTTCCAGCATGTAACCGGAGAGCCGGGTGTCTTTCCCGAGCACGATCTTCGGGCGCGCGCCGGGCGGGTGCTCCCGCGGGTTGAGGTGGGTAAAAACGTGGGCGGCAGCCCGCCCCAGCTTGAGCGCGGTCTCGGCCGTGACTGGCTCGACGTTCGCCACTCCGCGCACTCCGTCGGTCCCAAATATTTTCTTCGCCTCGATCATTGCAATGGATTCGCTTTCTCCCGGTCGTGGTCGCTCAAGAAAAGGCCCTCGCCATCCAGCTCCAGGCCAGTTCGCCATTTTTGCCGAAAGCGAGCAGCGCGGCGAAGAGAAAAAGCGCGGACGCGCTGCAGCCGCGTTCTTGGGGCGGCATCAGCCGCTTCAGATCGCTAGTCCTGCTCATGGGGATTTCCTTCGGACGTCGCTTCCCCCGAGACGGATTCAGGTTCATCCGCGGCTTTTCCCTCATTCATCTCGTTGATCTTCCGATGCAGAGTGCGCCGGCTAATGCCCAGCTTTTTCGCTGCCGCGGTGATGTTTCCCTTGGTCGCGGCCAGGGCCTGGGCAATGAGCCGTTTCTCGGTCGCGTGCAGATCGAGCGGGCTGGCATGTTCGTCAAACGGCCGCACCCGCGTGCCTGCTTCCGGAGCGGCCTTGCGCACCGCCGCGGGCAGATCGCGCAGAGTCACTTTCGGGCCAGTCGCCATGACTACGCCGTGCTCGATCGCGGTCCGGAGCTCGCGCACGTTCCCCGGCCAGTCGTAGGCCAGGAGCGCGTTCATGGCGTCGCCGGTGATCTCGAGCAACGGTCTCTCATTGGCCTGCGAGAAATGGCGAAGGAACGCCCGCACGAGCAGTGGCACGTCCTCTTTCCGCTCGCGCAAAGGCGGCATGGTGATCTTGACCACGTTGAGCCGAAAGTAGAGGTCGTCGCGGAATTTCCCCTCGCTCACCATCGTCTCCAGGTTCTTGTTCGTGGCCGCGATCAGGCGCACGTCGGCGTGCAAAGTCTGCGAACCGCCGACTCGCTCGAAAGCACGTTCTTCGCTGATCACGCGCAGGAGTTTGATCTGGGTGGTGGTATCGATCTCGCCGATTTCGTCGAGGAAAATGGTCCCGCCATTAGCCTGCTCGAAACGCCCGATGCGCCGCTCGTGCGCGCCGGTAAAGGCGCCGCGCTCGTGCCCAAAAAGTTCGCTCTCGAGCAACTGCGGCGAAAGGGCCGCGCAATGCACCGTGACGAATTTCCCCTTGTGGCGGCGGCTCAGATTATGAATGGCGTGCGCGGCCAGTTCCTTGCCGGTTCCGCTTTCGCCTTCGATCAAAACGTTGGCCGAGGAAGGTGCGACCTGCCGGATGGTGTCGAGCACTTCGCGCAGGTTCGGCGATTCGCCCAGGAGGTTTTCGAGCGCGAACCGTTCGTCCACCTGCTGGCGCAAGGAGCGATTTTCCTGCTCCAGCCGGCGGCTGCCGAGCGCCCGCGCGATCAGGATCTCGACCTTGTCGAGATTGAGCGGCTTGGTCACAAAATCATATGCGCCCCGCTTCATCGCTTCGACCGCGGTGTCGACCGAGCCGTAGGCCGTCATCATGATGCAGACCGGCGCATGCGGGAGCTTGAGCGCGCGCTCGATCAGGCTCATCCCGTCCTCGCCCCCGAGGCGCAGATCGGTCAGGAGGACATCGATCTGGTCGCGCTGCAGAACGTCAAGCGCGCCAGTGATATCGGCTGCGACGTAAGTGTCGTAGGTGTCGCCCAGCAACGTTCGCAACCCGTCCCGGGTGTGCTTCTCGTCGTCGACGATGAGTACGGTCGGCTGCATTTTGCTCAAACAGTGCAGGAGGTCGGCGGTCGAGGAAAGGAAAGTTCCGCACTCGACGGAGTCTCGCCCTGCCGGAGTTGCCCTCTTTAACTCTTGCTCGTTTTCTCCGGCAGCATCCGTACCCGGCGATCGAGCAACGGCAGGCGGATGGTCAAAGTGAGGCCGTGGCCTTCGGTACTTTCGATCGCCAGCTCGCCGCCGTGCTCGCGTACGATCCGGCGGACGATGAGCAAGCCGAGCCCGGACCCGCCGCTCTTGGTGGTAAAGTAGGGCTCGAAGACCCGGCTCAGATTCTCCGGGGAAATCCCGCCGCCGGTATCGGTAAAGCTGACCTTCACATGACTGTCGTCGCGATCGGTCCGGATGCGGAGAATGCCGCGCCGCTTCATCGCTTCGAAGCTGTTCTTGATCGCGTTGTAGAAGACCTGCTTCATCTGGTCGCGATCGAGCTCGAGCAAGGGCAAATCAGAGCGCAGCTCGGTCTCGACCACGATGTCGCGATCCTTGATTTCCGGCCGGAAAAAACGCACTGCTTCCTGCACCAGCGCGTTCACGTCCTCTGGCTGCAGATGCGGCTTGGAGGGGCGAATGGCGCGCAGAAATTGGCTCACGATCGAGTCCAGCCGGCTGATCTCGGCTCGCGCGATATCGATCGATTCCTGCAGCTCGCGCTTGTCCTCCGCCGCCTGCAATTTTTTCACTTTCCGCTCCATCAGCTGGAGATGGATGTGGAGCGAGTTGAGCGGATTCCCGATTTCGTGCGCCACTCCGGCGGCGAGCAAAGTCAGGGCCGAGATTCGCTCCGACTCGATCGTCTGCTGGGTCGAGCGCCGGTCTTCCGTGATGTCGCGCAGGATCATGGCGTGGCCGACCGCTTCCGCGATGGAATCGTCAGGGGCGTCGGCCGCTGCCCGCCGCTCGATGATCAGCGGCACGACGTAGAAATTGATGAAGCGGTTGGCCGGATAAAAAATCTCCATGTCGCGAGTGAGGGCGGCGTCCGATTGCGAGAGCGATTTCCAATCCAGCCCGCGCACCTGTTCTTCGAGCGGTTTGCCGATCGCGCCCTCGCCTTCGAGGCCGAAGATCTCGCAGGCGGCATCGTTCAGGTAAGTGATGCGGCCGTTCGAGTCGGTCACGATGATCCCTTCCTGGATGGCGTTGAAGATGGTCTCGAGGAAGCCCTTTTCCTGGGCCAGGCGAAGGAGATAATTCTGCACTTCCTCCGGGCCGATGCGCCCGAGGCGGCCGATTAGTTTTTCAAGGAATCCAGGTTTCATCGTCGTGCTCCGGCTGGCGCAGGAACATCGAAACGATATTACCTTAGCGCCGATGACACGCACCTTTCTCCTCTCGCCCGCCTACGCTGGCGGCCGGCGGGCCCAGATGCTCCTGAACGAGCGGGCGCAATTCGATCTCGCCCGGCGGCTGCGCGCGGAAGATTCGGTGTCGTTAGGCGAGGTCTTCACTTTTTTGAGTGGATTGTATTTCCGCGGCAAACTGGCCTACGCCAAGGCCTTCGCCCGGCCCGATCTCTCTCGCGTGCTGGTCATCACCCCGACGCGCGGTCTGGTTGCGGCCTCGACTGCGGTCACGCTGGATGACCTGCGCGAGTTTGCGGAGGTCGATATCGAGGCGGGCGATCCGCGTTACCGCAAGCCGCTGGAGCGCGACCTGCGCCGGCTCGTTAGGCAAATGACTCCGCAATGCGAGGTCGTGCTCCTGGGCAGCGTCGCGACCGGCAAATACGTCAACGTTCTGCTCGAGATCCTGCGCGAGCGGATCCAGTTCCCGAGTGACTTCGTCGGCCGCGGCGACATGAGCCGGGGCGGCCTGCTGCTGCGTTGCGCCACCGACGGCACCGAACTCTCTTACATCCCGGTGCAAGGTGCGTTGCGAAAAGGAAAGCGGCCACCGAAGCTGGAGCCGCGGCGCTATCCTGATCCGATGAAACCGCAGAGAACGCAGAGTGTGCGGAGGAAGAAAAATTGAAATCCAAGACCTCCGCGCACTCTGCGTCCTCCGCGGTCAAACCTCCCCTCCCGCCGATGGAAGCGCACTCGGTCGACGAAATTCCGAGCGACGACGGCTGGCAATACGAGCCGAAGTGGGACGGCTTTCGCTGCCTCGCCTTTCGCGATGGCGACGGGGTTTACCTGCAATCCAAGGCCGGCCAGCCGCTGGCGCGTTATTTCCCCGATGTCGTTAGGGCGCTGGAGTGTTTGCAAGCGAAACAGTTCGTCCTCGACGGCGAGCTGGCCATTCCGGTCAGCGGCGCGCTTTCCTTCGACGAGCTGCAACTCCGCCTGCATCCCGCCGCCAGCCGGGTGCAGAAACTGGCCGCGGCTCATCCGGCCCTCTTCATCACTTTCGACCTTCTGGCCGACGCCAGGGGAGCGTCTCTTCTCGAACTCCCGTTAACGAAACGCCGGGTTGAACTGGAAAAGTTCGCCGAGAAATATTTCCCTCACGATAAACAAATTCGCCTCTCGCCCGCCACGACCGATCTGCGCCAGGCGGAGAAGTGGTTCCAGACCGTCGGCGGCAATCTCGACGGCATCATGGCCAAGCGGGCCGACGCGCCCTACACCTCGGGCGAGCGGACCGCGATGGTCAGGATCAAGCAGATCCGCACGGTCGATTGTGTGGTCGGCGGATTTCGTTATGCCAGCGGAGGCAAAGTGATCGGCTCGCTCCTGCTCGGGCTCTACGACGAGGAAGGTCTGCTCCATCACGTCGGTTTCACCTCCGCCTTCAAAAACAGTGAGAAACCGGCCCTAACGAAAAAGTTCGAGGCCTTGAAAAAGGCGCCCGGTTTCACCGGCAACGCTCCCGGCGGCCCGAGTCGCTGGAGCACCGAGCGCAGCGCGGAATGGGAGCCGGTCGATCCCAAGGTGGTGGTGGAAGTGACCTACGATCATTTTACCGGCGACCGTTTCCGGCACGGGACGAAAATCGTCCGCTGGCGCAAAGACAAAGCGCCCCGCCAGTGCACCCTCGACCAGGTGGCGCACCGCGAAGGAAAATCCCTCGCGCTCCTCTAGCTCGCCCGGTGCTTCGCGGGCGGCGCCTACTCCCGCGACCAGCTCGGCTCGGTGATCTTCCCCAGCCCGTCGATGATCTTATTCTTCCGGCTGCTCACGGTGTCGAGCATGTAAAGCGCGCCGTCATTGCTGAAGATCACATGCCGCGAATCCGGCCCCCAGGCGGGATCCTGCCCCGAGCTCAGGAGACGCGTCCCGCCGCCGGCCAGATCCAGCACCGCAATCTGAAACTCGCCCCCGTTCCGCACATTAAACGCCACCTTTTTCCCATCCGGCGACCAGCTCGGCTCGGTGCAATAACCGTAGCCGGTATTCAAGCGCCGCCCGGTCCCACCGCTGGCGGAAATTCGGAAAAGCTGCGGGCCGCCCTCGCCATCGAACGAGTAAATGATCTCGCTCCCATCGGGCGACCAGGTCGGACCCGACTCCACTCCGCGGGTGCGAGTGAGCCGGTGCGCGCCCCCGCCGCTCGCGCTCACGGTGTAGAGCTCGGGATTGCCGTCCTTGCTGATCGTTAGGGCGAGCCGTCCGCCGTCGGGCGAAAAAGTCGCTCCACTATTCGTTCCCGGGAAGTTCACGATCCGATTGCGCGCCCCGCTCGCGACATTGATCACATAGACATCGGCATAACCGCTTTGATAACCGGTGTAGGCGATCCGGTTCCCATCCGGGCTGAGCGACGGGTGCACGCTGATCGTGTTGTCGTGGGTCAACTGCCGCGCGTTGCTGCCGTCGAAATCAGCCAGGTAAACTTCCTTCTTCCCGCTCCGGGTGGCGATGAAGCTAATCTTGCTCCCGGCCAAACCCTTGTGGCCGGTCAGCGTCTCGATGATGTCGTTGGCAAACTGATGCGCGTTGGCCCGGGCGTTCGCACTATAGGTTTTGGAAAGGACCTTTCCGCCGCTGTGATCCACCACCTGCCCCTGCAGGCTGCCGCCATCGGCCGTGCCCTTCACGGTGTAGGAGCTGTTTTCGCCTCCCATTTTAAAATATCCCGAGAGGGCGAGATCGTTCTCCACCGTCTTGGTCGCGGCCGCGCCCTCGCTCCCGCCGAGAGTGGAAACGGTCAGATTGATCTGGTCGCCCTTGCTCACCGTGATGGTGGGCACGTCTTCCGCCGCCCGCAGCAGCGTCGTTGTCGTTAGGCAAAAAAGCAGGACCGCCATGGCCTCAGGAGAAAAGTGTCGTCTCGTCATCGGTCAGTTTAATTCGAAGTTGATGTTCACGTCATAATAATCGTCGCCCAGCCCGGATGGCAAAGGGTCGACCTGCTTGACCCGCGCCGCCGCCGCCGTGACCGAATCGTCCACTACCGGGTTGCCGGAGGATTTCGCGATCGAGAAATCGGAAATGCGGCCGTCCTTGTTGATCCGAATGCGCAGGGTGACGACAAGCTTGGCCGAATGAACGACCGAAGTCGGCTGGACCCATTCCCCGAAGAAACGGTCGTGCAACATATTGGCGTACCAACCGAATTCGGAGGCGCCGCCTTCGCCCGAGCCTTTGCCGCCCGAGCCGCCGCTGCCTTTGCTCTTGGTCTCCGCGCCTTCGCCTTCATCGGCCGGGAGCGCTTTCTTGACCGGCTTCTCTTCCTCCTCTTTGCCTAACGCTTCTTTGGCGACGGCTTTTTTCTTCTCCAGCTCTTGCTCTTTTTCTTCCGCTGCCTTGTCCGGCGTCGCTTTCGGCTTCGGAGTTGGACTGGCCTTTTTTTTCTTCTGTTTCGGCGTCGGAGTCGGCTTGGGCTTTTTCGGGGTCGGTTTTGGAGTCGGTTTCGGCGTTGGTTTGGGGGTTGGCGAGGGGGTTGGTTTCGGGGTCGGAGTCGGTGTTGCGGTAGGAGTTGGGGTGGGAGTCGGAGTTGCGCTGGGCGTGGGCGACATCGTGGGCGTGGGGATTTCGATCTCGCTCTTGGCCGTCGGCATGACTTCAGGGGTCGGCTCTTCCTTGACCTCTTCCGGTGTTTCGACCGGAGTGGCTTCCGGGGTCTCGGCCGGTGGCGGCGGCGCTGCTTCCTCCGCCGCCGCGGCCGGCCCGCTCGCTCCCGCTCCGCCTTCCATCCAGACAATGTCCTTCGGCACTGGCCGCGGCGAACGGCTCCACCAGAGCAGCCCGAGCAGCACGACCACGTGGATGAGCCCGACGATGGTGACGTTGCGCCAGAAACGCGCGTCCCGGGTCATCGTTAGGGCGTTTCTTCCTGCGTCGCGATGCCGACCTTGGTGATCTCGGCCCGCTGCAGCGCGTCCATCAGACTAACGAGTTTCTGCACCGGCAGGCTGCGATCGGGGCGAATCACCACCGCCACATTCGGGTCGGCGGCCTTGAGCGCGGCCAGCCGGCTCTCCAGCGCGGCCGGCTCGACCACCGCTTCGTTCAGCCTCACGACTTCATTGCGATCGATGGAAAGAATCTGGACCGCAGCCGGATTGATCGGCGCATTGGTGGTGGCGCTGGAGGGAATGATGAGGGTCTTACTGTTCTCGAGCAACGGGGTGGTGATCATGAAAATGATCAGAAGGACGAAAGCGAGGTCGAGCAGCGGAGTGATGTTAATCTCCGAGAGGGTCGAGAGCGAAGTGCGACTGGAATAACGGCGCATGAGCGGAAAATCAGAGAATGAATTTGGAAACCAGAAAGCCAGGAAAAGAAGAGTGACTTTCCTTGCCTCTTCCTGGTTTCCTGGTTTCCAAATTCATTCCTGCCTTTCTTTGCCTAACGGCGGAAATCCGACACCCGCGAGCCGTGCTCGACGTATTTGTGCTCGAACTCGGAGGCCAGTTCGGCCGCGAAATTATCCATTTCCACGGTCATGGCGCGGATGCTGGTGACGAGAAAATTGTAGCCAAACATGGCCGGAATGGCGACGCAGAGCGCGGTCACAGTGGTGATGAGCGCGCCGGAAACCCCTGGAGCCATCGCGGCCAGATTGGCGCTGCCGGCTTCGGCCACGCCGGTGAAGGTGTCCATCACGCCCCAGACCGTGCCTAACAATCCCAGGAACGGCGCCCCGCTCACCGCCGTCGCGAGCAGGATCATCTGCGACTCAAGCTTGAGCGCGGTCTCGCCCACCGCCCGTTCCATCGCAGCGTTGACCGCATGCATCTGCGCCGGGGTGATCTTGTCCGCGATCTCGAGCCGGGCCCGGAATGTTTCGTCGATCTCGGACGAGCCAAGGAGGTGGAAAGTGAGTTCATCGCACCCGGCGCGATAAACCTGGAAAATGGGAGAGCCGGGAAAGCGCGCGTTCGATTCAAACAAACGTAACGGTTGCCGATCCTGCCGGAAAGCGGCCAGAAACCGATCGGTCTGTTTTCGGGCGAATTGCACCACCCGCATCTTCGTCACCATGACCGACCAGCTAAAGATGGAGCCGATGGCGAGGATGAAGAGCACGGCCTTCCCTGCGACCGTCGCGTGCTCGAAGGAAAAGACGAGCCCGCCCGCGGCCAGGAAACCTGGAAAAATGAGGGCGGTCATTCTGGCTTAGTAATAGCGGAAGTCGCGCGAAACGAAAGTGGCACTGTCGCCCCTTCGCTCGGCTCAAGCGCGGCGCTGCGATTCGTCCGTCTAGAGGGATTGAAAAATGGGCGCGGCCCGGCGATGGCGGATCCTGGCCACGATGATGAAGGCCAGCCCGATCGCGATGAGGAAAAACGAGAAAAATTGTCCGCGGGTAAAACCGGCGATAAGCGAGGCGTCCGGCTCGCGGAAGTATTCCACCACGATCCGGAAGATGGCGTAGCAAAAGAAGAACAAGCCGGTCAGGACGCCATCGGGTTGCCGGGTGCGCGTCCGGACCAGCCAAAGAATGGTAAAAAGCGCGACGCCTTCCAGGAGTGCCTCGTAAATCTGCGAGGGATGCCGCGGAGTCAAAATCGGTCGCAGGATTTCGCGCCATGGCGGATGGCTGTGCAACCCGTTCACGATCATGTCGGGACTGGTCACGGTCGGATCGAGCTGGCGAACCGCCCGCACCGCCTCGCCCGCCTCAGGGCCGTTTTCCGGTTCGAGCAGTTCCTTCGGGAAAAGCATGGCCCACGGCACAGTCGTTAGGCGACCGTAGAGCTCGCCATTGATGAAATTCGCGCAGCGCCCAAAGAACAAACCGATCGGTGCCACCACGACCAGGTTATCGCCCAGATTGGTCCACGAGATTTTGTGTCGCCAGGCGTACCAATAAGTGAAGGCGATGAGGCCAAACATGCCGCCGTGGCTCGACATCCCGCCTTCCCAGACCCGCAAAATGGAAAGCGGATCGCGCAACATCTCGGGCCGATAAAAGAGGACGTAGCCGATGCGCCCGCCCAGCATGACGCCGAAGAGCGCTGCCCAGGTGATGAAATCGCCAACCTGTTCCGGTCGCAATTGGGTGTAGCCGCGGCGAGCGAGTACCCGCAGCAGCCAAAAGCCGCAGGCGAATGCGAGCACATAAGCCATCCCGTACCAGCGCGGTCCGACATTCCCCCAGAGCCGAAAGATGAACGGGTCGAAATCGTGCAGGTAGTAAGCAAACATCCGCGGCGCGACTCTGCGCGAGATCGGGCGGGGCGGCAAATAGAGTCGCTATCGCCGGCCGCCGCCCAGCTGGCGGTTCAGTCGTTAAAAATGGACGGGGCCGTCGCCGCTACCGCCTCTGCTTAGCGCCGAGAATCAGAGGCTGGCGCGAATGGCGTCGAGCTGGTTGGCCGAGCCGAGCTTCTCGTTCTTGTGCGCGATGAAGTTGGCGTATTCCTCGATGAAAATCTTGCCCGGCGCGCGGAAATCGAACTGCTCAGGATGATCGCGGAAGAATTCGCGATGCACCCGGGTCCAGACGAGGCGGCCATCGGTATCAATGTTCACCTTGGTCACGCCGAGTTTGGCCGCGGGCAGGTATTCGTTTTCGTTCACCCCTCTGGCGGAGGGGTCGAGTTTGCCGCCGGCGGCGTTGATCCGCTCGACTTCTTCGATCGGGACGCTGGAGCTGCCATGCATGACGATGGGCGTGCCGGGGATGCGCTTCTGGATGTCTTCGATGACGTTGAAGTGCAGACCCTGTTTGCCTTGGAACTTATAGGCGCCGTGGCTGGTGCCGATGGCGGCGGCGAGTGAGTCACAGCCGGTTTGTTTCACGAATTCAACCGCTTCTGCCGGGTTGGTGAGCGAGGCGTGGCCTTCGTCGACCTTGATGTCTTCCTCGACCCCGCCGAGCCGGCCGAGTTCCGCTTCCACGCTGATCCCTTTTTGATGGGCGCGTTCCACCACACGTTTGGTGATGGCGACATTTTCCTCAAACGACTCGTGACTGGCGTCGATCATGACCGAGCTGTAGAAACCGGAATCGATGCAGTCGTAGCAGGTTTCTTCGTCGCCATGATCGAGGTGGACGGCAAAAATGGCATCGCTGAACATGGTCTCGGCGGTGCGAATCAACGCTTCCAGCATGCGCTTGTCGGCATATTTGCGGGCGCCTTTGGAGAGCTGGATGATGAAGGGCGCCTGGCTCTGCACGTTGCCGCGGAAGAGGCCGAGGATTTGCTCCATGTTGTTCACGTTATAAGCGCCGACCGCGAATTTCCCGTAGGCGACTTTGTAGAGCTGTTGAGTGGTGACGATCATGAAGAGGATTTCTGTTTGAGAGTTACTAAGTGCTAATTTTTTGCGGAGAACGAGCCCACTTTAGAGCGCTCGCCCCTCTTTCCAATCAGAAAACGAAACCGGCGACCCGATCAGGCGCCGTTTTCCAGCACCGGAAGGAGCACACTGACGGAGGTGCCGTGGGAATTTGAGTCGACATCGACCCGGCCGTTGTGGTCGAAGACGGTTCGCTTGACGATCGGGAGGCCGAGGCCCATGCCGCGCGCTTTCGTGGTGCAGAAGGGAGAAAAAATCTTCTCGCGCAGATCGGCCGAAATGCCGCGGCCATTATCGTGCACCGTCACCACCACGCCGCTGGTGTGATCGCCTTCGTGGATCGACTTGGCGGAAAGAGTGATGCGGCCGCGCGGCTGGCCGGAAGTGGCTTCGGCCGCATTGGCCACGAGGTGGGCGAAGGCTTCGGCGAGAGCGGTTTCATCGCCGACCACACGGGGCAGATCGTCGGGCAGGGTGGTCTCGATCGAGAACCCGTTTTGCGTCGAACGCGCCCGCACCAGCTCGATCGCCTTCTTCATCGAAGTGCGCAGGTCGATCGGCTTGAAGTGCAGCTCGGGCGGGTGGGCGAAATTGTTGATCTGGGTGATGATAAGGTCGAGCCGGTCGATCTCCTGCACCACGATTTCATTGAAGTCGCGCCGGAAATCCGGGTCGTCGAAGCGCTCGGGCAAGAGCTGAGCGAAAGTCTTGATCGCGACCAGCGGGTTGCGCACTTCATGCGACATGCTGGCCGCGAGGTCAGTCCAAAAGGCGGCCCGATCCATTAGCTCCTGCTTCTGCCGGAGCGACTCCTCCGGGGTCAGATCCTGAATGACGGCGACCGCGCCTAACGACTCTCCTTCGTGCAGGAGGCGTCGGGTTTGGACGGAAATGGAGCGGCGGGTGTTGGGATCCACCCATTGCTGGGCGCCCAGGCCCCGGCCCTGCTCCAGCGTCTCGCGCAAGAGAGCGGCGATGCGACTGCCGGCAAGTTCAATCGGGCGGTTGAGCACTTCTCCAGCGTTCAGGCCGAGGACAGTTTCAGCGGTCGGGTTGCACCAGCGGATGCTGCCATTCTCGTCGCAGGCGAGGATGCCCGGAGGCATGGCGGTGAGGAGCGTCTCGGCGAGTGTTTTCTGCTGGCTGATCTCCTCGTTGCGCTGCGCATTATCGAGCACGGTGGAGACGTGCTCGCTCAGGCTCATGAGCATCTCCAGGCTGGCGGCATCAAACGGTTGCCCGGTGAGCCGAGGGCCAAAAAACAGCCAGCCCGTGATGCCGCCGCGGGCAAACAGCGGGACGATCACCTCTGCGCCGAGAGTATCGAGGGCGCGCCGGAGGAGCTCGCGCTGGTCGCGCGCCTGGGTCTGCGCGAGATGAGTCCGGCAGATGAGCTGGGCGTGTAACTCAAACCAGCGCAGCAGCGGATCGAGCTCGTCATATTCCAACTTGTAGGTTTCGGGCAGGCAACGCAGCCCGGCCCGGAGGCGGAAACTCTCGCCCGGCGCCCGGCGCCCAAACATTCCCACCCGGCGCACCCGAGTGGCTTCGGAGAGCCCTTCCACGACCTGATCGGCCAGCAGATCGGAATTCTCGCGCCGCTGGAAAAGCCGCGGAAACCGCTGCAAGGCGAGGGAGACGTAGCTCGATTCCTGGGCGATCTCCAACGGCCCGGCCAGGGACGGCGCGGGCTGGCGCACAGCCTCCGCCCGCAAGGCCCGGCTCTCTTCCGCCAGGCGCAGATAATCGAGCGCGCGCCTAACGAGGGCCTGGAATTGCCGCCGCTGCAGAAAAATATCTTCCACCGCGTAGAGGCCAGCCTGTTCGGCTTCCCGAAAAGGGTCCGAGCGCAGGACGCCGAAACCGATGACTAGGACCTCGGGCCATTGCCGCCGCACCTGCTCGAGCAGGTCGCGACTCTCGCGCGAGCGCAGATCGAAAAGAAGGATGGAGGAGCGGTGTTGTTCCAGGACGAGATGGAGCCGCTCCAGCCGGGCGACGTGCTGCACCGGTGCCACCGTGCGCAGATAAGCGCTCGCGCGCCTAACGAATTCAGGATCCTCGGTATAAAGAAGGCACGCGGGGGGCTGGATCATGCCGCGGCGACCTCTTCCTGGAAGCGGACCAGGGGGAGCATGATGTGAAAGCTCGTCCCGCGGCCCAGTTCGCTCTCCACTTCGATCTGCCCCCCGTGTTCCTGCACGATGCCGTGCACGACCGAGAGGCCCAGGCCGGTCCCGTAATCCTTGGTGGTAAAGAAGGGATCGAAGACGTGAGCCACATCTTCCGGTTTGATCCCGCTTCCATCGTCTTCGACTGAAATGCGCAGGATCTCGCCGCCTTCCGCGTTCTCCATCGGTAGTGCGGTCGGCCAGGTCTCGGTCGTCCCGATTTGGGTGGCCACGGTGAGGGCGCCGCCGGGTTTCATGGCGTCGAGAGCGTTAATGAAAAAGTTGAGAAAGACCTGCTCGATCTGGTCTGCATCAGCCCGGATCGTATCCACGTCGGCATGCCAGGAACGAGTTAATTTTATATCCTTTTGATAAAGCCGATGCCCGATGAGGAGCAGCGCCTTTTCCAGGACCTCGTGCACATGCATCGGCTTGAGCAGCGGTTTGGCCGGCCGGGCAAAGCGAAGGAGTTGGTTAACTAACGAGTCAATCCGGTCTACTTCGTGACCGATGAGAGAGAAGAAGGTCTCGCGGAAATCGGAGTCTTGATATCGCTCCGGCAAGAGTTGGGCAAAGGTCTTGATCGAGACCAGCGGGTTCTTGATTTCATGGGCCATGCCGGCTGAGAGCGTCCCCAGGCTGGCCAGGCGATCGCTCCGCCGGATCTGCATCTCCAGACGTTTCAGCGTGGTGATATCGGTCAGGACCATCAACGCCCCCAGCGGCTCGCCATCCTGCCCATGGAAAATGGAGCTACTCGCGCGCAGGACGGTATTCTTGTCGCCGGTGCGGAGGGAGATTTCGCGATCTTCCTGCCGCTCGCCGCTGGTCAGGGTCTCGGTCAGGATATCGCGCAGGGCTTCGGGAAGGTTACTCACTTTGCGGGCCAATAGTTCGGCCGCGGAAAGATCGGTGATTTGTTCTACCTCGCGGTTAAAGACGGTGATCAGGCCGTTGCGATCGGCCGCGACCACGCCGGTGGTGAGATTCTGCAGCAGGGTTTCGTTGTAGATCTTGGCGTTCTGCACCTCGGTGAAGAGCTGAGCGTTCTCGATCGCCACCGCCAGCTGGCCGCAGAGGACGAGAAGCGCGCTCTGCTCCACCGTGCCGTAAATGCTGCCGGAACGTCGCGGGCCCAGGAGCATGACCCCGGCCAGTTGCTCGCGGGAAAAAATGCCCATGGCGACGGCGACGTGGAGCGATTTCATCTGCCGCCGGACGCGTTCCAATTCCGGTGTCGAGCGGACGCGGTGCAGCTCATCCAATACGATTGGTTCCTGCGTCCGCTCCAGATGCGAGATGATCGCCTGGTCGCGGTGCAGCTCCATCCGCAGGTTCGGGCTGCCGCCGGGAACAGAGGGAAAGCGCTGCCCGTAGAATTCATCTTCGGGCAGGAGGATAAAGACCCTCTCGGTATCCACCGCCTGCCCGATCGTTAGGCCAAAGCGGTCCAGGAGGTCGGCCAAAGTGGTGACGGAGCGGAGGATGGCAGCGGCCTGGTTCATGGTCGCCTGAAAGTCGAGCCGGCGCGTGCCAACGAAGAGGCGATCAGCCAACGATTGCGAAACCCCGCGCGCCGGAGCCATGGCAAAGGCAATCACCAAAGCCGCCAGGACATGAGCCAAGGAGCGGCCTCCTTGACCAAACATCGGGACGAAAACGGAATAGCAGAGCCACCAGATCAACGCGTAAAGCGCGATGAGGTAGATCGCCAGGACGAAGTAGGAAATCACCCGCCGCATGAAGAAGCCGACCTCGAGAATCTTTCGGGTCGCAATGCCGTAGGCGATGACGATGCTGAGAATAATGAACCGGAAGGGTGCGAACCAAAGGGCGCGGGCCGGGCCGAGGAAATAATCGAGGACGAAAGCGAAGAGGACGGCAAAGGCTACGGCAGCGATGGCGCCGATGAAGATGAAAGAAAGCTCGGCATGTTCGCCGCCCTTGGTATTTCGGATATCGCGGCCGTAGCTAATGATAAGGGCGACGAACGCCAGGGTGATGTAGGCAGAGTATAGGTAGATCGCCGTTCCATAATTCGGGCTCGGAGCGGTCTGTGACTGTTGCGCAAGCACCGCACCTTTAAGGAATGCATGGGTCTGGCAAAGGACGATGATGCAAACGGTGGAGATCAACCAAGTCTTGGAGTTGGCAACCAGGCCCTTCCATCCCAGTTGGCGCTGACGCACCGACAGGCGGAGAAAATTGAGAACCGCAAGATAGCCCGCCCCCGCCGCGGAAGCCTGCCGGATGGCAAATTCTGCCGCCTCTGGAGTCGTCGCGGTAAAGGCCAGGAAAAGGCTACCTAGCCAGGCGTCGATCGTGAGCGAAAGCAGGAGGAAGCACTGATTAGCCAGGCGATGCCGGTTGGCCTGAAAGACCGCCAGGCCAAGCAAAAGTTGCAAGACCATGGCCACCAGGGTGGAAATAGTCGCGGGTGTCATAACGCCGGACGGATCGGTAACATCAGGTTGTTGTTTTCAGGCGCCTGGCCCAGACAGTCACATCGCACGCACTCTCTCCACCACCATGCTGCTATTACCGCCTCCCAGTCCACGCACATTGATTAAAGCACAGTTCAGTAGCGCCTTTCGGGCCTTTCGCGCGACAAAATCCAAATCACAGTCCGGTAGCGGCGATTCATGGTTGGCGGTAGGCGGTATGACCCCATGCTGGAAAGCCAGCGCGCAAGAGATAAGTTGCATTGGCCCAGCGGCCGAGAGCGGGTTCCCAGTGACACCCTTGATCGAGCTCACCGGCACATGCGGCGCCCCGACCGAGAAGACCCGCCGGATCATGCGCACCTCGGCCGCGTCGAGCACGGGGTGTCCCGGACCGTAGGAACAGATGTAATCGATATCCCGCACGCTCCGGCCGGCGTTCGCCATGGCCATCCGCATGGTCGCCTCCAACCCATCGAAGGGATCGTCCGGCTCGTTATCCATCTGCGCCGCGTAGCCGGTGATTTCGAGATAGATCTTCGCCCCCCGGGCCAGAGCATGGTCGAGATCCTCCAGGATGACGACCCCCGCGCCTTCCGAGATCACGCCGGAATCGCTGCAGGCGTCATACGGACGGCTGGCCCGTTCTGGATCGCCGTTAGCGAAAGAGCTGAGCCCGGCGGAAGCGAGACTCGCCATCGCCAAGGGCGTCACGGGCGCATCCGCCCCACCCGCGATCGCCATCTCTACTCCGTTCTTGGCCACCATCGTCGCAGCGGAAGCGACCGCATCGATCCCGGAATTACAGGCTGAGGAAATAGTAGAAGCCTGAGTGTGCACTCCCAGTTTCTGGGCGATGAGCAGGGCCGCGGCCTGCGGCTGGCAATTTCGAACCATCCCTGAGTTGATGCGTCCGGCGCCGCGCCCTTGTAGCTCCTTGAAACCATTTTCGATTACATCAAACGCGCTCGAGCTCACCCCAATGCACACCGGCAGGACCCCCTCCAGGCGGTCTACCTGCGGGTCGAAATTTGCATCCCGAAGAGCCATCTGAGTGGCAGCGTAGGCAAATTGCGTATGCCGCCCCATCCGCTTCGGTTTCCATTGCAGAGGCATGTGATCGAGCGGATCAAATCCTTTGACCTCCCCCGCGATTCGGCTCTTAAATCCGGTCGCATCGAAGAGCGTGATCGGGCCCACGCCACTCTCACCCGCAGCGAGCGAGCGCCAGAATTCCACCAAGCCCGTCCCGTTAGGGGCGATTACCCCCATGCCCGTCACCACGACCCGATTACGTTTGCCCATTCTACCCTCGACTAAGTTGCCGCACCTCTTGAACAATAGATTGCGTCCGACGACCAGATTTTTTTCCCGCCGGTTTGTCGACAAAGCGCGAGTTATTCACAATTTCCCTCTTGCGTTTCCCTTCGATTTACAGAAGCATCGCCCACAGAAATGATTCCTTTTGCAACATTCGGCGGAATTTTTCCGCCGAAGGTACGTCCCTAGCTTCTAGCGATGGGAAGCAATGATTGCCAACGCTGAACTCCCACAAATCCTCGTCATCGATGACGAAATGGGTCCGCGCGAAAGCTTGCGGATGCTCCTGAAGCCTAGCTATCAGGTCCATACCGCGGATACGGTCGAGAAGGGATTACAGCTCCTGACCGAGAAAAAACCCGATACCATTGTCATGGATATACGGATGCCGGGCATGACCGGGATTGAAGGATTACGGCGGATCCGCCAGATCGATCCGCACCTCTCCGTCATCATGCTGACTGGGTTTGGCGCGCTTGAGACGGCCAAGGAAGCTCTCCGGCTGGGAGCCAACGACTACATCAGCAAACCCTTTGACGCTCGCGAAATGCGGGAAGTAATCAGCCGCAACGTCGAGCGCACCCGGCTCCATCGGACGAGCGAGAACGCCGCCGGCGAGATCAAGGAGCTGAACAACCGCCTCCTGCAGGAGCTCGCCCAAAAAGAGCGCCTGGCTTCGTTAGGCCAAGCCTCCGCTGAATTTGTCCACGATATTGGCAATCCCCTCACCATCGTCTGGGGATACGTTCAGCTTCTGGCCAAAAAGCTGGATGAATCGGAGCGTTCCGACGATCCCAACGCAGTCAATTCCAACAAGGAACTCGAGATCATCGAGCAGAACGTCCGGCTCTGCCGCGACCTGCTCACCATGTGGCAGAGCTACGGCAGCGTCGAAGCCGCGCCCCACAAGCCCATCTCTGTCTCCGAGATCGTGAGCGAAGTCGTGGCCAGCGTCGGCGCCATGGCCAAGGAGAACGGGGTCGAATTGAAATGCGACGTCACCACCGATCCCTGCTCGCTCACCGGCGACGCGGTTCAGATCACCCGCGCCATTCAAAACGTCATCATTAACGCCGTCCAGGCTTCGACCGAGAGCAAAGGTAGCGTCGAAGTCACCTGCGTGCGGAAAGATTTTTACGTCGACGTGCGCACCGCCGACACCGGCTGTGGCATCAACCCAGATCAAGTTGCAAAAATTTTTGACCCCTATTTCACCACCAAGCAGGGAAAAAGCGGCACCGGCCTCGGCCTCTACATCACCAAGAAAGTGGTCGAAGATCACAGCGGCTCGATCAAGGTCGACACTGCCCCCGGCGCCGGCACCACCATCACCATTCGCCTCCCGCTGGCCACCAATTGATCGTTAGGCACCGGCTGCTCCACCGACTTCATCCTCGGCCGGACGAGTCAGCGCATTAAAGATTGCCCTCCGCGCCGCATCTGTTTTCTTCAGGCGTGGCGGACGCCGGATATCGCATCGCACCTCTCTTCTTGATTCGAATGGCTGGCGTTCCATTCGAAGTCCTGGAAAAACTTGGTTCAGCCGAAACCGCCCAATCCGCGCGCCGAGTTGTCAAAGCGCGGAATCTCACCGCGCGGGGGAAGATTAAGGTGGCCAATCTTCTTGCCTCACGTCGGCACGATCTTTCACGAGATCAGTTCCGGGCTTGGCACAAAGCTACTCGCACCGGCGAAATGCCTGCTAAAGCGGATCCTGCCGTCGAGCCATTTCAAGAGTTCTGGGAGCGCGCGCACGAGTTAGCCGAGGCTGAGATGGAACTCGATCGCCTTTTGCAGGCGGAACTCATCTCCTCTCGCGGCTGGCTGATGGAGGCAGCCCATCGAACGCTGCCCAAATATCTGGTTTTCGCAGGGAGCGGCGATTTTGTGACAGCTCTGCCTGATCGTCCGCCTCCGGTCCGGAACAAAAGTCTTCGCGCCCGGGAAAGACATTTGCTTCTCTACCTCCAGCGGATCTGCGCAAAAAACGACACCCTGAGTGATTTTGGTCCTCATGGATGGGGCACGGCTCAAACGGAGCCGGGTCTGACCGTAAAACCGAAGCCGGGCATCGCCCGACGTGAGACTTTTCCCGAGCGCTGGACCGCGCACGGGGTGGCGGCGGCGATTAATCAGGATCCCCAAACTCGCATGGAGATCGCGCCGCGCCTCCACCCGTCCGGACGTCTCGATCAGGGGCACTTTTGTCACACCGAAACCGGCAGAATAGTCTTGCTCGAGGCCCAAACCCGAGCCCTCCTCGAGAGCTGTGACGGGGCGACTCCGGCCTGGTCGTTAGGCTGCGATCTCGCGACCCTGGCCGACCTCGCTGCAGGCAATTTCATCCGCTGGGAAATGGAAGTGCCGGCGATCGAACCCCACGCCTTGCGACTGATGGTGAAGGACATCGCCGCCTGGCGCGACGGTCCCGCCCGCTCCCGCTGGCTCGAGACGGTGCAACCCCTGCTCGACCTGGCCGATAACTTTGCTCATACTGCGGAACCCGCCGCCCGCCTCGCCCTCATCGATGAAGCGAGCACTCGCCTTGACCAGCTGGGCGCGCATAAGACTGCCACCCGCTTCCTCTATACCGCGACCAATCCGATCGGAGAAGAATGCTTCCGCGAAACCCATTTTTCGATCAACGAAGATTTGATCAACGAAGTGGCCTGCGACGCGGCCCCGTGGATCGATCTCTGGCGCGACAATTACGCCTACGTCGCCAGCCGGGTGGCGGCCGGTTTGCGGGGGCTGCTCGAGCAGGCTCCGCGGCAAGATGGCGTCATCGCCTTGCCCGCTTTCCTGCGGCACTGCGCGGAGATGAAAATGCCGCTGACTGGCCCGGGCATGATCGCCTTCGCCCACAACGCCTTTCGCGAAGTGAAAGCCGTCTTTGCCGAAACCCTGCGGCCACATGCTGGCCTGGCTGAGTACGAGCTAACGGCTGAGGATTGTCACCTCGTTAGGCGCAACTTTGAGTTCGAACCTTTCGACGAATACACCTATCCCTCGGCCGATCTGCAATTGGGCGCTGCCTCGGTCGCCGCCCTTGAGCAGGGAGATTACCAATGGGTTCTGGCCGAGCTCCATCCTTCAGTCGCGCTTCTTCATCATGGTTTCTATTGGTCCTGCCCCGATCCCGCAGCGCTGCGGCAGGCCATGACCGCCGCCACCTGCGGCCGGCCCAGTTTCCATTTTGGCTATTTCGCGGTCGATTTCACCGCCACCACCGCGGTGCGCTTTTTCGATTCGCTGCCCGACCTGACTTACTTCGTCGCTCCCCAGCGCGGGCAGCCCCATTGGAAGACTGTCCCGCCCGCTGAAGCGGAAGTCTTCATCGATGAAAATAACGGCGACGTCGGCCTGCGCCGGCGCAGCTCGCACGAATATCTTGGCTCCTTCGCCCGCGCCTGGACGATTCCGCTCGGATTTCATCCCTTCAGTTTTTCGTTAGGCGAACATACCCCGCGCCTTCTTTGCCGGAAGGTGGTGGTGCAACGCCGCTCCTGGACAGTGCGGGTGGAAGAATTAGGACAGGGCGATTTCACCGGCATTTCGCGCGACCTGGTGGTGGCGGTGGAAGAGTTGCGCGCCCGGCGCGAGCTGCCGCGCTGCGTCTACATCCGCCCAACGGAACAGGCGCTTCGCCGCAGCGGAGTGGAAGGCCGCGACAAGGACACCAAACCCGTTTTCGTCGATCTCGAGAGTTACCTTTTCCTCGAGATTTTCCATCGTTGGCTGGTCAAGGCCGGCGAGCTGGAAGTGACCGAGATGCTGCCTTCGCCGGAACAACTTCTCTGGCAGGAGCCGGACGGTCGCCGCACTTTCGAGCTGCGCACCCAGATCCTCCCGCGATGAGAGTCATCGCCATCGCCAATCAGAAAGGCGGCGTGGGCAAGACCACCACCGCGGTTAATCTGGCCGCCGCCTTGGCGGAAAAGAAAGTGCGCGTGCTCCTGATCGATCTCGATCCTCAGGGCAACGCCACCAGTTCCTTCGGCCTGCAGGGTCTGGAGGGGCAGAGCCTTTACGGGGCGTTGTTAGGCGACGATCCGGTGACAGAAAAGGTCCTGCCCACCCGCCTGGAGCAGCTCTTCATCATTCCGGCCGATGTCGACCTGGCCGGGGCCGAAATCGAGATCGCGCGAATGGACGATCACCTCACCCGCCTCGCCCAGGCGCTGCGCGTCCTGCGTGAGGACGACACTTTCGATTATGTGCTGCTCGATTGTCCGCCGTCGTTAGGCATTCTCATGACCAACGCCCTGGCCGCGGCGGATGAGCTCTTCACTCCCATTCAGTGCGAATACTTCGCCCTCGAGGGTTTGGTCAAAATCGTTAGGCTGATCGAGCAGGTACGCGATTCCGGCGCCAACAAGACCCTCGAGCTGGGCGGCATCCTGATGACGATGTTTGATGCCCGGACCAATCTGAGCTCACAGGTGGTGGCCGATGTGCGCGAGCATTTTGGTCCGCGCGTCTATCACACCGTCATCCCCCGCACCGTCCGGTTGAGCGAAGCGCCCAGCTTCGGGAAATGCATTCTCGAGTACGACAGCAACGGGAGCGGTGCCAAAGCCTACCGCGCGCTGGCAGAAGAATTTCTCCGCCGTCACGCGCCGGCCGCGGCAGAACAGGAAAAGACCTGAGCCGGGAAGCCGCGGAAGAGCGTTGTCTTTTCCAGGGTCATCCCGTTCTTTTCCGTCACCCGGCGGGAGGCATGGTTGTCGGGGTGGATAAGCGAGATGACGCGCGGCAGTCTTAGAACTTCGAAGGCATAGTTCCGGACCGCACGCGCCGCCTCAGTGGCGAGGCCGCGATTCCAGTAGTCGGGGTGAAGTCGGTAGCCGATCTCAATTTCTTCCACCTCGTCGACGAGCTGACGGAAAAATCCGCAGTAGCCGATCAGTCGATTCTCCTCCTTCACGATGACGGCAAACTGGCTCGGCCATCCCGCCCGAGCCGGGGCGATGACCCGGTCGTAGAGGAAGCTCCGCGTTTGTTCCTCCGAGAAAACGCCGCTCGAGAAACGCATGAAACCGGGATTCGCCATCAGCGCGCTTAACGCCGCAAGATCGCTTTCGACAAAGTGACGCAGAAGCAGGCGCGGGGTTTCGATGACGGCATCCATCGCTCATTAAGCATCGGATTTATCCTGCACGCATCTTCGCTGCGGTGGCGTTTTCATTGCTCCTGCGGAAGATTGGCGCGCGTCCATGGAACTCGATCGCAAACTCGCCCTCCTGGCCGACGCGGCCAAATACGACGCCTCCTGCGCCAGCAGCGGGACGACGAAGCGGAATTCGCGCGGATCGCAGGGCATCGGGTCGACCACCGGCACCGGCATCTGCCACAGCTACACGCCGGATGGCCGCTGCGTTTCGTTGCTGAAAATTCTGCTCACGAATTTCTGCATCTACGATTGCCTGTATTGCATCAACCGCGCCTCCAGCAATGTGCAGCGGGCCCGTTTCACGCCGGAGGAAGTCGTTGGGCTGACCCTCGATTTTTATCGGCGCAATTACATCGAAGGGCTCTTCCTCAGCTCGGGCATTATTCGCAATCCCGACTACACCATGGAGCAGGTCATCCAGGTCGCGCGCACCCTGCGGGTCGAGCATCAGTTCCGTGGTTACATTCATCTCAAGACCATCCCGGAAGCGTCGCCCACGCTGATCGAGGAGGCCGGGCGCTGGGCCGATCGGATCAGCATTAACATCGAATTGCCAACCCCGGCGGCGCTGCAAGAGCTCGCGCCGGAGAAGAATTTCGAGAACACCGAGCGAGCCATGACCGGGATCAAGAACCGGATCACCCAGGCCAAAGCGGAGCGGAAGCAATCGCGCAAAGCGCCCGCCTTCGCCCCGGCCGGTCAGAGCACGCAGATGATCGTGGGCGCGACCGAGGCCAGCGACGCGACAGTGTTGCAGCAGGCTTCTTCGCTCTATGCCCGACAGAAGTTGCGCCGGGTTTATTATTCCGCCTTTAGCCCCATCCCGGACGCTTCGAGCAAGCTGCCCTTGCAGGCGCCGCCACTGGTGAGAGAGCATCGCCTCTACCAAGCCGATTGGCTGGTTCGCTTTTATGGATACGCCGCGCATGAGCTGACCACGAAAGAGGCGCCGAATCTTGACCTAACGATCGACCCGAAGCTGGCCTGGGCGCTCCGTCATCGTGCGCTCTTCCCGGTCGACTTGAACAAGGCGCCGCGGCATTTGCTCCTGCGCGTGCCTGGGTTGGGGACGAAAAGTGTGGAGCGCATCCTGCGCCTGCGCCGCTGGCATCAGTTGCGCACCGAAGACCTGCTCCGCCTGCATCTGCCGCTGAAGAAACTGCTCCCGTTTGTCCTCACCTCCGATCAGAATCCGGCCACCCGCATCCTGGAACGATCGGATCTGGCTGCGCAACTGATCGCGAAACCAAGGCAGCTCGATCTCTTCGCGGTGGAGCCGTCAGTGATCAGCGGCCAGCTTTAGCGCCGTGGAGCAGATTTCGTTTCTGCCCACTTTCGCCCGCTGGCAGGTCGCCGCCCGGCGCGCCTTGCAGAATGCGATGCCGCCGAGCGCGATCGCCTGGGAAGAAATGGGCGAAGACCAGCCGGCACTGTCCCTTTTCGAGGAAGCCGAGGTGCCGGCGGCGTCCGGTCTTGCGGAGGCAAAGTTCCGCGTCCCGAAGCGCTTTCTGCCCCTGGCCAAACGGGTCGCACTCCATCGGGATCCCAGCCGCTGGCCGTTGCTTTACCGCCTGCTCTGGCGCCTGACCCACGGCGAGCCGCATTTGCTCGAGGTCGCGGTCGATCGCGATGTCGCCCAGGCCGCCGAAATGGAGAAATCCGTCCGGCACGACATTCACAAGATGCGCGCCTTCGTTCGCTTCCGGGAAGTGGCGCACGGCGAGGAGAAGTGGTTCGTGGCCTGGTTCGAACCGGCCCATCACATCGTGGAACAGAACGCGCCTTTTTTCGCCGACCGCTTTGCCTCCATGCGCTGGTCGATTCTCACCCCCGACCGCTGCGCGCATTGGGATGGCGAGGCGCTTTCCTTCACCGCCGGGGTGCAACGTTCGGAAGCGCCGGGCCCGGACCAAATGGAAGATCTTTGGCGAACGTATTACGCCAACATTTTCAATCCCGCCCGGGTCAAGGTGCACGCAATGCAGGCCGAGATGCCGAAGAAATATTGGCGGAACCTGCCGGAAGCGACGCTCATCCCGACGCTCCTGCGCGAGGCGCCGCAGCGAGTGGAGACGATGATGAAGACAAGTGCGGCCAAGAAAGACGCAAGCGCCGGGGAATGGCATCCCGCGCCGGTGCCGGCGACGACCAGCCTAACGACACTGCGGAAAGCGGCCGCGGGCTGCACCGCCTGTCCGCTTTACAAAAATGCTACCCAGACCGTCTTCGGCGAGGGACCCAGGCAAGCGGCGCTCATGCTGCTCGGCGAGCAACCGGGCGACCAGGAAGATTTGAGCGGGAAACCGTTCATCGGCCCGGCCGGGCAATTGCTCGACCGCGCGCTGGAGGAAGCCGGGATCGATCGCAACTCGGTCTACGTCACCAATACGGTGAAGCATTTCAAATGGGAGCCGCGCGGGAAACGGCGCATCCACCAAAAGCCCAGCTCGCGCGACATTGCCGCCTGCCGGCCCTGGCTGGAGGCGGAACTGAAAGTCGTTAGGCCAAGCGTGCTGGTTTGTCTCGGCTCGACTGCGGCCCAGGCCCTTTTTGGATCCTCCTTTCGGGTTACGCGCGAGCGTGGGAAGCTATTGCAATCGGAGCTGGCCGAGCGCGTCGTCACCACCGTTCATCCTTCCTCCCTCCTCCGCCAGCCCGATGAAGAATCGCGCCGGCGCGAGTATGCGCTCTTCGTCGAAGACCTGCGCGTCGCGCGCAAACTCCTCTAAACGCTTCGCCCTGCGGAGCGCGGGGAGAATGGCTAAATCGCGGCGGCGCTTACCCCCGGCGTTGCCGGTTTACTCGCCTTCTCTCTTCTGCGCGGAGGGCGCCGGCGTGGCGGTGGCTTCGCCGCTCTTGGCCGCGCCGCCGATCCTCACCATTTTCGCTTCCAGAGTGCCGTCTTCTTTTTTCCAATAGGAACCGCTGACCGCTTCGCCCACGTTCAGCTCGCTCAGCTTGGCCGGCGCGCCCGCTTTGGTAATCGTGGTCTCGGCCATCACCTTAAAGGTGCGTTTTCCGACAGTGATGGTTTTGGCCGCGACATCGAGCGAGGCGACTTTGCCGTGGAAGGAAATAGCGCGCGGCTTCTTCATCGCCGGACTCGCGGCCGGAGAGGCGCTCGCCTCGGGCGCAGGCGATTTCTTGTCCTTGGCTTCCAGACGGGATGGCGCGGCGAGTGCGACGGCGGCGAGGAGAACGAGGGTGAGGAATGGGATTTTTGTTTTCATGTTTTCTTTCTGGTTAGGAAGCGGTTTAGCCAGCCGCCGTTCGTTATGCAACGCAATTCTGCCGATCTTTCCGGCTTGCCCGGAACGGCCGCGGCGTTCTAGCCTTGCCGCCGATGTCCGCCCCCGAACGCTACGCCCAGCTCCTGGCCACGGCCAAGATTCGCGAACGCCCGCTGCTGGTCGCGCCGCGTACCTATAACGAGCTCGAACTGCAGGCGCGCTGGTTTGCCGGCGATTTCGGCAAACTCTTTACCAGCACGGCCGGCGAGGAGATTCAGATGGTGCAGTTCGGTACCTGGAATCGTGAGGCCGGGCCGGATTTCTCGGACGCAGCCATTCGTCTGGCCGATGGCGAAATCCGCAGCGGCAGCATTGAGTTCGATCTGGCCGATCAGAATTGGGAAGTGCACGGGCACGCCATCAATCCGGCCTTTGACGACACCATCCTGCACGTCTTTGTCGCGACCAGCGGACGGGAATTTTTCACCCGCACCAGCCGCCATTGCGAAGTGCCGCAGGTGAGGGTTGATCCGGCCGCCTTGCCGGCGGCGTTTTCGCTTAATCTCCCGCTGGCCCGGGCGGGGCGATGCCATGCTCCGCTGCGCGGTTTGGCCGAGGAAAAGATCGGCGGTATCCTGGAAGCAGCGGCGCAGTTTCGCCTCCAGCGCAAAGCGCGGCGGCTGCAACGCCTGAGCGAGCTGCACGGAGCGGAGGAGGCGCTTTACCAGGAGCTGGCCGCCACCCTCGGCTACAAGCAGAACAAGCTTCCTTTCACCCTCCTCGCGCAACGCCTGCCGGTCCGGATGCTGCGGACTCAGCCTAACGACATCGAGGCCACCCTTTTCGGCGTGGCCGGCTTTCTCGGCCAGCCGGACCTGGGCGCCTTCGAGGGCGGCACCCGGCAATATCTGCGCCGGCTCTGGGACGAGTGGTGGCCGCGCCGGGTGGAGCTGGCACGGCTCGCTCTCCCGCCGCGGACCTGGCGGCTGAGCGGGACCCGGCCGCTCAATCATCCGCAGCGCCGTCTGGCCGCGCTCGGCGGAATCGTGGCCGGCTGGCCGCGGCTCCTACGATCGTTAGGCAAAGAAGAGCTGGCGCCAGCCCGAGAGTTTTTTCTCGGGCTGAAACATCCCTTTTGGAATTTCCATTACACCCTCACCTCCGCGCCGGCCGCGACCGAGATGGCGCTGGTGGGCGAGACACGCTGGAGCGAGATCCTGGCCAACGTCCTTTTTCCCTGGCGGCAACTGCAGGAGCGCGCGGTCTGGCCCGATTTCGCCCAACTGCCTGCTCGCCTAACGAATCGCCGGCTGGAGACTGGCGCAGCCCGCCTCTTCGGAGACGATCCGCGGCGGCCGCGCCTTCTCCGCACGGTGGCGCGGCAGCAGGGCCTGCTCCAGATCTATGAGGACTTTTGCTTGCAAGACGAGTCCGACTGCGCGCAATGCCCTTTCCCAGAACAGATGCGCGCATGGACCTGAGCGGGAGAAGCGGCCAGGCGACCTTGGGGCATCGTGCGCTGCGCCCCCGCGGCGGATTCACTCTGGTTGAATTGCTGGTCGTAATCACGATCATTGCCGTCCTGATGGGGCTGCTTTTTTCGGTTTTTCGTGGGGTGCAGGAACAGGCGAAACGGACGCAGGCCAAGAATGATCTCACCCAGATGGTGACGGCGGTGAATGCTTATTACTTGGAGTATGGGAAGTATCCACTAAGTCACGATGCTGCCGATTTCACGATCGATGGTCAGAACGGCAACACGAACGACAATCTGTTCAATGGCTTGCGAGGCCAGGACGCTGCCGTCAATCCCAAGGCTATCGTTTTTGTCACCCCGCCCGCCGTGAAAGACGACAACGATCCACGCTCAGGAATTGGCGGAGACGACGGGCAATGGTATGACCCATGGGGAACTCCTTACCTGATTCGACTCGACACGACTTATGACAATCTGGTCGCTCCCAATCCCTATCAGGCAAACGCGGGATTTAGTGACAACGTCAACGGCGGAGTGATCGCCTGGTCGTTTGGGAAGGACAAACGCTCCGATAGTGTGCCAGGACCGGCAGCCGACAAAAAAACCGGCACCAACGCCGACGACGTCATCTCCTGGCAGTAGTTGCAGTCTCTCCATTCTCCGCTGTAGACTCCGAGCTACTGCGCGCGGGTGTAGTTCAATGGTAGAACGGCAGGTTCCCAATCTGCATACGAGGGTTCGATTCCCTTCACCCGCTCTCTCCCCTGTGGCGCTGGCCCTATTTTTTTAACCTCCGCCAAGCCCGCCTTTAACTCCACAACCCGCAGGCCTCCGAGATGCGTATTCATTTAGTATGGCCGACGAATTTGACTCCACGAATCCGGACGCGCGTCCGCCGAGCGATCCGCTCGATGAAATCCTCATCTTCGGCAGCGTCGAGACGCGCCGCCGATTTCTGAAAAAGGTCGCCGGCACCAGCGCCGCGATTACTCTGGGCCCACACCTGATGGGCTTTTCTAATCTCCGGGCCGCTCCCGCCGCCGCCGCAACCGATTCCAGCAAGATGGTAGACGTCCAATTGAAGATAAACGGTGCCACCCACAAGGTGCGTCTCGACCCGCGCACCTCGCTGCTCGATCTGCTGCGGGAAGAGCTGCAATTAACCGGCTCAAAAAAAGGCTGCGACCATGGCCAATGCGGCGCCTGCACCGTGTTGATCAACGGCCGCCGGGTGAACTCCTGCCTCACTCTCGCCGTCACCACCGAGGGCGATGAAATCACCACCATCGAGGGCCTGGCCCAGGGCGACCAGCTCCATCCGATGCAGGCCGCCTTTATCGAGCACGACGGATTCCAGTGCGGCTACTGCACCCCGGGCCAGATTTGCTCCGCCGTCGCCTGCGTCAAGGAAGGGCACGCCAAGAGCGACGGCGAGATCCGCGAATGGATGAGCGGTAATCTCTGCCGCTGCGGCGCTTATCCCAACATCGTCGACGCGATCAAACAGGCCCGTGGCCAGATGGGAGGAGCCAATTCATGAACCCGTTCACCTATTCCCGAGCCAAAGATCCGCAGGGCGCGATCAGCGGCGTCGCCGCGAACAAAAGCGCCAAGTTCCTCGGCGGCGGTACCAACCTGGTCGACCTGATGAAAATGGGCGTGGAACGGCCCGAGTCCCTGGTCGATATCAATCGGCTCGACCTGACCAAGATCGAGGAATTGCCCGACAATGGCGGCGTCCGAATCGGCGCCCTGGTGCGCAACTCCGATCTGGCCGAGAACCAGCTCATCCTGGCGAAATATCCAGTCCTGAGCGAAGCGCTGCTCTCCGGCGCCAGCCCGCAGCTGCGTAACCTCGCCACCACCGGCGGGAACCTCCTCCAGCGCACCCGTTGCTACTATTTCTACGACCCGGCCTTCCCTATGTGCAATAAGCGCAACCCGGGGAGCGGCTGCGGCGCGCTCGAAGGCTATAACCGCATCCACGCCATCCTCGGCCAGAGCGAGCAATGCATCGCCACCCACCCGAGCGACATGTGCGTGGCCATGGCCGCGCTCGATGCCGTCGTCCGGGTGCAGGGACCCAAGGGGGAGCGGACCATTCCCTTTGCCGACTTTCATCGCCTGCCCGGCGAGACCCCGGAGATCGAAACCAATCTCCAGCCAAACGAATTAATCACCGCGGTCGATCTCCCGGCTCTGCCCTTCGCTCGGCGCTCGCATTACTTAAAAGTGCGCGACCGAGCCAGCTACGCCTTCGCCCTGGTCAGCGTGGCCGCGGCGCTGGAGCTGGAGGGCGCTAAGATCAAGTCGGTCCGGCTCGCCCTCGGCGGGGTCGCGCTGAAACCCTGGCGCGCCCAAAAGGCCGAGCAGGCCCTGGGCGGGAAAGAGCCTAACGAAAATAACTTTCGCGCGGCGGCCGAAGCCGAGCTGGCCGACGCCAAAGGTTATAAGTATAACTCTTTCAAAATCGACCTGGCCCGGCGCGCCATCGTTCAGGCCCTCGGCACGGTGGCAAAGATGTCGTGAGGACCTCGGCGTCAGTTCCCACACTTTTACCCACACCGGAAAGGCGCCGGCGCGCCCTTTCCCATCACTCCGATAAATTGATCTAGCTATGGCAAATAAAGACATTCTTGGTCCGGCGCGGAGCCGGGTAGTCGGTCCGCAAAAAGTGACCGGCAAAGCGAAATACGCGGTCGAGTTCGAGATCCCAAACCTGGTCCACGCCTGGCCCGTGGTGAGCAATATCGCGAAAGGCTCGATCACGGCGATGGAGACCAAAGCAGCCGAGTCTGCTCCCGGCGTTCTGAGAGTTTTTACTCCCTCAAATAC
This sequence comes from Chthoniobacterales bacterium, assembly GCA_965217735.1. Taxonomy (GTDB): domain Bacteria; phylum Verrucomicrobiota; class Verrucomicrobiia; order Chthoniobacterales; family UBA10450; genus Palsa-1392. Next base: position 3,532,247 of record CBDCJE010000002.1, on the reverse strand, counting down.
TCCGCAGCCGGACGAGGCAAAGGCCAAAAAAAAAGAAGCCACCCGCGCCAGCGGCATCCGCATCGAAGATCGTAACCCGCTGAGCGACCAGAAGGTTTACTACGCCGGGCAATACGTTGCCCTGGTGGTCGCCAAAACGTTGGAGCAAGCGCGATACGCGGCCTCTTTGGTCAAGGTAAACTACGCGCCGGAAGATCCCGTCCTCACCATGGCCGAGGCGGCCAAACAGGCGAAGCAGCCGGATAAGAATCGCGACGAAGAAGTGCAGCCGAAAAAGGGTGATGTCGACGCTGCTTTGCAGAAAGCCGGCCTGATCAAGATCAAAGAGACCTACATCACTCCGACCGAGACCCATAACCCGATCGAGATGTCGGGCACGATCGCGGCCTGGGAGGATGGCGACCGGAAACTGACTCTTTGGAACGCGACCCAGTTCGTCAAGGGCGTGCAGAGTCTGCAGGCCCGCACTTACGATCTCGAAATTGAGAATGTGCGCGTGATTGACCCTTTTGTCGGCGGAGCGTTTGGTTGTAAAGGCGCGACCTGGCCGCACGAGCTGCTCACCTCCATGGCCGCGAAAGCTCTGGGCAAGCCGGTCAAATTTTACGTCCCGCGCAAGGAGATGTTTACCTGCACCGGACACCGCACGCCGACGCGTCAGACGCTGACCCTGGCCGCAACCCAGGACGGAAAATTGCAAGCCATGCGCCACGTCAGCGAGACGCTCACCTCGCCGGTGGGTGAATGGGTTGAATCGTGCGGCGCGCGCTCAACCGGCGCGGTTTACCAAAGCCCAAATATCGACATCCAGGAATTCGCTTACCCGCTCAACGTTTCCACTCCTACCTTCATGCGCGCGCCCGGTGAATGCCCCGGCACCTACGCCCTCGAGTGTGCCATGGATGAGCTGGCCATCGCGCTCAAGATGGATCCGGTGCAGCTGCGCCTGGCAAACTACGCCGAGCAGCACCCGATCAAGGAGAAGCCTTTCAGTGCCAAGCACCTCAAGGAGGCCTACTCGGTCGGCGCGGAAAAGTTTGGCTGGTCGAAGCGCAACCCGCAGCCCGGTTCGATGAAAGACGGCCACCTCCAGGTTGGCTGGGGGATGGCTACCGCGACCTATCCGGCGCACAAAATGCAGGCCGCGGCCAAGGTCATCCTCAAGGCTGACGGCAGCGCCACCGTGCAATGCGCCACCCACGATCTTGGCACCGGTGCCTACACCGCATTCACTCAGATCTCGTCCGAGCAGCTCGGCGTCCCCTATGAGAAAGTCACTTTCGAGCTGGGCAAATCCGACTACCCCTTTGGCCCCGTCGCCGGCGGTTCAAACTCCACCGGCACCGTCGGCACCGCCATTCATCGCGCCGCCGGCCTCCTCCACCAGGCTCTGGCTGAGCTGGCGGTGAAGGACGCACAATCGCCGCTCCATCGCCTTTCGACTGACGACATTACCATGGTCGCGCCGGGTCGGATCGGATTGAAAAACGATCACGCGAAGTCCGACAGCTACAACGACCTGCTGCACCGAGCGGGCAAGGAATCGCTTACGGTCGAGAGCAAGATGCAGAAACCGGAGGAAGATGAAAAGCAGGTCTTCCAATCCTGGGGCGCACACTTCGTCGAGGTGAAAATCGATCCGCTCCTTCCGCGGGTGCAGGTCACCCGCGTCGTCACCGCGATCAATTGTGGCCGGGTTGTGACCTACAAGTTGGCCCGCAGCCAGATCCTCGGTGGAGCCGTCATGGGCATCGGCATGGCCCTCATGGAAGCGACCGAATACGATCCCAAGACCGGAATGCCGGTGAATCCCAACCTGGCCGAATACCACGTCCCGACTAACGCCGACATTCCGGAGATCGAGGTCCATTTCGTCGGCGAGCCGGATTTCGATTTTAACCCGATCGGCGCCCGCGGAATCGGCGAAATCGGCGTGACCGGGATCGCCGCCGCGGTCGCAAACGCGGTCTACCACGCCACCGGCAAACGCGTTCGCGACCTCCCCATCACGCCGGACAAGCTGATCTAGCGCCGATGCCTAATCGAAGTCTCCGGGTGGCGCTCCCGTCTCGGGTGCTGGTGATGGCGTCCTGCCATCAGCCACTTTGGACACAGTCGTTAGGGGCCGAAAAAAGAGTCTCTCAGCCAGGATCCCGACGCCAATCCGCCAGACCTCCGCATCCTTGAGCCAGAGCTGATGAAAGAAATTCGCGACATCATCACCGTCTTCCAAGCGCGCCCAGGCGAGGGCTTCGCCCTGGCGACGTTAGTGCGCACGCGCGGCTCCAGCTATCGCCGCCCCGGCGCCCGCCTGTTAATCGATTCCACCGGCCGCTACACCGGCGCACTCAGCGGCGGTTGCCTGGAAGAAGAAGTCGCCCAGCGCGCCCAGGAAGTCATGGTCACCGGCCGGCCCGTTCTGCTCAACTTCGACACCCGGCTGCGCTACGGCTGCAACGGCGCGATCGACATCCTGCTGGAAAAGCTCCACCCCGACCTGCTCGAGCAACTCGCCGCCTCCCAGGCTGCCCGCCGGGAGTGCCTCCTCGCCACCGTTTACGAAAAGAGCGATGCACTCGGCACCCGCCTCCTCCCGCCCGGCGCCGCGCCGCCGGCCCATGCCTTTGTCCAGACCATTCCGGCTGCCATCCGACTCGTCCTCATCGGCGAAGGCCCCGATAGCGCTGGCCTGCGCGGGCTGGCCGCGGTCCTCGGCTGGGACCTGATCGAAGCCGAAGAAGCCTCCGCCCTGCCTCCCGTGCTCGACCGACGGACCGCCGCCATCGTCAAGACCCACAACTACGGGCGCGATTACGCCGCCTTGGAAAAGCTCCTCCCTCTCGGCCTGCCCTACCTCGCCCTGCTCGGCCCGCGCCGCCGGCGCGACCAGCTCCTCCACGCCCTCATCGAGGCCGGGGTCGAGGTCCGCTCCGAGCTTTTCGCCCCAGCCGGGCTCGATCTCGGCGCGGAAACTCCGGAGCAAATCGCCCTCGCCATGGTGGCCGAGATTCAGGCCATCTTTGCCGGGGCCAGTGCTGCTTCCCTGCGCGAACGCAAAGCGCCCATCCATCTCGTGCCCGACCTTGCCGTGGCGTGAAAACCGGTGCGGTCATTCTGGCCGCGGGCGCTTCCACCCGGCTCGGCCAGCCGAAGCAGATCCTCCTTTACCGGGGCGAGGCCTTGGTTAAGCGCAGCGCCGCCGCCGCCCTCGCCGCCGGGTGCCAGCCGGTCATCGTCGTCACCGGCGCCACCGCCGCCGAGATCGCCTCCAGCCTGCGTGGGCTCCAGGTCGAGCTCCTGGCCAATGAAAATTGGCGGCGCGGCCTCGGCACCTCCATCCGAGTGGGCCTGGCGCAGGTCGCCGACTGCGACGCCGTTCTCCTTCTCGTCTGCGATCAGCCCGCGGTTGATGCCGATCATCTGCGCCGGCTCATCGCGCGGCAGGAAGAGACCGGCCAGCCCATGATCGCCTCCCATTATTCGGGCACCGCCGGCGTCCCCGCCCTCTTCACCCGGGCCTGCTTCAGCGATCTCCAATCGATCGCCGACCACGCCGGTGCCAAAACCCTCCTCCAGCAGCGCCCCGAGGCGGTCGCCACCGTCGACTTTCCCGCCGGCGCTCTCGATATCGACACCCCCGCCGATCTTTCCTCGCTGGAGAACTAGCTCCGGCAAAGCTGGCCACTGACCCGGACGTGATGCAGTGCGCTACTGGGACTGGATCTTGGTCACGGCCCGCAGAGCAGAAGGAAGTCTTTCACCTAACCCAAGCCGAAGATCCTAACGAGTTGCTGTTTCCCTTTCAGCTTGCGGTCGCCCAGGTCGCTCAGGTTCTGGCCCGCGGGCAGATGCTCGACGAAATCGGCTGAGAGCAAAAGCTGCTGGTTGAGCTCTTTCATCACGCCCTCGAGCCGGAAGACGGTGTTGACCGCGTCGCCAATGATGGTGGCGTCGCGCTGCGCGTCGAGCCCGACGTTGCCGCAGGTGACGGCGCCGTAGTGCAAGGCGACGCCGATCCGGAAAGGGTCGCCATTGGCCCAGCGGGTTTTCTCCGCCAGAGCGAGAAGATCGCGCCCGATCTGGAGCGTGGCGGCGCAATCGACCGTCTCCCCGCCGCAGCCGCTCCAGTAGGCCAGGACGGCGTCGCCGATGAATTTGTCGATCGTGCCGCCGCTTTTCGTGACCAGGTTGCCCGCTTCGCGGAACCAGGCGCCGAGTTGCTGGGCCAGATGGGCGCTGGAGATTTTCTCCGCCATGGTGCTGAAGCCGCGGATGTCGCAGACTAACAAGGCCACCGGCCGAATGGCGGAGGTGTCGCCGGCCATCGAGCCGGCCATGGTGACTTCAAACTGGGCCTCGGACGGGTCTTCGGCAATGCGCTCGAAGATGAGCTCGTTCTTGGCCACGAGGATGCGCGCGCCCGGGGCCAGGGTCATCGGCATCACGACCCGCTGGTCGTCGACCAGGGTGCCGTTGCGGCTGCCGAGGTCGATGATCTGATACTGGTAGCCATCGTGGCAACGGATGAGAGCGTGCTGGCGCGAGACCAGCGGGCTGCCGCTCAGACAGACGGTGTTATCGCTGGTGCGGCCGATGGTGGCGGTGTTGCCGATGGCGACTTCGAAGGGCTCGCCAGCAAGGGGTTGAACTCGGAGTTTGGCAGGCATGGCAGGTGGGCATTATCTGGCAGCAGGACGCGTGCGACAAGATCGCGTAATCCGTTAGCGCCAGCGGCGAATCCGGCGATATAATCCGTCTTCCCGATGTCCGAGAAAATCGCGTTCGATCATTACGAAGTGCTGACCCACGATGACGGCTCGCTCTGGGAGCTGGGGCGCGGAGCGATGGGGATCACCTACAAGGCCTTCGATACCAACCTGCGGGTGAATGTCGCCCTGAAGGTGATCAACTCGAAATTCCTCGAAAGCGAGATCGCGCAGCAACGTTTCCTGCGCGAGGCGCGGGCGGCGGCGCAGTTGCGGCATCCGAATGTGGCCTCGGTCTATCATCTCGGGACGAGCACGGAGGCGTTTTTTTACGCGATGGAGTTTGTCGATGGCGAGACGGTGGAGGCCTTGATCAAGCGTCAGGGACCGATCGATCCGGTGGTGGCGCTTCAGATCACGCTCCAGGTCACGCGCGCTCTGGCCGCGGCGGCCAAGGTGCACCTGGTCCATCGCGACATTAAGCCGGCCAATCTCATGCTCGTTAGGGAAGAGGACGATTTCGTGGTCAAGGTGATCGACTTCGGCCTGGCCAAATCGATCAAGCACGAGGAGGACGACGACCTGGCCACCCTCTCGATGGGCGGTTTTGTCGGGACGGCGCATTTCGCCAGCCCGGAGCAGCTGGAGGAAAAGGAGATCGATGTGCGCTCCGACATTTACTCGTTAGGGGTGACGCTCTGGTACATGTTGGTGGGCGAGGCGCCCTTCGGGGGCTCGCTCGCGCAGGTTATGAGTCAGCACCTGCACCAGCCGCCGCCGCTGGAGAAGCTGCACGGTTCCCCGTCCAGCCTGCGCGCGCTGGTCGAGAAGATGATCGCGAAAGATCCGGCGCAGCGGCCGCAAACGCCGGGCGCGCTGCGGGTGGAGATCGAGAATTGTCTCGCCGCGATGCGGTCTGCGCCGGCGGTGGAGGAGCAGGATTTCCCCACGGTGGTGGATGGGGAATCGATTCCGCCGGAGCTGCCGCCGGTGCCCGCCGCTCCGGCGCCACAAACGTCCCGCGGTATCCTTTGGGTGGTCGCGCTGATCGTTCTCATCGGCATCGGCGCGGCTGTTTTCTTCCTCACCCGCAAAGCCGAGACCGGTGATCGGCCAGCGGTGACGAGCGCGTCACCGGTGCCGGCGTTAGGGACCCCCTCTCCGCCGCCTCCGCCAGTGCCACCGGCCATTCCCACGGCGTCGCGGACCGACGAGCAGGCACGCTTGCGTGCTGCCATTGCAACGGCGGAGAAATACGAAGCGGCGCGCGATTGGCCGCAGGCGGTGATGGCCTACGTGCAGCTGCAAAAGGATTTCCCGCAGAGCGAAGTCGGCCGGGTGCGGCTGGAATTGCTCTTGAGTAAACTTGAGACCGATAAGACGGCGCTGAACCAGGCCAACTTCGAAGCGCTGCGCCAGCCGCTGACCGAAGCGGCCAAGCTCGGCGTGGTCAGCGCGATGGAAATCCTGGGCGAAGCGCTGCGCAAACGCGACCCGAAACCTTCCTTCGACTGGCTCTGCGCCGCCGCCGCGCGCGGGCGGGCGCATGCCATGACCGAGGTCGGCCTGCGCTACTCGAACGGCGCGGGGGTGGAGCGCGATCTCGTGAAAGCGGCGAACTGGTTTGAGCAGGGGCTGGCGGCGGGCGACGTGAGCGCCGGCACCTTGCTGGCGGAGTGCTATCTGCTCGGCAAAGGCGTCGCCAAAAACGAAGGGAAAGCCGTCGCCCTGCTCCGGGACGCGGCCGCCGCCCGGGATGCGCGGGCCATGGATCAACTGGGGAACTGTTATCACAAGGGGATCGGGGTGACGCAGGATGACCGGGAAGCTTTCCGGCTCTATCAAAGCGCCGCCCGCTTGAACTATCTCGACTCGGTCGGGAATCTCGGGGTTCTCTACCTAACGAGTGATAAAACCGACCTGGGCGAAAGCCAAAGCGCCCGCACACAAAAGGCGGTTGGTCTTTTCCGCGACGGCGCGAAAGAGGGAAACGCCTTCTGCATGTTCCTCTACGCCCGCTGTTTTGAAGTCGGCACGGGGGTCGAGGTCAACCCGGCCGAAGCGATCGAGTGGTATCGGCGCGCGGCGGAAGCGGGTAGCCGGCCGGCCCTGGATTGGTGTCGCCAGCATGAGGTGACGCTGGATGCTGACTCGACCCGGTGAAGCCATTACCGGGGTTAAAGGATTACTAATCAATAGTCTTGCCAGGGCGAAGGCGGCCGCCTAAAACTCGTCGCCTTATGAAAATTCCCTGGCTGAAAACTTCCTCGCTTCTCGCGGCCGTATCGATTTTCGGCACGGGTTGCGCCGACCTCACTCCTCTGCAAAACGCCGGCGTCTTCGGCGCGGCCGGTGGGGCCGCCGCCGGCGGCATCGCGCGCGCCTCGGGCGCGAGCACGGGTGAGTCGGTCGCGATCGGGGCCGCCACCGGTGCGGTGGTCGCGGCCGTGACTTACATTGTCGCCAAACACCAGGCGACCGAACGCCAGCACCGGATCGCGGAAGAGCGGGCTCGGCGGGCCTACGCCGAGATGTCGGCTAAGCGCAAAGCTTCCATGAAAGCGCGCAAGACCCGCTATATCGCAGTCGACACGGAGAAGAACGAGAAGACCGCGCCGGAAGCGAAGAAGAGCGTCATGATCTGGGACACCCAATCGCAGGAAGTGGTGGGGAACAACGTCTACGACGTGAAGAGCCCGCCCCCGGTCGGCTCGACGGCCAAGTTCGACACCTACTCGGCCGAATACGTCGGCTCTGGCAGTTAGGCGTTAGGCAAGAGAGTCCACGGCGGTCGGCGAAGCGCGGCCGGGAAGTTCAGCCGGCGTACGCAGGTTGCTTACTTCCCGCCGCCGAAGAAGCGCTTGAAGGATTGAATGATGCTGCGGGGCGCTTCCTTGACCTTTTGCTGAAACTCCTCCATCCGGCGGCCGAGCAGGGTCGGGCTGCCGCCGTGCACCTTGCAGGTGCCGCGTGGAATTTTGTCGACCGGGAGGGTGACTTCGTAGGCCGTGCCGGCAGCGACGCAGCCGCTGGTGGCGATGGCATTCGAGATGGAGCAGACGGTCGCCTGCTGTAACGGAACCGTTGCGTGGAAGGGCTCGGCCGGGTAACGCTCGGAAGCTTTCGCCATGACCTGCGTCCAGACCGGCAGGGCGAGAGCGGAGCCGTAGCCGTGCGGGATGATGGTGGTCGGTTTATCGAACCCGACCCAGACGCCGCAGGTGAGCGAGCTGGTGAAGCCGACAAACCAGGCGTCCTTGAAATCGTTCGTGGTCCCGGTCTTGCCCGCGGCCGGAAGTTTGAACCCGAGCGACCGCGCGCTGGAGGCGGTGCCGTGGGTCATCACTTCCTGCATCAGCTGGGTCGTCATCCAGGTCGCGCCCGGATCCATCACTGGCAGAGTGACGTGGGCGGCGCGATAGATCGGCTTGTGATCGGGGTCGTCGATTCGCTCGATGATGTAGGATTGTTTGCGCACCCCGGCGTTGGGGAAAACGGTGTAGGCCGAGGTGAAATCCTTCAGGTCGCTCTCGAAGGAGCCGATGTAGATCGCGGCGCCGTGCGGGATGTCGTTCCCCAGGCCCAGGGTCATCGCGATCTTTTGGGTGTCGTCGAGTCCGGCGAATTCTCCCACCCGCACGCTCATGGTATTGCGCGACTGGATGAGACCGTAGGAGACCGGCTTGATCCCGCCGTAGCGGCCATCGGAATTGCCGGGCGACCAATTGCCCGCGCCCTGGATCTCGCCCGGCTGGATCGGCCCGTCGCTCACTGCCGCGCCCGGGAGAAGGCCATGGGTGAAGGCGAGGGTGTAGACGAAGGGCTTAAAGGAAGAACCGACCTGGCGCTCGGCCGGCGGGAGGGCGCGATTGAATTTGCTCTGGGCATAATCGCGCCCGCCGACCAGGGCGCGGATGCCGCCGCTGGCGTTGTCGATCGCGACCAGCGCGCCTTCCAGGTAAGGCATGGCGTTATCTTCGCCCTCGGCCGGGGCGCGATATTGCGACTTGAGCGGATGCTTGAAGCCGGGCAGGTGCTCGACTTTGGTCAGCTGTTTCTCCATCGCCTCGCTGGCCGCCTTCTGCACCATCGGGTCGAGCGTGGTGTAAATGAAAAGGCCACCATTATCGATCTGGTCGGCCGTGAGGAGGAGGTTGAGATCCCGCTGCACCGCGTCCATGGCGTAGTTCTCCTGGATCAAAGTAAGTCGCTTGGGATGGGAAACGACCTTCTCGTGTTTGGCCTGCTGGGCCTGGGCGGCACTGATCAATTTGAGCGACTGCATCCGCTCGAGCACGGTGTCGCGCTGCACTGCGGCGCCCTTGGGATTGCGGAGGGGCGAGAAGCGGTTCGGGCTCCGGATTAACCCGGCCAGAAGCGCCGCCTCGGAGAGATCGAGCTTCGCCGCGGTCTTGCCGAAATAGGCCTGCGAAGCCGTCTCCACTCCGTAGCAGCCGGAGCCGAAGTAGATCCGGTTCACATAAAGCTCGAGGATCTGGTCCTTGCTCAGCTCGCGCTCGATCCGCATCGCCACCATCGCTTCGAGCAGCTTCCGGCTGATGGTGCGCCCGCCTAACGGGAGGCTGTTGCGCGCCATCTGCTGGGTGATGCTGCTGGCCCCTTCCTTGGCCGAGCCGCTCAGGATGTCGCGATAAATCGCGCGCGCCACCCCGCGCCAGTCGATCCCGCCATGCTCGTAGAAGCGGGTGTCTTCCCGGGCCAGGAGCGCCTTGAGGAAAAGAGGCGAGACCTGTTTCAGCGGCACCTTGAGCCGGTTCGCCCCGGCCAGGCGGCTGTAGATTTTGCCGTCGACGTCGAAGACGGTGTTGCGCTCCGGCATGGTGCCGAGGCGTTTTAGGTCAAAGGTCTGGGCCCAAACCGCGTAGAAGGAAAGGACGGCCACGACCGCGCCGAGCGGGAGCGCGAGGAAGACAAAGGCCAGGATCCAGCGCCAGGCCCGGCGTTTCTTTTTTTTGGGACCGGTCGCTTTGGAACGGGCGCGGGTGCGCGCGAAGAGTTTCATGGCCGCTCGTTACAACGTGAAGCGAAGGGACGGTGAACCGGTCAAGCGATTCGGTGCTCCCTCGATCTCACCGCCCTAACGTTGCAACGATCTGCCGCCGCGGGGCCGGATCAGAACTTGAGCTTGACCGGCTCGCCGTGCTGCTCGTTGGCGCAGGGAGCATTGATCGGCACCCCGGCGTCGGCCGCGTTCGGCTGCACCAGATTGTGCTCGATCAGGTAACGCTCCACTTCCTCGCCGCTCACGTCCGCGACCATTTCGCCATTGATCTCGATGCAGGGCGAGAGGGGCTGGCCGCTCTTGGTCTCCATCTCCCAGCGGAAAGCCGGGTTCTGGATGATGTCTTTTTCCGTATAAGGAAGATCGTACTTGGCGAGGACGGCGCGCACGCCGCCACTCCAGCCGCAATGCGTTTTGAGATAGGCTGTGATCTGTGGCTTTTCCATTTGCGCAAGGTAGCACCGGCGGGCGCATCGGCCACCGATTTTCAGGAGAGCGAGCCCGAACAGGCCGCGCTAAAGCGGCTCGACCCGATAGCCCCGCGCGCGCAGGAGAGCGAGAAGACCGTTCGGCCCGCCGAGGTGCGCCGCACCCACGACCACGAAGTAGGTGTGGTGGCTGGCGAGAGCGCGCTCGATTTTTGGCATCCAGTTGCGGTTCCGCTGGTCGATGATGCGCTCAGCAAAGGCGGGAAAATCCGCCAGGCTTTTCTTCGAATCACGCTCGATTGCGTCAACTTCCCCGTGGCGCCATTGCGCCACCATTCCATCCAATTGCGGGCCTTCCTGAGATTTGATTAGTTCGACGAGCAGGATCGCCTCGCCTTGGCGATCGCTCAGCCCGGAAAAGACGTCGAGATGTTCGCGGGCCGACTCCAGACCGGAGATCGCTTTCCGATTCGCCCGCGCCCGGCTACCCAGATAACTGTCCACCCCGAGGGAGGAGGAAAGACCGGACTTGCCCGGCAGGCGCATCTGCAGGGCCAAATACCAGGGGCGGAACTTGGTAAACTCCGCCTCCGGGGTTCCCAAGCGTGCGAAGAAACGCCGCAGATAGTCGTAAGTGCGCGGGTCGATGTGGTTCTTGAGACTGTCGCCGGAAGGATAGAGGCCGACCTTATCGCGTCGTTTCTCCAGCTTGGGAAACGCGCCCGGCTCCGTCTCAAAAACAAGTCGGTCGGAAGCGTCAAAGGCACGGTTATAGGCCGCGGGCAGCGGGTAATCCGTTCCGCGCAAAGCGTGCATCGATCCGCCCAGATAAAGGGTCCCACCCTTCGGCCCACTCACTTTCCAGACGCAAGCGTGCTCAGCCCGGGCCAGGCTACTGCCGACGATAAGGAGGAAGAGAGCAAGCCCGACAAATCGGCGGTCGCTGGAAAACATGGGCAGAGGCTTAGCAGCTTCGGGAGAAATCAACAAGGCCGGGCCAAGGTTAAATTTGATTGAAATTGTGCCCAGAATCTGCGCTATCAGGCGCGCATGAAACCAATCTCCGGCCTCCTTTCTCTGAGCGCCATTTGCCTAACGTTGGTCGCCGCCTCCGCCGCCCCGCCGTCCGATCCGTCGATTGATAGTCTGCTCAAAAAATTGCCGCCCCCGGAGAAGGTGGTCAAAGATCCAATCCAGCGGGTGCTGTTGCAGGATGATGCGGCGCTCAAGGATCCGTTAGGCAAGAAAGTTATCCTGGCGGTGCGCTACAGCAACCTGCCGCGGGCGATCGATCTTTCCGGGAAACTGCTCCAACGCTACCCCGACAGCGCCGCCTCGCACTGCCTGCGCGGGGTGCTTTTGGCCGCCAGCGAACGACACGTTGACGCTCAGGCGGAGCTCAATCGCACGGTCGCTCTGAAGCCTGATTTTGTTCTCGCCTATCTGCTCCTGGCAGGAAACGAAGCGGCCCAAAAACATTTCGCCGCCGCCCTTCCCTATCTTCAGAAAGCGACCGCCCTCGCACCGGACGAGCCCATGAGCTGGATCATGTTGAGCGAATGCCAGGCTCGGCTGGAGCGGAAATCGGATTCCCTCGCCTCGGCCAAAAGGGCCACGACTGTTTCCCCGGCCTCGTTACAAGCCTGGCTTGAACTGGCGCGGGCCGAGAAAGCGGCCGGAGACACTAAAGCCTGCTTCGCCGCCATCGTCCGCGGGGCCGAGCTATCGCCGGACAGCGCCTACATGCTGGCCACGGTCGGATATGGCTTCATCAACCTGGATCGAATCCCGGAGGCCATCGCCCCGCTGCAGCGCGCGGCCCACTTTGCTCCGAACGACTTTCTCATCCAGGCCCAGCTCGGCTTTTGCCTGGAGGTGACCGGACAAACGGAGGCCGCGATCGAGCACCTGCGCCGCGGCGCGGACTTAAATCCTGATTACGCCCCGGTCTGGGAACATCTCGGGCTGGCCTACAGCGCGCAGGGAAGGCACCGCCAGGCGGTCGATTCCTTTGAGCGCGCGGTCAGGATTATGCCTAACTACAAGCAGGCCTGGCAGCATCTCGCAGTCGAATATCGGGCCGTCGGCCGGCTGCCCGAGGCCCAGCGCGCCGCGGCCCGGGCCGCCTCGCTCAAGGTCGCTCCGCCGGAAAAATGGGCAAAAAAGCACTGACGCCTTAGGCCAAAGCCAGCACCGCCCGGGCGCAGCCCCACGACAAGGTAAAACCGGCGCCGCCATGCCCGTAGTTATGGATGACCCGGCGGCCGTCGGGCAGTTGATCGGCCCGCAGGCAGATGCCGCCGCGCCGGAAAGGACGCAAGCCGACTCGGGCCCGCTGCACGGCCGGCGGCTCAATCCCGAGCGCGCGGCTGCATTCCGTCACGATCGCGGCGGTGGTGGCCGGGTCGGGCTCGCGCTCGTGGCTGATCTCATTCGTCCCGCCAAAGACGCAATCGCTCGCGCGCGGGATGGCGTACATGAGCGGCGGATCGTCGCAGACCACGGCGTATGGTTTGCCTAACGAACGCACGAGTACGACCTGTCCGCGATGCGGTTCGACCAGCGGATCCGGGACCAACGAGGCCGCGCCGACCCCGGTGCAGTTGATCATCAGCGCCTCCGGCCGGGGCGCATCGTGCAGACGCTCGAAGTGGAGACCGCTCTCGATTTCACCTCCTGCGGCGCGGAAACGTCCGGCGAGATAGTCGAGATAACGCGAAGTGTCGGTCAGCGGGACTTCAATGGTATAGCCGCTGCTGAAAGCGGGCGGCAGCTCGGTCAGGCGGCTCGCGCCTAACGACACCGCCCATTCCGGAATGGCCACTTCGCCTGAGCGAGCGTAGGTGTGCTGCTCGATCATGGAGACCCCGCTCTGCGCCACCGCGCTCAGTTCGCGCAGGATGTCGTAGGTTTGCAAAGACCAGGCAATCACGGCCTCGGCCGGTTCGGCATCGTAGGGAAACCAGATCGCCGCCGCCACCGCCGAGGTGGTCTGCTGGCCGATCTCGGCCGCAAAAATGGTGGTGCGATCGCCGCGCTCGGCGAAAAGGACGCCGCAGGTGAGACCGGAAACGCCGGCTCCGATGATCGCGACTTCCTTCGACATCGCTTCTCTTTAGCAGCCGGGCGCCTGAATCGCGAGCCGATTGGCCCCCCGGCAACCGGAACGCACCCGGCGCACGTAAGACAGAGGATGAAATTCTTGCCCGCGGTCGTTCTGCTCGTGGTCGGTTTGCTGGCCGGGTGCGCCAGCAGTTCTTCGCAGCTGGTCGGGCTGGCTCGGCCCCCGATCAATCCCGCTGAGGTGCGCATCTACCGCACCGCGCCGGCGCGTTACCAGGAGATCGCCCTGCTCGACGCGACCAGCGCCGGCCGACTCTTCCACGGCAGCGCCGCTGGCGAGACGGAGGCGATTCGCAAGTTGCAAGAGGAAGCGGCCAAAGTCGGCGCCAATGGCGTCCTCATCACTCTGCTGGGCGATCGGCCCAATGGCGCCATCGGCGTCGGCGTGGGAGGTGGCGGCATTTCCGCCGGACGCCGCAGCGTAGTGGCGGGCGGTGGCTCGGTCAGTGGCGGCGCGCCGATCGTGAGCAACGCCGCCCAAGGCATCGCGATCTACGTTCCGGGCCAGCGCTAAGGCGGACGATAAAGAACTGGAGAAGCGCTCACATCCGACCCTAGTGTGAGGGGTCATGTTCCGATTCTTCAAGGAGCGTCAGCGGCGACGCCTCCGTGCCCAGCACGTGCCGGAGGCGTGGCGCGAGATCATCTCGCGCAATCTCCCCTTTTTCGATCATCTCCCGCCTAACGATCAAAAGGAGCTCCTCGGTCACGTCCAGGTTTTCCTGGAGGAGAAACGTTTCGAAGGCTGCGCCGGCCTCGAGATCACCGAGGAAATGCGGATCACCATCGCGACCCAGGCCTGCCTCCTCCTGCTTCATCGCAAGACCGATTATTATCCGCGGCTCATCACTATTCTGGTTTATCCCAGCGGTTACGTGGTCAACGAAGAGCGGCATCTCGGGGGCAACATCTGGGCGCAAGACCGGGGCGGACGGCTGGGCGAAACGGAAGCTCACATGGGCTCCCTCGTTCTCGCCTGGGACGCAGCCAAATCCGGCGCGACCGATCCGTCCGACGGGAAAAACCTGGTCCTGCACGAGTTTGCTCATCAGCTCGACTTCGAGGATCACCTGGCCGACGGCGTCCCGGCCCTCACCTCGCGGGGCGCGCTCTCTTCCTGGTCGGAAGTGATGAAAGTGGAATTCGCCGCCTTGCGCGCGGCCGATGAAACCGGAATCCCCACTCTGCTCGATACCTACGGAGCGAGTAATCCGGCCGAGTTTTTCGCGGTGGCGACGGAAGCGTTCTTCGAGCGTCCGCACGCGCTGCAACAGCAGCACCCGCGGCTGTACGACGAAATGCGCGGCTTCTTTCGCCAGGATCCGGCCGCTTACTCGAGCGAACCGGCGGCCGGCGGCACCTAGCTGTGGAGGCTCAAGAGGTTGTTCATAGATAAATTGAGTTTGGCAATGGGGGGTTGGAGATGGAGAGCGGAGTGAGGGCGGTGCCAGTTGTAGCGATGGAGCCAGGGTTGAAGATGAGCGGCGCGGTGAGCGGAGTGAGAGTAGATGGCGGCGTAGGCCCATTCGCGTAAGGAAGTTTGGATGAAGCGCTCGGCCTTGCCGTTGGTGCGCGGAGTGTATGGGCGAGTGAAGAGGTGACGGAGGCGATGGCGCTGGGTGGCGGCGCGGAAGAGGCGGGACCGGTAACACGAGCCGTTGTCGCTCATGAGGCGCTGGGCTTTGATGCCGAGGGAGGCGAAGTAAGCCAGAGCGCGTTCGAGGAAAAGGATGGCACTGTGCTGGCCCTCGTCGGGCATGATCTGAGCGAAAGCCAGCCGGGAAGCGTCGTCGATGCAAACATGGACGAACTCCCATCCGGCCCCGCGCACCTGATCGCGCCGGTTCCCGGTCACGCGGTGACTGGGGCGCACGATTTTAGCCAGCTTTTTGATATCGAAGTGGAGGAGCTCGCCGGGGAACTGGCGCTGGTAACGCACCACCGGAGGAGCCGGTTCCAAGTCGCGGAGCCGGGCCAGGCCATGGCGACGCAGGAGGCGCGAGACGGCCGCGCGGGAGAGGCCGCTTTGGCGCGCGATCTGGGAGCCCGGGAGACGTAACCGGCGCAAGGCCAGGACGACCGCGACCTGGGCGGGTGGAGTTTGGCGCGGACTGCGCCGAGGTCGAGAAGATCGATCGTGCAGACCACTGGCCCCTTCGACGCGGAAACGAGCCAGCCACTTGCCTACACTGCGCTCGGAGAGACCACTCTGAAGTGCGGCCGCCTTGACACTGAGTTGCCGGCTAAGAATAGCGCGCACGATTCGTTCTCGACCACGCGCCGTCAGGCGCGCATTGTGATGCACGTTCATGCGCGGGTTGGGTTTGGAAAGGTGGATGTTTTCACACCCTTCACTCTGCCAAATGCCTCTCCGCATGAACAACCTATTGAAACATCACACCTAGCTCACTAAGATTTCAATTCACCGCGGAGAGCGCAGAGGCCGCGGAATGAAACTTAATGTCGTTCAACTCTGCGACCTCGGCGTCCTCCGCGGTTGTCTTCCACCTCCGAAAACGCTCAGAGCGCTTTCTCGGATTCGAGCACCTTCTTCTCCCGCTGCGCCTGCTGGGTGAGCGGCTCGTCTCTGATCCGCAACGGGTCCGGTCCCCGGTTCTGAATCCAGGCGGTCTCGGCCATGTTTTCTTTCCAGGGATATTCGTCCTTTAAAACCGGCCACCAGAGGAGCCGGCCGGCCGCCCGCCAGCCATCGATAATATAGCCTTTGGTCATCGGCTGACCGATCGCAGTCACCACCACTACGTTATGCTCGAGGCGGGTATTGGGATAAGCCTCCGCCCAATGGAGCTGCAACGTCTTCAGATCGAGCGTGCGCAATTGCGCGCCGATCCCGTGCGCCCAATCGTAACAAAAACCGCGCTCTCGCGCCCCGATGTGGATGAGGAAATTCTGAAAGTTAGCCGGCGGCACGACCCGCCATTCCTTGGCCAGGCGGCGGGCGGTTTCGTGGGAAGTGACGGAGACCAGTTGCGCCTCGGCCGGGTCAATCGTTGGGCTGAGCTTGATGATCGCTTCGGTGAAGCCCTTGATCGATTTGGCGTCGCCGGCATGGATCTCGCGCGCGCAGAGGCAAAGGAGGCAGGCGAGCAAAAGGCCCACGCCCCAGGAGAGTCGCGCCGGTTTAAATGAGGTCGGAAAATTCATGGGAAGTCCGCGACGATAATTGCTCTCGCGGCAGGCTCAATGGTCGGCGGCACATTTGTGGGCCACGCCATAGAGCAAGTCGCGGCCCGCTGGCTGATCGTTTTTTTCGATTTACCGCCGAGAGCGCGGAGGGCGCGGAGGAGGAGAACCATGAATCCCTCAGATCTCGGCGTCCCCCGCGCTCTCTGCGGTTGGTTTACTTTGCCCCTCTCAGCCATCGGGAGAAAATCTGTGCAGGCGCGCGATTCCGGCTAGATTCGGTTCGCTCTCTCCGGCTCAACCCGGCCGCCGCTACACATGGACGAAGATAATGAACTGATCGCGCTCCGGCGCCAGAAGCTGGAAGCGCTCCGCGCCCGCGGGGTGGCGCCGTTTGGACGCGCTTTTGCCTCCGGCGGGTCGATCGCGGAAGTGCGGGAAAAATTTGCCGAAGGCGAAACGCTGCGCGCCGCCGGCCGCATCACCGCCCATCGCGACATGGGCAAAAGTCATTTTCTCGATCTGCGCGACGCGAGCGGGCGCATCCAGATCTATGTGCAGGCGAAAGAGCTCGGGCCGGAGGCGATGGAAACCTTTGGCCTGCTCGACCTGGGCGATTTCATTGGGGTGGAAGGCGCCTGTTTCATGACCAAAACCGGCGAGCCCACTCTGAAGGTGACCGGCTTCGAAGTGCTGGCCAAAACGCTCCGGCCGCTGCCGGAGAAATGGCATGGTTTGACCGATGTGGAAGCGCGTTATCGCCAGCGCTATCTCGACCTCATCACGAACGAGCGCTCGCGCGAAATCTTCGCCCAACGCATCACCATCCTGCGCGAGATGCGCAATTTCATGCAGGCGCGCGGTTTTCTCGAAGTGGAAACGCCGATGCTGCAAACGGTCGCGGGCGGCGCGGCGGCGGAGCCATTTCGCACCCATCATAACGCCCTCGGGATCGATCTCTTCATGCGCATCGCGCCGGAGCTTTATCTGAAGCGGTTGCTGGTCGGCGGCTTCAACAAGGTCTTCGAGGTGAACCGGAATTTCCGCAATGAAGGCATCTCCCGCCGGCACAATCCCGAGTTCACCATGCTGGAAGGGTATTGGGCCTACGCCGATTTCGAGCAGATCGCCGACCTGGTCGAGGCCTTGATCTGTCACCTGGCCGAGAAGGTGCGTGGTGGTTTGGAGGTGGAACATCGCGACGCCGAAGGCAACCTGACCCGCACTCTCAACCTCGCCCGGCCCTGGCGACGGGCGCGTTATCGCGACCTGGTCCGCGCAGCGGCCGGGACCGACTGGTTTGACCTCACGAGCGAGGAACGCCGGGCCCGCGGGCGCGAGCTCGGGGTCGAGCTGCATCCGCAGATGGCTGATTTCGAGGTCACCCAGCATGTCTTTGAAAAGCTGGTCGAAGAGAAGACTTTCGATCCGGTTTTTGTCACTCATTGCCCAAAGGAATTGGTCCCGCTGGCCAAGCAAAATCCGGAAGACGATTCGCTGGTCGATGTCTTTGAACTGATCATCAACGGCCAGGAAATCGCGCCCGGTTATTCGGAATTAAACGACCCGCTGGTGCAACGCCAGCGCCTGCTCGAGCAGGCGGGCGAAGAGACGCAAAAGCTGGATGAAGATTTCCTCCTCGCGCTCGAGCACGGCATGCCGCCGGCGGGCGGTTTCGGCCTCGGGGTCGATCGCCTGACCATGCTCCTGACCGGAGCGGAATCGATCCGCGACGTCATCCTCTTCCCGCTCCTCCGGCCGAAACGCGACTAACCACGCGCCGCTTGACGGCGGAGCTAGGATGTTGCCATGGACACTTTTACGTTGGTTCATGTGGCCTTGAGCCTGGCTGGCATTTTCACCGGCCTCATCGTCCTTTCCGGGCTCATCCGCTCCAATCGGATGAACGGTTGGAGCGCGTTGTTTCTCGTCACCACCGTGGCGACTTCCGTGACGGGGTTCTTCTTTCCCTTCAAAGGTGTCACCCCGGCGATCATTCTGGGAATTCTTTCCCTCGTGGTGCTGACCGCCGCGATTCTCGCGCGCTACGCCTTTCAGTTCGCCGGCCAGTGGCGCTGGATTTACGTCATCAGCGCGGTGGTCGCGTTCTACTTCAACTTCTTCGTTCTCGTCGTGCAGTCGTTCCTGCACATCCCGTCGCTCCACGTGCTGGCGCCGAAAGGCTCGGAACCGCCTTTCGCCATCGCGCAGGGGATCGTCCTTGTCCTCTTCTTGTTCGGCGGAATCCTCGCCCTGCGACGCTTCCATCCGGCCCGGGCATGATCGGCTAGCATGGTCTCGTTCGGGGGAATATTCCGGCGACTGGCTTCTGCTTCTGGAGGGCGGTTGCATCCTGATCTTTCCCAATCAGATCGCGTCGCTTCTGCGCTTCGCACCGCTTATCTCGGCATCCTGCCCGGCGCGCTCGCGTTCTTTTTCGCGCTGGAGGATTTCAGCAGCTGGGTCTGGACCCTGGCCAGCTGGCGCGCCGAATTGCGACCCCGGGATCGGCTGCCCTGAGGAGTTCGGCATTCTCGGACACTATTCATTTGCCTTGCTCTCACCGGCACCGGCATATTGTCCGCCTCGCCCGCTGGCGTTTCTTATGGCTCTTGATTTACCTGCAACCACTTCCAAGATCGACGGCCCGATGGTCAAACAATTCTCGGTCTTCCTACCCAACAAGGTGGGCGCGATGCTCGAGATCGTGAAGCTGCTCAGCACCCGCAACACCCACGTCGTCGCGCTCAGCATCGCGGAGCAGACCGACTCGGCCATCGCCCGCATCGTGGTCAGCGATCCCGAGCAGGTGGAGAATATTTTCCACGAACACGATGTTGCCTTCGGGGTCTGCGAAATGGTCGTGGTGGAGATGCAGGAGGTGGCGACCGAGCTGGCCGAGCTCCTCGCCGCCCTCCTCATGGCCGAGGTGAATCTGCATTTCAGCTATCCGCTCCTGACGCGCCCGCACGGCCTGGCCGCGCTCGCTCTGCACGTGGACGATGCGGAATGCGCCTGCTCCGTTCTGCAAGGGGAGGGCTTTAAGATCCTGAGCCAGTCGGATATCTCTCGTTAGGGGAAAATTGCGGCTCTTTCCCCGAGCAGCAGCCGCCCGGGGCGGGCGTTGACACCGTCCCGGCTCTTCGTTTAGACAACGATTCTCTTGATGAGCGCGCTCAGCCTTCCCCACCTCAGCCGGGCGCAGAAGACGTTCAGCGTCGCGCTCGGGCTGCTCGGACTCATGGCCGCGGCGCAAATCCTGACCGCGCTCTATCTCTACACCCGGCCGCCGCGCGAGCCGGCCCTGGCGCCGGCGCAGAAGGCCGCGGTCGAAGCCCGGCTGTTTCGCCATCCCAGGCCGGTCGCCACGGCCTCGGCCGGGCCGGTCAAGGTGCCGGCCGTCGCCGGGGTCCCGCCTGCCACCGTGCAGCGGAAGGAAGCGCCGCCCGCTTCGGTGGCCGAGACCCTTCTGCGGGTGGCGCAGGGTTTTCGCGAACGCGGCGACACCACCAACGCCATCGCCAAGCTGCAACAGGCGACCGCGCTCGATCCGGGTAACGCCGAGATCCTGGCCGAGCTGGCCCTGACCTATGAATCGATGCAACTCTACGACCGCTCAAATGAAGTCTGGCGCCGCCTGCAGTCGTTAGGCGCGAGCGTCGGTCCGCTCTACGAACTGGCCGATCTGAAACTGCGCGTGGGCGTGGAAGGCCGCAGCGCCCTGACCGCGACCGGCGTGCCGGCTGAAGCCTCCGGCAAAGCAGGCGATGCCTCCGGGATTCCGGATGGCTCCACCTTTGGCATCTCCGAGGTGAGTCTGAAAGAAGAGCCGGATCCCGAAGCCATCACCCGTCTCCTCTTGCGCGTCGGAGTGAAAGTGCGACCCGACACCCCGATCGATCACACCAAGGTGAAGATCCAGGTTTTCTTCTACGACATGGTGAACAACGATCAGGTCGTCCTGACCAATGCCGAGGTGAGCTACGAATGGATCACGCCCGGGCATGATTGGGCCGACACCGGGACCGAGGTGCTCGACGTCACTTATCTGCGCCCGAAACGCCACGATCCCGCGCCCGGCACCGCGATCGCAAATCAGCCGATGGAAGTGCCCGATTCGGTCGAGAAAGCCAAACTCGCCGCGGGCAAACCGGAGAAAGCGGCCCAGCTCCTGCCCACGAGCGAGAGCGGCCCACGGCAATATCTCGGCTACATCGTGCGCGTTTATTACCAGGATCAACTACAGGCGGTACGGGCCGATCCCACTCGTCTGCTCAACCTTTTCCCGCCGCCCTTCACCGCCCCGCCGCAGTAAGCAGAAAAATTCCGGCGCCCGGCCCCGAGGAAGAGAAAGAGTTCACCCTGCCGCAGCTTTCATCTCCGGCCAGTTGCGGTATTTTACGCGCCAATGATGCGATCCCTGGTCTGCGCCCTCTTTTTTCTCCTCGTCCTCAGGGCGCAGGGCCAGATCCAGGTCGACCTGAAATTCAAACGCCTCCAGTACATCGCCTACGAGCCGGTCATCGCCACCGTCACCATCACCAACCTGGCCGGGCGCGATGTCGAGCTGCGCGACGACCAGGATCAATCCTGGTACGGCTTTGAAGTAACGGCCAGGGAAGGCCGCCTGCTCGCCCCGCTGCCGCACCCGGCCGAGCCGCCGCTCCAGCTCGCCGCCGGCACCTCCGTCACCCGGAAAATCAATCTCACCCCGCTCTTCCCGATCGCCGATCTCGGCGTCTATCGGGTGCGGGCCAACGTATTCTTCGCCGACTTGAACAAATTCTTTTATGCCCCGGCCAAAGTGGTCGAGATCACCAGCGCCCGCCCGATCTGGCAGCAGACGGTGGGCGACCCGGCCGGCAGCGGAGTGCGCACTTATTCCCTTATGACGAATCGCTTCCCCGATCACACCTCGCTCTATGTGCGGGTGGAGGACAAGGAGAACAGCCTCGTCTACGCCACCTTTTCGTTAGGCAGAGTCATCTCTTTCGATGAACCGCAGGCCGAGGTCGATCGCCATAATCAACTCCACGTCCTGCAATGTTCCGCCCCGCGGATCTGGTCCTACTCCGTCGTAAGCCCAAACGGAAAGCTGCTGCAACACGACAGCTATGCGCAAGCCCGCAACATGCCCCGGCTCCGCCGCGGGACCGACGGCACCGTCGCGGTCGCGGGCGGAACGCTGGATGCGCCCGCCCGCCCCTTGGCCGCCGGCCGCGCCGTCCCAAAATTATCTGAACGCCCGGCCAACCTGCCGCCCGACGAATAAACAGATATGGCGGCCCAATTCCCACGCGCCGGACGGCGCGCTTCATTCCTCAATCGTCTCGTCGGCGCGCTTCTCCTGCTCGCCCTTCTCCCCGCGCCCACCGCCTGGTCGGCCAGCCGCAAGTATTCCGTCGTGGTGATCGATGCCGGCCACGGCGGTTTTGATCGCGGCGGCATCCCTGGCCAGAAAGTCGCGGAAAAAGCGATGGCGCTCGATGTCGCGCAGCGCTTAAAACGACGGCTGCAAAAGGCCGGCTACCGCGTCGTCATGACGCGCGACAGCGATGTCTTCATCTCTCTCGGGGAACGGGTGCGGATCGCCAATCGCTATCGCGACGGAGTCTTCGTCGCCATCCACTTCAACTCCGCCACCCGGGCCGGCGCGAACGGCATCGAGACCTACTATTACAGCACCGGTAGCGCCCAGCTCGCGGCCAATATCCACCGCCACGTCGTCGGCGCCACGACCACGGAAAACCGCGGCATCCGTCGCCGCGGCTACTTCGTCCTCCGGCGCACCACTTCCATCCCCGCCGTTTTGGTCGAATGCGGATTTCTGACCAATCCGACCGAGGCCCGCTACGCCTTGCAGAGCAGTTATCGGGAAAAATTGGCCGACCGGATCGCCGATGGGATCATGGGCAAACCGACCCCGCCGAACCGCCCGGTGGTCGCCGGCGTCACCCATGTCGCCTCGCCCCTGCGCGGCTCTTCCAGCTACCACGATTTCGTCCGAGCCGAGCCCGATCGGCGGCCGACCCATCGCTCGGCTCGCTCCTCAAAAAGGAGCAGCCGGAAGAAATCGAGCCGCAAAAAATCTTCCCGCAGCAACTCGAAAAAGAAAAGCTCGTCGAGCAGCAAAAAGAAGAGCAGCGCGAAGAAGAAGAAAAAGAAGTCGGACGACTCGGACGATTAAATTGCACTCACCCATCATCACTCCCGCGGAAATGCGGGCGCTGGAGGAAGGCGTCTTTGCCCGCGGCCTCGGGGCGGAAGCGTTGATGGATAAAGCCGGCGCCGGGATCGCCCGCGCCATCGCCCGGTTCTTTCCCGGCCCGGGAAAATGCCTCCTCTTCGCTGGCAAAGGTCACAACGCCGGTGATGCCTTCGCCGCCGCCCGCTGGCTGGCCCAAGCGGGCTGGGAGATTGAGCAGCGCTGCCTATTTCCGAAGGAAAAATGGAGCGATCTGACCCGGAAGAAAGGATCGGAACTGGAACAAACCGAGGCCGGAAGAACCTCGCCATCCCCCACTGCCCAGGGCGGCGCCACCATCGTCCTCGACGGGCTCCTTGGCCTCGGGTCACATCCGCCGCTGCGCGAACCGGTCCGCGGAGCCTGTCGCGAGATTAACTCGTTAGGACAGAACGGCGCCTTCATCATCGCGATTGATCTCCCCACCGGGCTGGAGGGCGATTCCGGCGCAGCCGACCAGGACTGCGTGAAAGCCGATCTCACTCTCACGGTGGGCGGCGCCAAGCGCGGGCTGGTGGCCGATGCCGCGCTCGATTTCGTCGGCCGCCTCGAAGTTGTCGCTCTCGACGACCTGCGGAAGGAGGACCTTCCGCTCCTCCAGGATCGGGCCGAACTGGCAACCGCGGCATCGCTCCGCCATCTCCTCCCGCCGCGGGAATTTTCCGCCTACAAAAACCAGTTTGGCCGCCTTGGGATTGTGGCCGGCTCGCGCGGCTTCACCGGCGCGGCCATCATGTGCTCGTTAGGCGCCCTTCGCGGCGGTGCCGGTTTGGTCGAGCTCTTCGTCCCCGAGGAGATTTACGAGATCGTCGCCGCTTCCGCCGCTCCGGAAGCGATGGTCAGGCCGGTCGACTCCTACGCCGATCTGCTCGCGGAACCGATCGACGTCTGGGCGGTCGGCCCCGGGCTCGGCAAAGATCGGGCCGACGAAATTCTCACACTCCTGCGCGAGGCCGAGCAGCCGATGGTGATCGATGCCGATGGCCTCAATATACTTTCCAAGCAGATCGAGACTCTCGCCACCATGCGCGGGCCGCGTCTGCTCACTCCGCACCCCGGCGAGATGAAACGACTTTTCCCTAACGAACCAACGTCGCGGGCCGAGACTGCGACAAAGTTCTGCGCCCAGCACGCCGTCACCCTGCTTTTGAAAGGCAGCCGCACCATCGTGGCGCAGGCAGGAAATCCTCTGAGCTACAACACCACCGGCCATCCTGGGATGGCGACCGGCGGTATGGGCGATGTCCTGACCGGCGTCTGCGCCGCGCTTCTCGGGCAAAAACTTTTACCTCGCGACGCCGCCCGCCTCGGCGCCTGGCTCTGCGGACGCGCCGCCGAGCTGGCCATCTTCAACGGCCGCGCCAGCGAGCAATCGCTCCTCCCGCACGACGTGCTCGATCACCTCGGCGCCGCCTTTACCGAGCTGAGAAACGGGTGAGCACATCTTCGCCCGCCCTGAAACAGATCATCGTCGTCGGCTATCCGAAGAGCGGCTGCACCTGGGCGACCCGGCTGGTGGCGGAGTTGGTCGGCTGCCCGGTGAGCGGTTTCTGGCGCTCGAAGAAAAAAGAGATCGCGGTAGAAGGCGAAGAACGGGTCTCGGAGTTTCGCTGCTATAAATCGCACCACCAACTGCACGAGCTGGGTGTTGCCCCTGACGATCCCGCGCATCCGATCGTTTACATCCTGCGCGACCCGCGCGACATCGCGATCTCGGCCGCGAATTATTTCCCGTTCGCTCGCTATCCCCGGCTGGCCGCCCTCTTTCGCCGCCTGCCCCAGGGCGAGAAACTTTATCGCCACACCCTTTATCCGCTCCTCGTGAGGGAAAATTATCGCCTGGCGCAGATGACCGAGGCCCTGCTGCACGGCTCAGCCGCGGTTCACAACTGGGTGCGCGTCTCCTGGCGCGAGCATTGGCTCCCTTATCGCGAGGCCGGAGTGCCGATCGTGCGCTACGAGGATCTGCTCGCCCGACCGGAGGAAGAATCGGCCCGCATCCTGCGAGATCTCGGGATTTCCAGGAGCCCGGAGCAGATCGCGACGGCGGTGAAAAACCAATCGTTCCAGCACAAAAAAGAGACGCTGCTGCAAAAAGGCGAAACCGGGCGGGCCAAGTTTTTGCGGGTCGGGAAAAGCGGGCAGTGGCGGGAGAAGTTGCCGCACCATTTGCAGCACCGCTTCCTCAAGGAGATCGGCCCGGCGTTGCGAGATTGGGGTTACGACATGGTCTCGTGAGGAGGCAAGGTCGTGAGGCCGGCGCGGCTGTTAGTTGCCGGCCAGTTTCCCAAACCGTGCATCCTCCCGCAGCGGATCCCACTCCCAGCGATATTTGAGATCGTTGCGGGTGATGCTGTAGTCGACGCTGTCGACCGCCCCCGGCGTTTTGAGCAGGCGCGCGATGAGCGGAAGCGCCTCGTTCGTCTCCCCGACGCGGGCGTAGATGAGCGCCAGGTAGCAGAGCATGATCGCGCCGTCGTTGGCGTCCTTGGCGATCGGCTTCAGCTCCACTGCCAGCCGGCCTTCCCGGATCGCTTCGTCACGTTTGCCCATGAAAGCGTAAAGCAAACCAAGGTTGGCGTGACGTTCGGCCGCGTCGGCCGCCTCCTGCACCGCTTTTTCAAAAACCGGCGCGGTGGCGGCAAACTGGATCGCAGCCGCCGCCTGATCGCCCCGCGCCACCGCGGTGATGCCGAGGAGAAAACTCTTCGGCTGCAGGCCACCGTTGAGATAGGAAAACTCGGTCGTGGGCGATTTGAGCAGGAGCACCTGGGCGCCGGCGAAGTCGCGCTGCAGCATGGCCCCTTCCCAGCGCACGCAGGTCACCATGCCATCGGGATCCTCGCCCGGCGGGATGGTGATGAGCGCGCGCTGCAGGGCGCCGGTGTCGCCCTTGGCCATGAAATCGACGTAGCCGGATTGGACCTTGGCCACGACCGAATCGGGCGCGACCGCCCGGAAGCGCGCCGCGGCCTGGATGGCCTGGGGCCAGCGGCGCATCGAGGTGTTGGTGAAAAGGACGTTGCGAATGATGTTCGGATTCTGCGGGTCGAGCTTTTCCATGCGCTCGTAAGTGGCCAGGGCCTCGTCCCAGCGGCCCTGCCGGCGGCGGATGGCCCCGACGTAGGCGCCGATGTTACTGTCGTTAGGCAGGGCTCGCTGCGCGATGGCGAACTCGCGCAGCGCCCGCTCGTAATCCTCGTCGAACCAATAAGCGCATTGTCCAAGGGCAAAATGCCCTTCGCCCAGATCGGGCTGGAGGCGGAGCGCGGTTTCCGCCTCGCGCCGGGCTCGCTCTTTCCAGGAATCCAGCGGCTCGTGGAAATGAAAAATCTCCGCGCAGGTGGAGGCGAGATGAGCCCGGGCCAGGGCAAAATTTGGATCGAGCCCAATCGCCTTTTCGTAAAGATCGACCGCCTGCCGGTAATCCTGCAGCAGGGTATCTGGCCCCTGCTCGTAAGGGAGCGCGCGCAGGTAGAGGACGTAGGCCTCGGCGTTCTGGGTCGGCCGGCGCGCCACCCGCACTTTCTCCTCCGGGGTGAGATGGGCTCGCAGCGCTTCCGCGATTTCGGTCGCGAGCTGGCCTTCCAGGCCTAACGAAGTTTCAATCGTGCGATCGTAGCGCTGAGCCCAGATGTTTCGGTCGGAGGTGGCATCGATCAACTGCACATTCAGCGCCACCTGGTTACCCTCGCGCCGCACGCTTCCCTCCAGGATATTGGCTACGCCTAACAATTTTCCGATCTCCTTGATGTTGCGGGTGGTGGTGTCGCGATATTTCATCACGCTGGTGCGACTGATCACGGTCAGGGCCTGGATGCGGGCCAGGTTGGTCAGCAGATCGTCCTGCACGCCATCGGCGAAGAAGGCGTTATCCGGATCGGCGCTATAATTTTCAAATGGCAACACCGCGATGCTGTGGGCCGAGATTCCGGCCGGGCCGATGGCCCGAGGATCAGGCGAATAACGCAGGTAAAGCAAAACCGCGATGCCGATCGCAAGCACGCCGATGACGCCGGTATAGATCTGATGCACGACCGGCCAGCGACCGATCTTGTTTGGCGGGAGCTCATCGGTTTTGACGATGCCCTGCGGGGTTAGCTCAAAGGCCCAGGCCAGCACGATCACGAGCGGGAAACCGGCCACCAGGATGATGATGATCAGCCTAACGACCCAGTTCGGGATGGAGAAAAAAGGGAAGACCTGGGTCGCGACCTGGATGAGGAGCCAGCTCGTCATGGTGTAGACGACGGCGGCGCGATAGACGTGCCGGCGTTTCAGCTCGGCGAAGAAACGGTATTCCTTCACGGAAGGGTAGTTAACTGTGTTCCGGGGAGTTTGCGACCTCCGATGTGCCGGGCGGTTTGGAGGCGGGCGCGCGCTGGCAGCGGTTCGTTAGGGGAGGTGCTGCGGCTTCACTTTCGGCCTGGCCCGCGGGGCCTGCGTCGGCCCGGAACGGCGGGGCGGAGCGCTGCTGTCACGACGGGGCGGAGCCGGCGCCGGGATGGAGGAAGGCGGCCGATGCTTCACCATCGGCGGAGAACCGGCCCGCGGCGGGCGCGCCGGGCGCGATCTCGCGCGAGGCTGCGGCGCCACCGATCTCGGTCCTCGCCGGACCGGGCGCGAGACAGAATTGGAAATGACCACCAGCACAGTCGTTGGCGAAGAAACAAAAGTGGGATCTATCGGCGCGGGGTTTTCGAGCGAGTCCTCGTAGATGTCCGGTGGCACAATCGCATCGTCAGGCACGGCTTCCGTGTAGGCGAGATGATCGGCCAGATCCGCGGGAATTCCGGTCTCGTTCGGGAGCGGTTCTTCTGCTTCCGGCAAAACCTCATCGGACGCTGCGACCGAAGCGACTTCCGGCGACGGCTCAGCCAGATAATCGACTGGCGGGCGAAGGCGCGGCCGCTCCTGGCGCCGAGGCGCCACCGCGGCAAAGGAATCCACCCGCTGCACCGGCTCCACGACGGTCGGCTGCGCTTTCACCATGGGCAGCTGGGAGAAGGCGATCCAGGCCGCCAGCGCGATCAAAATCGCCAGCTCGATCGCAATCAGATTCGCCACCTTGCTGCTCATGTCGTTAGGCTGTTTTCAGTAACACGTTTCGCGGGCGGGTTTGGCGCCGGCTTTCGCCTGGCAGGTTGCACAAAAGAATGGGGGAGGGCAACCGCAAAACAGCAGCCAGCCCCGGGAATAAGTTGGGCCGGCCACTCCCTCGCGCGGGATAGAAATCGGTCGCTCCGTCTCGGCCGGGAATGTTCATCCTCAGAACCAGGCGGCGCCTGGTTGGGAGAGCCCGTTCGTTAGGCCAATCAGAGCAGCCGGACCGCGGTGATCGCAATGTTGCCGCCGAAACAGACATCGACGTCCGCTCCCGGCGTGCGCCCGCGCAGGCTGTAGTCGCCGGCGAAATAAAGGCCGCTCTCTTCCTCGTGCCGGTAATTGAGCGGGAGCGGCTTCGGATCGAGCGGGCACCAGATCACTTCCGGTTCCGGCGCGTCCGGCGCGAGCACAGGCAGATTCACATTATAGAAAACGCCCTGCTCGATCGGCCTGGCCAGGAGGTCCTGCAGGATGGGGGTGATCCAGCGTTCGGCTCGCGCCCAATCGAACTCGAAACCTTCGCGCCGATAGTGGGAAAACGCGATCCCCGGCCAGCCGTGCAGAAGCGCCTCGCGCACTGCGGCGACGGTGCCGGAGTAATAGACGTCGGCGCCCAGATTCGCGCCGTGATTGATCCCGCTCAGGATCCATTTCGCTTCCGGGACGAGGTGGAGCAGTCCGAGCCGGGTGCAATCGGCCGGCGTGCCGTGGATGGCAAAACGCTGCTCGCCCCGCGGCTCGATCCGCACCCCGCCGTGCCAGGTGACGGCATGGCTAACCCCGGATTGCGGCCCGGCCGGCGCGACCACGATCGGCGCGCCTAACGAACTGGCCGAGGCGACCAACGCCGCCAGCCCTGGCGCCTTGATTCCGTCGTCGTTAGTGAGGAGAAATTGCATCGCGCACGCTAGCGCAGCCCGCGCCCGCGAGCCAGAAAAGCGAAAGAAGCAAACCGTCCGTGCCTCGGGAGGGCGAGACTCTGCCGAGCCGGGTTTGGCTGCGGCGCGTTCCGCCCGGCTCGCCGGAGTCTCGCCCCCACCGGAAGGGAACAGGGTTGCCGGCTAACTCTCCTGCTCGACAAATTGTTTTAGCCTCACCAGCGCTTCCTCCCACTCCTGGCCGACGCGTTCGAGATAGGTTTTCGCTTCCGCGAGTGGCTTCGGTTCCAGCTCAAAGCGGCATTCGCGCCCCGCCAGCTCACTTCGCACCAGCCCGGCGTTCTCGAGCACGCGCAGATGTTTCGTGATCGCCTGCCGAGTGATGGACGACCCTTGCGCCAGTTGCGAGATCGAGCAGGGCGCGTCCTGACACAGTCGAGCGATGAGGGCGAGCCGGGTCCGGTCGCCGAGCGCGGCAAAGACCGGCACCTGACGGCGCAACTGCGCGACCGTGGCCAGGCCACTACTTCGCGACATGGCGTGCGATGTCCTGCAACTGCTCCGCCCAACCGCTCTCGTTCATCCGAAAAGCTTTCTCCCGGCGCTCGGGCGGTAGTTTGGCGAAGCCGGATTCGGTCACGGTGAGCCGGGTCCCCTCGCCTTTATCTTCCAGCCGAAATTCGACCAGAGTGGAAGGCTCCTGCGAATAGTCGACTCCCGGATCGACCGCGTAGGGATGCCAGGTATAGGAAAAGAGGGTCTCAGGCTCGATCTGCTGGACGACCACTTCCATACGCACGTGCTCGTAGCCCGGAAAGGTGATCTGCCCGGCGGAGACTTCCCCCTGGGCGAAGGCCTTCTCCAGATTCACTCCAAACCATTGCGAGAACTCCCGATGATCAGTCAGGGCGCGCCAGACCCGGCTGCGGGGCGCCTTTAGTTCGATTTGTTTTTCGATCCGATCTGTGCTGTTATGCAAGCTCATGGTTGCACGTTAGGCAAAGCTATTTTCACAGCAACCTTTAAGTTGCGTTTGGTCACGAGCTCATTTTGACCGCTTGCAGGGCCGCCCGGCGCTTGTAGAAGGCTGGCAGCTCTCATGCCGCGCCGCTTTTTCGCACCCATCCTCCTTCTCCTGGCCGCGCTCTGCTGGAGCCTGGGCGGGCTCTTGATCAAGACGATCGACTGGCCGCCCATGGCCATCGCCGGCGGGCGCAGCGCCATCGCCATCCCGATGATCCTGCTCTGCATCGGCCGGCCGCGGTTCTCCTTTTCCGTAGCCCAGATCGGCGGCGCCATCGGCTATGCCCTGACCGTGATTCTCTTCGTCTTCGCCACGCGCATGACGACCGCGGCCAATGCCATCTTCCTGCAATACACCGCGCCCATTTACGTCGCGCTGCTCGGCCGCTGGTACCTCCAGGAACGCGCTTCGCGGATCGACTGGCTGGTCATCGCCCTGGCCCTGCTCGGGATCGCGCTCTTCTTTCTCGATCGTCTGACCACGGCCGGTTTCTGGGGCAACATCATTGCCCTCGGCAGCGGCCTCGCCTTCGCCTCCGTCGCGCTTTTTCTGCGGAAAGAAAAAGCCGGTTCTCCGGTCGCCAGCATCCTCCTCGGCAACCTTCTCGTCGCCCTGGCCGGCGCGCCCTTCATCCTGCAGGCGCCGTCGTTAGGCACCGACGGTCTCTGGCGGCTCCTTCTCCTCGGCACGGTGCAGCTCGGCTTGCCCTACGTCTTCTATGCCACCGCGATTAAACAAGTGACCGCCCTGGAAGCGACTCTTATCCCGTTACTCGAGCCGGTCCTGAATCCACTCTGGGTCATGCTCGCGCTCGGGGAAAAGCCAGGGCCGTGGGCGATCGCGGGCGGCCTGCTCGTGCTCGGGGCCGTGCTCGGCCGCGGGCTTCTGATGATGAGGGCCAGCCGGACCCCGCTCACCCGATCTTGACGCTGGGAAAGAAGCGAAGGAGCGTCGCCCATGGATTCCAAGCGCGAAGACGAAAGCGGCGAGCGCAGCGGCCAGAGCACGCCGCCGCCGACGACCGAAACACCGCAATCCAAGCTGCGCGATCTGCGCCCGGAAAAGGATCCGATGGGCGCCGGCCGCGGCCGGAAAACAGCGGCCGATCCCTCCCGGCCTGACAAACCTGGCGCTCGTTAGGCAGACGCTTCGCTCAGCGCAATGGGGAGTTAGTCGAGGTGAGGGCGGAATGGGTCACTCTCTTTTCCAAGGCGGCAAAGCGCGGGTCGTCGAAGAGCGGAGCCAGCCAGGAGTAGAAACGTGGCGTGCTGACGCGGGCGGAGCGATCGTCGCAGGCGCGGTCGAGGGCGACGGCGCGTTTCAACTCCCTTTTGGCCAGGGGGAAATTCCGATCGTAGAGATCGAAACCGCGCCCAGCCAGATGTGGCCGACGGCGGCGCCGTCGTCATTCTCCACCGCCATGAAGGCGGCATGGCGCATCGGGGCCAGCACGTCGCGCGGCGCCCGGTAGGCGTCGGCGATGGTGAGATAGGCGCCGGCCAGGTCGCCCCAGCCATGGCATAGTCCGGGTCTTCCATCACCGCTTCCTGCAGGAGGGTGATCTTGCCCTGCAGACTCTTCTCGTCGGCGTGCGCTCCTAGGGCGTGAGCGCGGAGAAAAAGATCGTGCGCCCGCGGGCTGGTGGTAGGCGGCACGCGCAAACGCTCTTCCAGGGCCGGTGCGAATTTGATCTTTGAGGCGTCGGCCACCCGCTGCGCCACTTCGCCCTGCATGGAGAAGACATCTTTCACGCTGCGCCGGTGACGGTGGCCCCAGCGTTGCCTACCCTTTGCGGTGTCGATCAACCTCACGGTAATCAGAACATCGTCGCCGGCCTTCTGCACGCTCCCTTCCAGGACCGCCGCGACGCCCAGCTCACGACTGATGGCCCGTCAGTCGTTCGGATGACTCTCATATTGCTGGCTCGAAGTGCGCGAGCGTACCGCCAGCTCCGGGATCTGGGCCAGACTGATCAGAATCTCATCCCGCATGCCACTGACGAAAGAGCCGTTATTCTTGTCCGTGCTCAGGTTCTCAAAGGGAAGGACGGCGATGGAATTACGATCGAGCGCCTGCCCGGTGTTATGAT
Source organism: Chthoniobacterales bacterium (assembly GCA_965217735.1). GTDB lineage: Bacteria > Verrucomicrobiota > Verrucomicrobiia > Chthoniobacterales > UBA10450 > Palsa-1392. The sequence goes on along the minus strand of CBDCJE010000002.1, from coordinate 3,500,482 downwards.
CGTTAGGGGTGAAGATGTGGAGAAACGGAAGAGCGTCACCCCGGCGGCAAAGGCAGCCAGGAGCACGATCAGCGCGGTCAGCTTGCGCCCGGGGATGCGTCTGTTTTCGTCGCGCCCGCTTCCGCCGGCAGCAAACCCGAAAGCCCAGGAACCGGCGACCACGACCGGGAAACCCACCAGCAAAAGGATGACGATGAGCCTAACGGGCGAATTTGAGATCTCGAAAAAAGGAAAAACCTGGGTCGCAATCTGGACCAGGAGCCAGGCCACCACCGCATAGGCGACAGCCACGGTTTAAACGCGGCGGCGCGGCAGCTCGACCAGGAAATTCTACAGGTCCATCGTGTTACCTTGTCAGAAAGAGAGAGGTTTACCCGGCTTATCGAGTCGGAACCGGCGCGTCAGCACCGGAATGGCCGTGCGCGGATGGGCGCTGCTAACGATAAACAGTCACTGGCTGGGGTTTTGCCAGCAGGGCCTGGAACCGGGGATCGGCCCGCAGCGGCTCCCATTCCCAACCCAACCGTAAGTGCGTCATGGTCACTCCGGTTGCCGCCGGAGTGGTCAGAAGACGTGAAAGCAGGTTAACCGCTTCCTCCCTCTCGCCTGTCCAAGCATAGACAAAAGCCAGCCCGGTCGCGTAGCGTGGTCCCGCGACCGCGTCTAGACTCTCCGGGCATAACTGCACTGCCCGGCGCGCTTCCTGAATCGCTTCCTCTTTCTCCCCGAGCAGAGCCAGGAGCTTGCCGAGAAGGAAATGAGCGAGCGGATCGTCCGGGTGCTCGTGCACACCGGCTTGGTAGAGCGGCTTGATCCCGGCCAGCAGGCTCCGGCCCTTTTCCATCTCGCCCTGCGCGATCGCGGCGCAGCCTTGAAACCAGGCCGTCGGCGCGAGGCCGGGAAAGTCATCCCCTGAACGGTCGGGAGTGACTTGCTCCAGGGCGGTGAAATCACGCGCGGCCATGGCATAATCCCATCTCGCCTCCTGCACCGCAGCCTTTGCTTTCAGCTCGGCCGGAAGCTGCTCCAGGGTGGCGCGGGCGGCGGTCGCGTTACCCTTTTCGACATATTGGAGATACGCGAACCCGAGCCAGCCTTCTTCCCGTTGCGGCTCCAGTTGTAACCCGCGCTGATAGGCTTCGCGGGCCGCTTGCCATTGGCGGAGGAACCGCAGCGTCTCCGGCCCATCACCGAAATGTGCCCGGCGCGGATCGAGTTCGCGCACCCGGACAAAAGCAGCCAAAGCATCGCGCCAGCGACCCTGGCGGCGATAAATCGCACCCATGACCTGAGGAATCTCGGCGTTGTTAGGCAGGGTCCCCCTGGCCAGCTCCAACTTCTGGAGCGCAACCGAATCGTCGTGGCTGATGCGGTAATTATATAGACCCAGCGCAAGATGCGCCTCGCCCAGGTGAGGCGCGCGGTGCAGAGCTTCCTCGGCCAATGTGCGAGCCCGCTCCTCGTGCACCGGATCGCCACTGGCCAGGTAGATAAGGCTGCTCAAAATTGAAGCGCGAGCACGGACCAGGGCGAACCCGGTATCGAGCACGATCGCCTGGGTGTAAAGTTTCTCCGCCTCCAGTTTCTCCTCAAGCGAGGCCGTCGCGGTGAGGAGTTCATTCGCCTTTAGGTAACGAAGATAAGCCTCGGAGCTATCGGTCGGTTTCGCCGCCAGCCGTTCCTCTTCGGCCACCGTCAGAGTCGCTTGTAAACGGGCGGCAATCGCCCGGGCGATGTCACTCTCGATCGAGAATACTTTCGCTAGGTCGCCTTCATAACTCTGCGCCCAAAGTGAGTGACCAGTGCGCGCTTCCCGCAGCTGCACCTTGATCCTTAACGTCTCTCCCGTGCGCTGCGCACTTCCGACGAGGAGATTCGCCACGCCAAGTTGCTGGCCGATCCGGCTTAGGTCGCGTGCCGCGCCAGGCCGATATGATGTCACGCTGCTGCTACTGATCACTTTGAGGTCAGCGATCCTGGACAGATCAGCGCGAATCTCATCCTGGACGCCGGCGTCGAGACCAGAGTTCTCCTTCTCCGCCCCCGGGTTTTCAAACGGCAGGACAGCGATCGTTTTTTCCGGGACGATGATCGGAGTTGGTGGCGGGACGCGCTGGGAAACCGGCTTCTTTGCCTCTGGACGAAAGCCAAACCACCAGACCGCTCCGCCTAACCAGATAAGGATGATCGCGGCACTTAGCCACGGCACCCTGTTGCGACGCGGCGCGGCCACCGGTCTTGCGAGAAGAGGCACTCTTGTGTTCGTTATGCGCGCGGGAGTGGCGGCGTTGCCCGCTGCGGCGGTGAAAAGGTTCACCAGGTGCACCCAGCGCCCCGGTTCCACTTCCAACTTCCCGAGATCGTAGAGGTGAGGGTGCCAGTGTGGATCAGACGCGAGGTCATTTGCGGCCTGCGCTGAGAGCAGAATGTGCCCGGCGTCGCCGCAGTCCAGCACCCGTTCAGCCTCTTCAAGACCAGTCGAATCGGGCGGCTCGCCCAAGTTCCCGGCCGGGTGGATCGGCCCGCTATGCAGCCCCATGCGCAGCGGCAGGTCGGGATATTGCCGCGAAGCCGTGCCGATCTCGAGTGCGCACGCCGCCGCCTGCTCGAGCTGGCCACGAAAGATGAGGACCAAACCGGCAGCGGCCGCCTGTGAAATGACGTCCCCCGCTGCCAGCGCTGCCCGCACCGCCGGTGCTTCGTGTACCAGTTGCGCCAGCTCTCCGAGCCTTGCCGCACTCGGCTCCGGGTCGCGCGTCACGTGGTGGGCAGTGGCGATGAAGAGGATGTGACCAATCTCGGGCGGGAGATCTTGTTCGTTAGGCACAGGAGCGGATGGGCGGTTGAGCGGAGCCAGATGCATAAGCGAACCTGACGACCGGCGCCAGCGGCCTGCGCAGCTGCCTCGGGGCGATGAGGTTAGAAAGTGCTTGTCGTCCTTCCATCGGTCCACTAGACCGAAGAGAAGGAGTTGTTTATGGCGAAAAACCCCACTGCCGGACCTCAGCCGAAGTCGTTGGCTGACATTCTCGCCGACGAGCTGGACGGCCAGGTCGGGAAGGACCAGACCCAGGAGCTATCAACCGAGGAAAAGCAGGCCCGCCTGCACGCGATCTACCAGCGGATCGAGGCCGAGCAGCCAAATCGCTCCGCGCTTTGCCTCTCCGGCGGCGGGATTCGCAGCGCCATCTTCGGCCTCGGGATTCTGCAAGGCCTGGCCCGGAAACGCTTGCTCAAGGGTTTCGATTACCTCTCCACTGTTTCCGGCGGCGGCTATGTCGGCGGCTGGCTCACCGCCTGGATTCGAAACCACGAGCAGGGGGCGGCGGGGGTGCTGGATGATTTACGCGGTCAACCCAACCTGACTCTTAACCCCGAGCCGGAGCCCATAAGACACCTGCGCACATTCAGTAACTATCTCACCCCCAAGACTGGGCTGACCTCGGTCGATTCCTGGACGTTAATAGCGACCTATATCCGCAACGTCTTTCTCAACTGGCTGATCCTGATCTCATGGCTGGCCACCGCCATGATGGTGCCCCGGCTCTATCTCGCCGCCGTCCTCCTGCCGCGCACCGGCTGGGTGGAAAGATATGAGCTAACGATCTTCTCCTATGGGATCGCTCGCTGGATTTTGCTCGGCGCAAGCTTTCTTCTGGTCGCACTGGCCATGGCCTACGCGATCGTGGATGTACCTTCCACCGGTAACGCCGGTTACACCCAGGGGCGCTTTCTTAGGCTCCGGCAAATTCCCCTGTTGCTCGCTTCCCTCGCCCTGACTGAATGGTGGGCGCTCACCTGCAATATCTACGGAAGCGAGTCGTATCGCGGACCACTCGGGTTGCTTAAGTTCGTTAGTTTCGCGGTCGTGACTTATCTGGCAGGGGGACTCCTGGCCAGTCTCTTCCTGAAGTTCCGGCCAAAGCACAAACGCGGACGGCACTTGGGCGCGTCTCTTCTGCGGTTGGGCGCCATTCTGGTCACGACGGCCCTGGGCGGAGTCATTCTCTGGGCCGTCGCGACCCAATTATTCTTTAATCCAGCTGGCACCGCGCTTAACTACGTCTGCTTCGCACCCGCGCTTCTCTTTGCCGTGCTTCTGCTGGTCAACTTCCTCTTCACCGGGCTGGCCAGCTGGGTTTCGAAGGATGAGGACCGGGAGTGGTGGGCCCGCTCCGCCGCTTGGATCCTGATCATGATCTGCGGCTGGATCGCGGTCAATCTGCTGGTCCTTTGGGGCGCCCAGGTCTTCACTAGCGATGCCGGCGATAGACTGGCTGTGTTCCTCGGTGCGATGCAGGAGAATGTGGCGGGTAAGGCCGTCTTCGGCGCTTTCGGCGGAGTGACCGGCCTGGTCGGAGTGCTCCTGGCGTGGCGGACCAAGGTCAGCAAATCGTTAGGCACGAGCTCGGCCTCGCACTGGCTCCTGGTGGTGGTTGCGCTCGTTTTTTTCGTTCTCCTCTCCATCGTCATCTCCTGGTGCCTCCTTTATCTCGGCTCCCAGCTCTGGGTGGTTCGGTTCACTAACTGGCTCAGCGGTCGTAAGGACACTTATCAGGACCAGCTCTTCGTCGTCTTCCTTCTCTCCGTCGTCACCCTGCTCTTCGGGATTGTGATGGGTTACTTCATTAACGTGAACAAGTTCTCTCTCCATGCCACCTATCGGGCCCGGCTCATCCGCGCCTTTCTCGGCGCCTCGCGCACGAAGGAGTCACGCCACCCGCATCAGTTCACCGGTTTTGATCCCGAGGATAACTTTCCCCTTAGCGAGTTAAAGGCGGAGAAGCCTTTCCATGTCATCGGCGCTGCCCTCAACCTGGTCAAAGGCACCCAGCTGGCCTGGCAGGAGCGGAAGGCGGAATCCTTTACCATGAGCCGGCTGCATTGTGGCTCCTGGCATGTCGGTTACCGGCCTTCGGACCAATACGGCGACGGCATTAGCCTCGGCACCGCCCTCACCATCTCGGGCGCGGCGGCTAACTCGAACATGGGTTATCACTCTTCGGCCCTGGTCGGGTTTCTCATGACTCTCTTTAACGTGCGTCTCGGCTGGTGGCTCGGCAATCCCGGGAGCCCCGGAGCGCAAACCTGGCGGCAGGCCGGTCCGACTTATGCCGTTGGTCCGCTCTTTTCCGAGGCGATCGGTAACACCACGAACAGCTACAAATACATCAATCTCTCCGATGGCGGCCACTTCGATAACCTCGGCCTCTATGAGATGGTCTTGCGTCGCTGCAAGCTCATCCTGGTGGTCGATGCCGGCCAGGATTTTGACTATGTCTACGAGGACCTGGGGAATGCCATTCGTAAGGTCCGGATCGATCTCGGCGTTCCGATTGACCTCAAAGTCGTCTCGCCGCGCAAGGCGGAAGGTCCGCTCGATCGTTGCGCTTATGGCACGATCCGCTATTCGGCTCTCGATCCGAAGCAGAGCGACGGTGCGCTCATTTACGTCAAGCCGATCATTTACGGCGACGAGCCGGCCGACGTGGCCAACTACGCCGCGGCGCATCCGGAGTTCCCGCACGAGCCGACGACGGATCAATGGTTCGGCGAATCCCAGTTGGAAAGCTATCGGCTGCTCGGTCTGCACGCGACCGAAACCATCTGCGGCCACGACTGGGAAGCGGAAGATCTACCCACCTTTTTTGCCCGGGTAAAAGAAACCTTTTCCGGCACAAGCTCGCGGACCCGTGGCGCTTGCGTTTAAGAAAGCGAAACTTTTTTCTTGTTCCTCCCGCGCCTGCCGAATAAAAAACCGAACTGTGCAACCGCAGCTCCACACCGGCGGTTTAGCGACGCGACCACGTTTCGCGCCGGGGCTACTCTGCGCCCTCGCCCTCCCCTTCCTGCTCGGGGCCGGTTGCCGCAAGACGCCGGAGGACGAAGCCAGGCTGGCCGGGCTTTCGCCTAACGACTTCCCGCAGATCACGGCTGACGTTTTCCAGCCGATGGATGGTGGCATCCAGCTCAGCCTGGAGGAGATCATGGGCCGGAACACTTGGAATCTCTGGAGCGGCGGCAATCAGCATTTTTGGAATGACGTCGCGCCGGATAGCTATGGGCTGATGGATCTGCTCAAGATGCTCGACAACCGCAAATACCCGCGCGGCGCCCGCTTCCAGACCCTCGGGCTGGTCAACGGGCCGGGCTTCCCGGGCCGCGACCAAACCGATCAGTACGGCCTCTGGCTGGGCGAACAGGTCGAGCCGGAGCCGGCCGGGGGCGACCAGAAAATCTACGGCAAGCCCTCCGGCGTGCTCGGTCTTCGGCTCTTTCCCAATCCGGAGTTCGATCAAGAGGCGCGCCGGAAATGGGATCGAGCGCGCTGGATGAACGATCCGAGTTATTTCAATAATAATCGACTCGCTAGGCCGTATCGGGTCGGGGTAGCCTGCGGTTCCTGTCACATCTCGCCTCACCCGGCCAACCCGCCGGCCGACCCGGAAAACCCGCACTGGGACAATCTCGCCTCCGCGATTGGCAACCAATACATCCGGGAAGGGAAAGTCTTTGCGCCTAACGTGGAAAAGGGCGGCTTCTTCTACGAGATGCTGGCCGCGCAACCACCCGGCAGCCGGATTTCCTCGAGAATAATTTACTCTCCGACGACCGACGCTATCCGCTTTCCAGGATTAAGACCAACTCCGGCCCGAGCCATGGGAACGAACGCGATGGGCGGCCACGTCTGGGATAACTTTTCCTCCACCACCTACAAGGAGCTGCCACTGCCGGATGAGGTCGACCTTTACAACCCATTTGACCAAGCGCAGCCGATCAAGTTCCAACCGAAGAAGAAGCGCACCGGCCCGGGCTGGTATCGAACGCCTTCACTCGTTAGTCTGTGGAGTTCGGCGTCGTTCCTGCACAATAATGCGCTGGGGAAATTCACCGGCCATCCTTCCGTGGCCGGCCGGCTGGAGGCTTTTCACGACGCGGCCGACAAACTTCTCTGGCCCGAGAAGCGGCTCGGCCCAGCTTCCATCTGGCGCACGTAGAACGAGTGCTACCTTCATCTGCGCAAGGAATTCGTGCCGAAGCCGCTCCGCCCTTTGGCTGATGCGGACAGTTACCTGAAGATCGGCCCGGTTCCGAAAGGGACGCCGGTGAATCTGCTGGCCAACCTCGAGCCCAGCTTTGGCGAGCTGGCCGCCCTGGAGATAAAGCTAGGTAAGGCCCTGCTCGCCATCCACGCCCGCAAGCTATCACCGGAATAAGCTCGCGCTGAGTTGGTCAAGACCGTGCCGCAATTGCTCGCGGCCAATAAGTGTCCCGATTTCATCGAAGACAACGGTCATTACTTCGGCACCGATCTGTCCGACGAAGGCAAGCGCGCCCTGATTGAATACCTCAAGACTTTCTAGCCCTGGCCAAAGGAGAAAAATGAACGTTTCCGAATTGCTCAAGATGTCGCAGGCACAACTGGATGACCTCTTCACCAACAACCCCGCCAGTGAGATCCCGAAAGGCGAAGCCAAAGGGACCGCCCTCATGGCGCCTGGCAGGACTTACTCTGAGGATATCGCCGGTTTCATCAATCACTTCGCCTGGCAGGGCAAAGTGTTCGATCCGGAGAAAGGCGTACTGCGGAATAAATCACACCCTTCGGACTGAACGCGATCATCGCCAAGGTCTACAAAGGGGAGAGCTGGATGGATGGCAAGGAGTGCATCGGGCTCGATTATTCCGAGACGTCCCTTCTCGCTCACTGGATTCGCGACGAGATCCGGGCGGTCGGACCGCGCACCTATCTGGGTAAGGTCTACTGGAACAAAAAGCGACTGATCGATTTCGCGCTCGAATTCCCGGAGGGCACCTGACGCTCGTTTGCGGCCATGGCCGAACCCAGGACTGCGACGGCCCCATCCATCACCTGGTGGTGGCGCATTCTCCTTCTGGTCGCGGCCGGCGCGGCCATCCTGGGCGCGCTTTTCCTGCTCGGCCGCCTGACCCGGGATCGGCCGGTGGCTTATGACGAGATCGCAGAGCACTTCAAGGATGGATCGTTAGGCGGGGAACGGGAGTCCGGGATTCCTTATGGGATCTGGAAAGTCCTGCCCAAGGTGTTCCCGGAATATCTGCCGGGGAAGAAGTACGTCGCCGGCCGGGAGTAGGCGTCGTTAGGCTTTCTTTACCAATCGGGGGAAGGATCTGCCAATTGGAGTTTCGCAACGCAACACCCAGGGGATTGAGCGCGTCTTTCTCAACTGCGCCGCCTGCCACGCGGCATTCCCTATTATCTCTGGCTCGTCCCGCCGCGCGTTTTTCCCGATCTCATGCCCGGCCCGGGCGGCTACAAATCCTTCGTCGTCTGGGAGGAACGCGGCGAGATTCCGGTCGGCTTTTCCAAGAAGCGGGTCGGCCTTGACCGAATCACAAATAACTGTGCCATCTGTCACACCGCCACCTATCGGACGCGGGAAGAGGAAACGCCCCAGGTCGTCGTCGCGGCCGGAAGCCCCGTGCAACTGCAGGAGATGCTGCGCTTTCTTTTCAAGGCGGCGCATGATCCGCGCTTTAACGCCGAGACGATCATGAATGAGATCCGGCTGGTGAGCGGGAACGACTACGGCAACGGCGGTCTCTCCTTCATCGACCGCCAGATCTATCGTTACCTGCTCAGTCCCCTAACGAAGAAAGCCCTGCTCGAGCAGGAGAAGACCTTTACCTGGATGAATCGCTACGTGAGCAATGGGCATTCCAAACCGCTCTGGGGGCCGGGGCGCGATGACGCCATGAACTTGGTTCGTGGCCAGCATGCCGGAGGATGACACCGTCGGACCGACCGACTTTCCCTCCATCTGGAATCTGGGCATTCGCAACGGGAAGGATAAGACTGGCAAACAGATGTTGCTGAACTGGACCGGGGACACGCCGGCGGTGCGATCGGTCCTGATCGAATCCGCGCTCGGGCTGGACGCGCCGGCGCGGCCCTGGTTTTTGCAAAGGATGGCCGATCTCGATCGCTACCTGAGCAACCTGCCGCCCCCAGCCTGGCCCTTTGCCCAGACCAGCCCGATCAATTAGGCGCTGGCCACGGAAGGGGTGAAAATTTTTGCGCGCGACTGCGCTTCCTGCCACGACCCGCGCGGTCAGTTCACCAGCAAGGTGATCCCGATCGCGCAGATCGGGACCGATCCCGAGCGGATGCGTTCCTGGCCGAAAGCAGCGGCCGAGGAAGCGAATCGCCGGGTCAAAGAGCTCGCGATCGAGCGGCCGCCGATGATCGAGCGGGAGCCCTACGGCTACCTCTCGCCGCCACTGGACGGCCTTTGGATGCGGGCGCCGTATTTGCACAACGGCTCCGTCCCGACGCTGCGCGATCTGCTTAATCCGCCTAACGAACGCCCGCAGACGTTCCATTGCGGCTACGACGTTTACGATCCGAACAAGGTCGGTTTCCAGGAACCGGCGCCCCGCCCGGTCGGTCCGTCAGGCAAAATGGAGCAGCGCTATTTCCTCTACGACACGCGCCGGAGAGGCGACGGGAACGGCGGCCATCTCTACGGCACCGGCTTGCCGCCTGCGCAGAAAGAGCAACTGCTCGAATATCTTAGAACGCTCTGAGCCCCGCCTACCGGAGGTCCGGCAGAGCGAGCGCCGACATCCCTGTTGCCCTTTGGCATCGTTAAAGCTTAGGATTGATCTCCGATGATCCAGGCAAATTGTCGGGCACGGTTCACGGCGGCGGATTTTCAATTCATTATCCGCACGTTGGCTCGCTCACCTAACGACCAGGTTTCGCTGGTCGATCTCCTGAGCGACGACGAAACGCGCGATGCCGTTCTCGATCATCCGGCGCTGGTCGAGGCCATCCTTTCCCAGACCGGCCAGCTCTCGATCTCCTCGGCTTTCTACTTCTACGTCCTGGCCCGGCACGTCTTGCAGCGGGCTCAGATCGCCGACCGGAAGCTCTGCGATTACATTGGCTCGCTCCTCGAGACGTTCTCCCGCGCCAACGGCCTGCAAGCGCCGCACGGCGACGGAAACGCCGGGCGCCAATATCTCTCCGACATGTTGATCGCACTGAGCCGGGCCAGCGCCGAGCAGAGTTTCCTCCTCCGCGCGCACGTCGGGAATTACTCGCTCTTCGTCAGCGGCATCTTTCACGAGAACACCCAGCGCCGGACCCGCCGCGGAGCGCCCGATCTGGAGTTCTACGAAAAAATCGGCCGGACGAACTACCAACTGGTGGCCGGTCACTCGACCGCGCGCCGCTGTGAGTTGAACGACGTTTATGAAGAGCTGGCCGATCGTTTTCACGAGGTTCGACTGGCCCTGAATCATCTCTCCGATGAGCTGCTGAACCTGGACGAGGACCCGGGCGTTTCGCTTCTGCTGTGAACGAGACACTTTTCAGTCAGATCCAGCGGCTATTCGAGCGCACCTATGCGCAGGTCGGGATCAACCTGGAAGATTGCCTGATCGATCGCGGCCGCTGCCGGCAGTTGACCAAGCTGGCGGGCGCTTCGGCGCGGGAACTGAGCGAGCTGGCTCGCACCTTCCTGCGCACGGCCGACGACCAGCTTTATGTTGGCATTTACTACTCGCGCTGGCTCATCGCCCAGCTGGAGCAGCACGACCCGCGCGCTGGCCTCACGAACGCAAACATTCGCTCGCTCATCATGTTTGTGGAGGAAATCAACCACGCCCTGCACGCCGCGATCCAATTCCGGGAGGGCGAGCGCCAGATCACGACCGAAGAATTCGCCCGCGATCTCGAGTTACAGGCGCGGGTCGATACTTACCTGGTGCTGCTCCTTTTCGTCGCTTTCTTCCGGAAGACGCAGCGGGTTTCGCGAGCTGATCGCCGGTGGCTGCGTTTTCATCTTTTCGAGGCGCAAAACCCGGGCGCCTTCCAGGATGCGAATCTGAAAGGACGCTATCTCGAAACTACCGAGCTGGCGGCGAGTTATACTCTCTTTCTTGATACCTTGAATGGTCTGCGCCGGGTGGAAGAGATTCGGCGCTTCCGCGCTTTGGGCTACGGTGGGAAAAAGACCCGCATCCTTGCTTTGAGGGATGCGTCGGATGCTAAGTCCGATGCAAAGGATTGATCTACCGAGGCCGGCCGGGCCGAGAATGGGAAGCCGCTCCGAAGCTATCTTCGGAGCGGCCCCATATCCAAGTCCGGGAAGGAAGCTGAATTAGGGCCAACGGCCGGTGGTCTGCAGACTGTCGAAGCTGAGCTTGAACTCAGGCTCGACCGGAGTCCCATCCGTCTTCAAGGTGAGGGCCAGGAATTGATCGGGGGCGATGCCGCCATCGGTCGGATCTTCGTTGACCGGGCAGATGGCATAGCGCAGCGGATCGCTATCCGGGCGGGTCGTCTTGGTGATATAACCCTTCTTAAAGAAGCTATCGATATCGCTCAGGCTAGCCAAGATAGGTGTGCCATCCAGGTCGCGGCCATTTTTCCTGGCCAGGTCGTTGAGCGCTTTCTTACCGGCCCGGGTGGTAAGGGCTTTGGGAGTATAACTGACCCAGACGTGGAGCCAGAGACCGAGGGGATCTTTCCCAAAATAACCATTACGCATGTCGAGCAAAACCGACTGGCGGGAAGCGAAGCCGATGGGATCGGTTCCGGCCTGCGGAAAGACGTATTCGATGAAGCTATCGGCGATGGCGCGTGCGTTTTGGCCCGCAGAGTTCGCGGTGAATGAATCAGCACTCAAGCCGCCGAGGATGGCGAAGAAGTTGATGTTCCCGCTGTGATCGTAGGCCGGGAAGGTCAGAAGCGTGCGCACGTTCCGCTGGTAGTCGAAGATAGGGATATCTTCGACTGCGGTCGGGCCGGGTTGGATACGACCACCGATCAAGGTGGGATCGACGCCGTTTTGGAGATAATAGGCGTCGGTGAAGTCATAGAGCCGATCTTTGACGTCGGCTCGGCTTAGTGAAGGCACTGCCAGCAGCGCCAGGGCGAGAAGAGATAACAGAGTTTTCATATGGCTCGATCTGTAACCAGCGTGGGCCAGGAATGCGAACGGGCAATAGTTACGCGCTTGTTACCTGCCCCTGGAGTGCGGTGGCTGCGACTGAATGGGCCGGGCCATCACCAGCGCCGGGAGCGCGAGCCGCTCCCGGCATAAGCTAATCGTTCTAAGTTCGAAGCTCGACTTACTTGAATGCCTTCAGCGCCTCGCCGATGTCGTTGCCGATTTGCTGTGCGCTGCGGTTAACCAGCCGAGCGTAGGGATTGTTATCGCCGCGGTTACCGAGGCTAAAGAGACCGCCGCTATTGGCTCCGCTACGACGTTCCTGCTGGAAGGTGAAAAGGACTTTCCTGGTTTTGCCATCGAGTACTTCGCCCGCCATCCCGACACTGGCTGCGCCGCCCGCCATGCCGGCGATGCCGCCGAAGTGGCGCGCCGCTTCCGAGCCCGGATGAACCAGAGTGACACGAGCCCGAATGAGCAAGGCGCCTGCCCCTGCGGTCGTTCCCTGGGTAACTTTGGCGCCTCGCGGTGCTTCTTCGGCAAGGCCGTTGGCGAAGGTGGTGGTCATCTTGCTGAGGGCGTCCATGATTGGCTTGTAGGAGTTATCATCCTGGGCCGGCAGTTCGGCGCCTTTACTGGTGACCGGTGCGACGACGATCGCCTGGTAATTGCTCATGCTGAAAGTTTGCATGATCTGGATGCGATCAAGATCATTCCAATCTTCATAGTTGCCCGGTGCAGTGGAGGCGCCGCGCGCGAAGAGGCTGCAGGGAATGAAAAGCGCGCTGGCCATGAGCGCGGCAACAAAGAGATGATTCAGTTTGGTCGTCATAAGTCGCGACGCTAGGGGAAACGTTAGGCGCGGGTAAAGGACAAAAGTGCCAGGAAGAAAGGAGTAAGAGGGCGCGCTTTCCTCCGCGCTGCTTCAGGCGTAGCCTGCCCGCCATGCTCAAGCACAAGGATCTCGATGATTCGGATCGGCGGGAAGTGATCGTGATCGGGGGCGGAATCGCCGGCCTCTCCGCCGCCATTTATCTCGGGCGAGCGGAACGCGACACGCTGGTGATCGATGCCGGCCATTCGATGGCGAAGTGGGAACCGGAAGTGCAGAATTATCTCGGCTTTCCCAAAGGAGTGGCCGGGGAAGACCTGGTTCGTTATGGCCGGCAGCACGCCAGGCGCTATCAGGTTGAGTTTGCCAATGACGAGATCAAGAGCGTAGCCCGGCGCAAAGAAGGATTCTACCTGCGCGGGCGGCGACGCAGTTACCGGACGAAACGGCTCCTGCTCGCCACCGGCATTTTTCATCTCCCACCTCAGATTCCCGGGGTCAAAGAGTGCCTCGGGCACAGCATGTTTTTCTGCAAGGATTGCGACGGGGTGCGGGTGCGCGGGAAGCGAGTCGCGGTCTGCGGCACGAATAACGATGCGGTCGAATACGCTCTTGGAATGCTCCTTTATTCACCCTGTGTCATGGTCATGACCAATGGCGACAAACCGCGCTGGAGCCGGCGGCACGCGGGCTGGCTGAAGGAATACGAGATCCCCGTGGTGCAGGAGAAAATCACCGGGGTGGATCATCGTGGCTGCCAGGTGAGGGGGTTGAGGATCAAGGGCGGAACGGAGGTGCGGATCGATTATATTTTCACCACCCGCGGAGATGTTTTCTACACCGAGCTGGCGGAATCGTTAGGCGCGCGACTCGATTCCGATGGGCAGCTCGAGGTCGACCATTGCATGCGAACCAATGTGCCCCGGCTCTATGCCGCCGGGTGCGTGACCCCGGCGAATTGCCAGATGATCATTGCGGCCGGGCAGGGAGCGGCGGCGGCCCAGGCGATCAATCGCGACCTCTTCGAGGAAAGCATCAAGACCCATTCGTTGCGGCGCTTTCGCGGCGCGCAACTGCTGACGCAAAAGACGGTGCCGGAGGTGGAATAGCGGCCGGTGGGCGGGCTCACAGGGAAGCCTGCATGAGCGGTTCACCGCCACCGGCGTGGGGTCTCTGCGGGATGGGGGGGCGCTTGCCTAACGACACCGCGGAATGCCGGCGCGCCTGATAGCCGGCGCGGTCGCCGGACTGGCCCGAAGAGACGGTTTCTGCCGTGGCCAGTCCCTGGGAGGTCGGAGCCGGGGGAAGTTCGCGGTTAATATCTACCGCACTCCACGCGGCCACAGCGAAGAAGAGGGCGAGGGCAAGGAGTCCCGCGGAGGAAGGTGGAACTTCCCGGATAGCATTCGAAGTGGTGGCGTTTTTCATTATTTTTGTTTCCCGTGTTTGGTCATCCCGGCGATCCCCTCGGAAAGGGCGCCGAAAATTCCCCTTACCTGCTAATGCGAAAAGCCGACCCGAAACCCGCCACTAAAGCCCCTTTGTCGGGACGCGCGGTTCTTCTGTCATGATTATGCCGGCGTGATAGAATCGGTCGGGACCACTGGATTTATGACGACGTCCTCTTCTTCGCGCCAGGAAGTGACTCAACTGCTCGGCGACTGGAGCAGCGGAGACGCCGGGGCGTTGGAGCGCCTGATCCCGCTGGTGCAGCCGGAGTTGCATCGGCTGGCTCACCATTACATGAGCCGGGAAAGGGCTGGGCACACTCTCCAGACGACCGCGCTGATCAACGAAGCCTATTTACGCCTGGCCGATCAAACCAAGCCGCAGTGGAAGAACCGCAATCATTTCGTGGCGGCTGCCGCTCAACTAATGCGGCGCATCATGGTCGATCACGCGCGCGAGCGCCTCGCGCTCAAACGTGGCGGCGGCGCGGTGCGAGTGACCCTGGATGAAAGCGCCTGGGTGACCGCCTCGCGTTCCGAAGAGTTGCTCGCACTCGACGAAGCGCTGGAGAGCCTGGCCGCGCTGGATCCGCGCAAGAGTCAGATCGTCGAGCTGCGCTATTTTGGCGGATTGACCGCGGAAGAAACGGCTGACTTTCTCGACCTCTCGCTGCGCACGGTGGAACGGGAATGGACCATGGCCAAGGCGTGGCTCTACCGGGAGCTGAGTGAGAAGCCACCGGATGAAGGCTGAACGCTGGCAGAGGATCAACGATCTTTTCCACACCGCCTCCGAGCGTCCGTCCGAGGAGCGGGTGGCTTTTCTGACCGACGCTTGCGGCGGCGACGAGGAACTCCGGCGCGAGGTCGTCTCCCTCATCACCTGGCATGCCAAAGCGGAAGATTTCATCGAAGCGCCCGCCTTTGCCGTCGCCCCGGAGTTACTCGATAACGACACCACCGGCGCCCTGGCCGGGAGAGCCTTTGGCCATTATCAGGTCGAATCGCTCATCGGGGTAGGGGGAATGGGCGAGGTCTATCTGGCGCGGGACGAAGTGCTCGGGCGTAAAGTCGCGCTCAAGCTTCTCCCGGCGCACCTGACGGCGGACGAGACGCAATTGAGCCGGTTCAAAACTGAAGCGCGCGCGGCCTCGGCCCTCAATCATCCCAATATCCTGACCGTCTACGAGATCGGAGTGGCCAATGGACGGCAGTTCATCGCCACGGAATTCATCGAAGGGGTGACGGTGCGCACTGCCCTGGCCAGCGGCCGCATTCCCTTGCCTGATGCGCTTGATATCGCAATTCAGGCGGCCTCGGCTCTGGCCGCCGCGCACGAGAGCGGGGTGGTGCATCGCGACATCAAACCGGAAAACATCATGTGGCGTCCGGACGGCTACGTGAAAGTACTCGATTTCGGCATCGCCAAGCTGACCGAGCAGGCCCTTTCGCCGTCGGTCAGCCTGCAAACTCAGCCCGGTCTTTTTCTCGGAACCGCTTCCTACATGTCACCCGAGCAGGCGCGCGGAGGAGAAGCGGATGCGCGGTCGGACATCTGGAGTCTGGGGGTGATGCTCTATGAGATGGTGAGCGGAACGGCGCCCTTTGCCGGCGACACGCCAGGCGACTCGATCGCGGCCATTTTAAAGACCGAGCCGCCGCTCCTCTCGGCCGTCTTGCCTGAAGTGCCGGCCGGGCTGGAGGAGATCGTGGCCAGGGCGTTGCGCAAACAGGCAGACGAACGCTACCAGAGCGTGCACGAGATGCTGGCCGATCTGCGCACGTTGAAGAGCGAACGGGAGACCGGCAGCCAATCGTTACGCACCCAGGTGTTCGTTAGGCACACCCGCCACCGGCGTGGCCTTGTCCTGGGGATGGCGACGCTCATGCTCCTGCTCGCCGGCGGTCTGGTTTACTTCCACTACGCCGGGAGCGAGCCGCCGCCGGAGAAGAAGTCGATCGCGGTGCTGCCGTTTGCCGATCTCAGCCAATCGCGCGACCAGGGATATTTTTGCGACGGCATCCAGCAGGAGATCATTACCAACCTGGCCAAGATCGCCGATCTCAAGGTCATCTCGCGCAATTCGACCCAGCGCTATAAGGGGGGCCCGGCCAATTTGGCCCGGGTCGCGCGTGAGCTCGGGGTGGCCACCGTGCTCGAAGGCACGGTGCAGAAGGAGGGCGACCAGGTGCGGGTCAGTGCGCAATTGATCAACGCCCACAACGACTCCCATCTCTGGGCGGAAAAATACGATCGCCACTCGAGCGATGTCTTCCGGGTGGAAAGCGAGATCGCCCAGGCCATCGCCGAGACGCTGCGGGCCAAGCTGAGCGGATCGGAGCAGCGTGCCATTGCCACCCGGCCGACGAGCAATCCCGAGGCCTACCTTCTTTACCTGCGCGCGCTGCCTTACGAGCAGGGCCCCGACACTTTGCTGGGCGATTATCAGCAGGCGGTCGCGCTCTATGAAGAGGCGATCCGGCTCGATCCCTCCTTCGCCCTGGCCCGCGCTCACCTCGCCTCCACCTGTGCCGAGATTTTCCATTTCCACGAGCCGCTCGACACCTGGAAAGAGCGGGCTCGGCGGGAGGCGAGCGAAGCGCTCCGGCTGCAACCCGAACTGGGCGAGGCGCACTTCGCCTTTGGCCAATGCGCCTACTGGTTTGATCACGATTACGAGCGTGCCCTGGCCGAGTTCGATCGTGCCCAGCGCATTTTGCCTAACGATAGCAACATCGGCGCCTATGTGGCCGCGATTCGCCGGCGCCAGGGTCGCTGGGAGGAGTCGCTGGCCATTTATCAGCGCATGGAAAAGCTCGATCCGCAGAATCCCAACATCATTCGCAACGTCCTCTTCACCAATACCGCGATGCGGCACTGGCCGCAGGCCTCGCAGGCAGCCGCTCGTTTTCGAGCCGTCGCGCCCGATTCGATCGTGGCGAAAATCCAGTCCGGTTACGTCGATTTCCAATGGAAGGGAGACCCGGGGGCGGTCGACCGCGGGCTGGCCCAGCTTCCGCCCGGAGAAGATCCGGATGGAATCGTGACCTGTGTGCGCTGGGAGGGCGCGATGTTGCGGCGCGATTTTGCCGGAGCCGCGGCGCTCCTGGCCCGCTCACCCGCCTCGGAGTTTTCCTATCTGAATGGCGGCTTACAGCCGAAAAGTTTCCTCGCCGGGATCACGGCGGTGGCGGCGGCTGATGCGGTGGCGGCGGCGAAACATTTCGCGGCTGCGGCGCCGCTTTTCGAGCAGGCGGTGCAAGAAGCGCCCGAGGCGGCCGAGCGCCACGCCAATCTCGGCCTGGTTTACGCCTTCATGGGGAAACGGGCGGAAGCGCTCCGGGAAGCGCGGCTGGCGGTCGAGCTCAAGCCGCTGACGCGCGACGCAACCGATGGAGCAATCATGCTCTGCTATCTGGCCCTCATCTCTGCCCGGGTGGGAGAAAACGAGCAGGCGATCGAGTTAATCGCGCGACTCCTCAAGACCCCCGGCGCGGTCGACAGCGTGGACTACAGCATGACGCCTAACGATCTCCGCTTCCGCTGGGAATGGGATCCGCTGCGAAGCGATCCCCGCTTCCAGAAGCTTTTAGCTGACCGCTAACGGACCGGCGGGAAGTCATTTTCCAGTGGTCTGGCGGGTTTGGGCCCGGCTTTTCGCCTTAATTAGATGAAGGCAGGAAAGTCATTTGCACGCAATCGCTTCGGATACACCTCCCCCAGGTCACCTCGCTCGCCGCGAGAGCAGCCATTTTGAGCATCTCTCGGCGCAGCTCGGGATGCATTATTGGCAGCGCACTTTGCTGGCGGTCACCATGCTGCAATTGAAACTTCCGCGCCGGGCCTTTGCCACTCCGGTAGTGACACTTTGGAACGATCTGGCCCTGGAGATGGCGCTCAAGACCTCGCTGGCACCACAGGCCATCGCCCGCCTGTTGGCTGTCGTGCAGATCTGCGGTTGCGACGCGCGCTCGGCCTACGACGAGGTCCCGCTGGGAACGCAATTGGGCGGTTCCCTCTGCCGGCCGCCGACCGAGCGCACACCGGAAAACAAGGCGAAGGCGTTCAGCTACGGCGCCTACCGGGCCTTGCTCGATTTCTTCCCAGGCTCCGAGCAGCAGGAGAAACTCCGTCGCATCATGACCCGGCTCGGCTATGATCCGAACGACGATTCAACCGATACGACCACGGCAGCCGGGATTGGGAATGTGGCGGCGGCGGCCGTCCTCGGCTCCGGCTTCCGCAGAGCTCCGGTCCGCTGGGTGATCTGATCCTGCGGCCCCCTGCAGCCCATCGCGGCGGGAGGGGAAAGGCGGGCGGCAAAAAGAATCTGGGCGGAGGTGGCGGGTTTGAAGAAGGGCTGCCGCTTTCAGCAGATGAAGGAACGTATCGACCGGAGGAAACGACCGACTCACCTGATCCTGACCTCCCCGATCAAGGTCCCCCCCGAGGCGGCCGGCTCCGGAAAGAGACCGTTTCCCCATGATCCCTCGCCCCCTCAGTATCAGCCCCCGCGCTCCCGCGCCCGATTCTTCGGGTGCGGGAGTTTCGCCCCCTAACGAACGCTAGCAATCCGGCTGAATTTCCGGGCCACGTCCTGCAGGTGTTCATCCATGTATTTGGTCTGGCCAAAGGGGCGGGTCATAAAGGCGAAAGAGCGGATTCTTGCAGGTCGCCTTCTCGGGCAGCATGACGCGCGAGATGGTGGTGGTGGTCCGGTAACGCGCGGGCCGCCCGGATGCGGCTCCGGCAGGACCGCGATGATGAAAATGAGAACGAGAGAATCGGAGAGGCCCAAACCAGCCCGAGTGGCGCCGGAAGCGATTATTTGTTTCTTTCCTCTTGAAAACTTCCGCCCCATACTGAGTGTCACTTTCTTTTTTTTATGGATGCTCATTCTTCCGTCTCGCAAGCCGCTCACGATCCGCACCACCACGAGGATGTTCACCATGATCATCACGAGCTCGGCTTTTGGCAGAAATACGTCTTTTCGACCGACCACAAGGTCATCGGGCTACAGTATCTGATCACCGGTTTGATTTTCCTCTTCATGGGCTTCGGGCTCATGATGCTGATGCGCTGGCAGCTCGCTTTCCCGGGGCGGGCGCTGCCGGTGGTCGGTTATTTGATCGAGAACGTGCTCGGCAAGGGCGCGATGAACAACGGGGTCATGACGCCGGAATTTTATAATTCGTTAGGCGCGATGCACGGCACAATCATGATCTTCCTCGGCATCGTGCCGGTGGCTTTTGCCGCCTTCGGAAATTTCGTCGTCCCGCTGCAGATCGGGGCGCCGGATATGACTTTCCCTAAGATCAACATGGCCAGCTACTGGTCGTTCTTCCTCGGCGGAGTGGTCATGCTGGTGAGTTTCTTCGTCCCGGGCGGCGCGGCCAAGGGCGGCTGGACTTCCTACACGCCGCTGGCCGATATCGCGGATAAAGGGCCGACCTACCTCACCATTTTCAATGGGCAGACGCTTTGGCTGATTGGTTTTATTCTGCTCATCACTTCCTCGTTGCTGGGCGCGGTGAATTTCATTGCCACCATCATTCAGCTCCGGGCCAAGGGGATGACCTGGATGCGGATGCCGTTCTTCGTTTGGGCGCAATTGGTGACCGCGTTTCTGCTCCTGCTCGCCTTTCCGCCGCTGGAGTCGGCCGTTGTGATGCAGTTGATGGACCGCATCGCGGGAACCAGCTTTTTCCTCCCCAGCGGCCTGGTGGTGAATGGTGCGCAGGTGGACATCAGCGGTGGTGGCAGTCCCTTGCTCTGGCAGCATCTCTTCTGGTTCCTCGGGCACCCGGAGGTCTACGTGCTGATTCTGCCTGGCATGGGCATCGTGGCGGAAGTGATCGCCAACAACACCCGGAAGCCGCTCTGGGGTTATAAATCGCTCGTCCTGGCTGCGCTCGTGCTCGGTTTTCTCTCCTTCATCGTCTGGGCGCACCACATGTGGCTCACTGGCATGGGCGTGGTGGTGAGCGCGTTTTTCCAGACGACCACGATGATCATCTCGATCCCGTCGGTTATCATCTTGAGCGCGTTCTTTATCTCGCTCTGGGGCGGATCGATCCGATTTACCGTCCCGATGCTCTTCGCGACCGCTTTCCTGCCCATGTTTGGCATCGGCGGTTTGACCGGGATCCCGCTTGCCTTCAACACGGCTGATCTCTATCTGCACGACACCTATTACGTGATCGCGCATTTCCATTACATCGTGGCGCCGGGGA
Source organism: Chthoniobacterales bacterium (assembly GCA_965217735.1). GTDB lineage: Bacteria > Verrucomicrobiota > Verrucomicrobiia > Chthoniobacterales > UBA10450 > Palsa-1392. Next base: position 3,480,029 of record CBDCJE010000002.1, on the reverse strand, counting down.
CGATCTTCGCGATTTTCGCTGGGATTTATTATTGGTTTCCAAAGGCGACCGGGAGAAAGATGAGCGACTTCTGGGGGAAAGTGCACTTCTGGCCCTCCCTCATCTGCATGAACTGCATCTTCCTGCCCATGTTCCTGCAGGGCATGCTGGGAATGCATCGCCGCTGGTATGATGGCGGCCAGGGCTGGGCGCTGGCTTCGGAGCAGGCCTGGGGCTTGAGCGGGTTCCATTGGAATACGCCGATCTCGATCGCCGCCTGGATCATGGGGCTGGCGCAGATTCCGTTCATCATCAACTTCTTCTGGAGCATCAAGCACGGCGAAAAAGTGGACGATAATCCGTGGGAAGCGACCACCCTGGAGTGGACCGCGCCCTCGCCGCCGCCGCACGGGAATTTTCTGGAGGCGCCGGTGGTCTATCGCGGGCCGTACGAATACAGCTTGCCCGGCCGGAAACGGGATTTCACGATGCAGACCGACCCGGTGAAGCCGGGCGAACGGATGGTCAAGGAACCGACCATGTCGCTCAGTCACTAGCGCACGGAGCATCGCTGGCCTAACGACTTTCGACATGGAAATTCCTTATACAGTCACCGCGCGGCCCGACACGGGTCTTTGGAACGCCAAAATCGGCATCTGGCTTTTTCTCGCATCCGAAGTGATGCTTTTCGGCGGGCTTTTCTCCGCCTACATCTTCCTCCGGCTCGATGCCGAGCCGGGGATGTGGCCGCACGGCCTGCTCAACGTGCCGGTGGGCACGATGAACACCGCCATCCTGATCGCTTCCTCGGTCACGGTGGTGCTGGCCTGGGCCTCGCTGAAGATGCGGCAGTTTGGGCGTTACAAGCTCTACATGGGGATCACCATCATCTGCGGCATCCTCTTCCTGGTGGTGAAGCTGGCCTACGAGTGGCCGCAGAAGTTTGAGCACTTTGGCGCCTACATCAAACCCAGCGCGCTGGAGAAGTACGAGCCCTATCTGGGAAACAAACACCTCCTGGCCGAAGGTCTGCCGCCCCGGATCGAGATCACCGGGCACCTGCACAACCACGAGGCGCTGCACGATCCGAAGATCAAGGATTACGAGATCGGCCTCGACCCGATCTATACCGATCCGACCAACCCGAAGATGGATCGGCCGCATTTCCTCTACGTGCCGCCGACGGAGAAGATGGCGCTGATTGCGAAGGCGGATGTGGAGCGCGCGACCATGTTCGTGCCCTCGCACAACACTTATTTCGCGACCTACTTTACCATCACCGGGCTGCATGGCCTGCACGTGCTCGGCGGAGTGATCGTGTTTATCTATTTTTGGTTGCCGGCGGGCTCGAAATTATACCGGCAAAACCCGGAGCACCTGGCAAATCGAGTTGAGGTGGCGGGGTTGTTCTGGCACTTTGTCGATCTGGTATGGATCTTCGTTTTTCCGCTCTTCTATCTGCTCTAAAAGATGAATAATCCGCCAACCACCGCGCCGGTCGAACACGAGACCGAAGCCTACGCACCCAATGACCACGACGTCAGTAAGCACGTCCGCGGTTATCTCATGGTCGGAGCGACTCTGCTCATCTTCACCGCGCTGACCGTATTCCTTTCCTACATCGATTTCGGGGCGGAGAAGTGGAATGTCGCCGTCGCCATGTTGGTGGCTGCTTTCAAAGCCGGCCTGGTCGCCTACATTTTCATGCATCTTTCGGCGGAGAAAAAGCTGATCTACCGGGTTCTGCTCTTCACCGGCATCTTTGTCTTCGCGCTCTTCTGGCTCACCTACCTGGCCTGGTACGATCCGATCTCTCACTAGATGTCGCTCAAAGGTTTCCATATCATCTTCATCACCTTCTCGACCCTGCTCGCGTTTGGGATCGGGATCTGGTGTCTGTGGATCAACAGCATGGAAGCGAGCACCGGCTACACCGTGGGCGCAGTCTGCTCCTTTGCCGCAATGGTGGGGCTGATCGTTTACGGCTGCTGGTTCTGGCGTAAAATGAAACGGCTCCGTTTGATCTAAAATGAAAACGAAATTCACTCTCCTGCTCACTCTGCTTCTGGCCGCGCCGACGATGGAGGCGCTGGCCTGTGCCACCTGTATGGGGGCAAAGGATTCCGCCGCCACCGCCCACATGGCGATCGCGATCTGGGTCATGATCGGCGCCGTGATGGGAGTGCTCGGCGGCGTGAGCGCTTTCGGCATTCACCTCTGGCGCCACGCCAGCAGCCCGCTCGAGCCGCACGAGCAGTTGATCGACGAAGATCTCGAGAAATATGACTAGCCTTGCCCTGATCAACCAGCTTCTCGGACAGCCAGCGAACGCTTCCGCGCACGGCTACCAGATCGACCACATCATCGAGTTCTGCCATTGGTTCATGGGAGCGCTCTTCGTCGGTTGGTCGGCCTTTTTTATCTACGTGCTCATGCGCTTTCGCAGAAGCCGCAACCCGGTCGCGAGCCACGAGGGCGTGACCAGTGGCATCTCGACTCACCTCGAGTTTGCCGTCGTCCTGATCGAGGCGGTCCTCCTGGTGGGTTTCGCCATTCCTCTCTGGGCCAAACGGGTCAACGCCTTCCCCGCGGATAGCGACGCCATCACCGTCCACGCCATTGGGCAGCAATTTAACTGGAATTTCCATCTCCCGGGGCCAGACGGCGTCTTTGGCCGGCGCGATATCGCGCTCGAGAGCAACTCCAACCCCCTTGGGCTCGACGCGTCAGATCCGAAATCCAAGGATGACCTCGTGGTCCTGGGCGAATTGCATGTTCCGGTCGACCGGAATGTGATCGTCGATGTCTCTTCCAAGGACGTGATCCATAATTTCGATCTGCCGGCGATGCGGATTGCGCAGGATGCGATTCCCGGGCAGATCATTCCGATGTGGTTCAAGCCGGTAAAGACTGGCTCGTACGAAATTGTCTGCGGTCAGCTCTGTGGCCTGGGCCATTACAGCATGAAAGGCATGCTGGTGGTCGATACGCCGGCTGATTATCAGGCCTGGATCAAGGAGCGGGTCGAGCTTTCCGGCAACGCCACTGCGCCGCCCCCGCTGCAGCGCCCGCCGGGTGAGCCGCCGGTCGGACCGACTCCAGGGACGGTGCCGCCTCCGGGCGCGCCGAAAACAGCCAACCCGGGCAGCGGATAAATTTGGGTGACCGGCACGGAGCCGGGATCAAACCCACGCATCGATGCGCACGCCTGTCGCTGAAACGAATCCCGTCCTCCGGCGTTTCGCGTGGTGTACTGCCGGAGCGACCGTGCTTCTCATCTGTAGCGGCGGGATGGTGACGAGCAAGGGCGCCGGCTTGGCGGTACCCGATTGGCCGACCACCTTCGGCTATAACATGTTTTTCTTTCCCGTCTCGAAATGGGTTGGCGGGATTTTCTTTGAACACACCCACCGCCTGATCGCGTCGGTGATCGGATTTCTCAGCATCATCCTGGCGTGCTGGATCGCCTTCTTTTCCCAGGCTCCGCGCTGGGTCAAGGTTCTCGGCTGGGTAGCGCTGGGCACGGTCATCCTGCAGGGCGTGCTCGGCGGTTTACGCGTCACTCTGCTCAAAGATCAGATCGGGATTTTCCACGCCTGTGTGGCCCAGGGATTTCTCGGGTTGCTCGTTCTCATCGCGCTCGCGCTTTCGCCCGTTTGGCAACGGCTGCTTCGCCTCCGCGACGCCATCCCGGCACGGGCGCTCGCTCTCTTCGCCGTGGCCATCACGGGGTTGATTTACTTCCAGCTCGGCCTCGGCGCGACCATGCGCCATCAGCACCGCGATCTGGCTATTCTCGATTTCCCTTTGGCTTATGGACAGGTCATTCCTGAAACCGATCCGGCCGCGCTGGCCCGGATCAATCAGGCGCGCAACCGCCAGGCGCTCTCGGAGGTCTCGGCCGGGCAGATCTGGCTGCAAATGGCCCACCGCTTTGTCGCCGCGATCATTGGCCTGTCGATCGCGACTTTTTGGTTCCTCGTTAGGCAGGAAGCGGAGCCTTCCTTCCTGCACAAGGCGGCTAACGTCTGGTTCGGCTTTGTCCTTCTCCAGATCACGCTCGGGGCCTGGACCATTTGGAGTAATAAAGCGGCCGATATCGCGACCGCGCACGTGGCCGTCGGCGCGCTCACTTTCGCCACTGGCATTATCATCTCGGCCACGCTTCTGCGCCTGCGCCATGGGGCGGAAACGATTTCCGCGGTCGCCCCTTCGGCTAATCTGATGGAGACTAGCGTGCGATGAAGACCGCCGTGATCGATCCGCCAGCTGCCGTCCCGGTGGAGCGCGGCTGGACCATGGCCGACCTGTCCGAGCTGGTGAAAGCGCGGCTGACCTTTCTCGTCCTGATCACGACCGCGGTCGGATTTTATCTCGGCTGGCAGGGGCCGATGAATTACGTCGCCCTTTGCCACGCCGTCTTTGGCACCGCGCTGGCGGCCTGCGGCGCCGCCGCCTTGAATCAATGGTGGGAGCACAAATACGACGCCATCATGCTGCGCACGCAGATGCGGCCGATCCCGTCGGGGCGGATGCTTCCGCGCGAGGGGTTGATCGTCGGGACGGTGCTCGGCCTGGCCGGAGTCGTCTACCTGGCGGTGGCGGTGAATTTCATCAGTTCGATCTTGGCTGCGGCCACGATCGGGATTTACCTTTTTGCCTACACCCCGCTGAAACGGATCAGCACCGTCAACACCCTGGTCGGCGCCATCCCCGGGGCGCTCCCGCCGCTCATCGGCTGGGCGGCTGCGCGCAATGATCTTTCGCTGCCGGCCTGGACGCTCTTTGGCATCATGTTTCTCTGGCAACTCCCGCATTTTTTCGCCATCGGCTGGATGTATCGCGAAGATTATGCCCGGGCCGGTTTCGTCATGCTCTCGGGACGCGACCGGGAAGGGGGGCGCACCGGGCGGCAGAGTGTTTTGTTCACCGTGCTGCTCCTGGTCGCAAGTGTCGCCCCGGTCTGGGCCGGCTTGGTCTCGCTCTTCTATTTGCCCATCGCGCTTTCGTTAGGCGGAATTTTTCTTGGGCTGGCTTTCCGCTTTCAGATGCAGCGCAGTTCAGCTAATGCACGCCAGCTGTTTTTTGGTTCGATCCTTTATCTGCCGCTGCTCCTGGGTGCACTCGTCTTCACCAAACTGTGAGCGCCGTTTCCACTCTCGCCCCGACTCGCGCGCCCTACTCCTGGCGTTCGCTGGCCTGGAAGATCACTCTCGTCCTCATCCCGCTTCTGACCGCACTGGCCCTCTTCGTCCTGCGCCAAGCGCAGGTGGCTCGGCTGGCCAGCCATCAATTGCCCAGAGACGGGGTGGTGCCGCCTTTTCAACTGACCGATCAAAACGGCGAGTCCTACGGTTCGCAGCAGTTGCAGGGGAAAATTTGGATCGCCGACTTCGTCTACAGTACCTGCCCGGGCCCTTGCCCGATGATCAGCAGCCGGATGAGCGAGACGCAGAAGCCGCTGCGCGACACCGACGTGAAACTCGTCTCCTTTAGCGTCGATCCGCAGCACGACACGCCCGCGGTGCTGAAAGATTATGCCGAACGACTCAAGGCACAGCCCGGTCGCTGGCATTTCCTCACCGGCGATAAAGGAACGATCTACCGGCTTTCCCGGGAGGGTTTTAAACTTGCGACCGAGGACGGCGGAACGGGTGGTCCGATCCACAGCACGCGCATGATTTTGGTCGATCGCAGCGGACAGATCCGTGGCTACTACGACGCGACCGACGCCGATGCGATCACCCGCTTATTGGCCGATACGCACCATCTCCTGCAGGAACAGCCCCCGCCGGAGGCCAAGGGAAGCTAGCCGCCTCGACATGCTCGCCTTCTAGCTGGCCAGCCCGCCCGACACTCCAGGGTCTTCCTCGGCCACCAGCCGGAGGTAATCCTGATATTCGCCCTTCGGCACCCGATCGATCAGCCGGCTCATTTGCGCCAAGTCGATAAATCCAGCGCGCAGAGCGACCTCTTCCAGGCAGGCGACTTTAAGGCCCTGCCGATGCTCGATCGTGGCAATGTAATTCGCGGCCTCGAGCAGACTGGTCTGGGTGCCAGTATCGAGCCAGGCCATGCCTCGACCGAGGAGCCGGACATGGAGGGAATTTTGGCGCAGGTAAATCAGGTTCAGGTCGGTAATTTCCAACTCTCCCCGAGCCGAGGGCTGCAGGCTTCGGCAAAGCTCGACCACCTGCCCGTCGTAAACGTAGAGACCCGGCACCGCGTAGGGGCTCTTCGGCTTCTTCGGCTTCTCCTCCAGGCTCACCGCCTTCCCCTCCGCATCAAACTCAACCACTCCATAGCGCTCCGGATCGCGCACCTGATAGCCGAAGATGCAGGCCCCGCTCTCCAGCGCCAGCGCGCTGCGAAAGAAATCCAGCTTTCCGTAAAAGATATTGTCGCCCAGCATCAGCGCCGCACCGCTCTCGCCCACGAAATCGGCCCCGATCAAAAAGGCCTGGGCAATGCCTTTCGGCTCCGCCTGCTCCGCATACTCCAGGTGGATGCCGAGGTGCGAGCCATCACCAAGAAAATCGCGCAGCATCGGCACATCCTTGGGGGTCGAGATGATCAGAATTTCCCGGAGCCCGCCCAGCATCAAAGTGGCGAGCGGATAGCAAATCATCGGTTTGTCGTAGACCGGGAGCAGCTGCTTGCAGACGATCTTGGTCAGCGGATAGAGCCGGGTGCCGGCGCCGCCGGCGAGAAGGATGGCTTTTCTGGTCATGGCATACGGGTCCAATGGAGGAGTTGGCGCGACCATTCCTGCCAAAAGGCGCGCCCGCCGCTCGATTTGATTTTTGCAGTGCGGGAAAGCCACGAACCGACGTGGTGGGCGGAAGATTTGCCCACCGTCGGATCGAAAAGAAACCCCGCGCCCCGGGCCGCGGGCATCTCGCGCTCGGCGCTGCGCCCGCCCAGACAACGATCGAGCGCCTGCTGGAGCAACGGCTCGCTCAGGACCGGTTTCGCCTCGATTGCAGCACTGACGGTGAGCCCGAGGAGCCGGTTCAACATCAGAGCGGCGAGAAGTGTGCGGGAGCTGGTGGCGTGCACGTGGACGATATTGTGGCGGCGAAATATCCGGCGCAAGATCAGAGCGATCCGGGCCTGCTCGAGGAAGAGATCCGAGGGCGGGCGTTGCGCCTGGTTTGCCCGCGCCGCCTCCAGTTCCCTCACCAGCGGCAGATTGGCCTGCCACTCCGCCTCAACCACCATGGCGTCGGGCAGATATTCAAATTCCAAGGCCAGATTCTGGGCGACCGATTCCAAAGCCGAGGCTGAGGGAGGATGAAACAAGAAAGCCACAAACGGCACCTGGTTTCCCCCCAAAGCTTCCAGCTCCTGGCCGAGAAAAGGCAGCCGGGGATCGAGCCAGCGATCGACCAGGTAGGCGGTCTGCCGCGGGAGAACCGTCCCCGCGCCGTCCGGTGGCACCGGAGAATGCGCGAGGCATTTCTGGAAAAGCTCGAGCAGCGGTTCAACCGTGCGCGAGACGCGAAATTCGCTTCTCAGCCGGGCCCGGCCGGCTTCGCCCATTCGCTGGCGCAGCTCGGGATCAGCGATCAAGCGGGCCAGGGCGTCGGCTAATTCCCCGTCGTCTCCGGAAGGAACGAGCAGGCCGGTGGCGCCATCGACCACGGATTCCGGCACCCCCGCGAGCTGGGTCGAGACAACCGGTCGCGCGCAGGCCATCGCTTCCATGATTACGGTGGGAAAAACGTCGCTTGCCCCTTCGGCATCGACCACGCAGGCCAGGGCAAAAATGTCCGCGCCGCGCAGCCGCGCATACACCTCGCTCTGCGGCAGGGAGCCACTGAGCACGACCCGCTGCTCCAGCTTCAGCTCGGCGATCATCCTGGTCAGCTTTTCGCGCAACGGCCCGTCGCCCACGATCTCGCAGCGGAAATCCAGGCCCCGCCGGGCGAGTTCCGCACAGGCTTTGAGCAGAATTTCGAAACCCTTGAACGGCACCAGGCGTCCGATGCTGACAATCCTCGTCGGCCCTTCTTCCTGCGTCTCTTGCTCCTCGACCGAGGCCGGCAGATGGGCCAGATCGAGCCCGTTATAGACGCGGTGGATTTTCTCCGCCGCTTCCGGGCAGCGTTTGCGTAAGAGCTTGCCGGAATAATCGGTCTCGACCGCGATAAACTCCGCCTCGGCGCAGATCTCGCGCAGCAGATCGTTTTGCCCGAGGTCCGACATGAAATCCTGTCCGTGGGCGGTGATGCTGAAGGGAATGCCGGAGATCGCTTTCAGGAAAAGCGCGGTGTGAGCAGCGCGATTGGCGAAATGAACGTGAAAGTGTCGGATGCCTTCCCGGGCGAAAAGCGCGGCAAAATAACAGGCGTTGCGGGCCCGCAACCCGGCTTTGTATTCCGGCCCGTATTTGCGCTCATGCCGGGCGATCAACTCGGCAGGCCAGCGACCGTCCCGCCGGATTTTCTTTTCCCAAAGTCTCACCACCGAAGCAGGTGGGGCATAGCAGACGGGTGAACGAAAGCGCTCGAAATGACCGTGCCGCAGGCTGGTGTGCGGCGGATGGATCGAACCGATGAGCAGCTCGTGACCGCGCCGTTGCAGCTCCAGCATTTCCATATCGCAGAAGGTCTGCGAGATGACGGGGAAGCGTGAGTAAAGGTAAGCGAGACGCACCGTGATTGGCGGTGATGGTAGAGTGAGCGGAGCGAGGATCGCGCACCGTCAGCTCATCGCTGAGCGACAGATGGCGCGACGTCTCGGCACGGTCGTTTTAGGAAAGGTTCACGTCTTTGCCCGGGTCCATCTCGTAATCCAGCGCCATGTATTCGGACGTCTTCGGCTTGATTACTTCCTCGACGAATTTGATGTAGATCGGGTCCTCGCGAAAGATGGCCTGCTTGTCCATCGATTCGAAATCGATCGCGATGAAAAACGGCCAGGGCACTTTCGGATCGACGCGCTTGCCGCACTTGATGCTCAGGACCTCGTCGATCTTGAGCAACTGCATGCGCGCTCTCATCATCATTTCCTCCGTCTCCTCCGGGGTGATGCCCGGTTTCAATTTATAGAGGCCGATGTGATGAACCATGAGCGGATAGCTATTAGGCGTGGCCAGAGGGAGGCGCAAGCAGGAATCGATGGAGCATATCAGCCCTGGCTGGGACGCTTATTTTTTCCAGTCCAAGGCGCCTTTCTTCAAGGCGTAGACGTAGCCCACCATCAGGATCGAGACAAAGCCCAGCATGCTCCAGAGGATGACGTGGCTGTGCCCAATCGCTTCGCGATAAACCACCGCCCACGGATACATGAAAACGATCTCCAGATCGAAGAGGATGAAGAGCATCGCGACGAGGTAGAACTTCACGCTGAACCGCGGCTGCGCCTCGCCCTGCGCTACCATGCCGCACTCATAGGCGGAATCTTTCGTCCGGCTGCGTCGGCCGGCCCGACCGAGCAACACGCTCACGACCAAGGCCCCGGCCGCGAAGCCGACGGCTACGATCGCCTGTAAGAGGACCGGAATGTAATCGCGGATCATGAGCTAGACCGCGGGAAGCGGCCTCTTTGTTTCTAAACCTAAGCCGTCGCTTTGCGAGAGGCGGGCGTTGGAATGTGTCCGTTGGGCGGGAGCAACGCTTTGGCCAGGGCCGAGGGAAGACCTTTATACTTTTTGCCGGTCTTCTTGACCATCCCGCGGGCGACTAGGTTCTGCAGCTTTTCGTAAGCCCGCAGCCGAAGCATTTCCTCACCACCGCTGGCCGCGTTCCGGGCGCGCAGGTTTTCGTGCAGGACCTCAAATAGTTGCTTGAACTCAAAAGAAGTCCGGCGGGAAAGCACCGCAACCAGCTCTTCGGTAACGAGATCCGGCACTCGACGGGAAAAAGCGTTCTTTTTTAAGATGGCCATAGGGCGCAAACGATACCATATTTTTGCAAAATCGCAGCAGGATTTCTGACTGAAACGTCAATTTGAAACCGACCCTCCTCCCTCGCGAAGCGCGCCGCATTGTCCCGCTTCCCGGCCGCAAATCAGAACGGAGTCGGCGTCGGGGAAACCGAGGCGGCGGGAGCTGCTGCCGGAGTCGAGTGATTCGACCACAAGTCTCCGTTTCTGAGCCCCTCGCGCAGATAGATGAGCAGCCCGCCTACCGCCGCGGCAACGCCGATTGTCGCCTCGCGGAAGGTCACCGGGCCGATCGATTCGGTCACATAACCATCGGTCTCGTACCGCTGCGACATGACGATGGGCGAGAGGTGTCCGGCGATCGCTTCCACCGGCGGCAACCGGGTCAGGTCGACCGTTTTCTGAAGCGCGGGATAGAAGGCGGCGCCCATCAGGAGCAAAGGCCGCGCGGCCGCGTCGGTCCGTTCGTAGAGCAGGCGCGTATCGATGTAGTTAAAGGCTGAATCCGCCGCCGGCAGCTCCGCAGTGGCGCCGTGGAAGGCCGCGCTCTTCGCCAGCTCGCCCGCCGGTTGTGCCAGGCGGGTCAGCATCCCGCTCACCGCCGTGGCCTCGGAGCCGACGAGAATGAACCTGTCCGAGACCGCGATGGCAGGATGAAGGGGGATGAAACCGCTGAAGGGCTCCGCCCGGAAAAAGGTCACGCCGTTCTCCTCTGTCCGCGTCCACGGGGCGCCGCCGATTTCGACTGAAGTGAGCGCTCCCGCGACCTGCCGGGCCCGGGATGGATCTTTCACCGGGAGCGCAGCGAGCAGCGTCGGCCAGCGCGACTGGGGCGACCAATCGGCCACGACCTCCAATTCCTCGCCAAAAGCCTGGCGCAGGTCCGCGATCGAAATGCCCTTTGCCTTCACCGCGCTGGTGAATTGCTGGACCAACGCAGGCAAGCCCATCGCCTCCGGAGCGGAGGAAGCGAGCAGGTTATCCGACCAGTGCAGCCGCGAATCCGAGTAGAGGAAGGTGTTCGCCCCGGCCGCCGGGAGCAGCCGGCGCTCAAGCTTTTTCTCCGCGCTCACCTCCGGCATGGTCGCGATATCGGTCTCGCGCATTTTCCCGTGCTCGAAAACGAGGGCCGCGGCCACGCTTTGCACCTGTTGCAGGCGCTGCAGTTGATCCATCGGCAGCGATTGGCCCGTCATCGCGACCAGCGGGATGAGCTTCTGCACAAACGGCTGCGGCTCGAGAAAGAGCATGCCCGCGTAATCACCCGGCAGATGTTTGACCGCGGCGGCGTAGGCGGCGTTCTGCTCGAGCGAGCGGTCGCCTTTCGCGACCCGATGGTCGACCCGGTCGAGCAGGCCTTTCAGCACCGCGAGGTCGTTGGCGACGAAATACCAGTGGTTATCGTAGACGCTGGCAAAGGCAAAACGCGAGACCCGCACCGTCTCGATCTTGTGCTGGCCGTAGACCACCGTTTCCCGGGTCGCGCTCTTCGTTTTCGCGAGTAATTCCGCTTCCCGCTGGCCGATGAACTCCCGCGCCTTCTCGGCACTGGCCTCGAAATGAAAGCCCCCGATCAGCTTGGGCTCGTTCCGCTCGAGCGAGGTGAGGGCGAGGAAGCTGTGGCGCGGCTCGAGAGCGAGAAAATCAGCCAGGCTCCGGGCCCCGCCGCCGCTCTGCGGCAAACGCGCGAGCGGCTTCTGCAGCCATTCCTGCACCGCCGGCTCGCGCCAGAGCTGGTAGAGATCGCTCTCGTGCCACTCTTTCCGGGTCTTTTTCAAATCGGGCACCTGGAGCAGGACGAGCGTCGTCTCCGGGAGCAATTGCGGCACGGCCGCGACCTGCCGGGCGAGCTGGATCCGCAGCACCACCCAGACCGCGGCCGCCACCACCAGCGCGATCACGATCACCACCGCCAGCTTCTTCATCGGCGCAGTCTCGCATTAAATCGCCCGGGCGCGAGCTTCTCCGCCCTCGACTTTTCTTCCTCCATCGGCGATCTCCTTGCATGGAAACCTGCGCTGGCTCGCGCCTCATCCTCGGTGAATTCCGGGAGAGCGCAGTCATCGCGGCAGCGGAAGAGGCTCTGGCGGAATGCGGCGGCCAGCCCACGGTCGGTTTCCTCTTCCTCTCCGCCAGCTGGCTCCCGCAGATCGACGAAGTGCTCGACCTCGTCCGGCTCCACGGCCGCATCCCGCTCCTCGTTGGCTCGCTCGGCGCCGGCCTCATCGGCAAGGAACAGGAAGCGGAAGGCGTCGCCGGCATGTCGCTGCTGCTCCTCAGCCTGCCCGAGACAAAGCTCACCCCGGTCCTCATCACCAACCAGCAAATCGAGGAATCGACCGGGCCGGCTTATTGGCAAACCGAAAGCGGCATCCGCCCGGAGGAGGTCGATTCCTGGATCGTGCTGGCCAATCCCTACGCGCCAAACCTGGAACGCTGGCTCAACGAATGGAACGTCGCCTTTCCCGAGGTGCCCAGCATCGGTGGACTGGCCAGCGGCAGCAGCGAGGGCGGAGAAAACGCTCTCCTGCTCGATGGCAACACGATCGATGCCGCCGTCCTCGCTCTCGCCGTCAAAGGCGGAAAGATTCGCACCATCGTCAGCCAGGGCTGCAAACCGGTCGGTGAGCCTTTCACCATCACTCAGGCGGATGAGAATCTGGTCTACGCGCTCGGCTCCCGACCGGCCTACGAGGTATTGAGCGAGACTTTCAATGGCCTGAGCGACGATGAAAAGGAGCGCGCCCGCGGCAATCTCTTCGCCGGCCTGGCCGCCTCGGAATACGTGGCCGACTTGAAGCGAGGCGACTTTCTCGTCCGTAACTTGTTAGGCGCCGATCCCCAGACCGGCGCGGTCGCGATCGGAGCGCGGGCGCGGGCCGGGCAGACCCTGCAGTACCAACTGCGCGACAAGATCACCGCGCACGCCGATTTGGTCGAGCTGGCCCAGATCAACGAGATGCAGGGCTGCAAGCCGTTTGCCGCGCTCGTCTTTTCCTGCAACGGCCGCGGGCAGCGCTTCTTCGGCGTGCCGGATCACGACGCCACCACCCTGGCGGGGATCTTCGGCCCGATCCCGAGCGCGGGTTTCTTCTGCAACGGCGAGATCGGCCCAGTCGGCCACGCCAGCTACCTGCACGGCTACACCGCCTCGGTCGCGCTCTTCTGCAAGTAAGCTCCTCCGTTACCGCGCTCGCGGATGAAACTTGTGGTGCACCGCCTTCAGCCGCTGCTGATCGACGTGGGTGTAAACCTGCGTGGTCGAGATATCGGCATGCCCCAGCATCTCCTGGATGATGCGCAGATCGGCCCCGTTGCCTAACAAATGGGTGGCGAAACTATGCCGGAGCAAATGCGGGTACACATTTGCCTCCAGCCCGGAGCGGCGCGCGACCGCCTTCACGATCTGCCAGATTCGCACCGTCGTTAGGCGACCGCCCCGGGTGGAAAGGAAGACCTCGCTCCCGGTGCGCCGTTTCACCAGCCGCGGCCGCTCCTCCGCCAGGTAGGCCGCGAGCGCGGCGCAGGCTTTTTTCCCCACCGGCACCAGGCGTGTCTTGTTCCCTTTCCCGGTCACCCGCACCACCCCTTCTTCTAGGTTCAGGTTTTCCAGTTTGGCCCCGGCCAGTTCGGAAATCCGCAGCCCGCTGGCGTAGAGCAGCTCCAGCATGGCCCGGTCGCGCAGGCCGAGCGGCCTTTTCCCGTCCACGCTTTCGAGCAGTTGCTCGACCTGCATTTCATTCAAGGTCTCGGGCAGAGAACGCTCCACCCGCGGCAGCGTCAGCGCGTCCGCCGGATCCTTCGTCACCCAGCCCTGGGCGGTGGCGAAACGGAAAAAGATCTTGAGCGCGACCACGATCAACTTGATCGAAGAGGCGGAAAGCCCGCCCCGTTTTCGCTCGGCCAGGTATTCGCTGATCAGGGGCAGCCCGACCTGTTGCGGGCGGGTGAGCTGCTTGCGCGCCCCGCACCAGGCGGCAAATTCGCCTAACGACCGCTGGGTCGAAACCTGATAATTTTCCGAAAGCCCGCGCTCGACGGCGAGGAAACGGATGAAGGTCTCGATCTCGTTTTCCATCGTCGTTATTCTCTGCGCAGAGCGGGGCGGCGCAATCCTGCTTGCGTTGACAAAGCAGACCCGGACTCGATTGTTTCCAGCGATGAGTCTCGACTTAAACAGCTTGCTGAAAGATTGGCCGCACGAGGCGGGCGCGATCAAAGTGCGGAAAGTCCCGGGCCTCGACGGCCGGGAGAAACTGCAGCTGCGGATCGATCTCGGCCTCCTCCAGATGGAGATGGATGGACGCCCCGATGGCTTCCGTCCGCATAACTGCGAATCCTATCTCGCCTATCACCAGCGCCGCGCCGTCCGCGCGGCCGAGCGGGGCGACGAATACGAGCTCAGCCCGGAGCAATGCGGGGAGCTGCAGCAGGAAGGCATCCAATATTATCACCGCTACCTGAGCCTTTTTCAGATCGATGAATTCGAAGGCGTCATCCGCGACACCCAGCGCAATCTCGACCTCTTCACCTTTGTCGACGAACACAGCGAGCGGGAGGATCTGGTCTGGAGTTTCCAGCAATTTCGCCCCTACGTCCTGATGATGAACACCCGCGCGCGCGTCTCCATTTTGCTCGCCGACGGCCAGTTTGCCGACGCCATCCGTGAGATCGAGAAAGGGCGCGACCGGATCTGTGATTTCTACCAGCAATCGGCTTTTCCCGAGCTGGAAGCGAAGAGCTCCGAGATCGCTTTTCTCGACGAATGGCTGGAGGAAGTGCGGGCCAAACGACCGCTGACCAAGCTGGAAGTGATGGAGCGGGAAATGGAACGCGCCATCCAGGGTGAACGCTACGAACGCGCGGCGGAATTGCGCGACGCCATTCGCCTGATCAAGACCCGGCCCGAGGTCGAGAGTTGATTCGGCCGGCCGCGCCTGGCATCGTTGCCTAACGAACCCATGGCGGCTTCAAATTCCAGCCTGACCGAGCGCAAGGAGCGCTGGGCGCGCAAAATGAGCGGGAAAGCCAGGCCCACCGCCCGCTCGCAGGATCGGCTTCCGCCCGGCCAGCATCTCACCCCCGGCTTCCCGGTCCTCGACCTGGGTATTCGCCCCGAGATCTCGTTAGGCGAATGGCGCCTCGAAGTGGGCGGGTTGGTCGAACATCCCCAGACTTTTGCCTGGGAAACGTTCAACGCTTTGCCGCAGTTCGAGGACGTGAGCGATTTCCATTGCGTCACCACCTGGAGCAAATTCGACTGCCGCTGGAGCGGAGTCGCCTTCTTCACTCTGGCCGATCTGGTTCGGCCCAAAGCGGAGGTGCAGCATGTCCTCTTCACCAGCTACGACGGCTACACGACCAATGTCCGCCTGAGCGATTGCCTGGACGACGACGTCCTGATCGCGACCCGGTTCGAGGGCAAACCGATCACCCGCGAGCACGGCGGCCCGGCCCGGGTCATCCTGCCCAAGCTCTACGCCTGGAAAGGCGCCAAGTTCGTTAGGCAAATCGAATTCGCGGCCGAGGACAAGCTCGGCTTCTGGGAAGTGCGCGGCTACAGCAACACGGCGGATCCCTGGACGGAAGATCGCTTTTCGTGAGCGAACCTGCCGCGCCCGCGCCGAGCCGGCTCGCGCTCCTCCTCGCCTTCGCCGCGCTCTACCTGGTCTGGGGCTCGACTTATCTCGGGATTCGGTTTGCCATCGAAACCATCCCGCCGCTCCTCATGGCCGGGGCGCGCTTTCTCTGCGCGGGCGTGATCATGTACGTCATCGCCCGCTGGCAGGGCGCGCCTAAATCTTCCCTGGCGGAATGGCGCACCGCTTTCATCGTCGGCGCCTGTCTCCTCTTTTTCGGCAACGGCGGGGTGACCATCGCCGAGCAATGGGTCGCCTCCGGTCTCGCCTCGTTGCTCGTTGCGACGGTGCCGATCTACATCGCGCTCCTGGCCTGGTTGAGCGGCTCGGCGCCGCGTCCGCGCCCGCTCGTCATGCTTGGGCTGGCCGCTGGTTTCGTGGGGGTCGGGGTTCTGGTGAGTCCGGCGCTGAGCGCGCCCCCGGCCGGCGGCTCTCGTTATGCCGGTCTCGGCATGTTGATCCTGCTTTTCGGCTCGCTCGTCTGGTCGATCGGCTCGCTCTATTCGCGCCGCGGGAGCAACACCGCCTCGCCCTTTCTCTCCTCCGCCCAGACCATGCTCTGCGGTGGCGCGCTCATGCTCGCGGCCGGTTTCCTCAGCGGCGAAGGGCGCGACTTTCACCTGGAAAAGATCACCGCCTTGTCGTTAGGCGCGTTTGTTTACCTGGTCCTGATCGGGGCCATCGTCGGCTATACCGCCTACATCTGGCTGCTGCGGCATTGCGATCCGTCGAAGGTCGCGACGTATGCCTACGTCAACCCAGTGGTGGCGGTTCTGCTCGGCTCCTTTTTTGCCGGCGAAACTTTGACCATCCGCACCACCGTGGCCGCGGCGATTATTATCGGATCGGTCGCGCTGGTCATCACGGCGCAGCAGGTCCAGCCGAAAATTGCCCTGTCGGCCGTGAGCGAAGTTGCGCAAAGGAAATAAAACCAGCTAATAAAGACTCACGGAATGAAGCCGGAAGACGCCAAGACAGTCGCCACTCTCCAGGCCAACTGGAAGGCGGAACGGGAAACCGCGCTGGTTTATCGCGATCTGGCCGCGAACGAAACGGACGAAAAACGGCGCGGCATTCTGCTCCGGATGGCGGAAGCGGAAGAGCGTCACGCCTTGCGCTGGGAGAGCAAATTGCAGGAGCTGGGGGCGAAACCGCCCGAGCTGAAGGACGATTGGAAACGCCGGCTTAACCGCTGGTGGAATCGCAATGCCGGAGCCGATGTGGCCATTCGTCGCATGGAAGCAGCCGAGGATCGGGACAAGGAACGCTACCAGGCGCAGGTGGCGGGCGCGCTGGGCGGGAACGACGAAGAGAAAGAGTTCCTCCGCCAGACTGCGCTGGAGGAGAAGGCGCACTCCCGCATTCTCAATACCATGTCCTCGGCCAGCAGCCCGATGTCGTTAGGCCCGAGCGGGCTGCTCGACACCATCTTGAAACGTGAACGCTGGCATGGCCGCGGCGGCGGCTGGGTGGCGGACGCCATTTACGGCGTGAACGACGGGCTCGGCGCCGTCTTCGGCATCGTCTCCGGTGTCGCTGGTGCGACCGATAACGAGCAGCATTACATCCTCATCGCGGGCCTCGCCGGCATGATGGCTTCCGCCCTTTCCATGGGCGCGGGCGCTTACCTGGCGAATAAGAGCGAGCGCGAAATCTACGAGGCTGAGATCGCGCGGGAGAAGACGGAGGTGGAAGAGAATCCCGAGGAAGAGATCGAGGAGATGGCCCTCTTCTATCAGCTGCAGGGTTTCTCGCCGGACGAGTCGCAGCGCATGGCCGAGCGCCTGGCCGAGTCGCCCGAGAAAATGGTCCAGGCGATGGCACAAAGTGAGCTCGGCTTATCCCAGCACCATTTCCCTAACCAATGGACCTCCGCTTTTTCCGCCGCCCTCTCGACTGCGATCGGCGCCTTCGTCCCGATCATCCCCTTCTTTTTCATGAGCGGCTTTCCGGCCGTGATCGCGGCCTTTGTCATCAGCATTCTGGCTCATTTCGCGGTCGGCGCGATCAAGTCGCTCATCACCATCCGCTCCTGGTGGGCTTCCGGTTTTGAAATGACCATGGTCGGCATCATCGAGGCGGTGGTCACCTACGGGCTGGGGCTGGCCTTTGGCGCGATTGGTTAGGCACTCGTTAGGGATGAACCGGACCGAAGTCGCTGTCATCGTCCCGGCCTTCAATGAAGCGCGGCGGCTGACCGATAATCTTCTCACTCTGCTCAGTTACCTGCAGACCTTTCGGCCTCACGCCGAAGTGATCGTGGTCGATGACGGCTCGACCGACGGCACGGCGGAAGTGGCGGAAGGGCTTTTCGCGCGCCGGCCGGAGGTGAATGCGCGCGTCCTGCGTTGCCCGCAGAATCGCGGCAAAGGCCACGCCGTCCGCGTCGGCCTGCTCGCCGCCCAATCGCCGATTGCGCTTTTTTCCGATGCCGATCTCTCCACCCCGATCACCGAGCTGCCGAAGATCGTGGAACCGATCGACGCGGAGGAAGCGGATATCGTCTTCGGCTCGCGTGCGCTCGATCGCAGCCTGATCGGGAGCCGGCAGCCCTGGCGCCGGGAGCAGGGGGGGAAGGTCTTTAATGCGATGGTGCGCCTCATCACCGGGCTGCCCTTTGCCGATACGCAGTGCGGGTTCAAGGCCTTCCGCATGGCGGTGGCCCGTCCGGTAATCGAACGGGCGCAGGTGGATGGCTTCGGCTTTGACGTCGAGATGCTTTTCCTGGCCGAGCGCGCCGGCTTGCGGATGCGGGAGGTGCCGGTGCACTGGGATCACCGGGCCGGGAGCAAAGTGCATATTGTGCGCGACAGCTTGCAGATGTTTTCGGAAGTGGTCAGCTTGCGGCGGCGCATCGGGCAGCGCGACGCCAGTTCGGTCGCGACCGCCGAGGCCTCGCGCTGAGCGAGCCGGGTCGGACCGGGGCAGGAAACGAAGGCATCGTGAAACTAATCCATCTCGTTAGGCTAAACGTCCTCTTCGCTCTTTTCGCCGGGGCGAGCGGGCAGGCGCAGGAAGTGCGCCGAGCCCTGCCGGTGCAACCGCCGGTAGCCACCACTCCCGCACCGGGCGTGGCCCCGAACCTTCCGCCGGCGCCAGCGCCGCAACCGGCCGCGCCGCCAGTCAAGGCGCCGCCGGTCGCCGCCACTCCGGGCGTTGGCGCCACGCCCTACGCCCCACCAGCTGCCACCGGGCCGGCTTCGATTAACGACACCGCGCGTTTCCTGGCCGGGCTGCCGGTCTCCCCCGGCTCACCGCTCCTCCCGCTCGAGCAGACCGCCGCCTGGCAGCAGCACGCCGCCTTTTTCGATGAGGCCTGGGCCAAACTTTCGGCCCGCCAGTTCGTCGGCATCCGCGAATGGGAAGTGAATTATCTCCCCGACGCCACCCAGCCCTTGCCGGTCGTTTTTTATCTCTTCAGCGGTCCGGATTATCTCTACGCCAACCAATTTTTCCCGAATGCGGGCACTTACATCCTGGCCGGGACGGAACCGATTGGATCTCCACCCGAAGTGCTCAGTTTTGCCGGTCTTTCGCTCGATCCGGTCCTGCAAAACCTGCAAAAATCGCTCAACAGCGTGCTCAATTTTTCCTTCTTCATTACCAAAGACATGAAGACCGATCTGCAGCGCCAGGAGCTCCAGGGGACGCTCCCGATTTTCTACGTCTTTCTCGCCCGGGCCGGCAAAACGATCACCGAAGTCAGCTTCATCATCCTCGATCAAAGCGGCCAGCCGCATCCGTCGCCTAACGAAAAGAGCAAAAGCCTCACTCCCGGGGTGCGCATCACCTTCCAGAGCGCCGGCGGCGGCAGCGCGCAGACGCTCTATTATTTCACCACCGATCTCTCCAACGACGGCATTCGCCAAGAGCCGGGCTTCCTCAAATTCTGCGCGGCGCAGGGGACCGGGGCCAGCCTCCTTAAATCGGCCTCTTATCTGATGTTTGAGAACGGTTTCAGCACGGTGCGCGATTTCCTGCTCGAACAGAGCAAGGCGATCGTGCAAGACGATTCCGGCATCCCGATCGCGGCCTTCGATCCCGCCAACTGGCTCCTCCGTTTCTTCGGCACCTACGCCGGGCCGATCGAGCTTTTTAAACAATATTACCAGCCGCAATTGCAGGGCCTCTACCAGCAGAGCAACCCGGCGCCATTGCAGTTTGGGATCGGCTACCGCTGGAGCCGGCGGCAATCCACCCTCATTGTGGCCACGCGCAAAGGCGACCAGCCTTCGCCCCTGCAACCGCCGCCCTAACGAATCACGGGCCGAATCCGGATCCGCTTTACCAAACCCGCCAGGCGAGGGAGTCTCCGGGCCGGGACAGGATGAAAACCAAGGACGAACGCCTCGCCGAACTGCTCGCGGAAGCGCTGCGCCTCCGCCCCGACTACGAGGCGAAAACGAAAGACGTCGGCCATGAGACGAAAGGGATTCGCCGAAGCGAAATGTTTTTTCTTTATGCCGCGGTGGCAGCCCGCCGGCCGCGCCGGATCATCGAATCGGGCCGGGCCCGGGCCCAAAGCACGCTCGTGCTGGCGCGGCTTTTTCCTGCAGCGGCGATCGTTAGTCTGGAGTCCGATCCGCACTCCCCCGATGTGCCGATCGCGGCGGAGCGCCTGCGCGCTTGCGCAAACGTGGAATGTCGCTTTGGAGATTCGCTCCGGCTTTTGCCCGCGCTGGTCGAGCCGGGCGATGTCGTCCTGATCGATGGCCCAAAGGATTTTCGCGCCCTTCGACTCGCTTTCCGGCTGCTCGCGCGGCACGAGGCGGCGGTGGTGTTGGTGCACGATCTCTGGCTCGGGGCGCCTGCTCGCCGGCTGGTCGACCGCACTCTTCCACGCGCCCTGCTCAGCGACGAACCGGCCTGGGTGGAACGGTATGCGGAGCTGGATCGCAAACGGACGCCGGCCGATCGCCCGGCCCTGGGGCGCCGCTGCGCCTATGGCGCCACCCTCGGCTGTTTCGAAGCCGGCGCCGCCCCCTATTCCCAGGCTGCGCTGCAGGCCCGCCTGGCGCAGGGGGCCGAGCGGGTGCAGGAGACGCTCCGCCGTCTTTCCGGCCGTCCGCCGCTGACCCGGCCGCGCGATTTCACCTGAGCGGCGCGTCGTTGGGCAGGACCAGCTTGCGCGGAAGTTTGGCGTTCCCGTGGCCCCGGCTTCCGCTATAGATAGCGGATGAGCACCCGCATTTTTCTGATCCGGCATGGAGCGACCGTCCTGACCGCGGAAGACCGCTTCGCCGGCGCGACCGATGTCGAACTTTCGGACGAAGGCCGCGAACAGGCGCGCCTGCTTGGGCAACGCCTGAGCACGGAAAAGGTGGCGGCGGTTTACGCTTCGCCCTTGGGCCGCACGGTGGAGACGGCGCGCCTGATCGCTCAGCCGCACGGGCTCGAGGTGCAAAAGCGCGACGGCCTGCGCGAGATCTCGCACGGCCATTGGGAGCAGATGACCCGGCGCGAGGTGGACGAACAATTTCCCGAGGAAGCGGCGGCCTGGGAGGAAGATCCCTACACTTTCGCGCCGGAAGGGGGCGAGAGCGGGCTGGCGGTGACGGCGCGTGCTCTGCCCGTCCTGCTCGAGATCGTGCGCGCGCATCCGGACGAAGGCGCGATCATCGTTTCGCACAAGGCGACCATTCGGTTGCTCCTCAGCTCGCTCCTCGGCTTTGATCCGCGGCGGTATCGGGACAATCTCGATCAAAGTTCGGCGGCGTTGAACATCGTCGATTTCAAGGACGCGGCGCACGCCCGTCTGACTCTGTTCAACTCCACCTCGCATTATCAAACGCCCGAACACAACGTGCCGTCGATGCCGACCTCCCGGCTCTCGAAATGGTGGAATGCCGACGCGAAATAACCAGCCCGAAGGCGCTATCGCGATCGAAAGGGCGTGGGGATGAATCCGACCGCTCCCTCGCCTAACGAAGAGCCAAAGCTGGCCCGCCAGCTCGGACTCTACGGCACCACCATGGCGGTGATGGGCGGGATCATCGGGGCCGGCATTTTCATTAATCCCTACATCGTGGCGCAACGAGTCCAGACCGCGCCGCTCATCCTCGCCGCCTGGATCGCGGGCGGGCTCATCGCGCTGGTCGGCGGCTTTGTCTACGCCGAGCTGGCCGCGCGCTTGCCAGTGGTGGGCGGGCAATACGCCTACCTGCGCGAGGCGCTTCACCCGGCGGTCGCCTTTGTCTACGGCTGGGTGCTCTTGCTCGTGATCCAGACCGGTGGGATGGCGGCGGTGGCGGTCACTTTCGCCCGCTATTTTCTCGAGCTGACCGGCTGGCCGCTGGCCGACTCGTTCGTCGCGGCCGGCGCGCTGGCTTTCCTCACCCTGGTCAATTGTCACGGGGTCAAGGCGGGCAGCCGGGTGCAGGCTGCGCTCACTCTCACCGCCATCGGCGCCATCGCGCTGCTCGAGCTGGTCAGTTTCACCCGCGGCGGGCCGTCGCGCCTGGCCTGGCAGCCAGTTCTGGAAAAGCCGGCCTCGTTAGGCCTGGTCCTGGCCTTTGGCGCAGCCATGACGCCGGTTCTTTTTGCCTACGGCGGCTGGCAGACCTCGAGCTTTCTCGGCGGCGAAGTGCGCGACGCCCGCCGCACTCTGCCGCGCGGGCTGATCCTCGGGGTGCTGGGGGTGATTGCGGTTTATGTTTCAGTTAACTTCGTCTATCTGCGCGCGCTCGGCGCGGCCGGCCTGGCGGGGACGACGACGCCGGCTTCCTCGGTCATGCGCGATTTGCTGGACACGCGCGGGGCGCAATTGATCGCGGCCGGCGTGGCCATTTCCGCTTTCGGATTTCTCGCCCAATCGATGCTGACCGCGCCCCGGGTTTATTTCGCCATGGCGGAGGATGGCGTCTTCTTTCGCGGGGTGGCGCGGGTCCATCCGAAAACGCGGGTGCCGATGGTGGCGATCGTGCTGCAAGGGGTCTGGGCGATCGTGATCGCGTGTGCCGGGACCTATGCCCAGGTGGTGAATTATGTCGTGGCAATGGATTGCATTTTCTTTGGCCTGACCGCGGTTTGCTTGTTTGTGCTGCGACGGCGGGAAAGCGCCCCGGCCAGTTTCCGCGTGCCAGGTCATCCCTGGACGACGCTGCTCTTTATCGCCGCGCAATGGCTCATCGTGCTCAGCACTTTCAGCCACGATCCGAAGCGGGCTTTTATCGGGCTGGGAATCGCGCTGGTGGGGTTGCCGGTTTACTGGCTGTGGCGGCGGCGGGCCGGCTTTCGATAAACTGGGCAACCGCCGCGATTGCCCTACAATCCTGCGATGAATCACTCGCCCGACCGGAAACGCTCGCGTTACATGCGCTGGGCCAAGCTTTCCTCCAGCGCGCGCTTTAATCTCGCGACCAGCGGCCTAACGAGCGTGCCGCTGGCCGAGTTTCCGCTCCGGGCGGAGGAGCTGGAAATCACCGGCGGCGGTTACGGCTACGGGCCGTTGCTGGAGCAGATCGCCCGGCACAGCGGGGCGCCGCTCGATGCCATCGTGACCGCGGAAGGCACCTCGATGGCAAACCATCTCGCCCTGGCCACCTGCCTGGAGCCAGGCGACGAAGTGGTGATTGAGCAACCGACCTACGGTCTGCTCCTCGACCTGGCCCATTACCTCGGGGCGCAGGTGCGGCGAATCGAACGGCGCTTTGAGCATGATTTCGCGATCTCGTTAGGGGAAATGGAGACTGCGCTCACGCCGGCGACGCGGCTGGTCGTTTTGAGCAACCTGCACAACCCGAGCGGCGCGCTCATTCCGCGGGAAACGCTGCGAGCGATCGGCGAGCTGGCGGCCCAGGTCGGCGCCGACGTGCTGGTGGACGAGGTTTATCTGGAGATGCTTTTCGAAGCAGCAGCCGGGATGGGCTCCTTCTCGTTAGGGGACAATTTCATCGTCACCAGCAGCCTGACGAAGGTCTACGGCCTGAGCGGGCTGCGCTGCGGCTGGATCCTGGCCCGGCCGGAACTGGCTCAGCGCATCTGGCGCCTGAACGATCTCTTCGCCGCCACCGCCGCTCATGTGGCAGAGCGCATGTCGGTCATGGCCTTTTCCCATCTCGGGCAATTCCGCGAGCGCGCGCGCACCCGCCTCGCCGTAAACCGTCCGCTCCTGGATGCCTTTCTGGATTCACGCTCCGACCTTGCATGCGCCCGGCCGCCGGGCGGGACGGTGGTTTTCCCGCGTCTCACCGCCGGCGATCCGGTGGCTTTTTTTACCCTCCTGCGCGAGAAATACGAAACCTCGGTCGTGCCCGGAGAACTGTTCGAGATGCCGCGCCATTTCCGCCTCGGCATCGGCGGGCCGACGGCAGAACTGCGCGCCGGACTCGAGCGGCTGGGAGCGGCGCTGGATGAATTCGGAGCCATTTCCGCCTAACGAATAAATAGGATTGCGCTGGCCCCGCCCGACATCGCTAGAATGGCGCCATGCCGCATGTCGTGACCAACAAATGTGTCGGGTGCAAGTTCACCGATTGCGTGGAGGTGTGCCCGGTAGCCTGCTTTTACGAGCTGGAGAACCAGCTCATCATTCACCCGGAGGAATGCATCGATTGCATGGCCTGCGTCGACGAATGCCCGGTTCACGCCATCTACGCCCAGGAGGATGTGCCGGCGGAATTTGTCGCCGACATCGAGGTCAACGCCGCTCAGGCGCACCAGGTGAAGGAGAACGGCGAGGGCCCGATCGAAACGAAAAAGGAGCCGCTTCCCACCGCGGAGGCGCGGAAGGCCCAGCTCGGCTACTAGGCGGCTGGAAACGGAGCGGCCAAAGCCGGCGAGTATTCGTTAGGCAATCACCGCCCTCGCCCTTTCCCTCCTTCTTCGATATTCTCGGCGGCCGGGCGCGTTGCCAGGAAAGCCGATCAGCCCGATACTGAAAAATCGCCTCAACCGCGACGAGGTCAGCGCACGTATGACTTAGGAGAATCTGTGCACGAAACGAGCAAGAAGGAATTCCAGGAACGGCTCGGCCGGGTGGAAGAACTGATCGCGGCCCTGGAAGCGGCGCCCGAGCCCGCGGTGCGCGACCAGGTCCGCGAGCTGATTCAGACCTTGCTCGATCTGCACGGGACCGGCCTGGAACGGGTCCTGAGCGTGGTTTACGATTCTGGCATCGAGGGCGCGGCCGTGATTGATGAACTGGGCCGCGATCAACTGGTCTCCGGGCTCCTCCTCTTGCACGGGCTCCATCCCCTCGATCTCGAGACGCGGGTGCGGGCGGCGATCGAGGAGGTGCAGCCGCGCCTCGGGCTGCATGGCGGCAGCGTGGAGTTACTCGGAGTCACTGCGGAAGGCCGGGTGCAACTGAAGCTGCAAGGGAATTGTCACGAGTGTCCCTCCTCCCGCCTGACTTTGCGTTTCTCGATCGAGGAAGCGCTCTACGCTGCGGCGCCGGATCTGACTGGGCTGGATGTGGAAGGTCTGCCCGAGGAAACAGCGCCGGCCGCCGGCGGGCCCGAAGTTGTTCCCGCGCCGAAATTTATCGACTGTCCTCTCCCGAACGAAAACGGCCAAATAGCAGAAGCAACCATATGAACAAACCACCACAACCAGTCCACATCCCCGGCACGGTGAAAGGCGAAGAACTCGCCCTCAACGACAAGGAACCGGGACGCGGCGAAGGCGGAAAGAGCTACACCACGGCGCGGGATGCGACCGGGATCAACCCGGAAGCGCGCGGGCCAATTCATCCCGATATGCCCAACCTGCAGCCGGCCTGAGCCGCGTGCAGGCGCGGGCGCGTCCCGCGCGCCCAGTGTCGATCGCAGCCTCTCCTGCGGGCGAGGCTCGGTCATTCCGCCCTTGCTCCAACGATGAGACCTTCCACGTTTGCCACTCTGCGCCGGTTTACCGGCCCGGCAAAAAGTGTCCCCAGCGGCAAAGGCGCCACCCCCGCCGCGTCCTCCGAGATCGAGCAGTGCGAGCTCTGCAGCATCCGCATCGCCCCGGTCCATCGCCACCTGCTCGAGCTGGCGACCCGGCGCATCGTCTGCGCCTGCGACCCGTGCGCCCTGCGCTTTGAGAATGTGCTCGGAGGGAAATTCAAACTCATCCCACGCGACGCGCGGCCCTTGCCGGATTTCCAGATGAGCGACGCCGAATGGGAAGGGCTCTCCCTCCCGATCAGCCTGGCCTTTTTCTTCTACGACACGCCTAACGATAAGATGGCGGCCTATTATCCGAGCCCGGCCGGCGCGACCGAATCGCTCCTCCCCCTCACCGCCTGGCAGGCGCTGCTCGAGGCCAATCCGATCCTGGGCACGATGCAGCCCGATGTGGAGACGCTCCTGGTCAATCGGGTGCAGGAGACGCGCGAATATTTCCTGGCACCGATCGACGTCTGCTTCGAATTGGTCGGATTGATCCGGATCCACTGGCGCGGGTTCTCCGGCGGGGAGGATGTCTGGCGCGAGATCGAGGCCTTTTTTAACCGGCTGAAAAACAGCTGATGCCCGATCTCGATTTTAAGGTGCTTGGGGTCGAAGCGGCCAACTACGGGATCGCGCCACTGCTCCATTTCCAGCTCGAGGTGACGAACCAGCCGGCGGAGGAAACAATCCAGAGCGTGATGTTGCAGGTGCAGATTCAGATTCATCCCACCCTCCGCGCCTACCAATCGCAGGAGAAGGAAAAGCTGGGCGAACTTTTCGGCACGCCCGAGCGTTGGGGGCAGACGCTGCGGGCGCGACTCTGGACCCATGCCAACGTCAATCTGCGGCAATTTACCGGCCGGACCGAAGCGATCCTGTCCGTCCCGTGCACTTTCGATCTGAATGTCTCGGCGACGAAATACTTCTACGCGCTGGAGGAGGGCGAAGCGCCGCTGCTCTTTCTTTTTAGCGGCACGATTTTTTACCAGGGAGCCGACGGCCGGCTGCAGATCTCGCAGATTTCCTGGAATAAGGAGTGCAACTACCGGCTGCCGATCGCGGTCTGGCAGGAGATGATGGATCACCATTATCCCAACACCGCTTTCCTCTCGCTGGAGCGCGATTTGTTCGAGCGGCTCTATGCCTTTCGGCGCCGGGAAGGATTGGCCACCTGGGAAGCGACGATCGACCGTCTCCTGCCCGCGCCTAACGAGCTCGAAAAAAGCGCGCCATGAACACCGCGCTGGTCGAGAAAGTGGTCAACGCCGTCCTTTACGAGGGCTACATCCTCTATCCTTACCGCGCGACCTCGGCCAAGAATCGCGAGCGTTTTACTTTTGGGCGGGTCTATCCGCAGGATTACAGCCTCGCTCAGCAGGGGGCCGAGCCCTGCGCGATGCAGACGGAATGTCTGCTCCAAAACGACTCCAGGGACGCACTGGTCTCGATCAGCGTCCGCTTCCTTCATCCGCTGGCGCGCGAAGTCGGGCTCCTGCGCCAGCCGATCGACCAGATGCCGGCGGAAGGAGAACCGGAGTTCGAGATCGTGCCCGATTTTCGCGTCGGCGAGCAGCTTTACCAGACCTGGCAGGAAGTGGTGGAACAAAAGGTGGAGGTGCCGCCGTTTTCCTTGCGTGAAGCCTGGGCGACGAAACACGAATTCGAGTTTCCCGCTGCCTGCGCGCTCGAGCCGATTCGCGGCGACGACGGCAGAATCCGCGCGCTCCTGCGGCGGCGGCAGGACGCGGTGCGGGGGACGCTCGAAGTCAACGCGCAACCGCTCGACCACGCGGTTTTCAAAATCAGCGTCCGCATTCTGAATCAAACCCCGCTCCCGCCTAACGACCTGGAAAACCAGAGCGCAATCCTGCTGCGCACCTTCACCTCCACCCACACCATCCTGCATGCGCAGGGCGGGGAATGGTTTTCCCTGACTGATCCGCCGCCGGCCTACGCCGAAGCGACCGCCGCCTGCAAAAACATCGGCACCTGGCCGGTGCTGGTGGGCGAGCCGGAGAAACACGAGCGCGATGCCGTCCTCTCGTCGCCGATCATCCTTTACGATTACCCGCAGATCGCACCGGAAAGCCCGGGCGATCTGTTCGATGGCCTGGAGATCGACGAAATCCTGACTCTGCGGGTGATGGCGATGAGCGATGCCGAGAAAGTGGAGATGCGGCAGATCGACGAACAGGCGCGGAAAATCCTCGAACGCACGGAAAACATGTCGAGCGATCACCTGCTCAAAATGCACGGAGTGATGCGGAGCGTGCCTTCCACCAACGAAGATTTCTTTAACCCGAGCACGAAATTGGAAAGCGCCCGCGTCGGCGGAGTGGAGATGAAAGCCGGCGACAAGGTGCGCATCCGCCCCAAGAAACGCGCCGACGTCATGGACATGGCACTGGACGGAAAAATCGCCGTGATTGAAGCAGTCGAGCAGGACGTGGAAGGCGGCGTGCAGCTCGCTCTCGTGCTGGACGACGATCCGGGGCGCGATCTCGGACTGATGCGTCAACCGGGACATCGCTTCTTCTATTCGACCGACGAGGTGGAGCCGGTGCAAGAAACCGATTTGTGATGAACAGGGAGAGCGATGCGAGTTCGTTAGGCAGATCAGCCGGCGCTTCTCCGCCTCGCATTCTCGTGGCCGGGATCGGAAATATTTTTTTCGGTGATGATGCCTTTGGCTGCGAAGTAGCGCGCCAGCTGGCGCAACGGCCGCTGCCCGCCGGAGTGCGCGTAACCGACTTCGGCATCCGCAGTTACGATCTGGCCTACGCCATCATGGACGACTACGACGCGACCATTTTGATCGATGCCACCCCGCAGGGGGAAGAGCCGGGGACAGTCTCTCTGATCGAGCCGGACCTAAAAAAGCTGGACGATCTGCCGGAGGAGGCCGTTAATGCTCATAGCATGAATCCGGTTCGCGTTCTGCAACTGGTCCGCTCGCTCGGCGGCAAGCCGGGGTTTCTACGGGTGGTCGGCTGCGAACCCGCCGTCCTCGAGACGGAAGAAGGGGCGATGGGCTTGAGTGAAAAAGTGCAGGCCGCAGTCGGTCCTGCGCTGGAGATGATCGAGACGCTCATCCGCGAAATCAGAGAAAACAGGCCCGGCCGGGCCATCACTGGGGAGACTTCCCCTTGAATTCAAGCTTTCTTAGCAAACGGATGAAAGACGAGGAAACCATCAATACAGCGGAAGCCTGCTGGTTAGTCTTGTTAGGCGGGATCGTGGTCGTGGCCATCGTCTCGGTTCTCTCCATGATCCCGGAGATGCGGCGCTATCTGCGTCTGCGCAGCATGTAGCTTCCTGGCCCCGAGGTTTTTTTGATTTTCGATATGTGAGTTAGAGCAGGAAGATAAGGAGCGCGGCGGAAACGCGCCGAGTGAGGAGGTAAGACTTATGGTAACAACAAACGAACCCTTTAAGCATCGGGAGTCGGCCGTAAAGGAAATTCACGTTATCTGGATGACCACGGGATTGAGTTGCGATGGCGACTCCGTTTCCATCACTGCCGCCACCCAGCCCAGCATCGAAGACCTGGTCATGGGGAACATTCCCGGGCTGCCCAAGGTGCACGTGCATAACCCGGTCATCGCCTACGAGGTGGGGGATGAGTTCATGAAATTCTGGTTCGACGCCGCGGAAGGCAAGCTCGATCCCTTCGTGCTTGTGATGGAAGGCTCCATCCCGAACGAGAAGATCAAAAAAGAGGGTTATTGGGCCGCCATGGGGACCGATCCCGACACCGGGCAGCCGATCACGACGAACGAGTGGATCGATCGTCTCGCGCCCAAAGCTCTCGGAATTGTCGCCTGCGGCACCTGCGCCACCTATGGCGGCATTCATGCCATGGAAGGGAACCCCACCGGTGCGATGGGTCTGGCCGATTATCTCGGCTGGGGCTGGCGTTCCAAGGCCGGCTTGCCAATCGTCAATGTCCCTGGCTGCCCAGTGCAGCCGGATAACATGATGGAGACACTGCTCTATCTCCTCTATCAGGTCGCCGGCCTGGCTCCGCTCATTCCGCTGGATGAGCAACTGCGTCCCACCTGGCTCTTCGGCAAGACCGTCCACGAAGGTTGCGATCGCGCCGGTTATTATGAGCAGGGGGATTTCGCGCACGAATACGGTTCGCCCAAGTGCCTGGTCAAGATCGGCTGCTGGGGCCCGGTGGTTAATTGCAACGTCACCAAGCGCGGCTGGATGGCCGGGATCGGCGGCTGCCCGAACGTCGGCGGCATCTGCATCGGCTGCACCATGCCCGGTTTTCCGGATAAGTTCATGCCTTTCATGGATGCGCCTCCGGGTTCGGCGCTCTCGACCAAGGTGGTCGGGATGTGGGGCGGTGTTCTGCGCAAGCTTCGCGCCATTACTAACACCACCGTGAACAAGGAACCGAAATGGCGTCACCCGCGCGGCGAACTTACCACCGGCTACGAACCACGAAACTATGCCCGGAACTAAATGGGACCTTCGCAATTGCTAACTCAACTGGGACACTAAAATGCCTGATATTCTAACCGCACCCGCGACCAAAACTTCCGCGCCATCGGGAAACATCGTCGAGATGTCGTGGGACCCGATCACTCGCATCGTCGGCAGCCTCGGCATCTATACCAAGATCGATTTCGACGCCCAAAAAGTAGTCGAGTGTTATAGCACCTCCTCGATCTTTCGCGGCTACAGCATCTTCATGCAGAATAAGGATCCGCGGGATGCCCATTTCATCACCAGCCGTATCTGCGGGATCTGCGGCGATAACCATGCCACCTGTTCGGTTTACGCCCAAAACATGGCCTACGGCGTCAAGCCGCCCGCGCTGGCGGAGTGGATCGTTAACCTCGGCGAAGCGGCCGAGTACATGTTCGATCATAACATTTTCCAAGATAACCTGGTCGGGGTCGACTTCTGCGAGATGATGGTGAAGGAGACTAACCCGGGGGTGTGGCAGAAAGCGCAAAACACTCCCGCACCGCATTCGGCCGATCATGGTTATAAGACCGTCGCCGATATCATGACGGCGCTGAATCCGTTCACCGGCGAGTTCTATCGCGAGACCCTGCACGTTAGCCGCTACACCCGTGAGATGTTCTGTCTTATGGAGGGGCGCCATGTCCATCCTTCCACCCTTTATCCCGGCGGCGTTGGCACAGTCCCGTCCATCCAGGTCTTCACTGACTACACGGTGCGGCTGATGCGTTACATCGAGTTCATGAAGAAATGCGTCCCGCTGCACGACGATCTTTTCGATTTCTTCTACGAAGCCTTGCCTGGCTACGAAGAAGTCGGTCGCCGCCGCATCCTGCTCGCCTGCTGGGGTTCGTTCCAGGATCCCGACGTCTGCGATTACAACTACAAGACAATGGAGGATTGGGGAAACGCCATGTTCGTTACTCCCGGGATGGTGATTGATGGCGAGCTGGTCACGACGAACCTGGTCGATATCAATCTCGGCATCCGCATCCTGCTCGGCTCGTCTTACTACGACGATTGGGATAACTGTGAGACCTTTGTTAAGAACGATCCGTTAGGCAATCCGGTTGATAAGAAGCATCCGTGGAACCAGACCACCATCCCGAAACCGCAAAAGCGCGATTTCGGCGGTAATTACACCTGGGTCATGTCCCCGCGCTGGCTCGATAAGCGCACCGGCGACCATCTCGCGATGGATACCGGCGGCGGCCCGATCGCGCGGCTCTGGTCAACTGCTTTGGCCAAACTGGTCAACATCGGCTATGTCGAATCGACCGGCCAAAGCGTAAAGATTCGGCTCCCGAAAACGGCGTTGAAAGGCGAAGTGGAATTCGAATGGAAAGTGCCAAAGTGGAGCAACGCGATCGAGCGCGACCGCGCCCGCACTTATTTCCAGGCTTACGCTGCCGCCTGCGCCCTGCATTTCCTCGATAAGGCGATGAAAGAAGTGCATGCCGGCCGCACCGCCACCTTCACCCCGTTCAAAGTGCCGGACGAAGCGATCGGCTGCGGATTCCACGAAGCAGTTCGGGGCGTCCTCTCGCATCACATGGTCATCCGCAAAGGCAAGATCGCGAATTACCATCCCTATCCGCCGACGCCGTGGAACGCTAACCCGCGCGATATCTACGGCACGCCTGGGCCTTACGAAGATGCGGTCCAGGGCTGCCCGATTTTTGAAGAGAACGGGCCGGACAAGTTCAAGGGCATCGACATCATGCGCACCGTGCGCAGCTTCGATCCCTGTCTGCCGTGCGGCGTGCACATGTATCTCGGCGGCGGCAAGCTGCTGAAACAAATGCATACCCCAACTGCCTTGGCCGGATTGGCCCACTAGTCATGGCAAATCAAGGCATGGCACAGGTGACGCTGGAGGCGTCGCCAGATGAAATCTACGACATCGAGCTGGAGCACAGCCTGCTCGAGGCGAACGCAAAACTGGCGATCGATAACCGCGCCTTGCTCGACCAGAAGGGCATCACCGCGATCGACTTCATGGGCGCGATCGGCTCCGGCAAAACGACTCTCATTACCAAGTTGGTCGGCATGTTGAAGGATAAAATCGGCGTCGCGGTCTTCAATGGCGACGCTACCACGAGCAACGATGCCGACGGCATCTCGCAACAGAACGTGCCGGTGGTGCAGATCGCGACGATCAACGGCTGTCACCTCGACGCCAACCTGGTCGGCAAAGGCCTGCAGAAGATCGATCTCTCAAACCTGAAGATGATCTTCATCGAGAATATCGGCAACCTGATTTGCCCGGCCGAGTTTCCGTTAGGCTCGAAGGCCCGGGTCGTGGTCGTGAGCGTAACCGAAGGTCCCTGGATGGTGCGCAAACATCCGCACATGTTCCTCGGCTCACAGGTGGTGGTGATCAATAAGATCGATCTGGCCGAAGCGATGGAAGTAAGCGTAGAGCAGTTGATCGCCGATGTGCACGCGCTCAAACCGGACATCAAGGTGATCCCGACCAGTTGCAAGCGTGGCACCGGTCTCGAGGAAGTCGCCCAAACCCTCCTCGCCATTTAGGGACCGGCGCAATGCACGAGTTTTCGATCGCATCCGGGCTGGTCGAAAAGCTGCTCGATTTCGCCGAAAAGAATCCGGACAAACGAATCGTGGAAGTGCGGGTGGCGATCGGTGAGTTCACCCAGATCGAGGAGGAACAGCTTCGTTTTTGCTACGAATCGATCATCACCGAAATGCCGATCGCCGGTTCTTGCCTAACGATCGAAGCAGTGCCCGGCCAGGTCGCCTGTCCGCACTGCGGCTATGACGGCGCGCCCAAATACTGGGACGGCGCGCTCCACGGCACTCCCGTGGCCACTCTGGAATGTCCGCAATGCGCGCAAACTGTCCGGATGACCGCGGGCGAAGAATGCGCCATCCGCTCGGTCCGTTATCAGCCTAGCGAATTCGCCGGCGCCCTTTCATGACCCACACCATCCTGCCCATCCTTCTCTTCGGTTTCTTCCTCGGCATGCGCCACGCCACCGATTCCGATCACGTCGTCGCCGTGACCACCATCGTCAGCCGGCAACGCAGCATCTGGAGCGCGGCCTGGACCGGCGTTTTTTGGGGGATCGGCCACAGTCTCACTCTCCTCGTCATCGGCGGCGCGATCATTCTCTTCGGCATCGTCGTTCCGGAGCGGCTCGGCCTGAGCCTGGAATTCTGCGTCGCGCTGATGTTGATCCTGCTCGGCGCGCTCAATCTGAAGGCGACTTTTCGCGCAGTGGAAAACGTGGCCGCGGAAAGCGAGGGGGAAACAATCCATCGGCACACGCATCGGCACGGGGACTACAGCCACAGCCACAGCCATGGACACGAACGTGCTAGTCACGGCCACGAGGAAGAGGCCGTGCCGCCGGCGAAATTGGATCGCTGGTTTGGCCGCTCGCGCTTTTATCTCGCTTTGCGCCCGTTCCTGATCGGCACGGTGCATGGCCTCGCCGGCTCCGCCGCCGTCGCCCTGCTCGTCCTGCCGATCATTCACCAGCCCGCCTGGGCGATGGCTTATCTTCTCATCTTTGGACTCGGCGTCATCGCCGGCATGATGTTGATCACCGCCGCCATCGCGGTGCCGGTTTCCTATTCAACCCGCTTTCACTTCCTCCATCGCCATCTCGGCACCGCCGCCGGCGTCCTCAGTCTCGGCTTCGGACTGTTCCTCGTTTACCAGATCGGCTACGTCGACGGGCTTTTCACCCGGTGAAGCCGCCGCTCGGGTTGTCGTTAGGCCAGCGGATGAAATTTGTCCTCCGCGGTGCGGTCCAGGGCGTCGGCTTTCGGCCCTTTGTTTATCGGCTGGCGACGGAGCTCGAGCTTACCGGCTGGGTCCTCAATTCCGCCGAAGGAGTTTTCCTCGAGGTGGAAGGCGCGCCGGAGCGGCTGGCGGAGTTTGCCGTGCGTCTGCCGCGCGAGAAACCGGCCCGGGCCATTCTGCAGAGTTGCGAAGCTTCCCGGCTTGAACCTTGCGGTGATGAGCGATTTGAGATTCGCGAGAGCAGCGAGGGCGGGGGCAAGAGCGCGCTCATTCTGCCCGACATCGCTCCTTGCGCGGAATGCTGGCGTGAGATGCTCGACCCACGCGATCGCCGCTTTCGTTATCCCTTCACGAACTGCACCAACTGCGGCCCGCGTTTTTCCATCATCGAGGCGCTGCCCTACGATCGTGCTCGCACCACGATGGGAAGATTTACCATGTGCGATGATTGCCGGCGCGAGTATCGCGACCCGCGGGATCGCCGTTTCCACGCGGAACCGATTGCCTGTCCGCGCTGCGGGCCGCGTCTGCAGCTTTGGGATTCGTTAGGCCAAGTTCTGGCCGAAGCTGAAGCCGCGCTGCAACTGGCGGCGATCCGGCTCCGGATGGGGAAAGTGGTGGCGCTAAAAGGGGTCGGCGGTTTCCAGCTCCTGGTCGACGGGCGCCACGAGGCCGCCGTGCAGCAGCTGCGCGAACGGAAACAGCGCGAGGAAAAACCATTCGCGGTCATGTTCCCCACGCTCGCCGCAGTGCGCGAAGTTTGCGCCGTCTCGGCTTTGGAAGAGCAGCTCCTGGTTTCGCCGGAAGCGCCCATCGTCCTGCTGACGCGGGCCGAAGATCGCGTCGCCTCCACGGTCGCACCCGGAAATCCGAATCTCGGCGCCATGCTGCCCTCTTCGCCGCTGCACCACCTTCTCCTGCGCGAGCTGGCTTTTCCGGTCGTGGCCACCAGCGGCAACCGGAGCGATGAGCCGATCTGCATCGATGAAACCGAAGCGCTGGAACGGTTAAGCGGGCTGGCCGATTTCTTTCTCGTGCATGATCGAGCGATCGTTAGGCACGTGGACGATTCCGTCGTTAGGATAATGGCGGGCGAGGCCATGCTGCTGCGCCGCGCCCGAGGTTACGCGCCGCTCCCGATCGCGCTGGCGCCGGCAACGGAGTTTCCCGAAACGCGCTCGGTGCTGGCTGTGGGAGCCCACCTGAAAAACACCGTCGCGCTCAGCGTGGGGCGCAATGTCTTCGTTAGTCAGCATCTCGGCGATCTCGCGACCAGGGAAGCGCATGACGCTTTTACTCGCTCGGTCTCCGATCTGCCGCGGCTCTACCAGGCTGAACCGCAGATCGTCGCGCACGATCTCCATCCCGATTATCTCTCGACCAAACACGCGCTCCTGCAGCCAGGCCGGAAGCTGGGGGTGCAACATCACTGGGCCCACCTCGCTTCCTGCATGGCCGAGAACGCGCTTGTGCCGCCGCTCCTCGGCCTCTCCTGGGATGGCACCGGTTTTGGCCCCGACGGCACGGTCTGGGGCGGCGAATTTTTTCTGGTGGAAGAAACCAGCTGCCGGCGCGTTGCCCACTTGCGCACCTTCCGCCTGCCCGGCGGCGAAGCGGCGATCAGGGAACCACGCCGGAGCGCGCTCGGCCTGTTGCACGAAACCTTGGGCGCCGAGCTTTGGCGCCGGCCGGATCTGCTGGCGGATTTCACCGGCGCGGAAATCAGCCCGCTGCGGACAATGCTGGACCGCGGAGTGAACTCGCCGCTGACGTCCAGCGCGGGACGTCTCTTCGACGCAGTCGCCAGCCTGGCCGGTCTGCGCGCCCGTTCCAGCTTTGAAGGGCAGGCCGCCATGGCGCTGGAATTCGCCCTCGATCCTGCGGCCACTGACAGCTACCCGTTCCTGCTGCAAAGCGACGAGCGGCCCCTGGTCATCGATTGGGAGCCGGCCGTGCGCGCCCTGCTCGATGACCGCGCTGCCGGCCTCAGTGCCGGAGTCGTCGCGGCCCGTCTCCACCACATGCTGGTCGACGCGATTCTCGCCGTCGCTCATCACTTCGGCCAGAGCCAAGTCGCGCTCAGTGGCGGCTGTTTTCAGAACCGTTATCTCACCGAACGCGCCCTCCAGCGCCTGCGCGCGGAAGGCTTCACCCCGTTTCGCCAAACGCGCGTCCCGCCTAACGACGGCGGCATCTCGCTCGGCCAGGTCTGGGTCGCGCGGAGTGGAATCCATCTCGTCTCATGAACCTGGTCTACGGCGAAATCAGCGAGCTTTTCTCGGAAGACGGCCTGCCCATGGGCAAGGTGCGGGTGCACGGTGCGACCAGGAAAATTTCCCTCGGGCTCCTGACGGACGCGCGGCGAGGTGATAGAGTTTTAATCTGCGACGGAGTGGCCATGAGCAAGGTCGCCGCGCCGCCTGAAACGGAGGAAAAAGATGTGTCTCGCGATTCCCGGCAAACTGATTGAAATCAGCACGGACGGCAGCGGCGTGCGGATGGGGAAGGCGAACTTTGGCGGAATCGTGAAACAGGTCTGCCTCGAATACACGCCCGAGGTCGAGATGGGCGACTACGTTTTGGTCCACGTCGGCTTTGCCTTGAGCAAAGTGGACGAAGCGGAAGCCGCCCGCACCTACCAGGCGCTGGAGCGGATGGAGCAGCTCTCGGAATTGGATATTCCCGACGTAGCCGATGACGGCGTGGCCGATCCACCGCCGGCGGAACGGGTGGCCTGAGATGAAATATCTCGACGAATATCGCGACGAGGCGCTGGCCGGGAAAATCGTCGAGGAAATCAAGCGCACCGTAACCAAGCCGTGGGTGCTGATGGAAGTCTGCGGCGGGCAGACGCATTCGATCGTGAAATATGGAATCGATCGGCTCTTGCCTAACGAAATCGAGCTGGTGCACGGGCCGGGCTGCCCGGTCTGCGTCACTTCACTCGAGATGATCGACAAGGCGCTGGCCATCGCCCAGCAGCCAGAGGTCATTTTCTGTTCCTTCGGCGACATGCTGCGGGTGCCTGGCTCGCAGGACGATTTGCTCATTCTCAAATCGCGCGGTGCCGATGTGCGGGTGGTTTATTCGCCGATCGATTGCCTCAAAATCGCGCGGGCGAATCCGGAGAAGAAGGTGGTTTTCTTCGCCATCGGTTTCGAGACCACTGCGCCGGGAAACGCCATGGCGGTCTGGCAGGCGCACCAGCAAGGGATCAAGAATTTCTCCGTCCTCGTCTCGCACGTGCTGGTGCCGCCGGCGATGGCGGCGATCCTTGGGTCACCGATCAATCGCGTGCAGGGATTTCTTGGCCCCGGGCACGTCTGCACCGTGATGGGCTATCGCGAATACGAGCCGATCGCGGCGCGATATGAAGTGCCGATCGTGATCACTGGTTTTGAGCCGATCGACATCCTGGAAGGCACTCTTATGACAGTGCGCCAGCTCGAAGCGGGCAAAGCGGAAGTAGAAAATCAATATCCGCGCGTGGTGAATCGCGACGGCAATCAGGTCGCACAGGATTTAGTCAGGAAAGTGTTCGAAGTGAGCGATCGCAAATGGCGCGGGGTCGGTTCCATTCCGGAAAGTGGCTATCGGTTGCGGGAGGAATTTCACAAGCACGACGCGGAGCGAGTCTTTAATGTGCAAGAGATCGAGACCAGGGAATCGGAAATCTGCCTGAGCGGTCTCGTCCTGCGCGGGGTGAAAAAGCCGCACGATTGCCCGGCTTTCGGCACCCAGTGCACGCCCGAGCGTCCGTTAGGCGCGACCATGGTTTCAGCCGAAGGCGCCTGCGCCGCCTATTATGCCTACGGCCGCCATCTCCAGGCCGGGACCGCTTCCGCCACCAACGGCGGGCTCGCTCCGCTGGCTAACTAGCCGCGCGCACCGGCGTCATTCGGGCTTCGTCATCCCGCTTTCGTTATTAAAGTAAAGCTGTGGACTCAACCAATGCCTCTCTCCTGACCGCGTCCTGCCCGATTCCGATCACGGACTATAAAGAGATCGTGCTGGCGCACGGCAGCGGCGGGAGGCTGAGCCACCAGCTCATCTCCAGGATCATCGCCCCGCAGTTTGCCAATGACCTGCTCGCGCCGATGCACGATGGCGCCATCTTCTCGTTAGGCGGAGAACGCGTCGCTTTCAGCACCGATTCCTACGTCATCAGCCCGATCTTTTTTCCCGGCGGCGACATCGGGAAACTCGCCGTCCACGGCACCGTCAACGACCTCGCCATGTGCGGCGCGCAGCCGCGGTATCTCTCGGTCGGTTTCATTCTCGAGGAAGGTCTGCCGCTGGATGCTTTTTGGCGCATCGTGCAATCGATGCGGGCCGCGGCCGATGAAGCCGGGGTGCAACTGGTCACCGGCGATACCAAGGTGGTCGATCGCGGCAAGGCCGATCAGATTTTCATCAACACCGCCGGCATCGGCCTAATCCCTCAGGGAGTGGACATCCAGCCCCGCCGCGCGCGGCCTGGGGACAAGGTGCTGCTCAGCGGAGCCATCGCGGTGCACGGCATCGCCATCATGTCGGTGCGCGAAGGGCTCGAGTTTGAGACCGAGATCGCGAGCGACAGCGCCGCGCTTAATGGCCTGGTCGGCGATCTTCTGCTGGCCTGCCCGGATGTGCATGTGTTACGCGACCCGACCCGGGGCGGCGTGACCAGTGCGGTGACGGAAATCGCGCAGTCCGCCGGGGCGGGAATTGTCCTGCGGGAGGCTGCGATTCCGATCCGCGAAGAGGTTAAAGGAGCCTGTGAAATCCTCGGCCTGGATCCGCTCTACGTTGCCAACGAGGGCAAGCTGATCGCGATTGTCGCGGCTGAGGATGCGGAGCGGGCATTAGGAGCGATGCAGGCGCACTCGTTAGGCAAAGAAGCGGCCATCATCGGGGAGGTGACCGCGGAACACCCGGGCTTTGTCACCATGAAAACCCGGGTCGGCGGGACCCGGGTGGTGGATATGCTCGCGGGCGAACAGCTGCCGCGCATCTGCTAGCGCCCTCCCGGCCACATTGGCTGCCTAACGACGGCCCCGCGGATGAAGTGCGGCCGCCGGGTGTATGTTATGCGAAGATGAAACGCGTCTTCGGATTGGAAACGGAATATGGGATCACCGTCGATGGAATGGAGTCGGTCGACGTGGTGACGGAATCGATCGAGCTGGTGCGCGGCTACACCGACCACGGGGCGCACATGAAGTGGGACTACGACCTGGAGGATCCGCATTGCGATGCGCGCGGTTTCCGGGCTTCGGAGTTGATGCAGGACACGGATGAATCGGCTTACTTCGAGATCGATCGGCGGCGGCCGCTCAGTTTCGAGGAGATCAAGAGCGACCTGGTGCTGAGCAACGGGGCGCGTTTTTATAACGATCACGCCCATCCGGAATACTCCACCCCGGAATGTTCTTCCGTGGCGCAGTTAGTCGCCCAGGACAAGGCCGGAGAACGCATTCTGGCGGAATGCGCCCGGCGCCGGAATCTAAAGTTGCCCAACGAACAAGTGGTGCGCCTCTACAAGAACAACACCGACTTTTCCGGCCACAGTTACGGCTGTCACGATAACTATCTCATGCGCCGGGAGGTGCCCTGGGACCGCCTCGTCGCCGGGGTGCTTCCTTTTCTTGTCACTCGTCAGATTTTCGCCGGTGCGGGCAAGATGGGAATCGAAGCCGAAGGGGCGAGCGGTCAGCCCGGCAGCTATCAGATTTCGCAGCGGGCCGACTTCTTTAGCGTCCTGGTCAGCATCGACACCATGAATCGCCGCCCGCTGGTCAACACCCGCGACGAGCCACATGCCGATGCCAGCATTTACCGGCGGTTCCATGTGATTCTGGGAGATGCCAACATGAGCGAGTGGGCCACGGCCATGAAAGTGGGCACGACCGCTCTGGTGCTCGATTTGATTGAAAAGGGAAAAGCCCCGCAGCTCGAAATCGCGCAACCTGTCGACGCGACCAGGTCAATCAGCCGCGACCAGACCTACGACTGGATCATCGAGTTAAGCGATGGCCGCAAGATCTCGGCCATCGACGTCCAACGAATCTATCTCGCCGCTGCGAGCGAGGCCTCGGCTGCGACGGAGAATCCCGATCTCCGCTGGCTGCTGCACGAATGGGAGACAGTTCTGAACGACTTGGAACGCGATCACCAGCTCTGTCGCGACCGGATCGATTGGGTGGCCAAGAAGGAGTTGCTCGAGACGATGCGCCAGGAAGAGGAGTTATCGTGGACCGATCCGTGGCTGCAATCGATCGATCTCGAATATCACAATATCCTGCCCGAGGCCGGGCTTTACTATGAGCTGGTGCGGCAGGGAGTGATGCAACGCCTGGTCAGTGAAGCGGAAATCAAACGCGCGATCTTTGCGCCGCCGGAGGATACGCGCGCTTACTTTCGCGGGCGCGCGGTGGCGCGCTTCGATTCCACGATTAAGTCCCTGCAATGGGATGAGATGGTTTTCGCCGGCGAAGGCGGAAAGCTTCACCGAGTGCAACTGGCGCAGCCTAATGACAATCCGCGGCTCGCGGCGCTGAATAAAGCAGCGCGCGAAGCCGCGGATTATCGGGAATTCCTGCGTAAGATCGACACGCTTTAAGCCGGGCCGACCGCGGGCAAATGAATGACTCTCTTAGCCCTGGCCCTTACGGCGAGCGGCCCAGCGAGCTTTCATCATCTGAGATAGTTTCTTACGACCGGCAGCGGAGATACCTTTTTTGCCGCCTCTTTTTTTCTTAGCCGAGGACTTCGAACTCGTGCTGTCAGAGTCAGAGCCGGAATCAGAACCAGAACCAGACTTGGCCCGAGCCCAACGAGCCCGAGCAGCGGCGGCGATGCGTTCCCGGCCGGCGGCGGAAAGACCACCACGGCGTTTGCGGCGATTACCACCAGCACGTCCACGACCACGGCCCGGTGCGGAACCTTCGGAGCTTTCGGAGCTCGCGGAACTTTCCGAGCTTGAGGCGCTGGAGCGGGAGGTGCTCGAAGCGCCGGAGCCGCCTAACAAACTTGCCAGTCGGCTTTGCAGTTCGTTGATTTGTTTCTTAACTTCGACTGCTTCTTCCAGTTGTTTAACAGATACGTCCATGGCGCAGTTATAAGCCATACTCAGGCGAGAGCAAGTGATGTTTTGCTTGAAGTCAAAAGAATTCTTAAGTCCTAACCAAGCCTGAGAAGGCCCTTTTACCACCTTTGCTTAGCTCAGGGCAAAGCTACTAAAAGTGAATCCTAAGCCCAGCTAATGAGGCGCAACTCGTGCGCCTGTGCCAGGTGCGGATAAGTCGGAATCACTCGCACATTAAATCCATAGGTGCCGCTCTCTGAAGCCGGGATGGCCCCTTCATAAACGTACTCGCCATTGCCACCCAGCTTGTCTCCTTCCGCCAGGACGGTGACAGTAGGATGAAGCAAGGCGTCGTTTTCGGCTTCACCATGATAGGCTTCGACCCGCACGTGTTTCGGGTCGACCGCGCCGAGGTGGACCCGGGCTGAGACTTGGAGCGAATCGCCGACATGGATCTTTTGCCGATCCTTATTCCCGATCTGCACGTCGGTGATGCGCACCTGCGGCCAGTCCTTTCGCATCTGTGCTTTCCATTGACTTAGGAGGGTGGCGGCGCGCCAGCCCTCACGGGAAAGTTCTTCGTGCGCTTTGGCCGCCGGGAGGTAAAGACGCTCGGTGTATTCCTTCACCATCCGGTGAGTATTAAAGATCGGGGTGACGCTGCGGATGGACTCACGCATGAGTTGCAACCAGGCCAGGGGCAGCCGGCCATCAGGTTTAGCGTAATAGAGCGGGATGATCTGATTTTCGAGCAGCTGGTAAAGGCTGTCGGCATCCACTTCATTCTGGAATTCGCCGTCGCCATCCTCGATTTCAGCTCCGATCGCCCAACCGTTCTTGGCGTTATAACCCTCGCACCACCAGCCATCGAGGACGCTGAGATTAAGCCCGCCGTTCGGAGGCAGCTTCATCCCGCTGGTGCCGCTGGCTTCGAGCGGACGCAAGGGGTTGTTTAACCAAAGGTCGACTCCCTGGACCATACGGCGGGCGATGTAAGTGTCGTAGTCTTCGATAAAGACGATCCGGTTATGAAACCCGGTCTCGCGGGTCAATTTGTAGACCTGCTGGATGAGCGCCTTGCCCCCTTCGTCGCGTGGATGGGACTTGCCGGCAAAGACAAATTGCACCGGGCGCGCGAGGTCGTTCAGCATCCTGAGGAGGCGATCGGGATCGCTAAAAAGGAGTGCGCCGCGCTTATAGGTGGCAAAGCGCCGGGCAAAGCCAATGGTCAGGATTTCCGGGTCGAGGATAGAGTTAACCGAGCGAATGGCCTCGGGCGATTCGCCGATGCGGGTGCGGCGCGCGCGCACTCGATCGCGGACAAAGTTGACCAGGCGGAACTTGAGTTTCTGGTGAGTATCCCACAACTCAGAGTCGGGAATCTCGATCACCCCGCGCCAGAAATCGGGCTCGGTCAGATGCTCTTCCCAATCGCCCAAATACTTGGTGTAAAGGGCGGAGAATTCCGGCGCCATCCAGGTCTTGGTGTGAATGCCGTTGGTGATGCTGGTGATCGGGACTTCGTGAGTCGGCACCCCGGCCCAGACATCGGCCCAGAGTGATTGACTCACCTTGCCATGCAACTCGCTCACCCCATTGGCGTGCCGGCTCATGCGCAGAGCCAGGATGGTCATGCTAAAGCTGGCGATCGGATCAGTCGTCGTCTGGCCAAAGCGAAAGAGCTCGTCAAACGGGATCCTGAGCTGGGCGGCGAAGTCGTTAAAGTAACGCACCATCATCTCGCGCGGGAAAGAGTCATTGCCGGCCGGGACCGGCGTATGAGTGGTAAAGACATTGGCCGCCGCCACGACTTGGAGGGCGGAGTAGAAATCGAGGTCGTGCTGAGTGACGTGGAGCCGGATGCGCTCAAGCGAAAGGAAGGCCGAGTGCCCTTCGTTCATGTGAAAGACTTCGGCTTCATGTCCCAGCGCGCTGAGCGCCTTTACCCCGCCGATGCCGAGCACAATCTCCTGGCGCATCCGCATCTCCAGATCGCCGCCATATAACTCCGCCGTGATCAAACGATCGGCCGGGCTATTCTCCGGGATATCGGTGTCGAGCAGATAAAGAGTGATCCGCCCGACCTGCAGCTCCCAGATCTTGGCAAAGACTTCACGCCCGAGCAGCGGCACGCCCACGAGCAGGATTTGGTCGTTACGCATGACCTCGCGGATGGGGAGATGATGGAAGTTCTGGTTCAGGTTGATCGCTTCCTGCCAGCCTTCCTTGTTGATCTGTTGTTTGAAATAGCCGTGACGATAGAGGAGACCGACCGCGACAAAATTCAGGTCCAGATCGCTGGCCGATTTGCAATGGTCGCCGGAAAGGATGCCCAGGCCGCCGGAGTAATTTGGGATCGACTCATGGAAGCCAAACTCGGCTGAGAAATAAGCGATCGGCTTTCTAATCTCACGGCCGGGGCCGGTCTTTCCGTAAGTGTCGGGGCGGGCGAGATACTTTTTATAAGCGGCATGCACTTCAGCCAGGTCGTGCAGGAAGACTTCATCTTTGGCCACTTCGACCAGCCGCGCCTGACGCGAGAGCTGGAGCATGCGGACCGGGTTATGATTCGTCCGATCCCATAGCACCGGGTCGAGATGACGGAAAAGGCGGCGGGCGGAAGGCTCCCAGGTCCACCAAAGATTAAAGACCATGTCGCGCAAGGGCTCGAGTTGCGCGGGTAGATTCGGAATAACGTTGTAAGTCTGGATGTTCGGCATGGCGAAAAGAAAGAGCGCCTCTACAAGAGGCGGCACTCTGGCAGCAAAATCATTAGCAGCAAGCGTTCCGTCATTAGCAGCAAGTGTTCCTTTTCCGCTAAAACTTGGCCGAGCGCTCGCGGCAAAGGTCAGGCCGAACCAACTCGCCGAGCCCGGGTCGCCAGGATAACCCCAAGTAAGACGCCGACCAGGAAACCGCCCAGGTGCGCAGCCAGACTCACCTGCGGGCTCCATAGATCAAAGATCGTCTGGATCGCTACGATGGCGATAATGTCTCGTAATTGGCGCCCGGCCAGAACCGAGCCGCGATGGCGCAGGAGCAAGCCGGCCGAGACACCGATGACTCCCATGATGGCGCCGGAAGCGCCAACCAAGAGATCGGAGCGCGTCAGCCCGAGCCGCCACAAGAGGACCACCCCCAAGCCGGAACCCAGGCCGCAAAGCAGATAGCTGATCACGAATTTCAGCGAGCCGATCGTCCGTTCCAGCGCCGGCCCGAGGAGATACAAGCCGAGCAGGTTGATCCCAATATGGAGCGGCCCGTAATGCAGGAAAAGCGCAGTCAGAAGACGCCAGTATTCCTGCCTAACGACGATCGCTTCCGGCTCCAGCCCACCCAGTTCCTGCAGCGTGCGCACATTGGTCGAGCCGCCAAGCCGCAGCTCGACCAGAAACATGGCCAGGTTGAGCAGGATCAGCGCCCAGACAGCCGGCGCCCCGCGGCGGGCAGGCCGCGCGCGCAGATCGGCTGACTCGGTCAGCAGGCGAGCCAGTAGCATTTGGCCGGAGGCGGAAAGCGGGGTCAGCGGCCGCTCCCGGGCCAGCCGCCGCTCGATCGCGCGGCGCCAGCCGGCGTCGTTCGTCTCGTGGCGCAATTTTTCCAGCCGGGCCCGGCCCGCTTCCACCCGGCCCCCGGCCAGCTCGGCGGTGCCGAGCCAGAACTCCTGCTCGACCTTCGAGCAGCCGGCGAGTCCGCGTTGAAATAGCCTAACGACCTCCGAGGTGCGACCGGCGAAAGCCAGCCCGAGCGCAAGATGGTAGG
Source organism: Chthoniobacterales bacterium (assembly GCA_965217735.1). Taxonomy (GTDB): domain Bacteria; phylum Verrucomicrobiota; class Verrucomicrobiia; order Chthoniobacterales; family UBA10450; genus Palsa-1392. Next base: position 3,435,572 of record CBDCJE010000002.1, on the reverse strand, counting down.
CCGTGCGCGCATCCATCGTGAAACGTGGATCACGCTCCAGTGGTCGCGCTGCCAGAGCGAGGATCAGGTCGTCGGTGGCTCCGATTTCACCGAGCGCGCGAAGGTAAAGCGAGAGGAGGGCCGGGCTTTCGGTCACTCTCAGATCGCGCCGGCACCATTGCACCAGCCCGGGCCAGTTCCCGGTCAGGGCGAAGGTGAGCGCGGTGGCGAGGCGCCCGGCTGGAGTGGGAGCAGCACGCACGGCCGCGAGGCGATCGAGGGCCAGATCGAGCTGGCCGGCGCGGGCCAGTTCCAGCGCGCGGAAAAGAGTGGCGGGATAAGGCGAATCATCCCACGGATGGAGCATTCGCCTAACGACCGCAAGGCGACGCGCCAACGGCAGCCGCTGGGCCAGGAAGAGATGGTCGATTCTCCGCTCGGCCAGGGAGGGGACGAGCAGGAGCAAGGCCCAGGCAAGGCCGCCGATAATCCCGGCCCACTCCGATGCAAAGAGCCAGGCGAAAAAGCAGATCGTCAGGACGAGGAGCGCGGCCGCTCGCCAGCCGCGATTGCGTTCGTTACGCAAATGGAAGATGCGCGCGAGCAGGATGAGCGGGGAGACGACCGCGATGAAGAGCAGGATGTGATTGAGATCGATCAAGGTGGCGCTTTCCCGGCAGTCGATATTGCAGGTCCGTTGTTTCCTTCCATTGTCAAACCAGCGCGCGTTTTCCGGTGTTGCGCCGGTGGAGGTGCGGCCATATTCGCCCATGCGACTCACCATCATCAATTACCTCGACGTCATTTCCTCCTGGTGTCACTGGGCCATCCCGGCCTGGCAGGAACTGCGCGCCCGCTACCAGGAGCGGGTCGATTTTCGCTGGAAAATCGCGCTGATGGATCAGGCCGCGCTCCCGCCGACGCGGGAACATCTGGAGTGGTACTATCGGCGCAGCGGCATGCTGATGCGCTCGCCCGTGAAGTTGGACGCCAGCTGGATGGAAGCCGGCGTGAGCGAATACCTGCCGCCCAACTGCGTCGCGGAAGCGGCCCGCGACCTGGGAGTGGAAGACGACCGCGGCTGGATCGCGCTCAGCCGGGCCGAGCTGCGCGAGGGAAAAAAAATCGGGGATTGGGACGTAGCATCGCAGGTGGTGGCGGCGGCGACCGGACTGGAAGAGGCGGCCCTGCTGGAGCGCGCTCGCCGGCCCGAGATCGAGGCTCGGCTGCGCGCCAGCACGGCGGAATTTCATGCCATGCAGGTCACGCAGCGACCGACTTTTGTGCTCGATTCTCCTATCGGTGACCGGGCGATTTTCTCCGGCTTCGCCACCGCCAAACCGATCGCCGCCACCCTCGACGCGATGCTGGATGACATCGTCGGGTACCAAGCGCATGCCGCGCACTTCGGCCAGCCGCCCGCCTGAGAGAAAGCGCGGCCCGGGGCGGATCGAGTTTTTCCGACCGAAACGTCTTGCCAGTTTGGGAATGTGGGATACAACTTCCCCTCGGTCCGGGCCCTGCCGCGGACCGATTGGCGCGCTCCTCGCAGGCTCGCTGATTTTGCTGAGTGCGCCGCGATCCTGAGGAGAGCGACGGGAGGATGCGACAATAAGAATGACGGCGTCAGTCTCACTCCCTCGTCGCCGGCCCGGAGATACCTGATTCTGCAACCACAAATTCGTGTAAACGGTCGAATTCGCGCCCGCGAAGTTCGCGTCATCCTGGGAGCCACCAGCGAACAGCTCGGGGTGATGAAATTATCCGAGGCCATCAAGCGCGCCCAAGGCATGGGCATGGATCTGGTCGAGGTCGCCCCTAACGCTAATCCACCCGTCTGCAAAATCGTCGATTTCGGGAAATTCCGTTACGACATCTCCAAGCAGGAGAAGGACAAAAGGGCTTCGGGAACGAAGCTGAAAGAGATCAAGTTTCGGGTTAACATCGACGACCACGATTACCTGACCAAGATCCGCCACGGCGAGCAGTTCCTGGACAAGGGAAACAAGGTGCGGGTGCAGCTGCAATTCCGTGGCCGGGAAATGGCTCACCAGGAATTTGGCATGCAGCTCATGTATAAGGTGCGCGACGACCTGGCCAGCATGGCGCAGGTGGAGATGGAGCCGAAAGCGGCCGGCCGCAACATCACCATGACGCTCTCGCCCTTACCCGCCAACAAGCGCAAGCGCCGCTTCTCGCTCGAGGACGAAGAGATCGAGCCGGATAAGGACGACGCTGGCGACTCTGAAGAGTAGCCCTTCGCGGGCAGGGTGGGTCGCCCTCCGGAAATCGCGAAGCTGCGGCAGAGCGCCGCCGCACCAGTCAGATCTTCCGCCGGAGCGGACGGATGCAGTTGGTTAACTTGCGCAACCCCAGCTCCAACCGCGTTTTCACCGTGCCTAAGGGCGTCCCGGTGAGAGCCGAAATCTCGCGGTGGCTGCGCCCTTCGAAAAAGGAGAGCTCGATCACCTCGCGCTGGTAGGCCGGCAGAGTGCGCATCTGTACTTCCAGAAAACGGCGCAGATCAGCACTCACCAGTTCGTCGTCGATCCCACTCCGGGTCCAGGAATCCGGCTGTTTATCGACCTGCGCCTCGAAACGCTCTTTCGCCCTCCCATAAGCCTGGCGACGGCGCAGGCGGTCGATCGCCCGGCGCCGCGCCAGTGTCACCACCCAGCCAAGTGGTCGACCTGCTTTTGGAGAATAATTGCGCGCTTCCTTCCAGATCTGGAGCAGGATTTCCTGCATCACGTCATCCGCTTCGGCCTCTTCGTGAACGACCCGGGTTACGACCGATTTGAGCGTTTTGCCGTAGCGTTGGTAGAGCTCGCGCAGGGCGATCTGGTGTCGGTCGGTGATCGCCTTCATCAGCGTCTCGTCGGAAGCTTGATCGAAGGCGGAAGTATTTAGCGCTGGTTGAATCATTAGGAGGCGATTTTGGGTTCCGTCGGCCCGCCCACCGGCGGCGACGGAGTCAATCTCGCGGGTCCAAGACCAGCCACAATCGGAGGGGGAGTGCGTCTTTACCTAGGTCTAACTCCTACGTGAGGCGCGCGAAGGAGGCGCCGAGCTACCGGGGAAATACGGACGGTGCCCTCGCCTAACGAGTCGTAATACCTTCCGCGATCGTGACCTGGAAGGTCTGCTTCATCTTTTCTTTCCCGTAGCTCAGCTCGGCCGTGTACTGGCCGCTCGGAACGAATTTATCAGGGTCGTCGCCGCCGTACTTGATCCGCACGTCTTCCGTCGGGCGCAGATCCCAGCTGACCCGGTTGATCCCAGGTGCGCCGGGCGCCTTCAGGTTGGCCACCGGTTGGCCAGTGGCGTTGGTGATGGCGATTTTCACCTCGTCGCCGGTGTAGTCGCGAACCCAGAAACTAATCAGCGCCCCGAGCGGTGGATTTTCCCCGCGGTAGACGCCTTTCCCGTTCCAATCAGCAAAACCGGAAAGCGGATAGAATCCGCGGGCGGGCGCGATGCTGAAGAGATGAGCCGGCTTCGCCATCACCTCCGGAGTCAGCTCCCGGAAAGGCCGGGTGTCGTCCAGGATGTCGATGCTCCGGCCGTGGGTTGCGATGACCAGATCGGCGGTGCGGGGATGGATCTGCAGGTCGTCCACGCGAACGTTAGGCAAGCCGCCCGCCTGCAGCCAATGCGCGCCGGCGTCGAAGGAGGCGTAGAGACCGAAATGGGTCCCGGCGTAGAGCAAATTGGAATTGACCGGGTCTTCTCGCACCACTTCCACGGGGTCGTTAGGCGGAAGGCCCTGGCCGGTCACGCTTTTCCAGGTCTGGCCCAGGTCGGCCGTGCGCAGGATGTAAGGCCGGTCGTCGCCACTGCGATAGGCATTGCTCACGAGATAGGCCACCTTCGGATCCTTCGCCCCCGGCTCGATCCGCACGATCCATTGCCCGCGGATCGGCTCCGGCACCCTGGCTGTGAGCTCCGTCCAATGGCCGCCATCGTCCTGCGTGAGCCAGAGCCGGCCGTCATCGGTCCCGGCCCAGAGCAAGCCGGCCTTGAGCGGCGATTCAGCTAACGAATAAACCACTCCGTAGTTTTCCGCGCCGCTTCCCGCAGTGTTGGTCTTGGCCGGATCGTTATGGGTGAGATCGGGGCTGATCACATCGAAATGCTCCGCCCTGTCGGTGAGACGAAAGACGCGATTGCCGGCGAGATAAAGCACGCCCGGCTTCTGTTTGCTCCCGATAAGGGGCGCGTTCCAATGAAAGCGATAACGCTCCTGCCCTTCGGCCGCTTCCGGACGGAGGTCGCGTTTCTGGCCGGTGCGCAGGTTGATCCGATGGATGAAGCCTTCCTGACTTTCGGCGTAGAAAACATCGCGGTCGCTCGGATCAAAGACGACATAGAAGCCGTCGCCGCCTTCCAGCGGAGTCCAGTCGCAATTAGTGATGCCTTCCTTGCTCGCGACTTGGCTCGGCCCGGCAAAGCTCTCGTTATCCTGCAACCCGCCGGCCACCCGGTAGAAGGGCTGGGCGTCGTCGAGCGAAATGCGGTAAAATTCGCCGCCTGGGAAACGGTTGAGATGTTCCCAGCCTTTGCCCGCGGCATAGCTCTGATAGACGCCGCCATCCGTCCCGAGGATGAGCCGCTGGCACACCGGCGGTTTCGCCGGCTTGTTCTTGTCTTCCGGCTTGGCCGGCTTGGAGGCCGGCGTCGTGCCGGGTTGAATGGCGAGCGCGTGGCAATCCGGGTGCACTTTCTCGGAGAGATCTTCGCGGAAATTTTTGCCGCCATCATCCGAGGCCAGCACCGCCATGCCGAGGATGTAGACCCGCTGATCGTTTGCCGGGTCGATCCGGATCTGGCTGAAATAGAACGGACGCGGATTGAGATCGCTCAACCGGGTCCACTTTTCGCCTCCGTCTTCGGAGCGAAACACGCCGCCCTGTTTGCTGTGGATCTCGCGCAGATCGCTCGCCCCGCCTTCGTCGCTTTGCACGATCGCCATCACCACCTTTGGCTTGCTCGCCGCCACCGCCAGGCCGATCCGGCCGGTCATGCCAGGAAGACCATTGGTGCATTTTTTCCAGGTCGCGCCCCCGTCGCTGCTCTTGAAAATGCCGCCGACATCCTGGCCGTTGGTCGCGGTGACCCCGTAGGCAAAGGACCAGGGCGTGCGCTGGCGGGCATAGAGCGCGGCGTAAATGATCTCGGGGTTGGCCGGATCGAGCACGACATCGCCGCAGCCGGTCCGGCCGTCGTTAGGCGAAGGCGCGCTCAGGACGCGTTTCCAGGTTTTGCCGGCATCGGTCGTTTTGTAGAGGCCGCGCTCGCCCCCATCTTTCCAGAGATTGCCTATGGCCGCGACATAAGCCACTTCCGGTTTGGTCGGGTGGACGGCGATGCGGGCGATGGAACGGCTTTCCTTCAGGCCCACGTTGCTCCAGCTCCCGCCGCCGTCGGTCGAGCGATAGACGCCGTTCCCCCATTCCGAGGAATTACGATCGTTCGCTTCCCCGGTGCCGACCCAGACCACGTCGGAATCGGAGGGCGCGATCGCCACCGCACCGATGGAAAGGACCGATTGCTGGTCAAAAATCGGGTCGAAGGAGACGCCGTTGTTGCCCGACTTGAACAAGCCCCCGGTCCCGAGCCCGACGTAAAAAACGGCGGGATTGCGCGGATCAATCGCGATGTCGGAGACGCGGCCGCCCATCACCGCCGGGCCGATGGCGCGCGCTTTGAGGCCTTTGAATTGCACATCGCTCAGCTGAAAGGGAGTCGCGGAAGGGCTGGGCGCGGCAGAACTGGCCGGGGTGGCACTGCTCGCGGGAGTGGCGGTCGGCATGACCGAAGGCGTGGCCAAAGCCGGCGGCGGCGAAACGATCGGCGCTAGTTCCTGCTCTTGGGCAAAGACGGAGGTGGCGAGGCAAGCCAGCGAACAAACGAGCGAGGTGCGTGAGAAAATCGACATCAGAAGTTCTAGCGCCGATTTCTCTTGAGCGCGACCTCGACCTCCCGGGGCCTAACAAGTTTTTCTGTCAGGCAGGAACGGCGGAAGGGAACGGCAAAGCGCCCAAACGCACCGAACGAAAGAAGCATTCTTTTTTTGTGCGCGCCTGCGGGCGAGGAAGCAGGGGAGGATTGCCTTCGTCGCCGCCGAGCGGCATGGTGCTGGCCCCATGGAGAGCCACGTCACTGTTTCTGCACCTGATCTTAGCCAACGTCCGCCGCGCAGCCCGCGGTGTCGCCTCGGCGGTTACGTCATTCTGCCGCGCATGCTCGACAAAGGACGAGCCACCCTGGCGGGGAAAAACGGCGAGTTCAATTACGACGCGCCCTTCGATCAGCACATTATTCAATTCCTCCGCTTCGATCCGGCCGCTCTGCTCGAGCAACTCAAAGCCGGCCAAGGCGACGGCGAAATCCTCGCCTGGCTGCAGGAACACGCCGAGCACAAACCGACGCCGTGGGAGATCGAGCAATGGAGCGATTACATGCTCCGGCGCACTCCCGATAGCGACGAGGAAACCCTCATCTTCTTCTTTCGCCGGGTCGGTTCCTTCAGTAAAACGCGTGAGGACATCAAGACCTGGATGGATCTGATCGACCTCGACGATCACGTCACCTTTGGAGGAAAACCATGAGCGCCGAGCGGGTCGCTTTCATTACCGGAGTCGGTCCGGGTCTCGGCGCTTCGCTCGCCCGGCGCTTTGCCCGCGGCGGTTATGCCGTCGCGCTGGTGGCGCGGCACGCCGATGTCGTCGATCAGCTGGCGGCTGAAATTTCCGCCTCCGGCGGCCACGCGCTCGCGCTGACGGCGGACGTGAGCCGGCCGGAGGAAGTCAAAACTGCGGTGGCCCGGACGCGGGAGAAGCTGGGGAAAATCAGCCTCCTGCTCCATAACGCCAGCTCCTCTTCCGGCGATGGCCTGCTCGGAACCAGCGCGCAGGATTTCGAGAATTCCTGGCGCATCGCCTCGTTAGGCGGGTTCGTAGCCGCGCAGGCGACTGCGCCCGACATGATCGCGGCCGGAGATGGCGCGATGATCTTTACCGGAGCGACCTCGAGCGTGCGCGGGGGCGGCTGGCTCGCTTTCAGTAGCGCCAAATTTGCCCTGCGCGGCCTGGTGCAATCGCTCGCGCGCGAGCTTTGGCCGCAGGGCGTGCACGTGGCTCACGTGGTGGTGGACGGGGTCATCGGCCCGGCCGGCGCCACCCCTAACGACAAGGAGCCGCAGCTCGATCCCGCGCAAATGGCCGCAGCCTACTGGCATCTGGCCGAGCAGGAACCCGGCGCCTGGACCCTGGAGCTCGATCTGCGCCCGCGCGCGGAAAAATTCTTCGAATGAGCTCGCGCGATTCGCTCCTTTCCGATGCTTGAAGGGGCCGACCGCAACCTTTATACCTAACGGAATGCGCATCCTGTTGATCGAGGACGAGAAGAAAACCGCCGCCTTCATCGCCAAAGGCCTGGAGGAGGCCGAGTACGAAGTGGTGGTGGCGCGCGACGGCGAGGCCGGCCTCCAGCTCGCACTCGATTCGCACTTCGATCTCCTGCTGGTCGACGTGATGTTGCCGAAAAAGGATGGCTGGACGGTGGTGGAGGAATTGCGGGCCAAGAACGTCAGCACCCCGATCCTTTTCCTGACCGCGCGCGACAGCGTGCCCGACCGGGTCAAAGGCCTGGAGCTGGGCGGGGACGACTATCTGGTCAAGCCGTTTGCCTTCTCCGAGCTGGTGGCGCGGGTGCGCTCGCTCCTGCGCCGTGGACCGGCCCAGCCGGATGACCAGTTGCGGATCGAGGATCTGGAGCTGGACACTTATCGCAATCGAGCGGTGCGGGGCGGCCAGCCGCTTCATCTCACGGCCAAGGAATTTCTCCTCCTCGCTCACCTGGTGCGCTCGGCCGGGGAAGTGGTCTCGCGCAAAGAGATCGAGAGCCACGTCTGGGGGATCGATTTCCAAACGGGGACGAACGTGCTCGACGTCATGGTGCGGCGTTTACGGGCCAAGGTGGATGATCCTTATCCCAAGAAATTGATCCACACTGTCCGCGGCGCCGGCTATGTCCTCAAAGCCGACTGAACCGCGTTCGATCGCGTCGCAGCTGGTTTTCCTTTTCACCCCGGCGGCCGCCATTCTCCTCGGCTGCGGGCTGGGCGTGCTCTATTGGATTGTCGTTAGGCACGCCCTGGCCGAGGATCGTGCGGTGCTGGCGGATAAGGTGATGGCGGTGCGGGCCGATCTCCGCTCCGACGGCGGCGCCGGTCTGCTCAGCCAGGAATTGCGCGCGCTTCAGGGCGGTGAACGCACTTCCTATTGGGTGCGGGTGCTCGATGCGCAGGGCCGGCTAGTGGCCGAGACGCCCGGGATGACGAGCCTCCTGCCGCTGGCTCTTTTCCCGCCGGCGGAAAAGGTCATGCCGACCGAGATGTCGGTGCAGGATTACCAGACGAAAGGGAAACTCTTTTCGTTAGTCGCGATCGCGACCGAGGCGAACAATCGGCCCTACACCATCCAGGTGGCGCAGGATCGCTCGGTCGATGAACAATTCGAGCGCGAATTCGGTCTGCTGGTGGCGGTGGTGCTGCTCTGCGGGATCGCGGCTTCGGCCGTGATCGCGATCACGGTGGCGGGGCGCGGCCTGCAGCCGCTCAATGCCATGACTCGTTCGCTCAAACGGGTCGGGCCAAACCGGCTGCACGAGCGGGTGCCGCCGGCGGATTGGCCGCGCGAGCTGCAACCGGTCGCGGTCGCCTTCGACGACATGCTCGACCGGCTGGAGGATTCCTTCACCCGGCTTTCCCAGTTCTCGGCTGACCTCGCGCACGAGCTGCGCACGCCCCTGGCCAACATTCGCGGCGAAGCCGAAGTGGCCCTGATCCGGCCGCGGTCGCCTGATGAATACCAGACGGTGATCGAGTCGAGCGTGGCGGAATGCGAACGGCTCTCCGGCATTATCGATAACCTGCTTTTCCTGGCCCGGGCCGAAGCGGCCGAGAGCAAATTGCACTGCAGCCTATTCGACGGCCGGGCCGCGCTGGAAAGAATCGTGACCTATAACGAAGCGATCGTGGAGGAACGCCGGCTCACAATCGATTGCCAGGGCGCGGGCGAAGTCTACGCCGACCCGGTGCTCTTCGGCCGCGCCGTGAGCAACCTGGTCGATAACGCGGTGCGTTACACCGCGGATGAAGGGCACATCGAAATCTCCCTAACGACCAACGCCGCAGGATCTGAGGTGCGCATCACCGATACCGGCTGCGGAATCCCCAGCGCACATCTCTCCCGTATCTTCGATCGTTTTTACCGGATCGATCCTTCGCGCAGCAGCGAGGGCACCGGCCTCGGCCTCGCTCTGGTTAAATCAATCGCCGACCTGCATGGCGGCACGATCACGGCGGAGAGCGAAATGGGCCAGGGAACGACCATGACTCTGCACTTCCCCGCACCGCCGCCGTAAAACGCCAAACCGCCGGGCCGGCGGCATCGGTTCTGCTTGGTGACAAAATTATCATTATGTTCTTGTCATCTGGATTGGCGTCACCTAAATCAGGCGCCATGTCACACGAAAATCCGTCCCGTCGCACGGGCTGGCGCGCCGCGACAACTGTCCGCCCCGGCTTTTGCGCGTGCTTTCTGGCCGCCTTCTGCGTTGCCTCCTCTGTCCTGGCCCAGGATGCGGTTTCCACCGCTGGGACGACGGCATCGTCTCGGCCAGCGGCTGCTCCCGCTGCCTCCATTAATGCCACTGAAACGGGCGAGACCACTCGCACCACCACCTCGACTACCGACTCCACCACCCTGGTCGAGCCGACGCTGGTGGTGGAGGGGGATGAGCTGCCGGGCGCCTACGGCGCTCCGGGCGCTTTCTCGCGCAGCCGTTTTTCGCCGCTAACGAATGGCTACGTCCTGCCACCGGGCGAGGTCTTTGCCGCGCTCCTTTACGAAGGCGACTTCGACAAGGGCCCGTCCGACCACACCTTCACCCAGGAGATCGAGGTTGGTCTGCCTTACCGCTTTGGGGCGGCGGTGGAAAACCAGGTCGAATTCTTCGACGGCGACAGCTCGAACCGCAGCTTCAGCATCGAAGGCCGCTATGCCCTGGCCGATTGGAACAAGATCCCGCTCAATCCCACCCTTTTTGCCGAGTACAAATTCGGCACCGGCAAGATCCTGCACGAAGAAGGCCCGGAGGAAGAGATGATGGATGAGGAAGACATGGGAGACGATGGCGGCGACGACGAAGAGATGATGGAGGAAGAAGAACGCGGTCGTCCCGATCAACCCGACGCCTACGAATTCCGGCTCCTCCTTTCCCAGGACTTTGGCCATCACGTCGAGTGGGCTTTCAACGCCTTCCTCGAGAACGAAACCAGCGGCGATCGCGGCCGGGAGTGGGGTTTCGCGCAGAGCATCCAGGTCCCGGTTCTCCTGCCGCGGGAACGGCTCAAGGTCGGGCTGGAAATGCAGTACACGAATTTCACCGTTAAAGACACCCGCGGCGATCCGGAGCATAGCTTCATCATCGGCCCGAGCGTGGCCTTTAAGCCGACCGCGCGAATGCGGTTCGATGTCGCCACCCTTTTTGGGGTGACGGAGGAATCTCCCGACGCGAAAGTCTTCGCCGTCTTTTCCTACGCCTTTGGGGGCGGAGGTGGAGAGAGCGGAGCAGAAGCACCAACCTCCACCCGGAATCGTTAGGCTGGCTCATTAACTAGGTCTCACACACTAACTCACACTCGAAATCTGTACCTTCATCATTGTTACAATCATGTCTCTAATTAAGAATAGAATCGTCCTCGGCGGCCTGGCCGCCGCCTCACTCCTCGTCGCCTCCCAGGGGCAGGCGCAAACCGGCGCCCGCCGCGTCCCGGAAACCCCGCAGCTCGAAGTCTCCGGTCAAGCGGTGGCCAGTCCGACCCCGTGGGACGACCGCAGGGCCAAGCTCGATCACATCATGAGTGAGGTTTCGGGCACGGAAATCACGGTGACGAAGAAGGCGACGGTGATCAAATTGGAACAACAGCCGCCGATCCAAAACAATAACCTGCAGGAGGAGTTCACCAAGGCCCCTGGTTTGATTGTGAGCGAGCAGCAAAATCCGGGGCAGTTTAACTTCAGCTATCGCGGCCTCGGCAACCCGCAGGAATCGGAGTACACCCTCTTCTTGCAGGACGGCCTCCCGTTGATGAGTGACTGGATCGGTTTCCCAACCCTCTACTATCTCCCGGTGCCGCAGAGCGTAAGTGAGATTCAATTCATCCGCGGTGGCAGCAGTCTGCTCTACGGACCCGAGCCGGCGCCGGCGGTCAATTTTGTCACCAAACACCCGGAGCCGGGTTCCCCGCTCAGTGGCTATCTCGAAGGCACCGCGGGAGCTTACGGGACCTACAGCGGTTATGGCTCGATTCAACAGGCCTCCGGTCCGTTTGAGTTCCGGATCGACGGCTACTACGGCGTCTCCGACGGGCAGCGCAATAGTAACTCCTATGACCTGTGGCAGACGAACGGCTATGCCGGTTATCGCTTTGGCGAAAATCAGCTCATCGCTCTGGATGTGCACGCCAGCCGCTTCAGCGGCGAAGATGCCGGCCGGTTAAGCTATGCCCAATACCTGGACGATCCTAACCAGGCGGTCACTCCTTACAATCATAACTGGGTCGATCGTTACACGACCGTGCTCCGCTATGAAGGCGGCTTTGGTGATGACTGGCTGGTCCAGGCCAAGGGCTGGTATACGCATCAGGACATCGATTCCCGCAGCGCCGGTAACATCAGTCCTACCGGTGATTTCCCCACCAGCACGACCTTCGGCTACGAAGAGTTCAACAACGGCGGAGTCGATCTGCGGGTGAGGAAAAAGTGGGGCGCCGACACCATGTTCCGCGGCAGTGCCCTTACGATCGGCGGCCTGGTCTATCATGGCGACGCTCCCTTCCAGCGTTATAGCCTCGATGCCACGAACGCCGGTCCGAACTTCCTCTACGCTCCGCGTGACACCACTTCCGATAACATTACCCTCGATCAGAGTCGCACCGCCGATTACCAGGCCTTCTTCGTCGAAGACCTAGTCCGGGTCGGGGCCTTCCACATTGTCCCGTCGTTCCGGCTCGATCACGAAAGTGTCGAGGTGGATGCTAACGTCGCGCCCTACTTCACGCCGGGGACCAACCCAAATCGCGATGCCGATAAATGGGTGCCGCTCTGGGGCATCGGGCTCGGCAACGACTTCGCCGGTCATAACGAAACTTACTTCTCCGCTTCCACCGGCTGGAGGCCGGTCCGTTTCTTCGACATCGCCGGCACGCGTTCGGCGGTGACTCCGGGCACCACGCCCGACCCGTTTCGCTCGACCGATATCGAACTCGGCGTGCACGGCACCCCGTTCAAAGGGTTCTGGTATGACGTCGGGCTCTTCTGGTTGGAATTCGACAATCGGATCGAAACGCGAGCTGATCCTAATGGTGGGCCTTTCGACACCATCGCGGTCAACACCGGCAGCACCCGCCACCGCGGGTTTGAGGGCGAATTCTCCTATGACTTCCTCTCCTTGCTCCGGGACGACTTTCTTCAGGTCCAGCGCGAACGGGATTCCGACGGCAAGACGACGGCCAAGGACACTTTCAGTCCAGCGCCGCCCGCGCGTCCGCCACTTCAGCTCGTGCTCTTCAGCAATCTGCAGGTGTTGGATGCTCAGTTTACCGATAGCGACCAGATCGTCGCCGGCACCACGCGCACTTTTGTCGGCAACGACCCGGCCTATTCGCCGGCCGTGGTGTTAAAGGGCGGCATCACCTTCAAGCGCCAAGACTGCTTCAACATCACCTTCACGGGCGTTTACGTGTCCGACCAGTATTGGCAGGATTCGAACCTCGGCAGCGCCAGCATTCCGCCGGCCAAGATCCCGTCCTACGCGGTCTTTAACCTCTCGGCCGAGTATTACCTGACCAAAAACATCCGCCTCTTTGGTAACCTCTCCAATATCGCGGATAAGAAATACTACTCGCGCGTCTTCCCCTTTGGCGGGGGCAGCATTGATCCGGCAGCCGGCCGTTCTGGTTTCGGCGGGGTTTCCTTCCAATTCTAAGGTTGCGTTAGGCCGGTCCCGGCGCTGCTCGTGAGGGCAGCGCCGGGATTCCTGGCTTATGGATCATCCCCAGACCGCAGGCGTCTTTGTAAAGCGGGCGCGGCAATTCCATGCTGCGCGATTCTCCGTTCAGGCAGAGGGTTTCCGCGCCCGGATTCCGCTGCCGCCATTCGCGCAGGGCGCGACCGACGCCCCCTTCTTTGGTCACATCGAAGGGCGCGGCGAAATGGCTGATGTCATGCAGGAGGAGCAGGCCGCCTGGCGCGAGCGCGGGATACCAGAGATCGAGCTCCTGCAGGGTGGCGGCATATTCGTGCGAGCTATCGAGCAGGATGAGCTCGGGCGCGTCGCCGAAATGTTGCCCCGCCGCCGCGACCGACTGCGGCTCGAGCGAATTGGCGAGCGCGATTTTTACGTAATTCGTTAGGTCGGCGCGCTCCAGCCAACCCTGGGCAAAGGCGCAAAGCTCGCGATCGATGTCGAGGGTAAAGAGGCCGCCCGCGGCGTCCATCCGCCGGAGCATGAAGCCGAGGAGCAGAGAGGAATAACCGGAACAGGTCCCGAGTTGCACGATCCGGTCGATCCGATTGCCCATGACCAAACCCTGCAGGAACGAGATGAGCGGCACGGCACATTCCCCGATCACGCCGCTGCGGTCGGTTTCCTCATACCACGCCCTCACGATCTCCCATTCTGCCTCGCTCAGGTCGGAGTAAATCGGCGGGACGTAATCCATCCCGGGCAGGCGATGCCACCAATAGCGCGGCCCGGAATCGTGGGTCCAGCGGCGGGAGCGATCGGCCTCCTGGCTTGTGCTCATCGCCTTAGCCTAACGATTACGGAGCCAGTCGTTCGAGCGTCCATGTTTGGTCGGCCTGGCGGGTATAACGAAACCGATCGTGCAGCCGGTTGGCCCGGCCCTGCCAGAATTCAATCGTCGCCGGCACGATGCGATAGCCGCCCCAGTGCGGCGGCAGCTCGATCTCGCGCCCGGTGTAGCGCTCGGTCATCTCGGCCAGGCGCGCTTCCAGGATCCGGCGGGCATCGATCACTTCGCTTTGATGCGAAACCCAGGCGCCGAGCTGGCTGCCGCGCGGGCGGGAATGAAAGTAGGCCTCCGATTCTTCGTGGCTGGTTTTTTCCACCCGGCCGCGGACGCGGATCTGGCGCTCCAGTTGCACCCAATAGATGACAAAGGCGGCGCGCGGGTTCGCCTCCAGCTCCCGCCCTTTGTCGCTGTGATAGTTGGTAAAAAAAACAAACCCGCGCTGGTCGAAACCTTTCAGCAAAACGACCCGCGCGGCCGGTTGTCCCTCGGCCGTGACCGTGGCCAGGCTGATCGCGTTCGCATCCGGCAGCTCGGAATTCACCGCGGTCGAAAACCAGGTGCCGAATTGCTCGATCGGGTCGGGATGCATCTCGGCCCTACGCAGACCCTGCGTTTCGTATTCGCGCCGTAACCCAGCCAGATCAAACGGTTCCATATCGGAAAGACCGTATCCGCGCGACGCGCGCTGTCGAAAAAAGTTCGTCTCCGGGCGGGGGGAGTTCGCTTTCCGTTTGTGTGCCGGGCCGAGGGCGGTAATGATCGAAGGATGTTCAGTCTCACCATGCTCGGCAGCGGCAGCGCCGGAAACAGCGCGCTGATCGCGACCGAGCATTGCCGGGTGCTGGTCGATGGCGGGCTGAGCGCGCGCCAACTCGTTCTCCGCCTGGAGCGCTGCGGGGTTTCGCCGCACGAACTCGACGGCGTCCTCCTGACCCACGAACATGGCGACCACGTCTGCGGACTGGAAGTGCTTTGCCGGAAATTTCAGATCCCGATTTATTGCAACGCCCTGACCGCGGAAGCGATTCGCTACGGCTCGTTAGGCGAACATCGCAACTGGCGCATTTTTCGGACCGGCGCCAGATTTTCCATCTGCGATATCGGGGTGGAAAGTTTTCCCGTGCCGCACGATGCGGTCGAGCCGGTCGGCTACACTTTCCACGCCGGACGCAACGCCCTCGGCTACGTGACCGATCTCGGCCACGCCACTCGCCTCACGATCGAGCGCCTGCGCGAGGTGCAGACCCTGGTCATCGAGACGAACCACGACGAGAAGCTTTTGCAGGACGATCCGCACCGGCCCTGGCCGGTGAAACAGCGCATCCAATCCCGCCACGGACATCTCTCCAACGCGGCCGCAGCCGCGGTCGTCGCCCAGTTGCTGCCCGGGAAAATCGGACGCGTGGTGCTCGGCCATCTCAGTCGCGACTGCAATTCTCCCGACCTGGCTGCCGGGACGGTGCGGGCCGAGCTGGAGAAATTCGGCCGGCGCGACGTGGAGATTTTCTGCGCCGCGCAAAGCGAGGTCAGCCCGCGTTTCACCATCGGCGCGAGCCTGGGCGGCGTTTTCCAGCCCACCTTCGAGAATCTGCTCTTCGAGATCGCCTAACGAATCAGTCCTCGTCCCCGACCACGAGGTGGATGATGCCGGAAGGATCGGAAATCCAGAAGCCGTCGAAATCCTCGCGCAATTGCTCGACTTCGTCGCGCCGGGCGATGCCTTCGTTCTTCAGATGAGCGGCCGCGCTCTCGGTGTCATTCGTTTCCAGCTCCAGCCAGATGTCGGGATGGCTCAGGTTCGGCACCCGGTCGATCCAGAGCCGGACCGGGCCGAACTGGAAGATGCAGCCTTCCGCTTCCTCTTCGATCAAGGGCAACCCGAGGGTGTCGCGGTAAAAGGCGATGGTCTGCTCGTAAGTGTGATACGGGCATTTAATGGCGATGTTAGCGCCGCCCGAAAAACTCGGGCTGTTGACGTTCGCGACCATGGCAAATTTTCGTTAGGCTGAACCCCGGGCGAGAGGATCAGCCAAAAATTCAACCGCCGCCGGAACCTTCGCCGCCCGGCTCGGTCATGGAGACGGGATCGAGCGCGGCCTGTAATTCCGCTTCCGGCAGCACTTTTTTCTCGAGGCAAAGCTGGCGCACGGTTTTGCCGGTCTTGACGCTTTCCTTGGCGATATCGGCCGCGCGATCGTAACCGATCTTCGGGGCCAGACTGGTCACCATCGCCATCGACAGCTCGACCAATTCCTGGCAGCGTTCGCGATCGGCCACGATACCGTGAACGCATTTGTCGGCCAGAATCTCGGCCGCGTTCGCCAGGAGCCGGATGCTGCAGAGAAGGTTGTGGGCAATGACCGGCATCATGACGTTGAGATCGAGATTCCCGTTCGCTCCCGCCCAGGTGATGGTGCTGTCGGCGCCAATCACCTGAGTGCAAACCATCATGACCGATTCGCAGATAACCGGGTTCACTTTGCCCGGCATGATCGAGCTGCCCGGCTGGGTGGCGGGCAACTGGATCTCGCCCAGACCGCAGCGCGGGCCGCTGCCGAGGAAGCGGATGTCGTTGGCGATTTTGAACAGGCTGACGGCGATGGTTTTGAGCTGGCCGCTCGCTTCGACGGCGGCATCTTTCGCCCCTTGGGCTTCGAAATGATTTTCCGCTTCGCGGAAGGCGATCCCGGTCCGCTGCTCGAGGTGGCGCATCACTTTGCCGGGGAAATCGGCATGCCGGTTTAAGCCGGTGCCGACCGCGGTGCCGCCGAGGGCGAGTTCATGCAGACCAGCCAGCGCCTGTTCGGCCCGGCGTTTGCCGAAACGAACCTGCTGCGCGTAACCGCCGAATTCCTGCCCGAGCCGGACCGGAGTGGCATCCATCAAATGGGTGCGCCCAATCTTGATCACGTCGTCGAACTCCTGCGCCTTGGCCGCGAGTTCGTTCGCCAGGTTATCGAGCGCGGGGAGGAGGACGTTGCGCAACTGCTCGGCCGCGCTGATGTGAATGGCGGAGGGGATGACGTCGTTGCTCGACTGCCCCATGTTGACGTGATCGTTAGGGTGAACCGGCTCGCGCGCGCCGATCGGTTTGCCGGCCAGCTGGCAGCAACGATTGGAGATGACTTCGTTGGCGTTGGTGTTGGTGCTGGTGCCGGAGCCGGTCTGGAAAATATCGAGCGGGAAATGCTCATCCAGCTTTCCCTCCACCACTTCTTCCGCAGCCTGGACGATGAGCGCGCTGCGTTCGGCGTCGAGCAATCCGAGGTCGTGATTAGCCTGCGCGGCGGCCCATTTCAACAGACCAAGGGCGCGAATAAAAGGGCGAGAAAAACGCCAGCCGCTGACCGGGAAATTGAGCACGGCGCGCTGAGTGGAGGCGCCGTAGAGAGCGGATTCCGGGACGGACATTTCGCCCATCGAATCCTTTTCGATCCGGGTCGGGCAGGCGCTCATGCCGTGCGGTCAGCGGTGATCCTGCTGCTCGGCGGCGCGGTGCGGGCGTGGCCATTTCGGTTTGCCGCTTTCTGAAACACGGTAATGAACATGGGAGGAATATTCTGCAGACAATACTCGGACTCCGCCCGGTCGAAGAAGGTGGCGTGCTGTCGGAGTTCGTTAGTCACCTGATAGATGACAAAGGCGCCGCCGGGCCGCAGGGCGTCGTAGGTGTCCTGGAGCAGAGCGCGCTTCTTTTTGATCTCGAGGATGCTGAAGGGGATGCCGGAAAGAATATAATCGCATTGCGCGATGCCGCGGGCGGCGAGCTCTTCGGAGAGGCTGGCGGCGTCTCGATTGATGACGTGGACGCGCGGATCATCGGCAAACTGCCGCTCGAGATCGCGCGAGAAAGCGGGGTCGAGCTCGAAAAGGAACAACTGCGAATCGGCACTCATGCGGGAGGCCAGGGCGCGCGAGTGGACGCCTTCGCCCGGGCCGTACTCGGCGATGGTGCGGGGACCGCTGAAATCGAATTTGCCCGCGACCTTTTCCACGAGCGCCTTGGAGCTGGGGATAATGGAAGCTATCTGAAACGGCTTTTGCAAAAACCGTTTGAAAAACAATGCGCTCATAAAGTTGCGAACAGTGAACCCCCGGTCCTGCCTTGTCCAGCAGCGATCTCATCGGGGCGAGATCGCGCCGCGAGAGAACTTCGTTTCAGGCGGCGGATCGGGATGCCTGCAATTGCGGCCGGCGTCCGGCTTTGCGCTGCAAATGTCTAAGAATTCGAGAGTTGACAGAATTTGTGAAATTTATAATGTTCTTTCTGGGCAATAAGTATTGCCAGATTATATAAAATTGCCCACGCTCCCAGCCATGCACAACTTACTGACAGTCAAGGAGACTGCGAAATACCTCCGAATTCCGCTCCCGACTGTCTATTACCTGGTCCAGCGCGGCCAGCTTCCCGCCATCCAGATCGGCGGCCGCTGGCGGATCAAAAAGGACTCGCTCGATAAGGACATCCTGAAGGAAGACCGTTCCGGCCAGCCTACCGTGCTGGTGGTGGATGATGACGAGAGCCTGCAGGATCTCTTTAAGGTGTTCCTGAAAAAGATCGGCTACAGCCGCGTGGTGGTCGGCACGGTCAAGGAAGCGATCGCCGCTTTGGAGAAACAAAGATTCGATCTCCTTTTCCTCGACCTGAAATTGCCCGACGGCCCGGCGGATGATGTCTACGACACGGCCAAGGAGATTGATCCCAAGCTGCCGGTGGTGGTCATCACCGGTTATCCCGACAGCGAGATGCTCAACCGGATCCTGTCTAAAGGCCCGGTCACGGTGCTGAAGAAGCCGCTGAAACAGGATCAGATTCGGCAGGCCGTGCGGGTGCTGGGTCATACCGATTCCGCCAAGCTGGCGGCCTGATCCCTTTCGCTCCCTCGTCTGCTTGTTCGGGCTTGACTACGAGCGGGTGATTAGTCTCTTGTCCCTTCGCTTTTTCCTGCGCGGTTAGCTCAGTGGTAGAGCACTACCTTGACACGGTAGGGGTCACAGGTTCGAACCCTGTATCGCGCACCATCTTCACCGCCACCGGGCCGAGGCGCGCTCTCGTTTCATGAGAGAGCGGCCCCGCCGTACGAGCTGGATTTAGGGGACGATGTGCAGATTGGTCGGCGGATTCGGCGCACCCGGAGGAGGTGTGGGTGTCGGAGTCGGCGTGGGTGAGGGAGTCGGGGTCGGCGGCGGCGGAGTGCCACCGGTCAGGAGTTGGTGCCCGTAGGCGACTACATCCGGAAGGCCCATTGCGTCCACTTGGTAAATCTCGACGTATTTCTGGTGGTAGGTCACGGCAGCTTCGATCGATTTCTGGAGGGTAATGGCCGGATCCTGCGGCACGCCGTCATTGGCCCGGTAGGTATCATCATTCAAACATTGGAACACCATTTGAGCGGCAACATCGGGCTGAAAATCCCAGATCATCTCGTAGAGGGAATCCGTGCCGGGCGCAGGCGGAATGGTGGTCTTGAGATCGTTCTTCTGCACGTTGAGACGGCCGGGCCAGTCGGCCCGCGCCTGTGCCACCGCCGCCCGGGCAGCGTAGTCATTGGTCGGATCGAGGTTGGTGCCGTTAATGTGACCGCTGCCCCCGACCGCCAGAGTGACGATCTGATTCGGGAAAGCCGCCATGGTGGCGTCGATGATCTGCTTCCCGGCATCGAGCAATTTCTCGGTTGTGTAGCCGAGGGCGAGCCAATTCGCGACGTCGGTCGGGCCGTGCGGCACGTTCCAATCTTCACTGGTGGCATTGGCAAAACTGGCCGCCACGACCTTGATCGTGGTGTTTCCGGCAAAATGCGCGCCGACCGCTGCGATCATGGCTTTCTTCTTCGCCAGGAAAGTCGGATCCCAGAAAACCGGAATCGTCACCTGCGAGCCGCCAGTATCTGTGAAAGTGAAAAACTGCCCGCCGGCCGTGGCAACCGCATCGTTGACCCACTCCGGCTTCGCCGTCTGAGTGCCGATGCGAAGGAGGACCGGCTTCCCATAGCTGGCGCAGTTCGCAATCGCCGCGTCCAGATAGGTGAAATCGAAATTGCCTTCACTTGGTTCGATCTCCGACCAGGGCTGCCGAATGGTGATCCCGTCGACATCCGGATTGGCCAGGACGGCGTTCTGCGGCTGCTTGCTATTATTAGCGATCGAAAAGATGCCGTAGGGAACGCTCGGCGTCTGCGCCTGGGCCGGAGCCGCCAAAAGCAGGAGCGCCGTTGCGCCGAGAAGAGTGTGAAAAAGGGTGGGAGCCGGAGAAGTAGGACGAAGCAGGTTCCGCCAATTTGGTATAATTTCCATATCTACTCAATTAGCTATAATCGTGCCGCGTCGTCTCTTTTTTCTTCCCGCCGCGCCCGCTCGTTCACCGGGCGAAATTCCCTTTACAAACCGCGCCTGAAGTTGGACCATCGGCAGCTCCAACCGGAACGCCCCAGATGGCAGCAGTTGCTGAAATCGAGGTGTGAGGATTTCTGTAGAAACGAATTAAGTGGTTCGTAAGATGCTCCCAAGGACCGGCTCCATCGAAAACAAGCAACATGAAAACTGACGTTTTAATTATCGGCGCCGGACCCGGCGGTTGTACAGCAGCTATGTTCCTCCTGCGGGAAGGAGTGACTCCGGTTCTCCTTGAACAGGAGGAGTTTCCTCGCTTTCACATTGGCGAGTCGATGACCGGAGAAGCCGCCGCGGCGCTCCGGCGTCTCGACCTGGGCGAAATGATGGCCGAGCGCAAGTATCCGGTGAAACACGGAGTGCGCGTTTTTGGCACCAGCAGCTGGTTCATTCCGGTGGCGCGGCGGGACGAAAATTGGGAGCTGCAACCGGGCACGACCTGGCAGGTGCGCCGGAGCGATTTTGACGCCGCCATGGTCGGGGAAGCCCAAAAACGCGGCGCCAAGCTCGTTCGTGGCACCGCGATCAGCGCTCTGCGGGCGGAAGATGGCGGCCTTCGCGGCGTGCTCATGGAGCATCCGGATGGCCGCAAGGAAGAGATTGAGGCCCGGGTGGTCCTCGACTGTTCCGGGATGGCCACTTTCCTCGCCAACCAGAAAGTGACCGGGCCGAAGTATCTCGGGAGCTACGATAAGCAGATCGCATTCTTCACCCATGTGAAAGGGGCGATTCGCGACCCGGGCAGCGAAGGGGAAATGGCACGGGACAACACTCTTATCTTCTACAAGAAGAAGTATCACTGGTCCTGGTTCATTCCGGTCGACGACGAAATCGTGAGCCTGGGGCTGGTCGTGCCGACGGCGGAATTCCAGGCGCACAAACAGAGTCCGGACGCATTTTTCCGCAGCTATCTGCCCACGATCAATCCCGAACTGGCCCGTCGCACCGCCGAGATCGAGTACGTGGAGAAAGTGCATGTGATTCCGAATTACTCATTCCAAGTGCGGGGTTACTGCGGCAAAGGCTTCATCTGCATCGGCGATGCCCACCGTTTCATCGATCCGATCTTCTCCTTCGGCCTCTCGGCCACCATCCGCGAGGCGGAGTTTGCTGTGCCTCACGTCATCTCTTACCTCAAGGGAGAACGGGATGGCCTGGAGAATCCGTTCGAGGAGCATCAGCGCTTTTGCGAAAAAGGGAGCGACGTTCTCGAAGACATGGTCGATCTCTTCTGGGAACAACCGTTCGCTTTTGCCACCTTTATCCATCAGCGATATCGCCCCGAGCTGACTGATGCTTTTGCCGGCCGCGTTTACGAAACGGAGCAGCAGCCTTCCCGGGCCATCCTGCAGTTCCGTAAACTCCTCAACCGCGAGCGTGACTACTCGCACACCGACGACTATTCCATTCCTATCGGATCACGCTATCATCCGGAGCGGGCGGCCCTTTGGGAACCCAACTCTCCGATTGGCACAACGGAGGAATGGCTGGAACGAAGTGGCGGGAAAAAAGAAGGAGCGGCGCCTGCGGCTGCTCCACCGGCCAATGAACTGGCTGGCGTCGAATAGCCTCAACCTACAACCTCATGGAAATACCACAGAAACTCATAGACTACATCAACACCAGCCGTGCGCCCTTGCCGCCGGTCACCGATCCTGACGAGCCTCTTCAAATCGACTCCCTGGGTCTCATCCGACTGGTGGCTTTTATGGAAAGCGACTGCGGCATCCGGGTCGAAGACGAAGAATTAGTAGCGGAAAACTTCACCACCCTGCGCAGTCTGAGTGAGTTAATGGCCAAGAAATCCGAGGACGCCGAGACTCCTTCACAGAGCTAGAGAATCGGGCAGATCCGGCGCCTGGGCCGGCTCTCCGCTCGATCTGCGCCATCTTGCGGCTCAGCTGCTCGGATCAGTTTTTGCGGCTCGGCGCGCCCGGATCGGTTGGCTTGATACCGTTCGCGGGCTGCGGGAGGCTTGTGTTCCGCCGTTACTTGTCAGTTCCTGCACTATCTTTGGCACGACGGACCGGGCCAACCGATCAAAAGCGGCCACCGCAGAATTACTGGCGGAATCCATCATCCGTAGCAGCCCGATCTCCAGGCCGAGGCTTTTCCCCTCCAGGCGGACTGCTCTTAGTTTCATAGCGCCGGCTCCTCTAAGAGTCACCCGCGGCATGAGCGCGGCCGCCTCCAGCGGACCCAGAGCTCGCATTACCAGCTCGATCGAGTTGATTTCCGCGACCGTGCGCGGGCGGATGCGATGGTTCCGACAAATCTCATCGGTCATGCGCCGCATGACATAGGTCGCCGGCAATTGCACCAGCCGTTGCCGATGGAGTTCCGCCAAGCCGACGACGCGCCGCTTGGCCCAGGGATGCGTTTGGTCCACAACGACCGTGAACTCGTCGTTGCAGAGAGCCTCGTAGCGCAGATTCGGCGAGTGCCGAGTCACCCAGCCGAGGCCCACATCCATCTTGCCTTCCTCCAGGCCGGTTTCGATGTCGGTCGATGAAATCTCCACAATGCTCAGATCGATTCCCGGGTGTTCCTTCGAGAAGAGGCCGAGCAAGGTCGGGAGCAGGGCGACGCTGAGATAGGGGATAATCCCGAGCCGCAGAGTGCCGTGCAGTTCCCCCGGTTCGGAGCTGATCTCTTGCAGCGATTTATCGACCTGGTGCAGAATGGAGCGAGCATGCTCCTGGAAGATAAGGCCAGCCGAGCTGAGCGAGATCCGTTTTCCCCGCCGCTGGAAAAGGACCACCCGCAGACCGGTCTCCAGATCGCGCATCTGCTGCGACACCGCCGGCTGCGAAACCCCGAGCCGCTGAGCGGCGCGACTGAAGTTGCCCGCGTCGGCCACTTCCAAAAAGTAGCGCAACTGGCGAATTTCGTACGGCTCCTGCATCAACTTCAACCCCAAACTCCATACCCAGACGAAGGTCTCCGCGCCATGACAAAAAAATTACAAAAAGGGCTTCCATAAGCTCCTCTTATTATTCTATTTTCAAAATCGCTGATTTCACCACCTTAATGCACTCCTCGAAACTGCTTCGATTCCTCGTCCTCCTTGTCTCCGTCTCCATCTCCGGCCTCTGCGCTTCCTCTCTCCTGGCGGCGGATACGGCCGTTTCCCGCCAGGCCACGGCCTCCGAGCAATCGGCCAACACCCCGCACCCCGAGAAACCGGAGTTTAAGCGGCCCCCTTATAACACCGTTCTACGCTGGAAAGAGGATTGGTCGGGCCTGAGAGGGCGCGATCGGAATCTCACCGGCGATGCCTTCGACCCCTTGAAATTCATCCCCTTGAACGGGGACGGCTCGACTTACCTCAGCATCGGTGGCTGGTTGCGCGGCCGTCTGGAGCATTTCTCCAATTTCAACTTTAATCCCGCCCTCGACGACAGCTACTTCCTCTATCACTTCCTGCTCCACGGCGATCTGCACATCACCAATTTCGTCCGGGTTTTTGTGGAAGGGATCGATGCCCATAGCACCAATCGCACTTTGCCCGGCGGGGTGCGCACGAGCGATGTCAATTCGTTCGACCTCAACCAGGGCTTCATCGATCTGAACATCCCGGTCGCCGATGGCACCCTGACCCTGCGCGGCGGCCGCCAGGCCTTCGCCTTTGGCAAGCAGCGGCTCGTCAGCCCGCTACCTTGGGGAAATGCCTCCCGGCATTGGGACGGTTTCACCGGCATTCTCGATCTCCGAGGCTGGAATGCGACCGGCTTTTGGACCGAGTTTTCGCCGGTGGATAAGTACGAGTCCGACCTCCCGGACGGGCAGACCAAGTTCTGGGGCCTCTACGTGACCCATGGCAAACCGGTCGATCCTCTCGGAATCGACGCCTATTTCCTCGGTCTGAATCGCGACGATCCGGCGACCTACGACGGCACCACCGGTGCCGAGGATCGTTACACCATCGGCGGCCGCGTCTTCGGGGCGATGAAGGGCTTCGATTACGAAATCGAGAGCGCATATCAATTCGGCCAGGTCGGCTCCGGCGACGTCAGCGCGTGGATCTTTACGACCGAGGAAGGTTACACCTTCAAGCCGGTCCCGCTCACCCCGCGTTTCTGGCTCGGCTTCGATTTTGCCAGCGGTGACGACTCACCGGGAGGTAACGTGCAAACCTTTAACCAACTCTTCCCGCTCGGGCACGCCTACCTCGGATACATCGACGTCATCGGCCGCCAGAACATTCTTGATCTGCATCCCGGAGCTTCGATCAAAGCTGTAGACGACAAGCTGACCCTGAAGGCGGAAGGGCATTTCTTCTGGCGAGCGGAATCGGCCGATGCTCTCTACAATGCCGGCGGCGGCGTAGTGCGGCCGGGCAGCCCCGGCACTTCGAAACAGGTGGGATCGGAAGTGGACTTCGTGGCCAACTACAAGTTTAACCGCCACTTGGATGTCGAAGCTGGCTACTGCCACTTCTTCGCCGGAGATTTCATCGCGCAGACCGGCCCGGACAAGGACATCGATTTCTTCTATGTCCAGACCCAGTTCTTCTTTTAGCCGGCCTCAGGACGATGAGATTTGGCGGCCGCTGGTTTCGACATTTGGGAGGTTCTTCTCCTGTGCGTCCTAGCCTGGCCAGGGAAGCGCAGCGGATTTTTCAGCTCAGCGGCGCGGCCTCCTGTCTGCTCGCAATCTTCCTTGCCGCGGGGGGACATTGGGCATTCCTGCAATCGGTCGCCTACACCCGCATGGTGGTGCAGTTCGCGCAGGAGGATTCACTCGGCACCGCAGTCAGGAAAGCCTTCGACAGCCAACATTCCTGCTCCCTCTGCCCAAGAATTCGCGATGGCTATAACAAGGAGCGGAAGGTGCCGCCATCGATCGAGGTCGATCGATTGCCGGAATTCATCGGCGACCAAGGCAGCGGCAGCCTCTTCTTCGCCGTCACCACTGGGATCGACCTCCCCTTTCTAAGCTCAACTTACGACAACTTTGCTCACACCCCTCCAAAACCGCCGCCGAGGGTGGTTTGATTTTCCCCGAAATCAACCACCCTCCGCGTGTCGTGAACTGCTGCTCATTGGTCATGAACATTCGGAGAATTGAGACCATTCCTGGACCATCCGCGCCCTCGCCTCGCGCGCTTCGGCTTGTGCGGATTTTCCCGGGAAACACCCAACCGAATCTGCCGTTCAATGACTCTATTTTTTACCCACTCCAAGACTTTTGCCTTGGCCGCGATGGTCCTGGCCAGCGCCGCACTTTCGACCCAGGCGCAGACACCTGCGGCCTCACCTTCCGTGACACCCTCTAAGGTCCAGCCCATCGTCGTCACCGGCCAGCCCGTCCCGGGAGCGACCGTGATCGTCCCGACGCCGGAACTTCAGGCCGGCGCGACCGACACTGCCTCGCTCCTCGAGCGGGTGCCCGGTGCCGCCGTGGTCAGAAATGGCCCTCTTACCGCCTTGGTGCAATTGCGGGGCCTCAGTGACGACCGGGTGCGCGTGCTGGTGGATGGGATGACGATCACGCCCGCCTGCCCCTTTCATATGGACCCGCCGCTGCACTACACCTCGCCTTCCTCGCTGCATACTTTGACCGTCGTGCCCGGGATCAGCCCGGTGAGCCTCGGCGGAGACAACATCGGCGGGGTGGTCTTGGCCGAGCCGCGGCCGCCGCGTTTCTCGACCACCGAACAGCCGCTTTTTGAAGGAGCACTCGGTTCGTTTTATCGCAGCAGCAATGACGGAGTCGGAGCGAATGCCGGGGTCACTTTGGCCAACCAAAACTGGAGCGGCACCTACAACGGTTCCTGGGAGACAGCCGGCGACCTGCGCTTCCCCGACGGCCGGGTGAAAGACAGCGGCTTTGACGAGTTCCAAGAGCACGAAGCCCGCATCGCAGGCAAGTTGCTCAACGGCGTCTTCGAAGCCTCCGGCGGCATCAGCCGCACCCGCGATGCCGGAACTCCCGCGCTCCCGATGGACATGCTGGAGGACGACAGCTGGCACGCCGGGTTGCGGCAAACGAGCGAGCTGGAGTTTGGCGAAGTGGAAGCGCGGGTCGGTTTCCACAGCATTGATCATTTGATGAACAACTTTTCCCTCCGGCCGCTGATGCCGGGAGCGGCCCCGCTCATCGCGCCTACTCATACCGATGATCTGAGCGGCCGCCTCGGTCTGACCATTCCGCGCGATCAGGACACCGTCCGCGCCGGGGTGGACTTTCACTGGAGCCGCTTCGACGCGCTGCTCAAGAACGCCGCCAACGGAGCCGAACAAAACAATATTAACAACGCCAACCGCAGCCGGGTCGGCCCATATCTGGAGTGGCAGAAACAGTGGAGCGAGCAATGGAGCACCCTGGCCGGGTTGAGGAACGACACTGTCTGGAGCGATACTGATAAGATCGAGAAATTCTTCCCGCCGGCCACCGGCGACGCGGCCGCTTTTAACGCCAGGGCGCACGACGTGACCGATGTCGATTTCGACGCCATGGCCTCGGTCCGTTTCACCCCGGGCGAACACAGCACCTATGAGCTGGCTTTTGCCCGCAAAACCCGCGCGCCCAGCATTCTCGAGCGCTATATCTACACTCCTCTCGCCGCCAGTTCGGGCTCGTCGGACGGACGCACTTATCTCGGGAACTTAGATCTCGATCCGGAAGTCTCGCACCAGATCGCACTCACCGGTGATTGGCACGGAGATGGATGGCACCTCCGGATCAGCCCTTTCTATAACTTTGTCAGCGATTACATCCAGGGCACGGCAATCAACCGGCTGGTCAACGAGCGCGCCGTTCTGCAATACCAAAATCTGGATCGGGCCGACCTCTACGGAGTGGACGCGGAAGCGCACTACGACTTCACCAAGGAGATCACCTTGCGCGGGCAGCTCAGCTACGTCCGCGGGATCGATCGCGATAACGACGACAACCTCTATCGGATCGAGCCGCTGCATGGCTCCGTCAGTCTCGAGCATCATTGGAGCGACTGGCATAGCGCGCTCGAGCTGGTTTGGGCCACGGCGCAGGATGACGTTTCCGCCTTTAATAACGAGCCGACCAGTGATGGCTATGCGGTGGTGAATCTCCGCACCGGTTACACCTTCCGCGAATACCTCCACCTCGACCTGTCCCTGGGAAATCTTTTCAATCAGAACTACGCCGATCACCTCGCCGGCATTAACCGCGTCCTAGGCAGCGACGTTCCGGTAGGTCAGCGGATTCCCGGAGCTGGGCGATCGGTCGCCGTCACCGTCAGCTATGAATTTTGACCCAGCCTTGTCTTCCACGAGACAGGCAGAGATATAATCACCCGATCTAGAAAAACAAAAACCAATAGGAGAACAAGCCAGCATGAACCGACAAAAATTTATTATCGCGGCCGCCTTAGCCGCCCTCGTCCTTACCGGCTGCAGCAAGAAACAGACTGCGGGCCAGGAATCCAACAAAGTGCGGGTCGGCTACATCGGCCTCACCTGTGAAGCCTCCATCTTTAGCGCGGTCGAGAACGGCTACTTCAAGGACGAAGGCCTCGATGTCGAGCTGATCAAGTGCGATTGGAAGAACTACAAGGACACGCTGGCGCTCGGCGGTTACGACATCACTCAGCATCTGGTGATGTATTTCCTCAAGCCGATCGAGCAGGGCCTCGACGTGAAATTTACCGGCGGCATCCACACCGGCTGCCTGCGGGTGCAGGCCGGGGCCAAGACCGGCATCACCAAAGTGGAACAACTCCGCGGCAAACGCATCGGCGTCCCGGGAATGGGCACGCCGCCGTTTGTTTACACCAATCGTGTCCTCAAACGCCACGGCATCGATGGCAGCAAGGAGATCGAATGGAAAGTATTCCCCGTCGGCGAGCTCGGGCTCGCGCTCGATAAAGGGGAAGTCGACGCCGTGGCCGATTCCGAGCCGATCGGCACCATGCTCCTGACCGGCGGCAAGGTGATCAACGTCGCCGACCAGGCTGTCGATGAAGGTTACAAAGACGAGTACTGCTGCGAAGTCATCGCTAATGGAAAATGGCTCGCCGCCAATCCGAAAGCCGCTGCCGGCGCCACTCGCGCTCTGCTCCGGGGCGCGAAGTACGTTCACGCCAACCCGATGGCCGCGGCCCAGATGTCGATCGACAAGAAATATCTCGCCTCCAATCCCAAGTTGAACGCGGTCGCGCTGGCCAAGCTCGGCTACCTCCCGAGCGTCTCCCGCGCCGAATCTTCCGTCTCGACTGCGGCCGAAGAAATGATCGCGGCCGGCATGCTCGCGCCCAATACCAACGTGGCGGAGCTGACCAAGCGTGCCTTTGCCCACCTCGACGGCGTCTCGGATGAATGGATCAACCAGGCCGAGGTAAAGAAAATCGCCGGCGGGAGCGATCTGCCGCCCATGACCCAGGAAAACCGGGACAAGATCGCCGCTTCCACGGCGGTCGATTCCTGCTGCGCCATGCCGGTGGCGACCAACTGATCTTCCTGGCCCTCCCTCGTTAGGCTCCCCCGGACGCGGGGACGCATGTCCATTGGCATGCGTCCTCGCCTAACGAACGGCCCGCGCCGCGCCGCACCGCTTATTCCGCGCCCTCGGTCTTGTCACTCCGGCAGTGTTCAAGCAACTTGGCCCCATGTACCTGAAACGCTTTTTCGTCGAAGGACTGGCCCACGCCTCCTATCTCATCGGCTCGGACGGCGAAGCCGCCGTGGTCGATCCCAAACGCGATGTCGATGACTATCTGGCCGAGGCCGAGTGCGGAGGATTCCGCA
This sequence comes from Chthoniobacterales bacterium, assembly GCA_965217735.1. Taxonomy (GTDB): domain Bacteria; phylum Verrucomicrobiota; class Verrucomicrobiia; order Chthoniobacterales; family UBA10450; genus Palsa-1392. The sequence continues at coordinate 3,406,589 of CBDCJE010000002.1, read as the reverse complement.
TCACCGCCATCCTCAACAGCCATCCCCACGCCGATTTCGTCTCCGGTTTTCAGGAGTTAGCCGAGCGCACCGGCGCTAAAATCTATCTCTCCCATCACGCTCCGGCCAAATACGAGCATGTGGCCGCGCACGATGGCGACCGTCTGAAGATCGGGTCGCTCGAACTCGAGCTCCTCGAGACGCCGGGCCATTCGCCCGATAGCCTCTCCTTCCTCGTCCGCGAAAATGGCCGGCCGACCGTCCTCTTCACCGGCGATCTCCTCTTCGTGAACGACGTCGGCCGGCCCGATCTGCGCGACGCCGATGAAGACCCGAGCGCTCTCGCGGGCAAGATGTACGATTCGCTTTTCCAGAAAGTCCTCACCCTGCCCGACGAGGTTAAAATCTATCCCTCGCACGGCGCCGGTTCCCTCTGCGGCCGGGCCATTTCCGATGCTCCTTTTTCGTTAGTCGGCCAGGAACGCAAACTGAATTGGGCTCTGCAACTGACCGAGCGGGAAAAGTTCGTGCAGGAAATGATCGCCAATCTGCCCGATCGTCCGGCCTATTTCTCCTACGACGTCGGGATCAACCTGGAAGGCGCGCCGCCGCTCAACTCTCTCCCGACGCCCGAGGAACTGAGCGAGAAGGAGCTGGAAGAAGCGGCTAAAAATGGCGCCACCATCATCGACACCCGGTCGCCGGCCGCTTTTGGCGCGGGACATTTCCCTGGCAGCATCAACATCGGTCTCGGCAGTCCCTCTTTTGCCACCTGGGCCGGCTTTTTGATCCCGGGGGAGAAACCAATCGTCCTCGTCGTCGCTTCGCCTGACGACGCCCAAAAAGCGCAGCTCCACCTGGCCCGGATCGGCTTCGACAATCTTCTCGGCCACCTCCCGGCCGCCGCCCTAACGAAGACTCAGGAGCTCCCGCAGATCGGCGTCGAAGAATTAAAATCCAGCCTGAAAACCGACGGTCCCTATCTGCTCGACGTGCGCACCCCGACCGAGTGGAAGAGCGGTCATCTCGAAAATGCGCACCACCAGCCCTTGGCTTCCTTTGCCGGGCCGCCGCTCGATCTCCCCCGCGACCGCCGCATCGCCATCATCTGCGGCAGCGGCTATCGCAGTTCCATCGCCACCAGTCTTCTACAAGCGCGCGGCTATCATGATCTGGCTAACGTCACCGGCGGCATGATCGCGGTGAGCGAGTCCGGCGACTAGCCGGCGCAGACTCCGCGATTTGCGGGATGCGAGCCACGGGATAGAATGCGCCCGTGCTCGCAGGTCGATGTTTCTCCGCTTGCGAAGACCTCCACGCCAGGGTGGCGAAATTGGCAGACGCGCCAGACTTAGGATCTGGTGGAGCAATCCTTAGGGGTTCGAGTCCCCTCCCTGGTAGCGCTGGCAAATGAAAACACCTCACCTCGAGATTGAACGGAAGTTCCTCATCGATCGGCTCCCGCGCGGTCTGCAGCGTTATCCGCACAAGGAAATCGCCCAGGGCTATCTCTCCGTCGGGCGCGACAAGACGCATGTGCGGGTGCGGCGCGCCGGACGAGCCTGCTCTCTCACCTTCAAGCGCGGACCGGCCCGCGACCGGGAAGAGCGCGAAATTTCTCTCAGCCCAGCCCAATTCGCCGTCCTCTGGCCGGCCACGGTGGGCGCGCGCCTGAGCAAGACGCGCTACTACGTCCCCTTCAGGAAGCTGACGGTCGAGATCGACATCTACCACGGCTCGAACGAAGGGCTGATGGTGGCGGAGGTGGAGTTTCCCGATGCCGAAACCTATCGTTCTTTCCAGCCGCCCGTCTGGCTGGGCGATGAGGTGACCGGGGCCAATCGTTACAGCAATGTAAAATTAGCCCGCGATTGAGCGAGAAGGGGATTCGCAAATTGTCACAAGGCGTTCTTTCCGCTTAAGCTCCCTTTTTCCTGGCCTGATGACGCTTTCGCCTAACAAAAAGATCCTGATCGTGGAGGACGAGCCGGATGTGGTCGACCTGCTCACCCTGCAGTTGCGCAAGGCGGGCGGCTTTACCATCATCACCGCCGAGGACGGCGCCGAGGGCTTAAAAAAGGCGCGCGCGGAAGCTCCGGCGCTGATCGTGCTCGATCTGATGTTGCCGCGCATGCCGGGTCTCGAGGTCTGCAAAGTTCTCAAAACCGATTCGCTCACCTCGCACATCCCGATCATCATGCTCACGGCCAAGGCGGAGGAGGTCGATCGCATCGTCGGGCTGGAATTTGGGGCGGATGATTACGTGACGAAACCGTTCAGCCCGCGCGAGATGCTTCTGCGCATCAAAGCCATCCTGCGCCGCGGGCCGGGTGAGCTCTCGGAGGAAAAGCTGACCCGCGGAGCGATCACGATCGATTCCGCCCGCCACCGCGTCCTGGTCGGCGGCAAGCCGATTGTCCTGACCGCGGTCGAATTCAAATTGCTCAGCATGCTGATGCAGCGGCCCGGGCGAGTGCAGGCGCGTGATCGGTTGCTGAACGAAGTGTGGGGCTACGAGAGCGCGATCGATACCCGCACCGTCGATACCCACGTGCGCCGTCTGCGGGAGAAGCTGGGCAAATCGGCCGGTGTGATCGAGACCGTGCGCGGCTTCGGTTATCGCCTGCGCGAGTAGCTGATCGAGGATGGGCTGGTTTGCCTTTGCGCTCGCGCTCGTCCTTCTCGCCTCTGTTTGCTGGCGGCTCTGGAGTGGTTGGATCGCGCCCGCCCGCGAACTCGAACAGATGTTGCTCGGGCTGAACGAAGGCCAGGCTCCGCGCACCTTCCTCATCGGCGGCAGCGGCCAGATGCGCGGAATCGCCCTCTCGCTCGAGCAGCTGGCCCTGCGCGAAGGCGCCCTGCGCGCTCGGGTGCAGGAAGGGGAGTTTGGCGTTCAGGCGATCGTCGGCGCGCTGGCCGATGGGCTGGTGGTGGCCGACCGCGAACGCCGCATCCGCCTGATGAACGACGCCTTCCGCAACATCTTCTCACTCACTCCTCGCACCGCCGAAGGCACTCTGCTCGAGACGGTGCGCGACGCGGCGGTGGAGCGATTGCTGGGCGAGGTGCTCAAAACCGGTGAGCTGCGCCGCGGCACCATCACCCTGCAACGCGGGATGGAGAACGAGCGCCATCTCGAGGTGGTGGCGGAGCCGATCAAGGACGAGCCGGGCGAGGTCAGCGGCGCGGTCATCCTCTTCCGCGACATCACCGAGCTGCGTCGGACGGAGACGATGCGGCGGGATTTCGTGGCCAACGTTTCGCACGAGCTGCGCACTCCGCTTTCCATCCTCCGCGGCTACCTTGAAACGCTGCTGGAGAATCCGAAACAGCCGCCAGCCGAGTTGCTCCGCATTTTCGAAGTGATGGAACGCCACTCCAATCGGCTCAACCTCCTGGTCGACGACGTCCTCAGCCTGGCCCGGCTGGAGGGGCCCGGGCTGGAGCTGCATCCGACAACGATTCGCCCGGCCGTTTTCCTGCGCGGGATCATGCGCGATTGGGAGAAAAAATTCGCGGCCAAGAAACTGCAGACGGAGCTGGAGGCCGATGACGATCTGCCCGTTTTGCGCGCCGACGAAGCGCGCCTGCAGGAAGTGATCTACAACCTGCTCGATAACGCGGTGAAGTATTCCCCCGTCGGCGGCCGGATCGCGCTGCGGGCGCGTCGGGAGGAGGAGCGGCTGAGCGTGAGCGTTTCGGATAACGGAGCGGGCATTCCGGCGCGCGATCTGCCCAGAATCTTCGAGCGCTTCTACCGGGCCGATAAGGCGCGGCATCGCGATCTTGGCGGCACCGGGCTCGGCCTTTCCATCGTGAAACACATTGTGCAACTGCACGGCGGCACGGTCGAGGCGGAGAGCGAGCTGGGGCGCGGGACGACCGTGCGGGTGCAGCTCCCGCTCGCAGCCACGCAATCGTAACATTAAACACTTTGCCCGGACCAGGCGCGATCAGCATGATCGACGGGTGGAACTCGCCGCGCCTCTCCGACCTGCCGCCAGTGATGCCGATGCGCAACGCCAGCGCACCCGCCGCCTGGCGGAGCGCGGCATCCGTTATTTCTTCGGCGGCAACGCCATCGTCGCCGTTGTCGTCCTGGCCTTGATCACGATTTTTCTCTTCCGCGAAGGCTTCGGATTCTTTGGCGACAACCTGCGCAACCTGCGCCTTTATCGCAGTTCCGGTTTGGAATACGTCGACATCATCCGCGCCCAATCGGCCCGGCACTCGAACCTGGTGCGGGCCCTTAATCAAATCCGCCTGAAGGAATTCAGCGCCCAGCTGGAGCGCACGGCGGTAAACGCCAAAGCGCAGGCCGCGCTGGCGCCTTTCGATCAATTCTCCACCGCCTTCAGCGATGCCGGCGAGGAGTTGAACGGCCTGGTTTCCGATTTGAACGATTCCGCCATGGGCTTGAAGGAAGCCCTGGCCAAACGGGACGAAGCGATCGCGGAAAGAGACCGGCTCGAGCGCGCGGGCGAAAAGGCGGCCGCGGCCAAAATTCCCATCCCCACGGTCGACGGCAAGGCCACCGTCGCGACCTCGCGGGCGAGCGCGCCGGCTTATCGCCTAACGAGTGCCAAACTGGCCGGCCAGCTTTCCCTCGTCCTCAGCAACCCGCCTCCGCTCGCCAGCCCGGCGGCGCAAAAACTTTTCCGCCAATGGCAGGAGCAGGTGCACGATTATGCCGCCCGGCTGCCCCGGGCCTACCAGGAGCTGGTGCAGTGGGATCCAAATCGACCGGTGCCCTGGTACCGCGGCATCACCGCTTTTCTCTTCGGTCACGACTGGATCACAGCCAGTTTCTGGCAGGATTGGTACGGCATCCGGCCGTTGTTAGTCGGCTCCATCATGGTCTCGGCCGTAGCCCTCGCCTTTGCGGTGCCGTTAGGCGTCTCCGCCGCCATTTACGTGAGCGAAATCGCCAGCCGGAGCGAAAAGCGCCTGATCAAGCCCTACATTGAATTCATCTCCGCCATCCCCTCGGTTGTGCTCGGCTTTTTCGGCATCGCGGTGGTGGGCGAAGCGATCCGTAATTTGTCGCACGCGCATTGGCTGAGCTGGATTTCCTTTTTTCCGATCAGCGAACGGCTCAACGTTTTTACCGCCGGCACCCTTCTCGCGCTGATGGCGATCCCGACCATTTTCACTCTCTCGGAAGATGCGCTGCGCAATGTGCCGCGCGGCTTTAAGGAAGCCTCCTACGCGCTGGGCGCGAATCGTCTCCAGACCATCGCGCGGGTGCTGGTGCCGGCTTCCCTTTCCGGCATCATCTCGGCCATCCTGCTCGGCTTCGGCCGGGTCATCGGCGAGACGATGGTGGTGCTGCTCTGCGCCGGAAACCGAATCGAAATTCCCGATTTCACCCAGGGGCTCGGCGCATTTTTCCAACCGGTCCACACCATGACCGGGATCATCGCGCAGGAGATGGGCGAAGTGGTGCGCGGGAGCATTCATTACCGTGCGCTTTTCATGGTCGGGCTGGTCCTTTTCACCATCACCCTGGTGATCAACTACTCGGCCCAGAAGATCGTGCAGCGCTATCGGATGAGCATTGGTTAGGCGAAAACCATGAGCAACCCAAACACGATGATGGATGAAGCGACCCTGGCCGCGTCCGGGTTCAATCTCGCCTCCAAGCTGGACGATCGCGGCGCTTCGCCTGCTTATCGCATGCGCTCGCGCTGGACGGAGAAGATCATGTTCTGGCTCTTTCGGCTGGCGACGTATCTCATCATCGCGGCGACCAGTTATATCTTTCTCGATATCGGAATCAAAGGCGCCAAGACCGTCTTCACCACCACTCCGCCGTTCATCAACGTTCCCTTCCTGACCGAGAAACCGGAGACGCTCTACGTCTTCGATTTCGAGGGGAAAAAGATGACGCTGGGCGATCGCGACTTTCGCACCTGGCAAGCGAAACATCCGGCCGCCAACGTGCAACCGACCACGGTCGCTTACTCCGCCGGCGGCATCTGGCCCTGCATCGTGGGGACGGCGCTGCTCGTCATCGGCTCGATGGTGGTCGCGCTCATCATCGGGATCAGCAGCGCGATTTACCTGAGCGAATACAGCCGCAACAGCCGTTTCATCCGCCTTATCCGGATCGCCATTCTCAATCTGGCCGGGGTGCCGTCGATCGTTTTTGGCCTCTTCGGTTTCGGGCTTTTCGTCATCTTTTTTCATTGGAACGTTTCTCTCCTCGCCGGCTGGTTTACCCTTGGGCTGATGGTGCTGCCGGCGATCATCACAGCGAGTGAAGAGGCGCTCCGCGCGGTGCCGCAGGGTTTGCGTGAAGGCTCGCTCGCCCTCGGGGCGACGAAGTGGCAGACCATCCGCAAAAACGTTTTGCCTTATGCGCTGCCGGGCATCTTGACCGCTTCGATCCTCGGCATCGCCCGGGTCGCGGGAGAGACCGCGCCGATCATGTTCACCGCCGCCTACGCCTTGCGCGACGAGATGCCTTGGCAGGTGCAACGCTGGACCGATTTCTTTTTCCAGGGCGTGATGGCGTTGCCCTATCACATCTACGTCGTCAGCTCGAAGATCCCGCAGAACGAATACACCGAGCGGGTGCAATACGGAGCCGCCTTCGTTTTCCTCGTTCTGGTCATGCTGATCGCTTTAACCTCGGTCGTTCTGCGCGAGCGGAGCCGCAATCGTTTATCATGGTAAAGACACTCGTTATGCCCGAAGCCACCTCCACCAGCAGCAGCAACGCCGTCGCCAGCCGGAGTGCAGGCGACGCGGCCGCGCTTTCGCCTCACGACGCCCGGCCGATGATCGATGTGCGCGATGTCACTTTTGCCTACGGCACGCACGAGGTGCTGCACGAGGTCAGCCTGCAGATCCCGCCCCGCGCGGTGACCGCCTTCATCGGGCCTTCCGGCTGCGGCAAGACGACCCTGCTGCGTTGCTTTAACCGGATGAACGATCTGGTCGATGGCTCGCACATCACCCGCGGCTCGATCGTGATCGAAGGGCGCGACATCAACGCGCCCAACGTCGACGTGGTCGATCTGCGCCGCCGGATCGGGATGGTCTTTCAAAAATCGAATCCGTTCCCGAAATCAATCTACGAAAACATCGCCTACGGCCTGCGCATCGCCGGGGTAAAGGAACGGGCCAAGATCAACGAAGCGGTCGAGAAAAGCCTGCGCTCCGCCGCGCTCTGGGAAGAAGTGAAAGATCGGCTCGATCGCAGCGCGCTCGGGCTCTCCGGCGGCCAGCAACAGCGCCTCTGCATCGCCCGCGCCCTCGCCGTCGAACCGGAGATCGTGCTCATGGATGAGCCCTGTTCTGCCCTCGATCCGATCGCGACGGCCAAAGTGGAGGAGCTGATTCGGGTGCTGAAAAACGATTACACGATCGTAATCGTGACCCACAACATGCAGCAGGCCGGACGCTGCTCCGATTTCACCGCCTTCTTTTATCTCGGGAAGCTGATCGAGTTGGGCGCTACTTCGAAAATATTTTCACAGCCGGCGCAGCGGCAGACAGAGGATTACATCACGGGACGGTTTGGTTGAGAGAAAGGACACGATGATTTCAAAACACATTCTGGGCACCTTCGACGAAGCGCTCGCCACCTTGCGCAACAACGTCATGATGATGGCCAGCCTGACCGAGCGCAGCCTGGAGAACGCGCTCAAAGGCCTGATGGAACGGGACGACGATCTTTGCGCGACCGCGATCGCGGACGACGAAGAGATCGATCAACTGGAGAAGCAGGTCGACAAGGACGGGATCGATCTGCTGCTGCGTTTCCAGCCGGTGGCGTCCGATCTGCGCCGGGTCGTCTCGGCGATGAAGCTTTGCTCCAATCTCGAACGAATGGCCGACCAGGCGGTGAGCATCGCGCGCAAGGCGCGAAAGCTAAACCGGCATCCGGTTTTACCCGAAGTGGAGCTGATCGGGCCGATGCGTGAGCACGCGATGAAGATGTTCAAGGACAGCGTCGACGCCTACGTGCGCGAAGACGTCGAGCTCGGGCGCGGCCTGAAAGCGCGGGACAAGGCGCTGGATGAGATGAACGCCAACGCCGGCCGGCACCTGATCGAGCAGATGGCGCAAAACTCCGAGGAACTGCGCGGCTATCTCAATCTGATGTTCATCGCGCGCCACCTCGAGCGCGTGGGCGATCACGCGACCAACATCGCGGAAGACGCGGTCTATGCCGCGGCGGCCGAAGACATCCGGCACCTGCCTTTGGCCCCAGTGGGTCGTTAGGGCAATCAGGAAGCGCATGTTTTGCGCTTGGCGGCGAGAGCGGTTTGCGCTACGGCAGAACGGCTGAACCTTCTGCCGGACTGTCGCTATGTTTTCGATCAAAAAACTTCTCGGGCACGACGAAAAATTTTTTAACCTGCTCGAATCGAGCGCCGAGCAAGCCGACCAAAGTGTTCATCACCTGGTTGCGCTTCTGGCCCGCCTCGAACGCAAGGAATCGCCGGAGAGTCTGGAGGAATTCGTTTCCAGTCGGCGGAAAGACAAGCAGATCACACAGGAGCTGACGGAGCAGCTTTGCAAGACCTTCATCACTCCGTTTGAGCGCGAGGATATCCAGTCACTCGCCACTGCTCTCTACAAGATTCCGAAGACGGTGGAGAAGATCGGCGAACGCATCCTGATCTGCCCTGACGATCTGCACGGACACAACTTCAGCGTTCATCTCGAATTGCTCGACCAGGCGGCAGAAGCCGTTCTGGCCATGGTCAAAGAACTGCGGCACGGGACCGACTCCGCCACCGCCCGGGCGAAGAACGACCGGCTGCAAGCGATCGAGGGCAACGCCGATAAACTGGAGCTCGATCTCCTGCGCGACCTTTATCACGGCGATTACCAGGCGCGCCAGATCATCTTCCTGCGCGATCTCTACGGTCTGCTCGAAAAGGTGATCGACCGCTGTCGCGACGCCGGGAATATCATCCTCCAGATCGTGCTCAAGTACTCCTAGGGTCGCTGCTGACGGCTTCGTATGACTCTGTTTATCATCGTCGTCCTGGCGGCGATCGCCTTCGAGTACATCAATGGCTTTCACGACGCAGCCAATGCGATTGCCACCGTCGTCTCGACCAAGGTGCTGACGCCACGCCAGGCGATCGCGATGGCGGCTTTCTTTAATCTTACCGGCGCATTGACCGGGACCGCGGTCGCTTCCACGATCGGGCAAGGCATCGTCGATCTGCATGTCGTCACCATGGCGACGATCCTTTGCGCCTTGATCGGCGCGATCATCTGGAATCTCCTCACTTGGATCCTTGGGCTTCCATCCAGCTCGAGTCACGCTCTCATCGGCGGGCTGAGCGGAGCGGCCATCGCTTCGGCTCGCGGGGATTGGGGCGTCTTGAAATGGCAATCCGGCCTCCTCCCCAAAGTCATTTTACCGATGATCACTTCGCCGCTGATCGGTTTTCTGCTCGGCGGATTTCTCATGATGATTCTGCTCATCGCGCTCCGCCGCTATACCCCGCATTTCATCCATTCTGTTTTCGGCAAGCTCCAGCTCGCGAGCGCTGCCTGGATGGCGCACAGCCACGGTACTAATGATGCGCAAAAGACGATGGGCATCATCGCCCTCGCGCTCTACACCGGCACCACCAACGGGAAGTTCATCAATCTGCCGCCGTTTTTGGATTTCCTGCACACTCCGCAGTTCAAGGTCAGCCCCTGGGTCGTGATCCTCTGCGCCACGACCATGGCGGCCGGCACCGCTGCGGGCGGCTGGCGGATCATTCGCACTCTCGGGCACAAGATGGTGAAGTTGCAGCCGGTGCACGGTTTCGCCGCCGAGACCAGCGCCGCCGTTATCATCCAGCTCGCAAGCTCCTGGGGAATTCCGCTTTCCACCACCCACGTCATCTCCACTTCCATCATGGGCGTCGGTGCGGTGAAACGCTTCAGCGGGGTGAAATGGGGCGTGGTCCAACGCATCGTCTGGGCCTGGGTTTTCACTCTGCCGGCGACTGGCTTGCTCGGCTATCTCCTGGCCCGGGTGGCGCTGGCCTTTTAGACCGGCCGGGCCCATCCTGGTCGATGCGACTTTATCTTTTGCGGCATGGCGAGGCCGATTGGCCTGATTGGGAAGGCGAAGACGACGATCGTCCGCTGACCAAAGCGGGACGCAAGGAGATGCACCAGGTGGGCCGGTTTCTCGTTAGGCTAAAGGCGAAGGTGGGGGTCGTTCTGGCCAGCCCGCTCCCGCGTGCGACGCAAACCGCCGACATCGCGGCCGAGCATCTCAAGGTGCGGGTGCGGGAGGAGCAACTGCTCGCGCCTGGATTCAAGGCAGCGGATCTGACCCGGATTCAGCGCAAATATCCGCAGCAGGTTTTGATGCTGGTGGGGCATGAACCGGATTTGTCTGAGGTGGTGGGAGCGCTCACCGGTGGGAAAATAAAAATGCCGAAAGCGGGTCTGGCGCTGGTCGATCTGGTGGGGCGGAAAGGGAAGCTGCTCTGGCTCTTTCCCCCGCGGGCGGCGAAGGGTTAACGCCCGCGAACCGGCTCTGCCTCTCGATTTGTCATCCCGATCCGCCGCAGGACGGAGAGGAACCTCTCCATTGCAATTCGCGTTGTCTCGCCTCCTGGAACTCTCGGTGGCAACTGCGAGATCCCTCTCCGCGCTTCGCCGGATCGGGATGAGAAACTAAGAGGAGGTCGGGCAAACCCAGCGGTTTCGCCTATCCGTTAGGCGTTAGGCCGCGCCGAGCAGGGTATTCCTGGGGTGGCGGATGTCTTCCGCTTCGGTGTGGTAGACCGCGTCTTCGCCGATGTTCTTGGCATGATCGCCCACCCGCTCGAGGTGGCGCGCGATGAAGAGGAGATTGAGGTAATCCGGGATGCGCTCCGGGCGTTCCGCCATCTTGCTCGTGAGGTCATCGGCGATGTCGTGATTCATCTGGTCGATCTCGCGATCGCGCGCATGAAGCGAGCGGGCCAGAACGACGTCGCCATCGGCAAAGGCGCGCACGCTGTCGCGGAAAATCGAGATCGCCTCGATGAAGAGCGGGCCGAGCGCGATCGCTTCGTCCAGTTCCGGCTCCAGTGTCAGCTTGCGCGCGCGCCGGGCGATTTTGACCGCCTGATCGGCGATGCGCTCCAAGTTGCTCCCCAGTTTCATGGTCGAAACGACATGACGCAGATCGGAGGCGACCGGCTGGTAGCGGAGGAGAATTTCCACCCCGACGCCGTCGACCGTTTTCTCCAAGGCGTCGACTTCCTTTTCATCCGAGATGGTGACGGCGCAGAGATTGGTGTCGCGATCGAGCAGGCAGCTCATCGCGTTCTGCAGGTTGCGATCAGTCAGGCTGGCCATCATCAGGGCATCGGCCCGCAAGGCGTCGAGGGCGCGATCAAATTCGCGCAGGATATGTGGGGAGCGCATGGCTTAACCGAATCGGCCGGTGATGTAGTCTTCGGTCTTCTTTTGTTCGGGCCGATTAAAGAGCTGGCCCGTCTCGCCATATTCGATCAGCTCGCCGACGTAGAAGAAAGCAGTCCGGTCCGAGACGCGGCTGGCCTGCTGCATGTTGTGGGTCACGATGACGATGGTGTATTTGTCGCGCAGCTCGCGGATGAGCTCTTCAATCTTGGCCGTGGCGATCGGGTCGAGCGCCGAGCAGGGTTCGTCCATCAGCAACACTTCCGGCTCGACCGCGAGAGCGCGGGCGATGCAGAGGCGCTGCTGCTGGCCGCCGGAAATGCCCATGCCGGGCTTCTTCAGATCGTTCTTCACTTCATCCCAGAGCGCGGCCATGCGGAGCGATCTTTCCAGTCGCTCATTAAGGATTTTACGGTCGCGCACGCCGTTGAGACGCAGGCCGACGAGGACGTTATCCTCGATCGACATGGTCGGGAACGGGTTCGATTTCTGGAAAACCATCCCGACCCGGCGTCGCACCACAGCGGGGTCGATTCCGGCTTCGTAGAGATCTTCGCCGTAGAAAAGAATTTCCCCTTTCACCCGGGTGCGCGGGACCAGCTCGTGCATCCGATTGAGGCAACGGAGAAAGGTCGACTTGCCGCAACCGCTCGGGCCGATGATGGCAGTGATCGATTTGGCCGGAAGGGCGATGGTGACGTCCTTGATCGCCAGTTTGTCGCCATACCAGATCGAGAGATTTTTCACGTCAAAGGCGACTGGCTCGGTCGCCGGGGCCGGGGCCGCGGAGGACTGCGATTGCGGCTGCGACCTCGCATCAGGCGGCGTGCTGGATTGCGGTGAAGACATCTTGGTAACGGGCATTAGGCTAAACGATTCGGGCTGTCCGGTCACGAGTGAGGAAGCGGACGAGCACATTGATGAGGAAAATTCCCACCACCAAGACGAGCGCGCCGGCCCAGGCCTGGCGGTGCCAATCGTCGTAGGGTGAGATGGCGTAGGAAAAAATTTGCAGCGGCAGGGCGGCGATTGGCTCGGCCAGGCTGCGGTTCCAGAAGCGGTTACCGAAAGCGGTGAAGAGGAGCGGCGCGGTCTCGCCGGCGATGCGGGCGAGGGCGAGGAGGATGCCGGTGATGATGCCCTTGGAAGCAGTCTTCATCACAATGTGCACGATGGTGCGCCAGCGGCTGATCCCGAGCGCGAGCGAGGCTTCGCGGTAGCCGTTAGGCACGAGCAGGAGCACTTCCTCGGTCGTGCGCATGATCAGCGGGATCATCATGAAGCCGAGCGCGAGCCCGCCGGCGTAGGCGGAAAAGCTTTTGAAACGCAGCACGACCAGGCCGTAGACGACCACGCCCCAGGTGATGGAAGGCACGCCATTCAAGACATCGGCGACGAAGCGCAGACCCCAGTTGGCCTCGGCTGATCCGTATTCCGCCAGATACACTCCGCCGAGGACTCCGATCGGCACGCCGATGAGCGAAGCGAGCCCGAGCAGCTCGAGGGTGCCGACGATGGCATTGGCCATGCCGCCGCCTTTTTCGCCCACCGGGGCGGGGAGTTGAGTGAAGAAGTTCCAGTTCACCGAACTGGCGCCCTGCACGAGGAGATAAAAGAAAACGAGGGCGAGCGGCGCGATGACCAGGATGGCGGAAGTGAAAGCCAGGCCGGAGGCGAGGCCGCTCTTGAATTTGCGCCAGCGGTGCTGGTTTCCGGGTCGCGGGCTCATTGGACAGCACGGGTGGTTTGCTTGCCGCCGATGGTTTTCAGCAACACCTGCGCGAGGAGATTCGCGATGATGGTGATGCCGAAGAGAACGAGCGCGATCTCGAAGAGCGCCTGCAAATACATGTCGGTGGTGGCTTCGGTAAACTCATTCGCGATCACGCTGGCCAGGGTGTAGCCCGGTTGCAGCAGCGAGAGCGCGATCTGCGGCGTATTACCGATCACCATCGTGACCGCCATCGTCTCGCCCAAGGCGCGGCCGAGGCCGAGGATGACGGCGCCGAAGAGGCCTTTCTTGGCGTAGCTGAGCACGGCGATGCGGGTCACTTCCCAGCGCGTCGCACCCAGGGCGTAAGCCGCTTCCCGCTGCAGATTCGGCACGCTGCGCAGGATCTCGCGCGAGACGGAAGTGATGATGGGCAGAATCATGATCGCAATGATAATCCCGCCCGCCAGCATGCTGACGCCGTAGATCGGACCAGTGAAGAGCCCGGTCCAGGCGAAGTATTTCTTCAAAAATGGAAACGGGTAATCGCGCAAAAAGGGGATCATGACAAAGATGCCCCAGAGCCCGAGGATGACGCTCGGGATCGCGGCCAGCATCTCGATCAAGGAAGTGATCGGCTGCCGCAGCCAGAGCGGCGCCAGCTCCGTCAGATATACCGCCGTCGCGATGCTCAGCGGCACCGCAATGACGAGCGCGATGAGCGAAGAAACGAGCGTGCCGTAGATGAAGGGGAGAGCGCCGAACTGCTCCGCCACCGGATCCCAGGTCGAGGTGCCGAGGAAGTGGAAACCAAACTTCCTGATCGCCATCATCGAGGCGCTGGCCAGTTGCCATCCGACCAGGATGACCAGGGCCACCACCGCCAGCGCCATCGCCAGGGTGAGCCATTCAAAAGCTCGATCGCCGAAGCGCGACGGCGGACGCATCTGCTGCGTTACGGCCACTTCAGGCGCAGCCGGCGCTGGAACGACAAGCGGCATAAATTAAAACGTGCTTTGGAAAGGCCGCCCGTCGAGCAGATGGACTCTGCCCGACGGGCGCAACCTGGCGTCTTCGCCTCTTAATACTTGATTTCGCTGATCCGTTTCAAGACCCGCTGTTGCAGCGCATCGGGAAGCGGAGCGTAATTCAGATCCTTGGCCATCTTCTCGCCATCGGTCTCGGCCCACTTCAGGAACTCGACCAGCTTCTGGCCCTTTTCGTGATTCTTTTGGTTCTCGTAAACCAGGAGCCAGGTCGCACCCGCGATCGGGTAGGCGTCCTTGCCCGGAGCGTCGGTCATGGAGAAACGGAAATCAGCCGGCACATCGGCGGTCGCGAGCGCCGCGGTGACAGAATCAAGCGTCGCCTTAACGAACTCGCCCGCCTTATTCTTGAGCTCGGCATACGGCATCTTGTTCTGGATGGCGTAGATCAGTTCCACGTAGCCGATCGCATTGGGCGTTTGTTTGACCTGACCGGAAACGCCTTCGTTGCCTTTGCCGCCGAGACCAGTCGGCCAGTTGACTGAGGTGTTATTGCCCACCTTCTGTTTCCATTCCGGACTCACCTTGCTCAGGTAATCGGTGAAGATGAAAGTCGTGCCGCTGCCATCGGAACGATGCACCACCACGATATCGTTATCCGGTAACTTCGCCCCGGCATTGAGCGCGGCAATCTTTGGGTCGTTCCATTTCTTGATCTCGCCCAGGTAGATGCCGGCGATGGTCGGACCGTCCAATTTCAGATCGCTTAATCCCGCCACGTTGTAAGTCATGACCACGGCGCCCGCCACGGTCGGGATGTGGAGCAATTTGCCCGGAGCCTTGGCCAGATTTTCGTCGCTCATCGGGCCGTCGGAGGCACCGAAGTCGACCGTCTGCGCCAGGATCTGCTTCTGTCCGCCGCCGGAGCCGATCGATTGGTAATTGAACCGAACGGAAGGGTCGACCTTGGCGTAGGCGTCGAACCATTTCGAGTAGATCGGATAAGGAAAGGTGGCGCCGGCACCGTTGATCGTCATCTGCGCGGAGGCGGTCGCCGCGATGCCGAACAAAAGGAATCCAGCAAGGAATTTGCGGGTAAGCGAATGGGATTTCATGATCGTTCACCGTGCCGTAGGACGCGCGCCAGGGTCAAAAATTTTAATGTGACAATTGGATGACGCGGCCCTCGTCGTCAGCCAGCCGAGTCATGTCGATTCAGTGCCGGGAGAGGATTGACCAGAAAGTTACCTTCCCGTCATCCGGTTGTCACTTTGGCGGTGGAAGGTCGCCGCGCAGTCAGAAATCACACCTCAACTCAAAACAACAAAATCCTATTCATGAAGAAACTACTTCCAATACTCCTACTCACCTGCGTCAGCCCGGCTCTGAGCTGGGCCGCGCCGCAGGTCAAAATAAGATTACCCGAACGATTTCGGCTCCTCACCCAACAGCAGTTCGACCTTCGGGTCGAAGCGACCGGGTTAGCCGCGACGGATGCCGGGATCAGCATTACGGTCGACGGCCGGCAGATCAATCTGCCCGCGCCAGAAGTGACGACTGATAATGACAGTGACACCGCGGATCTCGATAAGGCCTGGACTTATCGAAAGATCAGTTTTCCCACCCGCGGGGTAAAGACGGTCGTGGCCACGGTCAACGACGGCGGCAGCCACGGTGAAGCGACTCGGCGCATCGGCGTTCAGGATTTCCGTCTCAGCGGCGGCTCTAAGAACATCGTTCTCTATATCGGCGACGCCATGGGCACGACCTACCGCGACGCCGGCCGCATCGTTGGTCAAAGCACCGGGAACCGCTTCCGCGAAGGCTTCTTCGATCAACTGCAAAACATGGATACGATGCCGGTCAGCGGCATGGTTATGACTTATGCCGAAGATCGGGTGGTGCCGGATTCGGCCAACACCGCCACCGCCTGGGCCAGTGGAAATAAGACCATCGACGGTGCGCTCAACGTGCAGCCGGATAACAATGACTTTAAGTACAACTCATCCGACATTCAGAACACGAAGCAATTCGCGCTCGATAACCCGCGGATGGAGACGCTCTGGGAATACCTGAAGCGTGTCTACGGTTATAAGACCGGCATTGTTTCCACCGCCGATATCACCGACGCCACGCCGGCGGGCGAAGGTGGTCACACCATCACCCGAAACCTGCTCTATGACATCGCCCGTCAGTATGTGGACGGCGTTTTCGCCAGCGGCCCGACCTTTGACGTCATCATGGGTGGTGGCAAGGAGAAGTTCGACGCTCGTACTCAGGATAACAGCGGTGACTCGCGCAACCTGGTCGCGGAGTTACAGGCCGATGGCTACACTTATGTCGCTAACCGCAGCGAACTGAACGCGCTCAGCGGCGCTTCCAAGGTGATCGGTCTCTTTCGTACGGGTAACATGAACGTCGCCTACGATAAGCTCGGTCTGGTCCGCGATCCGGACGAGCCCTTGCCGGATTTCGGCGGTTTCACCGATCAGCCGTTCCTCGACGAGATGACCGGCAAAGCCATCGCTGCACTTAGCAACGACAAAACCCCTTTCATTCTTATGGTGGAAGCGGCTTCGATCGATAAGCAATCGCATCCAAACCATGCCGACGGCGTGATCTGGGATACGATTGAGCTCGATAAGTCGATCGCCGTCGGGCGCAGCTTTGCCAGCGAGGCCAGCACGCTGGTCCTGGTCACGGCCGATCACGATCAATCGATGCATATCGTCGGCATCGGCGACGCTTCGGTATCGGGCGCGGTGCTGAACACCCGCAGCATCTCGGTTTATCCGGCCTCCGTGACTCCTTTCACCCCGGCGATGGGGCCGTTCTTCCCTTTCGGCGATCCGCCGCGAGTGGTCGCACCGAGTAACTCGGGCAACAACGTCGGTGAAGTGGTCGGCTTTCCCGATTACACCGACAACAACACCGATGGCTACCCAGAAAACACCAACCAATACCGCATCGCGGTCGGCTTCCGCACCGGTAATCATACCGGCTCCTCCGTTCCGATCACGGCCGACGGTCCGGGGGCAGTGCAGTTCACAGGTTACTTCGACCAAACCGATATCTTCTTTAAGATGGCGCGTTCTTTGAGTGCCGATACCCGGCCGGCCGACCACTTCCTGCAGCGAGCGGGCAAAGAGTTACAGATCATTAATCAGAACTACTAACAGATACCCACGGCGGGGCATCGTCGCCACGGCGGTGCCCCGCGAAGGTGCGTGTCATGATCGGGACGTCTAAAATGCCGCAGTTATCCATGGAACTCACGACCGAGACTCAGGCGATGGCCAGCCCGGCACCTCGACGCCGTCTTCCGTTTTGGCAGACCACGGTCTTGCTAAGTCTCATGCTCGTCGGCGCGCTTTTCGTTTTCACTAAGTGGCCTCACTACGCCGGCACCGCCGTCTGCCGTGAATGTGGTATGCGGCAGGATGGCTTCGATTGGACCCTGCGTTCGTCACAGCTCGTGCTACATCGTTTCACCAGGGATAACCCCACCGCGCTAAGTCGTGCTCTGGCCGATGGCGAATCCCTTCTGGCGCATCAACATCACTGGGCGGAGATCACGCGTCCCTCTGCGCCCGCGAGCGATAGCGCGGACATTCCTCCCAATCTTCTTTACACCGTCGAATCGCCTTTGGTCGCGCAGTTCGCCAGCGACCTCGCGCATTCCGCCAATCACGATGCTGTGGCGAAATGGAAAAGTCTTCTGCTCGATCCGAGTTATTCTACCGTCTGGGAAGAGTCGCTGCGGTTCATGCGTTACCCGAGGGGAGGATTTCCTGACGCCGCCGCCTTCCAGAACTGGTGGCGCGAAGCAGAGTTTCCCCTTTGGAATCATCTGCGCGAGTTAACCGAGCCCGATTGATCGGCCGCCCGCGGTTGTCTCCTGAGGCGACGGTCCACCGGCCGACAATCATGTAAGGCGAGGTTTTAAGCGTGCCTCCGCGCGGGTTTTATGAAGAATGGCCGCCGTGAATCGATTTTCCTCCGCTGGATCCGTTCGATTCATAGTTCCGCCGCGAGCTGATCTTCGTCATGTCGCTCGCCATCGTCTTCCTCTGCCTCGCCGTCGTTATCGGACTCTCTTTCTACAACAATCCTCTCCGGCACGGGCGCTGGTTCCTGAGCCGACGCTTCATTAACTGGTCCCGCTCGGGATGACTTACTGGTTCCTCTCTGATCAACGGACCGCTGTCGACAAGATCGGCGGCAAACGCGGGATCCTCATCGCGGCCCTCGGCGCAGCGATGGCTAAAATCACTCTCGGCGTCATCACCTGGCTCGTCCTGACCCGCCGCCTTCATCTCCGGCTCCTGGGTGTTTTTTCCGTCGTTTATGCGATCAACATGTATTTCCAGAGCTACGGCGCGGTCTCGATTATCAAGGTCAAGGCGTATTGGTTCCACGTCCGTGAGCGCGGAGTCTTTGGGGCGATCTTCGGCACGGAAGAGCATTGACGCCACCTGGGCGGTCTTCTTCATTCAGGTGGCAATCCTCCTCGGCTGGGCCGTGCTCGATCTTTGATTGATTAAGGACACCCGGAAGGTGCCGGCTTTCCCGAGCTCGATACGCACGACGCCTCCTCCGGCTTCATGAATGAGAGCTATAGCACGACCGATCTGCTGAAGAAGGTCTTTCTCAACCCACTCATGCTCATGTTTGCCTTCATCGAGCCGACTTCTGGGGTACTGCGCAATGGCATCATGCAGTGGTATACGATTTTTGGCCACGAGGTGAAGCAGCCGGACGCTGACCTCATCCTCGCTAACTGGGGTTTGCTTCTCTGCCTCTTTGGCATTGTCGGCCGGTTCGCTGGCGGATTGGTCTCGGACAATTTCTTTCAATCCCGGCCCGGACCACCCGCAGCGATCTTTTCCGCCTTCATGCTCATGATGGCCGCAGTCATGGCGATGAACATCTTCGGCTGGCCTTTCGTAGTCGGGCTCTCTGCCCTGCTCATTGTCGCCGCAGTGACTGGCGTCCACTCCCTCATGTCGGGCACGGCGGCGGCAGATTTCGGAGGACGCAAAGCAACCGCCACCTGTTCGGGCATTATCGACGGCTTTGTCTATCTCGGAAGCGGTATTCAATCGCTCGGCGTCGGCTATTTCGTGACACACCATGGCTGGCAATGGTGGCCTGTCTTTCTGATCCGTTTGCTCTGCTCGGCGGTCTTATCTCTAATCGCATCTCGCACGAGTTACGCGCTGCGACCCGGCCTTACATTGAGACGATGGAAGGAAAGACGAAGTCATCAAGTCGCTAACACCCAAACAACAACATATTCCATGACCGATCAGTCCAGAAACGTCCTAACCAAAGCGTCGCTTGCGGCGCTCATCGCCGCGACCGGTCTTGCCACAGTGGCGGCTGAGCCATGAGAATCTTCCCGAGTATTGTGTATTTCCGGTGGAGCGGAGGTGACGTTTTGGAGAAAACAGGATTGGCCGCGCGCAGCGCTCCTTTGTCCCTCTGGGGGAAAAAGGAAAGAGCCCGCCGGGTTTCCCCAGCGGGCTCACTTGAACCTAACTTCTCTGGAAGTTACTTGACCGGAACGAATCCGACCTGAAGAACAATCTTTTGCCCGGCCGGGCTAAGAGTGAAGTCGACAAACTCCTTTGCCACCCCGGTTGGGTCTCCGTTGGTGTAGTAGAAGGTCGGCCGAGCATAAGGATAGCTCTTGGCCTGCACACTCTTGACCGAAGGCAGAGCGCCGTCGATCGAGGCCACCTTGATCCCGCCCGCCTTGGTATAAGCCAGGCCGACATAGCCGACTCCGTTGGCGTTTTTGCCCACTTCAGACGCGATCTGTTCGTTACCTGCCATCTTCTGTGCGCTCGGGGCGTAGTCCCGCTTTTTCATCGCCAACTCCTTGAATTCGGAGTAGGTGCCGGAAGAAGTGTTACGGGTGTAAACCGAGATCGGGCCCGGATTTCCGCCCACCGCGCTCCAATCGGTCACATCGCCGGTGAAGATTTGTTCCACCTGCTTTTTGGTCAGGCTCTTGACCGGGTTGGCAGAGTTTACAATCACCGCGATCCCGTCGTAAGCGACGATGGTCGGTTTCATGTGCACTCCTTTGCCGGCGGCCGCTCCAATTTCGGCTGGTTTTGCGCGCCGGCTGGCCATGCCGATCTGGGCCGTGCCATCGATGATGGCTGCAATACCGGTGGTGGAGCCTTCGGCAGCAATGTCGAAGGTCGTCTCCGGGTGCTTGGCCTTGAAGGCTTCGGCTAACTGCGGCACCAATTTGGCCCCGAGGGTGTCGGAACCTTTGATCACGAGGCGGTCAGCCTGGGCCTGGGTCGCAGTGAGGCCGAGAGCGGCCATGAGGATAAGTAATGTTGTTTTCATTGTATTATAGGTGAAGTGCTTAGGCGCCGGCTAAAACTTGAAGCTAAGGTCGGCCTGGAAAAGGTTGTAATCGTCGAGCGGGTTGATCCCGACATCACCAACGCCACCGGTGCCCAGATCGTGATCGATCTGCCAGGCGTGGGCGTAGGTTAGATTGGTCGTGACCGCGTCCGTGACAGCGTAGCTCAGCTGAACAAACACGCCTTCCAGGTTGACGCGGCTATCGAAGAGATCGGAGTCGACCAGATTGGGATCGAGCGCGAACTGTTCGGTGTGCTGCCAGAAGCTGCGCAGCTCCCAGGAGCCTTTTCCTTTCGCCTTCCCAATGCCGGCTCCAATTTGGTAGGCGTTGACTGAGTCGGTCTTATCAGGATGGCCGGCGGCCTCAGCCCGATCATCGCCGGAGAGGTTGCGGGCATATTCACCGAACACCTTGATCGGCAATTCGCCCAGGTTCCAGCCAATCTCCATCGGCACGTCGAAGACAAACAGGTTGTTGATGCCGGTCTGGTTAGGGCTAACCAGCGTAACTGCGCCGGTGACGGGATCGACCACTTGGAAGGTGGGGTCCCCGACGAAGTGGGCGTTAAAGGTATCGCCGGTGCCGGTATAGTTATAAAGGGTAGGCGAGATCTGGAAATACATCTTGTTCGGCAAGGTCACTTTCGCACCCACCTGCCAGCCGAGCATGAAGGCATCGGAGCGCGAGGTGTTGCTTGGCTGCGGACCGATCGGATTCTCCGGGTTCTTATCGTCGTAGACGAACTGGCCGAAGTTGGCATAGAGATCGACTGAGACCTTTTTTGGAGGTTCCGCAGAGACAGCGGAAGTGGCGACTGCCTTGCCATCCTTGCTGTAGGATTCAACCGCCGCGGACGAGGAACCGCCACCACCAAGAGCGAAGCTAAAGGTGTGGGAGAACTGCTCGGCCAAACCTTCGGGGTTAATGTCGCTATCCCATACCATGGTGCTGTTAATAAAAGGATTCGGCATCTTGCCGGCGATGAGCGTGAGGTCGCGGATTCCTTTATAACCCAGGTAAGCCTGTCCGACTCCGATCCCGTCACTGTTCTTGGCGAAGGGACCCGGTCCGGCGGCGGTGTCGTCGCCAAAGGTCACGTTAGTGGAGCGAGGATTGGTCGAGGTTTCCAGCCGGATGCCGAAGAACCAGTCATCGACCAGAGTTCCTTTGAGGCCGATGCGCAGGCGGTAGCGCGCGCGATTGCGTTGGTAGGTGTCGCCCGGCGGGTTGATCGGGTCGGGACTCGAGGTCTCGCCGTTACGCACCTCGTAACGAATCCGGGCGTCGCCGTAGAGCTCGAGCTCGGTCAGAGGGGTGGATAGTTTGATTTTACCGGCTGAGGTGGTGGCGCTCTCCCGGGTCAGGTCGGCCCGGACTTCTTCCGCTTCCTGATCGTTGATCAGGCCTTTATGCACCAGCAGATCGAGCAGGGCGCCGTTATCCTGGGCACGGGCCACAGCGCTGCCCAGCAGCAGGCTGCCGGCAGCGACGATGAACATCGTTTTCTTGAACATGAACTTGTTTCTCCTTTGTTGCGACCGAGGTCGCGATGGTTGGTTAAAGCGCAGCGTTTTACAGGGTGGCTGCGGCCCGGATGTCTCCGAACGCGGCAAGGCTAGAGAGCGATTGTTACGAACAGATGTCGCCGACGTAACAAGTCGGTGAAATTGCGCTAGAGGGAGGACGCGCCGTAACCGGCGGGGTCGATCACGACTTCGTCGTAGCCTATCTCCCGGAGCGCAGCCAGGAGCGCTGGCTCACACTGGCTCACGCGCGGGAGCTCGTTAGGCAAGATCTCCAGCCGCGCCCGCAGCCGGTCCTGCAAGACGTGATGGCGCACCCGGAAGACCCGGAAACCAAATCCGCGCACGGCCGCTTCCGCCCGCTCGATCATTCCCAGCGCCATCACCGTGACGGGCGTGCCATGCGGAATGCGTGAACTAAGACACGGTTGGGCCGGCGCCTCCGCCGTTGGCAATCGCAGAGCGCGGGACAGGGTGCGGATTTCCGCTTTGCTCAGGCCGACCTCCTTCAGCGGGGCGAGGACGGCAAACTCAGCCGCTGCCTGCCGGCCGGGGCGCACCTGGTGGGCGTCATCGGCATTTTCGCCGTAGGCGATGGCGCGGAAACCGCGCGCGCGAGCGAGGGCATCAAGCCGGGTGAAAAGCTCGGCCTTGCAGAAATAGCAGCGGTTAATCGGATTGCTGGAGTAATTCGGATCGAGCATCTCCTGCGTCTCCACCACCTCTACCCGCAGGCCGCGTTGGCCGGCCAGCTCGAGGGCGTCGCGCAGGGCCTGCCGCGGCAGGCTCGGGCTGCTCGCAATCACTCCCAGGCATTCGTCGGCCAAAGTTTCCCCGGCGATGGCGAGCAGGTAGGCACTATCCACTCCGCCGGA
Organism: Chthoniobacterales bacterium; assembly: GCA_965217735.1. Taxonomy (GTDB): domain Bacteria; phylum Verrucomicrobiota; class Verrucomicrobiia; order Chthoniobacterales; family UBA10450; genus Palsa-1392. Next base: position 3,383,742 of record CBDCJE010000002.1, on the reverse strand, counting down.
GTAGGCGATGACCAGGGGCGCGTGCGCGCGCAGCAAATTCTGCAGCTGGCTCTGCTTTTCTTCCGCGCTGCTGGCTGCCCCGGGCATGGGCGGACGATAGCCTCGGCCGTCCCTGGCGACAAATCAGCCTAACGACACTGGAGAACCCTCGCCTTCCAGCTGGGCAATCTCCCCGCTGAGTTCGCGGTGGCGTTCTTCCAGCGTCTGCAACCGCAGCTGCCAGCGATGGAGCTGGATGCTCAGCTGGTTGATGTAGCCTTTCACCTCGAGGCGCTGCGATTCATTCTCTTTTAAATGGCGGCGCAGTTCTTCCAGGCGGCCGGCGACTGGCAGCACCACGGCCGCCGGGCTCTCGCCGGCACCGAGCGCCGGAGAGGGGACGGTGGTCGGCTTTCCGCACTCTTCGCAGAGGACAATCATCCCGGCCGCTGAATCGTCCACGACCAGTGAAGTATCGCAGTGCTGGCACTGGAAAAGCAGATCGCCCCCCGGCGGCACGCTCTGGATTGGAGATCTGCTTTCCACGAACGAGAGATTAAGCAGCGATCATACCAGTCCGCGGGGACATCGTGTCACCAAAGGCGGCTCTGGAGAAGGCAGTGGTGTGACAGCTTGGCGCGTTATTTCAAGACCTTCGGAGGGGACAATCTTTTGCTAATGTTTAAACGCCTGCATTTTACGCATGTTCTATGGACGTGGAACGATCGCTGCTAATGACTCCGTGAAAGGAAATTTTTATATAATGGCTAAAGTTTTAGGTGTTGATTTGGGCACGACGAACTCCTGCATGGCAGTGATGGAGGGCGGTGACCCGGTAGTTTTAGAGAACAGTGAGGGCGCGCGCACGACCCCGTCGATTGTGGCGTTTGCCAAGAACGGCGAGCGTCTCGTCGGCCAGGCGGCAAAACGCCAGGCGGTGACCAACCCCGCGAACACGGTCTTCTCGATCAAACGTTTCATGGGCCGCAAATTCGACGAGGTCCGCGAGGAGGAACATCGCGTTCCCTACAAGATCGTGAAAGCAGCCAATGGCGACGCGCATGTGCAGGTGGAAGTGAACGGTGAGAAGAAGACTTTCTCGCCCCCGGAGGTTTCGGCAATGATTCTCGCGAAGCTCAAATCCGACGCGGAAGCGAAGCTGGGCGAAAAGATCACCCAGGCCGTCATCACCGTGCCGGCTTACTTCAACGACTCGCAGCGCAACGCGACCAAGGACGCGGGCAAGATCGCGGGTCTCGAAGTGCTCCGCATCATCAATGAGCCGACGGCGGCTTCGCTCGCCTACGGGCTGGATAAGAAGAAGGACGAAAAGATCGCGGTCTACGATTTGGGTGGCGGCACCTTCGATATCTCGGTCCTGGAAATCGGCGACGGCGTCTTCGAAGTGAAGGCGACCAACGGCGACACTCACCTCGGCGGCGACGATTGGGATAACGTCCTGGTCGATTGGATCGTCGATGAATTCAAGAAGGACACCGGCATTGACCTGGCGAAACAGCCGGACGCGATCCAACGGATCAAGGAGGAGGCCGAGAAAGCGAAAATCGCTCTTTCTTCTGCGCAGGAATACGAGATCAACCTGCCCTTCATTACGGCCGACGCGAGCGGGCCGAAGCACATTCAGAAAAAGCTCACCCGCTCGAAACTCGAGCAGCTGACTGACTCGCTCTTCCAGCGCACGATCAAGCCGGTGAAAGATTGTTTGGCCGACGCCAAACTCTCGGAGAAGGATGTGAACGAACTGGTCCTGGTCGGCGGTATGACTCGGATGCCGAAAGTCATCGAGACAGCGCGCGACCTGATCGGGAAAGAGCCGCACAAAGGGGTGAACCCGGATGAAGTCGTGGCCGTCGGCGCAGCCATCCAGGGCGGCGTGCTCAAGGGCGACGTGAAAGACGTTCTTCTGCTCGATGTTACTCCGCTCACTCTCGCGATCGAGACGGCGGGTGGCGTGGCCACTCCGATGATCCCGCGTAACACCACCATCCCGACGCGTAAGTCGCAGATTTTCTCGACTTACAGCGATAACCAGCCGGGGGTGGAGATTAAAGTGTTACAAGGTGAGCGTCCGCTTTCTCGCGATAACAAGAACCTCGGCACCTTCCACCTCGACGGCATCCCGCCGGCCCCGCGTGGTGTGCCGCAGATCGAAGTCACTTTCGATATCGACGCCAACGGCATCCTCCATGTCTCGGCCAAGGACTTGGGTTCCGGTAAGGAGCAAAAGATCTCCATCACCGGTAGCTCAGGCTTGAGCAAGGAAGAGGTCGAGAAGATGCAGCGTGATGCCGAAGCCCACGCCGAGGAAGATAAGAAGGCGAAAGAAGCGATCGAGATCAAGAACAACGCCGACACCCTGGCCTACCAGAGTGAAAAGCAGCTCAAGGATCTCGGCGATAAGGTGCCGGAGGACAAGCGCAAGCCGGTCGAAGATGCGATCAAGGCCGTGCGCGACGCGATTGAAGCCAACGATATCGAAGCGATGAAGCGCACTTACGAGGACTTACAGAATAAGTTCCAGGAGATCAGCGCCGACCTTTACAAACAAGCCGCCGCCAGTGCTGGGCCGACCCCAGGTCCTGAAGCCGGTGGCCGCCCCGGTCCGCAGGCCGAGCCGCAGACCGAAGGCGCGCGCAAGGATCAAGGCGACGTGGTCGACGCGGAATTCGAAGTCGTCGACGAAGACAAGAAGTAACGATTTAACCAACAATTTGCCGGCGGCCAGGCGCGTTTGCGCATGGCCGCCGGTAACAACCCAACTAGTAGAAGGAGTAAGTAACAAAACCATATGGCAATTAATGTAAGACCTCTCGGAGACCGGGTGCTGGTGCAGCCGATCGAAGAGACTGAAACCAAAAAAGGCGGCATCATCATCCCCGATACCGCCAAAGAAAAGCCGCAGGAAGGCAGCGTCGTCGCCCTCGGCACCGGCAAAGTGGACGACAACGGGAAGAAAGTGGATTTCACCGTCAAAAAGGGTGACAAAGTGCTCATCTCGAAATACGGCGGCACTGAAATCAAGGTGGACGGCGAGTCCTACCTCATCATGCGCGAGGACGATATCCTCGGCATTATCGGCTAACCCCAGTCTCTCAACTCTAACCAAGGACTAACAACTAAATTATGGCAGCTAAACAATTACAGTTTGATGAGAATGCGCGGCATGCGCTTCTCCGCGGCGTCGAGAAACTCTCGCGCGCCGTCAAGGCGACCCTCGGACCGAGTGGTCGCAACGTGATCCTGGACAAGAAATTCGGCAGCCCGACCATCACCAAAGACGGTGTGACTGTGGCCAAGGAAATCGAGCTCGAAGATCCTTACGAAAACATGGGCGCCCAACTGGTGCGCGAAGTCGCTTCCAAGACTTCAGACATTGCCGGCGACGGCACCACCACTGCGACCGTCCTGGCCGAGTCCATCTATAAAGAAGGTCTCCGCAACGTGACCGCCGGTGCGAATCCTACTTCGCTCCAGCGCGGCATTAACCAGGCCGTCGAGGCGATCGTGGCCGAGCTCGGCAAGATCTCCAAGAAAGTCAGCGACCGCAGCGAAATCGCGCAGGTTGCGACGGTCTCGGCGAACTGGGATAAGACGATCGGCGAGATCATTGCCGACGCCATGGATAAGGTCGGCAAGGATGGCACCATCACGGTGGAAGAAGCCAAGTCGATCGAAACCAGCCTCGACGTGGTCGAAGGCATGCAGTTCGACAAGGGCTATCTCTCTCCTTACTTCGTCACCAATGCCGAAGCGATGGAAGCGGTGCTCGATAACCCCTACATCCTCATTCACGAGAAGAAAATCTCGAGCTTGAAGGACATGCTCCCGCTGCTCGAGAAGGTGGCAAAAGCCGGTCGTCCGCTCCTCATCATCGCGGAAGACGTGGAAGGCGAAGCGCTCGCGACTCTGGTCGTGAACAAGCTCCGTGGAACGCTGCAGGTTGCAGCCGTCAAAGCTCCGGGCTTCGGCGATCGTCGTAAGGCGATGCTGGAAGATATCGCAGTCCTCACCGGCGGCCGCTGCATCACCGAAGACCTCGGTATTAAACTCGAGAACGTAAAGCTCGAGGATTTAGGGCGCACCAAGCGCGTCACGATTGACAAGGAGAACACCACCATCGTGGAAGGCGAAGGCAAACAGGCCGACATCCAGGGCCGCGTCGCTCAGATCCGCCGTCAAATCGAAGAGACCACTTCCGATTATGATCGGGAGAAGCTCCAGGAACGCCTGGCCAAGCTGGCCGGTGGAGTCGCCGTGATCAATGTCGGCGCCGCGACTGAGACGGAGATGAAAGAGAAGAAAGCTCGCGTGGAAGACGCCTTGCATGCGACTCGCGCCGCGGTTGAAGAAGGTATCGTCCCCGGTGGCGGTGTCGCACTGATCCGCGCGCAGAAGGCGCTCGATAACCTCAAGCTCGAAGGCGACGAAGCCGTCGGTGTCGCGATTATCCGTCGCGCCGTCGAGGCTCCGCTTCGCACTCTGGCCGATAACGCGGGCCAGGAAGGCGCGCTCATCGTGCAGGAAGTGAAGAAGCGCAAGGGTAACGAAGGTTACAACGTGGCTACCGGCGAATACACTGACCTCGTCAAAGCGGGCGTCGTGGATCCGACCAAGGTCACTCGGAGCGCGTTGCAAAACGCGGCCTCCATCTCCGGCCTCCTTCTCACCACCGAAGCAGTCATCACCGAAGCTCCTGAGAAGGACAAGGGTGGTGCCGGCGGCGGCGGCATGCCGGGCGGCGGCATGGGTGGAATGGGCGGCATGGGCGGTATGGACTACTAACCCGAGCATTTCGGGCTAGGTCCAGCGCCTCCGCGCTAACCCAAGCAAATTCAACCACGGCCGGGTCTCGCGAGGGACCCGGCCGTTTTGCTTTGGCTCCAGCGCCCATTCTCACGAGTCTTAGCTTACAGGCTTATTCGACTCAGGAGCGCCTTCAGCCGCCACTTCCCGCCCAAGCCGGCTGCGGGCTTCGCTGGCCAGCATCTGATCGACGATTTTCAGGAAGATCGGAACGTCCAAGGGCTTGGTCAGAAAACCGTTGGCGCTGGCTGCGAGCAGGCGCTCGCGTTGGCCGGGTGACGCGTCTGCTGTAAGCACTAGCACCGGCACGTGCCGTGTCCGCGGATCGCGGCGCAGCCGGCCCAACACTTCCTGGCCGCTAAGATCGGGGAGGTTCAGATCGAGCAGAACCAGATCGGGCAAGTGCTCGCGGACCAGATCAATTCCAAGCCCTCCCTGCATGGCGGCGAAGAGTTTGATGCCGTTGCGCAGAGTGAAAATGGCTTCAATGACCTTGAGGTTGGACAAGTTATCCTCAATGTAAACAACCGTCTTGACCTTTGAGTCATAAGCCTCCGCCGGTCCTTCAGTGTAAGGCAGGTCGAGCCCTTTTGTCGGACAATCGGCGGCGGGCAGCTCAATCCAGAACTCGCTCCCCTTACCCACGGTACTCTCAAGACCGAGGACGCCACCCATTAGTTCGATCATCTTTTTGGAGATAGCCAGTCCTAGGCCGGTTCCCTCCACCGTGGTGCGCTGTGCATCCAATCGGTCGAAGGGAGTGAAGAGCCGACCTAGCTTCTCCGGCGGAATTCCCACTCCGGTATCCGTTACACTCACCCGAAGGGAACCAGCCGTCTCTGGCGCGGTCTCCTCCGTTCGCGGGGTGAGCTGACAACCGATCATCACCTTCCCACCCTTTTGTTGTACTTGATCGCATTGGAAACAAGATTGATCAGCGTCTGTTTTAGGCGCTGCCGATCAGCGGAGACGAAGGGCCGGTTCCGCTCTTTCGTCACGGTCTGGAGCAGTTCAATCTTCGCTTCCATGGCCAACGGCTGCATCAAGGCGATCGTCTCATCCGTTAACTGGCGCACGTCGACCGGCTCCAGAGACAGAGACATATGACCGGACTCGATCCGAGAGATATCGAGCACCTCGTCGATCAAAACGAGTAGATGGCGGCCCCCGCTCAGGATATGACCGACGCTCTCGGCCTGGGAGGCGTCGAGAGTCTCATCCATCTCAAGGATCTGGCTAAACCCGAGGATGGCATTCATGGGGGTACGCAGTTCATGGCTCATGCGGGAGATAAACTCACTCTTGGCCCGGTTGGCTGCGGCTGCTTCATCCTTCGCCAAGGTCAAAGACACATTGGTCTGCTGCAAGGTCTCGGTCCGTTCTGCAACCCGCGCTTCGAGCAGGTCGCGCCCTTCCGTCAAAGCCGAGGATTGCTCTTCGATGTGTTCCAGCATCTGGTTAAATGCAATCGTAAAGGTGCCGATCTCATCGTCGTCAAACTTTTCCGCTCGCACGGAGTAGTCACTGTTTCTCACCACGCTCCGGGCCGATTCCGCCAAACCGAGGATGGGATCGGAAATCGAGTCGCGCAGCCTGCCGGATAAGGCAAAGGCCAAGAGGACGGCGAGGCTTAAGACGAGAACGAGGACCCCGCCATAGATCAGGAGGAGCTGTTCCAGCTCTCCGAGGTAATCGGCGCGGATATGCAGCAAGCCAATCTGCTCGTTATCGAGCATGACCTGCTCAGTACAGACAAGCTGGTGGTCATGATAGGAAAAACCTTCTTCCGCAGGCATCTTTGACGGCTTGTCACGTTGTGGCGAACGGGCGTAGTGGGCGAGGATCGTGCCGTCAGGCCGTTCAATCGATGCATAGGTCACGGCAGAACGCGCCTTGAGCGAGGAAAGAATCTCGTTCGCCGCCGCAGAGTCATTAAAAGTCAGGGCCGCGGTGATGTTGCTTTCAATCATCTTCGCGATCGTCTGGAGGTTCGAGGTAAAGTTATACCGGAAGCTAAAGACCTGCACCGCAAACAAGGCGAGGCCGACTAATAAGAGCGCCGCGATACAGGTGACGAGGACAACGGAAGTGACCTTCCGCCGAATCGGCATGTTGCGAAAAAGACGTTTCATAAGACTAACTTGTCTTGGCAACTCTTGAGCCATCATGCCTTAGCCGCCCCCCAGGCGCCCCTTGAGGGCCAGTTCCAGGAGCTTTGAACTGATCTTGAGGCCTGCCACCTCTGCCTCTTGTTGGTTGATGACAAACTTCACTCCGTTATTCACCACCACGAACTGGATCATCCCCCCCTTACTGGCGAAATCGTCGCTCACCCCCACCGTCAGCACATGCGCGGTGGTGGCTGTGCGTAAGAGCGTCGCCGCCCGGTGCGCCTGTCCGTTTCCGACGAAGAGAATCTGGCAGCCGCTCAAGTCTTCCGCGGATCCTATCATCTTGACCGCAATTGGGTGTCCTTCGAGGGACTTGCCTGCGACGGTTGCGGTCAGCACCTCCATAAAGGCACCGTCCCCATAGCAACCGATGACAAAGGGGTTGCCCGGCGGCACTTCCGCCGGCCACGTGGTAAACTTGGCAAAGTTATAGACGAATGCAGCCTTAACTCTCAACTCTATCGCTGACTGAGCTCCGGCAGGGGAGGAGAAGAAGAGAAGGCATGTCACCAAACTCATCCGAGCAAGTATTTTCCAGTTGTAGAGGCGTTCGCGCATTTCCGCCTTCAGAAACTATAAGAGAGCTTGACCCGGAATGACCGCCCTTCCTGGATGTGGACATCCTGGGTGAAATCGGGCCCGGCCGGCGTGCTGTATCTCTTGTCGAGAATGTTGTAGACGCTGCCTGAGATATCTAAATTCTGGAAGAGCTTTCGACTAAGGATGGTTATGTTCCCAAGAAGGTAAGGGTCGGTATGGTGGCCGCCAAGGGTTCTGGTCGAGCTGACCCCTTGCACCTCCAGGCCGACGGAGACTTTGTCGTCAAAGAGAGGCACGATGACGTTTAGCTTCGCCAGATGGCGCGGGGCGTTTGGGAGTTCGTCCCCGGTGTTGACGAAGTGGGACTGCTGGTAGGTGTAACTGGCCTGAGTCCGGATTCCTCCTGCCCAGCGTCCTTCTAGTTCCAGCTCAGCTCCGGCGGTGTTGACCGAATCGCCGTTCCGATAGAAGAGGGTCCCCTCCTCATCGCTTCGCTATTCCACCAGATCATCGATCCGGTTAAAGAAGGCATTTGCGGTCAGGCGGATATTGGTTCGGACTTCCTGCTCCAGGATCGCTTCATAGCTGTGGATGCGCTCGGCCCTGAGTGGAGTACCGGGCTGTTCAAAGGCTGACTCATAAATGGTGGGCGAGCGAAAAGCATCTCGGTAGAGCAGCTTGATGCTGGTTTTATCCGTCGGCTGATGAATCAGGCCGAGGCGGGAGCTGAAGTCGCTCCCGGAGAGGGTGTACCAATCATAGCGACCAGCCGCGCTGAGAGTGAGGGTTTTGGCCAGGCTGTACTCATCCTGGAGGAAAAGGCCGAACTGCCGAGTGCTTTGCCGGAGATCGAGGTATTCATATGCTGGCCTGAGATCCCGGTTTATCTGGTCTTGCTGGATGTTGTCCTGGAAGTCGGCTCCGAGGGTGAAATGATGCTTGTTCCATTCGTGACTGACTTCCACCGCTCCGGTCCACGATGTCCCGATTGTTTCATCGAGATTCACCACTACGCGCAATGGGTCGGTCGGAACGACGTAGTTATAGGGGTAGAGGCCGTGGAACCGATAGTGGCTGATACTGCTCTCAGCCGCAACCTTCCAACCGGCGAAGTCATGCGCATACCGCAGTGTGACAAGGCCAAGTTGATCGTACTGGCGACTGTGGGGGTCGTTGAAGACGGTGTCATAGCCGGCATCGGGAGTGCCGGTCTCGCGCCATTTGAAGACGCCTTCGAGTGAGAAGTCATTGTAACTCAGTTTGAGCAACGCGTCCCGGCCATAATCGAAGTCCAGGTTCCGGACCACGCCGCGGTTGGTCTGGGGCGTGTCAAACTCCTTGAGGTAAATGTGTTGGTCGCCCTCGCTTTCAAAGAAGGAGCCGGAGAGAAGATAAGCAAAGCCATTGGCGTAACTATGCCCGAGGGTTAAGCGGGTTTTATAGGACTCCCCGCTCCCCCCTGAGACCGACACTTCGCCCTGGCCAAGGTCAGCCGGCGAACGTGTGACCACATTGACGACCCCATAAAACGCTCCTGCGCCGTAGAGAGCCGAAGCCGGCCCACGCACCACCTCGACATGGTCGATCAGGTCGACGTCGACCAATCCCTCCGTGCCAATGAGCGCGCTACCGTAGATGTTTTCGTTTGCCCGGTGGCCATCGATGAGAAGGAGAAGGCCCGACTTGAAATCGCCTGGCGGGCTGAAACCGCGGATGCCGGCATAGCTGTAGCGATTCTCTCTTGTGATCTGGACGCCGCGCACACTTTGCAGGACCTCGGCCAGCGTCCGGTAACCGTAGCGCTGGATTTCATCCTGAGTGATGACCGTGATCGAAGCGGGCGCATCGGTCGTTTTTTGGGCAAACTTGGAGGCGGAGGTGACGGTCGGCACCTCCACCTGCATAAGTTGTTCCAGGCTCAGCTCGGTCAGATCGTTCGCGGCCGCAACCGGAATGGCGGGCGTGAGACAGAACAACACGCTGAACAGGATCCAGGCCATCCTCATCGTACCCGCCCTTGGCTCTGGACGCTGCCATAGCCTGAGAGAGATGAAGCGTTTCGTCGCCGGGACGAGATTTGAATGGCGGTTGTTCATAAGGGGCATCGCTAGGCGTGAGGTCCCCGGGGACGGGCATTCACGGAATGAAATGGTCCTGGCCCCGGTTAAGCATTTTTCATACGAAAACTGTGGGCAAACTTTCGCTGGCACAGCCCTCTCCCGGCCGCGGTCTCAGCAGCGGAAACCCCGGCGCAGCAGACCTCTCGACTTGGCCAGGGGAATATTTTCCTTGTTCCTGGGAAAGATTTCTCCCAAAATCGGCCCCCGTGAACCCGCACCCCATGGCATGAAGACGTTCCTCTACTTTGTCGCTGTCCTGGAGATCGCGATCCTTTCGCCCCTTCCGGCGCTCGAGCGCTGGCAGGCTGACTATCGCGCACGCGTTCGGGCCAGCCTTTATGATTACCTGCCCGAGAATCCTTCCAGCACGGAAGCGCGCGCGCTTCTGCGCGACATCTGTGCCTTGCCGGACGCCGCCTTCCGGCCGGCGGAAGAGAAGCTCTGATCCTCAGGGCGAGAGCAGCCCGAGATACCAACCGAGGAGCTGTTGGCCGCAGAACATCCAGACCAGGGCCCCGAGCGCGAGATAGGGTCCGAAAGGAATCTTGGCCGACCGGGCCCGATGCCCAGCCACGAGGGACGCCAGCCCCACCACCGAACCGAAGAGCGACCCGGCGAAGATGCTGCAGAGGACCGCGCGCCAGCCGAGAAAAGCTCCGATCGCAGCGATGAACTTTAGATCGCCGCGCCCCATCGCTTCCCGCGGGATTTGCAGCTCGCGTACCACCCCGTTGATCCGGTCGACCTGATCGAGCAGGAAGGCTTCCGTGCCAATGTTGAGCCGGTCGTAGTGCAAAAGGAGTGTCGTCTCGGCAAAGGCCCGGCCGTCGACCACCGCCTCGGCGCAATGCAACTGCATCAGATCGCTTTCCCGCGCGAAGTGATCGCTCCAGAGCCCGCGCTCGTCGCCGACAATAAACTCAGCGTCTTCTCCGTCGCGGACCCAGCTAAACGGCGTCGGCGCCTCCAGCCGGATGCGCTTTTTGCCAAACATTTTCTTCCCCCCTTCCAGGACCAGCCAGAGCAGGGCATAACCGAGCGCGGCCGAGCCTAACGACCAGGCGCCGGCCCGCAGGCGCGACTCTTGTTCCATCAGGGCCGGCACCACCAGACTGGCCAGCACGCCCGCCGCCGTGCCGCCGATCGTGATCTCATCCGGAATGATAAAATGCTCGAAATCGATAAAAGTTGCGGCGATGAGCAGGGAAACAAAAACCCAATAAGCGAGCGCGATCGGCCAGGGGAAAACCAGCCAGACCCCCAGGAAGAGCAGCGCCGTCAGGAGCTCGACCGCAAAATAGCGAAAGGCGATCCGGCTGCCGCAATGAGCGCATTTCCCGCGCAGAAAGAGCCAGCTCAGCAACGGCACATTCTGCGGCCATGGGATCTGCGTTTTACAGGCCGGGCAAAAGGAGCGGCGCGGTTGGTTGACCGAGAGATAGCGCGGTAAGCGATAGATGCAGACATTGAGAAAAGAACCGACCGCAGCCCCGAGGAGAAAGGCGAAAACCTGGAAGAGAAGCTCGTAAGCCGGGATCGTGTCCACTACTCGTTAGCGGCATCGGCCCGGGCTGCCTTGCGCTGCATGAACCAGGCAATCCAGATGCAGCTCTCGTAGAGCAGGCACATCGGCAGGCTCATGGCGATGAGGGTGAGCACGTCGGGCGTGGGCGTGATGATGGTGGCGAGAATGAAAATGAGCACGATCGCGTAGGGCCGGGTGCGGGACATAAAGGCGTAGGTGACCAGGCCAAACCTGACCAGCGCCAGGACCACCACCGGTAACTCAAAGGCCAGCCCAAAACCGAGCACGAATCGGGTGACGAAGGAATAATACTGCTGCACCGTCCACATCGGCGTCCATCCTAACGACTCCGTATCGTGAAAGAAAAAGAGGATCGTCTTGGGCAGGAGCCAATAGTAGCAACAGAGCACGCCGATCAGAAAGAGCCCGAAACTGACGAAGATGGCGGGAAAGAGAAAGCGCTTCTCCACCGAGGTCAGTGCTGGAAGAACAAACTGGGCCAGGAAATAGAGCAGAAAAGGGAACGAGAGCACGATCCCGGCGTAGAACGCGAGCTGGAAAGAGATGGTAATGGAATCGGTAATCCCGAGAGCGCGCAGGGTGCCGACCTGGCTCCCGACTTCACTCAACGGGCGCTGTAAAACCAGCACCAGCCGCTGCCGAAAAGCGAAGCAGACAAACATCGCCACGATCAGGACCGCAGCCATCTTCACGATCGTCCAGCGCAGGTCTTCCAGGTGCTCGAGGAACGGCTTCGAAGTCTCGCTCTCGGGCGGATCGCGAAAGGAAAAAATATCGCGCAGCTTCATTCCTTAGGGAAAAACCTCGCCCTTGGCCACCAGTCGGGCCCAGCAGCTCAGGGTGTTGGCGTCGCAAATCTGCCCGTCGGCGATCATGGACCGCACGATATCAGCGCTAAATTCGCGACAATCGGTGATCGCCTCGGTCGCGTCGTGCTGCGGGCCGGTCGCGCTTTTCTGCACCGGGCGGGCCAGAAAAAGGTAGCAATGTTCGTCGGTAAAACCGGGCGAGGTGAAAAAGTGGCCTAACGAGACTAGCTCCGCCTCCTCCGCCAGTTCGTAGCCGGTCTCTTCCCGCAGCTCGCGCCGCGCCACCTCGCGGATGACGGCGTCATCCGGCTCCAGGTTGTCATCAATCTGGCCCGCTGGCAGCGACCAGATGGCGGCTCGAATGGGCAGGCGTTCCTCCCGGATCAGAACAAATTTTCCCGCCCTGGTCAGCGGCGCGATCACCACCGCGGGCTTGCGATGCACCACCGACCACTCCCGCGGCTCGGGCTGGGCCGGAGTGCGTACGCAGTCGGTCGCCACCCGCAGATGCGGAGTGGTGAAATGCGTCTCGCTCGAAATCGTCTCCCAGCCGTGGCCGTCCTGCACCAGGTTGCTTTCTTGCACGCCGGGAAGGTATGGATCGCCCGGGGAAAAGCGAATCGTTAGCGCGCCGCGGCCGCCGTTCGCCCGAGCTGCACCGCGACGTATTTTGTTTCCGGCAGGATGAATTTACGCAATTCCAGCTCGACCCGATCCAGCGGAAAGATGCGCAGCAGATGCGCTGCCATTTCCTCCGCCAGCGTCTCGAGCAATCGATCCCGGCGCGCGGCCACTAATTCGCGCAGAACAGCAGACACGGCGGCGTAATCGACCGTGTGCGCCAGATCGTCCTGCAGCTCATCGAAACGGTGGCGCGGCACCAAAGCGAGCGAAACGACCAGGCGTTGCGGCCGGGCCCGTTCCTCCGCCGGCACGCCGATGTGGGCGCTCAGCTCCAGCTCTTCGATGAGGATTTTATCGTGAGACGGCACGGTCTCGAGCAACCGCCTTAACTGGCCCAGATCGCGCACTCGCACGTCGGCAGACCGCCTCCCGTCTTCCCCGCCGCTGTCGTGCTCGGTCGCGATGGTCAGGAGGCCGGCCCGCCGAGCCGCGTCGATTTCCGATCCGCGATGGTCGATCAGCGCCGTTTCGTTCGCGCACAAAGCGCACTCCGCCATTAGCTCTTTGATCGGCCGGCCCCGACCGTGGATTCGTTCGAAAAAGTGCGCCACCCCGAGCCGCGCCGCTTCCTCGCGCAGAGAACCTTCCTCTGGCGTGCCGAGCACAAACAAACGCCGGCCCGTCTCCCGGGCGAAGTTGAGGAATCCCAGGGCCTGCGGCCGCAGCGCGCCACCCACGCGACCGCTCTCAGCCAGCGTGCCCGACCAGCTAAAAATCAGGTTGCGCAGCATGAGCGCCAAGATGGCTGAAGGCCCCAATTTGAGACAGTGCGAACTGAGGACCGGCCCAAAAAAAATGAGAAAGTTCCGAACTTTGGCCGGGATTTTCCGTAGAAGATAGTGTGAAAGGTCTTTCGCTTCGCGCTCCGCAGCCGCATTCCCCTCACGGCGATCACGCTTCCGGCTGCCGCGGCGCCGAGTCCAGACGTCCATAGATACCTCCCCAAACCCCGGAACCCTGCCCGACCATGACCCCTTAGTCCCCCCGGATTTTCCCCTCGGAACAGTTCCCCCCAGGGCGGTCGCGGCCTTCCCGCGCTATCGCTTTTCGCAGCCTTGAGGCATGGTGACCGCGATGGCCGGCCTCCACCTCCACACCAGCAACCGTCTCGAGCAGCTGTGCGCGGAGCTGGCGGCGATCGTCAGGCAGCCTGCCGGTGGCGTCTTCGACCCGGAGACGATCGTGGTGCAAAGCCTCGGGATGGGCCGCTGGCTTTCGCTCCGGCTGGCGGAGGCGCACGGCATTTGCGCCAATGTCCGCTTTCCTTTTCCGCAGAAGTTCGTCGGCGAAATTTTCCACGCGGCTTTACCCGAAGCGCCGGCCAGCGATCTCTTCTCGCGCGACGTTTTGCCGTGGCGCATGATGCGCCTGCTGCCGGAGCTGGCGACGCTCGACACGTTCGAGCCGGTCCGGCATTACCTCGCGGGCGAGCGTCCGGAGCTGAAGCTCTACCAGCTCGCGAACAAGATCGCGGAGGTCTTCGACCGTTACCTCGCCTTCCGGCCGCGGATGATCCTCGACTGGGACGCGGGGAAAGGTGGCGACTGGCAGGCGCAGCTCTGGCGCGCGTTGTCGAAGGGCGGCGGGCATCAGCCGAGGCTGGCGCAGGAGTTGGTGAAGAAGTTGCGACGCGGCCAGCAGCTCGAGGCGCTGCCGGCGCGCGTGGCGATCTTCGGGATCTCGAGCCTGCCGGCATTTTACCTCGACGTGATCGAAGCGCTCGCCCGGCAAAGCGAGGTGCACCTGTTCGTGCTCGAGCCGACGCCAGAATGGTGGGGCGACACGCGCTCGGAGCGCGAGGAGCTGCGCGAACGCCGCCGCGCGCCGGCCACGGCGCAGCTTGATCTGCAGTTTTCGCGCGGCAATCCGCTGCTCAGCGCCTTCGGCAAACTCGGTCGCGAATTTCTCGAGACGATCACCGATCTCGAGCCGGCGGAGGAGCTGGACTCGTTCGAACGGCCCGCGGACACGACGATGCTCGGGCAAATCCAGCGCGACATTTTCGAGCTCCACGATCCCGGTGGCGCCGCGCCGCGCGAGGTCGCGCCTAACGATCACTCGCTGCAGCTCCATTCCTGCCACAGCCCGATGCGCGAGATGGAAGTTCTGCACGATCAATTGCTCGCGCTCTTCGAGCAGCATCCCCGTCTGAAGCCGCACGAGATTGTGGTCATGGCGCCGGACATCGCGATTTATGCGCCATTTATTGAAGCGGTTTTCGCGACCGCGCCGGAAGAGCGGCGGATTCCTTTCAGCATCGCCGATCGCGGCGCGCGCGCGGAGAACGGCGTCATCGACACTTTCCTGCGCATCCTCGAATCGGCGGGCGGACGTTTCTCCGCCGCCAGCGTCGTCAGCATTCTCGAGTCAGCGCCGTTGCAGCGGAACTTCCATCTCGTCGAGCGCGACCTGGAGACGATCCGCGCCTGGATCGAGAAAACCGGGATCCGCTGGGGCATCGACGCGGCGCATCGTGCGGCGCTCGGGCTGCCGGAGTTTGGCGAGAATAGCTGGCGCGCCGGCCTCGACCGGTTGCTCCTCGGTTACGCGGCGCCGGCGCGGGGCGAGCAGCTGTTCGATGGGATTCTCGCGTTCGACGACGTGGAGGGAAACCTTGCGGAAACGCTCGGGCACTTCGCGGAATTTGCGGACACACTTTTCGCGACCGCGCGTTCCCTGCAGCAGCCGCGGACGCTCGCGGATTGGGCGGAACTTTTGCAGGAAACGGCGGCGCGTTTTTTCTCCGGCGACGACGAACGCGAACCGGAGTTGAGGCAGTTGCGACGTGTGCTCGAGACGCTCCGCGACACCGCCACGCTGGCCGATTACCACGAGCCCGTGCCGCTCGACGTGCTCGTCGCGCATCTCGAGCAAACGCTCGCGCGCACCGACACGAACTCCGGTTTTCTCTCCGGCCGCGTCACCTTTTGCACGCTCAAGCCGATGCGCGCGGTGCCATTCCGCGTCGTCTGCCTGGTTGGGATGAACGACACCGCTTTCCCGCGCGACAGCCGGCCGCCCGGCTTCGACCTCGTCGCGGCGCACCCGCAAAGCGGTGACCGCGCGATCCGTGATGACGACCGTTATCTTTTCCTGGAGGCGCTGCTTTCGGCGCGGGAAATTCTTTACCTCAGCTACCTCGGCCAATCGATCCGCGACAACAGCCAGCTGCCGCCGAGCGTGCTTGTGAGCGAGCTGCTCGATTATGTTAAGAGCAGGTTCGCGCCCGCGAAGCCACTCGTTAGGCAACATCGCCTGCAGGCTTTCAGCCCGGCCTATTTTCGCAAGGGCAGCGACCTTTTCAGCTATTCGCAAGAGAGCTGCGCGGCGAGCGTTGCGGCCGCGGCGCCGCGCCAGCCGCCGCCGATTTTCTGCGCCACGCCGATCAGCGAACCGGAAGCGGAATTCCGGCAGTTGGATAACCTGCGCCTGACGAGTTTCTTCGGAAATCCTTCCAAGTTCTTCGCGGTCGAACGGCTCGGGCTCAAGCTCCCGCGCCTCGAGGAAATGTTGGAGGATTCCGAGCCGCTCGCGATCGATTCGCTGGCGAAATATCACCTGCAGCAGGACCTGCTCGCGCGCGCGCTGCGGGGCGAGCCGCTGGCGCCGCGCCTCCCGATCATCCGCGCGGAAGGGATTCTGCCGCCGGGACCGGCGGGTGCGGCGCAATTGCGCGACATCGTTCGCGACGTTGAGCGATTTGCCGAGTTCGTTAGGGGCAATCTCAGCGAGCAGCCGATCGAAACGCGGCCGGTGGAAGTTCAGCTCGCTGGATTCACCCTCGCCGCGCAACTCGAAAAGCTCGGCGCGGACCGCCTCGTGGCTTATCGCCTAACGACGCGAAAACCAAAGGATTTGTTGCGCGCGTGGATCAATCATTTGATCGCGAATTCGACCGCCGCGACCGAGTCGTTTCTGATCACGGTGAACAAGGAACGCGAGCCGCATGCGGAGAAATTGCGAGCGCTGGAGCCGGCGGCGGCGCTGGAGCACCTGCTGAAGTTGCTGGAACTTTATTGGCGCGGTCTGCGCGAGCCGCTGCGGTTTTTCCCGAAGAGCTCGCTCGCTTTCGCGGAGACGACGGTGGCCGAAAACGGCAAGGATCCGCTCAGCGCTGCGCGCAAAAAATGGCAGAGCGAGCCGAAGGAATACGAAGCCGATTTCGGCGAACCGCCGGAGTCGACGGATGATTATTTCGAGCTGGCTTTCCGGAACGTTTCCGAGCCGCTCGACGAGGAGTTTCAGGAACTTGCGCTGGCGATTTTTCGTCCGCCGCTGGAGACGCTGGTCTCATGAGCCGGCGGCCTTTTGCCCTCCCCACGACCGAGATCGGCGCGGGCCCGATGTTGATCGAGGCGAGCGCGGGCACGGGCAAAACTTTCACGATCGCCGGACTCGTTTTGCGTCTGCTCCTCGAGCGGCCGGAGCTCACGATCGATCGCATTCTTGTCACCACTTTTACCGAGCTCGCCACGGCGGAATTGCGCACCCGGATCCGGGAGAAGCTGCGCGACGCGCTCGCCGTCTTTCGCGGCAGCCTAACGACAACCGACGAGCTGCTGCTCAGCCTGCGCAAGGCGCACGCCGGTCGCCAGACTTCCACGCTCGCGCTCGAGCACGCACTTGCCCATTTCGATCAGGCGCCGATCTACACCATCCACGGTTTCTGCCAGCGCGTGTTGCGCGATAACGCCTTCGAAAGCGGCGGCTTTTTCGATGCGGAACTGGAGGCGAATCAAGCCGAGCTGCTCCGCGAAATCGCGAACGACTTTTGGCGGATTACGTTCTACGAGGGCGATTCCTTCGCTGCGCTGCTCGCGTTGAAGAACAAGATCAGCCCGGAGACGCTGTTTAAGAATATCGAGGAACTGACGCGCAATCCGCTCCTGCGCGTTCTGCCTAGCGAGCCGCGTTCGTTAGATGAAATCACGGGGGAACTTCAGGCAAATCTGGAGCAGTTGCGGACGGCCTGGCGGAGTGAAAGCGAGCGTTTACGCGATTGGTTCGCTCATCCGGTCTGGGCGAAAGGAAAGATTAAAGATCCGGCCGTGACGGCGTCGTGGCTGGAGGATTTGGAGCAATGTCTTTCGGCTGATGGCGGAGGCGCGCAGCAGTTACAATGTCTGCAGAAGCTCTCGCTCGAGGCGATCAGGAAAGGCGTGCGCGTCGGATTTTCGATACCGACGCAGGGCACGTTCGAGCTCTGCCAAACGATCAGCGATTTGGATCGTGAATTCGGCGCCACGTTGCAGGCCGAATTCTTCGCCTTTGCGCGCAAGCAACTGCGCGAGCGCAAACTCGAACGCAACGTTTTCTCCTTCGACGATCTCCTCACGCGCCTGAACGACGCGCTTGCTGCACCCGGCGGGGCGGAACTCGCCGCGGCCGTGCGGGAGAAATATCGGGCCGCGCTGATCGACGAATTTCAGGACACCGATCCGGTGCAATACGCGATCTTCTCGCGGATCTATCACGGGAGCGACGCGCCGGTCGCGTTCATCGGCGATCCGAAACAGGCGATCTACGCGTTTCGCGGCGCAGATGTTTTTACCTACATGCAGGCGGCCGCGGAGACGCCGGAGCCGCGCCGTTTTACTCTCACGACCAATTGGCGTTCTGAAAGCCGCCTCGTGCACGCGGTCAACGCGATCTTCGATCATCCGCGGCCTTTTCTGCTCGATGAAATTGGCTTCGATGCGGTAACGCCGAGCCCGCGCGCTGACTCGCAACTTCTGCGCATTGACAACGAAGCGGAAGCCCCTTTCCGGCTCTGGCTGGCGGGAAAAGAAGAGGATCTCTACGCGAGCGTGAGCTCGGAAGTGGTGCAGCTGCTGACGAGCAACGGAACAATCAGCGACGAGCAACTCCAGCCGCGGCATCTTGCGATCCTCACGAAATCGAACATTCAGGCGGCGCGAGTGCAAAGAGCGCTGCGCGATCGCGGCGTGCCGACGGTTCTCTATAGCACCGCAAATATTTTCCTCTCGCACGAGGCGCACGAGCTCCGCGACGTGCTCTCGGCGGTGATGCAACCGGGCTACGAAAAGTTTGTGCGCGCTGCGCTTTCCACCGACGCGCTCGGCCGGATCGCGCAGGACCTCGACGCGCTCAGCGTGGATGAGAGCGCGTGGGAGAAAGAGCTGCTGCGTTTCCAGGAACTGCATCAGCTCTGGCGTGAGAAGGGTTTCATTCAAATGCTGCGGCAACTCTCGGACGGGCACGGCGTGCGCGAGCGTCTGCTTGGGTTCCCCGATGGCGAACGGCGCCTAACGAACTTCCTGCATCTCGCGGAGTTGCTGCATGGCGCGTGCGTCGAGCATCGGCTCGGCATGAACGGGCTCTTGAAATGGCTCGGTCAGCGGATGCAGGAGGGAAAGTCGGAAGCGCGCGAAGAGCAGGAATTGCGGCTGGAAAGCGACGAGCGCGCGGTGCGGATTCTGACCGTGCACAAGAGCAAGGGGCTGGAGTTCGATGTGGTCTTTTGTCCCTTCGCGTCGTCGGGCGGAATGATCCGAAATGCGTTTCACGATCCCGAAGCCGACAACGAACTAACGATCGATCTCGCCGCTCCCGATGCACATAAGGAACGGCGCGACGAGGAGTCGCGCGCGGAACAGTTGCGCGTCCTCTATGTCGCGCTGACTCGGGCGAAACATCGCTGCACGATGGTGTGGAAAGAAGGTGCGAAGACAGATAAATCAGCGCCGGCTTACCTGCTCGGCAATCGCACCGACCTTCCGGCGCGGGTTGGTTCGTCTGGCGATATTCTGGTCGGTCCGTTGCCCGCGGAGACTTCGGCGCTGCTACCGTCCGTGGTCGAGGAAGATGGGAACCTGGAGCCGAGAGAGTTTTCCGGCGCGATCGATCGGAGCTGGGGCAATGCCAGCTTTTCGCGGCTGATCAGCGGTCGCGAAAACGACCCGCTCGATGAAGGTCCAGCCCTCGAACCGCCCGTGCCTAACGACGAGATTGCGGTCGCGCTTCCGCTCGCGGGAATTCACGATTTCCCGAAAGGCATGCGGGCCGGCACCTGCCTGCACGAGATCCTCGAGAAAGTTAATTTTGCAGATCTTTCGACCGCGCCGGAGATCGTGCATCGTCGGCTGCACGCCTATGGAATCGCGGGCCGCGATGAGGCGGTGCTGGAGAATCTCCACACGCTCACGACGCTGCCGCTGGCAGGCGCGGCCAAACCTTTTAGCCTGCAACAAGTGCCTAACGACTCGCGCCTGGCGGAGCTGGAATTCTCCTTCCCGGTCAGCGCCCTAACGAAGGAAAAACTGGGGCGCGTCTTCCAGGTTTCGGAGATCGAACTCCATCTCGAGCGGCTGCAGTTCCAGCGGCTCAACGGGTTCATGAACGGCTTCATCGATCTGGTTTTCGAGCACGACGGCCGCTTCTATTTCGCCGATTGGAAATCGAACTGGCTCGGTCCAGACACGGCCGCCTACACGCCGGCGGCAGTCGCGACGGAGATGCAGCGGCACTTCTACACCCTCCAACTTTCGCTCTACAGCGTCGCGCTGCACCGGTATCTGCGGGTGCGCAAACGTGGCTACGACTTTGCGCGCGACTTTGGCGGTGCCTTTTACATTTTTCTGCGCGGGATCGATCCCGCGCGGCCGGAGAACGGTGTTTACTTCCAGCGGCTCAGCGAAGCATTCGTCGAGCGCTTGAGCGGGATTTTTGAGAAATGAATACCGATTCCGAATTCAGCGTGCTCGACCGGAAGTTCGGCGAATTTCTGCAGCGGCTCGACACTTCCGCTGCCCCCGAAGTGCAGCTGGCCGCGATGTGCACGAGCCGCGCACGCGCAAACGGCAACATCTGCGTCTCGCTCCAGGAGATCGGCGAGAGCGAGGGCGCGCGCCTAACGACGCTGCGCAGGAAGCTCAAAGAAAGCGACGTCGTCGGTGCTCCTGGCGATTTCACGCCGCTTATTCTCGACGGGCACGATCGGCTTTATCTGCGCCGATATTGGGAATACGAGCAGCAACTTGCGCGGGCAATTCTCGCGCGCGCAACGAGCTCGGCGATTGCGGAGGAAGCGAACGCCGATCTGCAGGAAGTCGCCGCGACCAAGGCTCTGGCGAACAAGTTTACCGTCATCACCGGCGGACCCGGCACCGGAAAAACCCGCACCGTCCTGCGCATCCTGGAACTGGTCTTCGCACAGCCCGGCGGAGAAAGTCTCCGCATCGCCCTCGCCGCGCCCACCGGCAAAGCGGCTGCGCGGATGACCGATTCCATCCGAGCCGCGCGCGAGAATCTCGCCGCCACGACCATTCACCGGCTGCTCGGCTACCTCCCGGGCTCGCCTCATTTTCGCCACGATGCCGAGAAGCCGCTCCCAGCCGACGTGGTGATCATCGACGAAGCATCGATGGTTGATCTCGCGCTCATGGCGAAGCTGGTCGTCGCGGTGCCGCCCTCGGCGCGGTTGATCCTGCTAGGCGATCGGGATCAACTCGCTTCGGTCGAGGCCGGCAACGTCCTCGCCGACATCTGCGCCGCCGCGGAAGCGGCCGCGCCTAACGAACCGCTGCACGGGAGTGTGGTCGAGCTACGCCGCAATTATCGCTTCGCCGAAACCGGCGGCATCTATCGCGCGAGCAGCGCGATCAACTCCGGCGACGCCGACGCGGCCGTGGCGGCATTTCAATCCACCTCCGAAGAGGCGCGATGGCATCCGCTACCGCCTGCGACGCGACTTCCGGAGGCGTTGCGCGCACGCGTGGTGGAGGCGTTCCGGCCGTATTTGCAGGAAACCGATCCCGCGGCGGCTTTGGCCGCGCTGCAGAAGTTCCGGATTCTTTGCGCCCTCCGGCACGGCCCATTCGGAGTCGAGAACCTGAACGCCGTGGTCGAAGAAATCTTATTCGGCGTCGGTCTTCTCCTCCCCAAGCCCGGCTGGTATCCGGGCCAGCCGATCATGATCACGCAGAACGATTACAACCTCGGGCTCTTCAACGGCGACAGCGGAATCGTCCTCACCGATCCCGAAGCAGAGGGCGAACTGCGGGCGTTTTTCGTTTCTTCGGAAGGGAAAATCCGGCGTTACCTCCCGTCTCGTTTGCCGGCGCACGAAACGGCGTTTGCCATCACGGTTCACAAAAGCCAGGGCTCGGAATTCGAACAGGTGCTCCTGCTCCTGCCGGACAAGGATTCGCCGCTCCTGACCCGCGAACTGCTCTACACCGGGATGACCCGTGCTCGTCGCCGGGTGGCAATTTGGGCGTCGGAAAACATTCTTCGCGCCGCCATTGCCCGACCAGTGAATCGTAGCTCCGGCCTGCGCGACGCCTTGCAGTTCCATTCGGCCTAACGACAAGCGGCGTGTTCGCGAAAGCTCCGGATGGCGAGGCGAATTTGGTTTCCAATTCCCAAGATGGTTTTGTAGGATCAAGTCCAGGTTACCTGCCATCTTAGGCCGGAGGGGTTGAAGGAATGGTCATGACTATCTTAAAACAGAAACGAACCGCGCTCTGTCGCATTTGGCTGCCGGGACTGACCTCTTTCTCGAGCCCGGCTCAGTCTCTTTTCGCTGACCTAAGCACCGTCCAAACACTTAGCGCGGTCTTACCATCAGCAAAGGCCCGGGACCACAAAACTGCTAAGAGCAACCTCCACTTTATTTAGCACCCAATCTTATGAACCCCAAAATCCTTTCTCTATCCATTGTCACGGCTCTCTGCCTCACTCCCATTCTTAGCCCAGCCGCCACGGTTTTCACTGACGTCACAGCGTCAACCCTGGGTAATGTGCAGCACCTGGCCCCGGATTTGCCCGACATCAAAATTGGAACCGGTGCCGTCTGGTTTGATTACGATCGCGATGGCGATCTCGACCTTTATATGACGAACCGGGTGGGAGCGAACCGTCTCTGGCGTAATGAGGGTGCGGGCAAGTTTACCGAAGTAGCGGCCTCGGTCGGAGTCACTGATAGCTCTCATGATGGCTCCGGCGTCGCCGCGGCTGATTTCGATAACGACGATGACCTCGATCTGTATCTCGCGAATAGTGACAACGATGTCTTCTTCAAGAACCAGCTGACTGAAACCGGCACAGCGACTTTTACCGATGAGACCGCGCGGGTTTTTCCCGGCATCGCCACGCCTGAACGGGGAACTTCCGCCGCCTGGGGAGATTACGACCGCGATGGTTACCTCGATCTCTACGTCTCAAATCATCGCGAACTGCCCGATTCCGGCGCCGGCCACCAGGATCGCCTCTTTCATAACCAGGGGAACGGCACCTTCGTCGACGTTTCGTTTCTCTTACTCGGGGGCGATGCTAACGGGGATGGGTCCGATGATAACCTCGGCGGTTACGGCTTCATCGGCGGCTGGACAGACTACGACCAGGATGGTGACCTCGACATTCTCCTCATCAACGACTGCCCTTTTGGCCCGGAAAATACCAAGCTCTTCCGCAATGATGGCGGCACCGATCCCATGGCATGGAACTTCACCGAGGCAGCGGCCAGTGTCGGGGCGGGGGATTGTCGCAACGGGATGGGTCTGGCCTTTGGTGACTATAACCGGGATGGCTGGTCCGACTATTTCTATACGAACGCCGGCAGTCCTCTCCTTCTCCGCAATGACTCCGGACACTTCACCGATGCAACCGCGATTGCCGGCCTGGACGATGCCAAGGTTCCGGAGACTGGTGGTAACCGAATCACCTGGGGAACCATCTTCTTCGACTACGACCTGGATGGCTACCTGGACCTTTGCGTCGCCGCCGGCGCCATCACCGCCAGCACGCAAAAGTTTCCCAACCCAAACTTACTCTATCATAATGACGGTAATGGAGTCAGCTTCACCGATGTCACCGCGGAAAGCGGCATCGGCGACACCGGCCGCGGTCGCACCGTGATCATGGGCGACTATGATCGGGACGGCGATCCCGACCTCTTTTTGGTCAACCACGGTGAGAATGTGTTTCTTTTCCGCAATGACTACGCCAACGGAACGGGCCGGCATTGGCTCATCGTGGAGCTACAGGGTGCGGGGCCGCCCTTGAGTAACCGCGATGGAGTTGGCTCCCGAATCAAAATCACCACGGCAGATGGCGCTTCGCAATCTTGGGAGACACGCAGTGGAGACAGCCTCGGTGGAGGCAGCGACCTGGCGGCTTACTTTGGACTTAATACGAATACGAGTGTCGCGACCTTGCAAGTCATCTGGCCCAGCGGGACGGTTCAGATTCTCAGCTCCATTGCCGCCGACCGGCGCCTTACCGTAGTCGAAGAGGCGGCGGCGGCGCCCGCTATCACGGTGACTAGTCCTAATGGCAAAGAAAGCCTGGCTAAAGGATCCGCCTATAATATCACTTGGACTGATAACATTGTCGGCGAAGTAGTTATCCGTCTTCTCGACGGTCGCAGGGTTGTCTCTGTCATTAGTCCATCGACCGAGAGTGACGGCAGCTTTACTTGGGCCATTCCCGCTTCGCTTCCCGTTGGAAACACCTACAAGGTAGAAGTGCGAAGTAAGGACGAACGAACGATAAGCGATCTAAGCGACCGCCGTTTTACCCTTGTCGAAGCGAGCGCTCCCCGTCCGCGCTAGTCAGGCCTACTGAAGAACGCCGCGGTGGAGTTGGCCGCGCCTTTGCGCGAGACGATCCGGCCAGGCTTAAACCGTCCAGAGCCGGCGTCTATCCGGAGGAGCAGAAGAGAGCCGGCAATCGGGTTCGAACCGATGACCTGCTGATTACAAATCAGCTGCTCTACCAACTGAGCTATGCCGGCGTTTCCCTTCGTAGATTAGGCGGAAACGCAGCCTCCTCAAGAGTCCATTCGCCACAGGATTCGTCAGCGGAACTCCGTAGAGCGATTCGTGAGCTGCCTTAGACGTGCAGACGCCGCGTCTCAGCGGAAATGAAACTCGCGCATTGTTCGCCGATGACTCAGCCTCTTGCGCAATGGCGAAGGAAGGAGACCGTCCGTCTTCATCCAGATGGACGAGATCGATTCAATCGAACCGGCCGGGAACTACCTCGTCGTGCATAAGAACCGACGCGGCCGTTAGACCGATGACTTCGTCGTCGCCGAGAGCGGCTCAGCCGTCTCCAGGTTTTTGATCACCGTGCTGAGATAGACCGACTCCGGATGGAAGGCGCGGTATTTGGTGATCTCGGCCCGGTTCATGACCCGGAAGCCGTAGCGCTCAAACATCTTCTCCCCTCGCCGGCTCTCAAAGGTCACGATCTGCCCGTAGACCTGCTTCTCGCCGCAGCGGTAGAGATAACTCAGATACGCACTCATGAGCGCGCGGGTGGTCGACATTTTGCGCGCTTCCGGGAGCAGGTTGATGTGGAAATGCGGGGTGCGCGCGGGCGCGGCCGGCACTTCCCGCCAGCCATTCATGACGATCCAGCGAATGAACCGGCGCGACGGCGGATTGTAGCCCGGGTAACGCAGGAGCGAGCGGACGAAGAGGACGATGTTTTGCTGGAAGGAATAGAGCTGGTTGAGCAGCGGCCGGCGCGAACCGAGCAGGTAACCGGTCAGTTCGCCGTCCTTCTCGATCACGAAGGAAGATTCCGGTTCGTGATCGGTATAATAAGTGGTGAGAAAATCGGCGAAGAGTTCGCGATCCTCGTAAACCGGGTCGATCGGTTCGCCCAGGAAACCGGTCTGGCAACAAAGCCGCCGCACCGCCGCACGATCGGACGAGCGATACGACCGGATTTGGAAGGCGGTGGCGGGCTTCATGTTTCCTCGGAGGTTACTTCGCTGGCCCGCGCTCGCAAGGCGCTGGCGCGGCAGCGCATAGCGCGGGGCTAGCCGGGATGGAATCCCGCGCGCACCTCCTGATAAATGCGAAAAAGTTTCTCGAAAACGACCGGCCAGGCGTACTGCTCCCGGACCGCCTCCGCCGCAGCCAGCCCGGCTTCCTGCAGCTCGCCCCCTGAGGCGCGCCCGATGGCATCGGCCAGCGCGCTCGGGCTGTTTTCGCGGGCCCAATGTTCCTGGCTGCCGAATATGATCCGGTCCATGTAGCTGCCGCGAATTCCAAGAACGAGCGTGCCGCAGGCCTGGCTCTCGAGCGAGGTGAGGCCAAAGGTTTCCTGCACCCCAGGGTGAACCATCAGCTCGGCCGCCCGGTAAGAGCGGGCCAGCTCCTCCGAATCGGTGCAGTAAGGCCGCCAGGTCACCGACCCGACACTCGCCTGCAACTCGAGGAGCTCGCGCCGTTGCAGCCCGTCGCCCACGATGAGGAGATGATATCGCCCCGGCTCGCGCCTAACGAGCTGCTCGAAAGCGGCAAAAAGCGTCTGAGTATTTTTCTCCTGGGCCAGGCGGCCGACATAGAGGAGCAGGCAGCGCCGGGGCGGAATGCCTAACGACTGCCGGGTGGCGGCGGCATCGTCCGGTTGTGGTTGAAACACTTCCACGTTCACCCCGAGATCGACCGCGTGGACGTTCTCCACCCCCCACTCGGTAAGCAATTCTCCCAGCCGGGCCGAGGGAACGAGAGTGGCTTCAAACTGGTTGTAGATCTGCCGCACATAGCGGCGGGCGATATCCATGACAAACTCGGTCGCCGTCCGGCCGAGAAAGCGCGAGGTCGTACGCAAATAGGCCTCCGGAAAATGAGAGTGATAAAAACCGACCACCGGGATGCGCAGGCCGACGCCGGAAGCGATCGCCTTCCACGCCACCTGATACGGGTCGCCCGATTCGATCAGGTCCGGCTGTTCCCGTTCCAGGATTTCCTCGATCGCGCGCAGGTTGAGCAGGATGCGGTAACGCGAAGTGCGCGAGAGCAGGGGGGAGCGGATGCTGTAAATGCGCGAGCGCTCGACCGCGACCATCTCGCTCTTTTCGCCGGGAATAATCAGAATGTGCTCGTGCTCGGAGCCCTGCTGGATGTAGCGGATTTTCTCGTGCACATAGCGTTTCACCCCGCCGCTGAGCGGCGAATAGAATTGGGTCAGATCGCAAAGCTTCACCACGAAAACCGTTAGGCGCTCATCCTCGCGCGCTTCTACGGCGGAGGGAAGCGAAAGCGAAGGCTCTCGGCTCGGCTACTTCTCGAGCGAGCTGAGATATTTCTCCGCCTCGATCGCGGCCGCGCAGCCGGAGCCGGCCGCAGTAATGGCCTGGCGGTAAACCCGATCGGCCACATCGCCTGCGATGAAGACGCCGGGGTGTTTGCTCTCGGCCAGGTGCCTAACGAGCAGGTAGCCGTCCGGATCAGTCTCCAGTTTGCCGGCAAAGGCTTTGGTATTTGGATCGTGCCCGATGGCGACGAAGACGCAGGCGACCGGAAGGATCTTTTCCTCTTTCGTCTCCACGTTGCGCAGCTCGACTGCGGTCATCTCGCCCTTTTCGTCCGGAATGTATTTTACCACCACCGTGTTCCAGATCGGCTCGATCTTTTCGCAGGCCATTACCCGGTCGGACATGATCTTGGAGGCACGCAGTTCGCTCCGGCGATGAATCAGATAAACCCTGGAGGCGAAGCGAGTGAGGAAGAGCGCTTCCTCGGCCGCGGAATCGCCGCCGCCGATGACGCAGACGGGCACGTTGCGATAGAAGGCGCCGTCGCAGGTCGCGCAACTCGTTAGGCCGTGACCGATCAGCTTTTCCTCGTTCTCCAGCCCGAGCCAGCGGGCGGAGGCTCCGCTGGCGATGATCAGCGCCCGGGTCTCGAGCCATTCGTCATCGACCTGCAAGCGGATGTGGTCGCCCGCCATCTCGAAATCGGTCGCCTCCGCGTAGGAAAAGCGGGCGCCGAAATTCTCCGCCTGCTTGTGCATGTTCATGACCAATTGCGGACCATCGATGCCTTCCGGGAAGCCGGGGAAATTTTCCACCAAGGTCGTGGTCGAGAGCTGGCCACCGGGTTGCCGCCCTTCCAGGACGAGCGGATTGAGGTTGGCCCGCGCCGCGTAGATGGCCGCGGTCAAGCCAGAGCAGCCGCTCCCGATGATGATCACTTTCTCCATGCCGGCCAAGAGTAGCATGGAGCCCCCGGCCGATCTAATCTCCGCCCATGCCCGAGCTGGCCGAGGTGGAATATTTTCGCAAACGCTGGGACGCCGGTCTGGGCGGCAAAATCGTGGCGGTTCAGTTGCACGGGGCGAAGCGCATTTTTCGCGGAACCGACGTGCGCGCGCTGGCTTGCGATCTCGTTAGGCAAAAACTGCAGAGCTCCGTCGCCCGGGGCAAGCAGATGCTCTTTCGCTTTAGTGGCGATAACTGGCTCGGCCTGCATCTCGGCATGAGCGGCCAGCTTCGCTCCGAGCCCCCGGGGTTTGAGCCGGAGAAACACGATCACCTGGTCCTCCAGCAAAAGGAACGGGCGCTGGTTTTTCGCGACGCGCGCCAGTTTGGGCGGGTCCGCTTTCACCACGGAAAAGCCGCGCCCGACTGGTGGGCGACGAGCCAGCCGGAAATCCATTCCGCCGGTTTTACGAAAAAGGTTTTTGCTGAATTCGTTAGGCGGCACGCCCGGGCTCCGATCAAGGCCGTGCTGCTGATGCAGGCTGGTTTTCCCGGGATCGGGAACTGGATGGCCGATGAAATTTTCTGGCGCGCCCGCATCTCACCCCGCACCGCCGCGGGCAAGTTGAGCGAGGAAAAACTCAGCGCCCTCTGGCGTGCGACACGCTTCGTCGCCCGCGCGGCTTTGCAGACGATCGGGCACGATGATTCCGATCCGCCGAAGGATTGGCTGCTGCATGTGCGGTGGAAAGCAGGGGGCAAATGCCCGCGTGACGCGACTAAACTACGACGGGCCACGATCGGTGGCCGGACCACGGCCTGGTGTGCGCGCTGCCAGAAATAGAGCAGTCGTTAGGCGCCGAGATAAACCGTGATCTGGTGGAAACCGGTCGCGCCGGAAAACTGTCCGCGCTCTTTTTCTTCCCGCTGCACTGCGCCGGTGCCGTCGGTCGCGCGCACCACGAGTTTGTGTTCGCCGGCCCCGGCCGGTTTCCAGTCGTATTGCCAAAGCACCCAGGTCAGCTTCGTCCCGGGGTAAGTGATTTCGGCCTCCTGCCAGCTCTTCCCGCCGTCCAGGCTCACCTCCACCCGGCGCACGCCGCGATCTCCGGCAAAGGCAATTCCCTTAAGCGGAATTTTTTCCTGCGTCTTCGTTAGGCTAAACCAGGCGAAGTCGTCCGGCTGATCGAAGCGCGAGCGGGTCGGGATGATGAAGTTCGGACCCCAGCCCTGCTTTTCGTAAAATCCTTCCGCCTCCGGCCCGGTCAGCTCGATGCGAGTGAGCCATTTCACATTCTTCTCCCCAAAATATCCCGGCACCACGATGCGCGCCGGAAAGCCGTGGCGATCGGGCAGCGGCTCGCCGTTCATCTCATAGGCGACCAGAGTAGTCGGGTCCATCGCCTTCTCCAGCGGGAAGGTATCGGTGTAATTGTCGACTCCGTGCAGCCGGACCTTGCTCGCTCCGGGCAGCGGCGAAGCGCTTTGCAGGAAGGTATGCAGCGGCACCCCGCGCCATTTCGCGTTGCTCATCAGCCCGGCGCCGAGCCCGTTGCTGATGCACATCAGGGTCGTCTCCTGCTCGACCGCCGGGAGCGCTTTGAGCCGGGCGAAATCGAAGGTCTGGCGCTGCTGCACCAGCCCCGTGACCTCGAGTCGCCAGGGCGAAGGATCGACCCGCGGGTCGACCACGTTTTTGGTCACACAATAAAACTGGTCGTTAGGCGTGATCGGCTGCACCTGCGCGCCGCGGTACTGGGTGCCGTCATAGCTGAAGCTGGCGACCTGGAAAAGCCGGCGCAGGATTCCCGCCCCACCGCCGGTCGCGAGCAGGCCGAGCCCGCCGATGATAAGGGCGCGGCGACCGATAGCCGGCGAGTATTCAAGATCGTTAGGCTGAGCCGGCGCGGCGGTGAGAAAGCGAAAGGCGAGCACCAGCGTGCGCTCGAAAGCGAAGAAGGCGAGGGCCAGGCCGAGGATGGTGATGACGGCGGCCGTTTCCATCGGCCAGCCGCGATAACTGGTTCCCAGCTCTGGCCAGAGGAGGGCGATCGAGACCAGGAGCGGGAGAAAGAAAAAGATGCCTAACGTCGCCGGGAGCGAGGCGCGCCCGAAGCGGCGGATCGTTAGGCCATAGGCCAGGCCGCCCAGCCCGCCGACCAGAATCTGCCCGGCGATGGTGGAGCCGACGCCAAGTTGCTTAAGGTGATTGTAGCCGCCGACCTTGCCCATGAGGGCGAGGAAAGGTCCGGGCTTGATGAAGACCGAGAGGCGATCGCCGAGCAGAACCAGCGGCGTCCCAATCCCGAAAAGCCAGGCCAGCAAAAGCATCACCACCGTCATGACGATGCCCGCGACCGCTCCGGCCAGGAGCCCAGCCCAAACCATCTTCCGACCGCTGTGCGCTTGGTTCATGGAAAGGGAGAGGCGCGAGAGGAGAGCTTATTCCGCTCCGGCGCAACGCTTCGGCTCGCGCGCCACTCGCACAAAGGTGGCGAGGATTCGCGCCCCGGCAACGAACGTTCCGCGCAAGGTGCCGGAGACTTTCGATTCACCGCCGGTGCGACAACGATGATTTACCGGCACTTCGAGGATGCGCAACCCCGCCCGAGCCGCGCGCATCTGCATCTCCAGATTCCAGCCGTAGGTCTCCTCGCGCATGCCCAGCTGCGCGAGCGCGCTGCGGCGGATGGCGCGGAAGGGACACATGTCGGTAAAGGGGACACCGTAGAGCAGCCGGAGGAGCCCGCCGGCAGCGCGCCCGGCAAAAATCTGCTGGAAATTCATGCTCCCCGTTTCACGCTCGCCCCGCACCCGCGAGCCGATGACGAAATCAGCTTCGTCGCCGTCGATCGGCCTCACGAGTCGATCCATCAGCTCAGGGCAATCGCTCCCGTCGCCATCGAGAAAGACAATGATCTCACTCGCCGGATCGACTGCCGCCACCCCGGCGGCGCAGGCCCGGCCGTAGCCGCGGGGCGCCGTCACTACTCGGGCCCCGGCCGCCGCCGCCCGTGCGGCGGTGGCATCGCGGCTGCCGTTATCGACCACGATGACCTCGTTAGGCAAGCCCGTTGTCAGGCAAGCCCGCACTACTTCCCCGATCGGCTCCTCTTCGTCGAGCGCGGGAATGACGACCGAGATCCGCGCCTTCACGCTCGAGCGACGCGATGGACGATGCCCTTGTTCCGCAGCACGTCGGCTGCTTCGCTGAAATAATCGCGCACGTCCTTTTGCTGTCGAATCCAATCCAGATAGCGTCCGATCCCGGTGGCGAGATCGACCTGCGGAATGTAACCGGCGGCGCGGATGCGCTCGGTGCCACTCGTTAGGTGACGCATTTCTCCCGGACGAAACTCACCTTTCGCTTCGGGCGGGATCGGGATATCGAGCGCGGCCGAGATTTGCTCCGCGACTTCACGAATCGAGACGCCGCGGCCGCTGCCGACATTAACCGGCAGCCCGTCGAGCGCGTCGCTTTCCGCGGCCAGGAGGTTGGCCCGGGCGATGTCTTCGACAAAGGAGAAGTCGCGCGTCTGCTCGCCGTCTTCGTAGAGGATCGGGGGCAGGTCGTTGAGCAAACGGGTGCAGAAAATTGCGATCACGCCGGTGTAGGGATTGAAGATCGATTGCCGCGGCCCATAGGTGCAGGAGTAGCGCAGGGCGACGGTGGGGATGCCGATTTGTTTGCCCCAGAGCAGGACCAGTTTTTCCTGATCCACTTTCGTCAGGCCATAAACCGTCTCGCCGCCGATGGGCGCGTTTTCCGGGGTGGGCGCGCTGCGGGTGGCGGCGCCGCAGATCGGGCAATGCACCTGCCAATCGCCGCGCTGCAGTTGCTCGAGCGGGCGGACGGGCGGGAAGACGAGCCCGTGGTCCGGGCAAGTAGCGGCGCCTTCGCTGTAAACGGCCTGGGAAGAGGCGACGACGACTTTTTTGATCGGGAGATTTTCCTCGCGAATGATCTCCAGCAGCTGCGCGGTGCCCAGGCTGTTGACGTCGACATACTTGGCGATCTCCGGCATGTAGCCGCCGTAAGCCGCTTGATGAAAAACCGTCTCCACCCCCTCGAGCGCCGCTCGCATGGTGGCGCGATCGCGCAAATCGCCCTGGAGAAATTCGGATCCCGCTTCGACCCAAGCCGGGCGACCGTGGCGATGGGTCTGCGGCTCGAGATTATCCAAGACCCGCACCTGCCAGCCTTCGCGGCGGAGGAGATCGGTCAGGTGCGAGCCGATCAGGCCCGCGCCGCCGGTGACCAGAGCGCGTTTCATCTTGCGGCCAGAGGCTGGGGCCAGATGCGGTCGGGACCTTCCTGCCTAACGAGTGTCTGAAGGAAGGAGCGGGTGGCCGGAGCCGCTTCGCTGTCGTTAGGGCCTAACAAGTCCTGACAGAGCCGCCCGAGGGTGACGCGATCGTCGACATCGTAGCAAGCGGGCAGGAGGTGAACTCCGAGTCCGAGCTCGGCCGCGCGTTCCAGTGTCTGCGACATGACTCGCTCGGTACTCCAATCAATCCCCTCGAACAACCGCCGGTGAACTTGTTTGAGCCCGATGAGGTAATAGCCGCCGTCGTCGGAAGGGCCGAGCACGACAAGATCTTCCGGTCGCGCGAGAACCTCCACCGCTTCCGCAAAAGCCGCCGCCGGAGTGGTCGGGCTATCGGAGTTGATGAGGCAAACCGAAGCAAAACCGACGCTGAGGAGATCTTTCACCGCCCCGGCGAGGCGGGAGCCGAAGTCGCCGTTGCGCTGGGGAATGAGCTGAAAACCGGGCGGAAAGAGGTCGCCATAAGCCTCCTCGGCGCCGACCGGAGTGTAGCAGCCGATGCCTTGACCGGAGCCGCCGGCGGCGGTGATGGAGGCGGCCAAGTCCTGCAGAAAACAGCGATTCAGGCCGGCCGCTTCCTCCGGGGTCAGAGGCGGGGTGAGACGCGTCTTTACCTGTCCGGCCCGGGGGGCTTTGGTCATGATGGCGAGGGCGCAACGGCCGACCGCGGCGGAGTCGTGCTCGTTAGGCCGAAGCAGGCGATGGACGGGCGTCATGCCTTTTCGCAGAGGGCGTATTGGTAGCGCCCATCGCGCCAGCAGCGGCAGGTTTTCCACGGCTGCGTGGCGCAAAGCCGGGCCAGCTCTTCCCCGGAGAGGATGATGGCCTTGTGCGGCTCGCAGTAGCCATCGCTGAAATGGGTGGCCCGGGCCAGCATCCACATCGCGACCAGCGGAATGGACGCGCGGAAAACGTGGCGCGGCTCCGCGATCAGGCAACGGCCACCAGGTTTCAAGACCCGATGCATCTCGTTCAAGGCGCGTTCTCGCTCGGCCAGAACGGTGAAGAG
The DNA here is from genome assembly GCA_965217735.1 of Chthoniobacterales bacterium. Classification (GTDB taxonomy): domain Bacteria; phylum Verrucomicrobiota; class Verrucomicrobiia; order Chthoniobacterales; family UBA10450; genus Palsa-1392. Next base: position 3,350,773 of record CBDCJE010000002.1, on the reverse strand, counting down.
GCGCGAGGCGATGAGCGCGTCAAAATGAGAGTCGGGCGAGGGGATATCGAGCACATCGACCTGGGCGAAGGAACAATTCTCCAGGGCGCGCTTGGCCGCACGCTTCCGCGCCCAGGTGAGCTGGCGCTCGGAGCGGTCCATCCCCACGACGGTGATCTGCGGAAAACGCTCGGCGAAGCGAGAGGCGTAAAAGCCGGGCCCGCAGCCGAGCTCGATCAATTTACTCCCGGCCGCGGGATGGCCGTCGGGCCAAAGCGCCTGGCTGATGCGTTCGGTATCATCGCGGAAAAGGCGTTCCCGACAAAAAACATAGAGCCAGGCGACATGCTCGAAGAGGCTCTCGGGCTGCTCGAGCGGAGGATAAACGCTCGCTTTGGCCACGACCGGAAGGATCGGAGCCGGCTGTTCCAGTAGCAGTTTACTCGACATTGGTGCAAAAACTTCGCTTACGGCAAGCTCTCTGGACGTTGGGCAAACGCAAACGATCTCCTTCATGCATCGGATCAGAGCAGACAGAGCTGCGCTTATTCCTCGGGACAGGAGGAGGGAAGTCGATTTTCGGAGACCGGTTGTTCACATGCTTAATGATTCTTTTTCTTTAAACGGACAGAACTCCTTCATCTTCATCGTCTGAACAACTGCCCGCAAACGCCTCCGCTACCACTGAAGAAAGGCGAAAAGAAAGGGTGAATAAGTGCCTCAGGCAGGAACAGATGAATCGAGACGCCGGCCCCGGTCGCGGAACTGTTGAACGTTGTTCGAAGTTGTTCGCCTCCTTTTGCGCAATCCGCTAACAGGGAGGAATGCACATGCGGATTTCGATTTTGGCCGGGCTCCTCTGCTCGGGCAGGCTGCTGGCTGCCATCCCGGAGGAGCCGAGTCTTTGGCCGTTGCAACAAATCCTCTCGACCAAGAAGATGGTCGATCTGACCCACGCCTTCGCGCCCGGCATTCCGCATTGGCCGGGATTCCCAGACTCGAAGCGGCAGACGATCTACTGGTACGACAAGAAACCTGGCCTGATGGGAGAGGGATTTTTTGCCGAAGTCTTCACCCACGTCGGGCAATGGGGCACCCATGTTGACCCGCCGGCGCATTTCCACAGAGGCGGGCGAACGGTGGATCAGATTCGACCGCAGGAGATGATTCTTCCGTTGGTGGTGTTTGATGTGCATGAGGAAGTGGCGCGCAATCCCGATTACACCTTGAGCGAAGGGCGTATCAAAAAATGGGAGAGCAAACATGGACCGATCCCGCCCGGGGCATTCGTCGCCTTGCGGACAGACTGGTCGAAGCGCTGGCCGGAGAGCGCGGCGATGGAAAACAAAGACGCGCACGGTGTGGCGCACTACCCGGGATGGAGCCTGGCGGCACTCAAGTATGTCTATGAAAAGCGCAAGGCTACGGCTAACGGACATGAAACGACAGATACCGATCCGGGTTTGGCTACGAGTAGGGATGATTACACCCTCGAGACCTATGTCCTGAGTCATGACCATTACCAGATTGAGTTGCTGACTCATCTCGATCAGGTGCCGGAGGCGGGCGCGATTGCCTTTGTCTCCTTTCCCAAGCCGAAAGGTGGCTCCGGCTTTCCAGCCCGAGTTATCGCCATCCTGCCGAAGTGAGAGGGAGGGGGAAGTTTACACGGGCTTTTAGGTGCGGATGTGAGATATTCGCGCCGTGATCAAGCGAATCCTGGTGAGATGTCCGGTAACTAAGAAACTTAACGTCACGGGGGTGGTGATCGAAGAGGATGTGTTCGCGGCGACAGAGTTGAAACCGGGTAAGGTAACCTGCTCGCATTGTGGCGGAACTCATGCCTGGGACAAAAAGGAAGTCATTCTCGCTCGTTAGGCAGGCGCGCCCCGGCAGGTGCGGCCTGCGCGCGCAAACACACGCGCCAGCACGCCGCCGCTGCGATGAGAAGGGACCCGGGTCTGGTCCGGCGCGGCCCGCCTAGCCAAAATGGATCTCCTCGACGAACTGCAAAGCCGCCTCATCTGCGGGGACGGCGCGATGGGCACGATGCTGCTCGATGGCGGTGTGCCGCTGGAGCGGTGTTTGGAGGAAATCTGTCTGCTGGAGCCGCAGCGGGTGCGGGAGATTCACCAGGCCTACGTGGCCGCTGGCGCGAGGGTGATCGAGACCAACACCTTCGGGGGCAACCGGGTGCGTCTGGAACGTTGGGGCCTGGGCGATCGCACGATCGAGCTCAATGCCGCCGCCGCTCGACTGGCTCGGGAGGCTGCCCAAGGCAAAAGCGTCTGCGTCGCCGGGAGCATTGGGCCGCTCGGGATCACTGCAGAAGAAGCGCAAAGCCAAGGGATCGATCGGGCGGCGGTCTTCCACGAGCAGGTCACGGGTCTCCTGGAGGGAGGCGCGGAGGCGATCTTTTTCGAAACTTTCCTCGACGACGAAGAACTCGAGATCGGTTTGAGGGAAAAAATGAAACTGTCCAAGGTCCCGACGATCTGCTCGCTCGCTTGCGAGTCAGAGGGGCGATTGGCTTCCGGGACCACCTTGGTGGACGCCTTTAAGCGGCTGACGCAGCTCGGGGCCGACGTCGTCGGGGTCAACTGTCTCAATGGACCGCAAGCGACCCTGCATCTGCTCGAGCGGGTCCCCTTGGATTTTCTCCTCTCCGCCTACCCGAATGCGGGCTACCCGCAGTATCACGAAGGGCGTTTCATTTATCAGACGTCGCCCGATTATTTCTCGAAAATGGCCCGCGAAATGGCCGGGCAAGGCGCCCGGCTGATCGGTGGCTGCTGTGGCACCACCCCGAAGACTATCTCGGCGATCGCCGCGGCGCTGGCCGAGCTCGAACCGGTGCGGAGCAAGCCGCCGCGGACCCTAACCGTCGCCGCGCGCCCGACGGTGCCGAAGCGAGTCGTGCCCACAGAGGAGAGCTTGCTCGATCGAATCGCCGCCGGGCATCGGGTCATCATCTGCGAACTCGATCCGCCGAAGACGCTGGCGCTGGAAAAATATTTCACCGGCGCGCAGGCCCTGGTCGAAGCCGGCTGTGACGCGATTACCCTGGCTGATAATTCCCTCGCCATCCTGCGGGTCAGTAACCTGGCCATCGGCGCCATGCTCAAGGAGCGTTTTGGAATTACGCCGCTGCTTCACATGAGTTGCCGCGATCGAAATCTGCTCGGCCTGCAGAGCGAGCTCCTGGGAATGGCGGCGCTCGGGATGCGGCATGTGCTTCCGCTCACCGGCGATCCCGCCCGGGTGGGCGATCATCCCGGTGCGGCCTCGGTTTACGACGTTAATTCGGTCCAGTTAATCAGTATCGCCCGGCGGATGAATGAGGGATTTAACCACGCCGGGAAGTCACTGAATACGGCCACCCAGTTCGTGGTGGGCTGCACCTTTAACCCCAACTCGAAGAATATCGCCACTCAGGTCTCGCGTTTAGAAAGAAAGGTAGCCGCAGGCGCGCAGTATGTTATGACGCAGCCGGTGTTTGATCTGCGAGTGCTGGATGAAATGGTTAGAGCCACCGAGAGGCTTGGGGTTCCGATCTTTACCGGCGTCTGGCCGCTGCTTAGCGGGCGCCAGGCAGAGTTCCTCCACAACGAGGTGCCGGGAATTGTCGTGCCCGAGGAAGTTCGCCGGCGGATGGCTGGTCTCGAGGCCGACGAAGGTGGGGCGCAAGGCTTGGAGATTGCGCGGGAGATCTCGAAAGCCGCGCTCGAGCGTTTTCCCGGGGTGTACCTGATCACCCCGTTTCTGCGTTACTCAGCTACAGTGGAACTGGCCGCGTTTGCGCGCGGCCTTTGACGGAGGAGATTTAGCGCGATGTCCACCGTACGAAGAGCTATCTTCATCCAGATCGGAGGTCTTCTTCTCGTGGCGGTGCTCTTCTTGGTCATGAGCCGGTTTTTCCCCATCGCGGACTGGATCGCCAACGTGCAGCAGAAGGTGATGCACATGGGGGCGTGGAGTGCGATTTGCTACCCGTTGCTCTATGCGGGCTGCAATGTCCTCCTGCTGCCGGGGGGTTTATTGAGCATCGGTGGGGGCTTTTTCTTCGGGCTCTGGTGGGGATTTCTGATCGTTCTAGTCGGGAACGTGGCCGGGGCAGCGATTTCGTTTTTCCTCAGCCGGCTGATCGGTCGCCGATGGCTGAGGAGGAAATTGCTCAAGAATCCTACTTTGGAAGCGCTCGAACCCGCGATCGAGGGAGAAGGGTGGAAGATCATTCTGTTGAGTCAGTTGCATCCATTGTTCCCGACGAGTCTGTTGAATTATCTGTATGGTTTGACCTCCATTCGTTTTCGGACCTGCATGCTTTGGGTGGCAATCGGCCAGGCGCCAGGATTGTTCCTTTACGCCTATCTGGGCACCCTCGGTCAGCTCGGTTTAAATTTGGTCCGAGGAAAGAGCCACCCGAGAATGGTCGAATACTGGATCTGGGGCGGTGGTCTTCTTTTCTCTGCCGCAGTCCTGTGGATGCTGGGCAGGATCGCGTTGCGTTTGCTAAAAGAGGCGGAAGAAAAGGCTGCTACCCCGGCGTCGGGCGCCACTGGTGCGGGGCGAGGAGGAGTCGAGAGGGAGCAGTTGTCAGTGGTGAGATGAATGGAGTTTTACCGTGGGCCCCCACCCGTTGAAATTCTGGAGCGCGTTTTCTTCGATCGAGGTTTCCACGTGGAACACTATTTTTTAGCTAAGCATTATGACGTGGTCGTTGTCGGTGGCGGCCATGCGGGGATCGAGGCGGCGTTGGCAGCGGCGCGGCTGGGGGCTTCGACCCTTCTCCTGAGCCAAAACCTCGATACGATCGGCCAAATGTCCTGCAATCCGGCGATCGGAGGGTTGGCCAAAGGGCACATCGTGCGCGAAATCGATGCCCTGGGCGGCGCGATGGGTATTAACGCTGACGCAACTGGCATTCAGTTTCGGATGCTTAACCGCTCGAAAGGACCCAGCGTCCGAGCGCCGCGAGTGCAATGTGATAAAAAGGCTTACCAGCTTCGGATGAAGTGGATCCTGGAAAACCAGGAAAGCCTCGAGCTGAAGCAGGGCGGTGTGACTGAAGTTCTCACCCGGGATGGGCGAGTAGTCGGGGTGCGCTCCGATTTTGGCTTTTCTGTCGCAGTCGAGAAGGTTGTTATCACTGCGGGAACATTCTTGCGGGGCCTGCTCCACGTCGGAAAGAATAGCCGGCCCGGCGGACGCATGGCCGACAGTTCATCTCCACTAAGCGATAATTTACGAGAGTTGGGCTTGGAAACGGGACGCTTTAAGACCGGCACGCCCTGTCGGATCTCGGGCCGATCAGTTGATTTCTCTCAATGCATCCGACAGGAAGGGGAGCAACCGCCAAGCCGCTTCAGTTACCTTCCGGTTGAGGAGGAATTTCGGGGGGAGGAGCTTCTTACCTTGAACTCCTGCCGCGATGGCGCGTTCTACGTGGAACAATTGGCTTGTTGGATCACCGCTACGACTCCGCAAACCCACTCCATCATTCGGGCGAACCTGGATCGGTCGCCTTTGTTCAGCGGTCGTATCCAAGGCACGGGACCCCGCTACTGCCCTTCGATTGAAGATAAGGTAGTGAAATTTCCCGATAAAGAACACCATCAGCTCTTCCTCGAGCCGGAGGGGCGGCAGACAGAGGAATTCTACATCAACGGAATCTCCACCAGTCTCCCCTACGAAGTGCAGGTGCAATTTATCCAATCCATCCCTGGGCTGCAGAAAGCGGAGATTATGCGCCCTGGATACGCCGTTGAATACGATTATTTCCCGCCGACCCAATTGCGGTCCACCTTGGAAACAAAGGCGGTCGAAGGGCTCTATTTTGCCGGACAAATCAACGGGACCTCCGGTTACGAAGAAGCCGCAGCGCAGGGGCTTATGGCCGGGGCCAACGCTGCTTTGGCCGTCGCTGGGAAGCCCTCATTGATTCTCAATCGGACCGAGGCCTACATAGGCGTCTTGATTGACGACCTCGTCACCCAAGGCACCCGGGAACCGTATCGAATGTTTACCAGCCGGGCTGAACATCGGCTACTTCTCCGCCACGATAACGCCGACCAGCGCCTGAGCAGAAAAGCCGCAGCGCTCGGTTTGGCAGGGATGCGTCGTCTGGAAGTTTTGGAAGAGAAGATGTCGGCACTGGAGATCGGTCGCGCCTTAACCGGCAAAGTCCGGGTCGATGGGCAAACTCTTTGGCAGCGAATGAAGCGCCCGGAATTTCGGTGGCAGGATTTGAATCCAGAAATCGCCCGAGAAGCTTCTGCCGAAATCTGGGACCTGCTGGAGACTGAAGCGAGATACGAAGGCTACATCCTGAGACAGGACGCCCATTTGCGTGCGATGCGCGCGGCAGAATCGCTCATGATCCCCTCCCAAATCGACTACACGACGGTGCCTGGCCTTCGGCACGAAGCGAGACAGAAGCTCGCCGGTTCGCGTCCGATGAACATTGGTCAGGCCGGCCGGCTCAGCGGCGTCACGCCCAGCGACCTCGGCGTCCTGACCATCTGGCTGAAGAATAAATTCGTAAACAGTTCGGCTGATTAGCTATGCATATTCTGATTATCTTCTGCTTGGTCGCGGTGATCGGATACCTTCTCGGTTCCTGTCCTAACGGATATCTCATCGCCCGCTCTCGTGGAATAGACATCCGGAAACACGGCAGCGGAAATATCGGCGCGACAAACGTCCTGCGGGTGCTCGGGAAAAAATGGGGCTACCTCGTCTTTGCGCTCGACGCACTGAAGGGCCTGCTCGCTGTTCGCATCGCGTTCGCCTTGGCGGTCGGATTCGCTCCGTCGCAGCATGACCTCATTGGAATCCTCGCGGGCCTGACCTGCATCCTTGGTCACACCTTCCCCGTCTGGCTCCGATTTAAAGGAGGCAAAGGAGTCGCCACTTCGGCCGGGGTCTTGCTCGGGCTAATGCCAGTCGCCGTCCTCTCGGTCTTCATCGTTTGGGTGATCCTTTATAAAACAACGCGCTTCGTCTCGGTCGCCTCGATCGGCGCGGCGATCGCGTTACCGGTCTTGGTTTATTTCTACCTGCAAATCGGATGGCTGACGGGCGCGAGCCTGCTCCCCTTTTCGATACTTATCGCTGCCGTCGTGGTTTGGCGGCATCGTTCTAATATCAAGCGTCTCTTTCAGGGCACCGAGCAGCGATTCGATCGAAAATGAGCATTAACAAAATCGCCATCCTGGGCACCGGCGGCTGGGGCACCGCCTTGGCCGCGCTCTGGGCCAGGCAGGGAAACGAAATCATCCTCTGGGGCCACACCCCCCACCGGGTGGAAGAAATCTCCCGGAGCCGGCAGAATCCCGATTATCTCCCGGGGACGGAATTGCCGGCGCAGGTTTCCCTGACGAGCCGCCTCGGCGATTGCCTCGGCGCTGAGTTGATTGTCTTCGTCACGCCCTCCGTCGCGCTGCGCGAGGTGGCAACCCTTTTGCAGCAGGAACTCGGCAACGACGCCGCTATTTTGATGAGTTGCACCAAAGGGATCGAGCACGGCACCGGCCTGCGCATGAGCGAGATTTTGATGGAAAAGTTCCCCGCCAATCCGGTCGCGGTCCTGTCCGGGCCAAACCTCGCCATCGAAGTGGCGCGTGGACTCCCGGGAGCCACCGTTCTCGGCTGTCGCGACGGCGCCATCGCGGAAAAATTGCAGAACGTCCTCGGGAGCTCGCATTTTCGCGTTTATTCCAGCAAAGAGATCGTCGGGATCGAACTGGGAGGCGCGCTCAAGAACATCTTCGCTATCCCGGCCGGGGTGAGCGACGGCTTCGGCTTTGGCGATAACTCCAAGGCCGCGCTGGTCACGCGTTCGTTAGCCGAGCTCCTCCGCCTTGGGGTGGCGATGGGCGGAGACGCGCGCACCTTCCAGGGGTTGAGCGGTGCCGGCGATTTGATCGCCACCTGCTTTAGCCCGCACAGCCGGAACCGCCAATTGGGCGAGCAACTGGGGCGGGGAAAGAGTCTGGAGGAGATCACTCGCGGGATGAAAACGGTCGCGGAAGGGATTCCGACCGCGCGCAGCGCCTACGAGTGCGCGCGCAAAGCCGGGGTGGAAACACCCATCATCGACCAAGTCTACGCCGTTCTCTACGAGGGCAAACCGCCGGCCAAGGCGATGCAGGAACTACTCGGCCGCGACCAGAAATCGGAAACCGGTTAGGCGCGCCGGCCCGCCCATTCATCCGCCAGTCGACCGATCACCGCCGGAAAGAGCTCCCGCTCCGCCACCTGGATGCGGGCGTGCAGCGAAGCCGGGGAGTCGTTAGGCAAGATCGGCACCTCGCGTTGCGCGATGATCTCGCCGCTGTCGACCCCGGCGTCGACGAAGTGGACCGTGCAACCAGTCACCTTCTCCCCCGCCTGCAAAGCCTGGGTCCAGGATTCGCGCCCGGGAAATCTCGGGAGCAACGAGGGATGGAGATTGATGATCCGCTGCGGGAAAGCCTCCAGCACCGTCGCCTTGAGCACGCGCATGAAGCCGGCCAGGACGACCAGCTCGACCTCGGCTTGGCGCAACCGCCTAACGAGCTCTTGCTCGATCTCCGGTTCGAGCTTGGTTTGAAACTTTCCCGGAGCCAGGGCAAACGCCGGCACCCCAAACTCGCGCGCGATCTGGAGGATCCCCGCCTCCGTAACATCGGAGATGACGATCCGGCATTCAGCCGCCAATTGGCCGAGCCGAATCTGCTCCAGAATGGCGCGGCAATTCGAGCCTTTGCCCGAACCCAGGATGCCGATTTTGAGCGGCTCCACCCGCTTCATGACTGCATCCGATCGATCAGGCCGGAGGTCGATTTCCCCGGCACCAGCGGCAGGGTTTTAATTTCCGCACCGGCTTCCCGCAAGGCCGCCACTTCCTCCGGGTTGAGACTCTCCAGAGTGTAATCGCCGCCTTTGACGTAGATCGCCGGCCGCACCGCCGCGATCACCTCCGTCGCGCGCACCTCGGGGAAAATGGTGACGAAATCGACACAAGCCAGCGCGGCCAGCACCTCCGCCCGATCTGCCGCCGGGTTGAGCGGCCGTCCCGGTCCCTTCAGCGCGCGGACCGAATCATCGCCATTCACCGCCACCGCGAGAAAATCGCCCAACCCCCGCGCCTGTTCCAGATAACGCACATGCCCGAGATGGAGCAGGTCGAAGCAGCCATTCGTGAGGACGAGACGGCCCTTTGCGGCCCGAATCGCCTCGGCCCGCTCGGCCAGTTGAGAGAGATGGAGAATTTTCGAGGTCACAGGCGATCGGGAGATCTTATTCTCGCCGACTCGCCGGGAGGGTCAATCAACCAGCGGTCGTTAGGCGCAATACCTGTACTTCCGGTTGTTCAAAAGCTGGGCCGCCCTCGCCTCCGAAACGCGCTTCGTTGCTGGAAAGGACCAGCTCCCACGCGTCGCGGTTTTCCAGCGGCGGCATTTTCTGTCCGCCGGCAAACCCAGCCACCACCATCCACTGCTCCGCGCCCGCCCGGCCAAAGATCATCCGCAGCACGCCCTGCACCGGCGGCAGGACGCGGAAGTTTTCCCGCTTCCGATCGCGCAGCACGGCCGCTTGCCGCCGCAGCCGCAGGAATTCTCGATATAGCTCCAAGACCGCGGCGTGGGCAGGATCGTTCATCTCCGACCAGATCAGTTTCGAACGCTGGAACGTCTTCTCCGCCTGCGGATCGGGAATGCCCATCCGCACCTCCGGATCGCTAAAGGCTTTGAAATGCGAAAACTCCTCGCGCCGGCCCGCCGTCACCTTTGCCCCGAGCTCCGGCTCGTGATCGGTGAAATACAGAAACGGTGTCGAGGCGGCCCATTCCTGACCCATCAAAAGCAGCGGCGTGTAGGGCACGAGACAGAGCAAGGCCGAAGCCGCGCGATAGGCGGCGGGCGAGATCAACTGATGCAGGCGCAACCCGAATGCCTGATTCCCGATCTGATCATGATTCGCGATGCAAAAGACAAACTGTTGCGGACCCAACCCCGCCGCCTCGCCTGGGCGTCCGAGCGCCTGCGACCTGCGCTCCGGCCCGGCCAGCAGCCAGCCGTGGTCGAGCGTGGCGGCCAGCTCCTCCATCGTCCCGCGATAGGAACGGAAATAACCTTCACGCGCTCCGCTCAACATCACCCGCAGGACATGGTGAAAATCATCCGACCAGATGGCGTCCAGCCCCATTCCTCCCTCGGCTCGGGGCTTTAGCAGCAGCGCCTCGTTCCGCTCGTCCTCGGCGATGGCAAAGCCGCCTAACGAATGAATCCGTTCCGCCATCTCCGCCAGGACATGGCGGGGAGAGTTATCCGCGATCGCGTGGGTGGCATCGAGCCGGAAGCCGTCGATATGGAATTCGCGTTGCCAGTAGCCCGGGTTTTCCGCGAAGAAATCGCGCACCGGCTTGAGCTCGAAATTAAAGCCATCGCCCCAGGGCGTCTTGTGCGCGTGATTGAAGTAATCCCGGCTGTAGGTGCCGAGATAATTCCCGTCCGGCCCGAGATGGTTGTAGACCACGTCCAGGATCACGGCCAGTCCGCGCCCGTGGGCCGCATCGACCAATGCCCGAAAGTCGTTAGGCCGGCCGTAAACCCCCGCTGCCGCGTAGAGCGCCACGCCGTCGTAGCCCCAGTTCCGCCCGCCGGGAAAATCCGCCACTGGCATGATCTCGATCGCCGTCACCCCCAGCTCGACCAGGTGGTCGAGCTTCTCGATCGCCGCCCGGAAAGTCCCGTCCGTGGTGAACGTCCCGATGTGCACCTCGTAGATGACCAGTTCCGCGACCGCTGGCGCCTGCCAGCCCTCATCGTGCCAGGCAAAATCGGCCGGATCGATCACCTCCGAAACCCCATGCACTCCCTCGGGATTGAAGCGCGAGGCCGGATCGGGCCACTCCTTGCCATCGAAGCGATACTTGTAGCGATCGCCCGCCCGCCCGGCGCCATCGAGCGCGGCGAAGTAGCCGCCCGTTTCTTTGCCTAACGACACCACCCGCTGCTCGTGCCCGGCCGGGTCGTAGATCACCACCGCCAGGCTCTCGTGCCCCGGCGCCCAGGTGCGGTAGCGCACCCCGTCGGGCGCGACCTCGGCTCCCTGGCTGCGGTGTGGGTTCGATAACATCATCGGCAAAAGAAATAAGTGGCCGTTGCGCTGCGGGCGGCAAGGCTGAACGTCCAGCAAACATTCGCTGGACGTAGTGAATTGGAGGAAAGTCACTCATAGCACAATGGAAAAACCAGACGCACACAGCTCCGATCCGTCCGAAAAAGCCCGGCAATCGCTGGGCGAGAAACTGAACCGCCCGCCCAAGCCCCCGCCTTCGCCAAACGATCTCCCATTGCCCAAGAATCCGCCGCCCAGCCGGCCGATCGACGGCGACCCCGAGAAATGAACGAAGATCTCCTCACCCGTCTCGAGCCACTGGCCAGGGTCATCGCCGAGCGGCTGGCGGTGAAGCCGGAGCATTTCATCACTCACCCGAGCGAGATGAAACTCTTCCGCACCCTGAGAGACGAAGAGCTGCGCGAATTTGCCCACCGCCACGGCTGGCGGGTGGTGCAGCGGGTCGGTGGCCGCCGGATCGAATTCTACAACGACGCCCACGAATGGACCGAGCGCGCTCGCACCGGGAATGCGCGGATGGAAGACGAGCCGCTCGATTCCACCAGGCCGGCCTGAGAGCCGCGGCAATCAAGGCCGTTGATCTATCGGAAAACGAAACATCCATGGCCAGACCTTCCGCTCGCTCCCGCCGACGCCTCCGCCCTGTGCGCGGGAGAGCGGGCGAGGCTCGACCTACACTTTTTTGATACCGCAAACCTTCTACGACCTCGCGCCGCTCACCCTGCGCAATCACCTTCGTCTCCGCTACGCCGGCGACGACATGTGCCTGCCCATGTCCGCCTTCGACGCCGCCGACCAGGAGCGCATCCGCGGCATCTACCGATATCTCGGCGGTCTTTTCCAACTCTTCCCCGACGGCCCCCGCTGCGACGACGCGACCCTGCGCCGTATCGCCGATTACGCCTCGGAGGAATCCATTCGCGCCCTCACGCGCGAAGCCCAGCTCCTCGGCTCCGAGCGGCCAAACAGCGATCGCCCCGAGCTCTACGCCGCCACCCTGCACGACCTCCGCGGCGGCGGCCTCAGCCTCCTCCTCGGCCGGATCCAGTTCGCCCACCACACCGGCTGGACGGTCGAGACCGGGCGGGTCATCTACTTCCTCGTCCGCGACCAGCGCAAGATCTTCCGCAACGCCCTCCTCGGCCTCGACGACCTCGAGCGCCTGATCGATCTCCAGCCGCGACTGCACAGTGCCGGGCTCATCGTCGAGAAATGGAAAGACATGCTCCTGGTCAGCGGCGATCGCCAGCTCCGGCTCGCCATCCAGTCGGAATTTTCCGGTCCCGTCGCCGCCTGCTGCACTGAGTTTGGCGCCCTCGACCGCATTCTCTACAATCTCATTAACAACGCCTGCCGCCACACCGCCGAGCCCACCATCCGGCTCTACCTTTTCCCCATCCCGCAGGAGAACCCGGAAAACCTCCGCTTCGTCCTCACCAACCACCTGCACGAAGCCGACCGCGCTCGCCTCGCCGAGCAGAACCTCGAAGAACTCTTTCGTCCCGGCGTCTCCACCACCGATTCCGGCCTGGGCCTGACTGTCGTGACCGATTTCGTCGGCAGCGCCTACGGGGTCATGCCGCGTCCGCGCACGATCGAGGGCGGCTACGCCGGGGCCAGGATCATTCAGGACGAATTCGTCGCTTGGTTTCACTGGCCCATCGCCCAGGCCACCTGATCGCGGGGTCAAGCCCCGGCGCGCGTCGCCGCGGGCATCCTAATCCTGCTCTTGATCCAATCCCGCAGCAGAGTCCCAGAGGTGCGGCTTTGGGAACCGGCCCATTCGCGCTTCCAGGGACAGGATCAACCGACCAGCGAAGCATTCAGCCGTTCGTCCCGCGAACCCTCGCGAGTCACAGACCTTGGCCTTTGGGACGTCAAGGTTGTCGTTAGCCAAACCCTAAATTTCTACGCAGGAAGAGTTGGCGAAGTGCAACTTAGGGGAAAGGCGCGTTCCCAAGTGCAACTTGGGAACGAGGGGCTAACAAAGCGGTCCGCCGTCCGCTCCATCGTCGCATGGTTAGGCCTTAAGAGTGAACGTAGGAGACAGTCACGCATCGTCGGGTGGATAATCGCTATTTAGATCCGAGCTGCTAAGGCCAAGGCTGGGATTGGAGATCTCACTAGCCTGACCGGACGCAAGCGCAATCTCGGCTGCCTGTGTGCGACTGACGAAACCTCCAGCGTCGGTCAGATAACCGCGCTCCCCAGTGACGCCGCCTGCCGACAACTGCGCTGCCTCGTGAGATAACCCAGTAGCGACGATCCGCCCTCTCTGGCGGATTGCTGCGCACTTGATCTTCATGAGCGGATCACTGGGCATAACGACCACAGGCTCAGCGACTGCGGAAAGCAGCTCAGCCCATGGTGAAAGGCGGCGGGAGCATAGGCTGTGACACCCGGAGCAGTTCGTCGCAGCGCCTAGATGACATGATGAGAGTTGCCGGGTGCGGGAGTTGGACCTACACCCGACAAATGATGATTAAACATGACTTGAAGTCAGAGTCGGCCTCACTCGAGGCCACCCGCGGACAGTTTAAGGCCCGCCCCGGCGCGAGCAAGCTCGGAATCGATGTCCACCAGCACCAGTACGTTGTCGTCCGGCAACCGCCTGGGCGGGGGCCGCAGCCGCCGCAGCGCTTCAGCAAACCCGCTTTTCTCCTCTGGGCCGAGCAGCTGGCCCGGGCCGGGGGCGAGATCCACGCCGTCTACGAAGCCTGTGGCTTTGGCTTTACCCTGCAACGCCAGCTCAGCGCCCTCGGCATCCACTGCTACGTCGTCGCCCCGCAAAAGCTGGACGAGCGCAATCAACGGGTGAAGACCGACGGCCGTGACGCCAAAGCCCTCTGCCTGCGCCTCGATCGCTACCTGGAAGGGAACCGTGACGCTTTGGCTGTCGTCCGCGTCCCGAGCGAAGCAGAAGAACAACGCCGCGCCCTGCATCGCCAGCGCGAACAGCTCGTGCGCACTCGGACCCAGCTCGAAGCCCACGGCCGCAGCTTGATGGTCAACCACGGCCTGGACGGGGTGCGCCATTGGTGGCAGCCGCGTACTTATGCCAAACTGGAGTTACCACCCTGGTTGCGCGAGTTACTCGACCACACCCAGCCTCTTCTCCTCCAGCTCCACCGCCAGATCGGAGAGTTAAGCCAGGAGCTCCAAGCCGCGGCTGACCCCGCCCAGCCGCGCGGCCTGGGCGCTCTGACCAGTGTGCTCCTCGACCGCGAGATCGGGGACTGGCGCCGCTTCCAGAACCGCCGCCAGGTCGGCAGTTACACCGGGCTCTGCCCGAGTGAGTATAGCACTGGCCAGACCCGGCTCCAGGGTTCCATCACCAAACACGGGAACCCCAGAGTGCGCGCCGCCCTGGTCGAAGCGGCCTGGCGCTTCGTCCGCTTCCAGCCCACCTACCACGCTCTCCGGAAGTGGCGTCTCATCCTGAGCAAGGGCGCCCTTGCCACCGGCGCCGCGCGCAAGAAAGCGATCGTTGCCGTGGCCCGCCAGCTCGCGATCGACCTCTGGCGCCTGCGCACCGGCCAAACCACCCCGGAGAAACTCGGCCTCATTTAAAAGTCCCTCCTCCGGCCAGGGTAAGAGTTCGAGGGGAACAGTTGAGCGAAAGAGAAAGGAAACCACAAAGAGACGCTAAGACTTTAAGAGCTACCAGCCGCTTTGGAACGTGCGGCGCGCTCGGCGTCTAACCTGAGCCAGGGAAGACCATGCTTCCAGTTCGACGCTATAGATTGAGCCGCCGCCCGTTCCTCTTCCACCAAGGATCGCATTGATCAAATGGCTACTGAGCACCACGCGTGCTCACGTACAATACGCCGAAGGCGGATAGCCGTTCTCTCTACCAAGGCAAATAGGAGTAGGAGCCGTGGGCAAGAAGACCGACGCGCTAAACAGGAAGAGGAAACGTTCCCAAAGACACCACCGCACACACCCACAGCTTAACCAAACCTCACACCAATGAACTAATCCAATCTAACCGCACTCACACTCCGCCTTGACTCTCTTCATAGGGGTTAGGCGTTCTCGCGGCCATCGATCCGGTAAATATTCTCAAGTTCGCTCAAGCTTTATCGTCTTATAAGCGGGAGAAATGGTGCTTTCTATCGTCGACGCAAAACGAATTGTGATAGATATTGCTTGGTCGATAGACGCACCGGACGTGATCGCTCTCCGAAAGTGATTCTCGAATTCGCCTATCTTGTCTGGCGCAGCGACGGAGTATGCAATATTCGAATCGTTCACATCGGCTATCGCAATATCACCAACATTATTCTTCTGCCAGATGAAGAATTGCCCGTCCTCATCCTGACCAGCCAGCATTATCGTGAGCTTTGTGCAATTAAGCACGACAATTTCACCCGCCTTGCTTATGAGCTCCGCGACGGACAGATTAGTGGAAGCCCGCAGTTGCTCAAGAACCGCGAGGCCAGCTTCGGCAATTCCGGTCATGCCAAAGTAGACACGGGGTTTAAGCTCGAAGACTTTCTGGTAGTCATCTCGAACGACGCCTCCGCGAATGGCACGCAGGTCCGACGCCATATAGAAGCGCCTATTCTTGTCCACAACGCAGAGGGCTATGCTCATACGCCTAACGAGAACAAGATGAGCTGCTGCGAGCGGGAGCGCGCGCGGCAGCGGGTGAAGTAAATGAAGTCATGGAAAACAAGGTCGTACGCCGGGTCGCAGTCAGCTCCATCGCCGCCTGGCTAGGTCTTTTCGTACTCACTGTCGATGACGAATACTCTTTCTGCCTTCTCAAGCAATGGCTCGATCTCCTCGAGACGCGGACTCTCGACCTCAACACGCTTCAATCGTTCTTCTTTTTCGTCGAGCCACTGTACGACGACTTTCCGCTGTCCCGCTTTGCGGTGCATGTAGGCGATCAACGCTTGCGAGGCTAGCGTGAGACCGGAACCCGCTGCGACTAACAGAATCTGAACGATACCTGCATCGGCTGCATTGAGCGCCATTGCGGTGCGCTCTGTCCTCGCTCCGCGCTCCTCCAAGAATGTGGCAATCTCAGTCAAGTCAGCATCGGAACCTTGAATTTGGAGATTGGCCGGCGTCATGAGACCTAACGAGAACAAGATGAGCGACGGCGGACGAGGGCGCGCGTCGCTCGGAGTAGAAGGGTGGAAGTCATCTCAAAAGTGGAGCGTACAGCGGTCCGCCGTTCGCTTATGTGCTTGGTGGGATGCAGGCATCGTGGTGGAGAAGTGGATTGAGGGGGCGGCTGTGGTTTAATGGATTTCGGGTCCGCTCGAGTCTTCGCCTGTTGGCCATGCCCCTTGGGGGAGCATTGGACGGAGAAGAGACCGGGCGGCCCCGCACTTTGGAATCGGCCGCGCTGAGCTTTGATCGCCTGCAACGCACCCCACAAAGGGAACGTTCACCTGGCCATAAGCTAAAGCCATCGCGGCCATCTTCTTAAAAACTCAACAACCACCCACCTCAATGAAAACAGACTACTATCTCGGCCTCGATGCCGCAAAACATAAAGTCCGCCTCGCCCTGCGCGGGAGCACGAGCGAGCGCTTCCTCCTGGAAAAGGATCTGCCCGTGAGCGCCGGCGGCCGGCGCGAACTCCTCACTCTGCTCGGGCAACACCTGCCACCCGGCGCCTCCCTCCTCGTGCTCATCGAAGCCACCGGCGTCCTCCACCTCCACTGGGCCGCGGCGCTGAGCAAAGCCGGCCATGCCGTCGTGGTCATTAACCCACTCATGGCGCGCCGGCTTTACCGGGTCAAAAACTCCCTGCGCGAGAACAAGACCGATGCCATCGATGCCCGGCAACTCTGCGCCCTGGCCACCCGGGATGGCGCCGAGCTCCTGGCTAAGTATCGCTTCGCCCTCGCTCCGGAACGCTGCGCTCTGCAGCGGCTCGAGACGGTGCGCCAGAGCGCTCGCCACGCCCTGACCAACCTGAAGAAGACCTACTCCAGCCTGCTTGATCTCATCTTCCCAGAGTTAGGCCAACTCCTGGAGATCGACGGTGTCGGCATCCGTGCCCTCTTACAAAAAGCGCCCACCCCGCAAGCCATCGCCCGGCTCCGCCTCGCCACCCTGGAGCAGGACTGGAAGCTGCGGCCCAAAGCGCGCCAGCTCAAAGCCCTCGCCGCCGACTCCATCGCCGACCCCGACCTGGCCGCGGCCAGCGCTCCGGCCCTGCTCGCCCTCCTCCAGAGCATGGCTGAGTTAGAGACACGTCTCCGCGACCTCGACCGCCAGATCGAACAGTTGGCCCTCCAAGCCGCTGATCCCGTTCGTCAGCAACTCCTCCAGACCCTCCCCGGCTTCGGCCCCATCACCGCCGCCAAACTTATCGCCTATCTCCCCGAAGAAGTCTTACAAGCCGGCAGCAATCGCACCGCCGCCACCCGTCTCCAGGCCTTCATGGGCAACGATCCGCGGCAGAAAGAAAGCGGCCAGTTCCAAGGCAAAGTCAAGATGACCAAACGCGGCGTCGAACCGCTCCGCACCGCCTTCTTCCAGGCCGCCTTTAGCGCCAGCCAGCACGACCCAGAGTTAAAGGCCTTCTACCAGCGCCAACGCGCCCAGGGCAAACCCCACAAAGTCGCCCTCAGCCATCTCATGCGCATCCTCACCCGCCGCCTCGTCGCCGTCCTCCGCTCCCGCCAACCCTATCGCCAGATGGCTCCGGTCTTACTCACAAATGCCGCCTAAGTCCCTTGACACCAGTCATAGCCTGTCTCCATCGCCCGGTTAGGTATTTTCCTCGTCACGCAACAACACCGGCAGCATGTGAAAAGCGTACTCAGTGAGGTCGAGAGCGCGTGGACTGAGCCCGTAGCGATCAAACACTGTAAGCATAACCTGCCAATTCAGCGAGTCCATGTGCCACCACCAGTCATGTAGTAACCGCATCTTGTCCTGAGGCAACGGGTGGGTGTCTTCAATCTCGAGAACGTGAATCGTCTGTGCCTCAACATCTATCCACCAGAGGTCCGGAATGAAGCGAGGCTTCCAATCGTGCTGCCAAGAATCCTCGAACATCTCGCGGCAATCCGCCATCTCTTCGCGCGGCGCCATATCAACGTAATGATTCCAGAGTGCGTCGCGCAGGGCCTTCCGAAACCGCGCGTCGCCTGACACGACCCGCGCGTCTTGCGCTTTCGGGAACTGTCGGCGCACGTTCATGACTGCCATCTCGTAGACCGGCTTCATGAGACCTAACGAGAATTAGACGAAAAAGTTTCGTATAACATGGCTTTCTGTTAGATCATCTCCTTATCCGCCGGCTGTCTGAGGCGGAAGGCGGTGTTGGCTTGGCCGTTGGGATACTCGGCGTCATCTGTGAGCTGGAGCTTGCGCCGGCGGCGGCTGATTTGTTCGCTCTGGCTATCGCAGCGCGGCGAGAAAACGAGGTAGGTCTCGGCTTCGCGTGAAGCCAGGGGTAAACCGGGGATGACCGAGTGGCCACGGAGATCATTTTTACGGAGGCTAACGATCGGGCCGGGGGTGTGAAAGCTTTTTTGGGAATTTATTCCTGGAATGGACGGGTCGGATCAAGAACGCAGCTAGCGCTCGGTTTCGCTGCTGAAGAAGGCTGTGAGCGGGCTGGTGGGCGCGGCGGTCTGGCGCGCTTCGCCCAGGCCGATCTCGTAGGCGTCGCGGCCGGCTTCGACGGCGCGGCGGAAGGCGCTGGCCATTCGCACCGGGTCGGAGGCAATGGCGATGGCGGTATTGACCAACACGGCGTCGGCGCCCATCTCGAGGGCTTCGGCGGCCTGGCTGGGGGCGCCGAGGCCGGCGTCGACCACGACGGGGACGGTGGCTTGTTCGATGATGATCGCGATCTGGGCTCGAGTCTCAATGCCACGGTTGCTGCCGATAGGCGAGCCGAGGGGCATGACGGTGGCGGTGCCGACGTCCTGCAGGCGCTTGGCCAGGACGGGGTCGGCGTTGATGTAGGGCAGAACGGTGAAGCCTTCGGCGACGAGGGTTTTGGCCGCGGCCAGGGTTTCGATCGGGTCGGGGAGGAGGTAGCGCGGGTCAGGGTGGATTTCGAGTTTTACCCAGCTGGGCAGACCGGCGCTGACGGCGAGGCGGGCGAGGCGGACGGCTTCCTCGGCGGTGCGGGCGCCGCTGGTGTTGGGGAGGAGGAGGTAGCGCTCGGGGTCGATGAAATCGAGGATGTTGGCGAAGGGATCGCTCTGACCGGAGAGGTCGGCCCGGCGCAGGGCGACGGTGACGAGCTCGGTGCCGCTGGCGGCAAGGGCGTCGCGCATGAGCTCGTTGGAGGCGAATTTGCCCGTGCCGACGAGAAGACGGGAGGTGAATTCGCGGCCAGCGATGGTGAGTTTCGCGGGTTTGTCGGACATGGCGGGGGATAACTTATCGCAGGGCCTGGGGATGTCATCCGGAACCGGGCTGAGCGCTAACCGGGCAGCGAGGCGCGCAGAGGACTTGGGAGTTGTACTTTTCCGCGGGCGCTCTAGTTCTGTGTGTGACGGCGTTTGATCTGCGGTTGGGCGATTGCGTGGCGGGAATGACGATGCTGGCGGCGGGGTCGGTCGATCTGGTGGTGACTTCGCCGCCTTACAACATCGGGATTCGCTATGGTACTTATGTCGACAGCGGCAGGCGGGAGGCTTATCTCGATTGGTGCGAGACTTGGGCGGCCGAGATCGCGCGGGTCTTGCGGCCTAACGGCTCGCTCTTTCTTAATATCGGGGCGGCGCCTTCCAATCCGATGCTACCGCATGAGCTGGTGCTGCGGTTGCGGAAGTTTTTTGTGCTCCAGAATACGATTCACTGGATCAAGGCGATTACTTTGCCTAACGACGAGGGCGAGGAGGTTTCGCGTGGGCATTTCAAGCCGATTAATTCGCCGCGTTACCTGAATGATTGCCACGAATACGTCTTCCACCTCACGCCTCACGGGAAGACGCCGCTCGATCGGCTCGCGCTCGGGGTGCCCTACCAGGATAAGAGCAACATCGCGCGCTGGGGGCATACCGGCGGGCGGGATCGGCGGTGTCGCGGGAACACCTGGTTTGTGCCTTATGAAACGATCCAGCGGCGAGCGAAGGAGCGGCCGCATCCGGCGACTTTTCCGGTGCAGTTGGCGACCAATTGCATCCTGCTCCATGGCTTAACAAGGGTGGAACGGATGCTGGATCCGTTTCTGGGGATCGGGAACTCCGCGGTGGCAGCGCAACGCGCGGGGCTGACGAGCTTTGTCGGGTTCGAGATCGACGCGGAATATCTGGCGGAGGCGCAACGGAGGATCGGCTAGCGCTCGCAAGAGGCGCGATCCTTGCCCGAAGGTGCGCTTTTACTCGCGGAATTTCTCCAGCGGCTTGACCAGGTTTCCCGGGAGCGGACGGACGCGGTCGAAGATGCGCTCGGCCAGCGGCTTCGCCACCGGGTATCCGGCGAAGATCATCTCGAGGCGGGCGTCGAGGTTATCGATGTAGCTGAGAGCGTGGGCCTC
Source organism: Chthoniobacterales bacterium (assembly GCA_965217735.1). Taxonomy (GTDB): domain Bacteria; phylum Verrucomicrobiota; class Verrucomicrobiia; order Chthoniobacterales; family UBA10450; genus Palsa-1392. Next base: position 3,330,198 of record CBDCJE010000002.1, on the reverse strand, counting down.
AGGCGTTTTGGGGAAAACGGGCGAGCCGAACTGCATCTCGCCGTGATGCGCGGCGATGAGATGGAGCAGGTGCAGCCGGCAATCTTCCATCGTCGGCGTCATCGTTTTCCACTCCGGGGCCCGCTCGTTGATTTCGAGCTGGCGCCAGAGGGTGGTGACCAGTTCCAGCCCGAGGGCGATATGCCCGATCAACTCGCCCCGTTCGTCGAAGGGCATGCTGAAGCCGGTCGCGGGCAGATAATTCTCCCAGAGTTTGCCGGAGTCGTGAAAAAGGACGCCGGTGACGAGCAGATCGAGGTTGAGAGCGGGATAAAGTGGCGCGATCTGGGCCGCAACCCGCATCATCTGGGCCGTATGCTCGACCAGACCGCCGCGGCGGGCGTGATGATATGTGCGGGCGCCGGCGCTGTTGCGGAAACGTTCGCCGTGTTGGGCAATGAAAAGGGCGCAGAGAGCGTAGAGACGCGGGTCGCCGATGGCGGCGGTGGTGGCGACGATGAATTCCCAGTCGGCCGCCTGTTTCTCGCGCAGCGGGGCGGGGCCTTGCAGAAGGGCGGATTGCTCCTCGGCGGTGAGGGCACGGGTTTTCCAACTGCGGACGTCGAGGCCGTATTGCTGGTGTTGGTAAAACTCGCCCGTGATCTCGGCGAAATCGCCGCTCTGCATCGAGTCGCAGGCGCGGTAGCTGGGGTGATCGCTCCAGACCCGCAGGGTCATGCGATCGGCCGCGTCGGCCAGGGTGAGCTCGCAGTATGGTTTTTGTTCGCGGGTGAATTTAGCCGCGACCGTCTCGAGCTGCACGTGCACGCGCGCTTCGAGCGGGCCCTGGGTGACGGCCTGGCGAATTTCCTTGAGGGTGAGCAGATCCATGGGGAAGGAAATTCGCACAAGTCGCGGGCCCGGGCGAGGCCAGGGGATTCTGGGCGGGAACAGGGACGCTGGAGGTGGCGCGGAGTTCCGTCAGCGCGGCGCGGGCAGGAGCAAGGCCGGCGCACTGCCGCTCGTCCCGACATAGTAGTTGGGATATTGGCCGTTCCATTGCTGGACCCGGGCGCGCTCCACTTCGAGCGAACGCAGTTGATAGAGCAACGGATTTTCCTTTGCCTCGGCCAGGGCGGCGTTGACCTCGCGGATGGCCTGCGCTTCCGCGGCGGCGGCGATCTTTTTGGCGTCGGCTTCGCCTGCGGCGATGCGGCGGGCGCGCTCGGCCGTGGCGTTGGCTTCGAGCTCGATGCGATCGTTCTCGCGTTGCTGGGCAACGAAGCGCGCTTCGTTCACCACCTTGAGTTGCTGGGCGATGATGGTGTTATCGATCGATTTCTGGATCTCGCCGTTCTCGTAGGTCATGCCGCCAAACATGCCTAACGTCGTCACGGTCACGCCGCGATTGCTGAAGAACCGGGTGATGTCCTGCTTCACCGCGTCGGAAATCTCCTGCTTCTTCTCCCGCAGCGTATCGAGCGGATAGCGGGCTGCGACCTCGGCGCTGATCTGCTGAATGCGGCCGCGCACTTCGCTATCCATGACGTGATCGAGCGAGCCGCTCGGATACCAATAGAGGAACTTGGCCGCGTCCTCTTCCGCGATGAAGGCGGTGCAGGTAAAGCCCATGCTGAAGCCGACGCTGTCGGCACTTTCGATCCAGATAGCCTGGTTTTTCTCCGCGGTGCCGCTGTTGTTCTCCGCCGTCCATTCCCGGGTCACTGGGGAACGGTTGACCTTGATCAGGCGGACCATGGGAATCCACTCACCGCTGGAATAAAAGCGGCCCTCCTGCGACCAGCGATGGGTGATTTGCACCCGCTTGGCCGCGACTTTCAGGTCGCGCAGGTATTGCTCCGATTGGAACTTTGCCTGGCTCCCCGAGTCGCCTTCCAGCGGAATGAGGAAGCCGGTTTCCGAGGTGTCGATCTCGGCATATTCCGGCGTGTCGTAGGGGCGCACGCAACCGCCGAACAGGCTGGCCGCGGCCAGGAGAAGGAGACCCGCCAGGGGCAGGCGCCTAACGACGGCGCGGCGGCGGGGCCAGACCAACCAGACCACCGCGACGACCAGGAGGACGATGACTTTGGCGTGGACGGCGAGGCGGGCCGCTTCAAAGAAGCGAAGACGCATGAAGGCGCCATTTCCGCCGTTCAACTGCGCCACGGCGAGGGCGCTGGCCAGGCGCGGCTCGAACGCGCTTTGCCACGCGATTTCGATCGCGACGGCGACCAGGATGACTGCGGTAAACACCATCAATCTCTTAACGGTGCTCATAACTGTGCTTTCTAAAGGGCTTCTTCAGCCCAAGGCTCTCTCCTGCGGGAGAAGAGGCCATTTTCTGCCTGACGAGTGTAGGCGTCCTGCGACGATCCCTGCCCTCGGTGTTAGCGCCTGCGAGGTTAGCTGTCGGGCTAGGACCACCAAGTGTCCCTGACGCCGCAGCGTCACGCGCCCCGATTCGCTTGCGCGAAAAATTTGGGTCCCCCGCTGACCTGGCCACCGGCCAGATCACTAAGCAATTAACAAAGAACTGCCAAAAGCGTACGGCCGCGTTTTGCGCTGACAAGCGGAATCGGAGGCGAGGAAAGCGAATTCCGTTAGGGCTTGGCGATGCCGATCACCCCGCAGGCTACGCGACCGCCGGCGTCGCCGGTTGGCTGTGTTTTCAGGTCGTCGGCTTTCTCGTGCACGATCAGACCGCGACCGATGATCGATTTTTCGCCGCTCATGGTCATCATCTTATCGGTCAGCTCAAGGTGAGCCTTGCCGCTGCTGTCGGCCTCGATATTGCCGAGGTCGCCCTCGTGGCGCTTATCGGCATCATGACTGGCGTGCGGATCGTTCGTCGGATTGAAGTGGCCGCCGGCCGATTTGCCATCGGGCGAAGAGCAGTCGCCATATTCGTGAATGTGGAAGCCGTGTTTGCCTGGTGTCAGGCCGGTCAGGTCCGCCACCACTTTCACTTCGTCGCCGGATTTGGTGAAAGTGACGACGCCTTCGACGCTGCTGCCCTTGGTCGGGTGCAGGACGGCGACGGCTTTGCTCGGCTCCGCGGCGGAGGCGGGCGAGGCGATGAGAGAAAAAGAGCCGGCGGCGAGCAGGCTCAATCCGAGGTGGAGAAGTCGGTTTGTTTTCATCTGGGAACTTACCGCAACCTGGCGGTTAGGCCAAAAGCGTGGTGATGGGGCACGGCCGCCTGTGGTGCTGCCGGCTTTAATCGAGCAGACGCTGCTCCAGGCCGGCGTAAGCGTCGATGCGACGGTCGCGCAGGAAGGGCCAGTGAGTGCGGTGTTCCGCGACTCGTTTCCATTCCACCTCGGCGAAGAGGATTTCTTCGCGGTCGATACTCGCCTTGGCCAGGATCTCGCCGCTCGGGGCGACGATGAAGCTTTGGCCCCAGAATTCGATCCCATCACCGCCGACCGGCGTTTCGTGGCCGACCCGGTTGACCGCGACGACGAAGCAGCCGTTGGCGATGGCGTGGCTGCGCTGCATCGTTTCCCAGGCCGAATGCTGGGCGAACCCATACTTTTCTTTCTCACTCGGGTGCCAGCCGATTGCGGTCGGGTAAAAGAGAATCTCGGCCCCGCGCAGACTCGTGAGGCGAGCGGCTTCCGGATACCATTGATCCCAGCAGACGCAGACGCCGATGTTGCCATGCTTGGTCGGCCAGTTACGAAAGCCAAGGTCGCCCGGGGTGAAGTAAAACTTCTCGTAGTAGAGCGGGTCGTCGGGGATGTGCATCTTGCGATACTTCCCCATCACTTCGCCGTCGGGCCCGATGATGGCGGCGGTGTTGTGATAAAGGCCGGCAGTGCGCTTCTCGAAAAGAGAAGCGACCACGACGGCGCCGGTTTCCTTCGCCACCGCGCCTAACGCCTCCGTGGAGGGGCCGGGAATTTGCTCAGCCAGGTCGAAGTTGGCGTGGTCTTCCGACTGGCAGAAATATTGCGAACGGAAAAGCTCGGGCAGACAGATGACCTGCGCGCCCTGCTCGGCCGCTTCGCGCACGCGGGCGACGGCTTTCTCGAGGTTGGCCTCCGGTTCCGGGCCGCAGGCCATCTGGATCGCGGCGACGCGCGTGGTGTCGTTAGGCATTTCTACCTGGCCGCATCGGCCGGGACGATCTGGACGCTCTCGAGCGTGACCCGGCTGGTCGGTTTGCTCGATTCCCCCGAAGCGCCGCGAGTGACCGGGGTCGACCCGATGGCGTCGAGGATGTCGAGGCCGGAGGTGAGAGCGCCAAAAGCGGTGTATTGGCGATCGAGCGAGCTGGCGGTGCCGAGGCAGATGAAGAACTGGCTCCCGGCCGAGTTTGGATCCTGCGAGCGCGCCATCGAAATCACCCCGCGCACGTGCGGGCGATCGTTGAATTCGGCCGCGACTTTGTAGCCCGGGCCGCCGGTGCCATACATGTGTTCCTTCTCCAGATCCCTGGTGTTGGGATCGCCGCCCTGGATCATGAATCCCTTGATGATGCGATGAAAAGCGGTGCCGTCATAGAAGCCGTCCTTGGCCAGCTTCTTGAAATTCTCGACCGTTTTTGGGGCCACGTCGGGCCAGAACTCCACCACCATTTCCCCGGCACTGGTTTTCAGCACCGCGACTTCGTTTTGATTTGTATCCATAAAAGTTTGTTCTTTCTAACTTGTCCGAGTCGTTCCTGGCCCGGTTACTTCACCGAGCTCGCTGGAACGATTTTCACGCTCTCGAGCACGACCCGGGTCTTCGGTTTGCTTAATTCTCCGCCCGGACCGCGGGTCACCGGCGTGTCGCCAATTTTATCCAGTACATTGAGACCTTTGATCACTTCGCCAAAGGCGGTGTATTGGCCATCAAGGCGTTTGGCGGGTCCGAGGCAGATGAAGAATTGGCTGCGGGCTGAGTTCGGATCCGATTCGCGCGCCATCGAGATGACTCCCTTGGTGTGCTGCCGGTTGCTGAATTCGGCCGGCACGGTGTGGTTCGGACCGCCCTGGCCCCAGTAAGCTTCCTTGGCGGGATCCTTGGTCAATGGGTCGCCGCCCTGGATCATGAAACCTTTGACGATGCGGTGAAAAAGCGTGCCGTTGTAGAGACCTTCCTGGGCGAGCTTCTTGAAATTCGCCACCGTCTGCGGCGCGACTTCGGGCCAGAACTTGACCACCATCTCGCCGTCGCTGGTCTTCAATACCGCGACTTCCTGCTGAGTCGCAGGCGCCGCGCTTTTCGGTTCCTGGGCGTTGATGTTCGCCAGGCCTACGGTGCAGAGAAGCAGACAGCATAACCAGGGTAACTTCATGGCAGACCAGTGCCACGGATGGCTGGCCGATGCATTCGATTTTATCCGCCTTTTCCTCTTCTGCTCTCGCTCGTGATCTCTGACGGAGGAGCAGGAGCAGGAATATGAGCAGGAGGAGGAAGGGAAGCCTTGGAGCTACAGCTTCAGGTAAAGGGTGCGCGTCCCGAAATCGATGATGGCGTGATTGCGACGCAGAAATTCTGAGCCTAACAATCCTGCGACCGGCGGTTTGCCTTTCAAGAGGTCGCCGTGGATGAGGCCGTCGAGATCCATTACCCCGACTTCCTTGCCTTTGACCAGGTAAGGCCCGACCGCGAAACGCCGGATGACGGCGAGTTGCAAGCCGCGTTCGTCGAGGTTGACCGCGCCCGAGGTGTAAGGCGTGTCGCGGGTTTTAAGCCGCATCTCTTTGACAAAGGAACGATGGATCAGGGTGGTAAAGGCGCCGGTATCGATCATGAGCTGGGCCGGTTTGCCGTTGAGTTTGCTGTCGACGTAGAGATTCCAGCCTTCGGTGACGCGGATCGGCATCGTCTTCCAACCGCGATGATTGATCCCGGGGACGGTGCCCTTCACATCGGGATCGATTTTCATAAAGAGGATCTGCTCTTTGCAATCGAGCACCGCCTCGGTCGGGAAAAGGATGTCGGCCCCGAGAATACCGTCGATTTCCTGCTCGTGGAACTCGCGCGAGGCCCGGGCCGGCGCGCTCAGGTCGATTGCCACCATCGGCTCATCGACCAGGGTGAGGGCGCCGATGCGGAGACGATGGGCGATGGTGACGCGGTTAAAGCCGCCATTGATGCGCAACCGCGCCGGCAAGCGCGAGGTGCCGGGAATGCTGGTCAGGCCAAAATGCGAGCGACGTGCGGCCGAGATGGCACTGACCGGCGCGCCGGTGTCGACGCCGAGCAGGGCCGGTTTCCCGTTGATCTCAACCCGCACCAGGAGGTGATTTTGGCGGGAACGCTCGAGCGAGAGCGCCTGGAAATGGATGTTCTCGAGCGCCGGTTGCGGCCGTTTGTTCCCGGCGCCGGAGGCGGGAAGGGCAGCAGCGCACAGGAGCGAAATCAAAAGCAGCGCCAAAGATCTCGCAAGGGGGCTGCGGCGCGGGACGGTTTTCACGCGGCCAGAGTAGCACGGGCGCGGGGATCGCGGAATGCGCTTAATGCGCCGCTCCGGAGGCGGGCACGGGAGTGTCGCGGTGGGGTTTATCGGGATGCCAATCCCAGACCGTGAACATGACGAAAAAAGCGACCACATAGGCGACGATGATGAGCCAGCCGTGGCGCAACCAGAGCCCGACCGAGCGGGCTTCGGGGTAGAGATTGGTCAGGGCGACGCCGGAAGAAGAGCCAAACCAGACCATCGACCCGCCAAAGCCGACCGTGTAAGCGAGAAAGCCCCAGTCGTAGCCGCCCTGTTTCAGGGCCAGCGCAGTCAGCGGGATGTTATCGAAGACGGAGGAGAGAAAGCCGAGGCCAAGCGCGGAATGCCAGGAAGCGGGCGGCAATTTTTCCACCGGCATCATGGAAGCGCACAGGACCAGGGCGAGGAGGAAGACGGAGCCTTTGATCGCCTCCGGCAGCACTTCCCAATCCGGCCGGCGCAAACCGACCGAGAGCAGAATCGCCACCCAGACCGCCACTCCGATAAAGGGGAAATGATCGGCGTAGCGGGCGAACCTGAGGTTCACGGTGACATTGGTGCCGATGGCCAGGACGAGGATGAGCAGGACGATACCGATCCGGGCCCAATCGATGTGGGTGTGTTCGTGGGAGCCTTTCATGATCGGGGAATACTTCTGCTGGGTAATGGCGGCCGGGATGCCGAAGATGAAAAGGGCGACAGCGGCAGCGATGATCGCCTCGCACACCACCAGCGGTGAGACCCCATCGATCCACATCATGGTGGTGGTGGTGTCGCCGACCACGCTCCAGGCCCCGCCCGCATTCGAGGCGGCGACGATCGCGGCGAGGTAGCCGATGTGGACCTTGGCCCGAAAGATCTGGTGGGCCATGGCGCCGCCGATCAGGGCCGAGGCGATGTTGTCGAGAAAGGCTGACATGACCCAGCAAAGGACGAGGAGGAGGAAAGCGCCTTTCCAGTCGTTAGGCATGTATTTCGGCAGGACGACGGGGACGTGGCTTTTCTCAAAATGTCGGGCCAGGATGGCGAAGCCGGTCAGAAGGCAAAAGAGGTTGAGCAGGATGACCCATTCATGGCCGAGATGAAAAAGGAACCCGCTCGGCCCCGGCCCGGTGCGGAAGCCGGTGAAGAGAATCTTGTAGAGGGAGATCGTGGCCAGCCCGGTGAGGGCGACCCGCATGGTGTGATGATGGAAGATCGCCACCGCGAGCAGGGTGAGTCCGAAGAGGATGAAATCGACCGGAATCCCGAAGAGCAGCGGGACATTGGGCGCGGCGGCAAGTGAAGCGGCGATCATGAAGAGGAGCGACCTTTCGATTGGGGACTCAGGCGCGACAGGTCATTACGCGCTGACGAGGTCGGAGCGGCGACTAATCGTCCTTGGCCGGGTCGGGGCGCGGCGCGCTCAGCAAACGGAAATAGGCCCAGATCGTCGTCGCCCAGACGAGGATGAGGGAGGACAACATGAAGATCCAGCCACCCGTAGTCATGATTTTCTAACCTCTCTTCCTTCGCCCGTGGTGTCGAGCTCCAACTCCATCGTGCGCCAGCGTTTCTCCCCGATTGCGACCATCGCGATGAGCAGGAGGACGACCAATCCGATCACCCCCACGGTCCAAAGCGCGACCGGATTCCCGACCAGCGCCGCGGCCTCGGAGCGGCCATTGGAAAAGATGAAGCCGATCAGCACCACCAGCAGATAGGCCGGCGCGACATATTTCATGATGAAGAAAAAGGGCCGCGGAATTTTCATCAGCGCGCCCTGATCCAGCTCGGCCGCGCCCGCTTCGATCCCCCAGACCCAGCCGAAGCAGATGATCTGCACGGTGGCGAGGAGGAAGATGCAGAAAGTGCCGACCCAGAAATCCATCGTGTTGAGCGCGACCATGTTCTTGCTGAACCACATGACCCAGAAGGAACCGAGCCCGCAGATGACCGAGACGAGCGCAATTGCCTTGCCCGAACTGATGGCGAGCGCTTCCTCGAAAAAGGTCTTCACCGGTTGCAGCATCGAGATCGAGCTGGTGATGGCAGCGAGAAAGAGAAGGAAGAACCAGGCAAACCCGACCCAGCGCCCGATCCCGCCCATTTGGGCGAAGACCACCGGCAAGGTCTGGAAGCCCAACCCAAAACCGCCGCCGACGCCGCTCGCACCCAGGAACACGAACGCCGCTGTGATCGTGATGAGGCCGCCGAACCCGACTTCGAAGAGCTCATTCGTCGCGCTGGCGGTGAAACCGGAGAGCGCAATGTCATCCTTCTTCTTCAGATAAGAGGCGTAATTCAAGATCACCCCGAAGCCGACCGACAAACTAAAGAAGACCTGCCCGGCCGCAGCCAGCCAGGTTTCAAAATCGGTTAGTTTGGAGAAATCCGGATTCCATAAAAACCCGAGCCCGTTCAGGACATTCTGATCCGGATGATCGGGATGCGGCGTGCCCAAAGTCAGCACCCGGATCAGCACGACGACTGCCAGGATGGCCATGGCCGGGAGGGCAAACTGACAAAATTTCTCGATCCCGCCGCTCAACCCGCGGAAGACCAGGATGATGTTGATCGTCACCACAATGAGCCAAAAAAGAGCGCTCATGTTCAAGACGCCGTCGGTGTTTGTTCCGGTGGCTTGACCAAAGAAGATGGCTGCATTCTGCACCTGTTGATCGACCGGCCCGGTCAGCTGGATGCCGCCAACGAGGTATTCCCAAGCGTAGCGAAGACACCACGCCTCGATGTAGACGTAGTACATATAGACCACCATCGGCACCAGCACCGCGATGATGCCGAAATAGCGCGCGATGCGACCGCGCCCGACCAAGCCGAGAATGGCCGGGCCGCTATGAAAACCGCGCTCGCCGCCATAGCGCGCCATGGCCCATTCCGCCCAGCCGATGGGCAGAGCGAGCAGGAGCAGCGCGCAGATGTAGGGAATCATGAACGCGCCACCGCCGTGGGCCGCCGCCTGACCAGGAAAACGGAGGAAATTTCCCAGGCCGACCGCCGATCCCGAGACCGCCAGGATCACTCCAACCCGCGTTCCCCATTCCATTGGTTTCTTTTCGGTACTCATAAAATTGGGACTCTCTGCGGCCTTCGGTTGCTTGCTGGAAAACGAGCCGTTTCCCCGGCTCCGCTCCTCTTTAGCGGCAATCGTCGCTGGCTGGCAACGACATTCTCGCCCCGCCCGCTCCTTTGCTCCCGGGCCAGCCCGGCGTTTCGCACCAGAGTTCGTTAGGGAGAACTGCTTCCGCCGAATCCGCCTGCGCTCGCCCCGCCCCAGCTTGAGCCGGCAAATTGTTCCCCCAGCCGCCGCCATTGCGCCAGCTCGTCCGCGCTCGGAGCGGCCGGCCGATCGTCGCGTCCAGCCGCTTCGAGCAACGTTTTGAGATCGGACGATTTTGGATCGGGCTGGCCGTTCTCCGTCGCCGGGCCCGTCGCAGCTGCGAGCAGGCGTTGCCAGTCTTCTGCCGAGACCGCCTGGCGCAGGGTGCGGGCTTCTTCCTGCAGCAGGCCCACTCTCTCGGCCAAATCATCGGATTTTGCCGGCTCCGATTCCGTGCTGCGGAGCGATTCGAGCATGCGCTGGAAAGTTAAATGCATCGGCAGGGTGGCAAATTTGGCCGAAAGATCATCCGACATCCGGTCGTCCGGAGTCATGGCGGTGCCGGAGGCGGCCAGGCCGTGCCAGTGTTCCCCTTCGAAACAGCCCAATTCGCAGCGATAACCCGCTCCCGCCCGGTCGACCTCGAGGTAGGCATATTCGAGAAAGGGATTAATCCCCCGCACTCCGGCGAGCGAGCCATCCTGGCGGTAGATACGGACGTGCACCTCGCGTGGCGAGAGCCCTGCTTTGGCGAAAAGTCGCGGCCAATTCACCTCCCAATAGAGGAAGAGCGTCCTGGGATCACGCGCCACCAGGTAAAGCAGATCGGTCGGCGGCGTGATCGGTCTGGCGCCGGTGACGTGGCCGTTCCGACCTGGGCGCGAACGGATCACGGGTTGCTGTGAGAGACTAAATTCTTCGGGTTGGGACAAGTTTTCCTGTTCTTTCACGTTTAGCGGCAGTAAGCGCTGCATTAATAGCGGACCGCATCGGCTCGACAAGCCTAAAACCGCCCGGGGAATCGCTCCCGCGCGGCTGGTGCGATCCCTTTGCACCGGCGAACTGGCGCGGGAGCGTTCTCTGGCTAGATTCCGCCGATGCCTTCCGAGACCATTCAGCTGCGCGGCCACATCATCGACTCACTGATCCTGCCCAAAGTGCTCGACGACATCATCGCCCGCGGCGCCACTTTCAAGATCGGCGAGATTACCATCGGGGAACAGCGCGCCGACCAGAGCTTTGCCCGTATCGAGGTAACGGCGCCGGAAGCCGACGCGCTCGATGAACTCATCCGCCGCCTGCGCCAGCACGGGGCCGAAGTCACCGCGCGGAAGAGCGTGCAACTGGCTGCCGCCCCGGCCGATGGCGTTTTTCCAGAGGGGTTCTACGTCACCACCAACCAGCAGACTTTCGTCCAGCTCGACGACGGCGAGATTGAAGTGCACCCCGCGCTCATGGATAGCGCCATTGTGGTCGATCGGACTGCCGGCACCGCCACGGCGACAAAATTTTACGCGGTCAAAAAAGGGATGGAAGTAGTCGTCGGCCACCAGGGCATTCGCATCGTGCCGCTGCAGCGCAAGACCGGGCGGGCGGATATTTTCGAGTTCATGGCCAGCAACGTCTCGATCGAGAAACCAAAGAGCGCCGTCATCCGCGAGATGGCGCGTGAATTCAAACGGTCGCGCCAGGAAAACGGCAGGATTTTGGTCGTGGGCGGTCCCGCTATTGTCCACACCGGGGCGGCTGAGCATTTCGAGAAATTGATCGAATGGGGCTACATCCAGGTCCTTTTCGCCGGCAACGCCCTGGCCGCGCACGACATTGAAAATGCGCTCTTCGGGACATCGTTAGGCGTGGACCTCGAGCACGGCGCACTGGCCGACCAGGGCACCCAGAATCACATGCGCGCGATCAACGCGGTGCGCGGCGCCGGCGGCATTCGCCCCGCGGTCGAGAGCGGCCTGCTCAAGAGCGGCATCATGTATTCCTGTGTGAAAAACGGAGTCGATTTTGTCCTCGCCGGCTCCATCCGCGACGACGGCCCGCTGCCCGATGTCATCACCGACGCGATCGAGGCGCAAAAGGCCATGCGCGCCAAACTGGAAGGGGTCACCATCGCCATGATGATGGGCACGATGTTGCACTCCATCGCGGTCGGGAACCTGCTCCCGGCCACGGTCAAAACTCTTTGCGTCGACATCAATCCCGGAGTGGTGACGAAGCTGGCCGATCGCGGCACCTTCCAGGCCGTCGGCCTCGTCACCGACATTGAGCCGTTCCTGCGCGAACTGACCGGTTGCATTGAAGCCGAGCGTTAGGCTTTCTTTTTATATGCGAAAACTTTTGCTTTGCCCGCCGGATTTCTACGGCATCGAATACGAGATCAATCCCTGGATGAGCCGGGCTCGCGGAGCCGATACCGAGCTGGTGAAAAAACAATGGCGCGGCCTGCACGAGAAGCTGCTCAGCCTCGGCTGCGACGTGCACCTCGTGCCGCCGAAGGAAAAGCTGCCCGACATGGTTTTCACCGCCAACGCCGGCCTGACGGTGGGAAAAAAATTTATTCCGAGCAATTTTCGGCATAAGGAGCGGGCCGCCGAAGCGCCCCTCTTCGCCGCCTGGATGGACGAACATGGTTACGAAATCATCTGGTTGCCGGAGGATCAGTTTTTCGAAGGCGAAGGCGACGCCCTCTTCGCCGGCGACGCGCTCTTCTGCGGCTACAAATTTCGGACCGACGTGAGTGCGCACCGCAGTGTGGGCGAAATCTTTCGCTGTCGGGTCATTTCCGTCGAGCTGGTCGACCCGCGCTTCTATCACATCGATACCTGCTTTTGCCCGCTGACCGATGGGGGCGCGGTCTGGTTTCCGGCCGCCTTCGACGAATACGGGCAGCGCGCGATCCGCAATCACGTCCCGAACTTGATCGACGTGGTGGAAGAGGAAGCGGCCCATTTTTCCTGCAACGCCGTCGTGCTGGAAAAGGAGATTGTGCTGCCGGAAGGCGCGCCCAGGCTGATGCAATCGTTAGGCGAACGCGGCTTTAACTGCCACCCGCTGCCGATGAGCGAGTTCCTCAAAGCGGGCGGCGCCTGCAAATGCCTCACGATGCTAATGCCGCAGCGGGAGACGATCTAGGATCGGGGTCGGTCGGCGCAACTCTGGGGAGCGCGCTCGAACGAACGATTAATTCGAGCGCATCATCTCCTCGCCACCCGCCCCGGGAGCCATTTGCGGGGCGCCAAATGGTGCACGCAAGGCGCGGGCGCGCCCGGAGCAAACCTTCCCTGCGAAATTCCAAGCTCGCCCCACACGCGAAACCGAATCCTGCCCTTACGGTGCCGGAGTGATTTCGTAGATCGTGGTTGAACCACTCACTTCGTTCGCCACGATGAGGAGCGGCCGATGGCTCGGGCTGTCGGATGCTTTGACAAACTCGATCCCTTCCGGCGCCAGATCGCCCGCCGTGCCGGCTTCGGGGTCGCCCCTGAAATCGCGGTTGTTCACGTATTGCACGAAACGCGGCGAGGTCGGATTGCTCAGATCGTAAACCACGATCCCGCCGATTCGTTCCAAACCGATGAAGCCGTAGGTTCTTCCGGCGATCGTGCCCACGGTCACCCCTTCCGGCTCCGGTCCCTTGTTATCGCTCCGCGAGTCGAAGCTGTCGTTGTCGTCGTTGTTGGAATTAAAGAAGGCCGGGAGCGCCGCCGCCGTGATCTGTTCGAGCGCATCGCCGCTGTCGAAGATGAGGTTGACGTCGGTGTCGCGGATGGAAAAGGAGCGGGCGCCAAAGACGAAAAGCTGGTCGTAATCGCCGTCGTTATCCGTGTCGCCATTCACGCTCGTGACGGTGAGCCGGCCGATCGCTTCGTCTTCCTGCAACTCAGCCGCATTCGGGAACGCCGCTGGATCGAGCACCAAATCCTTGACCCGCTCTTCCTCGGCAAAAGCATCGTAATCGCGCGCGTCGCCCTCGTTCGCCATGATGAGGTAGGTCTGGCCGCGGGCGCGGAAAGTGGCGATGCCGTCGGGCTGATACATGCCGTAGACCGGCCAGTTGGCGATGTTGATCCCGTCATCCTTGTCGCTCGCGTCGAGAGCGTTCCCGGGCAGGCTGTGGTCCTTGAAGTCGAGCCCGGCGATGCGGGTGAAGGTGGCATTGACCACATCGAGCAGGCCGATGGCGTTGTTCTCCTGCAGGGTGACCCAGGCCGTCTTCGAATCATCCGAAACGGCGATATATTCCGGCTCCAGATCCTGCGCCACAGTGGCGCTCGGGCCGAAGATGCGCACGCTCGGCTCGAGCATGGTGTCATTGAAAGCGGTGAAATCGGCCGTCCGCACCTCGGCCTAGGTCAATCCACCGGGGCCATTCCTGAGGTCGATCACGCTGACTGAGCCTTCCGGATCGACCGTGTAATCGTCGTTAGGCTCGCCTTCATTCGCGACCAGCACGGCCCGTCCGTTTGGGGTGAAAGTGAGCATGTCGGGCAGCGCGCCCACCGTTACCTGGCTGATAAAATCTCCCGTGGCGGCATCGAAGAAGACGACGCTGCCGGGATCGGTCTTGACCGGCGCTTCGACCGCCGCCGCGACGATGCCTCGGTGGGCTGCGACGCTGTTGGCGTGGTCGCCGTAAGGCGTGACATCGATCGGCGGCAGGATCTGTGGATTGGCCGGATCGGAAATATCGAAAACATCGAGCGTCCCGTCGGCGACGTTGGTCACGAAAATGCGCTGGGTGCCGGGATCGTGGGCCACGATCTCGGCCGCGGCCTCGTCGAAAATGCCGGTGGCGAGGGTGGAAATCGGAGTGAGCTGGATGTTCCGCTCGATCTGCTGAGCGACTGCAAAGGGTGCGGCCAAATTCGTTAGGGCGATAAATGGCGTGAGCAAGAAGAGCGATTTCATGGCTTGATCCAAACCGCTCTTGGACGGCCCTTCAATCACCTCTTGGTAACATTTGCGTGACAAAGCCTAACGACACCGCCGGCCCCGGCGATGCCGCCAAGCCAATTTCGCCTAACGATCTCGCTTGCGCCGCAGTTCCGCTTCGATTTTGCCTAACGGCAGGGTGTTCATGACGTCGCTTTTGGTCAGCCAGCCTTTCCGCGCCACCCCCACGCCGAACCAGAGCTCGGCCAGTTTTTCCACTCCGTGTGCGTCGGGATTGATGACGCATTTGACTCCCTTTTCCCTGGCCAGAGGCCACCAGCGCCAGTCGAGGTCGAGGCGCTTGGGCGCGGCGTTAATTTCGATCCAGGTGCCGGTCTCCGCGGCCGCCTCCAACACCGCCGGGATATCGAGCGCGTAGGCGTCGCGCTGGAGCAAAAGCCGGCCGGTCGGATGGGCCAGCAAGGTGACATTGGGATTGCTGATTGCCCGGATGACCCGCTTGGTCATCTCCGCTTCCGGGAGCTGAAAGGCGGAATGGATCGAGGCCACCACGTAGTCGAGTTCGCCCAGCGTTTCGTCGTCGAAATCGAGCGAACCATCGCGCAGGATGTCGCATTCGACCCCGGCGAAAAGGCGGAAGCCATCGAAGGTTTTGTTGAGCGCGCGAATGGCCGCGCCTTGCGCACGGAGCCGAGCCCGATCGAGGCCACCGGCCTGGATGGAACTGCGGCTATGATCGGCGATGCCGAGATATTGCAGCCCGAGTTCCTGCGCCGCCGCCGCCATTTCCTCGAGCGTGTTGCGTCCGTCGCTCGCGCTGGTGTGGCAATGGAAAGCGCCGCGCAGGTTGCTCGCTTCGAGCAGACGCGGCAGACGTCCCTCGGCGGCGGCTTCGATTTCGCCGCAATTTTCGCGCAATTCCGGCGGCACGAAATCGAGATCGAGCGCCCGATAGAAATCCACCTCGTCGCGGATCTCGGGAATTTTGCGGAGCGGCCGCTTTTTGCCCGCGACTGGTTCGGCCGGAGCCAGGCGATATTCGTTCAAGGTCCAGCCGCGCTGCAGGGCGCGATTGCGCAGGACGATGTTGTGCTCCTTGCTCCCGGTGAAATAACCGAGCGCGAAGGGAAACTCCGCGCTGCTCACCACCCGCAGATCGGCCTGGATGCCCGACAGCAGGCGCACGCTCGTCTTGGTCGCGCCGCGCGCGATCACGCTCTCGACCAGGGGATGCCTGACGAAAAACTCGGTCATGGCGGCCGGTTCTTTGGTCGCGGCGATGAAGTCGAGATCGCGTACGATCTCCTTGCGGCGACGGTAACTGCCCGCCGTGCTTACCTGGGTCGCATCCGGATGGGCGCGCAGATCGTCGAGGAGTTGCTCGGCCTCGCCCGCCACCGCACCGAGGCGGAAACTGCCGACGTGCCGGGAGCGGTTGGCGATGGTGGCGGCCAGCTTTTCCTGCGTCGTTTTCCCAAAGCCGGGCAAGGCGGCCACTTTTCCCTCCGCGCAGGCCTGGGCGAGGGTGGCGATGGAGCTGATCTGGAGTGTTTCGTAGAGCGCTTTGATCTTCTTCGAGCCGAGCCCGGGCAGGGTGAAGAGCTCGAGAATATCGGGCGGAAATTTACCCCGCAGCTCCTGGAAAAAAGGCGACGAACCGGTTAGGACGAGGTCCTTGATCTTGCCCGCGATCGCTTTCCCGACGCCGGGGATTTCCTGGAGCCGATCCTCCGCGGCCAGCTCGCGCAGGTTACCGCCCCAGGTCTCGATCGAGCGGGCCGCGTTGGTGTAGGCGCGAATCTTGAACGGGTTCTCTTCCTGCAACTCGAGCAGGGTGGCGATGGTTTCGAGGGTCACGACGATCTGCTCTTTTTTCATCTCGGGCACAGGAAAGTCTTGCGCGGAAAATTCCCTGCGTCGATAACGGGCCACGAAAATGCGTTGCGCCGGGCGCGTCGGCACAAAATCAGCTTTACGCATTCACGATGGCTATCGCTTCACGCGCAGCACTTTTAATCGGCTTTTTCTTTCTCAGTTTCATCCCGCAGGGGCGGGCCAATCCCTTTCCCAGCCGAGGGCCGGTGGTGCCGGGGAGATACGCTTTTCTACGCCGCGGGATCGCCTACGCACCGGCCAAAGCGCCCTTGCCGGTCAAGCGCGCTATTTGGGCTGCGAATGGCCTGCGCTCCAAGCCGTATCTCTGGGGCGGAGGCCATGCTTCTTTTTTCGACTTCGGCTACGACTGCTCGGGCACCGTCTCCTACGCGCTGGCTGCGGCCGGAGTGCTGCGCACGCCATTAAGTTCGCGCGAGCTGACTCGTTTTGGCAGTCGAGGGCGGGGGAAATGGATCACGATTTACGCCCGCAACGGTCATGCCTTCGCCGTTATCGCCGGTCTGCGGCTCGACACCACCGCCTGGAACCGGCGGAGTGACCGAGAAGCCCCTCGCTGGCAGGTGACGGTGCGTCCCCCGCGCGGCTTCGAGCCGCGGCATCCCGCGGGTCTCTAGCATTCGAGCTAGCCTAACGAAAGGTGGAACCACCAGGCGGGATCGGACCGCGAGGTGGTTCATCCATTGAGGGGGCAGTTACTGAGCGGAGCGGCCGGCCATCGACGAGCGATTGGTCGAGCGATTGTTGGTCGCGGACCGGTTGGTTGCCGCGCGATTGGTGCTGGAGTTCATGTTCCGCGCCGCGCCGCCTTTGGCGTCCTTGTTCGGTTTCAGGTCTTTGACTTTCACTTCTTTTTTCTGAGCCATACTATCTATCTCCTTGTTTTGTTTTTTATTTGGTTGTGCTGAGGGGGACGCGCCTAACGAGATTGGCTCGTACGGCGATGAAATGGTTTCCTATTTGGGTCTCCTGTTTCTGCCTGGATTCCGGTTGGTATCAGTCGCACCGAAGAGCAATTGCCGGCCGCCCGAGACGTTGCCCTTGGGGATTAAGTCATCGAGCCGGATGAGCTTTTCTTTGCCGCGCGGTCGCCGGGGGTTGGGCCCCTCGTCGCCTGGCGCTGGTTTCTTCGGTGTGCTCACTGGTGCCTCCTATTAACAGCATTCATGCCATGATCAGTTTTTGACTAACGAGTGAAGTGGATGGGTTGAGTTTGAAGGCCGGTTTTCAGAGGAGAACCGGCATTTTTTCTGCGCTGAAATTTTTTCAAAGGAGAGAGAAGTGCTCGAAAAACCAGCCGGAGCGCCCGGCCTTGTTGCGAGGCTAGGTGGCTCGGCCTTTCCCCAGTGCCGGTTCATTTCTGTGCCATGCTCCGGAGATGGCGCGCCAGGGTCGCGCGCGAGATATTGAGCAGTCGGGCGGTACGCCGCTGGTTGCGGTTGGCCTGCTCGTAAACCTGCCGGACGTGGCGGGCGACGGCTGCGGCCAGGGTGAGATCGGGCAGGCCGTCGGAGTGCCCGTTAGGCGCAGGCGACGCGCTTGCCGTTTCCGCCGGCGCGGCCGGCGCGGTTGATTTGAGATCCGGCGGAAAGGAAACGTGCTCAGGCAGGACGACTCGCCCGTCGCAGAAGAGGGTCATGGTGCGGACGGTGTGATTGAGTTCGCGCAGGTTGCCGGGCCAGGGGTAGGCGAGCAGCTTGTCCATCGCCTCGGGATGAATGGCGTTGATCTTCTTACCCTCGTTAGCCGCGGAGGCTTTCAGCTCGGCGGCGATGAGCGCCGGCAGTTCCTCCATTCGTTCCCGCAACGGCGGAATGAGAAGGGTGAGTCCGCTCAGCCGGTGATAAAGGTCCTCGCGAAACTTGCCCTGCCGTACGCGCTCCAGGAGCGAACAGTTAGTGGCGCAGATGATGCGGGCGTCGGCGTGCAGCATTTGCTCGGAACCGAGGCGTTCGAATTCGCCGTACTCAAGCACGCGCAGAATTTTCACCTGGGCGAGCGGGCTCATGTCGGCGATTTCATCCAGGAAAAGCGTGCCCTGGTTCGCCAGCTCAAACTTTCCTTTCACCGTCTGCTGCGCCCCGGTGAAGGCGCCGCGCTCGTGACCGAAGAGCTGGCTCTCGATCAGGGTATCGCTCATGGCGGAGGCATTGAAGGCAACAAAGGAACGGGCGGCGCGGCCGGAAGAATTGTGAATGGCGTGCGCGAGCAAGGTCTTGCCCGTGCCGGTCTCGCCCAGGAGAACAACCGGCACATCGGAAGTGGCGGCGAGCTGGGCCAGGCGCAGGCAACGTTTCATGGCTTCATTCGCAGTCGTTAGGTCTTCGACTTTGAGACGGGAAAGGGCGCGTTGCATAACGAATCAGTCGCGCAGGTTTTCGCGCAGTTGGCGGATCGGCTCGAAGGCGTACTCGATCAGGGTGCGGCGCCCGACCACGACCCGCGCTTCGCCGCCCATGCCGACCCGCAGAGCGAGGTGTTTCGGCTTGGTCAGCTCGTTGGGATCGATCGAAGCCAGCCCAACGAAATGCTGCCCCTGTGCGGTCGAGACGGCGGAAGGGCTGACCCAATCGAGCTTGGCGTTCACGATGCCGTAGCGCTGATAAGGGAAAGCATCGAAAAAGAGGCGGACGCGCTGGCCGGCGGCGAGCTTGGGCAGGCCGGATTCGCTCGGGGTGAGCTGGGCTCGCGGCTTGGCCTCGGTCCGGGCCAGCTGGCAAAGCTCCTGGCCGTTCTGCACCACGCTGCCGGCGTTCTGCTGCGCCTGGGCGATGACCATCCCGTCGTAGGGCGCGCGGATGACGAGCAGGTTTTGGTTCGAGTTTTCCAGGTCGCCGTGCAAGGCGCTCAGGCGCACTTTGAATTTCTCGATCTCGGCCAGGTTTTCGGAACGGGTGCGGGCATACTCGGCTTCCATCTGCTGGCGCTCGAGTTTCACCTGCTCGAGGGTGCGCTGGGCGACGCTCAGATCCTTCTCCGACTCGGCCGCGTCGAGCCGATGCTGCAACACTTCGACCAGCGAGATGCCACCGCTCTTGGTCAGCCTCTCGAGGCGGTTGAGCAGCTCGCGGCTGCTGGCGGCGTGTTTTTCGCGGAAAGCCACTTCGCTTTCCGCCTGCGCGATTTCGGCCTTTTTAATTTCGAGCGCCGATCGGTAGGCGCTGTCGGCTTTGGCCAAGCCCTCCTGGTGGGTGCGCAGATCTTCGCCCAGGGTCTGCTGCTCGGTGCCCCAGCCGCGGATTTCATCCGAGCGCAAAACATAGAGCGGGTCGCCCGCCTTGACCGTTTGGCCTAACGACACACTGACCCGGCTCACCACCGCCAGGCGGGGGGACTGAATCGGGTCGGCCCCTTCCGCCGGCACGAGCAGAAACGGACAGGTCACCGTCTCCGGCAGCTGGACCAGAATAGCGGCGAGGAGGGCGACCCCAAACAGACCGATGAGGAGCCAGGCCGTCGCGCGCACGAACCAGGGCGGCGGATCCTGCGGCAACATCTGCGACTCGGCCTCGGCCTTCGCCTGCATCTGCATGAGTTCGTTAGGCATCGTTAGGAAAAAAATCAGATTCCGAGCTGCTGGCTGGAGAGATAGAAATAGAGGCCGCGCTGGGCCATGAGGTGATCGTGGTTGCCCACCTCGGCCACCATCCCTTTCTCCAGCACCACGATGGTGTCGGCCTCGCGGATGGTGCTGAGGCGATGCGCGATCACGATGGTGGTCCGGCCCGCGATCATGCGTCCGAGATTGTCCTGGATGGCGCGCTCCGATTCGGTATCGAGGGCGCTGGTCGCTTCGTCGAAAATGATTACCGGCGGGTTGTTGTAGATGGCCCGGGCGATGGCGATGCGCTGCTTTTGTCCGCCGGAAAGGGAGAGGCCAGATTCGCCGATCTTGGTCTCGTAACCCAGCGGGAGCCGCATGATGAAGTCGTGCGCGGCCGCGGTCTGGGTGGCGGCGAGGACACGATCGAGATCGGGCTCGGAGTCGCCGAAAGCGATGTTGCGCGCGATCGATTCGTTAAAGATGTGGTTTTCCTGCAAGACCATCCCGATCTGCCGCCGGACGTCGCGGTAGTTGAGGGTTTTGAGGTCGGTGTTGTCGAAAAGGATCGTCCCCTCGGTCGGTTCGAGCAGCCCGGCGATGAGTTTGATCAGAGTCGTTTTCCCGCAACCGCTCCGGCCGACGAAAGCCACCATCCGTCCGGGCGCGATCTCGAGATTGATGTTGCTGAGAATGTTAGGCGCTTCCGGCCCGCCGTATTTGAAGCTGACGTTGCGCAGTTGGATCCGCCCTTCCAGGCTGTGCACCGGAATGAGCCGGGAACGGTCGCGACCCTGTTCCGGTTCCTGTTCGAAAATGTCGTTCAACCGGTTCAGGAGCACGTTGGCAAACTGCAAATTGTCCCACACGCCTAACGTTCGCAGGATGCCGCCGTAGGCCATGGCGGTAAGCGAGCTGAAGGCGACGAACCCGCCGATGCTCAGGCTGCCGGACATGACTTGCGTCGCGCCGACCCAGAGGAAGATGGCGGTCGAGAGCATGCCGATGGTTTGCAGCACGCTGTCGTAGGTCATGACGATGAAACTGCTCCGGAAAATCTTGCGCGAGACGGAGAGGAACTCGTTCAGCATCATGTCGCGGAAGACGTTCTCGGCCGCGGAGGCTTTGACTGCTTCGATCCCTTTGATCGCGTCGATCTGGTGCGAGCTGTATTTGCCCTGGCTCTCCTCCACTTCGGCGAAGAGCGGGCGCAGGACCTTTTGCGAGAAATACATCAGCCCGCCGTAGAGCGGAGTCGTGGCGAGGAAGGCCAGCATGAGCGAGGGGCTGTAGAGCGTCATCAGGGCGAGCGCGCCGACCAGCTGAATGAGCGCAAGGAGCGCACCGATGCCGTGTTGGACGGCAAATTCCCGCACCTGCCGCGCGCCGTCGAGCCGGCGCTGGATGTCGCCCGTGCGCCGGCTGGTGAAATAACTCATCGGCAGGGACAACATCTGCCGGCTGAGAAAATCGAGGATGGCCGTGTCCAGCCTAACGGCGGCGAACGAGAGCAGATATTCCTGCGCAAGCGCGGCAACCTGACTGAAGAAGAGGACCGCACCCATCCCGAGCAGGATGGTTTTGAGCAGGCCGATGTCTTTTTCGACGATCACCTTGTCCACCACCATCTCGGTGAAGATCGGGAAGAGCAGCTCGAGGAAAGTGATCGTGACCGCGAGCAGCAGCACCTGCACGAAAATGGTGCGGAATTTCATCAGGAACGGCACCAGCCAAGCCATGCCCGGTTTGCTCTCCGGCGCGTTGGCGAAGGCGGTGGTGTAATCGAAAAGGGCGGCGTAACCGGACCAGCCTTCCTGGAATTCCTTCAGCGCAATCTTGCGCAAACCGAGGGCGGGATCGGCCACTTTGACGGACTCGGGAGTGACGTCGTAGAGCACCATCCAGTGGTTGCCTTCCCAATGCACGATCGCCGGCAGCGGCATGAGCGGCAGGTTGCGCAGCGAGACCTTGAGCGCGCGCGCGGCCAGCCCGAGCTCAGTCGCGGCGCGGCAGAGCGCCTTCAGGCTCGTGCCGTCGGTCGAGGTGTGACAGAGCTGCCGAATGCGGGCCAGGCTCACCTTGCGCCCGAAATGCCGGCAGATCATGCCGAGGCTGGCTGCGCCGCAATCCATCTCGTCGATCTGCTCGATCTGCTCGATCTTGCGGATGCGCTTTTTCCGTTTCCGGAAATAGCCTTTCTCATCCGCAAACGGCTCCTCGCCCTCTTCCGCGGGCGCGGCGGCGGCTTTCTCGTCCACCCCGAGCTTATCGTGCGCCGCCACTTCGGCCGGCAGCATCTCGGTCGTGAAATCGAGCGGAACGCGCGCTTCCGTCCTCGCCTCATATTGCGCGAGGCGCTCCTCCATCAGCCTGCCAAATTCCGGGTAGTGCCGTTTTAGATCGCGGACCGCGTCCGGCTCGAGCGCGAGGAGCTGGCAATCGCTATAAGCCTCGACCGAAGCCGCGCGGGGCGAGCCGTTGAGAATGGAGAGCTCGCCGAAAAAATCGCCCTCGCGATAAAAAGCCAGATTGTGCTCGCTGCCGTTGTTGGAATTGAAAGCGCGCGCTCGCCCTTTCTCGAGGATGAACATGGCGCCCGGTGGATCGCCTTGTTTGATGATCGGCTCGCCTTTGGCCACTGCGACCGGGGTCAGTTTTTCCGCCAGGCTGCGCAAGGCCGGCACCGGCAGGCGGCCGAAGTTGCTGAACTCGTAGAGAAACCCGTGCAGCGCACGATGGCGCCCGGTCATCTCGATATGATGTCTCAATTCCGGCGTTTCCTCGGCCAGGGCGAGGAAATCGTCCCGACCCAGGCGCAGCGCCTCAACCGAAGTACTGCACCGCACAGTGGCCGTGCGCTGCCCGCCTTCGCTCAGGGCGGATTCGCCGAAGCTGTCGCCCGGCTTCAGGGTGGCGAGGACGATCTCGTTGCCGTTCTGATCCGCCTTGACCACCCGGGCCCGGCCCGAGATGAGAATATAAAAAGCATCGGCCGGCTCCCCTTGCCTAACGAGGAGATCGCCAAACTCGTAGCTCTCCTCCTGCAGGAGCGGGCGCAGCTTTTCAAAATGCTCCTCGGGCAAAAATTGGAAGAGCGCCGAACGGCGGAGCAGGTTTTCCTCGGACCCTTTCATCTCGTTAGGCAAGCAGGGTCCGCCACTGGATGTAGCGAGTGGAAAGATCTCCGAAATGCCGGTCGAGAATGCGCTGGTCGGCCCGTTCCTTGACCAGCGGATCGTCCAGATCCGGCTCGGCCTTGCCTACCACCCGGCAGAGATGAAAACCCTCCCCGTGCACGATCGGTTCCAGGATGTCGCCCGGGTTTACGCTCAGGAATTTCTGCTGCAGCTCCTCTGGAATTTCCTCCAGGAGCAGCTCGGGATGGCGATAGGGATAACGCCCTTCCGCGGCCACTTCCTCCATCGTCATGCCGTCGTCGCGCGCGCAAAGGAGCGCCTCGCGCGCGGCGTCGAGGGAGTCGAGCTCGATCGTTTCCACCTCGAACCGGGTGAGCGGAATTCGCAGCGCGGCGATCTCGTGTTCGCGCGCCTGCCGGGAAAGAAGCGAGTCCTGCGTCCGGTGAAAAATCGCCTCCAGGGCGAGCGCTTCTTCCAGCCACGTTTGGTCGCGCCCGAGACGCTCCAGCCAAGCGGGCAGATCGGTTTCCCTTCTCCCGACCCGCGCCAGAAAAGCCGCGCGCTCCTCCGCGAGGCGGCCCGCTTCCGGCACGGCGCGGTCCGCCGCGCATTGCGCCGCCAAGCGCCAGCTGGTCCGAAGGGCGATCTGATCCAGTTCCCCGGAAAGGAGGAGATCGTGGACCAGCAGCTTGTGCAGCTCGTTAGGCGCGGAAAGATATTCGAGCTGCTCCGGCGCCAGGTCCTGCCACTGTTCCCCCCAGTAATGGCGCACAAAATGGGCGCTGAAATCCCCCAGGGTGAGGCCGCGTTCGCTCAGCCATTGCTCGGTCTCCTCCGCCGTGATGAGATCGTGCTGATAACGAAACTGCTCCGCCGCGCGGTCGATCGCGTCGTCCTCCGGCTCGCGCCCTTCTTCGTCCGCCCGCCGTTCCGCGGCCAGCAGGCGAAGGAGATTTTGCCATTCCGGCTGCAACTCGCCCCGGAAAAGGGCCGCGTCCAGCAGGTCCCGGCCCGTGATCGCACCATCTCCGCAGAGGAAAACGACCTTGCCATCGATGGGCGTAAGGACGGGATTGGGCATTGGGAATGACTCCGGCGATTACCTGCCAGTTTGACCGAGATGTCGAGCCAAACTGGTCCCGGCCGTGACGGAGCCGGGGCTGAGTTTTTGTCCCTTTGGCCTAGATTCCACACCAGGGTAAGGCGCAAAGCGCGCCAAAATGAGGCCAAAAAAGTGGAATAAATCTGCCCGCGCCCTGCGCGCCGCTGTTACTCCACCGACCAGTCGAGCACGATTTTGCCCGAGTTGCCCGACTTCATCAGCTCGATCGCTTCCTGGAAGGCGGTGTAGGGGAAGCGGTGGGTGATGACGGGTGAAATGTCGAGCCCGCTCTGGATCATGGCGGTCATCTTATACCAGGTCTCATACATCTCGCGGCCATAGATGCCCTTGATCGTCAGACCATTGAAGACCACCACATTCCAATCGATCGCGGCCGAGTCGGGCATGATGCCTAACAATGCAATCTTGCCTCCATGCACCATGGCCGGGAGCAGGTCGGCCATCGCTTTCGGGCTGCCCGACATCTCCAGCGCGACATCGAAACCTTCCTTCATCCCGAGCTGTTTCATGGCATCGGCCAGGGTAGCGTCGCGGACGTTGAGGGCGAAAACATTCGTCGCCATCCTCCGAGCCAGCTCGAGCCGATAGGGGTTGATGTCGGTGATGACGATGTTGCGCGCGCCGGCGTGGCGCGCGATCGCGACCGCCATGCAACCGATCGGCCCGGCGCCGGTGATGAGGACATCCTCGCCGATCAGCTCGAAGGAGAGGGCGGTGTGGGTGGCGTTGCCCAAGGGATCGAAACAGGAGAGGACATCGAGCGGGATGTTCGGGTCGGCGTGCCAGACGTTGGACATCGGGATGGAGAGAAACTCGGCGAACGCGCCCTGTCGATTGACCCCCACGCCTTTGGTATTAGGGCAGAGATGGCGCCGCCCGGCCAGGCAGTTACGGCAATGCCCGCAGACGATATGACCTTCTCCGGTCACGAGATCGCCGGGCGCGAAGCCTTTCACCCGCGCCCCGACCTGCTCGACCACGCCGACGAATTCGTGCCCGACCACCATCGGCACCGGGATGGTCTTTTGCGACCACGCGTCCCAGTTATAGATGTGCACGTCGGTCCCGCAGATCGACGTTTTCTTCACCCGGATGAGCACGTCATCGTCGCCCACCTCGGGCACCGGGACCTCCTCCAGCCACAGACCCGGCTTTGCCTCTTTTTTTACCAACGCCTGCATCGTCTTTTGCACGGGGAGAAGCTATGCGAAGGAGGAAAACAGGAAAGCAGGAAAAGCGCGCTGTTTCTCCTGCCGGGCCAACGGGCCGCGATGTCGTCAGCGAGGGTTCCGAGCAGGATGAAAGCGGAAAGAATCGTCAGTTGCCACATCGGCAGCGCATAACGAGGCAACCAATCGCCCACCGCGCAGGTGGCCAGAATCATGAGCAGACCGGTCGCAGTTAAGGAAACCGAATACGGCAGGAGAACAGCAGAGAGATGGCGCCATTTGTGTCTGGATTTTCTCCGCAGCGTGACGAGGAGAGCCAGGATCGCCAACCAGAGGCAGAGGAAGATGTTGTAGGGGATGAAACGGCCCACCTGAAAATAAGCATGACGATCGAAGAGCCGGTATATCGCCTCGGCGTCCCGGCCCCGATAAGTCACCAGCGGCGCCAAACCAGTCATGCCTTTGGCATTAGAGCCATGAAAATAGAAAGCAGTCGGTCAGAATAGGGTGGGAGAAGAAAGAGTAACCAGGAAGGGGTAAGCCCACTCCGAGCGCGTGGAGTAAAGCTCCGACATACAGAGGCGCACGTGCGACATAACAGTAAAGCGGCGCGCTATGCAGAGTGGTCCAGGGCCCGAACTCCAGCGTGACTTGAAAATAACCATCCCCATCTCTCCAAAGCGGCGGGATCGTGCCGCAGAGCCAAAGGGAAGGCGCGAGTCGAAGGAAGACAATCGGCAGGAGTCGTCCCATCCGGTCTTTCATCCCGCCAAAATGGGCCACGGCGACCCGGTCAAGAACGGTCATTTCCCACCATGGTATCGCGAGGCCGAGGAAGCGCAATGCAGCGCAGTTTGGGCTTAGACCCGAGAAGCGGTCGGGAAGGAAGTGTGAGGAAAGCTGGAAAAGTGTCGGCGATTCGGTCAGGGGGCGGGACTTTCGACGACCAGTTTCTGGAAGGCAGGATCGGCTCGAAGCGAATCGAACATCGGATCGTGCTCGAGCAGGGCTGGAGTGAGCGGGAGGTTTAAGGCCAGGAGTGACTCGTAGGGAAGGGCCAGGACCTTTTCCAACGCCGCAATGGCCCGTGCCGGCTCACCGTTCAAAGCCGCCACTCGGGCCAGGATCTCCAGCTGGCCCGGACCATCCATCGCATCCTTGGAGACCGGGAGCAGAGCCACCGCGCGCTCGGCCAAATCCAGCGCCTCTTCCTTATGCCCGAGCAGCGCCTCGTTCAGGGCCAGCTCATCGATCAGGCCCCAGTTATCCGGTTGTTCGTTTAGCTCAGCGGCCTGCTCTCGACCTGATTGTTGCAGAGTGCGGCGGCCGTCCTCCTCATCGCCCGCGACCAGCTGCGCCCAGCCGAGGTAGAAACGGTAATCAGTCTGAATGGCAGCTATCTCCTTGTCTGGCTTGGCCAGGAAAGTCTTTAGCTGAGCAATGGCAGGTTCCGGTTTTCGTTCCAGGATCGCCTGATAGGCTTGAGTCTCGATGATCGCGGCGTCACGGGCGGTAGGATGAAGCTTCGCCAAGAGCCTGGCTGCGCGGGGCAGGTCGCCTTCCGCCTGAGCAACACTGGCGAGCTGAGTCTGGACGTCGGGATCGTCGGGGAGGAAGTTTAGCACTTTCTCGTAAACCGCTCGGGCTTCCGAGAAGCGACGGAGGGTGACATAAGTCAGGGCCTGTTGCGTGAGGAGGTTGGCATTCCCAGGATCGAGCCGCACCGCTTCCTTGAAATAACGCGTGCATTCTGCCCATTGCCCGCGCCGCCGGGTGAGATAGGCCAGGAGCTCGAAGATCTGACTGTTCTGCGGCAGCTGGCGGCGGGCTTCCTCGTAAAAGCGAAGCGCGGAATCGAAGTCTTTGCGGCAGGCGTAGAAGTAATAGCCCTTGGCGAGTAATCCTTCCCCTAACTGTGGTTGGAGAGTTATGGCGGCGTCGGCCGCGTGCAGAGCAGCTGCACTCATCTCCGCGGTTTGATCAATCGTCAGCGCGTTATAGGCACGCGATTGCGCAAGGGAGAGTCGAGCCCAGGCGAGGGCAAAGTGTGGATCGAGGCGGACGGCTTCCGCGAAATACTTTTGCGCGCCGTGCAAGTTATCGAGCGTGTTCGCACTCTTGACCGCAGAGGCCAGACCGCGCAGATAAGCATCATAGGCGGCCGGGTTATCCGTCGGCCGTCGAGCCAAGAGGCGCTCTTCTGGCACAGTCAGTTGCGCCTGTAACTGTTCCGCGATGGCCCGGGCGATCTGGCTCTCCACTGTCAGAACATCGGTCAAAGGCTCATCATAGATATGAGCCCACTCGTGGGCGTCGTCGGCCGCGCGAATGAGCTGCACATTCACTCGCACTGTCCGGCCGCTCTGCTGCACACTGCCTTCCAGGACGTAGCCAACCCCGAGCTGGCGCGCGATCTCAGTCAGGCTGGGTGGCTTTTCGGCGTAGCGTTCGGTTGAGGTGCGCGAGATGACGCGGAGCGATCCGATGCTGGCCAGCCGGGTCAGAATCTCATCCTGGATCGCGACGGCGAAGTAGGCGTTGTCCTGGTCCTGGCTCAGGTTGCGAAATGGGAGAACGGCGATCGATTTCTCCGCCGCGGCGGCCGATGCCCCGGGCGAGGGCGCAGGCGGGGTCAAAGGAGAATGCTGCGCGGTCCGGCCCGGGCGTTTCCAAATGAGGAACGTGGCGGCGAGCAGGGCCAGGAGAAAGAGGATCGCCCCTAACGAGTATAAGCGCTGGCGCTGGCGGTGCCGGGCTCGGAGGCGGCGGGGCCAGGCCCGGTTGCCGGCTTCTTCGGTATAAAGATTGTAGACTTCGATCTCGACGCCATGTTTGGCCCGGCAATAGCCGAGGCGATGGAGATAAGGCGCCCAACGGTCGAACTGGGCCAGGTCATCGGCCACGCGAGCGGAGACCAGGATGTGCCCGGCATCACCACAATCCATCACCCGCTGGGCCAGGTTAATCCCGGCTCCGGCGACGTTCGGCCGGCCGTTGACGTCGACCATGCTGCTGACCGGGCCACTATGGATGCCGATGCGCAGGGGCAGATCGGCACCCTGGCGGAGGGCGCGGCTTAGCTCGAGTGCGCATTGCGCGGGATCCTCCGGGGTGGTGAAGAAAGCCAGGGCCATCCCATCGCCGGTGGGAAGACGCAGCAGCTGCCCGGTCGCGTCCGCGCGCTGAAAGGTCTCGGTCGCGCGGACGAGGCGATTAAGTTCGCCGAGCGAGGCGTGCTGGGCATCGGTCCGCATCCGCGAATAGCCGACCAGATCGAGAAAAAGGACGTGGGCCAGTTCTAGCTTGAGCGGCGCTTGATTCTCGGGATCCGGATTCATGGCGCGCCCAGCATACACAGGAGTCTTTCGCGGAGAAGTGCTGGGCTGGATGCGATGCGAAAGAGGGTTTTCCCTCTGGCCGTTGGGCGGGCGAATCCTAAGCTAGGGGATGAACGAAACTGCTGATAGGCCCGATCCTTATCAGCTCAACCGGTTTCTCCAGGCGCAGGAAGGCGTTTATGAGCGGGCGCTGGCCGAGATGGCGAGCGGACAAAAGCGCTCGCACTGGATGTGGTTCATTTTTCCTCAACTCGACGGCCTGGGCTCGAGTGCGATGGCGAAGCGCTACGCGATCAAGAGCTCGGCGGAGGCAAAGGCGTATCTTGCGCATCCCATCCTCGGCCCGCGATTGGCGAAGTGCGCCGAGGTCCTGCTCGGGCTGGAGGGCCTTTCGGCGCACGACATTTTTGGCTTCCCGGATGAGTTGAAACTCAAGTCCTGCGCCACGCTCTTTGCCGTGGTCTCAGCGCCCGGTTCCGTCTTTCAGCGCCTGCTCGACCGGTGCTATGGTGGGGAAACCGACGCCGCCACCTTGCGGCTGCTCGCGGCCGGCCTGGGCGATCAGCCGTAGGTCTGGCACATGGTCCGGCTTGCCACGGCCAGTCTCTTAAGTTCCTCTGCCTGGGCAACAGGATCCGGTTCATCCTGCTCTCCGATGGCCGGGTCCTCGGCGTTGGCGGAGCGGACGCGTCTGGCCGCGCGGCGACTCTGGAAGCTTATCACCCCTCGATGAGCGGGTGAAACGCGCCGGCAGCGTGCGTTAAAATTTACGACAAGCACAGGACCGGGGCTTTCCCTACCGCCGGATACTTTGAGAAAAGCGTTTCTCTTTCATGAGCTCGAACTCTGAAATTCCTTATCGCGATCTCGGGAGCACCGGGGAACGCGTGTCGTGCATCGGCGTCGGGGGCTGGCACCTGGCTTTGCCCGCCGTCTCGGAGAAGCTGGCCACCCGCATCGTCCAGACCGCAATCGATCGCGGGATTAATTTCATGGATAACTCTTGGGATTATAACAAGGGCGAGAGCGAGAAACGGATGGGCCGAGCGCTGGGCGAAGGCTATCGGGAAAAGGTTTTCCTGATGACGAAGATCGATGGTCGGACGAAAAAGGAAGCGACCCGCCAGATCGAGCAATCACTCCAGCGGCTCAAGGTGGATTGCCTCGACCTGGTGCAACATCATGAGATCATCCGCTTCGACGATGCGCATCGTATTTTCGATCGTGACGGGGCGAACGCCGCGCTGCTCGAAGCGCGCCAGGCGGGTAAGCTGCGCTTCATTGGTTTTACCGGGCACAAGGATCCGCAGGTGCATCTGCATATGCTCTCGGTCGCGCGGGAGAACGGCTTCCAATTCGACACCGTGCAGATGCCGATCAATGTCATGGACGCGCATTATCGCAGTTTTTCGCAATTGGTCGTGCCGGAGCTGGTGCGCGACGGGATCGGCGTCCTCGGGATGAAGTCGCTGGGGAACGGGATCATTTTGAAATCGAAGACGGTGACCGCGAAAGAGTGTCTCCAGTTTGCTCTGAACGAACCGACCTCGGTCGTCATCACCGGGATCGACAGT
The DNA here is from genome assembly GCA_965217735.1 of Chthoniobacterales bacterium. Taxonomy (GTDB): domain Bacteria; phylum Verrucomicrobiota; class Verrucomicrobiia; order Chthoniobacterales; family UBA10450; genus Palsa-1392. The sequence goes on along the minus strand of CBDCJE010000002.1, from coordinate 3,300,006 downwards.
ATGAAGATTCTCGACCAGGCCTGTGAAGTAGCGCGGACATTCCAGCCAATGACGAAGAAAGCCCGGGAAGCGCTGCTGGCGAAGACGAAAAAAGCGGCGGCGAAGGGAGAATTCGAGCTCTTCAAGACGCGCTCGATTTTTGATTCCACTGCGCAGAATCCGAAGTGGCTTGGGGAGGAACCGGACCGCATCGCCGATCTCATGCCGGCCTAGGAAGGCAGGCGGTCGGAAGCCATAAGGAAGAATAGAGCCTGAGTCCGCGGTGGACATTTTCCCTATGACGGGGATGATGCAGGCTGCATGTCCGCGACAATGGAACGACCTTCGGCCTCGCCCCCGACTGCTCGCCTCACGTTCGTTTTCCGCTTCGCCAGCACCCTGGTGCTTTGGACGGTTGCGCTGGTCATCATCTTTTCCGGTTACGAGCTGGCCTTCTTTGCCCTCATCGGCACGGTCGGGCTGATCGCGCTTTGGGAGTTCTACGGGATGCTCGATCACAAGGGGCTGCCGAATTTCAAGATCACGGCCATGATCTGCGGCGCGGTCATGCTGGTGGGGAGCTTTTATTACTTCTCCCTCTACGGTCCGGCCCGTTCCTACGATTTCGAGCTGGCGGTGTTGCTCTTTTTTCTTCTGACTGTTTTTACCCGGCAAATGTTTACCGGGCTGCGCGACGACGAGCCGTTGCGGACGATGGCTTACACCCTTTTCGGCCTGCTCTACGTCCTCTGGCTTTATAACTTCATCACCAAGATCGTCTACGTGACCCCGCGCCTGCCTAACGGGAACGTCACCGGGCAGTTTTATGTCTTTTATTGCATCGCGATCACGAAATTCAGCGACATGGGAGCGTATCTCACCGGCAGTATGATCGGGCGGCATCCGCTCGTGCCGCACATCAGCCCGAAGAAAACCTGGGAGGGATTCTTTGGCGCGCTCGCCTTTTCCCTCCTGGCCAGCGTGGGGCTGTTTGCGCTCATGCCGGGGCATCTCTCCGTCCTGACCTGGACGCACTCGATCGTGCTCGGGTTGCTCCTCGGTTTCGCAGCTGTGATCGGTGACCTGGCGGAATCGATCATCAAACGCAGCACCGGAGTAAAAGATTCGGGCAACATGCTCCCCGGGATCGGAGGGGCGCTAGATCTAGTCGACAGCCTTCTCTTCACCGCGCCACTGCTTTTCTTTTACCTCCGCCTCGTCGTCCGGGTGCCGTGATGAAACGGAAACGGGCAGTGGTGCTGGGCGCGACCGGCTCGATCGGGGAGAGCGCTTTAAAGGTGGCGCGCGACATTCCGGAGCGGCTGGAAATCGTCGGGCTGGCCGCGAAGACGAACGCCAAGAAGCTGGCCGCGCAGGCAAATCTGGTTCGGCCGGAAGCGCTCTGCCTGGTCGATGAAACGAAGCTGGTCGAGCTCTGCACCAACCTGCAATACAAGCCGACCATCTTTGCCGGGGAAGATGGGCTGGAAGAGATCTCGCGCCTGGCGAATGCCGACATGGTTCTGGTGGCGGTGGTCGGGACCGGCGGGTTGCGCCCGGCGCTGGCCGCGATCGAGGCGGGGAAGGATCTGGCGGTGGCGAGCAAGGAGATCCTGGTCATGGCCGGGCAGGCGGTGATGGCAGGCGCGGCCGGCAAAGGGTTGAAAGTGTTACCGGTCGATAGCGAGCACAACGCGATCTTCCAGTGTCTCGACGGCCGCTCGAGCGAGGCGGTCCGCCGCATTATTCTGACCGCATCGGGCGGGCCGTTCCGGGAAACGCCGAGGGAACAATTTGCCGCCATCACGCCGGAGCAGGCCTTGAAACATCCGACCTGGAGCATGGGGCCGAAGGTGACGATCGATTCCGCTACACTCTTCAATAAAGGGCTGGAAATGATCGAGGCGCACTGGCTCTTCGGGGTGGAAATGGCCCGGGTCGAAGTGGTGGTGCACCCGCAGAGCATCGTGCACTCGATGGTGGAGTTTGTGGATGGCTCCGTCCTGGCCCAGCTCTCCCATTCCGACATGTGTTTCCCGATCCAATACGCCGTCACCTGGCCGGACCGGGTCGGCAACAGCCTGCCGCCGCTGGATTTCGGCAAACTGGCCCGGCTCGACTTTGTCGCTCCGCGGCTGGAGGACTTTCCCGCTCTGAATCTGGCCCGCCAGGCCGGGGAGACCGGCGGCACCCTGCCTGCTGTAATGAACGCGGCCAATGAAATCGCTGTCTCAGCTTTCCTCGACCGCCGGATCGGTTTCCCGCACATCTGGCAATTGGTCGAGGAAGTGATGAACCGCCACCGCTCCGTTGCTAACCCGACCCTCGATGCCATATTGGAAGCCGACCGCTGGGCGCGCGACGAAGCCGCCGGCCGGGCTGCTGATCTGACCCGCTAACGTCCGCCAAGTTCCACGCGCCATGTTGCTCCACGCCCTTCGCATTATCTTCATCCTGCTCGAGGTGGTGATCCTCTTTAACCTCCTCATCGTGGTGCACGAGATCGGGCATTTCCTGGCCGCGCGCTGGCGCGGGCTGGTGATCGAGAAATTCGGCGTCTGGTTCGGCAAACCGCTCTGGAAGACGACGGTCAACGGGGTCGAGTATTCCCTTGGCTCCATCCCGCTGGGCGGCTTTGTCGCTCTCCCGCAGCTCGCGCCGATGGACATCATCGAAGGCGAGACCGACGCCGACCGGGCCAAGCTCCCGTCCATTTCCGTCCTCGATAAAATCATCGTTGCGGTCGCCGGCCCGGTCTTCAGCCTGCTCCTCGCCCTCGTTTTTGCCGGGATCGTCTGGGCCGTCGGCCACCCGGTGAGCGAAGCCGACATGACCACGGTGATCGGTTATGTGGAGCACAATTCGCCGGGCGAAAAGGCCGGGTTAAAAGCGGGCGACAAGATCCTGCAAGTGGATGGCAAATCGGTTTCTCGTTTTTCCGGGATGAATAACAGCGTGACCTGGAACGTGATCCGGAGCGAAGGCAGCACCATTCCTTTCCTGGTCGAGCGCGACGGCAAAGAGCTCTCCTTTTCGGTCGAACCTTACATCGCCCCGAGCAGCGGCTGGCGGCGCAAAAGTGTGCGGCAGGTTTTGATCTATCCCGCCATCACGCCGGTGATCGATCAGGTGCAGCCCAACACTCCGGCGGCGGCGGCGGGTCTGGAGCATGGCGACATTATTCGCGGGTTCGATGGCCAGCGGATTTACAGCCCGGTCGCCCTCGGCGCCTACGTCGAGTCGCATGCCAAACAGCCGATCAACCTGCTGGTCGACCGCCACGGCAAGCAATTGACCCTGCCGGTCACGCCGCGCCTCTTGCCTAACGAGAAGACACCGCGGATCGGGATCGCCTGGGATACCTCGGGCCGGATGAGCATCTCGCATCCGAACCCGATCGAGCAGGTCTATAACAGCGTCACCAACACCCTCGACACCATCGGCGCGGTCGCCTCGCCGAAGTCGGATGTGAAATTGCAGCATCTCAGCGGTCCGGTCGGCATCCTGCGCATTTATTACATGCTCTTCGAGAACGAGCGCGGCTGGCAGCTGGCGCTCTGGTTCAGCGTGATCCTGAATGTAAACCTGGCCATCCTGAACATGCTCCCGATCCCGGTGCTCGACGGCGGCCACATCGTCCTGGCCTTGATCGAGGCCGTCCGGCGCAAACCGGTCAACATCCGGGTGCTCGAGTTCGTCCAGACCGGCTGCGCGGTCGTCATCATCGGCTACATCGCCTACATCAGCTTCTTTGACGTCGGCGACATGGTCGGCGGCAAAGCGACTCCGGATGAGGCGCCGCCTCCGGCAGCTGCGAGCGCTCCGGCCAGTCCGAGCCCGTAGTGCTCGCGGGCTCCTGCTTGTTTTCAAAAGCGAAGCGTTCGTGCTTTGCTATTCTTGCCTCATGAGCCGGCTTTCTTTCACCGACCACCTCCTCCATTATCAGCGCCGCGTCTCGCGCGAGGTCATGGTCGGCCACGTCGGCATCGGCGGCGATAATCCGGTCCGGGTGCAATCGATGATCACCTGCGACACCATGGACACGGAGGCGTCCATAGCGCAGACGATCGAGCTGGCCGAGGTTGGTTGCGAGATCGTGCGCATCACCGCGCCGACGGTGAAGGATGCGGCCAACCTGCAAGACATCGTGGCCGGCCTGCGTGCCCGCGGCTGCCAGGTGCCGATCGTGGCCGATATCCATTTCAAACCCGAAGCGGCCATGGAAGCGGCCAAGTGGGTCGAGAAAGTGCGGATCAATCCCGGGAACTACGCCGACTCGAAGAAATTCAAGATCATCGAATACAGCGACGAGCAATACGCGGCCGAGCTGCACCGGATCCGGGAGCGCTTTAGTCCGCTCGTTAGGCTGTGCCTGGAGCGCGGGATCGCGATGCGGATCGGGACCAACCACGGCTCGCTCAGCGACCGGATCATGAATCGCTACGGCGATACGCCGCTGGGGATGGTGGAGAGCGCGCTCGAGTTTGCCCGCATCGCGCGCGAGCTCAATTACCACGCGCTCATTTTCTCGATGAAATCGAGCAACCCCAAAGTGATGATCGCGGCCTACCGCCTCCTGGTGGCGCGGCTGCGTGAAGAAGGCCCAGATTGGAATTACCCGATCCACCTCGGGGTCACCGAAGCAGGCGAAGGCGAAGACGCCCGGATCAAAAGCGCAATTGGGATCGGCTCGCTCCTGCGCGATGGCATCGGCGACACCATTCGGGTTTCCCTGACTGAGGACAGCATCCACGAAATCCCCGTCGCGCGAGCACTGGTCGCGAGCGGCGACGCGAGCGCGCCGGAGGCTCTGGAAATGCCGGCGGGCGGTCTTTCCTTCGATCCGTTTTCTTATCAACGAAGAGCCTCCGAGACAATCGCGGTGGGCGGGGTGCGAGTCGGGGGCGAGGAAACGGTGCGGGTGGCCATTCGCCAGGCCGCCATTGAGAAGATCGCGCACAAGGTCGAGCGGATGGGCGATTACAAACCGGAATTCGTTTACGAAGAATCCGGCGTGGTGGAAATCGATCCGCGCGACGAGGCCGCCATCGCCGCGCTCAACCAGCGGCCGGCCGCGCAACTGGTCGCGGTGGCAGACGGGCTCGGGCTTGCCGTCATCCCAGCCTATCGCCTGCTCGCGGCCAAGGTCGAACCGCGGCACCCGATTCTGCTCAAGGACAGCCTAACGATCTCGCAGGATGCGGAAGCGGAGTTTCTCCCCACGCTGTTGCGCGCGGCGACCCATCTCGGCGCCCTGCTTTGCGACGGAATCGGCGACGCCATTCTGGTCCAGGGCGAGCACGGCCCGGGGCAGGCGATGCGTTTGTCCTACAACATTCTGCAAGCGGCCGGCACCCGCATTTTCAAGACCGATTACGTGGCCTGTCCATCGTGCGGGCGGACGCTTTTCAATCTCCAAACCACCACGGCCAAAATCAAAGCGGCCACCGTGCACCTGAAGGGCGTGAAGATCGCGATCATGGGTTGCATCGTGAATGGCCCGGGAGAAATGGCCGATGCCGATTTCGGCTACGTCGGCGGCGCGCCGGGCAAGGTAAACCTCTACGTGGGGAAGACGGCGGTGAAGTTCAACATCCCGGAAGCGGAGGCGGTCGATCGCCTGCAGGATCTCATCCGCGAGCACGGGAAATGGGTCGAACCGAGCGCGGAACCGGTGCCGGTTCCGGCCTAACGAGTCCGCGGGAGCCGCCGTCGGGACGGCATTGTCAGCCAGCCGAGGGATTGTTAGGGCAGAGCAAAATTGCCTAAGAGACAATCACCGGCCTGGAGTCGCCGTTTTTGCGTGGTCACATCCCGGGTCGACCGCGCTGGTGAAGGGTTGAACTTCACCAGCGCGCACCGTCGTTAGGGGCAGGTAATGTTGAAATTCTGCCGCACCGTCTTGCCGGCGATTACCTGGACCGTCGCGATGTCGGGTGTGCAGCTTTCATAGGTGGCGACAAAGGTGTAGCTGCCGGCGGGCAGCCCGGCCGCTCCGTAGTGGCCGAAGACGTCTGCCGTCGTCGCCCCGGTGCTCGGGCCAAACCAGGAGATGGTCGCGCCCGCCACGCCGGTATCGCCGACCACCGTTCCCTGAGTGGCGGATGGATTATCGACAATCAGCGTCCGCTGCCCGAAGTCGCCGCTGGTGTAGAACGACCCGACGGACCAGAGCTTGCCCGTGGTCGAGGTGATTTCGTTCAAACCGCCGCCTGCTTCCGGATCGGGGCTCGGGACTTCCTGCCAATTCCTCCCGTTGGAGCGGGCGATCAGCGTGCCGAGGCTGAAGGTCCCGACCGCGATGGCGCGATTGCGACCGAGCGCCTGCACCCCGCCGAGCGACACGCCCGGAGGATTCGTCAGCACCCATTGGCTGCCGTTCCAATGGATCGCGTAGGAAGAAAAATAGCAGCCGAAGCCGTCGCAGACCACGCTGGTGCCGACGGCCCAAACGTCGTTACTGGCCGCAGCCGAGACATCGTCCAGGGTGATGGCGCCGCCGTCCTGCGGGATGGCAACCGGAGTCCAGGTGCTGCCGTCAAAGTGGCAGCTCTGGGAGCCGACCGCCCAGATGTCGTTGGCCGAAAGGACGCTGATGCCGAAGAGCGGACCGCAGCTATTCGGGACGACCGACCAACTCGCGCCATCCCAATGCAGAATGGTGCCGAACTCCCGGCCGGAGCTGTCGGAATATTCGCCGACCGCGTAGACATTGGTCGAAGTAACGGCGGCCACATCGTGCAGTTTGTCGAGACGGTTACCGCCCGGGTTAGGAGCGGGAACGGAAATCCAGGCGTTTCCGTTCCAGTGCAGAATGACGTTGCTCGAATCGAGGCTGTTTGGGTCGCTGGTGAAGCCGACGGCCCAGACGTCGTTACTGCGGATGGCGAAGACGCCTTCGAGCGGAGCTGCCTGTGCGAAGTCAGGCGTCGGGACGATCGTCCAGGCGGCGCCATTCCAGTGCATGGTGAGAGAATCGCCCTGCGCATTCCCGACCGCCCAAATGTCGTTCGGCGCGGCGGCAGAGATGCTCTTCAGCTCGTTGGCGCCGGTGCCGGAGTTGGCGCTGGGCACGGCCTCAAAGGCCGAACCGTTCAGCCGCGCGACCAGCGTTCCCTGGCCTTCGCCGACGGCCCAGACGTTGTTGGCGCTGTCGGCATCCACGCCATTGAAGACGCTGTAGGCGTTATCCGGCACCGGGCTGCCCACCTGTGTCCAGGTGCTGCCGTTCCAATGCAGGGCGAGGGTCTTGAATTGCCCGCTCACATCATAGGAGCCGACCGTCCAGACGTCGTTCGCCGAGATCACGGTTACGCCATTGAGGTCGTTAAAGAAACCGCCCGGTGATGGGCTGGTGACGACTTCCCAGGCCTGACCATTCCAGCGCTCGATCAGAGTCCCGCTCGATTTATCGCCCACGGCCCAGACCACGCCCGCCGCATTGGCGGAGACATCCTGGAAGGAGGAAAAGGAGACTTTCGGAGTCGGCACTTCGACCCAGGCGGTGCCGTTCCAATGCGCGGCGAAGGTGTTTGAGCCGCCTTCGCCGACTGCCCAAATGTCGTTGGCCGAGACGGCCGCCACCCCGTTGAACTGGGTGTAATTGCCCTTCAACGTCGGGCTGGCGACCTGCGTCCAGGTGCTGCCATTCCAATGCTCGATCAGGGTTTGGCTCACCCCGCCGCTGGCATATTCGCCCACCGCCCAAACGTCGTTGGCCGCGACCGCGGTGACATCGTACAGGCGATTATAGCTGCCCGGGTTTGGATTGGGCGACTGGGTGATGGTGTTCCCATCCCAGTGGAAGATGAGAGCGTGACCCAGGTGCGCTTCGCCGCCCACGAACCAGACGTCGTTGGCCGAGACGGCCGTGACCCCGAGAAGGTCGCCTTCAAAACCGTCGGGCAATGGAACGACCTGCCAGTTCGTTCCGTCCCAATGCTGCACCTGCGGCCTGGGATCAGAGAAGTCGCCGAAGCTGCCCACGGCCCAGATATCCGCCGGGGAGAGGACATCGATATCGTAGAGCTGGTTCGGCCCGAAGCCGGCATTGGGGCTTGGGACGGTGCCCCAAGCCCGGCCGCCACCCGTCTGCGCGAGCAGGCTGGCCGAGGTTAACAGGAACAAAAAAGCGACTGCCATTGCTGGTAGTCGCCACGACGCCTTGCGGAGTTGGATATTCATAGTGGATGCGTATGCGAGGGCCTTTTTTTCCATCTTATTCCTGAAAATTAAAATTTTACGCCAGAGGAGTGTGGCTCGGAACTTCGAAAAATTGTCGAGAAAGATGCCTGCTGGGGGGCCATTGCTGCCTCAGGGACGGGCAGGATTGAGCGAACAATTTCCGTCGAGCTCTGAAAATCAGTCGCTTCTTTCGAAATTACGCCCGGTGCAGAGCTCGTTCAGAGGAGAAACTGTAGCCTTTTAGTTTCGAATAAGGTTGACCTGGACGGACGGGAGCCAATAAAACATTAAGTTCCAGTAAGGATTGCCACGCCGGTAATCGACTAAACCGAGAGATAAAACACTAGAACTATGAAAAAAGATCCAACTTCTAAAATCGCTGTTTCGCGAGCGAGCTGCGGCTCCCCGGTCGGCCTCAAGCGCACCTGGCTGTTCAGCCTCGTCGTGTGCTTGAGCCTGGCTTTGCCCGCCGTTCTTTCAGCGGCGACTCAGCAACCGAAGAACCTCGGAAACGGCCTCGATCAGGTCGTTGCCCGGGAGCTCGCCGCCAAGGCGGGAAAAACTGTGAACGCACCAGGTCAAGGATCGGCCGTCGATCCGGGCAAGCTTGCCATGCGCGACGCGCAGGGCCGCCTCCTCGTCACCGTTTATTTGAAATACCCTGCGGCGCGCGACGCAGTGGCCAAAATCAAAGGGCTGCGGGTGAAAGCGGAAGACATGTCCTATAAGGGTGGTGCGATGGACGTTTATGTCCCGGCCGAGCGGGTCAATCAACTGGCCACCACCATGGGGGTCTCCTCCGTCTTTCTCGCCTTGCAACCGGTCTACGATGTCGGTGCCACCACCAGCCAAGGCGTGCATCAGCATCGGGTTGATGAAATCACCGACCAGAGCAAGACCCCGGTCACGGGCATCACTGGCGAAGGGATCATGGTCGGCGTGATGTCGAACTCCTTTAACACCAATGGTGGGCCGATTAATGCCGCCGCCGACGTTGCTTCAGGTGACCTTCCCGGGCCTGGCAATCCGAACAATTCGACGCCGGTGCTGGTTCTGGAAGATTTCCCAGCCAGCTCCGATGAAGGCCGCGCGATGTGCCAGATCGTGCATGATATGGCGCCGAAGGCGGACCTCGCCTTCGCCACCGCCAACACCGGTGAAGTTGGTTTCGCCGATAACATTCGGGCACTGGCCGCCGTCGGCTCAAACGTGATCGTCGACGACGTCATCTATTTTGCCGAAGGCATGTTCCAGGACACGATCGTCGCGCGTGCGGTCGATGAAGTCGTGGCGCAGGGTGTCTCTTACTTCTCTTCCGCCGGAAACCGGCCGGCGACGCAGGGCTACTACTCCGATTTCCGGCTCGTGCCGGCTGATGGCGATCCGACCAACGGGACGAACATCAACCTCAGCAATGTTCCGCCTGAGCTTTACGCCGGCGGCTTCCATAACTTCAATCCCCGCCCCGGCCAACAGGACATCGCGCAGAGCGTTCTGATCGGCGGCAGCAGCACCGGTACGTCCGACGCCACCTTCGACTTCCAGTGGGATGATCCCTACGACGTCAACCCGGTCCAGCTGGGCGACAACATCGTCAACGGCACCGGCACCGTCCCTCCGGGCGGGTCGGATGACTTCACCTTCCCCGGCACCGCCGGCGATTGCGTGCAGATCTCGGTCAGCGATCATCCGGACGCGACTGCCTTCGACGCGATCATCGAAGTGATCGATCCGAACGGGGAGTCGATCATCGTGCAGGACACCGGCACCGATGAGCTCCTGACCCTCAAGCTCGACCAGACCGGCGTCTATACCGTCCGAGTCACACAATTCGGCAGCCCGACGGGTGGGCAGTACGACTATTCGGTTGATGAAGTCATCAACGGCTGCCAGCAGCTCATCACCACCGACTTCAACATGCTGTTCTTCGACGGCAACGGGAACTTCATCGGGACCAGCGGCGAGGATAACATCCAGACCGGCCGGCCGGTAGAGATCGCGACGATTTCACCCAGCCAGACCACGGCAGGGAACATCGTCCAGGTCGTGATCGCGCGCTCGAACACACCGCCGCCTAACCCACAGCCGGCCAGCCGGGTTCGTTATGTCACCTTCACTTCCGGTGAACCGCAGGAATACTTCAGCTACAATCGGACCCCGATCACCTTCGGTCATAATAGCGCCGAAGGCGCCAATGGCGTGGCAGCCTATGCCTTCTATCCGCCCTTCATTCCGGAAGGTTTCACCTCGCCGGGACCGTCGATCATTGTTTTCGATAAGGATAACAATCGCTTGCCGGAGCCTGAAGTGCGCCAGAAGCCGGACATGGCGGCCATGGACGGTGCCAACACGACCTTCTTTATCTCCGACGCCACTCAGGATAAAGACAGCTTCCCGAACTTCTTCGGCACCTCCGCCGCCGCTCCTCATGCGGCTGCGATCGCGGCCCTCGTTCTGGAAGCGAACGGCGGTCCAGGCAGCGTGACACCCGACCAGATGCGCGGCGTTCTGCAGCGGAGCGCCTTCAAGCATGACCTCGATCCTTACCGGGTCCGCGGTCAGGCTACCTCGGGCCTTTCGCGCATCAGCATCCAGGCGGAGTCTGACGCGAACAGCTTGATCAGCACGATGAACCCGAACGCGTTCAAGGTTAGCTTCCGGGGCCAGGGCGAACTGACTCAGCTCGTCTTCAATCCGGAAGGCACGGATGCCACCAGCGGCAACACGACCGAGCCCTTTGACTCCACCGTCGGGTTTACTTCCCGTCCGGGGTTGGTCTTCGACAACCGCGCTCCGACCCTAGGGTTTCCCTTTACCCTCGGTGTCCTCAAGGGTGTCCGCACGAGCGATATCTCGAGCATGCTGACCAATCCGGCGCCGCCGCCGGCTATCGCTGGAAACCACTTCTACACCCTCACGATCAATATCGCGCCGGGTGCATTGACCAGCCGCGAAGGCTTTAACTTCGGCATTGATCGTGACGAAGCAGACGCCTTCGGTCCCAACGGCACGGTCGGGGGCAATTCGGCCGACTTGCTCGGCGCCAATGTCCTCATCCCAGAAGGAACGGTCGCACCTGGCGGCATGACCTTCAGCGGCATGACCAGCAATGGCGCCTTCTCGGGTCTGTTCCGCAACAAGATCGGCGAAGGCTATTCCGTTCTGGACGGCTTCGGCTTCATCAATGCGGAAGCGGCCGTGAACGAGCCGCTCGAATAACCATAAATTAACCTTAACAAGGAACGGCAGGCCGGTTCGCTGGCCTGCCGTTTTCTTTTTCCGCTGCCGCAGCCTAACGAAATTGCCTCGGGAAGGAGCCTCTCGACCGGTTGGGAATGCGCCGGCCAAAAGAAAGATCTTGTCAGCAATATGACAGTTTTGTAATCTCCCAATCTGTGCTCAACAACACTTCAAATGCGCACGGACAACGTCGGTTTATAAAAAAATGAAACGAACTATGCTTCGAAAATGGATCGCGGGACGCAGCAAGCGTTCCCTACTCGCCCTGGCTACTCTCTGCCTCGGCCTCACCACGGCTGGGCTGGAAGCGCGGCCCGTGCCACAAAACCTCTCCGGTGGCTTGGAAAAGCTGGTCGAGAGTCATCTCGCCTTAAAGGATCAAACCAGCAAAGGACTCAAACCAGACACGCTTTTCAATGGCTATGCCACCCAGCAAGCCGCTGATTATGCCGCGCTCGCCATCCAGGACGAGGGGACCGATCGCTTCCTGGTCGACATCCATCCCAGTGGCCGGATGCCGCTCGATCAGTTGATCAATAAGCTGGAGAAACGTTTCGCCTCCTTCACCCTCACAGCCAAGGATACGAAATACAAAGGCGTTGGTGTGATTGAAGGCTTCATCTCTCTCGGCGATGTCGCGGCCCTGGGTAACATGCGCGAGGTCCGCTCCGTCCAGCTCGGCCTTCAACCCGAGCTCAGCCGTAAGGCCAGTGGCGGAGGTGGCGGGATTCAACCCGGCACCACTCTGCCCTTGCTCGGCACCGCCTTCGATCAAGGCGTCTACCAGCATCGGGTCGATCAGATTAATAAGTTCTACAATCCAAATGCGCGTCTCGATCTGGAAGGTTCCGGTATGAGCATCGGCTTTATCTCCGATAGCATCGGTAACCTCACGACCGACGTGAATAACTTCGATCTACCCGGCGCCGGTAATAACCCGGTCAATACCCAGCCCGTCGTCGTCCTGCAGGATCTGCCGGGCACCGATGAAGGTCGTGGCATGACTCAGATCGGCTATAAGATGGCTCCGAAAGCGCGTCTCGCTTTCGCCACCGCCAATGGCGGCGAAGTCAACTTTGCCAATAACATCCGCGCTCTCGCCGCCCTCCCCGGTTATGAGTATCCGCCAAACGTTCAACAAGGCTTTGCCGCCGATGTGATCTGCGATGACGTAGGTTACAGCGATGAGCCTTTCTTTGAAGACGGCCTCATCGGCGACGCGGTTGATGAAGTCGCCAACGCTGGCGTGATCTACTTCTCCTCCGCAGGCAATGATATCGGCACCTATGACTACGACTCCGACTATCGCAACGTGCCCAACGGTCCCGGTGCCTTGGATGGAACCAACATCAATCTGGCTGGTGTCCCGACCAACCTCTATCAGGGCGGATTCCATAACTTCAATCCCGCTCCCGGTCAGCAGGACATCGCGCAAGCCGTCAACATTCTCGCCAGTGGCGAACCGGCGACGAACTTCCAATGGGACGATCCCTATAACCAGGTGCTGAACTTCGATCCGAACCCGATCTATACCGATCACGGCGTTTACACGAACGTGGCTTTGACTTATACCACTCCCTCGCTCACGGCCGGGCAGAACTATGTCATTACCGTGACGGCAGACAGCGGAAGCACCTTCGACGCCATCGTCACGATCAAAGACCCGAACGGGAACACGATCGTGAACGCGCAGGACACCGGCACGGATGAGACAATCAATCTCTATCCTCCGGTGACTGGTCCTTATACGATTATCGTGACTAACTTTGGCGGCACCACCGGCGCCTTCACGATCAATATCTACAATGGCCAGAACCCGCAGTTGACGACCGACTTCAACCTCCTCGTCTTCGACATGGCTGGTAACTATCTGCCGAGCAGCTCGCTGACGACGAATAACTACGCGACCAACATCCCGTTTGAGTTTGGCGTCACCAATCGCAAGGCTGGAGACACTCAGGTGCAATATGTCATCGCGCGTTCCAGCGTGCCGACAGCGCCGCATCCTGCCACTCACGTCCGCTGGATTATTCGCGGTAACGGCCTCTCGGGCATCGGACCGGCAGAGTATTTCACTTACAATACTCCCAACACCAAGGGCCACGCCATGGCTAATGGTTGTAACGGCACCGCAGCTTATAGCGTCTTCCGCATGAGCATTCCGGAATACTACACTTCGCCCGGCCCGGCGACGGTCTACTTCGATAACATGGGTAACCGCCTGCCGTCTCCGGAAGTTCGCGAACAGCCCGGGGTGGCTGCCGCCGATAACGGCAACACCTCCTTCTTCGGCGGAGATAGCTCGGCCGACCTCGATACCAGGCCAAACTTCTCCGGCACCAGTGCGGCTTCCCCGCACGCCGCGGCGATCGCGGCTCTGGTCCTGGAGCGTAATGGCGGTTCGCGCAGTGTCACTCCCGATGCCATGAAGCAGATCCTGCATCAAAGTGCCTTCCCGCACGATCTCGATCCGAACTCTGCTTCGGGCCGGGCGCGAACGAGCGACGGCGGCCAAGTCTCGATCACGATCACCTGCGACCTGGGTCTGAACCCAAGCGCCGGCGTGAACGATCCCAACGCCTTTGTCGTGAGTTATCGCGGTCCGGGTGCGATCACCAGTCTGGTCTTCAATCCGCAAGGAACCGCTGCCACTGCCGGTAACACCACCGGTGGGAACAATGGTCTCGACCTGACGAACACCTACTTCAGTAACATCTATCCTGGCGTGGTTTTCGAACCGAACACCAAAGCCTTCACCATGGGTAACTCAGTCGGCCTGGGAGCCGGCGACGCCGTGGCTAGTTATAGCAACCAGGCGCCGCTTCCTTCGGTGGCAGGTCAATGGTGGACGATGACGTTGTCATTCCCGAATAACAACTTCACCGCTGGGAACGAGCTCCACTTCACCGTGGGCCACGGTCCGCAGCACAATTCGACTGTGACCAACGGCATCGGGCCCGATGGTGGCGTGACTTCCACCGCTTTCGTCATGGCCGATCTCTTCGGCGGCGAAACACTCCTGCCTGCGGGCGATAAGTCGGCCAACGGCATGGCCTTCAGCGGCACCACTTCGACCGGCGCGACCTTTAGCGGTCAGCTTCGGAACCGGGTGGGTAAAGGCTATTCGAAACAGGATGGCTACGGCTTCATCAATGCCGAAGCCGCAGTGCGGGCTCGCGCGCACTAGGCAACGATTGTGGGTTGATGCGGGGCGGCAGGCCGGGGGGCCTGCCGCCCTTTTGCCTTTCCCCGCAAACCGCCTTGGCGGTTGACGCTGGCAGCCGTCGCGTCCATATTCCGCGCTCCTCAAGGCCGCTCCGCCTCAGGCGGATGGCATACTCTGTCTCTCCTCCCGGCGTCTCGGATAAAATCGGGGGGTTTATCACATGGACAAAATCCGCAACATCGCAATTATCGCTCACGTCGACCACGGCAAGACCACGCTGGTCGATCAACTCCTGCGCCAATCCGGCACCTTCCGTTCCAACCAAAAGACCGAGGAGCGGATGATGGACTCGATGGATCTGGAGCGCGAAAAGGGCATCACCATCCGGGCCAAAAACGCCGCCTTTAACTGGAACGGCTATCGGGTCAACATCGTCGACACGCCCGGCCACGCCGATTTCGGCGGGGAAGTGGAGCGGATCATGAAGATGGTCGACGGCGTCCTGCTCGTGGTCGATGCGCACGACGGTCCGCAGGCGCAGACGCGCTTTGTTCTAAAGAAAGCGCTCGAGAACAAGGTCAAACCGATCGTGGTGATCAACAAAGTCGATCGCGAAAACGCCCGTCCGCACAAGGTGCTCGACATGGTTTTCGATCTCTTCGTTGAACTCAAGGCCAATGACGAGCAGCTCGATTTCCCGATCGTTTACGCCAGCGCGAAGAACGGGTTCGCCATGCGCGAGATCCACGAGAACAGCGAAGACATGACCCCGCTCTTCGAGGCGATCATTAAATATATCCCGCCGCCTACGATCGCCGCCGAACCCTATTTCCAGATGCTGGTTTCGAACCTGCACTACAGCGATTACCTCGGCCGCATCGCTCTCGGCCGCATCGTCAGTGGCCGTGTCTCCGTGGGCGACGCGATCGTCTGCATCCATCGCGATGGACGCCGTGAGCGCAGCAACGTGACCGCGCTTTTCACCTATGCCGGCATGGCCCAGGTCGAGACCCAGCATGCCAGCGCGGGCGATATCGTCGGGCTCACTGGTTTTGAGGAAGTTTACATCGGCGAAACCCTGACTGATCGCGAGGAGCGCACCCCGCTCCAGTTTGTCGATATCGATCCGCCCACCATCCGCATGCGCATCCTGGTCAACGATTCGCCCTTCGCCGGTCGCGAAGGCAAATTCGTCACCGCTCGCCACGTGCGCGAGCGACTCGTCCGCGAAACCCGCGGCAACGTCTCGATCGCGGTCCAGGACACGGAGTCTTCCGGAGCCTTCGAAGTCAACGCGCGTGGCGAAATGCAGATCGCCGTTTTGGTGGAACAAATGCGCCGCGAAGGCTTCGAAGTGATGGTTTCCCGACCGGAGGTCATCTTCCAGCGCGACGAAAAAGGAGGGCTACTTGAGCCCATCGAAACGCTTTACGCCGAAGTGCCTAACGAAAACTTGGGCGACGTCCTCCAGGCCATGGCGGCGCGCAAAGGCGAGGTCGTGGGCATGGATCACCATGCCACCCGCGTCAGCGTCGAGGCCATCATCCCTACTCGTGGCCTGATCGGTTTCGAGAGCGACCTGGTGAACCTGACCCGAGGCGAAGGCATCATGAGCCACATCTTCCGCGAGTACGCTCCTTTCAAAGGCGAACTCGAAGGGCGCAACCGCGGCGTCATGGTTTCGATGGAAGCCGGCACCAGCAAGGCCTATTCGCTGAACAACATTCAGGCGCGGGGCAAGCTTTTCATTGGACCGCAGGAAGAAATTTATGCGGGCATGATCATCGGCGAAAACGCCCGGCCGGAGGATCTGCCGGTCAATCCGTGCAAGGCGAAAAACCTCACCAACATGCGCAGCCAGGGTGACGGCAAAGGCATCCAGCTGGAAGCACCGATCAAGATGACCCTGGAGCGGGCGATCGAGTACATCGGCTCGGATGAGTATGTGGAAGTGACGCCGAAGTCTCTTCGCCTGCGCAAGCGTGTCCTCGACGCCAACGCCCGCAAGCGCGCGGCCAACGCCGTCGCCGCCTAACGAATCGCAAGACAACGGTCGATGTCTTCCTCCGGGCAAGCCGCTCGCAATCCGCGGCGTCGCCTTGACCCCCGGTCCCGCCCCGTTAACCTCAGGCAGGAAAGGAGGAAGCGATGAAAACCGAAATCCGGATCGAGTATTGCAGCGTTTGAAACTACGCGCCCAAGGCCGTCAGTTTGGCGGCTAAGATTCTCGAACTCGGCGATCGGATCGCGTCGCTCACCCTCATTCCATCGAGCGGCGGCGCCTTCGAAGTCACCGCCAATGGCAACCTGCTCCATTCCAAACTGGCCACCCACGAATGGCCCGACTTCGACGCTGTCGTTAGCCAGATCAAAAAAACGAAGGCCTGAGAATTTCTCCGGAAAGCAGGAAAGCGGGAAAAAGAACCAGATATTCGGGTTTTTCCTCTCCCCTGATTCAATTTCCCGCTCCAAGTTTTTCGTTAGGCCCATCCTCTTTCCCCCTTCCTGCTTTCCTGCTTTCCTCAAAGATTCTTCTTCCCGGAGAGTGAAGGGTGCCTGGTGGCCCTCGCGATCTTCAAAATCGCCGTCGACTCGCAAGAGCCGAGGTAGGTTCGATTCCTATCCTCTCCGCCAATTTTTCGGATGGGACGAATTAGGAAAGCAGGAAAGCAGGAGGAAGACTCCTGTAGAAAAATCGATTCTTCTTCCCTCCCTTTTCCTGCTTTCCTGCTTTCCTGATTCGTTCTTCCCCCTAACAAAAGGAGGTGATCCGCATGTCGCGTGAGCAGATTCGTACTCTGACCTCGCTCTCATCCTGCGCCGGCTGAGCTTCCAAGCTGAGCCAAAAGGCCCTGACGCAAGTTTTGCGTCAGCTTCCGCAGTACAAAAATCGCCACGTGCTCGTCGGTTCCGCGACCGCCGATGACGCCGGCATTTTCCGCCTCGACCGCGACCGTGCGCTCGTGCAAACGACCGACTTTTTCACTCCAATCGTCGACGACCCCTTCGCCTACGGCCAGATCGCCGCGGCCAACGCGCTCTCCGACGTCTTCGCCATGGGGGGCCGCCCGATCACCGCCCTGAACATCATGGGCGTACCAACCGAGCTCGTTTCCGAGAAAATTATCGCCACCATCCTGCGCGGCGGACTGGAGAAAGCGCGCGAAGTCGGCTGCGCCATCATCGGTGGCCATACCATTCGAAATCCCGAGCCGATCTACGGCCTCGCCGTCACCGGGATTGTCTCGCCGAAAAAGATCCTGACCAATGCCAAGGCGCGCCCCGGCGATGTCCTCCTCCTGACCAAGCCGCTTGGAACCGGCATCGCCACCACCGGAATCAAACGCGGCCTTACGAGTCGTAAACTGGCCCGGGCCGCGATCGCGCTCATGTCGCAGGTCAACCTCGCCGGGGCCGAGCTGGCCGAGCGCGGATTAGTCCGGGCTGCGACCGACATCACCGGCTTTGGCTTGCTCGGTCATCTCGCCTCAATGTGTCGTGCCAGCGGAGTAAGCGCCGAGATCAGCGCGGCCGACGTTCCCGCGATCAGCGACGAAATCTTCCAGCTCATTGAACAGGATTGCGTCCCGGGTGGCACCGAGCAAAACCTCGAGACCGCTCAGCCGGTCACCGCTTGGGGAAAAACCGCCCCCGCGCGCAGGCTGTTCCTGGCCGACGCGCAAACCAGCGGTGGACTCCTCCTCGCTGTGGCGCCGCGACAGCTCAAAGCCGTCCTCGATTTGCTCACGGAATTCCAAACGCCTTGCCGCGCCGTCATTGGGGAAATTACCAAGAAACGCCCGCGGCTCATCAGCGTCCGACCGTCATGAAAGCCTCGCCGTCCCTCCGATGACCACGCGCCGCGCCATTCCTGCGGTCGGAAAGGTCCTCGACGCGCTGGCCGACGAAACGCTCCCGCGTCCGCTCGTCACCGAGATCGTTAGGCAATATCTTGCCGCCCTGCGCGAAAGCGAAAACATCCCCGGCCTCGATGCGATCGTGCGCGCTCTGCGAGAACAGATAGAACAACTCGCGCTCACCAAGCTGCAACCGGTCATTAACGGCACCGGCATCGTCCTCCACACCAACCTCGGACGGGCCCCACTCGGCCCGACCGCAGTCGAGCGCATCGCGCAAGTCGCCGCCAGCTACAGCAACCTCGAATACGATCTCGCCGCTGGCAGTCGCGGCTCGCGCGCCGCCTACCTCGAGCGCCTCCTCGCACTCGCCTGCGAGAGCGAAGCCGCCACCGTGGTCAATAATTGCGCGGCCGCGCTCATCCTCATCCTGCGCCATTTCACCAGCGGAAAACGCGAAGTAATCATCTCCCGCGGCGAGCTGATCCAGATCGGTGGCGGCTTTCGTATCCCGGAAATCCTGGAGGCGAGCGGCGCGAAACTGCGCGAAGTCGGGACCACCAACCGGACCGTCGCAGCCGACTACGCCGCTGCGCTCAGCGACGAAACCGCGCTCATCCTCAAGGTGCATCGGAGTAATTTTCACATGGAAGGTTTCGTCGAATCAGCCGTGACCGAAGAACTCGCGCCGCTGGCGCAAAAGGCTGGCGTCCCGCTGGTCGAGGACCTCGGCAGCGGCGCCCTCTTTGCGACCGAGCATCTCGCTGGACTCGATCCGGAGCCCACACCTGCCGCGGTCCTCGCGCGCGGGGTCGACTTGGTCTGTTTCAGCGGCGACAAACTTTTCGGCGGACCGCAGGCCGGCATCATCGCCGGCCGGGCGACCCTGGTGAAACGTCTCAAAGCCGATCCGCTTTTCCGGGCGCTGCGTTGCGACAAACTGGTCTTCGCCGCCCTCGAGGCGACGGCGGAGCTGCACCTCGCCGGCGCCCTGGCTGAGATTCCGGCTTACGCCTTGCTTGCGCGCGGACCGGAAGAGTTGCGCCAGCGAGCGGAAGCGATCGTCGTGAGACTGGACGACTTGCCGCTGGCAATCGGGATCGCCGAAGTGGAAGCGGAAGTCGGCGGCGGCACGCTCCCGCGCTCACGAGTGCCGTCCGTTGCCCTCAGCCTCGTGCCGCGAAATGGCTCGCTCGACGCGCTGGCCGCCAGGCTCCGTCACGGCGCGATGCCGGTCATTGGTTACCTCGCGGGAAATCGTTTTCTGCTCGATCTCCGCACCGTTTTCCCCGCCCAGGATGAAACCTTGATCCACTCCATCCGCGCCGCTGTTTCCGAAAGATGAAGAATTTCCTCAATCGCGCCTTGGCGGTTTGCTTTTTCCTATCGATCCCCTCACTGGCGGCGGCCGACGACGTTGTCCACGAGCGCGACCATTTCCAATTCACCTACCGTCTCACCCTTCCGAAGCTCACCGGCCCGGCCCAGTGGTGGCTCCCGCTCGCCCAGACCGACGCCTTCCAAACCGTCCAGATCGATCACCTTGCCGCCCCCCTGTCTTATCGCGAAATCATCGACCAGAGCGAGAAAAACAAGCTGCTCTATCTGACCCCGGGCGCGGCCGAGAGCGGCCGGAAAATCGAGATTGTCTACACCGTTGAACGTCGGGAGAAAGCCGCTTACCCCGACTCGGCCGATCCCGCCCTTTTCCTGCAACCCGATCGTCTTGTGCCTAACGATGCCCGTTTTCGAGATCTCGGACGCGAGGTGATCGGCCCACGGACCGATCGCCGGGCGCAGGCGCGCGCGCTCTACCGTCACGTCCTAGGGCGGATAAAATACGAAAAGACCGGCCAGGGCTGGGGCCGCGGCGACGCCACCTATGCCTGCGACACGCGCACCGGGAATTGCACCGATTTCCATTCCTACTTCATGGCCCTGGCCCGCGCGGCTGGGATTCCGGCCCGCTTTGCCATCGGCTTCAGCATTCCGGCCGACAAGGACGAAGGCGCCATCGCCGGCTACCATTGTTGGGCGGAATTTTTCGCCGCTGGCCGATGGATTCCGCTCGATATCAGCGAAGCGTGGAAGAATCCGAAGCTGGCCGAGTATTATTTTGGTCATCATCCGGCGAATCGTTTCGAGCTGACCCGCGGACGCGACCTGCTCGTTAGGCCAGCGCCGGCCGGCGGACCGATCAACTTCCTGGTTTATCCGCTGCTCGAAGTCGACGGGCAGCCGGTCAAAGTCGAAACCGAATTTCGTTTCCGGCGTCTCCCTTGAAGGAACTGATTCTCGCCACCGCCGGCCACGTCGATCACGGCAAGACCGCTTTGGTCAAGGCGCTGACCGGCACTGACACCGACCGGCTGCCGGAGGAAAAAGCGCGCGGGATCACGATCGAGCTCGGCTTTGCTCACCTCGCGCTGCCCGGCCTGTCGTTAGGCGTGATCGATGTGCCGGGGCACGAAGATTTCGTGCGCAACATGATTGCCGGGATCGGGTCGATCGATCTCGCCCTTCTGGTGGTGGCGGCGGACGACGGCTGGATGCCGCAGACCGAGGAGCATCTTCAGATTCTCCATCATCTCGGGGTCCGTCACGGTGTGATCGCGATCACCAAGTGCGACCTGGGCGATCCGGAAGCGGTTGCGGCACAGGTAGGGCAACGACTGGATGGAACGTCGTTAGGCGGAGCGCCGGTTGTTTTGACCTCGGTCCACGCGGGACAGGGCCTGGAGGAATTGAAGGTCACGCTCGCGCAAGTTGGCCAAGCGATTCCGGCTGCACGGGAGGTCGGAAAGGCGCGGCTCTTTGTTGATCGCGTTTTTACCGTCCCCGGTACCGGCACGGTGGTGACCGGCACTCTGAGCGGCGGGCGATTGACGCGTGGTGAAGCGGTCGTGCTCCAACCGCACCATCGCGCGGCACGCATTCGCGCTTTGCAGAGCCACAACCAGCCGCGAGAGACCGCCCTTCCGGCGACCCGAACGGCAATCAATTTGCCGGACCTGCGGCCGGAGGAGATTCCGCGCGGCAGCGTTCTCACCACTCTGACCGACGCCGAGGCAAGCCGAACCATCGACGTGCGGCTCGAGCGCACGGAGCGTGATTTTCTGCCGGGGCGACCGCTGAAGAGCGGGTCGATGATTCAAGTGCACTACGGCAGCGCGCGGATCACGGCCCGGATCGTCCTGCTCGATCGGCGCGAGCTGCTGGCCGGCGGCCAGGCGATCGCGCGGCTGCGTTTTGCCACGCCGGTTTTCGTCTTTGTCGGCGATCGTTTTGTCCTGCGCGATTCTTCCGGCCAGCAAACCATCGCCGGCGGGATCGTTCTCGACCCGGCGGCGGACGGGACCCGGTTTCGCTCCGCGGCCCAGCGCGCCCTGCTCCAGGCCCGGGCGGCTGCGCCTAACGACTTGCCGACGCTGCTTCGCAGTCAGCTGGCTCGGGATTTGGTGAGCCGAAAGAGCGCGCTCCTTCTGCAATCCAGCTTCAGCGCTGAGGAAATTGCGCAGGCGATCGAGCGTCTGGCTCGGGAAGAGAAGGTCTTCTGCCAGGGGGAAATGGTGGCCGATGGCGAGTGGTGGAAATCGTTCCGGGCCCGCGCCGCCGCCGCCATCGAGGCCGAACACAAGGCCCACCCACAACATCCCGGCCTAACGATTGCGGCGCTGGCTGCGGCGCTTTCCATCACCGACTCGGCGGTGTGCGAGGCCTTGGTAGCGGATCTTGGACGGAACGGATTTTCTTCGCTTAAAGGGACGATCAAGCGCGCCAGTCATCGCCCGTCGCTTCCCGCCGCCCTCGCCCCAGCTGGGGCCAGGATCCGCGCCGCGCTGGCGGCCAAACCGTTCGATCCGCCGTCGCGCAAGCAGCTCGCGCCCGATGCGGCGGGACAGCAGGCGCTTCGTTTCCTGAACGAGAGCGGCGAAGTGCTTCTCCTCGGGCCCGAGGTCGCCCTGTCAGCGGAAGGTTTCGCGCAAATGAAAGCACTGGTTAGGCGAACGCTCCAACAACGGGGCCCGGCAACCGCGAGCGAGCTGCGTCAGGTTCTGGGGACGAGCCGGCGCGTCCTTATCCCGTTCCTGGAACAATGCGACCGGCTTGGCCTGACCACGCGCGAAGGCGACCGGCGCAAGCTTCGTTAGTCCGTCGTCGCTTTTTTCCCTTCGCCCCCGCCGATGTATTGGGCATGGGCGATCGCGGCCACGATGGAGGAGCCGCCAAGGATGTTGCCGAGCAGGATCGGAAACATGTAGGCAAAATATTCCAGGATGGTTTTCTCACCCAGCCCAACCAGATAAAAGCCGTCGACTGAGCCGGCGATGATGTGCGAGAACTCGCCGATCCCGACCAGGTAGGTGACGATAATGATGACCCAGACGCGCGCCGCTTCTGCCACCGGCATAAGCCAAACCATGATGGCGATGAGCCAGCCGGCGACCACCCCGCGCAGAAGTAAGGTGCCAAAGCCAGGCGCCATGCTGGCGTGGCTGAGCTGATCGAGCGCACGCCGCACTTCCGGAGAAGCGACGTCCGAATGGCTCAGCACCATGCCCATGATGAAGGCGCCGACCAGGTTACAGGCGAGCACGATCACCCAGAGCCGGGCCACATTGCCAAACATCCGCAAGGTTGGTTTGCGCAGGAGCGGCAGGATGACGGTGAGGGTGTTTTCGGTGAAAAGCTGTTGCCGCCCCAGGACGACGAGGAGAAAGCCGAAGCAGTAACCAAACTTGGAAATGAGCGCACGCCAGGGCGTGTCCGGGAGGTGGCTTTGCAGAATGCCTTCGCCGAGGAAGGAGAAGGACATGGAAAGGCCGGCGGCCAGGCCCGACCAGGCCAGGGCCGAGGTGGTGCGCTTGAGCTCATCCTGCCCCTCCTGGTGGACCGCCTCGTAGACGATGTGGCCACCGGGCGAAGTCCGGTCCTGGATTTCCTGTTCTTCGGAATCGGCTTTTTTCTGCGCCGCCTTGCGCTCGTTAGGCATGGCGGAGGATGGACCGGTTAGGCCTGCGAAGCAAAGACTGCTTCGGGGTCGCGACCCGACACCCGGCCGGCGCCGATCCAACCAAAGCGGCTGAGCAAGGCCCCGAGGAGGAAGGAGATGGCGGCCAGGGGGAGAAGATTGGTCAGGCGAAGAACGATCGCGAGCGGGCCCGAAAAAACCTCGCCGCTCCGAATGAGCCAGCCGGCGCCGCCCTCGTGCAGGGCGCGGTCGGCCGCGCCGTGCCGGTCGATTTCGAGCCAGATCCAGAGCAGCGTCTCGATGATCGCGGCCAGCATGCCAATCATCCAGAGCGGGCGAATCTGGAATCCGAGCAGCTCGAGCAGCCCGGCGGCGCAGCCAAGCCCGGCGGTGCCGAAATGGATCGGAAGGAGGACACGATGCAGAAACCAGGCCGGGACGGCGGTGGCGCCGATCAGGACCCCGGTGTAGGTGGCGAGACCGAGGCCGAAGAGGGCGGAGCCGATCATGAGCAGGCCGACGATCGCGAGCACCAGAAGGCGAATGGAGGGCGCAAAAGCCTGCAGCCCAAAGAGCTCGAAAATGATCCAGGCCGGCACGGTAAAGCCGCCGAAAATGGAGAGAATCCAGGCGCCCACCGACATGGGCGAACGATGTTTGAAGACGCGCAGCATGTTCAGGAAAAGCTGCGGGCGCCCCAGATCCATGACCAGGAGGACCGGAGAGATGAGTGCGCCCGCGGCGGCGATACGGAGGGCGTTGAGGCTGAGATCGGTCAGGCCAAGGAAGAGGCCGGCCAAGGCGATGAGCGGCGCCATTCCGGCTGCGCCCCCGACGAAAAAGTAGAGCGGAATCTCCCAGGTCCAGACCGGTGGCCGGACCACGGCTTCCCCGTAGTAGCCAGGGAGCTTTGGAATGGGGCCACCGGCGACGTCGACTCCGCGCCCAGCGACAGGGCCCCCGTGTTTCGCTTCCTTGCGCAGTGAATCGAGACGGTCTTCAAAATTCTGCTCGGTGCTCATGAGAGACAAAGGGTGGGAGTGAAACCCGGATTGGTTGCCGATTCCTCAGGCAATTTCATCAGGCGAAAAACGCGAAAGCGGCTCCGACCGCGATGATGGCGCCGAGCGCAGTCGCGCCGGCGGCCAGCCAGGATGATTTCAGATAGATGGTGGGGATCTCCGGCTTTGGCGGCAGCCCGTAGGTTTCCGGTCCGCCTAACAAGAGGAAGAAAGCGTGCAGGCCACCGACCGAGGTTTCGGTCGGATCGTAAAGTTGCGCATCGTCGTAACCGCTGGCGCGCAAAGTTTCGACCCGCGCTTTACCGCGCGCGCGCAGATCGTCGAGGCGTCCGAAGACGATTGATTCGGTCGGGCAGACTTTGGCGCAGGCGGGGGTCAGTCCGCTTTTTTGCCGGTCGTAACAGAAGGTGCATTTAAAGGCGCCGCCGGCGTCTGGGAGCGGTTCCGGGCGGCGATCGATCACCCCGAAGGGGCAGGAGACGACGCAATAACCGCAGCCGTTGCAGACATCGTTCTGCACCAGGACGGAGCCGACCTCGGTGCGGACGATCGAGCCGGTCGGGCAGGCTTCGAGGCAGCCGGCATTCTCGCAATGTTTGCAGACGTCGGAGAGGAAAATCCAGCGCAGCGGATCCTCATCGTTGCCGTCGCCTAACGAAGCCGGCCGGGTGGTCTGGTTTCCTTTTGGCAGATCCTGTTCAAGGAAAAGCACGTGGCGCCAGGTCGAAGCACCGAGGTGGCCGGTGTTGTCGTAGGAGTGGCCGGTCCAGGTGTAGCCATCGTCGGGGATTTCGTTCCATTCCTTGCAGGCGACTTCGCAGGCTTTGCAGCCGATGCAGACGGTCGGGTCGGTGAAGAACCCGACTTCGACTTCATCGGCGACAAAGGTGTGCCGCTGCTGATTAGTGCTGAGAATGCCTTCGCCGATCATGGGAAAAGAGGAATAAGGAAAGGAGGAAAGCAGGAAAAAGAAGGGAAGCCGAAGAGAGAGCGAGAAGGCGAAATTTCCCCGCCCCTTCCTGCATTCCTGCTTTCCTTATTCATTGATCTTCTAACCTGTTTTTCCATGCTGGCCGTGACCGGCGGTATGTTCGCCGCCTTCGGGTGCGCCCGGCGGTGGCTGCTCGGGGTGGAGGTTGGGCGGGCCCCCTTGGGGTGCGTGTTTATTCAAGAAATCGAGATAAGCGCGACCGCTCGGCAGTTTGCCCGGCACGATGTTGCAGACCAGGGCTTTGGTTTCCATGATGATCACGTTGGGCTCGCCCGAGATGGCCATGAGATCGTTGGCGGTATCGCCGCGGACCGGGCCGGCCCAGCCCCAGTGAAACGGCATCGCGACCTGGTGCACGGTCCGGCCATTGAGCTGGAGCGGGCGGAGCCGGCGACTAACGAGGGCCCGCACACCGACCGCCGCGCGCAGGCTGACCACGCACACGTCGTCGCCGTTTTGAATTCCGAGCTCGCGGGCCAACTCGGGCGAGATCTCGATGAACATCTCCGGTTGCAGCTCGGCCAGGTGCGGCAGAAAACGGCTCATCCCGCCGGCGGTGTGGTGTTCGGTCAGGCGATACGTGGAGAGGATGTAGGGGAACCGCGGATCGCCCGGCGGCGCGAAACGGTTCTCCTCGCGGGTGAACCAATTGACCACCGGGTTGGTGTCGCGCGGATAAAGCGCGTTCCCGACAACGGACTCGAGCGGTTCGAAATGAGTTGGCATCGGGCCATCCTGCAGACCTTGCGGGACATGCAGCCAGGCGAGGCCGTCCTCGTGCAGGATGAAAGGCGCGTCGCCGCGCTGCGCGGCCAGGCCTGCGGTGTGGCCGTTAGGAAGGTAATCGGGCGGCTTGTCATTTTTGAAATCGGGCACGTCGATCCCGGTCCATTCACCCTGAGCCGCGTCCCACCAGACGAGCTTCTTGCGTTCGCTCCAGGGGTCGCCAGCCGGATTGGCGCTGGCGCGATTGTAGATGATGCGGCGATCGCTCGGCCAGGCGAAACCCCAACCGGCTCCGAGGTAGTTGGTCGGCTTGCGCGACTTTGGTTTGTTCACGCCGTCGCTCCCGAGACAACCGCAGTAAATCCAGCAGCCGCTGGCGGTGGAGCCATCGTCTTTCAGCTCCTGATACTTATCCAGCTGCGGGCCGTGGTGCGGGCGGCCAGGGGCGTCGTGACCGAAGACAACCCCGGGCTCGTTAGGCTGCGGCTCGGTTTTCCAGCCGTTAATCTCGGCCAGGACCGCTTCCATCCTGGGCTCGCCGTGTTCGTCCTCCGGGTACCACCAATCAAGCGCGCGGAGCGGTTCATCGAGCGGGTCGCCGGAGGCGTGGGCCTTGGCGATGAGGCGCTTGGCCAGCTGATGCAGAAACCAGCTTTCGCTCTTGCAATCGGCCGGCGGGCTGACCGCTTTTTCACGCCATTGCACCAGCCGCTGGGTTTGGGTGAAAGCGCCTTCCTTTTCGGCGTGACCGGCCGCCGGAAAGAAGAAGATTTCCGTGTCGATATCTTCCGTCTTCAGTTCGCCCCGCGCGATTTCAGGCGAATCGTACCAGAAGGAAGCCGATTCGATCTCAACCAGGTCGCGCACCACGAGCCATTTCAATTTCGAGAGCGCCTTGCGTTCGAGCCGCGCGTTCTGCGCCCCGACGGCCGGATTCTGGCCCATGATGAACATGCCTTCGACGTTTCCGTCGAGGGTGTCGTAGAGAAAGTCGTAATAGGAATGAGCCCCGGTCAGCTTCGGGATCCAATCGTAGCCGTAGTCGTTTTCTCTGGTCGCGCGCTGGCCGTAGTAGGCTTTCATCAGGCTGATGAAATAGGCGGGGAAATTCGACCAGAGACCGGTCTGCTTACTGTTCTTCTTCAGGTAATCCTGGAGCGAATCCTCTCCTTTCTTCGCCCGCGGCATGGAGAGGTAGCCGGGCAGGATGTCGTAGAGCGTCGGGATATCGGTCGAGCCTTGGATGGAGGCGTGCCCGCGCAGGGCGAGGATGCCGCCGCCGGGCCGGCCGATGTTGCCTAACAAGAGCTGGAGAATGGCGGCGGTGCGGATGATCTGGACGCCTTTGGAATGTTGCGTCCAACCGACGGCGTAGCAGATGGCGGCGGTTTTCTCCGGACCGGAAGCCTTCGTCAGGGCGTCGGCCACTTTGCTAAAGATCTCCGGGGAAATGCCGCAAACTTTCTCCACCATCTCCGGCGTGTAGCGCGAGTAATGGCGTTTCAGTTTCTGGAAAACCGAGCGCGGATGCTCGAGGGAAAAGTCGCGCTCGGGGAAGCCGAGGTTGTCGCCCTGGTAGAGCCAGCTGTCGTTGTCGTATTTCCGTTCCTTCTCGTCCCAGCCGGAGAAATAGGCGTTCCCGATGTCTTCGGTGTCGCGGAAATCCTCCCGCAGAATGCAGGAGGCATTGGTGTAATGGACGACGTATTCGCGGAAGAAAAGATCGTTCTCGAGCACGTGCCTGACCAGGCCGCCGAGAAAGGCGATGTCGGTCCCGGCCCGGATCGGCACCCAGATGTCGGCCAGCGCGCTGGTGCGGGAAAAGCGGGGATCGACGTGGATGATGGTGGCGCCCTTTTCCTTCGCCTTCATGACCCAGCGGAAGCCGACTGGATGGGCCTCCGCCATGGAGGAGCCTTCGATTAAAATGCAGTCGGCGTTAGCGAGATCTTGTTGCGCGGTCGTGGCTCCGCCCCGGCCGAAGGAGGTGCCCAGACCGGGCACCGTGCTGCTGTGTCATATCCGGGCCTGGTTGGAAACGCATACCATTCCCAGGCCTCCGGCGAAGAGCTTCTTGATCAGATAATTTTCCTCGTTATCGAGGGTGGCGCCGCCCAGATGGGTGATCGCTTTGGTGTAATTGACGATCGAGCCATCCTGCTCGTGCACGAAGCTGCGCTTGCGCGATTCCCAGACCCGGTCGGCCACCATCGACATCGCCTGCTCGAGTGAAATCTCGCTCCAGGCCCGGCTGCGCGGAGCGCGATATTTTACCTTCATCTCGCGCCGGTCGTGGGTGAGGAGTTGAAAGGAGGCCGCGCCTTTCGGGCAAAGATTCCCCTGGCTGATGGGCGATTCCGGATCGCCTTCGATCGAAACCAGTTTCCCGTCCTTGTGATAAATGAGCTGGCCGCAGCCGACGCCGCAGTAGGGGCAAATCGAACGCGCTACCTCCGCGTCGTCGATCCGCGCATGGGTGGCGCGGGTTTTATCCGACATCGCTTCCTGCCCCGTGCCGTCCTTGCGCTCGAGGATCTGGCGCACGAGCGGCCACTTCATGAAGAGCTCAGCCGGAGTAAGCATCGGAAATTTATCGCACGGAAAGGTGCGTCTGGCTGTTTGTCATTCCAGCAAAGAGAGAACTGTTTTTCCCCGGGGGGCTCAAGCCTGCATTTGTTACGGACAGGTGACATTTGTGCCGGAAGCTGGCCTCGGGCGAATTTGTGCTTCCCCTTTGCCGGCGCTTGAGATTCACTCCGGCCATCATGGGATTCTTCGACCGCGAAAGCACTGTCGCCGGCCCCGGCTTTAGCCGTTGGCTGGTTCCACCCGCCGCCCTGGCGGTGCATCTATCGATCGGGCAAGTCTACGCCTTTAGCGTATTCAAATTGCCTCTGACCAAGGCGATTGGAATCACCGCTTCCGCGCCTAACGACTGGACGCAGCCGCAGCTGGCCTGGATTTTCAGCATCGCCATCCTCTTCCTCGGCGCCTCCGCCGCGGTCTTCGGGCGCTGGGTGGAAAGAGTCGGCCCGCGCAAAACCATGGCGGTGGCCGCGCTTTGTTTTGGCGGCGGTTTCATCGTCTCAGCTTTTGGCGTCTGGTGGCACCAGCTCTGGCTCATCTATCTCGGCTACGGGGTGATCGGCGGTTGCGGGCTCGGCCTTGGCTACATCTCGCCCGTCTCGACCCTGGTGAAATGGTTTCCCGATCGTCCGGGCATGGCCACCGGCATGGCGATCATGGGCTTCGGCGGCGGCGCCTTTATCGGCTCGAATCTGAGCCTGCTCCTGATGAACACTTTCAAGACCGCCACCAGCGTGGGGGTGGGAAAGACCTTCATCGCCCTCGGCCTGATTTATTTTTGCTACATGATGTTTGGCTCCTTCATCGTGCGGGTGCCGGCGGAGAATTGGAAACCGGCCGGCTACGTGCCGCCCACGCAATCACATGGGCTGATCACGAGTGGGAATGTGACCGCGACCAACGCGACCAAGACGCCGCAATTTTGGCTCCTTTGGATCGTGCTCTGCTTCAACGTCACCGCCGGCATCGGCATTCTCGAGCAGGCTTCGCCCATGATTCAGGAGATGTTCCCGGGCAAGATCCTCGCTCCGGCGGCAGGCGCTTTTGTCGCTCTGCTCAGCCTCTTTAACATGGCCGGCCGTTTCGTCTGGTCCTCGGCCAGCGATTACACCGGGCGGAAGGTGATCTACATCATCTATCTGTTGTTAGGCGCGGTGCTTTACTGTCTCATCCCGCTCACCGGGCACAGCGGGAGCGCGACCTTTTTCGTCGCCATCTGCTGCATCATCATCAGCATGTATGGCGCTGGATTCGCCACCGTGCCGGCGTATCTGAAGGATCTTTTTGGGACGATGCAGGTGGGTGCGATTCACGGGCGCTTGCTCACCGCTTGGTCGGCGGCCGGCATCCTCGGGCCGGTCCTGGTCAATTACATCCGCGTCTATCTCAAGGATCGCGGAGCGACCGGTGTCGGCCTCTATGCGCCGACGATGTATCTCATGGCGGGGTTGCTCATCATCGGGCTCATTTGCAATCTCTGCGTTCGGCCGGTGGCGGAACGCTATTACGACAAAGGCACGCCCGGTGCCAAATAGGAGAAACGTATGACGAACGAAACCAAATCGGACGGCAACGCCGTCATGCTGCTGATCTCGTGGGTGGCCGTGGGCGTCCCGCTCATCTGGGGCGTCTGTAACACCCTGCTCAAGCTGCCGGCGCTTTTTCGTTAGGGCGAACAGGCTTCTTCTCGCCGGCCAGGCGGAGGTCCGATCGGCGGTTAGCTGGGTGATTGATGGTATTCCTGCAGGGTCTTCACCGTCATCCGGCCCTTTTGCAGCGAGCGAATCCCCTTCGTGCTCGCGCTCGCAGCCCGCACCGTGGTCATGATCGGGATGCGCTCGGTCAGCGCGGCGGTGCGGATTTTCACTTCGTCCAGGCGCGGCGTTTTGCCGCTCGGGGTGTTGATGATGAATTGGATCTGACCATTCTTGATCAGGTCGCGCACGTTCGGCCGGCCCTCCGCCACTTTGAAGACCGTGGTCACATCGATCCCGGCCGCGCGCAGGGTGGCGGCGGTGCCGGCGGTGGCGATGATGCCAAACCCAAGCTCGGCGTACTCCCGGGCCAGGGCGATGACGTTGGGTTTATCGGCGTCCTTCACGCTGATGAAAACGCTGCCCGCGACCGGGAGCGGCCAGTTGCTGGCCAGCTGCGACTTGGCAAAAGCGAGCCCGAGGTCGGCATCGATCCCCATTACTTCGCCGGTCGATTTCATCTCCGGGCCTAGCGAAATACTGACGCCCTCGAAGCGGAGAAAGGGGAAGACCGCTTCCTTGACCGAATAATGGGTCGGCACGATTTCCTCGGTGAAGCCGAGCTCGCGCAGCCTTTTCCCGGTCATGACCTTGGCCGCCAGCTTGGCCAGCGGCACCCCGATCGCCTTGCTCACAAACGGCACCGTGCGCGAGGCGCGCGGGTTCACTTCCAGGACGTAAAGGAGGTCGCCCTTGATCGCGAATTGCACGTTCATCAGTCCCCGCACCTGGAGTTCGTTCGCCATCGCCTTGGTCGCGGTGGTGATCTCTTCCAGCATCGCGGGCGAGAGGGAAAAGGTCGGGATCACGCAGGCACTGTCGCCGCTGTGAATGCCGGCTTCCTCGATGTGCTCCATGATCGCGCCTACCACCGCCTGCTCCCCGTCGGCGATGCAATCCACATCCACCTCGATCGCGTCCTCGAGAAAGCGATCGACCAAGACCGGCCGCTCCGGGCTCACCTCGATCGCGCTCTGCATGTAGCGGCGCAGGTCCTCTGCGTGGTAGACCAGCTCCATCGCCCGCCCGCCGAGGACGAACGACGGCCTCACCAGCACCGGATAACCAATCCGTTCCGCGATCGCGACCGCTTCGTTCTCGCTCGTGGCGGAGCCGCTCGGGGTTTGGCGCAGGCCGAGGCGATCGAGCATTTCGGCGAAGAGCTTGCGATCTTCGGCCAGTTCGATGCTCTCCGGCGCGGTCCCGATGATCGGGACGCCGGCCGCCTTCAAACCGGCGGCGAGATTAAGCGGCGTCTGTCCGCCGAACTGCACGATGACGCCTTCCGGTTTTTCCTGTTCGTAGATGTTGAGCACGTCCTCGTGGGTCAGCGGTTCGAAGTAGAGTTTGTCGCTGGTGTCGTAATCGGTCGAAACCGTTTCCGGATTCGAATTCACCATGATGGTCTCGAAGCCTTCCTCGCGCAGGGCAAAGGCGGCGTGGACGCAGCAGTAATCGAACTCGATTCCCTGGCCGATGCGATTCGGCCCGCCGCCCAGGATCATGATTTTGCGCTTCTTGCTCGCGCGCATCTCATTCTCGTCGCCGTAGGTCGAATAATAATAGGGCGTG
Source organism: Chthoniobacterales bacterium (assembly GCA_965217735.1). Taxonomy (GTDB): domain Bacteria; phylum Verrucomicrobiota; class Verrucomicrobiia; order Chthoniobacterales; family UBA10450; genus Palsa-1392. Next base: position 3,267,957 of record CBDCJE010000002.1, on the reverse strand, counting down.
TAGGCCTCAAACTCAGCCGCGCAGGTATCGACCAGGCGATAAGTGGGAACGATCCCGGCCGCGCTGCGCGCCGCGCGCACTTCGTCCTCGCTCGAGCCTAACGAATTAGCCAGCTGCCGATCGGAAAAGCCGAATTTCTTGGCCCGGCGCAGCTGCAGGTCGGTCAAGCCCGCCTTGCCCGTTTCCGGCTTCGCTTGGCTCAGCGTGTGTGCCTCCTGCACCACCTGTGCGATGTTGTGCAGGAACCAGGGGTCGATCTTCGTTAGGGCGAAAATTTCCTCGACGCTCATCCCTTCCTGCATCGCCTGGGCCAGATAAAAAATCCGCTCGGCATTGGGCACGCTCAGTCGGCGGCGCAGGGTCTCTTCATCGACCCGCGTTTCCCTGCCGTCGCAGCAGATGCCGAAGCGCTTGATCTCCAGGCTGCGCAGCGCTTTTTGCAGCGCTTCCTTGAAAGTGCGCCCGATCGCCATCGCTTCGCCCACGCTCTTCATCCGGGTGGTGAGGGTGGCGTCGGCTTCGGGGAATTTTTCGAAAGTAAAACGCGGCACCTTGACCACGCAGTAATCAATCGTCGGCTCAAAGCTGGCCGGCGTCTCGCGCGTGATGTCATTGCGGATTTCGTCCAGGGTGTAACCGACCGCGAGCTTGGCCGCGATCTTGGCGATGGGGAAACCGGTCGCCTTTGAGGCCAGCGCGCTGGAACGCGAAACGCGCGGATTCATCTCGATCACGACCATGCGCCCGTTCGCCGGATCGATCGCGAACTGGATGTTTGAGCCGCCGGTTTCCACCCCAATCTCGCGGATGACGGCGAAGGAGGCGTCGCGCATGGCCTGATACTCGCGATCGGTCAGCGTCTGCGCCGGTGCCACCGTGATCGAGTCGCCGGTATGCACGCCCATCGGGTCGAGGTTTTCGATCGAGCAGACGACGACGCAGTTATCGGCCCGGTCGCGCATCACCTCCATCTCGAACTCTTTCCAGCCTAACAATGATTCCTCGATCAGCACTTCGCTCACCGGCGAGAGATCGAGGCCGAGCTCGACGATGGTGGCCAATTCCTCGCGGTTATAGGCGATCCCGCCGCCCGAGCCGCCGAGGGTAAAGGCGGGGCGAATGATGAGCGGGAAACTGCCGATCTCGCCCGCGACTCGTTCCGCATCGGCCAGCGAGCGGGCGATGCCGGAGCGAGCCACATCGAGGCCGATCCGCACCATCGCTTCCTTGAAAAGCTGGCGATCCTCGCCCTTGGCGATGGCGAGCGCATTGGCTCCGATCAATTGGACGCCATGCCTAACGAGCGCGCCGTTGCGGTTCAATTCCATGGCGGCGTTGAGCGCGGTCTGGCCGCCCATGGTGGGAAGGATCGCGTCCGGTTTCTCCCGTTCCAGGATGAGCTCGATCACCTCGGGCGAGATCGGCTCGATGTAGGTGCGGTCGGCAAATTCCGGATCGGTCATGATCGTGGCCGGGTTGGAATTAACCAGGACGACCTCGTAGCCCTCCTCGCGCAGGGCCTTGCAGGCCTGGACGCCGGAGTAATCAAATTCGCAGCCCTGCCCGATCACGATCGGGCCAGAACCGATGAGAAGGATTTTGTGGAGCTGATCGTTCCTCGGCATGCGCTGCGGGAGAGTATGCAATTATCGCGGAAGGTCGAGAGAATCGCCGCAGACGGCCGCTTTTTGGAGGTGGTTTTTCGTTCCCCACTCCCGCCGGCTCTCGCCGGGCCTAACGAACCGGAGGCGAAGGCTGGGCTTGGGCCAGCGTGTGCAGGCGCCCGGCCGCTTGGATGGTGAGGGGATTTCGGTCGCCCAGCCGCTGCTCCAGGTCGTGGTAGCCGGTGAGCAGGAGGGGCCGGGCCTCGCTCTCGCGGTGCTGGGTGAGCAGGCACTCGCCCAAAGCGCTCTCCAGGTTACCGAAGGTGTGGGCAAATTCCGCTCGATCCACCTGACCTCCATCGGCCAGGGCCTGGCGCAGCAGCGGCTCGCCTTCGCTCGGGTGTCCCGTCCGGGTGAGACAGAGGCCGAGCAGGGCGCGACATTGCACCACCGTAGTCTGCCCCGGCGGATAATTGTTAGGTAGAATCGCGAGCGCCTGGCGAAGGAACGGGATCGCCGCCACGTCCTGGCCGCGGACGAAATCAAGACACCCGCGCACGGCCAGCGCGATGGCCGTGGGGAGGCCGTGTTCACCGACCAGCCGCTGGGCATCGCTCTGCAGGCGATCGACCACCGGTTCGAGCTCGGCGAACTTTTCCAGATTAAAGAGAGTGATGCAGAGATTGATTTGCGGCGCGAGCGAACCGAGGGCGCCCGGCTGCATCTTGTCGTTGAGCGCGATCAGTCGCCGATAGATGGGAGCGGCCGCGGCGTAATCCCCTTTGGCGATCTGGATATTGCCCATCTCGTTAAGCACGCGGAGAAAGCGGGGATCCTGTTCGCCCCAGGCGGCCCGGGCGCGGGCGACCGCTTCGCGGGCGGCTTTCTCGGCTTCCGCGGGGCGCTTCTCGGTGATGTAAACGAAGCTCAGCGTCTCGAGAATATCGGCCAGGTCGGAGTCGTTAGGCGCGGTTTCGGCCCGCTGCATCGCAAGGGCGTGGCGAAGGAGTGGCTCCGCTTCCTGCGGGCGATAACGATCGCTGAAAACGTCGGCGAGGTGGAATTCGGCCCGCGCTGTCGCCGGATCAGCCGGCCCGTGCAGACGGCGGACCAGGGCCAGGGCGGCCCGAGCGTGAAGCTCGGCCCGGTCGAAGAGGCCGAGGTGTTGGTAGGCACGCCGGAGCGTCTCGTGCGCACGGGCCAGGATCTCCGGTTCGTCAGCCAGCTCGTGGTCGAGCTTTTCACTGGCGGCGTCCAGCATCGGCACCACTTTCCCGTCTTTACCCATCTGCGCGGGATCGGCGCTGCTCATCAGATCCTCGAGGAATCGGTTGAGACGGTCGGCTTGTCGGCGCGCGGTCTCGGCTTTGACCTGCGCCCGGCGGGCCACCTGCGCCTGCCAATTCGCGGCCACGAGACCGCTGAGCAGGGCGAGCAGGATCAGCCCGGCGGCGAGGACCGCGCCGCGGTGTCGCCGGACAAATTTCCCGGCCCGATAAAGGGCGGTGTCGCGATGAGCCAGCACTGGCCGGCCGGCCAGGTGGCGCTCCAGATCGTGGGAAAAAAGAGCCACCGAGGCGTAGCGCCGTTCCGGCGCCTTGCCCAGGGCCATGAGAAGAATGTTATCCAGGTCGCCGGCCAGCTCCGGCCGATGCTGGCTGGGCCGGAGCGGCTCGTCTTCGCTCAGGGCACGGGCACGCTCATGCGGCACGCTGCTCGTTAGGCAATGGGGCCGGGCCCCGGTGAGGAGCTCGTACAGGACCACGCCGAGGCTGTAGACATCGCTCGCCGTAGTCATGCTTTCTCCCCGGATCTGCTCCGGGCTGGCGTAATCCGGCGTCATCATGCCGGCCAGAGTGTTACTTTTCTCCACCGGCTCGGTCCCGCTGCTGTCGAGCAGTTTGGCGATGCCGAAATCGAGCAGCTTGGGAACGCCCTCGGGGGTGACCCGGATGTTGGCCGGTTTCAGGTCGCGATGAATGACCAGATGCTGATGGGCGTAGCTGACCGCGGCGCAGACTTCGCGGAAAAGTCCGAGCCGCTCCTTGATCGTCAGGCAGCGATCGCGGCAGAAGTCGTCCAGCCGCTGGCCGGCGACATATTCCATGATGAAAAATGGCCCTCCATCCGGAGTCGCTCCCACGCCGTAGAGCCGGGCGATATTTGGGTGGGTGAGCCCGGCGAGAATGCGCGCTTCCTGGCCTAACGACCGGGCGAGGCCGGCGCGGGCAGTGCCGCCCTGGATGAATTTCAACGCCACCGCCCGCCCGAGGGCAGTCTCCTCGGCCAGATAGACCTCGCCCATGCCTCCGGCGCCGAGGAGAGAGATGATGCGATACCCGCCTAACGAGGTTCCCGCCGCCAGGGTGTCGCCGCTGCCAGGGCCGGCGAAGGTCGCGGCCTGCCGTTCGAGCGCTGGTTGCTCGAGGAAGGCGCCGGCTTCCTCATGCGCCCGCAGCATTCCGTCCACCTCGGCCGCGAGCGCCGGGTCTCCGGCGCAGATGGTGCGGATGAAATCAGCCCGCTTCTCCGGCGGGAGCTCCAAGGCCGCGTGGAAGACTTCTTCGATCCGCTGCCAAGCCGCGCTCATGCACGCGCTCTGACCCCGACCACTACACTCGGCGGCGCGGCCGGGGTTGGCTTTTGGCTATCGGAGACTGGGTCGTGCACCGCCTCCACTATGCGCTCCCGGCGCCTCCCACGGCAAGCGCTTTGCCAGAGCCAACGCTGGCTCGCGTTCCGGGGCCGACTATTCTGGGAGGTGACCAAAAAACAGGCGCAAAAGCCCACGGGGCGGCGGACCGGCTGGAAACTTCTGAAAACCCGGCGCCCGTTCCGGAACAAGGTTTTCCAGGTGCGGCGGGACAAGGTGGAATTGCCCGGCGGGAAGCGAAAGCAGATCGCCTATCTGGAGCGAAGCGCGGCCGTAATCATCGTGCCGGTGACGGCGGCCGGAGAGATGGTGCTGATTCATCACTATCGCTACGCGGTGGATTCATGGTGCCTGGAAGTGCCGGCCGGCGGGGTGAAGAGCGCGCGTCACGAAACGCCGCGGCGGGCCGCGCGGCGCGAACTGCGTGAGGAAGTGGGAGGAACCTGTCGCACCCTCACCAGGGTGGCCGAGTTCTATTCCGCCAACTCACTCATGGATGAGAAATGCCACGTCTTTCTCGCCCGCGAAGTCGCTTTGCGACATCCTCCGGAGCGCAACGCGGCTGAACAGATGGAAACGCGCCTGATGCCGGCGGCCGAGGTGCTGCGCCTGGTCCGGGCAGGGAAGATGATGGATGGCCAGTGCGCCCTGGCCATTCTGCTCTGCGAACCGCTCTTGCGCGCTGAGGAGGGCTCGTTTCCTCGTCGTTAGGCAGCACTAGCCCGGGCCCGACGTTCCGTCCCGGAGGGAGCGATGGAGCCACGCTTTGGCAAAGGTCCAGTCGCGCCGCACTGTGGCCGGATTTAAATCCATCGCCTGGGCCGTCTCCTCCACCGTGAGGCCGCCGAAAAAGCGCAACTCGACCACGCGGGCTTTCCGGGAGTCGATCGCGGCCAGCTCGGTCAGCGCTTCGTCCAGCGCGAGGAGGTTGGCCGGGCGTTCCGCCGGCGGGAAGTCTGCTTCATCGAGTTCGATCTTGGTCGCGCGCCCACCGCGTTTGGCCGCCACATGCGCCCGGGCGTGATCGATCAGGACCCGCCGCATCAACTGGCTGGCCACGGCAAAGAAGTGGGCGCGATTCTTCCATTGCATCCGCTTGCCCCCGGCCAGGCGCAGATACGCCTCATGAACCAGCGCGGTTGGCTGCAGGGTATGATCACCGCGCTCGCGCTGCAGGTATTGCCGGGCCAGCCTCCGCAGCTCAGCATAGATCGCCGGCACCAGATTGGCCGCCGCCCCGGTCTCTTCGGCGCTCCAATCCGCCAGTAACTGGGTGATCTCGGGCGGCGGTTCGTCCCTTTTCATCGGGAAAGAAAAGGGCGCGGGAGAAAATCTGCGGCCGCGGTGCGCGGTTTAGGCGCGGTTCTGCGCTTTTGCTTCATGAAACCAGAACGCTCCGCACCATTCACCGCACCAGCATGCACCATCCCGTTCCCTCCTGCCAGACCACTTCCTTTTCACCCATCTTGACCAAGCACAACCATACGCACCATGAAAAAAACGATTACCATCCTCTTCACCACCTTGGCCGCACTCTGTCTTGCGCCATGTCTGCCTGCTCAGGTGGTCAACTTTGCGCCTCCGGCCGGTATCAAGAAATTCTCCTTCTACCCGCAGGGTGGAAATTTCTTCGGCGATCTCTATCCGACTAACTTCGTCGACCTCGATACCAGCAGCGGCATCCTGGCGTACAACGGTAGCGACTACACCTACGACATGCACAATGGGTGTGACACAGATATCAATGGCTTCACCGCTCAGGCCATCGGTGTGCCTGTCTTCGCTGTTCTCGACGGCACCGTGACTCAGGCGCACGACGGCGAGTTCGACATGAACACCATGTTTAACACTCTGCCCAGCAACCACGTTGTGATCGACCACGGGGATGGCCAAACTACGACCTATGAGCACTTGAGAAAAGGCAGTGTCGCGGTCGTGGTGGGTCAACAGGTCGTCGCCGGTGAACAGATAGGACTCACCGCCAGCAGCGGCAATAGCACTCAGCCGCACCTGCACTTTCAATGCGACCTTAACGACCAGCTTTATGAGCCTTTCTCCGGCTCAGCCCGTCCCGGTGTCTCAGGCTGGGTCTCACAACCCCCATTCCGCACTGACGCTTATCTCCGTCAATTCATCATTACTGACCAGGACCTGACGAGCTTTGCCGGACCTCCCTACGATACCACGCGGAAGGGCACATTCTTCACCGGACTGCAGCCGATCAATACCTGGTTTCAGTTTGGCAATGGCGAAGGAATCACCAGCCTGACTCTGAGCTATCTCCGTCCAGACGGATCGGTGCTTTATACCACCACGGCGCCTCTGAGTGGGTTTGCTCGCAATGGTTTCGTTGTCTTTAACTTTAACCTGAACATGGACGCCGTCGGCGCCTGGAAAATCGAGTTAAAGGTGAATGGAAAATTCCTGGCCAACGCCCCTTTCACCGTTCTCGCTCCTGGAAGCGCGATCGCAAACCACGCCCCTGGCGCCGTCACGGCTGTGCTCGACCCGGTGACGCCAAACTTTGCCTCCGCCACCTTCTGCCGCATTACCTCGCCGACCGTGTTTCTCGATCCAGATTATGACTTTGTGCGCTATCACTACGTCTGGAAGGTTAATGGCAAAGTGGTGCGAGATACGATCAGCGCCGGCCTGGCCGATGCCATTCCGCGCGACGCAGGTAAGGCTGGCGACAAGGTTACTTGCACCGTGACACCCAGTGACGGGATAGCGAATGGTCCTTCCACCCTCGTCCCTACACCTACAGCCGGCGGTCTGCCGCTGCTCAATATCTCGACCCGACTCAACGTCGGTACGGGCGATAACGTCCTGATTGGTGGTTTCATCATCGATGGGACGGAGGCGAAAGAAGTCATCATCCGCGCCAGCGGCCCTTCTTTGAGCGAGCAGGGAGTTAGCGGTGCGCTGGCGGATCCAGTGCTGGAGTTACATGAACCGGATGGCACCGTGATCATGAACGACAATTGGAAGGATACCCAGGCAGCGGCCATCACCGCCAGCGGGGTGGCGCCGAGCGACGACCAGGAATCCGCCATTATCGCCACCCTGGAGCCGGGCGCTTACACCGCGATCATGAGCGGCCGGAACGGGAGTACCGGCGTAGGTCTGCTGGATGCTTATGATTTAAGTCAGGGCACGGCGTCCTCTTTGGCTAACATCAGCACCCGCGGTTTTGTGCAGACGGGCGATAACGTCATGATCGCTGGCTTTATTGTCGGTGGCACGACGGGTGACGGAACGATCGTGGTCCGTGGCATCGGGCCCTCTCTGGCCGCGGCCGGGGTGAGCGGAGTGATGGCGAACCCGATGGTCGAGGTGCACGACGCGAGCGGTGCCGTGATCGCGGCCAACGATGACTGGATGGACGGGCCGGATGAAAAGACCATTGCGGCCGATGGCCTCGCGCCCACCAACGGAAAGGAAGCGGCCGTGCTCGCGACCCTTCCTCCCGGAGCCTATACCGCGATCCTGAGCGGGGTCGGCGGCACGACCGGAGTGGGCCTGGTTGAAGTCTACGACTTACACTAACAACTGGGACGGAAGAGCGCGCCGTGGTTCGTTAGGCTGCGGCGCGCTGCCGGTCGAGATAGACTTTGCAGATGCCTTTGATGCGGCTGAGCACGTAGTAGGTCGTCTGGCTGCGCACTCTGACGAGTTCCGCCCCGACGATGCGCGTGACGAAATCCTGCGGCAGGTCGAGGATTTCCTGCGGCGTGGCGCCGTCGAGTCCTTTGCACAGAATCGAGGTCATGGCCCGGGTCAGGGTCTGGACTTCCGGGCCGAGAGTCATGCGCAGGTGGGCTTTGCCCTCGTCGTCGACCTGGAGGTAAACTCCGACTTTATCGGCGCATTCTTCATCCTTGCGCACATCTTCCAGATCGAAGTGTTCGTCCGGCCGCGGTTCCTGCTTCGGCGCGCTGTCGGAGTAGGCGACGAGCGTTTCCCGCCGCTCCACCTCGGGCAGATGCTCGAAGAGATCGATGATGTCCTGCAATTTCTCGGGATACGCACTCATAATCGGGTCACGCTCGTGCTCGTCCTCGGGCCGGGCAACCGCGCAGGAGTCGGAACTAGGCGCTTTTCTCGATCGGGGCGCCCACCTTGTTACCCCATTCCGTCCAGGAGCCGTCGTAGTTGCGCACCTTGTTCAAGCCTAACAAATAGGTCAGGACAAACCAGGTGTGACTCGAGCGTTCGCCGATGCGGCAATAGACCACCGTGTCCTGATCCGGTTGGATCCCACATTGCTCGAAATAAATTTTCGCCAGCTCCGGGGCCGATTTGAAAGTGCTGTCGTCGTTCGTCGCCATCTTCCATGGGACGCTCTTGGCCCCCGGAATGTGCCCGCCGCGCAGCACGCCTTCCTGCGGATACTCCGCCATGTGGGTGATCTCACCTTTGTATTCGCCCGGGGAACGGACATCGATCAGCGGCTTTTGCGCCTTGCTTTGGGCCAGCGCTTCGTCGGCAAAAGCGCGGATTTCCTGATCGAGCCGCTGCGCCGGCACCGGGTAATCGGTCGGCGGATATTCCGTCACTTCGCGGGTCATGTGCCGGCCTTCCGCTTTCCATTTATCGCGACCGCCATTGAGGATTTTCACCTTGGTATGACCGAAAAGGCGGAAAGCCCAGAGCGCGTAGGTGGCCCACCAGTTCGCCTTATCGCCGTAGAAAACGCAGGTCGTCTCTGGGGTGATGCCGTTGCGGCGGCAGAGCTCGGCGAATTTCTCCGGAGAGATGTAATCGCGCACCACCTGATCCTGCAGGTCGCCCCGCCAATCGATATGAACCGCGCCCGGGATGTGGCCGGTGTCGTAGAGCAGAATGTCCTCGTTGGATTCTACGATCCGCAGGTCTCGATCGTTCAGATGCTGCTCGAGCCATTCGGTCTCGACCAACGCCTCGGGGTGAGCGTATTCGGCAGGCTTGGTGTTCATGGGAGACGCTACTGGCGAGGTCCGGCCGCTCGCAAGCTGATTTGCGCGCGGGGCGGCGAGCGTGCCGGGCGACGCAGGGAGCTTGTCATCTCGTTGAGCGATCTGATAAAGGATTAGGAAATGAAGAATGTGAGCAAGCCAAAGTCAGCCACACCGCCCCGGAAAGCGGCTCGCACTGCGACTCCTGCCAGAACGGGTAAAACGAAAGCGGCGGTGGCCCCGGCCAAAGCGCCAGGGAAAAAAGCCGGGCCGACGAAAAAGCAAAAGTCGAGCATCGGCGGGCTCGCCTTCCAGGAATTCGAAGCCTTGCGCCGTCAGCTCGATGTCTCGCTCGATGAATTGACGGCGCGGCTCGGCCTCTCCCGCGCCACCGTGGCGGAGCGGAAAGCGGCTGGTCGCCTAACGAACGATGAATCGGGCAAGGTGGTTTCTTTTGCCCGCCTCCTCGGCCACGCGGTCCATCTCTTTGGCGACCTCGATGAAGCGCGCCTCTGGCTCAAGACTCCGCAGCGCGGGCTGCACGGCGCGGTCCCGCTCGATTACGCCAAGACGGAGATGGGCGCGCGCGAAGTGGAGAGCCTGCTCAGCCAGTTGGACGACCGGCGGCGGCGTTAGGAAAAGGCGCGGCCGTACTGCGGTGGCGGCCGGACCGGCTGGTGCAGCGGCCCGCCGGCGTGCAGCGGCCAGTAAGGCTGGCGGAGAAATTCCCGCGCCATCAGAATTAGATCCGCCTGGCCGAGCCGGATGATCTGGTCGGCCTGTTCCGGGGCGGTGATGAGGCCGACTGCGCCGGTGGCGATCTCCGCCTCGCGCCGGATCCGGGCGGCAAAGGGAAGCTGATAGCCGGGGCCGGTCGGAATCTCGGCCTGCGGCACGTTGCCCCCGCTCGAGCAATCGATCAGGTCCACGCCTAACGGTTTCAATTTTCTGGCCAGGGCGACCGATTGCTCACCGTCCCAGCCGCCCGCAGTCCAGTCGGTCGAGGAAATGCGGACAAAGAGGGGATATTTCTCCGGCCAAACGGCGCGGATCGTTTCCGCCGTCTGACAGAGAAAACGGATCCGGTTTTCAAAGGAGCCGCCGTATTGGTCGGTGCGCTGATTGCTCAAGGGCGAGAGAAAGCTGGAGAGCAGATAACCGTGGGCGGCGTGAATCTCGATTACCTTTGCACCCGCCTGCAGCGCGCGTTGCGCGGCCGCGGCAAAAGCGGCCCGGACGCGATCGATCCCGGCCTGATCGAGCGGCTCCGGGGTTTGATATCCCTCGTCGAAAGGGAGCGCGCTCGGCCCGTAGATCGGACTCCAGCCGCCGGCTTCCGGGCCGACCGGCTTTCCACCTTTCCAGGGAGCGCTCGTGCTCGCCTTGCGTCCGGCATGCGCCAGCTGCATCGCCGGCACCGCGCCCTGGGCGGCGACGAATTTGAAGATGCGCGCCAGCATCTCGATCTGCTCATCTTTCCAAATCCCCAGATCCTGCGGGCTGATCCGGCCTTCCTCCAAAACCGCCGCCGCCTCGGTAAAAACGAGCCCGGCTCCACCGGCCGCCCGGCTCCCGAGATGGACCAGGTGCCAGTCGTCGGCGAAACCGTCTTCGCTCGAATACTGGCACATCGGCGAGACGACGATGCGGTTGCGGAACAGGACATCCCGCATCTGCAGCGGGGAGAAGAGGTGAGTGGTCGGTGGTGTCGGCACTGGCAAGAATCGCACAGAATCAGCGCGCCGTAGCGCGCTACTGTGGATCGGTCGACGGGTTGCTTTCTTTGTTTTTCGTTCGCTCCGGCGTGGGCGACATCGTCGGCATCGGCGGCGGTGAGGCACCAAACGGGGTCGGCTGCGGGATGGCCTCGAGACGTTTCGCGATCGCGGTCGCGAGCTGGTGCGTCTTCTTCTTGTTCGCGCCGTAGTTTGTCCCCTGGATGAAATCTTCAGTCTCCTTCTTCAGCGCCGCGTCTGATTTCGCACACATCGCTTCGATCTTTGCTTTCAACTCGGAGATCGCCTTTTCCTCACTCTCGGTGTGGCTCTCGGGAAAGCCCTCGGCCGGCACATCGGCCAGTTTCCGGGCGTAGATTTCGTTCAGGTCGAGAATGCCCTGGGCGTAGGGGAGATACTCTTTCAGTTCGTGAAAGCTGGGATCGCGATAGGTCTCGTTCCCATCCAGGCCGGAGAAGACGTGCCACTGCTTGATGTAGGCCGCGTGCCCGCCGCGGTTGGTGAAAAGGTAGTACTCGTACTGGGGATCGATGAAGGCCCGAATGCTGAACGCGGTCTTCTTCGAGGCGGTCTTTTTCACCTTGAAATCTCCACCGTGAGCTGGTGATAGGGCAGGTAACCGCGCGCCTTTTCCTCCTCCCAGGTCGGCATTTTCGCCTCCGCGGCCGGGCTGGGCGAGGGCGGCGGGGGAGCGGCGGCGAGAAGACTGCTCGTTAGGCAAAAGCCGGCGCAGAGAAGGGATGGGAGCTTCATTGGTGTGGGTGGCGAGACTCTACACCAGCGCCCTTCGCCCGGGCCAGGGCGGACCTTGCCGAGGCCGCTCCCGGATGCCATCTTTCCCGCCTCTCCGCGCGCCGAAGTAGCTCAGTGGTAGAGCAGCTGATTCGTAATCAGCAGGTCGCGGGTTCAATCCCCGCCTTCGGCTCCACCCGTGCCGATAAAGTGCGCTTGAAATTTTCCCGCAGCGCCTTCCTCCTAACGAAATGACTCGATTGTTCTTTCGCACCAGGGCTGGGGTATGATTCCGATCCGGGATTACGCCCTCATCGGCAATTGCGAGACGGCTGCTCTGATTAATCCGGCGGGCGGCATCGATTGGCTTTGCCTGCCGCGCTTCGACGCGCCCTCGCTCTTCGCCCGTTTGCTCGACCAGAAAAAGGGCGGCTCCTGCACCTGGCAGCCAGCGGGTGAATTCACGGTCGAGCGCGCCTATTTCGCCGAGAGCGCGATTTTGGAGACGCGTTTCCGCACCGCGCAGGGCGTCGTTAGGCTGACGGATTTCTTCGCCGTGGCGCGGCAGGCGAAAGCGCGCTTCTACGATTTCACTTCCCTGCATCCGACCCGCAAGCTGGTGCGCCTGCTCGAGCTGGAGGAAGGCGGACCGGTCGAGATGGAATTGCGGGTGGCGGCTCGCCCCGATTATGCGCGGGCGCGGCCGGCCTGGCGTGAGCTGGGGGCCGGCGGCCATGCGCTCGATCAGGTGACGCTTTTTGCAAAGCAGCCGCTGCAACGCGCGGAAGACGATCTTGTCGCCCGAGGACGGATCGCGCCTAACGATCCTCTTTTTCTCGTCTTCGATTACAGCGACGCGCCGGCCCGGCCCGAGCTGGCCCAGATCGAGCGCTGGCTCGAGACGACCAAAGCTTTCTGGCGCGAGTGGAACCTCTTCAATTACTACGACGGTCCGCACCGCGCCCTCGTCCGGCGCAGCGCGGTCACGCTCAAGCTCCTCACCTACGCCGGCACCGGCGCGTTCGTGGCCGCGCCGACCACTTCGTTGCCGGAGGGCTTGGGCGGCGAATTGAATTGGGATTATCGCTACACCTGGCTGCGCGACACTTCGCTCTTTATCCAGACCCTCTTCGGTCTGGGCTACTCGGGCGAGGCCAGCGCCTTTCTCGATTTCGCGGTCGGGAAGTGGAGCGAAAAAGAGAAAGCCCACGATGGCGATCCGGCGCAATCGACGGTCGACGTAATGTATCCGGTCTGCGACCAGCCCATCCCGCCGGAGGAAAAACTCCCGCACCTGGCCGGTTACGGGAATTCACGCCCGGTCCGGATCGGGAACGCCGCCCAGGAGCAATTCCAGCTCGACAATTACGGGCACGTCTTGCAGTCGCTCTTTTTCTTCCGGCACACCGGCGGCAAGATCGATTCGCGCAAGCGCCGGATGATTCTTCGCCTAACGAACGAGGTGAAGGAGCTTTGGCGCCGGGACGACAACGGCATCTGGGAAGAGCGGGAACGACACGATTTCACCTATGGCAAGGTGATGTGCTGGGTGGCGCTGGAGCGAGCCCGCGCTCTCCTTGGCGATGCGGATGGAGCGCTCGTGCGGGAGTGCCGGGTCCTGCGCGAGGAGATCCTGGCGCGCGCCCTAACGAATGCAGACGGGGAGGAGCCGATTTTCTCCGCCCGCCTCAGCCGGCGCGCGCTCGACGCTTCCAGCCTGCTCCCGTTCACCACCGGGTTTTTGCCGGAGGAGATCGCGCGCGCGACGCGCCAGGCGCTCGAGCGCGAATTGGGTGATGAACCGTTCATCTATCGCAGCGAGGGGAGCCGCGAGAAGGAAGGCGCTTTTCTCCTCTGCAGCTTTTGGTGGATCAATCACCTCATTCGCGAAGGCGAGCTGGCGCGGGCGGAAGCGATCCTGGAAGGGATCATCAAACAGGTCAGCCCGCTCGGGTTGCTGGCGGAAGAAATCGACCCGCAAACCGGCGCTTTCCTGGGCAATTTTCCGCAGGCTTTTTCCCATCTCGGTTTGATCCAGAGCATCCTGAATCTGCAGGGGGCGAAGAAGCGGCCGGGTTTCGCCGCGCTCTCCGATCACGAGAAATTCAAGCGCAGCGTCGGCGCGACCATCGGCTGGAAGGGAGTGATCGCCGGCCTCTTCCGCGTCCCGCGCACGGCCCGGCTCTTTTTTTCCAACGCTTCGAAATGGCGCGAATGAGGCCGTGACTTCGGGGTAGAGTCTGGACCATGAGCAGCGTGACGCGGACCGGAATCGAGACGATCGAGGAACGTCTGCGTCGCGGCCCGCGGATTCATCCCACCGCCTACCTCGTGCCTAACGCCACCGTCCTCGGCCAGGTGTCGTTAGGCGAAGAGAGCAGCGTCTGGTATGGCGCCGTCCTGCGGGGCGATATCAACCGGATCGAGATCGGAGCCCGGAGCAACCTGCAGGATGGCGTCATCGTTCATGTCTCGGATGAATTTCCCGCCCTCGTCGGAGAGCTGGTCACGGTCGGCCACGCGGCCGTCGTCCACGCCTGCACGGTGCATGATGAGGTGCTGGTCGGGATGGGAGCGATCCTGCTCGACGGCGCGGAGATTGGCGCCCGCTCCATCATTGGCGCGCGCAGTTTGGTCACGGCCGGGATGAAAATTCCACCCGGTTCGCTCGTCCTGGGCGCGCCTGGGAAAGTCGTTAGGCAACTCGATCGCGCGGCGCAGGAAGGGATCGCAGGCTGGGCGCGCAAGTATGTCGAGGTGGCGCGATGCCATCGCGCGGCCCTGGACGCTGCTCAGGCTTAGTTCGTTCGCGAAGTTCCGAAAACAACCGGCCTAACGACAAGCGACCGCCCGTTCAGCGGCGAGCGAGGTTGCCGGCCAGCATGAATCGCTCATTATCTGACGACCGCCGGTTTCCATCGCCTGCGATCCGCGCTTAGCTGACCGCCCGAAGAACTCCGGGCCGGCGTTCGCGCGCCCTTGCCTGTCATGCCTGCTTTTACTGCCAACGATACGATCTGGGGACGCCTCCTGCGGGAAGGCCGCCTGACTGCGCTCCTCGCCTTGCCGCTGGCTGCCGGGCAGGTGAGCCAGGTCCTGATGTCCCTGGCCGATACGATCATGGTCGGCCGCCTCGGCGTGGTCCCGCTGGCCGCCTCGACCTTCGCCAACAACGTCCTCTATGTACCGTTCATTTTCGGTTTGGGAATGTTGATGGCCATCTCCATCCGTGTCTCGCAGGCGCGCGGGGCGGACGACCGCGAGGCGGCCCGGGCGGCGCTTCGCCATGGTCTTTATCTGGCCTTCGCGCTCGGGCTCCTGACCATGCTGGGCGGTTGGGGCATGCATCCGTTCCTGGGTTATTTCCGCCAGGACCCGGAGGTCGTTAGGGCGGTGCCGCGTTATTTCCTGCTCGTGGCGGTCTCGATGATTCCGGCCCTGGGGGCGATGGCGGTGAAAAATCACGCCGACGCCATGAACAAACCCTGGCCGCCCTTCTGGATCATGCTGGCCGCGGCCGCCCTGAACGTGGGTTTCAACTGGATCTTCATCTACGGAAAGTTGGGCGCGCCCCGGCTGGGATTGGATGGCGCCGGGGTGGCGACTCTGCTCTCTCGCTGCACCATGCTCGCCGCCATGCTCTGGTGGTGCGTGAAGGCGCGGGCGGTGCGCGAGTGGGTGCCGCGGCATTGGTTGCGCGCGCCCGATTGGCAGGCGGTGCGCGACCTGATCACGGTCGGTTTGCCGGCCAGCCTGCAATTGCTGGCTGAGGTCAGCGCCTTCGTCATGGTCACGCTCCTCATCGGCACCCTCGGCCCGGTCGCGCTCGCTTCGCACCAGGTGGCGATCACCTGCGCGGCCACGATTTTCATGGTCCCGCTCGGGCTTTCGATGGCCCTGACGGTGCGGATGGGCGAAGCCTGGGGGGCGCGACGCTTGCCCGAATTGCGTTTCATTCTGGTCAGCGGCTGGGGCATCGTGCTCGCCTTTACCGCCTTGAGCGCGCTCGGGTTTCTGCTTTTCAATCAGACCATCGCCGGCTGGTTCATCACCGAGCCAAAGGCGCGCGCGCTCGCCGCCAGCCTGCTTCTCATCTCGGCTGCTTTCCAGGTGAGCGACGCGCTGCAGGTCTCATCCGGCGGGGCGTTGCGCGGCCTGGGCGATGTCAAAGTGCCGGCCTGGGTCGCCTTCTTCGCCTACTGGGTGGTCGCGATCCCGGTGGGCTGGTGGCTTACTTTTCGGATCGGGCTGGGCGCGGCCGGGATGTGGTGGGGGATCACCTTTGGCCTCACGACGGTGGCGTTTGCCCTCGGCTGGCGGGTCTGGGGCAGGACGGCAGCTTCACGCCGGTGACTTCCGGCGAGTCCATTGCACGAGGCTGATGAAAGACAAAACGATTCCCTATTTTGAAATCTTCGCCTTTACCCGGCGAATGTTTGCCGGTAATCCGGCCGCGGTTTGTCTGCTGGAGGAATGGTTGCCTAACGAACAGATGCAGGCCCTGGCGCGGCAGAACGATTTGCCCGAGACGGCGTTTCTGGTCTGGCGGGAGGAAGGCTGCTACGACCTGCGCTGGATGACTCCGACGGTGGAGGTGGAACTGTGCGGTCACGCCACCCTGGCGTCGGCTCATGTCCTTTTTCGGCATCTGGCTTTCTCCGGTGAGGTGATTCGTTTTCAAACGCAAAGCGGGGAGTTGCGGGTGAGCCGGGCGGAGGATCGGCTTGTGCTCGATTTTCCCGCTCAACCGGCGCAGGAAGTTGCGCCTAACGAACTTTTGAGTTCAGCCCTTGGCGCACAACCGGAGCGCGTTTGGCAAGGCCGCGATCTCTACGCGGTCTTCGCTTCGGCCCAGGAGGTGGCGGCGATTAAGCCGAATCTTGAACAGGTCCAGCAACTGGACGCCCAGGGCGTGGTCGTGACCGCACCGGGCGACGATTGCGATTTTGTCTCGCGCTATTTCGCGCCCGCGGCCGGGATTCCGGAAGATCCGGTCACCGGTTCGACCCATTGCACCTTGATTCCCTATTGGTCGCAGCGGCTGGGAAAGAAGGAGCTTTTTGCGCGCCAGATCTCGCCGCGGGGCGGGGAGCTTTTTTGTCAGGATCATGGCGAGCGCGTGGGGATTGGCGGGGAAGCAGTCACCTACGTCGAAGGCAGGATTCATCTTTCGGCCTAACGACCCGGGCAGGCGTGTTACCTAACGAAGGTTAAATCAGCGGCAGGGCCTCAAAAGTTCGCGCTGGCGAGGCGCCATCGCCGGCACGCGAGGGCGCGTGCGCTCCCCGGAGAAGGCGTGCCGCGAATGCGCCTTATTTCTCCTCGGCGAAATCTTCCATCGGGGGACAGGTGCAGAAGAGATTTCGATCGCCATAAACGCTGTCGATCCGCGCCACCGCCGGCCAGAATTTCTGCTGCCGCGTCCAGGGCGCCGGCCAAGCCGACTGCTCGCGCGAGTAAGGATGATTCCATTCATTCGCGCTCACCTGCTCCGCGGTGTGAGGCGCGTTTTTGAGCAGGTTATCTTTCCGGTCGGCGCCTTCCTGGCCGATGGCGTCGATCTCGGCGCGGATCGCGATCATCGCTTCGCAGAAACGATCCAGCTCGTGTTTCGGTTCGCTTTCGGTCGGCTCGATCATGACTGTGCCGGGCACCGGCCAGGAAACAGTCGGGGCGTGAAAGCCGTAATCCATCAGCCGCTTGGCCACGTCTTCCACTTCCACCCCGGCGCTCTTGCAGGGGCGCAGATCGAGGATGCATTCGTGCGCGACGAGGCCGTGTTTGCCTTTGAAAAGAACCGGGAAAGAAGCGTCCAGCCGTTTGGCGATGTAGTTCGCGCTCAGGATCGCGACCTCGGTCGCTTTCGTTAGGCCAGCTCCGCCCATCATGCGGATATACATCCAGGGAATGGTGAGAATGCTCGCGCTTCCCCAGGGCGCGGCCGCGATCGGACCGACCGATCCGGCAGCTCCGGCTTTGCGGTCGAGGTTAGGCAGACCGGGGAGAAATTTCGTTAGATGTTTCGCCACCCCGATCGGACCGATGCCGGGTCCGCCGCCGCCGTGCGGGATGCAGAAGGTCTTGTGCAAATTAAGGTGGCAGACATCCGCCCCGATATCGCCCGGGCGGCAGAGCCCGACCTGCGCGTTCATGTTCGCGCCATCCATGTAAACCTGGCCGCCGTGTTCGTGCACGCAGTCGCAGATCTGGCGGATGGTGGTTTCAAAAACGCCGTGGGTCGATGGATAGGTCACCATCAGGGCGGCCAGATCCTTGCTGTGCGCTTCGGCTTTGGCGCGCAGGTCGTCGAGATCGATGTCGCCATCTTCCAAGCAACGTACCGGCACGACTTTGAACCCGGCCATGACCGCGCTGGCCGGGTTGGTCCCGTGCGCGGAGGTGGGAATGAGGCAGACGTTGCGATGCGCTTCATCGCGCGCTTCGTGGTAGCCGCGGATGGCGAGCAGGCCGGCATATTCGCCCTGCGAGCCGGCGTTAGGCTGGAGGGAGACGGCGGCGAAACCGGTGATCTCGGCCAGCCAACCTTCGAGCTGCTGGCACATCGCGCGATAGCCGGCCATCTGGTCGTTAGGGGCAAAAGGGTGGAGCCGGGCGAACTCCGGCCAGGAGACCGGGAACATCTCCGCGGTCGCGTTCAGCTTCATGGTGCAGGAGCCGAGCGGGATCATGGAATGGCAGAGCGAAAGATCGCGCGCCTCGAGCATGCGCAGGTAGCGCAGCATCTCGGTCTCGCTGTGATGGGTGTTGAAAACCGGATGGGTCAGGAAATCCGACGTGCGGTTTTCGATCTTCGAATCGCGACAGGCCGGGATCGAGCCGGGGAGGAGGGCGCGGTTTTCGCTGAAGACGCCGAGGAGGGTCTCGATCTCGTCCGGGGTGGTCGTTTCATCGAGCGAAATGCCGACGCTGTAGGGGCCGAGCACGCGCAGGTTGCAATTGCGCTGCAGGGCGCGCCGGAGGAATTCGCCGCTGCTCCGCTTCCCGAGATCAATGTGGATGGTGTCGAAGAAATCCTCGTGCCGCAGGCCGTAACCGAGCTGCTCCAGGCTTTGGGCCAGGCGGCAGGTCAGATCGTGCACCCGGCGCGCGATGCGGCGCAGACCCTCGGGCCCGTGATAGACGGCATACATCGAGGCCATGACCGCGAGCAGGACCTGCGCGGTGCAGATGTTGCTGGTCGCTTTATCGCGCCGGATGTGTTGCTCACGCGTCTGCAAAGCGAGTCGGTAGGCGGGCCGTCCGAGTGCATCGTGCGAAACGCCGACCAGGCGCCCGGGCAGGTGGCGCTTGTATTGATCGCGGGTGGCGAAATAAGCCGCGTGCGGACCGCCGCAGCCTAACGGCACCCCGAAACGCTGGGTGGTGCCGACGGCCACGTCGGCGCCCATTTCCCCCGGTGGGCGGATCAGCGTGAGAGCGAGAATGTCGGCCGCGACGATGGCGAGCGCACCGGCCTCGTGCGCGGTCTTGATCAATGGCTCATAGTCGATCACGGCGCCGTCGGTGGTCGGATATTGCAGAAGAACGCCAAAGACCTGGTCGGTAAACGAAAAGCCGGCGTGATCGCCGACTGTGACCGTGATCCCTAACGCCTTCGCCCGGGTTTGGACCACTTCGATCGTCTGCGGGTGGCAACTTTCCGAAACCAGAAAGGTGTCGCGGCCGCTGACCACGGCGTGACAAAGCGCCATCGCTTCGGCCGCGGCGGTCCCTTCGTCGAGGAGGGAGGCGTTGGCGATATCGAGCGCGGTCAGGTCGGTGACCATGGTCTGGAAATTGAGCAGCGCCTCCAGCCGGCCCTGGGCAATCTCGGCCTGGTAAGGGGTGTAGGCGGTATACCAGCCCGGGTTCTCGAGGATGTTGCGCTGGATCACGGGCGGGACGACGCAATCGGAATAGCCGGCGCCGATGAAGTTGCGCACCACTTTGTTTTGTCCCGCGAGCGCACGCAATTCGGCCAGCGCTTCCTGCTCCGATTTGCCCGCCGGAAGGTCGAGCGCTTTCGTTAGGCGAATGTCTTTCGGAACGGTGGCATCGATCAGGGCGTCGAGATTTTCAAAGCCGACCGCGGTCAGCATGGCGGCGATCTCCTCGTCGTTCGGGCCGATGTGGCGGGCGACGAATCGGCTCAGCTCTTCGTTAGGCTGAGGCTCGGCCGTGGACAATTTTTCTGCCTTTTGCGAGGCGTTTTTTTCCAACTCCTGGGTCGCGACCGAATCCATGGCCAACCCTACGAGGGAACGTTTCCGATTCAAGATGCAGACGCTGCGTTCGGCGCCGCACGGAGTGGGCTGGGGAAGGCGGACGGTCCGGCGGCTACGCTTGCGGCCGCGTTTCGCAGGGAGAAGCGCCAACCGTCAGGGTGGTTTTCACGCCTTTTTCCTGGAGGCGGGTCAGCAGCTGCTCGAGATGGTGGCGGTCGCGGGTTTCGACCGTGCAGAGGACGTTCACGGCCGAGACGTCGGAGCTGGCAAAGGCGCGGTCGTGCACGATCTGCTTGATGCTGGCGCCGACCGCCGCGATTTGCGCGGTGAGCTCGGCCAAGCCGCCCGGGCGATCGCTGATCATGGGGCGAGCGAAACGCCGGCGAGCAAACCGCCGCCCCCGACTGGCACGATGACCGCGTCCAGATCCGGCACCTGCTCCACGATCTCGAGCCCGGCCGTGCCCTGCCCGGCGATGATGGCGGGATGGTCATAGCCATCGATGTAGGCCAGCCCCTGTTCGGCCGCGATCTGGTCGGCACGCGCTTTGGCTTCGGCGAAATCCCTCCCCTCGAGGACGACGGTGGCGCCGAGCTTTTGGCAGTTATTGATTTTGATCAGCGGGGCGAACCGGGGCATGACCACGGTGGCGGGCACGCCTAACAATCGCCCCTGGTAAGCCAGGGCCTGGGCGTGGTTGCCGGCCGAGGCGGCGATGACCCCCTTCTTTTTCTGCTCGGGCGAGAGCTGGACCAGCGCGTTGTGCGCGCCGCGCTCCTTGAAACTGCCGGTTCGCTGCTTGTTATCGAGCTTGCAGTAGATCTGCATGCCGGTCAGCTCGCTGAGCAGAATGGAGGGGGCGCAGGGGGATTTGTAAATCGCGCCCTGGGGACGAGCGGCGGCAGCTTCGATGTCTTGAAAGGTGATCAGGTTGGTGGCGTGGCTGAGGACTCGGGTAGCGGTGTTGGACTTTTCGTCCAGCTCGCAGGGGCGGGCAACCGTCCGCCGGTTCGGCCAGGGCGCGGTTCCGGCCGGCGAATTTTCTAGCCTAACGAATCCGCAGTGGGCAGCCGCTCAACTATCCAGTGCTTCGCGCACCTTGCTCGCCAGCTGATCGGCGTTAAAGGGCTTGGCCAGGAAGATGGTGCCCGGTTCGCGCCGGTCCTGCGGATGAACCGATTCTTCCAGGTAGCCGGAGATGAAGACGACCTTCGTCTCCGGGCTGCTGAGACGAAGCCAATCGGCGAAGTGCCGGCCGCTGATCTCGGGCATGACCATGTCGGCCAGGAGAAGGTGCACTTTTTTGGCCCCGCGCTCGATGATGAGGCGTTTGGCGTCGTCGCCGTGGGCCGCTTCCAGCACTTCATAGCCGAGCTGACGCAGGACGCGGACGGAGAGATGGCGCACGCCCACTTCGTCCTCCAGAACGAGCACGGTCTCAGTCCCGGCCATGTTTTTGCGCTGGCCTGGCTTGCGGTAGGCCGGCGGCGGAGGAGCGGGATGACGCGGGAGAAACATGCGAACGGTCGTCCCCTGGTCGACCGCGCTCTCGACACAGATGTGGCCGCCGCTCTGTCGCACGATGCCGTAGCTGGTGGCCAACCCGAGCCCGCTGCGATGCGCCTCCTTGGTGGTGAAGAAGGGCTCAAAGAGGTGGGACCGGATCTCCTCGCTCATCCCGCTGCCGGTATCGGCCACGGCGATGGAAACGTATTCGCCCGGGGTCAGCTCCGAGACGCCAAGAGAGACGGCGCTCTCGGACGTGACCTCGAGGAGCGAGGTGGCGATGGTGAGGCGGCCGCCATCGGGCATGGCGTCGCGGGCGTTGACCGCGAGATTAAGGATGATCTGGGTCAGCTGGCCGGCGTCCACCTTGACGTGGATCCCCTTCTTCAACGGGTGGAGCTGGCATTGGATCGGAATGTTATCGCCCAGCAGACGCAGGAGCGAGCGCTCGAGGTGAGTGATGAAACTGTTCACTTCGAACACGGTCGGCTCGAGCGCCTGGCGTCGGCTGAAGGCGAGGAGTTGGTTGGTCAGGCCGGAGGCACGGTCGGCCGAGGCCCGAATCTCCTCGATCTGGCCGGCGATCTTGCCTTTAACCGCCTGCTCGGAGAGGAGCAGATCGCTGTAACCGAGAATGGTGGTGAGGAAATTATTAAAGTCGTGCGCGACGCCTCCCGCGAGCTGCCCAAAGGCCTCCATGCGCTGGGAGCGACAGGCCTGCTCCTGCAATTGCTTGCGCGTGCTCACATCCATCATCGGCCCGACCAGCCGCAGCGCGGTGCCGTCGGTATCGCGCAGAATGAGGGCGCGCTCGAGGATGTGGAGGTATTCGCCATCGGCCCGGCGGAAGCGGTATTCGCCCGACCAATGTTCGGCGGGGCCGGCAAAAGCATCGGCCAGGCTTTGCTCCACCCGGGCCAGGTCGTCGGGGTGAACGCGGCTGAGCCAGAAGGCAATCGTGGTGCTTTCCGGTGAAGCCGGGTAACCGAAAAGGGTGGGCAGGCCGCAGGGCCAGGCGAGTGCGCCGCTCCTTACATCCCAATCCCGAAACGCATCGTTCGTTGCCCGAGCAAAAACATCAAAATAGTCCGCGCTCGTTGCCGGAATGATTTTGACGTTAGCTGGCATTTGTTTTTTGAGCTCGCTTTCATTGCATTTCCCAGGCTTCGACGATGTGGAATTTATAGTCGCTGTTGCCATTGCGATGCCGGCCGCAGCCGCACCCTAAAAGTAGCTAGAACTGTGCCTCCTGCGCAGGCTCCGAGGAGAGCCCTCGCCCGGTCGCCGGCCCCGCTCGACCACGGCGTCGCCGGCGCAATGCGCGCGCTGGAAAACAGCGGAGAACGGTTGCCGCGACCGGAACGCCCGGTTACAACTGCGGGCGATGACTTTTACCGTGGGCGAGCTGGCGAAAATGTGCGGCGGAGAGCTGAGCGGCGATCCCGCCCTGCTCATCTCGGGCGCGGCCTCCCTGGCGGAAGCGACCGCGAGCGAGATTACCTTTTATGGAAACCCGCGCTACCTGGCCGCTTTTCGCCGGACGCGCGCCGCGGCCGCTTTGGTGCCGGCGGATTTTCGCGAGGAAGTGGTCGGCGTGCAGATCCGGGTGGAAAACCCGAGCAAGGCGTTCGAGCAGGTGGTGCTGAAGTTCGCGCCGCCGCCGCTCCGGCACGCGCCCGGGATCCATCCCAGCGCAGTGATTTCGCCCGAGGCGTCGTTAGGCCGGGAAGTCTCGATCGGCGCTCATGTGGTGGTGGAGCCCGGGGCGCGGGTGGGCGACGGCAGCTGGCTCGGAGCGAACGTTTATCTCGGCCACGAGACGACCGTCGGAGCCGGTTGCCTGATTTATCCCAACGTGACCGTGCGCGAGCGTTGCCAGCTCGGCCAACGCGTCATCATTCACAGCGGCAGCGTCATCGGCTCGGATGGATTCGGTTTCGAGATGGCGGCTGGCGGGCACAAAAAAGTGCCGCAGATCGGAATCGTGCAGATCGACGACGAGGTCGAGATCGGAGCCTGCACCACGATCGACCGGGCGCGTTTCGGTCGCACCTGGATCCAGGAAGGGGTGAAGATCGATAACCTGGTCCAGATCGCGCATAACGTCGTCATCGGGAAACATTCCATCATCGTGGCTCAGGTTGGGATCGCGGGCAGTGTGCGGATCGGGAGCGGCGTGGTCATCGGCGGGCAGGCTGGGATCATCGGGCACATCGAGATCGATGACGGGACGATGATCGGGGCCCAAACCGGCGTCTCGAAGAGCCTGCATGGCGGCACCTGGTGGGCGACTCCGGGCGTGCCATTAAAGGAAGCGATGGAGCAACTGGCCTGGGTGCGCCGGCTGGGGAAACTCTATGAGCGGGTGAAGGCGCTGGAGAAAAAGAACGCCGCCAACGCTCCGGGCGAGCATCCGTAGCACCGGCTCGGGCTCCGGCGGCGCCTGCGGTCAGGGCACGAGGAAGATCTTCCCGCTGTAGGGATCCTTCACCTTCTGGCCCGGGCTGTACCCGGTCACATCGACGTAGCCGCCGTTTTTATCGTACGGACTAAAAACGTAGCCGGCCTTGCCCGGGACCGGTTTCGCATAGGGCAGATCTTCACCCTGAGAAGAAGAAGTGGTGCGCGGCGGCGGAGTGCTTTCGGGGGCGGTGGTGGTCACGGTCTCGCGCTGCACCACGCGCGGGGTCGCAGTCGGTCGCACGACCGGCTCCGGCGGCGGCTGCTGCTCCGTGGTGGTGAC
Organism: Chthoniobacterales bacterium; assembly: GCA_965217735.1. Classification (GTDB taxonomy): domain Bacteria; phylum Verrucomicrobiota; class Verrucomicrobiia; order Chthoniobacterales; family UBA10450; genus Palsa-1392. Next base: position 3,243,821 of record CBDCJE010000002.1, on the reverse strand, counting down.
GACGCGCTGCTGCGGCGGGGGCGGCGGCGGTGGCTGTTGTTGCTGCACCTGGTAAGGCTGCCGGGGCGGATATTCGGCGCCGTCTGAATAGACATCCGTCTGCGTCGTGGTCGTAGTGGTGGTCTGCGGCGGTTCTTCGTCGACGCCGAGTTTGCGCCGCACGTATTCATGGGGAGCATCGACGACGCGGAAGGTCGAGACCGCGGCGTCATGCATCGTCCCGCAGGAAGTGAGCGCGAAGAGGCCGAGGAGTGGAGCAAGTTTGGGCCGTTTCATGGTTTTAGGTCTTCTTCTTTTTAAAGTTCGAGCGGTCTGACGTGGCCGAGTGGATAAAACTTCATTTGGCCGAGGGATTTGGGTAGACCGCCGGGCTTCGATTTCCCTCTTTATCCACCGCCGCGACCCCGAAGAGGTAGTTGTCCTTCGAGATCTTTGGGACGGTGAAAGGGGTCTTGTCGCCCACCTCGACTCCGTCCTGCCAGACCGGCGAAGTGGTTTCGCGCCAGAGGATTTCGTAGCCGGCCCGGTCAGGTTCCTGGTTCGCCTGCCAATGCAGGGTGGTGTCGTTAGTCAGTTCCTTCGTATCGATCTCGACCCCGCGCGGCACCGCCGGGGCGAGAGCGAGCGCGCCTAACGCTGCCGCGTTGATCCGCGCCACCTGGGCGACGTAATCGAAATCGACAAACTCGGGCAGATCGCCGTATTGCACCTCGCCTTCTTTCCGCAGGTCCTGGTGCTGGTGCCGAAAATCCTCGTTCGGCTCGCTCATCCGCACCGCGGGATAGCCGGCGGCCAGAAAGGGCGAGTGATCGCCTCCGCGCAGGTAACGATCCTTGCGGTAGATGATGGTCACGGTCATGCCCGGGACGTAGCGTTGGCCGGTCGTCTTGATGAACCGGGCCAGCTCCCGCGGCTCGCTGTCGTTTTCGCCACCGGTCTTGATCCGCCGCAGCAGATCCTCCGGGAGCTCGCGATAGGGCGGCACGCCTTCGGCGAAAACGCGCACGTGCTTGTCGTCCACCTGGCCATCTTCGCCGCGCGAGCTGCCGATGATGTCGTTCGTGATCATGCCGGCGATGTTCCAATGTTTCTCCTTTGCCGTCCGGGCCCAGTGGGTCGAGCCGTAAAGGCCCTGCTCTTCGCCGGCCACGGCGAGAAAAACGAGGGTGGCGTCCCATTTCTGCTTCGACATGACCCGGGCCAACTCCAGCACCGCCGCCACCCCCGAGGCGTCATCATTTGCGCCCGGCGCATCGGCGGTGGCGTTGAGCGGATCGGTCACCCGCGAATCGTAATGGCCGCTGACCACATACATGCGATCGCGCGCTTCCGGCTGCTGGCCCGGCAGGGTGGCGACGACGTTGACCACTTTGGTCAGGTCGGGGTTCCGCTCGTCGGGCGGCTGGTCAAATTCGTCCATCGTGACCTGGAGCCGGCCGCCGGAGTCCTTGGCGTAGCGGTTGAATTCCGCCTCCAGCCAGCGCCGCGCGGCCCCGATCCCGCGGCTCTCGCTTTTCGTCTCGGAAAGCGTGTGGCGGGTGCCGAAACTGACCAGCTTATCGATGCTGGCCTCGATGTTCTTGGCCGAAATTTCCTGCACCACCCCGGCGATCTGCGGGTTCGGCTTCGCTTCCGGAAGCGCCGCGGCCAAAGGAGAAAGAGCGAGAAACGGAAGGAGAAAAACAGTTCGCGCGATCATGCGGGGAAGGTAAACCCGGATGTCCGGAGCGCCAATCCGCGTGATCTCCCTTTCGTCATCGTGCGCGACTCTGCTGTCGGGGCTCGATCAGGATAATGATTTCCCGGAGCTAGCGTTGTTGCGTGACCCACTGGGTGGCATAGCGCACCACTTCGCGCGCGTTCGTCACCCCCAGCTTTTCCTTGATGTTCGCCCGGTGCGCTTCGACGGTTTTTTTGCTCAGATGCAGATCCTTTGCGATCTCGTGCATGTCGTGCCCTTCGCCGATGAGCTGGAAGACTTCCAATTCGCGATCGGTCAGCCGATCGACCGGTGAACGCGCTTCGCCGCCGCCATTGATGTGGTCGAACAGCATCCGCTTGCTCATGGTCGGGCTGACGTAGATTTCCCCCTCGATCACGCTCCGCACCGCCTGCAAAATGGAATCGAGCGCCTCTCGTTTCATGACGTAGCCGCGGGCCCCGGCCCGCAGCGCACGCTCGGCGTAGAGCGCTTCGTCGTGCATCGAGACCACCAGCACCGGCAAGGTCGGCCGCTCCGACTTGATTGATTTGGTCAGCTCGATGCCATTGGCCCCACCGCGCAGACCCACGTCGACCACCGCGAGATCAAATTCCTTCCGCCGGATCACCTCGAGGGCGGTGCCGCTGTTATCGGCTTCGCCGCAAACTTGGAGATCGTTTTGCGAATCGATCAACTGCGCCATCCCGCGGCGGAAAAGCGGGTGATCGTCGACCAGCAGGATGGCCCGTTTTCTCATCCCGGGATCAACGGCTGGAGAATTATTTGTTTTCATGACGGAAAAGGCGCCACCAACGGGATCGAAATCCATGACGACATCCTCGACCTAAGGGATCGCACGCGAGAGAGAATAACAGATGCAAATTTTTTCGGAGAACTGCCTGTCTGCCCGGCGCTGAGCCGTTTAGCGTCCCCCCACCGCGCCCATTTTGGCCCTCTTTCTCCGCACGCTTTTCGCCGACCAAACCAGCCTCGCGAGCAGGCGCGTTATTCCAGATATGGATAAAGAAAGCAAAGGAACGGCACTCATTACCGGCGCCTCCAGCGGCATCGGTCTTCATCTGGCGAAGGAATTTGCCCGGCACGGTCACCCGCTGATCCTGGTCGCACCGGTGGCGGAAGAACTGCAAACCATCGCCGATGGCTTGCAGCGCGACCACGGCGTCGCGGTGCGAGTCATGGCCAGAGATCTGCGCGAGGAAAAGGCAGCCCAGGAAATTTTCGACGAGGTCGAGGGCGGTGGCACCCGCCTAGAGATCCTGGTCAACAACGCCGGGCACGGCCAGCGCGGGAAATTTTGGGAAATCCCGATCGAGACCGATATCTCGATGGTCGAGCTCAACGTCCTGGCCTATCTCCGCCTGACCAAGCTCTTCCTGCCCGAATTCATCGAACGCGGGCACGGGCGCATCCTCAACACCGCCTCCGTCGCCGGCTTCATGCCCGGTCCTTTGCAGGCGGTCTATCATGCGACCAAGGCGTTTGTCCTTTCCTGGAGTGAAGCGCTCTCGGCCGAGCTGGAAGATACGGGCGTGACGGTGACGGCGCTCTGCCCGGGCGCCACCGACACCGACTTTTTCGAAAAGGCCGACATGCAGGATACCAAGGCTTTTCAGACGGCGATGGCGCCCCAGGAGGTGGCTAAGACTGGCTACGAGGCTCTGATGGATGACAAGCGGGTGGTGGTGGCCGGTGCGGTCAACAAAGCCATGGTTTTCTCGCGCCACATCCTGCCCGAAAGCGCCCAGACTAAGTTGAACGAAAAGATGTATCAGCGCATCCCGCCGGAAGAGCAAAAGATCCAGCGCGGAGATAAAGAGGAAGCGGCGGCTAAGAAAGAGTAACTCTCGGGGGGAAGGAGTCAGGAGTGACCTACTGCTGAGCCTGAGTCACTTCGCGATAGTTAGCCTCGAAGCTCTCCAGCGCCGCGCTAAGACTCCAGCCGGTGCCGGAGACGGCGCGGTGACCGAGGGCATCGCGCTGCAAGGCCAGCCACTTTTCACCCTCCCGCCCGATCAGCGGCCGCACCCGCGCCGCCGGGCTGCTGGGGTGGGCTTGGAAGTAACTCTGCACCTCGCTTAGCAGGTTGAGAGGCAGAGTCTCGATCGGCGTCGTCTCCACACTCTATTTTTCGTAATCAGCCCTGCGGCTGCGTGTCACTAAGCGCCATTTTAGTGGCTGAGAGACGAAGGGAGTCAGCCGCTGAGTGGCGCGACCGCTGCGGGCTCCTGCGCGACCTCTCACTACGACAACTCCCTACGTCCATTTAGATGACATTTCGGACAGACAGCATCCCTCGGGCCGCCGATCCAATGAGAGCGACCATTCAGGTCGCGGGAAAAAACCAACTCAAAAAGGAAAAATATCATGTTTTATCACGACGGAGGAAAACTTCAGTATCCAGTGCGGGTGGATAACCCCAACCCGCTCTTTGCCAAGGCTCTTCAGCAGGCCATCGGCGGAGTGCAGGGAGAGATCCGGGTCTGTCTGCAGTACTTGTTTCAGGCCTGGGGTGCGCGCGGCCCGGCAAAATACCGCGATCTCCTGCTGGAGACCGGCACCGAAGAAATTGCGCACATCGAGATGCTTTGCACTGCGGTGGCGCTAAACCTGGAAGGGTCGCCTACGGCAATGGATGAGGCGGCCAAGAATCCACTCATCGCGGCCAAGCTGGGCGGAATGGAGATCCAGCATCTCCTCAGCACCTGCATGGCGGCGATGCCAGTCGACAGCGACGGCGTGCCGTTCAATTGCAGCCACGTCTATGCCAGCGGGAACATCGCCGCTGACATGCTGGCCAACGTCACCGCCGAATCCACTGGGCGCATGCTGGCGGTACAACTGTATCGCATGACTGATGACCCGGGCATGAAAGACATGCTGAGCTATCTTATCGCGCGCGACACGATGCACCAGAATCAGTGGCTCGCCGCTTGGGAAGAAGTAGGCGGTCGCAATGCCCACCCGATCCCGAACGACTTCCCGCAGGAACAGGAAAACACCGATTTCAGTTATTCCTTCCTCAGCTTTGCCCGCGACGGCAAGGTGCGGCCGCCCGAAGGTCGCTGGAGTTCCGGAGAGAGCATTGATGGCCGGGGCCGGTTTCAGGTCGAGCAGATGGAAGCACGAGGTGAGAAGCCGAGCCTCTCCGCCTCGCCCGACGCGGCCGTGCAGAGCGAACAGCTTACCGGAGCGAATGGAGAGGAATCGATCGGCACGAAGGCCAAGAAGATGGTCCAGGAGATCACCGGCTCATAGCGCTATCTCTCCACCCGCAGTCGTTTCGTTCGCTGCCGGCAGCCCCCGGCCTGCAGCGCAGCGGGGCGCAATAAAAGTGGCGCCGAATCAACGGCTAGGTCTTTACCTGAACCGGTCACTTAGGACACGCAGCCAGGAGCGGAGCCACGAAGAGCAGTCACTATGGAACTCAATACTTTAAAAGACCTCTACTTTCACGAGTTGAAGGACCTCTACAGCGCGGAAACGCAGCTGACCAAAGCTCTGCCCAAGATGGCCAAAGCGGCCAGCAACGAAGAGCTGGTCGAAGGCTTCGAGACGCACCTCGAAGAAACCAAGGAGCATGTCTCCCGGCTCGAGCAGATCCTCAAGAGCCATGACCAAACCACCCGCGGGCCCAAGTGCAAAGGCATGGAAGGCTTGATCGCGGAAGGCCAGGAAATGATCGAGGAAGACGCCGAGGACGAGGTGCGCGATGCCGGCCTCATCTCCGCCGCCCAGCGGGTCGAACATTACGAGATCGCCGGCTACGGCTGCGCTCGCACTTATGCCGAGATGATCGGCGACGACGAAGGCGCCGACCTGCTCCAGCAGACGCTGGATGAGGAATCGGCTACCAACGAAAAGCTGACCGAGCTGGCCCAGTCGGTCATCAACCTGGAAGCAGAAGTAGACTAATTCCCATCGCGAAGGTCACCCCGGCCGGATTGGGCATGATCCGGCGCGGGGGGCCGAGCGAGGTCACGCCGCATCCGATGCCGGCTTCTACACTCACTGGCAACATCCAGCGCCATTCCGCCTTCGCTTCCCGCATCCTGGGGAACGAGCGCGAGGTGCTGGTCTATCTCCCTCCGGGCTATCGGCGCGCGACCCGGCAGCGCTATCCGGTGCTTTATCTCCAGGATGGCCAGAACGTCTTCGACGCGGCCACGGCCTTTGGCGGAGTGGAGTGGAATGCGGATGAGACGGCCCAGCAGTTGATCAAAAAGCGGCTGATCGAGCCGCTCATCATCGTCGCCGTGGCCAACATGGGAGAAGGTCGCGTGCACGAGTACACCCCCAGCAAAGGCCGGGTCGAACCGGGCGGCAAAGCCCGCAGCCGCGGTCTCCTGCGCAAGTACGGCCGGTTCCTGATCGAAGAACTCAAGCCGTTCATCGATCGCACCTACCGCACCCGCCCGGAGAAGGAAGCCACCGGCCTATGCGGCTCCTCGCTCGGCGGGCTCGCCTCCCTCCTCCTTGGCTTTTGGTATCCCGAAACCTTTAGCCGCATCGCCGCTCTTTCCCCCTCCATCTGGTGGGATGATTGCCTCCTCTATCGCCTGGTCGAGGAGATGGAATTCGTCCCGCGCGGTTGCCGGCTTTGGCTCGATACCGGCACCCATGAGGAGGGCTGGGAACGGGCGGCTCATCTGCGCGACCTGCTGGCCGAGCGCGACTGGCGTCTCTACGACGAGCTTTATTACAGCGAGATTCCCGGCGCCGAACATACCGAGGCGGCCTGGGCGGCGCGCTTCGAGTCTGTCCTGCGTTATCTCTACCCTCCCGCGCCCCCGGGGCTGAAGAGAGCGGGGCGTCCCGTCGTCGTCTCGCGCCGGATCGATCCTCCCGCGCCCCCGGCCATTCGCCGGCTCACTCGGCCGTCCCGCAGGGCCGCGGCCCCGGTCGAGCCGCCCGCGGCCGTCACGGGCTAAGTGCCCGCCGGCGCCGGCCGCGGGTTTACTGATTGGTCGTGCCGGTTTCGGCGTCGCCGCTTTCGACCGGTTTGGATTCGGCCGAGCCTTCCTGGCGCAGGAAAATGCTCAGCACCAGGAAAATCCCGAGGACGACGAACTCCGCCTCCCAGGTCTGCAGCGTCCTGGCCCAGAAATCCGCCGAACGGAGATAAGCCGCGACCGGTAGCGGCCGCTGCCCGATCCAGCGCTGGGTCTCGTTGTAAACCCAGGAAGCCGCGAAGAGATGCCCCAGGAACGAGAGCGAGAACAAGAGAAGAAATGCGAGCAGGAACGAGTTGCGATAGATCCAGGACGAGCGCGACCGGGCTCGACCCCGGCTCTTTTTCTTCCCTTTGCGCGAATGCGGGGCGCCCTTTTGCCAGAGGAACTCGGCAAAAAGGATCAACGAAACCAATTGCAGGATCGCGGCCTGCCAGTTGACGAAGATCCCTTCCAGAAAATCGCCCGTGCCCAGGTAAACCCAGAAGCCGAGCACCGGCCGGCGGTGAGCGGTGAGTTGAGCGTCAAAAGCGAACCACCCGGCCAGGCTCTGCCCGAGGAGCGTGGCGATGAAGAGGGCGAAAAAGGCCAGGGAGAGGCTGTTTTGGCTTAGCCATTTCGTCACTTTTCTCATCCGCACAGGCTATCGCCTGGCCAGCCTCTTTCGGACGGCAGGAAAGGAGACGCGGCCGCCTCGCGCAGAAAAGCGGCCGGGACGATCGGCTCCGGACGGCTCGCCAGCGGCGGGGACTCTGGTCACAGACGAATATCGCCCGCTCACCGTCCCGGGAGGAGGCGCAGGTTCGCTTTATTTCAGCACGCAGGTGACTGTGGTCCCGCGGCCGGGCCTGGATTTGATCTCTAAGGCAGCCCCGAGGAAGCCGGCGCGGTATTTCATGATGTGGATTCCCATCCCTTTGCGCGGTGTCTTGTCGCTAAAGCCGAGCCCGTTATCCTGCACTTTGAGGCTGAGCCCGGTCCGGGTGCGGGCGAGTCTGATCGTGATCTCGGTCGCCTTGCCGTTTTTGAGTGCGTTGGTGACCGCTTCCTGCGCGATGCGGTAGAGGTTGAGCGCGACCGCTTCATCGCGGATGCGGACCTGGCGCGGGCATTCGAAGAGACATTTCGCGTCGTGGTGCTGGCTGGTGCGGAAGGCGAGCTCGCGCAGAGCGTTGGAGAGGCCGGAAGCGCCTAGCTCGACCGGGTGGAGGCCGCGGGCGAGATCGCGGGCCAGGCCGACGTTGGCATTGACGATGCGGGCGGCTTCGGAGAGGGAAGTCGCTTCGGCGGGGGAGGCTTTGTGAGCCGCGGTCTCGAGGAAGAAGGAGGCGGCGGCCAGTTCCTGGCAGAGGCTGTCGTGCAGATCCTGCCCGATGCGCCGCTTTTCCCGTTCGCTGACCAGGAGCACTTCCTGTTCGACCAGGGCGCGCTCCTTCATCTCGGTCTGGAGCTGGGTATTGAGGGCGGTTAACTCCTTCGTCCTCTCGGCCACCCGGTGTTCCAGCTCGGAGTGAGACTTTTCCAGTGCCTCTTCGGCCAGGCGTAGTTCGGTGGCGTCGCGGGCGATCTTGGCAAAGCCGCGCAGGCTGCCGTCTTCCTCGTCGATGCGCCGCATGACACCATCGATCCAGACGCGGGTGCCATCTTTGCAGATGTGCCAGCGCCGATCGCTCGCCGCGCCTTTCTGCAGAGCGATCTTTAATTCCTCTTCCTCCCGTCCTACGGCCCGATCCTCGGGGGTAAAGATGAGGCTGCCATGTTTGCCCAGCGCTTCATCCGACGACCAGCCGAAGACTCGCTCGGCGCCGGAGCTCCAAAAGATGATCCGGTTCGCCGGGTCGAGCAGGATCATGGCGAAATCGGGTGTGCCATCGACCAGGAGCCGAAAGCGCTCTTCGCTCTCGGCCAGCGCCTCGCTCCGCTCTTTATCCTGGCTGATGTCCTGCACCACTCCGGCGATGCGCCTCACCTCGCCGCCTTCGGCACGGATGGGGAAACCGGTATCGCGCATCCAGCGGGTGACCCCATCGTTGCGCCGGGTGATGCGGTAATCGATCGAGCCGATCTCTCCGGCGAGGAGGCGATCGACGAATCTCCTGACCCGATCGCGATCGGCGTGGTGGACGAGGCTCAAGGCCCAATCCGGGTTCTGCAAAATCTCGGCTGATGGCGCCCCCCACATGCGATCGAAGGCCGGGCCGAGGAATTCCAATCGGAGCGTTTGGGCGTCGATAATCCAGAGGACGTCGGCGGAGTTCTCGGCAAATTGGCGGAAGCGTTCTTCGCTTTCGCGCCTCGCTTTCTCGGCCCGCTTGGTGTCGCTGATGTCGAGGATGTATTCGACCCCAAGATCCTCGCTGATGCGGGTGGAGCTGAAGAGTCCCCACCAGCGGGTGCCATCCTTGCGGACGTATTCCTTTTCGTAGGTGGTGGTCTTGCCCTGCTCGAGGAACTCCGCAATCGCCTCGCCCGAGCGCGCCATCCATTCATCGGGCGTCATGCGGTCCCAGCGGACTTTATGGCTCTCGAGATCTTCGCGGGTGTAGCCGCTCATGCGGAGGAAGGCATCGTTGGCGTCGGAGATCTGGCCGTTGGGGTGGAAGAAGATCACGCCCACGGTCTCGATCTCGAAGGCGCGCCGGATGCGGGCCTCGCTTTCGCGCAGCTCGTTCTCGGCCTGTTTCCGGCGGGTGATGTCGATGAAGGTGGCGACGACGCCGGCGATGCGGTCATCGCCGGTGCGATAAGGGGCGATGCGGGTGAGATACCAGTGCTCGCCGGCGCCCACCCGCACTTCACGTTCGGCTGTGGCCAAGTCGCGCAGGACCTGCTCGGCGTCTTCCAGAAAGGCCTGGTAGGCCAGCTTGTGGGTGATATCGGCCAGCGGCCGGCCCAGATCGGCCGGGATGAGGTTAAAAATCTTCTGCGCGCTGGGGGTGAAACGCTGGATGCGCAATTGGCGATCGAGAAAGACGGTGCCGATATCGGTCGAAGCCATGAGGTTGTTGAGGTCGGCATTGGCCCGGCTCAGCTCTTCGACGTTGCTCTTGAGCTCGTGGTTGACGGTGCTGAGCTCTTCGTTGACCGACTGCAACTCCTCCTTGCTCGTCTCCAGTTCTTCCGTCGCGGAACGCATCTCCTCGTTCATCGCTTGGAGCTCTTCGTTGGCGGCTTTCAGCTCTTCATTGGCCGCTTCGTATTGCTCGACCGTGGCGCTGAGCTGTTCCTTGAGATACTGGATCTCGTCATCCAGCTCGCGATGCGTCTCCTCGGGTAGGGCGGGCGCGGCCGGGGCGGGAGAGCCGTCTCGATCCTGTCGCTCGAAGACGATAAGATAAAAGGTCTCGCCAATCCCCTGCTGCTCAATCGGGCGCACCGCCACGACCACGCTCTCGGTCTGGCCTTCGATCTCGATCGGTTGGGGAGCGCCGCGCACGAAACGGTTCTCCTGCTGAGCGCGGAAGAGGGTGGTGCGCAACTCGATGCGGAGAGCCGGGTGCACGACCTTGAGCAGGTTGGAGGTGGCTTCGCCGGCGACGAATTGCAGGTAACGGCCGGCGTGCTCGGAGAGGTGGACGAGGTCTTGGGCTTGGTTGATCACGACCGAAGGGGGACCGTATTGCTCGAGGAGCTTCAAGTGCAGCTCGCCAAACAGGACCTCGCGCCGCGATTGGCCGGCGATGGATTCGTCCGGCCGGCTGTGAGCAGCGTCCTCCACTTCGCTGCCCCGCATCGCCGGCAAGCCGCGCAGGCGCAACCCGCGAGTGGCGCGCAGGCTCAGGGCGGAGGAGCCGAGCGGCAGCATAGGGACTTTCCAGCTCGGCCGCGGGACGGAGCGCCGCACGTAAAGCCGATGTTTCGCGTCGACCGCGCGGAAAAGCGAGTTGGCGTTGCTGTTACTCTCCGCGCCACCAATAAAGAGAAGGCCGCCGGAATTGAGCGCGAAATGGAAAATATCGAACACTTCCGCCTGCGCCCGGGCGTTGAGGTAAATGAGCAGGTTCCGGCAGGAGACCATGTCGAGGCGGGAAAAGGGGGCGTCCTTGAGAACGTTATGGGAGGCGAAAAGGACTTTCTCGCGCACTTCCTTCCGCACGCGGTAGCGGCCGTGATCGGAGACGAAGTAACCACGCAAACGCTCCGGTGAGACGTCGGCTTCGATCGTGGAGGGGTAGAGTCCGTCGCGAGCGTCGGCGATGGCCTGTTCATCCACATCGGAGGCAAAGATCTGGATGGAAGGGGGATTGTCGAGGCGGGCGGCATGTTCGCAGAGCAGGATGGCGAGGGAATAAGCCTCCTCACCGGTCGCGCAACCGGCCACCCAGACTCGCACCGTATCGTCGCGCCTCTTGCCGGCGAAGAGCTGCGGGATGTGCGTCTCCAGGCCGGCGAAAGCCTCGCGGTCGCGGAAGAAATGCGTCACCCCGATGAGCAGATCCTGAAGCAGGGCGCGGCCCTCGGAGGAGTGGCTGCGGAGGAATTCCAGATACTTCGGCACGCTCTCGATCGAGTTCACCTGCAGGCGGCGGGCGATCCGGCGCAGGATGGTGGCCCGCTTGTAGTGCGAGAAATCATGCCCGGTCTGAGCGCGCAAATCGGCCAGTACTCGAGCGACGGCTTCCTCGTCTTTGGCTTCACGGGTTTCCTCCGAGATGGTCTCGCCCCCGGGCGCCTCGCGCTCCTTTAGATCCTCTTCCTCGGCGTTCGCGATTTCCGGCGGGAGCCGCATCTCGCGCTCGTTGCGCACGAACTCCATCAGCCGGGAAGGCATGTCCGAGACCGGGATCACCCAATCGACCATGCCGGTGCTGATCGCCGTCACCGGCATGCTGTCGTGCTGGGCCTCGTTCGGGTCCTGCGCGATCGTGACCCCGCCCTGAGCGCGGACGTGTTTTAACCCGATCGCTCCATCCGAGTCCGTGCCGGAGAGGATGACGCAGACGGCGCGCTGCCCGTAGGCTTGGGCCAGGGTGCGAAAGAAGAGATCGATCGTGACCCGGCGTCCGATGGCCTGTTGCGGCTCGATCAGGCGCAGGGTGCTGTCTTCGAACATCAGCTGATTGTTAGGCGGAATGACGTAAACGTGGTTCGGCCGCACTTGGACCGGTCCGGTCACCTGGGTCACCGGCATCTTGGTTTTCTGCTGCAGGATGGAGGCGAGGTTGCTCTCGTGCTCCGGGGAAAGGTGCATGACTACGACGAAGGCCATGCCGCTATCGAGCGGCATGGCGCCAAAAAATTCCTGCAGCGGGGCGATACCGCCGGCGGACGCGCCGAGCCCGACCACGGCTTCGGGCTCGCTTGGGTCACGCCGCTTCCTGGCGCCGTCGCGTGCGTTCTCGCTCGTCTCGTCGGTGGCGGCGGGATCGAGGCGGTTAAGTGTGGTGTCGGACATACGGGTTTTCCTTTTCCTGCTCCTTACGTTACGGGCTTATCGGCTCGGTTCACAGAGAAGAAACGCGTCCGGGCGGCGGAGCGGTCGGCGCATCTATGCACGCGCTCATGAGGCGAGGAGTCAGGTTTTTTCTGAAAATACGAGAAGGGAGCGGCCTTATTGTGCAATTCACGGACTTTCGCTTTGCTAAAGATCATGAATAAACGCATCGGGCTGGATGAAAAACTGACAGTCTTGCAGGAAGCAGATTCTTTCCGAAAATGGTACTCGCTCGATGACAAACGCGTCTGCGTGCTTTGCGACCGGGTCATCAGCGGCCGCATGATCGATATCTGGCGGGATAGCCGAGGCGTTTATCGTCTGCATTGCCCGACTGCGGGATGCAGCGCTGCGCCGCGCGACTGGTTCTACCACGGGGCGACGAGGGCGCCGCGCGTCAAAGTCCTGCATAGTCGCGCGCCGATAAGATTTGGCCTTAACGCCTAACGAGCGGTGCGCCGCTAGACGCCCGACCCGGGCTAGTGGAAGCCTCGTGGCACCCGCAAGAATCGAAAGACGCGTGAGAGGTTGAAGCATTCTCCGTCTCGGGACAGGCGGAGGGTTCGCTGTTGTTCTCTTAATGGCGGAAGCGATTTGCCGTCGGCCGCCGCTACCATCGCCTCCGGTTCGAACATGAGCCATTCCAACGGCACGGCCAGGCAGCCCGGGGTCGGACATTCCAGTCGCGCGGGCCGGGTGTCCTGCCACCCGCTGTAGATGTGGATCTGGCGGCCGGTGATGGTGGCGCCACAGCGCCGGCAATAACGCTTCTCATCGATCGAGGCCCAATGGTGGAAGACATCGAGCTTCTGCAGGGCACGCAGCCGCGCGGCGGGTGTAGGGCAAAGGAGCTCGGACGGCATGGGCCGAGAATATGGATGCCGGCCCGCCCGCGCCTATCGGCTAACCGGCAAATCCGCCTTTAGGGGAAATACTTAGCCAACACAGGACGTCTCTCCGAAGACGCTTTCGCCTTTCGGCAGTTGGCGGAACCAAACCTGGCCCTGGCGTTCTGGCGCCACCTAAATTCCTCGCCCGAAGCGCTCGCTGCCTACCGAAAAGCGCTGGCTGATCCCTCTTGGAAAAGGGAGCTGATCCTGCGGCCGCCGGGGGATTCTCCCTAAACTGCCTTTGCCCTAACGAGGGTGGACAAGGTCGAGCGCGAGCTTCCAGCCGCCGGCCCGGTCCTTGCGCCAGATGCGCAGGTAATCACCCGTCGCGACCGCCGCCTCCCCGGCCCGATATTCGCCCCAGGCGTAACCGAGGTCGCCCGCGCGCGAGACTTCGCCTTTCGCCTCCGCAAAGCGGAGCGGACCCATTTCCTGCCGGAGCGCGGCGACCGCTGCCGATCTCCCGATGATCGGGAATTGCTTCGGCAGATAGAGCCGCACCTTTTCCTCCGCGCTGGCGTTCAGCTGGGCGGCGCGGTCGCCCGCATAGCGGCGATCGTGCGCCAGCATGACGGGCAGAGCATCCGCCGCGGATTCGTTAGGGGCGTGGTTGACCACCAGTTGCAGTTCCGGCGTCGGCCCGACCGGCATCGGATTCTCCGAGCCGAGATCGAAGAGCAGTTTCCACTCTCCATTTTTCCAGCGCCAGAGGGAGACGAACTGTCCGTAAGCCGTGGGCGCGGCCTCGCCGCGGCTTTTCCTGAAAGTCCACGGCCCGGTGGTGAAACCGAGATCCCCGCTGGTCGCGACCGCGGCCAGGACCGGCGCCCATTCCAGGACGCCGTCGTTAGGCGGCTGCGCCCTCCAGGCCTTCCGGCCATTCTGCGGGCCGGGCAGGAAGACGATGCCATCGTCGGAGAGAGCGTGCAGAAAGGCCGCGCGAGTGCCGTGCTCGAGCGCTTCCCGGGCAAAGGCCTGCTCGGCCGCGGCGAGCGATTCGGCGTTTCCACCGGCAGGGGGAGCCTCGGCGTAAAACGTTCCGGCAGAAAACCGAAGGAGGAGCAAAGCGATCGCGCAGGAAGAAAATTTCACCTTCCCAGACAAAAGCTGCATTTGGCGGCGTCTCAATTTAAAAGACCGTGAAGAACCAATGGCGAGCACGCTTATCGAGGACGACTGGAAAACCTGTTTCACAGAGTGGGGGCCAGCTCTCCTCCTTTTTGCCCGACGGTGGACCTCCTCCCGAGCCGAGGCCGAAGATATCGTGCAGGACGCTTTCGTCCGCTTCTGGCGCCGGCAGCACGCGATCGGGAATCGCGCCCTCCTCTACGCCACCGTCCGCTCGACTGCGCTCGATCGCCTGCGCAGCGATCAACGCCGAGCCCGGCGCGAAGCCGCGGTCGCGCTCGAGGGCGAGCCGCATTTCGAACCGCAATTTGGCGAGCTGGAGGAAAGCCAGCAGCTCCTGGCCCAGGCGGTGGAGCGTTTACCCGGCGAACAACGGGAGGTTGTGATCTTGAAGATCTGGAACGAGCTCACTTTTGCCGAGATCGGGCAGGTCCTGGAGATCTCGCAGAACACCGCCGCCTCCCGTTACCGCTACGCCCTCGGCGCCCTGCGCAAAAATTTGCAGCCTCATGAATGATTTTTCCGAACTCGAACAGGAATTAAAGAAACTGCGCCCGGCGCCGGTTTCCGAGGCCCTCATCGGCCGGGTGGAACAGGCCCTGGCGCGGGCGGAGGCGACGCCGACTGCAGGGGTAATGCCGCGCCCGCGGCGAAGCCACATTTGGTGGTCGCTCGGGCTCGGTCTCACCTCCGCTACCGCGCTTATTTTGATCGGGCTTACTTATTTCAATGAGCCGCCGACTAGGCCGACGCCGCGCCTGGCGCAGACGACTCCGGCCGCGACCGCGGTCCCGGCCGCTAGCAGCGGCAGCGGCCTGCAACCTTCCGCGCTGACCCGGGTCGTCTATCGGCAGCGCGACGAAGGAATCGTTTTCTCGCCTAACCAAACGGAGCGTCCGCTCCGGAGGGTCCGCTACGACACCCGCGAGACGATGCAATGGCGCAACCCCGAGACGGGTGCCTCCCTGCGCGTCTCCTACCCGGCGGAGCAGGTCGTCCTCACGCCGGTCTCCTTTCAATAAACCAAAGCCAAAAACCGCCTTATGAAGAAACACATTAGCCTAACGATCGCGCTGGCCGCCCTCCTTCCCTTCGCCGCCGGTGCGCAACAGACTCCAAGCCCGTCGCAGAATGCCCCCGCCGCCGTGCAAAGCATCGCGCCCGTCCCGGCCGTCGCTCCCGCGCCGCCGGCACCGCCACCGGGCCGGCATGTCCACGAGCATGACCGCGGCTCGAAAGAGCCGGTCACCTTCCTCGGGGTCGAGACCTCGGAGGTGCCGCGGGTGTTATCCGAGCAAATGAATTTGCCCAAGGGTTTCGGCGTCGTGGTCGATTATGTCGTGCCGGACGCGCCCGCCGCCACCGCCGGGGTGCAGCGGAGCGACATCATTCGCAAGGTGAACGACCAACAGATTGTGAACCCCGATCAGCTCGGCACTCTGGTGCGGAGCTTTCCCGAAGGCACCACGGTCGAGCTCACCCTCATGCGCAAAGGCCAGGAGACGAAAGTGAGCGTGAAGCTGGGCAAGAAAGAGGTCTCGTCCGGACGCAACCACAATCGCTATGGCTTTGAGCAGGAATGGAAGTTCGACGACTTCGACAAGATGAAGTTCGATTTCCAGATGCCCGATATGACGGCGGTGCGCGAGGCGGCGGGCCGGGCCAAGGAACAGGCCATGCGGGCGGCGGATGACGCCCGCCGTGCCGCCCGCGGGCTGCGCATCGTGACCTCGGATGATGGCCTCACCAAATCGACCCGGATCGATCTGGGCCGGGCCACCATCACTTTCTCCGACGAGCAGGGAGAGCTGAAGATGGAAAGCCGAGACGGCCACAAAATGCTGACCGCGAAAGATGCGCAGGGCAACTTGCTCTTCAGCGGTCCGATCGACACCGATGAACAGCGGGCCAAACTGCCGCCGAACGTGCGCGAGCGTTTTGAGAAACTGGAGGACCAGGAATTGCCCGAAGTGCCGGTGGCGCCGGAACCGCCCGAGCCGCCACAGCCGCCGAGTGGGAGTGAATCGGCCCACCTGCAAAGCGTGCAGGGCGAAAGAGCGGGGCTTTCCCCTGGCGACCGCACCGGCTGGCGCCGCAGCACCTTCTACCTGTAGCCGCTTCGCTCCGCGAAGCGCGGCGGACAGGGTCCGAGAGCGGGTTGAAACGAGACTGCGGGGCAAGATCCCCCTCGCGTTTCGCAGAGTGAAACGTCTACAGTGCTGCGTCCGGACGATTCCGGTGCAGCCACAATGCCCGAGCCGCCCGCGCCTTTATCCACTGCCGAAGAGACGCCGCCGGCGCGCGACCCCTACGCCGCTTTCCGCTTCCGCGGTTTCACCTTTTATACCTTTGGGAATTTCGTCGCCGTGGTCGGGCGACAAATGCTCACCATCGCGGTCGAATGGGAAGTCTACGCCCGCACCCACTCGGCCACCGCGCTGGGTCTGGTCGGCCTGGTCGCGGCGGTGCCGATCGTCGGGCTTTCCCTGCCGGCCGGGCATCTGGCTGATCGCTGGCGCCGCAAATCGATCATCCTCTGGACACAGGGTTCGAGCGCGATCTGCTCGCTCTGTCTGGCGCTCGTCTCCTGGCAACATCTGCACCTCCCGCGGCTCGGTTTTCTGGTCGCGGGAAACGATTTTTTGCGCTCGATCGCGACGGTCTTCGAACGGCACGCCGCTTTCCATTTCGACGATCTTTCCCTGCCGCTGATCTATTTTCTGATGCTGATCTCGGCCTCGATCCGCACCTTTGGCTGGGCGGCGCGCAGTTCTTTTCTGCCCACCCTGGTCCCGCGGGAGACCTTCGCCAACGCCGTGACCTGGAATAGCAGCATCTTCCAAATCAGCTGCGTGCTCGGGCCGGCCGCGGGCGGATTCCTCATCGTTAGGCTGGGTTTCCCTTTCATTTATGCGTTCGATGCCACCTGCGCCCTGATCTTTTTCCTGCTCGTCTTTCCGATTCAAAAAATCCGGGAAAATCGGCGTTCGGCCGGGAATGCATGGCGCAGCCTGGCCGAGGGAATTTCCTTCGTCTTGGGCAAGAAAATCATTCTCGCCACCATCACTCTCGATCTCTTTGCCGTTTTGCTCGGCGGCGCAACCGCGCTCCTCCCGATCTTTGCCGATCAGATTTTGCACTGCGGCCCGATCGGGCTCGGCTGGCTGCGGGCGGCGCCGGCCATTGGCGCTTTTGTCATGGCGGTGGCGATTGCCTATCTGCCGCCGATGCGAAATGCCGGGCGCACCCTGCTCTGGTGCGTCTGCGGCTTTGGCGCGGCCACGATTGTCTTTGGCGCCTCGCACTGGTATTGGCTTTCGCTCCTCATGCTTTTCTTCACCGGGCTCTTCGACAGTGTCAGCATGGTCGTGAGGCAGACTCTCGTTCAGCTCCTCACTCCGGATGAAATGCGCGGCCGGGTTTCGGCGGTGAACAACATCTTCATCGGCACCTCAAACGAGTTCGGCGCCCTCGAATCGGGCCTGACCGCGGCCCTTTTCGGTCCGGTCGTCTCGGTCGTGGCCGGTGGAATCGGGACCATTCTGGTCGTGCTGGGGGTGGCCTGGAAATGGCCCGAGACGCGCAAGATCGGCGCGCTCGACAAGGATCTCGCCTAACGAACGGTTGTTGTTCGCGGCGGCCCGTTAAAAGGAGCCGTGGAGCACGATTGCGCCGTAGGGCGCGCCATTCTCATGATGGTAGCGAACCTCGGTGCGATGGTAATCGAACTGCCGATACGGGACGTAACCGCCTTCGACCGTGAGAGAGACATTGGAGTTGAACTTGAATTCCACCCCCGCGCCGGTGCGCACTTCTTCGTAGCTCAGCCAGGCGCTGTTGATGCTGGTGTCGCCGTGGCTGTCGCCAAATCGGTCATCGGTCCGGAAGGTGCCGGCCTTGATGTCGGCTCCGGCGAAGAAGGTCAGATTGCGCGTCGGGGCAAACTCGAGCCGGGGGGCGGGGAGGACGGCGTTGAGGGTCCAATCCGGTGCGAATTTCCAGCGAATACCGCCACCGGGCAGAACGGGATAGCTGCTTTGGAAATTCACTCCCACGCCCGCGACCAGCTGCACTTCGGGGCTGACGATATAGGTGCCGCCGAGGAGGAAGGGCACGTTAAAGGAATCCCAGTCGAGCTGATCGAAACCAGTCGCGGTATAAAAACCGGGCTGGGCTTCGAAGCGGACCAGGATGGAGTCGGAAAACTTGGTGTCGAGCCCAACCACGGTGGTGATCGCCTGCAAGGTGTTAGGCAATTGCTCTCCACCGCTATCGGAGAAGTCGAAGGAAAACCGCTCCCACTGCGCGCCCAGGCGCAGAATGCCAAAGGCCACGCGCGGGGTGTAGATGAACTCGGCCCGGGAATAGTATTCGTCGAAATTGTTCACGTTCCGGTTGCCCCGCTGCACATCGGAATCTCCGATGTAGGCCTGCTCGAGGGTGAATTCGGCCGAGAACCGATAGGGCACTTCGGTGATCGCGGCCTCTTCGGTGGCGGAGAGTTGTTTGTCATCGCCGGCCAAAAGTGGCGCGGCCAGGAAGCAGGAGAGAAGTCCGGTCAGAAAGAGGTTATGTGGGCTCATCGCCCACTGTTACGCTGAAAAACGGTCACCGCCTTCAAAATATCCTTTCGCATGGCCGATTCGGAAGCGAGCCGCTCAATGCCGTGGAGATCGCCTAACGACTGCGCGGAGATGAAATCGCCCCGCCAAACGAGCGTGGAGGCGCGCCCGCCGATCTCGACCGGCCAGAGCTGGTAAAGAGTAAGGGCAACGTTATAGCCGCCGCTGGCGTAATAGAGGCCATCGGCGACCATCGCGCCCCCGCGGGCCGTCTGGCGCCGGTAGGAGGCGCCGAGAGTGAGCACGCCTTCATCTTCCACCTCGAGCAATTCCCAATACAGCTCCGGCTTGAGCGAACCTTTGCCGCCGAGGAGACCGGTGCTGCCGAGGAAGCTGCCGAAGTGGCTGTTGACCTGGCTCTGTTGCCGGAGCAGCCCGGAAAATTCCTGGCCCGGCCTGAGCGCCTGGCCGGAGTGATCATAGGGCGTCTCGGCTGCCGCGCCGCCACGAGCGAAATCCTGCGCCCGCCCGGCCAGGAGACCGCTCCAGAAATCGAAAACCGATTGGCCGGCGGAATGTTTCCGGGCCTCGGCCTGGCTGAGCTGGAGGCTGGGCGCCATCTTTTCCGTCGCAGCCTGGAGCTCTTTGACCGCGCCATTGTTAGGCAGGTTTTTCAATTTGGAAAAATCGCCCGCAGATGGTGCGGCGGGGAGATCGGAGTGGAGATAAACCTTGAGCTCGCGATGGGCGGTGGGATCGAACTGTTTCATCGCCGCCAGGACCTGGGCGGGCGGTTTCGGGAGCACAAAACAACTCTGGGTCGAGAGGTAGCGCGGGGTTTGCATCGGGGCGCCGGTGGCGGTTTTGATTTCCCCCTTGGCCAGCTCGGCCAGGTCGACTTTGCCGAAGACGGAAAACTGGGCCAGTTCGCTCACCGGATCGGCCGCGAGCAGGGTGACGGGAAAGAGAAAAATGAGCAGGCGAAGTAGTTTCATAGAGCGAGTAGTCCTCAATGGAAAAACGCGGCCAGGAAAGCGGGCGGACGTTTGACTTAGTTTTGGGCGGAAGGGCGCACTGTCAATGTGGCGCAGCGGTTGCGCCTTGAAATGGCGGCGGTTTTCCCTAGGGAGAGACCGTGGGACCGCTGGCCCGCGTTTTTCTTACTAATGAGCGAACCGATTATTGCCCTGGCCGAGCTGAGCAAGAGCTACGGCGACTTCCAGGCGGTGCGCAATCTCTCGCTCCGGATCCATCGCGGGGATATTTTCGGGTTCCTGGGCGCAAACGGCGCGGGCAAGACGACGACCATGCGGATGCTCTGCGGCCTGGTGCGGCCAAGCAGCGGCACGGCCACGATCGATGGGGCCGATGTCTGGCGCGAGCGCTATGCGGTGCGGGCGAAGTTTGGCTATATGGCGCAGAAGTTCAGCCTTTATCCCGATCTCACGGTGCTGGAGAACATGCGCTTTTTCGCCGGAGCCTACCGCGTTCCGCCTAACGAACTGGAAAAGCGGGTGCAGCGCCTGCTCGCGCAGATGGATCTGGAAGCGAAACGCCACACTCCCGCCGGCAGCCTCTCCGGCGGCATGCGCCAGCTCCTCGCTCTCGGCTGCGCCCTGGTGCACGAGCCGCCCCTCCTTTTCCTCGATGAACCGACCTCCGGGCTCGACCCGGTTCATCGCCAGCAAATGTGGGATTTGCTCTACGACCTGAGCCATCGCGGGATCACCATTTTCGTCACCACGCACTACATGGATGAAGCGGAACGCTGCACCGATGTCGGCTTTCTCGACGCTGGCCGGCTCCTGGCGGAGGCGCCGCCGCGCAAACTGAAGGCGACCTTCCGGGCCAAGCTGCTCGAGTTGGATGCGACGCCGGCGATGGAAGCGCTCGTTAGGCTGCGGGAGACGCCGGGCATCCTCGGGGTTTCGCTGCGCAGCGGCAGCCTGCGCATTTACGCGCCGGAGGCGCAGCGGTTGCTGGCGGAGTGGGAACGGGCCTGGCCTTTCCCCGATCTCAAACTGGTCGCGCATCGCTGGGCGGAGCCGGATATGGAAGATGTGTTTACCGCCTACTCGCAAGGCTATGCCGCGATGCTTAACCCGGAGGCGCTGCAATGATGGGGCTCTCCTCTTTACAGGCGATCAAGAGCGTGGCGGTGAAGGAATTCATCCACATCTACCGCGACTGGCGCATCCTGGTTTTGCTGCTGATTTTGCCGCCGGTCTTCACGCTTATTTTCGGGCACGCCTTTGAAGTGACCGGCTCGAGCGATGTGCCGGCGCTGCTGGAGAACCGCGATCATTCGCCGCAGAGCGAAGCGTTCGTCAGACAACTGAAGGGCGAGACGACTTTCCGCTGGAAGATGGCGCAGAAGATCAGCGGCCAGCCCGACCTGCTCCAGGAACAGGTGCGGGCCGCGCTCGTCATCCCCCAAGGTTGGGGCGCGAGCCTGAAGAACGGCGACCCGATTCCGCTCCCGCTTTATCTCGATGGCAGCGACACCAACACCGCGAGCGAACTGGAAGGCCGGGTGCAGGAAAGCCTGGCCGTTTTCCAGAAGGAACAGCTCGACGCCATGGTGCAGGGCTTGCCCGATGATGTGATCGACCTGGCCAAGAAGCTGCCGGTGACGGTGCGCAAGGAATTCGTCTCCGCCATGAGCCAGTGGAACGTGAAAACGCACGTGCTCTATAATCCGCAACAGCGCTTTATCGATTACGTCGTGCCGGGGGTGATCGGCATCATCCTGCAGTTGCTCACCGTCACCCTGACCGCCTGCACCATCGCGCGGGAACGGGAGACCGGCACGCTCTACCAGCTGATGGTGACTTCGTTGCGGCGAGGGGAAATCGTGATTGGGAAAATCCTGCCCTACCTCGCCATTTCGATCGTGATGATTCTGGTCGTGATCCTGGTCGCGGGCTTCCATTTTCACGTCCATTTTCATCAACACCTGGTCCTGGCCGTGATTTGCCTGCTCTTCCTGCTCTGCTCGCTCGGCATGGGTCTGCTCATCTCGGCGTTTTCGCGCACCCAGACGCAGGCGATTCAGCTCTCGGTTTTCTTTTTGCTCCCGGTCTTCGTCCTTTCGGGCGCGTTTGCTCCGCTGGAGCAGTTGCCGCGGGCCATTCGTTTTCTATCGGAATGTTTCCCGCTCACCCACTTCTGCCGCGCCTTTCGGCTAGTCAATCTCTACCTCGCCGGGCCCAGCTTCTACGGCGGGGATCTTCTTTTTCTGCTCTTCGGTGCGCTGGTTACCTTCATCGGCGCAGCCTTGCTCCTGCGCCGAATCCAGGAATAGCCTAACGACGCTTTTCCAGATCGGTCCGGAAAGCCTTGATCGTCTCGATCGTCTCTTCCGTCATCAGCTTGCCGGCCACGAAGCGGTCGACCCCGCCGAGGTAGCTGCGAAACGGCGCCGAGACGAACCCGACCTGCCAGACCAGGGTGCCGCCTTCCACCGGCCAGAGCTGGAAGAAATCGAGCGCCATGAAGTAGGTGTCGGAGGGATAATAAATGCAGTCCATCAGTTGCCAGGAATCAGCCCCTTTCTGCGCCGCGAAAAGCCCGAGCTGCAGGGTGGTGTGATCGCGCACCTTGGCCGCTTCCCAGAAGGCGACCGATTCGCTCGGCGGTTTCCCTCCGGCCGTGGCCGGTTGGGCGCTGGTCAGGGCGCGGAAATGCTGCGCCACTTTGGGCGCGAGGGTGAGCAGGCCGCGAAATTCCGAACCGGGTGAAATGGCGCCGTCGGCGGTGTAGGGCGGCACCCCTTTGATCCCGCCGCGCGCCAGGGCCGTGCTGCGGCGACGGAGGATTTCGCGCCAGGCTTCGCTCGGCTTTCCTTCTTTTTCGCGCAGGAGCGAGAGCTCCGATTGTGTAAGATGCAAATCGCCGGCTGCGCCTTCGCGCGCGGCTTTGGCGGATTGCTCCAGAAGCCATTTTTCGTCGTCGATCGCAGGCTCGAGTTGCAGAGACTTGAAGTCAGTCGAAGTGCCCGGGAAAGCGTATTCGCGATACATCCGCACCTCGGGATCCTTTTTCTGCACCGGATCCCAATGCAGCAGGGTGTGGCCGACCTCGCTCATGGGAGCGTGGACGAAATAGCAGGCCTGCAGATGCACCCCGCGCGGAAAATCGCCGACCGGGCCGCGCTCGACCACGATCTCCCCCTGCTTCAGTTTCGCCAGGTCGAGCGGCGGGAGAGAGGCGACCGCGCTTAGCTCTTCCAAGGGCGTGGCCGCCCCTGCCGCAGAGATCAGGAGGAAGAGGGCGACCCCAGCGAGCGCGATTCTGCCTAACGACCCCTGCACGAGCACCGGCGCGGCTAAAATGCCGCCTTGAGCCCGATCCGCACGTAGGGCGATGGATCGGTGCGATAAGTTTCACCGGCTCGAGCGAAATCGAACTGGCGCTCGATCGAATAACCGGCCCCAATGTCGAGCGAGCAGAGCTTGTTAAAGGAGTAAACCAGGCCGACGCCGGCGCGGTAATCGCTGAAATCGACCTGGGTGCCATTGAGCTTGCGCGGCTCGATCCCGTCGTTGCGATCGGTGCGGAAAGAGCCGCCGACCAGTTCGCCGCCGAGGTAGAGATTGAGCTTTTTGGTCGGCGAATAAACGACCCGCGGATCGGGCAGCGTGCCCATGACTCGCCATTGATCGTTCACGACCCAGATCACGCCGGCCAGGGGGAGAACGGGAAAACCGCCGCGGAGGAAGGAGGCGTAGACGCCGCCGAAGATGTAGAGCTTTTCCGGTTGGACAACGAAGATGCGGCCCAGAGTAATGGGAGCGTCGAAGGAAGAAATCCCGAGGTTATCCTGGGTGTAGAAACCGGGGCGCACTTGGATGAAGGCGCCGACGTCTGTGCCATGCATGTAATCGATGCCGAAGACGCCTGCCATGGCCTGAAGATGGTTAGGCACGGGGGCGGCGGTGCTGCCGAAATCGTAGCGATCATAGGAGAGACCGACGTGAACGTAGAGATTGCCCTTAAGCTGAATGCGATGGCCCCATTCGATCTCGTTTTGGATCTCGTCCTGTTTGCCGAACGAGCCGCCGTGATTCAGGTCGCTTTCGAAGACGTAGCCCGATTGAATGTTAAAGTAATCGAGCGGAACTTCGCCCGTCGCGGTCGTGGCGGTTTGGTTCGTCTCGACGACAGCTTTTTCGTCGAGCGGCCCGGCAGAAACGAGCGGCGCGAGGAAGGAAAGAGAAAGACCGACCAGCGGACAGAGGAGCTTTTTCATTGAATTGCGTTCTCTTAGCTCAAGAACATCGTCCGCACAAAGCGGATTGCGGCTTGGATTGAAAGAAAGTGATGGTTTTAGCGGGACCTTTTGCCAGCGCAGATCACGGCCTTCAAAACCTGGTTAAACGCTCTGGCGTTCCACCTGCTCGGTGCGACGGTTCGGTTCGAAGGCGCCGTCCTTGCTGTCTTTGCTGTCTTTGCCGTTTTTACCGTCAGCGGCTTCTTTCATCTCGCGCGAGAGCTTTTCCACCCGCTGGCGCATGATCTTGCCGGCCTTGAATTTCACCGTCGCCCGCGGCGGAATGACGAAGCTGCTGCCGGGCTGGTTGGGGTTGCGGCCGACGCGGGGCTTGGTCAGCCGGGGTTGGAAGACGCCGAAATTTCTGAGTTCAACCGCGACGTTGCGGGCCAGGCTGTCGGTTATGTGGTCGAGCGTGCGCTGGACTACTTCAAAGACCTGATGCTGGACCATGCCCGTCTGGTTGCTGATCGACACGACGATGTCGCGTTTGGTGAGCTTGCTCATGTACAGCAGAATCGTCTCCCAGCCCTTGGGTGAGCGGATGAATGTTCTAAAATCTTCCGTTCGAGCCGTGAAAGGCTGGAACGCGGAAGTCTCTCTACGGTGATTGTTTACAGTCGTTGATTACCGGGCCACACCCTTGGTCCGGAAAATCCCGAGGAGGGAATGCAAAAATGCTTTCTTCTGCAACAGCGCCCGGCGCTGGGCTTTGAGCTGCCCCTGCAGGACGCCGAGCTTGGTGAAAACCGCATTCCAATCAAGTTCCAGTCGCCGGACCTCATCCATCCCAAGCTCGCGCACGGCGCGGATGGAAGGGGCGCGCTGGAGCACGTTCATCGCTTTGCCGGAGAGCTCCGAGACGAGATTGAGCTCGGTGAAAACGTGCTCGGTTTCCTGCAGAAGGATGCTGCGAATCTCCACAAATTGACGTTCCTGGTCGATCGTGACGATCGGTTTGGCCTTGTCCAGGGCGTAGGTGATGAAGTCATGCAACTTCTTCCAGCTCTCGACCTGGAGAGTGATCAGGCGCAGGTGGGTGTGGAGCTTGGTGTCTCTCATGAGTTGGGGTCCTTAGTGTCGAGCCACGCTGCTGAGCTGCATCGTTTCATCGAGTTTTTGCAGGTTATCGATCAGGAGGTGCGTCCAGGGCCGGGTGACTGTCTTTACTTGGCTGATGATGCCTTCTTCAAAGAAAAAGCGGCCCTGGCGCCAGCGGAAAATCTCAGCCACCGCCAGCTCGCCCTCGACCGAGCCGTAGGTGGCGTGGCGCACTTTGCCGTGGTGGAGGAAGATCTCGCTATTCCCCCGGCCCGATTTGAAGGTAAAGCGACCGCTGCGCTGGCTCATGCAACTCATCTGCAGGATCTCCGCGGCGGAGAACTGATTCAGGTTTCCGATCAGGGAATGACAGGGATCGATTCCTTCCGCGGGAGGGAAGCCGGTTTTCTCCAGCGCGGCAATGATCGTCCGCAACTGACGCCGTAACTGGCGGTCGCTCTTCTTGGTGGCGATGAGGTCGATATTCTGCTGTTCAGCCTGCGTCTGTTGGGCGGGATGAAGGCCCTCCGCTACCAGGCATCCGATCTTGAGCGAAGGAAAATGCTGCCGGGTGTGCGCCGCTTCTTCGATCGCGGTGGCGGAGTCGCCTTCGATCAGGAAAAGGTCGAAATCTTCCCGCATCAGGATGTGAATGGCCGCCCCGAGGCTGCGCACAATGCGGGTCTCGAGATGGCGCATGCGATCGAGCAGCTCGAGCGCCCGGTCCTGGAAGACCGGATCAGGATTAAGAAAAAGCAGTCGAGTCTCCATGCCGCGGACATGGTGCGGGAGCAGGATGCTTGCCGCGCTGCGCCCGCTTTACCTGCGCCATTCCCGCCGGGGCGGCGGGGCGGCGTAGTGGTCCGGTGCGATCTCGTGGGCGGTGCGGAAGTGCGTCTTGGCAAACTTGCGCAAGGCGCCGGGGCCTTCCCGTTCCACGATGGCACGCGCAGACTCTTTCACCGGCGCGGAGACGCCCCGCCCCAGGGTCAGGCCGATTTTCTTTCCGTTCCGCTCCAGCCAGTCGATGAACGCTTCGCGGGCCAGGATGGAGGCGGCCGCGACCGCGAAATCGGATTCGGCCTTGGTCCGCTGCTCGAGCTCGATCTGCTGGCCGTGTTGGAATAGGGCCCGCTCGATCACGCTGGCGTCGGCGAACTTATCCGAGAGCGCGCGCGGGCAATCCGGCCGCTGTTCGAGGAGATTCTCGATCACACGGGCATGTCCCCAGCCGAGCAGGCTGTTCAGGTTGCCAAATTTTTCGTAGAGATCGTTATAACGCTCCGGCCCGATCTGGATCACGTTGAGCGCGATCCCGGGCGTCTCCCGGATCATTTTCGCCAGGGAGCGGATTTTGGCGTCGGACCCGATCCGCTTGCTATCCTGGATGCCATTCTCCAGAAAGCTGCGTGCGATGGCGCGATCGGTGTAAGCCCCGGCGATGACCAGCGGTCCAAAGAAATCGCCCTTGCCGCTTTCATCGATGCCGAAATGCGGCTCAAACATTTCCGGAGTGTGCACTTCTTCGTAGCCGAGGCGGGCTTGGCCGAGGATCTTCGGTTCCAGCTCGAAGCTGACGAAATCCTCGATCCCTTTGCCCTGGAGGAGAAGTTTGGGACCCTTTTCGTAGACCGCGGCGCTGAGCTTATTCTTCTGCGCGAAATAGATCGTGTAGGGCTTCGAGGAAAATTCGAAACCGGTCTTTTTGAGCAACTCGCGCAGAGCAGCGACCTGCGGCGTGCTCAGCGGCACCGTGTAAGTGTTCAATGGCGGGCCGGGCATGGCGATGGATTCCCACGAGAACATCGCTCGCGGGTGGTGGCGAGGATTTTCGTCACCACCACCGGAGACGTTACCCGCTGGGCCACGCGCACCGCGCCAACGGGATCTCCAATAGAATAGAACCGCAAAAAACAGGGCTAGCTTTATTTAGATATTTAGCTAATTATGCAGTCATTGGACCTTCTTTTTAAAGCTCTGCGCGATCCGACCCGGCGGCGCATTCTTGAAATGCTCAAGGAAAGCGACCTCACCGCCGGCCAGATCGCCGAGGCCTTTTCCATGACCGCTCCCAGCATCTCCTATCACCTCGATCTCCTCCGCCACGCCCAGCTCGTCTCTTCCCGCAAGAAAGGCCAATTCGTCACCTACTCGCTCGAAACCACCGTGCTCGACGACTCGTTAGGCTGGATTCTCGACCTGATGAAGAAAGGAAAACAAAAATGAAAGCGAAACTGACCTGGTTCGAAATCATCTTGCTCGCCGCGCCCTTCGTCGCGCTAGCGCTCTCCTGGAATGAAGTGCCAGCGCGCATCGCCATTCACTGGGATCTCCACGGAGAGGTGAACGGTTGGGCTGCAAAGGAGTTTGGTCTCTTCTTGGTGCCGCTGCTCAGTCTAGGGATCGTCGCCCTCTTCCATCTTGTGCCGAGATTTGACCCGAGACTGCGCCACACCTTGCAAAATGACGATCGGATGTCCGCAGTCCTGCCCCTTCTATGCGTTGCAGTGGCAGCCTTTTCTGACGTGATTTTTGGTTTGATTTTGGCCGTAGCTCTGGGGCACACAATCGCTGTCGGACGAATTGTGCTCGTCATCAGTCTGCTGCTCCTCGCCGTGATGGGCAATTACCTTGGTACTCTGCGCCCCAATTACTTCATCGGAATTCGCACGCCTTGGACTTTGGAAAATGCAGACACTTGGCGAGCAACCCATCGTCTGGGAGGACGTCTCATGTTTTTCGGCGCGATAATCCTCCTGGTCCTCCAATTCTGTCTTAAGGAAGAGATGCTGGTGATGCTCTTTGTCGGCGCGCTTCTCGCGCTGGCGGTTTGGGCTTTTGCCTACTCGTGGCATCATACCCGCACCGATGTCGCGCCGCGTTGATTTTTCCAGGCTCGATCCCGACGACCGGCAATTCCGCAGCAGGCTGCAGCGTTGGTTCCGGCGACACGGGCGCGATCTGCCCTGGCGCCGGACGCGGGACCCGTATGCCATTCTGGTTTCGGAATTCATGCTCCAACAAACCCAGGTCGCGACCGTCCTGCCCTATTACGAGCGCTGGCTGCGACGATTTCCCGACTTCGCCGCCCTGGCCCGGGCGGAGGAATCCGAAGTGCTGCACGCCTGGCAGGGGCTCGGTTACTACGCCCGCGCCCGCAGCCTGCGCCAGGCGGCGCGGCACGTGGTCGAGCAGTTTGCGGGGGAGTTGCCGGCGGACCTGGCGCGGATTGCGCAGCTTCCCGGAGTCGGCCGTTACACCGCCGGGGCGATCGCCAGTTTCGCCTTCGATCAGCCTGCCCCGGTGGTGGAAGCCAACATCGCCCGAGTCCTTGCCCGCCTGACAAATTGGCAGGAACCGATCGACAGCGCGGCCGGTCAGGCGCATCTCTGGGCCACAGCCAGCCGGCTGCTTCCGGCCCGCGCGCCTGGGCGACACAACGCCGCCCTCATGGATCTGGGCGCGCTCGTCTGCGTCCCGCGCCAGCCGCGTTGCCCCGAATGCCCGGTGCGGGCATTGTGCCGGGCTGTCACGCCAGCGCTGCTGCCGGTGAAGCGCAAGCAGCCACGGACCATCCATCGGATCGAGCCGCACGCTTTTGCCCGGCGCCGCGGCCGCATTCTTCTCGAGCAATCGCACGATCGCTGGCGCGGGATGTGGATTCTGCCGCGGCTCGCCCTGGCTCCGCCGCGGGCGCCGCTTCTGCAGCTCGACTTTCCCTTTACCCACCATCGCATCACCCTGGCGGTCTTCGCCGAGACAGCGGAGAATGAGCCTAACGAGAAACAAAGATGGTTTGCCCTTAGCCAGTTGAGCGCCCTGCCGGTCCCGTCGCCTCATCGCCGGGCATTGGGGCAACTCCTGCCGGCCAGGCGAAGGGCTAACTCGAAGAGCTAGCAACATGCTCCACGGAAAAAAGATCGTCGTCGTCATGCCCGCTTACAATGCGGCCAGAACCTTGCGCCAGACCTATGATGAAGTGATGACTCATCAGATCGTCGATCTTGTCATCCTGGTCGATGACGCCAGCAGGGATGAGACGGCCGTCATGGCGCGGAGTTTGCCTAACGTGCAGGTCGAAGTTCATCCGCAGAATCGCGGTTATGGCGCTAACCAAAAGTCGTGTTATCGCCTCGCCCTGGCCGCCGGGGCCGATGTCGTGATCATGATTCACCCCGATTATCAATACACTCCGGCCCTTATCCCGGCGATGGCATCGCTGGTCACGAGCGGGCTCTATCCCTGCGTGCTGGGCTCGCGCATCCTGGGCGGGACCGCGCGCGCCGGCGGAATGCCGTGGTGGAAATACGTCTCGAACCGTCTCCTGACCTTCCTCGAGAACCTGCTCCTTGGGGCCAAGCTCTCGGAGTATCACACTGGTTACCGCGCTTTCTCCCGCGACTTACTCGAACGTATCCCCTGGGCCGACAACTCTGATGACTTCATTTTCGATAACCAGATCCTGGTTCAGATCATCGGCCTTGGTTATCCGATCGGTGAAATCACCTGCCCCACCAAATACTTCGCCGAAGCCTCCTCCATCGGCTTTGGCGCCAGTCTAAGATATGGCTGGGGTTGTCTCGCCACCGCCCTCCGCTGGCGCCTGGGAAAGACCCGGCCGGCTTCTCGCGGATGAAGGAACGAGCGAAACCGGCACCAGGTAAAAAAGCCCGTTCTCCGGCTGGATCTCGCCCCGCCCCGGCCCCCCGCTGGGAGTCGCGCTGGATGGCCCCGGCGATAGCGCTCGGCTTGGTCGCGATCGTCTGGATTATCTTCGGCCGCACCCTCGGCTTTGGTTTCATTAACTACGACGACAGCTTCTACGTCTACCAGAACCCTTTTATAAGTGACGGTCTGACTCAGGCCGGTTTGATCAGGGCATTTACCCATTCGCTGGTTGGTAACTGGCACCCAGTGACTTCGCTCTCGCTCATGCTCGACGCCCAGATCTTTGGGCTTAATGCCGGTGGCTACCACTTTGTCAACGTCCTCCTGCATACGATGGCCGTTCTCCTTCTCTTCTTTGTCTTGAGAGAGATGACCGGCGCACTCTGGCGCTGCGCCTTTGTCGCGGCGCTGTTTGCCATTCATCCACTGCGGGCGGAGTCCGTTGTCTGGATTTCAGAACGGAAAGACGTTCTTAGCGCGGTGTTTTTCTTTCTCTGTCTCTGGGCCTATCAGCGATACACCAAGAAGCTTCCAGCCTGGAGCACTTACCTTCTAGTCCTCGTGACTTACACCCTTGGTTTGATGTCGAAAGCAATGCTGGTGACGGTGCCGTTTCTCTTTCTATTGCTCGATTACTGGCCACTCGGGCGTTTCAGCTTTTCCCCCTCCACTTCCGATCGTCAGCTTTTCGCCCGGCGCACGACCAAATGGCTCCTGCTGGAAAAGGTTCCGCTTCTCCTGCTGGCGGCGGCGATTTCCGCCGCCACCGTCCTGTCCCAGGAGCCTGCTCGCAAAGCGGCTGAGAATTGGCCGCTGATCTGGCGAGTCAACAATGCCCTGGTGGCAGTCTGGATTTATTTTCGGGAGATGGTTTGGCCGGCCGATCTGGCACTCTTTTATCCGCATCCGAAAGGGACGCTTTCCTTTTGGGTAGTGTTGGCCTCCGCGATCGCTCTTCTCCTGGTTACGGCGGGAGTGATCGCGCTAAGAAAGAAGGCGCCCTATCTTTTGACCGGCTGGTTCTGGTATCTTGGCATGCTGGTGCCGGTGATCGGCCTTCTACAGGTCGGGTGGCAGGGCCACGCCGATCGCTACACTTATCTTCCTCAAGTAGGTCTCTATCTCATCCTGGCCTTTGGCCTGGCCGATCTCACGGCCGGTTGGCGGCGCCGGAGCGTCCCGCTCGCTTGCTCAGCACTGGTCATCCTGGCTTTGCTTATGACTCTGGCTTGGCGACAGGTCGGTTATTGGTCCAGCTCGGTAACGATGTGGCGACATACTCTGGCCGTGACGACAAATAACGATGTGGCCGAGCGCGGCTTGGGAACGGAGTTACTCAGGCTTGGCTATATCGATGAAGCGATCGCGCATGATCGCGCCGCTCTGCGCATCCGACCGGGCGACTCAAACGGCCTGACCAATCTGGCCAACGCGCTCCTGCAAAAGAAGGAATATCCTGAAGCGATTGCTAATTACCGCGAGGTGCTGAGGGTCCGCCCTAACGACGCTGAGATGCATCGTAATCTGGGCAAGGCGCTCTACCGCAGCGGCGCGCTGGAGGAAGGTATAGCGGAGTTTCGTCGCGCCTTACGGCTGCGGCCGGGCGATTCCGATGCGGCTTACAGCCTTGGCAATGCCCTGCTCGAGCGCGGCGATTTGACGGCGGCGATCGGCTATTTTCGTAAAGCCATCGCTTCGGACCCGAAGAACCTGGCCGCGCACTACAACCTTGCCATCGCCTTGCAGCGGAACGACGAGCTCGATGCGGCCGTAGCCGAGTTTCGCCGCACGCTGCAACTCGACCCGGGCCACCTCGAAGCGCGCAACAACCTCGCCATCGCTCTGCTCAAACAAGGCCAGCCGGAGGCGGCGATCGAGCAATGGAAGAGCGCGCTGCAAGAGGCGCCGGGGGACGCCGGGATGCATAACAATCTGGCAGTGGCATATCTTGGGCAGGGCCGGGTGGCCGAGGCGGTCGCGGAATGGCGCGCCACCCTGCGACTCGATCCCGGGAGAGCCGGCACGGAGTTGAGCCTGGCCTGGATCCTGGCGACCGCGCCTAACGATGGCATCCGCAATGGAAACGAGGCGCTGGCGCTTGCTCGTCGCGCGATCGAGACCAGCGCCGCTCGCAATCTGATGGCGGAGCGGGTGCTGGCGGCGGCTCTGGCCGAGACGGGACATTTCGCAGAAGCCATCGCCACCGCGGAGCAGGGTGCGGCCGGGGCTGCCGAGGCGCAGCAGCCGGCCGTGGCCGACCTGTTGCAGGGCGATCTGCAGCTTTATCGGCAAAACGTTCCGCTGCGCGATCCCACCTATGGCCGCGGGGAAAAGGCCTCCTCGGAATGATTCCGGGCGCGTTTCCATTTGTTATTGCCGCGGATTTTTTCGAAGCTGCAACCCAATGAGAAGCATGACGGGCTACGGCCGCGGCGAGAGCGACCGGGGCGGGGCGAAAATCAGCGTGGAAGTGAACTCGGTGAATCGCAAACAAAGCGACATCGTGATCAATCTGCCGCGGGAATTGAGTGCGCTGGAACCGCGGGTGCGCCAGATCGTGGCGGAACATCTGGCCCGCGGCCGCACCAACGTAGTCGTGGCCTACGATTCGAGCGCGCAATCTTCCCGTTCGCTCGCCCTCGACGGCGCGCTGGCCCGTTCCTACCACGACGGGATGCGCAGCCTGCAGAAGGATCTGGGCCTGGGCGGCGAGATCACCATCGGGATGATTCTGCAGGCCCCGGGCGTGCTGAAATTTTCCGAGGATGGCCTTGTCCCTAACGACGCCTGGCCCGCCCTGGAGGATGCACTCCTCGGTGCTCTGGCCGAGCTGATCAAAATGCGGACGCGAGAAGGCAAACACCTGGCCAAGGACCTGATCCGGCGCCTGAAGGTGGTGCGCCAATCGCTCAAGGAAGTGGGCAAACTGCACCCGGCGGTGGCGGAAAGATATCGCGCCACTCTGCTCGAGCGGATTCACAAGGCGGGACTGGAGCTGCAGCCTAACGACGATCGACTGGTCAAGGAGGTGGCGTTTTTCGCCGATCGCTCCGATGTCTCGGAAGAGCTGACCCGGCTCGAGAGTCACCTCGCGCAATTTGCCCACCACCTGCGCAAGGAGGAGCCGGTCGGCCGCACCCTGGAATTTATAACTCAGGAAATTTCCCGGGAATTGAATACCCTAGGCGCAAAGGCGGGCGACGCCGACATCTCGCGTCACGTCGTAGCCTGCAAGGCGGAGATCGAGAAGATCCGCGAACAGATCCAAAACCTTGAGTAAAGAATTCAGCCGCTACGGCATTCTCTTTGTCGTCTCCGCTCCATCCGGCGCGGGCAAGTCGACCCTCTGCGACGCCCTCCGCCAGACGCCCGATTTCGTCTATTCCGTCTCCTGCACCACTCGGCCGCCGCGCGCCGGTGAGATCGAGGGCGAAGATTATCAATTTCTCTCCGAGCCGGACTTTCGGGCCCGGGTCGCAGCCGGCGAATTTCTCGAATACGCCGAAGTCCACGGGCAGTTTTATGGCACCCTGCGCGAGCCGATTTTGAGCAACCTGGAGGAGGGAGTCGACGTGCTGATCGACATCGATACCCAGGGCGCGACGGCCATTCGCGATTTTGACGACAACTTTATCCGCCGGGCGCTGGCCGATGTCTTCATCATGCCGCCGGACCTGGATGAGCTGCGCCGTCGCCTGACGAAACGGGGAACGGAGACGCCGGCCCAGATCGAGATTCGCCTGCAGACGGCGGCGCGCGAGATGGAGCATTGGCGCGATTACCGTTACACCATCATCAGCCAGTCGATCGAAGAAGACCTGATGAAGTTCCGCCACATCATGGGGGCGGAGCGTTACCTGAGCAGCCGGATGAATTTGGCCTAACGATGAAGAAAACGAAACGTTCCGTCGTGCTCGGGGTGACCGGTTCGATCGCCGCCTACAAAGCGGCCGAGCTGGCCAGCCTGCTGGTCAAGCAAGGCCACGAGGTCTTCGTCGTCATGACCAAAGACGCGACCGAATTCATCACCCCGCTGACCTTGCAGACGCTCTCCAAGAATCCGGTTACGACCAGTTTCTACGATGAAAAACAGAGCTGGCATCCGGGGCACATCGCCCTGGCCGATCGAGCGGATCTCCTGCTCGTCGCGCCCACCACGGCCCACTTCATCGCCGAGCTGGCGCACGGGCTGGCCGGTCATCCCTTGGCCGCGATCGCCCTCGCCACCCGCGCGCCCATTCTGCTCGCTCCGGCCATGAACGGGAAGATGTGGGAACACCCGGCGACGAAGGAAAACGTAGCCTCGTTAGGCAAGAGAGGGGTGGAATTCATCGGACCGGAAGAAGGCATGCTGGCCTGTGGCTATGAAGGCATCGGGCGCCTCTGGAAAGTCGACGAGATTGCTTTCCGGGCCGAGTTTCTCCTCGCCCGCCAGGATAATCTGATCGCGTGAAGTTTGTCGTCACTGCCGGACCGACGCGCGAGCCGCTCGACCCGGTGCGGTTCCTGAGCAATCGCTCCTCCGGCAAAATGGGCTACGCGATTGCGGCCGCGGTCCTGGAAGCGGGCCATCAGGCGACGCTCATCTCCGGCCCGGTCGCGCTGGCGGCGCCGTTAGGCGCAGAGCTGGTCCCGGTCACGACCGGGGAAGAGATGTTCGCTGCCTGTGTCCCACGTTTTCGGGAGTGCGATGTTTTTGTCATGTGCGCCGCGGTCTGCGATTACAGAGCGGTGCAGCCTTCTGCACAAAAACTGCCCAAGGAGCGCGGACCATTTTCACTCGCGCTGGAGCCGGCACGCGACCTGCTTAAGAGCCTAACGAGTATGGCGCATGATTGTCTGGTGGTGGGATTCGCTGCGGAAACGCAGGATCTGGTGCCGAAAGCGCAACGCAAGCTGGTGGCGAAGAACTGCCATCTGCTGGTGGCGAATGATGTCAGCCGGGCAGAGCTCGGGCTGGATTCGGACGAAAATGAGCTGCTGATTTTTTCCAAAAACGGCGCGCCGAAAAAACTTCCGCGGGCGAAAAAAACCGAGCTGGCGCGTTCGTTAGTGAAAATTATTTTGGCTGCGCGCGAAAATTGTTTGACAAAAAAAACATGACGATTAGTGACTCGATGAAGTGAAGTTATTCACAAACTGTTCACAGACCGCTTCTGCGGATTGAAAGGGGGGATTCCCTATGCCAGCAAAGAAAAAGGCTGCCGCCAAGAAAAAGGCACCCGCCAAGAAAAAGGTGGCGACTAAGAAAAAAGCAACAACGGCTAAGAAGAAAAAACGCTAAGCCGGACATCCACAGAAGGGCGGTGACAGAGCCGTTCTTCGTTACCTCAAAATTCAACCCGGGAGGAGAATTCATTCTTCTCCCGGTTTCTTTTTCGCACAAAAAACTTCGCCGAGGCGGCGTGGGATCGGTTAGGTTTGGCCGGTGAGACCATATCTCGAAGTGGCCGAGGAAGCGGCCCGCGCCGCCGGCCAGTTACTCCGCTCACATTTTGAGAAGCCGCTCACCGTCCATGCGACCACCGCGCACGACATCAAGCTGGAGGTCGATGTGCTGGCGCAGGATCTTATCACCCGGATCTTGCTCGGACGTTTTCCCGCCCACTCGCTCTACGGCGAAGAAGGGATCGTGGGCGATCAGGCGAGCGAATACCAGTGGGTGGTCGATCCTCTCGACGGCACGGTGAATTTCTTCTACGGCATCCCCCATTTCTGTGTCTCGATCGCGCTGCGGCGTCAGGGACAGGTGGTGGTCGGGGTCATCTACGATCCGATTCGGGAGGAACTCTGGAGCGCCGTCAGTGGCGAGCCAGCGCAGTTAAATGGCCGCCCGGTGCAGGTGAGCTCCCGCGCCACTTTGGCCGAGGCCGTAGTCTCCATCGGGCTGGCCAAAACCAGCGCGACGATCGATGCCGGGTTGCCGCTGCTCGAGCAGATGGTGCATCGGGTGCGGAAGTGTCGAATGCTGGGCAGCGCCGCCCTCGACATGGCTTACATCGCCTGCGGCCGGCTCGACGCTTACATCGAACAAGGGATCAGCCTCTGGGATATTGCCGCCGGCTGGCTCCTGATCGAAGCGGCCGGCGGCCGGGTCGAGCTGGAAGCGCGGACCGATCTGCCGGATAAATTCCGCATCATTGCCTCGAACGGGCGGCTCGAGCTGCGTTAGCCTAACGACGTTATGTTTCGCACTGGAATCGGTTATGACGCCCATCGCTTCGCCCAGGGCCGCCAGCTTGTCCTGGGCGGAATCGAAATTCCGCACGAGCGCGGGCTGGAGGGGCATTCCGACGCCGATGTGCTCAGCCACGCCATCGCCGACGCATTGTTAGGCGCAATCGGCCAGCGCGACATCGGCCACCACTTTCCCAATACCGATGAAGCGATCCGCGGGATCAGCAGTCTGGAGATCCTGCGCCGGGTGGGAGAAATCCTGCAGGGCGAAAAATGGCAGATCACGAACATCGACGCCACCCTGATCGCAGAGGCGCCCAAGATCGGACCGCACCTCAGCGCGATGCGGGAGAAGATCGCCGCTGCGCTCGGCCTGGAGGTCGGGCAGATCGGGATCAAGGCCACGACCAACGAAGGCATGGGCGCGATCGGCCGCGGCGAGGGGATGGCCGCGATGGCGGTGGCCAGTGTGGAGAGGGAGTAATGGAGTGTGGGCGTAATGGAGTAGGGTTGGCTTCGACCAAGATTCATCGCCCCCACACACCATTACTCCAACACTCCCGCTAGCACCCATGCCGCTCCGTTTCTTCAACACCTACTCACGCGAACTTGAGGACTTTCGCCCGCTCGACCCCGCCGGGCGTGTGGTCAAGATGTACACCTGCGGGCCGACCGTTTACAGCCACGCCCACATCGGGAATTTCCGCGCCTATCTTTTCGAGGATCTACTGCAACGGCAGCTCGAGGCTCGCGGCTATACCGTCGAGCGGGTGATGAACCTGACCGATGTCGACGACAAGACGATCCGGGGCAGCCGGGCGGCAAAGCTACCGTTAGGCGAATTCACCGCCCCGTTCAAGGAAGCGTTCTTTCAGGATCTCGATACCCTCCAGATCAAGCGGGCGAATTTCTTCCCGGCCGCGACCGAGGATCGTTATGTCCAGGCCATGATCGCGATGATCGAGCAGCTGATCGCGCGGGAACTGGCTTATCAGGCGGATGACAAATCAGTCTACTACCGGATAAACCGCTTTCCGGAGTATGGCCATCTGGCCCATTTCGATCTGGCGGAATTGCGCTCAACCGGCCGGGTGAAGAGCGACGAGTACGACAAGGAGCACGTGGGCGATTTCGCGCTTTGGAAAGCCTGGGACGCGGAGGATGGCGAGGTGGCCTGGGAAAGTCCATGGGGCCGGGGCCGGCCGGGCTGGCACATCGAGTGCAGCGCGATGGCGACGGCGTTGTTAGGCGAACAGATCGACCTTCATTGCGGCGGAGTGGATAACATCTTTCCCCATCACGAAGCCGAGATCGCGCAATCGGAAGGCTGCAGCGGGAGACAGTTTGTGCGCTACTGGCTGCACTGCGCGCATCTGCTGGTCGAGGGGCAGAAGATGTCGAAGTCGTTAGGCAACTTCTACACCCTGCGCGACGTGCTGGAGAAAGGTTACAGCGGCCGGGAAGTTCGTTATGCCCTCATCCGGGTGCACTATCGCGTGCCGCTTAATTTTACCTGGGAAGGAATGGAGGAAGCGCGCCAGGCCCTGGCCCGGATCGACGAATGGTTGCGCCGCCTGCGCGAGACGGCCGGGGAGACGACGGCAGCCGCGACTGCAATCAGCGGGGAGGGATTTGGCCAGGCGCTGGACGACGATCTCAATATTTCCGGCGCGCTCGGGCACTTGTTTGAGCAGATCAGGGAAAGTAATCGCGAGCTCGATGGCGGGATGGAGCCAGCGCGGGCGCGGGCCTGGTTACAGTGGTGGGAAGGGATCAATCGCGTGCTCGCTTTCGAAGCCGAAGCGGAGAAGCCGCCGGCTCAAGTTACCCGCCTGGCGGAAGAGCGGACGCAGGCCCGGCTTGCCAAAGACTGGCGAAAAAGTGATGAATTGCGCGATGCAATTCAGGAACTGGGCTGGGCCGTGCGCGATACCAAGGAAGGGCAGGTTCTGACCCGCCGCGCTGGCGCCTGACCAAAGTTTTCGCCTAACGAAATGTTCAGCCCGACCGAATATCTCGAACTCGAGCACAGCGCGCATTCGAAGCTCTTCGAGAAGGACAAATACGTCTGGGAAGCGCTCAAGCAGATCCCGAGTTATTTGCAGTTTCGGCTCAAGCCCGGGGTGCTGGGCGAGCTGGTCGGCAAGCCCTTCATCAGCGCCAATGTCTATATCGGCCAGGGCACGATCGTGGAGCAGGGCGCCTTTCTGAAAGGGCCGGCCTGGATCGGCGAGAACTGCCACATCCGAAGCGGTTGTTACGTGCGCGAAAACGTCATTGTCGGCAACGGCGTGGTCATGGGGAACTCCTGCGAATTTAAGAACTGCATCCTCTTTGATGAGGTGCAGGTGCCGCATTTCAGCTACGTGGGCGATTCGATTCTCGGCTACA
This sequence comes from Chthoniobacterales bacterium, assembly GCA_965217735.1. Taxonomy (GTDB): domain Bacteria; phylum Verrucomicrobiota; class Verrucomicrobiia; order Chthoniobacterales; family UBA10450; genus Palsa-1392. The sequence goes on along the minus strand of CBDCJE010000002.1, from coordinate 3,205,586 downwards.
AGGCGCATCTCGGCGCCGGCGTCATTTTATCAAATGTGAAACTCGATCATGCCGAGATCTCCGTCCTCGCCACCGACGGCATGATCGCGACCGGCCTGCGGAAATTTGGCGCGATCATCGGCGATCGCAGCGAAATAGGCTGCAACGCGGTGATCAATCCCGGCTCGGTCATTGGGCGCGACTGCATCATTTATCCCGGGGCAAGTTTCCGCGGCGTCCTCCCGGCCAACAGCATCATGAAAGTGCGGCAGACGACCCAGATCCTGAGCCGGCGCTTGCCTAACGAATAGGAAATCTGGCCAGGGGCGGATGGGCAGGGATTCGAACCCTGGTTGCCTTGCGGCAAACACGCTTTCCAGGCGTGCGCATTAGACCACTCTGCCACCCATCCATTTCACAATCGTGCTCCTGCTCTTACTCGTGCTCGATCGTTAGCGGTCTTCGATTATGAGCAAGATTAGGAGCATGAGTTTTACAGCTGCAGGCGGCGAAACAGTTCGTCGAGCGGCAGTTGAATGCCAATGTAAAATTCGCCGAAATCGGCGTAGGCCGCGCTCACCTCGTCGAAGCGCATCTGGTAAACGATCGCTTTGATCTGGAAAGTATCGTGCGCAAAAAGAGTCACGCCCCACTCCGCGTCATCCAGTCCGGTCGAGCCGGTGATGAGCTGTTTCACCTTCCCCGCATACTGTCGGCCGACCCGGGCGTGACCGCCCATCAGGGTGCGGCGTTCTTCGTAGGGGAGCGAATACCAGTTGTGGGTCTCGCCCCGCCGCTTGGTCATGTTGTAGAAACAAACGATCGGCCAATCGGGCAGCGTCGGGTAAACCCGGTCCTGCCGATATTTCTTCATCCGCTCGCGGAATTCCTCCATCCCTTTTTCAAAATCCGGCGTGTCGCGCCGCACCATCTGCTCTTTCTCCAGCGTCTCGGCGTATTGCTCGTCGGTGGTGGTGTATTCGCTCTCTTCGGTGAGGGAAAGATAACTGTAGACGGGAACGAGGACATCCGGGCCTAACGACAGCGTGAGCTGTTTCTCGATCCGGTTGGCCGCGTGCAGATCGGGGGTGATGAGCATGAAACCGAGATCAGCCTTGGGCGTGACCTGGCTCAGGGTGAGAAGCTGGGTCGACTCGAGCGCACGCGTCTCCTGCACCAGAGTGGAGAGAGCGATTTTGGCCGCGCGCTGTTCGTCATCGGTCAGGAGCTGCCATTGGCCGTATTCGATGCGGTAAAAAAGATGCAGGCAATGCCAGCCATCCTGCGGGATGAGCGGCGCGGGCGTCGAGTCCATGGCCGGAGTTTCCCTGTGCGCGGGGATGGGGTCAAGCTGCGGACGGTGCGGAGGCAGAACGGAATCCCGGCGGCTAGACCTCGACCTGGCTCGCGCTCGGCAGATGCTCAAGGCAATATTCCTCGCCGTCGCGCGCGACCCGGAATTCGAGATTCGGATTCGTCAGCTCCGTCGCCCCGCAGGTCGCGCAATGATGCAAGGCCTCATCTTCCGGTCGGGCGTTTTCTTCAAAACGCTGGCGCCGGCTGGAGACTTGCTGGCGCGTGCGCGCGGCCCGGACCAGGTCGGGGCCGAAGAAGAGGAAGTAATTGGCGAAGGTCACGATGAGCGCCATCCGGTAGGAATTCGGGCTGGTGGCAAAGCCGAAGATGAGCAACCCGGCCGAGATCCAGGCCAGCCATTTCACCTTCACCGGGAGAACGAAGAAGAGGTAGATCACTTCGTCGGGGTAAAAGGTGGCGAAGGCGAAAAAGAGCGAGGAGGCGAGCATGGTGTTGGAGAATTGCGCCCCGAAAACGAAGGCCGCCACCGTCGTCCCGATCATCCCAACGAGAAAATAAAGGGTCAGCCGAAAGGCGCCCCAGGCGTGCTCGAGCCGGTCGCCGATGAAGAGCAAAAACCAAAGGGCGACCAGGAGCCAGAGCGGCTGCATGAGCGAGCCGGGCGCGCCGACTGAGCGGGGGATGAAGATGTAGGTGATGAGCCGCCAGACTTCGCCCTCCCGGATCCGCGCCGGGCTGAGCGTGAGAATGGAGAGGAACCCGGGATTGAGAAAAGTGAGAAGGTAAACCAGCGCCGTCAGCGCGACCACGATCCGGATCAGGCCCGGAATGGCCAGCCAACCGAAGCGGCGTTCGAGTGTGTCGAGAAAACTCATGGTCGGCTCACCGTAGAGGCGGGCTCGGGCCAGTTCAATAGAAGGTGGGCGGCCGGCCCATTTGTGCACGATCACGGGCACCCTCAGAGCAGGATTAGGAGCAGGAGCAGGAGCAGGATTTTTTGGGGGAATTGACACCCGGAGCGCAACATCTAGGCTGGCCGCGGTGACTGAGACTGCTGCAAAAACGACCCCGCTTTACTACGAACACGTCAAGCTTGGGGCGAAAATTATCCCGTTCGGCGGTTGGATGATGCCGGTGCAATACAGCAGCATTCGGGAAGAACATGAGGCCGTGCGCAACGACCTCGGCCTCTTCGACATCTCGCACATGGGCGAGCTGGTCGTTTCCGGCCCGCGCGCCGGCGAGTGGCTCGACACCATGCTGACAAACAACGTGGCCAAGCTCGAAACCGGCTCCGGCCAATATACTTTCCTGCTCAACGACGAAGCCGGGATCATCGACGACCTCATCCTTTACCGGATCGAGGACGAAAAATTTCTCCTGGTGGTCAATGCCTCGAGGATCGAGGACGATTTCAAGTGGCTGCAAGCGCATCTCGGCATGGAGGTGCAGTTGGAAGACCAGAGCGACCGCTACGCCGGCCTGGCCATTCAAGGGCCGAAGATCGGGGAGCTTTTCGCCGCTCTTTTCGGAGAGGGCGAGGAACTGCCGGCCCGGAATCGGATAGCGCCGTTTCAGCTCGGTGGCAGCCAGGTCTGGATCGCCCGCACCGGCTACACCGGCGAGGATGGAATCGAAGTTTTCTTCGCGGCAGACGCGGCGCCGCGGATCTGGAACGAGATCCTGAAAAAAGGAAAGTCGTTAGGCATTCGTCCCTGTGGGCTGGGCGCGCGCGACACCCTGCGGCTCGAGATGTGTTACCCGCTCAACGGCTCCGATCTTTCGCCCGAGCACAACCCGCTCGAAGCCGGGCTCGGTTTTTTCGTCGATCTGGCCAAGCCGGAATTCACCGGCCGGGAAAAGCTCCGGCGGGACAAGGAAGCGGGGCTCTCGCGCCGGCTGGTCGCATTTAGGATGAAGGGCAAAAGCCCGCCCCCGCGACCACACTACAAAATTTTTCGCGACGGCAAAGAGGCCGGCGAGCTGACCAGCGGCACCCTTTCTCCGAGCTTGAATTACGGCATCGGAATGGCTTACCTCAGCACGCCGACGCCGAAACCGGGCGAAGAAATCGAAATCGAAATTCGCGGCCAGAAATTTCCGGCCGTGATCGAAAAGAAGCCGCTCTACAAAAAATCATGAACGTTCCAGACGATCTCCTCTACACCGAATCGCACGAATGGGTCCGCCGCGACGGCGACAAAATCCGGGTTGGCATTACCGATCATGCCCAGGCCGAATTAACCGACGTCGTCTATGTCGAGCTGCCGAAAATGGGCGCGAGTTACGACGCCAAAGGCACCATCGCCGTGGTCGAATCGGTCAAGGCCGCCAGTGACATCTACGCCCCGGCCAAGGGAACGGTGCTGGAAGTGAACAAAGCGCTCGAAACCGACCCCGCCCTGGTCAACACCGATCCCTACGGCGAAGGCTGGATCTACGTTTTGCAGATGGAAGACGACGCCGCCCTGGCCGGTCTGCAAGACGCGGCCGCCTATCGCGCCTCGCTCGGCTAGCGGCAGCACAGGCGCGCAACCAATCGCTAATAATTAGCAACCGCCCGGCAGCAGGCGGTGAGCGGGTTGTTTAGCATGGGGCATGAAATTCATTCCACTTGCGGTGCTCGGCGCCACTCTTTTCCTGAGCTGGGCGACCGCTCCTGCGGCCCGGGCCGACGAACAATTCTTCGGCTTTGCCCGCGGGGCCGAGACCCTTCCCAAAGGGCAGACCGAGCTTTACCAATTCAGCACTCTGCGCACGGGGAAGAACGAAGGCACCTATTACGCCTCCGATTACGAAACCGAAATTGAATACGGCTTCACCGATAAATTCCAGGCCAGCGTTTCCCTGGTAAATCACTACTTCTATAATCGCGGGGTCGATGGCTTGCCTAACAAGAATAACTATCGCTTCGGCGGCGGCGAAGCTTCCGGGAAATATCGCATCCTCAGCCCGTTCAAAGACTGGCTCGGGCTGGCCCTGCGCCTCGAGGGCGGCTATCTTATCAACGACGAAGTCGGCGGTCTGAAGCAGCACGAGCGCTATCTCAAACCTGAAATCGACTTCCAGAAGGACTTCCTCGATGACACTCTGATCACGGTCTTCAGTCTTGGCGCGGAGTGGGCCTGGGGAAAACAACCGGCGGAAGAATATCCGCGCGAGTTTTCCTTCGAATCGGCCGGCGGTGTGAGCTATCGCTTTGCCCCTAATTGGTACGCCGGCGTCGAGACTCATTTTCGGGCCGAATATCCCCTGTTCGATCTCAGCTTCTTTGAGCATAGCGTCCTCTACGCCGGGCCATCGCTCCATTACGCGCAGAAGCGCTGGTGGGCGACCTTGACCTGGAATTACCAGGTCTATGGCAAAGGCGTGGATGAGCCTAACACCGGCCAGACCTTTGCCGAAGAACAGAAGAACCTTTGGCGCTTGAAGGTCGGCTTCAACTTTTAACTCTGGATGAAGTCACAGTTCCTCTTTGTCGCCGCGCCTCTTTCCGCGGCCCTGGTTAGTACCGGTTTCGCGGTCACTTATCTCAATGTCGAGCAGGCGCAGCGGGCCATCTTTCCCGGAAAAAGCTTCACTGCCCATCCGCTTCAGCTCACGGCTGCGCAGCGCAAGACGATCGAGAAAGAAAGCGGGGTTCGGCTCACCGCCACCCCGCCGAGAGTCTGGCAGGTCAGCGACGGCGGCGGCTGGTTCATTGTCGATGAGGTCATTGGGAAACACGAATTCATCACCTATGCCATCGGCCTAACGAGCGCAGGCGCGGTCAAGGGAATGGAGATCATGGATTACCGCGAGAGTTACGGCGGCCAGGTGCGCGATCCGAAGTGGCTGGCCCAGTTTACCGGGAAGAAGAAAGGCGCGCCCCTCGTCCTCGACCGGGATATCAAGAACATCAGTGGCGCGACGCTCTCCTCGCGGCACCTGAGCGATGGAGTGCGCCGGGTGCTGGCCTTACACGATGTCGCCCTGCGTTGAAGCCCGCCGGGCCCGCCCCTTGCTCGGCACTTTCGTCGAGCTGACGGTGCGTGCGCCTAACGATACCGTGCTGCAGCGCGCGCTCGGGGTTGGTTTCATCGCCATTCTGGAGGTGCAGCGGCTGATGAATCGGCACGATCCATTAAGTGAGATCAGTCTTTTGCAGCGCGAGGCGGTGCGGCGCAACGTCCGGGTCCATCGCTGGACGCGGGCGGTGCTGGCGGCGGCGGAGGAGTTTTCCCGAGCGAGCGAGGGAGCCTTCGATATCACTGGCCGCTCCGACGGGAGCTGGCGCGACATCGTGCTGGAGGAAGGCGGAGTGCGCTTTCGCCGGCCCCTGGCCCTCGATCTCGGGGGCATCGCCAAGGGTTTCGCGGTCGATCGGGCGGTGGAGGCGATGAGGAAAGCGGGCGCGCCGGCCGGGACGGTGAATGCCGGCGGCGATCTGCGTGTCTTCGGCGAGGCCGCTGAGATGGTGCAGATAAGGCATCCGCTGGCGCCCGGTTGTGCGGCCGGCGCAGTGCGGCTGCGGGAGCGGGCTTTGGCTACTTCGGCGCGTTATTTTGCTCCGGCGCTCTTCGATGGCCGCTCGGGGCGGCCGCTGGCTGGGGAGGTGAGCGTGACGGTGGGGGCGGCGGATTGCGTCACCGCAGACGCGCTGACCAAGATCACTCTCGTGCTGCGGGAAGAGGCGCGATCGCTGCTTGACCGTTTCGGCGCGGACGCGTTCTTGCTCGAGCGCAACCTGCCCCCGCGCTGGTTCAATCGTCACGATGCGTCGCAACTCCATTCAACTTAGCCGCCGCCACGAATGGTTTGCCGGCCTGGCCAGTGGCGCCGTCTTCGCGACCGGCGCAGCCTGGGCCTGGCTGCATTATTTCGCCGCCTTGCCTAACGAATTTGGCGGTTCCAGCCCGGCTCAAAGCTGGATGCTAAAGGCGCACGGCGCCGCCGCCGTGCTCGTCCTGGTGCTGGTCGGCACGCTTCTGCCGATGCATGTGAAATTCGCCTGGCGGGCCGGCCGCAACCTGCGCACCGGCCTTTCCCTGCTGGGCCTTTTTCTCTTCCTCAGCCTCACTGGCTACGGCCTTTATTACCTTGGCGACGAGCGTTGGCGCGGGTGGACGAGCTCGGCTCATTTGTGGGTAGGGCTGGCCCTACCGCCGATCATGATTTTGCATGTTTGGCGCGGAAAGAAGACGCGGCCCGGCCGCCGCCGCGGGCCGGCGGAATCGTTTGTTTCGAGAGGTGACTTAAGGCAATAACAGGAGCATGAAACATCTCGCGCTGAGCTTGCTCTTGCTCTGCGTGGCGCGCCTGGCTTCGGCCCGCCATCATTAGCGTGGAATTTAAGTTTACTCCCTATCTCGGCGATCCGGCGCAGGACGAAAAAGTGACCACGGTGCCAGGCAAGGCGACGGTCTGGCTCAACAACGTGCCGATCGCAGTGCAGGAGGTGGGGGAGGAAGAGCTGCCGGTGGCGGGGGAAGGAGACGAGGTGCCGCCGGCGGTCTGGGTGCCGATGAGTTCGGTCGGGCCGGTGGTGCGCAAGGGGGCGAACAGGTTCCGGATCGAATTTGTCCCTAACGACGCCAGCAAAAGTTATCACGCCCGCCTGCAGACGGCGACGGTAACGGATGAAGCCCTGGCGGAAAGCGCGCCGGCTGGCAATCCGGCGCAGGAAGGGGTGGAGGATCGGAAAGCGGTGCAGGGGAAGGTGGTTTTCGAGCACGATTTCACGGCGGATTTCGCCCTCGATCTGCCCTGGCACCACTACCCGGCAGTCACTTCGCTGACCGAAGAGGAGAAGCAGAAAATCACCGCGCTTTTACAGACTCGGGCGGGATGGTTCAAGCCGGATTTTTCTCATCTCTACCAGGCGATCGAGGAAAATGAATCGCTCAAGGTGGATGACGTGCGCCAGGCGAAATGCCTCGAGGCGGCCTACCAGGCCGGGGTGCGGGTGCAGGCTCCGCAGGTGGGCCAGCTGGATTTTGTCACCACCGGCGGCCCCGAGGTGGTGGTGCGGCGGAAGAGCGGGACGCTTTTCGGATTGGACGAAAAGACCCTGGCCCCGGTGAAGGATGAGGAAACGCAGATGTGCGCCGGCCTCGTTCTCTCGGTCATTTATCCCGGCAAGCTGGTGGCGGTGCACACGCCCGCGGGGCCTTGGGAAATCGTTTACTGAGACGGCCTTCTCAGGCGCGAACGTGGGCCCGCTGGCGGCGGGGAAATAATTCCGGTGAAGCCGGAGATTGACGCCCTCCGAAGCGACTGTTTATTCGAGCGTGCCGACCGACCTACGACTCTTTAGCCGCGAATGGTGCTCCTGGTGCATCGACGCGAAAGAATATCTCACTGAACGCGGCTACCAATTCACTGAGATCGATGTCGGGCAGGATCGCGCCGCCTACCAGGAGATGAAAGAACTGAGCGACCAGACCTATGTGCCGACCCTGGTCGCCGGGGACGAAGTGCTCGCAAATTTCGATACCGATCAACTCGAAAAATTTCTGCGCGAGCACAATATCGTCCCTTAGATGCTATTTGGGCTTTTCATTACCCTGGGCGTCGCGGTTCTGAGCGTCGCCCTGCGCAGCTATCAATCCTCCATCTCCCAGAAAGTGGGGGCCTTTGGCATTCTCACCGCCTCCTTTCTGGCTATCTACTACATCACCGGGAGCTGGATCCTCGGGCTGCTCAGCGCGGCCAGCTGGCTCTTTTTGCCCTGGCTGGAAATCCTCACCCGCATCCGGACGCTCCGGCTCCCGCGAGAGAAAACGCTGCGCCCGAAAAGCCCGCCCTCGGAGGAGGTCTTCCCCAGCCTGGAAGAGATCACCGGCCAGATCGAGAGCGAAGGCTTCATCCACATCAGCGACGCCGGTTGGGATTGGGAGGATTACAAGCAATTCTTCCGTCTCTTTTACAAGGAAGAGGATCGCTCTCAGGCCACCATCTGCCTGAATGAGCAAAACGATCTTTCCTTCTATTACCTGCGCATCTCCTCGCGTTCGCAGGATGGCAACGTCTGGACGACCTGGAATTATCCGCTCTCCTACGGCCTGAAATTAACCCCGCAATTTCGCATCAATCGGCAGCGGCCCGACCAGTCTTTCTGGCAGCTCTATCACAGCCACAAAGCCTTCCTGCGCGATAACGCGATCGAGGCCAGCCTGATCGACCCGCTCGATGAAGATCAGATCCAGGAGGAGATCGAGAACGATTTGCGCGACCAGATCGCGCACAACCTCAAAACGGGCGTCCTCATGCAGACGGCCGGCGGCGAGATTCGGTATTCCTGGCGCGGGATGATTTACCTCTGGTGCCAATTCTTGCTCGACCTCGTCCGCCTCTAGCGAGGCGGAAATGTCGAAATTCAAAGCTCGAAGTCCGATGCGATTTCGAAGTCAGCGGGCAGGAGGGTTTCGAGTCTTTTGGTTTTGAAAATTCGAGCTGCCTTCGAATTTCGATATTCGGATTTCGGATTAGACTCCCGCCGTGAAACTCGCCGCGCCCCGCATTCAAATCGAAGTCCAGGTCATGTTCTTCGACACCGATTGCGGGGGCGTGGTGCACAACATCGCTTACCTGCGTTTTATCGAAACCGCGCGCACCCTTCTGGCCGAAAAACTGGGGATGAAGCTGGTCGAAATGGCGGAGACCCAGCGTTATCCGGTGGTGGTGCGGACGGAGATCGATTACCGGCGCGCGGCCAAACTGGGCGATCGCTTGCGGATCGATGGCTGGCTCGACCGGCTGGAGCGGGTGCGCTTCTGGTGCGGGTTCCAGATCCGGCGGCTGAGCGACGATCTGCTCATCGCCGAGAGCCGCCAGATGCTGGCCCTGGTACAGATGCCGGAGGCGAAGTTGCTCCGTCTTCCGGAAGAGTGGGAAGCCTATCGCGAGGCGGAGCCGGGGGCGGGGCAGGCCTGAAATTCAGCGGCAGACAATGGCCCGGGAAGGAGTAGCCTAACGATTCATGTCTTCCGGCAATCCCGCCCTTACTCTCGATGACGTGTTTCTCACCCCGCACGCGCTGCAGCCGCCGCCGATCCGGCGAGCGCTCTTCATTTTCCTGCTCTGCCTGAGCGCCTTCCTCCACATCGCGACCATCGGCTGGGGCGATCTTTATAATGAAACCGATGGCCAATATGCCGGGGCCGCGCGCGAGATGCTCGAGTCGCAGGAGTGGCTCACCCCGACTAACGACGGCATCCCGCGCCCGCAAAAGCCGCCGCTCTTTTACTGGGCGATCGCGGTCTCGTTGAAGGCCTTTGGCCTCACGACGGCGGCAGCGCGTCTCCCGCTCGCTCTCGCCACGGTGGCGGCGGTCGCGCTCACTTTTCTCATCGGCGATCGCCTCGGCGGCCCCTGGCGCGGATACCTCGCCGGGCTCATTCACCTCACCTGTTGCGGCACCTTTCTCCTCGGCCGCATCCTCATGCCGGAGCCACTCTTTAGCGCCCTCATCGCCGGGGCGCTCTATTGTGCCTTGCGCGGCTACGAACGCCGCCAGACCCGGCGCGGCTGGTTCATCGGCTTCTGGATCTGCGCCGCGTTTGCCTGCATGACCAAGAGTCTGCACGGGCTGCTCTACCCGGCTGCCATCCTCATTCTGCTCTCTTGTTTCTATCGGGAAGCGCGCATCCGTTTTCGCGAGCTGCTGCGCTGGGATGGGATTCTTGTTTTCCTGCTCATCGCCGCCCCCTGGCACATCTGGCTGGAGTTTCGGCATCCCGGTTTCATCGAGCAATTTACCGCCCGCGAATGGCTCGTGCATCTGGCCGGCGAAGCCGATGCCGGGCACAGCTACGATAATGTGCCGCGCCGGATTTTCCTCGCGCTCCACCTCGCCTGGTGGTTCCCGTGGAGCTTCGCCATTCTCCCCGGCATCGTCCTGGCCTGGCGACGCGTCCTGCGCCCGCGCGAGATCGAGTTTGCCGATGCCTTCCCGCTCTGCTGGATGGCGGTGGTGTTTGTCCCCCTCTTCCTCATCGGGCAACGGCAGGATTATTACTCGATGAGCATGTGGGGCGGCTTCGCCATTTTCGCCGCCACGGCCTGGGCGCGGATGCCGCGCTGGGCCAAGATGACCGGGGTCTGCGCCGTGCTCCTGGTCGGGCTGGTCGCCGGGGCGGTGGCCTGGCGGCTGCCGGCGCTTTTGCAGAACGCCGATGGCCAATGGGGCACTACCGCCGGGCGCTCCACCGCCTGGCGGACTTTGACCGATATCCCGATTTCCACCTGGCTCGGTTTTCGTTTCATTTTCGTGGCGGTGGGGCTCGCGCTGACGCTGTTCTCCGGGGTCGCGCTCTGGTTCATCTGGCGAGAGCGCCCGCGTCTTGCCCTGACCGCCCTGGCCGCGGCCATGGTTCCGATCGGGTTCAGCATGATGGACGGGGTCGCCCGGATGGCCCCTTATTTCTCACTCGCCGACGCGGCCGATTACATTCAGGAACAGATCGCGCCTAACGATAAGGTGATCTACGAAGGCCCGATGCACGTCGGGAGCAGCCTCCTCTTTTACCTCGGGCGGAAGTTTTATCTGGTGAATCAGGATCCCGCCTCCGAGCCCGGCGCCGCGCTCGGTCCGACGCCGGATATTTTCCTGGAAGAGAAGACCGTCGCCCAGGCCTGGAGCGGGGCCGACCGACTTTACCTGCTGATCGAGCAAAACCGATTGCCGCACTGGCGCACTCTCCTCGGCGGCCGCGGCACCCCGACCGAAGAGCTGACCGTGTGCGGCACGACGGTGCTCCTGAGCAACCGTCGTTAGGCTACGAATTCGGCAGGGGCGCTCTTACTTGCGGTTTCAAGAGGCGCCCCCAGGTGGCGTTGTAGGGATGCACCTGCGTGGCTGGCTCTCCCTCGTGCACCAGCGGCCGGCCCTCGTTAGCCCATTCAAAAATCGAGCCCTCCAGGTCTTTCACATTGTTGTAGCCGGCCTTTTGCAGCCGCTCCGCCATTCCTCCGGAGCGGTAGCCGACCGAACAATAGGTGACGATCGGGGTCTCCTTCGGGAGACCCTGGGCGGCGGTCTCGGCCTCGGCTTTCGGATCGACCCGGCGGGCGCCGGCGAGGTGGCTCACCTTCCACTCCGCCGCAGTGCGCACATCGAGCAAGACCGGTTGCGGCCGGTCCTTGTTCGCAAGCCAATCGGCTAACTGCTGGGTGGTGATCCAGTGCACATCGCCGAATTTCGCCCGGAGCGAGCGCTTGAGCAGGAACCAATCGACGCCGCGACAGGAGACGAGGCCGAAGCCGAGCAAGAGGAGCAGGGCGAGGCCGAGCGCCAGGCGCGGGTTGATCCCACCGGGCAGCGCGCGGGACGGCGTTGGGTTATCCATTTGAAAAAGCCGGGAAGCCAGTTACCTTGCCCGCTCATTTTCGGAGCACAACCCGGAGCAAATTTTTATGTCGCAGCATCGCAGTCTTAGAGGAGCCAGCACCATCACGGCCAAACGCAACGTCCTGAAACGGTTCGAACGGGTCGAGCTGCTGAAGAAGCGTGGCCAGTGGAAAGAGACGAGCAAAGTCATCGGCCTGCCGAAGACCAAGCCCGATCTCTAAGATCCGTGAGTCGTTAAACCGAGATCTTCCCCCGCGGTTTCGGTTTCACCAATTCACGCACCGGCTGTGCGCCTGAACCGCTTCCTCGCCGCCGCCGGGCTCGGCTCGCGCCGGCATTGCGACGAGCTCATTGCCGAAGGCCGGGTGACCATTAACGGCCAGCCCTGCACCAATTTCGCCACCCAGGTCGAGGACAGCGACCACGTCAAGGTCGGCAATCGGATCGTGAGACGGGCGGAAACCCTCACCATCCTGCTGCACAAACCGGCCGGGTTCGTTTCCACCCGGCGCGATCCAAACGCGACCGACACCATCTACGATTTGTTGCCTCCGAAGTTCGCCCGGCTCTTCAACATCGGTCGGCTCGACGCCCAGACCGAGGGCCTGCTCCTCCTCACCAGCGACGGCGACTTGGCGCAGCACCTCACTCATCCGCGCTACAAAGTGGAAAAGGAATACGAGGTGACCCTCGACAAACTTTGGCAGCCGAAACTGGCCGAGAAATTACAGACCGGCATCTTCCTCGATGGCAAACGAGCCAAGCTGGCGCGAGTGCAACAGTTCGGCCCGACCAAGCTGCGGGTCGTGCTCCAGCAGGGATTGAACCGGCAAATCCGCCGCATGTTTTACGAGCTCGGCTACGAAGTAAAAAAACTCCTCCGCACCCGCATCGGCCACCTGCGCCTGGGGGAAATGCCGCGCGGCAGTTGGCGTCCCCTAACGAAAGCCGAGTTGGCCAAGCTAAGGTAGCGCGAGCTTCCAGCTCGCAGTCTGGCGAACTTTTTGCGAGCTGGAAGCTCGCGCTACTGCTCAAAGCACGGCTGTCAGCGTGAGATCGTTCCCGTCGCCGCCGCTGTAGCTCGCCTGCAGCTTGTTGCCGTTGAGAAGGATAATCGCGCCATCTCCGAGATTGCTAAAAGCACCCGAAATAGGAGCAGCGCCGGTATTGCTGATGACGGTAAAGACCGTGCCAATAGTTATCTCGCCCTGGCCCAAGGCCGAGATCGAAAAGTTGGCCCCTGGATTTATGGTTACGCCGTTGGCTAACACTTGGTCGGCCTGTCCGCTCTTGATGTCGAGCGTGCACGCATAGTTACCCTCGGCATTAAAGATGACTTCGCTCTCGATCGTGAGAGTCCCGACCTTTGCATCGCCAGGGGCGAGGAAAGCGCCGGAATCGGTGCCGGCGCCGACGGTGACTACGCCTGAGATGCTGCCATGGCCGCCGAGGGTGCCCATCATGACCTGCACTGCACCCGTGCCGGTGCCGGAACCGGCGCTGTTTTCTACTTGAAGCTCGCCACCCTCGATCGTGGTGCCGCGAGAATAAGAGTTAGCCCCCGTCAGGCTGAGGGTGCCACTGCCAACTTTCCGAAGCGAGCCCCCACTCGAGAAAACGTTATCCTGTATGATGCCACTGAAAGTTGTGCTTTGGTTGTTAGTCCCGACCGTGAGATCGCTCCTCTTTGTTTGACCAAGGTAAATATTGCCGTCGCCCTCGATCGAACCCACCGTGGCCTTTAGCCCATCAAAACCGCCGGTAAGGTTCATCCTTCCAATTCCAAGCAGGATGATGCGTGCCTGTCCTTCCGTGTTGTAAAGTGAGACGGTTGCAGGGCGATCGCTCCCGACGGAGTCGCCGTTGCAAATGATCGTACTAGTCCCCGTGCTGGAATGGTCCGAAAAGACCGTCGACCCCCCACTACCGTTGCGACTCAGTGCCCCGTTATTAATGATCGTGGCATTGCCAGCTGTGGAACGGTCGTAGAAAGTGACTTGACCATACGAATAATCCCCGGCCGATCCGCCATTAGTAATGGTCGCGTTTTCAGCCGATGACCGATCCTGAAAATAGGTTACGCCCCTACCGTAATAAAAGTTGCCGCCAAGATCGTTGATGACGGCGGACCCGGCCGTAGAGGAATCCCAAAAGGATAGCTCGCCACCGAAAATGTCATCGCCCGGCGCTGCCTCAACCGTGAACTGCGTGAGTCTCCCCGCGCTCGCCTCATTATAAAAGCTGATACTGGCTGGATAGCCGCCACCACAACTGTAGCAGATCCAGCCAATATCAAAGCTCTGAAGCTGGTCTGACTTATTGATAACGCCGGCACCGGTGAACCGAAAATCCCCCAGATACTTAGCGAAGCTGAAGCCGCTCGCAGTCGGTTCGAAAGTCATGCTGCTGACCCAGTAAGCGTAGCTTAGACCAATCGTGGTCTGAGCGGAGTCCGCGAAATTGGCTATCGCATGAGGTCCGCTAGGTGCGACTGCGGGGTCCCAGTTTTCGGGCGTCGACCAACTGTTACCGGACTCGCCAGTCCAGGTCGCCCTTTCCGCGCGCGCAAATCCGATCGTGAGATGAACAATCAGCGCCGGCAGGAACAGAGTCTTGAGGACAAAATGTAAATTGCGGTGGGACGCGCCTCGAGCGGGACACAATCGGATGAATTGTCTTCTATAGCAACCCTGAGCCCCTCACAACAAGCCTTAAAACGAGCCTTCAGTCTTCTTCGACTGGAACATTTACCTAAAACTGCCGCCCGGCGCCGGAGGCCAGAAAAGAGAGCTACTCCAGCTCCTCGCGCAACACCGCCAGCGGAGGTGTCGAGCCAATGCCGTAACTGGTCAGCAGCCCAACCGCGACCGTCAGCCCGGTCACGATGAGGGCGGCGGATACCACCGGCCAGACCGTCGGCGCGTAGGCCAGCTTAAAGACAAACACCGCCAGCGCCCAGCTCGCCCCGAGCGCGAGGACGATCCCGGTCGCGCTCGCGAGCAGGCCGAGAAACAGATACTCGGTAAAGAGAATCTTCCAGATCTGCGCCCGCGACGCGCCTAACGTTCGCAAGAGGACGCTTTCCCGCAGCCGCTGATAGCGCCCGCTCCAGATCGTGCTTCCGAGCACGATCAATCCCGTCCCGACGGTGAAGAGCGACATGATGCGGATGACCAGCGCCACTTTGCCCAGAATCGCATCGACCGTCTGGATGACCGAAGTGAGATCGAGCGCGGAGACGTTAGGGAATTTCGCCACCACCGCGTTCTGCAAATGCGCGGAGGCAGCGGGGTTCGGCACCCGGCTGACCAGGACGTTGAAAGTCGGCGCGCGTTCCAAAACGCCGGTCGGGAAGACAACGAAGAAATTGGTCTGGAACCGTTTCCAATCCACCTCGCGCAGACTGGCCACCCGGGCCTTGATCGGCACGCCCTGGACATCAAAGACGAGGGAGTCGCCGATCGTTAGGCCAAGATCACGCGCGATATCCTGCTCGACCGAGACCGGCACCGTGTCGCCAGGATGATAATCGAACTGGCCGATCCATTTCCCAGCGGTGATCTTTTCCGTCTCGCTCAGGTCGGGGCGGTAAGTCGAGCGATATTCGCGATCCAATTCCCATTCCGGCACCTTGTTCTGCGGGTCCTTCAGGATGTCGGATGACTTGCGGCCCTTCACTTCAATCAGACGCATGGTCACGATCGGAGCCTGTTGGATGACCGGAAGCTTTTCCTGCCTGACCAGAGCCGCGACGGCCGCGGTTTGGTCCGGCTGAATGTCGAAGAGAAAGATATTGGGCTGGTCGTTGGCATCGATCGAGCGGAACTGGGTCAGAAGGACGTCGCGGGTCAGGTAAATGCTGAGGAGCAGAAAAGTGCCCAGGCCTAACGACAGCGTGAGGAGGAGGGTGCGATTGTTAGGCCGATGCAGGTTGGCCAGGCCCTGCCGGAGAACGAAGCTCCAGCGCTGCGGGAGCAGCCGGCGGACGAGAAAGATGAGCAGCCGCGCCATCCCGACCAGGACCGCGACGGCCACGCCGAGGCCTCCGGCGATATACAAGCCGTCGCTCCAGTGATCCGCTTCCACCACGGCAAAGGCGGTCAGGCTGCCGGCGATGAGGAGATAGAGCAGCCAGCTGACAACGTCCCGCCGGACCGGCGCGACGTTTTCATCAACCGCGGAGCGCAGAGTGACCAGCGGCGAAACATGGCGGAAGCGCAGCAGCGGCGGAAGGGCAAAGAGAATGCAGACCGCCAGGCCGACCGCCATTCCACCCAGGACCGGGCGCCAATTGACCGCGGTTGGGAGGGCAAACGGGATATAACTTTGCAGCGCGGCCGGGAGCAGACGGTGCATCGTTAGGCCGAGGGCCGCCCCGACCAGCGCTCCGATCATCCCCATGGCCACCGCCTGGAGCAGATAGATCGCGACCGTGCCGCGGCCGCTCGCGCCCAGACAGCGGAGGATGGCGGCGGTGCGGACTTTTTGCTGCAAATGCGCCTGGATCGCGCTCGCCACCCCGACTGCGCCGAGGAGAAGCGAGATGAAGCCGACTAGGTTAAGGAAACGATAAAGATTGTCGAGCGAGCGGCCGAGATCCTTCTTCCGTTTCGCGACGGTGTCGTAGTCGAGGCCGAAATGCTCGATCTGCGGGGCGACCTTGGCCACTTCGTCAGCCACTCTGGTTCCCGGGGCGAATTTCACGAAATTGAGATAGCGGGCCAGGCTGCCGGGCTTGAGCAGGTTGGTCTGGGCCAGGTCCTGCAGCGGAATGTAAACCCGCGGCGCGAAGCTGGCGGCGGGTGAAGCTTCGCCGGGCATTTTGGTCAGCGCGCCGGCGATGGTGAAAGTGGCTTCGCCGATCTTGAGTTGGTCGCCGGGTTTGGCCTGGAACTGGAAGAGCAGACTCTCCTCCGGCACCGCTTGGCCGCCGTTGCGGAAACTCTGCGCCGCGGTTGGCGGCAAGGTCTCCATCTTGCCATAGAAAGGAAAGTTCCCCCCCAGGGCGCGCACGTAAACCATGCGGGTGCCGCCGCCCTGGGGGAAAAGGGCCATGGTGCGGAAACGCACTTCGCGGGCCTGAGTCTGGCCTAACGATCGCAGCATCTGTTCCTCTTCCGGGGTAAAGGGGCGCGAGCTCTCCACCACCAGATCTGCGCCTAACAATGATCGCGCCTGCTCGTCGATCGCCTGGGAAAGGCTGGAACGAAAAAGTCCGATCGCGATGAGGGCGGCCACGCCTGACGAAATCGAGATCGAGAAAAGCAGCAGCCGCCGCCGGCTGGAGCGGCTGTCGCGCCAGGCCATGCGCGGGATGAAAGCCAGGCTGTTGCTGGAGTGAGCCATGGCGGGATTCAGCTCGCGGCGGTGTCCTCTCCACCGCCGCTCTCCCCCTTAGTACTTGCGATCTGTCGCCGGACGGAAGGGGAGCTCCCATCGGCAATGCAGGCGTTCTCCTGGAGAGAGATCGCCGATGGGAATTGAGCGGTCGCTCGTAGCGCTGCGCCGGCTCGGGAGGAAAGAGCGAAAGAGGGAATTATCATGTGACCATCTCCCCGCTGCGCAGCCGGATGACCCGCTCGGTCAGGCTGGCCAGATCCGGGTCGTGCGTGACCAATACGAGCGCGGTCCCTAAGTTGCGGTTCAACTCGAGCATGATCTCGATCACTTTCTCGCTCGTCTCGGCGTCGAGGTTGCCGGTGGGTTCGTCGGCGAAGAGGATCTTGGGGCGGTTGATAAAAGCCCGCGCCAGGGCGACGCGTTGCTGCTCGCCGCCGGAGAGCTGGGTCGGATAGTGGTCGCTCCGTTCGCCCAGCCCAACCCGCTGGAGCAGCTCGAGCGCATCGGTGCGTGCGCTGCGATCGCCTCGCAATTCCATTGGCACGGTCACGTTCTCGAGCGCAGTCAGGGTCGGGATGAGCTGGAAGTTTTGGAATACGAAGCCGACCAGTTCGTTGCGCACCCGGGCCCGCTCGTCCTCGCTGATTTCGCCTAACGAGATCCCGTTGAGCAGGACGGAGCCGGAGCTGGGCAGATCGAGCCCGGCGGCGAGCCCGAGCAGAGTCGATTTGCCGCTCCCGGAAGGCCCCAGGATCGAGCAGGTCGCGCCCTGGGCGAGGGTGAGGGTGACGTTGCGCAGCACGGTGAGCTGGCCCGCGCCGGTCGAGTAGCTTTTCGTTAGGTCACGAAGATTGAGAATCGGGAATGAGTTCATTGACGGTCCGCTGCGGCGCGTCTTGCTTACGCGATGGTCGTAAAACGCGCATGAGAATACTCTGGCCGCGTCATCTCGTCCTCACCCTGCTCGCGCTCGTTTTGGCGACACCGCTCTTTGGCGGGACGATTCTTTTCCTCGGTGACAGCCTCACCGCCGGTCTTGGAGTCGAGCCCACCCAGGCTTATCCGGCGCTGATCGAGAAAAAGATTCGGGAAAAAAATCTGCCCTTCGAGGTGATCAACGCCGGGATCAGCGGCGATACCAGCGCGGGCGGTTTGGCCCGGCTCGATTGGGCCTTGCAGAAAAAGATCGACGTCCTCGTCCTCGCCCTCGGCGCCAACGACGGGCTGCGCGGTCTTCCCGTGGCGCAGATGAAATTCAATCTCCAGCAGATCATCGACCGGGTGAAAGCGAAGAACCCGCAGGTGAAAATCGTCATCGCCGGAATGCGGATGCCACCGAACCTGGGCGGCGATTACGCGGCCAGCTTCGCCCAGGTTTACCCCGAGCTGGCCAAGGCGAACAACGCCGCGCTGGTCCCGTTCCTGCTCGAAGGGGTGGGAGGACATGCCGATTTGAACCAGGCCGATCATATTCATCCCACCGTGGCCGGACACGAAGTGGTGGCGCAAAACGTCTGGCTCGTGCTGGAGCCGATCCTAACGAAAAGCAGATCGTGATGAAGCTGGCCGGCTGTCACGCTTTGATCACCGGCGCCTCCGCCGGAATCGGGAAGGAATTTGCGCGGCAACTGTCCGGCCGCGCCGCCACTCTGGTGCTGGTGGCGCGCCGCGAAGAGCGGTTGCGCGAACTGCGCGATGAACTGGCCGGGCAACATCCTGAGTTGCGCATCGCCATCCGCTCGAGCGACCTGGCCTTGACCGACGACGTGCTCGAGCTCTTGCGCTGGCTGGAGAGCGAAAAGCTGGCGATCGATTTGCTGATCAACAATGCCGGCCTGGGCGATCTGGGGCCGTTTGCCAGTGCCGAGCCGGAAAAAATCGATCGCATGATGCTGGTCAACATGGTCGCGCTGACCCGGCTGACCCGGACCCTGCTCCCGGCCATGATCGAGCAGAAGCACGGGGCGATTCTGAATGTCAGCTCCTCGGCCAGCTTTCTGCCGATCCCGAAGTTTGCTGTTTACGCCGCGACCAAGGCTTATGTGACCAGTTTTTCCGATGCACTGCGGAGCGAGCTGCAGGGGAGCGGAGTGGGTGTGACCGCGCTCTGCCCCGGGCCGGTGCGGACCGAATTTACCGAGGTCGCCCGCCGTTCGCCCGAGGGTGTGGTGCCGGCGCCGGAGTTTGCTCATGTCCCGGTCGAGGAAGTCGTGAGGGCAGCCTTGCACGGGGTGGAGCGAAACCGGCCGATCGTCATCCCGGGCGGGCTGATGAAGTTCGGCATGGCGGTGGTGAGGCTGATGCCCCGCCCGCTGCTGCGGGTGGTCAATCGTTTCCGCTGAACCTGAGCCGCTTCTTTTCCGGACGCGGCTTAATCCGCGTACTTGATCGAACAACCGTAGGCGCGGGAACTTGGAGTTGCGATTCCCTTGCCGGTCATCGATTGCTCGAGCGCGGCCTGGACATAATTGGTCGCGCCTTGGATGTCGGCCGGATTAGCGGTCGGCTTGTTATCGATCGCGCCGGAGTAGATCAGCTTCCCGCTCGGGTCGATGACATATATGTGAGGCGTGTTGGTGGCGGCGTATTCGTGGCCCACTTTGCCGTCCGGATCGAGCAGGAGCGCGCTCGAGTTCATCCTCCAATCCGCCATCTGTTTCCGCGCCGTCTCCGGGGTGAGATAGCCCTGCTTGCCTTTGGCGGAGGAATCGATCGTGAGCCAGACCACGTCCTTGGCCGTGGCCCGTTTTTGCAGCTTCTGCATGTTTTGGCTCTCGTAATGCTTCTTCACGAAGGGGCAGCCCGGGTTGAACCATTCCAGGACGACATATTTCCCCTTGTATCCGCCTAACGAGTGAGTATGGCCATCGGCGCCCGGAAGAGAAAAGTCCGGCGCCGCGGCGCCGATCTTGGGCGCGTCGGCGGCCTGCAGGGCTTCGGTGTAAAAGACGGTGAGAGCGAGCAGGAGCAGTTTTGTTTTCATAGGTTGCTTAAGGGCTGGCCGCGACTGTTGCCGCGGCGGTTTGAAGATGTTCGAGGACCAAAGATTGGGTCAGCAGCTCCGGCAGGACGACCGCTTGGTTGGGAGTCGCCGCCGGGTAGAGCACATAGAGTGGGACACCGACCCGTCCAAATTGTTTCAAAGTTTTTGTAATGACGGGGTCGGCATTGGTCCAATCGGCCTTCATTTTCACCACCTGATAGCGAGTGAAGGCGCTTTTCACCGGCGCGCTTTCGAGGACGGAAGCTTCGTTGAATTTGCAGGTGATGCACCAGGCGGCGGTGAAATCGATGAAGACGGTGTGACCGGCAGCGAGCTCGGCCTGGAGGCGCTCGGGGGAGAAGGGAATCCAGTCGCCGTTGGTTAGGCTGGGCCCGGCGATTTTGCTGGCGCGGAATTTTTCCCCGATGAAATACCAGCCGCTCCCGAGCACGAGCAGGAGCATGAGGACGAGAACGAGGGCACGCTGGGAGCCGGAGGCGCCGGGGACGGAAAAGGAGCCTTTCATCCAGCAGGCCACGCTGAGGGCGAGGAGAAAGGCGCTGACCCAGATGGCGGCGTCGATTCCGCGCGCTACCCCGATGACCCAGAGGAGAAAGAGGAGGGTGGCGAGCAGGAGGAAGCCCATGAATTGCTTTACCCGCACCATCCAGGGGCCGGGCTTGGGGACGAAGCGGAGCCAGGCCGGCTGCGCGCTAAGGAGCAGATAAGGCGCGCTCATCCCGGCCGCGATGGCGAGGAACATGAGCAGGATGATGAGCGCCGATTGAGCGAAGGCAAACCCGAGCGCGGTCCCAAGATAAGGCGCGGTGCAGGGCGTGGCCAGGACGGTGGCGAAGACGCCCTGGAAAAAGGAGCCGGCGTATCCTTCGCGCGCGCTCCAGCCGAGCAGCCCGGTGGTGGCCGAGGCGGGCAGAGTGATCTCAAAGACGCTGAAGAGATTGAGCGCGAAGACGAGCACGACCGCGCTCATCGCGACGACGAAATAAGGATTGGTAAATTGGAAAGCCCAGGTGATCTCATGCCCGGCGGTCTTGAGCCCAATCATGAGCGCAGCCAGGCCGACGAACCAGGCGAAGATGCCCGCGCTAAAGGCGAGGCCGTTGCCAAAGATGCGCGCCCGGCTATCCCGGGCGTGCTGGATAAAGCCGAAGATCTTGAGCGAGATGACCGGCAGCACGCACGGCATCAGGTTGAGAATAAACCCGCCGATGAAGCCGAAGAGCAGCAGCTTGAGCAGCCCATCCGGCGCCGGGTTTCCCGGGCCGCCGGCCACTGGAGGGACGGGCGCCGCCCCGTCCGAGCTTGTCGTCTGCCCGAGCGCAAAAGCATGATCGCCCGCCACCAGCAAGCCATCGAGCTTCTGCACGTTAGGCGGAGCGGACTCGATCGGAATGGTGAAAACGAGCGAGCCGTCGTCCTTCTTCTCCCGCTGCGGGTGACCGATCAGCGTGGCTGCTTCGGGCAAGGGAAAGAAATCGGCCGAAGCATCCTGGGCCAGGCTCTTATCCGCAATGGTGAGGCGAAAGCTCTTCGCCTGCCGGCTCCATTGCAGCGTGCTGTTCGCGCTCGGCGGCAGGGCGCGCGGCAGCCGGCTGCGATATTTCGCAAACAGCTCGTTGTTGGCCGGCGCGGCGCTGGGCCCGACCGGCAGATCGAGTTGCACCTTTCCTCCGCCTGGGATGCAGATCTTTTCGCAGACCAGCCAATCGGCCGACGCCGCGAGGTGGACAGGAGAATCGGCGATTTTGGCCGGCGGAGTGAGCGCGACCAGGAGCAGCACTTCGTCGTGATATCCGTAAATCTGAATGTCGCCCGGCTCATCCAGCTTGAGCGGGATGGGCCATTCGATCGGCCCGGCCTTCCAGCCTGGTGGCAGGGTCCACTTGATCTCGGTCGGGATGCCGGCGTCGCCGGGAAATTGCCAATAGGTGTGCCAGCCCGGCGCCATCTTCAGGAGCAGCCCGGCGGTAAACGTCTTGCCCGGCACGACCGCGGAGGTGTCGGCGACCAGCCGCGCCGTGACCAGCTCGCGCCCTTCAAATTTCTGGCTCAGCGCGCTGGGCGGGACCAGCGCGGCGAGAGCCAGTAAAAAGGTGCACCAGCGCAAGGATAACATTCCACTGTTTACCATCAGTGGATGAGAGCGGCAAAGCGCCCGCCGATTCCCCGCTATTCTTCGCCCTCGTAGTAGTCGGCTTCTTCGCCTTTGACGATGATCTCTTCCGAGACTTCCTGGATCGCGACCCACTTGCCGCTGTCGGGGTAGTAACAGGTGTCGCCGCGCGGGTTATCGGCGATGACGTAATAGACGAAATCTTCCTCGGGCGAGGCGGAGAGCTGATGCGCCGCACCCACTCCGAAGAAAAAAGCGTCGCCGGGCCCGACCTCGCTGGTGCCGTCATGATCGCGCACGAGGCCGCGACCGGAGACGACGAGATAGAGCTCCGACTCAGCACCGTGGCCGTGATACGGGCAGTAGCTTTTGCCTTTGGGAATGCGGACCAGCGCGAGATCAAAAGGATGCCGCTTGGAGAGATCGAGCGACTCCTTTTCCCGCCCGAGGGCAATGGAGATGTCTTTGACGAACTTATGATATTTGCCCTTGGGAGATTTGCGTTCTTCCTCGGGAATATCGTCTAAATTCACGGTGCGCATGGGGACATTTTGCCGGTCGGGCGAGACTCTGTCGAGCCGGGTATGAGGAGGGATGAATTAGGAAAGCAGGAAAGCAGGAAAGGGAGGCTAAAGTTTATTAAGGCAGGGCGAATTTCTTCCGTTCTCCTTTCCTTTCCCCCATTCCTGCGTTCCTGCTTTCCTAAGATATCCTCTCCGCATGAAGCGGCTAGCCCTTGCCCCCTTTGGCTTTGATCTTTTGGAACTTGCCGCTGTTCCGACTGGCCAGCCCGCGCAGCATGTCGACTTCGTCCGATTTCTCTTTCGCGTTGACATAGTAGATCACGTGCAGTTTCGCTTTTTTCGTTAGGCTCTTTTGCCCTTCCTCCGCCACCCGGTAGATCTCCTGGGGCGCGATCGGTTTGAGGCCGCCGCCTTTTTGCGACTCGGTCGCGTTGCCATCGGTCAGCATGTAGATCGTCTCCGGTTTGAGGGCGAAGGCTTGCTGCAGGGCGAGATCGTGGCGGGTGCCGCCGCGCTGACCGCCGCGCGCTTTGGCCGACTTGAAGTCGACCTCCTGCTCGATGTGGGCGATGGCAGCGGCTTTGTTTTCCTCCGTCGCCGGGACCAGCGCCGGTTGCCAGGAGTAGGCGCCGCCCGACCAGCGCACGATGCCAAAACTGGTCTGCGGGGTGAGGCTTTGTACCAGCTTGATCGCCTCGTCGCGGATGAGCTGGAAATTCTGCTCCTTCCCGTGCCGCCGGAGCTTGCTCCCGGAGGCGTCGCCGGTGCGGGTAAACATGGAGTCGGAGACGTCGATCATGATCACCACGCTGGTGCTGAGATCGCGGATGCCGAAGAAATTGATCGCGGTCCCATTCCCGCCGCCGCCTCCGCCTAACGACGGCACCCCGCTCGGGCCGAAGGCGGCCCCGGCCCCGCCCGCGCTCATCATGGCGCGCGGGGCGGTCTCGGGCGTTTTGATTTCCGGCATGGCCGGGAGGATGACCTTGGCCAGGCCAGTAGTGAGAACGCGTTTCGGAACGGGCGGCGGGGCGCTGGCCGAATTGGTTTTCTTCTGTAACTGGACCCGATGCTCCAGAGCGCGCTCGCTCGGGTTGGGCGATTTGGGGCCGGCGTGGAAGGTCAGCTTGCGCGCGGCGGAATATTTCGAGACGACCCAGATGGCGGCGAGTCCACCGAAGAGGAGGTGAAGAGCAACAACGCCGATGAGGACAGCTGGCGAATACCGGCGCACGGCCGAGGTGCGCGTTTCGGGGGAAGCTTCCGGGAGGGCAGCCATGGCGGCGGCTATCTTACTCAGATCCGGCAGCGAGTGGCGAGGGATGATTGGCGGTCAGTCTTTATCTGCCGGGCGCCCGATTGAAATTAGAACGGTCGCGAGCCGTTGATGGTGAAGGAACGCAGCCCTCGGTCAGAGATACCGAATTGATGCTCCGGTATCGAGCAGGGTAACTACCGCCCGGAAAGCGCCTAGGATTTTTTCGTGTGGCTGGCCAGAAGCACGTCGCGACCGACGAGGTAAAGCAGGACGCAGAGAATGGTAAACGGGATCAAGGCGAGCAGATCGGAATAAGGGCCGGCAAAGAACGGGTTATTCGCGGTCGACCATTCTTCGACCCGATGTCCGAAATTGACCAGGCTTGCCACCCCGGCCATGAAGGCGATGACGATGCCGGCGAGCGCGCCACCGGCGATGTAGCCCGACGCGAGCAAAACGCCGCCGCTCTTGTCGCCTTCCGCGACCAGCTCGTCGGTCGAGAGGTCGTGGTGCTTAAACTTACTCTTGCGCAACCAGCGATCGACCAGCCAGCGGATCATGCCGCCGACCAGGATGGGGCTGGAACTGGAGAGCGGCAGGTAAACCCCGACGGCAAAGGCGAGCGAGGGAATCCCGCTCATCTCGAGCGTGACCGCGATCATCACGCCGAGCAACACCAGCGCCCACGGAAGCTTCCGGCTGAGGATGCCCTTGATGATGTAGGACATGAGGGTGGCCTTGGGCGCGTCAAATTTCACCACCGAGGAACCATCCGGCCGGATGGAGTGGGTGCCGTTAATGCCCGGATCGACCAGGTAAACGACGTCGCCCTGGGCGTTGACCAGGTAACGCTGGGCGGGACCGCCGGCGGGATCGAGCCGCTGCCAGGGGCAATAGGTTTGGGGGTTGAGACTGGCCTGGGCGCCTTTGATTTTCTCCGGCGG
Source organism: Chthoniobacterales bacterium (assembly GCA_965217735.1). Classification (GTDB taxonomy): domain Bacteria; phylum Verrucomicrobiota; class Verrucomicrobiia; order Chthoniobacterales; family UBA10450; genus Palsa-1392. The sequence goes on along the minus strand of CBDCJE010000002.1, from coordinate 3,180,777 downwards.
CCCCAGCTCGGCGTCGGCCGGCGCGTGCAGGTCGGGCGGGAAATTGCGCTGCACTTTATAGACGACCTGACCTTCCTGGTTGACCAGGTATTCGCCGGAATCGAGCCCGGGCACGATCGCGTTGCCGCCGCCTTTTTCGTTCCTCAGAATCCGATACCGACCGGTGGTATCGGGCTTGAGCGAGTCGGTGAAAGGCGGAAGATTGCCCGCCTGCACCCGCGGGGTGGTGGCGCCGGGCTGGACGCGCTCAAAGCTGGTCGCGGGCACGTAGACGGTCGAGGCGTCGTTCAGCTTGAGCAGGATCGGGCCGAGGACGAGGGCGGAAGCGAGCGCGCCGGCCAGGATCGCGATCTGTTGATACTTCGGGGTGGCGCCGACTAGGAAACCGGTCTTCAAATCCTGCGAGGTGGTTCCGCCGTTTGAAGAAGCAATACAGACGATGCCGCCGATGGAGAGGGCGGTGACAAAATAATGCGGGCCAGTCCAGCCGACGAAAAGGAAGACGAGACAGGTCAGGAGCAGGGTCGCGACCGTCATCCCGGAGATCGGGTTGGATGAGGAACCGATCTCGCCGGTCAGCCGCGACGAGACGGTGACGAAGAGAAAACCAAACCCGACGATGAGCAGCGCGCCGAGGAAGTTCCATTGCAGGTGGAGCTGCGGCACCACCATGATGGCAACGAGGAGGGCGATGCAGCCGCCCACCACCAGCTTCATGGAAAGGTCTTGATCGGTCCGCGGCACCACGCCGGTCTGCCCTTTGCGCCCCTTCAGATCGGCCAGGCCGCCTTTCAAGCCATGCCAGATGGTCGGGAGCGAACGGAACAGGCTGATGATGCCGCCCGCCGCGACCGCTCCGGCGCCGATGTAGAGAATATAGGCGCCGCGAATGTCGTTAGGCGACATCTGGCTGATCGGGATGGTCCCCGGCGCGATGATCCCGGCACCGAGACCGCCGAAAAACTTGATCGCCGGGATGAGAACGAGATACGCCAGGACGCCGCCCGCGCACATGATCGAGGAAATGCGCGGCCCGATGATGTAGCCGACGCCGAGCAGTGCGGGATTGATCTCGGCCGCGACCGAGCCGGCCTGGAAGGGCGCGCCGAAGACTTTCTGCGGCGTATCTTTCCAGGCGTAGAAGGCCTCCATGGCCGCGTAGTAAATAAAGCCGAGCCCGAACCCGCTGAAGATCGTCTTGCCGCCGGTGGCTGCTTCATCGGAGTTTTGCACCGTCTCCATGCCCTCACGCGAGGCGGCCGCCTTCAGCACCTCGGCGCAGGCCGTGCCCTCGGGATATTTAAGCAGGCCGTGCTGTTCCACGATGAGCGCACGCCGCAGCGGGATCATCATGAGAATGCCGAGCAATCCTCCGAGCACCGCCACCAGCATGACGCGGGTAATCTCGAGATCGAACCCGAGAATCATGATCGCCGGCATGGTCACGCCGAGGCCGAAGGCGATCGATTCGCCGGCCGAGCCGGCGGTCTGGACGATGTTATTCTCGAGAATGGTGGCGTCGCGCATGCCCATCTTGGAGAACAGGCGAAAGAGGGTGATCGAGATCACCGCTACCGGGATGGAAGCGCTCACCGTCAGGCCGACCTTGAGCACGAGGTAGAGCGAGGAAGCGCCGAAAATAATGCCTAGGAGCGTGCCGACGACGAGCGGAATGACGGTCAGCTCGCGCATCTGCGCCCCGGCCGGGATGAACGGCTTGAAATTAGCCGCCAGCGGATTGGACGGCTTGTTTCCGACCATGTCGGGCATTTCGTTAGGCGGATTTCTCTCGTTCGTGGTCGACATTGGCAGCTCCTTTAGTTCACCCGGGGATTCGGAGAGAAGAGCGGGAACGGCCCTGCCTGGCAATGTCAAATAACGTTCGGGCTTTTCCGCCGCCCAGAATTTTTCCATCGCTTCTGCCGGCGCTCGCGACGAGCGGTGTGCGCAGAAGCAACGCCACCGGATGAAAGATGCGACGCAAGACAGGACGGCAAGATGGCTGAAGCGGCTCACGCTCTTCGGCGCGACCGCGCGCGGTTTCGTCTATCTGGTGGTGGGCGGGATCGCCTTCCGCGCCCTCGCTTATTCCTCCTGGCAGACCCGCGGCTTTCCCGGCGCCTTCCAAACCATCACGCAAGCTCCCCTGGGACGGGGGCTCTGCGCCGGGGTCGGCCTCGGCCTGGCCGCCTTTGCCGTCGCCCGGATCCTGGAAGCGATCTTGGTGCTGCGCGACGGTGCGCGGGAGGAGTGGCTGGGCGAAATCCTCGGCCTGCTTCGCGCCCTGGTCGATGGCGCGATTGCCATTTTCGCTTTCCGCGTGGCTTTAAACCCATCGACCGACCGGAGCAGCAGCTCGACGGAATGGGCCGCGCTGGTTTTGGCGCAGCCGGAGGGACGCTGGATCCTCGGGGTCATCGGCATCGCCATTTTGACCGGTGGCTTATTCCAACTGGCCAAAGCGTTGCAGCGGCATGACCTGCCACTCTGGGCTTTTGCCCTCGCCTTTTACGGACGCCTATCCTACGCCCTCCTGCTCATTCTTTTCGGGTCCTTTGCCATCATCGCCGGCATCTTCCGTTCGCCCGGCGAAGTGCGCGGCTTAAGTGGAGCGCTCAGTTTCCTGCAGGATCGCATCTTCGGCTCTCTCCTCCTGATCTTGTTAGGCACGGGCATGTTGCTGCACGGCGTCATGTCCTCGATCGAGGCTATTCGTTCTTCGCGGGAGACAGCCAAAGGAGAAACCTGACTCCGCCTAACGAAGACTCCACGGCGACCCTCGTCCGCCGGGAAATCAAGCCATCTCGGGAGCAATTGCGCTGCGATAAGAAATTAATGGCACACCAACTAGAACGAATCGGTTATCGCCTCGCCAGCAGCGAGAAAGCCTGGGTCGCGGTCACCTCTCTCGCCGTCGTCGGCGGCGCCGCGGCCGGGCGCGCGCTCCTCAAAGGGGGCTGGCGCGCCACCACCGGCACCGAGCCGCCGATTAATCCCGAGTCGGAAGAAAACACCTGGATGCAATCGATCGCCTGGGCCTTGCTCACCGGCGCTGTGGTTGGCTTGGTGCGCACCCTCATACGCAAAAGCGCCACCACCTTCCGCAAGAGCTGGGTCTAACTGCAAAAAAAAGAGAACTCCTTGCGACCCGACCTCTAACTGTTATGGCGTTCGGTCTTACTCGATGACTCCTTATACTTACTAGATCGCAGTTAGGACGCGCATGTGGAGCTTTAAGCCGCGTGCGACGATCAATATCCTGATCGGGGTGATTGTTTCTCAGCTTTGCTCCTCCCTGGTGTCTAGGACCTAAGGCTTCTCGTAGCCGAGGACGCGCGGCTTCATCTCTCCCTTGGCTGGGTCGTGGAAAAAGGTCACCCACGCCTTGCGCATGGCATGCCGTGGGAGGTAGGGCAGGTCGAACTCACTCGTCTCTTTCCCGCCGTCCGGCATCTCCAGCACGATCTCGAGGTGGACCTGTTCGGCCGTTTCGTCGCCCCGGTTAGTCACCGTCACCGGCACGGCGAAGTAACCCTGGTGCGCTTCCGGTGCACCGATAACCATTTGCGGATCGGGCGGGTCTCCATTGAGCGTCATTTCCTCGTGAATGAGGATGGCGACAATGCCGAGGATGAGAAGAAGCGAGAGACCGAAGACGCTCCATTCCAGCCAGTTCTTTTTCGGTAACTTCATTGCACTAGAAGCCGGCCGGCGGAAGCGCCTAGCGTACTGACGAACCCAAGCACGATCACCTCTGAGAGCGCGGTGACAAAGGCGACCTGCTCGAAACGTCCAAAGAACCAGAGAAATCCGGCCGCGGCGGTAAGCGCGGCGGCATAACTGGTCAAGGTGCCGATCAGGACCGAGACGATGCTATTGCTCTGCATCAACTGCTTCGATCCGGAAAACTGAATGTAATAAAGAATGAGCGCGGCCAGGAGGAGAGAGAGGAAGATGATGGCAAACAAGGCGGGAACGGTGCTGCTGGTCGCAATTGCCACCACCTCTTCGGTCGGGGCAATATTGGCCGCAAAAAGGGTGGCGCCGCAGAAGGCGATAACGAGCTGCCCCTCAAACCTGGACTCCTCCGGCGCCGAAGTCTTTTGCGATGACTCAGCCTTTTGGTCGTCTCCCTGCATCCCCAGTTGGGCGGTGCCGACGGAGATACCGATCGCCACCGTCATGGCTTCGACCACTACCTTTCCGATGACTTCCGAGAGGTGCAATGCCGGGGAGATGCGGCCGATGAGAAAGAGGAGCGCGGCGGAAACGAGCAGGCCGATGCCCAGCTCTTCGATCGAGTCGATCATCACCGCCAGCCAGGTGGAGTCGGGGTGCATGCCGGCATAGCAATTGTAGCCCAAGAGGAGGATGTAAGTGGCCAGGATGTAGAGGAGCAAACGGATCGGCCCGGAGAGGAAACCGGCCCACCAAACCTCCATCGTGTAGATGAGCGGGAGGCTAAACATGAGGCCGCCGGCTATACCGCGCGCGTATTCACGGAGTGACTGTACAACCGTTGGTTTCGACCGTGAGCTCACTGCAGCCTAATGGAGCGCAAAACTGGAAAAGACGCGAGCTTTGGCCTGGCCTTCTCGCGCTCTGCCTTATCCTGCTCGGGAGCGGCGGACTCCAGGCGGCCGCTTCACCCTCACCCACGCCTTCACCCTCAAGCAGTCCTGCGCCCACGCCTAACGACGATATCCTGCGCGCCCAGATCTTTCTCGATGCCTCCGCCTTCAAGCCGGGCGCGCTCGACGCCAAGTGGGGCGAGTTCATGCGCAAGGCGCTGCAGCATTACGAGCAGGCGCAGGGTAAAAGCGGGAACGAATATGGTGAGCAGGTGCCGGCAAAATTCGATCTGCCTTACCAGGACGGAATACCGCTCCTGATCAGCTACACCTTTTCGCCCGAGGACCAGAAATTCATCGGACAGGTGCCGGAAAGCCATGCCGCACAGGCCAAGGCCGAGAGCCTGCCCTACGAGACTTTTCTCGAGTTGGTGGGAGAGAGATTTCACTCCCGGAGCGATTTCCTGCGGCAGATAAACCCTGGGGTCGATTGGGACAAACTAAAGCCGGGCGATAGCGTGCAGGTGCCTAACGTGGCTGCGCCCTTCGAGGTGCAGGAAGCGATCGACCTCGAGAAGAAGACCGAGGAAATGGAAAAATCCAACTCGCTCAAGACTGAGACGATGAAGCCGGAAGACCAGCGCTTTGCCCTCTTCGTCCAGGTGCAGGAGAAGATCATGGAAGTGAAGCAAAACGGAAAGCTGGTCGGCAGTTACCCCATCACCCCCGGCTCCAAAAGCCTGCCCGCGCCGGTGGGCGAGTGGTTCGTCAAAGGGTTTTCCTGGATGCCGACCTTCCGCTGGGATGAAGCCATCCTGTACGGGAGCGAGCGGAGCAGCGATTTTTACAAGCTGCCGCCCGGGCCTAACAATCCCGTCGGCATCATCTGGATGGAGCTCAACCATAAGGGAAGCGGCATCCACGGCACCGAAGCGCCGGAGACGATTGGCCGCACCACCAGCCACGGTTGCATTCGGCTTTCAAACTGGAACGCGCTCGACCTCGGGAAAAAGGTCCTCCCGGGAGTGCATGTCACCATTCGTTAGGCGGAAAGATCTCCTTTTCCCGCCCTTCGCAGAGGGAAATTTCTACAGTAGTCTGCCGGCGTGAAAACCTTCCTCAGCACTTGGTGGGAACGCATCCGGGCCAGCTATTGGTTTGTCCCCAGCGTGATGGCGGTGGCTGCCATCGGCCTCTCCGCCCTCACCCTGCACATCGATACCGAGATCAATCCCAAGTGGGCGCGGGACAGCGCCTGGATCTGGGCCGGGGGCGCGGAAGGCGCGCGCAACGTCCTCGCCACCATCGCCAGCTCCACCATCACCGTGGCCGGCGTGGTCTTTTCCATCACCATCGTCACCCTCACCCTCGCCTCCTCCCAATTCGGCCCGCGCCTCCTGCGCAACTTCATGAACGACCGCGGGACCCAGTTCGTCCTCGGAGTCTTTGTCGCCACCTTTCTCTATTGTCTCCTCGTCCTCCGCGCCATTCGCGGGATCGATCAGATCACGGTAGTGCCGTTTCTTTCCGTGACCTGCGGCGTCGTCTTCGCCGTCGCCAGTGTCGGCTTTCTCATCTTTTTCATCCACCACATCTCGGCCTCGATCATTGCCGAGAATGTCATCGCCCGGGTCGCCTCCGATCTGGAGGATGCGATCGATCGTCTTTACCCCGAGGAAGCGGGCCAACCCGCTCCGGGCGAGGAGCCGGATCGCCCTGACGACTTCGAGAATCCCGCCACCATCTCCTCTCCGGCCAGCGGATTCATCCAGGCCATCGCGATGGAAAACCTGCTCGATATGGCGAAGGAAAACGACTTCACCCTCCGCCTGGCCCGCCGCCCAGGCGAGTTCATCGCCGAAGGGGCGCTCCTGGCCCAGATCACCCCGCAAGAAAAGGCCGATGAAGAGGTCTGCCGCCGGGTCTGCGGCAACGTCTTTCTCGGGCTCCATCGCACTCCCACCCAGGACATCGAGTATTCCATCGACCAACTGGTCGAAGTCGCCGTCCGCGCCCTTTCCCCCGGCATCAACGATCCCTTCACCGCCATCACCTGCGTGGAATGGATCGGTGCCAGTCTCATCCGCGTCGTCGGCCGCCGCCTGCCCTCGCGCTGCCGATACGATGAGGAGGGCCGCCTGCGCATCATCACCGATGCGACCGATTTCCAGGGGATCGCTAACGCCTCCTTTAATCAGCTCCGGCAATACGGCGCCAGCAGCGTCGCCGTGACCATTCGGCTGCTCGAAGTGCTGGGCCGAATCGGGCCGCACATCGTGCGTCATGACGACCACGAAATCCTCCGCCTGCACGCCGAAAAAATCCGCGACGACGGGGTGAAGGTGACGAGGAATCCGCAGGATCGCGAACGGATCGAAGCGATCTACGCCGACGCCTGCCGTGCGCTCTCTGCCTAACGACGAGAGCGCGAACCTATGCCGCGCCAATCAGCTGGGACGCCGCCGGCGACGGAAGCGCGCCGCCTACGATTGCGTCCTGACCGCGCTTTCCGCAGCTCGCGCCGCCAGGGCACGGTAAAGGCGCAGCTGACCCATCTCGTAGCGGCCTCCGAGCTCATCGCGCAACCCGACCAGGTTGCGCGGACCGACCCGCTCCAGACCGGCCGCGAGCTCCTCCGCCTGCGCCGCGCTGAAGAACTGCGCCACGCGGAGAGAGAGGCCCGATTCGATCGCTTTCACCAGATGATCCTGAATGGTATTGCGGACGAACCCGCGGCTCTGCGCGATCTGTTCGATCGACTCCCCGCCCTGGAAACGGCGGAGCGTTTCCGCCTCGCTCTCGTTCAGCTGCGGACTCGTGCGCGCCCGACTCGGCGATTCGTTAGGCGCGGCGAAGGTTTGGGGCGGATTCGATTGCAGATACTCCGCGATCGTGGCCAGGAACGGCGCGGCGAAATCCTTCAGTTTCTGCTCGCCCACCCCGGGGATGCGCCGGAACTGAGCCGGCGTGGTCGGGTAACCTCGCGCCATTTCGCGCAGGGCCACATCGGAAAAAATGACGTAGGCCGGCACGTTGCGCGCATCGGCCAAATCACGCCGCACCCCGCGCAGCTGCTCGAAAAGCGCCTCATCGCACTCGATTGCGCCGGCCCGGGTTTTCGTTTTCGCGTCTGGTTTATCAGGCTGTTTGGTCAGGGTGATGGGCAGACGCGAGCGCAGCGCTTCCCGGCCGACTGGGGTGACCTGGATGGTGGCAAATTTTCCCGGAGCCACTTCCAGCAGCCCGAGCCGCAAGAGCTCGCGCCCGAGCGCCTGCCAAGCTTCCCGTTTTAGCTCCTTCCCGATGCCGTAGGTGGAAATCTCGTTGTGCCCGCGCTGCCGGATCGCTCCCGTATCGGCGCCGAGCAGCACTTCGACGACGTGATTGAGCCCAAAGGCGAAGCCGCTTTTCTGCTGAATCCGGAGCACGCAGGAGATGAATTTCTGCGTTGCGATCGTGCCGTCGAAGGTCTCCGGCGGGTTGAGGCAATTGTCGCAGCCGTTGCATGGTTCGTCAGGCCGTTCCTCCGCAAAGTAGCGCAGCAGAGTCGTGCGCCGGCACTCCCGCGTCTCGGCGTAGTGCACCATCTGGCGGAGCTGTTCGCGCGCGATCCGCGCTTCGCTCTCGCTTTTCTCGTCGATGAAACGGGTCTGCTTCATCACGTCGCCCGCGCTGAAAAGGAGGACGCATTCGCTCGGCAAACTGTCGCGCCCGGCGCGCCCGGTTTCCTGGTAGTAGCTCTCGATGTTCTTCGGCAGGTCGTAGTGCACCACGAAGCGGACGTTCGGTTTGTTGATCCCCATGCCGAAGGCGATCGTCGCGCTCACCACCCGCACGTCGTCGCGCAGGAACATCTCCTGGTTCTGCGCGCGCTCGTTAGGCTCGAGGCCGGCATGATACGGCTTCGCCGGAATGCCGGCGCGGTTCAGTTTCTCCGCGATCGAGTCGGCCGCTTTGCGGCTGGCGCAATAGACGATGCCGCTGTCGTTAGGCCGTTCGCGCAGGAAAGCGAGGAGCTGGTCGAAGGGCGAAGCTTTCGGGACGACGCGGTAGGTCAGGTTTGGCCGGTCAAAGCTGGCGACGTAAACCTGCGGGTCGCGCAACTTAAGCTGCTCGAGAATATCCTCGCGCACCCGCTCCGTCGCGGTCGCGGTCAGGGCCATGATGGGAACGTCAGGCAACAAGGAGCGCAGCTTTTTCAGTTCCCGATATTCCGGCCGGAAATCGTGGCCCCATTCACTGATGCAATGCGCCTCGTCGATCGCGATCTGGGCGACATTCCACTCTCTCACCTTGGCGATGAACGACTCCAGCATGAGCCGCTCGGGCGCGAGATAGAGGAGGCGGAACTCGCCGTGATAGAGTCCGCGCAACCGCGCCCGCGCCTCCTCGCCGTCGAGGGTGGAATTCAGGAACGTCGCCTCCACCCCGCTCGCCTGGAGCGCATCGACCTGGTCTTTCATGAGCGAAATCAGCGGCGAGATCACGATGGTGAGGCCATCGCGCAGCAGGGCGGGAAGTTGAAAGCAAAGCGACTTTCCGCCGCCCGTCGGCATCAGGGCAAAGACGTCGCGCCCAGCCAGCGCATCGCGCACGATTTGCTCCTGCAAAGGGCGAAAAGTTTCGTAGCCGAAGTGTTTCTTTAAAGCCGGCGCAAGGGGTGGGTGATTCATCCAGAGTCGTTAGGCAAATGGCAGGGACGGGCGAAAGCACTCTAGCTGAAGCGCGCCCGGCTTCCAAATTTTGCCCCCAGCTCAATCCAGCGTCTGCCGGTAGCGTTTGATCCCAATCGTCAGGGCGATGAGGGCGAAGAGCGCGATCTGCCAGAGCTGGAGGGAGACTTCGCTCAGGCTGTTTCCTTTTAACAAAATGCCGCGCACGATGCGCAGAAAGTGGGTCAGCGGGAAAACCTCGCCGAGGAGCTGCGCCCAATGCGGCATGCCGCGGAAGGGAAACATGAAACCGGACAGCAGGATCGAGGGTAGGAAGACGAAGAAAGTCATCTGCATCGCCTGGAGCTGGTTTTTGGCCACGGTCGAGAAGGTGATGCCGAGGGCGAGATTGGCCGCGATGAAGACGAGCGCGACGAGCAGAAGCAAGAGAATGCTGCCCTGCATCGGGACGTGAAAGAGGAAGTGGGCCGCGAGCAAGATGACCCCGACTTGGATGTAGCCGACCATGATGTAGGGGACGATTTTTCCGATCAACACTTCGCTCGGCCGGGTCGGCATGGAGAGCAGATTTTCCATCGTGCCGCGCTCACGTTCGCGGGTGATGGCAAGGCCGGTGATGAGGATCATGGTCATGGTCAGAATCACGCCCATCAGCCCGGGGACGATGTTGTATTGCGTCACCACTTCCGGGTTATAGAGAGCGTGGATGCGCAGGTCGACCGGGCCTTCGCTGGCGTTGAGGGAGGCGAGTGGGCCTTTCAAGTCGGCTTGCAGGGCGTTGTTGATCACTGTGCCCAGCGAACCGAGAGCGTTGCCGGTCGCGGCCGGGTCGGTTGCGTCCGCTTCGACCAGAATGGCGGGCCGATCGCCGCGCAGGAGATCGCGGGTGAAGTTTTGCGGAATGTTGATCACGAACTGGACTTCGCCCCGGGCCAGGAGGGCGCGGCCTTCCGCTTCGGTCGGCACTTGCCTAACGAAATCGAAGTAAGTGCTGTTTTGCAGCGCGGCCATGAGGGTGCGGCTTTCCGGTCCGCGATCGGCCAGAATGATGGCGGCCGGAAGGTGACGCGGGTCGGCATTGATCGCGTAACCAAAGAGGGTGAGTTGAATGAGCGGGATGCCGAGCATCATGGCGAAGGTGAGCCGGTCGCGCCGCATCTGGGTGAATTCCTTCACGATGATCCCGCGCAGGCGTTGGAAGGAGAAATGGCCCTTCTTCATGGCGCCGGGGCGAAGTTGTCGGTCGATTCCTGCATCAGGTTGATGAAGGCGTCTTCCAGGCCGGAAGGAATCTGGCGCCAGTCGTAGGGTGGTTGGCGAAAAGGTGCGATTGCCTTTTCCAAGGCCGCGGCGTCGTCACTGCTGACGTGGAGTGCGTTGCCAAAAGCGACCGCCTGCTGCACCCCGGGCTGGTCGCGCAGCTGGCTGGCCAGCCGGTGCAGGTCGGGGCCGGTGACCGACCAGGTCGTGAGGCCAACCTGGGCGATGACCTGGTCGACCGTGCCGTCGGCCAGCAGTTTGCCGTAGGAAATGTAAGCCAGCCGATGACAGCGCTCGGCTTCGTCCATGTAATGGGTGGTGATGAGAAAGGTGAGCCCGTCGGCCGCGAGCTGGTGAATTTGTTCCCAGAAATCGCGCCGCGCTTTCGGATCGACCCCGGCGGTCGGCTCGTCCAGGAGGAGGAGCTTGGGTTTGTGAATGAGGCAGGCGGCGAGGGCGAGGCGCTGTTTCCAGCCGCCGGAAAGCTGGCCGGCGAGCTGGTGCTGACGGCCTTCGAGCCCGAGTTGAGCGATGCTCTGCCTGACGGCTTCGCGCCGGTTCTTCATCTCGTACATGCGGGTGACGAACTCGAGGTTTTCCTCAATGCTCAGGTCTTCCCAAAAACTGAAACGCTGAGTCATGTAGCCGACCTCGCGCTTGATCGCCTCGCTCTCCGCGATGACGTCGTGCCCGAGGACCTGCCCGCTCCCCTCGTCCGCCCGCAGCAGGCCGCAGAGCATGCGCAGGAAGGTGGTTTTCCCGCTCCCGTTCGGCCCGAGAAACCCGTAGATCTCGCCCGCCCGCACCCGCAGATCGACCTGATCAACCACGGTGCGCTGGCCGAAACGTTTGGTCATCCCGCGGACCTCGATCGCCTGCTCGCCGGTCTTCATCGCCTAACGAAAGCGGACATCGACCGGTTGTCCGGGATGCAACCTGGCCGCCACCGCCGGATCGAAATGGAGCTCCACCATGAAGACGAGCTTGCTCCGGCTTTCACGGCTGTAGATGACCGGAGGAGTGTATTCGGCCCGCTGCGAAATGTAGCTGATCCGGCCGCTGACCGGCGCGGCCAAGCCATCGACCGTGACCTCCGCCGGCTGGCCGAGGCGCAGGGCGCCGACCCTGGTCTCGGGAACAAAGGTGCGCACCTTGACGTTAGGCGGCGGGAGGAGCATGACGATCGGTTTACCGGCTGCGACCCATTCGCCCTCGCGGAAAAGGGTGTCGAAGACGAGCCCGGCCTGGGGCGCAGCCTGCTTCATCTGGGCCAGATTCCAGCTCGCCTGGGCCACCTGTTCGCGATCCTGATCGCGGGTAGATCGGGCGCGGTCGAAATCCTGGGCCGCGGCCGGGCCGCTGCGGTAAAGCTGCTCCTGCCTTTTAAAATCGGCCTCCGCCATGGTCAGAGCGGCCTGGGCCTGATCGTGCGCGGCCTGCTGCATCGTCTTGTCCAAGGTAAAGAGCGGCTGGCCGGCTTTAACCCCATCGCCGCGCTGCACGAACAGCTTCTGCAGGGTGCCGCCTAACGGCGCGCTGACGTAAACGAACTCGCCTTCGACGTAGCCCTGCACCATCTCGCTGGGCTTCTTCTCGCAACCGAGCAAAGCCAGGGCGAGGACGAGCCCGGCCAGGGAGCGAAAGCGTTTCATCGCTCTCCTTTCTGCCTAACGACCGCGCCCTGGAGAAGAAGATCGATCAGGCCGCTGAAAGCGTTGCGAGGGGGCAGGCCCAGCTCGGCCAGCCTGGCCGGATTCATGATCGCCTGGACCGAGGCGAGGAAGGTCTCGATCATGAGCTTGATCGGCAGATCGCGCCGTACGTCACCGTTCCGCTGCCCGCGACGGAAGAGGCGGCTGAAATGTTGGCGAATGAGCCGGGCGCGGCGTTGTTCGAGCTGCTTGAACAGTTCCGGAGCCTTGCGCATGTCGCGCAGGAAGGCCGGTTGCAGTTCATCCAGCTCCCCGCGCAGCCCGCGCAACAGATCATGCATGGCCTCGGGGAACGGTTGCGCCGAGGGGGCGGTCGCCGCTTCCAGGGTGGCGCGAATGCCGTCGTATTTGGCTTGAAGCACAGCGGCGAGGAGCGCCTCCTTGCTTGGGTAATGGGCGTAGAGGGTTTTCTTGCTCACGCGCAACTCAGCCGCCAGGTCGTCCATGGTGACGTTGCGGAAGCCGTGGTTGAAGAAATGGCTTCGGGCCGCTTTCAGGATGCGAGCTCCGGGAGAAGATCGGGTGGCCGCGGAGGAGCTCATCTTTTTAACGGAGGACTTTTGCCTTGCTTGCTTCATCTCGAACGAACCGGCCCGGGTTGCGGAATACGAAGGAAACTATCACAGTATCTATAGTTTCCAAGTCCCCCAGCCCACTGCGGTCTGGCTGAGACGGGAACTGCCGGGGAATTTTGGCTGATTTTATCTCTCCTCCCCGGCCGGACCAGACAGCCGCGCGCCCCGCTTGCTTCGTTTCCTGAGGAGATGAGGCCGCTCTATCGCTCCAAGTTATTCTGGTCCCTGGTCCTGCTCGCGGTCGTCTTGATCGTCGTGCGCATCATGCTGCCCTTTTGGGTGCGCGATTATGTGAACCAGAAACTCTCCGAGCTGAAGGATTACCGCGGCCACGTCGAGGAGGTCGATCTCGCCCTTTGGCGCGGCGCTTATAAGATCCGCCAGATCAAGATCGTCAAGACGAGCGGCGATGTGCCGGTGCCGTTTTTTTCCGCCCCGCTGATCGATCTCTCGGTCGAGTGGGCGGCGCTCTTCCATGGCGCCTTCGTCGGTGAGATCAACTTCGTGCAACCGCAGCTCAATTTCGTCAACGCCCCGAGCCAGGAAGATTCCCAGGCCGGGCTGGAGGAGCCATGGACGCAGAAGGTGAAGGAGCTTTTCCCGCTCAAGATCAACCGTTTCACCGTCGACGACGGCGAGATTCATTTCCGCGATTTCCATAAGTCGCCCAAGGTCAATCTGGTCTTCGATCGCTTCCGCCTGGTCGCGACCAACCTGACCAACAGCGACAAACTTTCCAAAACGCTCAATGCCCATGTCGAGATCGAGGCGCGCCCGCTGGGCGAAGGCGATGTGCGGGCCAAGATTGATCTCGATCCGTATGCGGCCAAGCCGACCTTTAATCTCGAGACGGAATTAAAGGGATTGCCGCTGGTGAAGCTGAACGATTTCGCCAAGGCCTACGCCGGGCTCACTTTTGAAAAAGGGACGCTCCGCCTCGCCACCGAGCTCAAGGCGAAAGAGGGCGACTTCGACGGTTACGTCGAGCCGGTCTTCGAGCACATGGCGATCTTCAGTCCAAAACATGATGCCGATAATCCGATCAGCTTCGTCTGGCAGGCGCTCGTCGGCGGCCTCACCAAGCTGGTGCGGAATCATCCGACCGATCGTTTCGGCACCCGGGTGCCGGTGCACGGGAGTTTTGACAATCCGCAGCCGGCCATTCTGAGCACCGTCCTGAACGTGTTCCGCAACGCCATCATCAAGGCCTTTGAAGGTTCGTTGCCGAATAAGGAGCTGCCCAAGGTGGAGGAGCATCCGGGTTGAGCCGGGACGTCGAAGCTTCTCTTAATCCGGGCGCACCATTTCGAAGCGGTCCCCGGTGCGGCAATACCAGTGCGGGCTGGCCATGCGGCCGATGACGTGAAAACGCTCGCTCCGGATGCGGAGCTTCTCCGGATCGATCAATTCATCGCGGACATGCACTCGCCTAACGAGTCCGATAATGAGCCGGTTCCCGCCGATCTGGAGCGTGCCCCATTCCGCACATTCGAGCGCGGCCGGCGCTTCTGCGATGCGAGGCGGCTTGACCGCGGACGATGCCATCGTCGTTAGGCCGGCGGCCGCCAGCTCGTTCGTCCCGTAAGCCAGGGTGGCGGCGGTTTGGTTCATCGCCTCAGCCACCGCTTCATCGACCAGGTTGACCACAAATTCGTGCGTCTGGCGGATGTTGCGCGCGGTGTCTTTCGGCTCGCCGCTGTCGCGATCGCCGGGGGCAAAGCCGATGATCGGCGGGTTCCCCCCGAGGGCGTTGAAGAAGCTGAAGGGCGCGGCGTTCAACCTGCCGTCCGGCGAAAGAGAGGTGACCCAGGCGATCGGGCGCGGGGTGATGAGCGAGGCCAGCATGGCATAGCCGCGGTCGGCATGTTTGCCTTCGAGGTCGAGTTCCATGTCGGACCGATACGCCAGCGCGCGCACCCCGGGCAAACGGCCCGAGGTGGTTTGGGGCGCGCGATTGGTCCGATTAACCGGAAGTCGGGAACGGCGTCTTCACATCGGCATATTCCCAGGCGTCCTCGAAACGATGCTGGGCCCGCTCAGCCTGGTTGGTTTTCCCCTGCGCCTTCAGGCTCTGCACAAGGCCATAGAGGCTCCAGCCGTTGCGCGGAGTTTGCGCGAGATCGGCTCGGAAACCTTCTCCGCTTCGGCCGGTTTGTTGGCCTGCAAAAGGGCCGTGCCGTGTCGTTTCAATCCTAAGCCGCAGCGTTGTTGGCTTTTCAGGTCTGAACGAAGCTGGTGTGGCGGACGTTGAAGTCGTAGGCCGTGGCCACATCCGGGTTGAGCCATTCGATCACCGCGGCGTAGCCCAGGCTCTCCGGGTCGTGGTGCAGGTAATCGGCCGCGACCGCCAGCGGGACGAAGCCTTGCTTGATCTGGAATGACAGGGTCGGATCGGTTCGGTCGCCCGAGATCACGCGCAGGACGTATCGTTCCGCGCTCATCTTCTCGGCGTAACGATGATAACCGCAGAGCCGCGCTCCAGCCCGGATGCGGAGGAGCCCGCGCTGGCGGACCAGGGTGCGGCGGGCCTGGTAAAGTTTCTTCCCGATGCCGCGGCCTTGTTCGTCAGGCAACACCATTATTTCCGCGCCGTAGAGCGTGCGCCCCTGCGGGTTGTGATTCCGAAAAGTCCCGTGCTCGGTAAAATCGCGCCAGCTCGTGGTCATGTCGTAGTCGTCCCAGGAGACGATGAGGCTGGCCGCCATCCCCAGGATGCGCTCCGTTCCTTCCTCCACCGCGACGAATTGCCCTTCGGGAAAAATCTCCAGGTGCGAGGTGAGCTGCGCCACCGACCACGACGGGCTGTCGTGGTAGACGGCCCGGGTCATGGCGATGATCTGGGCGAAATCGGCCGGGGAAGTATTGCGGACAATAACTTTGCGTTTCGTTTTCTTCGCTTCGCTCACAGCTGCACCAGCTCGGTATGCGCCAGCATGTCCTGCGTCCGCTTGCTATCGCGTAACGGCAGCACGGTGCCGGTTTCTCGGCCTTCCTGGATCGTCTTCAGATTGAGCTCGCCGATCACCATCATCTCCTGGTTGACCGAGCCTTCCGCGAGAATGCCGTCGCGCGAGAAAGAGAAATCGCTCGGGGTGAGAATGGAGGCCTGGCCGTAGTTGAGCGAGACCGCCGGGACCATCGGGAGCGAGCCGACGGTGCAGGACTGGATGACGTAAACCTGGTTCTCGATTGCCCGGGCATGGGCGCAATAACGCACCCGCAGAAAGCCCTGCCGATCGTCGGTGCAGCTCGGGGTGATGATGATCTGCGCGTCCTGGTGCGCCGCGGCACGGGAGATTTCGGGGAACTCGATGTCGTAGCAGATGGCGATGGCCACTTTGCCGAAGTCGGTCTCGAACACCTTCAGCCGTTCGCGCGGCGAGACGTCCCATTCCTCCGCTTCAAAGCGGGTCATGTGCAGCTTGCCCTGGACTCCGTGTTCGCCGCTCGGGGCGAAGAAATGCGAGTCGTTATAGATTTTGTCCCGCTCATTATCGAAAACTGGGATGGTCCCGGCCACGATGTAAATGCCGTGTTGTTTGGCCAGCCGACCGAAAAGCTCGATGTAAAGCGGTACCGCCTGGGCCAGGTCGATGATCTGCTCGCGCATCGGCCGGCGCACGTCGCCCAGGGTGAGGAGCTGGACGGAGAAATACTCTGGGAAAACGATCAGGTGACATTTGTAATCGATCGCCGTCTCGACCAGGGCACTGACCTGATCGCGAAACTGATCAAAGGTCTGAACCGGGCGAATAAAATACTGCAGCGAAGCGACACGAATACGTTCCATCATGTTCCGTCGCTGATTATTGCGCCCTGAGCAATGGCGAGAAGAAAAATCGGAATTCGGAGCGAAAGCTTCGCCTCCGCGCAGACTCGCCACCGGCTAGGAGAGCATCGAACGGGTGAAGAAAGCGTTGGCAGACGCGGGCAGGATCGAGCGGGAATAGCCGAGAAAGTGGCCGCTGGCACCGGATTCCAGCGGCGACAAGATTGCTCGAGTGCTGCCGTGAAGGATAAGATAGACTCAGAGCTTCGAAGCGACCTCCTTCGACGGCGCAGGATGAACCAACGATCCAACCCACTCTGCCGATGAAGACGCACCTCCTTTCTACCGGTCTGCTCCTCCTGGGATTGTTTGCCTCGTGTGCGGGGCCTTCCGCTCCCGTCACGCCGAAGCCTTCCGGAAGAATGACCTGGACGCAGCTCTCGCAGCTGCCCCTTCCGCCGCGGGGCGAGCGCATCGCCTACGGAAAACTCCCGCAGCAATTTGGCGAGCTGCGCGTTCCACGCGGTCCGGGACCGTTTCCCGTCTTCGTCATCGTCCACGGCGGCTGTTGGATGGCGGAGTTCGATTATGTCTACATGACCCGACTCTCCGCCTGGCTGGTGGAACGGGGCTTCGCTACCTGGACGATCGAGTTCCGGCGGGTCGGAAACGAAGGCGGCGGCTGGCCCGGCACCTTTCTCGATGTCGCGCGCGCGACCGACCATCTGCGCGAGATCGCCCGGTCGCATCCGCTCGATCTAGAACGCGTCTATGCCGCCGGACATTCCGCCGGCGGTGAGCTCGCGCTCTGGCTGCCGATTCGCGCTCGCTTGCCCGCCGCGAGTGCGCTCTCTCGCGAAAATCCGCTCCCGATTCGCGGCGTGCTCGGTCTGGCGGCGGTGACCGATCTCCGGCAATATCGGATCGGACCGGCCGATAGCTGCCACGGCTCGGTCGACCAGTTGCTCGGCGGCTCGCCCGCGAGATATCCGGTTCGCTATGCCGAGACCTCGCCCCGGCAGCGGTTGCCGCTCCGTGTCCCGCAGGCCTTCGTGCAAGGAGAAGCCGATCCCATCGTCGAGCCGGGGCCGGTGCGCGCTTACGTCGCGGCAGCAGAGCAGTCGGGCGATCGGGCCAGGATCTTTCTCCTCCCTGGGGCCGGACATTTCGAAGCCTCCGTCCCTCTGCGTGGGACCGAACGCACCTTTGACGAGGCGCTTCGTTTTCTAAAGGCCGGCCGCTAAGGGTGAGCCCGTCGCCTAACGAGATTCGAGCGACCCTGCGGCGGCTGGCCGGCGCGAGGAAATTCCCGGCCACCTTTTGTCCTTCGGATGTGGCGCGCGAGTTGGCGGAAGACTGGCGGCCGTTGATGGAACCGGTGCGGCAGGAGGCCGCTAAATTGATCGCCGCCGGAGAACTGGAATGCCTCCAAAGCGGCCGCGTGATCGGATTGGCGCAGGCGCGCGGTCCGGTTCGGTTGCGTCAGCCCCAGGACGCCTAACGACGTTCCTTGATGGCCTGTAACAGGCCGGCGACGACTTCGGCGCGCGGTTTGGCGCCCAGGTTGCCTTTGCCGTGTTCGCGTACGCTGACCGCGTTCGCTTCCAGGTCGCGGCCGCCGATCACCAGCATGGTGTGCACTTTCATCTGCTCGGCGCTGGCGATCTTGGACTTGATGTGGTCGTTGCTGGCGTCGAGCTCGGCCCGGACTTCGTGGGCGCGGAGTTCGTTTTGGATCGAGCGCGCGTATTCGACCAGCGGCGCTTCGTCGCCAATCGGGAGGATGCGGACCTGCTCCGGCGCGAGCCAGAGGGGGAAGTTACCGGCGTAATGCTCGATCAGAAAACCGATGAAGCGCTCGTGCGTGCCTAACGGCGCCCGGTGGATGCAGAGCGGAGTTTTCTCGGTGTTGTCCTTGTCCTTGTAAACCAGGCCGAAGCGCGCGGGAACGGCGAAGTCGACCTGGTTGGTCGCGATGCTGAACTCACGGCCGATCGCGCTCCAGACCTGGACGTCGATCTTTGGCCCGTAAAAGGCAGCTTCGTTAGGCACTTCCACGTAGTTGATCCCGCTGCGCTGGAGGACGCCGCGGACCATGTCCTCGGTTTTCTTCCAAAGCTCGGGGTTATCGACGAATTTCTGCCCGAGCTTCGCCGGCTCGTGGGTGGAGAAACGCATGACGTATTTCTCGATCCCGAAGATTTTGAAATACTTCAGATACATGTCGTTGACGGCGCGGAACTCGTCTTCGAACTGCTCTTCCGTGCAGTAGATGTGGGCGTCGTTCATCTGCAGGCAGCGCACCCGCATGAGGCCGAAGAGTTCGCCGCTTTGTTCGTAGCGGTAGTTGGTGCCGTATTCGGCAAGGCGCAGTGGAAGGTCGCGATAACTATGCGGCACCGCGGCAAAGAGCTTGTGGTGATGCGGGCAGTTCATCGCCTTGAGGTAGTAATGATCCGGCGGCGAAAGCTTATTTAGCGCTTCTAGGACTGCATTTTGTTGGTCGACCACTTCTTGCACGTATGGCGGAATCGGAGCACCAATCGACTCGATCTCGCGGACGATGTCGCTTAGTGTAAACCTGTCCGGGATTTGAAAATTTAATTCCTCTGACGCTCGCTGACTTGCCGCTCCAATTGGTGCTCCCAAAGAATTTCGGGCGATCTCAAGTTCGACTCGCTCCTCGCTTGCTTCATCCAGCTCCATCGGCGGAAACATCGAGTCCGCATAGTAGGGAAGATGCCCGCTCGTTAGGTAAAGATTCTCCCGTGCGATGTGCGGGGTACGGACGCGTTGATAGCCGGCGGCGAACTCGGTTTCCTTGGCCAGCTTTTCCAGCTCTTCGATGATGGCGGCGCCGCGCGGCAACCAAAGCGGCAAACCGGGCCCGACGTCGTCGTCGAAGGTGAAAAGCTGGAGCTCTTTCCCCAGCTTGCGGTGGTCGCGCTTCTTCGCTTCCTCCAGCATGGCAAAGTATTCGTCGAGCTGGGTCTTGTTCTTGAAGGCGGTGCCGTAGATGCGCTGGAGCTGCGGGTTTTTCTCGTCGCCTTTGTAGTAGGCGCTGGCTACGTTCGTTAGGCGAAAAGCTCCGATGTTGCCGGTGCGCATGACGTGCGGGCCGGCACAGAGATCGGTGAATTCGCCGTTGCGGTAGAGCGAGATTTTTTCGCCTTCCGGAATGCCCTGGATGATATCGAGCTTGAACTTGCTTGCTTCCGGGCGCGGTCCGAGCGCGCCGAGCTCGCCGGCCTCGGCCAGGGCGAGCGCTTCGCCGCGGGTCACTTCCACCCGCTCGAAAGGGTGGTTGGCTTTCACTTCCTTTTTCATCTCGGCTTCGATCCTTTCGAAGTCCTCGGGTGAGATGCGGTGCGGCAGTTCGACGTCGTAGTAGAAGCCGTTCTCGACCGGCGGCCCGGCCGCGAATTGCGCCTCCGGCCAGAGCTTCAGGATGGCGGTGGCGAGGACGTGCGCGGCGGAATGGCGCAGCCGTTCCAAGTCGGTCATCTGAGCGCGTTGCTCGGGTGTTTTACGTTCGTCGGACATCGAAAGCGGAAGCTAACAGCTTCCCCCGCAGACTCAATTGCGCTCGCTCGCTTCGGGGTCTCCTCTCTATGGTCGGCGCACACTCATGAAACCTGCCTCGGTTGTGACTCTCCTCGCTATCGCCTGCGCCGCTTTTTTCGTAGCTGATGTGGCACATGAAGGATTGGGCCACGGGGGCGCCTGCGTGATCTCAGGCGGGAAGATGTTGTCGCTCTCGACCACCTATGAGGGTTGCAGCATTCATACTCGCTGGATCGATGCCGCGGGACCGTTGATGGGTTTGGTGGTGGCGATGTTGGCCAGGGTCTGGATCTGGGTCACCCCGCCGCGATCGCAGAACATGCGCGCGTTTCTTTGTCTCCTCTTCGCTTTCACCGCTTTTTGGAATGTCGGTTATCTGGTGGAATCGGGGATTCTTTATCGCGGCGATTGGCGCTTTGTCATCGAGGGGCTGCGGCCGGTGGCGGTCTGGCGGGCTGGGCTGGTGGTCGGCGGCATCAGTCTTTACATCGTGGCCATGCGCACTCTGGGGGCACTGCTGGCCGGAAGTTTTGGCCCCGGAGCTGGATGGCGACCGCAGGTCTTCGGGCTGATCGCTCTGCTGGTCGCGAGCGCGCTGGCGGCCGCCGGCGGGGCGGTTGATCCGAGAGGGTCGGCCATCATGCTGACTGACGCGCTCCCAGCCGCGCTTAGTTCTTTCGGCTTGGTCTGGGTGGGGTTTATCGTTCACCGCCGGCTCGGTTCATTGCGGATCGAGACCTCGCCGTCGCCTGTCTGGATCGTCACCGGAATATTTTGCACGGTGGTTTTTATCGGTGTGCTCGGGCCGGGATTGCGTTTCTAGAGACTTAAGCGCTCGCGCAATTCCTGGACGCGGCGGCGGGCCACTTTTCCTTCGGGATGGTGCTCGCCGAGGGATAGGAGGAGGCCGCCGTCGAACCACGGGCTCGATCTTGCGCACGAAGCGCAGGTTGATCAGGTGCTGGCGGCTGACCCGGAAGAACTGTTGCGGATCGAGGCGCGCTTCGAGCGATTGCAGGGTGCGGGGGATGAGCGGGCGATGCTCGGCGAAATAGACGCGGGCATAATTGCCTTCCGATTCCAGGAGCCGGATGTCGCTCACTTTGGTGAGCCAGCAACGTTCGCCATCCCTGAGGAAAACCTGATCATTTTCGCCCAGCGGCCCTGGCAAAGCGCTGCCGGGTTCGGTCTCGGCCGCGGTGCTTTGCAAACGTTCCAGCGCTTTCGCTAGGCGCACGGGCTCGATCGGTTTGAGCAGGTAGTCGAGGGCGCCGAAGTCGAAGGCCTTGAGCGCGTATTGATCGAAGGCGGTGGTGAAGATGACCTGGGGCGCTTCGGGCAAATCGGCCAAAAGCTCGAAGCCGGTCCGGCCCGGCATTTG
This sequence comes from Chthoniobacterales bacterium, assembly GCA_965217735.1. Lineage (GTDB taxonomy): Bacteria > Verrucomicrobiota > Verrucomicrobiia > Chthoniobacterales > UBA10450 > Palsa-1392. The sequence continues at coordinate 3,159,272 of CBDCJE010000002.1, read as the reverse complement.
CACGTCGAGGAAGATGAGATCGGGTTTGAGGGCGGCGATCTTTTCCTCGGCCTGGGCGGCGTTGGCGGCTTCGCCGACAATCTCGATTGCGGGATGCGCCTTGAGCAGGCGGCGCAACTCGGAACGAGCCAGGCGTTCGTCGTCGATCAGGAGTGCTTTCATGCCTTGGTCGCGGGCAATTCGAGGCGCGCTTCGACCCAGCCGGGCTCGGATTGGTGCAATTGAAACGAAGCCTGCTCGCCGAAGAGCAGGCGCAGCCGGGTTTGCAGATTGCTCAGCCCGAGACCGGTGGAGGACGAGGGGGCGTGCGCGCCTAACGAGCCATTGTTCCGCACCGAAATTTGCAGGCGTTCCTGCTCGAGCTGAGCGCAAAGTCGAATGACCGCGGCGCCGGTCTCGCGCGAGACGCCGTATTTGATCGCGTTCTCGACCAGCGTTTGCAGGGCGAGCGGGGGAAGAAGAAACGGCCGGGCGGCAGGCGAAATGTCGCGCTCGATCGTTAGGCGATCCTCGAAGCGAATGAGCTCGAGGGCGAGATATTGCTCGACCGTTTCGATTTCGGCGGCGAGCGGAACTAACGAGCGTTCGCCCGATTGCAGGTGATAGCGCAGGATGGCGGCGAGCTGGGTGATGGCTTCCTGAGCGCGCGCCGGATCTTCGGTGACGAGCGCGCGCAGGCTGTTGAGGGAGTTAAAGAGGAAATGGGGATTGAGCTGGCTTTTCAAGCCGCGCAGCTCCGCTTCGGCCAGCGCCGTTTGCGCCTGATATCGCTCGATCTCGAGCCGGCGCTGGCGTTTAAAATAGGCGACGCCGAAATAAATTCCGGACCACAGGGTCAGGATGATGAAGTCGTTAAAGATGAAAACGAACAGGGTGGCGACGAGCGCAAGCGAGCCGTGGCCGCCGAAGGAATGTCCGACCGGCGGGTTGAGGCAGAAATAGCCGGCGACGATCGCGACCAGCACGATGGCGAGGAGAAAATTAGCGAAAGCAAGGCGCGGGATAAGTTTCGCGATGGGAAGGTCAATCCACCCGTGGCGAAGCAAATAGGACCGCAATAGATGCGTGAGGAGAATGCCGCTCGCGCTGAGCAGGACATAGCCCGCAGTGACACTCCAGCTAAAGGCGAGAAAGCCCTGGCTGGTGAAGATGTTAACGAGAAGAAATGCGCCCCAGCCACCAACCTGGCACCACCAGTAGGCAGCGCGCGGTCGGGGCGTGGGGCGATCTCTCATGCTCATGCGCCTAACGAGAAGACTGTGCGCAAGCCTGCGCGTCGGAGCGCGGCCGAAGGAGGACCAGGGCACAGAAGCCGAGCGTCGGTAAGACGAGGACGACCAGAGTCTGCGGCGCCTTCAGGATCGCCGCGGCGATAATGGCCGCAGCCCAGAGGATGGCGTTTCCGATGAGGTATTTCTGGTTCATGTGATCAGCGGGCGGCGAGTGCTTTAACGAGCACGGCATCAAAACCGGTTGGGTCATCAATCATGATGAAGTGTTTCGATTTGTCGAAGAATTCGAAGCGAGTCTGGGGCGCGTTGGTGAATTGGGATTTGTAATTCTTTTCCAGCGTCTCGCGCGGCGCGTATTGGATCAGACCGGCGAGTGCGCCGAGGACGGTAATGGGACATTTGATCTGACTGAGATCAGAACGGAAGTCGTTCAGAAAGAGTTCCTCCATCGCCTGCATGACGGTGGCGGGATCGGATTTGGCGCACATGTCGGCAATGCGGGTGACGTCGGCGGGTTTGGTCACCATCGATGGAATGGAAACGGTGCGCTGATATTGCGCGAATTGCTCGGGCGTCTGTTTGGCCATCATTTCCTGCATGGCGGAGACGCCTTTTTTGGCGCCTTCCACATCGGTCACACCCGGAAACATGACCCCGGCGAGAAATGGGAGCCCGTCGACGGAAACAATTTCGCCTGGCAAAGCGGGAGCTTTTTCAGCGATGGCGAGTGCGAGGGTGCCGCCGAGGCTGTGACCGACGAGCGCCGGTTTCTCCAGTTTATGTTCGCGTGCGTAAGCGATGATCTGGTCGCGCGCCGTGGCCATGAGGTCGTCAGTTTTGACGGGCGGCGTGCTGCCAAATCCAGCCAGCGACACGACGTGGCATTCGTATTTGTCCTGCAAATGTTTCACGGTCCCATCCCAAACCGAGCCGTCGCAGGCGAGGCCGGGAATGAGGATGACCGGGCGGCCGTGGCCGCTCACTTTGACGTCGATGACCTTGGGAGCGTCGGCCGCGCCGGCGATGGAAGCCGCACAGAGAAGCGCGGCACTGAGGCAGAGGATGGTTTTTTTCATGTCTGGTATTTCTTCAAGGCGGAGGGTTTCTTGGAATTCCGCGCTTTGTTTCCCCTAACGAAACCAGAGTTAGCACCGGCCCGGGGGCGGAAAGGGATGAGCGGTCGCAGGCCGTGACGAGCGGTTTCCCGCCTGAGTGAGAGGCTGTTCTTGACCGCGACATCTCGGCTCGGAGCGATCGGTCTGCTGGTGCACCGACCGCCCCGGCGCGCGTCTTTGCCAGCGACCGGGCGGGCATGGTAAAACAAGAGATCGCGATGCGTGGGGTAACGGACAAGCGCGTGCTGGCCGCGATGGGCCAGGTGCCGCGGGAGGAATTTGTGCCGGCGGAAATGCGCGAGAGCAGCTACGCCGATCAAGCGCTGCCGATCGGTTACGAGCAAACCATCTCGCAGCCGTCCGTGGTCGCGTTCATGACCGAGAAGCTGCGGCTCCAGCCGACCGAGCGGGTGCTCGAGATCGGAACCGGCTCCGGTTATCAAGCGGCGATTCTGGCCGAACTGGTGGAGAAGGTTTACACGATCGAGATCGCGGAGCCGTTAGGCCGAAGGGCGGAAGAGACCTTGCGGCGACTCGGTTATACAAACGTCGAGGTCAAGCTGGGCGACGGCTACGAGGGCTGGCCGGAGCATGCGCCCTACGACGCGGTCATCGTGACCTGCGCGCCCGATCATGTGCCGCAGGCGCTGGTCGAGCAAACCAGGGAGGGCGGCCGAATCATCATCCCGCTCGGGCCGCCGGGCGATCAGCGGCTTTTCCTCCTGCAGAAAAAAGAGGGCCGGCTGGAGGAGCGCGACGTGCTGCCGGTGCGGTTTGTGCCCATGACAGGCGCGGCGAGGAAGCCTCGTTAGGCGGTCGGCGCTGCGTTGCTTAGCCGCGTTTGCTGAAGATTTTCAATTCCTCGGCCGCCTTCTGCAACTCGTCGAGAGTGGCAAGAGCGGCTTCCTGTTTCTTGATCGTGGCGGCGTTGGTCGCCAGGATTTCCTGCAGTTGCGCCATGGTTACAGCCGGTGCGCTGGCCGGGGCAGCGGCGGGTGCCGGCGCGGCGGCGCCACTGGCCGCCGGAGTGGCAGCCTGCATCACGATGGGGGCCGGGGTCTGCGCCAGCGCCGGCGCGGGAAGGATCGCGGCCAAGTTGAGCGGGATGAGAGCGAAAAGTAGCAGTCTCACGTTAGCGTCCTCCCCGGCTGGCGTAGATGCGCGCGACCCGGATCGCTTCGGCAAGCGAGACGAGTTTGGCGTCGATCTTGGCCTGGTTCTCCGCCATCTGCACCTGCTGGGCCTGCACTTCTTTTAGCATGGCCTGCAGTTGTTTAGGATCGTCGGCCCCCGGCGATTGGGCGCCGAGCGAGCCGGCGAAAAGGGCGAGCGCGCCCACAAGGATCAGTTTTTGCATAAGCAGGATTTGTCGCGCGGACTAGGAAGCAAGTCACGTTCCTGCGAGAAGCGGTCCGGAATTCATTCGCTCGACGGCGCGAAAACTGCTTGCTAGGGAAGGCTCAGTTGTTACCCTCTGCCCATGGCGGGACCGGGAATGTTTCAATCACAGAACCTTTCCCTACAGCAGGTGCTCGCGCCCCAGCTGCAGCAAAGCCTCCTCATTCTACAGGCTCCGCTGCTCGAGCTGCGCAATCTGGTGCAGCAGGAGATGGAGACCAATCCCGTGCTGGAAGAGCTGGCCGAGGCGACTGACGAGGAGCGCCAGGTCTCGGAGAGCGAGCCGGCGCAGGACGACTTCAAGGAGGAGTTCGATCAACTGGCCAAGCTGGATGACGAGTGGCGCGATTACATGGCGCAATCGGCCAGCTACAGCGGCCGCTCGAAGGAGGACGAGGAAAAGCGGCAGTTCTTCTTCGATTCCATCGCCACCCAGGAGACGCTGCAACAGCATCTGGTCGGACAGTTGAATCAAACCGCCCTGAGCGGCGACGATCGCAAAACCGCCGAGCTGATCATCGGCAATATCGACGACAACGGCTTCCTCCAGACCACGCCGGAAGAGATGTCGATGAACACCGGCATCGCCCAGGAAGATTTCGAGCTCATGCTCACCTTGGTGCAGAGTTTCTATCCACCCGGGGTGGGGGCGCGCGACTTGCGCGAGTGTCTCCTCATTCAACTGAAACGCGACGGTCGCGAGAAGAGCTTGGAGTATCGGATCGTCTCCGATCACATGGTCGACCTCGGCAAACGGCGTTTCCCGGAGATCGCGCGCCGGATGGGAATCAACGTCGAGCAGGTGCAGAAAGCGGCCAACAGCATCGCCCAGCTCGAGCCGCGCCCGGGGCAGATCTTCGCCGAGGCGCCGCAGAATTACGTTCTGCCCGATGTCACGGTGGAAAAAATCCAGGGCGAATACCAGATCATCCTGAACGGAGAACAGATCCCGCACCTGCGCATCAGTAACACCTACAAAGACATCATGTCGCAGGACGGCAGCGGCGGGGAGGTGAAGGATTACATCCGGGACAAAATCCGGAGCGGGAAATTCCTGATCAAATCGATCCACCAGCGGCAGCAGACCATCTCCAACATTGCGCATCAGATCGTCGACCGGCAGAAGGAGTTTCTCGAGCAGGGCTCAGCCCATCTCAAGCCGATGACGATGGTGCAAATCGCCGACGCGGTCGGAGTGCACGAGACGACGGTGAGTCGGGCCATCTCGGGTAAATACATCTCCACCCCGCAGGGAGTCTTTGAGATGAAATATTTCTTCACCCCCGGCTACCAGACCTCAAGCGGGGTCTCGATGAGCAACACGAGCGTGAAAGAAGCCATCCTCGACCTGGTCAAAAACGAGTCGGGCAGCGCACCCTTGAGCGACAAGGAAGTCGTCGAGATCCTGGGCAAACGCGGCATCCCGATCGCCCGGCGGACGGTGGCAAAATATCGGACCGAGATGAACATCCTGCCCAGTAACATGCGGCGGAAGTATTAGGAAAACGCTGAAACGCTGAAACGCTGAGAGGCTGAAATGGAGCGGGGCGTTTTCCGCTTCTCGGCCAGCCAGTTTTTCAGCATTTTCTTTCCATGAGCCCATCACTCCGTCGTGCGGTCATCGCCGAATGGCGCGGTCTGCCGAGTGAGATGCCGGGCCCGGACCGGGCGCAATCGACCGCCGACCTTTTGCCCAAGGTGATGCAGAAACTGGGGCTGAAGGAGCGGATGCAGGAAGAAGAAGTGCGGAGCGGCTGGCGCGCCCTGGTGGGGGATTTCAACGCGGATAATTCCCGCCCGATGGCCTTGCGCGAAGGAACGCTGATCGTGCATGTGCTGCAGCCGGCCCTGCGCTATGAACTGGAGCGAAGCAAGCCGGAGATCCTGCGCAAAATCAAACTGCGCTTCGGCGGCCGCGCGGTGCGCGATCTCCGTTTTCGCCTGGGCTAATCGAGCGACGCAATTCGCTCCTGATGGGGAGCGACGATTTTGCGGCGGAGCCACGAGCAGACGCGGACGACATGGCCATCCCCTGTCTGCGCTATTTTTTCCGGGGTGCTTTTTTTTTCTTGTGGCCCAGGTGTTTTACGAAGGCCTGCAGCGTTTCCTTGCTGACGTGATGCTCGATCCCTTCGGCGTCGGATTGCGCGACGAGAGCCGGCACGCCTAACGATTCCAGAAACTCCACCACGGTCTGGTGACGGGAGCGCGATTCCTCCGAGAGGCGGCTCCCGCTCTCGGTCAGGAAAATCGAGCGATAAGGCAGGCTGGTGACCAGACCCTCGCGCTGCAGGCGCTGGATGGTGCGCGCCACCGTCACGTGAGTGACCCCCAGGCGGCGGGCCAGATCGATGACCCGCGCTTCGCCGGTGGCCGCGATGAGGTCGGCGATGATCTCGACATAGTCCTGCGCGATCTCGTGGGAATGTTCTTCCCGCGTCCGGCGCGGGTGACGATGGGGGAGGGCAGGACGGCGTTTGCGGGCTTTGCTCGGTGTCTTGGTAGCGGTCGGCACGGGGGCAAGCAAAACAAAAGAGGGGCACGTTGACAACCGGAAGATGAATTTGTAGCCTCAGCTACATCTTTGAGCCGTGGCTTCGAGGTGTAAACTGAGCTTATTTGCATGCCCGAAGACACCGACGCCCTGGCCGAATCCTCCCCCGGCGCCTGGCGCAGATCGGGCGGGCTGGTTTCCCTCCCGGAATCGCATCGCAGCATCGTCGTCCCGGCCGACGCTTCTTTCTGGCGCAAGCTGGCCGCTTTCTCCGGGCCTGGGTTCCTGGTCGCGGTCGGCTACATGGATCCGGGGAATTGGGCGACCGATCTGGCGGGCGGGGCCCAGTTTGGCTACACCCTGCTCTCGGTCGTGATGATCTCGAATTTCATGGCCATCCTCCTGCAGCATCTCTGCATCAAGCTCGGGGTGGCGACCGGGCGCGACCTGGCTCAGGCCTGCCGCGATCATTACTCCAAGCCGACCGTCATTTTCCTCTGGATCGGCTGTGAGATCGCGATCGCGGCCTGCGACTTGGCCGAGGTGGTCGGCTCGGCCATTGCCCTGCAGCTCCTCTTTGGCATTCCGCTGCTCTGGGGTTGTTTCATCACTGCGATCGACGTGCTCGCCGTCCTTTATTTGCAGCACAAAGGTTTCCGGCGGATCGAGGCCATCGTCTCCGTCCTCATCGGCACGATTGCGCTCTGTTTCGCGGCCGAGCTCTTTTTCTCCAAACCCAATCTGCCGGAGGTGCTGGCTGGTTTTATCCCGCGGGGGCAGATCCTGGCCCATCCCGGCATGCTCTACATCGCCATCGGGATCATCGGGGCGACGGTCATGCCGCATAATCTGTATCTCCATTCCTCCATCGTGCAGACGCGTAAATTTGAACGCACCCCCTCGGGCAGACGGGAGGCGATTAAGTTTGGCACGATCGACTCGAGCGGCGCGCTCATGTTTGCCCTCTTCATCAATGGCGCCATCCTCGTCCTGGCCGCCTCCGCCTTTCATTGGTCGGGGCACCGGGATGTGGCGGAAATCCAGGACGCCTTTAAGCTGCTCAGCCCATTGTTAGGCGTGGGCGTGGCCAGTGCGCTCTTCGCCATCGCCCTGCTCGCTTCCGGACAAAACTCCACCCTCACCGGCACGTTGGCCGGACAGATTGTGATGGAAGGATTTCTCAATTTCCGCATCGCCCCCTGGCTGCGCCGGGTCATCACCCGCGGCCTGGCGATTATTCCCGCCGTCTTGGTCATCGGGATTTTCGGCGAACAGGAAACGACGCAGTTGCTCATCGCCAGCCAGGTGGTGCTGAGCATGCAGCTCGGGTTTGCCGTCTGGCCCCTGATGCGCTTCACCGGCGAGAAGAAGAAGATGGGTGAATTCGTGAACGGCTTTTGGGTCAAACTCTTCGGCTGGACGATCACGCTCGTGATCATCGTGCTGAACGTGAAGCTGCTCCTCGACATCTTCCTGCCCGCGGCCTGGAGCGCGGCTCTCTACGGCGCTTTCGGCCTGCCCGCTCCCTAGGCGGCGCCATTCCCGCCTACTGGTGTCGCTGCCTGTCTCAGGCTGGCCGGGGTCGGCCGCAATTGGACAGCTTCCGCGTTCTGGCTTAACGATCCCGAGCGCCTGCTCATGCTCACTCCGACTAAACTTTACTTCATCGTCTTCGGCCTCCTCACCATCGCCGGCGGCGTCATGGGCTACATCAAAGCCGGGAGCATGGCTTCGCTCATTGCCGGTTCCATCACTGGCATTCTTTTGCTCGTGGCCGGCTTTATCCTGCCGACTCAGGTGGTGGCGGGGCTGATCATCGGCGGCCTCGTTTCTCTTCTCCTCGCCATCCAGTTTCTCCCGGCTTTCTTTCGCGCGGGCAAGATCATGCCGGCGGGAATGATGTCACTCCTGAGCATTATCGGAGTGGTGCTGGCCGTTGTTGCCTGGGTCCGGAGATAGCCTTTTACTGTGCGCAAGTTTCGCCTGAGGACGCTGCGCTGGGTCGCGCTCCTGCTTTTTCTCGGGCTCTTTGCCGGGATCGTCCTGCGCTGGATTTCGCTGGAGCGTCTGCGCCTGTCCATGCAACGGCTCGGACCGGCCGCCCTGACGACTCCGACCGCTTCCCCGCCGCCCACGCCGACTCCGTGGCGCACCCCGGTCATTGCCGGAAAACTGGACACGGCCAAGCTCTGGAGCGGCATCACGGTGCAGGCAAAAGTGGAGCCCACCCCGGGCGCCGCCGCCTCGGTCGAGCGGCTCGATCCCCAGAGTTACGTCATCGATTTGAATCTCAAAGTGCGGGTGCCGGAGCCGAACCGGACGCTGCAAGAGCTGGCCCAGGTTACCCCGGAGCTGCCCCGGCTCCTGCCGAAACTAAGCGCCGCAATCGGTCCCGACCCGGTCTCGCCGCTCTTCCAGGAGCTCTACGAGCTTAAGGTCGCTTCCCTGCGCCACGATCTCGTGCGGCTGGATCAACTGCTCTCGCGCCATAATTTCTACGATTGCCAAACCATTCTGCGCCTGCAGAACCCGGAAACCAAACGCGGCGCCATTCTCCTCCAGGCCGAGATGGATGTGGATGCGGACGGGTCCGATGCCGATCGCCTGCCCTCGATCGACGGCCGCTCGGCAAACTTCAAGCCATTCACCAGCTACCGCTGGAAAAAGCAGACCGAACAGGTGAACTCCTTTCTCCCCGCGGCAGAGGAAAAATTGCTCCGCTACGAAACGGAGTATGCGCAGAAAGGGCTGAGCGCGGAACGGAATCGCGACCTGCGCATCGGCATCGAGCGAGTCAAAGCCGAGGTCGACTCGCTCAAGCGTTTCAGTTTTCTTATCGCCTCGACCGATCCTTACATCGTGCTTCCGGGGCTTTTCGCCCGGGCCAAGGACGCGGGCAAAGTGGGCGACTATGCGGTCGTGATTCACGGCGACCAGATCTACCCGGCGCTGGTCGGGGACGTCGGCCCACGCGACAAAGTGGGGGAGGCTTCGCTCCGGCTGGCGAAAGAGATCAATCACGTCTCCACGCCGTATAACCGGCCGGTGAGCGATCTTTCCGTGGCCTATCTCATCTTTCCCGATACCGCCGATACGCCGTTCGGGCCGCCGGACTTGGAAAAGATCGAGGCTCGCTGTGCGGAACTGATCGAAGAAATGGGTGGCGCCAGCGTGCCGCTGCATCGCTGGCAGAACCTGATTCCCACGCCCACTCCGACGCCATCTCCCACGCCTACGCCCAGCCCGACCCCGAGTGTGAGCCCGAGCCCGAGTGTGAGCCCGACGGAGTCGCCCAGCCCGAGCGCTTCGCCCTCGCCTAACGAGTCATTTGCTCCCGCGCCGACTCCGCTGGTCGCGCCAACCTTCGCCTTCCCCACTCCCGCGGCAGCCGGGAGCGCATCGCCGAGCCCTGCAGCCAGCGCTTCGCCCTCTCCCTGAGCAGAGGATCGCCTGGCTCATCTCATTCTATCTCATGACGATGAGCGGCGGACCCGAGGTCCGGCTTACTCGCCCGGGAGCGACCGCGTCCTTACGCCTGCTTCCTGCAACTTGCGCTGGCCGCCTTTGCGACGGTCGGCGCTGTTGGTAAAGGCATTGACGGTGAGCTCATTGGCGTTACGGGCGATCTGCGCGACATAGGCGATGTTCACTCCGTTGGAGCGGGCCACATCGGTCCAGGTCTGGCCTTTGGCCCGCTCGTTGGCGATCTGTCGCACTTTGGCGTCGTCACCATGGGCGATGGCGTTGATTGCGCAAAGGTCGCCGAAACGCAGCCGCAAGCGGTCTTGTTGGGCTTGAAGAGTCTGCGCATTTACGCCGGTGGTGCGGGCGACGGCGTCGATGACAAAGGGACGTTCGTCCGCGCTGCCGGCAGCGGCGTTCAGGCGGCGAATGTTGCCCGCCAACGCGGCTTCGTCATTCCCGGCATAGCTTCTTTTCGGCACCCGCATCATTCCGCCGCCGAGATGGCTCCCGACCGGCGGTGGCACATAAATGGTTTCGTATTGGTCGTCGTTACCCGCCGTAGTCGTGGCGGCGTCGACGGAACTGACCGCAGCGGTCTGACCCGCGGCGCCGGCCTGAGGTCGTGACGCCGTCTGGGGAGAAGTGCATCCTGCCACCAGGCAAAGTGTGCAAATTCTGGCAAAAATGGTCTTTAGCATGGCCGCTTTTACTGTTTCGGCGGCCGAGGTCAAGCTCAGAATATGGCCTCTGCCGGACGGTCGGACGTCGCGCAAACGTAACAATTGATCTTTTGCCCGCTCGCGCCTCTCTGGGCTAAAAGGGTGGCGTGGTGAGCAATCGCACGAATCACTATCGTGCTGCCTGGATTTCCGATGTTCATCTCGGCACTCGCGGCAGCAATGCCGCCGCTTTGCTGACATTTCTCAAGGCGAATGAATTTGAGACCCTCTATGTGGTGGGGGATCTGATCGATATCTGGTCGCTCCGCCGGGGCATTTATTGGCCGCAGGAACATAACGATGTCATCCAAAAGATTCTGCGCAAGGCGCGCAAAGGCACCCGGGTGGTTTATATCCCGGGAAATCATGATGAGTTTCTCGCCGGACACCTCGGCGCCTACGGTGCGATCACGATCCAGAAACACGCCCTGCACGTGACGGCGGACGGCCGTCGCATATTCATCCTGCACGGACACGAGCTCGACACCGTGGTGCAAAACATCAAGTGGCTCGCCTTTCTCGGCGACCTTGGCTATCAATTTCTCCTCGCGCTCAATCCGCTCGTGAACGCGGTCCGGCGCAGCTTTGGCTTCGGTTACTGGTCGCTCAGCAAAGCGGTCAAGCAGCGGGTCAAGGATGCGGTCAGCTTCATCGGTGCCTACGAGGACGCGATCGTTCGTTATGCCGAACGCTATCACGTCCAGGGGGTGCTCTGCGGCCATATTCATAGCCCGGTGATCCGGCAAATTGGCGACACCACTTATTATAACTCTGGCGATTGGGTCGAAAACTGCTCTGCCTTGGTCGAACACGACGACGGCCAGATTGAACTGCTGACCAACTGCCAGGTGCCAGCCCCCGGTGCGATCCACCCCATCATCCGCCTGCCCGGTCGCCTGGGAGTGTTGTCGAAAGGATCACATGAAAAAGAAACAGAGCCCGCGCGGGGAGAAACCGAGCTACCAGACCTCACCGGCAAGGTCATTACTTACCGATCTCGTTAGTCTGCGCCGCACCCTGCGGCGGACCGGCCGGGCCTACCTCAGCCGGCTGGAGGCGGAGCTGGATGAAGTCACCGCCTGGGCCAATGAGCGAGCCCAGGAACAGGATCTGCCCAAGGCGCGGATTCGCGACTTAGGCGACATGATCACGCTGGTGCGCAAGATCGATTCCAAACCGATCAAAGGACGCCGGCGCGACCTGAAGAAGATCGACGCCACCGTGGGCGACCTGCGCGAGCTCATCGGCCACAAGCCCTATCGTTAGGCAAGCACTTCCGGCCAGGCCTTGGCGTAGCGCAGGAGCCGGCGCTCGAACGCCCCCGGCTTTTCGGCAAAGAAGCGCGCCCCGAGATCGAGCGCGACCATCGCCGTCTCCGTTTCACCGGCGCAGATGAGGCCGAGGAGGAGCGATCGTTCATCCTCCGGCACCTCCGGCGCAGTCTCCAGCCACTCGCGAAAGAACGCGAGATCGTGCAAGTCGCCCAGCTGCTGGCCGAGCGTTTTCGCGGTCTGCGCCAGCTGGCAGATGACCGGCTGGTTGAGGCATTGCAGGATGCGCGCTTGGTACCAAATATCTTTCACCCGCTTGCGCCAGGAGTGGAAATTTTCCGCCGTGGCATCCTCGCGCACGCACTTGAGGCACTTGCGCGCGCGATGGTAGGAATGGCGCAGACCGCAGCAGAGATGGGCCATTTCCAACTCGTCCAGCGGCCAGCCCTCCAATCGATCGCAGACCCGCTGCAAGGTGGCGGCCGCTTCCTTCCGCCGCGGTCCGAAGCTATCGGCATAGGCTGCAATTTCCTTCTCCAGCAGGGCGCGCGTTCCGGCAAAGGCAGTGCGTTTTTGTTCCGCCCCCTGGCGGAGTTTCTCCAGCAGCTCCAACTGCACCCGCGCGTCGCGCGAACCGGAGAACGCGCCCGCCACATCGCGCAGCCGGTGGTTTTCTTCCTGGAAAATCTCCGGCCCGATCTGGTCGCGGATCAGCCGCAGAAGCGCGCGCGCTTTCTTGATGTGCTTGCGCGTGGCATGAACGGCCGCCGCTTCCTCACCCTTCTGGACCTGGCTCATCTCGCGCAGCGCCCCTTCCAATTGCTCGCGCGCGAGGCGGCGAAGGCCGACGGCAAGCGGTTCTTTGGTGGTCAGGCGATAGCTCATGACAAAATCAATTCGTGCCCGATTCCGGGGCCGCGCCTGCGGCCTCTCGATTTTAACCCGAATCGCCAGCCCGGGGAACCCGGTTTAGTCTCGCGCCATGATTTCCGAGGAACGGCGGCGCGAGACGGAGGAATTCCTGCGCGCCCAGATCCCGCTCGCGCGCGCGATGGAGGTGCGGGTGGAGAGTTATGGCTCGGAAGGCTTCGTCCTGAGCGCGCCGCTGGCGGCCAATTACAATCACCTCGGCACCGCTTTTGGCGGGAGCCTGGCGGCGCTCGCTCTGCTCGCCGGCTACGGTTTGCTCTGGTTGGAATTGGACAGTCGCGCGGCGCACCTGGTGGTGAGCGAGAGTCGGATGAAGTTCCGCCGCCCGGTGCGCGGGGAGCTGCGCGCGCTCTGTCATCGGCCGGCGGCGGAGTCGTTAGGCCGGTTCCGGCAGGATTTCGCCGACCGGGGCAAAGCGCGTCTCGAGCTGGAGGTGACGATCGAATCCGAAGGCGAAATCGCGGTCAAATTCCACGGCACTTACGTGGCGCAATCGTAGGACGGCGCTCCCCCGGCCGAGTTTCGCCTAACGACCTCCCCCGCATGGATTCGAACCATGAATAACCCCGAAGGCATTCGGGGCTGTGTTTTCCTGGAGAGGTGCTGAAGCGAGCTACCCCGCATGGATTCGAACCATGAATAACGCCTCCAAAGGGCGCTGTGTTACCGTTACACCACGGGGTATTTGCCGGCGTCGGACGCCGCGCGCTACGAATCTTTAAGGCGCTCGCGCCAATTGGCAAATCTCCCCCCGCTCAGCCGGCCGCCGGCGGGCTCGGACTGCGGTCGAAGATGGCCTCGATTTGCGCCACCATTTCCGTCGGCTCATAGGGCCGGCGCAGAAAGCCAGCCAACCCCGCCGCCAGCAGTCGCTCGAGCCGTTCCTGCTCGATGAACCCGGTGTTGAGCACGACGCGCAGATTGGGATCGAGCTGGCGCAGGCGCCGGAAAGTCTCTTCCCCATCCATCACCGGCATGTTCAGGTCGAGCAGGACGAGGTCGAAACGTTTCGGCTGCGCCCGGACCTGCTCGAGGCATTCCCCTCCGGAATGGGCGCTGACCGTTTCCCAGTCTCGCTCCTGCAGCACTTTGCAGGTCAGGTCGAGCGCCATCGGCTCGTCATCCACCACCAGGAGGCAACGGCTCCGCGACACCGCCGGCCCAAGCGCCCGGGCAAAGGTGGGGTGGAGCAGGATCTTACTGCTGGTGCCGCCGGCTCGAGCGGCCAGGCGCGCGGTCACCTGGCTGGCCCGCTCCACGCTCATGTGCAACATCTCGAAGTATTTCGCTGCCCGGCCTTCCCCTTCCCAAATCTTTTCCAGCAGGCTGACGGTGCCGTCGATGATCTGGAGCAGGTTGTTCAGCTCGCTCGCCGCGGCGGCGAGTCCGGGCTCCTCTTCGGGTGGATTTGGTGTCTGATCGCTCATGGAAAGCAACGGAAGCTGTTTCCGGCACCGGCCGGACAGCTCTTCGTTAGTCTTCCCTCCAAGCAGCCGAAGTGCCGTCAGCGCGATTTTCCTCCGCGGCCGCCGCTGTGCCGCCAGGGTTTTCGAGTTAAGTTGGAAGCAGTGAAACCGAATCCGTCAAAATTTCGCGTCCCGCCCGGTGGCAAATGGCGGCTCGATTCCGCCCCGACCGAGATGAAGCCCTTCTATAAGTCGAAGGCCGACTACAAGGAGATGCTGGCCCAGCAGATCGAGGAGCTGACCGCGCTCCAGAGTCTCCTTTACGCCCACAATCGTTACGCGCTCCTCCTCATTTTCCAAGCCATGGACGCGGGCGGGAAAGACAGCGCGATCAAGCACGTCATGTCCGGGGTCGATCCGCAGGGCTGCGAGGTATACAGCTTTAAAAAACCGAGCGCGGACGAGCTGGAACACGACTTCCTCTGGCGCACCACCTGCCGCCTGCCGCAGCGCGGGCGGATCGGAATTTTTAATCGCTCCTATTACGAAGAAGTGCTCATCGTCCGGGTCCACCCGGCCATTCTCGCCCGGGCGAATCTCCCGCCCGAGCTGGTCGACCAGAAGAAGCTCTGGCAGGAACGTTTCCGCTCGATCAACGACCTCGAACACCACCTCGAGCGCAACGGCACCCGCGTGCTCAAATTCTTCCTCCACATCTCCAAGGAAGAGCAGCGCAGACGCTTCCTCGCCCGGCTCGATGACCCCGATAAACATTGGAAATTTGAAACCGGCGACCTGGAAGAGCGTCATCATTGGGAGCACTACATGATGGCCTACGAAGAATGCCTCCGCGCCACCAGCACCCGGCACTCGCCCTGGTATGCGGTCCCGGCCGATGACAAGAAAAACGCCCGTCTCATCATCTCAGCCGCAATCGTGGAGACGCTGAAAGGTTTGCACATGAGCTATCCCCAACCCGATGCCGCCCGGCGCGAAGAGCTCAGTGCCATCGCCCAACTGCTCATGCAGGAAGATTAGTGAAACAGGATTCGTTAGGCATATCATCGCCCGCGGTCGCGGCCGGGCCGGCGGCACATCTTCGATGACTCCTTCGCGCCTCCAGTTTCGTCTCGAAGCGCAGGCGGCCGGCTCCCGCGCCCGCGCCGCCACCTTCCGCACCCTGCATAACGAGGTGCAGACCCCGCTCTTCATGCCGGTCGGAACCAAGGCCACGGTCAAGGCCCAGCTCACCCGCACCCTGGAGGAAGCGGGCTCCCAGATTCTGCTGGCCAATACCTACCACCTCCTCCTCCGGCCGGGCCCCGAAGTGTTTCGGCGCACCGGCGGCATTCACGGTTTCATGAGCTGGGATCGTTCCGTCCTGACTGACTCCGGCGGCTTCCAGATCTTCTCCCTTCCGCACGCCCGCTCCATGAGCGAAGAGGGCGCGGTTTTCCAAAGCTACGTCGATGGCCGCACCATCCTGCTCAGCCCCGAGCTCAGCATCGAGACCCAGAAAGCGATCGGGAGCGACATCATGATGGCGCTCGACCAATGCATCGCCTCGACTGCCGATGTCGCCACCGCCCGCGCGGCGATGGAAGTGACCCATCGCTGGGCCGCACGCAGCCTGGCCGCGCGGGGCGATTCGGCCCAGGCCATGTTTGGCATCGTGCAGGGCGCGCTGCACCACGATCTGCGCCGGGCCAGCGCGGAGTCGTTAGGCGAAATGGCCTTTGATGGTTACGCCATCGGCGGGCTGGCGGTGGGCGAGAGCCGGGCCGAGCGCGAGGAGGTTTGTGAATTCACCGCCCAGCTCCTGCCGGCCGAGAAGCCGCGCTACCTCATGGGCGTCGGCACGCCCTACGACATCCTGGAGGCGGTCCATCGCGGGGTCGACATGTTCGATTGCATCATGCCGACGCAACTGGCCCAGCGCGGCGCCGTCTTCACCTCGCGCGGGTTTCTGCAGATGCGGCGCAGCGTTTACAAATACTCGAACGACCCGCTCGATCCGGAATGCCCTTGCCCGACCTGCGCCCGTTATTCCCGCGCCTACCTGCATCACCTGACCAAGGCAAGCGAGACCCTCGGCTGGCAGTTGCTGGGCAAGCACAACATCCATTTTTATCACCAGCTCATGCGCGACATCCGGGCCAGTATTTTGGCTGGGCGGTTCGCCGGGTTTTATCGGGAAAAGCGCGAGCTTTTGCAGGAATCCGACCGGGAATATCCGGTCCTTTTGCCCAAAGCCGGGCGGCGCAAATCACCGTCGTTAGGCAATTACGAGGTTCACATCGCGCAGGAAGGTTTTGCCAGCATCCGGCAGGTTTCCTCGGGCGAGATCATGCACATGCGCACCCCGCCGATGGAGGAAGCGCGCAGCCTTTACGTCGAACAATCGCACCTGGCCGAACGGGTCTCTCATGCAGGCGAGGAGCCGCTGGTCATCTGGGACGTCGGCCTCGGCGCCGCGGCCAACGCCATGGCCGCGATCCAATGCTACGAAGCGCAGGCCGCGGCCGGTCCGGTGCGCCCGCTTCATCTGCTCAGCTTTGAAAACGATCTTGATTCTCTCCGCCTCGCCCTGCGCCACGACGACAAATTTCCCTACCTGCGCCACGGCGGACCGGTCGGCATTTTGAAACAGGGCGCCTGGGAATCGAAGGTCTATCCCGGTCTGAGCTGGGACCTGATGCAGGGAGATTTTCTCGAAACCGTGGCGCAGGCTCCGGAGCCGCCCGATCTCATCTTTTACGACATGTTCTCGAGCAAGACGCATCGGGAGCAATGGACCCTCGAGCTCTTTCGCCGTCTCTTCGCCGCCTGCGCGGGTCGCGCGACCGAGCTCTTTACCTACTCCTATTCCACCGCTGCGCGCGCGGCCCTGCTCGCGGCCGGATTCTTTGTCGCCAAGGGCCGTCCGGCGGGAGCCAAGGAAGAAACCACCATCGCGCTCACCCCGGCCGCGGTCGCCGCCGGGGCCGGGCGCCGCTACCCGCTTCTCTCCTCGGAATGGATCGTGCGCTGGAACCGTTCCCAGGCCAAATTCCCGGCTGAGCTTTCCGCCGAGCAACAACCGGCTTTCGCCGCCCGGATCGAGCAACACGAGCAATTTCGTTAGGCGCAAACGACCGCCGCCTAACGACCCGGCACCGCCGCCTTCTCCCGATACGGCCCTTGCTCGAGCAGATCATCGATTCCGCCCTGGTTCCGCAGCAGCGCCTTCATGCTCCAATGGATCTGGCCGGGCGAGGAGGTCCCGCGCCGGGTCAGCTCGATTTGCCTAACGATTTCGCTGGCCGGCCGTTTCGAGCCGATCCGCTCGGTCGCGATCCCGGGCCAGATCGGTTTGCCATGGCTCTGCGAGCGCCACCAATCGAGCAAAACGGGGAAGCTCTGCCTGGCCGGCTCGATGCCCCAGTAAAGCTGCGGGGCCAGATAATCGACCCAGCCTTCCGCCAGCCATTTGCGCGCGTCGGCGTAGAGCTGGCCGTAGGCATCGAGCTGCGCCTCAATCGTCGGCGGCACGCCCGGGCGCCAGATGCCGAAGGGGCTGATCCCGACCCGCGCCCGCGGCCGCGCCACCTTGACCGCGCGATACATTTTGCTCACGAAATCGTTGATATTCTCCCGCCGCCAATCGCCGCGGCTGAGCCCACTCTTCGCCCCGTAGCGTTGCCAGGTGGCATCATCGGGAAACGACGAGCCGCCCGAGCTGAGCGGGTAGGGATAAAAGTAATCGTCGAGATGAATCCCATCCACTCCGTAGCGTTTGGCGATGTCGACGATTACCCCGATGACATAAGCGCGCGCATCCGGTTCGCCCGGGTCGATCCAAAGTTGCTTTCCAAAACGCCGCACCCATTCGGGATGTTTCTTCGCCACATGATTCGCCGGCAGGCGCGCGCCGGCACTGACCGCGGCGCGGAAGGGATTGACCCAGGCGTGCAGTTCGATTCCCCGCCGATGCGCCTCCGCGATCGCGAACTCGAGCGGATCGTAGCCGGGCGAAACGCCGGCTTTGCCGGTGAGAAATTCCGACCAGGGCTCGACCCGGGAGGCGTAGAGCGCGTCGCTCGCCGGGCGCACCTGGAGGAGGATGGCGTTGAGGTGCAAGGCGGCGGCCCGATCGAGCAGCGCGCGGAGCTGGGCCTTCTGTGTCTCGGCGGAAAGTCCCGGTTTGGAAGGCCAATCGAGATTATAAACCGTCGCCACCCAGGCCCCGCGAAACTCCGGCTCCGCCGCCCGCGCCGGCAGCGCCAAAAACCCTAACGAAAACATAATCCAGCCTAACGATTTCAATAAGCGCACCGTTTATTTTAGCGCAGTTCGGCCGGAAACGCCCGCGGCGGGCGCTGCTTTAGCCTAACGCGGCCTCCACCGCCGCGGGAAAGACTTCACTTACTCCGCCTTCGATCCGCAGGGTGAGCGAGGGCTCGTCATCGTGTTCGGTCGCTCCGCTGTTGATCACGACATAAAGCGCTCCACGACGCGCAGCGAGCAAGGGAAATGAGGCCGCCGGATAAACCGACAAAGTCGATCCGAGCGCGATGACGAGGTCGCTCTCCAAGGCCGCCTCCTGCGCGCGCAAGAGCTCACGCTCGTCCAGGCTTTGCCCGAAGCTGACCGTAGCCGGCTTTAGCAATCCACCGCAAGGGCAGAGCGGCGTGGTGCGGTGCTCGCGAAAGAAATCGAAGTGCGGCTGCGGCTGGCTCCGCGCCAGGCAGCTCTGGCATTCGATCATCGCGTTGGTCCCATGCAGCTCGACCAGCCGCGCCGCGCTTGTCCCGGCCAGGGTGTGCAGCCCGTCGATGTTTTGTGTCACCACCATACGCACCTTGCCGGCCTGCTCGAGCCGAACGACGGCGTGGTGGACGTCGTTAGGCTGAGCGTCGCGGAACGCTTCCCACGCTTCCAATTTGTAATCCCAGTGTTCGAACCGGGCCGCCTCCGAGCTGATGAAGTCCTGATAGTAAATCGGCTGGCGCGTTTTCCAGACTCCGTTAGGCCCGCGAAAATCCGGGATGCCGCTGCCGGTGGAAATGCCGGCGCCGGTGAAGAGGAAAATCCGCTGTGCCGGGCGGAGCAGATCCGCCAGGGCCGAAATCTCCGGGCTCATGGCAGCTTGATCGGCGCGATGCCCGCGCTCTGGAGTTGCGCGTTCAAGGCCTTCACCTCGTCGGGCACCGTCTGCCAACGCTGGATCGCTTCCCGCGTTTCGTTTTCCAGTTTTGCCACTGTCGCTTCCTGCTGCGGAGTGGGCGCGGCGTCGACTTCCTGTAGGCGCTTAAACAGCGTCGCCACTTTATCCAGCACATCGAGCTGGAGGGTGCCGCCGTCGCGCACCGCGGCCGGCTCGGCCAACGGCTCCAACTTCCGGCGCAACGCTTCGACCTGCGCTTTGACCGGCTGATCGCCCACGCTCGCCGCAACCCGTTTCAATTCGCCGACCAAAGCGTCGTAGCTTTTTCCGATCGGGATCAACTCGCCCCGCGTCTCGCGCAGCGTTCTGGAGAGGGCGAATTGCCGGGCCAAATCGGCCGACGTTGCCTTCACCCGCGGATCCATTTTCACCACCAGCGGCTGGGTGAAAGCCTGGCCGCCGCTCATGAAGCTGAGGCTGTAATTCCCTGGCAAAACCCAGGGCGCGGTCGGTTGCGGAGCGGTTTCATGTTCCACCGCGGTCATGGGATATTCCGGTTCCGCTTCGGCCAGCGGCTGCGTGTGCAGATCCCAGAGAAAACGATGCAAGCCGGGCCGACTCGAGAGCAGCTGCGGCGGCCGGACCCAGTAGCGCGGAATCTTCAACTGCGGGTCGGGTGTCGGTGCCGGATCGGTGCTGGCATAACGACGGACCACCTTTCCGCTGGCGTCCTTGATCTCCAGCGTGACCGCGCCGCCGGCGGCGTCCGCGCCTAACGAATAATCGATCATGGCGCCAGGCGGCGGATTTTCACCGGCCGGCTCATCCGGCGGGAGCGGCGTGTCGGTGTTGGTGTTCCAGCGAACCCGGAGCGCGGTCTGGGGTTGGAAAAGCTGGGTCGCGACGCCTGCGTTATCGCGAGGCACAAATTGGCGCAACGGCGTGATATTATCCAGAATCCAAAAGCCCCGCCCGTGCGTCGCGATGCAAAGGTCGTCATCCTTCACGATCAGGTCGCGGACCGAGGTGGCGGGCAGATTTAGGCGCAGCGACTGCCAGTTTTCTCCATCATCGAAGGAGACGTAAACGCCCCGTTCCGTCCCGGCGAAGAGCAGGCCGCGCCGCTTTGGATCTTCCCGCACCGCGTTGACGTTTTCGTCGGGCGGAAGGTCGCGCACGATTTCCTTCCAGGTCTTGCCGCTATCGGTGGTGCGATAAATGTGGGGCTGCAAATCGTCCAAGCGGATGGTGTTGACCGCGGCATAGGCAGTGTTTCTATCGAAATGGCTCGCCTCCATGAGCGAGATCTTCCACCACGGCCCGATCTGGGGCGGGGTCACATCGCTCCAGCTTTTGCCGCCGTTAGTCGTTAGGTGAATCAGGCCGTCGTCGGTTCCGGCCCAGAGGCGGCCTTTTTCCAAGGGGGAGGGAGCGACGGTGTAGATGACCCCGCGCGGACGCGCCTGCGCGCTCGGCTCCGACCGATATTTCCCGATGCTGTCCGGCATCTGGTAGGTTTTGCGGGAAAGATCCGGACTGATCTCCTGCCAGTGATCGCCGCCGTCGCGGGTTTGCCAGAGGGTGTTGCTGGCGAAGAAGAGCAGCTTCGGATCGAGTGGCGAGAAGAGGATCGGCTCCGTCCGCACCATCCGAAAATTGTCGTCCTGGTACGGCTTCGGCAAAATGCTCTGCGCCTGGCCGGTGCGGCGATCGTAGCGGGTCAGTTTGCCGCCGTAGATGAGATCGGGATTGAGCGGATCCGCCGCGACGTAGCCGTATTCCTGCGCGCCGACCGGGTGCCAGTCGCGAAAGGTGATCTGGCCATTCGGGCCGCGGCTGGCGATGCCAACCGAGCCAGATTCCTGTTGCCCGCTATAGAGTCGATAGGGGAAGGCGTTATCCGCGCTGACGTGGTAGAGCTGGGCAGTCGACTGGTTATACCACGAGCTCCAGCTGGCGCCGCCGTTGACGGTGATGATGGCGCCCTGGTCGCTCGCCAGCAGGATAATGTTGGTGTCGTTAGGGTTGATCCAGACGTTCTGGTAATCGTCGCCGCCGGGTGCGCCGCGCCAGCCTTCCCAGGTCTTTCCGCCGTCAGTCGATTTCCAGCAAACCACGCTGGCGGAATAGACGACCTCCGGATTTTTGGGATCGAACCTAACGACGGGCAAATCGCCTCCGCCGATCCGCCCGGCGGGGCGGCTGTCGTCGGTGGCTACTCGCCAGTTTTCGCCACCGTCGTCGGAACGATAGAGCTGCACCTTTTTGGGCGTGGCGACGGCGGCGAAGAGCCGTTGCGACGCGCTCGGCGCGAGGGCGAGATTAGCCTGTGTCATGTCGCCGGGCAGCCCGGTTTTCAGTTGCCGCCAGGTTTTGCCGCCGTCGGTCGATTTGTAGATCCCGCCCTTGCTTCCACGCCACGCCGCGTTTTCCCACGGACCCTCGCGCGCTTCCCAGAGCGAGGCGTAGACGATTTGCCGATTGGCGGGATCGATCTGGACGTCGTTTCCGCCGGAGTTTTGATCCTGGTAAAGCGGGCGGGTGAAGCTCTTCCCGCCATCGAGGGAAAGGTAGATGCCGCGTTCCTCGTTAGGCCCGTAGGGATGCCCGGCCACGGCGACGAAGAGCCGATCGGGGTTCTGCGGGTCGAGCGCGATCTGGGCGATCTGCTGGGCGTCGTGCAGGCCGAGGTGCGTCCAGGTTTTGCCCGCGTCGATTGATTTGTAAAGGCCGTTGCCGACCGAAAGATCGGGCCGGTGCAGGCCTTCGCCGCTCCCGACATAAATCACGTTGGGATTGGAAACGGAAATCGCCAGGGCGCCGACCGAGGCGGTCGGTTGGTCGTCGAAGATCGGCTTCCAGGTTCGCCCGTAATCATCCGTTTTGAACACACCGCCATTCACCGGCGCCATGTAAAAGAGGTTTGGCTGCGACGGCACGCCTGAGATCGCGCGTACCCGGCCGCCGCGGTAGGGGCCGATGTTGCGCCAACGCAGGAGGTCGGAAAAATCCGGCGCCGCCATCGCATTCGTGAGGGCGCAGAATGTCAGGAAGAGAATGGAAAAGCGGCGAATTTTCACAAGCGCACGTTAACCTACCGCGAAAGCCGCTCCACCTGCCGGAGCGCACGGGCGTCTATGCAGGCGGAGGGACTGCCGTGGGCGCGGGCGCCGGCTTCTTCTTCGCCGCGGCCGCGGCGAGATTGGCATCGACCACTTCCGCTTCGGTCGGATGGATCCGGTGATAATACTCGTTCGACTTAGCCAGATCGCCCTTCTTCATCAGCAGCGCATCAAAGCGCTCCCGCCGGCTTAGCTCGTAGACCTTGTCCATCTTGATCGCCTCAAACGGGCAAACCTCGACACAGATCTGACAGCTCATGCAGACCGAGATATCGATGTCGAAAGTGGCGGGATAGAACTGCGGTTTGCCGATGTAATCCGGCTTCTTGTCCTTGCTCTTGACGATGTAAATGCACTGCGGCGGGCATTCTTTTTCGCAGATTTGGCAGGCCACGCAGCGCAACCCAGCCTCGGCCTCGTTCCCATCGAAAACGAGGAAGGGAAAGTTGCGCGCATTCTCAGCCAGGACTTCGCGCTCCTCCGGATATTGCACCGTGGTGAGGCGATCTTTCTCGAAATAGCTCCCGAGGAAATTGCGCCCCGTCACCGCCATGCCTTTGAGAATGCCCGCGCCGATCATGCCGCAGGCAATATCTACGAAATCAGCTGGGCGAGGCCAGCCGAATCGTCGGTCACGCTTCGCCCGCGGAGGGAAAGAGCTGATTGGTCGCGCCGTATTCGACCGCGCCGGCGAAGATGGGATCAAAAGTCCCGGCCAGAAAATCCGTCGTTAGGCGGGCGGACAAACCAAGCGCGGCCTGGGCGATGGCCGAGCCGGCGCTCAACCGCTTCACCCCCATCCGGTGCAGAACGTCGACCGAGGGCAGACCGGGAACCAGCATGAGATTGAGCGGTGTCGGCGCGATCGCGCTGGCGATTTTTTCGATCTCATTTTCCTCCGCCAGACCGGGGACGAAAAGACCGTCGCCGCCCGCTGCGCGATAGAGCCGCGCGCGGCGCAGGACTTCCTCGGCCGCCTTTCCCTCCGGCGCCAAATCGCGCAGGTAAACGTCGGTGCGCACATTAAGAAAAAGATCGATGCCGGCGGTTTCGGCTGCTTTTTTCGCCGCTTCGATCTTCTGGCAGAGCAGCTCCGGCGGAGCGGAGCCGTCTTCCAGATTAATTCCGACCGCCCCGGTTTCGAGCACTTGCCTGACCAGCTGCGCGACCTCTTTCGGGTCGTCGGAGTAACCGCCTTCGAGATCGATGCTCAGCGGCACCTGGATCACCCGCGTGATCTCGCGCGCCAGGCTGAGAACAACTTCGGCCGGCACCCGATCGGCATCGCGATAACCGCGCGACCAGGCCACTCCGGCGCTGGAGGTGGCAATGGCTTTGGCCCCGTGGCTTTCGAAGAGCCGCGCGCTGCCGGCATCCCAGGCGTTCGGAAGAAGGAGAAGTTCCCGGTGGAGTTCGCGGAACTTGGAGTTCGTTTTCATCGGTTTTGAGAATCAGGTGAGTGAGAATTTGAGATGCTCCGGGGTGAGCGATTGCAGAAAATCCCGAGCCGGAAAAATCTCTCCGGCGGCGAAGACTCCGCCCTGCGGCGGTCGTTGCCTAACGAGTCGCTCGGCCGCTTCCGCCATCAGCGGAGCGGTGACCGCGTAAATGTCGCGCCCTGCGGCCACGGCGCGCCGCTCTTCATTTTCCCGCCGGACCACCACTTCGACCAGAAAGGTCTGCGCGGAGCGTCCTCTCTCATCCGTGGCCGGCGGCGCGGCCGGGTCGGGATCGGCCAGGTCGTGCAGGGGGGCGAGCGTCATGCAGGTTTTTATTTCGCTCACTGTGAGATGGCGCGGAATGGTCAGGCTATCGGCGGTGGTGAACTCCCAGACCACCTCTTGTTCGCCGAACGGCTCGGGGAATTTCCAGTTTGAGGTCGGCGCCTCGTCGGTTCGGAGTGCCATCACCCCGTTCTGATAAACGAGCCGTTGTCCGGCGCGGCGGCGTTTCGAGGTCTGGATGGTGGCGCGGGTGCCGGGCGTCGGCTTCCAGCTGCTGAGGGCGTAGGCGATGGTGATTTCATCCGCGGCCGGCCAGTCGCTCAGCGCCGCGGTCGCGAGCAGATCTCCAAGCCCGCCATAAAACGCCATCGCCGGCAGTACTACGACCCCGGCGGCGCCGGCTGGCTCGGTAAAGTTGGTAAATGTGTCCGCGTTCGCTTCGACTTCTGCCGCGATGTCGAGATAGGGAATGCCCGCTCGCAAAGCCGCGGCGATCAACGGTCCGGCTGTATCGGCAAAAGGTCCGGCGCAGTTGATCACCGCCGCCGCGCCAGCCAGGGCGCGGTCGAGCGCCGATGGGTCGTCGATGGTGGCCGGACGTATTTCCAGGTTCGGATGGGACTGGTGAAGACTCTCCAATTTTTCGCGATCGCGTCCGGAGAGAATCGGCGCCCAACCGCGCCGCCGGAATTCGTCGAGAACAAAGCGGCCGGTGTGGCCGTAGGCGCCAAAGATGGTGATTTTTGGAGAGGCGTTCATGCGCAGCTTTCTCTTCCACTCTTAGCGTCTGGGTGCGGTATTGCGCGCACGTTTCGCGGATTTTGCGCCGGATCGGCGGAGAAAATCTAGCGCTCCGCCTGCAACCGCCGGAGGGCTTTCGGCGTCAGGCCAAGGACGCGTCGCATCTGCCGCGCCAGGTGGCTGGGATGGGCAAAGCCGGCCGCGAGCGCGATCTCAGTGAGCGAGAGATTCTCCTTCTGCAGGAGCGTTTTGGCGTGTTCGACCCGGCGTTGAACGAGGTAGCGGTGGACTGAAGTGCGCATCGATTTCCGGAAGAGCGCGCTCAGATGAGAGGCGCTGATCCCGGCTGCGGCTGCGATTTGGTCGAGCGAGAGATCGTTAGCCAAGTTTTCCTCAATAAAGGAGAGCACCTGCTTGAGGCGACGGGGATGCAAGCCGTCGTTAGGCTGCTCGAGCCGTTGGGCAAAGGAGCTGTGGCGATTGATCACCCGCGAGGCGACAGCCAGGGCCAGACCTTCGAGATAGAGACGGCCCGAGGGCGCGCCCATTTCCACTTCGCGCTGCATGGCCCAGCAAAGCGTTTCCAATTCCAAGTCACGAGTCTGGAAGCGATCGCGAATTTCCAGCCGGGCGCCGTCCAGCCCCGACTCATCCGCCACCGCCCGCAGCAGACTGGTGGGCAAACTGAGCAGGAGCGTGGTGTCGTTATCGTCCAGCATTCCCCAGCGACTGGGGGTTTGCGCCGGAATTAGATCGAGATCGCCGTGGACTGAGGTGCCGCGATAATGCCGGCCGTCGCGCCGGCACACCAGTTTGGCTGGCGCGCCGATGTGCGTGGCCAGAATGACATCACCGAAGCCGGGCAACTCGAGCAGGCCCATCGGGTCGTGCCGCACTTCGAGCGCGACTCCGCGCGCCGCCTGGGCCCGCTGCAAAATCACCGGTGGTCGATCACGAGAGCGCATCAAGAGGAGAGGAAGCCGGCCAGGAAAGAAGCAGACTTCACGAGCGCAGGATAACTTAGCCAGGCGAAGGCGCCTATGGGAAATGCCGCGAGTGGATGGCGCTCCGGGGCGAGTCAGAAGGGGAATTGACAAAGAAGGAGCCCGGTAATAGTTAACAACATGGTTAAATATACCGGCGCGACGCTCGATCGGACCTTTACCGCTTTGGCGGATCCTACCCGGCGCCGGATTCTGCAACATCTTGCCCAAGGCGACCAATGCGTCACCGAACTGGCCCGGCCGCACGCCATCTCTCTCCCCGCCGTTTCCAGGCATCTTCGCGTGCTCGAGCGCGCGGGCTTGATCACCCGCCAGCAAACCGGGCGGGTGCATCAATTGGCCCTGCAAGCGCAGCCGATGCAGCAGGCCAGCGACTGGATCG
The DNA here is from genome assembly GCA_965217735.1 of Chthoniobacterales bacterium. GTDB lineage: Bacteria > Verrucomicrobiota > Verrucomicrobiia > Chthoniobacterales > UBA10450 > Palsa-1392. Next base: position 3,133,123 of record CBDCJE010000002.1, on the reverse strand, counting down.
AAAAGTACCGGAGCTACTGGGAAGGGTCCTTCGATCGGCTCGACGAATATCTACAGAAAATACAAAGCAAGGAGGCCAGGCATGACCGCAAAAGAAAATAATCCTGTTAGCGCCGCTGCGCCTAACGAACTGAAAATCGTCCGCCTTTTCGACGCCCCGTGCGCGCTGGTGTGGAAAATGTTCACCGAGATCGAGCATGCGCTGGCCTGGGGTGGACCGCGCGATTATCCGATGGTGGAGTTGGAAGGGGAGCTGCGCGTGGGCGGAAAATGGCGCGGCTGTTTGCAGGCAAGGGAGAGCGGGGAAAAGCTCTGGCAGGGCGGAGTCTATCGCGAGATCGTGCCTAACGAACGCCTGGTTTATACCTTCGCCTGGGAGGAAGAAAGCGGCATGTCGGCGCAGGAAACGCTGATTTCCATCCAATTCACCGAGACGGCTGAGGGCAAGACGGAGATGACTTTTACCCAAGCGCCTTTCGCCTTGACCGAGAGTCGCGACGGGCACCGCGCCGGCTGGAGCAGCGCTTTCGATCGGCTGGACGAATATCTTGCTCAGGCGGCGGCGCGGCCGAGCTGACCCAGCCTTCTTCAGCCATGGCCTTCGACGAAGCACTGGTGGGAAAGATTCGGGAGGCGCTGGCGGGCGCGGGCGCGGTCGAGGAAAAGAGAATGTTTGGTGGCCTCGCCTTTATCTTAAATGGGAAAATGTGCCTCACCGCCGGACCCGACGGCATGATGTGCCGGGTCGACCCCGCACGGCATCACGACCTGCTGCGACGCCCCGGCGCTCGAACCGTCGTGATGAGAAAACGAGAGATGATTGGCTGGATCCGCGTCGGTCCGGAGGGTCAGCGGACGAAAAAGGACTTGGAGTTTTGGTTTGGGCAGGCCCTCGATTTCAACCGCAAAGCGAGGGCCAGCCGAAAATGAAAGAACCCGGCTTTGAACCTGGGTCAGAGCTGGCCTAACGATCGACCTCGCCCATGACGATATCGATCGAACCGAGGATGACCATGACATCGGCCACGGTGTGACCAAGGCACATGTCTTCCAGGATCGTCAGGTTGATCAGGCTGGGCGGACGAACGCGGTAGCGATAAGGGCTGGCGGTGCCGTCGCTGATGAGATAGAAGCCGAGCTCGCCCTTGGGCGCTTCGATCCGGCCGTAAGCTTCACCGACCGGCGGCTTGAAGGCGCGGATTTTTACCTTCGGATTTTGGATCGGGCCTTCCGGCAGTTGGTCCATCGTCTGATGCAGAATCGCTAAGCTTTCGCGCAGCTCGAGCACCCGCATCATCAGGCGATCGTAGCAATCGCCGTGATCGCCCAGCGGCACCCGAAATTTAAAGCGCGGATAGATGCCGTAGCCATCCACTTTGCGCAGGTCGTAGTTCACTCCGCTGGCCCGCAGGCCGGGACCGGTGATGCCGGCGTTAATCGCCAGCTCGGCCGAAAGCCGGCCGACTTCCTGCGTGCGCATGAGGACAATTTCATTGCTCGTGATGAGCTTTTCAAACTCATCGAGAAAACGCGGAAAACGGTCGACCAGTTTGCGCGCCACTTCCATCCAGCCCGGGGGAAGATCGACCCGGCAACCGCCGAAACGCATGTAGTCGCACATCATGCGCGAGCCGCTCAGGGCCTCGAAAAGATCGAGCATCTTCTCGCGCTCACGGAAGGCATACATCAGCGGCGTGCCCCACGCGCCCATGTCGCTAAGGAGAAAGCCTAACAATGAAGTGTGGTTCACCAGCCGGGTCAGCTCGGCCAGGATGACGCGGAGATATTCGGCTCGCTCCGGCACCTCGATCCCAACCAGTTTTTCAACACTGAGCGCGTAGGCCCAGTTGTTGGTCATCGAGCAAAAATAATCGAGTCGATCGGTGTAAGGCATCGAGCCGAGGTAGCTCGTGTTCTCGCCGATCTTCTCGTGGTTGCGATGGAGGTAACCGAAGACCGGCTTGAGTTTGCGCACGATCTCGCCATCGAGCGCGACGTTCATCCGGAAGACGCCGTGGGTGGAGGGATGCTGCGGCCCCATCGAGATTTCCAGCAACTCGCCATCGAAACGCGCGCTGCGCGGCGTTGGGGCCTGCTCAAGTTCCTGGAATCCGGTGGTCATCGGCTAATTCAATCCTGCCGCAGGTTGGCGAAAATTGAAACCGGGCGCAAGTCCGCCCGCGCGGCAGAGTCGGCGTCTGCCGGTTTCTGCTCCGGGAGCGAGCCGACCTCCGAGGTCACCTCGGCGACCCTGGAGGTCCACGCGGTGCCCTTTTAGGTTCGACTCGCTCCACCTCCGAGGTCGGCGCGCGGACCTATGAGGTCAAGGAGCGAACCTCGAGGCCAACGCAGCCACTTCAAACCCTCGCGCGTCCACCCCGGGAGGTTGCCGCGTCCACCCCCGGAGGTCGCCGCCCCGACCTCCGAGGTCACCCTGTGCGACCCCAAAGGTCGGCGCGTTCACCTCGGAGGTGGAAAATCCCAGCTCAGACCCCGCCGCGTCCACCTTGAAGGTCAAAAGATGGCAAATGGCCGCGACACGTGAATTTTGGGAGCCGTTGCCAAGATTCACGGACTGACCCCGATTTCTGCCTCCGATTCCCCCGACGCTTGGCTCGATCACTTTGCCGATATCCCGCGGACTGTGAAGAGCTGCCTCGAGCGCGGAAATGCTCTTCAGCTGCTGTGCTATTTTAAATAGCCGAGGAGGCGCAAATCATGTTCGAAACGTGTGGCGATGACATCAGCAATCTGGGCGACGCAGATCTACGATCATTAGTTCATCGATTAGCTCTTGCCGAACTCAGAGCGAGAGGACATCCGCTTTCGTGCGTCACTGCCGGCGGTAATCAAGATGCGGCTGATGGTGGCATCGATGTTTGCGTCGAATGCCCTCACCCAATCCGAGATCCAGATTTTGTGCCGCGGGAATCGACGGGCTTCCAAGTAAAGAAGTCAGACATGCCAGCCAGCGCTATAGCCAACGAGATGCTCCCACAGGGTGTGCTGCGAAATGCCATTCGAGAGCTCGCCGACGCTTCCGGTTCATATATAATCGTGAGCGCTAAAGGATCGCTGGCGGCCACAGCGCTCGAGGCTCGTCGAGCGGCGATGCGCGAAGCGCTGTCTGGTCTCCCGGACGCGGCGCAACTCCACACCGACTTCTACGACCGCGAACGGCTGGCGACTTGGGTTAACGAATACCCAGGAGTCGCGGCGTGGGTCCGCGATAGAGCAGGCCGTCCCCTATTCGGGTGGAGCGGTGTCGGCGACTGGCAAGGTCGCGGCAATAACGATCGCAAGCCTTATCTCCTCAACGACAACGCTTGTTTGATTGACGATAGCCAGCGTGACGGTAAGCGCCTCACAATCTCAGAGGGGATCGAACGCCTGCGACATGCGCTCCGCACTCCGCGGCAGTGCATCCGTCTGATTGGTCTATCCGGCGTCGGCAAAACTCGCTTCGTACAAGTGCTGTTTGAGCACAATGTCGGCAACGATCCGCTCGATCCAAGCCTGGCCATTTATACCGACTATTCCGTTGAGACGATTCCACCCGCGCGCGATATGGCGCGGGATCTAATCGAACGTCGTCAGCCGGCGATCCTTATCGTCGATAACTGCAATCCTGCCACACATTCGGAACTCGCGCGCCTGTGCGCTAGTTCCGAGAGCGAAGTTAGCCTCATCACAATCGAGTATGACGTCCGTGATGATGAGCCGGAACACACGGACGTGTTCCGGCTTGAGTCAGCGTCAACCGAAGTCGTGACTGACTGGATCAAGCAAACGTTTCCCGATGTTTCCCAAGTGGATGGCGAAAGGATCGCTCGCTTCAGTGACGGCAATTTCCGCGTCGCGGGGGCGCTCGCGCGAACAATTCGCAAGGGTCAGACGTTGGGAAACCTCCGAGACCGTTCTCTTTTCGAACGGATCTTTCACCAAGGTAGAGCGCCAGACCGGCAACTGCTCCGCGATGCCGAGGACTTGTCGCTTCTCTACTCGATCGAAGGAGAGGATATTTCCGAGGAGGGCGAACTTGCCCGAGTCAGTGCCATCAGGGGCGTCGGTGCTGGTCCACTATTCGAAGCGTTGGTGGAAATGCGTGAACGCGGGGTCGTCCAAGCACGGGGGCGTTTTCGCGCGATCCTGCCCCAAGCCATAGCGAACGCTCTCGCGGAAGACGCGCTCAAACGAACCCCGCCCTCGGTTTTCGACCAGTTTTGTGCGGATCTGCCAGAAAGGATGCTCACGTCGGTCTCGCGGAGACTCGGGTATCTTCATGATTCGGAAATCGCACAATCAACCGTCGCGCGCTGGCTGCGATCAGACGGCCCGTTAGGCAATCTCTTTGCGTCGCGGGGGAACGGATTTCAAATCGTCAATAACATTGCCCCGGTCGCGCCGGAACTGGTGCTCACAAGACTTGAGGAAGAATTGGCGCTGCGCGAAGGGCCAATGTCGTCCAGCTGGGCATCGTTAATCAAGGCTATCGGCTACGAGCCGCAGTTGTTTGATAGGGTCATAACTCTTCTCGCCCACTCCGCTGCAAGAGAGCCAGAAAGCAATAATCTGAGTTCAGCGCACAGCACGTTTAGCGACTTCTTTCACATCCAGCTGTCGGGTACACAAGCGCTACCGGAGCAGCGACGTGCGGCAATCCGGCGGCTCGCCCTGTCGGACGACGAAAATTTCCGTAAGAGTGCCCAGATCGCCCTCCGGGCGTTGCTAAAATCGAATCACTTCATCGCGAGCAGTAGCCATGACTTCGGCGCACGTCCGCGTGACTGGGGCTGGCGCCCCAAGATAAATCAGGAAGCTTGGGATTGGTTTCAGCAGGCGATAGTGCTGGCTCTCGAGCTTGCGCCAGAGAGAGAGGCGCGAGCCTTTCTTGCAGAGGAAGCGCGTGACCTATGGCGCTACTCGGGGTGCCGCGACGCGCTTGACCGGGCAGCGACCGTGTTTCTCCAGACACGACCGTGGATTGAAGGGTGGATCAGTCTGCGCGCAGCGCTGAGGTTCGACGGGCAGCATATGCCGGTCGACGTGCGAGCGCGGTTGGAACAGCTCATCGAGCGGTTGAAACCGACAGATCTGCTCAACCAAGCGCGCGCCGTGATTCTTAATTCCGTGCCGGGTGGTGATGGTTGGGATTTCGCCGATGGCGAGGACGACCAAAACGACGCGCAAACGACATCCGAAAAGGTTGACCGGATGGCGCATGAGATTGGTCGAGCACTCGCGCACGACGCAGGTAGTCGTGCCAAATTTCTTCCCGAGGCACTGGTCGCACCGCATGCGATGCGCGCGTTTGAATGCGGACGTGGCCTCGCCGAAAGCGCGGAGGATCTGAGCAAATTATGGACCGAGATCGCCACCGCCTATGAAGTGGCCGACCCGAAGCTCCGCGATCCGAGATTGCTGCGAGGTTTCATTCGCGGGGCGCGCACGCGCGACAGTGGTTTCACATCCCTAGCGCTCGACCAAGCGATCGATGATCCCCATTTGGCGTCGATTCTTCCGTATCTGCAGGGTGGCGCTAGCATCGACACGATCGGGATCGCCCGGCTGCGTCGAGCTATTGCGAAGGGCGTGCTGAAGGCGCCCAACTTTGTCGGTATAATGAATGGCAGCGTTTCGAACTCACCATCAGACGAGTTGGCGAGTCTGCTCAAGGATATCGCGACGCTTGAGGGTGGCAATGAAATCGCGGTCGAGATTCTTCACATGCACTTATTCCGACATCGCGATGAGACTGCGCAGCGTAGCCCATGCTTGGTGTCGAGAGCTCGCGAGCTTCTTGTCCATGCCGATTTCAGCAAGGGTGGCCCGATGGGCGATCTCGGCGCCAGTACTGTCATGCTGATGTGCCTCGGTGGTGACGAAGCGGAAGCTACCGCCAAGAAGGTGAGCGAGAACCTGTGCGCAGCCCTCGACCGTTTTCACGTCTCTTCGCATAGTCTCAGCCACAGCTTCGAAGCGCTGCTCAAGACGCAGCCCTTCGTGACGCTTGACGTGTTCCTGTTATCGCCAGCGCCACACGGGCTTAGGAGCCGGTTCGATCTGCATTTCAACATGGGGGTATCGCTCGAACGAATCGAGCCTGCCCTGCTGCAGGCATGGGCTGATCGCGACCCCCGTGTTTGCTATCCACTGCTTGGGAGCTGCCTGAGCATGTTTCTTAGCAAGAATGGCGAGAGAGGAAACGGAATCTCACCGCTATTTCTTACGATGTTAGACTGTGCTCCCGATAAGGCGGCCTTTCTAGGCGAGTTCTGGGACCGCGTTCATCCGCAAAGCTGGGGCGGGTCACTTGCACACATCTTGCTCCAGCGGAAGTCAACGATGCTGGCGCGACTCGAGAACCACGCTGACGCTGCCGTTCGCGCGTGGGTGACGAAAGTTATCCCGGAACTCGATCGCGCGATCGATGAAGCACGTCGGCAAGATCGACAGATGGAAGAGAGCTTCGAGTAAGGGTGCTGGGTCGAACGCCAACGCATTGTCCTCGAGTTGAACCTTCGACCGCGCGTTAGCTGTATTCGTTGCTCTGCCCCACGTCCTTCTGTTCTACGCTGCCAATTCATGATCACTCACACCTTGGTTTACTCCGACGACGCGGCGGCGACGCGGGCGCTTTTTTCGCGATGTCCTGGGGTGGAAATGTGTAGCCGAAGATTGGGACGAGAATTGGCCGATCTTCCAGTCGGGGCGGAGCGAGATGGGGGTGCACCCGACGCATAGCGTGTGGGAAGGCAAGAGCTACGGTCACCCGCGGCACCATGCCATCTCGCTCATGTGCACGATCTCGATGCGACGGTGGCGAAGTCGCGGGCGCGCAGGGCAAGTTTCGCGGGCCGATCGAGCCAGACGCATCATCATGCTCATGGTGTCGGGGGCGGATGACATGCAGCTGCTTTGAGCCAAATGACGGTTGACCCTTAGACACGGATTTCTGACTAGACCTTAATCGGCGATTAGTTTCTCCGCACCATCCTGCTGCGGGGATGTTTCTCGGCCCCTGACTGGCTGCACGAGGATTCCGTGGACGCGAATATCGAGCGCAGGAAGGAACTACTGGAACAGCCGCCACGAGTTCAAATAGACGCTCGGAGAATACTCGTGCCGTTCGTACTTGCCGGGTATCGTCGCTTTGATTACGCGCGGCGAAATTCCTGCGAGATAGCGCGTGACGTAATGCTCTGAGCCTTTGGTCACGTCCGCGTCAGGATCGATCTGTGCAGAATAAAACGCTTCGGCGTTCCAGGCGGGCGCGATCTTGAGGAGCAGAGCCGTCTCTTCGTCGATGGCGTTTATTCGCTCGAGGTCGTTCGGGAAAGGCCCGTGCCAAGAGTACGAACGTCCGAGATGCTCACGTGTAAATGCGAGCCACTTCTCGAAAGCTGCTTCGATTTCCAATCCTGCCGGAGCGCGCTGTTGCTCTTTCCTTTTGCCAAGCGAACGGCCTTTGCGACTGCGGCGTTTGTCTTCGTCCAAAATTGCTTATTGGGCATTGCTAAGAAGAATCTTACGCAATTTGCGCGCCGTGTCAGCGCTTAATCACCTAGTCAACCGGGTCAACCCCCAGCCAATTTTTCCGCGCCATCGAGCGGCGGGCGCGGGGGATAATGTTCTTTCGCCTTCGCTAGCACTTCGTCGTGCGCGGTCGGCTCGTATTCGTAGTCGTCCGGCTCGACGTAGTCTTTCCGCATCGGGTGATCGGTGAATTCGTCCCACATCAGGATGCGGCGGAGATCGGGGTGGCTGTCGAAATAAATTCCGTAAAGGTCGAAGATTTCGCGCTCCTGGAATTCGGCGCTCCGCCAGACCGGGGTGAGGGAGGGGAGGCGGGTGTGGGCGGCGCGATCGGAAGTGCGCAGCCTGACCACCAGCGGGCCGTGCTTCAGCGCGATAGAGTAGAGGTGATAAACCGCCTCGAGGTAACCGGGAAAAAATTCCTCCTGGGTTTCCTCCAGTTCCTTCTCTTCGCCCTCGACCAGCTTTTTGACCTTCACCTTCTTCTTCACCGTGCGGTCGAGCCAATCGACGCCGGTGACGTTGGAGCAGTAATCGAGCTGCAGCGCTGCATCGTCACGAAGGAAGCGCGCGATCGCGACGGCCTGTTCGTTAGGCAAAAGGAGCGACGGCTGATTTGCCGGTCCGGGATTTTCGATCAAGTCGATCGTCGCGCCCGAGACGGCGGCGAGGGCGCGTGCTTTGATCTCTTCCAGCGTTTCCATCAGCGACGCGGAAAGTTATAGGGTTTGCGGCCGGTGGGCGAACGTTTCCTTTTCCCCGAAATGAAATGCCTGACGCCCGCCTCAGGCGACCGCTGTTGTGCCCGTGCGGGCGGCGACCCGGCGGGCCAATTCCTCGGAAATGTCGGCCGCGTATTCCTCCAGCAGGCTCTTTTCCCGCTCGGAAAAATGGCGCGGCCGGTCGCCGAGCAGGCAGAGGGTGCCGACCGGCTGGCCATTTGGATGGCGCAGGGGCGCCCCGGCGTAGAAGCGCAGACCGCGCTCGCGGAGGAGTGGGTTATTGGCGAAACGCCGGTCGCGCGCCAGGTCCTCGATTACGACCATTTCGTTCTGGGCCACGACGTGACCGCAAACCGAAAGTGCGCGGGGCGATTGGCGGATCGCGGCCAGTTCCTCGGGCAACCCGCGCTGACTCTTGAAATACTGCTGCTCGCGATCGACCAGCGAGACGAGGGCGATCGGGAGGTCGAAAATGCGGACCAGCTTGGCCGTGATGCGGTCGAACATTGGCTCGACGCTGTCATTCAGCAGATCGAGCTCAGTCAGCGCGGCGAGGCGTTCCTCCTCGTCGGCCGGGATCGGCGCCGCGACCATTTCTTCACTCAAGCGCGGGGCCAGTTTGGCGATTTGCACGGCGGCGTCGGCCAGAGTCGTCACCACTTCGTCGGCTCCGGAATCGCGCAGGCGCTGGGCGGCTTCGGTCAGGTTTTCGGTTGCGCCCCAGAGGCCGACGACAATTTTTAGTCTCGTTAGGCGAGCGCGCAGCTTGGTCGCGAGATAACGCGCGTGAATGACGGTGGAAGGGGCCACGACCGAGATGCAGACGACGTCGGCCTCGGCCTTGGCGGTGAGCTCGATCAGCTCGCCTGCGGTCAGGCGCGCGGGGGCGTTGTGCACCTCGGCGCCGGTCGGTTCCATGAGCTGGGTGAGCATGGCGCCGGCGATCTCGTCGCGCTCGGCCCGGGCCGGCAGGCAGTAGAGCCGGCAATCCAGCACGGGCAACGGCACCACCGGCACGTGCGCGACGACCAGTTGGTCGGCGTCTTTTTTCGAGGCGGGCACGGGGCGATTGCGAAAATCTTCCACGATATCGCGCACTCCCTGCTCCACGGCATTGCGCTGCTCGGCGTCGAGCGCCTCGCGCCGGTGATCCATCTCCGTCGCGCTCACGACCGGGATGAGGACGGAGTCGTAGAGGGCGGTGAGAGAGTTGCTCTTCACAAAGGCATCGGCCAGCACGCTCGCTTCATCGAGGCCGTCGATGAGCAGCCGGTGATAACATTCCTGCGCCGGGGTGAGCGCTTCCTCGTCGCTGAGCAGGGTGCTGAGAAACGAGAGCCTCGGCACGTGGCGGCCCATGACCACGAGACAGACGGTCAAGGGAGTGGAAAGCATGAGCCCGAGCGGCCCCCAGAGCCAGGTCCAGAAGACCGCGGCCACGATCAGCGCGATGGAGGAAATGCCGGTGTGTTTTCCGTAAAGGAACGGCTCGATCACATTCGCCACCACCAGCTCAATCACGATGAAGAGCGTGACGGTGAGGAGCGGCATGGTCCAACCGGGCGAAACAGCCAGGGCGACGACGGTCGGGAGCATGGTCGCAATCCAGGAGCCGATGTAGGGGATGAAGCGCAGGACCGTCCCGAGCGCGCCCCAGAGCATGGCGTTCGGCACACCGATGAAATAAAGCCCGGTCGCGATGCAGAGGCCGAAGGTGACATTGACCAGGAGCTGCATGCGCAGATAACGCGAGACCCGTTCGCCCGCGTCCTCCATCGCCCGCGCCGTAGCGCTGATGCGTCCCTGGCCAACCAGGCGGATGAAACGGCTACGCAGATCTTCCCGCTGCAAGAGCATGAAGATGACCAGGAGCATGACCAGCGCGGCGGTGCCGAGCGGCCCGAGGAGCGGCGCGATGATCGATTTAAACAGTTCGATCGGATTGCCCTTGGAGGTTTCGACTACCTTCACCGGGACAGCGGGCGCCGCGGTGTGGGGCGGGGAAGCGGTGGCAGTCTCGGGCTTGCCCGCTTGCTGGGTGACCACCGGTTCGGTCGCGCCAGCCCCGCCAGGGAGTTCGTTTTTCAGCTCTTCGACCGTCTGGGAAAATCGGTTAAAACCGCCGCCCTTGGTCGGATCGAACACGTGGAGCTTGGCCTGGATGTTGGATTTGTAGTCCGGCAGTTTGGTGGCGAGGTCGACCAGTTGCCGGGTCAAGATCCAGCCTGCCCCGCCGAGCAGGCTGAAGATTAAAAGCACCGCCACCAGCACCGCGGCGATGCGCCCGATCCAGCGTTCCAATCGAGCCACGAGCGGGGCGAGGAGAAAGGTAATGAGCGCGGCCAGAGCGAGCGGGATGAGTAACTCCCGAGTGAAATAGAGACCGGCGATGACAAACGCGGCCAGCGAGATGGTCCAGAGCCCGACCAAGGCGTCGGCGGCGGCACTTTTGGTTTTGGGCGTTTGCATCGGCAGCTTCTTCGCGATTCGAAAACCGGCTGGTCAGCGAGAGATTTTCCGCACCGACTTGGCCGACCTACGCGTCTGAATCGGAAAACGGACGGCTTTCAGCCGCTTCGGCGGCGCAGTTCCTCAAATCGCTGGGCGCGAAGGACAAGACGACGCCTAACGCTCCACCGCCGGCGGATGGAAAAGCGAGGGATTGGAAGGCGGTTCCAGATCATGCCGGCCAAAAGCGGGCACCGGAAATTCGCTCGGCTGCGACTTCTCCAGGTGATCGGCCTTGCCCACGCCGGTTAGCTTTTGCCCGTCGATCTTGCGCTGCAATTCCATGAAAGCGTGGAGCAAGGCCTCCGGCCGCGGCGGGCAACCGGGAATGTAAACATCGACCGGGATATAACGGTCGATGCCTTTGAGCACGTTATAACCTTGTTTGAACGGCCCGCCCGAAATGGCGCAGGCGCCCATCGAAATGACGTATTTCGGATCGGGCATCTGGTTGTAGAGCCGCACGATTTGCGGCGCCATCTTCTTCGTCACGGTGCCGGCCACGATCATGAGATCGGCCTGGCGCGGTGAAGGGCGGAAGACTTCCCCGCCGAAGCGGGCCAGGTCGTAGCGCGAGGCGGCGGTGGCGATCATCTCGATCGCGCAACAGGCCAAGCCAAACTGGAGCGGCCAGATCGAATTCTTGCGCCCCCAATTATAAAGCTCCTGGATCGAGGTGACCCAGATGCCCTGCTTTTGCAGTTCGCTGCGGAGTCCGTCGTCGATTTGCTCGCTCATCTCGAGGTTCCCGGGAAGGACAAAATTAGGAAGGCAGGAAAGCAGGAAAAAGATTGGGCTTCATCTTCCTGTTTTTCTGTTTCATCCATTTTTATCTCGCCCAAGTTAGCAGCCCCTTCCCCCAGGCCCAAGCCAACCCTTCCAACAAGAGAAGCAGAAAAATCGAAATGGCGATGAAGGCGCCGATCGGCAAGCTGGTAAAGGCGACGGCAAAGGGGATGAGGAAGATCGATTCCACATCGAAGATGAGAAAAATGATGGCGTAGAGATAGAACTGCGATTGGAACTGAATCTGCGCTTCGCCTAACGACTCCACTCCGCATTCATAAGTGGCGTTCTTGGCCGCGCCGGGCTTGGCCGGCTGAAAAAAACGCCGCCAGAGCCAGGCCAGAACGAGCGGCATGACCGGGAAGACGAGCGCCACCCCGGCGAAGATGAGGAGGAAGAAATAGGGGGACGGAGTCATGCCGGGGAAGTTCGAAATCCGACGTCCGAAATCCGAAGGAAGCACCAAGGTTCAAAATCAAAATTTCCGAAAGACCCGGGCCGCGCTGACTCGCATTTCGAATTTTCGTTTTCCATCATTCGAATTTCCTTCGGATTTCGAGATTCGAATATTCGTCCCGTGAGCTAGACCACTCCCTGATCCAGCATCGCATTCGCCACCTTGAGAAACCCGGCGATGTTGGCGCCGTTCACGTAGTTTCCCGGCGTCCCAAATCGCTCCGCGGTCGCAGCGCAGGTTTTGTGAATCGCCTTCATGATCCCTTGCAGGCGCGCGTCCACTTCCTCGCGCGACCAGGAAATCCGCATGCTGTTTTGCGCCATTTCCAACCCGGAGGTGGCGACGCCGCCGGCGTTGGCCGCCTTGCCCGGGCCGAAGAGAATGCCCGCATCGAGAAAACGCCGGATGCCGCCGATCATGGTCGGCATGTTAGCCCCTTCCGCAACCACGTAGACGCCGTTGCGGAGCATGTTCTCGGCGTCTTTCTCGCTGATCTCGTTTTGGGTCGCGCTCGGGAAAGCGCATTGCGCCGGATGATTCCAAAGCGGGTTGTGATCGAGGCTGCCGTCGTCGGCGGTGTAGACGGCGCCGGGGAACTTCTCCGCGTATTCCGCCATCCGCCCGCGCCGGACGTTCTTCAGCTGCATGACGAACTCGAGCTTCTGCCGCGTGATCCCTTCTTCGTCGTAAATGTAGCCGTTGGAATCGGAGAGCGTGACCGGCCTGGCCCCGAGCTCGATTAATTTCTCGACCGTGTATTGGGCCACGTTTCCGCTCCCGGAGACGAGGCAGACTTTTCCGGCCAGATCTTCATCGCGCGTCTTCAACATCTCCGCCGCGAAATAAACCGCGCCGTAGCCGGTGGCTTCCGGCCGAATGAGCGAGCCGCCCCAGCCGATGCCTTTCCCGGTCAGGACACCGGTGAATTCGTTGCGCAGCTTTTTGTAGGTGCCAAACATGTAACCGATCTCGCGCGAACCGACGCCGATATCGCCCGCGGGGACGTCGCGATACGGCCCGATGTGGCGCGAGAGCTCGGACATGAAGGCCTGGCAAAAGTGCATCACCTCGTTGTCGCTCCGGCCTTTCGGATTGAAATCGGCCCCGCCCTTGCCGCCGCCCATCGGCAGAGTCGTTAGGCTGTTTTTGAAGATCTGTTCAAAGGCGAGGAACTTAAGAATGCCAAGGTTGACCGAGGGATGGAAGCGGAGCCCGCCTTTGTAGGGCCCGATCGCGCTGTTCATCTCGACCCGGAAACCGCGATTGACGTGGATCTCGTTTTCATCGTCCTGCCACGGGACGCGGAACATGATCACCCGTTCCGGCTCGATAATGCGCTCGAGAATTTTCGCCTCGCGATACTCGGGATGGCGATCGAGCACGAGGACGAGCGACTCCGCCACCTCCTCCACCGCCTGGTGAAACTCGACCTCGCCCGGGTTCTTGGCCTTGACCCGCATCATCAACTCCAAAACGTCGTCATTCATAGTGTTTGGCATTCGCCCTCAGCCGAGGCGCGCAATTTCGCCAAGAGCAATAGCGAATCGGCGCGGCGAACGAAACAAAATTCACGCGGCCGCTTCGCGGCCGGGGCCCGGCTGCATTCCTGTCTTGCTTAAAAAAGCGGACCTCGCTTTCCTACCTCGCAAGGTGAGCGGCTTTCTCGACCAAATCTTCGTCCTGGCGAAGGAACGGATCATGACCCTCTTCGCGGGCGGGCCGGAATGGCTCGGGCAGATCGTCTCCAGCCTGCTCAGCATCTCCGCGCTTCTGGCGGTTTTTCTTTCCCTCTTCGCCATGATGTCGCTCTTCGAGCGCAAAATCCTGGCCCGGATCCAGAATCGGCTTGGGCCCAATCGGGTCGGGCCCTTTGGTCTGCTCCAACCGGCGGCGGATGGGATCAAGATGTTGATCAAGGAAGACATCGTGCCGCTGCGGGCGGATAAGGTGGTGCACTTTCTGGCCCCGATTCTGATGGCGGCGATCGCCATTCTCGCCCTGGGCGTCATTCCCTACGGGCGCAACATGACGCCCTTCGCCATCGATGGCGGGATTTTGTTTTTCTTCGCCATCGGCTCGACCACGGAGCTGAGCGTTTTCATGGCCGGCTGGGGGAGTAACAACAAATTTTCCATGCTCGGCGCGATGCGGGCCATCGCGCAGATGATCAGCTACGAGCTGCCGCTCATCATTACGGTGCTGCCGGTGGTGATGGTGGTCGGCTCGCTGCGGCCGGACGAGATCGTGGCCGCGCAGGGCGACTTTTCGTTAGGGATCCTGGCCCAATGGTTCGTCTTTACTCCCTGGGGCGCGGCGGCGTTTCTTCTGTTTTTTGTCTCGGGTCTGGTGGAAGCGAATCGCACTCCGTTCGATGTGCCGGAAGGAGAATCGGAGATCGTGGCCGGGCATATGACGGAGTATTCCGGCTTCAAATACGCCACCTTTTTCCTGGCCGAATACTTCGGCATGTTCGCGATCAGCGGGCTCGCCGTGACCCTCTTTCTCGGCGGCTGGCAGGCACCGTTCCGCTTTCTAGGGTTTATCCCGTCCTATCTCTGGTTTTTCGGCAAGCTGGGCGTGCTCCTGTTCATCTTCATCTGGGTCCGCGGGACGCTCCCGCGCACCCGGGTCGATCAGGTAATGAATTTCGCCTGGAAATTCATGCTCCCGATGGCTTTCACTTGTGTTCTGGCCGCGGCTGTCTGGCATTACGCCGGTCGTGGATTGGCCGGCTGGCTTTATTCGTTAGGCCTGCTTCTGCTGGTCTATTTCCTTCTCGGGCGCCTGCTCGAGACCGGAACAAAGTTCGCTCCCCGGGTCTATCGATACGCCGAATGAACAGCGTCGCCTTCATCCTTATCGCCATTTTCACCCTCGCGGCCGCGCTGGCTGCCGCCACCCTCTCGAAACTGGTCCACGCCGCGCTCAGTTTTGCCGCCGCCTTTGTCGGGGTGGCAGAGTTTTACTTTTTGTTAGGCGCGGAATTCGTCGGGCTGGTCCAGGTCTTCGTCTATGTCGGGGCGGTCGCGGTCCTGATTGTCTTCACCATTCTCCTCACCCGGCGCGAAGGGGAAAAAGAACGCGGCTTTCAGGTCAGCGGAGTGGTGATCGCGCTGGCCGTCTTTGCCGCACTTTGCTGGGCCATCCTGCGTGAACCGGGACTGGCGGTGGCGCCGCCGCCTGCTGCTGTTTTGACCGTGAGGCAGATCGGCCAGGCGCTCATGACGGATTACGTCTGGCCGCTGCAATGTATCGGCCTGCTCCTGACCGCGGCCCTGATCGGCGCCCTGGTGCTGGTGATGGAGGAAAAGCGATGAGGCAAAACGTCCGCTGCCTGAAGGAACTCCCGGCGCCATGATCACGACGTTGCAACTTTTCCTGCTCGTCTCAGCCGCGCTCTTTTGTATCGGCCTGCTCGCCGCTCTGAGCCGACGGCACGCCATTTTCATCCTCATCGGGATTGAGATGATGCTGGCCGCGGCTGGCTTGAACTTTATCGCTTTCTGGCGTTTCACCCCGCAGCCCGCGCCGCCGACGGGAGTGATGATCACCATCTTCGCCATCGCCATCGCGGCGGCAGAGGCGGCGGTGGGGCTGGCTCTGGTCATTGCCGTTTATCGCCACTATCGAACGACCGACGTCGACCGGCTTAATCACCTTAAAGGATGAGTCACTGGATCGTCGCCCATCTCTGGCTGATTCCAGCGCTGCCTCTGCTGGTCTCGCTCTGCGTTCTGAGCTTGTCGAAGCAGCGTCGGATTGCGGCCGGCCTGGCCCTTGCCGGACAGATCGGCGCGCTTCTTCTTTCGCTGTCCGCCTTTCTCTCCACTCTGGCATCTCCCGGGTTCCGGGCGGTGCAAAATTTCACCTGGTTCACCTTTGGCGAACAAACTCTCCAGCTCGGTTTCGTGCTCGACCCGCTCACGGCGGTGATGCTGGTCATGATTACCTTCGTTAGTCTCTGGATTTTCGTCTTTAGCATCGGCTACATGGCGAGTGACCCGCACTTCGGCCGCTTCTTCGCCTATCTCTCCTTTTTCTCCGCCGCCATGCTCGGGGTGGTAGTCGCCAATAGTTTGCTCCTGCTTTTTATCTGCTGGGAGTTGGTCGGTCTCGCCTCCTATCTCCTGATCGGTTTTTGGATTCACAAACCGAGCGCGGCGGCCGCAGCCAAGAAAGCCTTCATCACCACCCGCATCGGCGACATCGGCTTCTTCCTGGGAATGCTTTTGCTCTACGGGCGGAGCGGGACGCTTCTTTTTTACGACGGCGGGAAAGGTGCGCTGGAGCCGGCGGCGCTGTTGTCGTTAGGCGCAGTCGCGACCTGGATCGCGCTGCTTATTTTCTGCGGCGGGGTGGGGAAGTCGGGCCAATTCCCGCTCCATGTCTGGTTGCCGGATGCGATGGAAGGTCCGACCCCGGTCAGCGCGCTCATCCATGCCGCCACCATGGTGGCGGCGGGGGTTTTTCTGGTCGCGCGGGTTTATCCCATCTTCTCGTTAGGCGCGGTCCGCGGGGTGACCACGTCTCTCAACGTGGTGGTCTGGATTGGGGTGATCACCGCGCTCATTTCCGCCCTGATCGCGCTGGCGCAATGGGACATCAAACGCATTCTTGCCTACTCGACCGTCTCCCAGCTTGGGCTCATGATGGTCTCGTTAGGCGTGGGCGGGGTGGCGGCCGGGATTATGCACCTGCTCGCGCACGGCTTCTTCAAGGCGCTTCTTTTTCTCGGCTCCGGCTCGGTCATTCACGGCTGTCATGAGGAACAGGATATCCGCCGGATGGGCGGCCTGCGTGGGCTCATGCCGGTGACGTTCTTCACCTACGCCATCGGCATGATGGCGCTGAGCGGCGTGCCGCTCTTTTTTGCCGGCGCCTGGACGAAAGAGGAAATCCTGCACGCCACTTCGCTCTGGAGCGTCTCGCGGGTGCCGCATTATCTCATGCTGGCCGGTGTCATCCTGACCGCGCTCTATATGACGCGGCAGATGATCTACGTCTTCTTTGGTCGGCGGCGGGAAGCCGCCGTCCACGCCCACGAAAACCCGGCGGTGATGACTTTGCCGCTCGTCGTGCTGGCCATCTGCGTGGTCGCGCTCAGTCTCATCCTCACGCCGGCCTGGCCCTGGCTGCACGAATATTTGTTAGGCGAAGGCGCCTCTTTCGACCTCTCCCAGCTCATCCAGCCAGGGTTGTATCTCGCCCTGGTGCTGGTCGCCTGCGGGATCGGGCTCGGGCTTTTCGTCTATCGTGGGGCGAGCGAGATCGATCCGCTGCAGCGGGCGCTCCCGGCCGCTTTCCGCTTCCTGGAAAACCGGATGTGGCTCGATGAGCTCTATGGCTGGACCATCATCGCGCTGGCCCGGTTTGCCGCCCGGCTCTCAGACTTTCTCGATCGCTATTTCTGGGATGGCCTGGTCCGGATGGTGGGCGGGCTGGGTGAATTCTTCGGCAGCCTAACGAAGGGCTTCGACGAGCAGGCCATCAACGCCGGGGCCAATCATGCCAGCGGCGCGACCCGCGGCTTCGGCCGTCTCCTGGCGAGCGGTCATTCCGGACAGGTGCAGACTTATCTCAGCGTGATCGCTCTCGGGATGCTGGCGCTGCTTCTTCTTTTCGCATGGCTCACCTGATCGCCGGTCTGATTTATCTCCCGATTCTGGGCGCGCTTTTCCTGAGCGTGATGCCGCGGCCCTACGCGCGTCCGGTGGCCTTGGGAAGCAATCTGCTCACCGCGCTCTTTGCCCTGGCCTTGTGGCGTGCTTTCGATCCGGCGCTGGGCGGGCTGCAATTGGTGGCGCGCCACGCCTGGATTCCGGCGATCGGGGCTGAGCTGCATTTCGGGCTGGATGGACTGAGCCTGCTCCTGGTCCTGCTCACCTCGCTCGTTTTCCCATTTGCCCTGCTCGCGCAGAAAATGGATCGCGGTTTCTGCGCGCTGTTGCTGGTCATGCAGGCGGCGCTCTACGGCACCTTTACCGCGCAGAATTTCGTCCTCTGGTTTCTCTTCTATGAGATGAGCCTGATCCCCGGGTTTCTCCTGATCAAGATCTGGGGCGGGCCGAAACGCGACCGGGCCGCGACCAAGTTTTTCCTCTACACCTTCCTCGGGAGCGTGGCCATGCTGCTGTCTTTCCTGGGTATTTATCTCGTTAGGGGAACGTTCGATTTTGCCGAGCTGGCCGCGCTCGGAAAAGCCGGGTTGATCGCCGGAAACACCCGCTGGTGGATCTTTGCCGGCATCTTCCTCGGTCTGGCGGTGAAGGTGCCGCTCTTTCCCTTTCACACCTGGCTGCCCGATGCCTACGAAGCCGCGCCCACCGGAGCCTCCATGGTCCTGACCGGTGCGCTTTCCAAGATGGGCGTTTATGGTTTTATCCGCCTCCTGCTGCCTCTTTTTCCTAACGAGCTCAGGATCCTCGGGCCCTGGCTGCTCGGCCTGGCAGTCTGTTCGATTGTCTTCGCTTCGCTCGCCGCCTGGGCGCAACAGGATTTGAAGCGAATGGTGGCTTATCTCTCGATCAACCACCTCGGCTACTGCCTGCTTGGGCTTTTCGCGGTCAGCGCGACGGCCGCGGCCCCGCCGAACGAGGTCGAGGCGGCCCTGAGCGGCGTCTTTCTCCAGCTCTTCAACCACGGCCTGACCGCGGCCGCGCTTTTCTATTTCGTCGGCCTGCTCGAGCAGCGGCGGGGCGCGCGCGGGCGGAACGACTTTGGTGGCTTGATGCAATGCGCTCCGCTTTTTTGCGGATGGATGAGTGTGGCCATGTTTTCCTCGTTAGGCTTGCCCGGGCTGAACGGCTTCGTGGGCGAGTTCCTCATCTTCAAAGGCTCCTTCTCTCTCGCCGCCGGCTACACCGCGGTCGCGGCCATGGGCCTGCTCATCACGACAATCGTCTTCCTGCGCGCGATGCAGGCGCTCTTCAGCGGGCCGCTGGCGGAAAGCTGCGCCGCCTTCCCGGAGCTGCGGACGAGCGAGCGTTGGGTCGTCATTCCGGCCACCCTGCTCATGTTCGCGATTGGAATTTATCCGCAATTCGTTCTCGGCTTTTGCAACGCCACCGTGGCGCAGATGGCGCGGTTGTTAGGCTAGGATTTATGTTTCGATTTAACGCCACAGCGACTGCCCTTCTCAGGGCCCAAAATTTGGTTGTAACGCGGGAGCAAGAGCAAAAGGCGCGAGCCGATTCCTGGACCGAGCGGCTGGGAAGAAACCGAAAAAACCGATGATCGCCTGGGCGATATACCTAACCTTCGCCGGCGCGATCCTGACCCTGCTTCTGCCGCGGCCCCTGGCGCGTTGGCTGGCCCTGGCGACGACGGGCGGCGGCTTCGCGATCGCGGCGGCGGCGATCCTGGAACGGGGAAGAGACTTCGCCCATCTCGTCACCATCGTTCGCGCCCCCTGGGTGCCGGCGCTTGCAATGCACTTTCATCTCGCCGCGGACGGAATCAGCCTAACGATGACTTTGGTCACCGGGCTGACGGCGGTTTGCGCGGTGCTCTTTTCCTGGAAAGTGACAGAGCGGTCGAACGAATTTTTCTTCTGGCTTCTCCTGGTCGTGGCCGGTTCCTATGGCGTTTTCCTGAGTGCGGATCTTTTCCTCTTCTTCGTTTTTTATGAGCTGGTCATCGTCCCGAAATACTTCCTGATCGCGATCTGGGGCTCGACCAACAAGGAATACGGCGCGATGAAGCTGACCCTCTATTCCTTCCTTGGTGGGGCGCTCGTTTTCATTGGGATCCTGGCCATTTACGCCACGGCCGGATCGTTCGATTTGCCGGCGCTGGCGAGCTTTCAATTTCCGGCCACGCTCCAGGCCTGGGCCTTTCCGGTGCTTTTCCTCGGCTTCGCCATTTTGGGCGGCATCTGGCCTTTGCACACCTGGGCGCCGACCGGTCATGTGGCCGCGCCGACCGCGGGCTCGATGCTGCTGGCCGGCATCGTGATGAAACTGGGGGCTTATGGCGCGCTGCGGGTGGCCTGCAATCTCTTTCCGTTAGGCTGGGCGATGTGGAGCAAATGGATCGCCGTCCTGGCTGTGATCGGAATCGTCTATGCGGCAGCGGTCGCGCTGCGGCAGAACGATCTCAAGTTCGTCATCGGCTACTCCAGCGTGAGTCACATGGGCTTCATCCTCCTCGGCCTGGCGGCGGGACATGCGCTGGGGGTTTCCGGTGCGGTGCTGCAGATGTTTTCCCACGGCGTGATCGGGGCCCTCCTTTTCGCCCTGGCCGGCGCGGTCTATTTCCGCACTCACACCCGCGACCTGAACGAACTTTCGCGATTGTCGTTAGGGCGAACGATGCCGTTTTTCGCGGCCGCTTTTGTCCTGGCCTCGGCCGCCTCCATCGGCATCCCAGGCTTCAGCGGGTTTGCGGCCGAAATCACCATTCTGCTCGGGGTCTGGAAAGTCTTTCCCATCGCGGTCTGGATCACTGGGATCGGGATGGTGCTGGTGGCGGCCTTTACCGTGCGCGCGCTGAAGAAGACGTTCTTTGCCGATGAGCCGCGGCCGGGGAATGCACTGTCCGCACCTGCGCCTGACGAGCCCGCGACCCTGGCGGAAAAGGCCGGGGCCAGCCTGCTCATCTTGGCCAGCTTGGCGGTCGGTCTTTACCCGCAACTGCTGCTCGATCGCATCCTGCCGGCGGTGGAAATAATGCGGTTCCTGCAGCGATGAATTACCTCGAGCTTCTTCCTTTGGCCGCGCCCGAAGCGATCGTGGTCGTGACCGCGTTGCTCGTCCTCACCGTCGGGCTGCTCTCCGGTCGGCGGCCGATCGGCGCGCCCGGCGCGGCGCCCGCTTCCCTGGCTCATCTGCTCGCGGCGCTGGGACTGGCGGCGGCAGCCGGCGCGGTCTGGTGGCTGCCGCGCAACGCCGTGCTCTTCCACGGCATGCTGGTGGTTTCGCCGCTCAATTCTCTCTTCCAGATCATCTGCCTGGTCCTCGCTTTTTTCACCCTCCTCCTGACCCGGGTGGAGCGTTCTTTGCCTAACGAGAGTGAGTATCTTGCGCTCATTTTGCTGGCCACGGTCGGACTGCTCCTGCTGGTCGGAAGCGAAGAACTGCTCATGATCTTCATCGGTCTCGAACTGACCGGACTCTCGCTCTACATTCTGACCGCCTTTGATAGCAGAGAGCGCTTTTCGGCCGAGGCCGGGTTGAAATATTTTCTCTTCGGCAGCGTGGCCAGCGCCTTCACTCTCTTCGGGCTCAGCTTGGTTTACGGGCTCACTGGCACGACTGCGCTGGCCGCGCTCGGGCAGCGGCTGGCGGTGGCGCCGATTCCGCCGCTGTTGGCGGTGGGTATCGTCATGACGCTGATTGGCTTTGCCTTCAAAATCGCGGCCGCGCCCTTCCATCTCTGGGCGCCGGACGCCTACCAGGGGGCGCCGATTTCGACCGCGGCCTTTATCGCTTCGGGTTCGAAGGTCGCTTCCTTTGTCGTGCTGGGGAAAATTGTCCTGGTCGGTTTCGGACCACTACACGGTAGCGCGGGCTGGCACGCGTTGGCCAGTGGCTGGACCCCGCTGCTCGCCCTGCTGGCGGCGCTTTCCATCCTGGTCGGAAACCTGGTCGCGCTGGCGCAGAAAAATGTCCGCCGTCTCCTCGCCTACTCCGCGGTGGCGCATGCTGGCTACACTTTGCTCGGGCTGATCGCGGGTGGGCCGGCCGGCTTTTCCGCCACCCTTTTTTACACCACGGTTTATGCCTTCACCCTCCTCGGCGCCTTCGGTGTGGTTGGATTCGTTAGGCGAGAGAATGGCGGGGACGACCTGGCCGATTTCGCCGGTTTGCGCGAGCGCGCGCCGCTGCTGGCTGGTTGCATGGCCGTCTTCGTTCTCTCGCTGGCCGGGCTGCCGCCGCTGGCCGGGTTCTTCGGCAAGTTTTACCTCTTCAGCGCCGCTTTTCGCAGCGCCCCCGCGCACGGGCTGCTCTGGCTGGTCGCGCTCGCGCTCTTCGGCAGCCTGATCTCGCTCTATTATTATCTGCTGATCCTGAAGGCCATCTTCCTCGATCGAGCGAACACGAGCGGAACTGCCTTCAGCCCGGCTTTTCTGCCCCGCCTGGTCGTGACCATGCTGGCGGGCGCGGTCCTGTTGTTAGGCGTTCTCCCGGGCCTGCTGCTGGAGCGGATTCTCGCTTCTTTCTGGTAAGAAATTCCTGCGCCGGGGCCGGGCCGGATTAACTTGACCGCCACAGCGCGCGCACAAACAATCGCCGGATGAAAACGCTCAAGACTCAATTAGCCATCCTCGGCGTCGCCCTGGCGACGACCTTGCTCGTCTCTCCCGCTCCAGCGGCGGAGGAAAAGCCTAACGAAACCAAATCGAGCGCTCAACCGGCCGATCCGATGAACGATCCGGCCATGATGGCGCAGATGATGGAGCTGACCAAGCTGAACCAAAACCATCAGTTGCTCGGCAAGCTGGCCGGGGAGTGGACTTATGAGGTGAAGATGTGGATGGCGCCCGACGCCCCGCCCATGACCTCGAAAGGCACGGCGGAACGCAAACCGATGATGGAGGGCCGCTACTACCTCATGCACGTCAACGGCACCATGCAGATGCCGGGCCCGGATGGGAAAATGAAGGACTTCGACTTCAAAGGCATGTCCCTGGAAGGCTACGATAACGTGCAGAAAAAATTCGTCAGCGCCTGGATCGATAACATGGGGACCGGGATCATAATGTTTGAAGGCACCTACGATCCGGCGACGGATTCCTACACCTACCATTCCACCTCGGAAATGATGCCGGGGATGAAGACCAAGGTGAAAGAAGTGATCAAAGTGGCGGACAAGGATCATCACACCCTGGAGTGGTATGAGGAACGCGACGGCAAAGAGGTGAAGACGATGGAGATCAACTACACCCGCAAGAAGTAGTGTCTCGGCGCTTCCTTTAGCAGCATGACCATCTCACGGCGCAGGTTTGCCCAATTGTTAGGCGCGAGCGCGGCGGCGGCGGTTGCTCGCCCCGCGCTTGGTCTTTCCCAGACAACGCCGGCGCCGGAGGTGGCCAAACCCGCCGGCCTGGAGCGGCTGGATTCGAACGAAAATCCCTACGGACCTTCGCCCAAAGCCCTCCAGGCCATGAGCGCGGCTTTCCCGACGGTCAATCGTTATCCCGATGCGCAGGCCGACCCGCTCCTGACCGCGCTGGCTAAGGTCGATGAGATCAGGCCCGACCAAATCCTGCTCGGCGCCGGTTCGAGCGAGATCCTGAAACTTTGCGCCGATGTTTTTACCGGGCCGGCGGCGAAAGGTCAAAGCGGCGGTGCGCTGGTCGCGGCCGACCCCACTTTTGAGGCGGTGATTTATCACGCCGATCGCAACGGCGCTCAGATCGTGAAAATCCCCCTAACGAAAAGCTACGCGCACGATTTGCCCCGGATGCAGGAGGCGGCGGCGAGAGCCGGTTTGGTTTATCTTTGTAATCCGAATAATCCGACCGCCAGCATCACGCCGAAAAAAGCGATGCGCGACTTCATCGCCCAGGTGCCGGAGAAAACCATCATCCTGGTCGACGAAGCGTATCATCACTACGTCGACGACCCCGACTACGCGAGCATGATGCCGCTGGTGAAGGAGCATCCGAATCTGATCGTGACCCGCACCTTTTCCAAAATCTACGCGCTGGCCGGGGCGCGTTGCGGCTACGGCGCGGCCCAATCCTATACCATCGAGCGGCTGCGGGCGCGGCAGTCGTGGGACAGCGTCAATGTGCTTGGCATGGCGGCGGCCAAGGGAAGCCTGGATGATGCGGAGAAAGTGCCGCTGGAGCGCCGGCGCAATGCCGAAATCCGCGGCTGGGTCGTGGCCGAGTTGAAGAAAATGGGGTTTAGCACCATCCCGTCGCAGGCCAATTTCATCATGCTGGACGCGAAACGGCCGGTCATCCCGGTGCTCGCCAGCCTGAAATATCGCAAGGTAAAAGTCGGCCGTTTTTTCCGCGCCCTGCCTAACCATCTCCGGGTCACGATCGGGACCCAGCCGGAGATGGAAGCCTTCCTCGCCGCCTTCCGGCGGGTCGTGGCCTAACCAGCCCGGCGGAGTTCTCTGGCCTGCGGCCGGTTGCCGTCGCGCAAGCAGGCCCCCCGCGCTACCTTCCCGCGCCAGTTCGCCTGCTCTTCCATGGACACAGCCCACAGCGCTTTCTTTTCCCTCTTATTGATCACCCTCCTGGCGGTGATCGTGCCGGTCGTTCTGAGCCGGTTTCATGTTGTGCGGCTGCCGATTGTGGTGGGAGAAATCCTGGCGGGGATCGTGATCGGGAAGAGCGGCTTCGATCTCGTGCTGAAGACGCCGACGCTCGATTTCCTGGCCGAATTTGGCTTCACCTTCCTCATGTTCCTCTCCGGGCTGGAGGTGAGCTTCGGCATGCTCTCGCATTCGCTGCGCGACGGCAAAAAAAGGTTCCGCGCCGGGGGCCCAATCCCGCTCGCCTTTCTCAACTTCGGGTTCACCCTGCTGCTCGCGACCGCGATTGGTTTTGCCCTGAAACATTTCGGCATGACCCGCAACGGCGTCCTGATGGGCCTGATCCTGAGTACGACGTCGCTCGGCATCGTCGTCCCGATCCTGAAGGAGCGCGGGATGAGCGCGACGCCTTTCGGGCAGCTGCTCCTCGTTTCCTCGCTCCTGAGCGACTTCGCCACCCTTCTTCTGCTCAGTCTCACCATCGGCATCGTGAGCCACGGTTTCAGCGTGGAGATTCTCTTTTTCCTCTTCCTCTTCGCCGCTTTCCTGGCCGCGGCCCGGCTCGGGCAATGGGCCAAACGCGTCCCCGGGCTGCTGCGGATGATCGACGAACTTTCCCACGCCACCGCGCAGTTGCGGGTGCGCGGGGCGTTCGCGCTTATGGTCATTCTGGTCGCGCTTTCCCAGGCGCTCGGGGTGGAGCTCATTCTGGGCGCTTTCCTCGCCGGCGCCGTGACCAGCCTGCTTGGCGGCGACGACAAATCGCCCTTGCGCGAGAAGCTCGACGCCATCGGCTATGGCTTTTTCGTTCCGATCTTCTTCGTCAGCGTGGGCGCGAATTTCGATCTCCGCGCCTTGCTCGCTTCGCCTTCCGCCTTGCTCCTGGTTCCGATCCTGATCGTGGCCGCTTACCTGGTAAAATTCCTGCCCGCGCTCGTCTTCCTGCCGGCAAACGGTTGGCGCAAAACCTTCGCCGCCGGCGCGCTCCTTTCCTCCCGGCTCTCCCTCATCA
This sequence comes from Chthoniobacterales bacterium, assembly GCA_965217735.1. Lineage (GTDB taxonomy): Bacteria > Verrucomicrobiota > Verrucomicrobiia > Chthoniobacterales > UBA10450 > Palsa-1392. Next base: position 3,107,893 of record CBDCJE010000002.1, on the reverse strand, counting down.
TCGCCGCCTCGGCTATTGCGTTGAATCTCCAGCTCGTCAGCACCGCCACGAACTCGGCCATCATCCTGCTCGCCATCGTCACCTGCACCATTTCGCCGATTCTGTTTAACAAGATCCTGCCCGCGCAAGGCAGTGCGGCGCGGCGCGGCGGTGTCCTCATCCTCGGCACCGATCAGCTCGCCATGCTGCTCGGCCAGCGGCTCAAGCAGGCGGGCGAAGAAGTGATCCTGCTCGGCCGGGATCAGGAACAATTGCGCGATCTCTCCTCGATTGGATTGCGGACCGCGCTGGGCGATGCCTCCGATATCGAAGTGCTGCGCAAAGCGGACATCGCCGAAGCGCGTGGATTGATCGCGGTGACCGGCTCGCCCGAGTTAAACCTCGCCGTCTGCAAAATCGCCCGGGAAGAATTCAACGTGCCGGTCATCGTGGCCCGAGCGGAAGACCCGACCGTGATCGAAGCCCTGACCGCGCTCGACGTGAAGGTGGTGCAGCCGGCCATGGCGGTCGCGCTCGCGTTGGAAGGGGCGCTTCATTTCCCGGCTGCCTTTGGCATGATGATGAACCAGGACGATAACGTCTCCATGATCGACATCCCGTTGCGCAACGAAGAGCTGGCCGGGCGTCCGCTGCGCCGGATCAAACTGGCCGGCGACGCCCTGGTCGTGGGGGTGCAGCGCGGGAACGAAGTGCTGGTCCCGCATGGCGACACCGTGCTGCGGCGGCGTGATACGCTGGTGGTGGTGGGAAACCCGGAGTCGTTGCGGGAAGCGCGCCGGCAACTCGATCCGGGGAATGCCTAACGACGCTGGCTAACGAAAGCGCCCTCTCAGGCCGCGCACCGCTTCGGCGTGGCCCGTTCCCGCAGCTCGGCCAGCCGCTGCTTGACTGCCTGGCAGCGGCGACGTTCCTCGACCGCTTCGGTCTCGGAGAGCGACTGCGTCTGATAGGGCGAGCGCGCCGGGCGCAGGTAGTTTTCGGCAATTTCGTTGGCGGCCAGGGCGCGACGGAGATTCTGCTCGGTCGGTTTGGCCTCGGCCTCGCGCAGGAGCAAGTCGCGCGCGGCGAGATAGGAATGGATTTCGACCAAAGCGCAGTCAGCCGCGGCCGGTCGGGCGTGGTCACGAAAATTCGTTACTGCATTCATCGTGGTGGCTTGGAGCGGGAGAGTCGCTGTCATGGAGGATGGAAAAGCAGTTCTCGTGCGCGCAGCCCGGTTCTTTTGTCAGCAAGCTCGGGTGCCCTTGGCGCAGGGATCTCGAATCCGAGACCGCGGAATCCCGTTGGCGGAACCAGACGGGATTTCACGGGGTTTATAAACAAAGATTAAAACGCTTTTAATCAGCTATTTACAAAAGTCTCATCGACTGGCACGCACGCTGCATAGTTGCTTGTCGCCCGGCCATTAAGGGCGCGTTTGAAATAGTCCCATGAGCTCCTTTTCCATCGCAACATCCCACCGTTGGAGATCGTTAGGCACGCTCGCTCAAACTAGCCTGCCCCCAAATTTTTTTGAATCCAAATCCGGCCCCGGCTGCATCTCAAATGGGCGACCGAGGCCGCGCGCCAGCTCTTTTTCCGGAAACCATCAACTGCCAACCACCATGATATTTGAATCATTCTTTCAGGATCTCCGCATCGGCCTGCGCATGCTGATCAAGGATAAGACCTTCTTCATCCTCGCCACCATCGTCCTCGCCCTCGGCATCTGCGGGGTGACGACGCAATTCACGATGGTGAACGCGATCATGCTGCGGGGCTTTTCCTTTCCCTATCCCGAGCAGCTCATGAGCGTGGGGCTGATCGATCCGCAGGCTTCGGATCAAAATAACAACTTCGGGAACGGCAACATCCCTTCCTCGCAGGACTACGAAGACATGCGTGCGGGACAGAAATCCTTCGCCATGATGGCGGCCTACCTGAACGGCTCGACCATCAATGTCACCTACAAGAAGAATCCGCAGCGCTACACCGGCGGCTATGTGACGGAGGATTTCTTCAAGATCATCGACGTGAAACCGATCCTCGGCCGCGATTTCACCGCCGCGGATAACCAGCCCGGGGCCGCGAAAGTCACCCTCCTGGGGAACGAAATCTGGAAGCGCGATTTTAACGGCGACCCCAAGATCGTCGGGCAGGCGGTGCGGATTAACGGCAAAGCCGCCACCGTCATCGGGGTCATGCCGCCGAACTTTAAGTTCCCGCAGAACGAAGAGCTCTGGGTTCCGCTCTACAATGAATTTCCGCTCAAACCGCGCGGGGATCCCACCGGGATTGGGGCGCAGATCCTCGGCCGTTTGAAACCGAACGTGACGCAGGACCAGGCCAACGCCGAATTGATCGGCCTGGCCAAACGGATCGCGAAGGACAACCCGAAAACCAACGCCCAGTACACCTCGGCCAGCGTGCAGTCGCTGCACAAGAGCTTCACCGGGCAGCAATTGACCCAGATCATGTACGCCATGCTCGGCGCGGTCATCGTCGTTCTCCTCATCGCCTGCGTGAACGTGATGAACATGCAATTCGGCCGCGCTGCGCTGCGGGCGCGCGAGCTGGCCATCCGCGGCGCCCTCGGGGCGACCCGCTGGCGCATTGTCAGGCAAATGCTGACCGAGAGTTTCCTCATCGCCTTCCTCGGCGCCGTCGTCGGCGTCGCGCTGGCCTATTGGGCGGTCGATCTCCTGGCCGAGATCACCAGCACGCCGCAGTTCCAGCTTCCTTATTGGATCCAGTTTACGATCGACGCCAAAGTGCTGGGCTTCACCCTCGGCGCCGTTCTTTTTGCCACCCTCGTCTCCGGCCTCGTCCCGGCTCTGCTGGCCGCGCGCGGCAACGCCGCGGAGATGATGAAGGAAGGCGGCCGCGGCAACAGCAGCCGCCTGGTTAACATCATCACGCGGGTGCTGGTGGTCGGTCAGATCGCGATGACCGCGGCGCTGCTCGTCGCCTCCGCCTTGCAGATCAATTCCATCCGGAACCGGATCAAACTGGATTACGGCTACGATGAAAATGGCGTCTATGCCGCGCGGATGGGGCTGTTCGAAGGCGATTACCCGACCGAAGAATCGCGGCGCAATTTCTTTAAAAGCGCCGTCCGCTCTTTGCGCAACAACCCTTCTTTCGAGGATGCGGCCATGACCGATCGCTTTCGCATGACTTTCGCCAACTACGGTCAGTACGAAATCGACGGCGCGGTCTACAAGACCGACCGCGACCGCCCGAAGGGCAACTCCGAGGCTGTCTCCGACGGTTATTTCGACACTCTCGGGTTGAAGATTTTGGCAGGACGCGATTTCACTCTCGAGGACAGCGACGCCAAGCAGCCGGTCGCGATCGTGAATGCCAGCTTTGCCCGCAAAAACTGGGGGAGCGAGAGCCCGCTCGGGCATCAGGTGAGAGTCTTCAATCCGGCCCAGCCCCAGCCCTGGCGCACCATCGTCGGCGTGGTCCCCGATACTCTCATGCAGGGGCCGTTCGATACCGAGGCGGATAGCGGCGGATTCTACGTGCCGTTGCTCGGGGCCAGCCCGGCGCCGCAGTTCTGCACCATCGTGGTCCGCCCGCATCCCGGGCAATCGGCCGATACCCTCGGGCCCGCCCTGAGCAAGGCGGTGGCGCAGATCGATTCCAATCTGCCGGTTTATTTTCCGGGCACGCCGGCCACTTCGCACTCGGAATTCCTGAGCGGCCCGCGTTTGGTGGCATCACTTTTCAGCATCTTTGGTGTGGTCGCTTTCATCCTGTCCGCGGTCGGTCTCTACGGCGTGATGAGTTTTTCAGTTAATCAACGGACCCAGGAGTTCGGCATCCGGATGGCACTGGGCGCGGATACAGCCCGCATTTTCAAGATGGTGATGAGTCAGGGCGCCTGGCAGCTGGCCATCGGGCTGGGGATCGGGATTGGTTTTGCCGCGCTCTTCTTCGGAGTCATCGCCGCCGGTGCGGTCGAGAACATTCTCTTCAAAGTCAACGCGCTCGATCCGTTTATCTATAGCACCGTGGCCGCGCTCATCACCGCGGTCGCAGCCGCCTCCTGTTTCGTCCCGGCACGGCGCGCGACGCGGGTGAATCCGATGGTCGCCTTGCGCGCGGAGTAACGATTACTGCCAACTCTTCCGCGAGGAGGACGGGCGGCGCATTGAAGCCGCCAACGATTTTAATTGAACCAGCGCCAGCTCTCTCGAAATAAGAGCCTGGTGAAGATCGCCGCCGCTCAACTCGCCTGTGCCCTCGGCGATCTCGCCGCCAACTTGCGCAAGATGCGCACTTTCGCCGAGCGCGCCCGAGCCGCCGGAACGGAGCTGATCGTCTTCCCCGAGATGTCCGACACCGGCTACGCCATGCGAGTTATTCGCGAAAAGGCTCTGCCGTGGAGCGAAGGGGCCGTCCCCGCCTTGCAGGAGATCGCGCGCTCACTCTCCATCGCCATCATCAGCGGCGTCTCGGAGAAGGAAGAAGGACTGATCTATAACTCCCAGGTCGCGATTGATGCCCAGGGTCAGATCGTGGCGAAATATCGCAAGACCCATCTCTTCGCCCCGGGCCCGATCGAGGAAGACAAGTGCTGCACCGCCGGCGCTAGCCTAACGAGCATGAGTATCGGCCCCTTTCGCGCCGGCTTGAGTATCTGCTACGACCTACGCTTTCCCGAGCTCTGTCGCAACCTGGCCGTCGAGCAAAAGACCGATCTCTTCATCGTCTCGTCGGCCTGGCCTTTCCCCCGGGGCGAGCACCTGCGCATCCTCGCCACGGCCCGCGCGATCGAGAACCAGAGCTATCTCATCCTCGCCAATCGCACCGGCACCGACGATGGCGTGAAATTTTGCGGCAACTCCGCCATCATCGATCCCGCCGGAGCGCTCTTGGCGACGGCGGCCTTCGAGAGCGAAGAACTGATCTGGGCCGAAATTTCGGAAGCTACTCTCTCGCAGGTGCGCAGAGCCATGCCGGTTTTCGCCCACCGCCGCAGTGATCTCTACTCCAGCATTTTCCCGGCAACTGCGCGGCCAAAACCATGAAAGCCGAAGGTCGGATCGTAAAGGTAAACGATCGCATGCAGCACGGATATGAATACCGCCTGACCAAGCCGGCGGGCAAAGAGTTCGCGCCTGGCTTCAAGCCCGAGCTAACGCCCAAACAGTTACTGCGCCTCGGTGTCTTTGGCGGGAAGTATATGACTGACTGTGAGGCAGAGTTTCCCCAGGACTGGTTCGCCAAGGCAAAGCTATGCTCCGAGCGTCATGACTCAAAGCTCAATTATTTCGGGGTCAACGCTTCCCAGCCGCTCTCAGTCTGGCGCGAGAAAGGCTGGATCTACGAGGAGGATCCGCGCGGCTGGTTTCAATGGTATTGCCGTTACTACCTTGGCCGCCGCTGCCGGGACGACGAACGCCAGATCAAACGCTGGCGCGCCGTCCGCCGCCACATCGCGCAACTAAAGAAAAACTGCCGTCGCGGCGACATCACCTGCCGTCCCAGGCAGCGCCAGGCCTTGCTCCACTGGGCCTACGATTCGCGTAAGCTCTAGGTCGGAAGAGCGAGCTTCCGCTCGTCTACCTTGTTTCTCTAAGCGGTATTCAAACTCGCACAGTAGGTGGCATACATGGCATTGCTCACCTCCACCAGACGCTTCTGTGTCTTCTCCAGATACTCATGCAGTCCAAATTCAAAGATCTCGCCGATGGTGACGAAATCGAGATCGGAACGGAGGCGGCCGGAAAGTCGTTCGGCCTCGTTCGCGTAGCGACTTTCATCCACTCCGGAGATCCGGTGCAGCGCCCCGTCGAGTGAGTCGATACAGTAACGAATCGAGCGCGGAAAATCGCGATGAGTAATGAGAAACTCGGCCACCTTCCAGGGCGCTACCTGGCTGACATAGAGTTTGCAGTAAGCCTCCAGCGCGCTGCACGATTTCAAGACCGCCATCCACTGGATGGTATCGACGTTGCCGCCCACATTTTCCCCGGAAGGAAGCAGGATGTGATACTTCACGTCCAGAATGCGCGAGGTGGAGTCAGCTCGTTCCAGGAAAGCGCCAATGCGAATAAAGTCCCAACCTTCGCCATGGGTCATGGTGGCGTCGGTGATCCCCTGGAAAAGATGCGAGCCACAAATAATCCGGACAAAGAACTCATGCGGGCTGGCTTCGAGCATCCGCTTCGCCTCCGGGCTCTGGACGAAGAGATAGAGACTATTGATCTGCTCCCACATCTCGCTCGAGATTTGTTCGCGGGTGGTGCGAGCATTTTCCCGCGCCAGGGTAAGGCAGGAGATGATGGAGTTAGGGTTCTTTCTCTGCAGGGTGAGGAACTCGATCACCGAGCGCTCGTCGGCTGCGGCGTAAAGCGAGTCGAAAAGATCTGTTTCCTCGAGCGACGCGATGACCGGCGCCCAATGCTGCATCGCATCCGCCTCGTCGCCCAGATCGAGGAGTAACTGCAGGTTGACGTCGAGAATACGGGCATCATTTTCCGCCCGCTCGATGTAGCGGCTCATCCAGTAGAGAGAATCAGCAACACGACTTAGCATGATGTCTGTCTAACCGATCGACTGCGACTGTCTTTGAGACTGATAGGCAGGTTCCTCTTCCTCATCGATCACCCAGGTGTCCTTGCTCCCGCCGCCTTGCGAAGAATTGACCACCAGAGAGCCATCGCGCAAAGCCACTCTCGTTAGGCCGCCGGGAATGATGGTGACTTTCTCGCCGCATATGATGTAGGGCCGCAGATCCACGTGCCGGCCCTGCATGGAGCCGTCGCAAAAGGAAGGCGAGCGGGAGAGGGCCACGATCGGCTGAGCGATGTAGTTGCGGGGATCTTTCTTGATCCGGCCGGCAAACTCCTCCCGCTCGGCTGCGCTTGCCTGGGAGCCGATCAGCATCCCGTAGCCGCCGCTTTCGTTGGCCGATTTTACCACCAGCTCGGGCAGGTGATCGATGATGTAGCTAAGATCGTTAGGCTGAAAGGCCAGATAGGTCGGCACATTCTCTAGGATCGGGTCCTCGCCCAGGTAGTAACGAATCATCTTCGGGACGAAATGATAAACCACTTTGTCGTCCGCGACGCCGGTTCCGATTGAGTTAGCCAAGCTGATGCAGCCGCAGCGATAGGCGTCGACCAAGCCGGCGACGCCCAGGCCGGAATCCTTGCGGAACACGCGGGGATCGAGAAAGTCATCGTTAATCCGGCGATAGATGACGTCGACCCGCTTTAATCCTTTGGTCGTGCGCATGAAGATACAGCCATCCTGCACCACCAGGTCGCGGCCTTCCACGATCTCGATCCCCATCGAGCGGGCGAGAAAAGAGTGCTCGTAGTAAGCGGAGTTATAGACGCCGGGAGTGAGCAGGACCACGGTCGGCTCCTCCGAGCCGGAAGGGGCGATGTAGCGCAGGGCGTTGAGTAACTCCTGGGCGTAGTCTTCCACCGGCCGGACGCGATATTCGGAAAAGAGGTTGGGAAAGACGCGCTTCATCGCCTGTCGGTTTTCCAGGACGTAGGAGACGCCCGACGGGCAGCGGGCGTTGTCTTCCAGGACGAGATAATTGCCTTCCCGATCGCGAATCAGGTCGGTGCCGCAAATGTGGATATAGATATTGCGCGGCACATCGAAGTGCATGAATTCAGGCCGAAAATGAGCCGCTTCCCAGACGATCTGCTTCGGAATGACTCCGTCGCGCAGGATGCTTTGCCCGTGATAGATGTCGTGCAGGAAGAGATTGAGCGCGGTGATCCGCTGCACCAGGCCGCGCTCCACCTTTTCCCATTCCGGGCCCGGAATGATCCGAGGCACGAGGTCGAAGGGGAAGATCCGCTCCGTGCCCTGGTCGTCGTTATAGACGGTAAAGGTGACGCCCTGGGTGAGGAAGCTGGCCGCGGCCAGATCGCGTTTCCGTTCGAAATCGGCCGCGCCCATTTCCTTGAAGGTCGCGAGCAACCTGCTGTAATGAGGACGCGCCACGGCCGGCGCGGAAAACATCTCGTCGAAAAAATCGCCGACCTTGTATTGGGAAAAAAGGTCGTCCATTGGAACAGTCATCTTGTCAGCCCACCGGAGTCACGCAACGAGAAATGGATCGGCCGCGGCCGGGCACGAGGACGCCTGTGGTCGAGTGGCGGCGCGATTTGGCGAGCGCTGGCTGCGCATTTACGCCGGGCGCAAACTGCGGAGCGACCCGGTTTTTCCGGCCGCTTATGAACTGCTTTCCCAGACCAATCAGCCGGTGGTCGACGCCGGCTGCGGGGTTGGGTTGCTCGGGTTTTATCTGCGGGAACGAAACTTTCACCACCGGATCAGCGGGCTGGACAGCGACGGGCGAAAGATCGAGCGGGCCAAGGCGGTGGCGGCGCAGGCGGGTTATCGGGACCTGAATTTCATCGAACAGGACGTCTGCCAATCGATCGCGCCCCAGGGCAACATCGTGCTCTTCGATCTGCTGCATTACCTTTCGCCTAACGACCAAACGCAGTTGCTCGAGCGGCTCGCGCCCCGCGTCGCGCCGGGTGGGATGCTGATCATTCGGGATTGCCCGCGGGATGGCAACGCCCGCTTCTGGCTTACTCATCTGGCCGAGCGCTTCGCCCAGCTCACGACCTGGAATATGAAGGCGCCGCTCCATTTCCCGACCCGGGCACAGATTTGCGCCGCCTTCGACGAAGGCGAATTCTCGCGCACGATCGAGCCGCTCTGGGGCGGGACGCCCTTCAACAATCACCTCTTTATTTTCCGCCGCGGCGCGGGCGCAATTGTTCCGGACGAGGCCGCACGCAGCGATAGCCCGCCTCGTGCAGAGCCTGCAAAGTAAGCTCGAGACAGCGCGGGTGGAAGTCGGGCGCGCTCTCGGTGCGATGGGCTTCGTGCAGGAGGACGATCGCACCCGGTTTTACCCCGCGCAGGATCCGGGCGGCGACCGCTTCCGGGTCCTGGCTCACGGTATCGAGGCCGCGCACGGTCCAGCCGATGAGCGCCATTTTTCGTGCCGCCAGGGCGGGATGAACGAAGAGGTTTTTTAAACCAGCGGGCGCTCGAAAATAAGGGGTGGAGACAGGGCAACGGTCGATCTCGGCCGCGATCCGTGCGGGCGGAAAGGCCCAGAAACTTCCGCTCGGATGGGTGGCGGTATGGTTGGCCAGCTCGTGACCGGCGGCCTGGATGGCCGCGAGTTCGTCAGGGTATTTCGCCGCTCGCCGGCCAATGACGAAGAAGGTCGCCCGCGCCTCGTAACGCTGAAGGATTTCCAATATGCGCGGGGTATGCAGCGGGTCCGGCCCGTCGTCGAGCGTGAGCCAGACCTCGCGCCGGGGCGTCTCGAAATGGGTCACGACCGGCCCGAGCCATTGGCAGTTGGCCACCAGGGTCGGGTAGAGAATCAACAGGTGAGAGAGGAAGAGCACGGCCAGGGCGAGGAGGGGATTAAACGCCACCACCGCGACGAAAAATAGCGCCGCCACCAGGGCGAAACCGAGGATCAGCTGCCGGCTCAAACTAGGATTCATGCCGCAGCTTTAGAAGGCCGAGGGCGAGGAGATTGAGCGCGAGCAGCCCGAGCCAAAGCACGCCTAACGAGCACATCCAGTCGGTTCCGGTTCGGATCAGCAGCACCGCCCAGAGGCTGGTCAGGCCGATGATGACGAAGTGCTGGAAGGGGTTGTTCGTCACCGCCCGGTAGAGCCCGAGCCGGCGGAGCCCGCCGGCCAGGAGGGCGTTGAGGTAAAAGAAAAGCAGAAAGGCGACCCAGACGGCGAAGGGCAAAAAAAACAACGCGAGCAGACGCCAGAATACCGGCCTAACGAGCGGGAGAAGAAGGTGCCCGGCCAAAACGCAGGCCAGGCTAAAGACCAAAATCCCCAGGCCGTAAGCTTCCCAGCGACTCAGCTCGGCCCGGCGCACCTCTCCGCCGCCCAGGCGAGCGAGGAGCCGGGGCAAGGCGAAGGCATAGCCGCGTTCGCGCAAGGCGCCCGGTGCGGCCTGGCGCCTGGCCGATGGTGTCGTGGCCTCGCTCTCCTTCATCGCACCGGGAAAATCGGGACTAACGAAAACCATTGCGACCAATTGGCCGCGATCACGCTTTCCAAAGTGCGGGACCAGCTCTGCATCGCCTGCTCGATCGTGCTTTCCCGATCGCCGGCGCCACGGCGGCAATGGATCGGCTCGCGCGCGATGATTTTGTAGCGATGAAATGCGGTCCGGACGATGAAGAGCGGATAGATCGGCACCTGGGTGACAAAGGCGAGCATGAGCGGTCCATCCGGCAGCATGACGTTTTCGCCGAAAAGCCGGGCCGGTCGGAGCGAGACATGGCCGACGGCGCGGTCGCCCTGGATGGAGACGATCTCGCCCTGGCGGATGGAATTGAGGAGCTCGAAAGGGAGCGCCATGCTCGACGTGTTGTAGGCCACCTTGACCGCGCCGGCGCCGGCTCGTTCGAGCGATTCGTCGAGGTGGCGCGCAGTCTGGGCATCGGCTTCCGGGGCTCGCACCATCCGAATTTCGCGCTGATAACGCTGGGCAAAAACGGCCGCACCGAGATCGTAATTGCCCATGTGCGCGGTGAGCAGGATGGCCCCGTGAGCAGCGGCCAGTTGCTCGAGGAATTCCGCCCCTTCCACCTCGTAGGCGAACTCCGTTTTCGCCAGCTTATGATCGGCCGCGTCGGAGATCGTCCAGGCGAAATTATAGAGGGTGAGCCAGGCGCGGGCGTGATTGAGGAGCGGATGCGAACCGGGCAGGACGTAATGCAGGTTACTCAAAATGGCGCGGCGGGCGGGCGCGGCCAGAAAGTAAAAAACGATCGTCCAAAAGAAGATCATGACCGGCCGGAGATAGAACGGCACGTTGGTGAGGCCAAAGTCGAGATAATGCCGCCAGGCGACGCCCCGCACCGCGAAACGGTGCCACCATGCGCGGCCCATCAGGCTTCGACCGCGGCCGCGCGCGGGGCTGCGCTCCGCGCGCTGGTTTTCCGGCTGGCGAAGAGGTAGCGCAGGTTGAGCAGCTCCGCTTTCCACCAGCGAAAAAGGCCTTTCCGGATCAGCTTGTGCAGGCGCACGTCGGGGACAAAGCCGTCGTAAAGTTCGCGCCAGCCGGCGTTGTGTTTTCCCGTCGCACCATGGGCGAGGCGGTTCTTGCCCAAAACAGCCAGACGCTGGTTGTAGAACTTCATCGCGCCCCCAAAAATCCGGCCCGGCGTTCCTTCGAAGGGCAGCTCGAGGAAAGCCCGCTCCGGGTTGGCATAGACTGGCCTAACGAGCCCGATGAAATAGGTCCCGACATCGAGCAGGAGCGCGGCCGACATGAGATCGGCTTCGCCGAGGTAGAAATATTTGTCCTGATAAAGCGTCTCAAACCAATAGCGGTAGGTGGTAGGAAATTGCTCGTTATAATAACGCTGCCGCGCGCTGGTTTCTTCTCCGCCTAACGAACGCGCGACCAGATCGCTCACGACTGAAGTGGTATAGGCGCAAAGGTCGAGCCCCGGGCTATAAAGTGGATCGATAAACCCGGCCGCGTCGCCCGCGATGGCCCAGCCGTCACCGCAGACCTGGGTGGTATAATAGGGCAGCGCAGAGTAAGCCCGGGTGTCGTGCTCGACCAATTTCGCTTCAGCAAAAATCTCGCGTCCGACCGGATGCTCGAGGATGTGCCGGTGCAGGCGCTCGCCCAGGTTGGCCCCATCCGGCAAAGTGAAAAGGCGGCTGTCGTAAACCAGCCCGGCGGAGAAATCGCCCCCTTTGAGCGGAATGATCCAGCACCACCAGCCCGGGCCCATGAGATGATTGGTCGCCCAGGCGCGCCCGGTGCGGGAAGCGGCCGCGTAAGCGGGAAATTTCTCCCGCCATTCGTAGCTGTCCCAGTCTTTCAACCCGCTGAAACGCGCCCAGACGGCATTGATTGGATGCTCGGTGTTCGGGCGGAAATAGCCCAGTTTGCGAGCCAAAAACGAAGCGCGCCCAGTGGCATCGACCACCCAACGGCAGCGCACTTCGTGCTCCTCTTCGCCCACGCGCACGCCTAACGATTGTCCGTCTGCGCCCTGCAACTCGCAGCGGGTCACCTTGGCCGGCTGCCAGACTTCGCAGCCTGCTTCCGCCGCCAGCTCGAGCAAGTGGGCGTCGAGCTTGGAGCGATCGACCTGAAAAGTCGGGAGCCGGGCCTGATAGCGCGCGCCGATCTCGACGCATTCGTCGAAAGGCAGGTCGGGCCGGTTGGCGAACCAAAGGCGCAGGCCCTGTTTGACCAGTTGCTCGTGCCCGAGATAACTCGTGAGGCCGAGCACCTTGGTCAGGAAACAACTGCTCACTTCGGTGGTCGATTCGCCCACCTTGCGATCGAACTCGGTCGCCTTCTCGATGATCAGAATGCGGGTTTCGGGCCGGCGGCGCTTGAGCAGGAGCGCGGTGGCGGCGCCGGAGAATGCGCCACCGAGAATCGCGACATCGAACTCGGGACTCATGCAGGAGGATGATGGACTGCCGCCCCGGGAAACGCAATGTTCTCCCCACGATGTTCCTAGCCAACGGCCGCCTCATATTTCCCGATCGGATCGAGGACGGTCTCACCCTGCGAATCGATGGGGGGCGAATCGCGGAGGTGACTCGGGCGGCACCGGCGGCCGAGGAGGAGGCGATCGACCTAGGCGGCCATTTCCTCGCTCCCGGCTTTATCGATCTGCATCTGCACGGCGGCGCCGGGCGCGACGCGATGGAGGGAACGGTCGAGGCGTTTCGAGCCATCTGCGATTTTCATCGCGGGGGCGGAACGACCTCGCTTCTGCTCACGACGGTGACGGCGCCGCTGGACGAGATCGGGCAGGTGGTGCGAAGCATTGGCGACGCCCGCGCCAGCCTGCCGCAATTGGCCGGTTCGCATATCGAAGGGCCTTTTATTTCCCCGGCCAAACATGGCGCCCAGCCGGTTGAATTCATTCGCCAGCCGAGCCCGGAGTTGATCGAGGAATTTCTCACGTTCGGACCGGGGATAAAACGAGTCACCCTCGCCCCGGAGCTGCCCGGTGCGCTCGATCTCATCGCCGGCCTGCGAATGAAGGGAATCGCGGTCAGCGGCGGCCACAGCGATGCCTGGGAGGAAGATGCGCGCGAGGCGTTTGCCCGCGGGATGCAGCAGGTTACCCACACTTTTAATTGCATGTCGTCGCTCCGCCGGCGGGAGGGCGAGCGGGTGGCGGGGCTGCTCGAGTACGCTCTGAGCGAGCCGGAGATTTTCTGCGAGTTAATTGCCGATGGCCATCATGTCGGGACCACTCTGATGCGGATGCTTTGCCGGGCCAAAGGAGCGGAAGGGATATGCCTGGTGACCGACGCTACGGCCGGGGCGGGTTTGCCTAACGGGAGCCGTTTTGAGCTGGGCGGCGCGGAATGCGTCCTGCGCGACGGCGCCTGCTGGCTGGCGGATGGCTCCGCCCTCGCCGGGAGCGCGGCCCGCATGATCGATCTCGTTAGGCAGATGGTCGAGGTGGTCGGAGTGCCGCTTCAGGAAGCGGTGCGGATGGCGACGGAAACGCCGGCCCGGGCCATGGGTTGGAAGAGCAAGGGGCTGCTGGAGGTGGGACGCGATGCCGATCTGGTCGTGCTCTCGCCCGGCCTTGAAGTGACGAACGTCTACTGCGCAGGGCGGCAGATGTCCGCTTAGCGCCGCCTCCTGCGGGCGCTATCCGGGGAATCGGCGCGACGTTTGGAGGGATGGCGTGTCCCGTCCGAGTCTGATTTATAACTGCGAACGGAAAGGCAGCATCGCTTCCTCGGTCACCCGTTCCCAGAGCGAGCGATTTTGGAATTGCTGCAGGGTGTATTCGGTCGAGTGCTTCAGGTCTTCCTGGAACATCGCTTCCATCCGGCTGGCGAATTCGCGGTCGTAAATGGCGAGGTCGAGCTCTTCATTTATCTCCGAGGAACGCGGATCGAAATTGGAGGAGCCGAAGAGCGAGAAGAGGCTGTCGATCACCATCGCCTTGGTGTGAATCATGGTCGGCTGATACTCGAAAATCTTGACCCCGCCTTCGAGCAATTTGCCGTAGGCGGCGCGGCCGGCGCTTTTCGTGAGAGGCTGATCGTTATTCGCCCCCGGCACGATGAAACGCACATCGACCCCGCGTTCGACCGCCTTGACCAGCAGCTCGACCTGGTCGTGGCTTGGGGTGCAGTAGGCGTTGGTAATCCAGATCCGTTTTTCCGCGGCTGCGAACGAGATCGCATCGGTCAGCGGCACCGGCGCCATGGAGAAGGAATGCGAGGCGATGACCTGGGCATGGAGGGTGCCGGCCGGGCCAAGAGCCGGGAATTGCCCATCGCCGCTCAAGGTCTCGCCAAAGGTCTTGATCCAATGTTCCTCGAAAGCCGTTTGCAGCTCGCTCACCAGCGGGCCTTCCACCCGCGCCTGCACGTCGTGCCAATGCTTCGGGTCCTGCGCGTGGCCCGACCATTGCGCGGCAAAGCCGACCCCGCCGGTGAAGCCGAGCCGGCCATCGATCACCAACACGCGGCGATGCGAGCGCCGATTAGTGCGGTCGATGCGCCAGGAAAGGATAGGGTGGTAGTAGGCAAATTTGCAGCCCGCTTCCTGCATCATCTTGACGTCGGAATTATCCAGGCTCCAGCCGGACCCGATCCCATCGAGCAGGACGCGCACTTCCACCCCGGCCCGGGCGCGCTCGATCAGGGCGTCGCGAAATTGCCGGCCGACCTCATCGGAATAAACAATGTAAGCCTGGAAATTAATCGTCTTCTTCGCCCCGCGAATGGCAGCCAGCATGGCCGGGAGAAAGGCGTCGCCGTCTTGCAGCAGGTCGATCTTGTTCCCGCCCAGCGGGATTGGATTGGCCAGAGCGAGCGCCGAACCAAAAAAGGCCGGGTCGTTCACCGCGTAGGTATGCTCGAGATGATATTCGAGGACGTGGCGACGGATGAAGAAAATGCAGAAGACGGCGATGAGGCCGAGAACAGCGAGCCCGATCGCGACCCACTCCATCACTTCAAATTCGAGCTTGCCTAACTTTGCCGTCTTCCGCTGGCGCGCCACGCCCGGAGGCTAGCATAGGCTTCTGCGCTGTCGCGGCTCATTTTGCCCCGGCGCTGGGCGGGCGATTTGCGCAGGCGGTTGGAAATAGCTTAGTTACCCGCTCGCTCTGGAGAGAAGTTGCTCCAGTTGCTCCCTACCGATGCCGACGACCGCCAAACCCGCGCCCGCCACCGACCAGCCGGAGAATATCGTGCCGATATCTCCGCCTAACGAGTCCGCGGCCAAACCCGATTTCTCGGCTCCGAAGAATTTTATTAACCGCGAGCTGAGCTGGCTCGAGTTCAATCGCCGCGTCCTGGAGGAGGCGGAGGATCACAAACAGCCGCTGCTCGAGCGGGTCAAATTCCTCGGCATCGTCAGCTCGAATCTGGACGAGTTTTTCGAGATCCGGGTCGCCGGCATCAAGCAGCAGATCGCGAGCGAGACGAGCGATGTCGGGCCGGACGGGATGAGTCCGACGGAGCAGTTTGAAGCGATCGAACGCGTCGCGCACGAGATGGTGGCGCGGCAGTATCAGCTCTGGAACGAGCACATCGAGCCGCTCCTGCGCAAGCACCACATCTTCCTGCACGACATGGCCGCTCTCGGCGCGAAACGCGCCGCCTGGGCGTTGCGCTACTTCCAGCAGGAAGTCTTCCCCATGCTCACCCCGCTGGCGGTTGACGCCAGTCATCCTTTTCCGCAGCTCCTGAATAAGAGCCACAATCTTTTGGTCCGGGCGCGGGCCGGCAAAGGGGGCGAGCCGATGCACGCCATCGTCCAGGTTCCGCGCGCCGTCTCGCGGCTCATCCACATGCCGCGAGGAGAAAAAGGCGACGAGAGCTGGAACTACATTTACCTCGCCTCGCTCATCAAACAGCATGTGGCCGATCTTTTTCCCGGCCTCATCATCGATGGCGTGCACGCCTTTCGCGTCACCCGCAACAGCGATCTCTACGTCGATGAAGAGGAAGCCGATAACTTGCTCCGCAGCATCGAGCAGGAGCTGCGGCGCTCCAGCCGGGGCAACGCGGTGCGGCTGGAAGTGGAAGCCGATTGCCCGGACGACTTCGCCAATCTGCTGCTCGAGTTTTTCCAGCTGACCGAGGCCGATCTCTATCGCCTGGATGGTCCGCTTTCCATGACTCATCTCGCGCCGTTGGTGGCGAACGATGCTTTTGCCAAACTCAAGGATCGCGTTTTCCAGCCCGCCCGCGACCCGGCGCTGCCGCCGCACGCCGATATCTTCGAGGCGATGCGGAAGCAGGACATCCTGCTCCATCATCCCTACGAGAGCTACGATCCGGTGGTCGAGTTTGTCGAAAGTGCGGCGCGCGATCCGCTCGTCCTCGCGATCAAAATTACCCTTTACCGGACGAGCGGCGATTCGCCTATCGTCGAGGCGCTGATCGATGCGGCCAATAACGGCAAACAGGTCACCGCCCTGGTCGAGCTGCGGGCGCGCTTTGACGAAGCCAACAACATCCAATGGGCGCGGCGGCTGGAGGAAGCGGGCGCCCATGTCGTCTACGGCGTGGTCGGGTTAAAGACCCACTGCAAGGTGCTCCTGGTCGTAAAGCGCGATCCCGACCGGCTGCGCCAGTATGTCCATCTCGGGACCGGGAATTATCACCCGAAAACCGCGCGCATTTATACCGACTTCAGCCTTTTCACCACCGCGCCGGAGCTGACCGAAGAAGTGGCGATCGTTTTTAACACCCTGACCGGGCTGGCCGGCTATCCCGGGTTGAAGAAATTGCTCGTCGCGCCCTTCGATCTGCAAAACCGATTGGTCGCGCTGATCGAGCGGGAACGCGACCATGCCCTGGCCGGCAAGCCGGCCCGGATCGTGGCCAAGCTCAATTCGTTAGTCGACCAGGAGATCATCGAGAAGCTCTACCAGGCTTCCTGCGCCGGGGTGAAAATCGATCTCGTCGTCCGCGGCATCTGTTCTCTGCGCCCGAAGATGCCGGGACTGAGCGAGAACATCCGCGTCATCAGCATCGTCGGTCGTTTCCTTGAGCACAGCCGCATTTATTACTTCGAGAACGAAGGCCAGGCCGATCTTTACCTGGCCAGCGCGGATTGGATGCCGCGGAATTTTTATCGCCGGGTCGAGATCGCTTTCCCGATCGAAGCGCCGGCGGTGCGGCAGGAGATCATCAACGAAGTCTTGCCCCGGTTTTTGACTGATTACGGCAAGGCGCGCGAGCTGCAGGCGGATGGCAGCTACGTCCGGCTGAAGCCGGAAGAGGGCGCGCCCAAATCGCAAGCCCAGCTTCAGTTTCGCGAACATTCCCGCCGCCAGGCGAAAAAGCTGGCCGAGAAACAGAAAGCCTCCAAGATGCGCCTGTCGCCCATCCGGCAATTGCCTAACGACCGAAGAAAATGAAGCAAATTCTCGTCATCGACGTCGGCGGTTCGAACGTGAAGCTGATGATCTCGCAGGAGGAAAAACGGCGGAAGTTTTCCTCCGGCCCAAAGCTGGAGCCGGAGGAGGCAGTGAAGGAGATCGGGAAGGAAGTGGAAGGCTGGAGCTTCGACGCCATCTCGATCGGCTTTCCCGCGCCGGTGCACGACAACGAGATCGCGAGCGATCCAAAACACCTGGGAAAAAACTGGGCCGGTTTTGATTTCGCCAAGGCGCTCGGCAAACCGGTGCGCTTGATCAACGACGCCGCCCTCCAGGCGTTGGGGAGTTATCACGGCGACGGGCGGATGCTCTTCCTCGGGCTCGGGACCGGGCTCGGTTCGGCCCTGGTCTGGGATGGTTGCGTCCTCGCCCTGGAACTGGGCGATCTTCCCTATGTCAACGACGGCATCATCGAGAACATGCTGGGCGATCCCGGCCTCAAAAAACTGGGGAAGAAGGATTGGCAGCGCGAGACCCTGCGCGCGATCAAGCTGCTGAAGAAAGCCTTCATCGCCGACTACGTGGTGCTGGGCGGCGGCAACGCCAAACTGATCGAGAAAATGCCCGACGGCTTTGAGCTGGGCCACAATCGCAAGGTCTATCCGGGCGGCGTGCGGCTCTGGGAAACGGCGGCCGACGGCAAGACGCCGAAGTGGAAAATTCTGTAGGGTTCAGGTGCATTTTTTCCGAGGCCGGGAATCGTTAGGCTAATGCGGCAATACCTCGATCTTCTGCGGCTCGTGCTGGAAAAGGGCGAACCCCGCACCGATCGTACCGGCACCGGCACGCTCTCGGTTTTTGGCGCGCAGGCTCGCTTCGATCTGCGGGAAACTTTTCCGCTCCTCACGACCAAGAAGCTCCATCTCAAATCGATCATTCACGAGCTGCTCTGGTTTTTGCGCGGCGAGACTAACGTCGCTTATCTCCAGGAACGCGGGGTCACGATCTGGAACGAATGGGCCGATGAAAAGGGCGAGCTGGGCCGGGTTTACGGC
Source organism: Chthoniobacterales bacterium (assembly GCA_965217735.1). Lineage (GTDB taxonomy): Bacteria > Verrucomicrobiota > Verrucomicrobiia > Chthoniobacterales > UBA10450 > Palsa-1392. Next base: position 3,089,473 of record CBDCJE010000002.1, on the reverse strand, counting down.
GCGCAATGGCGCGACTGGCGCGGCCCCCACGGCGAGCGAATCGACCAGATCGATCGCGTCATCGAGCAGATCAAGAAAACGCCCGATAGCCGCCGGCTCATGGTGACGGCCTGGAATCCGGCCGAGATCGAGACGATGGCGCTCCCGCCCTGCCATGCTCTTTTTCAATTCCATGTCCAGGATGGCGCACTCAGTTGCCAGCTCTACCAGCGCAGCGCCGATCTTTTTCTCGGGGTGCCCTTTAACATCGCCAGCTATGCGCTCCTCACTCTGATGGTAGCGCAGGTTTGTGGCCTAACGAGCGGAGAATTCATTCATACCTTTGGCGATCTCCATCTTTACCGGAACCATCTCGGGCAGGCCCGCGAGCAGCTCTCGCGCGAACCGCGTCCGCTCCCGCGAATGGAGTTGAACCCGGCGGTGAACCAGATTCGCGATTTTCGCTTCGAGGATTTCACCCTCGTCGGCTATGACCCGCTTCCGGCGATCAAGGCGCCGATTGCGGTCTGAGGAAATTTCGCGCAGAGAACGCCGAGTGCGCAGAGGTTGGCAGAATTTCAGCCTCCGCGTCCTCGGCGCTCTCGGCGGTGGTTTCCACCCTGTTCGTTATACGCAAGGCACTGCCTGATTTCCTTTGGGCGAGCACGAGCAGGAGCACGAGCACGATTAGGAGCAGGAAACCGCGGGGATTTTTCTTTGCTTATCTCGGTGCACTCGGCGCTCTCTGCGCTTAAGAATATCGACCGATGAATTTCGCGGAGCTGAAACGCCTTTACCATCAGCCGCTCTTCGACCTCATCTCGCAGAGCCGGGCGGTGCATCTACAACATTGGCGCGGCGAACAGGTGCAGCGTTGCAGTCTGCTCTCGATCAAGACCGGCGGTTGCAGCGAGGATTGCGCCTATTGCGCCCAGAGCGCGCATTATTCCACCGGGCTGGAGCGGGAGGAGTTGATGCCGGTGGCCGAAATCATGAGCGCGGCTCAGCGGGCCCGGGCGCAGGGCGCAACCCGTTTCTGCATGGGCGCGGCCTGGCGCGGAGTGCGCGAGGGCACGGCGAAATTTGAGCAGGTGCTCGAGACCATCCGCGAAGTGAGCCAGCTCGGGATGGAAGTCTGCGTCACCCTCGGCCAGATCGGTCCGAGCGAAGCGCGCCGGCTGAAGGAAGCGGGCGTGACCGCTTACAATCACAACATCGACACCTCGCCCGAGTTTTATCCTGAGATCGTGACTACGCACACCTTCGGCGACCGGCTCAACACCATCGCGGCGGTGCAGGAAAGCGGAATGTCGGTTTGCTGCGGTGGGATCGTGGGGATGGGTGAGAGCGCCGACGACCGGCTGCGCATGCTCGAGGTCTTGAGCAATTTCGATCCGCAACCGGAGAGCGTGCCGATCAACTGCCTCATGGCCATGCCGGGCACCCCGCTGGCCGAGCAGCCGCCGATCGACATTTTCGATCTCGTTAGGCTAATTGCCGTCACCCGGCTGGCCATTCCAAAGGCGCGGGTGCGCCTGGCCGCCGGCCGCACTCGCCTGACCCGGGAAGGCCAGGCCTTCTGTTTCTTTGCCGGGGCGAATTCGATCTTCTACGGCGACAAGCTGCTGACCGCGGCCAATCCCGGGGCCGACGCCGACACCGCCCTCCTGCGCGAGCTCGGTCTGGCGATCGAGCCTAACGAACCGGCGGCTGTGGCCTAGGCGCTGCGTCCGTTAGGCAGCCTGTGGCCGGGTCGCCGCCGCTCCGCCGTAGAGCCGCTCGTAGCTTTCTGCGGCCAGAGCCCAGGAGAAATCGAGCGCGAGAGCGCGTTGCACCAGCCGCTCCCATTCTTTCCGCTGCGCGAAGACCTCCCGCGCGCGCTTGATCGCGTCCCAGAACGGCTCGCTCCCGTATTCGTAAAAAAGAAAGGCGTAACCGGAATCGGTCGCGGGATTGTAATCGGTCAGGATCTGCTCGACTCCGCGGCTGGCGCGGGCGATCGGGAGCACGCCGTATTTGAGCGAATGCATCGCGCTGAAGGCGCCCGGCTCGACCCGCGACGGGATGAGGGTGAGGTCGCTGCCGCCTTCGATCAGATGGGCCAGCGTCTCATCGTAATCGTGCTGGTAAGCGAGCCGCCTGGGATAACGCCGGGCCGCGATGCCGAGCGCGGTCTCGTAGGCCGGGTCGCCTTTGCCCAGGATGACCAGGCGAACGTCATCGGCCAGGAGCCGGTCGAGCACCGGGAGGAGAATGTCGAAACCTTTGGCGCCAACCAGGCGAGTGACCATGCCGAAGACCGGTCCGCGCGGCGCGGGCGCGAGCTGGAGCTGGGCCAGGAGGGCTTCGCGCGATTTGGCTTTGCCGGCGAGTCTGTTCGGCCCGTAGGTGGCGGGGAGGAGCTTGTCGGCGGTTGGATTCCAGCGCCGGTAATCGGCTCCGCCGAGAATGCCATGAAGTCGCGGGGCGTGCTCGCGCAGGACGATGTCGAGATTTTCGCCTAACGACGGGGTCTGGATTTGGTGGGCGTAGGGTTCGCTCGAGACCACGATCCGATCGGCGAAAAGGATGCCGCCCTTGAGCAGGTTGAGCCGGCCGAAATATTCCAGTCCGCGCAGGTCGAAATACGATCCCGGCAGATTGGTCAGGGCAAAGTCCCAGCTGTCGAAACTGCCCTGGTCTTCCAGGTGATGAATGGAGAGCACGGTGGCAAAGGGCAGCCCTTGCTGCCGCACCAGCACGGGCACGAGCGCCGCCGGCCAGTCGTGGCAATGCAGCACTTCCGGGCTCGGCGTCATCCGGCGCGCGATCTCGACCGCGGCCTTGCTGAAGAAGATGAAGCGGGCGGCGTTATCGGGATAGGGCTCGCCTCGTTCCTGGTAAATGCCCGGTCGATCGTAAAGCTCATCGCAGCGGACGAAGAAAATCTGCAGGTCTTCCGCGGTCCGCCCTTCCAGGATATCGGCGGTGAGTTTTTTCTCGCCTAACGATAGCTCGAGGCTGACGTGGAGCGGCTTGGTCTTGATCTTCTTGTTCTCGCGAATCTCGCGGTAGTAGGGCATGGCGAGGGCGATCTCGTGCCCGCGCGCTTTCAGCTCTCGCGGGAGGGCGACGAGCACATCGGCCAGCGCGCCGGGGCGGGCCAGGGGCCAGCCTTCGCTGCTGATCATGAGGATTTTCATGCGCTAATTTAACCACGGATTGCACGGATGACACGGCTGCGGAGTCAGCGTCGGTTTTAGCCACCCTTCTGATCCGTTAAATCCGCGTCGTCCGTGGTCAAAAATTCTTTCTTTACCCAGGCCAGCGCTTCCTCCCGGTCGTGCAACTCGCCTTCGAGCTGGCGGGTCTCGACCGCTTCCAGGATTTCGCCAAAGCGCGGCCCCGGCTTGAGACCGAGCGCGATCAGGTCGCCACCTCGCACCAGCGGCGGCGGGATGATCGGCTCGTTCGCGAATTCCTCCTGTTTGGCCTGGAGGTAGGCATAGTTATCGAGCATGCCGTGGCTGCTCAGGCAATCGACCCGATGCAGCTCCATCTCGTCCTCGAAATGAGGCCGGGCCATGAAACGTTTCAGCCGCGAAATCCGCATTTTGGGTGTGTCTTTGAAGACCATGTGCTGGTCGACCGCTTCGACCGTGGCCTCGATTTCGGCCCGGGAAAAACGAAGCCGCTCCATCACCCGCTCGGTCATGGCGGCGCCGAGCTTGTCGTGCCCGCTAAAACGGATGCGGCCCGTTTCGTCGACCGTGGCCGTGCCGGGCTTGCCGATATCGTGCAAGAGGACGCTGAAAACGAGGGGAAGCGAGACCTTGTCAGGCAAGAGCCCAAGCATGATCCGGGTGTGCTTGAAGACGTCGCCCTCGGGATGGAATTGCGGCGGCTGCTCGCAGCCCTTGAGCGCCTCGAGCTCGGGCAGGATGGCGCGCATCAGGCCGCTGGCGTCGAGCAAATCCCAGCCGCGTACCCGTTGCGGTGAAAGAAAGATCCGAATCAATTCCTCGCGTATCCGTTCCGCACTGATTTCGCGGATGGAGTCCGCCGCCTGCAGCAGCGCCTGCCAGGTTTGGTTCTCGATTTTAAAATCGAGCACGGTGGCGAATCGAACCGCGCGCAGGAGACGGAGGCGGTCCTCGGCGAAGCGCTGCTCCGGGTCGCCGATCGCGCGCACGATCTTGTCGGCCAGGTCTTCCCGGCCGCCGACGTAGTCGATCACCTTGTCGTTAGGCGGATCGTAGAACATGCCGTTGATGGTGAAGTCGCGCCGGCGCGCGTCTTCTTCCGGGGAAGAGAAATGGACTTCGGTCGGGCGCCGGCCGTCGAGGTAGGCGCCGTCGGCGCGAAAAGTGGCGACCTCGAATTGCATTTCATTTTCCAAAACGACGATGACCCCAAAGTGAGCTCCGACGGCGTAGGTGCGGCGGAAGATTTTCTGCACCTCTTCCGGTCGGGCGTCGGTTGCGATATCGATATCCTTGGGCAACTGGCCACGGACGAGGTCGCGCACGCAGCCGCCGGCGAAATAGGCGAGGTGGCCGGCGGCGCGCAGGCGGTCGACCAGGGCCCGGGCCGTCGTTTCCATCTCGCTCCTCGGATTCACGGCCTAACGTCGCCGGTGGCGCCCTGCCTGTCGAGGCTGGGGGCTAGGAGGCGGTCTTCGCTTCGCGCTTCGAATCGCGAAAGGAATAGACCATGAAGCAAACAACCGCGAGGCAGATGCAGGAATCGGCCACGTTAAAGGCCGGCCAGGGATTGGCGAAGCGGATGTGCAGATGGAAGAGGAGAAAATCGATCACGTGACCGTGCAGAAGCCGGTCGGTCAGATTGCCCAGAATGCCGGCGAGGAGAAGGCCGAGGGCAACCCGTCGCCAGGGATCGCGCGGTTCCCGGCGGAAAAGCAGAACAGTCACGATAACCAGCGCGACGCAGGAGAGGATGACGAAAAAGGTGTTGTTGTTGCGAAAGGAACCGAAGGCCGCGCCGGTGTTGGTGACGTGGACCAGCTCGAAAATATCGGGCGGGATGACGACGGTCGGTCGTCCGTAGGGATCGATGAAACGCAGGACGAGATGCTTGGTCAGCTGATCGAGCGCGTAGAGCGGGAGAGTGAGGGCGAGGAGAGTCTTCAGCGCTCCCCGGAGGTCGAGTCCCTGGGTCATGATCGATCGACCGCTTCGGCGCAGCGCTCGCACAATTCCGGATGTTTCTCGATTGTGCCGACGGCGGCGCGAAGGCGCCAGCAGCGGGCGCACTTTTTGTTAGGCGTTTGGCTGATCGTAACCGAGGGCTCCTTCGCCTCTTCCAAGGTGAGATCGCTCAGGATGAAAAACTCTTCCAGTTCGTCATGCGGCAAAGCGGCGATCTTCTCGTCGCAACGCAGAACGACGGCGGCTTCGAGGGCGTTGCCGATCTGTTTTTCCTGGCGCGCTTTTTCGATCGCCTGGCCGATGAGACCGCGCAGTTTGAGCAACTCCTCGACTTCTTCCCTCACCACTTTGTCGCGCTGGTTGCCCTGCCGCTCGGGGAAGGCCTGGAGGTGGACCGAGCCGAGATTTTCGCCCAGGTAACCCCAGGCTTCCTCGGCCGTGAAAACAAGGATCGGCGCGAGCAGCCGGCAGAGCGTGTCGAAGATCTGGCGCATCGCGGCCTGAGTGGCGCGGCGGCGCGGCGCATTGGGCAGATCGCAATACATCCGGTCCTTCGTGATATCGATGTAGAGGCTGCTCAGATCGACCGCGCAGAACTGATTGAGGGTGTGATACACCTTGTGAAATTCGTAGGCGGCGTAGGCGCTGCGGCATTCTTCGATCACCTGCTGGAGCCGATCGAGAATCCAGCGATCGACCAGAGTCGGCTCGTCCTTCCTGCTTTCCTGTCTGGCTTCAAAATCATGCAGGTTGCCTAACAAGATCCGCAGGGTGTTGCGAATCCGCCGGTAGGTGTCGCCCAGGCGGGTGAACATCTCTTCCGAGAAGGGCACGTCGTCGGTGTAATTGACGCTGCTGACCCACAGCCTCACGATATCGGCGCCGTGGCGGCCGACGAAATGGCCGGCGTCCATCGGCTTGCTGTAGGTGCTCGACTTGGAAATTTTCTTGCCGTCGACATCGACCACGAAACCGTGGGTGACGCAGGTTTTGTAAGGCGCGCGATCGTGCAGCGCCACGCTGGTCATGAGCGAGGATTGGAACCAGCCGCGATGCTGATCGGTCGCCTCCAGATACATGTCGGCCGGATCGCGCAGGGCGGGGTTGGCGGCGCAGACGGCTTTGTGCGAGAGGCCGCTATCGATCCAGACGTCGATGGTGTCGTTGCGATGGCGCGTGCCCGCGGGCAGGTCGAGGGCCTGCGCGAGCGCGGCGTCGTCGAGTTCGAACCAGATGTTCGACCCGCGCTCGGCCACCAGATCGGCCAGCTTGCGGATCCATTCCGGCCGGAGCAGCGCTTCGCCTTCGGCAGAATAAAAAACCGGCAGCGGCACGCCCCAACTGCGCTGGCGGGAGATGACCCAATCGGGCCGCGACTCGACCGTCCCGGCGATCCGGTTTTCGCCCCAGGCCGGAATCCAGTTCACCTCCTTGATCGCGTCGAGGGCGCCAGCGCGCAGGTCGTCGATGCGAATGAAGAACTGCTCGACCGCGCGGAAAATGATTGGGGTCTTCGAGCGCCAGCAATAGGGATAGGAATGCTGGTATTTGTTCTCCGCCACCAGCATGCCGCGCTCGCCCAGCAGCCTGACGATATCGGCGTTGGCCTCGAAAACATCTTTGCCCACCAGCTCGGGCAGGCCGGCCTCGTCGGTGTAACGGCCGAGATCATCGACCGGGGAGAGAATGGGGAGGCCGTTGGCTTTGCCTAACGAGTAATCGTCCTCACCGTGGCCGGGGGCGATGTGAACCGCGCCGGTGCCGCTCTCCATGGTGACGAAATCCGCCGTGAGCACGATGGCGGTGCGAGGCAGGAAAGGATGCTGCGCGCCGATCCCTTCCAGCTTGCTTCCGGGGAAATTTTGCCAGGGCTCGCCTTGCGCCATCCAGCCCGTCTCGGCACTGAAGGCTTCGACCCGGGCGGCGGCGAGAACGAAAGTTTCGGTCTCTTCGCCGCGGGTGAATTTCTGCGCCAGATAACGTTCCTTCTCGTGCACCGCGATGGCGAGATTGGCCGGCAGCGTCCAGGGCGTGGTGGTCCAAATGACGATGCTGGCCTGGTCTTTCAGCGCGCCGGTGAGGATGGGGAACTTGACGTAAACCGCGGTGTCGTGGCGGTCCTGGTATTCCACCTCGGCCTCGGCCAGGGCGGTCTGCGCGCCGGTGCTCCAGAAGACCGGCTTGAGCGATTCGTAAACCAGCCCTTTTTCCACGAAGACGGCGAAGGCGCGCAGGATGTCGGCTTCGTAGCCGGGATTCATGGTGAGGTAGGGATGTTCCCAATCGCCGAAGACGCCGAGGCGCTTGAATTGCTCGCGCTGGATGTCGATGAATTTCCGCGCGAAAGCTTCGCAGCGCTGGCGCACTTCGAGCGGGGAAAGGCCGCGGGTTTCCTTGACCACTTTGTATTCGATCGGCAGTCCGTGGCAGTCCCAGCCCGGCACGTAGGGCGCGCGGAAACCGGCCATGGTTTTCGATTTCACCACCAGATCCTTGAGGATTTTGTTCAGCGCAGTGCCCATATGCACGTCGCCGTTGGCGAAAGGCGGACCGTCGTGCAGGACGAAGAGTTCGCTCTCGGCCCGGGCGGCCTGGATCTGCTGGTAGAGCCGCGTCTCCTGCCAGGTCTTGAGCATCTCCGGCTCGCGCGCGGCCAGGCCGGCTTTCATCGGAAAATCGGTCTTGGGCAGGTTGAGAGTGTCCTTGTAATTCTGGCTCATCGCGGAGCGGCGATGCTAACATTCGGCCCCGGAAAAGCAACGCGTCCGCCCCGGCCAAAAGACAGGGACAGCGGCTGCCGGGGGCGTTCCGGCCTAACGATATCCGATGGTCTGGCAGCGGTTTTTCTTCTTTGCCAGCGCGCAGATGCGGTTAGAGTCGCGATCCGATGCGGGCGCTCTTTCGAGTTTCATGAGGCGATTTCTCCCGTTTCTCATCATCTCGCTGGTCGCCCTGGTCACGGTCGGGATCGCGACCGCGATTTACCGCCAGAAAATGGCGCCAGCGCCAGTGCCGCCGGCCGCTGCCCCAAGCGCCACCGCGGGCGCCGCCGCCGCGGGCGCAGCCGCCGCGGCTGGGACCACCGCGAGCGAAGCGACGCCTCCGCCGGGTAACCTGGTCGAGCAACGCGAGGACGAGACCCTGCACGTGCGCGGCCCGCAATCGGCCCCGGTCACGCTAGAGATTTACGGCGATTTCCAATGTCCCTCCTGCGCCAACACCTCGGCCGCGATCGATGAATTGCAGAAGGAGTACCAGGGCAAGGTGCGGGTCATTTTTCACGAGTTCCCACTCGCCATGCATGACCACGCGGTCGAGGCGGCGATGGCGGCGGAAGCAGCCGGCCTGCAGGGGCACTTCTGGGAGATGCACGACATGCTCTATAAATATCAGCCGATCTGGAGCCGGGCGAGCGTGGCCAGCCGCTTCTTCTCCGCCTACGCGGAGTCGTTAGGCTTGGACGTGGCCCAATTTGAGCACGACGCCAAGAGCCCGGAAGTGCGGGCCCGGGTCATTTCGGATGGCGATGCGGGCGTGGCGCGCGGAGTCAAGAACACCCCGACGATTTTCATTAACGGCCAGGAGGCGCGCAACGCCTTTAGTCGCGAGAACCTGAAGGCAGCGATCGAAAAAGCCCTCAGCGCAGAGAAAAAGGGCTCTTAGCATGGCGAAAAAGAACCGCAGCAAACAGATTCCGGCCGGCGAGACCAGGCGGGGTGGCGCGTCCCGGGTGCTCTTCTGGATTTTAGCCGTGCTCGCGCTCGCCGGCCTGACTGACGCCACCTTTCTCACCGTAGCCCACCTGAGCGGAGACGATGCCGTCTGCGGCGCGGGCCTGGGCTGCTCGACCGTGCTTGGCAGTAGCTACGCGACCACCTTTGGGCTGCCGACGGCGAGCTTTGGAGCAGTGGCTTATTTCCTCGTCTTCAGCCTCTCCATCCTGGGCGCGTTTGGCTATCCGCGGATGAGAATGCTGCTCAGCGTCCTGGTCGGTTTAATGTTCGTCGGCTCGCTCTATTTTCTCTATCTGCAGGCCTTCGTTCTGCACGCTTTCTGTCCCTTCTGCCTGCTCTCGGCGGCGCTGACTTTTCTCCTGGCCGGGCTGCTTTTGGCCTTTCCGTCAGCACGCTGAATTCTGCCGCCGCGGCCGCGGTCGGAGAGTGCGGGGAAAACCGGGTGGCCTAACGGCGGCGAACCTTTCACCTGCGTAAGCATTGCAGAATTGTAAGGACAAAAGGCGTGACTTTGCTTCCCGTGGTTTGGTACTGTCGGTGACTCGGCAGCAGCAGCGTCTTCCCCGTGATGGTTAGCCCCACCGCCAGCGTTGCCGAGATAACGCAACTCACACAAAAACACACAGAAAGACAAAAATGGTAAAAAAGTCAGCTTCTCGAAACGCGTTCTTTAACCCGCGCGTTTTGCTTGGTTTTAGTCTCAGTTCTGTCGGCGCCGCTTTGGCGTTGGTGGCCCTGAGCATTTCCTCACCTTCGGCCGCGGCGGCCAAAGGGACCTTCAACAACGGATTCAAGGTCATCCTTCCTGATCACAGCGATATTTCGCCGGCGATGCGGAACGTTGATCCCTGGCCGGCCACTCGAGTCAAACAGGAACACGAAGCCGCGGAAAACCCGAAAATTCTGACCGGTCTGCATAAGAACCAGCCCGATCAGGTGGTGCAAAAAGGCGGCCTGCTCAAGCTTCTGGCACCGAGCATTCCGGAACCGATCCTGAACTTCGCCGGCATCCCGTTCCCGGGCGTCGGTTGTAACTGCGCTCCGCCCGATACCAACGGCGAAGTGGGTCAGACTCAATACGTGCAAATGGTGAACGAAGGTTACCAGGTGTTCGATAAAGAGACTGGCTCCTCGCTCCTCGGCCCGAGCAGCATCGAGTCGATCTGGACTGGTTTCGGCGGCGTCTGCCAAACTGGCGGCAACGGCGACCCGGTCGTGTTGTATGACCAGATCGCGAACCGCTGGGTCATCACCCAGTTCGCGGGCGGTCTTACCCACGAGTGCGTCGCGGTCTCCACGACCAACGATGCCACTGGCAGCTATGCGCGTTACGACTACAACCTGGCCTCGATCGCAGGCTCGGCTCTGTATGACTATCCGCACCTCGGTGTCTGGCCCGACGCTTATTACATGAGCATGAACGTGTTCAACACCTCGGGCACGGCTTATCTCGGACCGCAGGCTTTTGCCTTCAACCGCGCCAAGATGGTGGCGGGCGACCCGACGGCTGAGATCGTCGCGGCGGCTCGTCTTTCCCCATCCAATCCGCCGCTGCAGCCGGCTGATCTTGACGGTTCCAATCTGCCGCCAGATGGCGCGCCGAACCCGTTCGTCCTTTTCCCGGACACGGGCACCTATCGCGTCTATCACTTCCACGTCGACTTCGCCAATCCTGGCAGCTCGACCTTCGCGCTCTTTGATGCCTCGCCGGCGGCTAACTTCAGCTTCCTCTGCGAGTTCACGCGTGATTGCGTCCCGGCCCTCGGTGCCAGCACCCCGGGCAACAAGATGGACGGCATCGGCGACCGCCTGATGTATCGCCTCGCTTACCGTAACTTCGGCGATCACGAATCGCTCGTGGGTAACTTCTCGGTCGACGCTGGCGGTCACGCAGGTGTCCGTTGGTTCGAGCTCCGCGGGGTGACGGATGGTCCGTTGACCACCTTCCAAGACAGCACCTATTCGCCCGACAGCACCTATCGCTGGATGGGCAGTGCGGCCATGGACGGCCAGGGCAATATCGCCGTTGGTTACAGCGCTTCCGACGCCACCATTCATCCGCAGATCCGTTACACCGGCCGTCTGGCGGGTGACCCGATCAACATGATGACTCTGGGTGAAGCCACCCTCTTCGCGGGCAACGGTTCACAGACCGATACCTCCAACCGCTGGGGTGACTACAGCGACCTGACGGTGGACCCGGTGGACGACCAGACCTTCTGGTTCACGACCGAGTACTACGACACGACCTCGTCGTTCAACTGGCGCACGCGCATCGGTAGCTTCAAGATCGCGACCGGTGGCGGCGGTGGAGACATCACCCTCACGGCGCAGGCCCGCCGGCAAGGCGGCAAGCGTCTGGTGGCCCTTAGCTGGACTCCGGCTGATGGCGGAACGATCAACGTCCTGCGTGACGGCACCGTCCTCCGCACCACGGAAGACGATGGATCCGCTCAGGATCACCTCGGCAGTGTCGACGGTATGACCGAACGGCACACCTACCAGGTCTGCGAGACCGACACTGGCACCTGCTCGAACGAGGTGACGGTCAAGATCCGCGGCAACGGTGGCCGATAAGGACTAAGGCGATCTACGCCAGGAGGCCGTTTCCAAACGGTCTCCTGGCAGCCTGATCACGATTAAATCAAAGCAAAGGGCATCCGGTGGCAACGCCGGGTGCCCTTTGTCTTTTCTGCGGCTGCCGGGGAAGGGCGGTCTCTAGGCCGATCCGGCGGAGCGCGGAATGCGAGCCGGCGAGAGATGTTTCCAGCGGCGCAGGCACGTTGAAAACGTCCCGCAGAGGTGGGCCGTAGTCGGGCGGTGCTGCGCACCACGTTGCTCCCTCGCAGGAAAGATCTCGTTCGGAGCGTGTATCACGGCTGATTTTGCTCCAGCCGGCATATTTGGGCCTAACGGATGCCTAATCCAGTGGCGGGTGGCAGCCCGGGATGGTTGGCGGGAGCCCTGCAAGTACAACGGGCTCGACTGCTTCCAACGCGAAGTGCAAATCGCCCCAGCGGAGAAAATGACGAAATCGTAAGATTAAAGCAGATGACATATCTGCCGCGCTTTTGATAGCCTCCATAACAGGTAAAAACATTACCTGATTCAACTCACACATATAAAAACATACATGATAAAAAAAAGGCTAGGTTCTCGAGACGCGTTCTTTAATACGCGACTCCTGGTAGGTTTCGGTCTCGGCTCTGTCGGCGCTGTGATGGCGCTCGTGGCATTGAGCCTCACTTCCCCTTCTCCGGCCTCCGCGGCCGGTAAGTTCAATAACGGCGTGAAGGTCATCTTCCCAGACCACAGCGATATCTCCAAGAAAGTGCGCGACATGGACCCCTGGCCAGTCACCCGCGTGCAGGAACATGAAGCCGCGGAAAACCCGCGCATCAACACTGGCGTACACAAAGATGTGGCCGACCAGGCCGTGCAAACGGGCGGCCTGCTCCATCTCCTGGCGCCGACCATTCCGGCTCCGATCCTTAACTTCGCCGGCATCCCGTTCCCGGGCGTCGGTTGTAACTGCGCTCCGCCCGATACCAATGGCGAAGTGGGTCAGACTCAATACGTGCAGATCGTGAACGAAGGTTACCAAGTGTTCGATAAGAACACTGGCGCCTCCATTCTCGGCCCGAACAGCATCGAGTCGATCTGGAGTGGTTTTGGCGGCGTTTGCCAAACCGGCGGTAACGGCGACCCGGTCGTCTTGTATGACCAAATCGCGAATCGCTGGGTCATCACCCAGTTCGCGGGCGGTCTTACCCACGAGTGCGTCGCAGTCTCGACGACGAACGATGCCACCGGCAGCTATGCGCGTTACGACTACAACCTGGCCGCCATCTCAGGCTCGGCTCTGTATGACTATCCGCACCTCGGTGTTTGGCCCGATGCTTACTACATGAGCATGAACGTGTTCAACACCGCCGGCACCCAGTACCTGGGACCGCAGGCGTTTGCCTTCAACCGGATCAAGATGGTGGCGGGCGATCCCAGCGCCGAGATCATCGCGATGCCGCGTCTCTCGCCTTCGAATCCGCCGCTGCAGCCGGCCGACCTCGATGGTGCCAACCTGCCTCCAGCGGGTGCGCCTAACTCCTTCGTCCTTTTCCCGGACTCGGGCACGTATCGGGTTTACCACTTCCATGTGGACTTTGCTAACCCGGCCAATGCCACCTTCACCCTCTTCGGTACCTCGCCGGCAGCTGGTTTCACCCAGATGACGAGCACGATCCCGCAGCTCGGTGGTGAAGGCCTGTCCAACCTGGCCGACCGTCTCATGTATCGTTTGGCTTATCGGAACTTTGGCAGCCACGAATCACTGGTTGGCAACTTCACCGTCAAGTCGAATAACGTCGCCGGCGTCCGCTGGTTCGAACTGCGCGGGGTCACCGCCGGTCCGGTCACGACCTTCCAAGACAGCACCTATCAGCCCGATACGACCTATCGCTGGATGGGCAGTGCGGCGATGGACGGCCAGGGCAACATCGCTCTGGGCTTCAGCGCTTCCAGTTCATCGATCCACCCGCAGATCCGCTACACCGGCCGTCTCGGGACCGATCCGGTGAACATGATGACGCTGGGTGAAGAGCACCTCTACGACGGTGCCGGCTCGCAGGTTTCCACTTCCGGCCGCTGGGGCGATTACAGCGACATGACGGTGGACCCGGTGGACGACCAGACCTTCTGGTTCACGACCGAGTACTACGACACGACCTCCTCGTTTAACTGGCGCACGCGCATCGGTAACTTCAAGATCGCCAGCGGTGGCGGTGGTGGTGCGAACTTGGTCAGTGCCGCTTCGCGCCTGACTCATGGTCCTTCGGGCACCTTTGACGTGGCGATGCCGCTCACCGGCACCTCGGGCGTGGAAGATCGTAGCTCCAGCACCTATAACGCTGTCTTCACCTTCGACACCGCAGTGACCTCGGGCACAGCGATGGTTGTTTCGGGTACCGCGACTGCGGGCACCCCGACCTTCAACGGGAACGAAATGACCGTGCCTCTCACTGGTGTCTCCGATGCTCAGGTCGTTTCGATCAAGGTCTCGGCCGTCAACGGTGGCACGACTTCCGCGACCGTTCCGTTCGGCTTCCTGATCGGCGACGTGGATGCAAACCGCACCGTGCAAAAGGCGGACGCGATCCTGGTGCGGGGAGACCTGCGTCAGACGACGGATGCCTCCAACTTCCGCGAGGACATCGACCTCAATGGCCGGATCTTGAAGCCCGACTTCAACATCATTAAAGGCGACCTCGGTCACTCGATTCCGTAATCGAGTTATCCTAAGTATCACCTCGGGGAGCCGTCCTAACCGGCTCCCTGGGGACAACTGAAGAGAGTTACAACAAGAGGGCACTCAGCGTTTCGCTGGGTGCCCTTTTTGTTTGGCGGCATGGTGCGGCCGTTTCCTTGAAAAAAGCGAACGAGTTGGCCTTGATCCAAAGCTAACCGGGAGGACGGGAATGACCTGACCAAAATGTAATTACAAAGAGAGTGACATCGAGCCTGCCCCTCCGATAGCCTCTGCCCGCTTAGCTTACGACACCCTTTTTCTGAGTGTCGAATCGTCCAATAAAACTCAAAAGCAAGGAGATCCTTAATAATGAAAAAATCGACTCATCGATTTAGTAACTTCAATACGCTGCTGGCGCTCTTCAGCGCGGTCAGCGTGGTGGTCGCTGTTTTCGCGATTCGCCCGGCGACCGCTCAGGGTCCGTCATCCAGCGCGCCTGCCATCCAGGGCATCAATCGCGGACTCGCTCCGCTGGTTAAGTTCGACGTTTCACCGCCGCTGCGGGAGATGGGGATTGTTCTAGGTGGCGGAGAGATCCCCGAGAACGAAGATCGTGAGATAATCCCGTTTCGGATTCACTTCGCTCCCGAATGGGATCCGACGGTGCAGGCAACAACCGGAAACGCACCCGGGAAGGAGATTCCAGCAACGTTAGTCAGCTTCAACGGTCAGCCCAACATCAACTTTGTCACTCCGCCTGATCCAAACGCCGCGGTCGGACCCAATCACGTCGTGGCGATGTGCAACCTGACCTTTCAAATCTTCGATAAGTCCGGCAACTCCCTCTTTGGCCCGGCTAACAACAACACTCTCTGGGCGGGGTTTGGCGGCGCCTGCCAGACTTCCAACTCGGGCGATCCCGTGGTGCTCTATGATCGTGAGGCTGATCGCTATCTCCTCTCGCAGTTCACCGCCACCTCGGCTCCTTACATGGAATGTATCGCCATCTCCACGACCAACGATCCCACCGGCTCCTATTATCGTTATGCATTCTCGACCGGGAATAATTTCCCCGACTATCCCAAAGCGGGTGTCTGGCCGGATGCTTATTATTTCAGCACGCGTGAGTTTGCCAATGGAGTGACCTTTGTTGGCGCCGGAGCTTACGCTTTGAACCGCGCGCAGGCGATCGCGGGTAATCCCAATCCGCAGCTCATCTCGTTTCTCGTCCCGCCGGTTGGCGGTGGCGCCAACGTGGGCGACGGCCTGCTCCCGAGCGACATGGACGGCTCAAATCCGCCGCCCAACGGCAGCCCTAACTTCTATGTCGGCTCGCAGGATAACAACGGACCTTACGGGGCTACCTCCGATGCTCTGAATCTCTACCGTTTCCACGCGGACTTTAATAATCCCGGGAACTCTTCCTTTACCCTGGCCAGCACCATTCCGGTAGCGCCGTTTAACTCGATCCTGGCCATGTGTAACGGTGGCCGGGCTTGTATCCCGCAACCGAACACCAGCACCAAGATCGATCACCAGGGTTACCGGCAGCGGCCGCTCTTCCGCCTCGCTTATCGGAACTTTGGCGACCACGAATCGCTCGTGACCAACCAATCCGTCTCAGCCGGCAATGGCCCGAACGGCGAAGTCTCCGGCATCCGCTGGTGGGAAGTGCGCAATCCGAACGGCAGCCCTTCGATCTTTCAGGAAGGCACCTACGCGCCCGGTCTGACTGACGGAATTCATCGCTGGATGGGCAGCATCGCGATGGACGGCCAGGGCAATATGGCTCTGGGTTACAGTGCTTCGAATGGCTCGAACCCGGCCGTCTTCCCGAGTGTGTGGTACACCGGACGCCTGGCCAATGACCCGCTCGGCACCTTGCCGCAGGGAGAAGGAAGCATCATCGACGGCACTGGCTCACTCACCTCCACCGCCAGCCGCTGGGGTGACTACACCTCGCTCACTATCGACCCGACGGATGACCAGACCTTCTGGTATTGCAACGAATGGGTGCCGACGACCAGCTCCACCGGCTGGGTCCTGCGCATCGGCAGCTTCAAACTCGCCACCGGCGGCGGACAGAACATTAACCTCACCGCGAGGGCGCAGTCGAAGGGTGCTAAGGCGCGGGTCGTCCTCAAGTGGACACCGGCCGATGGTGGCAATATCAATGTGCTGCGGGATGGCGCGGTTGTTCAGACGACCCCGGACGATGGCAACACGAAGGACAACCTGCGCAACGCCAGTGGATCGACCTTCACCTACCAGGTGTGCGAAAGCGAGCAGGGCGGCGATTGCTCAAACGAGGTCCAGGTCAACATCCCCTAACGATCAGCTCGTCATCAAAATAGTTTAGCTCCGGAAGTCGTTCGATTCGGCTTCTGGATGCTCGCGGGCCAGCTCGCGAACAGGAGGGCATTCAGCGGAGGCGCTGAATGCCCTTTCTGTTTCTGAAAAAGGAGAAGGCGCTGCGCTACTCTTCCGCGCGCGCAAACGGATGGCCACCGAGTTTGCGGCAGAGAGTATCGCCGATCTCGGCCACGATCTCGATCTTGGTCGGGTGATAATACTCAGCGTCTTCCAATTGATGCACCGTGTGTTCGTGGTCGATCGCATACGCGGGCAGATGGATCAGATTGCTCGCATCGTCGCAAAGCAGCCCGGCGGAAATCAGCCGCCCGTCCCGGGCGTCGGCATAGAACTCGCCAAAGCCGTGATCGTCTCCGGCCAGGTGCAGCTTTCCGATGTCGCGGCTCTCGGCCGAGGCGCTGACCAGGGGGCAGCCTTCTTTCTCGGCCTCGGCTGGTTTGCAGCCGGCGAAAGCAAATTCGGGGTCGGAAAAGACGACCTGGATGTTGGAACGTTTGGTCCACTCGCGGTGCCCGTCGCTGCAGGCGTTCTCGGCCGCGATGCCCGCTTCGATGTGGGCGTGGTGCACCACCATGCGCACACCCGCCACGTCGCCCGCGGCGAAAAGGTGATCCGAACCTTTCACCCGCATGTCCGCACCGATGTCGAGCTGTTGGTGCGTGTCCAGATGAATGCCGGCCGCTTTCAGCCCGAGCTTAGCCAGAGCCGGCTTCCGGCCGACCGCGAGCAGGATGGTCTCGGCCAGCAACGGTTCGATCGCTTCGGCGCCGTCGGTTTCCAAAAGGAATCGCCCGCTGCCGTCGCGCGTGATCCGCTTCACCTCGCGCTGCGTCAGCACCCGCAGTCCCTCCATTTCGTAAATGCAGGCCAGCCGCTGGCCGAACTGTGCCGGATAACGCGGCAAGACCGAGCCCTTCGAGATCAACGTGACCCTCGTGCCCAGGCGCGCGTAGCGCAGCGAAAATTCGAGCCCGATCGCGCCTGCTCCGATCACCGCGAGCGAGGCCGGGAGGCGGGTGTTGTGCAGGATTTCGTCGCTCGTCCAGACGCCATCGGCCCCGGGATCGAGCCCCTCGATCTTTGGGATAGTGGTGGTGGAGCCGGTCGCGATGATGGCGGCATCGAACCGATGACGCTGGCCGGCGCTCAAAACCTCATGCGGGCTGACGAAAGTCGCACTTGACCGAAAAATCTGGAACGACTCGCTCGCCTCCTCCCGAATGGCCTTTTGCCGGTAAGCCCGGAATTCCCCGATCTCGTTATCCTTCCAGCGCACGATCTGGGCCAGGAATTCGTTAGGCTGTTTCGGTTTCACCTCCAGCCAGCCCTGCCGCCGGGCGCGATGCATCGCGTCGATCGGCTCGAAGATCGCTTTCGAAGGCATGCAGCCTGCGTTGACGCAGAGCGAAGCATGATCGGCGTTGTCGCCCATGAAGAAGAGAACGCGTGCCCCCTGCTTCGCCGCCACCCGCGCCGCGGTAAAACCGGCCGAGCCGCCGCCCAGGATTGCGATGGTCTGCGGCGCCGACATTCTTTCCTTCTTCCTGGGCTTGCGAATCAGGAGCCCGAGCGCGCCTTCTCGATCGCGGCGATAAAGGCGTCCGGGCCGCCGCGCCTGTAGCCCAGTTCGCCGATCGGCTTTCCGTTCGGATCGAGCAGAATGACCGTCGGAAACCCGACGATTCCATAGCGGTCGGCCAGTTTTTCATTTGCGGCTTTTTGCTCTGCCGATTGCTCTTTCATTCGCGGGAAATCGACCTCCAGCAGCACCAGGTGCTGCCGGGCGTAATCCAAAAATGCCGGCTGCGAGAGGATCTCCCGCTGCAGCATGATGCAGGGCGGACACCAGTCGGAGCCGGTGAAATCCAGCAGCAGAATTTTCTTTTCCGCCTGCACCTGGGTGAGAGCGGTGTCGAAGTTCGTTAGCCAGGGGCTCGCTTCCCCCGCGCTGGCCTGCTTGTTGGCTTCGGTCTGCTCGCGATGACAGCCCCCGCCGGCAAGGCAAAGAACCAGCACCGCCAGGACTGACCGCAGCACGAGCAACCTCTTCATCGGCAGCCTTTGCAATAACCCGCGCCGGAGTCGGTCGTGGTCCGGCATTTGATCGTTAGTCTGTTCATTTCGATTCCAGCGCCGGCTTGAGCGCGGCTTCAAACCCGGCCAAATCCGTCGCGCCTCGCAGCGCGCCGGCGACATTGCCTTTGCGGTCGATGACAAAGCTGGTCGGGACCACTTCGATGCCGCCGTAGGCCAAGGCGATATCTCGATTTCCCATCAGCACTGGGTAATTGATCCCGATCCTTTTGACAAAGCTCGCCACTTTCGCCGGACCGCCCTGGTCGAGAGAAATCCCCAGCACCACCACCCCGCGCGGGGCGTAGCGCTGTTGCAAGGCCACCAGGTCGGGAATTTCGGCCCGGCAGGGCGGGCACCAGGTGGCCCAAAAATTCAGCAGCACGACCTTGCCTTTGAAATCCGAGAGCTGGACCGATTTCCCATCCAGATCCGGCAGTTTGAAAGGCGGCGCCGGGCTGCTCGTCTCCGCCGCCGAGGCGAACAGCGGAAGGAGTAGGCCGAGAACGAGCGAGAGAAGGATGGGCCGGTGGCGCTTGATCATTGGTTTTAACTTGGATTCGCTAGCTGCCTTCGGCCTGGCCTTTGCCCTGCCGATAATGGATCACCTTTATTTTCTCCAGCGTGACCAGTCCGCCGCTGATCATCTCGTCCAGAAAGGGCAGCAGCGTCCGCACCTTCTCCTCTGTGTCGACGATCTCGATCACCATCGGCAGATCCATCGAAAGGCGCAGAATCTTGGCCGTGTGGATGCGACTGGCGGCGCCGAATCCCATCGGCCCGCGCAAAACCGTCGCCCCGGCCAGTTGCAGCTCACGCGCTTTTTGCACGATAGCCTCGTAGAGCGGCTGGTGCTGCCAGCGATCGCTTTCGCCGACAAAAATGCGCAGGAGCATGGCGTCTTCCGGAAGTTGCATAACGAGTGCCTAACGAGGCAGGCAGAGCAGCGCCGAGGCGCGCCCGAGCCAGACCGCGATCAGACAACAAACCAGCGATAGCACGCTATTCAATCCCGCTCGCCACCAATCGCCATCCCGCGCCAGCTCCAGCGTCTGCAGGCTGAAGGAGGAAAAGGTGGTGTAACCCCCGCAGATCCCAATCATGACAAACTGCCGCACCCGCGGCCCGGCCAGGAGCGGCCCCTGCGGATCGGTCAGGCCGGCAAAGAACCCGATCACGAACGAGCCGGTCACATTGACAAAAAGTGTGCCTAATGGAAAGACTTCGCCCACTCGCTCCGCCACCAAACCCGAGGCCCAGAACCGGGCCCCGCTCCCGAGCGCTCCGCCGAGCATGATGTAGAAATAAGTGAGCATAGAAAAACTCCAACCGTCGCCTCTCTAGCAGAAGCAGCAGCAGGAGTCATCAGCTCAGGCGGTTCTCCTCAGGGCGAGGAAGGCAAACTCCATTGCCTGCGCGCAGGATAACGCAATCGTCCCCCGCATCAAACCGACCATCGTTGAATCGTGTTCGTCCCAACCATGACCCGCTGCCTGACCCGGGAATTCAGGAGCGATACGCCGCCCGGAAGAAGACCCGATAGATTCCGCCGCCTAACAAACCTCCAACGATCGGCGCGATCAGGTAAACCGTCAGCCAGCCGGAGCCGTTGGCGGTAAAAGGGACGCCGCGCCAGCCGGCCAGGGAGGAAAAAAGGCGTGGCCCGAAATCGCGCGCCGGATTGAGCCCGGCCATGGTCAGCGGACCGATCAGGGAGATAATGAGCGTGACGGTGAGCCCGATCGTGGCCGCGGTCAGAATCTGCGGCCGGGTCCCGTTGCGCTCGTCGGTCACGCAAAAAATAACCAGCACGAGGATGGCGGTCCCGACCAGCTCGGCGGAAAAGGCGCGCAGAGGCGACATCGTGGTGCGGGCTGCTGCGGTCAGCGGTTTGCCGCCGGGATTAGGGAAATATTCCCCAAAGACCATGGCTGAGGCTTCGCTCCCGGTCGCGCCGCGCTCGATCCCGATCTTCGTTTCGTAGGCCGCGATGGCTCCGCCGAAGAGAGCGAAGAGCAGAGCCGCGGCGGCGAAGGCGGCGGCCAATTGGACCACGACGTAGGGCAGGATCAACCGGATCGGGAAACGTGACCAGGCGGCGGAGGCGATCGTGACCGCGGGATTCAGGTGTGCGCTGCTGAGCGAACCGGTGAGATAAATCGCCGTGGCAATGGCGATGCCCCAAACGATCGCGACCTGGAAAACGCCCACCTGGGCGCCGCACGCAACCGCGGCGCAGACGCTGCCGCAGCCGAAGAAGACCATCAGGAAAGTGCCGAAGAATTCCCCGATGGCCCATTTTGGCACCGGCGCGTGCGCAATCTCAATCTCCGCGCTGACGTGGGGTGGCGGCTCCGGCCGCGTCGCTCTGATCGTTTCGCTCATCGCTCCTCCAGTCTCGGCCTAACAACAAGCGCCGCCGTCGCAGCAACTGCTCGCCGCCGTCGTCGCCTGGTAATCCTGGCCTTTGGTTTCCTTCGGATGTCGCCGCGCGGTGTGGGTGCAATCGAAAGGCTGCGCTTCGCCCAGCGGGATCTCCCGCAGCGGCTCGATGAATTCGAAGAAGTCGCGATAAGGCGCCTTGCGATAGAGATTGTAGGTCTTGTCGCAGACGGCATAACGAACTCCACGCTCCATCCGGTGGTTGTCGTCATCCAGCACCTCGCGGAAGGGCCCGCGATAAATCACCGCCTGGTTGCGCTCAAAGCAGGGCCCCTGTTTGCCCTTGAACGCTTCCACCGTGAGAGAGCGGAACTCGAAGCCTTCCACCGTCTGCCACGGCTGCTCGTCCCGCTTCAGGATTTGGATTCCGTAGAAGCCGGCCTCGCTGAAAGCCTGCAAGAATCCTTCCTCGGTCAACGCGCCGGAGATGCAACCGCTCCAGAGTTCGGGATCGTTTTGCAGATGCGCCGGCACTTCCTCGTCCGCCACGATATCGGAGATGACGGCGCGGCCGCCCTTGCGCAGGACGCGGAAGATTTCTTCGAAAAGCTGTCGTTTCGATTTCGCTTCCACCAGGTTGAGGACGCAATTGGATACCACCACGTCGACCGACTCGGTCGCGACCAGAGGATGTTTCACCCGGAGATCCTGAGCCAGTTCGTCCGCGCGCAGGAAGGAAGCCGCGTCGGTGATCGGGCGCGCTTTCAATTCCTCCTCCAGCTTCTCCAGATCGAGCGCCAGATCCTGGATGCGGCCTTTGCGGAACTCGACGTTGCCGTAACCGATCCGCTCGGCCACGATCGGGGCATTTTTCCGGGCCACCTCCAGCATTTCATCGGTCATGTCGACCCCAATGATCTTTCCGTTAGGCCCGACCACCTGGGCGGCGATGAAACAGATCTTGCCCGTGCCGCTGCCGAGATCGAGCACGGTCTCGCCCGGGCGGAGATATTTGCTCGGATCGCCGCAGCCGTAATCGCGCTCGATCACCTCCGGCGGAATGACTTTGAGATACTCGGGATTGTAATCGACCGGGCAACAGAGCTTGGCTTCGGGGGCCTGGGCTCCGGCGGCGTAACGTTCTCTGACGGCGGTTTCTGCATTGATGCTCGGCATATAGTTTTCGTTTCTACTTTTCGTTAGGTTTAAAAAATTCCACGGGCTCGCTCTTTCATCGGCAACACTTCGAGACAGGTGGTCCACCAGCCGGTCTCGATCGTTTCGATAAATTCGTTAGGCAAATTTTCCGCCCGCATTTCCGCAGCCAGCTGTTCGTGGTCGTACGGCAGCGGCACAAATTCCACCTCCACCCGGCCTTCTTCTTCGATTGTGAGCAGGGTGTACCAGACCGAGGTGGCGCCGTCGTTGGCCGGGCGCCCGATCGCGCCGCAATTCACAAAATGCCGGCCGCTGGGCAACTGGCGATGCCAATGCAAACCGGTGTGGGTGCCCACGATCACCTCCGCCTCATGGGCTTGGCAAAGGCTCTCGAGGAAGGCAACCGAGGTCGTCGTTTGCCAGAGGAATTCGTTCGTCTTCCGGGGCGAGCCGTGACAGAGCAGGACCCGCACGCCGTTCACTTCCAGGCGGATTTCGTTAGGAAAATCGCGCATCCAGATTTTATTTTCCGGCGCGGTATTCTCGAAGGTGTAGTCGTAGGAGAGCCGGGCAAAATGGTTGTCTTTGGCGTCGGTATAGCCGCACTGGCAATCGGCCAGCCCGTGCCCGACCGAGTGGTCGTAGTTCCCCTGCACGACCGGGATGTTGGCCTCGCGCAGGAGCGGAAACACCTTATCCGGGTGCGGCCCAAACGCGCCCAGGTCGCCCAGGCAATAGAACCGGCTGGCTCCGCGGTGGGGCGCATCCTCGAGCAGGGCGGCGAGGGCGAGGTGGTTGGAATAAACGCCACCGAAAAGGGCCAGCGTCTCTTTCATCGCGCACTCATTTCGTGCCCTGGTTGGTTTTGTTTTTCCAGCCAGCCAAAGACGGCCTCGACCTGCTCGTAGCCGGTGCGGAGGAGGAAGTTCGAGCTGCGTCCGTAGCTCTTGATCCCCAGAGTAAAGTAGCCGGGCTCGGGATGAAGGAGCGCTTCGGCGCCCACCGCCGGCGCCTGCAGGCAATCGGCCCCGGCTTCGCCTAACAATGAAGCGGCCAGCGGATAGGTGCCTTCGGTGGCCCAGCAGGTTTGCACCTGCAGTTCTCGGGTTAGCCCGAGATCGGGCCGGAAGCCGGTCGCGGCCACGATCTGGTCGATCAGCAGCTTGCCCGTTTCCCCGTTGATCTTCGTCCACTTCACTTCGATGCCATCCGCGGTCGGGACGAGCGCCGCGATGGTCGCGCCCGCCAGCAGCGCGACCTGCTTTTCCTGCGCCAGCCGGTTGGCCGCGGTGCTCAGCTGCCTCCGTTCCGGCAAGGGATCGTGCGGAATTTCCAGCAGCGGAGTCTCTCGCTCGCGCCGGATCATCCAAGTGATCTGGGCCCCCGCCTGCGCCAATGCGCGGACGACGGTGGCAGCGGAATGTCCCGCGCCGACGACGAGCAGATGCTGACCGATGAAGTCCTTCGTCAGGCTGGGAATACCGTAGTGAATTCGCGCGGCGCAGGCGCTTTCTCCCGGCACCGGGATGCCGCCTTCGCCTAACGAGTTGGGTTGCGCGAAGGTCCCGCTGCAATCGAGCACGATCCCGGCGCTGGCCGTTCGCTCGCCCGCCTCGTCGCGGAGGAGAAGTCGAAAAGGAGCGTCGCTGCGTGCGGGATCGGAAACGAAATCGCCTTTCAAGCGGCCGGCCCGGCCCAGGGCGAGGACGGCGCAATTTTGCCGAATGTGCGAGCGCAGGCTCTGAGCCAGAGGTAACAGATAGCGGCTGCGAAACTCAGCCCCGGTCAGAATCGCGGCCGGCTCCGGCAGAGGCACCCCTTCGAGTTGCAGCCGGGCCCGGCCGCGCTCTGAGGCGTTCAGGGCGAAGGGCGAAAACATGCGCACCTGGCCCCATTGCCTGACGGCGTCGGCGATCTCACCGCGTTCGTAGACCTGGACGTCGTAGCCATGTTCGAGCGCGGCCAGGGCCGCTTCCAACCCGACCGGCCCGGCTCCGATAATGGCAATGCTTTTGCTTACTTCGCTCATCGTTCGTTAGGCGTGGCCCCCCAGGGCCGGATTGGCTTCCGAACCGGAGCGCGTGAGCCGGGTCCGCTCCACACTCCCGGAGCTGGCATTCGAACAAAGGGCGCCAAATTGATAACAGGTGATGCAGGCGTGATGCCGCAGCCGGTAGCCCTGCATTCCTTCGGCCAAAGTAGCGCCGAGATTTGCATCCGGCCGATCGACCAGGATGGGGCAGACGTGCACCCCGCGATCGCTCACCACCCGGCTGTTGTGGCAGAGCAGCTGCGTCTCGTCGTAGCCCTGCATCATCCGCTCGGTGATGAACTCGTATTTCCCGTAGCCGTGATCGCGCAACGCTTCCTGCCCGATCTTGAGCGAGGGCAAAAGTTTCATTCGCGGCCGGGTGTAACCGATCTCCGCCAGGCGCGCTTTGAACTCGCGCAGGAATTCGTCGTCCTGCTCCAGCGGCCAGGAACGCATCGAGGTGATGATGGGCAGAAATCCGGCCGCGACCAGCATGCGCACCCCGTTCATAGCCCGGGCGAAGGTGCCGGGTCCGCGAATCGGGTCATTCGTCTCAGGAGAAAAACCGTCGATGCTCACCCGCAGTTCGAGCGAATACTCGGAGGCGTCGCGCAGCTCGGCCAGGCGTGCGATTTTCTTTTCGTCGAAGCGAGTCGCGTTGGTCAGGACGGTGACCGGTCCCACCGCCAGCGTGGCCTGCAGGATTTCAAAGATCTCCGGGTTAATGAACGGTTCGCCGCCGGTGAAATAATATTCCTTCACGCCCAGCCTGACCGATTCGTCCAGGTGCGGTTGGAACTGGGCCAACGTCATCAGCCCGAGGGTATGGTTATCCGGTGCGCAGGAGATGAAGCAATGATTGCAGCGCAGATTACAGAGCGTGCCCGCGACCTGAAACCAGAGCGCGTCGAGCGAGGACAACGGGAGGAACGGCGGACGTTCGTCGTCGGTCATCGGATCCGGAGTTTGGCGATAAAGTGGTGTAACGATGGGTCGAAAATGGCGGCGGCTGCCGCGCGGGATAAGGGCCAGGAGTGAAGGCGCGCTCGGCGCACCCCGGGAAGCGGGCTTCAGGCGCAGAGGCCCGGAGGCGGCATCTGGTGCCGGGCCCGATCAGCCCGCCAGGCGAAAGCGACGAGATCGGTCGCGCGCTCGCCTAACGAGAAGGTGATCCTGAGGAGAAAGGCAACCAGGCCGCCCCAGCGCTCGGCCGTGCGCGCGAGCACAGGCAGGTCGCGCCAGGAATCGATGTCGGCCTTGGTCCGCAGCAGGACGACTTCATCCTGGACGCGCTCCTGCAATTGGGCGCAGTCGGTATTCCGCCGCCAGCGGATCCCGCGCAGGAGATGTCGCTCGCCGGCGCGCAGCGCGATCAGATAACAACCACCGCGGTGATCCGGGCCGAGGACCAATTTATTGGCCTCCAATTCTCTAAACGCCCGCACCAGGTCGGCCGCCTCGAGGGAGGGACAGTCGCGCCCGATCAGGGCGATCTTGTCGTAGCCGAGATGCGCGATCTCGTCCGTCGCCCGCTCCAGACGCTCGCCGAAAGTGCGGCCGCGCTGCTGATGCAAAGTGATGCCGGCCGTGGCGCTGGCAGGTCCGGAAGTGAAAAGATGCACATCCGCGCCGACCCTCTCCGCCGCGTGGTAGGGATTCAGCAGCGGCCGGAGAAGATGGGGCAATCCGCGCCGGGCCAGATCGAGCCCGATCGGGTCAGCAAAAACAAGGACAGCCTTTCGATTCACAGGATTACGAGGCGTTTCTTCGTTTGATGTTCCCGGGCAGATGCAAAAAAGCGAGAAATATTTCCACTGGGAGAAGGACGAGGTGGTCCGGGAGCGGCTCGGGAACGGCACCACCGGCAGTTGACGTAACCCCCTCATCAGGTCTAGAAAGCAGCGTGCAACGCGCGCCCCGAGCGATGGTTCTCCGCTGGCTGATGGTGATGCTGATCACCCTTTCCTGGCTCTCGATCTCGAATCATTGCGCCCTCGGCCTGGCCAACGCTGAGGGGCACGAGCCGAAAACCATCTCGGCGCACGATTGTTGTGCGACCGATCTGCCAGCGACACCGCAACCTGCGGACGACTCGGCTACACCCTGTTGCAAGGACCTGCGCGCGGTCGCCCTGACCCTGGAAAAATCGCCGGTCGCTAGCGCCGCCTTCTCAGTTGGCGTGCCGCTGGATTTCGTCCTCCTGCTGGTGGCGGCGCCTCGTCCGCTTCCGCTGGCCGGGCGTTTTCTCGATAACGGCCCGCCGCAATCCCGCAGTTTCGCGGAAGCAGTCTTGCAACGGAGCCTCCTCGCGCATGCTCCGCCGGTGCTGAGCTGACGACCTGACGCGCTCGTTAGGCGAGCTCTCTCTTCAGGTCGCTGCACCCGTTGTGGCGGTGGCTTCAGGCCACTGCTCCGCCCTCCTTTTTCTCCTGGCGCAGAAATTTTCATCCCAATGTTAAAGACGAATTTTCCTTCTCAAAAAATCATCCTCCTGTCGTGCCTGTCGTTGAGCGGCTGCGCGGTGCAGTTACCGCCTGCGCCCGCGCTCAGCCCGGCCGATCCGAATGCTCCGGCGGCCACCAGCGCCTGGCTTCAGCCGCAGTTAAGCGCCGACGCGCGCATCTTCCTTGCACCCGCCGCCGGCCATCGCGTCGCGGACCGAACATCCGACCTAACGAAGTCGGAGACTTCTCCCACCCTCGGCCATCAGACGACCAACAACGCGGTCTATTTCACCTGCCCAATGCACCCCGAGATCAAGGAGACCGAGCCGGGGAAATGTCCACTCTGCGGCATGACCCTGATCCGGAAAACCACTCCACCAGAGGCGAAACCGTGAGGCCGCAAATCCTCCTCATCCCGGCCGTCATCTTCCTCTCCGCCAGTTGCGCCGCGCCGACCGCGTCGCTCGACCGCGTCCAAGCCACCGTCGGAGAGCGAACCGGCAAGCGAGTGCAATGGAATCGCGGCGGGCCGGAGGAGGCGCAGAGCGAGCAGGCGGTGCACGACCTTTTACAGCATAACCTCACCGCCGACCGCGCGGTGCAGGTGGCGTTGCTCAACAGTCGCGAGCTTCAAGCGCGTTTCGAAGAAATCGGCATCGCCCAGGCCGAACTGGTCCAGGCCGGGTTGCTGAGCAATCCGAATTTCTCCGCCAGCTTTCGCTTTCCCGATCGGCCGCCTTCCGGAACTAACATTGAATATTCGATCGCACAGAACTTTCTCGAGCTGCTCCTTCTCCCCATCCGCAAACGCGTCGCCGCCGCGCAGCTCGCCCGGGTGGAAACGCAGGTCGCGGATGAAGTGCTGAAGTTAACCGCGGAGGTCAAGACCGCCTTCTACACTGCGCAGGCGCGGCAACAGTTACTCGATCGTCTCCATGTCATCACCGAGACTAACGAGGCCGCGGCCGAGTTTACCAAACGTCTGCACGACGCCGGCAACACCAGCGACCTCGAGCTGGCTAATCAGCAGGGAAGTTTTCAACAGTCGCGCCTCGAGGTCGCGCAGACCGAGCTGCAGCTCCGCCGCGACCGCGAACGACTGAATCGTCTTCTCGGCCTTTGGGGCGCCAACACCACCTGGAGGATGGCCGATCACCTGCCGGAACTGCCCGGCCACGAAGTAGCGCTGCGGAACCTCGAGTCGCGCGCCATCGCCCAGCGACTCGACCTGGAAGGACGGCGGATGGAGCTTAATCTCATTGGGCAATCGCTCGCCCTTCGGACCAAGACGAGATTCATCCCGGCAGAGATAAGGCTCGGCGTGAGCACGGAGCGCGAAACCGAAGGCCAGCGAGTCACCGGCCCGACCCTCGACCTGGAGTTACCGATCTTTAACCAGGGGCAGGGCGAAATTGCAAAGCTAACGGCGCAATATCGCCAGGCGCAGCGAGAGTTGGAAGCGATGGCGATCAACATTCGCTCCGAAGTGCGGGAAGCGCGCGACCAGTTAATCGCGGCGCGCGACCTCACTTCCTACATCGGCAAACAACTGCTTCCGACTCAGCAACAGGCCTTGAACCTTACTCTGCAACAATACAACTACATGCTGAAAGGCGCCTACGACCTCCTGCTCGCCAAACAAAACGAAGTTGCCGCCGAGCGCAGTTACATCGAAGCCTGGCGCGACTACTGGATCGCACGCGCCGAACTCGAAAGAGCCGTCGGTGGTTCTCTAGGTGGCAAAACGTTCTCTGATGCAAGCAAACGTTAAGAAAAGAATATGATTACAAGACGTAAGTTTTTCTCTGGCGCCGCGGCTCTCTTCGGTGCTTCGGCATTTGCGCAAAGGATCGCGGGTGGGACCAACCTGCTCGCCGCCCAGTCACCGGTTACGCCTGCGCCCGACGGCCGCGCGAACTACCGACCGGTCATAACTCCCAACGGCAGCACACTGCCCTGGGTGATGAAGGATGGCGTGAAGGAATTCCATCTCATCGCTGAACCGGTCAGGCGCGAGTTCGCTCCCGGGATGATGGTCAATTGCTGGGGTTACAACGGCCAAAGTCCCGGCCCCACCATCGAAGCGGTGGAAGGCGATCGCGTGCGTATTCTGGTGACAAACAAGCTGGCGGAGCCCACGACGGTGCATTGGCACGGCTTCATCTTGCCTAACGGGATGGATGGCGTGGGCGGCGTGACTCAAAAACACATCCCGCCCGGGGAGACTTACGCCTATGAATTCCCGCTCGTGCAGCACGGCGCGCAGATGTATCACCCGCACTCCGACGAGATGACGCAGATGGCGATGGGGATGCAAGGTTTCTTCATTATTCATCCGAGAGACGGCTATCCAGAGCCGGTGGACCGTCACTTTCTCATCTTCCTGCAGGAATGGGCGATCGAGCCGGGCACCTTCACCCCAAATCCGAATGTCATGACTGACTTCAACATCTTTACCTTCAACAGCCGCGTCTGGCCCGGAACCGATCCGCTCGTGATCAAGCGCAACGAGCGCGTCCGGATCAGCTTTGCCAACCTGAGCATGGATAGCCATCCGATTCACTTCCACGGTCATCGCTGGTGGGTGGTGGAAACAGACGGTGGACAAATCGCCAAGGCTGGTTGGTGGCCGGAAGCGACCGTCAACGTGCCGCCGGGGACCACTCGCACGGTTGAGTTTGTGGCCGATAACCCGGGCGACTGGCCTTTGCATTGCCATAAGAATCATCACGCCATGAACGCGATGAATCACAACGTTCCGAATGTCATCGGGGTGAGTCAGAAAGAGGTCGGACAAAAGATCGGTCAGCTCGTCCCGGGCTACATGGCCATGGGCGCAACCGGGATGCATAACATGTCGGCCATGGCCGAGATGATGCCCGGCCCGCGTAACACCCTGCCGATGATGACCGGCATGGGTCAGTTCGGGCCGATCGAGATGGGCGGCATGTTTACCATCATGAAGGTGCGCGATGGGATTACGAGCTACGAAGACCCCGGTTGGTACCAAAATCCGCCCGGCACCGTCGCCTCACCCTGGCGGCCTAACGGGCACAGGACCGGTTAGGTTGCGACCGCATTTCGCACGATGGGGGAAAAGCACTCGGCGCCGCAACGCCCCCGCTCAAATCACCCAAACCAGTCCGGTGCCGGGGCGCGATTCCGTTAGACGATGAATCCGACCCTCGATCTCGTTGCCATCAGCGCTTTGGTGCTCGGCGGCCTTTGCGCCGTGGTCATCGCGATTGATCTCTGCGCCGGTCACCCGCAGCAGATGTGGATCATGAACCTGGTCTGGCCTATCACCGCGCTCTACGCCGGGCCGCTAGCGCTCTGGGGATATTTTACCGCCGGGCGTCTCTCGACTCGGCGCGCAGTGCAGGCGGCGAAGGAGCGGAACGAGGATCCGCCGGGGAAAAAGAAGCCGTTCTGGCAGATGGTGGGACTCGGAGCAACCCATTGCGGGGCCGGCTGCACCCTGGCCGATCTCTCAGCCGAGTGGCTGCTCTTCGTCTTCCCGCTCACCCTTTTCGGGCACAAGATTTTTGGTTCCTGGCTGGTCGATTATTTCGTCGCCCTCGCCTTTGGAATCGTTTTTCAATATTTCACCATCGCGCCGATGCGGGGGCTCTCGTTAGGCAAAGGACTGCTCGCGGCGGCCAAGGCCGATTTCTTTTCTCTTACCGCCTGGCAGGTGGGGATGTATGGCTGGATGGCGATCGCCACCTTTCTCATTTTCGGCCACGAGATCGAGAAAACGAACCCGGTCTTTTGGTTCATGATGCAGATCGCGATGCTGACCGGTTTTCTCACTGCCTACCCGGTGAACTGGTTGCTCCTGCGCACCGGGACCAAGGAAAAGATGTAGTCGCCAGCGGAATTCTGCGGGGGGTTCTACGGTGCCTTTGATCGTGAAGTCGCACGCGTCAGCAGCCAGAGCGAAACTTTCTCCAGCAGGATAAGAACGGCAACCAGGCCGACGGCGAGGGCGAAAAGGACGAGATTGCTGTCCGCGCCGGAACGGAAGGCGAAGGAAAGTGCGGTCGAGACGGCGGGCGGATGGACCACATCGGCCACGATCATAAAGACGGTGGTCGCGCCCATGGCGGCGGCGGCGGAGCCGTAGCCGGGGCCGAGGAATTCGAAGCCGGCGTAGCCCAGGCCGGCCGCGCCGAGTTGAGCGAGGACGAGGGTGCGGGTGGAGTTGGTGCCGTGGTGCGGATCGAGATAGATCAGAAACGCGCTGGAGGCGAGGGAGGCGAAAAGCAGCCGCTGCTCGCTGAAATTTTCCACCACGGCAAAGACGATGAGTACGGTCGCGGTCGGGAGCAGAGCGAGAAAGAGCTCGTCCCGCCAGCGCAAGCCCCGGCGGAAGCGGCGTTCGGCCCGGCGGGCCGGTTCGATACTTTGCAGGTTATCAGCCATCGGCTTGGCGAATCCGATTCAGGCCGGCCCTGAATGGCCCTTGCCTAACGAACGCTCGCCGAGCCGCCGCACCGGGTCAGCGCAAGTTGTTCGGACTCGCTTCTGCCTTGGGGCCGGCTTTGGCTGCCTTTTTCTGGAGCGCGGCCAGTTCCGTCTTGGCTTCGGCGTCGTTAGGCTTGAGTTGCAGGAGCGTCTTCAGATCGTCGATCGCCTTCTGGTACTCTCCCATCTTGCGGTAGATGTAGATCCGGCGGCGATAGGCTTCGGCGTCCTTCGGTTGCGCCTCGATGATTTTGCTGAAGTCCTGCAGCGCCAGATCGTATTTCTTCAGATTGCGATAGGCGAAGCCGCGCCGGGCCCGGCCTTCAACATCGATCTCGCGGATGCTGTTGATCGCGATGGTGTAGTCCGCGATCGCTTTCTCCCATTTTTTCTGGAGGAGATAAATGTAGCCGCGGAGGCGGAGCGCATCGGTATTCCGCGGCTGTGAATCGAGGGCGTCGTTCAAATCATCGAGCGCGTCGTCGTAGCGTTTTTGCTGAATGGCGGTGCGGGCGAGGGCGAGCTGCGACTTGACCGATTCCGGGCTCAACTTGATCGCTTTCGCTTCGTCTGCCTTGGCCTTGTCCGCCTCTCCCATCAGGCGATAAGTAAGGGCGCGGTTGCGATAATTCTTCGGGTCTTTCGGCTGCAGCTCGATCGCTTTGGTGAATTCCTCGATCGCCTTGTCGTACTGTTTTTTGCGCGCATAGCGCACCCCGCGATTGGTGTGGCCGCCGGGATCGCCCGCGATGCTGCTGGAAGAACGCGCTTCCGCAGTGCCGGGCAACGCGACCAAGCCGGAAAAGGAGAGGACGAAGAGGAATTGGAGGATGACAAGCGGTTTTATGATCGGAGTGGCCACATCACTGATTCGCTTCAACCCCAGGAATTGGATTCCCCTCCGGCCGATTCACCCGGTGCGCGGCAGGCAACTTTTGACCGACCACCGCGCGCTGGCGGTGCGATTGGAAGGCGGTTAGCCACGTTAATAATTTTCAATCTACCGGCCGGGACCGGTCCCGGATCGAACGCAAAGGAGGTGAGAAAAAATGCTGGAAGAAGGAGCCACGTACAAATGTCCAAACTCGGATTGCGGCTGCGAAGTCAAAGTGACCAAGGGCGCGTCCGCGGAGAAGGCGGGGGATGACGCCCCGACCTGTTGTTGCGGAACGAGGATGGAAAAACAATAGCGGATCGACCTCACGCCGGGTCGTGCGGCCGGGCGTGAGGCTGGCCGGTTTGCTCCGCTGGACAGAATACGGGGTGGGGGTATACCTTTGGCCATGAAAGCAGAGGCTGCGGCCAAGCTCAAACCGCGCATCCGGCGAATCGTCGGACAGGTCGCCGGGATCGAACGGATGCTTAACGACGATCGCTATTGCGTCGATATTTTGAACCAAATCTCCGCCGTCCGCTCCGCCCTCGACGCGCTCGGGATCGAACTGCTGACTCATCATCTCGCCTCCTGTGTGGTCGGCCACGGCAGCGGGAGCGAGCACGCCAAGGCGAAGCCGATGAAGCCGGCCGAGCTGCTGGCGGAACTGCAGACTGCGCTGGAGAGGTTCCTGCGATGAGTGTGGCCACTCCCACCGTGCGCGATCCGATTTGTGGGATGGAGATCGAGCCGCAAACGGCGGCGGCAGTACTCGAGCGGGAAGGCGAGAAGGTCTATTTCTGTTCGCTCCATTGCCGCGATGAGTTCGTTAGCCGGGCGGAGGCGGCGAGTAGCGAAGGCGATTGCTGCCATGCGGCCGCGCCCTTGCCTAACGACACCGGGAAGAGCGAAAAGCCGCGGCCTGCCGCCCGGAAATATTTCTGCCCGATGTGCGCCGGCGTGGAAAGCGACCGGCCGGGCGATTGCCCAAAGTGCGGGATGAGTCTGGAACGGAACCCGAGTGAGCGGGCTGCGATCCGGACCATCTACACCTGCCCGATGCACCCGCAGATCGAGCAGGATGAGCCAGGTGATTGCCCGATCTGTGGGATGGCGCTCGAGCCGATGAATGCCGCTGCCGGGGCGGAGGAGGAAAATCCCGAGCTGCGCGATCTGACCCGCCGGTTTTGGATCGGAGCGGCGCTGAGCCTGCCGGTGTTCATCCTCGCGATGTGGCATCTGCTTCCGACGGTGCCGGCGTGGGTGCAGGGGGATTTCTCGCGCTGGGCGCAATTCCTTCTTAGTACGCCGGTCGTGCTCTGGGCCGGCTGGCCGTTCTTCGTTCGCGGCTGGCGGTCGCTGATCCATCGCTCGCTCAACATGTTTACCCTCATCGCCATCGGGGTGGGCGCGGCCTATCTCTTCAGCGCGGCGGTGATGCTTTTCCCGGGGATTTTTCCGGCCTCGTTTCAGGCGCATGGAAAGATCGGCGTTTACTTTGAGGCGGCCGCGATTGTCACCGTCCTGGTTTTGTTAGGCCAGGTTCTGGAAGGCCGGGCGCGCAGTCGCACCGGGAGCGCGATTCGGGCTTTGCTCGATCTGGCGCCGAAGACCGCGCGGCGGGTGCGCGACGGGGAGGAACGCGATGTGCCGCTCGAGGAAATCCAATCGGGCGATCAACTGCGGGTTCGCCCGGGCGAGAAAGTGCCGGTCGATGGCCGTGTCCTCGAAGGCACGACGAGCGTCGATGAATCGATGATCACGGGGGAGCCGCTGCCGGTGGCGAAATTAGCCGAAGATCGGGTCACCGGCGGGACGGTGAACCAAACCGGCAGCGTCGTGATCGAGGCCGAGCGGGTCGGGAGCGAGACCGTCCTCGCGCAGATCGTCGAGATGGTGGCGCAGGCGCAACGCAGCCGGGCGCCGATCCAGGGTCTGGCGGATAAATTTGCCGCCTGGTTTGTGCCGGCGGTGATCGCGATTTCGGTCGCGACCTTTCTTGTCTGGTGGCTGGTGGGACCGGAGCCGCGTTTTGCTTACGCGATTGTTAATGCGGTTGCGGTCCTGATCATCGCCTGCCCCTGTGCGCTCGGGCTGGCGACTCCGATGTCGATCATGGTCGGGGTCGGTCGTGGAGCCCAGGCCGGCGTCCTGATCAAGAAAGCGGAAGCGATCGAGCGGCTGGAAAAAGTGCAGACGCTGGTGGTCGACAAGACCGGCACTCTGACCGAGGGCCGCCCGCGCCTAACGAGTATAGTGACGACCAATCTGGTGACCGAAGAAGAGCTGCTCACTCTCGCCGCAGCGGTGGAACAGAACAGCGAACATCCGCTCGCCGCGGCCATCGTGGCAGGCGCGACGGAACGCAGCTTGAAGCCAGCCGCAGTCTCCGATTTCCAATCAACCACCGGTGGCGGGGTGGTTGGTCGAGTCAATGGCCAGAGTGTGCGGGTGGGAAAACCGGATTACCTCAAGGCCGCGGGGGTTGCCGATCTCGGGCCGCTCGAGGCCCGGGCGGCGGAGCTGCAGAGTGAAGGGCAGACGGTAATTTTCGCCGCCATCAATCAGCGGGCGGCGGGCATCTTTGTCGTCTCCGACCCAATCAAAGCCTCGACTGCGGCCGCGATCGAGCAACTGCATCAGCTCGGAATTCGGGTCATCATGCTCACTGGCGACAACGAAACAACCGCCCGCGCCGTCGGTCGCGAGGTGGGGATCGACGAAATCGAAGCGGAAGTGGAGCCGCGGCAAAAACACGATCGGGTGCGGAAATTGCGCGAACAAAATCAGATCGTGGCCATGGCCGGCGACGGCATCAACGATGCCCCGGCGCTGGCCGCGGCCGATATCGGCATCGCCATGGGCACCGGCGCCGACGTGGCGATGGAAAGTGCCGGCATCACCCTGCTCGGCGGCGATCTGCGCGGGATCGAGAAAGCGATCCGGCTGAGTCGCGCGATGATGCGCAACATCCGGCAAAATCTGTTTTTCGCCTTCTTCTACAACGCGCTCGGCATCCCAATCGCGGCCGGGGTGCTTTATCCGGTTTTCGGTTTGCTGCTCAACCCGATGATCGCCGGGCTGGCGATGAGTTTTAGCTCCGTCTCGGTGATTGCAAACGCCCTCCGGCTGCGGTCGGTCAAGTTATGAAAAAGTTCGCCGCAACTAACGGACTAACTCAAAGCGATCAATAAGTAATGGATTGGCTATGGATGAGTTTGTATCACGCCGTCGCGATGCTCTGGATGACCTTCTGGGCTCTGGTGCTCGGCTTCAGCATCTCCGCGGCGCTGCAGATCTTCGTCAGCAAAGAGCAGATGAGCCGGTCCTTCGGCAAACCCGGGTTGAAGAGTGTCGCGCTCGCGACCGGCTTTGGCGCCGCCAGTAGCTCCTGTTCCTATGCCGCGTCGGCCGCGGCCCGGAGCGCAATTCAGCAGGGTGCGGCCCTGGTTCCTGCGCTCGCCTTCATGTTTGCCTCCACCAATCTGGTCATCGAGCTGGGAGTGGTGCTTTGGATTTTGATGGGCTGGCGTTTTGTCCTGGCGGAATTTGTTGGCGCCTTTCTCCTCATCGGCCTGGTCTGGCTGATGGTGCGCTGGCTCATGCCGCAGAGCGTGAAAGACGCCGCTCGCGACCACGCCCAGGCCGGGCGGGACGGAAGCGGTCATCACCACCACGGCGGACCGCAGCAGCGGGGGAAATGGAGTGCGCTGGCCGACGCCTTTGTGATGGATTGGATGATGCTGTGGAAGGAGCTGCTGGGAGGATTTCTCATCGCCGGATTTATCTCCACCCTGGTGCCGAAATCCTGGTGGCAATCGCTCTTTCTCACCGAAGGCGTCTCGCCTGGGTTGCGCCTGCTGGAGAACGCGGTCGTTGGTCCGCTGGTCGCGATCGCTTCCTTCGTTTGCTCGGTCGGAAATATCCCGCTGGCCAGTCATCTCTGGGCCAACGGAATCAGCTTTGGCGGCGTGGTCGCGTTCATTTATGCGGATCTGCTCGTGGTGCCGCTGATCATCATTTACGGCAAATATTACGGCGCCCGCGCCACGCTCTGGATCGTTGGTATTTTCTTCAGCGCGATGGTGGTGACCGGGATTGCGGTCGATCTGCTCTTCAGTCTGCTCGGGCTGCTCCCGAAAGGAGCGCGGCAGGCCAGCGCAGTGCAGGAATCGACCATCCGTTGGAACTACACCAGCTGGCTCGACCTGGTCGCGCTGGTGATTTTCGCCCTGTTGCTCTACCTGCATTTGCGGCCGGCCGAGGGCGAGACCGGTCCGGCGAACCAGCCTTGAGTCGGCTGACCGGGTTCTTGACTACATTCCCGCAAAAGCATATAGATCGGCCTGATGAAACTGCACGAATTGAAGTCGCTCCTCCGTCACCAGCCCGACGCGCTGCCGCGTTTTATCCTGCCTAACGGCGAGCAAATCCCGGCTCATTTTCACCTCACCGAGGTCGGGCACGTGGCGAAGAAGTTCGTCGATTGCGGCGGCACCCTGCGCGACCGCGAGGCCTGCGTCCTGCAGACCTATGTGGCCGATGATTTCGATCACCGGCTCAAGGCCGGGCGCCTGGCCGACATCCTCGAGCTCGGCGGGCCGTTCTGCCTCACGATGACCTGGAAGTCGAGGTGGAATGGGATTGCTGCGTCGTCTCGCAGTATCCCATCGTCTCGGCCGAGCCAGAGGAAGATCACATCCGGTTCCTGCTCGGCACGAAGGAGACCGATTGCCTGGCCAAGGACAAGTGCGGCATCGCGGAGGGTGAGGAGTCGTCCTGCTGTTGTTAGACGTTAGGCGTTAGGCGATGAAGCTGATCCGGATTTACCAATGTCTCTGCGACCCGACCCGGTTGCGGATCCTGCATCTGCTCACCCAGTCGCCGCTCTGCGTCTGCCACTTCCAGGAAGTGCTGGGGGAGCCGCAGGTGAAGATCTCCAAACATCTCTCCTATCTGCGCAGTCGCGGCCTGGTCGAGACCAAACGGAGCGGGAACTGGATCATTTATTCGCTCGCTTCCAGGCCGAGCGTGGAGCTGGAAAACAATCTCAAATGCCTGCAGGATTGCGCCGCGTCGGAGCCGGTTTTTCGGAAGGACCGGCAACGGTTGGCCCGCCTGCAATCGACCTGCTGTGAGCCGAAGGAGGTCTTTGCTTCGTAAATCGCCGGGGGGCAAAACATGAAGAAACGAGTTCTTTTCATCTGCATCCACAACAGCGCGCGCAGCCAGATGGCGGAAGCGTGGTTGAACCAGATCTGCCGAGACGAATTTGAAGGGCAGAGCGCCGGGCTCGAGCCGGGGACGCTCAATCCGCTCGCCGTCGCCAGCATGGCGGAGGTCGGAATCGATATCTCGCAAAAGGGAACCCAGCGCGTTTTCGACGTCTGGAAATCGGGACCGGTTTTCACTTACGTCATCACCGTCTGCGATGAAACGAGTGCGGAGAAATGTCCCATTTTTCCCGGCCCGGCCCAGCGCTTGCACTGGAGTTTCCGCGATCCCTCTAGTCTGAGCGGGACGCAGGAGGAGAAGCGGACCGCCATCGCAGAAATCCGCGATGAAATCCGCGCGAAAATCGAAGCGTGGTGTGACGACGTCTGCACCACCGCGGCGTTGGGTTGATGGACGAGATGGCTCCGCGACTGGCGACGGAAACGGACGCCGCGGCGATTAACGCGATCTACAACCATTATGTCCAGACTTCGGCTGCGACCTTCCAGATGGAAGAGGAGACGACGGAAAAACGGATGGAGGAGTTGCGCACCCGGCCGGAGCGGCAGCCGTTTATCGTGCTTGAAGCCGAGGGGGCCATCGTCGGCTGGGGCGCGCTTTCGCCTTTTCGCTCGCGCTGTGCCTATCGGGAGACAATCGAGCTCTCGGTCTATGTCCGGCCCGGGAGCCATCGCCGCGGCTACGGGCGGCTGATCGTGCAGGATCTGATCGCGCGTGCGCGTTCGTTAGGCTATCACACTCTGGTGGCCGCTTCCTGCGCGGAATCGGTTGGGAGCATCGCGCTGCTGCGTTCGTTAGGCATGGTCGAGGCCGGCCGGCTGCGGGAAGTCGGGCACAAGTTTGGCCGCCGCTACGATGTGGTTTATCTGCAGCTCCTCTTTCAAGAACGGTGATTCTTCTCGCCGCCGGCGCGGGCAAATCGTAAGAAGGAGCGGATCGGGCAAAAGAAAATCAGGAGGGAAGAAGAGATGATCGGTTTTGATGATACGGACTACGGCGAAATGGATCTGATGAAGGGGCTGCTGGCCGGGATGGCCGGGGGGATCCTCGCTTCCTTCCTCATGGAACAATTCCAGGCCGCTTGGAGCAGCGCCGCCCAAGCGCTGCAGACCTCGAAAAAGCGAGGCGGCCGCAAGCCGGACCCGGCGACGGTCAAGGCGGCCAACCTGATCGCGGAAAAGGTCACCGGCCAAAAGGTGCCGCCCGATTACAAGCCGATCGCCGGGGAAGCGATGCATTACGGCATGGGCGCGGCTTCGGCCGCGGTCTATGGCGCGCTCGCGGAAGTGGCTCCGATCGTTACCCTGGGCGATGGAACCGGCTTTGGCACCGGCGTTTGGCTACTGGCCGACGAAGTGGCGGTGCCCGCGGCCGGTTTCTCGAAAAAGCCGCGCGAGATTCCCTTTCGCACTCATCTTTACGCCCTCGTCTCGCATCTGGTCTATGGCTGGATCACCGAGACGGTGCGACGAGCCGTCCGGCGGGCTCTATAGCTTTTGGCCGACCGGCCGCGGCCGTGGGGGCGCCGCTAATCGGCCATCGCTCGCGTGCCGCCGAAAAGCGCTCGGGGTTAATCCCACCCGCCGCTCAAAGGCGCGCCGAAAAGCATCGGAACTCTTGAAGCCCACGCTCTCTGCCACGCTTTCCACGGTCGTGCGCAGGCCCAGGAGGCGGCGGCGCGCTTCGTTCAGGCGCAGTTCCTCCACGAATCCGGCCGGCGTGCAATGGAAAACCTGTTTGAAAACCCGGCTGAAATGGCGCGGGCAGAGGCAGGCCTTGGCCGCCAGCGCCTCGACCGTGAGCCGCTCGTGCAGATGGGCCGAGATCCAGTTAGGCAAGTCGACCACTCGCTCGGTTGGGTCGGCCTGGTAATCGACCAAACCGACCGGACTCTCCTCTTCTCCCGGCGGCCGCAGGTGCAAAACCAATTCCCGCGCCACAGTCCGGGCAACCTGGCTCCCGAAGTCTTCCTCGATCAGGGCCAGAGTCATCTCCAGCCCGGCGCTGCCGCCGGCTGAGCTGTAATAGCGGTCGTTTTTGAGAAAAGAGACGGCTGGGTTTACTCGCACCTTAGGGAAACGGCGAGCCACATCGCGTGAAAACCGCCAGTGGGTCGCGACCTGACGACCATCGACCAGCCCGCTTTGCGCGAGGGCGTATAAGCCGGTGGAGATCGAAGCAATCCGGCGCGTAGATGAGGCGCGGGAGGAGAGCCAGGCCGCGGCGCGCCGGCTTGTCTCGGGCTGGCGCAGACCTCTTCCTCCCGGGATGAGAATGGTGTCCAGAGCTGCCACCGTCTCGATCGTCTCCCCGGCGTGTAAGCGCAGACCCGATTCGGTGACGAAGCTGCGGCCGGTAAGACCAATGATGATCGGCTCATAACAAAGGCGGCTGCCGGGCTGATCCTGCGGGAGCCGAGCGAGGTGCAAGGCTTCGAGAGGCCCAGTTAAATCCAACGCCGCAACCCCATCGAAGCCAAGCAACCCGATCCTGGGCGGGGACATCTCACCACACACTTTGGCGAAGTAGGTCACTTGGCCAGTCCCTCCTCGACTCGCTCGTGTCTGATGAAATTTTCTCTCACATAGAGCTAATGCAATAACGCCCGGCGGATGGGACCAAAAATTTTCCTACCGGCGTTATCGGCTCCGACGCACCCTGGGACCCAGCTGCTATTTCTTGCGCTGGTAATGAATGTTCCAGTCATCCTTCCAGGTCTTGCCCTGGTCCTTCGTTACCTGGTAATCCCAATCGAACGAATCCGGCCTGATATTCTTGAAGATCATGCGGGAGGCGACGGTGGTGCCGTCCGCTCGGGCACGCTCCGGACTGCGCAGTTCCATGATTCCATCCTTGAACTGACCGGTAAAGAGGAGGTAGCTGCCTTCCGTGTCCACCCAGGTCTGCTCCCAATCGCCCAGCCAAAAATCAAATTGCTTTACCTCTGGCAGATCACACGGGTTCGCCTCCGGCGTCTCCGCTTGCGCGAGGATGATGTGACTCAGGGTTAGAAGAAGGACGACGGCGAATAAAGAGGATGTTTTCATCTAGAGTAATGCAACACCGAGCCGCATTGTGGGTCACAATCACAGAAGAAATCCCTGCGCCCGTGAAGCAGGGCAGCGCCGCTGACCTACTGGAAGAGGATCGGCCGAGAAGCCTCGGCTAGAATCTCGGCAAAGCGCGGATCACCGCGTAACCCATCCCACATCGGATCGAGCTTTAGTTCTCCGTAGCTCGGTCCGCCTGGATGTTTGACCAGTTTGGCCAACTGCCGAATCGCGCTCTCCGTTTCGCCTAACCACGTCTGCACCTGAATCTGGGTCGAACCAAGCATGGGGCCGTCCACCGCATCGCGCCAGGTCGGAACCAGTTGGACGGCTTCCTGGGCGGCCGAGAGCGCCTCCTCCTTATGGCCGAGCCCAGCTTCAGCCAGGGCAAGGTTAATGAGCGTAATCGGGCGATCCGGCCCGTTCTCCACCCTGCCCTCCAGCAGAGTCTTAGCCTTGGTGAAGGTCTTTGTGGCCAGGGCGTCATCCTCTTGTGCTCGTGCCGCTGTGCCCCGCAATAACTCGTTCATAGCCTCGACCAGCGGAGAATCTCCCGGAACTGTATCGAGGATTTGCAGAGCTTTTTCATAGTCGCGCTCGTAAAGCGCGAGCCTCGCCTTTGTGTAGGTCACATCCGTCGCCTTAGGAGGAGCGATGGCCAGGACAGCGTTGGCCCGACCCGGTTCGCCCTGGGCCAGAATACTCTCGGCGTAGTGTGACCAAAAGGGAGCTGACTCTACGGTGAAAAGCTTGGTCGCCTTAGCCGCCAGATTTTCGGCCTCAGGGTAAAGCCGCAACGCCATGTAAGTCTGGATCACTTCCACCGTGACGAACGGATCGTGCGGATCGAGTTCCAGCGCCTTGCGCCCGTCCCGCAGGGCATCCTGCCAGTTGCCCAGCCGGCGCTCCGCCAGTGCAGTCAAATCAAAGAACCTGGCCCGGGAATTCGACGAAGGTGGCGCCGCGGCTAACTCAGCCAAAGTTTTCTCGTAGTCGCGCAAGCCATTGTAGTAATATTGAGCTTTGGCCAGGTGCGCTTCCGGAAGGTCCGGAGCCAGGCGCAAAGCCGTCGTCGCCGCCTTATTCGCCCGTTCCAGCCGCTCGGGTGATGGATCGCGGTCAAAGCGGTAGATGTAGAGATTTGCCTCCGCCAGCAAACAGTAAGCCAGAGCAAAGTTAGGATCGCGGCCCACCGCCTTTTCGAGTAATTCCACGACCTCACGATGTCGATATCGCAGAAAATCCGCCCGCGCCTGCAGGTATAAGTCGTACGCCCCGGCATCCTTGGTCGGGTGCCTTTCAATGGCGGCGCGCTCCTCCTTGGAGACATGAGCTTTGAGCTGGGAAATGACGGCCTGAGAGAGATCACTTTGAAGGGCAAAGAGATCGCCTAACTCTCGGTCATACTGTTCCGCCCATACTTGCACGTCGGACTTGGTGTCAATCAGCTGGGCGTTTACTCGCACCCGATCCTGCATGCGGCGCACGCTCCCTTCCAAAACATAGGCCACGCCGAGGTTTTCTCGTATCTCCCGCACGTCGCGCACCCCAGTCCGATATTGCCAGGCTCCGGAACGGCTGATCACTTTGAGTTCTTCCACCTTGGCCAGGTCGGTCAGGATGTCATCCTGCACCCCGTCGGCGAAGTAACTGGTGCCGTTGGCCGCGGCGAAGTCATCGAAAGGGAGAACGGCGATACTCTTGGGCGGGATGTCCCCCTCCGCCACCCGGTGATTTGCCGGCATCTTGCTGCGCGGCCAGGGCACGAAATATAGAAAAATCCC
Organism: Chthoniobacterales bacterium; assembly: GCA_965217735.1. Taxonomy (GTDB): domain Bacteria; phylum Verrucomicrobiota; class Verrucomicrobiia; order Chthoniobacterales; family UBA10450; genus Palsa-1392. The sequence continues at coordinate 3,047,499 of CBDCJE010000002.1, read as the reverse complement.
GAGCAGCAGAGCCATGACGAGCGCGACCGAGGCCAACCGGAGGGCGAGGGGATGGCGGCCGGCGAAGCGCACCAGCCGATAAGGCAAGGTGGCGGCGCGAGCGTGCACTGGCTCACCCGCCAGGTAACGCCGAATGTCCTGCCCGAGATCGGCGACCGAGGCATAGCGTTGCCCTGGCTCTTTCTGCATCGCCCGGAGCACGATGGCATCGAGATCGCCCCGTAAGGTCCGCTCACTCTCGCCGGGTGCGACTAACTCACTCGGTGCCACCGGGCGTTCTTCAGTGATGACACGGGTCACCTCATTCAGACTCGGATTGCGCGTCGCGAAGACATGCGGCGTATGGTCAGTCAGCATCTCGTAGAGCAATGCGCCCAGAGCATAGATATCGCTCGCGCGGGTGACTTCTTCGCCCCGCGCCTGCTCTGGAGATGCGGAGATAGGAGTGAGTCGCTGCTGACCGGTAGCTGTCAGCTCAAGCGGATTTTCTCCCAGCAACTTGGCAATCCCGAAGTCGAGCAGCTTGGGCTCGCCTTCCTCGTTTACCAGAATATTGCTTCGTTTCAGATCACGATGAACGATGCGCTTGCGATGGGCCGCTTCCACTGCTGCGCAGACCTTAAGGAAAAGATCGAGCCGAGCCCGGATCGGGAGTTGATGTTCACGAATGTAAGCCGTGACCGGAGTGCCCGGGACATACTCCATGACGAAGTAGGGCAGGCCCTCCTCCGTCGTGCCGGCATCGAAAAGGGCGGCGATATTAGGATGCTCGAGTGAAGCCAGGACCTCCCGTTCGCCGCGAAAGCGGCCGAGGAGATCCCGCGAATGACCGCCCCCAGGCTCGAGCACCTTGATCGCAACCTGCTTCTCGAAATAGCCATCAGCTCGCGCGGCCAGATAGACCGTGGCCATGCCGCCGCGGCCTAACTGGCGCACGATGACATAGGCGCCAATCCGGCGGCCAGTCATGGAGACTTCTTGCTGGCGAATGGCAGCGCCGGCCGCTTCCGCGCATTCTTCCAGAGTGTCCTGAGTCACGGCTGCGGGATGATCGGCTTCCTGGAAGAACGATTCCGCTTCGCGCAGCAGCTCGGGATCGCCCGCACAGTCACGACTCAGGCGCGCCGTCCTAGCCGCGGGGGAATCTTCCTCCAGCGCGTCCGCGACGATTTCTTTCAATCGGGTCCAGCGTTCCGGCTTCATCATCCTGGCCCCAGAAGATAACCGTCTCCGCGACAGAAAGAAAGGTAGGATGTCAGTTCGAGCCGGAGAGGGTCTTGCGGAGCCAGAGCTTGGCCACGGACCATTCCCGCTTCACCGTCGTGGGCGAAATCTCCAGCAGCTGGGCGATTTCTTCAATCGTTAGGCCAGCAAAGAAGCGTAACTCCACAATCCGGGCCTGGCGGGCATCGAAGGTTTCCAGTTCGCGCAGGGCTTCGTCCACTTCGGTCAGATCGATGTCGTGTCGCTGATAGAACTCGAGGATCAACTCGGTCGGGTCCTGTCCTCCGCGCTTGGCGCGGGTGCGGGCGACGGCGTGATTGATCAGCGTTTGTCGCATCAGGCGGGCGAAGATGCCGAGGAGATGGGACGGATTCTGCCAGGCCTGACCCCGTTGCGCCGCCAGCCGGAGGTAAGCCTCGTGGACCAGCGCCGTGCGTTGCAGGGTGTGATCGGGCCGCTCGTTCCGGAGATAACCGGCGGCGAGCTGGCGCAACTCCTCGTAAACGAGGGGCAGCATCTCTTCCAGGACCCTGGCGTTATCGGAAGGCGAAGAGGTGGTGTCCACCGTCTCCGGTGACCTTGGATCACGAGCTGGCTTTTCCTCATCCCACATGACCTGCCTCCAATTGTTTCCCCGGGGGAACGTGCGTTGAAACCTGAAGACATTCTTCGCTGTCATCGAATGAAATCAGGCCCCGGCACGATACGCCTGATCGGCCATCGCGGAAAGAGGAACGGCAGGATTGCCGGCCAGGTAAAATGGAAGCAGCCGTCCAAGGCGGCAGGTATTGCCCAATCACGGGACATCCTGTGGGCGGGCGTGGGAGCGAAGGAACTCGTTAGGGAGCGGCCAGCGCGCCGACTACCTTGTAGACGTGGTAGGGCGTGGTCCGAGTCTCTTTCCCGCCGTTGAAGCGGGGCATGTGCTGGATCTGGGAGGTGGTGACATAGAGGGCGCCGTCGGGCCCGAAGGCGAGGCTGTCGGGCCAGCTCAGGCGCCCGTCGGCCACGACCGGCTCGATCTTTTTCTCCGGCGGATTGAAGAGGACGATGGCGCCGTGTTCCAGATCGGTGAGATAGAGTTTGCCGTTCGGTCCCATGCGCATGCCGTCGGGCGCCGGCGTCTCCAAGACCCGTTCCACCTTGGCGGCGAGTTGTTTGCTCGTTAGGCGGCGGTTGCCCAGATCGGCGGTCTTGATGCGATAGAGAGTCTGGGCCGTGAGGGCGTGATAATAGAGATAGCCATTGAGACGATCCAGGGCGATGCCGTCGGCGTTGATTTGCGGCGGCTTCCCGTTCTCGGCCAGGAGCGCGTGGCCATTGATTTTTAATTGAAAATCCTTCTCCGCCTTGGTCGAAGGATCGTCCTCCAGCAACCGCCGCGCTTTGCCCGTGCCGAGGTCGACCACGATGATCGCGCCCAGACCAGAGTCGGTGATGAAGGCGGTCTGCGTCTTCACATCGACCCGCACGTCGTTGAGGTAGCTTTTGGTCGGCGCGATCGCTTCGCCGAAGGGAATCGTTTGCACGACCTGGTTCTTGATCAGGTCGATTTTGACCAGCTTCGGACCGCCCTTGACGATCTCCTTCATCTTGGGCGCGGCCGGGTCGAGCACCCAAAGGCTGTCGCTTTCGTCCACGTAGACACTTTGCACGCAGACGAAATGCTTCTCCGGCGCTCCCGGGCTGTTCCATTCCTCGTTCGGGTAAGGCCGGGGCTGACCGTCGACCAGCTCGGCAACGGAGAGGCGATGCGGGTCGGACCAATCGGGGAAGCTGACGAAGACGCGGCCGCGGCGGGAGACGGCGACGCCGGTGACCTGTTTCTCGGGCAAGCTGGCCACCTGCTCGAGGGTGGCGGTGCCGGCAAAGACGGTCGCGGCGGCGAAGAAAAACAGGGCGAGGCAGGAAAGAACGGAATGTCTCATCCAAGAAGATTCGCTTTTTGAGTCTGCTTTGGTTCGCTCCGCGCCACCGAGAGGTGCGCCGGCGCGCCAGCCGCAGAAGGCGAATCGAGGGATTCGTTAGGCGGAATTTCTTCTCTTGGATTATCGGGCGAATCGGGCGAGGAAATCTGCACCGCATGGCAGGAAACGACTTTGAACGCACCGCCGCCGTCCCGGAGGACGTCACCGGGCGGCCGCGACGGGTGGCGACGGGCGGTGTTTCCTGGAGGAATACCTTTGCCGCTTTCCGCTATCGCAATTACCGGCTCTATTTCTCCGGCCAGCTCGTTTCCCTCATCGGCACCTGGATGACCAACACCGCCCAGGGCTGGCTGGTCTATCAACTGACCGGCTCCAAGGCATTGCTAGGCATCGTCGCCGCCGCCGGGACCGCGCCGATGCTGGTCTTCTCCACCTGGGGCGGCTGGGCGGCTGATCGCTTTCCGAAACGCTCGGTTCTCATCTGCACCCAGATCGCGATGATGATTCTGTCCTTCATCTTCGCCGGGCTGGTCTGGTCGGGCTTGATCCGGCCCTGGCAGATCATCGTGCTCGGGCTCTTTGGCGGGGTGGCGATGGCTTTCGACATGCCGGCGCGGCAATCGTTTGTGGTCGAGATCGCGAGCCGGGAGGATCTGATGAACGCCATCTCGCTCAATAGCGCGATGTTCAATGGCGCACGCATCGTCGGCCCGGCTATCGCCGGCCTGCTCATGGCCAAGGTCGGGATCGCGCTCTGCTTTTTCATCGATGGGGTGAGCTTTCTTGCCGTCCTGGCCGGGTTGATCATGATGCGGATGGCGCCCCGGGCAGCGAGCGTGGCGACCGGCGGTCCGCTGGCGCAATCACTGGAAGGGTTTCGCTATGTCTGGAATCATGTCCGCGTCCGCACCATTTTCGCGCTCTTCGCCATTGTCGGGGTGTTTGGCTGGTCTTATTCTGTCCTGATGCCGGCCTTCGCCCGCGATGTCCTGCACCTGGGGGAACAAGGCTACGGCTTTTTGTTAGGCGCGAGCGGGGTCGGGGCGCTGATCGGGGCGCTGACCACGGCGGCTTTTGGCAGCAACCTCTCGCCGCGCAAGCTGGCCTTTGGGGGCGTCTGGCTCTTTTCCGCCATGCTCCTGATTTTCTCCCTCAATCGCAACCTGGTCGTGGCGATGCTCTGCCTGGCCGGGGCCGGCTTTGGCATGATGCTCTTCTTTTCCACCTCAAATACGACCGTGCAGACGATCGTGCCGGATGAAATGCGGGGACGGGTGATGGGTATCTGGGCGCTGATCTTTGGCGGGATGATTCCGTTCGGCAGTCTGGAGGCGGGTGCGGTGGCGCATTATTTTGGGACCTCGGCCACGCTCGCCGTCGGCGCAGTGGTCTGTGCCGTGGCCGCGCTGGTCACGCTCATCATCGTGCAGCGGCGTGACGCACAATTAGCCGCGGCCGGGCCTGCGAGCTGACCCGCGATCGCGGGCCGGGAGACCTAGAAGCGCAGGTGGGTCCCGATCCAGAGGATGGCGAGCCCGAGGGCGATGACGAGGACGATGAAAAGGAGGCGGCCCTCGCTGCGCTGCTTGCGCAGGGAGCGGGGCCGGCGCTGGCTGGAAGCATACTCGCTGAAGCGTTTATCCTGCAGCGCGATCGAGACATCGAGGCGGCGACCGCCGGCGCTGGCCCGCTCGAGCAGTTCCTCCCGTTCGCGGCGCGATCTTTCCTGGGCCACCCGGGGTGCTTCCTCGATCATCCGCTGCAGATCTTCCATCTGCTTGCGCAGATCGTTTTCGCGCTGCGCCAGTTCCTGCTGCTTTTTGTTCAGCGGGGTGTTGGGTTGAGGTCGACGTCGTGCCATCGTCAGCCTAACGAATTCCGCCGTTCAGGTAAAAGAAAATGATCAGGGCGATCGCGGCGAAAACGATCAAGGGCAGGGTGAAAGCGAGGCCGATCTGGCACCATTGCCCGAAGGAATGGGCCATGCCGTTGGTCGACTCGAAGCCGCTCCCGCTCTCGGGCAGAGGGACGCTCTCGTGTTCGTCGGCGGTGGCCTGGAGACGGCTGCGCCCCTGGCTGTACTCGGTCCGGGCGTCGTCCACCGTGCTCAGGGCGCGGCTGAGTTCCTTGTTCAGGTCGGTCGGGTTCCAAGTGCGCGGATCGATCGATTCCAGCACTTCGAGGTGCTGGCTGAAACTCTCGCGGGTGGAGCGGAGTTGCTCCAGTTTCTTCTGCGCGTCGTAGGCTTCGCGCTCCAGCACGACGAGCGAGCGGGTCAGCTTATCGGTCATCTCGGCCCGGCCGCGCTCGAGCTCTTCCTGGCGGCGGCTAAGCTCTTCCAGCTCGCGCTTTTGTTTCTCGATCTGCTCCTGCTGGCGCTTGAGTTGGAGGAGTTGTTCCTGAGCTTTCTGCACCTGGGAATCGAGGTGCTCCGTGCTGACATTGTCGTCTTCGTTGAGCTCAAGCATTTGTTCGGATGGGTGGCTGCGATCGGGCATGTCGTGTGGTGCGGCGCGCTACGCCGGGGATATTAAATGGCCCCTCGGAGAATTCCAGATTTTTCACTGGCAGAGCGCATAATTTAGGCGCGAGAAAACGCCGGCGCGCCCGCTGGCCTAACGACCAGGCATCATCTCGAGGAGCATGCCGCGGAAATATTCACTCTCCGGCAGGGTCGGCAGCACCGGGTGATCGAGCGCCTGCTCGAAGCGGCGCAGGCGCCGGGCCGAGCGCCGGGCGTCGACCAGGGCGTCCGCGATCATTTTATCGAAGAGCTCCGGGCCGACATGATGTGAGCAGGAGAAGGTGGCCAGGATTCCGTTAGGCGAAAGGAGCTGAAAGGCGCGCACGTGCAGCTCCTTGTAGCCCCGGAGCGCGTCGTGCAGGCCGCCCTTGGTTTTGGTGAAGGAAGGGGGATCGAGGATGATGAGATCGAAATGCTCCCCGGCCTTCTCCGCCCCGCGCAGGTATTGGAAAACGTCCTGCTCGATCCACCGCACTTCGAGCTGATTGCGGCCCGCATTTTCCTGCGCCGCCCGGACGCTCTCGGCGCCCACTTCCACTCCGATGACCTCGCTCGCTCCGGCCCGCGCGCAGGCGAGGGCAAAGCCGCCCTGGCTGCTGAAGCAATCGAGCACGCGCCGGCCGGCGGCCTGCTGCGCGACCAGCTCATAGTTAGGCAACTGATCCAGATAAAAGCCGGTCTTCTGGGAATGCAGCAGATCGACCCGCAGCTGGAGGCCGGCGACCTCGATCGCGACTTCGTTAGGCGCTGGGCCGCGCAGGAGGCCGCTTTGCAGCTCCATCCCCTCCGCCCGCCGGACCGGCGCGTCGTTGCGCTCGATCATGGTGGTCGCGCCGGTCCCGCCTTTTTCCAGCGCTCTCACGATGAGATCTTTCCGCTGGTCCATCGCCAGGGTCAGCGTCTGCAAAACCAGGCAGTCGCCATAGCGATCGACGATCAATCCCGGGATGCCATCGCTCTCGCTCCAGACCAGCCGGCAGAGCCGCGGATTGATCCCGCGCCGCGCCCGATATTCGATCGCCTGGGCGATCCGGCGCTGGAAAAAATCGAGGTCGAGATCCTGTTTCCGGCGCGAGAAACGCCGGGCCACAATCTGCGACTTCGCGTTATAGATAGCGCTCCCGAGCAGCCGGTCGCGCCCATCCTTGAGCGAAATGACCTCGCCGTCGTTCGGTTTCCCGAAGACCTTCAGCACCTCCCCGCTGAAGACCCAGTCGTGGCCATGAAAAATCCGCGCGCGAGGTTTGACCACGAGTCCGCCCATGGCCGCTCACCTACGGGCCGCTCCGCGGCAGAGCAAGCGAAAGTCGCGCCCGCTCCGGCAGGCGGCCCCGATTCCCGCTGGCAATCGCGGCATCCTTGCCTAAGAGTACCCGGTTTGACTCTACCTCTTCTTTCCGCGTGAATCCGACTCCACCTGACCCCGTCGCTCCGGCGACCGTTACACAATCCAATCCGCCCGGCGAACGGGCCGATCTGCGGCCGGAAAACATCGACGACGCCGTCATTCGCCTGGCCGGCAATTCGCAGGACGGCATCCAGAGCGCTGGCGCCTTCCTCGCCCGCCTGGCCGGCCGGAGCGCTCAGGAAGTCATGACCTACATGACGATCCCGAGCACCATCTCGGGCGGCCCTTCCATCTTCCAGGTCCGCATCGGTTCGGGCGAAGTTCTTTCCGCCGGCGACGAAGCCGATTTCCTGGTCGCGTTTTATCAACACAGCTACCAGGACCACATCGATTTCCTGCGCGAGGGCGGCGTGCTCCTCTACGACTCCGATAACGTCGAGCCCGATCTGGACGACAAACGCTTCCTCTACGTCGGCGTTCCGATCACCGGCCTGACGGTGGAGGCGCTCGGCGGAACGGCCAAGGACAAGGGCAAAAACATCTTCGTCCTCGGCCTGATCTCGAAAATTTTCCATCTCGACGTCGAAAAGCTGACCACCCTGATCAAGGAAAAGTTTGCCGGCAAAGACGACAGCGTGGTCAACACCGCGATCATGGCTTTCACCGCCGGCTATGCCTACCCGCTGGGCAATCTGCTCTCAAAGCGGTACCAATTTGAAACCGTGGTGAAGGAACCGGGCGCGCCCGACCAGATCACGATGGATGGCAACCAGGCTCTCGCCTACGGCCTCATCGCAGCCGGCGTCCGCTACGGGTCCGGTTATCCGATCACGCCCTGGTCATCCGTCATGGAAACGCTCCGGCGCGAGCTGCCGAAATACGGTGGACTCTTTGTTCAGGCCGAGGATGAGCTGGCGGCGGTCTCGATCACCCTCGGCTTTTCCTACGCCGGCCATCTCGCGGTCACCGGCAGCGCCGGGCCCGGCATTTCGCTCAAGAGCGAGGCGATCGGCTGGGCTTCGATGGCGGAGATTCCGATCCTGGTCGTCAACGTGCAGCGCGGCGGCCCCAGCACCGGCCTGCCGACCAACGTCGAGCAGAGCGACCTTTTCCAAGCCATCTACGGCGGCCACGGCGACAGCCCGCGCGTCGTCCTGGCCGCGCAGACGGTGGAAGATTGCTTTTACATCGCGATCGAAGCGGCCCGCATCGCGCGCAAATACAGCACGCCGGTTTTCATCCTCAGCGACACCTCGCTCGCCACTCGCATCGAGGCTTTCGACGAGCCTGATCTCGAAAAGCTGATGCTCGACCCGCAGCCCGATCTCAAACCGCGCGACACCTTTAAGCCCTACCCGCTCGACGCCATCACCCAGCACGCCGCGCCCGGCACCCGCATCATGGACGGCAAATACCCGCTCATCACCGGGCTCGAGCACGACGAGATGGGTCACCCGACCGGCAGCCCAAAGCTTCACATGGGCATGACCGCGAAACGGCGGGCCAAGCTGCAGAAACTGGCCGAAGAAATCCCCGTTCCGAAAATCTATGGCGACGAGGAAGGCGTCCTCCTCGTCGGCTGGGGCTCGACCTATGGGCCGGTGACCGACGGGGTGAAACGCGCCCGCCGCGCCGGTGAGAAAATCGGCTCGATCCACCTGCGCCATCTCCATCCTTTGCCCAACGGACTGGAAAAAATCTTTGCCAAGTACGATCGCGTCGTCGTGATCGAGATGAACGACCAGGGGCTTTACGGTTTTGGCCAGCTCGCCACCCTGCTCCGGGCTCGCTTTTGCGATCCGAAAATTACCAGCCTGACCAAGACCGACGGCCTCACCTTCCGGGTGCGGGAAATCCTCGGGCGAGTCTTTGAAGGCAAGACTTTCCCTGGCCGCAACGGCGTCACCCCGAGCCAGCCGCCGCACGACGGCACTACCGCCGCGGCCACCGCGGAGGCGGAAGCCGAAGTCTCGACCGCGGCCGATCACGCCGGCGACAACACCCCGCAGCGCCCCGAGACCTATGAAGCGGTCCTGCCGAGCAAGGAGCGCGATTCCACTGCCTAACGAACAAAGGATGAATCAGGAAGGATTCACGGAAGGATGAGGAAGCCTCAAATGCCTGCTTTCCTCAGTTCCTGATTCATCAGCCGTCTTGTCCCTTTCTGGTTCCTAATTTTTAAAAACTAACATGAGCGACACACTAACCGCCGAACCGCCCCGCGAGAAACTGACCAAGAAAGCGATCACCGCCGATCACCCGACCTGGTGTCCCGGTTGCGGCGACTTCGCTGTTTTGGCCTGCTATTACAAGGTGCTGGAGAAACGCCAGCTCGATCACGAGAAGATCGTCACCCTGGCCGGGATCGGCTGCTCTTCGCGTTTTCCCTATTTCGTTAACGGCCATGGCGCCCACTTCATCCACGGCCGCGGCGTCCCGCTCGCCTCCGGGGTCAGCCTGGCCCGGCCTGACTTAAAGGTCTTCCTGTTCGGCGGCGACGGCGACGGGTTCTCCATCGGCGGCAACCACCTCGACCACGGCGCGCGCAAGAACATCGATCTTGTTTACGTGATCATGGATAACTTCGTTTACGGCCTAACGAAGAAGCAAACTTCGCCCACCAGCCCGATCGGCTTCAAGAGTAAGACCGACCCGCAGGGCGCGATCGACCAGCCGGTTAATGCGATGAAAAAACTGGTCGCGAGTGGCGCCACCTTCGTCGCCCGCACCCACGCCAGTCAGGTCAACCACATGATCCAAATGATCGAGCGGGCGATGGATCATCCCGGCTTCAGCGTGATCGAGTGCCTGAGCGAGTGCGTGGAGTTTTTCCCCGGCGCCTTCGATCCGGCCAACCCGCGCAAAGGCGGCGCCTTCCAGGTCATCGAGGAGAAAAAATACGACAACACGCCGGAAGACGAAGCCCGCCACGACGTCACGGACGAGCTCGCCGCCTACAAGCTGGCGCAGATACCCTTCCCCGGCGTCTTCGGAGTTTTCTACCAAAACGATCGCCCGACCAAGAACGCGCTCGAGAAGAAGTGGGTCGACACTACGCGCGAGAAACTGGGCCAGCTCACTGACCTCGCATTGCTCCAGAAAACCTTCGACCGAATGAAATGATCTGGGCCTGAGGAGTCCATCACGGTGCGCACTAGTAAAAGCGCACCCCTCGCGCGAGGACTAAGTGGAACAAGGCAAAGAGGGCCAGCGACGCGATCAGCAGCGGCCACGCTACGCTCGCCAGCGCGCGAGACGGAACGCGTTCCTCGCGGGTGAGGGCAGGCCACGTTGGAATACCGAAAGTAGCGGAGGCTTGAATCCAGGGATGCCGAGAATCAAAACGATGACCGGCAGTGCGATCACCTCGGCCAGTTCGCGCGGCAGACGAAACGGGATCACGAGCACGGTTCCGAGCAATGCGGCAACCGCACCCGCCTTGAAGATGAAGCGCTGCCGGAGCCGCACCCTGCCGATCTCGCTTTGGGTGGGCGCGAGCTGAAGAAATCTCCGAGTTAGCTGGAGGCAGACCAAAGGAATCGCAGCCAGCGCGAACATGGCGAGCGCTGTCTTGGTCGTGTCGCTCCACCTGAGATAGGTCATCGCCATTCCTACGTCCGCGCCGGCTAAGAGTGCGCCGATTGGAATTTGCGCCAGACCCATGATCAAGCCGTGGTAAGCGAGCCAGCTGACAAGCAGCCGGATCACGGCGGACTTCCGCTCCAGCGCCGGCAGGATCGCGAGGCAGACCAGTCCGGTGACGATGATCGCGACCGCGCCGGTTCCCTGCCAGAGTGCGGCCAGCGGATTCGCGCCCGACCAAGTGTGATTGTTGTGGAAGAGCGTCGGCCGCAGCCCGGGCGTCAGCGCCTTTGGCAGCACGAGGAATAGTTCCTGGAGGAAGAAGATGACATTGAACGCGAGCGCATATGCAACGGCCGACTTAACCACCAGCGGCCAGCCCGGCGCGACCGGAGCAATGGCGTCGCCGCGCGTTTCGGCAGCGGAACGTTTTCGAAACAACCACCGCCCAGCACGAGCGCGGCTGGCCCGACGACGACAACAATGGCAATCGCGATCCAGACAAGCTGATGATGCATACGACCGGACGTTACCTGAATGCCAGATCAGGCTCAGTGCAATTGCGAGTGGCCCGGAACGCGGCCAGTCGTTATGAAACGGCGCGGCGGTGCGCGCGGCGGGATGGAAAACGACGGTCCGATTATACTCGTTCCTTTAACTTTCTGGGCCGGCCGAGATGCGCTCGAGAAGCAGTGGGTCGAGACGACGCGGGAAAAACTTGGAAACCCGGGCGGTCTCCAGCTTCTTCAGAAGACCTTTGATCGCCTGAAGTAGAAGCAGCACGCCTTCCCAGTCTAGTTAGGCAGGGCGAATGAGACTCTTCGCCTCGTGTCTGTGCGTCCGTTTAGTTTGCCGGTGTGATCGGCACTACCGTGCTCATCTCGATCTCTTGCGGCGGGACCTCGGCCCGGTCGGTGATGAGTCTGCGCAGGAACGGGATGAGCACGACGAGCGCGATGCCGACCACGAGGCTGCCGGCGCCGAGTGCTCCGAAGAGTTTGCTGTATTCAGGGTTGGTCGCGATCGCGGTGGTCCCCTTCGGATCCGGGATCATACCGGAAAAGTCGCCGGCGAAGAGCGAGGCCAGCCCGGTCCAGAGCATCCAGCTGCCCATCATCACGCCCTGATATTGTTTTGGAGCGAGCTTGCCGATCATAGCGTAGCCGATGGGTGAGATGAGCAGTTCGCCCACGCTCTGCAGCACATAGCTCATGAAGAGCCAGCCAAACGCGCTCTTGCCATCGATCCCGGCGAGCTTGATCCCCACCGGCAGGATGAGGAACCCGACCGCCATCAGGATGAGCGAAGTGGCGAACTGCTGTGGGATATCGATCCGCCAGCCGCGCCCGCGCATGCGGGTAAAGAGCGCCGCCAGGAGCGGACCGCCGACCACGATGCAGACGGTGTTAATGTTCTGAATCCACTGCGGCTGAATCTCGATGCTGCCGATGAAAAGGTCGACGTTATGCACCGCGAAGAGCATGAGCCCGCTCGGCGCCATCTGGTAGAGCGACCAGAAAGCGAGCGAGCCGACGGTGAGGATCAGATACGCCGTCATGTTACGGCGTTCGCGCCGATCGCGATGGCGCACGGTGAGATAAATGAGGGTGAGCGCGACCGCGGCGCAGATGCCTTTGAGAATCGTCTCGGTGCCGTCAGGTCGCTGGAGCATGAACCAGACGACCGGCACGACGGCGATGACAATGGCGATGCCGGCGAGGAGGCGGAGCCGGAACTGGCTGGCGGTGGTCTCCAGCAGCGGGGTATTGCGATCGGTCAGCGTCTTCCAGTTAAAAAAAGCGAGCACGATGGCCATGAAATTGCCCAGGGTCGCGAAAATGAAGAGGCTGGCGTAGCTCTCCGAGCCCTGGAAATAACCGGCCGCGGTGAACCCGACGAAGAAGCCGACATTCATCCCGGCGTAGTTCCAGAGAAAGGCTCCCTCGCGCCGCGGGTCCTCCGGGGTGAAACGCTGGGTCAGCATCATGTTGATGCAGGTCACATTCAGTCCGCTGCCGGTGAGGAAGAAGGCGAGGCCGATGTAAAACATCGGGAGCGAGCCAAGCGCGATGCAGGCGCAACCGATAACCTGCGAGGCCATGCCGCCGACGAAGAGGTTCCGGTTAGAAAGGAAACGACCGCCGAGGTAGCCGCCGAAGAGATGGAGCCCGTAGTTAAAGGCGCCGAAAACGCCCATCAAGGTGGTAGCTTCCTTTACGCTGAGCTGGAGATGCTTGGTGGCGTAAAGGACCAGGGTCGAATAAAGGACCGCGAAGCCGAGCGTGGCAAAGATCTGAATGAAGAACAACGCCGCCGTCCCCTCCGGTGCCTTGGCGAAAAGGCGTTTAGATGAATTCATCGAGGCCACTGTTGTCGCCTCCCGCCAGGGGGAATGTCAAGCGAAGTCCGGGGGAGCGCGCTGCTGCCGGTGTCTTCCGGGGGTGCAACGGATGGTGTATTTCGTCCTTGCCTTATTCGCGGCGATAGTCAGTCTCGGACATCATGTTAACCCGCGTCATCGCCCTGCTGATCCTCCTCAGTCCCGCCCTTTACTCCGCGGAAACGCCGCCGACCGACGCCTCCCTTAAGAAACTTCTCGAGGTCGCCCAAGTCCATCAGACGGTCGACGCCATGATGGCTCAGATCGACACTATGATGCAGAACATGTTTCAGCAGATCACCGCCGGGCAAAAGGTCTCGCCCGAGATGGCGAAGATGTTTGAGAAAAGCCGAGCCGACGTGAAAGAAGTGTTCAAGGAAACGATGAGCTGGGAAAAGCTGGAGCCGATGTACATGCGCGTCTATCGCAAGTCCCTCACCCAATCGGAAGTCGATGGCATGGTCGCCTTTTACCAAACCCCGGCGGGTAAGGCCGTGATCATCAAAATGCCTGTCATCCTGCAAAACTCGATGGCTGAGGCTACTCAGATGATGGGGCCAATCATCCAGCGCGCTCAGGAGATGGAAAAACAGCTCATGGCCGAAGCACAGAAGGAAAAAGTGAGGCCGGGCAGTTAGGCGAGGGGTTCGCCTGCACCATCTCCGCAGTTATCCCTCCAGAAGAGCTTACAGGTTATAGGCCACCTTGTACGTCGGCTGGTAGAGCTGAATGTCATCCGCCCCGGGCACGATCAGCATGATGATGCGCCCGTAGATTTGCTCCTCGATCGGGCCGCGGAACTGCGCCCCTTTCGCTCGTAACTCTTCCACCGTCGCCTCGAGGTCATCGCACATGAGCGAGATGGCGTGATGTCGCGGATGATCATAGCTCTTCCCTTCCCAGACGCTATGAGTCGGGTGCACGCCCATCTCACTCGGCCCGGACTTAAAGATGTGCCAGTCGTTATCCCACTCTTCGGTGATGAACTTCCAGCCCAGGACGTCCCGCAGGAAGGCGCGCGTGGCCTTGGCGTCGTCGGAGTAAATCAAGGTGTGAATCGAAGTGATCATAAGATCAAAAATAGGGACGAGAAGAGTCTCGGGCGAGCGCGAATTTGGCTCATCACGCGGAAACAGTAGTTGCTTCGCTCGCTCTGGCTGATCATGATTTCGCCATGCAAAAGATCATGCCATTTCTTTGGTTCGACGGGCAGGCAGAAGAGGCGGTCGAATTCTACCTCTCCGTCTTCGAGGATGGGAAGATTCATACCACCACGCGCTACCCGGAGGACGGACCTGGGACGGCGGGCGCGGTCATGACCATCGGGTTCGAGTTAAAGGGCGAACGCCTGGTGGCGCTGAACGGCGGACCGGGCTTTCCCTTCACCAACGCCCTCTCACTGGTGGTGAATTGTGACTCGCAGGAGGAGATCGATCACTTCTGGGAAAAGCTGGCCGCAAACGGGGGCGAGCACTTGGAATGCGGCTGGCTAAAGGACAAATTCGGCATGCCGTGGCAGATCGTCCCGGGCCGCATCTGGGATTGGCTAAACGGCGAGGACCCTGCCCAGGTCAAACGCGTGACGAGCGAAGTCTGGCAGATGGGAAAGCTGGACCTGGCCCGGCTGGAACGCGCGGCAAAGGGCGGGTAAGCAGAGCCCGGGGGTCTGCCGGCGACCTGCAAATGCCGGCAATGCGTGGCCGCGCCTGTTCCCGGGGAGGTTAGCCGCCTGACGTTAGCCTCAGCCGCCAAGAGTCCGTCCTTTCGGAATAGGGACGTCGAGGTAACTGGTGGTCAGACTGCCGTGGCCTGAGGTGGCGCGCAGGGTCAAAGCGATCACATCGCTATACCAGCCTTAACTGGCATAAGAGTCGCTCCGGCTAGAGCCATGCCTCAATCGATTCGCCCCGGCCGTATTCTCGCAGGGCTGGCCACCGCAGCGCTTTTGTTTGGGACGTTGGGTTACTTCCTTTGGCCCGAGAAGGTGGCAGAAGTTCCACCACGCCCGAAGCGTCCCGCCCAGGTGAAGTTTTCCGCCACCGGTCTTAGCCACCCGACAGAGCAGCGCTGGATGGCGATGCAGGTCGGCCGTCAAATCGCCGAGACGATCGCTTTTGCCAAGGGAGGGCCGGAGAAGGGCCGGGACGGGTTCTCATTCATCACGACGGATCCGAGCGCGAGTGAGAAGCTGGAGTTCCTCGCCCTGATCCGCGGAGCGGCCAGGGTCCAGGGTGGCTACGCTGTCGGCAGCTATTTTTGGGCGCCGACTAACTATGCCGATTGGGCGCATCAAGTGTTAGCCGCCTGGAAACCCCCCGTAGCACCCGCGGCTCCTGCCGATGGCGAAATCTTCGAGCGGCTGGCGACTCCGAGAGCCGATATGCTGGCGCGGGAAGATCTCCGCCTGAGCGCGGCTCTGACCAAAGCACCGCTCGATCCGCAGTTGCACGAGGAAGCCGCACTCCTGGTGGGAAGCTTTATTTTACGGGAAGCGGCCGGCGACTTCTCAGACACTCGGCGCGAGATGTGTGCGCTCAGTGTCCATCTGGCTCTGGCTCGGGCCATTCGACCGGAAACCAGTAGCGCCGGTGAGTTAGCGGAGGCAATTCTGTGCATTCTCTCAGGTCGTGAGACAGACGGCAGCGAGATCCTGACCCGGCTAAGACTCACGGCCCGAAAGCCCCGGTGGTATGACCATGACCCGCGCCCTCGTCTGGGAGCGGGCCTTGAGAATGCGGAGCACGGGTGACTATCGCATCCTAGATAAGCCGCAGAAGTATTCTCTTCTGGAGCGGCTGGAATACTTTCGTGCCCTTCGCAGCAGCATCAGCACCGGAGTGGCGGAGAGGTATCTCGTGCGCTCGAAGCCGGAGAGGATGGCTGAGTGGCCCCTGGTCATACTGGCCGGAGATATCTCGGTGGCGGATGGGACTCACTGGACCAAGATGGCGATGGAGAGCAACCTGGGAGGAAGCGGCTAACGCTTATCAAAGTTACTTTGGTAAGGCCGCCTTGGAGGAAGAGTTAATCAAGGCCTTGCAGGCTGCGCCGCTTCACTTCCTGCGTGACCGCGACGGTCGGCCATCTTATCAGGTCTTAGGTTGGGGCGCCTGGGCGGCCCTTCGGCAGCGCCAGCTGTGCTCTCTTCTCGGCACGACCTGGCACTGGGTCGATAGCGCGCTCGCTCTGCCCGAGCAGGCCGAAACTTTCCGCAACCAGGCCGGGAGCAAGTTCTCGCATCTCCAGTTGTTCCCTTTAGTGAAGTTCTTTAACCCGGCCAGCGATGGCTCGGAAAAGGCGGCTTACCGATCCGCTTTACAGGAGATGACGCGGCAATACCCGGAGCGGGTTTCGTTTGCCATCGCCAAAGAATCGGAAGGGTTCGCCCGGGAATGGTATGCCCCGGTCTTACCCTATGGCACGACCTATGACCTTGGTTATCGGAATGCCTGGAAACCTCTGGGAGGGTGCAGCCGACTGGAACTCGAGCAATCCAAGGCCGCGGCTCCGCATAGTTATCTGGTTCTTGAGGCGTATCTCTCAACGGTCTATCCTTCGGGACCGACCGTGACGCAATTGCAGAAGGAATTAGGTCCGATCAGCTACAATTGCGATGCTCTTTGGCGATTGGCCAACGCAGTCACGAACGACCCAGCAGCTTATCAAAGCACCTTTGAGAAAATCTGCGAGCTGGAGCCTGACTATTACACGGTGCTGGGTAAATATCTGGTCGCTCACGACCTGCCAGAAGCGGCGGCCAGGGCTTATCAGAAGGCAGTCGACTACGCAACCGACCGGGTAAGGGTTTCAAACAGTTGCCGTTGGCTGGTGGACTATTATTACGATCACGGGCGGCGTGCGGAGGCGCTGGCGGTCGCGGAGATGGCGGCACAGGTTTTTTCCTCCGATGGTTTAGAGACGGCTGCGCATCTTATGGAGCGCGACGGGCAACTGGAGAAAGCAGAGAGTTACCTCCAAGACGAAGCCGAACGCTATCACCAAGCGGGCTCCCTGGCTGCCTTCTATCAGCGTCATCGAGGAGCGAGTCCCCGGTTTGCCAGTGAGTATGAGAAGCGAGTGGCGCAGGTGTTTCCCGGAGGCGCGGCAAGCTTTGCTCGGCTCCAGGCCGCGCCCGGGAGTGGGATTCTGCTCCGGTCGGCCAGTCCTAAAACGGCTTCCCTTGGCCTAAAGCCTGGCGATGTCATCGTCGCGATCAACGGCACCCGGGTCACGAACAAGAGCCAATACTTTCTCCTCCTCGATACCGCAGCCAGCTCTCGTATCAGCTTTACCGCCTGGAACGGCCGGGACTACATCACCGGTGCCATCGAGCTTCCCGATCGGCGACTGGGCGTCGATATCTCGCAACTGAGCCGCTAAGTCTTCACCAGGACTTTTTCCTGCACACCGCGCCTTCTGTCTCTTCAGTGTGACTGTAGGACTAGCTCGCCGCCTTCGGTGCGCTCAGGCTTTTGCTGTAGAAGCCGGAACGGTCGAAGCAACAGGGGCGGCGTTTGCCGCTGGCCAGCATGGAGCAGGCGGTCGCGACGCGGCGGGTGCGCGTCTCTTCCTGCTTGGCCGAGGTGATCCAGTGAATCCAATCGCGCCGCGCCATTGGGGTGATGTCGGACCAGACCGCTTTCGCCTTGGCGCTAGCGGTGGCGAGAGCTTTTCTCAGATCGAGCGGGATGGTGGGTTCCGGTTCTTTCTCCGCGGGCGCGAGTTCAAGGGTGACCTCGTCGCCCGCTTCGGCGCCGGCAGCCTGGCGCAGTTTGCGGTTAACTTTGAGCCAGTGGCTCTTTTGGCCGTCGGGCTCAAGCATCGCCTGGAAGGGGATGTCGTTGAGGGTGCCCTCGATCGCGGTCATACCGCGCGAGGGAAGTCGGGCACTGGCGGCCTTGGGCAGGATGAGAAAGGTCCAGGAACTGTCCTTCCCGGGTTCGGCGGGCCGGAGGAGGCGGGCCTTGCAACGGACGGTAGTCGCGGTGGCGGGCATGTGGGAATTTTCTGCCACCAGCGCGAGCAGTCAATGCGAAAGCGCCCCAGCGTGACGAGGGATATTCAATTCCGTCCGTCTCGTCTCGAAGCTGGTTGACCCACGCGCTCGAAGGCGGATCTCCCGCGCCACTCGCCTAACGAGCGATGCAAGATCGCGAACGAGCCGGTCGCACGGTCGCGGCCAGGCCCAGGCGGGGATGCAGGAACCGGGATCGGGAGCGCCTAGCTGGCGGCGGCCGCTTCCGCCTTGGCCTTGGCCCGGGCAGTCCAATCGGCTCGCACCAGTTTCATCTCTTTCTGGAGCGCCTGCATGCGCGCAGGGACGCCTTTGTATTTCTTGGTCGCGCCGATCACCTTGCGCTCAGCTGCGCCCTGGCTGACGAGGCTCTGCAGCTTCTCGTAGGAACGGAGCCGGAGCATTTCTTCGCCGCCGCTGGCCGCATTGCGCTCGCGCAGGTTGACCAGGAGAATGTCGAACAACGGCTTGAATTCGTAGGCAGTCTTGGAGGAGAGCACAGCCACGAGCTCTTCAGTGATGATATCGGGGGCGCGACGCGAAAAGAAGGTGCCAGAAGGTTTGGACATCGCAGACCATAGCTTAAAATAAGGAAATCGCGACTGGTTTCATCGCCTGGCGCGCGAAGGAGCTGGTGTGCCGGTTGGTTCGCGCGTTGGCGAAGGCCGATTTTTTGGTCCGGAGAGACAATTTCTGAGCGGCGATCCGCGCGTCGTCGCTCGAATCCAGCGTCCTGCCGATCTGCTACCAAGTCGATCGGACGGGCTTCGAGCACGTCGGGCAGTGATGTTCAACAGCCGCCTATTGGATCTGCTCGTTGGCCCCGGCTATGCGCAACTTCCGTGATATCTGGCTT
The DNA here is from genome assembly GCA_965217735.1 of Chthoniobacterales bacterium. GTDB lineage: Bacteria > Verrucomicrobiota > Verrucomicrobiia > Chthoniobacterales > UBA10450 > Palsa-1392. The sequence goes on along the minus strand of CBDCJE010000002.1, from coordinate 3,028,643 downwards.
CTTCCGATAACGACAGAGTATCTTCTGTTTCCTCGGAAAATCGCGCATTCATCACTTGGTTCCCGCCGCCCGGAAAGGCGCTGCCATAACTATCAAGCGATAACATTCGTCGGATCTTAGCCTCATCCATCTCCCGCCGTAACGTATCACCTGCGCACGCGCGCCCGAACCAGTCCGCATCTCATCAGGCCGGCCAACGTGACAATTGAACTTCACTCGGAATAATTTCCTGCTGGGTCGCTCGCACCCATATGAACAGAGTAAGACCAACTTCTTCGCACGCGCTCGCTGCGTTAGCCTTATGCACAGTGTCACTCGCCTTCTTGCAATCGACTGAAAGCGCGAAAGCGTCCTCATCAGCTAACGATCGCGCCGCCGCCACCGGGGCCGTCTATACGGCCAGTAACTCCAGCAACGGCAACGAAGTCTTTGCCTTCAGCCGCTCGCGTGGCGGGGACCTGAGATTTACTCAGGCCTTTCCGAGCGGCGGCCTCGGGAATGATGCTGGACTTGGCAGCCAGGGCGGAGTCATCCTGAGTGACGACGGACGCTGGCTCCTGGTCGTCAATCCCGGCTCCAACGATATCTCGGTTTTTCGCGTGGCCCAAAATGGCGCTCTGTCCCTGACAGAGACCGAGTCATCGAACGGTGAGCTACCGATCAGCATCACCATGCATGGTAACCTGGTTTACGTCTTGAACGGTGGCGGTGATGGGAATATCTCTGGCTACACGCTCGACACCAGCGGTCACTTGACCGCGCTCGAAGGTTCGATCCAGCCGCTCAGTGGGATGGAGGCGCCGGCGCCGGCGCCGGCGCAGATTCAATTCCGCCCCGGTGGCACTCACCTGGTTGTGACGGAGAAGGCGACTAACCTGATCGATATCTATGAACTCGGACAGGATGGAGTGGCCGGTGCGCCAGTGAGTCATGCCTCGGCCGGCGAAACTCCCTTTGGCTTCGACTTTAGCAGTGATGGTTATCTTATCATCTCCGAAGCCTTTGGCGGCGGGGAGGATTTGGGCACAGTCTCTAATTATGTCCTGAATGGCTCCGGAGAACTAAGCGCGGTCGATACCCTCATGCCCACAACTGAGACGGCGCCCTGCTGGATTGTGACGACTGACTCCGGCCGCTATGCCTACACCACGAACACCGGCAGCGGGAGCATCACCGGTTTCCGAGTCGGACGTGCCGGAGCCTTGACCCCGCTCGACCCTGACGGAGTGACGGCGGAGACGGGCGCGGATAGCGGACCGATTGACGAAGCACTTAGCGCCCAGAGTCACTATCTCTATGTCCTGAACTCCCTCACGCACGAGATACTCGGCTTCCAAGTGCGCCAGTTTAACGGCAGCCTCCTTCCGGCCTCTTCGGTCGGCGCGCTGCCGGAATTCGCCTTCGGCTTGGCCGCGCGCTAAATCACTCAGACTAACGATAACTCACAATGCAGGGACGGCCTCAGGAAACCGGGGCCGTTTTTGCGTCAGATGGAATGAAGAGACGGGCGCCGTCGCGTCCCCATCTCTAAAAGAGCAATTATAGCCTTTTCCAAAAGAACCAAACCACCGGCGAAGACCTGGCACCGGTCGACCTAGCCGCTCTGTTCCGAAGCCAGCTCCGGTTCATTATCCGCTCGCATCGGCACCAGGCGGAGCGCGCTGCCGACCTCGGAGGATTCGCCCGCACCGCTTTCGTGATATTCGGCGTCGCCGTTGACCTGCCAAAGATCGTAGAGCTGTTGCTCGGCCAGAATATTTTCCACGCAGAGCATGGCCGTCATCATGGCGTGGTCCTGGTTGTTATACTTATGCATGCCGTTACGGCCGACGAGGTGGAGATTGGGATAATTCTGCTCCAGCTCGGTGCGAATGGTGGCGACATGGCGGGCGTAGTCGTCGTCGTAGACCGGGTAAGCCTTCTTCTGCCTAACGACACAACCATCCACCACCTCGCCTGGCCGGGCCAGGCCGATCTGGGCCAGCTCGCGCTTGGCCAGCTCGATCAACTCTTCATCGCTTGAATCCCAGAGGCCATCGTGCTCGAAACAGAAATACTCCATCCCGTAGCAGGCCTTCTCCGGGTCCGGCACCATCTCGGGTGACCAGGAACGGAAGTTTTGGATGCGGCCCACCTTGACGCTCGGGTCATGGATGTAGATCCAGTTATCGCTAAAGGCGTCGCTGGCCTGCACGATCAACATCACAGTTAGGAAGTCGCGATACTTCAGGCTTGCCGCCGCCTCGTGCACCCGCGCCGGCACCGCCGGCGTCAGCCCGGTGATCAGCTCGCGCAGCGGAGCGGAGGAAATGACATGCTCGGCCTGCAGACTATGCTCGGCTCCTTCGCGGTCGACAAACTGGACTCTCCAGCACTCCAGCAGGCTGTTGTACTCGCAACGGGTGACCCGGCAGCCCTGGCGGAGAGCGCCGCCCAGCGATTGCATCTTTTGTGCGGCCGTTTCCCACATCATGCCGGGTCCTTTTCTGGGGTAACGGAAGGAATTGATCAGCGTCTTGATCACCTTCGACTTATCCCGCGGCTGGCGTTGCGGGAAGAGGGCATTGCGGATGGCGCTGCCTAAGGACAAACCCTTGATCCGCTGCGCCGCCCAATCAGCCGAGATCTCGCGGCAGGGCATGCCCCAGACCTTTTCGGTATAGCTCTTGAAGAAAGTCTTAAAAAGCCGGCGACCAAACTGGTTACTGACCCAATCTTCAAAGTTACGCGGATCGCGCACGGGGAAGAGGCGGGCTTTGAACCAGGAGAGGACGCAGGCGGTGGAGCGAAACAATCCCAGCTTGATCAGGGCCTCAAAGGGCTTGAGCGGGTAGGCAAAGAATTTGCGGCCATAGAATATGCGCGAGGAGCGAGGCCGCTCCAGCATGTCGTGCGGGAGGATTTCGTTCCAGAGATCCTCGACCGCTTTCGATTTGGAGAAGAAGCGATGGCCGCCGATGTCGAAGTGGTAGCCTTTGTAGCGGGCGGTGCGGGAGATGCCGCCAACGTAGATCGGATCCGCTTCCAGCACCGTGACCTCGACCTCGTTTTTAGCCAGGAGATAACCGGCGGTGAGCCCGGCCGGTCCGGCGCCGATGATGGCTACGCTGGTCTTAGATTCCATCTCAGGCGACCCAGTTTCCCTGTGTAAAGTTCCAGACATATAAACCCTGCAAACCGATCCCCGCGGCGCAAGCGACCGCAGCCGCGCCCATCGCGGACGCCCGCACGAAGACGGGCGGCATGCGGAATTCCCGCAAGAAGTGGAGCAACCCTAGGATAACAAGGGCATGCACGCAAAGGTCGTATCGCAGCATGCTCTCCATCTGCACCGAGGCCACCCCGGCGAGAGAGAGATAATAAATCACCGCCGCCGCGAAATAGAACCCGATCCGCCGCCGCCAATCGCTGCGTCCGCTCAGGGCCGAGCCCAATTCCGCCGCCGCGATGAGGAGGAAGACGACACCGGCCAGCGCGCTGACGAGCTGGCTCACCCGAGAGGTATCGATCACGGGCGGGAGGGCAAAGCGATAGTTGGCCGGCTTAAAGGCCGCCAGGTAGTCGACCTGGATACCCCAGCCGGCCTCCTGGGTGAGCATGTAGAGATCCCATCGCCCCCAGCGCACCTGACAGTAGGCAAAAAAGGCCAGCCCCCCGAGCAGCGAGAGCGAGGTGATGAGGATCGGCCGGCGATAGCGCTCGAGCAAAGAGCGCACGTTCATGGGCGCATCGGCGCCCGCTGGTTTCCGAAAAAACGCCCGCAGCATCGGGAAAAGTGCACAAGGCAATCCCACGATGCGGGTGGCCGACATCACCAGCCCGTGCCCGATCGCGATCCAGCGCGCGCCGCGGGTTTCACTCGTGCTCCAATAGATGAACCCGACCAGCGACATAAGGAAGAGCGACTCCGAATAACCAGCCACCAGATAGAAAGCAGCCGGATGCGCCGCAATCGCCAGCGCGCCAAAAGCCTGCAGCGCCATCGGCAGCCCCCAGCGCGCGCCGAAGAGGAAAAAGTAGGTCCAAAATCCCCAGGTGGCTGTCTGGGCCGAGATCAGCAGGGCCGGGTAAGTGCCGAGGCCGGTGAGACCTTTCACCGCCTTGGCCAGCAACGGATAGGCGGGGAAGAAGGCAACATTCGACACCTCCATCTCCTTGTGATCGATCGGAGGCAGGGTGGTGCCGTAGCCGCGGTCGATGATGTTGGCGAACCAATAGCTATCGTGCTGGACCAGCGCCAGATAACGATCGCTCCACGAGGCGGTCGGGTGCGCGAAACCTACCGCCAATGCCACCTGGCCCAGGGTGAGCAGGAGACCAAGGGCGAGACAGCGTAGCGACGTAGAGGAGCGAGACATCACAGAAAACGCAGAGGAGATACGAAGTCGTCTTTGGTTTGGCAAGGCAACGGTCCACCGTTGGCCCGGGAAGGTATCGCATCTCTGCTGACTTCTGGCCGGTCCGATTAGCTGCGTATGAGGCTGTAGGACGCTGGCGGCGGCCCTTTATTCGCCGGTAAAATGCCACCCCGGGAGTCGCGCGGAGACGCAAAGGCCTCGAACCGTCTTGCGAGCCGTGGTTGGCATTGGGGTCCCGACAGCCAAAAGGCGCCGGCGCTTTTACGCGCTGGCGCCTGTCAGGAATCGTTGTTGGCCGCGGGTTTAATCGATGGCGTAGACTTCCACCAGCGCGACTCCGCTCGCGGTGCCGGCGTCATGCACGACCGCGGTATAGGCGCCGGGCGGCAAGGTGGCGATGATGGCCGCTTCCCGGTCATCGGTCGGCGGGATACCGGTCTTGATGATTTGTTTCGCCTGGTCACTGCGCCAGTTGTCGTTCTGGTAGATCAACGATCCGTCGGCGCTGTGCAGTTCGAGGACAGGATCGGGCAAGGCGCCGCTGATTCCGGCCGACGCGAGCGAGGGTCCGATCGCGCGCACGATCACCTTGGAAGGCTCGCTGCCGGCGACGATGAAGCCGCCGATCATGACGTCGTCGCCGCTGCCGGCTTGGCCGCGAGTGGAGATGTTGCGCACGCTGGAATTGGCCGGCGAGAGGTCATAGAGCTCGCAAAGGGCGTTGCCGGTGGTGCCGTCGACCCCGCGCAGGACGGCGGTGTAGCTGCCTGGAGCCAGGTTGGCGACGATGACGGCTTCTTTCCCTTTCCCAGGTTCCAATTCTTTCGGCACGGTGCCGGCCGGCAGGGACGTCCAGTTGTCGTTCTGGGCAATCAAAGCGCCGGTCTGGTCGTAGAGTTCGATCTCGGGATCGAGCAGAGCGTGTTTGAGGCCATATGCAGTCAGGGAAGGGCCGAGGGCGCGAATGATGACGTCCTTATTTTCGTCACCCGAGAGGATGAAGCCGCCGATCATGACTCCGTCATCGCTCCGCACATGGACGCGGGTGGAGATGTTCAGGAGATATTTCGGTGGCGGCGTGGGGGTTGGGCTCGGGGTTGGGGTGGCACTGGGTGTCGGAGTGGGCGTGGCCGTTGGCGTGGGTGTAGGAGTGGCGGACGGAGTTGGGGTCGCAGTCGGCGTCGGGGTTGGGGTCGGCGTTGGGGTAGCCGTCGGCGTCGGAGTGGCGGTCGGAGTTGGGGTCGGCGTTGGCGTTGGGGTCGGGGTCGGAGAAGGGGCGACAACGGCGGAAATCTCACTCGAATAGAGGCTCTCCAATCCCGCGGTGTTATAGGCGGTGACGACGAAGAAGAACTGCTGCCCGACCGGCAGGCTGGTCGCGGTCGTGGAGGTGTTGCGCTTTACGTCGACGATCCGGTTATAAACTCCTTTCTCGAGCCCGGAGTAGACTTTATAACCGGCGATATCGGTCTCGGAATTCGCGTCCCAGGCGATGGTGATGCTGCCGGTGTCCGAATCGGCAAAGGCAGCCGTAGCGGAAAGAAAGGCGAGGGCGAGGACGAGGAAGCGAGTGGAAAGAGTGTAAGCCATTGTATTCAGTGTAGTGAGTATGGAAATTATAGCAGGGTCCATGCCGCGATAATCACAAAAGTCGCTGAATTGCGCCCGATCTGTCGTATTGCATCGCCCCCGGGCGTGTCCCAGCGATCAGGCTGTTGCCCGCGCCGCGCCGGCCTTCGAGATCTCTTTCAAGAGCGCAGGACCGCGATAGATCAGGCCCGTATACACCTGCACCAGCGCCGCGCCGGCCTCCAGCCGCTCCTGGGCGTCTTCCCCATTCATCACTCCGCCCACGCTAATGATCGGTCTCCGCGTCAGCCCCTGAAGGAGAGGCAGAAATTCCGTCGCTCTGGCCCGCAACGGCGCGCCGCTGAGCCCGCCGGTTTGGTCTGCGCCGCTCTCGATTGCGGAATGGTCGAGCGTGGTATTGGTGGCGATGATCCCGGCCAGCTCAAACCGCTCCACCAGCTCGACCAGCTCGCCCACCGCCGTTTCCTCGAGATCGGGCGCGATCTTGAGCAGGATCGGTCGAGATTTCGCTTGCCGGCTGTTCTCCTCCATCACCACCTGGAGCAGATCGGCCAGTGCCTCTTTCCCCTGCAACGAGCGAAGTCCCGGAGTGTTGGGCGAGCTGACATTGAGCGCGACATAGTCCGCCACCGCGTGCAACCGGCGGAAGGAAGCGAGGTAATCGCTCGCCGCTTCTTCGATCGGAGCCAGGCGCGATTTTCCGATGTTCACCCCGATCGGAATGGAGGGTGCGAAGGCACTGTCGCGCAGCCGCCGCAACCGCTCCGCCACCGCTTCGGCACCGTCGTTGTTGAACCCGAGGCGATTGATCAACGCCTCCTCTTTTGGATAACGAAAGATGCGGGGGCGGGGATTTCCCGGCTGCGGCTGTGCCGTGACCGTGCCGATCTCGACAAAGCCAAAACCGATCGCTTCCCAGGCCGGCAGGGCGACGGCGTTCTTGTCGAAGCCGGCGGCAAGCCCGATCGGGTTGCGAAACGAAAGGCCGAAAAACGAGCAACGACCGTCCGGCGGAGCAAAGTTGCGCAATAGCGCCAGCGCTCCAGGGATCCGCGGAGCGGCGCGCAGAAAATCGAGCGCGAAGTGGTGGGCCGCCTCAGGGTTGAGTCGGAAGAGCAGTGGCCGGGCGAGCTGTTCGTAGCCGGCGCTGGTCAGGCTTCTCATTTTCCGATGCAAAAGCTGGCGAAGAGCGCGTCGAGGATCTGCTCCATATCGGCCTGCCCGACCACCTCGCCGACGGCCTGGAGAGCGCCGCGCAGGTCGACCGCGATGAGCTCCGGCGGGAGATTTTCCTCCAGTGCACCGCGCGCCGTGTCGCAGGCTTGGAGGGCGCGACGCAGGCAATCGCGGTGGCGTGCATTGATCGCGATGGCGCTGGAGCCGTCCCAGCGCTGGGCGTTTACCCTGGCCAGGAGCGCCTCCTCCAAGCCGGCTAAACCGTCGTCAGCGGTGCAGGAAATGCGCAGCCCATCGCAGCCTGCCCAATCCGAGTGCGCCGGCAAATCACTCTTATTAAGAAGGAGCAGCTCCGGCCGCTCCCGTGTCGGCCGACCCTCGAAATGTGCCGGTTTGGCCGCGCTCGCGTCGACCACGTGCAGGATGAGATCGGCGTGAGTGAGCGAATTTTCCGTGCGCCTGATCCCTTCCATCTCCACCGCGTCGGCCCCGGCCGCGCGCAGGCCGGCGGTATCGATCAGGCGGAGGGCGATCCCGCGCAGGTTGATCACTTCCTCGATCGTGTCCCGGGTCGTGCCGGGGATTTCGCTCACGATGGCGCGGGGGAAACCGAGCAGTCGATTGAGCAGACTGGATTTGCCGGCGTTGGTCGCGCCGTAGATGACCACCCGCACCCCTTCGCGGAAGATGCGACCCTGATCCGCGGTCGCGAGCAGAGCGTCGATCTGCCCTCGGATTTCATCCAGGCGCCGGAGAAACGCCGCTCCGACATCCGGCTCGATATCTTCATCGGGAAAATCAATGTAAGCCTCGAGATTGGCCACCAGGGAGATGAGCGCCTGGCGCAACTTCGAGATCCGTTCTCCGAGCCGGCCCTCCAGTTGCTCCGCGGCGGAGCGCAGGGCGAGATCGGTCTTGGCCTGGATGAGATCGATCACTGCCTCGGCCTGAGTCAGATCAAGTTTGCCGTGAAGAAATGCGCGCTCGGTAAATTCTCCGGGTCGCGCGGCGCGGGTGCCGGCGTGGAGACAGGCTTCCCAGACCCGCGCGGTGACCAGGACGCCGCCGTGACAACTTATTTCCACCACATCTTCGCCGGTGTAACTGGCCGGCGCGCGATGCACCGAGAGCAGGACCTGGTCGATGACGCGTTCTTCTTCCACGACCTCGCCGAGCTGCTGCCGGTGCGAGGCGAGCTGCGAGGGCTTTTCCTTGCCCCGGAAGATCCGGTCCGCCACCGCGACCGCCTCCGGCCCGGAGAGCCTGACCAGCGCGATGGCCCCTTCGCCTGGCGGGGTGGAAACAGCGGCGATGGTGGCGTTGGAGGCCGGCGGGTTCATCCCGCCAACACCTCGCGCAGGGCGGCGATGCATTGGCGATTCTGCTCCATGGTGCCGGCCGAGATGCGAACCCACTCGGGCAGATTGTAGCCGCTGAGTGCGCGCACGATCACGCCTTTGGCCAGGAGAGCACGGAAGATGGCCGCGCCGTCGCCCACTTTCACCAGGACGAAATTGGCCACGCTCGGGACAAACTCCAGCCCCAGCGCCGCGCATTCCGTCTCCAGATATTGCCGCCCTTCGTCGGTCACTCGTTTCGTCTCCGCCTGGTGCGCCTGGTCGGCCAGAGCGGCGACCGCGGCGGTCTGGGCCAGCCCGCTGGTGTTGAATGGCTCCCGCGTTTTCTGAAGAACCCGGGCGAGCTCCGGCCGGGCCACGCCATAGCCGATCCGGAGATTGGCCAGGGCGTGGATCTTGGAAAAGGTGCGGAGGACGATGACGTTGCGGCCCTCTTGCACGAACTTGATCGTCTCCGGCGCCGTCCCGAGGTATTCGTGATAGGCCTCGTCGAAGACCACCACGAGATCGTTAGGCACACTGGCCATGAAACGGTCGATGGCCTCCTGCTCCACCAGCGTGCCGGTGGGGTTGTTCGGATTGGCGATGAAGATCACCTTCGTTCGCGGGGTGATGGCCGCGGCGATGGCTTCGAGGTCAAAGCGATAATCGCGATCCGGCACCGCCACGATCTCGGCCCCGAAGAGCGCCGCGACCAGTCGGTAGGCGATGAAGGCATTCTCCGAGGTCACCATCTCCGTGCCCGGGCTGAGGAAGGCGTGGCCGATGAACTCGATGATCTCGTTCGAGCCGTTACCAAGCACGAAACATTCGCGCGGCAGTTGGAATTTCTCTGCCAAAGCCGCGCGGAGATGAAAGCCACCGCCGTCGGGATAATAATTGGCCTGCCCGAGCGCTGTCTCCATCGCGCGCCGGACCGCGGGAGAGGGCCCGAGCGGGTTCTCGTTTGAGGCCAGCTTGACGATCTGGTCCGGCCGCAGACCGGATTCGCGCGCCGTCTCCTCAATCGGTTTTCCGGGTTCATAAAGCGCGAGGTCGCGCAGATGCGGGTTGGCCTGCTCCCAAATCGAGTCCATCGCTGCACTGAAACACAGATCGCTCCGCTGCGGGAAAAAATTCGTGCGCGCCGCAGAAGCCATGCTTAGTCCTCCGGTATGAACACTCTAGCCGTCCTCGCCGAGGCGCCCTGGTATCAGATCACTTTCACGCCGTGGAAATTCGTTGGCCTGGCCGGCAGCGTCATTTTCGGATTGCGCTTCATCGTGCAATGGATCGCCTCGGAGCGGGCGAAAAAAAGCGTCATCCCGATCGGCTTCTGGGAATGCAGCGCACTCGGCTCCATTCTCATGCTCAGCTACTTCGCCATCTACCGGCACGACTCCGTCGGCATTCTGCAAAATATGCTGCCGTTGCCGATCTACCTGCGGAATCTATACTTCCGCTGGACGCATCACCATGCGCAGCATCCCGGGAACGAGCCGCGGCCGCCGGAGTAGCTGCCAGCGCGGTGCGCCGGTTTTGATCTTATTTCGCCATGCCAGCCAATTCCGAAATCATCTATCTCGACAATAACTCCAGCACCCGGATCGATCCTGCGGTCCTGGAGGAAATGATGCCGTTTCTGACCACGAACTACGGCAATCCTTCCGGTTCGCATCGTTTTGGCGCCCGGGTCAAGGATGCGACCGACCTGGCGCACGAACGAGTGGCGGATCTGCTCGGCTGCCAGCCTAACGAGATCGTCTTTACCAGCGGCGGGACGGAATCGGATAACACCGCACTCCATTCCGCCCTCCAGATGTCGCCCGAGCGCCAGCACGTCGTGACCACGGCGGTGGAGCACAACGCGGTGCTGAATTACTGCCAGGCACTCGTTAGGCGAGGATGTCAGGCGACCATCGTCCCGGTCGACGGGCAAGGCCGGCTCGATCTGGCCGAGCTGGAAGAGGCCATCCGGCCCGAGACCGCGGTCGTCTCAGTCATGTGGGCCAACAACGAAACCGGCGTCATTTATCCGCTGGAAGAAATCACCGAGTTCTGCCGCCGCAAAGCCGTCTTCTTTCACACCGATGCGGTGCAGGCGGTGGGGAAAATGCCGATCGACCTGAGCAAAATGGCGATCCATTTCCTCTCCCTCTCCGGCCACAAACTCCATGCCTCCAAGGGCGTCGGCGCGCTTTACGTCAACCAGAAGGCGCGCTTCCAGCCGCTCATGGTCGGCGGTCCGCAGGAGGGCGGTCGCCGGGCCGGGACTGATAACGTCGCCGCCATCGTCGGCCTGGGCAAAGCTGCCGAGCTGGCCGGCGCCACCATCGAGGACGAAAACACCCGCGTCCGCGCCTTGCGCGATCGCTTTGAGACGACGTTGCGGAACGAGCTCGAGGAGGTGGAAATCAATGGCGCAGCGGAAGCCCGCCTGCCCAATACCTCCAACCTCGCCTTCCTCGGAGTCGACGCCCAGGCCATCCTGCTCAAGCTCGATCAGGAAGGAATCTGTTGTTCGTTAGGCTCTTCCTGCACCACCGGCGCGGTCGAGCCTTCGCATGTTCTTCGCGCCATGCAGCTGACGAAAGAGCGGGCCCGCAGCAGCCTGCGCTTTTCCTTTGGCCGCTATAACACCGAGGCGGAGCTGGACAAGGTGCTGGAGATTCTGCCCCGGATTGTGCGCAAGCTGCGCCAGCTCAGCGCCGCGCCGGTCTAGCGCCGCAGCACTGACGGCGGCGCCGGTGTTTTACTGCCAGCCGAGGGTGTAGAGACTGGCGCGAAAGGCGCGGTGCACCTTCTCGAAATCCGCCTTGCGCGCCACGGTGCGGAAGCGCAATTGCGTGTCGGGCAGGTTGGCGAAAAGCACGCTCATGAGGAAATCCTGCCCGTAGAAATTGTAGGAAACCGTGACCGCGTAGGTTTCGTGCTGGCCGATCTGGAGCGGATTCTTTTCCTCCGAGACGAGGGCCACATTTGCGGCGCCGCCCGGGAGCGAGCCGAGCACCATCTGCTGCAACCGCTGGGTCAGCGCCGGATCGAAAAACTGCGGCGCCGGGAGAGGCGATTGCTCCATCACCGCCTGCGCCTGGGAGACATCCGGCGGGGTCAGCTTCAAGGTCGCGCCGTCGCCGGTCACGGACCAGCCGCGCGGCGGTTCGTAGGTGATGGCGTGGCCGTTTTGCTGGAAGACGAGCTGCGGGAAAACGATTCCCTCCAGCACGCGCTGCCCGCGGATGGGGGTGAAATCGATTCCGGCCTGTGCCGCGCTCACCAGCGCGACAGAAAAAAGAGCCAGGTAGGTTCGCATCTTTGAGATTCGTTAGGGCAGACTTCCTGCCGACCTGGCAAAAAGCACATCACATGCCGCTCGTCCTATTGGCGGGCAAGGGAGGCGCGGGCGCGCGAGACCAGTTCTTCTTCCTCGGGCAATAATTTCGCTTTCCCGGCAAGGTCGAGATACTCCGTCGCCTGGTCGCTCTGGCCCACGGAGGCGAGAAAGACGCCGTAGTAGGCGGCGATCGAGGGTTCCCGCAGCTGATCGGGAGGGAGCCGCTGCATCAGCTTCAAGGCGCCCTTCACATCGCCCGATTGGAAAAGTCCGAAGGCGTAAGTGGAGACGTAGGCCGGCTGGTGCGGGTGCGCTTCGTACAGATCGCGCGCCATGCCGCGGGCGCGGATGGTTTCCGCTCGGAGCAGGAGCGAGACCTGGGCAAAATTATTCCGCACCGCTTCGTCTTCCGGCATGATCGCGACCAGGCGCGAGAGAGCGCGATACATCCCGGTGGTGTCCCGTTGCGAGGCGAAATAACGGTAGAGTTCCTGCAGCGCGTTGCGTTGCGCCTCGGGATTTTCGGCCAGCATCCAGAGGACGCCGGTCGCTTTCTCGGGCCAGTTCCATTGGAAGGCGATCGACTGGAGCAGATTGAGACGGTCGGGATCGTTCTCGGCTTTGGCCACGGCCGCGATCCAATTTTTCTGAAAGGCGATATCGTCTCCGGTCTCGCGCGCCACCTTGGCCAGCAGGGCGCGGCGCACCGGTTCGCCCCGATTCCAGGTCCCGCGTTCCAGCATTTGCTTGAGCGAGGTCCAATCGCGCAGGCGGATGTAAGCGTCGGCCAGGGCGAAGCGGAGCGGGATGCTGTCCAGCATTTCGTCCGGCAAACGCCGGCTCCAATCGATCGCGAGCAGGGCCAGACCGTGGCTGTTCATCCAGTTGACCAGCTTGACCGCTTTCTCGGGGGACGGTTGCGACTCGCTCTGCAGCCGGGTGAGAGCGGCGGTGAAAGCCGGATCGCTGGCCGCGCGCAGAATCCCGAGAGCGAGCAGCCGATCGCTAAAAGTGGCGGCGGGGAGCTGCTCCAGTTCTCTGGCCAGAGCGGCGCTGTCCGTTTCCCGCCAATGAATGGCGTCGTTGATCAGGATGCGAAGCGCTTCCAGGCGCACCTTCGGATTCTGCCGGAGCTTTTCGGCCAGGCGGCGGCCGGCCTCGCGTTGCCCCCGATCCTGGGAGAGGAGCTGAAACTCGGCCAGCTCGAGCTGGCGGCGGATGTCGTTAGGCGCGAGTCGCACCGCCCTTTCGAAATGTTCTTTCGCCGCTGCCATGTCTTTTTTCGCCAGGGCGAGATGGGCCGCCGCGGTCTGGTAAGCTGGATCATTCTGCTGCGCCGGCGGCACGTCCTTGAGCGCCTCGGTCGCGATGACCGGTTGCTGGAAACGGAGCGCGGCCTCGGCCAGCGCGATCCGATCGGCCAGGGAGTTCGGCTCCAGCGCGACCACGTGGCGGCGCCAATCGATCGCTTCCGGGCTCTCCTGTTTCTCCGCGATCGCGGCCAGGGTGCGGCAGGCGTCGACGCTGTTGGAGTCGACGGCAAAGGCGCGTTGCGCGGCCAGGGCGGCCCAGCGCAGATCGCCCTTATCGAAGGCGACGTGAGCCTGGCGCATCAGTTTGTGCTCCTGCCAGCGGAGATAAAAGCGATGTCCGCCCCAGCCCAGCGCGACCAGCAGGCAGAGCCCGAGGATGACCGCTAACGACAGCTTGACGAAAGTGTGTTCGGTTTTCTGAAGAGAAAATTCGCGAGGTGAATCGGAAGGCCCGGCCATTCGTTAGGTAGCGCGCTTCCTTTTGCCGGAGGTGGCGTTGGGGCGCACAAACTGCTAGAAACCTAGCATGTCCCATTCCACCGCGGTAGCGCCGGCGCCGACCGTGCCTGCGCCCCGGAAGGCGATGATTTTCCAGTGGCCATTGGCTCTGGCGCTGCTCGGTTTTCTTTTCCTCTGGCTGGAGATCATCCAGCAGCTGCAGAGCGAGTGGTCGCTCAACCCGCAATACGGCTATGGCTGGACTGTGCCCTTCCTTGCGGTCTGGCTTTTTTACCAGCGCTGGATTCGCCGGCCGGCGCCGGCCACGCCGGCAGCTCGCGGCCTCACCCTCGCCTTGGCCGGCGCGGTCGCTCTTCTCCTTTTACCGGCTCGAATCATCGCGGTGGCGAATCCCGATTGGCGCTTGCTCAGCTGGACGATGGCGCTGGCCGCGGTCGTCATCACCCTGGCCGCGATTCAGCTCGCCGGCGGCTGGCCCTGGCTGCGGCACTTCGCCTTTCCGGTGTTGTTTTTCCTCGTCGCGGTGCCGTGGCCGGTGCAATTCGAGCAGCTGGTCGTGCAATCGCTCATGCGCGCCGATACCGCCATCACTCTGCAGATTTTGAACTTCCTCGGCACGGTCGCGGTGCGGCACGGGAACGTGATCGAGCTCAGCACCGGCCAGGTTGGGATCGACGACGCCTGCACCGGCGTGCGCTCGCTCCAGGCTACTTTCATGGTCGCGCTTTTCCTCGGGGAATTTTACTGGATGCGAATCTCGCGCCGCGTCCTGCTCGTGTTCGCTGCGGCCGTGCTCGCCTTCGTCTGCAACATCGGGCGTACCCTCATTCTCTGCGAAGTGGCCGCCACCTCCGGCATCCCGGCGATCCATCGCTGGCACGATCCGGCCGGGTTCACCATTCTCTTCCTCTGCCTTTTCGGGCTTTGGGGGCTGAGCATGTGGTTCAAACCGGCAGCCGGCGAGATGAGGTTGTCGGTGCCGCCGCGGCGCACCAGCTCCGGTGGTCTCTGGTGGTCGGGCGCGCTCATCCTCTGGCTTCTCGGCACTGAAATCGCCACCGCCACCTGGTATGCGCCCAGCCGCAGCGAGGCCCCGAACGAAAAGGCCTGGGAGGTGACCTGGCCGGCGAGCGAGCAGGATTTTCGGCGCCAGCCGATCCCCGACGCGGTCGAGACGCTGTTGCGTTACAACGAAGGCGGCGCCGCCACCTGGCGCTCGGCCGACGACCGCCGTTGGATGATGTATTCCTTCCACTGGCTGCCCGGGCGGACGGCGGCGCTGTTCGTGAAAAACCACCGGCCCGATATTTGTCTGCCGGCCAGCGGACTAACGATGGAGCAACAGAGCGGTCCAGATCTCCTCGAAGTCAACGGCGCTCAACTGCCCATCCAATCCTACCGCTTCGACGACAACGGCCGTCCGCTGCACATTTTTTATTGTTACTGGGACGGGCGTTCCACCTACTCCAGCGGAGCCGACGCCGCGGCTGAGGATTGGACTGCTCGCGGGCGCCTGCGGGCGGCCTGGCAGGGAAAACGCGAGCTGGGCGCGCGCATGCTCGAGCTCGCGGTCTGGGGGAGCAGCGACGACGCCGAAGCGCAGGCGGCGCTGACGCGGGAACTGGCCAAAATCGTCGGTCCAGAATAACGAAGAGTGCCGGCGGGCACGTTCATTTGCTCATAAAGTTTGCGCTTTCCGCCCCCCGAAACGATTGTCGGCGGTGGCTTCCAGCAACGGCAAAAAACCCTGCGTCACTGCGCCTGCCGATCGCGGTTGCATCGAGATCCGGGGTGCCCGGCAGAACAACCTCAAAGGCTTCGATCTCGACCTGCCGCTGGGGGAATTAACCGTCGTCACCGGGCCGAGCGGGAGCGGCAAATCGAGCCTGGCCTTCGATACCATCTACGCCGAAGGCCAGCGCCGTTACGTCGAGACTTTCAGCCCCTATACCCGGCAGTTTCTCGAGCGAATGGACAAGCCCCGGGTGGACGAGATTCGTGGCATCCCGCCGGCGATCGCGATCGAGCAATCGAATCCGGTCAAGAGCTCGCGCTCCACCGTCGGGACGATGACTGAGATTAACGACTACCTGAAGCTGCTCATGCCGCGAGTAGCGCGCGCTTATTGCCCGAGTTGCAGCCGCGAGATTCGCCCGGAGACCGCGAAATCGATCGCGGATGAAATCGCGGCCGCCTGTGCCGGGAAATCGGGCCTGATCACCTTCTGGGTGGCGGTCCCGCCCAAGACCGAAGTGGCCGATTTCTTCGCCTTTCTCCAGCAGCAGGGCTACCTGCGCATTTGGCTCAACGGCGAAGTCGTGCGGGCGGATGGCGAGGCGAAAAATCTCCGGCTCGGGGCCCGGGTGCAGGTGATTCAGGATCGCCTTACCATCTCGGATAAGAATCGCGCCCGTCTGGTCGAGTCGCTCGAGACCGGGCTCCGGTTTGGCAAGGACAAGATCAACTTTATCGAGCTCGAATCGAAGAAAGAACATCCCTATTCCACCGGCTGGCATTGCGCGCATTGCGACCTCGATATTCGCCCGCCCACGCCGGGGCTTTTCAGTTTCAATAATCCGTTAGGCGCCTGCCCGGAGTGCCGCGGTTTTGGCCGCACCATCGCGGTCGATTATCACCGCGCCATTCCCGATCGCGCGCTTTCCATCGCCGAGGGCGCGGTGCGGGTTTTCCGCGGTGAAGAGATGGGCGAATCGCAAAAGGATCTCCTCCGCGCCTGCGCCCGGGAAGAGATCGATGTCCATCTTCCATTCGAGGAATTGCCCAAACCGGATCAGGATTTCGTCATCAACGGCGAGCGCGGCGCGGGCGAATACAGCGAGGAAGATTACGAGAGCGATCGGTGGTACGGCGTCCGAGGCTTCTTCAAATGGCTCGAGAGCAAGACTTACAAAATGCACGTGCGCGTGCTCTTGAGCCGCTACCGCGCCTACACCACCTGCCCGAGTTGCCAGGGCGGCCGTTTCCAGCCCGAGACGCTGAATTACCGGCTTGCCACCGCCGGTGGCGTCGCCTTCACTTTGCCGGAGTTTGCCGCCCTTCCGATTTCACAGGCGCGCGAATTCCTCCGCGGTCTGGCCCTTCCGCCTCACGACTCCGCGGCGGAAATGTTGCGCGCGGAAATCGTTAGCCGGCTCAGTTATCTCTGTCAGGTCGGGCTCGGTTATCTCACCCTCGATCGTTCCACCCGCACCCTCAGCGGGGGCGAAGTGCAGCGAGTGAACCTCACCACCTGCCTCGGCGCTTCGCTGGTCAACACGCTTTTCGTCATGGATGAGCCGAGTGTCGGACTGCACCCGCGCGATGTCGGCCGGCTCGTCCGGGTGATGCACGACCTGCGGGACAAGGGGAACACTCTGCTCGTGGTCGAGCATGAGGAAGCGGTTATCCGCGCGGCCGATCATCTGCTCGACATCGGCCCGGGCCGCGGCGAGCGCGGCGGTGAGCTGGTCTTCCAGGGCTCGCTCCCGGCCATGCTGCGCGAGACGCATTCGCTCACGGCCGATTATCTTTCCGGTCGCAAGTCCATCCCGGTGCCGAAAACTCGCCGCAAATTTTCCCACACGCTCAAGATCAAAGGCGCGACCGAGCACAACCTGCGCAATATCGATGTCGAGATTCCGCTGGGCGTTTTCACCTCTGTGACCGGCGTTTCCGGCTCGGGAAAATCGACCCTCATCCACGAGGTGCTCTACCAAAATCTCCTCCGCGCCCGGGGCAGCGGGAGCGAGGAAGCCGGCGCCTGCAAGAGCGTGACCGGGATGCACCGGGTCGGCCAGATCGTCATGGTCGACCAGGCGCCGCTCTCGCGCACCCCGCGTTCCACCCCGATCCTCTATCTCGGCATCTACGATCGGGTGCGGGAACTCTTTGCCGTCCAGCCGGAAGCGATGGCCCAGGGGCTGACCGCGAGCGCGTTTTCCTTCAACTCCGGGAGCGGCCGTTGCGAGCGCTGTGGCGGGACCGGGTTCGAGAAGATCGAGATGCAATTCCTGAGCGATCTCTACGTGCGCTGTGCCGAATGCGAAGGGAAACGCTTCCAGCCGCATGTGTTGAAAGTGAAACTGGAAGGCCGCTCCATTCACCAAATCCTCGAGCTGACGGTGAGCGAGGCGATCCAGTTTTTCACCGCCCTGGGTGAAGCGGGCACGCTGGCCCAGCCGCTGCTCGTGCTGGAGGAAGTCGGGCTCGGTTACCTGCGGCTCGGGCAGCCGCTCAACACTCTCTCCGGCGGTGAATCGCAGCGGCTCAAGCTCGTCCGGCACCTGACCGATGGCGGCCAGCGCGCGGATAAAGCGGGCGACCTTTTCATCTTCGACGAGCCGACGGTGGGATTGCATTTCGACGATGTCGCGCTGCTCGTGAGGCTGTTTCAGCGTTTGGTCGAAGCGGGAAACTCGATTGTGGTCATCGAGCACAATCTCGAAGTGGTGAAGTGCGCCGATTGGATCGTCGATCTCGGCCCGGAAGGGGGCGAAGAAGGCGGTCAGGTGGTGGCGGCGGGCACTCCGGAAGAAATCGCCCCTAACGAACGCTCCCACACCGGCCGTTACCTGCGCCAGCTCCTGCCTTCTTCCCGTTCGGCCTGGGATGATGACGACGAACCATCCCTGCGCGTGGCCGAAGAGCCGTTCGCCGAGGCCCGGAACGGAGCCGGCGCGGCGCCGGCGCTTCCCGGAACTCTCGCCGCCGGACGCCACCGCGCCATCGCCATCCACGGTGCGCGCGAGCATAACCTGAAGAATATTTCCCTAACGATCCCGCGCGATCAGATGGTGGTGATCACCGGCTTGAGCGGTTCGGGCAAATCGACCGTCGCCTTCGATCTCCTCTTTGCCGAAGGCCAGCGCCGTTTCCTCGACAGCATGTCGCCTTATGCCCGGCAATTCGTCGAGCAGCTCGAGAAACCGGATGTCGACCTGATCGAAGGTCTGCCGCCAACCGTCGCGATCGAGCAGCGCGTCACCCGCGGCGGCGGCAAATCGACCGTCGCCACCGTGACCGAGGTTTATCATTTTCTCCGGCTCCTCTTTGCCAAAACCGGCACCCAGTATTGCCCCGACTGCGATCTGCCGGTGGAAAAACAGAGCCTCGCCACCATCGTCAGGCAAGTGGAGACGGCGGCCCGGCGCGGACCGCTCAAGGTGCTGGCGCCGCTGGTCAAGGCGCGCAAAGGATTTCACACCGAAGTGGGCCGCTGGGCGGAGCGACAGGGTTTCGACACTCTCTACGTCGACCGCCAGCTCGTGCCGGTGGCGCAATTCCGCAAGCTGGAGCGCTTCAAGGAACACACCATCGATGCGGTGGTCGGCGCGATCGACGCCAAGCGAATCCTGAAGGCGCGCAACCTGGTCGGACGCGCGCTCGAGATCGGCCGCGGCACGGCCCATCTGCTCGATGCGAAAAATCGCCTCACCGTCATGAGCACGGAGATGAGCTGCCCCGGTTGCGGGCGCGCCTTCGAGGAGCTCGATCCGCGTTTGTTTTCCTTTAACTCGCCCCACGGCTGGTGCGAGACCTGCAATGGGTTTGGCGAAATCTGGAACGAAAAAGTGCAGCGCGCGGAGGAAGAAACGGGCGAGTCGCGCTTGGAAAACGAGCTGAGCGCGGAACGGCAGTTTGAGTCGGTCGAGGAAGACGAAGCGGTGCCGTGTCCCGATTGTCATGGCTCCCGTCTCAATGCCGTCGCGCGGCACGTGCGCTTGCAGGGAAAAACGATCGATCATTTCGCCGCGCGCTCGGCCGGCGAAGCGCGCGCCCTGCTTGGAAAACTGCGCTTTCGCGGAACCCAGAAGGTGATCGCGGCCGATCTCGTCCCGGAGATCGAGCAACGGCTGCGTTTCATGGAAAACGTTGGGCTCGGTTATCTCGCGCTGGGGCGTTCGGCCAAGACCTTGAGCGGCGGCGAATCCCAGCGCATCCGGCTGGCGGCGCAGCTTGGCTCCAATTTGCGCGGCGTCCTTTACGTCCTCGACGAGCCGACCATCGGCCTTCACGCGCGCGACAATGTCCGTTTGCTCGAAACCCTGAGCGCGCTGCGCGAAAAAGGAAATTCGCTCGTCATCGTCGAGCACGATGAGGAGACGATGCGCCGGGCCGATCACATTATCGATCTCGGCCCCGGCGCCGGGGTGCACGGCGGCGAAGTGGTCGCGGCCGGCACTCTGAGCGAGATCAAGGAAGTGGCGCATTCGCAAACCGGGCGCTGCCTGCGCACCCCGCTTTGTCATCCGGTGCGGAAAACCCGACGGTCGTTAGGCGAAGTGGAGCATTGGCTGGAGTTGCACGGGGCCAGTGCGCACAACCTGAAGAACCTCGAGGCGCGCTTTCCGATCGGGCGCCTCTCGGTCATCAGCGGCATTTCCGGTTCCGGCAAATCCACCCTCATGCGCTCGGTCCTGCTCCCGGCCGTGCAGGAAAGTCTCGATCGGAAACGAGGCCAGCCGGCCCACATTAGCGGTGCCGATGCGCTGGAGGCGATCTACGAAGTCGATCAATCGCCCATCGGCAAGACCTCGCGCTCGACCCCGGCCACTTACATCAAAGTCTTCGACGAAATCCGCAATCTCTTCGCCCAATTGCCCGTCGCGCGCGTGCGCGGTTACAGCGCGAGCCGGTTCTCCTTTAATACCGAAGGCGGCCGCTGCGAAGCCTGCAGCGGCCAGGGCGTGATCAAGCTGGAGATGAGCTTCCTGCCCAACAGCTACGTGCCGTGCGAAGATTGCGGCGGCCAGCGCTATAACGCCCAGACGCTCGAGGTGCTTTACCACGAGAAAAGCATCGGCGAGGTGATGAATATGACCATCGCGCAGGCGGCGGAATTCTTCTCCGCGAACCAGAAGATCGCGCGCCCCCTTTCCTTGCTGGTCGAGACCGGGCTGGGCTATCTGAAACTCGGCCAGCCCAGCCCGACCCTGAGCGGCGGCGAGGCGCAACGGCTCAAGCTCGCGACCAAACTGACCCGCGGGGTGAGCCGGGCCACGAACGAGCGCATGCGCAAGATGCGGACGCCGAAATCGACCCTCTATTTGCTCGAGGAACCGACGATTGGTTTGCACATGGCCGACGTGGAATTGCTCATGAACGTGATTCACCGCCTGGTCGACGACGGCAATACCGTGATCGTGATCGAGCATAACCTGACCGTGATCGCGGAAGCCGATTACGTCATCGATATCGGCCCGGAAGCGGGTTCGTTAGGCGGCGAAATCGTGGCGGCCGGGACGCCGGAAGAGGTGGCGAAGAGCCGGTCGAGCCGGACCGCGCCCTTCCTGCGCGAAGTGCTGGCGCAGGGCCGGGAGACGGCCGGGAAAGCGGAAAAGGCGCCCGCAGCGCGCGGCCAGAGGCAGAAGAGGCCGGCGAAACCAAAGCCCCGCTCCGCCGGCGCCCGCTGGCGTGGCGAGCGCCCGCGCCCGGGCGCGAATGGGCAGAAGCGCAGCCCTTGAATCGAGCCGTTCCGGCCATCTCTGTACCGGTTCCGACGAGAGCTAAATAGGGATAAACCCGAGGGTTGTGAATTGCGATTTTGCTTGCCGCTTTTACCCCGGGCAGGTAAAAGGAGCGCCCAATAGGCATAGAGCCCACCACAACAACGCAGCACCCCGGCGGAGCGGATTCCGGGCCTCAAGGCCCGGATCCCGATTTCGTTTCGTTCGCCTTCGGCGGGCAGACGGAATTCCAGCCCGGCGGTGGTACTGCATCTGCTAACCTAGATCGCGCTAACCCTTATGAGGATTGATTCCAAACCGTATTCCCCCGCCGCCGTTCGCACGGCACTCGCACTCGTCTTCACGCTCCTTTGCTGCCTGCCGGCCCTGCGTGCGCAAGAGGCGGTTCGCCCTTCCCTGGCCGGGGAGGCCGCAGCCGAGGCGCGTCGTCAGTCGGTCGAGGACATCCCCTATAATCTCCTCCTTGGGCCGGTCCGCTTCCGTTTCAGCGTCACCACCGGGATCGAGTACAACGACAACATCAACCTGGCGGAAAAAGATAAGCAGTCGGACGTCATTATCCGGCCGCAGTTTAACATCAACGCCATCTGGCCGGTCACCCAGTTGAACACGCTCAAGCTCGATCTCGGGCTCGGCTACAGCTTTTACCTCGATCATTCCAACGCCAACACCAACGCCCTTCTTATCGCCCCCGGTTCCCAGCTCTCCTTCGACATTTTTGTCCAGGATTGGCGGATCAACCTGCACGACCGCTTCTCCCTCCAACAGGACCCGGTCGGTCAGCTGCAGTTGAGTAACGTGGTCGATTACGGCCGTTTCGAGAATACCGCCGGCATCGCGGCCCTCTGGGATTTGAACAAGGCGGTCCTGACCTTTGGCTACGACCACTACAACTACGTTTCCACCACCGACACCTTTGATTACCTCAACCGCAACGCCGAGGAGCTCAGCTTCAGCGCCTACTTCGCAGTCAGCTCCACCACCGGCGCGGGCCTGGAAGCCGCGGCCGTCTTCAACAGCTACGAGCAGGATTTCCTCAACGACTCGATCACCTATAGCGTCGGTCCCTTCGTCGAGACCCAGATCACCAACTACCTTAAACTGCGCGCCGCTGCCGGTTACCAGTTCATCGATTTCGACAGCGGCGGCTTTGTCAACGATGACAGTAACTCCAGCGACTACTACGCCAACATCCTGCTCTCGCATCGGATCAACGCCGCCATTTCCCAGACCCTCTCGGCCGGGCACGAGTCGCAGTTAGGCGTTAATTCAAACTACGTCGCGCTCAATTACATCCGGCACACCGCAACTTGGAATATTATCAATAGCGTTCTGCTCGCGACCGAAGCCTTCTATGAGGATGGCGATGATTCGGGCGGCATCTTCTCCGAACACATCCAGCGCTACGGTGGAGCAGTCACCCTCGGCTACCAGCTCACACCTCACGTTACTTTAGGCCTCCGATATCAATACACCCAGAAGCAGTCCGATCAGCCGCTGCGAGACTACAAGCAAAACCGCGTCTCATTCGACGGCACCTACAGTTTCTAACCTCACCCGTATGCACCTATGAAGCGTCTTATCTTATGCAGCCTCTCCGCCTTTGCTTTGCTCCTCGAGCAGCAGGCTTTTGCCCAAGATAATAATTCGCTTCCCGTCATCCCACGAGCGACTGCGGTCGAGCCCTCCAGCCCTGGCACCGCCAGTAACACGGTCATGCGGACCAATTCCATGGCTGTTCTGGACGACAAGAAACGTCTGGGGACCGATGACTTCGTCAGCTTTCGTGTCGTGGAAGATCGCGACGACACCTCGCAGCGTCTGCGGGTAAACGACAACGGGGAGCTCGAAGTGCCTTACATCGGTCTCGTTCCGGCCCAGGGTAAGACCTGCCGCGAGCTGGCCTATAACATCAAAGCTGCACTGGAGCGGGAATATTACTATCACGCCACCGTCATTCTCGCGGTCGACAAGGTGAGCGAGAAATCGCGCGGCAAAGTCTACGTCTACGGCGCGGTCAAAGGCCAGGGGCCGCAGGATATTCCGACGGATGAGACCTATACCGTCAGCAAGGCGGTGATTCGAGCCGGCGGTTTTGGCGATTTTGCCGATAAGCGCAAGGTGAAGATCACCCGCAAGAACGGCCAGGACATGGTGGTCGATCTCAAACGCGTGATCGAGCAAGGTCACAGCGAAGACGACGTCGTGCTCAAACCCGACGACCAAATCTACGTCCCGCAACGCCTGGTGAATTTCTAATTATGCAGAACCCTGCCTTCGAACGCTCTTCACCCGCCTCGATCACGACTTCGATCGTGACCCGTCTTCATCGCTACAAGGCGCTCCTCCTCCGTCGCTGGTGGATCCCTCTGCTCACCATCTGCCTCGGTCTCTTCGTCGGGGCCTGGATGATTTACCAGGCGCCTAACGCCTTCCTATCCACCAGTAAGATGATGGTGGAGGGCAAGCTTAATCTGGCCCAAAACGCCGTCTACAGCGAGGACACGAATAACTTCTACGGGACCCAGATTCAGCTCATGCAGAGCGAAGAGGTCCGGTCTGGCGCTGAGGCCCTGGTGCGCGCCGCTCATCCAGAGTTAGCCCCGGTTAAAGTGACCCTGTCGATCACGCAAAGGCCGCGCACTTCCATTTTTGAGCTGGAAGCAGTCGGCTCCTCTCCGGATTACACCCAGGCTTATCTCAACGCCGTCATGCAGAAGTATCTCGACGTGAAGAAAAACATGCGCGCCGACCAGGGCAGCCATGTCACGACCGCGATCACGGAACAGTTGATCCAGGTGGAGAAGGATCTGCGCAACGGCGAGGACGAGATGCTTGAGTTCCAGAAGGAACACAACATTGGTTTCATCCAGGAAGAAGGAAACAGCGCCGCCGCCTACCTGGTGAAGCTTAACCAGCAGTATGCTCAACTGAAGACTGAGTATGACCTGCTCAGCCTCCTCGATCTGGACCAGAATTTGGACCGCCAGCAGGTCGCGCCCTCTTCCGCCACGGCCACCGCCCCCACTTCCCAAAACGACGAGGGCATGCCCTTCGCCGATATCGGACCAGAAGGCGAGTATCTCAAGGCCAAGCAGAGTGTCCAGTTACTTAAGGCCGAACGTGACACCCTTTCGAAAGACCTGCGGCCCAAGCATCCCAAAATCATCAAGCTCAATGACGAGATCGATAAGCAGGAAAAGCTCATCGGCCTCTATCGCGAGGACGCGGTCGAAAAACTCGAAACGCGCCGCAAGTCCATCGGGAAACAGATGGAGAACCTGAAATCTAACATCAAGGAATGGGAGAAGAAGGCGCTCGACCTCAGCCAGCAGCTGGCCCAGTTCAACCGCCTCAAAGGCAAGGTGGATCGGCAAAAGACTCTTTACGACCGGCTGACTAACAATCTGAAGGACGTCGATGTTTCGCAGGTGGTCGATGGGGGCGATCAAGTCGGGATCATGGAGAGTGCGACGACGCCGATCTCGGTTCGCCCCGGTCTCATCCGCAGCCTACTGGTCGGCCTTGGCTTTGGCGCTTTTGCCGGCTTGATCATCCTCATCCTGCTCGATCGAATCGACGATCGGATGGCTTCGTTTACCGAGTTCCAACATTACTTCACCGAAAACATCCTCGGCCAGATTCCAAAGGAGAAGACCAAAGGGGCAGTCACCTTGCTGCAACCGGATGATGCCCGGCATATCTTTGCCGAGTCCTACCGCAATGTCCGCTCCTCCATCTTCTTCATGCCCTATGAAGGTCCGCGACCCAAGACTCTGCTCATCACCAGCGCTGTGCCTAACGAAGGCAAGTCGACCATTTCGGCCAACCTCGCCATTACCATGGCTCTCTCCGGCGCCAAGACGTTGCTGATCGACGGCGATCTGCGTCGCGGCGCACTGCGTGAAGCTTTTGATATCCATTCCAAGATCGGTTTCTCCGAGGTTCTGAAACAGGAAGTGAATTGGCGCGAAGTGGTCGTGCCGACGACGCTCCCGAGTCTCTTCGTTCTGCCGCGCGGCAACACCCTTTCCCAGCCGAGTGAGCATCTCCTGCGCGAATCGACCGATGCTTTCCTGAAGGATATCTATAACCATTACGACTACATCGTGATCGATAGCTCGCCGGTGCTGGCGGCCGATGATACCACCAGCCTGGCGCCTAAGATCGATGCCACGCTCTTTGTCGTGCGGCTCTCCTACACTTCGGCGCGCCTGACCCGAAAGGCGCTCGAGCTTCTCTATAATCGCCAGGTCAATGTGCCTGGGGTGATTCTGAACTACGTCGACACCTCGCTGCCGGAATACTACTACTACCAGTACGCCGAATATTATAATACGCCGACCCCGTCGCAGCCCGAGATCTCCTTGCACGGGGCAGAGAAAGAAAACGAACATCGCGTCTAGTGCGGCGGCGCCTCGGAATGCGATGTGGAGGCGCTAACGACCAATTCCGAATGACGAAAGTCGAAGGAATTCCGAATGACGAAGTCCACAGGTGCGAACGGGTCAGGTCAGCGCATTGCTCACTCGTGGTCTGTCGGGGTCCTATTCGTTAGTTATTGGAGCGCTGGATTCACGTGCGGTCCCGGTGGCACGGTGCGAAGTGGATGCTGACGCCATGACCTCTTCCGACCCGGGCTCGCCTGCACTCGCGACCACGTCGTCGCCGCCGATGACGGCGGCGCGGGCTCTGCATCACGTGCGGCGAGTCGGTCATTTCGCCTCCGTGCAGGTGCTGGTGCAGGTGATTGGCTTTGCCGCCGGCATTCTTCTCGTGCGCTGGCTGCCGCAGCGCGAGTACGCCTACTTTACCATCGCCAACAGCATGCAGGGCACGATAAACCTGCTGGCCGACATCGGCATCAGCGTCGGTCTTTTTTCCATCGGCGGGCGCGTCTGGGAGAATCGATCTCGCTTCGGTGGCCTCGTTAACGCTGCTCTCGGAGTCCGGCGAAGACTTGGAGCGGCCGCAATTGTTATCGTGACTCCAGTCATGTGCTCGATGTTGATCAAGAACGGCGCCTCTGTGGGTTACACGCTTCTTCTTACAGGCATCGTCCTACTGGGAGTGCTCCTTCAGTTCTCGCTCGGAGTCCTTGGAGTCGTGCCGCGATTGCGCTCCGATATCAACCGCATCCAAATCATCGATCTCGCCGGCATTCTCCTCCGGCTTCTACTCATCCTGGGTTTTGCCGCCATTGCCTTGAATGCCGGAGTCGCCGTTGCGATCGCGACCGCGGCCTTCCTGCTGCAATACATTCTGCTCCATCGTTATGTCGCCGGCGTGGTCGATCTCAGTGTGCCGGAAAATGAAGAGGATCGGCGGGAGATCATCCTGCGCACGAAACAGCTCGCGGCGAACGCCGTCTTTTATTGTTTCCAAGGGCAGATCACCGTCCTGCTCATTAGCTTTTTTGCCCATCAAGCCAGTTCCGTCGCCGAAGTAGGCGCCCTCGGACGTCTCGGCATGATCTTCGCCGTCCTGACCAACCTGCTGGCGAACATTTTTGTGCCCGCCTTTGCCCGCTGCCAGGATCCGCGCCGTTTGCGCTGGCTATTCGCCGGGATCAGCGGCGGCGTCCTCGCCTTCAGTCTCGCCGTGGTCGTGGGGGCGGCGATCTTTCCCGATCAATTCCTTTTCGTCCTTGGGAATAAATACGCGCACCTGGAGCATGAGCTAATCCTGATGGTCGGAGCCTCAGTCATGGCTGCTTTGACCGGCACTTTCTGGGCCCTGAATGCAGCCAAAGCGTGGATCGCTGGCTCATGGCTCTATATCCCACTCACCCTGGCCACGCAGGTGACACTTATACCGTTTACCGACTTTTCCAGCGTGACTGGCGTGCTCACCTTCAACTTGCTTTCTGCCGTCCCAAATCTTCTCCTCAATCTCGTCTTGAGTTATCGCGGTCTGCGCCATTTCGCCCCCGCGACGACATGAGAATCCCGAATCTCGGTTATCGTCTGGCTTTCTGGCAGGGGAACGCCATCCGGCGGGCCTATCGGGTGCTGCTACCGCGCATTATTCGCCAACGGATCGAACCTTCACGGCAGATCGACCTCGAGGTCTTCGCCTATTCGAACGAAGAGATGTTGCCCGAGCAAGTCGCTTCCATTCGCTCTTTTATTCGTTATGCCGGTCGTCCCCGCAGTTTCACCGTTGTCTCCGACGGTTCGCATTCTTCCGCCAGCATTCGCCTGCTCGAGCAGGTCGATCCCGCGGTGCGCGTGCGGCAGCCCGAGCCGGTCTCGTCTTCCCTGCCGGAGAAGCTGCGACAGTATCTCACCCACCATCCCACCGGCCGGCAGCTCGCTCTTATCATGACTCTGCCGCTGGCCGGGCGCGCCTTGTATGTCGACTCGGATGTCCGTTTTTTTCCCGGTGCCTCTGACCTTGCGCGGCAAGTCGCGCAGGGCAACGCTCCCGCCTATTACCTCACCGATTGCCAATTCTCCGGCGACGAACGGCTCCTGCGTTCGCCGGCGGAAGAGCAAGGGCCAGTGAACACCGGTGCGCTGCTGCTTTTCAAGAAACTGGACTGGTCTCTCAGTATCGAGCGCTTTCTGGAATTGGCCGGGGAACCTTCTTTCTTTACTAACCAAACTATGGTCCACCTGACCATGCATGCGAATGGTGCGCTCCCGTTCGATCCGCGCACCCACCTGCTTCAGCTCGACGATCAGGTGAGTTATCCCGATCGTTATGCCGGTCCCGGGCTTGTTTTTCGTCATTACGTTAACCCGGTTCGTCACAAAATGTGGACCAGTCTCCGCTCATGAACGCGTCCTTCAGCCGCGACGGCGAGAGACCGCTGCGCATCCTGGCGGTGCTGAACTATCCCTGGGACCGCCGCCTTGGGGTCGCGCGGGTATGGGTCGACCTGGCAGAGCAATGGCGAGCCGCCGGGCACACCGTCGATCGGTTCACCCTGAGCGAGGCCTTTCCAGACCCCAGCAGCAACCGAATCGTGGTCGCCTGGCGACAA
Source organism: Chthoniobacterales bacterium (assembly GCA_965217735.1). Classification (GTDB taxonomy): domain Bacteria; phylum Verrucomicrobiota; class Verrucomicrobiia; order Chthoniobacterales; family UBA10450; genus Palsa-1392. The sequence continues at coordinate 3,000,622 of CBDCJE010000002.1, read as the reverse complement.
GTCGCGTTTGCGTATCGCGCGGCGAGATATATTCGCCGAAATGCCCAACGCTACGACGTGATCGACGCTTTGCTCGAGACCCTGCCCTTCTCGAAAAAGCGGCTCGGCTTCAAAGGACTCCTCGTTGGCCGGTCGGTTGGCTCCTACCAATTCTATCAAGAGTTTGAGGCCATGGCGCGACAACGCTGGCCCGCGAAAGCGAAAGGCAAACTCGCCGGTCGCGTTTTTTATGGCCTGCTCCACCGGCAGGCCATGCGGGCGGTGGCCAAGACCACACGCCTGGTCGACCTGCTCAATGTGCCTAACGAGGATGAGCTCGCGGCCAGCCAGGGCGATCGCAGTCCGCCAGTGATGGTCCAGCCGTATGGCCTTCGCCCGCAGGAAACCCAGGCCTTGGCTGCGATTGCGGCCGCGCCACCGCCGGAGCTGGCGACCGAGCCGCGCATTTCCTTCCTCGGCATGTGGAGCCTGCGCAAGGGCGCGAAGGATTGGGGGGAGATCGTGCGAAGAATTCGCGCGGAAATCCCGGGTGCGCGCTTTCGCTTTCTCGGGGTCATGACGGATCGCAACCAAGTCTTGCAAGATCTCGAATTGCCGTCCCAGACCGGGCTGGAAATCGTGCAGGAGTTCGAGCCATCGGAGCTGCCTGAGTTGTTGCGCGATTGTGCGGTCGGGATTTTTCCGAGTTACATCGAAGGCTTCGGCATCGGCCTGATCGAGCAGTTAGCCGCCGGCATTCCCACCGTCGCCTACGACGTGCCGGGCCCGCGGCAGATTCTGGCGGCTCAGCGCGAGCGCCTCCTGGTCGAGGCCGGCGACGTCGAGAGCCTGGTGGAAAAAGTGCTCGCTCTCCTGCGGATGAGTAACGAAACCTACGCCCGACAGCGCGCCGCGAGCCAATCGATCGCCGGGCAATATTCCTGGCCGGTCATCGCGGCCGAAACAATCCGGGCCTATCGCAAAGCGCTGCCAGCATCGGAGGCGTTGGTTTTCGTCCAGCCATTCGGCTTGCGCTCCGCCGGCGGCGGTCCCCGGATTTTGCGTGCGCTGTTGAAACACGCGCCGATTCCGTTTTTGAGCGTCTGCACCCTGCCGGAAAAACCGCCGGCGAGTGATGTCGGACCTGAAATTCATCTCCCTCTGCGGCCATACTTCGGACGCATCGAACACACCCGTTTCGCCCGAGTGCCGCATTGGTCCACGCCCTTTTTCGCGCGACCCTTCGAGCGGCGCCTGGAAAGGACTATGCGCGCCACCAGTGCCCGGGCGATCCACGCCATTCCGCACAGCGGGATGGATTTTTATCAGGCCTATCAGATCGCCAGGAAACTCAGGTTACCTTATTTCCTTCAGATCCACGACGACCTGATCTACAGCATCTATCCCTTTGGAGACGAAGCGGCCGCCCACGCCGCGCTGCGGGAGACCTGGCTCGGCGCCGACGCCCGCTTCGTCATCTCCGAGCGTCTGGGGGAGGAATATTCACGTCGCTACGGAACGAAGGAATACGTCTTAGTCACGGACGGCCTCGAGCAGGTAGCGGAAGCGCCGGTCCAGCGCAGCGGGGATGGTTTACAGATCTATTTCATGGGACTGTTTCACCTGAGTTACGAACAGAACCTGCAGATCTTCCTCGAGGCTCTGGCGCAGCTGCGTCGCGAAGGGGCTCCGGTAACTATGACTCTGCGCTGCGGCGGAGTCCGGCGTCATGTCATTGCGGACTACGAAGACTTTCTTCGTATCCTGCCCTTTGCCTCGGAAGAAGAAGTTCATCGCGACATGGAATCGGCGGACCTGCTCTATCTGCCCTTACCCTTCCAGAAAGAGCAGGATCTCTTCGTTCGCTTTAGCCTTTCGACAAAAATGGTCACCTACCTCGGCAGCGGTATTCCGATTCTTTATCATGGGCCGCAGGCTTCCGCGGCTTATGACTTACTCCGAAAGCACGATGCCGCCCTCTTGCCCGAGGGAAATGATCCCGCTGCCATCGCGCAAACACTCCGGGCGCTGCTGGCCGATCGCAGTCAAGGAGGGGCAAACGCTTCGCGCGCGCTGGAGTTAGCGCGGAAGGAATTCATCCTGCGAGAAATCGCGCAGAGGTTTTGGGGAAAGGTCATGCAATGTCTCGAGTCATGAAACTTCTTCGGCCGATGGCTGCCGCCGGGGCGTGCGGTGCCGCCGCGGAGCGAGCTTAAGTTGAAGACTCTGCTTCAAATCGTCCCTCAGCTTCCCGGGACTCACGAAGGGGTGGGCGACTATGCTCTGAATCTCGCCAGTGCCCTGCTGCGGGAGTTTCAGGTAAAAACTGTCTTTGCGCTTCCGCGGGCCGCTCCTGATAAAGTGGGTGATTTCTCCGTTCGCTCCTTTGACCTCTCATCGTCCGCGTCGACAACGATCGCGCAGGGTTGCGATGATGTGCTCCTTCATTATGTCAACTATGGTTATCACCAGCGCGGAGTGCCGCGGGAATTGCCGGGCTTTCTGCAGACTCTGAGACAAACGGTCGGTCTTAGAATATCGGTCGTCTTCCACGAACTCTTTGCGGAAGTAAAAGTCCCGTGGCGCAGCGCCTTTTGGCTGCGGCCGATTCAGATCCGGATCGCGGGCGAGATCGCCGCCCTGGCCGATGTCTGCTTCGTGAGCAGCGAAGGGATGGCCGCGCAATTGCAACGAGTGGCGCAGCCGGCGAGAGTCAGGATTCAGCCAGTCATGTCAAACTTCGGCGAGCCGATCCTGACCGCAGCCGAGCTGGCCGCGCGCGACCCGCACCGGTGGGTCATCTGCGGGGGAACTGCGCTGGTTGCGCGCTCGGTCGCCTCCTTTCCCGTCCGGTTAGGTGCCATTCCAGCACAGTTTTCTCCGCGCGAGCTTTATCTGATCGGCGGTCAGCCTAACGAGACGGTGCGGGCTAATCTCAGGAGACTGCAGGGCCTCAAGGTGGAATATCTTCCGGGAATCGAGGCGACGGCGGCTTCCGACATCCTTTCCTCCTGTTCCTTTGCCTGGCTGGATTATTTTCGTGAGCCTGAGCCCCCGGCTGGTGCAATCCTGAAATCGACCGCTTTTGCCGCCTATCTCGCCCACGGCGTCATTCCGATTGTTCCGCATTCCGGTTTATCCGTTCAGGTGCGGGATGATGGAATGCCCGGTCCTTTTTTTGTCGGCCCATCCGGCCAAAGTCTGCCCGCGGAGGCAGAGCGGGCATCGACCGCTCTCGCGCTTTACGAATGGTATCAACGCCATGCCTCGTCTCGCCATCTGGCGGCAACTATCGCTTCCACCCTCGGCCAGGCAGCCTAACTTTCTCAGTCATGCTGGAGGTCGATCTTTTCATCTTACATTGGAATCAGCCGCAGGCCTGTCTGGCCACGGTCGAGGCCTTCCGCGCTCAGGGCTTGCCTTTGCGCGTGACCGTAGTCGACAATGACTCTGACGCGGATGCCTACGGAAAGCTGCAGGCGGAGTTGGATTCTTCGGTTACGCTCGTTAGGTTGGACGACAACAAGGGATGGGGTGGCGGGTTTAACGTGGTCCTGCGACGATGGCTGCACAGTACTTCGGGATCGTATTGCCTGCTCAGCGCTCACGACGCCCTGCCTGAGCCCGATTGCGTCCGCCTGCTGCTGGCAGCGGCCGAAGCGGATCCGAAGGTAGGAATTGCCTGCCCGCAGTATCCGGAACCGTTCATCCCGCGGCTCTCGCGCTGGCGTGGCGTCTATCCCGAGAGGGTGCACGCGTTAGCGAGCGGTATGGCGCAGGAGGTGGACGTCCCGCACGGCACGTTGATGCTTGTCGGCCGCCAGTGCCTGGAAGAGATCGGCCTCTTTGATCAACGCTACTTTGCCTACGGTGATGAGCACGACTTGGGCGCCCGTGCGGTCCGGCATGGTTGGAAGGTGGTTTTGGTTTGGGGTTCGATCGTGGTCAATCCTGCAACCTGGACCGCGAGCTCGTGGCGCAGTTATCTCTTCGCGCGGAACTCTCTGTTCCTGGTCGATGGCGCTTTCGGACGTGGGGCGGCGACGGTCCGAGCCGGCTTAATCCTGCTCAACACCCTGCGCCTGATCCTGTCTCAGCGAGAGGATGGCTTTGCCTTTTCCGCGCGGGCGCGCTGGAAGGCCGTGACTGACTTTTTCGGGGGGGTGACCGGACGACCGGGTACGCTGTGAAGATTCTCATCTCATCTCACGCCTTCTCTCCGAGCATTGGCGGCATTGAGACGGTGAGCGAGTTGCTGGCGGCGGAATTCGTTCAGTTAGGCCATGAAATCAAGGTCGTGACTCAGACTCCGGGGCCGGACGATGAGGAAGCGCAATACCCCGTGCTAAGACAGTCATCGGGGAAGGAATTGCGAAAAGCGATCAGATGGTGCGACCTCTTTTGGCAAAACAACCTGAGCCTGCGCACGCTTTGGCCCGCGCTTCTGCTGCGTAAACCTGTCGTCGTAACTCACCAGGGCTCCTACTGCCGTGCCCCATCGGGTCTGGACCTGGTGCAGCGTCTGAAACATTTGGCGGTGAGGTTGACAACGAGCGTGGCGATCAGCCAGGCGGTTGCTGAGTGTTTCAAGGTTAGATCAATTGTGATTCACAATCCCTACGACGCCCGAAATTTTCGATTCGACCCCGATCAGCCGGAGCGGAGCAACGAACTCGTCTTTCTGGGACGTCTGGTTTCGGAGAAAGGAACTGACCTCCTGCTTGAAGCTCTTTCCATCCTGAGGGATCGGGCATTGAGGCCGGCGCTAACCATCATTGGCTCCGGTCCGGAGCTGTCTGCGCTACAGACAATGGCGGCAGGGCTGGGACTGAGCGAGCAGGTCACCTTTGCCGGCGCAAAGCGCGGTTCGGAGTTGGTAACTCTCTTACAGCAGCACAAGATCATGGTTGTGCCTTCGCGTTATGACGAGCCTTTCGGTGTCGTGGCGTTGGAAGGAATCGCTGCCGGCTGCGTCGTGGTCGGTTCCAGCGGCGGAGGTTTGCCGGAAGCGATCGGTCCCTCGGGAGTTACTTTCCGCAATGGCGATGGGGACGCATTGGCCGGCGCGATCGAGAGCTTGCTGAGCAACCCAGAGAGGTGCGAAGCTCTGCGCGCCTCCGCTGCCCGGCACCTGGCCCAGTTCCATCCGCGCGCCATTGCGGAGTCCTATCTTAAGCTTTTCCAGGATAAGCTCTTGTGATTCTTCTTTCTCATCCGACCGCGAATCAGAATGTGAGACAGGCGGCGCGAGCTCTGGCGGAGGCAGGCCTGTTGGAAGAATTTTGGACCTGCGTGCACTGGAAGAAGGGCGGATTGGCTGACCGCTTCGCTTCCTTGGCTCCGCGCTGGCAAGGCGAGCTGCGTCGTCGTTCCTTTACGGCGGAAATCAGCCCTTATCTTCGCACCGTATCCTGGAGGGAATGGGGCCGGCAGATGGCCGGTCAGCTGGGTTTGAATCGTTTGACCCGCGGCGAAGATGCGCCTTTTAGTGTCGACGCCGTTTATCGCTCGCTCGATCGTCGGGTGGCGCAGCGATTGCAAAACGGCCTAACCAGTAAAGGCGTCTATTGTTACGACGACGGGGCGCTCCAGACCTTTCGGGTGGCCAAAGAGATGGGATTGAAGTGTATCTACGAACACCCGACCGTCTATTGGCGCACCGTGCGAGAGTTACAGAATGAAGAAGCGCAACTGCACCCAGAGTGGGCTTCGACCTTGGGCGCGCTGAACGACAGTGAAGAAAAGCTGGCGAGGAAAGACGAAGAGCTCTCTTTGGCGGATGTCATTGTCACGGCGAGCACCTTCTCCAAAGAGAGCGTCGGCGGAGCGCCGGCCGTCCACGGCGCGGTCGAGGTTATTCCCTATGGCAACCAGCCGGCCGAGAGAGGCGAAGCGCGCGTGGCGGCGAAGAAGTTGCGCGTGCTTTACGTCGGCTCGCTCAGCCAGGCAAAGGGTCTGGGTTATCTCCTCCAAGCGGTCGGACGGCTGAAAGAGAAGGTGGAACTGACTCTGATTGGACGTCGAGTGAGCCCGCAGGTGCCGACGCCATCTCTGCTGGCGGGTCATCGCTGGATTCCGACTCTGGCCCACTCCGATCTGCTCCGGGAAATGTCGCGGCACGATGTGCTCGTGCTCCCTTCGCTGCATGAGGGCTTTGGTCTCGTCCTGACCGAGGCGATGGGGCAGGGGCTGGCTGTCGTGACCACGGCTCACACCGCTGGTCCGGATCTAATCACGGACGGAGTGGAGGGTTTCATCGTTCCGATCCGGTCAGCCGAGGCGATCGAGGCCAGCCTGGTCCACTTGCTTCGGGAACCTGATCGGCTTAGGGCGATGCAGGAAGCGGCCCAGCGCAGGGCGCTCAGCTGCACCTGGGAGAATTATCGCCGGCGACTGGTGCGCTTGGCACGAGAAGTGGTGGAGTTACCCGCTGAAGCATGAAAGCCATGGCCAACCGAGGAGCGATTTCTGCCCGGGAAAAGAAGCTGCCGGGGATTTTCGATTCCACCCAGACCATCCAAAACATCCGGCGATTGATCTGGCTTTATCTCTGGCTGCTTGTTTTCGAGGGCGCTTTTCGGAAATGGATTGTGCCGCAGCTTTCCGCCCCGCTGCTCTTAGTGCGCGACCCGGTGGTGCTGCTGATTTATCTCCTGGCGCTGCGGGCGCGCCTTTTTCCCCAGAATATCTATGTCATCGCGGTGGAGATTCTCGCCGTCTTTTCCTGGGGCGCGGGTATCGTCGTCTTGCTGCCCTATTTTCCGATTCAGACGGTCGTGCTGGTCACAGGCTACGGCGTGCGATCAGATTTTCTGCATCTCCCGCTCATCTTCATTATTCCGGCGGTTTTTGACCTCGAGGACGTGAAGAAAATCGGCTGGTGGACGATCGTCGGGATGATCCCGATGGCTCTGCTGATGGCCTTGCAGTTTGCGGCCTCGCCCGAAGCTTACATCAATCGCGCGGCCGGGGTGGGGGAAGCGACCCAACTCACCGCGGGTGGCGGTAAGATCCGGCCGCCGGGCGTTTTTTCCTTCATCTCCGGTTCCGTCTACTACGCCAGCGCGGCGGCGGCGTTTTTGCTCCACGCTTTCCTGGCCAGGCTGCCGTATCGGACCCTGCTCCTCTACCTTTCGAGCGGCGCACTGATTGTCTCGTTAGGCGTCTCGGGTAGTCGCTCGGCGGTGTTGGCGGTGGTGGTGGTGGTGGCCGGGCTTGGGCTGGTTTTGCTCTTTCGGCCGACCTTGGTGGATAAATTTGGACGCCATCTTCTGCTCGGCGTGGTCCTGCTTTTCGCGGTCAGCTATCTCCCCATCTTCCGGGAAGGGCTCGGCATTCTTTCCGACCGCTTCGTCGAAGGAGCGGATGAATCTTCCATTGTCGGCGGGTTGGTCGGCCGGACCGCGGGTGGCTTTACCGAAGGTCTGCTCGTGATCAATCAGGTGCCTTTAGGCGGCTACGGCCTCGGAGTGGGCACGAGTGGCGGGGCCAGCTTCCTCACCGGGCAGGCTTCTTTTCTCCTGGCTGAGAATGAGTGGTCGCGCATCCTGCTCGAGAGCGGTCCGATCCTCGGGCTGGCCTTTTTGATCTGGCGCTGCGCGGTGACGCTCAAACTCGCCCTCTTCTCCGTTGGGCAGATTCGCGCCGGCAATACCCTCCCGATTTTTCTCTTTATGGCCGGACTCTTTGTCATCCTGCAGGGTCCATTTGGCCAGCCCACCAGTCTCGGTTTCGCGGTCGTTTTTGCCGGCCTCTGCCTCGCCGCCCGGCCGCGTGAAGAGCTGCCTCCGGCTGCCACGGAGCCGGCGTCCGTGGCCAAGGCTTCGCCCCCGCGTGTCCGTGGCCGCTCCAAATATGCCGAGCGGTTGCACGGCTCCGGTCGCCGTTCTCACTCCATCCATGGTTCTTTTGATCGGTAACTACCCGGCCGATCAGCAGCAAAGCATGCAGCGGTTTGCCCAGATGATGCTGCGCGGGCTGGCCGCGGCCGGCGTGCCCGCGGAACTGATCCAGCCGCAGCCTTTTCTCGGCCGCATTTCTTTCGCCGGACCGTTCGTGGCTAAGTGGCTCGGCTATCTCGACAAGTTTCTTTTTTTCCCGAGGCAGTTGCGGCGGAAAATGGCGGAGGGATTTCGCCTGGTCCACATCTGCGATCATTCCAATGCGATGTATGCCGCGCACGTCCAAGGGCTGCCGGTGGTCGTGACCTGCCATGACCTGCTCGCAGTCCGCGGCGCGCTGGGGGAGGCGACCGATTGCCCGCCCTCCGCGACCGGGAAATATCTGCAGCGCTGGATCGTCTCCGGTCTGGGCCAGGCCGACGCCGTGGCTTGCGCTTCGCCGGCTACTTTGCGCGATGCGCAACGGCTCGTAAGCCAGCGATCCGGCGGCCCGCGCCTTCTTCTCATCTGGCACGGGATTAATCACCCCTATGCCAAACAGCCCGCCGAAAAGGCGCGCGCGCTCCTCGCCAGCGTCGCGGGGCTCGACCTGGAGCGGCCCTTCGCTCTCCACGTCGGCTCCAATCTGCGGATGAAGAACCGGGAAGGTGTCCTGCGAGTTTTTGCCCTAACGAAAGACCACTGGAACGGCCAGCTTGTCTTTGCCGGGCAGAAGCTGACCCCGGAATTGCGGTCGTTAGGGGAGGAACTGGGAATCCTGGAGCGGGTGGTGGAAGTGGAAGGCCCACCTAACGATCTCCTGGAAGCGCTCTACAGTTCTGCCCTGGTGCTGCTTTATCCCTCGCGCTTTGAGGGGTTTGGCTGGCCGATCATTGAAGCGCAGGCCTGCGGTTGCCCGGTCATTTGCAGCACGCGCGAGCCGATGTCGGAAGTGGGAGGTGAAGCCGCCCTGACTGCGGAAGTGGAAGATGAGCCGGCCATGGCGCAGTTGCTTTTGCGCCTGCTCGATCCGGCCGAGCGAGCAGTCTGGAGCGAGAAAAGTCTGCGCAATGCGGAGCGTTTTCGGCCGGAGGAAATGATCGCGCATTACATCGAGCTCTACCGCTCGCTCCAGTTGCCGGTCTAGGATTGCCGCCATGTGTGGGATCGCAGCGCACTTCAACCCGCGGGAGCCGGCCACGCCGCTCGATCTCGGGCTCATCGCCCATCGTGGCCCCGACGCTTCCGGGGACTGGAGCGCGGAGGACGGCCACTTCTGGTTAGGCAACACCCGCCTGGCCATCCTCGATCTCTCTCCCGCTGGTGCGCAGCCGATGACCGATCCGGCGACCGGCAACGTCATCGTGATCAACGGAGAGATTTATAATCATCGCGCCCTCCGGGCCGAGCTGGGCGAAGTCAATTGGCGCGGCACGAGCGACACCGAGACTGTCCTCATCGGCTACGCGCGCTGGGGCCGCGATCTGCTCCCGCGGCTGAAGGGGATGTTCGCCTTCGCCATCTACGATCAGGCGCGACAGGAGCTCTTCCTCGCGCGTGACCGCCTGGGGATCAAGCCGCTCTATTTCACCGAGCGCGAGGGCGATTTTCGTTTTGCTTCGGAGGTGAAAATGCTGATCGATTCTTCCTTCGCCATCACCCCCGGTTCGATCGCGGCCTACCTGCAATGGGGCGCCTGCCCCGAGGAAAAACTTTTATTTCCCGAGGTGCGCTCGCTCCCTCCCGGCCACGCCATGGTGATCGAATCTCGCTCTGTCCAGCCGACGTTCTGGCCTTATTGGCCGGATCGGGAACGGTTCAAGTCGTCGCCCCAGCATGCGCCGCAAACCATTCGCGCGCTGCTCGAGACCGCGGTCGAGGAACATCTCCTCTCCGATGTGCCGGTGGCCAGCTTCCTCAGCGGCGGGATTGATTCCTCCATCATCACCGCGCTGGCCGCGCAAAAGCTGGGGCGCGGGCTGGAGACTTTCACGGTCGGCTTCGATCTGGCCGGCTTTGATGAGAGCGCGATTGCACTCGAAGTGGCGCAGCGCTACGGAACGAAACATCGCCGGCTGCAACTAAGCGAACCGGAGATCCTGCAATCGGTCACGGAAGCGGTCGGGCATCTCGATCTGCCTTCGGTCGATGCGATCAACACCTACATCGTCTCCCGCGCGGTCGCGCGCGAAGGGGTGAAAGTGGCCCTCTCCGGTCTGGGCGGGGACGAGCTCTTTGGCGGCTACCCCAGCTTCCGCGACGTGCCGCGACTGAAGTGGCTGGCCAAATTACCCCGCGCGGTGCGGCAACTGATTGCCCGCGGGCGGCTGGCCGATTTGCCTAACGACGCCGATGTTTTTGCCCTGGCCCAGTGGCGCCGCCGCTTCGTGACCGATCTGCGCTTGCAGAGCGCCGGCTTGCCGATCGAGCGCACGCCACTGCCCTGCCCGGTCGAGTTGCCGGATGACTTCGCCCGGATCAGCTGGGCGGAGCTGACCGGTTACATGCGCCACATGCTGCTGCGCGACTCCGACCAGATGAGCATGGCCGTTTCGCTCGAATTGCGGGTCCCGTTCCTCGATCACGAGCTGGTCGAGTATTCGTTAGGGCTGCCTGCGGCGGTGAAGGAGCGCTATCGCGGGACGAAAGGTCTGCTGGTCGAAGCCTGCCGCGATCTCCTGCCGGCGGCGGTTTACCAGCGGCCCAAGGCGGGTTTCGCGCTCCCGATGCAGAAATGGATGGAGGGCCCGCTCTCCGACTTTGTCGAGCAAGGCCTGGCTGAAGTGGTGGCGCGTTCTCTTTTGCCGGAAGCTTTTGTGCAGAACGCGCGGGTGGAATTCCAGGGCCGCCGCCTGCATTGGACCCGGCTCTGGAGCATGGTCGTGCTCGGCCATTTCGTTAGGCGAACCGAAGCGGCCTGCCGTCCCGATGAAAATATTGCGCTGCATCCACACGCTTGATCCGACCATTGGCGGTCCGCTCGAGTCGGTCCGGCAATCCTCGCTTCTCCTCGCCCGGCGCGGGCACGAGGTGGAGGTGGCTTCGCTCGACGCGCCCGACGCTCCCTGGCTGCGGGAATTCCCCGTCCCGGTCCATGCCCTCGGACCGGGGCGTGGCAGCTACGGTTATACGCCGCGCTTGGTGCCCTGGCTGCGCCAACGGCACGCTCGTTACGACGCGGTGGTCGTGCATGGCATTTGGCAATACAACAGCTTTGGGGTCTGGCGCGCACTGCATAGGACGGCCACGCCGTATTTCGTCTTCCCGCACGGGATGCTCGATCCCTGGTTCAATCGCACCTATCCGCTCAAGCACCTGAAGAAATTGCTTTACTGGCCGTGGGCGGAATACCGCGTCCTGCGCGATGCCCGAGCCGTCCTTTTCACCTCGGAAGAGGAGCGGCGTTTGGCCCGCGAATCATTTTCGCTCTATCGCGCGCATGAAGTGGTGGTGAACTACGGCACCGCTGCGCCCGAGGTCGATCTCGCGCGGGCGAGGGAGGAGTTCTTCAGCGCCTTCCCGCAGTTGCGCGGCGAGAAGATCCTTCTTTTTCTCGGGCGGCTGCATGAGAAAAAAGGCTGCGCCGAGCTCATCCGCGCTTTCGCGGGCGAACCGCTCGAGCGACTGGTCATGGCCGGCCCGTGTGCCGATGAAAGCTATCGGCAGGAGCTGCTTCGCCTAACAAGTGAGCTGGGCTGTGGCGAGCGGGTCATCTTTACTGGGATGCTGAGCGGCGAGCGGAAATGGGGCGCGTTCGCCGCCGCGGAAGCGTTCATTTTGCCTTCGCACCAGGAGAATTTTGGGATCGCGATCGCGGAAGCGCTGGCCTGCGGCAAACCGGTTCTGATTTCGAATAAGATCAACATCTGGCGCGAGATCGTGGAGGAGGGCGCCGGTTTCGCCGAAGAGGACGACTTGGCCGGGACGCGGCGCTTGCTCGAGCGCTGGCGGCCAACTTCGGCGGAGGAGCGCGAGACGATGGGCGCCCAGGCCCGGCGCTGTTTTGCGGAACGTTTCGAGATCAATCGCGCGGTCGATTCTTTTCTTCGCGTTCTGCAGGGGGCGGCGGAATGAAGATCACCATCGTCCTCGGCGCCTTCTTTCCGGTGCCGCCGCTGCTCGGAGGCGCGGTGGAAAAAGTCTGGTTCGCGCTCGGCCAGGAATTCGTCCGGCAAGGCCACGAAGTGGTGCAAATCTCGCGAAAACATCCCGACCTGCCCGAGACAGAAACGATCGCGGGCGTGCGGCATCAGCGCGTGCGCGGGGCCTCGCAGCCGCGCTCGATCGCTTGGCTGAAGTGGCTCGATCTTCTTTATTCCTGGCGGGTGCGGCGGATTTTGCCCCCGGCCGATATTTTGGTCACAAACACTTTCTGGCTGCCGCTTCTCGTTAGGCGCAAGGACCGGGGCGCGATTTACGTGCACGTGCAGCGCGGGCCGAAGGGACAGATGCGTTGGTATGCCAAAGTCGCCCGGCTTTGCGCGGTCTCGCACGCCATCTCCGACGAGATCATCGCGGAAGCACCCGAGCTGCGGGAGAAGGTGCGGGTGATTCCGAATGCGCTGCCTTTTCAGATCGAAGCGTCGGCGAGCGAGACGCGCGGGCAGACGATTCTCTTCGTCGGTCGGGTCCACCCGGAGAAAGGGCTCGAGCATTTCCTGCGCGGCCTGGCCCATCTGCCGGCGGGGCTGCGCGCGAGTTGGAAAGTGAAGATCGTCGGCCCGCACGAAGTGGCACTGGGCGGGGGCGGGGAAGATTTTCTCCGCCGGATGCGGCAACTGGGCGAGGAAAGCGGCGCGCAGATCGAATTGCGCGGCAAGATTTTCGATCCGGACGAATTAACCGCGCAATATCGCTCCTCGTTAGTCTTTGTTTATCCCTCCATCGCTGAGACCGGCGAAGCGCTTCCGGTTGCGCCGCTGGAAGCGATGGCCAACGGCTGCGCCCCATTTGTTTCCCAACTGCCCTGTTTTCGTGATTACATCAGCGACGGAGTGAATGGATTCGTTTTCGATCAAGGCAGCGCCGAGCCGGCGAAGGCGCTGGCCGCGCGACTGGCTGAGCTGCTCGGGCTCGGCCGTGAAGCGATCCTGCGCCTGGGAGAAAAAGCGCGGGCCAAAGCGGCCGAGTTTGCCCTCGAGCCGGTGGCGCAACGTTACCTGGCCGATTTCGAAAGTCTGCTAAAGTCGCCTAACGATGACTGAACCACTCAAACCGGTCGATGCCGGCCAGACCTCGCAGTTCGCTTCGCCCTGGTCGGTCAACGAGCGGTTGCGGCGGATGCTGTGGGAGTTCTGCTGGGCCGTCTTTTGCTCCTGGACGCCGAAGCCGGCCAATCCCTGGCGGCTGTTCTGGCTTCGGGTTTTCGACGCGAAGATTCACGGGACGCCATTTGTGCATCAGCGCGCGCGAATCGCCATCCCGTGGCATCTGACCCTGCACGATCGGGCTTGCCTGGGCGACCGGGCTAACGCTTACACCCTGGGGGAGATCGAGATTGGTCCGCGCGCGGTGGTGGCGCAGGAGGTTTATTTGAGCAGTGGAAGCCACGATTTTTCCGATCCGGCCCTGCCGCTGGTGGTGGGCAGGATCACCATTGGCGCGGATGCCTTTCTTGGCGCCCGGGCCTTTGTCATGCCGGGAGTGAAGATTGGCGCCCGAGCGGTCATCGGTGCCTGTTCGGTCGTGACCAAGGATGTGCCGGAGAACGTGATCGCGCTGGGAAACCCGTGCCGGGTGCTGCGCGAACGCTCGTCGTTAAGCTGAGGAATTCGTTAGGTCAGGCGCCGGAAGCGGGCGGAGATTTGGGTCGAAAGTTTCTTCGTCAAGCCAGGGGGGAGGCGGCCGGAGAGGCTTTCGATCCCATCCACCAGCGGCCGGGGCAGGTGCTGGAGAAGATACTCTGTCTTCATGTGGCCGCTGGTCAGCGGGTTAGTCGAGAGGCGCAGCTCTTCCAGTTGCAGGCCGGCCCGGGCCGCGAGCGGCTCGACCTCCTCCGGATGAAGAAGGAAAATGTGCCCATCGGTATCGGGTCTGAATTGGACCGATTCATAAACCGCGGGATCGGAGGAGTCGGTGAACTTGGGCAGCTTGTTACGAAAATAAGCTCCGTTAGGCGTGGTCATGATGACGTAGCCGCCCGGGCGGACCAGTTGCGCCACCAGGATCAGCAATTGGTCCGGATGCGCGGTGTGCTCGATCACTTCGGTGATGAGGACGCCGTCGAAAAGTTTGGCCGGCGCGAGCTCGAAGGCGTTCCCGGGCGCGAAATGAATGGTGCCGCGCTCCTGTTTCAAACGCACGTAATCGGCCAGCTCGGTTCGCATGTCGTTCCAGGTCACCTCGTAGCCCATCTCCGCCAGGGCGATGGAGAAATTTCCCTGGGCCGCGGCGATATCGAGGATGCGTGCGCCGGGCGGGAGCACTTCGGTGATGAGGCGGAAAGTGGCGCGGCGGCGGCGCTCGTAGGCGTAGGCGTAGCCGCGGTTTTGGATTCGGCCGTAGACTTCCTCCAGGTCGTAGCGGTAGGAAGCCTTCCAGGAGTCCGGCCAGTTTTCGTCGAGGTTAACGCGCTTCAAGGGAAAGGTGGCCGGAACGACTGGTGATATCCTCGGGCTGTCCAGAGTGACGAAGTTCCGATCATGACAGAGACGCTTCCGTTAGGGAACGAAAATATCCGCCGGCCGCGTCGCGACGGATTCTTTGCTATGCATCCTGGCCCCGTCGTGTTGAGATGCCCGGCTTGTTCCTAGGCGCCGCTTATTCCTTTCTTAAACCCGATTATTGTCGAAATGCCTGGCCGTTAAAGACTGGCTGCGCCGTGTGCGCTCTGCTGCTTTCTTCTCCGGGTGGATAAGGGCGTGCCAGTGTCGGTCATCGTGCCGATCAAGAATGAAGCGGGCAATCTGCCGCGCTGTCTCGGCTCGGTTGCTTGGGCCGATGAAATTTTCGTGGTCGATTCCGAGAGCGCGGACGGCTCGCAGCGGATCGCGGAAGAGTTTGGGGCGCGGGTGGTGCAGTTCGATTTTAACGGCACCTGGCCGAAGAAGAAGAACTGGGCGCTGGAGAATCTGCCTTTTCGGAATGAATGGATTTTCATCCTTGATGCCGACGAGGTGCTGCCGCCGGAAGCGGAAGCGGAATTCCGCAGCGCGATCGCGGAGGCGGGCGAGACGGCCGGTTATTGGATCAACCGGCGCTTCATGTTCATGGGGCGCTGGCTGCGGCACGCTTATTATCCGAACTGGAATTTGCGGCTCTTTCGGCACTCGTTAGGCCGTTATGAGAAGCTGACCGAGGCGGCGACGGCGAGCGGCGACAATGAAGTGCACGAGCATGTCGTGGTGCGCGGTCCGACCGGGCGGTTGCGCTCTGAGTTGGATCACTACGCTTTTCCGTCGGTGGAGGTTTTTGTCGAGAAACACAATCGTTATTCCAATTGGGAAGCGCGCGTCGCGCTGGAGGAAGCGCGATCGGCTGGCGCGAAAGAGTTGCAAAGCGCGCGGGTGGCGCAACGGCGCAAGCTAAAGAAGCTCTCGCAGCGGCTGCCGTTCCGTCCGCTGCTGCGGTTCCTCTACGTTTATCTCTGGCAGCGCGGATTTCTCGACGGCCTGGAGGGTTATTACTTCGCCCGCATGCACGGGTTCTATGAGTTTCTTTCGGTCGCCAAGACCTACGAACTCAAACGAAGTGAATCAGGAAAGCAGGAAAGCAGGAAAAGAGATCTGTAGAATCGTCTTCTCTGTTTCTTTTCCTGCTTTTTTTACTTCTTGGTTCAATCCTTTAAAACTCCGCGCTGCCCGGCGTGCGCGCGAACGGGATGACGTCGCGGATGTTGGCCACCCCAGTGACAAACATGAGCATGCGCTCAAAGCCGAGACCGAAGCCGGCGTGGGGCACGGTGCCGTAGCGGCGCAGGTCGCGATACCATTTGTAGTCGTCCAGGTTCATGTTGTGCCGGCGCAGGTTTTCTTCCAGCACATCGAGCCGCTCTTCGCGCTGACTCCCGCCGACGATCTCGCCGATCCCGGGCACGAGCAGGTCCATCGCGGTGACGGTTTTGTCGTCCTCGTTCAGCCGCATGTAGAAGGGCTTGATCTCCTTCGGATAATTGAAAACCGTCACCGGACGTTTGAAATGTTTCTCGGTCAGCCAGCGCTCGTGTTCCGATTGCAGGTTGAGGCCGTACTCGACCGGGAACTCGAATTTCTGTCCGCTGGCCCGCAGGAGCTCGATCGCCTCGGTGTAACTGAGGCGCTGGAACGGCCGCTCGACCACGAAATCGAGCCGCGCCTGCAGTTCCTTATCGACGAATTTGCCAAAGAGATCGAGCTCGTCCGGGCAGTTCTTTTGAATGTCCTGCACGAGATATTTCACCAGCTCTTCCGCCAGATCCATGTCCCCCTGCAGATCGCAGAAAGCCATTTCCGGCTCGATCATCCAAAACTCGTTCGCGTGCCGTGAAGTGTTGGAGTTCTCCGCCCGGAAGGTTGGGCCAAAGGTGTAAACCTTGGAGAGCGCGCAGGCGAAGGCCTCGGCCTCGAGCTGTCCGCTGACGGTGAGATAAGTGCGCCGGGCGAAGAAATCCTGCGTGTCGTCGACAGTGCCGTTAGGCAATTGCGGCGGGTTTTTCGGGTCGAGGGTGGTGACGCGAAAAAGTTCGCCCGCGCCTTCGCAATCGCTCCCGGTAATGATTGGGGTGTGGACGTAAACGAAGCCGCGCTCCTGGAAAAAGTTGTGAATGGCAAAGGCCAGCCGGCTCCGCACCCGGAAGACGCTGCCGAAGAGATTGGAACGGGGACGCAGGTGAGCGATCTCGCGCAGGAACTCGGGGGTATGTCCCTTTTTCTGCAGCGGGTAACTTTCATCCGACGCGCCCACGATCTCGATCGACTCCGCCACCACTTCCCAGCTTTGTCCCTTTCCCTGCGAGGCCACGAGGGCGCCGCGGACGGCGACGGAGGCGCCGGTGATGAGGCGCTGGACGGCGGCGTAGTTCGGCAGCGTGTTGCGGGCAACGACCTGCAGGTTGCGCAGGCTGGAGCCGTCGTTGAGCTCGAGGAAGGAGAAATCCTTCGAGTCGCGCCGGGTCCGCACCCAGGCTTGCACCAGCACGTCATCCGCCGGCGCGGTGCGCTGCAGGGCATCCTTCACTGAAATGGGCTTGGGCATGCCGAAGTTTGCCGGACGATGGCCCGGGCGCAAATCCGGGGCTTCTCTTGGCAGCACGGGGGTGGGTCGCTTCTCAGCCGTTTAGCATCTCGGCGATGCAGCTCACCATGTCTTCCAGCCGGGAAGGATGGGCAACAAAGCTAAAGCCGCCGAAGAACCCGACCGAACCGATCTGGCCGTTCGGCGCCAGACTGGTCAGGCAGACCATCGGCACTTCATGCAGACCGGTGTCGGTGTGAATCTGTTGCGCGATCTCATCCGCTTCCACCTCCTGAGAGACGGTGTCGAGCAGGATGAGATCGGGCTGGAAATGGCGCGCAGCGTGGAGGGCGCGCCGGCTGTGCTTTTCCTGGCGGATCAGGTATTGCCCGGTCGCCTCCAGGGCCGAGCCTACGATCGCGGTAATGTGCGGCGCGTGATCGATGAGCAGGATTCGCTTTGGATAGGTCATGGCGAGCGACTAACGACGCCTTTATTAGCACCCGGTATGCCACCGGCGGGAGGCGGTGCGGCGGCCAAGTCCCGCTTTTTAATTGGGCTGCCTATGCTTAATTGCTCTCTTGCCGTTATGTCGAACCAAGTGAAGAAGCCCGCTGCCGAAGCGAACTTCGAGCAGGCCATGCAACGGCTGGAAGCGATTGTCGAGCAGATGGAATCCGGCGAGCTGCCGCTGGAGGATCTGATCGTGCGCTACGAGGAAGGAATGAAACTGGTCAAAGTATGCCAGGAACGCCTCGCTTCCGCGGAGCAACGGATCGAAATCATCACCCGCAACAGCGCCGGAAAACCGGTCGTGAAAAAATTTGAAGCGGCCGCTGTCGCCGCCCAGCCTGAAACCGAAGGAGAACCAAAAAATGTCGACGTCAGTCTCTTCTGAGACCGCTCAGAAATCCCGCCTGCTGGACGCGATTCAATCGCCTGCCGATGTCAAAGCGTTACCGGAGGAAAGCCTCCCCCAGCTCGCCCAGGAAGTGCGCGATGAGCTGATCAAGGTCCTCTCGCAAACCGGCGGCCACCTCGGGCCAAACCTCGGCGTGGTCGAGCTGACCATTGCGCTGCATCGCGTTTTTAATACTCCGCAGGATAAGTTTGTCTTCGATGTCAGCCACCAGGGCTACGTGCACAAGATGTTCACCGGGCGGCTCGATCGCATCCACACCATGCGGCAATACGAGGGGCTGAACGGCTTTCTCCTCCGGACCGAGAGCGAGCACGACTCCTACGGCGCCGGGCACGCCGGCACCGCTTTGTCCGCTGGTCTCGGTATGGCGGTCGGGCGGGATCTCACCGGTGGCGATGAGAACGTCGTGGTGGTGGCGGGCGACGCCGCCTTTACCTGCGGCATCAGCTACGAAGCGCTTAACAACGTCCGCGCCCAGACCAAGCGTTTCATCGTCGTCCTGAACGATAACGAGTGGTCGATCGCGAAAAATGTCGGCGCGATTGCAGCCTACCTGAACAACATCGTCACCAACCCGACCTACGCCCATTTGCACGACAAGGCGGGGCGTTTCATCAAAGCCATCGCCGGCCGAAGCGCGCTCAACCTGGCCCATAAGGTCGAGGAAGGATTCAAGAACCTGCTCGTGCCGAGCGTGATTTTCGAGGAGTTGGGCCTGCGCTATTACGGCCCGATCGACGGGCACGACATCTCGCTTCTCACTCGCACTTTTGAGTTTCTCAAATCGCAGGATGAGCCGGTCCTGCTTCATATCCTGACCAAGAAAGGCAAAGGCTACGAACCGGCCATCGCCAAGCCGGATAAATTTCACGGCCTGGGCAAATTCACCGCCGAGACGGGCGAGACGGCCGCTGCCACCAGCCCGACGTACTCCGAGGTGCTGGGAAAGACGTTAGGCAAATTCGCCGATACCAACCGCAAGATCGTCGCCATCACCGGCGCGATGCCGAGCGGGACCGGGCTCGGCCTTTTCCAGGCCCAACATCCTGACCGCTACTATGACGTTGGGATCGCGGAAGAACACGCCGCGCTCTTCGCCTGCGGCCTCGCCACGCAGGGGATGAAGCCGTTCCTGACCATTTATTCGACCTTCATGCAGCGCGCCTACGACATGATTATTCATGACATCGCGCTGCAGAATCTGAACGTCGCGCTCTGCATGGATCGCGCCGGCTTGAGCGGCGACGACGGCCCGACTCATCACGGCGTTTTCGACATCGGCTATCTGCGCCACGTCCCAAACATGGTGCACATGCAGCCGAAGGATGAGGACGAATTTGCCGACATGCTTTGGACGATGGCGAACTATAATTCCGGTCCGATCGCGGTTCGTTATCCGCGCGGTCCCGGCACCGGGGCGAAGCCGAAAGCGACGCCGAAGTTGCTTGAGATCGGCAAAGCCGAAGTGGTCCAGCACGGCAAGGACGTCGCCATTTTCGGCCTCGGCAACATGTTTGAGATGGCGCAGGAAGCGGCTCAGAAACTGGAGGCGCTGGGCTATTCCGTGGCGCTGATCAACCCGCGCTGGATCAAGCCGCTCGATACCGGCACGCTGGAGTTTTTCGCCCGCGGGGTGCAGGTCCTGTGCACGATCGAGGATCACGTTTTGCACAACGGTTTCGGTTGCGGGGTGATGGAACACTTGTCGACCCAGATGATTCACACCCCGGTGGTGCGGATCGGCTGGCCCGATCAATTCATCGAGCACGGCACCATCCCGATCCTGCGGCAGAAGCACGGCCTGACGAGCGACGCTCTGGTCGAGAAAGTGCTCCCGCTTTTGAAGAAGCACAGCGAAAAGACGCGCCCGAACGCGGCCTGATTCGAGGGAAATTAATCGGCCAGGTAAGCCTGGAGCGCTCGCTCGAGCGTGTGCATGAACTCGGCCGGAGCGACCTCGATCACATCCAGTAAGCGCGTCTTTTTCACCTGCCGAATCCCGGGCAGGATGGCGAAACTCGGCTTCCCGCTGGCCAGCTTATACTGCAAACGGAGCGGCCAGACCTCGGGGGCCTGGGTGGAGAGAGGAACGGCCACGACGGTTTCCAAATGCGCATTTTGTTCTGAGTTGGAGACGATAATTCCGGGGCGGGTTTTACCCAGCTCCGGCGGTCGGGAGTCTTCCAGGTTGATCCACAGGATGGTACCACGCTTCATTTGCGTCGCGCCTTCGGGTGAGTGGCGAGCGGGGCCGCTTCCCACTCGTCCATCGCCGCACGCTCGGCTGGATTATTGCGCAAAAGGTCCATATAGGTTTCAGCAGCCGTGCGCATTTGCTGTCGCCGAAGATCGCGCTGGAGTGCTTCGCGGACGTAAGCAGACAGGGTTTGTCGGGGCGGTTTGATTGTTGCGATGGCCTTCAACAGTTCGCCATCTAGCTTAATCGTAGTCGCCGACATACCATTTTAGTATAAATTGAGCAGCATTCTGTCAACCTAATCATGAGCGTTATCGAAACCTCCGGCCTGACCAAGGTCTATCGCACCTATCGCAAGGAGAGCGGGCTTTGGGCCTCGGTTAAAGGGCTCGTTAGGCGGCGCTACCAGGAGACGCGCGCGGCCGACGACATCTCTTTCTCGATCGAGGAAGGCGAGCTGGTCGGATTCCTCGGACCGAATGGCGCGGGCAAAACCACCGTGCTCAAGATGCTCTCCGGTCTGCTCAACCCGACCTCGGGCCAGGCGCGCGTCCTCGGTTTTGTGCCTTGGGAACGGCGCGACGAGATGAAGCGGCAATTCAGCCTCCTCATGGGCCAGAAGAACGCGCTCTGGTGGGATCTGCCGGCGCAGGAATCGCTCGAGCTCAACCGCGCCATCTATGGGATCGATCGGGCCCGCTTCAAAAAGGTGGTTGGCGGCCTGAGCGAGCTGCTCGAAGTGCAGGAGAAGATGAACGTGATGGTGCGCGAGCTGTCGTTAGGCGAGCGGATGAAGATGGAGCTCATCTCCGCCCTCATCCACGAGCCGCGCGTCCTCTTTCTGGACGAACCGACCATCGGGCTGGACGTGGTCAGCCAGCAGCGGGTGCGCGAATTCCTTCGTCTTTACAATCAGGAACACCGCATCGTCACCATGCTGACGAGCCATTACATGCAGGACATCGAGGAGCTCTGCGACCGCGTCATCGTGATCGATCACGGCAAGATTTTCTTCGACGGGCCGCTGAACGACATCATCGATCGGTTCTCCGATCATAAGATTATCAGCCTCACTTTCGAGGAGAAACAGGAGCGTGATTTCTCCGCCGTGGGCGAGGTGATCGAGCAGACGCCAGTCAGCGTGCAGCTCAAGGTGCCGCGGGCCAGGGTCACGGAAGTGGCGCGCCAGTTATTGAGCGCCTGTTCCGTCTCCGATATCAACGTGCAGGAATTGCCGGTCGAGGATGTGATTCGCCAGCTCTTCGGCGAACGAAGCGCGGAAAATCGCGCCCTGGCCGAGCAGAGCGCGTAGGTGTGTTATTCGTTAGGGCGGGCGATCGCCGGCTAGGCCCAGGCTCGTTGCATCGAAGTCTTCAGCTCGTGCACGTAGCCGGGATTCACTTCAAACTCGGTCGTCGACATCTCCGCCGGCGTCACCTGCTCGAGATACGGCTTGCTCTCGACGTAGCCGGCGGCCAGGAGCGCATTGATCACGTCGGTCAGATCTTCCGGTTGCAGCCGGGTGTACTCGCGTAATTGCTCGCCCGGCACGGCCTCGGCAAACCCGATCGCTTTCAAGACCGCTCGTTCGCGACCGCTCAATTTGATTCGACGCATGAGAGTCAATGAGCAGTTCACATACCCTGCGCCGGCCTCGCTCCCGGTCGATTTCTTTACTCCGCCGGCCGGCTCGCTAACTTGCCCGTTCCATGTCCATCTCTGAGGATCAGATTAAAGAAGCGCTCAAGACGGTGAAATATCCGGGCTTCAGCCGCGACATCGTTTCCTTCGGCCTGGTCAAAGGGATCGAGGCCCAGGACGGCAACGTGACGGTGCAGCTGGCCATGGCCACGAACGACCCGGCCATTCCGCAGACGATCAAGAACGAAGCCGAAAGCGCGCTCCGCAACCTGAGCGGGGTGCGCGAAGCGAAGGTGCGAATCGACATCCAGGCTCCGCCCGCGGGTGCAGGCGCAGCCGGCGTCGGCGCAACCCGCATCGCCGGGATCAAGCATGTCATCGCCATCGCCAGCGGCAAAGGCGGGGTCGGCAAATCGACCGTGGCCGCCAACCTGGCCATCGCGCTCGGGCAGACCGACGCCGCGGTCGGTTTGTGCGATTGCGACATCTACGGGCCGAGCATTTCCCTCATGTTCGGCTCGCGCGAACGTCCCATGGCGACGGAGGAAAATCGCATCATCCCGATCGAACAGTATGGGCTGCGCCTGATGTCGATGGGCTTTCTGCTCGACGACGCCGCGCCGGCAATTTTGCGTGGGCCGATGGTGACGCGTTACACGCAGCAATTTCTGCGGCAGGTGGAATGGGGCGAACTCGATTATCTCGTCCTCGATCTGCCGCCGGGAACGGGCGACATTCAGCTCACCATCGTGCAAACGGTCGCGCTGGCCGGCGCGATCATCGTCACCACGCCGCAGGAAGTGGCCCTGATCGATGCCCGCAAAGCCTCGGCCATGTTTGAAAAGGTCAATGTGCCGGTGCTGGGCCTGATCGAGAACATGAGCTACTTCATTTCGCCGAGCGACGGCAAACGCTACGACATTTTTGGCAACGGCGGTGGCGAACGCGAGTCGAAGCGGATCCGCGTGCCATTGTTAGGCCGAATCCCGATCGATATCCCGACCCGGGAAGCGGGCGATCGCGGCATGCCGATCACGGCGGAGAATCGCGAATCTTTGGTCAGCGCCGAGTTTCGCAAGATCGCCCGGCACCTGCGCGACACGCTTCCGACCAGGTAATGCTTGCCTTTTCCCGTGCGCTTCGACTAAATAACCGCCGCCTTGGTTCGTCTCATGCTTAGGAACCAAACCAAGAAAGATTCGCCGAAATGGCTGCCATAGAAGATAACGGAGCAATGGATTCGTCCGACGACGCGAGCTCGCACTTTCTGAAGAACTCTGTCCTCTACAAAGAGTTCCTGGCCGAGCGCGAGGAGATTTTGAAGCACAAATGGATCGAGAGCGAAAAGGCCGGCTCCGACATTGGATTTGAGAAGGCGCTGCTCGACTGGATCGTGAAACATCGCTCCAGCTGGCGCGAACGGAGAATGCGTGAAACGAAGTTGAGCCGGACGCCGGCCTGATCGACTCGCCTTCCTTTAAGGCGATCCTGCGAGGTCGCAAAGGAGAAGATGAAGCAATACCAGCAGCCTAACGAGACCGAGAAGGTCCGCCTCTTCGACGCGGCGACGCTGCGCCGGTCCTTGCGCCGAATCGCGCACGAGATCATGGAGCGCAACGGCGATTTGACCGCGCTCATCCTCGCTGGGATTCCCGCTCGCGGAGTCGAGCTGGCGCAACGCATCGCGCTCGACATCGAATCGATTGAAAAGGTGCGGATTCCGACCGGAGTGATCGACGTCTCGATGCATCGGGACGATATCGGGCGCCGCGCTGGTTTGCCGGTGGTGAGGGCATCGCAGCTGCCGCTGCCCCTGGAAGAGCGCACTGTGATCATCGTCGACGATGTTCTTTTCACCGGGCGCACCTGCCGCGCGGCGATGGACGCGCTCGGATCCTTTGGGCGGCCGGCCTGCATTCAATTTGCCGTTTTGGTCGACCGCGGACATCGCGAGTTGCCGATTCGGCCGGACTTCGTCGGAAAAAATCTGCCCACCGCGCAGGGTGAACGGGTGCGGGTGCGCCTGCAGGGAATCGACGGCGAGGAAGATGCGGTCTGGCTGCTGAAAGGGGCCACCGCCGAAACATGAGCACGCACTGGACTCGGAAGGATTTGTTAGGCCTGCGCGAGCTTTCGGCCGAGGAGATTACGCTCGTGCTTGAAACGGCCGACGCCTTCAAACAGGTCGGAACGCGCGAGGTGAAGAAGGTGCCGGCGCTGCAGGGCAAAACCTTGATCAATTTCTTCGTCGAACCGAGCACCCGCACCCGCACTTCCTTCGAGCTGGCAGCGAAACGGCTCAGCGCCGACATCGTCAACATCTCCGCCTCCGCTTCCAGCCTAACGAAAGGCGAAACGCTCAAGGACACGGCCAAGGTGCTGGAAGCGAATCACGCGGACATCATCGTGCTGCGCCACAGCTCGGCCGGGGCGCCGCAGTTCCTGGCCAGCCGCATCGCCAGCAGCGTGATCAACGCCGGCGACGGCGCGCACGAGCATCCCACCCAGGGCTTGCTCGATCTCTACACCATCCGGGAAAAGAAGGGCCAGGTGGCCGGGCTGCACGTCGCGATCGTGGGCGACATTCTTTTCAGCCGGGTGGCGCGGTCGAACATCTTTGCCCTATTGAAAATGGGAGCGCGCGTCACCCTAGTCGGGCCGAGCACGCTGGTCCCGCGCGCCTTTGAGCAGCTCGGCGTGGCCGTCTCGCACCACCTCGAAGAAGTGCTGCCGACGGTGGACGTAGTGAACCTGCTCCGCATCCAGCACGAGCGGCAACGAAAGGAATATTTCCCCGGGCTGGGCGAATACATTCGCCTTTTCGGCCTCACGAAGGCGCGAGCGAAGCTGCTCAAGCCGGATTGTTTGATCATGCACCCCGGGCCGATCAACCGCGGCGTCGAGATCGACAGCGAGCTGGCCGACGGAGTGCAGAGCGTGATTCTCGACCAGGTGACCAACGGTCTGGCGGTGCGAATGGCCGTTTTATATTTGTGCGGAGGGATTGCGACGCCATGACTTCTGATCTCAAAGCGACGCTCATCCGCAATGGCAGGATCATTGATCCGGCAAACGACCGCGATGAGGTGGCCGATCTTTGGCTGGTTGGCGGTTCTATTGCCGAGAAACCCGCAAACCCGGAAGGCAAGATCGAGGAAATCGACGCCACCGGACTGATCGTTAGTCCGGGCCTAATCGACATCCACGTCCACTTCCGCGAGCCCGGGTTTGCCTGGAAGGAGACGATCGAATTGGGCGCGCGAGCGGCGGCGGCAGGCGGTTTCACCACCGTGGTCTGCATGCCCAATACGTCGCCCGTGGCCGATAGCCCGAGCACGATCGCCTGGATCAAGGATCGCGCGGCCGAAGTGGCCAGGGTGCGAGTGCTTCCGACCGGCGCCATTTCCAAAAATCTGGCCGGCGAAGAGCTGGCCCCGATCGGCTCGCTCGCTCAGGCCGGGGTGGTGGCGATCACCGACGACGGGCATTGCATCCAGAATAACGAACTGATGCGGCGCGCGGTCGAGTATGCCCGGATGGTCGGGGTGCCGCTGCTCGATCATTGCCAGGACTACAACCTGGTCGGCAACGGCGTGGTGCACGAGGGCTACTGGAGCACTCTGCTCGGGCTGCCGGGCTGGCCCGCGATCGGGGAAGAAGCGATCGTGGCGCGCAACATCCTGCTGGCGGAACGCTGCGATCATCCCATTCATTGCCAGCATATCAGCGCTGCGGGAAGCGTGCGGCTCTTGCGCGAAGCGCGGGCGCGCGGGGTCAAGATCAGCGGCGAAGTCTGCCCGCACCACATCGCCTTAACGGATGAATCGATTCAGGAATTCGATACCAACTACAAGATGAATCCGCCGTTGCGGACGCCGGAGGATGTGGCGGCCTTGCTGGAGGGAATCGCGGATGGGACGCTCGATATCCTGGCCAGCGATCACGCGCCTCACGCCGGCTTTGAGAAGGAGGTCGAGTTTGATGCGGCGCCCTTCGGCATTCTCGGGCTGGAAACGGAACTCGGTTTGTTCATCGACCTGCTCGTGCACAAGCACCGGACGATCGAGCTGCCGCGTTTGCTCGCGCTCCTGACCGTGAATCCAGCGCGATTGTTAGGCCTGAAGGCGGGCACGCTTTCGTTAGGCGCGCCGGCCGATGTGACCTTCATCGATCCTGATTTGGAATGGACGGTCGAGGCCGCTCGCTTCGAGTCAGCCTCGCGCAACACGCCCTTTGATGGCTGGAAGCTGAAGGGGCGGGCGGTGCGGACGATCGTGGGCGGGGAAACGGTCTGGCGGGTTTAGCAGCGTCGGGAACGCTTCAGCAAGGATAACCGCCGGCGATGTAATCGCGCATCTGGTCGAGGGTGGCGCTCTGGGTGGAGATGACTTGCTTCACCAGATCGCCGATCGAGATGACGCCGCGGAGCGAGCCTCCGTCCATCACGGGCAAATGACGAATGCGTTTGTCGGTCATGAAGCGGAGGCATTCCTCCACCGTTTCGCGCGGGTGCGCGGTGGTCAGCTCGGTGGTCATGATTTCGCGCACGATGCTGTTGCGCGACGTTTTGCCGCGCAGCATCACCTTGCGGGAATAATCGCGCTCGGAGACGATGCCGACCAATTGGTCGTTCTCCATCACCAGCAGCGCGCCGATATTTTTCTCGGCCATTAGCGCGATCGCGTCGTAGACCGTGGCGTCGGGCGAGACCGACCAGATTTCTCCACTCTTTTGGCAGAGGATCGCTTCGATCGTTCCGCTTACATCCATGCCGCGAGAATAGCGGCCGGCGGAAAGCGCCGTCAAAACAATTTATCGCGCGGCGCGAGCGAACTTGGCGGCGATCAGCTCTTCCAGGTGCGCGGTCAAAATCGGATCGGGCAGACGCTCGAGCACTTCGTTGAGGAAACCGGCCACCAAAAGGTGGCGGGCGACCGAGGCTGGAATGCCACGGGCGAGGAGGTAAAACATCTCGTCTTCATCGATCTGGCCGGAGGTGGCGCCATGGCTGCATTTGACGTTATCGGCCAGGATCTCGAGCCCGGGCATGGAGTTGGCCTCAGCGTCGTCGCTCAGGAGGAGGTTGCGCACTTTTTGGTAGGCGTCGGTGAAATGGGCCTGCGGTTCGACCCGGATGAGGCCGCCGAAGGTGTTGCGTGCGCGGCCGCTGAGCGAGTTCTTGAAGAGCAGATCGCTGTTGGTGTGAGGCGAAGCGTGATCCTGCAAGGTGCGCGCGTCGAATTCCTGCGCTTCGTCACCGATCGAGACCGCCAGCATGTCGCTGTGCGCGCCTTCGCCGATGAGGCGGCTGAGGCTTTC
This sequence comes from Chthoniobacterales bacterium, assembly GCA_965217735.1. Taxonomy (GTDB): domain Bacteria; phylum Verrucomicrobiota; class Verrucomicrobiia; order Chthoniobacterales; family UBA10450; genus Palsa-1392. Next base: position 2,973,534 of record CBDCJE010000002.1, on the reverse strand, counting down.
GAGCCGCGCATATTTTCCGCCGAGTGCGAGATGGAGATTCAGCGCGGTCGCGTCGCGCGCGACGGTGGTGGCATTGATCTGAATGCTGAGTGCGCGGTCGCTCCAATCCTGGGTGCAGATGTAGGTGACCTTGGCGCCCTCGCCGACCATGAGGTCGTTCACGCCGCAGGCAAAGCCGGCGCGCTGACGATCGGTGGAGCGAAAATTATCCACCAGGGTGACCTTCGACATCGCCTCTGCGACGACGAGGGTGTGCGGGAAAATGGCCGCGTTCTCCGCGTGCAACCAATGGAAAGTCTCGAGCGGAAGCTCCACTTCCACTCCGCGCGGGACGTAAAGGAAAGTTCCTGATCGAACGAGGGCCTCGTGCAGCGCGGCAAACTTGGCCGAGCCAAGCGTGGCCGGCTGGCTCATGAAGTGGCGTCGGAACAAATCTTCGTGCTCGATCATGGCCCGCTCGAGCGGTTGAAAGATCACGCCGGCCTGGCGCAGCTTTTCCGAAAGCACATCGCGTTCGAGCAAATGGTCGTCGGCAAAAACGAGCCGGCCCGCGGTCTCTTCCAGGCTGGTGGAACGCTCCAGAATCTGGCGCGCGTCGTCCTCGGAAGGAGCGGACATGGTCGAAAAGGGAGCGAGATCGAGCGCACTAACGGAAGAAAAGCGCCAAGCCTGATCGGTCCGCGCCGGCATGGGCAGGCTCTGGAATTGCGTCCAGGCGGAGCGCTGCTGATCGGCGAACCAAGTCGGCAGCGCCTCGTCGGTGCGAGTGGGCGCGCCTTCCAGGATGCCAGTTGATTTCGGCCCTGCGGCGGAGGTTTGTTCGAGAACGGCTGACGGGTTGCTCATAGCGGGCAGAGACGCGAACGGCGGCCCGGAGACCGCCGTCACACTGCGTCCGTTTCTGCGGGCAAAGTTAGCCGACAGAGCCTTCCATCTCAAGCTCGATCAGCCGCTTCAATTCAACCGAATATTCCATCGGAAATTGGCGGACCAGGTCGTTGACGAATCCGTTTACGCTCAGGCTCATGGCCTGCGCTTCGGTCAGCCCGCGCTGTTGCATGTAAAAGATCTGCTCGGCACTGACCTGGCTCACGCTGGCTTCGTGCTGCACGGCATTGCCGGTGCCGCGGACGGTGATGGCCGGATAGGTGTCGGTGCGGCTGTTGGCATTGATCAGGAGCGCGTCGCACTCCGTATTGTTCTTGCAGTTCTTGAGGTGCTTCGGCACGTGGACGAGCCCGCGATAGGTGGCGCGGCCGGTGCCGATGCTGATCGATTTGGAAATGATGTTGCTGGTCGTTTCGTCGGCGGCGTGAACCATCTTGGCGCCGGTGTCCTGATGCTGACCGTCGCCAGCGAGAGCAATCGAGATCACTTCGCCGCGGGCTTTGCGGCCTTTCATGACTACGCCGGGATATTTCATGGTCAGGCGCGAGCCGATGTTGCAATCGATCCACTTCACTTCCGCTTCCTCGTGGGCCAGGCCGCGTTTGGTCACGAGGTTAAAGACGTTGTTAGACCAGTTTTGCACCGTGATGTATTGGATCTTGGCGCCTTTCAAGGCGACCAATTCCACCACTGCGCTGTGCAGAGTGGCGGTATTGAATTTTGGCGCAGTGCAACCTTCCATGTAGGTCAGCTCTGAGCCTTCGTCGCAGATGATCAGGGTCCGTTCGAACTGGCCAAAATTCTCGGCGTTAATCCGGAAATAGGCCTGCAGCGGGTGCTTCACCTTCACCCCGGGCGGGACGTAAATGAAGGAGCCGCCGCTGAAAACGGCGCTGTTGAGCGCGCTGAATTTGTTGTCACCGGTCGGGATCACTTTGCCGAACCATTTCCGGAAAATTTCCGGGTGTTCCTTCAACCCATCGGCGCTGCCGACGAAGATAACGCCCTGCTCGCCGACCGCTTTTTTGATGTTGGAATAGACCGCTTCGCTATCGAATTGCGCTTCGACGCCAGCGAGGAATTTGCGTTCCTGCTCCGGAATGCCGAGACGCTCGAAAGTGCGTTTCACATCGTCGGGTACTTCTTCCCAGGTGCGCTTGGGGGCGACGCCGCCGCTGAGGTAGTAGCGGATGTTGTCGAAGACGATCGCTTCCAGATCCTTGCTCGCCCAATGCGTCGGCATCGGTTTGCTCAGGAAGGTCTTGTAGGCGTTGAGGCGAAACTCACGCACCCAATCGGGATCCTGTTTCACATCGGAGATGAAGTGGATCGTTTTTTCCGAGAGGCCGATGCCGGCGTCGTGGGTGTGCGTTTCCGGGTAAAAGAAATCGCCTTTGTTTCGTTCGATATCGAGAGTGTTGTTTTCCTTGACCATGATTGGTTCTCCTATTTAAGCGACGGCCGGTTCTGCGATGTCGTCCCGGACCCAGTCGTAGCCCTTTTCTTCCAGTTGCAGGGCGAGATCCTTGCCGCCGCTGAGTTCGATCCGGCCGCGCACCATGACGTGCACGTGGTCGGGCACGATGTAATTCAAAAGCCGTTGATAATGGGTAATGAGGAGCACGCCGAGGGTCGGTCCGCGGAGAGAGTTGACGCCTTCGGCCACGACCTTGAGCGCGTCGATGTCGAGCCCGCTGTCGGTCTCGTCGAGGACGGCATATTTCGGCTCGAGCATGGCCATTTGCAGGATCTCGTTGCGCTTCTTCTCGCCGCCGGAAAAGCCCTCGTTGACCGAGCGCGAAGTGAAAGCACGATCCATCCCGAGAAGGTCCATTTTCTTGTAAAGCCGGGCGTAATAATCGGTCGCCTCGAGCTCCTCGTCCTTTGGCATGCGCGCCTGCACGGCGGCGCGGAGGAAATTGGCGATCGTCACACCCGGGATTTCGCTCGGGTATTGGAAAGCGAGAAAGAGACCCTGACGAGCGCGTTGATCGGGCTCGAGCTCGAGAATGTTTTCCCCGTCCATGAGCACGGAGCCGGAGGTGACGGTGTAATCAGGATGACCCGCGAGAACTTTGGCCAGGGTGCTCTTGCCGGAGCCGTTCGGCCCCATGATGGCATGTACTTCGCCCTTCGGAATGGTGAGGCTGAGCCCGCGGATGATTTCCTGCTCGCCGATCGAAACGTGTAAATCTTTAATGACCAATTGATCCATAATTTGCGAAGGACAAGATACGCTGGAATCGGCTTTATTGCGAACGTGGATTCCTCTCGCGCGGCGAGGCGGGGAGTTGTGGAAAGATGCGATCCGCTATTAAGATTCCGGCTTCATCCCATGAATCGCGCGCAACCTGCCAACGAGCTGTCCAAAATCCGGGCCTTCGTGCTTTGTGGCGGACTCGGGACGCGGCTGCGTACGGTCCTGAGCGATCGACCGAAATCGATGGCGCCGGTCGCGGGGGTGCCGTTTCTGGAGTTGCTGCTGAAGAATCTGCACGGGCAGGGCATGGGCGAGGTTGTTCTGGGCACCGGCTATATGGCGGAGAAGATCGAGGATTATTTCCGCGACGGGCGCCAGCTCGAGCTTGCGGTTCATTATTCCCGCGAAACCGAGCCGCTCGGGACCGGCGGCGCGGTGAAACTGGCCGAGGAGCTGTTGAGCGATCCGGTTGTAGTTTTAAACGGCGACAGCTACGTCGACTGGAACTTGGCCGAGGCGCTGGCGCTTTTTCGCGAGAAGGAGGCTGCGGTGGTGATGGTTTTGCAGACCGTGCCGGACATCAGCCGCTATGGCAGCGTGACCCTCGACTCGACCAGCCGGGTGGTCGATTTTGTCGAAAAGGGCGCGCGCAGCGGGCCCGGGCTGATTAACGCCGGCGTCTATTTGCTGCGGAAAAAGATCGTGTGCGATCTGCCCGCGGGACGGCCGGTCTCGCTCGAACGCGATGTTTTCCCCCATCTCCTCGCGGGTGAAATCTATGGGCTCACCTGCAGCGGCACCTTTATCGACATCGGTATTCCCGCCGACCTCGAACGGGCCCAGACTGTGCTCGCTCCCGCCGCGCGGGGCGATGGTTAGGCGCCGCTACTTCGACGCCGGCGTGAGGTCGGTCTGCAATCCGCGCCGATCGATCTTGCCGTTATCGGTGCGGGGCAGGGACTGACGAAAATCGATCCGTTCCGGCACCATGTAGGCGGGCAGTTTCTCTGCGCAGTGTTGCTTCAGCTTGGTCACATCGAGCGCTTGGCCGGCCGCGAGTGTGACCACGGCGTAAATGGTGTTACCGATCGCCTCATCCGGGATGGGCAGCGCAACCGCTTCGTCAACGGCGGGATGCGCCACCATGACCGCTTCGATTTCTCCCAGCTCGACTCGATAACCGCGGGTCTTGATCATGTGATCCTTGCGTCCGACGAAGAGATAGTTGCCCTTCTCATCCAGCGTCACCCAATCGCCGGTGCAATAGAGATTTTCCTGCCGACCGACGGCAAACGGGTTGGGAATGAATGAGGCGGCGGTGTTCTCCGGGCGTCCGTAATAGCCCTGCATCACGGTCGACCCACGGGCGTAGAGAAGACCTTCTGCGCCCGGCCCGGTGACCCTTTCGCCGTCTGCGCTAATCGCGATGAGATCGGTATTGCCGGTCGCTTTCCCGATCGGGATCGGCGCGGTCTCTTCTTCCGACAGCGGCTCCACTTCGTAGTAAGCGCAAACGTTGGTCTCGGTCGGGCCGTAAAGATTGGCATAGCGCGGGTGCGGGAGCTTTTGCATAAGCGCGCGCAGGTGTTTGGTCGGGAAAACCTCACCGGCGAAGAGCACGCAACGGAGCGAGGAAAGATCGCGCTGTTCCAGTTTTCCGCGAGAATGGAGCAGTGTGAGCACCATCGGCACGGAATACCAGATGGTGATTTTCTGTTTCTCGATGAAATCCGCCAGTTGCAACGGAAAGACCGAAAGCCCTTCCGGCACGAGCGAGAGCGCCGCGCCCGCCTTGGCCGCGACGAAGAGATCGAAGACCGAGAGGTCGAAATTAAAGGGGGCATGATTGGAGAGACGATCCTGCGCCGTCACGGCAAAGGTGGCGCAGGCCCAGTTCACGAAAGTGAGCGCGTTGAGGTGCGAGAGCATCACCCCCTTCGGCGTGCCGGTCGACCCCGAGGTAAAGAGGATGTAGGCCAGATCGTGATCGATCACGTCCACCTGCGGATCGTCCGCCGGTTGGTCGGCCAGGTCGGCAAAGGTGAGCGCGGCCACCGGGAGCGGGTTCTCGGGGAGTTTGTCGACGAAGAGCACCGCTTGGGCCGGGCACTGTTGATGGAATGCCGGCCCGAGCTTGGCGTAGAGTGCCTGGCTCGTGATCAAGGCGCGAAACGCACATTGCCGGCCGATCTCTTCCAGGCGCATGCCCGGCGCATTCGCGTCCACCGGCACATAACAGGCGCCGGTTTTCATAATCCCAAAAATGCCCGCGATGGCTGCGGGAGATTTGTGCAAATAAATGCCCACCCGGTCGCCGCGCTGGACGCCGTGCTGGAGAAGAGAATGCGCCACCTGATTGCTCAGCCGTTCCAATTCTTCGTAGCTGATCGCCTCCTCGCGCAGGCGGACGGCTTCCACCTCCGGTTGGCGGGCGGCGGTTTCGGTCAAAAGTTGATGTAAAAGATAAGCCATAACGATCGGTGTTTTAGAGTTTTGCTCGGTTGCGCCCGGTGGAGTCGAGAATCGCAGGAAACCGCCCGCGACTTCGTCCGCCCTTAGGCCGGAAACCTGCTCTCTTTGCAGTGAAATGTTTAAAAATGAGTTTATTCGGGCTCTCGACAGACTGCAGGCCGCATGCCAGGCCCGGAACTTCCTTGCTCCAGCCACCACACTCGTCACGCCGAGCACGGGGCGAAACGTGCCCTTTCGCGGTGACAGTCAGCGAATCTTTTAATGTCGGATGAGTTCGTCCGTTCTATCTTATTTCGCTCCCAGGGTCAATCGAGGGTGGCGAACTGATTCCCCTCGCGAAGCCAAAACTTCCAACCAGCCCCTAAACCGATTCCTTGACAAATTTGACTCCGGCTTCATACAGTCGACGCAATCTTTCCAAAACCGCTGAGGACGCATCTGGATTAACATTACGTTCGTATCTCGTGCTCAGTGGCCCAACATGTTCCATAATCCGAGGCACCCTCGGCGACAGACGCAATTCCAGCTTATGAAAAAACGACAGGTTATTATTCTTGGTGGAGGCCCTGGTGGCGCCGCTACGGCACTGTATCTCCTCAAGGCCGGGATCACGCCGCTGATCATCGAGCGCCAATCTTTTCCGCGCTTCCACATCGGCGAATCGCTCAGCGGCGAATGCGGGAATTCGATCCGCAAGCTGGAGCTCGAGGAGGAGCTGAAGGCGCAAAATTATCCGGTCAAATACGGCGTCAATGTCTACAACCCGCACGGCGACCCGTTCTGGGTCGAAGTGAAAAAGCGCTGCCCCGAGACCAACGCCATGATCCCGAATTCAACCTGGTCCGTGACCCGGGCCAGCTTCGATAAAATTCTCCTCGACGCCGCCATCGAGCGTGGCGCCGAAATTATGCAGTGCGAGGCCGTTTCCGCCATCCAGGAGAACGGAGAGGTCAAGGGTCTGCAGATCCGCAACGAGTCCGGCGCCCTGGAAAACCTGTACTGTGACGTGTTCGTGGATTGCTCCGGTCAGGCGACCTTTCTCGCCAATCGTGGAGTGACGGGCCCGAAGGTGAAGGGGAACTACACCAATCAGATCGGCGTTTTTTCCCAGATCGAAGGCATGAAACTCGATACCGGAACGGAGCCGTCCAAGAGCCTGGGAAACACGCTCATTTTCTACAAGAAGAGAGATCATTGGGGCTGGAGCATCCCGCTCACCCCCGAGCTGGTCAGCGTCGGCGTGGTCGCGCCCGCTTCTTATTTTAAAGAGCAGGGCCTCGATAAAACGGAATACCTGCGCAAGGAACTGACCAGCCTGAATCCTGAACTCACCCGCCGGGTCACCAAGACCGCGTTTGTGGAGGACGTCCGCTCTGTCACCAGTTACTCCTATGCCACGACGAATTACGCCGGCAAAGGCTTCATCTGTGTCGGCGACGCTCATCAGTTCACCGATCCCATCTTTTCCTTTGGCGTCTTCCTGGCCATGAAAGAAGGCGAGTTTGCCGCCGACGCGATCGTGAAGCATCTCGGCGAAGAGGGCGGCAGCAACGGCAATCCCTTTGCCGACTACGAAACCCTCACCACCGAAGGCCAGGACGCCATCCGTGACGTCATTGACACTTTCTGGGAGTACCCGCTCGTCTTCACCCGCATGGCTGCCGGCAAGGCGGTAGACGACATCACTGATCTCTTCGCCGGCCGAGTCTACGGTGACATCGTGCGCAATAACGCCTCGCGCGCGGCCATGGCCCGCCTCTTGGCCAAGCGTCGTGCCGAAAAAACTGCCGCTGCCCCGCGCCCCGAAATGGCCGTGGCCGGCTAAACCACTCGCTCTTTGCCTGGGCTGGCTCCCTGTCTCCGGGGAGTCAGCCGGCAGGCCCCCAGTCTCGCCCGGCCCGCGGGACCTAATGCCGTGGGCGCTTGCGCGGGCCAGTTTGCCCCGTTCCCATCCCACACGTAGGATTTCGCAGAATGGACCAAGAGGCGCTCATCTTTCTTCACATCCCGAAAACAGCCGGGACGACCCTGAACCGGATCATCGAGTGGCAGTACAATCCACTCAACATCTACACCATGGATCCGTACCGCATCCGGGCGACGGCGGAACGGCTCAAGACCCTTTCCGAGGAACGGCGGCGACGTCTCCGCATGGTCCGGGGCCACTTATACTACGGGGTGCATGAGTATCTGCCCCAGGGAGGCACTTATATCACCATGCTGCGCGAACCGGTCGCGCGCTTCTTCTCCTCCTACTTCTTTATCCAACGCCGGCCATTACATCCCATGCATCGCAAGGTCACCACGGAAAGAGTCGGGGTGGAAGACTTCATTCGCCTCACCCCGCACCGGCAGAATCTTCAGTGCAGCTTGATCTCAGGGATCAAGAACGACGGGAAAAGCAACGACGACCGCATGCTCGAGATCGCCAAGGAAAACCTGGCGAAATCCTTTAGCATTGTCGGCCTGAGCGAGCGCTTTGAAGAAAGCCTCATGCTCATCGCCAAGACGTACGATTGGAAAGTTCCCTTCTACGAAAACCGCAAGGTCTCCAAGACGCGGCCAAAGAAGGACCCGGTGGAGGTCGAGATGATCCAGGAGCACAACCGACTGGATATCGAGCTCTACGAGTTCGGAAAAGGGCTGTTTGAAACGGCTTTGGCCAAGAAAAAAGCCGAGGTCGAAGCCGGCTTGGAGGAACTTCATTCCTTAAAGCGACCTAGTTCGGTCGAAAATTTCTATAACACAACGGTGGGCGCTGGTCGTTTTATCATGACCAAGATCGCGTCAGCCATATGAGCTATCCCCGGTTGCAACGAGGCCTCCTAAGCCCTCGAGCAACCCGGCTTTTCCTCGTCGCAGCAGTTCTCGCCTGCTCGATGCAGACCGCGCCTTGGACTGAGGCACAGGGTCGCCCGCGGCAAGGTCCGGCAAATGTCGATGTGCAGCGGGATATTATCTACCGAACGGTCGATGGCCATAACCTGCGCTTGGATATCTATTCCCCGAAAGACGTTACCGGTTCGGTGCCGGCGGTGATTTGGATTCACGGCGGCGGTTGGGACCACGGGAGCAAGGAACAACGGCCGCCTGTGAATTTGATGGCCCACGGCTATATCACGGTCAGCATCGAGTTTCGTCTTTCGGGTGACGCGCCATTCCCGGCCCAAATCGAAGACTGTAAAGCAGCAGTCCGCTGGTTGCGCGCGAATGCCACGAAGTATCACATCGATCCTGATCACATTGGCGCCTGGGGACACTCTTCCGGTGGGCACCTCGCTGCTCTTCTCGGGACCACTGGAGATGTCCCAACCTGGGACGGGGCAGGAGAAAACAAACAATACTCCAGCCGGATACAAGCCGTCTGCGATCTCTCTGGCCCAACGGACTTGACGGCGTTCGCGCAAGAAGTCTTTACCTCGGAGAGAGGGCCCACGCGCCGCGCCAGGGTTTACTTGGAAGAGTTTCTCGGTGGATCGGGGGCAGAGGTCGAGCGCAAGGCGGCGGCCGCGAGCCCGACGACCTACATCTCAAAAGATGCTGCCGCGGTCCTGGTCATCCACGGCCAGAACGACATGTCGATTCCGGTAAGCCAGGCCCGGGAATTCGTCGCCAAACTTCAGGCCGCGGGGGTGGATGCAACCCTAGAAGTCGCGGAAGACCGAGGCCACGGTGTCGGGGCCGCTCGTTACGCGGCTGTGATAACGGCCTTCTTCAACAAGCATCTTAAACCGAATAAGTCTCTCTGATTGACGATCCCTCGGCGGAGACCGATTTTTTTGGTATGTTATCCCCCGTCTTCTTTCACGCACTGACCTGCACATCCCAGTAAGCTGTATTCCCCTCGATCAGAGCGCCCCTGTTTGGTTCGGTTTCATTTCCGCTTTGATCATTCTGTGCGGAAAACCCTGAGCCGGGTTTAAGTCGCGGCCGCTGGGCAATACAATCCGCCCCAATTGGTTCTTGGCCTTTCGAGCCGGGTCCGATATAACTTTGCGATGAAGTTTGGCCTCGTCTTCCCACGGGCTCCCGACTTTCCCGGCGAAGGTGACTCCGCCGCTACCTCGCTAGTGGAATGAAACCCGTTAAGCTCCTCATCGTCGGCCTCGATGCTGCGACCCTGGACCTGATTGATCCTTGGGTCACCGCGGGTAGGCTTCCGCACCTGGCAAAGCTAATGCACGAGGGTGTCTCGGGACGGCTCGCCTCCATTCTGCCACCTGTGACTCCGCAGGCGTGGACCTCTTTCATGACCGGCAAAAATCCGGGAAAGCATGGCATCTTCGAATTTGTAGAAATGCCGGTAGGAACCTATTCCGTTCGCTACCTCGACGCCAGATCCCGCCGCACCGAAACGGTCTGGCGGATGCTCAACCAGGCGGGCTACACGGTTGGGACGATGAATATTCCTTTTACCTACCCGCCGGAACCCCTGGACGGCTTCCAAATCTCAGGCATGTCGACTCCTTCCGAAAATAGCCCCTTTATCCATCCGCCAGAGCTGCGCCGGGAGTTAGAGGACTGTCTCGGCCAAAAGTTTCGGCTCGACCCGCGCTTCCTGGGTTTCATGTCCAACGATGCCCGTCGGCGTCAAGTCATGGAGGATATGAAAGCCCGCGATGACCAGTGGCTTCGCGCCAGTCTCTATCTCATTGAGCACCATCCGGCCGACGTCATGATGTTTACCTTCATGTCGATCGACACCGTCCAGCACCATTTCTGGCAATACATGGATCCGACTCACCATTACCACGACCCCTGCGCCGCCAAGGAGTTTGGCGCCGCCGTCTTTCGTGTTTACGAATGGCTCGATCACGCGATCGGCCAGATCCTTGAGAAAGTCCTGCCTGACACCCCGGTCTTGGTCCTTTCTGATCACGGCGGCGGCCCGACTTCCGACCGCGTTCTGTATCTCAACCGGTTCCTCGCCCAACTGGGGCTTCTCCATTACCTCGAGACAAAGCGATCTCCCCTCCATAGGCTACGCACGGACTTACTCAGCAGATCTTATGACCTTTTGCGCAGCTCTCTTAGCTCTCGGCAGAAGATTCGGCTGGCCAATCTATTTCCCGCCATCCGAAGGAATTTCGAAGCCAGCGTGACCTCTTATAGTCATATCGACTGGTCCCGCACCAAGGCTTTCTGCAGCGAGGTCCTCGCCTCACCCCCCGGTATCTGGATCAATCGCAAGGGGGTCAGGCCGCACGGGACTGTAGGTGCGGATGAGTATGGCCCCCTGCTAAGCTACATCACGCATAAACTCCAGGAGCTTAAAGACCCGCGGACCGGTGAGACCATTGTCCAACGTGTTTTCCGCAAAGACGAAATATTTCACGGGCCATACCAGGCCGAAGCGCCCGATCTCACTCTTGATTGGTGGGACACCGGTCTCTTTTCCACCGCTCCCAGCCGTCCTGAGGAAACGGCACAACCCGCGGTCGAAATACTCGAGCACAAGCCTCCCGCCACCAATGAATGGGGCGGCACCCATCGCCGCGACGGAATTTTGATCGCCCGAGGAAAGCCCTTCCGGCAAGGATCGCAGATTGAGCATGCCGAACTGATCGACCTGGCGCCAACCATCCTCTATCTCCTGGGGCAATCGGTGCCGGAAGAGATGGACGGCCGAATCCTGACAAAACTCTTCCATCCCGAATTTCTTACACAGAATCCTATCCCCGGGCCGACCTCACCTTCCGCTTAAGTGGCGATGGCGGGAGCGAATGGCTAAAATGCAGCGGCGGCGTCACGGGCAGCTGAGCCGCCCCAGTAGGAATATCCCATATCGCGTCATCGAACGGGTCGACGGAATCGCCTGGCCGGATATTGGTTAACCCAAACGTAGCCTTTCGTAGTCAGGTCGAAGGGCGCCGGGCTGTCGTAATGAAAAGCGGAATGAAACCGCTTTAGCGTTGACAAAATGCGGCCCCTATCGCCATCATCCAGCCAATGCTCTGAGACAGAGGCGTCGCTTCATCTGTCGAGAGAACAGCCACAGAGTAAGATTTATAGGAGGAACTCCATGCCAGTACAACACGCTTACACGATGAAAGCTGGAACAAAGTCCAAGCTACTTCTCGTCCATGCCACAACGGTTGAAGGGACGACCGGAAAAATCGGGCTGGCGAATGATCTCACCACCGGGGAAGCGGCTTACATCCGAGAGGGGGCGGCCGCCGCCTGCGAGGTGCCGTTGGTCGAAGGTCGCGTCGGGCAATGGGCATCGGGCGCTTTCGTGGAAGTCGATTCTCAATTAATCCCGGGCGTATATCAATTTGGCGCCCCGGATGACATGCTGGCCGAAGGTTCCGCCCACGCTATTCTCCTCCTCCGTTTTCCTGACAGTGTGATCAAGCCAGTCGAGATACACCTCGTGGCTTACGATCCGCAGGACGCGGAGCGGATTGGCGTCTGGAGCCTGGCCGGCCATAAACGCCATGAATTCCTCCGCCAGGCGCTACCGCGGTTCACCGAAATGGAGCTGGCCCTTGGCGAAGAGGCAGAAAAACAACTGGCCTCCAAACTCGGCTCCAGAGAATCAAGATAAAGTTATGTCTTACGCACTGAAGCAAGATACCGCCGCTAAAATTCTGCTCGTTTACGCATCGGACGCCACTGACACTTCAGCGGGTAAGACGGGCCTGAGCTCAGATTCTGAGAAGGCCACGGCGGCGTTCATTCGCGAGGGAGAAGCACAGGTACGGCAGATAACTCTATGCAATGGGAAACTCGGAGAGTATCGACCTGGAAGCTGGGTGGAGGTTGATCGTGACCTGTTGCCCGGCCTTTATCAATTTGGTCTGCCCGATGAAGTCCTGGCATCGGGCGCGGAGACGGCGACTCTCATGCTTCGCTTTCCCGGAGCGGTCATCGAGCCGATCTCCATTCATATCGTGGCTTATGATCCGCAGGATTCCGACCGACTGGGTATGGCGGCGCTTGGGCCCCAGGGACGAATCAATGCCCTGCGCGGCGCCTTCCCGCGGCTAACTGCGAAAGAACTCGGCGGTGTTTGATCAACTCAAGCAACTCGGGACCGCCGCAAGACCGAGCGTCCGAGCGGCGCAGCCTTACCGTCGGAATATCGTCGGCCTGCCGCTGCAGCGTTCGCTGTTTGACCTAACGAGGCAAGCCGCGACCGCCACAGGTTTGCCGGCACTAACGTTTCCCGACGATTTTCCGGCATGGTTGGACGAGAAGGGTGATCTCTTTCTCGATCGCGCCAAGGTCGCCGCTATCGTCGAGGCGCTTCCCCCGTGGTTCACACCTGTAACCCTGAAACGCATGAAGGCTGGGCATGCCGCGGCCTGCGCGGACCTCGTCGCGACGGCCGAAGATGCCGCCCGGCTTGGCCCTTTGCCTGAGGGAGTCGTCCATAAGCGGTGCCTGCTCCTGGCGAAGAGAATGTCGCTCGTCATGGCCTATGGGATCCTGAGTAAGTTTGTTCCAGACGTCCTTTTGCGCGCCCTCGCGGAGGAAGGAGACGTCGGGCCGCCGCCGTTCCCGCAGACGAGCGCCGGAGCCAAATTGATGATAGACACCTTAGCCTTGTCTCAGGCGATATCTGCCATCGGTTATTCGCCGGCACGCTTACAACGGGAATGGCCTCACGTGCCAGCGGCGGCTTACAACCACGTGCGTCATTTCTGCAAACGGCAAAGCGGCTTTGGCCCGCTGGCCTGGGATTCTCCTGGATATGAAGATGCGGAGTACGTCGTGCATCTGCTTCAATCGATCTTTCACGAAGTCGATCCGGAACATTTCCGCCGGAGCTTGTCCTTTGCCGATCGGCCGCCCGCTTCACGTTCCACCGCTGTGGCCTCCGACAAGGTCACCGCCCTCAGACAAGCTCTGGAGTTTTGGCTGGATTTCTTGGAACGAGAGACCTGGTACGTGCGCCGCGCTTTTTATCTAGGTATGATTCCGCTCCTGCGCCAATTGGTCACGGAATACCGCCCAGCCAGGCTGCAGCTAGTAGATCTCCTGTTTCTCGAGATTGACGAGTTAGTGGCGGGTGTGACCGATCCGGAGCTAATCGACAGCCGGCGCCGCCGCTACCTGGAAAACATAGACTATCTCAACTTGCACGGAGCCGACTTCGTCCGATTTACGAGCACGTTGGAAAATCTATGAGCGCGAAGACCTTGGAGACCATCCATTACGGCCTGGCTGCGGCCCCCGGTCGTGCCTGCGGTCGGGCACACGTGGTTGGAAAGGCTGAGGACACGATGGCGGTCCCCGCTGGTGCTATACTCGTTATCCGTATTCTGCATCCGCACCTGGCGCCGTTACTCCCGCGTGTGGCTGGGCTCGTGGTCGAAGAGGGCGCGCTTCTCCAACATGCCACCACTCTTGCCCGGGAGTGCGGGATTCCAGCGGCGGTCGGAGTCCGAGGCGCTTGCAATCTCTTCCGGAATGGTGACCTCTTGGAGGTGGACGGCTCCACCGGTCAGGTTACGGCAAAGGCTTTCCCCGAGGTGAATGATGATCCCTCTTACTGATCTGAGATCAGCGCGATATTTCGGCTATCCGGGCGGGCTCTACCCGGCCGGCGGGAACTCACGCCCGCCTGAGCACGAGAAGGCCGGAATCGCACTCGGTGCCACCGTGCAACCACTGGATGCAGATGGTAGTCAGTCGCTTTCGGGAAAGGTCGTCATGCTTTGCATCGGGATGTCGAATGCCTCGCGGGAGTTTTTGCAGTTCACCCGGCTGTACGCAGCCGATGAGCGTAAGAGGCCGCACTTGGCCATGATCGACGGAGCGCGGAATCGTGCCAACGCAATCGTTATCGCCGAAGCGGAGGGCGACTACTGGCGGCACGTCGACCGCCAGTTGTTACGCGGTCAGGTCACAGCGAACCAAGTGCAAGTCGTGTGGCTCAAGACGGCCCTGTCCCACCGCTCGCCAGGTTTTAGACAGAATACCCGACTGTTACATCGGAGCCTGAGCAAAATCGTAGATATCGTTAAGGCTCGTTTCCCTCAGCTCAAGCTGGTCTATCTCTCCAGCCGCACTTATGGTGGCTACTCCGACTCGGACCTAAGCCCCGAGCCAATGGCTTACCAATCTGGCTTTGCGGTTAAGTGGCTCATCGAGGAGCGGCTGAAGAATCCCGCGGTGGCGAAGTCTGATCCCTGGGTTTCCTGGGGGCCTTACCTCTGGGCCAACGGAGCGACGCCGCGGAGCGACGGTCTTACCTGGGAACGGCAAGACGTGGAGGCGGACGGCGTTCACCCGTCTCCCCAAGGCGCTCAGAAGGTCGCGAGCTTGCTCTTTGAGTTTTTCCAAAATGATCCTACTGCGCAGGGGTGGTTCCTATCAAGGCCGCTTTCAAGCCTGAAGCTACGTGAGTCTCTAGCTGTTAACTGGCTTCAGCCGAGAGCAAGGACCAGGCCGCCTGACACATCTCCTCGATCGTGAGATGCGTTGTATCCAGCTCCGCCACTGGACCGAGCTGCTCTGCGAAGCGACGGGAGGCATTTTCCCTCTTTACGTAGAACTCTTCCGACTCACGCATCTGTTGCGCGACCGCGGTGAGATTGCCGGATAGAACCGCTCGCTTTTGGATCCTGGCTCCTACAACGGAGTGGTCCGCTCGCAGTAGAAGAATCAGGTCCGGTTTTTTCAGGTAGGCGCGAAACGGCTCGAGGAGCCGGAGAGCCTCCGCCTCTTGAATGGCCGACTGCCCGACCATAAGCGAGAGGGGACTTGGCAGGTAGCGATCGCAAATGACAGGACCCTTAGTCAGTTGATCGCGAACCAAGTCGGAGAGATGCAGGGTGCCGGCCAAATAGTAGGTCAGCCTCGGGACCGGGGCAACCGTTTCATCTAATCTTGCTTCACGCCGAAACGTCACGAATTCGGGCGGATAATGAAAAGACGAGGCACCGAATCGGGCGCAGAGATACTCCACCAGGGTGCTCTTACCGACGCCGTTACAACCTTCGACAACAAGAAACCGGTGCGGCAGTGGCATCAGTAGTAGTCATCCTCCGGTATCGCCGCCTCGACTTCCGGGCCGGCCAGCCTTGCTTCGATGAGATAGCCGCGGCGGCGGTTTTTGACCTTTGCAACCAGCTCCGGAGACAGGGGCGCGGGGAGTTTCTTGGTAGCGGCGATGAGTTCCGGAGCTTGGAGAAAGAAGACATCTCCTTTGTCCAGACTCCCCGCTTCGATCAAGCGCCGCTCGACCTCGACCGCCAGTTGCCGTAGCGGATAGGAGTATTTGAGCCAGAGAACATGGTGATTCTCCCTTTCGACATTCAGATCGTGAACAAAGCGGGCGGCGTGATTCATCCCCGAGGCCCGACCACTGCGGTGGGCCAGGTCGAAGTGAAAGCTAAGGGCAAAGATGTTGCCGGCCCGGTTATCTTGGTAAGATACGACCACGTGCGGATCTGTGTTTAGGGCGGTTTCGATGACTCGGGCCCGTGTGTCCCAAGGTTCGAAGAGGAGGTCTCGGTCGCGCATCCAATGCCATCTCCTGAGATGCTCGACCAGCATCTGCTTAATCACCGGGGAGCTATCGGCATCGAGAGCAGATTCGGCCTTTGCTGGCGTGGTTAATCCTGCGGCTAAGAGGGCGTCTCGCAGTTTCCCGACATCAGCCATGTAAGAACCACTGAGGACGGGAGTAGTTGGCGCGATAAAATCAGCTGGAGCGGGCCAACTCCGAGCGCCGGGTGGCGGGCCGGCCAGCGCCAGATTATGAGCGACGGTTTCGTTAATGAAGGGAAACAAAATGTCGTCCCCTTGGGCTTGGATGAACCAGCAAAGGGCAAAGAACTCGACCCAGCGTGGCCACCAGGACGTGATCAGTGCGACTATCGTCTCGCCTGAGAGAGACTTTCGCTCCGTCTCCGTTTTGGGAAACAAGACCAGGACTTCCGCCAGTCGAGCGTAGGAAGCTCTTATGCGTCGCAGATAGTCGGCCATGAATGCTTCATCCCAGGTCGCACGCACGATCGACTGCCAGATCTGAGCAAAAGTGTCAGCACGGAAGTGGTAGCGACACTTCAGCCACTTGACGTGGAGCGGCGGCGTCTCGCGAAAGCCGAGCACGCGTGGGACCATCTCAAAGCCGGGCTGCACCAATGACTTCAAGAGCGCAGAGATAACCAGCTCAGGGCGCACCTCCAGCCACTCGAAATCTCCCTTCGTGGTCACGGTGCTAAATTCCCGATGAAACCGGTCATACTCCGGAAGCAGGGCCCACCAAGTGGCACGGGCTTCTGGCTCCGGCATCTTCGCGATGGTGCTTCCGGGTTTGTGGCCGAAGAACTTGATCGTCTCGAGCGCGGCTGCTCGCGCCTCGGCCATTCCGCTGATTTCCGGGCCGGTAGCGGCGGCGCCGCCGAGGACGACGCTGGCGTAGCTGAGCGGAACCGCGGCGGCGCCATCCGGCCAGCCAGCCCCTGGAGAGAGGAGCAGCGGAAAAGGAGCTTCGTGCTTTCGATAAAGCACCACGGAGGGATCCGCTAACCGGGCAATGGCTTCTTCGGTTTCCTTGACCAGCAGGTTGCCTAACGGAGATAGGTATATTCGCGGGTTTCCTGCCAGGCCAATCGTGGCCGCCGCGCGGATGTAATCATAGAGCAAGCTCTGACGGGACGCGTCGGGGAGCGCTTCCAGGTCATTCCAGAGACCATGGCTGTCCATCCTCAGGTCGAGGTCAGGCACAAGAACAACGCTCGTTAGGCCGGAAGGCATCGTGGGCAGAGCCGTCGCGCTCGAGATGATCGGTACCAGATCTGGTCTCTCCTTTGTCGCCTCCGACCAAACCGCCCAGAGATCCGACCACTGCGCAGGCTGTGATGGACCAGTCCCGCCATCGGGTTCGAGGCGTCCTCGATAGATGCGCCCGTTAGATCCATTCACCGTGATCACCTCGCCGCCGCTCAGCGTGGTGGTGGCCCGTTCCGTGCCGACGACACAGGGGAGGCCGAGTTCACGCGAGACGATTCCGGCGTGGCAGATGATCCCCCCGACATCCGTCACAATGGCGGCTGAGTTCCGCATCGCGACTACCATGTCAGGATTCGTCATCGGGGTGACGAGGATCGAGCCTGATTCGAGTTGAAGAGCCTGTTCGATGTTGAAAACAAGGTGAACCGGACCCGACCCGATGCCGGAGCTGGCCGGAACGCCGGTAAGGATCGCTTCGGTCGCGGAAGAAGATTCCGATTCGGCACTCGCCTTATCGGAAAAGGCCGCCGTGATCGGGCGAGATTGGACGAGGTGCAGCGCGTCGCCATGAATGACCCACTCGACATCCTGTGGAGAACCGAAGCTTTCCTCTAACTGTCGAGCCACCTGAACCAACTGACGCGCGTGAACGGCGCGCAGCGGCCCAGCGAGCGAATCCGGAATCTCTTCCGGCGCGTTCAGCCAAAGCCGCTCCGGCGTGATCTCACCCTTGACCAGCTTCTCGCAATCTCCCTCGACGTGTTCGACCAGGACTGACTGCCGCCCGTCAGGCGCGGCAAAGCGGGTAAACATAACCCCAGAGCGTTCGGCATGTAGGAAACGCTGCACCACCACCGCCATCGCCGGCGTCTCCTGGACACCCATCTCTCGAAAATAAGTCAGAGCCCGCGGTGAAAAGACCGATGTCCATATCTTTCGGATAGTCGGTTCAAACTCTTCTGGTGTGGTGATCGGGATGGAGTCAAAAATGCCGGCAAAGGAGTGAGCGCTGCCATCCTCGATCGTGGCTGAGGAACGCACGATGACGCAGTCGCTAGGTGCTTCCCACATTCGCAAAGCCTCGACTGTTTGCAGGATCGGTTGGAGAATGCGGGTGGGAATAGGCCGGGACAGAATGCCCAGCCTCACCTGGTTGGCCGTGGAAGTCATGTCCTCCGAGCCTGGAAGCAGAAGGTCGAGCTTCTGGATTGTGCGACCGAGTCCCATTTCCTCCAGCCCGCTCTGGAAAGCAGCACGGGTGATGATGAAACCCGGGGGAACGCGATGGCCGAGATCGACCAGCCGGCAAAGCGAGGCTCCCTTGCCCCCGAGCCGGCTGGAATCGGCTGCGCCTGAGCCCGCATTTAGTATCTCAATGTAATCTTGGTTGCTCATTTTGCCGTTCGCTAGCGATTACAGCGGCGACGAGTTTGCACTAGTCGTTACGTCCGCGACAAGCCTGCTTTAGTCGAATGGTCGGTTTGGCTATTTCGATCGTGTGTGTCAGTGGTCTAAAACGTGTGGTCCGACGCATGTATCGAATGGTAGGTCGTTCTCCAACTCAAGGACGAGACTCGGCGGCGCTCGGATTTTCATCTTGCCTTTTGGAGCAGCAGTCTGGCACAAATCCTCCCGATGTTATTAGGTGAGTCACTGGTTAAGCGCTTCGGGTTCCGGGAGGGCAAAATAAAGGATCTATTCGAAGGAATGAGAGACGGCATCGGCCTAATCTCCACCTATCCAAGAAGCCGGGACAGATTGCCAATTCTCACCGAGGCGGCCCCCTGTTGCAAAATTGATTACCGACAAAACTTTGGCAGTCGCCTGAATAGTTATCTCGAGCTGCTGCTTCCCGAATGGAGTCATCGGCGAGACTGGAAGCGATGGGAGCGACGCTGGCGTAATCCAGATTTTAGCCCCTTTTGGAAAACGGATCAGCCTCCGCCGGAAGTTCTTGCTGCAGTAGAATCTGGCTGGTTTCCCAAAGGTCAGCGAATCATCGACCTTGGTTGCGGAAACGGTGAAATAAGCCGGTGGCTATCCGCTCACGGCTTAAACGTCCAAGGCATCGACTATAGCGCGGCTGCGATCGAGAACTGCCGACGCCTCTCCGCCGGGAATCCCAACGCTCCCAGTTTCGAAGTAGCCGATCTTTGCCGCCCCAACCTGCGCCTGGAACCCGCCCTTAATCTGATCGACCGAGGATGTTTTCACCGCATCGTCGCTCGTCTTCGCCCTCTCTTTGCACTGAACGTCGCTCGGGCAACCTTAGCGGGAGGGCACTTTCTCTTGCTCGCCGGCACATTTCAAGATGTCCGACTTGCCAGAAATAGTGCTGTCCGCTCCGAGCAAGAGTTGCGCGAACATGTTGCGAAGATTTTCGGCACCTACTTCATCATCGAACGGTCAGAGCCGACAGCGATCAAGGCTACCGAGGGAAATGAGGATACTGCGGCGCTGGCCTTTTGGATGATTCGCAAGCCAGGGCGCCAGTAAATCGGCGGTTTTTTTTCTTGAACGGATAACCGGTTTTATGAGAAAAAGGACTCCCGGATCGCGGCGGCTTCTGGGCGATCTGTCACCGCCGATGCCGGGTACACCCCAATCGAGCGATAACAAAATCCCAGCAGCCTAACGATAATAGCACCTGCCGCCATCCGGATGACGACGATTCCAGCCCAATTTGAGCAAACGCTCTCGATCGCTCCAGACAAGCAGGGGGTCTTTGATCGCGGTAAGTCGCTAACGTTTCGGCAATTGCATGCTGAGGCTTTGGCTGCAGGACAAGCCCTGTCGAAGCTCGGGGTGCGATCGGGCGACCGGGTCGGCATCTGTATGCAGAAGACGCTGGATCAGGTTGTGGCAATTCTCGGGGTCCTTTGGGCTAACGCTATTCTGGTTCCGATCCACCCCGTTCTTCGTGCGGAGCAGATCGCACATATTGTGAGCGACTGCGAAATGAGGCTTCTGCTGACCGAGTCTGCCCGCGTGACCGAGCTGCAGGGGGCGGCTGGGGGGCGAATCGCGCTAGGACGTGGACCTGCGGACAAAGAGATTGAGTCGTTAGCGGACCTTCGCCATATCTATCGGGGCGCTGAGTCCTTCTTTCAAGCCGGTGGCGACGACACGGCTGCGATCATTTACTCGTCGGGATCTACCGGCAGACCCAAGGGCATTGTTATATCCCATCGCAACCTGGCCGACGGCGCGCGTATCGTAGCCAGCTATCTCGGAACAAAAGCCACCGATCGGATCGCGGCTGTGCTAACGCTGAATTTCGATCACGGCCTCAACCAGCTCTGGCAGACTCTTTATCTCGGAGCGTCACTTTACCTGCACGATCTGATTTTCCCCCGCGACCTATTTCGGATGCTCGCCAGGGAGCGAATCACTGCCTTGCCCATGATGCCCGTTATTATCAGTCGCATATTCGATCCACGGCTGCCAGGTCCCGAAGCGGGTCTGGACTTTTCGGCGCTGCGTTACGTGTCCACAACAGGCGGACCTGTCAGCGCGAAGCTGCTTGAGCAACTACAGAACATATTCCCGAGGACCGATATAGTGCTCATGTACGGATTAACTGAAGCTTTCCGATCCTCCTGGCTGCCGCCTGAACAACTCGCCCTCCGGCCAGCTTCAATTGGGAAAGCCATTCCAGAGGTGGAACTATATGTTCTGGATGAAGAAGACCGCGAATGTCCCGTCGGCGCCCCCGGGCAACTGGTGCACCGCGGAGGCTGCATCGCCCAGAGGTATTGGAATGCACCGCAAGCGAGTGCGGAGCGTTTTCGGCAGATCGATCGCTTCCCCGACGAGACCGTCGTTTTTTCTGGCGATCTCGTCCGCCGGGACAACGAGGGCTACTTCTATTTCCTCGGGCGCATGGACTCGATGATCAAGACACACGGCTTCCGAGTCAGTCCAACCGAAATTGAAGAACACGCACGGCGCTTTGAGCGCCTCTCCGATGCCGTCGCTTTCGGTGTCGACAATTTCGACATCGGGCAGGACATAGCGTTGGTCTATACCACGACGGACGGTGCTCCTCTCACGTCCGAGGAGCTGAGCGATCATTTTCGTCTTGGGATGCCGCATCACATGGTGCCAAAGTGGTTCGTCCACCTGGAAACATTCCCTACGACCGGCAGCGGGGGAAAGGTTGATCGTCTCCTGGCCCGGCAGTTATCTCTCGAAAAAATTGCAGCCTTATCTTCAGTGGAAAGACCATTGTGATTAATAATAGCTTCGGTCGGGAACTACTCGAGCAATACGGCTCGCCTCTCTATGTCTACGACCTCGAGGAGGCCGAGTCTCAAGCTAAGGCGCTTTTTCAACTGCTCCCGAAGTCGTCGCAGGTCTTGTATTCGGTAAAGGCGAATCCGATTCCAGAGGTTTGCGCTGCTTTGAGAACTGCGGGCTGCCGCGTAGAAATCGCGTCGCCGCTGGAACTGAGAGTCGCCCTCGAAGCCGGCTTCAAGCCCAACCAGATTCTTTGCTCCGGACCGGGTAAGACTGCGTCGCTTGTTCGCGAAATGCTGCTCGGCGGCGTGACTCATTTTTCGTGCGACTCCTGGCACGACCTGGAACGTCTCTCCGCTGTCGCGGCAAAAGTCGAAAAGCCAGCGAACGCCCTCATGCGACTTCAGGTTTCAGGCGCTCCAACGGGAAGCGTTGGCGTTGGCGCGATGCAAAGCCATTTCGGTGTGGATCCGGCAGATTTGCTCAACGGTGGAACCGACCGGATCGGCGCACTGCGGGGGGCCGAGTTGGCCGGAATACACATCTATTCTGGGGGCCAAATCCAGAGCGCGGAAAAGCTGGCGGGAACGTTTGAACATGCAATCCATCTCGCAGAAGAAATTGTTCAAGCCGGGGTTCCCTTGCGCCTGCTCGATCTTGGTGGCGGATTCCCGTGGCCATTTGGTACCACAGATACTCCTATTGATATCTCTCCCTTGCAGGAAAAACTCCAGCGTGTGAGTGCCCAGCGCGAGTTGACCGCTGGGGCCGATCTTTGGTTCGAGTCCGGACGTTATCTCGTGGCTTCCTGCGGGACGCTGCTCTCGACCGTGCTCGATGTGAAAATCGCGCATGGCGACAAGAACTACATCATCCTTGATACCGGGATGATTCACTTGGGCGGAATGGCCGGTTTGGGACGGATTTACCGGGCGGTTGCCGATATTGAGCCGCTCGACGGGCTCGACCGAGGGCCACGCCAATCCGCTGACGTGATGGGTCCGACGGATTTCGCTTTAGACTATGTCGCGCGTGATACATCGGTTCCTACTTTCAAACCGGGCGACGTTGTGGCCATACCGAACGTCGGAGCCTATGGTCTCACTGCCAGCCTGACCGCCTTTACAGGTCTGCCGCCGCCAGTGGAGGTCTGTTGCCGGGGAACCTCCGTCGTTGCGGCGCATCGCCTGCGCACGGGGCACGACCGCCTAGCGATCTAAGTCGGAGTGGAACTGGAAACTATAATTATTTATGGACGACATAACGGCTCAATTCGAGGAAGTGCTCCGCCGCCATTTGCGCTCGACGAAAGCTATCAACTATGACACGGAGCTCGCGCAGCTCGGGATGGATTCGATGACTGCGGTCGCGGTCCTCCTGGACATGGAGAAGGCGTTTAACATTCGTTTTCCCGACGACATGCTCGTTGAAGGAACCTTCCGGACTGCTGGAAAATTGAAAGAATCGGTCCAGCTCGTCCGAGAGCGGAAGACATCATGAGCCGACCGCTGCCCGACCAATCCTTTGGACCTGAGTGGACGATTCTCGAGCTGCTCGCCCGGGAAACGGTCGATGGGCCGGAGCGGCAGATGGTTCGGGATCTTCTCTTAGCGCCCGCCTTGGACTGGGGAGAGCTGCTGGAGCAGGCGCTTCGACACAAAATGCTGCCAATGCTGGCCCACCAGATCATTTCGGCTGAGCTCCGATTCGACATTCCTCCAAGCATCTACATGCACTTGGAATCAGCCTTGGAGTGGAACCGCTGTCAGATCGAGGTTTTTCGGCGTGAGATGGTACGGGTGGCGCAAAAGCTCGCCGGCCGCGGCATTGACTTTGTCGTCACTAAAGGCATGACCTTTGAGTCGACCCTGTATGGCGGTCTCGGCACCAGACACATGAATGACATCGATTTCATGATCGCGCCACGTGACCGCGAGGCGGTTATGAGCGTCTTGCAGGAACTCGGCTTCCGCACCTTCTTCGAATGGGCCAAGGATGCTCGCCGCGAAGAAATCAGCAGCCGTCTCAACCGCGATCATTTGCCCAAGTTCATGCGGACCATCGATCAGCCCGGTATCCGGGTCATCAACATCGACGTTGCCAATAGCTTGACTTGGACAAAGAGCCCTTTTGACGTCCCGGTCGAGGAAGCTTTGAACGAGACGGTCGAGCTGCCCGTTCCTGGATTGCCTGGAATGGGAGTGCCTTGTTTCCGCCCGATCTACCAATTCCTCTTTACCGTGCTCCACTTATTCCGGGAAGCCTGGCTGCAGAAATTCGTCGACTTCGGGAATGATGTTGGGCTGATGAAGTTCGGCGATGTCATCCGCCTGATTGAGTACCATCGCGACGAATTGACCAACGGCGAGCTGGGGCGAGCGATGGCAACCCACAATGTTACCCACCCAGTAGCTTGGGTCCTTCGTCGCATGGACGAAACTTTCCAAACGCGCACCCTGGAGCTGTTCGCGCTTGAGAAACATGGTGACGAGGAGCTACTGGCTTCTCAGATGAAATCCGGCGCCTATGTGAGCGATTGGAGCCGATCGATGCGCGAACGCCTGCAGAGCAAGTCCCGCGGTTCTGTCAATTTACCGGTATCGGCACATTCAGATTGCCAGGATGAATAGGATTAAAAGTCTCCTGTTCCGGCGCAGTGACCTGAACGGCATCGATGTCTTTTTCCCCGCCAGGATGAAAGGGGTGAAGAGCCTTCTCTTCCAGCTCGTGCCGACGAGGTATCGCGCACAAAAATACAATCGGCAGCTGCGTCGAGAAATCGAAGAGCGCCCGGCTGGGGCCCTGGTGGTCTGGGAAAGAGAAGAGTCCAGCCATTTGTATTACGTCTTCCATGGAATGGCGGGTGGATTAGGGATACAGCCTTTGACGGTCCTGCGTGAGACGGGATTGATCCATAGCAATATGGTTCTGCTCAAGGATTATTACCGTTTCTTTTACCAGGCAGGCTTGAACCCGGAAATTCCTAATGTTGACGCGACGATTAAGCGCCTCCAGCGATGTCGCGAAGAGTTACCTCATGTCCGGCAAACATTTTGTTGCGGGCCGTCGTCAGGTGGTTACGCGGCGATTCTGTTCGGTCATTACCTGCAGGTGGACGTCGTATATGCATTCGCGCCCGTAACTTTGATCAACTTAGACGATCTGAAAAAGTTCGGTGGCGGCAAGGAAATCTCACGCATCACCGAGCAACACCGCGACCTGACCCATCTGCTGGCAAACTACAATGGACGAACCCGTTATAAGATATTCTACTGTGACGGTCATGTTAGGGATCGCGTCTACGCCGCACGTATCAAAGACTTACCTGGAGTAGAGCTTTGCCCGCAGCCGGGAACGACACACAACGTTATCCAGGCCCTCCACGAGAGTGGCCGACTAGGCGAGATCTTCACCACCGTTCCGTCGGACACAGTGTGAACTGAGTCGCGGCGAGGCTTCTCTGACTTACTGTAGGCACAGCAGTTGCTCACGCGGGCGCACGCCGCTATCGTTCTACCATATGGACCGTGAGGCGCTAATTTTCCTTCACATTCCTAAAACAGCGGGGACGACCCTTAATCGGATAATCGAGTCGCAGTACAGCCCGTTTTCCGTCTTTACGATGGATCCCTTTCGGATTAGAGCGACAGCGGAACGATTTAAACGACTTTCCGTGGCGCGGCGTCGCCGATTGCGTGTGGTGCGCGGACATTTGCTCTATGGGCTGCACGCTTTTCTGCCCCAGGGCGCCACTTACGTCACCTTGCTGCGCGAGCCGGTGGCGCGGGTAGTTTCTGCCTATCACTTTATCCTGCGTCGTCCGTTGCATCCGCTCCATCGAAAGCTGAGACGAGAGAAACTAAAGATCGAGGATTGCCTTCGCCTCTTCCCGCAGCGTCAGAACCTGCAATGCAAGTTCATCGCCGGAGTTGACGATGGAACGATTGAGGGCACACGCTTACTCGAGATCGCAAAGCAGAATCTGGCGAAGTCATTTAGTGTTATCGGAATAACGGAGAGATTCGAAGAGAGTCTCGTGCTCATGGCTGAGACCTTCGGCTGGCAGATTCCGGTCTATGGTAACTGCAAGGTGGCAAAAAAGCAGCCACCGCTTGATGAAGTCGCGGCAGAAGCGATACGGGAGCATAATCGCCTCGATCTCGAACTCTACGAGTTTGGAAAAGGTCTCTTCGAAGAAAGTCTGCAAAAGAAGGCAGGCGAAGTCCGGGAAGGAATAGCTACCTTGCGTGCTCTGCCCAAGCCGGGGTCCGTCGAAAGCTTCTGTCATTCTACCCTGGGAGCCGGTCGCTTTTTGGCAAACAAGATCGCATCAGCCGTATGAAAGCCACAAAAAAGCAGGCTCCAAGCCTGATGCACCGGATGCTTTACTGGGTCATTGCCATCTCGGCTTTCTTCATCTGGGCTCAGACGACGCAACTGGTCGTGGCGCGCGAGCGGCAACGGCGTGCGGATTTTCCCGATGTCGATGTGCAGCGCGACCTGGTCTACAAGACGGTCAACGGGCACGAACTGAGACTCGATATCTATTCGCCCAAGTCGATTACTCAATTGTTGCCGGCGGTCCTTTGGATTCATGGGAACCGTTGGAGTCGCGGGAGTAAGTCGCAGCGGCCTCCGTTTAACCTGATGGCAGATGGCTACATCGTGGCCAGTGTTGACTATCGTCTTTCAGGGGAAGCCACTTTTCCGGCGCAGATCGAGGATTGTAAGGCGGCGGTCCGCTGGCTGCGGGCAAACGCGAAGAAGTATCAGATCGATCCTGATCACATCGGAGTGTGGGGACATTCTGCCGGCGGACACCTGGCTGCGCTTCTTGGCACCTCTGGGGGCGAGAAGGAGTTGGAGGGCCCTGGGGACGACCAGTCTTTGTCGAGTCGAGTGCAGGCGGTGTGCGACCTCTCGGGACCGACTGACATCGTGAGCTTCGCCAAGGATGCCGCCGATGTAACCGAGGGTGCGGGTGGCCAGGCCGAACCTTCGATTGAACAGTTCCTCGGCGGGCCGGTGGCGCAAAACCAAGCGAAGGCGATTGCGGCCAGTCCAACCACTTATGTTTCCAAGGATGACCCGCCGTTCCTGATCATCCATGGAGAGAACGACATGTCGATCCCGGTAAGCCAGAGCAAGCTGCTGGCGGCGAAGCTCAAGGCGGCGGGCGTTGATGTCACGCTGGAGGTGGCGGAAGGGCGCGGCCACGGCGTGGGCGGTCCGAAATTTGCCTCTGAGATCACGGATTTTTTCGACAAGCAGTTGAAGCCGGCTCAGCCCCAATAACTGCGTCACGGTGAGATACGGTGGAGCGCTTCTTTTAATCTGGATGTTTTCCGATGAGCTGATTTGGGAGTATCGTGATTGTGCCCAACATGGATTCCCGAGCTTGGCTGACCTCTCCCGGCCTAACGGCCGCATGGGATCGATGGAGATGGCGGCCCTGAACGTCGTCCATGCTGGGGGAATATTGGGAGCTTTGGCACGGGGATGGCTTTAACATCCACTTCGGCAGCGGTCGCCCGGACCTGGCAGGAGACCAAAGAGCTGGGCTACGTTGCCTATAAAAAGAAACTGATTAACGAAGGAAAATATCGTCAACGATGAGCGCAAACCCGACACCGGCCCGAGCAGGAGCGAAGCACCAATCCAACGGAAACCCCGCCGCGGCCGCGGATGAAGCGGTCATCTTTCTCCACCTCCCGAAGACGGCCGGGACAACGGTGAATCGTTTGATCGAGTGGGAGTATCCGCTGAAGGAGATGTATTCGGTCGACCCGGTCCTCTTCGAGTGGTCCTCCGCGCATCTGCGCAAGCTTCCGCCCGAGCGCCTGCGGAAAATTCGGATGTTCAAAGGCCACATGACGTTTGGCCTGCATAAAGTGCTGCCGCAACCGGCAACTTACATTACCGTCCTGCGGGATCCGGTGGATCGGGTGATCTCAGCTTTCTATTTCATGCGGACCTACAAGTTACATCCGCTTTATTGGAAAATGCGGCGCGAGAATTGGAGTTTGGAAGATTTTGTCCGCAACTCGAAGCGGGACAATGTGCAGTCAAAAATCATCGCCGGCGCCGAATATAAGGAGCCCTGCACACGGGAGATCGTGGAGACGGCAAAGGAGAACCTGCGGCAGCATTTCAGTGTCGTCGGTCTCTCCGCTCGATTGGAGGAGAGCCTGGCGCTGATGAAATTGCGTTTTGGCTGGAGGCTCAACACTTACTCGAGCTTCAATGTCACCCGCTCGCGGCCCAAGAAGCGCGACCTGCCTCAAGCCAGCCTTGATCTGATCCACGAGAAAAACGCCTTCGATATTGAGCTTTATGACCTTGCTTCGAGAATATTGGAGGAAGGCGTTCAGGCTAATGAGGCCGAGGTCAAACGAATCGCTGCCGAACTCACATCGGCCAAGGCTCAGGCGCAAGGCTCGCTTGAGGCGATGCTATTCTCGGCGCGTTCGGCGGGTCGCAAAGCGATCAACCGCGTTTATTCAGCTATCTAGGGCGCCTGCGCCACCGCCGGAGCGGATTGGGCTCCCTGGATGAGATACACTTTCGCCCGATAGCTCTCGAATTCCGCCTTGGCGTGATCATGGATGTAATCGATCACGGCTGGGCTGTTCAATTTCTCAAACGAAGCATAAGGGGCAAAGACCACCCAGGCGCGTCCGGAGCGGCTTAGGACGTCCTTTAGCTCGGCCAAATTTCTAATCACCGGCAGCCCGCCGAACTTGTCGGAAAATCTCGGCTCGTCGAGCAATTGGTTATAAGGGACCTTCGAACTAAAGAGGGTATCGAGGAAGTAGTCCCCAGACATTCCGGAGTAATATTTAAAAACGTGGGGGATACCGGGCAGGATCACATCGCCTTTGCGGGCGTGGCTCAGGACGTAATCAGCTGCGCCGCGGTAATCGTAACGGTAAGTGCCCATCCGGGCCATCATCTGGGGCGTGTCTCCAGTACTGGAAAGCTCATACTCCTTAAGAACCGACTCATTGCTTTGCACGAAGAGCAGCACCAGGAGCGTGATGCCGGTAGCGTGGGCGGCAAAGTGAGAAACGACCGATTCGCCGGCACCCCGGGCGAGGACGACCATGCGGTCATAGAGCATGAAAGTCGCGGCGATGCCGCCGATCAGAACGAGAGGTTGGAAGTAGTAGCAGTAACGCGGAGAAAGCGCGGCCAGGAAATTCGTGTGGAGGGTGAACAAGGTGGCCAGGAGAACGACGATGTAGCGGAAACCGAGGTGTCTCCAGCAAAACGGCAGCCCGACCAGCATCATCAAGGTGAAAAAGACGTGATTCTCCGACAAGAGCAGCTTATCGACGTAGAACATCGGCTGATAACCGGGGGCGAGTAAAAAGAGGGAGGGACCGGTCAGGTTCGAGAGACCGGATCCGACCTGGAGGTAAGCGGCGCCTGCGAGCATACGCGAGCAATACTGAGCCACCACCACAGCGCCCATGAAAAAGAGGCAACGATAAAGGTGAAACTCTTTTAGCCACCACCATTGACCCCAGCGCACCACGATGAGTCCCATGAAGAGCGCAGGGAGCAGGAATCCTGTGCCTTCCCAGGATAGAAAAGATAAACAAAAGGTGACGGCGGCGGCCGTGAGATAGCCTCTCTTTATCGGACGAGTGCTGAAAGCTTCGTAGAAAAACCAGAAGGTCAGCATGGACATGAGCTGGCACTGCGAGAGATAAAAAGCATTCTGCGCCCAGCGGATATTGAGGGGTAAGCAGGCGTAGACAAAGGCGGCAAACAGTCCTACCCGCCAATCGAAGAGCCTTCTGGTCATCAGACCGATGACGCCGATGCAAAGAGTGCCAAAGATACAGGAGGGCAGGCGCATGGACCATTCGGAATAGCCGAAGAGAAATCCGGAGAGAGCGAGCGGATAAGGAACGGCTTCGTAAGTCGTGGTCCAGCGGATCTGGCCGGCTGCGATGGTGTAGGGAAATCCCAGGGTAAAGATACCCTTCGATTTCGTCACCTGGCCCATCTCGTCATGGTCGAAGGACATGTAGCCGAGGTTGTGGTAACGCAATCCCAGACCTAGGAACATGATCAGGATGAGGACGAGATAAGGCCACAGCTGACGGAAAGGAATTTCGAATAACTCCGGCAGACGGAATCGCTGCGAGACCAGCTCTCTGGCTTTTATCTTGCGCGCCTCCCATTGCGCCCCGGCGCGCAAGCGTTCGACCTGGGCGCGATTCGCGGCCGGCGTCCAAGTGTCGACCAAGAGGTGCAACAGGCGGATAAGAATCAGGACCGCGAAAGCACCGACGACAAACTTAGGCTGGAATGACCATTGGTCGCGAAAGCGAGGATCGAAATTTGGTAGGAGCAGGAAAACCAGGCCAACCAGAATCGGCCCATGAAAAAGGGCATCGCGCGACATGGCGGAAGCGAGCGGTTCGCCCCTCCAACCCGAGACGATGGCGGCGACGACCAACCAAAGAGCGACCACGGCGGCGGCGGTAAGCCCCATGATGAGCCATGATTTCAGGAAACTGGCAAAGCCGGAGTAGTCGTTCGGCCGGGCCATCTCCTGGGGGAGATACCCCCAGGGGGCGACGCCATCGGGGCCTACTCGGACGACGCCGCTTCCCACCGTGTTCTGGTCCTGAGCCGGCGCGGCGCCGAGGTGCCAGCTGGAATTGGTCGAGAAGCGCTCCACCTCTCCATCGTCTTTGACGACGAAACCATTCAGAAACAGGCTAGCCGGGCTATGCTCATTGCGGACGGAGGCGACGATGACATTGCGGCCACTCTTGATCCAGTAACTCACGTCGTAAGCCACCAACTGCTCAGTTTGGAAGGGCGACCCCTTTTGCTTATCGGTGCCTTCACGTTCTTTGGGAACGCGCCCGAGCTTGTCGGTCTGAGCAGGAGTGGACTCGACCGCGGGAAGGTGGGGAAGACTTTTTCCTCCGGCGACCGCGGTGCCGGCGGTGACGATCAGGTGTCCATTGATGGAGAGGTTTAAGTCGCCAGAGCTAGCCACCTGCATCCAGGTCTCCTGCTTGGCGGAGTCGGCGGTAAAGGTCGTGGAAAAGACCGCCTGGTTAGAGGCGTTCTCGGCCATGATCCAGTAGCCGATGCGAGGAAGCTGGAGAAGAAGAGGATTGGTATCGACCCAGCGGATGGAAACTTCCCGCTGATTGAGCGGCGAGAGGCGGGCGGCCGGCCAACTCTGATCGGGCACGAAGCGCGAATCCCATTCTTCCGTGCCACCGATGATACCCGTCCGGTTAGTCACTCGCCACGAATCGTCGGATAGGACTTTGATTTTGTTTCCACCTGGCTCCGTGATCTGCCCACGCACACGGATCTGCGCGACCCCGGGGTAGGAAGTGCGCGAAACCGAGACCGCGATGACATTGGTCCCCACCTTAAGCGCCTTCTTAATGTCATAAATCCCAGCTTCGTAGGTCTTGACCGAAGTTAGATTAGCGATGGTATGGCCGTTGACGATGAGACCGAAGTTATCCGAGCCAGCGACCTCCATCCAAGCCTGCTCCGGCAGTGTGCTGAGAGGGACCTCCTTGCGGAAGTAGGCGATCGGAGCCGGCGAATCGGCCGGTTCGATCCAGCGCGAGTCCCCGAAATCGAGCTGGTACTGGCGATGCTGCGGCGTGGCGTAGGTGCGCAGAAAGTAGTAACCAAGGAGCAAGCCGCAGGCGACGACCAGGACCCAGGACCAGCGCAGAGCGGATGAAGCCAACGTTCTTTCCTGCGGTAACTGCTCTTCCATAGCTATTCTCCAGCCAGTCCGGTTAAAGCCCAATAGTTCAAGATCGGATCCGCCGCGAGGGAGCGGGCGTAGAGCCGACGCGCTTCATCGTTCTGGCCCAGTTTGGCGTAGCAGTCGCCCACCATCGAGTAGACGTTGGCCACGACGTATTTGTGATCGCTAATTAAGTTTGCCAGTCGCTGCCCGAGCTCAATGCCGGCTTGATAGCGGCCGGTATCGTAATAACCGCGCACGAGAAATGGCATGACGTAGATAAGGGTAGGATCTTCGGCCAGCGCCAGTTTCCAGTTGGTCACGGCACTGCCGATACCTCCCGCCCGATACAGAGCCAAACCGAAGGACAGGCGAGTGATGGCGACTTCTCTTGCCGCCGTTTCGGCTAACGCCTGGCCGGCATCGTTCGCCTTGCTGAACTCGAAGATGGCGGCCTCGTATTCACTCGCCGCACGCAGGTCCACCGCCTGGCTAATGTGTCTCTCGGGAGAGTTATAATCGATCCCCGCCTGTTTCTCGAGCTGGCCGATGGTCGCGTAGAGATTGACGTCGTGCGCCTGCCATCCGTCCCAGCGCATGGCTTTGCGGAAAGAATCGATCGCCTCCTGATTCTCTCCGCGGGTTACGGCCAGTTCGCCGGCGGTGAAGTAATGTTGTCCCAGAGCCGGCGGAATCAGGACGATGAGCAGGGCGCCGATCGGGAGACAAAGAAGAGTCAGCCCCATGGACAACCGGCCGCTCGGCATGCGCCCGAGAGCATAGAGGCCGACCAAGAGTGCGCCCAGGCCAAAGCAGTACCAACCGAGACGCAAAAAAGAACAGGCGGCGGAGAAACGTCCCCAGGCGCTATAAAGCACGAGCCGCTTTGGAACGAGCTCGGGCGAGCCGTAGTTTTGCAGGAGGTAATCCTTGGAGAAAGCATTGAGCAACGGGGCCACCTCCAGCTCGTAGGTGAGACGGCGGAGCATGGAAGGCTGGCGAAATGCCACCTGACTGGGGGTGAGAGTCCAGAGAGTGAGCAGGATCGCGGCAGCCAGAGCCAGGATCACGACATAGCGTTTAAAAAAGAAAAGGCCGAGCCCAAGCGTAACGATGCCCAGGATGCCGATGGAGAAGAGAGAGAGATGAGGATTAACCCCGGGATCGTGCAGGAGGGAAAACTTGAGGCCGGAAAGGTTATGACTGAAAGGGAACTGCACCCATTTCAGAATGGTCGACCCGACCACCAGACAGCAGCCGATGAGTAAGAGCCAGTAATCGACCAAAAGCTGTGCGCCAAACTCCGCCCACCGGGTCCCGCGGTCCCAAAGGGACATGATGGGCCCTGGTATGGTCACTGGTTACCCCTCAGTTTTTTCGACCAGGAGGCGATGAAAGGCGAAACGAACGCGAGTCCCTCTCGAGCCTGCGATATCTCCTCACTGGTGAAGACACGCAGTGCGAAAAGGCCGAGCCCATAAACCAGAACGGAAAGAATGGCTCCGGTGATCTGCCAGACCACAGCAGAATCCTGCACGGCGTAGAGGATGAGAATCATGGCTGCGCCCGCGGCCAGAGGACGCCACATCATGCTGAACAGGTGGCCCGGGTATCCGAGTTTGCGCATTTGATAAATCCAAATGCCGACGGTCAAAGTCTCAGCCACCACGAAGGCCAGGGCTGGGCCGACATAGTTATAGCGAGGAATAAGGAGGACAAGAAGGAGCACGCGCAGACCAGATCCGAAGAGGGTGCTCAGGAAAAAGCTCTTCTGGGCATCGAGTGCCGCGAAGAGGTACTGAAAAATGGTCGACATGAAGAAGGGGATCAAGCCCAGACCAAGAAGTTGCATCGCCGGCAGCGCGGGCAGAAAGCGCGCCCCCAGCGCGAGGGTGAGGAGCGGCTTGGACCAGGCGGTAAAGAAAACGGCGAAGGGAATGCCGATGAGAGTGAAAAACTTCAAGCTCTGGCGGTAGACGTTGCCGAAACGATCGGGCGAAAAATGAGCCGTGCGGGAATAGAGCGGGTAGAGCGGCAGCGAGAGCGTCTGCGGGATGGTGCGAAGGGACCAACTCAAGCGGTAAGGACCACCAAAGAGACCGACGATGGTCATGTTCTTGGTCATTATGCCGAGGATAAAGATGTCGATATGGAGCGCGAGCTGCCGCAGCATGACGCCGCCGCCCATTGGGATGGCGGTAAAGAAGAGTTCTTTCCAGAGGGGAATGTCGACCTGCAGCTTCACCTTGGTATAAAAGCGGCCAACCAGGAAATGGTAGAAGCTCCAAAGAAGAACGTTCGAAACCAGGTGAGCGACAACGAAACCGATCAGCCCGGTCTTGAAATGCAGCATGACCAGGATGAAAACGAAAAGCAGGATCTTCTGCAGGATAAAGCCAAGATAGTTTAGTTCGTTATCCTCAAAGGCACGAAGGACCGCGCTATAGCCGGCGGCGTGGAAGGTGGCCAGGGTGCCGACGGTCATGAGCATGACCGCGAGCTTTAGATCGTTGCCGTAGGGGAGGAAGAAGGCGATGACTCCGACCACGACAAACATGGCCAGGGAAATGACCCAGATGAGCGCGGCCGAGGCGCCGGTGATCTTGCCCACGCAGGTGGGATCTTTCGCGATCTCCCGGATCATCATGCGCGGCAGACCGGAGTCTGCGACGAGCTGCGCGATCATGGCAAAGGAGAGCACCCACTGATACTTACCGAACTCCGCGATGCTGACGTTCTTGTTATGGGCAATAACAATGGTGGTCGCCAGATAGACGACCCCCCCGATGACGCCGGCGACTATCCCTGTGACGGCGTTCTTAACAATCCGTTGGGATTGCTTCATTTATACCACTTCCAGGCCCCGCCGGATGCTTTCTGGAGGTCGGCGTAGAGGACGAGGCGGCGAACTTCCAGACCATCGAGGTCGTCGCGCTTGGCGATGAGATGCAATTCTTTTTCGATCGCACTCAGGGGCGGAGCAATACCCTGTTGCTGCTGCGACCCGGTGATCTGTAGATCCCGGTCGGCCTTGGCAACCTCCTGTTGCAGGGAAAGGATATTCTGACTCAGGATGTAGATGCTTTGATAAATATTGACGATCTCGAAGGCGACGTCGCCTTTGACCGACGACAGCCGGGCCTTTTCCGCCTGGTAACGGGCGAACTTGCCGCGCGTGGTGGCCTGCTGCGAGCCGAAGTCGAAAATCGGCACATTCACTGAAACCGAGCCGCTGTAGATCTCGGCGCCGTTATTCCCGAAATCATCCACGTGCACCGCTGAACCATCGAGGGTGACGGAAGGATAGAGACGGAACTTCTCCAGCCGATAATCCGCCTTGGCCTGATCGATCACAGCTTTCTGCACTTGGAGCGAAGGGTGATCATTGAGGGAAGGCCCCAAAATCTGCTCGGCCGAGGGCGGCTCGGGCGGTTCCGGAAGCTCGTGGGAAAGTACCAGTTGATCGGGAGAGCTAAAACCGAGGGCGCGCGACATCTCGATCTTCCCCGCGATCGCCTGCTGGCGCAGAATGGCGGAGAGCGAGCGGGCATTAGTAAGCTGACTCTTGGCCAGCTTCAGGTCGATCGGCAGAGTAAGACCCTGCTGCTGCTGTTCCTGGGTGATGTTGACCTGTTGTTCGAGAAGCTTGGTGCGGCGTTCGGCGTAGCCGGCCCGATTCATGGCCGAGACGGTGGTGATGTACCAATCGATAATACGGGCGATCACTTCCTCGCGGCGCAAACGCGCGGTCCAGGCGAGGTTGCGCCGGCGGGCCAGGCGGCTCTCTTCGGCGGGCGAAACGTTCAAGCCCATAATGCTGCCGTCGCGAAAGAGCGGATAGGAGAGGTGCGCGGAATAGATTTCCACTCCGGCTCCGCTCACGCTGCGATCGGAGGAACTATTCGGATTGTCTGGGTTCCGAGGCACAACCACACCGGTGCCGGTGTTTACGATGGAGAAGCGGCTGGTCGGGCTACCGGAAAAAAGCTGAGCCGAACCGGTGGCGGTGATCTCAGGCAAATTCGCAGTGCGCGCGGCGCGGGCTTCCTCAGTCGCGGAGGCGACGTCGAGGCGGCTGGCTTCGAGCACCGGGCTGTCGTCCAGCGCCATGGCGATGCAATCGTCCAAGCTAAGGGGACGAGCCCGGCCCTCCACCGCCCCCTGCGGCCCGGCGAAGCAGGGCGAGAGGAGGAGCAGCGTGACCAGGCCGAAGGTGACGCTACTTAGTAAGTGATTTGTCTGTGGTGCGCACTTTGTCATTGTTGTTGAGATAAATTTGGCCAACCGTCACGACCTTCTCGCCTTCTTTTAGTCCATCCAGCACTTCCGTCATTGCGTCGACCACGATGCCTGGGCGGATGTTGCGAAGCGTAGCATGGCTATCCGAGCCAACTACGAAAACGGATGCCGCTTCTCCCGAAGGATTGACAATGGCAATGCTCGGCACGGCCAGAACATTCTTGGCCGAACGGCGGATGCGGGTGAAGCCGGAGAGACCGGGCTTGAGCCTGAAGTCGGCATTTTTGATCTCCACGTAGGTGGTAAAGGTGCGCGTGAGGGGGTCGATATTGGGATCGATCTTCACCAGTTTGCCCTCGAATCGTTCTCCGGGGAAAGCAGGGAAGCTGGCCTCGGCGGGTAAGCCCAATTGCACGGAGTGCATCTTGTCTTCACCGATCTTGGCCGCCAGGAGCACGTTGTTGAGCGACCCGATCTTCATCACGACCTGGTCGCGATGGCTGTTCTCGCCCGGGTTCACCAGGCGCTCGAGCACGATGCCGTCGATCGGTGAAACCATTTTGACATGCTCGAGATCAAGCTCGGCCTGGCGCAGGGACAGGGTAGCCTTGGCCAGCGCTTCCTTGGCATCGGCAAGCGACATCTCGCTCTTCTCCAACTCCAGCGGCGTCCCCATGCTCTTCTTTTCCAGGGCGCTGTAACGTTCCACCTGCTTGGTCTCGTCCTTAATCTTGATCTTGCTCGCCTCGACGTAAGCCTGGTTGGCTTCCAGAGTCGCCTGGATGAGCCGATCGTCCAGGCGCACCAGGAGGTCGCCCTTTTTCACAATGTCACCGATCTTCACCGGCACCTCGAGGACCTGCGCCGTCACCTGACTGGCTAACTGCACCGTTTGCGCCTGCTCAATTGATCCGCTGCCGCCGATGACCTCTTTCAGATCCTGGCGCCGCACCGGGACCGTTTCGACGGGTGCCGGGGCGCCTACCGAGCGCGCTCGCGTCGGCGTGGTGTTAATGACGTGGACCACCGTCATGAAGACGAGCAATCCCAAGATCAGGCAAATGGCGAAGAAGATGATCCAGTGTGAGCGCTTCATTGGTAGGTTTGGGTTTTGCCGAGGAAGAGAAGTGCCCCTTCCGGCTCGCAGCGGTTGATCCGCCAATTCATTTTTCGTGTCCATATGGTGAGTTGGAAAGCCGTCATGGCGCCCAAAAGGAACAGTTCATACGCGTCTGCAGGAAGCTTGTCGACATTTAATAAAGTCCTGTAGCGCGAGTCGTGCCAAGCACAAATGAGAGGAAAGGAGGGCGAGCGAAAGGCAAATATAATGAAAATGTCGCGCTGCAGAAGGTCGCGCGGGGCAAGGCGATATGGGGTGAAGGTGCCACAAAACTTTCCAACTACGGATCAACTACTGCCGACGCCGGCTCGGCCAGCGCTGCCGTCGGCGCCGGTGCGGGCGCGCCGAGGAGTTGATCGTAGATACGCACGATCTTGCGGCAGATTTGCCGCCAATCGAACTCTGCCAGCACGGTGGCGCGCGCGTTGGCGCCCAGTTCCGCCGCCAGGGCCGGATCGTCGAGAAGGGTCACGATCCCGCGGCCGAGCGCTTCGAAGTCGTGGTTTGGGACGATGTAGGCGTCGTGCAGATGCCGCACGCCCTTGGCCCCGCCAGCGAAGGAAACAGCTGGTTTCCCGGCCAGCATGTAGTTGAGTAACTTCACTGGATGGCCCGGACATTCCGGGCGCGGGACCACAGTCACGTCCGCCAGCGCGAGATAACTCGGCAGATCGGCCAGCGGATGCGGCGCGATCCAGGAGATCGACTCGGCAATGCCGAGCTCACTGGCCAATTTCGCATACTCGGCCTGATGGGTTTCTGAGACGAGCGGGCTGACTACGAGCAGCCGCGCCTCCGGTTTCGAGCGCAGAACGACGGCGAAAGCTCGGAGCAGGTAGTCAACCCGTTGGAAGGCGTTCAAGACGCCGGTATACATCACCACGGGCTGCCCGGTAAGGTGTAATTTCTCACGAAACTTCTCCGGCTCCGGATGATCGAAGAGATCGGGCTCGATCCCAGCCGGCACCATGTCTACCTTGCGCGCCGGCACGCCATGTTCGACAAACCAGTCTCTTAGCTCCGGCGAAACGGCGGTGATGTGATCGGGAAAGATCGGAGTAAACCAGTCGAGAGTCCAGGCCAGGCCGTTCGCGACCCAGGCCGGCCGGATAAACTTATAACCGGCCAGCTCATCCGACATCAGATTGACGGCATTATAAAGCAGGGGGCGGCGGGTAATCCACTTGGCCATGATCCCGACCAGGGCGCCTTCATAGTTATGAGCGTGAATGATATCGACTCTCTCCTCCCGGATGACCCGGCAAAGGAGCTTCAGGAGTTTGAAATCGAGAACGAACTTATCGGCCGACGGTCCCACCTTGGCATTGGTCTCGGGCCGGAAAGCTCCCGCCCGGTGTACCTGAGCGCGGCGGACCTTGATTTCATCCTGGCCGATCGGGTAGGTCACGATGTGCACCTTATGACCCATATC
Organism: Chthoniobacterales bacterium; assembly: GCA_965217735.1. Lineage (GTDB taxonomy): Bacteria > Verrucomicrobiota > Verrucomicrobiia > Chthoniobacterales > UBA10450 > Palsa-1392. Next base: position 2,935,511 of record CBDCJE010000002.1, on the reverse strand, counting down.
CGTCAAGGTGTCGGACATCTCACGAATACTGGCGGCGGAGCCATGGTTGGCCGGGAAAGGGCACGCCGCCACCATGGCGATCGTGTAACCGCCTGATGAACCGGAAGGCTTGGCCGCGGGAGTAGTCATTAGGCGGAAGTAGCGACGGGAGCGGGCGTAGGAGCGGTCGGCGCGATGGGATTCTTGAGGTAAGGGCTGGAAGCTTCGCGGGAGATGATGCGAGCAGGCACACCCATGACCGTGCAGCCTGAGGGCACGTCGCTGACCACGAGAGAGTTTGCACTGACGACTACGTTATCGCCGATGTTGACCGAGCCCATGACTTTGCAGCCGGCGCCGAAGTAACAGTTATTACCGATCTTCGCCCGCCCGACGCCCCGAACGTTGGCGATGCTGACTCCCTGGTTGAGCGTGCAGCTATGGCCTATCTCCTGGCAGAGAACCAGGATGCAGGAAAAATTGTGCACCACCAGCCCGGGACCGATCTTGGTTTCCCGGCATAGCTTGATGCCGGTGACGGCCATGCAAAAAGCATCGATGAAGAGATAGAGAGCAATCAGGATCTGGCGGACGACTGGGATCTTCACTGTATAGACCCAGTAGCCCATCCGGTAAACCATGGTGGCAAAAGTGCCGAACTCGAGGAGTGGCGTGATTCTCTTGCGGAAGAAGGTTTGATCCTCGGGGCGCGTGCCGAAGCCTTTTCTCTTCCGCTCCAGATCAGATCGAATCAGTTCAAACATAAAGTAAAAGTTAGCTAAAGGTGAGTTATTCGAGATAGCCGAGAGCCTGAAGACGCTCTTCGACCTTGGCCGACTCTTCGTCGGAGTAACCGCTGGCACGTTGACCGGCGGAGGTGCCGGAGGCAGCGCCAGAAGTGAGTGGGTGTTCAGTGAGGAATTCCGCGCGGAAAGCCTCTGTCAGGACCCGGCCGTCCATGTCTTCAGGAACAGGGACGCCAAGGATATGTAAAATGGTCGGAGCGATATCGATGAGACGTGAGTCAGCCAGTTCCGTGCCTTGCTTGAAAGCGGTCGAGCGACCGGCCATGATCCCGTTGAGACGATGCGTGCCGCCCCATTCCGAAGTCTCGGCCGGCTTGTGTTCTCGGATGACCAGGGCGGGCTTGTCGGTATCTTCCGGAAAACTCGGTTGGGTGGAGAAGAGACTGTTCTCGCTCCACCAATCGAGGATGAGATCCGCGCCTTCCTGGGCAAAAGGGCCATGGAAAATCTCGTCGCGGCGATAGACTCGTTTGATCACCGGCTGGCCGTCGCGCGGGTCCTTTAGCTCGGCCAGCTTGGCGATGATGAGATTGACCAGAGAGTCATACTCGGAAGGATCGACGATGCCCTGCGGCTTGGTCCCTTTCAGGTTAACCAGGATGCTCGGCGGTGCGGCCAGCACTTCGCTGCAATAAGCCTTGGTCCGCGACCAATCGATGCTGCTGAAAGCGGAGTAAGCCATCTCGCTTTTCTTTACCAGCTTCGGGAAGAGTGCGGCCAGGCGGGTTTTTTGGCGCGAGCTGAGGGTGCGAATGAGCAAGGAGTAACCAAAGCGCATCAGCTTCTTCGGAATGGTGCTGAGACCGGAGGTGGCCTGCGGTTTGTAATGGAGCAACCCGAGTTGAGCGAGGTAACGGTTGAGGTAGATGGTCCGATCCACCACCGGACCGCCGCCATGATCGGAGACTACCAGCACGGTCGTGTCCGCCGGCAGACGTTCGATGATTTTCCCCGCAGAGGCATCGAGTCGTTCGTAAACCTTCCGCACCGCGTCGCCAAATTTCGGCGCCAGCGCCGGATCATGGATAAAATGTTTCGGATCCATGTGCTGCCAAAAGTAGTGCTGCACCGTGTCGATCGACATGAAGACGAACATCATCACGTCCTGCGGATGATTCTCGAGCAGGTAGAGCGCGGCCTTGGTCCATTGCTCATCGAGCTGTTTCATCTCCTCGAGGACCTGGTTGCGCCGCTCATCGGTCGACATGGCCCCGAGAAAACGCAGGTCGAGCTGGATGCCGCCGAGGTGTTTCTCCAGCTCATCGCGCAACTCCGGCGGGTGGACAAAAGGACTGGTTTCCGAAGGCGTATCCATGCCGGAAATTTGAAAACCGTTGAGCTTCTCGGGCGGGTAGGTGAACGGGATATTCATCGTCCCGACGCTGTAACCGGCGTCGTTGAGCAGCTTCCAGACAGTCGGCGAGCGGCGCGAGGTGGCATTGGCGTAGTTCATTGCGTAGCCGCCATGCTCGCTCTCGACAAAATTGAAAATGCCATGCTTGCCCGGCTGCTTTCCGGTCATGAATGAGGTCCAGGCCGGCGGCGTGATCGGGGGCAGAACGGAGTTGAGGGTGCCGGAGACACCGCCTTTCATCAGTTTGGCCAGGTTGGGCATGCTGCCCTCGGCCATCCACGGCCGGATCAACGTCCAGGTCGCGGAATCGAGGCCGATGACCACGAGTTTTGGATCTTTTCTCATTGGGCGAGGACGCTAAGCGCCATGCCCCGGTCCGTAAAGCAGGGCTGGACTGAGATGAAGGTGCCGATCATTTGTAAACACGCCACGTCTGCATGCCGACCGGGTCGAACCGGAAATCGGTCACCGAGGTGCCGAGCGCGCTCAGGCGTTCCCGTACGATGTGGCGCTTGTTAAAGGGACAATAGAGAAGCAAGTGGCCGCCGCCTCCGGCGCCGGTGATCTTGCCGCCGATCGCGCCGGCCTTGCGCGCTTCTTCATAAAGCTCGTCGATCCGCGGAGTGGAAATGCCTTTGGCCATCTGCTTTTTCTGCAGCCAGCCTTCGTGCAACATCTCGCCGAAACGGTCGAGATCGCTGGCCAGGAGCGCCTTTTTCATCTCGTAAGCGATCGCCTTGACCTGGTCCATCGCGGCCAGCGGGGCGGCTTCTTTATTCTTCGCGCTCTCCATTTGGCTATCGATGATCGGCTGCGATTCGCGGCTGCCGGTGAAGCAAAGGATCAGGTTGTACTCGAGCTCGTTGATCAAATATTCGCTCAGGCGCAAAGGAGTGACGACGACTTCTTCGCCGTTGAATTCCATGAAATTGAAGCCACCAAACGCGGCCGCCCATTGGTCCTGCCGGCCGCCCTTGATGCCGACGTCGTTACGCTCGATGTCGTAGGCGAGCTTGGCCATGCCATCCGAGGTGATCGGGAGCCCGAGCAGCTCGCGGAAGAGACCGATCAAGGCCACGGTAAAAGTGGACGAACTGCCCAGACCCGAGCCCGGCGGGGCATCGGCATGGACGAAAAGGTCGAAGCCGTCGGTCCGGAATTTATCGAGGTCGAAACGTTTCAGGACGCCTTTGACCAGATCCATCTGCCCGTCGAACTGGAAGTGCTCTTCCTGCGTCCAATAGACCACCGTGCCGTAATCGAAGGAACGGAAACCGATCGAGCGCTCGGACTTTGGCACCAGGGTGCCGTAGACGTAGCGGGAGATGGTGGCGTTAAGGACGCAACCGCCATGGGTATCGGAATAAGGTGAAACGTCGGTGCCGCCGCCGCCAAAGCTGAGCCGGAGCGGCGTGCGCGCCCGGACCATTTTGATCTGGCTGAGGTAATTTTTAGGCTGGGGCGTCATTAGGCCGCCGGCCGCGAAAGGGCTATTTTGCAAGAGATTTTCCCTCCATATCTGCCGGGATGTCCAACCCCAGAATATCGAGCACGGTCGGTGCGATATCGGTGATTTTGGCATTTTCCAAGGTGCTGGAACCGTTCGGGCCACCCGCCCGGCGCCAGAGGATCATGCCGTTTTGGGCGTGATTCGCGCCGTCCGGACCGGTGTCGTTTTCAAAAGTGTGCAACTTGCCGCCGCCGATCGTGCCGACGGAACGCCAGTAGAGGTCGCCGAAGTAAACGATCAGATCCGGCGCCACCCCGCGCACTTCCTTGTAAAGATCTTCCGGCCGATATACGCGCGTCCCAATGTCCTTGCCATTTTCGTCGGTGATGGACTTGAGCCCGGCGATTAACTCGTCGCGCACCTTCTCGTAATCCTCCGGCGCGATGGTGCCTTCCGGTTCGCGCCCGACGACATTGAGAAAAACGCGGGCATAGTAGCCGCCGTCGCCCCATGCCTTAGTCCGTGGCCAATCGATCCGCACCTTGGAGAGCGGGACCGCGCTGGCCGGCTGTTCCTTCAGGGCGAGGTAGCCGTTGCTCATGAGCCATTCGTTGATGCAAATGCCGCCATCCATCCGTTTCGCGCCGTGATCGGAGACGACGAGAACGTCGGTGTTTTCGTCGGCAAATTTCAGCAGCTCCCCGATCTCGCGATCGATCTCGACGTAGTAGTCGTGGATGGCGTTTTCCAATTTGTTCCCTTTTTCGTAGAAACGGTGCGCGGGATCCATGTTGTCCCAGAGGGCGTGGTGGATGCGGTCGGTCCCCATCTCCACCATGATGAAGTAATCCCAGTCGTCTTTGGCCAGGAGATGGCGCGCGAGCTGGAAGCGCTTCTTCGTCATCTCGTAGATGTCGGCCAGGATCTTTTCCTTGTTGCCGGAGCGGAAATCGCGCACATCGAGGATGTATTCGCCCACCACCTCGGCGATCTCTTTTTTTAACTCCGGCGGGTGAGTGTAGTCGCAGGAGATATCGGGGGTAAGGAAATCAGTCACCATGCAACCGTTCAGCGGCTTCGGCGGGTAGGTGCCGGGCACGCCGATCACGATCGAGCGCTTCCCCCGCTGCGAGAGGATTTCCCAGAGCCGGTCTTCCTTGATCGCGAGGGAATTAGCGATGGAATAACGATCGTAGGAATGGTCGGCCCGATTCCGAAAACCGTAAACGCCGAGGCGGCCCGGACTTTTCGAAGACATCATGACCGACCAGGCCGGCACGGTGATGGGCGGATCGCACGAACGCAGCTCCCCATGCAGCCCATCGCGGTAGAGCGCCTTGATATTGGGCAGATCGTCGATCCAACGCTCGAAGAGCAACTCCGGCGCGGCGCAATCCAGGCCGATCACCATCACGCGGCGCCGGGGTTCGTTAGGCGCGGAGGTGGAATCAGCCGGGGTCGGTTGGTCGGATTGGCGGGAGAAAAGTTTCTTCAGCATGATAAAATTGGCAGGCTCAGATTAGCAGATGTTGCGCCAGCAGAGGCGAAGCAGACTCTTCTCCCTCGTCGCGAGGTCGGCAGCAAGAGTTGCGAAATGGTTCGTAGCATACATCAGATGAGAGGGGCGGCCAGTGCCGGGCGACTGGCTCCCGACTTGTGTTTCTGGAGGGTCACCGTGGTGTGGTGGCCCAAGCCTCACGCGGGAGAATCGGGAGGGTAATTAATTAATGGCGCGCCTGCTCGGGTCACATAGTTCAACCGGCCTGCGCTTGAGCAAATTCCAGGCGAACGACGGTAGCAACTGCGCCCGGGCGGCGGCGACTTCAATCAGCAAAGCATTGATTACCACGACCGGGACGCGAAGTCGCTTCGACTTGGAAGCGGCCGGCCAGAGCAGCAGTGCCACCACGAACCGATTCGTATCCTCCGTCCTGATACCCGGTTGACTCCATCAGAGGAAGATCGGTGCGGAAAAGGCCGGGCTGCTCGTGGGTCACGTTACGCAACTGGCCCCAGAGCCGGAACAGCTCGCGAAACGCCTTAACGATAACGCGCAGATTGGCGCCCGAAGGTTTCCCGGCGCGGCGAGGATAGTGGCTCACTTTCACTTCGTGGATGCGCATGCCGAAGCTGTTGGCCTGGGCCAGGATCTCCGTGTTTACCATCGCTCCGACCGAGCGGATCTGCACCCGGTCAAAGACGGAGCGCTGGAAGATTTTGAAGGCACAATCGATGTCGCGCACTTTCACTCCCAGGATCATGCGGACGAGCGTGCGCCAGCCCCAGGCGTTGATGAGACGGTGCGGCGGATCCTGCCGCTTGGCGCGGTAGCCAGTCACAATCTCATAGTGGCTGGCGTAATCGATCAGGTGTTCGAGTTCCTGGAGATCGAACTGGCCATCGGAGTCGGTGAAGAAAATATATTCGTGACGTGCAGCCAGGATGCCGCTTTTGAGCGCCGCGCCGTAGCCACGGTTTTCGACGTGGTGGATGGCGCGAACTTCCGGATATTGCTTAGCCAGCTCATCGCAGATCGGGGTGGTGGCGTCGCGGCTGCCGTCGTTGACCAGAATGATCTCCCAGGTCTGGGCCAGCTTGGGCAGCACCAGCCGAGCTGCTTCTACGGTGTGCCGGATGTTGGCTTCTTCGTTGAAGGCGGGGAAAATTACCGACAACGAAACCGGGGCAGCGACTTCAGGAGCGGCGGCGGCGGTAGCGTTTTCTGCGATGGGTAAATCTCTCATGGTATTGATGATTTTTTCTAGAGTTTATAAAGTTTTAGAATTTCTGTATACAGAATTCTCTGGCCGACTGGCACCGTAGGCGCTTCCGATTCATCTCTAGCACGAACCACGCCCACCTCTTGTCTGAGCACTTCAGCATCGTCGCTCCGGGGCTCGGGCCGCGTATCTAATTGACGATTCCCGCGGGCGATTATTCTAATCACCGCTGCTGCTTGTCCTCAGTTTTACGACATTACAGCCTGAGTGTTCAAGAGAAATTACGAGCCGACGCAAAATCGTTCTTGTCCAGAATCCGCTCCAAGGTTGCATTATTGTTTGCATCCCGGCGGCGGCGATTGTATCGGCAGCAGATTTTTCGCCTCCCGGACAGGAGCAAACCATGGCTGATATTACCGAACATCTGCAGGAATCGATTCGCACCGCGTGCACTACGTTCCAGTCGCTCGGAGCGCTGGCCGAACCGGCCGGGCGGGCGGTCGACGCTATCGTCGAGTGCCTCTGCTCGGGCCGCAAATTGCTCGTCTGCGGCAATGGCGGCAGCGCGGCGGATGGCGCCGATTTCTCAGCGGAGTTTGGCTGCCGTTTTACGACCGATCGCCGTCCTTACCCGGCGCTTAATCTGGCCCAGGGCGGAAGCCTGATGAGCGCGATCGGGAACGACTACGGCTACGACGAAGTGTTTGCCCGCCAGGTCGCTGGCCTGGGAAAAGAGGGGGACGTCCTGGTTTGCATCACCACGAGCGGCAATTCCAAAAACATTCTGCGCGCGCTGGAGGAAGGGAAATCCCGTGGCCTAACGACCGTGGCGTTGCTCGGCCGCGATGGCGGCCCGGCCAGGGGCAAGGCCGAGATCGAACTTCTCGTCCCGAGCGAAAACACCGCGCGCATTCAGGAGGCGCACAAGTTTCTCCTCCACGTGATCTGCGGCCTGATCGACGCGCAGTTGCCCAAAGCCTGAGCAAGCCTGCGCCGCTAATCGACCAGCAGGCTGCGAATCGCCTCGTCCAGTCGATCGAAATTAATCGGCTTGGTCAGATGCTGGGAGAAGCCGGCATCGCGCGCCTGGCGGATGTCGTTCTCCATCCCAAAACCGCTCAAGGCGATTCCGCGCATGGAGTTTTTGCTCCGCAATTCCTTCATCAACTCGTAGCCGCTGCGATCCGGCAAGCCGATGTCGCTGATGAGGAGATCGAACTTTTCCGCCTGCGCCTTCTCGATCGCCTGATCGGCGGTATGGGCGAGGGTGATCTGGTAACCTCGCCGCTCGAGGAGCATCTTCATCCCCAGGCAGGTGTCGTAATGATCGTCCACCACCAGGAGATGGCCTTTGCGCGGGGCGGATTTGCTGGCGTCGTTAGGCGAAAGGGCTGGCACGGCCGGAGTCGTCTCCGCCGGGGCCGGCACGGTCGCGAGCACGACGGTGAAGGTGGCGCCCTGACCCGCCCCGCGGCTCTCCACCGCCAGCGTACCGCCATGCGCCCGCACCATCGCCTTGGAGATGGCCAGGCCGAGGCCGAGACCGCCAAATTTGCGCGTGATCGAGCTCTGGCCCTGCTCGAAGGCGTTGAAAATCTTGGCGATCTTATCCGGGGCGATGCCGATGCCGGTATCGACGGTGCGAATGGCGATGCGGTCGTCGCTGATGTCTGAGGTTTCGACCACGATCTTGCCTCCAGCCGGGGTGAATTTGACCCCGTTCTTGATCAGATTCCAAAAGACCTGCTGCAAGCGCGCCGGGTCGCCGTTGACGTAGTTATGTTTGGCTTTGAGCCGGAATTCGAATTCCAGATTCTTCTGCAGGATATCTTCCCGGCAGATTTCGTAGGCCCGCTGCAACGTCTCGTGCACCGGCGTCGGCTCGAAGCTGAGCTGCAGCTTTCCCTTGGCGATGCGGGTGATGTCGAGCAGGTCATCGATCAGGCGTGCCTCCAGCTCCACGTTGCGGCGAATCACCGCCAGCGGCTGGCGCAGCGCCGGCGTATCGGCGGAGCGCGCTTCCAGCTCGCCGACCATGGCGATGACGGGCGAGAGCGGGTTGCGCAATTCATGCGAGAGCAAGGCGAGAAATTGATCCTTGGCCGCGTTAGCCGAGATCAATTCCTGCCGCAGCCGCACGTCCCGGGTTTTATCTTCGACCAGGAAGAGCACGCCCTGCACGGTCTGCTTCGAATCCTGCAACCGGAGCAAATTCACATTCACGAAGTTGGTCGTGCCGGCGCGATCGACCAGCGGCTGCTCGACCAGCTGAAAAGGGGTGCCAAAGGAGAGCACCTTCTCGATCGCTTCCGGCGGCGCGATGTTGACCACGTCGTAGGTCGCGTCGCTCATCTCCATCTCGGGCGGGAGATTGCCAAAGCGCCGGGCCATTTGGCCAAAGGCTTCGTTGGCCTGCAGGAAGCGGCGCGACTCGGGATCGACCAAGGCGATGCCGCTGGGCATGTTGGCCAGGATTTTGTCGTTGAAAATGACTTCGCGTTCGATTCGCTCGGCCGCTTCTCGTTGCCGGCGATAGAACTTCCCCGCCAGCCAGGCGATGAGGGCCGTGGCCACGATTAACCAGGTGGCCAGAATGGTCATTCGCTCGAGCAGCTCGCGCACTGGTTTGTAGGCGACCGCGCGGGGTTGCTCCACCACCGTCGTCCAGCCGGTTCCTTCCACCGGCGCAAAGGCGTAGAGTTTCGCTTCCCGCTCCAGGTGCCCCACTTTGCCGGACGGCATGTCCCGGATCAACGTCCGGGTGTCGGGCGAGACCGGTTTGCGGTTTGGCTCGAAATTGTCGCTGAAGAGCGCCGCCCCATTTTGATCGATAATCTGGCAGCGCGCCTGGTCGGCCAGGTCGATGGTGGACAAGCGCCGCCCGATGCGTTCGACCAGGACGGAGACGCCGATGAAACCGATCGTCTTGTCGTCGGGACCGCGGATGGCGCCGACCAGATCGGTCGTTAGGCGGTTGTCTGAGGAGCGGGCGTGGATGGGCGAGATGTAATAATATTGCTCCTTGCGACTGGCCTGTTCGATCCAGCTCCTCGAGATCCGGTCGTTCAGGATCATCCCTGGTTCATCGGGAATGGAAGCGATCAGCCGGCCGTCGGCCGTGGTGATGAACATGCCGTCGATCTGCGGATGAGAGAAGTAGGTGTTCTGCAGCCAGCGTTTGGCCGCCTGGTCGGGATAGCGCGCGGTGAAGATGCGCGCCACCGGGGGGTAGCTCTGGTAATAGGAAACGATCGCGCCGCTGCGGTGGAGATCGTCCCCGACCAGATGAGCGATGAGCTGGACAAAGGTCTGCCGATCGCGCTGGATCTTGGATTCGAGCGTCCGGGTCAGAATGGTGTAGGAGACCGACAACATCAGGATCGACGGCACCCAGCCCGCGATCAGGATGGCGATGACGATGTTGAGGCGTTCGAAGCGGCCTTGCGGCCGGCGGCGAAGTTTGTCTGGCTCTTGCACGATGCGATCTGCTGCCCGGTCAGTCTTCGGCGGGTTGGCTGGCGGCGCAACCGTCGAGTCTGCACCGCAGGATCAATAACACCGGGTGCTTTGGATTCGGCCCCGGGCCGGAGGGCGCTCGCCTCAGGCCGCGAATTGCCCGCGACTCCGAGGGAAGGAAATTCCCCGCTAACATCTCTGTCCGCCGCGGCCGGCCGGGCCGAGATTTGATTTGACGCCTTCTGCGGAAGCGGCATCATGTCGCCTCTGTGCGGCCTCGAGGCTGGCACCGTCTGGCATTCTTATGGGAGCAAGCGTTTTGGAAGTTGTCTGGACGTTCTGTTACCTGACTGTCCTCATCGGCCTCTCGGGTTACGGATTGCACCGCTATTTTATCGTCTACCTCTTCCTGAAAAATCGGCATCGCGCCCCGCAGCCGCTTTCTCATTTTGAGGAATTGCCGATCGTGACCGTGCAGCTGCCGATCTATAACGAGATCTACGTCGTGGAGCGGCTCCTGAAATCCGTCAGCGAGCTCGATTATCCGAAAGACCGTCTCCAGATCCAGGTCCTGGATGATTCCACCGACGAGACCCGCGAGCTCACCGCCTCCTGCGTGCAGCGGCTCGCGGAGCGCGGCTTTGCCGTGGAGCTAATCCAGCGGACCGATCGGGTCGGTTTCAAGGCCGGTGCGCTCGAGACGGGCCTGGCCACGGCGCTGGGCGACTTCGTTTGCATCCTCGATGCCGATTTCGTTGCTCAACCTGAGCTGCTCAAGTCGACCATTCATTTTTTCACCGATCCGCAGGTCGGGATGATCCAGACGCGCTGGGGACACATCAATCGCGGCTACTCCCTCCTCACTCGGGTGCAGGCGATGTTTCTCGACGGCCATCTCCTCCTCGAACAGGTTGCACGCAGCCGCAGCGGGCGCTTTTTTAATTTCAATGGCACCGCCGGCCTCTGGCGCAAATCCTGCATCGCCGAATCCGGTGGCTGGCAGCACGACACCCTCACGGAAGATCTCGACCTCAGCTACCGCGCGCAATTGGCCGGCTGGAAATTCGTCTTCCTCACCGACGTCGTCACCCCGGCTGAGCTCCCGGTCGATATGAACGGCTTCAAATCGCAACAGCATCGCTGGACCAAAGGCTCCATCCAAACCTGCAAGAAACTGCTCCCGCGCATCTGGCGCAGCCCGCTGCCGCTCGCGATCAAGATCGAGGCGACCGGCCATCTCACTTCCAATTTCGCCTACCTCCTGCTCGCCTGCCTCTGCGTCCTTTTGCATCCTTCGGCCGGTGGGCCGCAATCCGGCTGGGTGCGCATGCTTCTGTTCGACGTGCCGATTTTTCTCACCGCCTCCGTCTCGGTCGCAGTCTTTTACATTTGCGCCCAGCGCGAACTCCATCCGCAGACTTGGATGAAAGAGATCCTGCTCCTGCCCGCCCTCATCGCGCTCGGAGTCGGCCTCTCGATCAATAACGCCCGGGCCGTCCTCGAAGCGATCTTCAATCACGAGTCGGAATTCAAGCGCACCCCGAAGTACGGGATCGAAAACAAAACGCAGTCGTGGCGTTCCTGCCGCTACATGCCGCTGAAGTCTTTTCTGCCTTTGGTCGAGATCGGCTTTGCCATTTATTTTAGCTACTTCGTCTGGTACGCCTCTACTCACGGGCAATATCTCACCCTGCCGTTCCTGATCATGTTTCAGATCGGTTTTCTCTATGTCGCCCTCTCCTCCCTCGGGCGCTGGTGGCCGCGCTTTCCTCTCCCGGCCGCGCGCGAAGTTGCTTTTCCAGCGTGACAAAATGCGTTCTTTTCACGTAATTACTCCGCCCATGCTGCTTCGCTTCTGCTTTTGCGTGCTGCTCCTCTGGCCTGTCGTTAGGCTAAAGGCCGAGACCGAGAAGGTCATTCCGCCCCGCATCATCATCAGCGTGAAGGATCAGAAACTGATGGTGGTGGAGGATGGAAAACGCGCCGCGGTCTATCCCGTTTCCACCTCCAAGTTCGGCCTGGGCGATCGTTGGGGCAGCATGGCGACGCCGTTAGGCTGGCTCCAGGTCGCGCAGAAAATCGGCGACCACGCCCCGGTCGGGGCCGTCTTTCACAAGCGCCGTTTCACCGGTGAGATTCTCCAGCCTAACGCCCCCGGCCGGGACCCCATCGTGACCCGCATCATCTGGCTGCGCGGGCTCGAGCCGACCAACGCGAACGCCTTTAACCGCTGCATTTACATCCACGGCACGGCGGAGGAAAAGACCATCGGCAAACCGGCCAGCTACGGCTGCGTGCGCATGTGCTCGAAGGATGTGAAGGAAGTTTACGCTCAGCTGCAGATCGGGGCGCTCGTTCGCATTATCCCTGATTCGCTCCCGAAATTGCCCAAGCTAAAGGGTCAGCCGAGTAAGACCGTCTTCACCGCCGGCGCTCCCGCCAAACCGGGCAAACCGTCCGCGCGCCAGCACGTCTCCTCCAGCGCCAAAGCGTGCGCAGGCGGCGACGCCTAGCGATTGTCTCCGGACGATCTTCGCGAGGGCGCGACTCCGGGAGTGAGGGTGGCGGCAACGGGGGCTTTCTCCCCGGCTCGACAGAGTTTCGCCCTGCCAGGGTCAAATTCCCTCGCCTGTCTGCAAATCTTTTGACCCTGCCCGGCGCGTTTCTATACTGCAGGTCCCACCGCAACATTTAACCGGAGCATTTTCCTTATGGCACTCGCAGTTGGCAGCAAAGCACCAGATTTCACTCTCCCGACCAAGACCGTCGACGGGCCGCGCCCGGTTCGCCTGAGCGAAAATTTCGGCCAAAAAAACACTCTCCTCCTTTTCTTTCCCATGGCCTTTACCGGCACCTGCACGACCGAGATGTGCGGCGTCGGCAACGGCCTGCGCGAATACGGCGACCTCAATTGCGAGGTCTACGGCATCAGCGGCGACAACCCTTTTTCGCAGGAAGCCTGGGCGCAGAAGGAAAAGATCAACGTCACTCTCTTGAGCGACTACGAGCACAAGGTGACGAAGGATTACGAGGTCGCCTACGACTCCTTCCTGCCCCAGCTCAACCTCGGTTTCCAGGGCGTGGCCAAGCGCTCCGCCTTCCTCATCGATCGCGACGGCGTCATCCAATATCGGGAGGTTCTGGACGACGCGCGCGAATTGCCCGATTTCGATAAAATCAAAGCCCGTCTGGCGGAGTTGAAATAATGCCTAACGAATTCAACACGCTGCAGAAGTTCGACGCCGGTCTCGGACGCACCGGCCAGTTCCATTCCCTGCCCGCGCTCGAAGAGCAGGGTCTGGGCAAAATCTCCCGGCTCCCGGTTTGCATCCGCATCGTGCTCGAATCCGTCCTGCGCAATTGCGACGGGAAAAAAGTCGGCCGCAAGGATGTCGAGACGCTGGCCAAATGGAGCGCCAAGTCGCCGGCTAACGAGGAGATTCCATTCGTCGTGGCGCGCATTGTTCTGCAGGATTTCACCGGCGTGCCGCTGGTGGTCGATCTGGCCGCCATGCGCAGCGCGGTCGAGCGCTTGGGCGGCGACCCCAAAATCATCGAGCCGCTCGTGCCGGTCGACCTCGTGGTCGATCACTCGGTGCAGGTCGACTTCGCCGGCTCGGCCATCGCTTTGAAGCTGAACATGGATATGGAATTCAAGCGCAACCGCGAGCGCTACGAGTTTCTGAAATGGGGCCAGCAAGCCTTCAAGACCTTCGGCCTCGTCCCGCCCGGCATCGGCATCGTGCACCAGGTCAATCTCGAGTATCTCGCCAAGGGCGTGCTCAGCAGTGGCGACGTTTTTTATCCCGACACCCTCGTCGGGACCGATTCGCACACCACCATGATCAATGGCCTTGGCGTGGTCGGCTGGGGCGTGGGTGGCATTGAAGCCGAGGCCGGCATGCTCGGCCAGCCGGTTTATTTTCTCACGCCCGAAGTCGTCGGGGTCAACATGACCGGCTCGCTCCGCGAAGGCGTGACCGCGACCGACCTCGCGCTCCACATCACGCAGATGCTGCGGGCGCAGAAAGTGGTGGGGAAATTTGTCGAGTTCTACGGCGAAGGCGCGGCCACCCTGCCGTTGCCCGACCGCGCCACCATCGGCAACATGTCGCCCGAATACGGCGCCACCATGGGCTATTTCCCGGTCGACGCCGAGTCGGTCAATTACCTCCGCGCCACCGGCCGCACCGACGAGCAGTGCGCGGCGTTCGAAGCCTATTTCAAGGCGCAGAAAATGTTCGGCATGCCGCGAAAAGGCGAGATCGATTACAGCGTCGATCTCGAGCTCGATCTCGGCGATGTGCAACCGAGCGTGGCCGGCCCAAAACGTCCGCAGGATCGCATTAATCTGCCCGAACTCGGTACCGCCTTCCGCGATTTGCTCAACAAACCGGTCCCTGAGGGCGGCTACGGAAAAGCTGGCACCGATCTGGGCGCGCGCTTTCCGGTGCAGCTCAACGGTTCCGCGCCCGAGACCGAGAAGATGGTCTCGACCGATCGCGAAGAGCAGGGGATCGAACCGGGCGACCAGCTAAACAAAGTCGAGATGGTCTCGAACCGCCCCACGCCCGATCCCGGCGACGAGATTGAGGCGGAAAGCCATGACGTTTTCCATCACGGCCACAGCCGCATCGGGCACGGCAGCGTCCTCATCGCGGCCATCACCAGTTGCACCAATACGAGCAACCCGAGCGTCATGCTCGCCGCCGGCCTTCTGGCCAAAAAAGCAGTCGAGCGTGGCCTAACGATCGACCCCGCGGTCAAGACTTCGCTCGCTCCGGGCTCTCGGGTTGTCTCCGATTACCTGCAGAAAACCGGCCTCCAGGAATACCTCGACAAACTCGGCTTTAACATCGTCGGCTACGGTTGCACCACCTGCATCGGCAACTCCGGCCCGCTCCATCCGAAGATCGAGAAAGCGATCGCGGAGCACGACCTGATCGCCGCCTCCGTCCTTTCCGGCAACCGCAACTTCGAGGCCCGGGTGCACCAGAACATCAAGGCCAACTTCCTCATGTCGCCGCCCCTGGTGGTCGCCTTTGCCCTCGCCGGCCGGGTCGATCTCGACCTGAACCAGGATCCGCTGGCGAAGGACGCCGACGGTCGCGAGGTTTACCTGAAAGATCTCTGGCCGTCGTTAGGCGAGATCCGCACCCTGATGCAATCCGCCCTCGCCCCTGAGATCTTCCGCAAGCTCTACCGCGATTTCGCCGATCAAAACCCGAAGTGGAACGACATCTCCTCCAGCACCGGCGAGGTCTACCAGTGGGATGAGGCGAGCGATTACATTCACGACCCGCCTTTCTTCGCCGATTTCACCATGGAAACGGGGAAGATCGAGAACATCCGCGGAGCGCGGGCGTTAGGCATCTTTGGCGACTCGGTCACGACCGATCACATCTCACCCGCTGGCGCGATCAAGGCCGATTCACCCGCCGGGAAATACCTCATCTCGCGCGGGATCAAGCGGGAGGATTTCAACAGCTACGGCAGCCGTCGCGGGAACGATCTGGTCATGACCCGCGGCACTTTTGCCAATGTCCGAATCAAAAACCTGATGGTGCCGGGCGTGGAAGGCGGGGTGACGAAATACTTCGGCGAGGGCGCGAAGGACGGCGAGCAAATGTCGATCTTCGACGCGGCCATGAAATACGCCGAAACGAAAACGCCGCTCATCATCCTGGCCGGGACCGAATACGGCACCGGCTCGAGCCGCGACTGGGCGGCCAAGGGCACGCGATTGCTCGGCGTGAAAGCGGTCGTGGCGGCGAGCTATGAACGCATTCATCGCTCCAACCTGGTCGGGATGGGCGTGCTCCCGCTCCAATTCATGGAAGGAACCAGCGCCCAGACCCTCGGTCTGGATGGCTCCGAGACCTACAGCGTGACCGGACTTTCGGAATCGATCCAGCCAGGCGAGAAATTGCAGCTCGAGATCCAGCGGGCCGACGGAAAATCGGAATCGGTGCCGGTGAAGTTGCGCATCGATACCCCGATCGAAGTCGATTACTACCGGCACGGCGGCATTTTGCAGTTCGTCCTGCGGGAATTGATGGCGCGCTAGGCTCCGTGGCCGTTTCCTTGGTTCGGCGAGGGGAAACTGCATTCAGTTCGCCGTGACCTTGGCCACGAATCAGCCTAGCGGGCTGCCCCGCCGTACGGTCACGGCCGAACCTTCGGCGATAAAGGCCGACGCGGGTTCGGCGGTCAGCGGTTCGACGAAAGCTTCCCCATAAAGTCCGGCCACATCGGCCTCGAAGCGCGCTTCATTTGCCTGCCAGACGCGCCAGGCAGGATGCTCGACCTGATATTGGGTGGTGCGTCCGCGGTGAGCGTTATAGCCCCAGTAATGTTCGGTGATGAATTCCTCCAGCGAGCCCGGCGCAACCAGGCCGGGCGGGCCGGCAGCGCCGGCCGCGACCAATTCCTCCCGTCCGCCGCGCTGCCAGGCATAACGACAACTCACGGCTTCGCCCGCATGCGTGACTCGATGCGACATCGGCAAGGCGACATACGGCTCGCCATAGAAGAGCCGGGCCAGATTGGCGATGGCGCGGCGGGGCACGATCTCGCGCACGAAGACGACTCCGCGGCGCCAGCCTTCCGGGCCGCGGTGGCGCACGT
The DNA here is from genome assembly GCA_965217735.1 of Chthoniobacterales bacterium. Taxonomy (GTDB): domain Bacteria; phylum Verrucomicrobiota; class Verrucomicrobiia; order Chthoniobacterales; family UBA10450; genus Palsa-1392. Next base: position 2,919,119 of record CBDCJE010000002.1, on the reverse strand, counting down.
AGAAACGCAGATTCACTTCCTCGAAGTGGCGATGAAACGGAAAGCCGAGGCCGAAGACGCGCGTCTCACGAAAGAGAAAGCCGACCAGACTCACGTAGGTGACGCCGGCATGTTCATCCAGTTCCAACCCAGGCGGAACCAGCGGGGCGAGAAGGGCGCGCGCGATCGGGTAGTTGAGCATGACCAGGTCGCGCCATTCCGCGGTCAGGAAAGCGGTCAGGAAAGCCGCCCGGGACGCGGCGGGGTCGTTAGGCGCGCGCTTCAACGCAGGAGTTTGTCCAGCGTGGGATCGGGTGCGGCGCCGAGGGCGAGGGCTTTCTGGTAATGGCGCCGGGCCAGCTCCTTGGCCGGGGGCTGCGAGGTGGAATAAACCACCGCCAAATTAAAGTGCGCGTCGGCGTAATCGGGATTTTCCTGGATCGCGGCCAGCATCTCTTTCTCGGCCGCTTCCTGCCAGCCTTTCTGGCTCGCGGTGATGCCGAGGTAGTTATGGGCGGTGGCGCTTTTCGGATTGATGGCGAGCGATTTGGTCAGCTCGCTCAGGGCGTCGTCAAATTTGCTTTGCTGGTAATAAACGATCCCGAGAGTGGTGTGGGTGAATTCGTCCTTGGGCGCGAGGGCGATCGCCTTCTTCAGGGTGAGCTCGGCCGCCTTGAGTTTGCCGTTGCGGAAGAAGACGACTCCAAGGTTGGAGAGCGAGTAGAGATTGTTAGGGCTTTTCGTTAGGATCTCCTGATACTGTTTTTCCGCCTGCTTGAATTTGCCCTGGTCGAAGCTGGCTTTGGCTTCCTTGGCCAGGGGGAGGAGGTCGGGCGGAACGCCGGGCTGGAAAGTGGCGCCGACCTCTGGGCCGATGGTGTTGCCGTCTCCCTGGGCGGCAGGGTCGAGGGGGGCATTTTCATCCGGCGGCGGCGCTGCGGTCTTCTCGGTGGTGGTGTTGCTCACGGTGAGCGGAGTGGGCGGTTTGGCCATGGTGAGGCTGGCTTTCACCGTGCCGGGGGCGGTGTCGGAGATGGCGACAACCGGCGTCTTGAGCAGGGCGAGCTCTTCCGGGCTCAGTTTGGTGATCGGTTCGGCCAGCAAATGGATCTGCTGGTCGAGCACGTCGGACTTGATCTTCAGCTTGTCGAACTCGGCCAGCATCAGCTTTTTGGCCTGTTCGCGGCGGGCTTCTTCCTGGCGTTCCCGGACCACGATGGCGCGCAGCATTTGGTTTTCTTTCACCAGGCGCTCGGTCTCTTCGGGCGTGGCTCCGCTCAGCTTGGCGGCGGCGAGCTGGCCGCTGGCTTCATCGAGTTGCGCACGCAGGTCGCCGATCGTCTTCTCGGCTGCCTGGTTGGCCTGCTGGCTGGCCACGAACTGGCCGCGCAGTTTCTCGAGCTGTTGTTTCACGTCCTCCAGTTCCTGCGCCTTGCGCGGGCGATCGGCTCCGATCTGGCGCACCGTCTCCTCGGCCGCCGTCAGCTTCTTTTGCAGGTCGCTGTTTTCCGCCATCAGGAGCTGGACCCTTTTGCTGGCGTCGCCGGCGATCTGAAGTTCGCGCACGGCGTCGTCGCGCTCGCGTTTCATGGCGTCGCGTTCCTGGCTCACGCTGGCGACGGCTTTTCGCGAATCGGCCAGTTTGTTTCGCGCCTCGGTGCTTTCTTTTTCGGCCGCGGTGCGCCCGGCTTCGGCAGCTTCGAGCGATTTCTTGAGCTGGGTGATTTCCCCTTTTAAGGCGGCGGCGGCTTTGGCGTCGCCGCCGTCGGTCGATTGCACGACCTGGAGCGAATCCTGGGCGGCGGTTAACTGTTCCCGCACATCCTTCTCCGCCTGGGCAGCTTTGGTGGCCTCGCTTTTCGCTTTTTCGAGTTCGGCGTTGGTGCTTTGGAGCTTGCCGGTGATCTCGGATTTCTCCTTCTGCGCGGCCGAGATTTCCTTTTGCGATTTCTTCAGCGCGGCTTCCAGGGTTTCTACCCGACTGCGCAATTCCTTGGTCGCATCCTGGATGGCGGCCTGCACATCGACCGACGGCGCGGCCGGTCGGGGGCCGATCTCGACCCGCGGCCCGGCGGGCGATGGGGCCGCGGCGGAACCGGCGGTTTCCTTACCCTCGGCCTCGGCCGGCTGGGTGCTGGCGGAAAGATCGGTCTGGGTGTCAATTTTGCTCTGCACGCGCAGGATCGCTTCGCCGATCTTGCGGCTGCGATATTCGACGATGGCCGGTTGCCAATCGACGTGTCTTTTTTTCAACTCCTCCAGCATGGAGCCGGCGAAGCGAAGTTTGGCCAGGGCGGGTTTGAGCAAATTCTCGTGCTCCATCTTTTCCGCCTGCTGCGCGGTCATGTAGGCCTTGAGGAAGACTTCGGAAGGATCTGATTCCTGGGCGCGGAGGGTGAGCGGCAGCGCGAGAAACGCGAAGACGGGAAGAAGAAGCAGCCCGATTTTGTTCATCCCAAAGTCGGCGGATGATAGTCGAGTCGATGTCGGCTTGCAATGTCGGTTGCGGCGCGGACGGCTTTGCCTTTGCAAAAGCGCGGGGAAAAATTAGAGTCCGGGCGCGACGGTGGCCATAGCTCAATGGTAGAGCCCCAGATTGTGGTTCTGGTTGTTGCGGGTTCGAGTCCCGTTGGCCACCCCGCGGGCTTTTTCTTTTCCCGGCCTCGCCTTCGTGCCGCTGCTGGCACACCCGCTGCTAAAGAAGGGGCATGATCTTAAGCGCCGACTTCTCCTGCGATCAGCAACCGATCTCCCAAATGCCGAATTTTTGGCAGCGCCTGCTCAGCCAGGGCGAGCTGGAACGCTGCGAGCCGCTGGAGAAATTGCTGGTCGGTTGCGAGATCATCGCCGCCCTGGACGCGGTCGAGTTGCTCGCGGCCTGACCACCGCAAGCGGCACCGCCGCTCGGTCGAGAGCCGGGCGGCGATGCCAACCTAACGAATCATTGGCCCGAAGTCGCCGGGCGTCACCGGGCTATTTGGCCAAGGTGTTCTTTTGCGAGATCGTGGCTGTCTCGCCGGTCGCATCCGTCACCGTGCCGGTGATGGTGTGGAGACCGGGAGCGTAGGTGGTGGTGTTCCAGATGAAGGTGGATTTCAGCTCGTCGGTGGTGGCGGTGCCGATCACTTCGCCGTCGATCGCGCAGCTGAAGGTGTTGGAATTTCCCTCCGTGTGCTCAGCCTCGAGCGCGATGCTGACTCGATCGCCTTCCACGGTGGCGTCGGCCGGCGGCTTGGCAATGTAAAGCTCGAGCTCCTCTTCGCCCTCCACGATGATGGTGCGAGTGGATGGGCTGGGATCGTGGTCGCCGACGTTATCGAGCACGTTCATCGAGACGACGTAGGTGCCCGGGTCGTCGAATTTCACCGAGCCGGGATTCTGCGACGTGCTGGTGGAGGGCGAGCCGCCGGGAAAAATCCACTTGTAGCTCGCGATGGAGCCGTCCGGATCCTTGCCCTGGCCGGCGAAATTCACCGACTGGCCCGCCTGAATGATGGTGGTGCCGGAAGGCGTGCTGATGGCGGAGTTGGGCGATTTGTTGCGCGGATTCGAGCTGAGGTGGACGAACTTTGCCAGCGAGGGCACGCCGTCCTGGTTCAGGATGAAAAGCATGTAGTAGCCCGGAGGCGCGATATTGCCGTTTGGCGGCGCGCTGGCCGTGATCTTTCCGCCGCGCGCGTTGTAGGTGAGCCCGATGAAGCGCTGGTCGAAATCGAAGGAATGGCTGGCCGAGCCGGGGCGAATGAGGACGACATCTTTGACGTTGGCGGCGTCGGGCGTGCGAATGCTGAAGGTGGAGCCGTAGCCGATCTCGCTCGTCACGCTGCTGATGGTGGGCCGGTCGGCCAGGACGACGTTGCCATTCTGGTCGGTCGTATAGAGATAGGAGGGCGTGTAAACCTCCATGTGGTCCTCGAAGAAACCTTCCTCCGGGTTGCTCCCCGCCACCCAGACGGTCGCATCAGGCAGGAGGAGGGCGACGGAGTGGTAGAGGCGCGGATAAACGGAGACACCGGCCGGCGACCAGGTCTCGGTCGCGGGGTCGAAGATCTCGCCCGGGAGGCTGGCGAAGTTTGGATCTTCATCAATGGTCGAGCCGCCTAACGCCATCAACGTGCCGTTAGGCAGGAGGACGGTGTTGAGGCGGATGCGGCCGTTGGCCATCGGCTGCGTCTCGTGCCAGGAGGGGTTTGGCACCGAGAGATCGATCACTTCGGTGCTGGTGCTGCCGACATTGCCGCCGCCGGCGATGATGACTTTGTCTCGATAACCGTCCTCAGGTCGGAGGGGCAAAGTGGCGGCCGAACCGCCGCGGCGGTTCTCGCCAAAGTTGGTGTGGGCGACATTGAGGGTCCAGACCTTGGAGGTGGTATTAAAGATGGTCGAGTCGGGGGCGTAGCTGCTGTAGAAAACGTTGCCATCGGTCATGAGATGCAGCCGCGGATAAAGGGTGGGGGTCCAGTTAGCCACGTAAGGCTGGCTCCAGCCGGGCCCGGTGTTGTAAAGCTCGACCGTGTTATTGGTCTGGCGAGTCTCGTCCAAGCCCGAGAAAGTCATCAGACTGCCGTCGCCGAGGATGAGCGAACTGGCATACCAACGGCCGTTGGCCATGTCTTCCACCTGATTAAACCGCTCAGTCAGGGGATCGAAGATGGTGGCCATGGCGTCGCCATAGAACGGGTTGTAGTGATTGGTCGCGCCGACAATAAGGAAGCGGCCATCGGGCATGGCCGACATGCCAGTGCAAAAGATGTCCCATTGCAGATCCTGCACCACGATGGAGCCGGCGACCGGATCGTAGACCGCGGCGTAATATTCTTCCTCATCGTGCTGCGAAGCGACATTCTCCGAACCGGCCACGACCAGGACTTTGCCGGTGTGCATGACGCCGACGTGGATCGGATTGATCGGCATCAGATAAGGTAAAGTGCTCCAGCTGCCCTCGGTGACCGGCGATTCGGCGCGGCCTGGGGAAGCGGGCAGCGCCAGACCGGCGGCCAGGGTCAAAGCGAGGAAGGCTTTCCTCGAACGCGACTGGACGACCGATGTAATAAAATTAGTTCCCATGCCGGCGATGGTGCACGACGACCGCGGAAAATGTCAACGCGATATGATCCCCGAGCGGCTTTTTGGTGGCGGCCGGGGATTTCCCATTGTTCGTTCTGTGCGGCGGATCGTGCCTGTAGCTCAACCGGATAGAGCTTCTGACTTCGGATCAGAAGGTTGGGGGTTCGAATCCCTCCAGGCACAGGCCGGCGGGCCGCGCGGCCTAACGATAAAGAGCGTCGACCAGGCGGAGCGATTTTTCGTTAGGCAAAAGCTTCTGCTCCATCTGGTTCATGACGTAGGCAAAGGCGAGCCGATTCTCCGGGTCAGCGAAAGCCAGGCTCCCGCCGGCGCCAGGATGACCAAAGGCGAGCGGCGACGGCCCAAAGATCCGCCGCTCCGTCTCGGGCGGATCTTTCATGAAACCGGCGGAGAAGGCGGTCGGGAGAAGGAAAACGCGATCGGGGCCAGCGGTCAGGGTGGTGGTCATTTGTGCGATGGTCTGGCCGGAGAAAAAGCGCTTTCCCTCGAGTTCGCCGCCGTTGGCCAGCATGGCGTAGTATTTAGCCAGCGCTGCCGCACTCCCGATCCCGCCAAAGGAGGCAAAGGAGCGGGCCCGGTTTTCCGGAGTGTTCATGGCGCTGACTGCGCTCAGGCCGCGGGGTGAGGCGAAAACATGGCGTTGCAGGCTCCCTGGAGTGCTGAGCGCGCGGTAAAAGGGATCACTCGCCGGCGCGGTCTGGCGGGCGGCCTGGATGGTGGCGACCCGCTCATTTAATTCAACCGGCAAGCCGATCCAAAGATCGAGCCCGAGCGGTTCGGCGAAAGTAGCCCGCCAATATTTGCCTAACGTTTTCCCGCTCAGGCGGCGGACCAACTCCTCGAGCAGAAAACCGAAGGTGCGGGCGTGGTAGCCGTGGGCCGTCCCCGGCGGCCAGAGCGGAGCCTGCGCCTCCAATGCTCTCGCCACCGCGGCGTGATCGGTGATCTCGGCCTCCTGCTCGAGCGCGGCCACGCCGGCCTGATGGGAGAGGAGCTGCGCCAGGGTGATCGCTTCCTTGCCGTTGCCGGCAAATTCCGGCCAGAACTCCGCCACCCGGCGCTCCAATCCGATCGAGTTTTCCTGCAGGAGGTGGAGAAGACAGGCGCTTCCCAGACCTTTGGTCGCGGACCAGATCAGGACGAGGGTGTCATCTCTCCACGGCAGCTCCCGGCGCGGATCGCGAAAGCCCTCTTCCAGCTCGAGGAGCGAACGGCCGTTTTGCCAGATGGAGACAGCAGCGCCGAGTTCGCCGTGGCGCTCGAAGTTTTCCTGGAAGAGCGGCGTGAGGCGCGCCGCCAGGTCCTCCGCATGCAGTTCTCTCAAATCGCCAGTCTAACGAGCGAGTTAATACTCGCGCACGTAGGAGTAGTTCGATTCGTAACCCAGCTCCGGTGGAAATTCGCTGTAGCCGCGATGGATTTTGGAAATGTCGTTGCGCAGCACCGGATAATAGGAACCTCTGTTAACCGGGATCGGCCAGAGCAGCGCCTCGTAAAAGCCGACCCCGAAACGTGCCAGGGCTCGCCCGGTTCCTTGCACCACTCCATAGCTGGCGGCGGCCGCATTACCTTCCCTGCTATTCACCTGGCCGATGCTGACCGGGATCTCGGCCCAGCCAAAACCCATGTTGGCCAGCCCGCGCCCGAGTTTGCGCGTCGGCCCGTAATCGGCGCCCGGCGGATCCTGGATGTCGGCCAGCACCGTGGACGCGAAACCCCCTCCGAGCAGGATAACGAGAAGCAATTTCATTGGCGATGAGGCGAGTAAATCGAGTTGGCCGGGCGATGACAATCTTTGATTAATGGGCTGCCTGGCGGTCGGTATTTCGGGTGGAGATAAGGGAGGCGATGGTGGTCACGGCGAGCACGGCGGCGATGACCAGAAGCGGCATCCAGGGCGGCGGATCGAACCAGGGTTCGACCAGCATTTTTACCCCGACAAAGCACAGGATGACGGCCAGCCCGTAGCGCAGGTAAACGAAGCGCGAGACCAGATTGGCGAGGAGGAAATAGAGCGACCGCAGCCCGAGGATGGCGCAGATGTTTGAGGTATAGACGATGAAGGTGTCGCGGGTAATGGCGAGGACGGCGGGGATGGAATCGACCGCAAAGACGAGGTCCATCACTTCAATCACGATCACGACCAGGGCGAGCGGGGTGAGCATGCGCCGGCCGCCGACCAGAGCGATGAACTTCGGCCCGTGATAATCGCTCGTCACCGGGAGCAGCCGCCGAATGGAGCGCAGGATGAAATTATTCTCCAGATCGAGCGCCTGCGATTTGCCCCCGAGCATGCGCAGGCCGGTGATGACGAGGAAGGCTCCAAAAATGTAGAGAAGGAAATGGAAGCGCGAGACGAGCGCGACCCCGAGCCCGATCATCAGTGCGCGCATGGTGATCGCGCCCAGGATTCCCCAGATCAAGACCCGATGTTCGTACTGCGGCGGGACGCGGAAGTAGGCGAAGATGAGCCCGAAGACAAAAATATTATCAACGCTGAGCGAGTATTCGATCAGATAGCCGGTGAAAAAAGCCATCCCGGGACCCGGGCCTTCCCACCACCAGACAAAGGCATTGAAACTAAGGGAAAGACCGACCCAGAGCAGACTGCGCCGGACCGCGCTGGCCAGGCTGAGCCGTTCCTGGCCGCGATCGCTAAAGAGATCGATCGCCAGTGCGATCAGCACGCCGAGATGAAAAGCGACCCAGAACCAGATGCTGACCGACACGAGGCGCTAAGGCTCCCACGAGTGGCGAAAGGGGGCAATGGGAAACCGGCGCGATGCGATTCGGTGCGCACTGGTTGCGCAGGTGCGCGGGGTCATGCATGATTACTCCCCACAATTTACATGGACGCAGAATTGCAAAAGCTGGTCGACGCGGGAAAGCTCACCACCACCGCCGGGGAACAACTCGATCAACTCAAACCTGGCACTTTCTGCCTGCACAAGAGCTGGGGTTTTGGCCGGGTGGCGGATTGGAATCTTCTTCTCAATCAAATCCTGATCGATTTCGAGAAGAAGAAGGCGCACCCGATGCAGCTGCAATACGCTGCGGAAAATCTGACCCCGATCCCGGCTGGGCATTTCCTGGCCCGGAAGGCGAACGACCTGCCCGCGCTCAAGCTCGAGCTAAAGGAAAACGCCACCGCCATGATGCGGAGCATCCTCGAGAGCCTGGGCGGCAAAGGGACGCAGTCGCAGATCAGCGGCTGGTTGCTGGGCGATGTCTTCACCGAGCCGGAATTCAAGCGCTGGTGGGACTCGACCAAGAAGCTGCTGAAGAAGGAAGGCCATTTCCTCATCCCGGCGAAAAAGAACGACCCGATCGAGCTCCGCTCCGCGCCCGTCTCGCACGCCGAGGAGATGCTGACCTTTTTTAATCAGGCTCGGCAGGCCAAGGAGCAGGCCGCCGCTCTCGACCAGATCATCAAGCTGCACCACGAATTCACCGAGCCGGAGAAACAATTGCAGCCGCTCCTGGACACCATCGAAGAAACCGCTCGCCGCAATCTCCGCCTCAATCCGGCGATGGCCTTCGAGCTCATCCTCGGCCGCGACGATCTCCTCCAGCGCGAGCCGAAATTGCAGAGCAAGAATCCCGATTTCACCCTCGAGCAGCTGATCGTGGAGGAAGAGCCGCACCTCGCCACCATTCTGCCGAAACTCCCTTCCTCCAAGGAACGCCGCATCCTGCACGTTCTCCCGGCCGCGCTGGGTGAACGCTGGACCGTGCGGGCCCTCCAGCTCATGCAGGGGAGCAATGCCCGGCTCGTTTCCTCCATGCCGAAAGTCTTCGCCGAAGCCGACAAGCTGGACGAACTCCGCAGCGCGCTCGACCGCAGCCTGCGCGAACATTCCGCGACCAGCGAAATGCTCTACTGGCTCTGCAAAAACCGGGCCGATTGGCCCGACCTGATCAGCCCGGAACTGCTCAGCGCCATCCTTTCCGCCTGCGAACGCGACCAGCATAACGAGAGCGCCAGCCGCAGCACCCGCCTGCGCGACCTGCTCCTTTCCGATCGCTCGCTCATCCCCGATATTTTTGCCGGTGCCGAGCCCGGTCTGGCTCGCGACGCCATGCGCCGCCTCATGCTCAGCCCGGTCTTCGACGAGCTGACCAAGCGCTCGCTCATGGCCCGGATCATCAAGCTTTACCCCGGCCTGCAAAGCCTCATCACCGGCGAACAGACCGAAGAGAAAAGCGAAGCTCTGGTCGTCTCCTGGAGCAGCCTGCAAAGGCGCAAACTGGAGTTTGAAGACTTGGTCAATCGTAAGATTCCGGAGAACAGCAAAGAAATTGGCGTCGCCCGTTCCTACGGCGATCTGCGGGAGAATTTCGAATTCAAGGCAGCCAAAGAAATGCAGGCCGTCCTCATGCGGCAGAAAGCGGAGCTGGAGCGCGATCTGCACCGCGCCCGGGGGACCACCTTTGAGAATCCCGATCTCACCCAGGTCTCGATCGGTACTGTCGTCACCCTGCGCCATGTGGAGACGAAAGCGGAAGAGACCTACGCCATTCTCGGCGCCTGGGATGGCGATCCTGAGCGCTCGATTATTTCCTATCAGACCGCGATCGGTCAGGCCTTGCTCGGCCATCACCTCGGCGAAGTGGTCGAGCTCAGTTCCGATAACGAGAGTGGCCACTACACCATCCTCGCGATTGAGCCCGCCCCGCTCGACGTCGTGCCGGCCGAGCCGGAAGTGCTCGAGCCGGTCGCTTCCGGCGGGTAAGCCGCGCGGCGAATTTGTCGTTCCTGCGCGAACAAGAGCGTCGCTCGCACCACCGAATGACGCCGGAAGAGCGGTTGCGTTTGCCCAACCTCTGAGGGAAAGCTGCCCTGATGAAGCCTCTCGCGATTGGTCCAGTCACGCTCGGTGGCGAAACGCCGGCCTTTATTCTTGGTCCCTGCGTCATTGAGTCGGAGCAATTCGTTAGGCGAATGGGACGGAAGATCGCCGCGGTCTGCGCGGAGGAGGAGCTTCCCTTCATCTTTAAGGCTTCCTACGACAAGGCCAATCGCACCTCGGTCAAATCGTATCGCGGGATCGACGCGCGCGCTGGCTGCCAATTGCTGGCCGAGATCGGGCGCGAGCTCGGCATGCCGGTCACGACCGATGTCCATTCGCCTAACGACGTCGAGATCGCGGCCGAGTTCATCGATGTCCTGCAAATCCCGGCCTTTCTCTGCCGCCAGACCGATCTCATTCGCGCTGCGGCGGAGAGCGGGCGGGTGGTGAATGTGAAAAAAGGCCAGTTCCTCGCGCCCTGGGATGTGCGCAACATCGCCGAGAAGCTGCGCGTGTTTGGAGCGAAGAAATTCTTCTTCACCGAGCGCGGCACGACCTTCGGCTACAACAACCTGGTCGCCGATATGCGCTCGCTCGCCTGGCTGCGCGAGGATGGTTTCCATGTCGTGTTTGACGCCACCCATTCGGTCCAGCGACCGGGCGGCGCCGGCGACGCTACCTCGGGTGATGCCAGGCTCGCGCCTGTTTTGGCCCGAGCCGCCGTGGCTGCTGGTTGCGACGGCGTTTTCATGGAGGTGCACGAGAACCCGGCCCGCGCGCTCTCCGACGGGCCGAACCAAGTTCCGCTAAAGGATTTGCCGAAGCATTTGCGCATGTTAAAAGCTATTCATGCTGCCGTGTCGTAGCGGGCGCTTCCGCCGAAGCGCGCGCCTGAGTCTTGTTCTGTTGCTCGCGAGCAGTTGTCTGGTCGTGGCCGGCGATCGCAAGCGCCACAAGGGACAGCCGAGGCCAGCCGCGTCCGGCACGCCGCAGGATCAGCTCGGGCTTAAGAACATCCCGCTCACTGTTGGTCACGAGGCCAAGGGCCTGGTCCTGCCTAACTATGACCTCGATGGCCACCTCCTCGGGCGCTTTGAAGCCGCTACCGCCGCCCGGGTGGACGAGGATCACGTCCGCTTCACCGACCTGAAAATGACCACCTATGACGCCCAGGAGAAACCCGATTTCAACGTCGCCATGTCCGACGCCATCCTCAATCTCGAGACCCGGGTGATCAAATCCAAGGAGCGGACCAAGGTGAAGCGGGAGGACTTTGAGATCGCCGGCGACGCCATGACTTTCAATACCCTCAGCCACCAAGGCGAGCTGCGCGGTAACGTCCATATGACGATCTTCAACCAGAAGGAAATCACCGGCGCGAATCCGAAAAAATGAAACGAATTTTTCTCCCACTGCTCTTCCTCGGCCTGGCCGGCGCTCACCTCCGGGCGCAGGAGCCGGCCCGGGCCACGCCGGCTGCCGGGAAACCCGCCGCCCCGCCAGCGCTGGGCGCCACCACCGACGCCAATGGCCAGCCGATCGCGACGCAGATTTATTCCGATGAAGCGACCTTCGATACCGAGAAACGCATCGGCACTTTCACTGGCCACGTGCGGGTGTTCGATCCGCGTTTTAACATCCAATCGGACAAGTTGACCGTCTACATTCACAAGGAAGAAGGCGAAGGCTTGGAGCGCGCTATCGCCGAGGGGCATGTCGGCGTGGTGCGCGATAAGCCCGATCCAAAAGGGGGCAAGCCTTCCAAAGCGGTCGGACTTTCCGAGAAAGCCGTTTATACTTCCGCCGATGGAAACGTGGTTCTGACCGGGAGCCCGCGAGTGCAGCAGGGGCTCGATACCCACATCGCGACCCAGCCGGATACAGTCATGATTTTGAACCAGGACGGGCACCTCATTACGCACGGCCCGAGCCGGACGGAGATTCGCCAGGAAAAGACGGACAAGAACGGCCAACCGATCGCGAGCCCGTCGCCCAGCCCAACCCCAAGCCCGACCAGCCGATGAGCAGCCAAACCGCTCCGCCGCCAGCCGCCGAGCCGGCTCCATCGCCAGCCTCCGTCCCTAACGAGCAGGCCGAGGTCCTGCAGACCGATGATCTGGTCAAGATCTACGGCGGCCGTGCGGTTGTGAATGGGATCAAGCTCGACGTTCGCCAGGGCGAAATCGTCGGCCTCTTGGGGAAGAACGGCGCGGGGAAAACGACCAGCTTTTACATGATCGTCGGCCTGGTCAGGCCAAACAGCGGCCGGGTCATTTTCTCCGGCACGGACGTGACTGACTACCCGATGTACAAACGGGCCCGCCTCGGAATGGGTTACCTGCCGCAGGAGGAATCGATTTTCCGCAAGATGACCGTGGAGCAGAACATCATGGCCATTCTCGAGACCATGCCGCTGAGCCGAAAGGAACGGCGCCATCGCTGCGAGGAGTTGCTCCACCAATTCGGCATCGAGCGCATCGCCAAGAACACCGCCCTTACCCTGAGCGGTGGCGAGAAGCGCCGCCTCACCATTGCCCGTTCCCTCGTGACCCGGCCGAAGCTGCTCATGCTCGACGAACCCTTCAGCGGGGTCGACCCGATCGCAGTTTACGACGTGCAGCAACTGGTCGTGAACCTGCGCAAATCCGGCCTCGCCATTCTCATCACCGACCACAACGTGCGCGAGACCCTTTCCATCGTCGACCGCGCCTACCTCATCGACGAAGGCCGGGTGGTCAGCGAAGGGACGAAGGATTTTCTCATTAACGATCCGATCAGCCGCCAGCTCTATCTCGGCGAGCGTTTTCAGATGTAACCAAGGAGCCGCATGCAAACCGCCAACGCCAACCCCAAAGTCATCGTCACCGGCCGCCACCTCGCCATCACCGACGCGATCAACGAACACGCCACGCGCAAGATCGAGGGGTTGCACCTCGATTATCCCAAGATCATCGAGGCTCACGTCATTCTCGGCGTGGAGAAATACCGGCATTGGGCCGAAGTCGTTCTGATCTGCTCCAACCACATCACGATCGAGGCCCGGGAAGAAACTGACGACCTTTACGCCGCCATCGACACCGTGATGGACAAAATCGCGCGGCAGATGCGCAAGTACAAGACGCGCCTGCTCAAGCGGCATCGTCCGCGCAAGGAAGACATCCGTCACCTCGAAGAGCAGATCCTGAACCCGGAGCCGATCGAGGAAGACGAGCAGCACGAGCACACCGTGGTCCGGACCGAGCGTTATCCGGTCAAGCCGATGTTCGTCGACGAAGCGGTGCTGCAACTGGAGGTGTCAACCCGCCAGTTCATCGTCTTCATGAACGCGCGCAACTCGCGGGTCAACGTCCTCTACCGACGCAAGAGCGGCGACTTTGGGCTGATCGAGCCGACCGCTGGTTAGGGTTTACGTCGGACGAACGCCTTCAACCGCTCTCGGTGGGGCGAGACTCCGTCGAGCCGAAGAGAGGGCGCGGCTGCTGAAACAAGATCGGTTCCCCGGCTCGACTGATCTCGCCGTACCGGGCTCACGAATTGACATGTCCTGCCCTTTCTGCGCTAGATACGTAGATGAAATTCATCTCCCCTAAAACTCGCATCCGGCTCGGCGTTTGGCTTCTTTTGCTCTCTTCTTCGGCAGTTGCCTTGGCGGGGAGCGCAACTTGGTCACCGGATCCCTCAAATTTCCTCTGGAACGATCCCAATCACTGGGTCCCGCAGTCCATTCCAGATGGGCCTGACGATGTTGCCACCTTTACGACATCTAATGAGCTGACGGTGCTGGTCGATAAGCCGACGGAGCTAAACGCCCTCGTCTTTGGCCTTGGCGCTGAGCCTTTTGACCTCCTGGTAGAGGGTGACTTTTTTCAGGGCCAGGTGCTGAATCTGAGCGGGACCGGCGTCATTAACCAATCCGGGATCGTTCAAACTCTGGAGGGCAGGACATTATCGGGAAGTTTTCAAGTGGGTGGCACCGTCCAGTTCACGCAACACGCTACGGTCGGGGCCATGGTCAACTTGGTCGCTCGGGGCGGTCTAAGTCGCGGGAGCGGCGCCAAGGTGCAGTTCCTGGATTTTTCCTCGGCTGGCGAAGCGAGCATCTCGACCGAGAGTGCGATCCAAGGCGGTTCGGGAGGCGGCTTTACGATCTTCGCCGATCAATCGACCGCCGGCGATGCGGTGGTGACCAACTTTGGCGCGACCGTCAAAAATAGGGAAGGCGGCACGACCCAGTTCAAAGGCACTGCGTCAGCTGGTCGCGGACTCTTCACCAACTCTGCTGCGATCGTCCCCTCGGCGACCGCGGGCGCGACTGAGTTTCTCGAGAACTCAAGCGCCGCCGACGCCACCTTTATTAACGTTGGCTCGACGCGGGATGGGTCCGAGGCCGGCGTGACCCGCTTCTTCGATACTGTCACCGCCGCCGACGCGACGTTGATTGCCAATGGCGACATCGAACCGGGTTCGATTGAATTCTACGATGCAAGCGATGGTGGAACCGCTCGCGTCCAACTGATCCAGAACGGTGAGTTAAACATCAGCTCTCATCTCGCCCCCGGAGTGACGATTGGCTCCCTCGAAGGAAGCGGCGTTGTTGAGTTGGGAGAGCGAGATCTATCCGTCGGCACTAATGGCCTCGGCACGAGCTTCTCCGGTGTTATTCAGGGAAATGGCGGGTTGGTTAAGCTAGGCGCCGGCACATTGCAGCTGATCAGCGCGAACAGCTACAGCGGTGGGACGACGGTGAACGAGGGAGCGTTGGCGGTTTACAACCGGAGCGGGTTCGCGACTGGGAGCGGACCGGTGCAGGTGAACGCGGGAGTGCTCGGAGGGCAAGGAACCATCGCCGGGGCGGTCACGCTGGGAAGCGGAAGCGGCGCAGGCGCGGTGCTGGCTCCGGGTCAGGGAGCCGCCCACCTGGCACGGCTGCAAATGGAAAGCAGCCTGACCTGGAAAAGCGACGGGAGCTATCGCTGCCGGTTAAACACCAAGAAGGGGAAAAGCGACCAGGTGCTGGCCAACGGAGTGACGATCGAGAGCGGAGCGCAGTTTAACCTGCAAGTGATCGGCCAGGAACGGCTACGGCCGGGCAGATCGGCCACCTTGCTCGATAACACCTCTGCGACACCGATCGCTGGGACCTTTGCCAACCTGCCGGACGGGGCGACGATCAGCGCCGGCCCTAATACGCTGCAAGTGAGCTACAGCGGCGGCGACGGCAACGACCTCACCCTGACCGCGGTGCGATAGCCAGTTTAAGAGCGCAGGGCCGCTTGAGTTCCTGGCCCCGGAGACTGCAGGGATTCTTCGCGGCAGGAACTAAGAAAGGAGCGCGTTGCCCGGCTCGTCGGCAACGATTTCGTTTTTGCAAGCCCACCAGACGCTGCTGAGGACTGAGGAAGTGGCGAGGAAAAAGGCGAGAATAGTCATTTCGGTTAAGGTGACATCCTCTCTAGCAGGCGGGATGCCCAAGGCGCTTTACGAGGGGAACACCTTCATTTCTCTCCAGTTTACGTCGCCATCTGACACAGATGTGTCGCTTTTAGTTACACTCGGGCAGCTCAGACCAAACCAGTCGCAGCGTAGGCGGGCAGGACCGAATCCTGCATTCCGCTGGGGAAATTTGGATAGCGCGGCTCCCAGCCGAGCGCGCGCAGGCGGGCGTTGCTGACCCGTTTGTTGCTCGCCCCGCGCTTGCGTTTTTCCGGGGCAGCCGGGGCACCCGGCGGCAGGGAACGGCCCAACTTCGTCGCCAGCCATTCGTAGCAGGCGCGTTGCGTCATCGGCTCGCTGTCCGCCACGTTAAAAATCGATTCCTCCTGTCCGGAGTCGCCCGGGCGGCTGGCCAGAATCTGCAGGGCCGCTGCGATATCGTCGCGGTGCACCTGATTGAGGAACCGCTCCCCGTCGCCTTCGATCCGCGCCATTCCGGAGAGGAATTTTCGCAATAAGGCCGAGCGGCCAGGACCGTAGATGCCCGCCAACCGCAAAACCAACCCTCCCGCTGAGGTGACGAACTCCTCCGTCTCGCGCAGAATTTTTCCAGTCTCGTGCGCCGGCTCGGTTGGGCTGCTCTCATCGACCCAGCCGCCATCGGTCTGGGCATAAACCGAGGTGCTGCTGGTGTAGAGCAGGCGGCTGCCTGGGAAAGCCGCAACCAGGTGGCGAGCACCTTGCAGATAAACCTGCCGGTAACTCTCCGCGCCGCCGCCGCCCGAGCTGGCGCAGTGGATGACCACGTCAAAGGGTCCGGCGGCGGCTTGCACGGCCTGGGCATCAGTCAGATCGATTGCGCGGATGGGATAAGGCTTGTCCCCGAGGCGAGCGGCGGATTTGGCCGAATGCGTCCAGCCTTCCACCTCCCACTGGGCGGCGTGGAAAAGATCGGCCGTCGCCGCCCCGACATAGCCGCAACCAGCGATCAGGATTCTCGGCATCAGGAATGGAGCGAGGTGATCTCGATCTCCTCAAAGGCGTTCGGCTGCACTGCTCGAATCTGCTTCAGCCGGATCAACTCGAGCAGGGCGAGAAAGGTGACCACGATTTCCACCCGCGAAGCCATGCGGGCGAAGAGCTCGGAAAAACGGACCGACCCGCCCTCGGCCAGCCGGTTCAGGATGCGCTCGATCTTGTCCGAGACAGTGAAATTTTCTCCGAAGATCTCGCGCAGATCTTCCTTGGCGTCGATCCGCTTGAGCACGTTTTGGAAGGCGTTGATGAGCTGGAAAATCCCAACCTCACCCAGACGCAGCGGCGCGATTTCCGGGGCCACCCCGTCGCCCACCCGGGCGAAAATTCCCTCCTGCTCCAGCTCGCGCAGTTGCAGTTGGGCGGCCGCTTCCTTGAACTTTTTGTATTCGATCAACTGCCGAATCAGGTCCCAGCGCGGATCGTCTTCCTCGACATCTTCTTCCGGCGGCTGTTGATCGACCGGGAGAAGGCTGCGGCTTTTGAGATAGATCAGGTTTGCCGCCATAACCACGAACTCCCCCGCAACATCGATGTTCAGCTCCTTGAACGCCTGCAGATATTCGAGGTATTGCTGGGTGATCCGCTCGAGCGAGATGTCGTAAATGTCGAGCTCGTCGCGCTTGATCAGGTAAAGCAGGAGATCGAGCGGGCCCTCAAAAATCTCGAGGCGGACTTTATATTCGGTCTCCATCGTCGGGGCGCGATTTTAACGGCGGGGCGGGGCGTTGTCATCTTGAAGAAAAAGCTGAAAGCTGAAAAGCTGAAAGGCTGGGTGAATCGCGGAAGCTCAGCTGCTGCGCCACGCGTTGGAAGCGGAGCGGCACTTCTATTCTTTGTCATCCCGAGCCCGCGCAGACGGCGAGGACTCTCAGTTGATAGTAACGGTTTCCTTTCGCTCACCGACCGCGACTGCAATTGCGAGGTCCCTCTCTGCGCTTCGCTTGGATCCGGATGACAGAAGCTCGTTAGCTCGTTCAGTCCCGCTAGCGGTGTTTGACCCGATTCCAGACTTCGTCCATCTCGGCCAGTTCGAGCGTGCCGAGCTCTTTTCCGGCGGTTTTCAGCTCCGCTTCCATGGCGTGAAAACGCGTGATGAATTTCTCGATCGAAGCCGCCAGAACGGTCTCGGCCTCGAGCTTGTTTTTCCGGACCAGATTCACCACCGCAAAAAGCAGATCTCCCAACTCGTCCGCCACCGCGTCCGGATTCTGGGCCGCGATCGCTTCTTTCGTCTCGGCCAATTCCTCGTCCACCTTGGCCACGACTTCCTTCAGCTCGCTCCAGTCGAAATTCACCCGGGCCGCTTTGCTTTGCACCTTCTGCGCCAGCATCAGGGCCGGCAATGCTCTCGTTAGGCCGCCAAAATAGCACTGCGCGCTGGCCCCTTTCTCGGCCCGCTTAATCTCGTCCCACTGCTTGAGCACGGCGCCGGTATCGGTCGCGTCGCTCTCGGCAAAAACATGCGGATGCCGCCTAACGAGTTTGTCACTGATCTCGCCCGCCACTTCCTCGATGCTGAAGCGCCCGGTCTCGCTCGCGATCTGGGCATGCATCACGACCTGGAGCAGCAGGTCGCCCAATTCTTCGCGCAGGTTGGTCTCGTCCATTGTCCGGATCGCCTCCGCTACTTCGTAGGCTTCCTCGAGTAAACCCGGCACTAACGACTCGTGCGTCTGCTCCCGATCCCACGGGCACCCGCCCGGCGCCCGCAGTTGGGCCACGATCTGGCAAAGTCTTTCGAACTGGGATGCGCCAGCTTGTTCGTCCATCGCGTAATCAGATCCGCCAGAGCGAGCGATGACTGCCAAATTCCGAAATCTCGCCCGAGGTCTTCTTCCCTACGTAAAGCGCAATTCCGATCACGCTGACCAGTGTTCCGACAAAAATAATCGCCACCAGCCAGGAAGGAATGTGCCCGACTCGCAGCGCGCGATAAAAGGCGCCGACGGTATCGATCGGCTCGGTCGCGTGCAGGAAAATCTTCATCACCCACGCGATCATGATGAGGATGAAAATGAAGACGTAATTGCGTTTCAGCCGGCGCCCGACCGCTTCCAGTTTGCCGATCTTGAACGACGGCAGGATCAGATCTTCGCAGACCAGCTTCTTCCATTCGCCCTGCAGGAGGTGGCGATTTTCCATGATCATCGGGACGAGAAAATGCGCCTCCAACATTCGCACCCGGGCGCGGAAGGCGTCGTAGAAGCGATAACGCCGGGCCTCGATCCAGAGCATGATCCAGACGATGGCGAGATTAAAAAAGAAGATCAGGTGCGGCACCCCGGCATTGGAAAATGCGATCGTGATGATGGCCGTGCTGCTGGTCACGGCCCAGTTCGTCGTCGTGTCGAGCCGGGTCCGCCAGATCATGATGCGGCCGAGTTCGCCGCGATAGAAATGCGACATGGCATTGACGTAGCCCTGGTCGTAGAGGCTGCCGTGGTCGGGATGATTCGACACCTCGGCGGGGTCTGGATTTTCGGTCGACACGCTGGGCGAATGATTCGACTTCCGGCGGTGGCGCGTCAATCATCATTCCATGATCACGCCGCAGTTAGAAGCCCTGCTCGATCCGAAACATGTCGTGCTCGAGCTGCGCGGCCGAACCGCGGCCGAGGCAATCCTGGAGATTGCGCAACATCTCGGAGAGAGTGGGGAACTTAATAAGCCGCAGGAATTTTTCGAGGCGGTGATGGAGCGGGAAGGCAAAAGCTCGACCGTGGCCAATGGCGGAGTGGCCTTTCCACACGCCCGCACCGATCTGGTCGACCAGCTCCTGCTCGGGATCGGCCGAAGCGAAAATGGAGTCTCGTTCGGCGACGAGGGGCGCAAGGTCCATCTCCTCTTCGTCCTCGCCGTGCCGCAGCAGATGGTGAACGATTACCTGATCTGCGTGGGCTCACTGGCCCGCCGGCTAAACAAGGAAACGACCCGTCAGGCGCTACGGGAGGCTGCCACCCCGGCTGAGTTCCTCGACCGGTTGCGAAGCGAAGACTGAGTCGTTAGGCGCAGCCATCCGCTGGCGGTAATACCAGCGGTGCAGGTGGTTTGGGGAAAGCCCACACTTGTAGAGCGCGATGAAGAGACCGTTTTGAATCGAGGTCCGCCACGGGCCCTGGCGGAGGTGGCGGCGGGTGGACGATTCGATCGGCGGATCGAGTACCGCGACCCGGCCGGCCCGGCGCAGACGGCGGGAGAATTCCATGTCTTCCATCAGCGGGATGGGGGCGAAGCCGCCCAATTGCTGGAAGATTTCTCGCCTGACGAAAACGGATTGATCGCCAAAGAAACTGCCGCCGTGGCGGGTGAGATAGCGCGCTACCGTTTCCAGCCAGAGGAGCCGCGGATGGCGCCGGTCGAACTTGCGATAAAACGCACCGCCGATAATCCCCGGATCGCGCAGGGCGGCTGCCAGGGCCGCGAGATGCTCGGCGGTCAGAATGGAATCGGCATGATGAAAAACCAGCACATCGCCGCTCGCCCTTTCCGCGGCCAGATTCATCTGCGCGCCGCGGTTCGGCTGCGGCGCGGGCAGGTAAATGCCGCCGGCCGCCCGGACGGCTTCGGCCGCGCCCGGATCGGGCGAAGCGTCGGCCACGATCACCTCGTGCAGGCGGTTTAGCCTAACGAGCTCGGGAATTGCCCGGGAGAGATGCGCATGATCGTGCCAGGCGGGGATGAGGACGCTGAGCCGCAGGGAAGCGGTCGCGGGCGGGTTCACTTCGATTTGTTGAGCAGCCGATTGCGGGCGCGATCCAGCGCGCGCCGTTCGCTCGCGGTCAGGCTGCCAATGCCGGACTTCGAGATTTTATCCAGAAGTGGATCGATCGATTCGTAGAGATCATCCTCCGGCTCGACCGTGCGCCGGCCGCTCTCGCGCGGGACCACGCGGAATTTCGGTTTGCGCTTAAACAAGCCCGAGACCTTCTCGGAAAAGGCGGCTTGAAATTCCGATGGATAAGGTTTCTGCACCATCCGGATAAAGAGAAACGAGGTCAGGCACATCCCCCAGAGCACGGTCAGATAACCCCACTGATGGCTTGGCAGATATTGCATCGAGGCGAGCACGATGCCGGCGAAGGCGAGCCACTTCAGCGTCACCCAGCCGAAAAGTTCGACCCCGGGATAGAGCGTGGCGAAGGCAATGAAGAGCCCGATCGTGATCTCGTAGGAGCCGGCGTAAATCCAGGAGACGCCAGCCGCGCTCCAGAGCATCATCACCACCGGCGGGACGAGGAGAAGGAGCCCGATCAATTGCAGATAGCGCGTCCGCCCGAGGTATTTCTCCACCTCCGTGCCCGACCAATAGAGGAAAAGAATGTTAAAAATAAAAAAGAAGGAAGCCTGCTGAATAAGGATGCAGGTGAACGGTTCCCAGAGCGAGCCGTGCAGAAAAGAAGAGGAACGAAAAGCCAGCGGAGTGACATCCCAGCGCGCCGATTCCGCGATCACGGTGCCGAACATTCCCAGGACAAAAAGCGCCGCGATGATGGTCGTTAGGCGGATCGGATAGCGGCCCATCCAGCCGACCGGCTGGTAGTCATCCGAGGTCGCAACGCCAAACATGAGGACAGTAAACGGCGCGCCGTTCACCTGTGCAAGCGCGCTTCAGCCGGGGCCCGAGGCAATTTTTCCTTGGCCTCGTCGCTGAAGCGTTCAAATTGGAAGTTCGCCTGCGCGTCGCGGGCGGCAAAAATTTATGGAAAACATCGCTCCTGCCATCCACGCGCCCAGCGGCATGGGTGAAAACAAGCCGGTCAATAAGGCGGTCCTCGACTGGGTGCACGAAGTCGAGTCGCTGACCAATCCCGAAAACATCTTCTGGTGCGACGGCTCCGAGGCGGAGAATGATTACCTGCTCGGCGAAGCCTGCCGCCAGGGTGTGCTGATCAAGCTCAATCAGGAAAAAGCGCCCGGCTGTTACCTGCACCGCTCCAACCCAAACGACGTCGCCCGGGTCGAGCAGTTCACTCTCATCTGCACCCCGACAGAAGAGGAAGCTGGCCCGACCAATCACTGGGCCGACCCGGCCGAGACTTACAGCAAATTGCACGGCCTGCTCAAGTGCGCCATGACCGGGCGGACCATGTTTGTCGTGCCCTACATCATGGGCCCGCCCGATTCGCCCCTGGCCAAGATCGGCTACGAAATCACCGACTCCATCTACGTCGTCCTGAGCATGCGCATCATGACCCGGATGGGCACGCAGGCGAATGAGAAGCTCGGTGAAAAGATGGACGCGGAATTCAATCGCGGCGTCCATTCGCTCCTGGATGTGAATCCGGATCGGCGCTGGATCTGCCATTTCCCGCAGGATAACGCCATCATCTCGGTCGGCTCCGGCTACGGCGGCAACGTCCTCCTGAGCAAGAAATGCCTCGCCCTCCGCATTGCCTCTTATTTGGCGAAAAAGCAGGGCTGGCTGGCCGAGCACATGCTCATCCTCGGGGTCGAATCGCCCGAGGGGAAAAAACATTACGTGGCCGCCGCCTTCCCCAGCGCCTGCGGCAAAACAAATTTCGCCATGCTCATCCCGCCCGAGCATTTCCAAGGCTGGAAAATCACCACCATCGGCGACGACATCGCTTGGATGGAGATCGGGAAAGACGGACGGCTTTATGCGGTCAACCCCGAGAACGGCTACTTTGGCGTCGTCCCCGGCACCAGCTACGACTCGAACCCGAACGCGATGAAAGCGATCGAGCACGACACCCTTTTCACCAATGTCGCCCTAACGAAAGACGGCGGCGTCTGGTGGGAAGGCAAAGATGGCCCGCCGCCGGCGGAAGCGACCGACTGGAAAGGCAATCCCTGGACGCCCGATTCGGAGGAGAAAGCGGCTCATCCCAACAGCCGTTTCGCCGTTCCCATGCAGAACAATCCGGTTCTCGATCCGGAAGTGGAGAAACCCGCCGGGGTCCCGATCAGCGCGATCATTTTTGGTGGCCGGCGGAGCGACACCATGCCGCTCGTTTTCCAGGCCGATGACTGGAACCACGGCGTCTACATCGGCGCCACCATGGCTTCCGAGACCACCGCCGCCGCCACCGGCGCGGTCGGGAAAGTGCGGCGCGACCCGATGGCGATGCTGCCCTTTTGCGGCTACAACGTGGGCGATTACTTCCGTCACTGGCTCGCGACTGGCCCGCGCCTCACGAACCCGCCGCTCATCTTTCATGTCAATTGGTTCCGCAAGGACGCCAACGGCAAATTTCTCTGGCCCGGTTTCGGCGACAATATGCGGGTCCTGAAATGGATCATCGATCGCTGCGAAGGCCGCGGCGGGGCGACCGAAAGCCCGATCGGCTGCGTCCCGCGCCCGGAAGATCTCGACCTCGATGAGCTCGACGTTTCGCCGGAGAAGATGCGGGAAGTGCTCTCGGTGAAAGCGGAGGAATGGAAGAAAGAGCTGGCCGGGCAGAAGGAATTTTTCGAATCGCTCGCGCCAAACGTTCCGGAGGAGCTGTTGGCTGAGCAGAAGAAAGTGGCGCAGCGCCTCGGTTCCTGAAAGTCAGGTTGCAGGTCGCGCGGCGGTTGCGAGACAACCGCTAAAGCTCGCGCGAAAGAGGAGCGACGCTAATGGGGCCAGGGCCTTTCCGGTCGCTGAGGCCGTCCCGCAGCGATTCTTTAACCCGCGCAGTCCGTCGGAGAATTTTTGCTACTGGCGCTTGGAAAGGACCCGTCGGGCTACAGCCAGCCAGGACTACGAAAAGATTGAGCGGGGGAGAGAAGTGCCGTCGGCAATAGCTTCCTCTTACTCTACCACGATGAGGGTGAGATCGTTGCCGTCGCCGCCGTGGTAGCTCACTTGCAGGGTGTTGCCGCCGGCCTCCAGGGTGGCGCCTTCGGGGAGGTTGGTGAAGGTGCCGTTGATCGGGGTGGCGGCAGTATTGTTGAGCGCGGTGGCGACTTTGCCGATTCGCAGCTGGCCGCGTCCGACGGTCTGCAGATCGAACTGCGCTCCGCTCTCGATCGTGACTCCGTTGGCGTTGACTTGATCCGATTTCGTCTTCTTCAGGTTCAATCTCTCGCTGTAAGTGGCATCGGCCTTGAAGATGAGAGAACCGTGAATCGTTAGGCTGGTCAGCTTGCCTGCGCCGCGCCCGGGAGCGAGGAATGCGCCCACCCCGCTGCCGCTGCCGATGGTCACGCTCCCGCCGATCGTGCCCCGACCGGCCAGGAGGCCGGCGTTGACCTGCACCGGCCCCGGCCCGGTGGCGGAGCCGCTCCGGTTCCCGGCGACCAGGGCGCCGGCATTGACCGTCGTCCCCCCAGTGTAGGTGTTGGCTCCGCTGAGCTTGAGCGTGCCGCTCCCGACCTTGTTAAGGCTCCCACCGCTGATCGCTCCATCTTCAATTAACCCGGAGAAGCTCGTGCGCTGGTTATTACTTCCTATGGCCAAAGCAGTCGCGCCCAGCACCACCTGCCCGTCGCCTGCCACCGAGCCGACCGTCACCACTCCCGGCGAATGCCGGCTAAAGTCGGCCTGGCCATCGCCGAAGAGCGACAGGCTGGCGGTGCCGCCGTCGCTTTGCGCCTGGAAGAGAACCTGCGCACCCCGGCCTCCGTTGCTCCCGCCGTTCACGGTGATGCTGGCATTGCCGGCGTTTCCTTGATTGAAGAAGGTCATCGTCGCGCCGGGCGCGCCGCTCACGCTGCTGCCCCCGAGCACAAAGGTCGCCTCCGCGGCGGTGGCGGTATCGCCCACGCTGATCTCCGCCCCAGGCTCACCACTGCTCCCCGCGCCGCTGGCTGTGAGGTGGCTGTGGTCGGCCGTGGCGGATTGGGTAAAGCTGACGGTGCTGTCGCCACTCGCCGTAATGACCGCATTGCCGGCACTGCTGCTGGTGCCAAAGAGGACATCGCCGCCGGTCACGGCGGTGATGACGGCGTTAGCTGCCGTGGCGGAATCGTAAAAGGTAGCGCCGCTCCGGACACTTACTGAAATGAAAGCGTCAGCCGCGCTCGAGTTATCGGCGAAACTTACTTCAGCGGAGAAACTCCCAGTATTGCTAATGTCAAAGCTTGCTGCGCCCGCCGAAGATGACTCAGAGAAGAAAATATCCCCTCCCACGGTGCTAAAGCTAGTCAGCTTACCCGCAGAGGCAGGACCGAAAAAGAATATTCCGCCTCCATTCGGGATCTTAATCACCGATTGAAGAATTCCTGAGTTATTTACCAACCCGGCGCCTCGCAATATTAAATTAGTTCCGGCTCCGGAAGTTATCGTGAACGCACTCGCACCGGGATTGAAAACAATGCTGTCGAGATCGATAATGGAGCCGATCGTGCTAATGGCTGGATCGGTCACATCTGACGCGCCAAAGGTGGCCACGTCTCTCAGCCCATCGGGCACCGTGCTTGGCGCCCAGTTTTGAGCGTTAGTCCAGTCACTGTTCATCGGATTGGCACTCCACGTAGCGCTGTCGCCGAAGGAGTGTCGCTGCGTGGCCAGCGAAAGAAGAGCGGCAGCGATTGTGACGATCAGTTTGTTTTTGGAGACGCTCATAGGTAGTCTTGCAGAAAATCGATCACCTCGGCGCTAACACATTCGTCCGTTACTTCGTTTACTTGGTTCCAGTAATTGAAGGCATGCAGGGCGCTATTATTGATCTTGTAGAACTCAAATACGGCGCCTGGATGGTATAATGCTAATTCAGTTGCCATTTCTTCCCCCTGTTGGAAGGGGACAGGATCACCTTGCGTGGCGTACATATGGATAGGCGGCACGTTGGTAGCAGTGGCGACCAGCTTGACCGGCGAGACGTTGATTTCTTCGTTTCCCAATCACCGACGCCGGTCTCCGTATTGGTGTAGTTCTCCACCGAATCTTCGAAATGCGGCACCACGCTACTATCCCCGACGCGCGAAGAGAGATCGGTCGGGCCGGAAAGACTCACCACGGCCTTTATTTTAGCCACTTTAGTCGCATTCCAGTGGCGGGACGGTGTCAGGTTCGTCGCTCTGCTGCGAACAGGGAGCGGCCCGGCAAAATCCGCTGCTCAGCAGCAGGGCTATTGAACAGACTCCTGCGACCGCGCGCAGCTTCTGTGAGCGCTTGGTGTGTGTGTGTGTGTGTGTGTGGACTGGCGAGGTGGGTTTCAGCCCGCGATGATGCGCCGCACGGCCCCTGGTTGTAAACCAAAAAACGCGGGGAATGTGAGATCGGTGAGCGGTCAACGAGTCAGCTTTGTCGCGATCGTCCTGCTAATAGGCGGAAGGCGGTGGCACGATGAGCTGGGCGAAGGTGCGGACGATGATGCCGCACTCCAAAGTCAGGTTCCAATTCTCCAGGTACTCGATGTCGCACGCGACCCGGTTTTGGATGTCCTTACTCGTCTGCGCTTCGCCGCGGTAGCCGCGGACCTGCGCCAAGCCGGTGATGCCCGGCTTCACGAAGGTGCGCACCTGATAGTTTTTCATCAGCTGCGAGAACTGCGCGTTGTGCTCGATCAAATGCGGGCGCGGCCCGACTACGCTCATGTCGCCCCGGAGCACGTTCCAGAATTGTGGAATCTCGTCGATGCTCAGCTTGCGGAACAATCGCCCTAACGGATAGACCCGCTCATCCTCACTCGAGACCTGGCGGGTGAGATCGAAGTTGTGCGGATGCATGGTGCGAAACTTCCAGATGTCGAAACGCCGATTCTGGATCCCGGCCCGGGCTTGCTTGTGAAAAAGCGGGCCGGGCGATTGCAGCCGTTGCGCCAGCCAGACGATCAGGGCCAGGGGCGGAAACAGGATCACCATGATCGGGAGCGCGAGGAGAAAATCGATTGTGCGCTTGATCCCGCGGTTAAACGGATTCTCCAGCGGCTCCTCGCGCAGACCGATGAAGCGGAAGCCGTCATCGTCGAAGTGGGTCACCGGATGGCGCAGCTTTTCTTCCAGGTCGCTCACGATGAGCAGCCGTACCCCCAGCTCGTCGCAGGTCGCGATCAGATCCCGGTTCTGATCGTTGAACTGTGGAAACTCGAGCATGATCACCTGGGTCACATCGTGCTCCTGCACGACGCTGCGGAAACGGTCGGCTCCGCCCAGGACCGGGATCTTATCCTCGGTGCAATCGAGCGGTTCCTCGCAAATGATGCCGACGGTGCGCAGACCCATCTCGCCTTTGCGCCGGAGCCAGCGCCGGAGCTCCCGTGCCTTGGCCGTCGACCCGACCAGAAGCGTTTTTTCTTCCCGCCGAAAGATGCTGCGCGCGAGCGATTCGGGGAGGAAATAGTGCGAAAACAGAAGCGCGATGTAGAGCCAGGGGATGAAGTTGAAAAAGAAAAGCCGGGAGATGAAACCGTCCTTGGTCGCGACGAGGTAAAAAACCAGCACCCCGATGCTGGCGATGGTCTGGCGGATGGCCAGGCGATGCTGGCGCAGGAGTTCGCTCTGGAGGAAATAGCGCTTCGAGCCCTCGCGGCTGAGCGATTCGCCGAGGATGCCGATGACCAGCATCGCGCAGTAAATGCTGTAGCGCCGCCAGGTCAGCTCGGCTCCGCCTTCGGAATAAAAGGTCACCATGACCCAGACCCCGAGCCAGAAGAGCCCGGCCACGATCGCGATCTGGCAGAGCAGAAAAAGGCGATACAGTCCTTGCGTGCGAGGGGTGGCCATGATTATCGACTGGGAATCAAAACGGCAATGGAAGAGGCAGGAAGCGTGCTAGGCCGATCGCCGGTAGAGAGGCTAGTCTGCTGCATGGTGGAGAGCGCAGGTGGCTGCGCCAAGCCATTTCACTGCAACTGAACGCTGCATGCAACCTTCTCGACCGGAACCACCGCCCCGACCGCAGACCCGCGCTAGCGCCGGTTGGGCGGCCATCGCCCTCCCGCTTCTGGTCGTGCTGGCTGCTTTCCTCGGCGGCGCCACCCAGCGCTGGAGCATCGCCATCTTCCTCGGGTTCTTCGCTCTGCTGCTGCTGGCGTCCCCGCCGCGGGTTTCGCTCGGGCCCCTCCTTAACACCCTCGCGCTTCTCTTTCTCCTCCTGGCCGCGGCCGCTTTTCTGCCCGCGGACTGGTTTCACCTGCCCCGCTGGCGCGTCGCCCTGACGAACGACTTCGGGCTGGCATTGCCCCCGACCGTGACGGTGCAGCCCTGGATCACCCTCGACAGTCTGGTCGTGCTCATCGCCGGCCTTTCCTGGCTCTATTATGTCGCCAGCCTCGACGCGCAATTGCGCGATATCCGGATGGCGGCGCGGGTCTTTGCCGGGGGCATGATCGCGCTTGCCGCGCTCTGCGTTTATCTCTATCTCGGCCATCACTCCCTGCCCTTTTGGCATAACGAACGCGGCTTTGGCCCCTTTCCAAATCGCAACCAGACCGGCGATCTCTTTGGCATCTCGACTCTGGTCGTCCTGGGCTGCCTGCAGGATGATTTCCGTCGCCGGCACAAGCGCTGGATCTTCTGGCTGGCCGGCCTCGGTGTCCTGATCGCGGCCCTCATCTGCGCTTACTCGCGTGCCGGCATTCTCATTCTCGTTATCGGCTTCACCGCCTGGCTGATCCGGTTCGCCTTTCGGAAATGGTCCGGGGCCGGGATCGCCATCGCCGGCTCGCTCCTGCTCGTGCTCTTCGCCGCGCTGCTCCTCTTTGGTGGGGAAACGATCGAGCGCTTTCATCTCCGCCTCGGGAGCGAAGGC
This sequence comes from Chthoniobacterales bacterium, assembly GCA_965217735.1. Taxonomy (GTDB): domain Bacteria; phylum Verrucomicrobiota; class Verrucomicrobiia; order Chthoniobacterales; family UBA10450; genus Palsa-1392. Next base: position 2,891,153 of record CBDCJE010000002.1, on the reverse strand, counting down.
TCGGTCACGGCTGATTATCGCTGGCTCATTTTCCGCGACGCCCTGACCATGATCAAAGCCTCGCCCTGGTGCGGGATCGGGTTGGGAAATTTCGCCAGCGTCTTCGCCTTTTTCCGCGACGCTTCGGAGGGGGTGACCCGCTCACTCCATCCCGAGAGCGACTGGTTTTGGGTCGCGGCCGAGATGGGCTGGCCGGCGCTTCTTCTCCTCCTCGCGGCGGCGGCTGTTTTCGTTAGGCGAGTTTTTCCGCTGCGGGAAGGGAGCAATCAGCGGCTGCGCTTCGCCGCCCTGGTCGGGGCTTCCCTTTTTGCCCTGCACGGTTTCGTCGACGTCTCCGGGCATCGCTTTGCCTCCTTCCTCGCCGGCACGCTTTTGCTCGGGCTGGCTCAATTCCGGCCCGTCCCGGGCCAGCCGCGGCGCTGGCCGGTTTTTCTCTTTCGCGCGGTCGGCGTTTTCCTCGTGCTGGTCAGTGTGACCTGGTTTTTCAGCTGGCGCCGCGCACTGCCGCTCCCGGGCCGGCTCGGGGTGGAGAATGCGAAACAGGCCGCCACGGTGGCAAATCGCGGCCATCATTTCGGGGAAGCGCTTAACCTAACGAATGAAGCCCTGCGATGGGCGCCGCTCGATTGGCAGCTTTATTTCCTTCGCGCCTTCGCCCGCATCGGAGAGCGCCAACCGGCGGCGGCGGCGCTGCAGGATTTTCGCCGGGCCCGCTTCCTTGAGCCGAGTGCCTACCAGTTGCCCTTTGAGGAAGGTAAGGCTTGGCTCGGCTGGCAGCCGACTCTCGCCCTCACTGCCTGGCGCGCCGCCTTGCATCGGCCGGGCGCCGATGAAGCCGGTATTTACGCGCTTATGCTTACCGAAGCGGGCAGTGGCGACAGCCGAGTGCGCGAAGGGTTGCGCGAGTTTGCGCTCGACCGGCCGGCGCTCACGATCAATTATCTGGAGGCGACCCATGGTCCGCGCTTCGACCTCGCTTTGCAGGAGTTGCTGGCCAGCGATCCCGCCCTCGCCCGCTTTACTACAGCGCAGAAGAAGCGCCTCTTCGCCCTCTGGTCGCAGCACGACCCGATCGACGGGCTGCTCCGAGCCGTGGCGGCTCATCCGGAATGGATCGAGTTTGCCTGGCCGGGTCTGGCCCGCTCCCACGCCAGTCGCGGGGAATTCGAGCAAGCCTGGGGGTTCGTTAGGCAATATGGCCCAACGCCAGCCCTGCCGCCGGCCGCGGCCAGCGCTTCCATCCCGCGACTGGAGCAGGAATTGATCGCCAGCCCAGGAGATTACGCGGTCGGCTATGCGCTTTACCACGCGCAGATGGCCGCGGGGAAAACGGACGACGCCCTGGCCACGGCCCGGCATTTTACCGCCCGACCCGAGGTTCCGGGCTATTTCCACTATCTGCAGGCGCAAGCCTGGGCGGCGAAGCAGAACTGGGAGCGGGCCTGGCAATCCTGGCAGCAATATCAGGAGACCAATCCGCGCTAGCGGCTAATCGGAGAAGGCAGCAGTCATCGTCTCCTTCATCTTCCAGCTTGCCACCTTCCCGCCGCCGGGCCATGCTCCTCGCGCGATGCCGGCCCGCCCTTCTCAGAAGTTGTATTCGTTAGGCCGTCGCTTTCTCGCTCTCCTGCTCGTCACCACTCTGCTGGCCGGGGCCTTGCTCAGCGCCTCACCTTACTGGCACGAATCCCTGCATCACGACGCCTCCGCTTCGCATGCCTGTCTGGTTACGCTGCAGGTAAATGGGCATTGTCTCTCAGGTGCGGCCCCAGCCGTGCTGGTCGCTCCGGTCGCCCCGCCCTCGGATTTCTTGCCGGACGACCCGGCCTGCTTTTCTTTCTCGCCCGCGCTCTTCTTCACCCGCCTGGAGCACGCGCCGCCCATCCGCGCCTAACGAACTGGGTAAATCCGCGCCTCAGCGCGGCCGCGTCGCCTGCCTGTTCCGGCGCGACTTGTGCGTCCCAGGCTCGCGCGGAACGCAACTGCAACGTGAACGGAAGCCGGGGTGTGTCGCCGGCAGAGCAGGAGGAGAGGGTGAAGAGAATTTTATTATTGGTGGCTGGTCTCGGGCTGGCCGGGACTTGTTTTGGACAACAGGCAGCGCCCAACCCGGCGCCTTCGCCTAACGATGTCGAAGCTCTGCGCCAGCAGGTGCAGGCGCTGACCGAGACGGTCAAGGGGTTGCAGCAGCAGCTAAGGGATCAGCAGGAGACGCTGGCGAAAATGAACGCCGGGCCTACCACCCTGCCGACGGAGGAGAGTGCGGCCTCCACGGCCGCCACCTCACTCACTCCAGGCGCGGCGGCGACCGCGCCGCCGACCCTTTTCCCGACGACGGACGATGCCGTCGTCGCTTCCGCTGCGGAGCCGACTCCGCTGCCGGCGCCAGCTGCGACCGGCCCGGCGGCAGCGCCGATCAATGAGCAATTTCCGACCGCCGACGCCTCGGTCACCACCTCGAATGAGACCATTTCTACCACTGGCGCCGGCTCCTCGCTGACCGCGCCGATCACGCTCGCGGGCGGGGGAAAGACCTACATGAACATCTCGTTCGATAGCGTCTTCAGCCTGGCCTATTCGAGCGATCGCAACCTCGATCAGCTCGAGGTGGGCGATCACGATCCGCAACAGCGCGGTTTCAATGCGCGCAACTCGGAACTAGCCCTGGATGGCGCGGTCGATCCCTATTTCGAGGGCTTCGCCAACATCGTGCTCAAGCTCAATAACGATAACGAAACCGAGATCGAGCTGGAGGAGGCGTTCCTGCAGACGACCGATCTGCCTTACGGATTGCAGATCAAAGGCGGCCAGTTTTTCGCCCCTTTTGGCCGGATCAATCCGACCCATCCGCACACCTGGGATTTTGCCGACGACCCGCTCGTGCACGGCTTGTTCCTCGGCTCCGACGGGTTGCGCGGGGTGGGGGCACAGATCTCATGGACGGTGCCGGTCGGCTGGTATTCGCAGTTCATTTTCGCGGCGCAGAACGGGCGCGGGAACACCGGTTACTCCTTTCGGAATCCGGGCGATAACGGCACTTTTTTCGGTCGCCTAACGACCGATCGCGAAGTGCGCGGCCTGCAGGATTTCGTCTACATCCCGCGCTGGGAAAACTCGGTCGATCTGAGCCCGACCCAAACTGTGCTGGCAGGTCTCTCGGGCGCTTTCGGTTCGAACGAGACCGGGGCCGACGCGCGGACTCAGATCTATGGTGGCGATCTGCTCTACAAATGGAAATCGCCGCGCGCCGAAGGCGGTTTTCCTTTCGTGAAATGGCAGAGCGAAGTGATGTATCGCCGCTTCGAGGCCGGGCGTGGGATCGACCAGACTTTTCCGGTGGCGGAGACCTTCCACGATTGGGGGATGTATTCGCAGGTCATCTGGGGTTTTAAGAAAGGATGGACGGCCGGCCTGCGCGGCGACTACGTGCAGATGGAAGAATCGGCCGACACTGCCGACGATTCGCGGCAGAGCCGCTCGCGGGTCTCCGGCGACCTGACTTGGTACCCGACGGAATTTTCCAAGATCCGCCTGCAGTACAACCACGACTTTCTGGAGGCGAACGATTTCCTCAGTGCGCGGGAAGCCGATTCAATTTTCCTCCAGCTCGAATTCATTCTCGGCGCGCATGGGGCGCACAAGTTTTAGATTTATGAAAGCAAACAGCCTAACGAAATGGGCGGCGATCGCCCTTCTTTCCCTAACGACAACCCTGGCCGCAGAGGCCAGGCTCAACGTCGTCACCACCCTGCCGGATTGCGCGGCGATCGCGCGCGAGATCGGCGGCGATAACGTCGATGTCACCGTGCTGGCCAAGCCGACGGAGGATCCGCACTTCGTCGATGCCCGGCCCAGCTTTGTCGTCAAGCTGCGCCAGGCCGACGTCCTGATCGATGGCGGCGCAGAATTGGAGATGGGCTGGCTGCCGCCGCTCCTGCAAAATGCGCGCAACTCGAAGATCCAGGTTGGCCAGCCGGGCCGGGTGGAGGCTTCGCAGGGGATTCGATTGATGGAAGTGCCGGGCCAACTCACGCGCGCGGCGGGCGATGTGCACGCGATGGGCAACCCCCATTTCATGGTCGACCCGATCATCGCGAAAGCGGTCGCGGCCCATATCGCCAGCACCTTTGCCGCGGTCGATCCGGCCCACGCCGCGGGCTATCAGACAAACGAGAAGAAGTTTGAATCCACCATCAACGCCAGGCTGCAGGAATGGGGCGCGAAGCTCCTTCCCTATCGCGGACAGAGCCTGGTCGCCTATCACGATTCGTGGCCCTATTTTGCGCATCGTTTTGGGTTCAAGATCGACCTCTTCCTGGAACCGAAACCAGGCATTCCGCCTTCGCCGTCGCACCTGGCCGAGGTGATTGCGCAGATGAAGGCGCAACACATCAAGGCCATCATCGTGGAGCCGTACCATAACCGGAAGATCGCCGAGAAGGTGGCGCAATCGACCGGCGCAAAGGTGGTCGATTTCGCGCAGTTCCCCGGCGCGCTCCCGGGCACCGAGACGTACGCACAACTGATCGACAAACTGGTCAACAACCTGGCCGCCGCGCTGCAACGAACCGCCACGCCCGACTCTGCTCCGCGGGAGCGCTGACCGGGCTGCTTTTTCGCTTCGTCAATCTGATCTGCTTATGTGGGAGGTGATGTTTTGGCCCATCGTGGCCTGTGTTTTGTTGCCCTGGCTGCTGGTCTATCTCGGCCTCCATGTCGTGAGGCGCGGGATCATCTTCATCGATATCGCGATGGCGCAGATGGCGTCGGTAGGCATCTGTGTCGCCGTCCTGCTCCATCTCAACCTCGAGAGCTGGCCCGCCTTCTTCATCGCGCTCGGCTTCACCCTGGTTGGCGCGGCCATTTTTTCCGTGACGGGAAAGCGGGCCAGCCCGATCCCGCAGGAGGCGATCATCGGCATCGGCTACGTGGTGGCGGCGGCCGCGGCCGTCCTCCTCCTGAGCCGGGCGGCGGAGGGCGACGAGGAGATCAAGAACATGCTGGTCGGCAACATTCTCCTCGTCACCCCGGGCGACGTCTGGAAATGCTTCGGGCTTTTCGCCTTTGTCGGGGTGGTCCATTTCGTCCTGCGCCGCTCGTTTTTGCTCGTCTCCTTCGATCGCGAGGCGGCCTACGACCAGGGGCTGCGGGTGCGCTGGTGGGATTTTCTTTTCTACGCACTCTTTGGGCTGGTCGTGACCAGTTTCGTTCGCATCGCCGGGGTGCTGCTGGTCTTCAGCTACCTGATCGTGCCGGCGGTCTGCGGGATCAGTCTCGCGCGGTCGTTAGGCAAACGGCTTCTCATCGGCTGGCTGGTCGCGCTCGTCGGTGGCGTGGCCGGCCTCTTTTTGTCTTTCCAATGGGACCTGCCCTCGGGCGCGGCCATCGTCTGCACCTTTGGCCTTCTCCTCCTGCTGGTCAGCGCAATCGGGCTCGTGACCGGCCGGCCGGCGCGAAATTGATCGCCCCTTGCACGCACTTCCGTTCCGCGCATAGATACTGCTCCCAGCAAAGTCATGAAACAGCGTCTCGCTCTTCTCATTCTGCTCAGTTTTTTCGCCACCGCCGCGGCCCAGGCCCAGCAGCGCGAATATATCCTGCTCGTGGGCGGGCCTTCCCTGCACCAGTGGGAGCAATACAAGGCCCAGCCGCACGATCATTGGTGGGCAAACTTCGTCCATTCCGCCCGGGTGCGGACGGAGCAACTGCGGGCCCAGCTCGGCCCCGACGCGCTCATCACCTGGCTGGTTTACAAGCCCGGTTACATCGATCGCGGGAAACAGGAAGGCCAGGATCTGATCGTGAACATCAACAGCGTGCGCGATAAATTTCACCTCAACCTGGTCTATTTCTCGCACGGCGGTGACGTGATCAATTACCTCAACAACGGCCAGCCGCGCGGCCAGGTGAAAGTGTCCGGCTTCGAATATTTCGGGCATTCCAACAAGGCCTGCTTCCTCTTCGACTACAGCAATGTGGTCGATAGCGCCTCGAAGTCGTGGCTGCACGAATCGGAGTTGAAGCGGATCGATCGTCGTGATTTTACCCGCGACGCCTACGTGAAAAGCTGGGGCTGCCACACTGGCGAAAGCATGAGCAAGCTCTGGCGGGACGCGACCGGCACCCGGATGTGGGGCGCGATCGGCAAGACCGATTATTCAACCGGAGAACTGCCCGCCCTCTCCTCCGCCGGGGGCAAGTGGGTCAATTGAAGTTGCCGGACGCGAGGGCGTTCCGCATGGTTCGAGGAATAAGATCGGGCTCTCGGCCTCTCATGGCCGAACGATGAATTTTGTTACACACCCGATTTGCTTGGCGACCCCTCGCCGGCTCGGGTACGATCGGAGCGTGGTTATGTTAAACTTCGAAAAATTGGTCGAAGATTTCTACATGCCTCTTTACCGCTTCGCGCTCTCGCTTAGCCGGCGCGAATCGGATGCCGCCGATCTGACTCAGCAGACCTTCTTTCTTTGGGCCTCGAAGGGGCATCAACTGCGCGATGCCTCGAAGGTCAAAACGTGGCTCTTCACTTCGCTCTATCGGGAATTTCTCGGACGGAAGCGGCAGCAGGACCGCTTTGTCGAGTCGGAAGGCAGTGCCGAAGCAATCGCGGCGCAGACCGTCCCGGCCGCGGTGGTGAACCAGCTCGATGGCGACATTGTCCAGCAGGCACTCTTTGCTCTGGAAGAAATCTACCGGGCACCGCTCACCCTTTTTTATTTGCAGCAACATTCCTACAAGGAAATCGCCGAGACGCTGGAAGTGCCGATCGGAACCGTCATGTCGCGCATTTCGCGCGGCAAAGAACAGCTCCGCAAAACCCTGGCGGATAAAGCCGGCCTAACGACCGGAGAAAGGGCAGAGCGGCATGGATAAAGAACAAGCCCTCCTCATCCTGAAGGCCTACCGGCCGGGAGCGGAAGCGGACGACGCTGAGATCGCGACCGCTCTGGAGCTGGCGGCGCAAGATCCGGAGCTGGGGAAATGGTTTGCTGACGAGCAGGCCTTTGATCGCGCGATCGCGGCTCATCTCGACGCCATCCCGGAGCCGTTAGGCTTGAAGACCCGGCTCCTGGCCAACGCCCCTTCTCAAACCAGCCCGGGCAGCCCGGCGCAATGGAGTTGGATCGTCAAGCTGGCGGGCATGGCTGCGCTCCTGTTTCTCCTCGTGCAGGTGGTGAGCGTGTTTCATCCGGCCGCCGCGCCCACCGCGCTGGTGGGCGATTATGCGAGCGAGATGGTCAGCTTCATCCGCATCACTCCACGGCTGGAGATGATGAGCGATGATCTGGGCAAGATAGAAAGCTGGCTCGACAAGAAAAAGACGACGCCGATGCAGGTGCCCGCGCATCTGGCCGCGCTCGAGCCGATTGGTTGCCGCATTCTTTCTTTCCGGGGGCAGAATGTGACCCTGATTTGTTTCCAGCGAAAAGAAGATGGTTTGGCCCATCTTTTTGTCGTTAATCGAGCCGCCATGCCGCAGATGAAGCCCGGAGCAAAAACGGTCATCTCCCAGGAAGGGGAATGGGCCACCGCGAGCTGGGCGGAGAAGGATTCGGTTTACATGGTGACGGTGCAGGGCGGGCCGGAGGCGGTCGAGCGTTACCTGCCGCACGCCTAACGAGGCCCAGCTCCGCAGTCCGCCAGAACCGGGACGGCGCTACTCGTCTTCCGCCACCGTAAAGGTGACGTTGTCGATCTTGGCCACCGCCAGCGCGTCGAGCACATCGATGGTGCGGCTGTATTTCGCCTGCGTGTCGCTGATGATCGTGACCACCGCCGGCGTCTTGGCCGCGTCGGCGTTTTCTTTCAAACGCATCAACGTTCCCTTCAACTTCGGCAGGTCCTTGCTCGTCGCGGAATCGAACGGCTCATCGTTGAGCGATACCTCGCCCGTGTCCGAGATGGTGATGATTTGTTCGTCGACAAAATCGGTCGAGGAGGAAGTCTCCGCCGTGCCAGGAAGCTGGGTATTGAGCTCGTTCTCCACTTTGACCGCCCCGGCCATGACCATGAAAAAAAGCATGATCACGAAGACGACGTCGATCATCGGCGCGATCTGGAAGCCGAGGTTGCCTTCGCTGGGATTGAGCTCGAGGCGCATGTTACTCCTTATTCACGGCCGAAAATGAGATGTCGCTAATCCCCGCTTCCGCGCAGGCGTTCATCGCTTGTGAGACGTAGATCGCCGGCACGTCGCGGTCGCCCCGGATGACGGCGCGAAAGGTCGGGTTAGCGCCGGCGGTGACTTTTTTCTCGCCTGTGATACGGGCCGATTTGATCGGGCCGACCATCTCGTTGGCGTTTTGGTAAACCTTGTCGTCGAAGACGAATTGCGCTTTTTTGGCCGGCAGTTTCCAGCGCACGTTGAGGATCGCTTCGGCGCGGGTGTTGTCCTTTTTCTGCGCGTCTTTTGCGATCGGCAACTGGATCGATTTATCGACTTTCAAGACCTGCGCCGAGGTGATGGTCATGAAAAAAACCAAAATGGTCAGGAGCACGTCGATCATGGGCGCGACCTGGAACTCAGGTTCGCCCGACTCGCTGCCTCCTCCTCCGCCGGCCATCGCGCCTTCTCCTCGTTAGGCCAACTGGCCAGTTGGATTCCGTTCCGGCGGCGCGTCGGGCGCGAGCCAGTTGGGCGTGGCGGCGAAAAGCTCGTCATCGCCCAGGTGGACGCCGGCGAGCGACTCGTAGGGCATCTTGCGGAAGAGGCTGTTCACGATGTCCTGGAGGTGATGGATCGAGTCGGTCGCCCGGTTGCGCAGGAAATAAAAGGCGCCGAAGGCCGGGATGGCGATGACCAGGCCGCTGGCGGTTGCGACCAGCACTTCGCCGATGGCGGCGGAAAGGCCGGAAGGATCGCCGATGCCGCTCGAGCCGAGCTTGGCGAAGGCCTTGATCATGCCGGTGACCGTGCCTAACAAACCAATCATGGGAGTGCAGACGCCGATGACGGAGAGGTAACTGATGTAGGTCTGCATGTGCGAATTTTCCCTGGCCAGCTCGCCCATCATGCCTTCCTCGGCCACCTGTTTGCCTTCGCCGAGGAGGCCGATCCCGATCCGCAGCACGTTCGTTAGGGGCGAAGGATTGGTTTTGCAGTAGTTATGTGCGCCGACGTAGTCGCCCTGGCGGAAGAGCGTTTTAAGCGACTCTTCCTGCTCGGGCGGCGCGGCTTTCTTGCGACTGGTGCGAATGATGCCGTCGCCGATCAGATAAAGAGTGGCGATGGAACAGGCGGCGATCGGAAACATGACCCAGCCGCCTTCCTTGATCTGCTCCCAGAGCGTTTTTGAATGAACGCCGGCGGCGGGAGCGGCCGGGGTCGCTTCCTGGGCCAGGGCGGGGGTGGTGAGAAGGAGGAAGGCGCTGGCGCAGGTGAACAACAGCGTGCGCGCAGCTCGCGGCCAGGTCGTTAGGCGGATGGCTTGGGGTATGGTGGTTTTCATTTTGGCATCTTCTGCAATTCGGCCTGGGCCAGCTCGGCCTGGGGCGATTTTGGATATCCGGCGGTCAAATCTTGGAGGGATTGCTTCGCGCGTTCCCACTCGTCCAGGCCGCGAAAAGCGCGCGCGCTCCCGAGCAGGGCAGGCGGCATCCAGCGTTTCTCCTCCTGGTAGAAGACCGGCACGTGCAGGTAGGCGAGAACGGCGCTGTGCCATTCCCGCTGGGCGAGAAGAGCATCGCCTTTGCGCACCCAGGCTTCGGCCAGGACATCGGGCTGCGCGCTTTCCTTGATCACGGCGTCGCAGAGTTGCAGCGCCTTGGGATAATCTTCGCTCCGCACCAGTCCGGCCACGAGTTGCAGTTGGGCAGCGCGGGCGGTTTCGGGATCGGTCACGCTTTTGCGAATTTCTTCGCTGAGTGCTTCGGCTTCCTTGTCGAGCTTCATTCCGGCCAGAGCGGAAACCTGGAGAAGGGCGGATTGCGCCCACCAGTTGCCCGGGATGTCGCGAAACGCGGCGTAATATTTTACCACCGGGCCGATGTCGGCCAGGGCCTTGGCCGGTTCGTTTTGGGAGAGGAGAGCGGCGGCGGTTTTCAATTGCGGCGGCTCAGGGAAATCGATTTTGGCGATGGTTGAGACCTGGTAGCCGACTTCGCCGCTGCTCGAGCCGACCTGCACTTTGCCCATCACCATGTCGGCCGAACGGCGGACCCCTTTGGTTTCAATCGTTTGACCGGTTTTAAGCTGGATGTTTTGGGCGGAAGCATGGGAGACGATCACGAGCAGGAGCCCGAGCACGATTACGAGGGGTGTAAATCGTAGCATGCTCATGAGCCTTGGCCGAGGGCTTGAAGGCGTTTGCGGGCTTCGACGGCTTCGGAAAAATTGGCCAGCTTGTCGTTACGCAAAAGCTCGCGGTAGGTGTTGGTCGCTTCTTGCGTCTTGCCCAGCTTTTCGAAACTCTCGCCGCTTCCGATATAAGCCTTTGCGACCCAGGGCAGGAACTTCTGGTAGCCGACATAAACGCGCTGGAAATAGGCATTCGCTTCCGCCCATTTGTCCCGCCTGGCCGCGATCAGGCCTAACGAATAAACGCTGCAGGCGGTCGCTTCCCCACGCCATTCGCGGACGGAGGCGACCTGCTCGAACCCTTTCTGCGCTTCATCCAGTTTGCCCAGGGCGAGGAGCGTCCTGGCTCGCCCGAGTGAGATCTCCTTTAGCTTCTGCGCGGCGGCGATTTTCTCCATGCCATCGGCGAAATAGCGCAGTGCCTTTTGGTAATCCTTCTTTTGGCAGGCGATTTCGCCCAGCCCGTTGTAGGCGAAGTCGATCATCTGGCTCTTCGGATATTCATCCAGCAGACGCTGATAGAAGCCGGCCGCCGGGTCGAATCTTCCTTTGTTTAAGAGATAATCTCCAACCCGGCCGAGGAGCATCGGGCTGAGGTCTTCCGGCTTAAACTGGCTCGCGATTGCGGCGATATTTTTCTCTTCTTCCTGCGGCTGGCGACGGAGCCGAGCCAGCTCGGCTTTGGCAAAAAGGATGCGCGCTTTGGCGGTGGGCGATTCGTCGCTGGCCGCGGAGGAAAGAAGGCGATCGAGTTCCGCGCCGGGATCGGTTTCTGCGGCCGCCGCGGTGGGCGCGTTTTCGTCCGGCTTCTTTTTATTAACGCAGAGCTGCGCCAGCTGCGTGATCAATTGCTCGACCGCGTCGCGATTTGGCTCGGCGATGTATTTCTTGATCGTGTCGGCGGCGAGCTGTTTGGCCTGGTCGATTTTGCCTTCGTGCGCTTTCGCTTTCCCGATCCAATAAAGCGCGGAGACAACGGTGGGATTATCCGGCTTGTCCTTGATGAAGCTGGTGAAGAGCTCGGCCACCTTGTCCCATTGGCCTTGCTTTTGCAGGAGTTTGCTGGCGGCGAAGAGTGAGTAATTCAGCACTTCGTCGGTCGTGGCGGTCTGGTAGGAGCGGATGTAAATCGGGATGGCGGCCGCTTCGCGATCGCTCGCGGCATAGGCGTCGCCGAGCAGGGCGAGCACTTCCCCGAGCTGCGGGTTGCTCGGGAACTGTTTCTCCCAGGCCTGGCAATCGGCGATCACTTCGTCGTAAAGCGAGGCGGCATATTTGCAGACCGCGAGCCGGTATTTGGCGTCGGGCAGGAAAGTGCTGCCGGAGTTTTTGGCGATATAATCCTGCAACTGATTCATCGCCTCCCGGTATTTCCCGGCGAAAAGCGCGCAGAGGATGATGCGATATTTCACCTCCTCAGCGCTCGCGCCTTGGGGAAATTCCTTCAGGTAACGCTGGTAGGCGGCCACCGCCTCGTCGTAGTTAGCGGCCTGAAATTTGGCGTTGCCTAACAAGTAGCGAATCTGCTCGCGGAAGTTGCTCTTCGGCTGGGAATCGAGGATGCGGTCGAAGTAGGTTTCAGCCGCCTTGCCATCGCCGGATTGCAGGGCAACCACGCCTAACAAGTAACCGACAGTGGCGACATTGGCCCCGTTCTTGAAATCGCGCAGATATTGCTCGCAACGTTCCTTCGCCCGCTGCGGCTGGTTGACGTCGGCCAGGGCGACGATGAGCCCGAAGAGCGCCGGCTCCCGCTCCGGTCCTTCCTTGAAACGGTCGAGGATCTCCTGATTGACCACGACCGCTTCCCATTTGCGATCGAGTTCGTAAAAACAGCGCCCGAGACGCAGGTAGATCGCCGGGGTGATGAAAGGCAGTTTCTCAAATTCGGCCAGGAGCTTTTGCGCCTCGGCAAGGTCTTCCTTGAGCTGGATATTGAGCGGCGCGAGCTGAGTGACCTCGCTCGGATTGGCGCGGGCCTTGGCCAGGTTTTCCTCAATTCGCCGCTGCATCCCAGCGATGCGATCGTGCTGCAGCCTAACGATCTGCTCGCGCGGATAGGCGGAGCGGTAACAGGCCAGCGCTTCCTGGTATTGCTGCTTGTTAAAAAATTTGTCGCCCAGCTCCACCGTGAGCGCGTTGGGCGCGATGAGGTTGTCGGCCAGGGAGATGTTATGGTGGATCTTCTCCAGCATGCGCAGGGCTTTGGCTCCGTCGCCTTTCTCCGCGTAGAGCTGGGCCAGGGTGGTCGCGCTCCGCATCATGTCGGCGTCTTTGATTTCGGCCCCGGCCAGTTTTTCCAAGGCGCGAATGGCGTCGTCGATCTTGCCGGCGGCTTTGCAGGCATCGGCCTCGAAAAGCAGCGCCTGCTCCCGCAATTGCGGATTGTTTTCCAGCGCGGCCATTTGGGCGGCGGCTTCCTTGAAGTTTTTGCTCAGCAGATTCGATTGCGCGATAGCGAATGCGGCCTGGCCAGCGTGCGCCCCTTTGGGAAATTTGGCCTGGTAGTTTTTGAAAGCGGCGATTGCCTTGGCGTAGTCGCCGGCGTTGAAATATGCGGAGCCGATGGTGTAAAAAATCGGCTCGACCTGCGGCGTGACTTCGACCCGCGCGACCAGCGTCTCGAGTGCGCTGGCGGCCTTGGCGTAGTTGCCGGCCTGGAAGTCGGCCATCGCCTGGGCATGGGCGGCCGCGAGATCGCTCGGGCGGCCGGCTGGTTCCTGGGCCGGACTGAAAGAGGCGCAGGTAAAGACAAAAATCGCCGCCAGCGGCGCGAATTGCTGCCTAACGAGCCCGGACATTTGCCCGACGATAGCAAACGCGGCCTCCGCCAGTCGATGTTTTATCGGCGCGATCTTCCCGCCGGACGTGAGCGGCGCGCCTGGACGGAAAAGCCGTAATCAGCGCGGCGAAAACTCAGCGATTGGCGCTGGCCGTTTTCGGTCCGGCGGTCAACTGCACCAGGTCGCTCAGGATGTTGAGCGTCTCATCTCGCTCGGGATCGATCGCCGCCGCTTTCGAGTCGTCGCCAGCGCCGAGGTCGTCGCCGCTCGCATCGTCATCCGAATCGGAAGCCGCTTCCGGTGCGACCTTGGCTGCTTCGCCCTTGCTCTTCGCTTCGGCGATTTTCCCCGGATACATGATCAGTTCGAGGTGGGGCGCGTCGATTGTCTCGAGGGTGACCCGGTAGATGCTCGGTTCTTCTTCTTTCCGGGCCAGACGTTCCTTCGAGCGCTGCTCTTTGCGCGCTTTTTGTTCGTCCATTTCCTTGCGCCGCACGTCTTCGTTCAGCGAAATGCGATTGTCGTCCAGCTTCTTGCGCAGCCGCGCCATGTCGTCTTCCACGTAGTGAAATTCCGGATCGGTCGCGACCCGTGCGGCGGAGCGCGCTTGCAATTCATCGATGAAAAGCGGGTGGCTGTCGGACCATTTGGTGTATTTGGCCGGAGGCACTTCGTCGTAGGGAAGTGCGTTCTTGAGCGCGCCTTCGCCAAACTCCGGCAGATCGGTCAGGGTCGGCAAAACGATGTCGGAAGCGACGCCGTGGAGTTGGGTCGAGCCGCCGGCCACGCGGTAGAATTTCTGGATGGTCAACTTCAGCGCGCCATCGTCCTGCGAGCGAGTGCCGAGGAGCGAAGTGAAACGCCCGATGTCGAGAATGGTCTGCACTGTCCCTTTGCCGAAGGTGCTCTTGTCACCCACGACCACAGCCCGGCCGTAATCCTGCAGCGCGGCGGCAAAAATCTCACTCGCGGATGCGCTTTGCCGGCTGGTCAGGACGACCATCGGGCCGTCGTAGGCGATGCCGGGATCCGGATCGGTCGAGATGACGACGCGTTCGTTCGCGCCTTTGGTTTGCACCACCGGGCCTGATTTAAAGAAGAGGCCGGTGAGCGAGATTGCTTCCTCGAGCGAGCCGCCACCGTTGCGGCGCAGATCGATGACGAGGCCGGCGATCTTTTCTTTCTTCAGCCGCTTGAGGAGCGCGAGCACGTCCTTGGTCGTGCTCTTCTTGTGCGTATCCATGTCGGCGTAGAAGGAGGGGAGCGTGATCCAGCCGAGCTTCACCGGCTCACCGTCGCGGTTTTTCTTAATGATGATGTCGGCGCGCGCTTCCTGGTCCTTCAATTTAATCTCGTCGCGCACCAGCTCGACTGTCTTGCGCTGCGAGGGATCGGTTGCGCTCGCCGGGATGACGAGGAGGCGCACTTTGGTCCCTTTTTTGCCACGGATTTGGTCGACCACCTTGTCCAGTCGCATGTCGCGGACATCGACGAAATCCTTCGCGCCCTGCGCCACCGCGCTGATCCGATCGCCCACCTTCAGCCGGCCGCTGGTCTGGGCCGGGCCGCCCGCGACCAGGCTCTCGATCTTGGCGTAGCCGTCTTCGCTTCGCAGCATGGCGCCGATCCCGACCAGGGAGAGCCCCATGTTGATGCTGAAATTCTTCATGTCGGAAGCGCTCAGGTATTCCGAATGCGGGTCGTAAGATTGGGCCAGGGCGTCGAGGAAGAGTTTGACCTGCTCTTCCGAGTCTTCCTCGTGCAGGTTGCGCAGCATCCGGTCGTAGCGGCGTTCGACCAGTTTCGGCCCGGGCTCGATCGGGTGCTCGCTCATTTTCTCCTGCAGGAGCTCGTTTCCGATCCGGTCGCGCCAGAGTTTATCGGCCTCGGCTTCATCCTTCGGCCAGGGCGCTTTTTGCCGGTTCAAGACCAGGGTTTCGTTCGCTTTGAAATCCATCGGCTGCTTGACCAGCTCCTTGATTTTCTTCACCCGATCCTCCACCCGCTTCTGGAAAACGGCGAAAATCTCGTGTGCGGGATCGAGGTTCCCGAGCAGGATATCGTCGTCCAGGCTGGTGCCGTATTTGGCCGTGAAAGCGTCCACGTCTTTCTGGGTGAAGAAGAGGTGGCTGAAATCGAGCATTTCGAGGTAGCCGGTGAGAAATTTGCGCGAGATCCCGTCGTCGAGCGGATGATGGGTATAGTGGCCCTCCTCGAGCAGGCGCCCGACGGAGAGGCCGATTTGCTCGGAATCCGATTTCGCCTGGAGAGGCGCGACGCCCAGTGCCACGACCAGCAACCCCGGCAAAAAGGCGAGAGACCGATGAAGAAAGTTTTTCATAAATTCGGGAAAAAAAGCTCGCAGATATCGATTTGAAAGCAAGGTGCGCGAGCGAGTGCTAAAGCCTGTGTGAAGAGTGAGACAACCGGTTCCGGCGAAGATTCAAATTTAGATTCTGGCCCCGGAGTCCCTGCTGCAGTGCATTTTCCGTTCCCGGTCGGCAGATCCTTCTCTTGCCCCTCGTCGCGCGCCTGCTCGGAGGCAGTTGTTTCGGATTGGGAGCAGGATTAAGAGCAGGATCAGGAATTATGGAATACGAGACGTTTACCGGCGGGATCTTCGAAACCAACTGCTACGCGGTAAAGGCGCCGGAGGGCTGGATCCTCTTCGACGCGCCCGACGGCGCCTGCGATTGGCTGGTGCGGAAGGGGATTCAGTTGAAACTCCTCCTCCTCACTCACGGCCACATCGATCACATCCAGGACATGGCCAGGATCAAAAACCATTTCGGTTGCCCGGTCGGCGTGCACCCGGAAAGCGCGCCGATGATTTCGCAGCGGGATTTCTTTCGCGACTTTGGCTTCCAATTCGAGGTCGAGCCGGTCGAGCCCGATCTGCTGATCGAGGCGACTCCAAGCCGCAACTTTCTGGGGATGAATTTCGAGATCTTTGAAGTGCCGGGGCATTGCCCGGGCAGCCTCTGCTTTTACGCGCGCGAGCACGATCTGCTCATCGGCGGCGACGTTCTCTTTGCCGGCGGGGTCGGGCGCTGGGACTTGCCCGGGGGCGACGGCGAACTGCTCTTCAGCGGCATTCGGGAAAAGCTTTATCCGTTAGGCGAGAGTGTCATCGTCCTGCCCGGCCACGGTCCGGCCACCACCATCGGGATGGAGCGACAGGCGAACCCCTTTGTCCGTCCGGGGTAGAGCGACCGGCAAGGCTCTCTGCCGCCGACTACGCTTTGCCCTGGCGGGCAAGGCCGCGCACCAATTCGCCCAGTGGCTCGACCCCTTCGATCTCGCCTAGAATCTCACCTAACGACTCTAAGGCGGTCGGGATATGACCGAGAAAAGAAGTGTTACCCTTGGCCAGCCCGAGATAGCCGTAGGCGCCCAGCGCCTGCATCAGGCGTTGCATGGCGCAGAAGCGATAGGTTTGGGCGAAGGACGGATGGCTGATTGCAGCCGTCTCCTGATAGAAGGCAAGCAGTTCCGCGCGCTCGGCGGCGGTCAGGCTGACATAGGGATCGTAGAGGAGCGAGGCGACATCATACGCGCCCAGGCCCGGCCGCATCCCTTGGAAGTCGATCATGTAGCAGCGTCCCTCGCGCACGATGATGTTTTGCGATTGGTAATCGCGGTGGACCAGGACCCGCGGGTAACTCGCAAGCTGTTCCGCGATCTTCTGCAGCGGCTTTAATTCCGACAAAGCGCGCAGCCCTTCCTGGGTCACACCAAAGACCCGGCCGAGACAGTTCTCGAAGAAATAATATTGTTCCCAGAGATAGAGCGCGGCGTCGAACTGCGCCGGCAGGTCGTGCCGAATCTCGCGCGATTCGGCACGCGCGATCCCATGCAGGCGGGCCGCTTCCTCCAAGGCGGACTTATAATAACTCTGCCGGGTTTCCCAGCTCTCCTCGCCATAACTCCAGAGGTCGCGCTCGCCCAGGTCTTCGATCCAGATGAGGCCTTCTTCCGGGTCGTGGAAGTAAATCTTCGGGGCGCGAACTTCATGCGCGACGAGGAAATTTGCGATCTCGACATAGCGCTGATTCTCGGTCTGCTCGCGGGTGTATTTCACCAGCACGATGCTTTGGTCGCTGGCGAATTGAATCCGATAAAATCGCCGGCCCGAGCCGCCCTTTTCGATCGGCGAGATCTTGACCTGCTCCTGCGGGTAGCGAGGAAAATGCAGCCGGGTCTGATGCAGGAGTGTTTCCGGAATGATCATCTAAATAATGGCATCCGTAAGGCTGCCTTGCGCGGTCCTTTGGGTGCGGACAATACAGCGATTTAGTCGGCTGCGAGAAGCAATTTGAGCGCCTGGCCAGACGATCGAATCCTCGATCACAGCGCCGGCGCCGACCCGGCAACCGGCCCCGATGGCCGAGCAGCCGAGCACGATTGCGCTCGGGTCGACCATCGCCTGCGGCGCGATCCGCTCCGGCCAGCGGGAAGGGTGAAAGTCGTGCGGCCGCCAGCCGTCCGCGATTTGGCGATGCACCTCCAGATATTGCGAGGGAGAGCCGAGGTTAAACCAGCGGCCTGTTTCCGAAATCACGCCGCCGATCTTCCCTCCCTGCCCGATCCACTCGCTCAAAATGGGGATGAAGGAGATCTTTCTGCCTAACGGAATGCGCCCGAAAATCGACCGGTTCCAGACTGAGACATTGGCGTAATCGAAGTTCCCCGGCTCTCCGTAACGATTGCCGATATCGACGATGCGGCCGTCGCGGAAGGCGACATTGGCTGCCAGGCCGGTCTCGCGCAGCGCGAGGGTTACGTCGTGGCCCCGGCGGAGATGTTCCTCGATCAGCGGCGCGAGCGGGAGATCGGTCAGGACGTCGCCGCTGTAGACGATAAATGGCTCCTCCCCGAGCAGAGCCTGCGCATTCCTGATCCCACCGCCGGTCTCGAGCAACTCCGGCTCGTGGATCAGCCTCACGGGGAGCTGACGATAGGCGCCGCTGGCAAAGAGACTCTCGAAGTGCTGGGGCAGGTGGTGCGTGTTGATGACGAACGACTTCACCCCCGCCGCGAGCAGGTGATCGAGGGCAAAGGTGATGAGCGGTTTTTGAAAAACCGGCACGAGCGGCTTGGGCAGGTCGTCGGTCAGCGGACGAAGCCGGGTGCCGAGGCCGGCGCCGAGGACAAAAGCCTGAGTGACCATGCGCCTAACGAGCTCTTTCAACCCTTTCCGTGCTCATCGCGCTGCATCCGACGCGCGAGCCGCGCTGTCAAGTTGCGGCTCGCCCTGCCAAGAGCCGGCTAGGGAATGCTGTAGACCTCGACCAGCCCGATGCCGGTCGTGCCACCGTTCCCTCGCACCACCACGGTGTAGGCGCCGGCGGCGAGATGGGCGAAGAGAGCCGCCTCCCGATCATCGTCAGGCGCGAGTCCGACCGAAGCGATGATTCCTGCCTGCGAATCGCGCCAGTCGTTGTCGCTGGCGACCAGGTTCCCGTTGCTATCGACCAGATCGAGCGTGGGATCCTGCAGCACGGCGCCGAGGCCGTTCCCGGCTAACGATGGCCCGAGCGCCCGCGCCACCACGTTGGCCTGGCCATCCGCTTCATCCGAGACGATCAGGCCGGCGATGAGAACATTGTTTCCCGCCCCGACCTGGCCGCGGGTGCTGATATTAGCCAACTGCGTCGCCAACCCGCTCTGGAGATCGTAGGCCTCCACCAATCCGGTGCCGGTCCCGCCATTCTTCCCCTGCAGCACCGCGGTGTAGGCGCCCGGCTCGAGCGTGGCGACGATGGCCGATTCGAGATTATTTGCGGGCGGGATGGTGGTGTCGATGATTTGCTGTTCCTGGGTCTCGCGCCAGTTGTCGTTGGAGAAAAGGAGCGCCCCGCTAGCGTCGTGCACCTCCAGGGTCGGGTCGGCCAGGACGCCGCTCAGCCCGTCGTCGCTGAGCGAGGGCCCGATGCCGCGCAGGAGCACTTTTTTCGCGCTCGGCCCGGTGATGATGAAGCCCGCGATCAAGACATTGTCGCCGGTCCCGACGCTTTCGCGGGTCGAAATGTTGAGCTGGCGCGAAGTGTGCACGACTGAGCCCGCATCGGTCGGATCGGTCTGGGTGAGAAATTCGGAAAGGTTATCCTCGCCATCGTCGTCGGCGTCGCCTTCCGGGCCGCCGAGCTCTGGATCATTGATCTGTGCGAGAGATAACCGGGCCGCCTGAAAGCTGGTGAAATCCACTTCCGGCGCGATCCCGACCCGGGTGATGAATGGATCGGGATTCCCAGTCCGCGTATCGACCCAGACCGGCACCGCTGGGACATCGGGATTGGTCGTGGGCGCAATGCCGAGGTAATCGCCCAGCATGTAGCCTTCACTGGTCAGAGGAGCGAGGCTGGCGTCGGTGGTTTGACTCGTTAGGCGAATGTTTGGTTCCCAGGTCGCGCCGCCGTCAAAGGATTGGGCCAGGTAAAGATTGCAGAGCGTGCTGTTCCCGCCGCTATCGCGCTGGTCGTAGAAGGAGACGGTCAGCGTCTGCCCATCGGGCGAAGCGGAGATGGCCGGATTAAACACCCCGGTGTTCGGATTATCCGTGATCGGGATCGGAGTCGACCAGGAGGCGCCGGCGTTGGTCGATTTGGTAAAGAAAATACGCGGGCTACCGGCGGCCCCGATGGCCTGATAGACGACATAGAGCGCGCCGGTGGTGCGGTCGCTTGTAGCCGAGGGCAGGAAAGTGCCGCTGCGGATGCTGGCCGGGGTGTAGCGATTCACGCTGCTCACAAAAGTGGGCGCGCCAAAGGTCACCCCGCCATCGTTCGAGAGCACCATGTCGATTTCCTCCGAGCCGTTTGCTCCCTGGAAATTCCAATAGACGATGGCGAGGCGGCCGCCGGGCAGGTAAACCGGCTGGGAACCTTGCGCGCTCGTGCCGGCAGGGTGAATCACCAGCGGCGGGCTCCAGGTCACACCGTGATCGTCGCTGTAGGCGCGCAGGATGGGCGAGGCGTTGGTGGTGCCGAAGAGCGTCCAGGTCACCAGCACCCGGCCCGCGCTCGCAGTCCCGGCAAAAGTGTTCACCGCCATCCACGGTTTATCGGGGAAATTGCTGCTCTCCGACGGCTGGAAGACGACCGAAGGCGCGGTAAAGCTGGCGCCGCCATCGGTCGATCGGCTGACCAGGATGATGCCCTGGGTGAAGTCGGCGTTAGTGGCCGCTTCCGTGTTTAGAAAAAGCCGGCCGCTCAAATCGATCCCCGCCACCGGATCCGTCGCACGGGGATACGGGCCGCCGGAAGCCGTGGTGAGATTGGGGATCAAGGCCCGCGACCAGGTCAGGCCGCCATCGTGCGTGACCGAATAACCGCAGTCGACTGCACCGCCATCGGTGAACCGCCCTTCCTGGAAAGTGGCCAGGATCAGGTTCGGATCGACCGGCGACCGGGCAATATGCGGCTCGGCCTGGGCGCGCATGTCGGGCGGCAGAGGAGCCGGATCATTGCCGAGGCGCAGGTTCGGTCCCACCCGCAGATCAAGCACCACTGCCGCGGGTGCTTGCGCCTCAACCGGCCCCAGATTTGCGGCGGCCGGCCGGACGAGATCGCCGCCGCGATCGAGCAGGCTGATCGCGCCGGTGGACAGCCGCTCCAGCGGCACATTCTGCAGCGCCGTGGGCCAGCTGCTGCGATCGGGCGCCGGCATCGCAGCGCCAGGATTGGGCGCAGCGGCCGCGTTCAGACAAAGGAAGCCGACCGCGAGACAGGCCAAAGCCCCCGACAAAGCCGAAGAGTTCTTTTTCAAACCTCGGAAGATTACGCCACCGGATCAGCGACACAAGAGACCGGCGCCCGACCATTTCGGACCTGGGCCGTTACTGCAAATTATAAACCTCGATCAGTCCCACCCCGGTGCCGCCATCCTTCCCGCTCTCGATTGCGGTGTAGGAACCGGGAAGAAGCGTAGCCACGATCGCGGCCTCGGCCTCTTTGGTCGGCGGAATGCCGGTGGCGCTGATCAGAGTCGCCTGGTCATCCTGCCAATCGTCATTCGAGGCAATGAGAGTGCCGTTGGCGTCATAGAGATCGAGCACCGGATCGGCCAGAGGATTGGCCACGCCATTCTCCCCTAACGACGGCCCGAGCGCGCGCACGATGACCTGGCTGCTCCCGCCCGTGCGGCTGCCAACGATGAAACCGGCGATCATTACGTTAGTCCCGGTATCGACCAAGCCGCGCGTGCTGATGTTGGCCAATTGCGGCCCAATGTTGGTGCCGAGGTCGTAAATCTCGACCAGGCCGATGCCGGTGCCGCCTTGCACTCCGCTCTCGACCACGGTGTAGGAACCGACCGGCAGATCGGTGATGATGGCGGCTTCCGAGGGATCGGTCGGCGGAATGCCAGTGGCCTCGATCTCGGCCTTCTGCGTCGTCTGCCAATTATCGTTGATGGCCAGGACGGCGCCGGCGCTGTTATGTAATTCGAGTACCGGATTCGCCAGCGCGCCGGCCACGCCGGAGCTGGCCAGGGAGGGGCCGAGTCCGCGAATGAGGACGTTCTTTGTTCCGGCGCCGGTGACGATGAAGCCAGCGTCGAGCACGTTCTCCCCGGTCAGAATCTGCGCCCGGGTGGAAATGTTGAGCAGCGTCGGCGGCATCTGCACGGCGATGAAGGTGGGAGAAAAATTCGTCGTGGCGAAGATCGAGCGATTGCCACTCGAGTCGATCCTGGTCACGGTGAAGCTGGTGGCGTTGACGATGTAGAGGCTGCCAAAACTATCGAAGGCAAGCCCGATCGGTCCGCTCAAACCGACCGCGACCAGACCGAGGTAAGAACCGGCCGGGGAGAATTTAGCCACCGTATTGGCGGCGCTATTGGCGACGTAGAGATTCCCTAACGAATCAAAGGCCAAGCCTTCGGGATTGCTCAGCCCGCTGCCGGCAAAGGTTCCGAGGGCGACACCAGCGGGCGAAAAGCGCTCGACCGTGTTGCCAAAGTTGGCCACGTAGAGGTTGCCGGCCTGGTCGAAGGCCAGCCCGGTCGGCCGCACTACATTGGCAAAAAGCGTCCCAATCCCGCTCGGGCTAAACTTCTCGATCGTGCCATCGCCGAAATTCGCCGCGTAAAGATTGCCGGCACGATCGAAGGCCAGGCCGAGGGCGTTGTTCAGGCCGACGCTGGCAAAGGTGCCGAGATAAACCCCGGTGCGGGAGAATTTCTCGATCGTGTTGCTGCTGGTCGAGATGAAGAGATTGCCCGAGCGATCGATCGCAATCCCGGTCGGGCCGAGCAGATTGGGGTTGGTAAAGTCGCCGCGGTTGCCGTTCTGGTCGTAGACTGAGACGCTGTTGACGCCAAAGTTTGGCACGAAAAAAGTGTCGGCCGCGGCCGCACCGGTCAGGGCGAGCAGAGCAGCGAGAACGGCGAGGAATCGGTTCATCTTGAGCCTTTGCATAGCAGGAGCCGCGCCCAGCCACGGTCGAGCCAATTGTGCCGGGCGCGGGCCTGGCGCATAGTAAACCAGATGTCCTATCAGCTCGAATCCACCTACCAGCCGCGCGGCGACCAGGGGCAGGCAATCGCCAAGCTGCTCAAATCGGTCGAGGCCGGCAACCGCCACCAGACCCTCCTCGGCGTGACCGGCTCGGGTAAAACCTTCACCGTCGCCAACGTGATCAAGGAGCTGGACCGTCCCGCCCTCATCATCTCGCATAACAAGACGCTGGCGGCGCAGCTCTACTCCGAGTTCAAGCAGTTCTTCCCCCACAACGCGGTCGAATATTTCGTCAGCTACTTCGATTACTACCAGCCCGAGGCCTATATCCCGCGCTCCGATACTTACATCGAGAAAGACTCATCGATCAACGAAGAGATCGAGCGCCTCCGTCTTTCCGCCACCAGCGCGCTCCTCTCCCGCCGCGACACTATCGTGGTGGCGAGTGTCTCCTGTATCTACGGTGTCACTTCGCCGGAGGATTACCTGCGCATGCTCCTGACCGTGAAACGGGGTCAGCAGATCACCCGCGAAGCGGTCCTGAGCCGGCTGGTCGACATGCTTTACGAGCGGAACGACGTCAATTTCGTCAGGGGCAAATTTCGGGTCCGCGGCGACGTGGTTGAGATTTATCCCGCAACCGCCGATGAGGAAGCTGTCCGGCTCGAGTTCTTTGGCGACGAGATCGACGCCATCACCCGCTTTGAGCCACTCACTGGTCATGCCTTAGAATCGTTAGGCATGATCACCTTCTTCCCGGCCAAACAATTTGTCACCCCGGCCGATAAGTTGAATCGGGCTCTGACTTCCATCCGGACCGAGCTCGACCAGCGCATTATTCAGCTCGAGTCAGTGGGCAAGTTACTGGAAGCGCAACGGCTCAAGATGCGGACCGAGTATGACCTCGAGATGCTGCAGGAGATGGGATTCTGCAACGGGATTGAGAATTACTCCCGCCATCTCTCCGGTCGCCCGCCTGGCTCCAAGCCTTTTACCCTGCTCGACTTTTTTCCGAAGGACTACCTCCTCGTGATCGATGAATCACACGCCACCATCCCGCAGATCGGCGGTATGTATGAGGGCGATAAATCACGCAAAACCGTCCTGGTGGAATACGGCTTTCGCCTGCCCAGCGCGCTCGATAACCGTCCGCTTAATTTCCCCGAGTTCATGGGCAACGCCAACCAGCTCGTCTATGTCAGCGCGACCCCGGCCGAGTTTGAGATCAAGAACAGCATCGTCGGCAATACCGGTTACTTCCCGCACAAGCGCGACCGGGTGGGCGAGGAGGAGCTGGTGCCGTTCGTTCTGCCCGGCAATGACGGGAAGATTCAGCCGGTCCTGGTCCCGGCCCGCGGCGGCGGCGACCTCGGCAAAGGCGCGGTGCCCATCTCTCGGACCGACCAGCCAGCGGCAGAATTCGACGTCCACACCCCCGGCAAACCACTGGTCGTCGAGCAGATCATCCGTCCAACCGGGCTGCTCGACCCGCGCATCACGCTGAAGGGATTAAAGAATCAGATCGACGACACGATCGAGCTCTGTCGCGGGCGAGTCGAACTCAATGAACGCGTCCTCGTCACTACCCTGACTAAGCGCACCGCCGAAGACCTCTCCGATTACCTGCGCGATGTCGGGTTGAAAGTGCGTTACCTGCATAGCGACATCGACACCATCGAGCGCGTGGAAATCCTGCGCGGCCTGCGCGCGGCCGAGTTCGATATCCTGGTCGGGATTAATCTTCTTCGTGAGGGGCTCGACCTGCCGGAAGTGTCGTTAGTCTGCATCCTCGATGCCGATAAGGAAGGCTTCCTCCGCAGCCAGACCTCGCTCATCCAGACCGCCGGCCGCGCCGCCCGCCATATCAACGGCGAAGTGGTGCTCTTCGCCGACACCGTCACCCAGAGCATGCAGGCCTTGATCTCCATTTCTGATTATCGCCGCACGAAGCAGATGGAGTATAACGAGAAGCACGGGATCACTCCGAAAACGGTGCAGCGCGCGGTGCAGGAAAGCCTGCATACCATCCTGCGCGGGCGCGAAATCGCCGCCTCAGTGGTGAATGAATCCGGCGGCGACTTTAACCTGACCGAGCTGCTGCGCGAACTGGAGGAAGAAATGCAAACCGCCTCGGCCAACCTTGAGTTTGAGCGGGCCGCGCTCTTGCGCGACCAGATCATGGAAGTCAAAAGCGGCACCGGCCTAACGAAGATAGAACCGAAGCGCAAGCCGGTGAAATATTCACGTAACAACGGCCGCCGTCGCTCGCGCGTTTAGTCGGGGTGGACCTTCCCGTCCGTCGTTCGGTCGGATTCCGGAATCAGTTCCAGGTCCAGCGGGCTCACCGATTTGAGGTGGGAGGCCGCCCACTTCCCTGCTCTGGGAAGTAGCCCTCACCGACAATTTGTCCCAGATTGTTGATTCCGAGAGCGAGGACAGCGGAGGGAGAAAAAACTTCCGGCGCACTCGTGGCACTTAGCCATCTGACGGCATGCGTTGTCCCGGTGATATCTGTAGCATAACCGACAATTTCGCCGCCTTGATTAATGGCGAGAGCGCTGGTCGCATTCCCGCCCAAGCCCTGGAGGAACTTTAGCCCGATCCCGTGAGCGGAATAGAATGCCAGGTCGCTCGCGCCGGTCTGATCCAGGCCGACGATCTCACCGATATCATTGATCGCATTGACCTGCGCGTAGATGCTGCCGGGAACGATTCCGACCAGCATCATCCCGGCCTTTTGCGTCCAGCTTATGGGCTCAAAGTAGCCCTCGATGGGATAGGCGCCGCCGACGATCTTGCCGAAATTGTTAATCCCATTCCCGAGGCTGAATTGCGCACCGTCAACCACCCCGAGATCGCGCGGATGGATCATGCCCGGCGACCAACGGAAAGCGTGATAAATGGGACCTCGGCTGTTGACAATCAGGTTGCCCGTCACCACGTCATGCTCGTTGATCGCGTTAGCGCTGTTGCCATTGTCTGTCCGCGAAGAGATGTCCCCGAGCACGGTGAAACCATCTGTCGGCGACCAAAAAAAAGCGACTTGCCGCCCATCCACCTGGCGGGCTCGGCCGACCACGTTCCCGGAGTTATTGACCGCGAAGCAAAAGACCTCCGCCGTATCACTGTCGCCACCGCCGGGGACACCGATATCGACCATCCCAGTCGCCTCGGTCCAGATAAATCCATGATAGTAAACCCGGCCGTCGTTAGGCGCGTAAACGCCTACCACCGTACCTTGGTCATTAAGCCCGTAAGCGAAGCTGTCGCCGCCGAGCGTACCGAGGTCGCGAATGCCGGTGCTGGGATCCCAGAGATAGGCGTGCGACTGCCCGTAAGCAGTCCCGATTGTGGCCAGTCCTAGAAGGACGCAGGTGAGAAGGAGATTTTTCTTCATTAGATTTTCTTTTGTTAGCGCCGCCAACTGAAATTGCCACCTCGAGCGCGGCAGGGTCAAGCGCGCCAAGCACCGCCGAGAGCGATCTGGGAGGTGTGGAGAGCGATTCGCGATGGGGAGAGAGCGGTTTATGGATGGTAAGAGATGAGGTCCTTCGCAACCGCTCTTCGTGATCAAGTGGGACCTGGGCAGAAAACGCAAAACGCCGCTGGCGAGACGAAACTCGCCAGCGGCGCTCGATTTCGCTGAATTCTGCGCGGCTTAGACGACGCCGCGGTTCATGCCGATGAAGCCTTCTCGCTCCATATGCAGGATGATTTCCTGAGCTGCTTCCTCGGGCGTGAGTTCGGCGGTGTTGATCCGCACCTCCGGATTGACCGGCTCTTCATACGGGTCGCTGATGCCAGTGAATTCTTTTAGAATGCCGGCGCGAGCTTTGGCGTAGAGGCCTTTGCGATCGCGCTTCTCGCAGACGTCGACCGAGGTGGAGAGGTGGACCAGAATAAAGCCGCCGACTTCTTCAATCGCGGAGCGAACATCTTTCCGGGTCGACTCGTAAGGGGCGATCGGGGCGCAGATGGCGATGCCGCCGTTTTTCGTGATCTCAGAGGCGACGTAACCAATGCGGCGGATGTTGATGTCGCGATGCTCCTTGGAGAAACCGAGCTCGGAGCTGAGGTTTTTCCGGACCAGGTCACCGTCGAGCAGGGTGACGGGACGGCCGCCCACTTCGAGGAACTTGGTCATGAGCACATTGGCAATGGTCGATTTTCCCGCGCCGGAGAGGCCGCTAAAGAAGATGGTGACGCCCTGCTTATGGCGCGGCGGGAAGCTGCGGCGCAGCTCGGTCGCGACCTCGGGATAGGTGAACCAGCTCGGGATGTCGCGGCCTTCGTTGAGGCGGTTGCGCAGCTCGGTGCCGGAGAGGTTGAGGACACGGGCGTCCTTCGCCACCTCGTCGGCCGGGAAATATTTATCCTTGTCCTCGAGGTAGACCATCATCTGGAACGGCACCTGTTTCACGCCGATCTCTTCCTCATGTTTGGTGAAGAGTTCCTGCGCTTCGTAGGCTCCGTAGAAGGGCTTGCCATCGGTGTCGTTGCCCGGGCCGGCGTGGTCGCGGCCGACGATGAGGTGGGTGCAGCCGTAGTTCTTGCGAATGAGCGCGTGCCAGACCGCTTCGCGCGGACCGCCCATGCGCATGGCGAAGGGGACGAGGGCGAGCTTGGCCGTGCCGGCGGGGTATTTCCCGACCAGGAGCTGATAACAGCGGACGCGGGTAAAGTAATCGACATCGCCGGGCTTGGTCATGCCGACGACAGGGTGGATGAGAAGGCTGGCTTCGACCTGCTTGGCCGCACGGAAGGTGAGCTCGACGTGAGCGCGGTGCATCGGGTTACGGGTCTGGAAAGCGACGATGCGGCGCCAACCGGCGTCGGCGAAGATCTCGCGCAGCTCTGCCGGGGTGTGGCGCAGGGTTTTGAAATCGTAATGGCTCGGGAGCTGGAGTCCTTCGAGGCGGCCGCCGACGTAGACCGGGTTGCTCCGGTTCATCAAATAAGCGACGCCAGGGTGAGCCTGGCTGGTGGTGTTAAAGACGGCCTTGCCTTCGGCTTCGCGGTCGGGCTGCCAGACGTCTTCGACGTGGAGGATGGCGATCATGACGCCTTCGGCGTCGCGCAGGGCGACTTTGCTGCTGCCGGGCTTGAGGTCTTTGGCGAAGGCTTCGGTGACGTCAAGGGTGATCGGCATCGGCCAGAGCACGCCGCTCTTCAAGCGCATATCGGAGCAGACGCCTTCGTAGTCGGCCTTGTTCATGAAGCCGGTGAGCGGGGAAAAGCCGCCGTTGAGCAGCATCTCGAGGTCGCAGATCTGGCGCGGAGTGAGATCCCACGATGGGAAATCGCGCGAGGCGGCTTTGGTCTCGGCGGCGGCCTCGCGGTCGAGGATGAGGTTAATGAGTTCCCCGCCGTGAGGGGCGACGAGATGGCTGGTTTTAGTCGATGTATTCAAAGATGTAGTTCTATTGGTTGCTGTGACTGAGTGAATCTCCGCGCGGACGCGGTCGCGTCACTTGCCGGTCCAGACGGGAAGCGCGGAGCGGGTATTCTAGGGAGGAATCTTCCTCTGTCCACTGGCGGAGGCGGCACGGGCAGCGGCTCGGCCAATGGAAATTCGAGTTTAGTGGGGCGAATCGTCCGAGTCGGAAGTGGCTGTGGCACTGACGGTCAGGCGGGCGCCGCGGCTGGTCACGCTGCCGGCGGCATCGCTCACCACGACGGAGAAAATGGCGCCATTATCGGCCAGCGTAGCCGGTGGGGTGATGTAAGCGGCCGCGGTTGCCCCCGGGATCTCGATCCCATTCTTGCGCCACTGATAAGAGAGCGGGGCATTGGCGGTGGCCGCGACCGTGAAACGTGCGGTCCGGCCGACCGTGACGCGGCGATTGCCCGGCTGATGTGTGATAACCGGCGGTGCAGGCGTGGGCGTGGGCGTCGCGGTCGGCGTTGGCGTGGGTGTCGGTGTGGGGTCGCCGCTCGCTTCCACGACCGTGAGAGTGCTGTTCGCGGCGACGTTGCTCAGCGTCTGGGTGATGCGGCTCGGCCAGATAATCGTGAGATCGGCGGTGGCGGCCGCGCCGATGCCAAAATGCACCGGGACGTTTCCCTGCGAGGCATAGTTTCCGCCGCTGTCGCCGGTGTTCTGCCGATAACAGGTCAGGCCGTCCGGTGTCGTGACGGAAAGGCGAGCGCCGATGCCGTTAAGGTTCGATTGCACGCCCTTCAGGTTGACCTTGACGAAATGGTTACCGTTCGGCGTGTTGCGAAGCAAGACGTGCGTCCCATCGGCGGCATCGCCAATGTCGGTTTCGCTGCCAATGCCGTTTTTGATCAGGAGATCGAGAAAGCCATCGTTGTCGTAGTCGGCCCAGGCGGCGGTCTTGTGCAGGGTCAATCCGTCGTTCAAGGCCACGCCCTGCGCGAGCGCGACATCGGTAAAGGTGCCGTTATGATTGTTGTGATAAAGAAGATTGGCGTTACCGGGCCCATTGCCGCGAGTTCCAGGGACGGTGACGAAAAGATCGAGGTAACCGTCGTTATCATAGTCACCCCAGACAGCCGACCAGCAGTTACCCGAGTCCTGCATGCCGGCGGCGGTTGTGGTGTCGGTAAAGGTGCCGTCCCCGTTGTTATGATAAAGGTTACCGCCAGAGCTAGGGCCGCCCAGCTGCCCGCGAGTCACAAAAAGATCGACATAGCCATCGTTGTCATAGTCACCCCAGGCCAGCCCTTTGCCATCACTGCCGGGGGCGATTTTCGAAGCCTCGGTCACGTCGACAAAGGTGCCGCCGACGTTGCGATAGAGAGCCTGGACGTCTCCGTCTCCGGTCATGGCGATGTCCATGTAGCCGTCGTTATCATAGTCTGCCATGGCCATGATACTGCCAAAGTCGGTCCCGGAGGTTGCATAGGCCAGGCCCGCCGCATCGGGAACGATGCTTAAGTTGCCCTGGCCCAGATTGCGGTAAAGGTCGTTTATATCGCCGTAGTTCTTGACGAACAAGTCGAGTAATCCGTCATTATCGTAGTCGAGCCAGAGTGAGCAGCGGCCGCGGTGCTGGCTAATGATGAGACCCGCGGTATCGCTGGCATAGGTAAAGGTGCCGTCGCCATTGCCGCGGAAGAGCGGATCGCGCTTGTCGGTGCCGCCCGAACTCCCCTTGGCGCCTTCGGCGATATAGATATCCAGGTTACCGTCGCCGTCGTAGTCGCCGACGGCGTGACCATGCCAGTCCTTGGAGTCATAGCTGGGGGCCTGAGTAAGATGAGCGATGTTGCGTACGTCGGTAAAGGTCGAGTTTCCATTACTACGATAGACAAACGGGCCATGCGATAAGGCCAGACCGTGGGCCGCGATCGTCATCTCGAGAAAGCCATCGTTGTTAAAATCACCCCAAACCGGGCAACCCCATGACTTCTTTTTTTCGGCAGAAAGGCCACCCTGAGCGCTGACGTCGACAAACTGCGCCGAGGCCGCGGAAGCAAGGAGAAGGAGAGTAAAAGTGACTCCCCAACGGGAGAGACCACGAGACAAAAAGGGTGCAGTTTTCATGTGAAGCGGAAAAGGATTGCGAGGAAGCAGGTTGCGTGGTGAGGGGAAGCCCATTGAATTGAATCTGGCCAAAAATGTCAACGGGATTCGTTAGTCCTTAACCGTCAGGCACCTGCAGACGAAAACGACGAGCTCGACTACATTTTGCGAAAAAACTAGACAAATAAGTTAACCGCATGGCAGAGTCCGGTTCTCCCCCCTGTCCTCCTGGTCTTCGATTGGGATTCTAAAGTGAAAAAACTATCTGTTGTCTCTCTTTATGCCGTTTTTTCTCTGGGGGCGGCGCTCTCGCTCTCGGGGCAGACCATTCCACTCACGCCCGAGCGCGCAGCCCATGCCGCGACCTTGCTCAATGACAGCGAAGTCCTCCTGACCGGCGGTGTGAACGAGACCGGGAGTCTCAATTCCGCCCTGATCTACAATCCGGCCAGCAATTCTCTCACCCCCACCGGTCCGATGGAGACGGCGCGGTCCAGTCACACCTCCACCCTTTTGCTCGATGGACGGGTCCTCATCACTGGGGGAGAGCTGGATTCCACTGCTTTGACCTCAGCCGAACTTTACGATCCGGCGACGGGTGTTTTTACGCCAACCCTGACCCCGATGACGACGCTGCGCTCGCAGCACACAGCGACGCTTTTGCCGAGCGGCAAGGTGTTGGTGGTGGGAGACAGCGCGGCGGATCTTTTTGACCCGGAGACCGGGAGCTTTACCGCCACGACCGGAGTGCCGGAGAATCGTAAGAGCCACGCCGCCGTGCTGCTGAATGATGGCACGGTGCTGATCCTGGGCGGGTACATAAGGAACGTCGCGAGCCGAGTGGCGGAAATCTATAACCCGGCCGACCAGTCCTTTACTGTATTAGCGAACGAGATGCAGGTGCCGCGGGCGAATATGACCGCGACTTTGATGGCCAGCGGTAAGGTGCTCATCACCGGCGGGTTCTCCGGCACCAGTCCGCATGACGAGACGGAGATTTACGATCCGGCAACTCAGTCATTCGAGGTCGGCCCGGTCATGATGGAGCACCGTTCAAATCACCAGGCGATCCTGCAGGGCGACGGCCGGGTAGTGATCATCGGCGGTCTGACGCTGGAGAGCGGTTTTCTTTTCGACAACGAAGTCTACGATCCGGTGGCGAACACCTTCACGCCTTATCCTTCGCTGGTGGTCAATCGCGGGGCGCACACCGCCACCCTGCTGCAGAGCGGCAAGATCTTCGTCGCCGGCGGCGCGACGGGAAATCTGACCCTGAAGTCGGCGGAAATTCTCGATCCCAGAACGCGCCGCTTTACCCCGATCGCCGATCTCAACGTGGGTCGCAACCAGCATCGCGCCAATCTGCTGCAGAATGGAAAAGTGCTCCTCAGCGCCGGTAGCACCGATGCGGAAAATCTGTTCTCGGCTGAGCTTTTTGACCCGGCGACCAACACCTTTTCTCTCACCGGTTCGCTGAACGTCGACCGGAAGAGCCACACCGCCACCACTCTCCAGGATGGAACGGTCCTGATTACCGGCGGAAAAGGAGGCGGAACCGGATACCTGCGTTCGGCCGAGATCTACGATCCGGCGAGCGGAGTGTTCAATGAGATCGCCTCCATGAGCGAGCTCCGGGCGCTGCATACCGCGACCCTGTTACCCTCAGGCAGAGTCCTGGTCGTGGGCGGGGTGCAGACCGGCGGCGTCTCGACGGATGGCGCGGAGATCTACGACCCGTTGATGGGAACTTTCACCGAAACCGGGCCGCTCAACCTGGGACGCAAGCGGCACCGGGCAACGCTCCTGGATGACGGCACCGTGCTGGTCATGGGCGGCAATTATCTCGATAACGCCCAGGGCGGCGGCGATCGCGAGACCGCCACAGCCGAGCTTTACACCCCGAACCCGGCGAACGGCGATCTCGGCATCTTCAGCCAAGTGAACGATATGAACATCGCGCGTTCCGAGCACGAATCGACTCTCCTGGAGGATGGGACGGTGCTGATCACCGGCGGAACGGTGGGACCATTTCCAGGCGAAATCTACCATCCGAATCTTACCTCTTTTAGCGAGGCGGGCACGATGTTGGTCGGCCGGGGTCGCCATGTCGCCTTGCGTCTGACCAATCGCGCCTGGGGAGCCGATGTGGGCAAGGTCCTCGCCATCGGTGGTGCCGCGATCGGCGGAATCTTCAGCGGCGAAGTCCAGGCTCAGGACTCGGTGGAAATCTACGATCCTGCCACCCAGGAGTTCACCTCCTTCGGGACCATGACTGAAGCGCGCCAAAACCATACCGCCACCGAGCTGGAGGATGGCAGAATCCTTATCGCGGGCGGGGTGGGCCGTCCCTTCATCAGCGACACGGCGGAACTGCTCGCCGGCCCTACTCCATCGCCGACGCCGTCGCCGACTCCGAGCGCGACCCCGACGCCGACGCCGACCGCTACGCCGACTCCGACTCCTACGGCCACCCCGAGTCCCTCGGCGACTCCGACCCCGACGCCTTCTCCGAGTCCCAGCGCGACTCCCGAGGAAAGCAAACCGCTGAATATCTCCACCCGCGGCGTCGCCCGGACGGGCGATCAGGTTCTGATCGGCGGCTTCATCATCACCGGCGGTCACTCGCCCAAGCGGGTCATCATTCGGGCCATTGGCCCCTCGCTCGGTGAGGCGGATCCTCCTGTCACCGGCGCTCTGGCAGATCCGGTTTTGGAACTGCATGAGCCGGATGGCACCATCATCACGAATGACAACTGGCGTTCTTCTCAGGAAGTGGCGATTAAAGCCACCGGCGTGGCCCCGGGCAATGATCTGGAATCCGCCATCATCGCGACTCTCGACGCGGCCGATCCTGCGGACCCGGGCAGCGGCGCTTATACCGCAGTTGTGCGCGGCAGTAATAGCGGCACCGGCGTCGCGTTGGTCGAGGTCTACGATCTCGATAGCCCGAATTCGTCCACCCTTTTGGCGAACATCAGCACCCGAGGCTTCGCTCAGGCTGCCGATACTTCGATGATCGGTGGTTTCATCATCGGAGAAGGCGGTTCGACCGGAAAGGTGGCGGTGCGCGCCATCGGGCCGTCGCTGACGGGGATCGCGGGGGCCTTGCAGGACCCGGTCCTGACTTTGTTTGACGACCAGGGAAACATCATCAAGACGAACGATAACTGGATGGACGCGGGCTCAGGGGATATCGAAGGCGTCGGCCTGGCGCCAACCGATCCCCGCGAATCTGCCATCGTGACCAGCCTGGCGCCCGGTTCCTACACCGCGGTGGTGCAGGGGAAGGACGGCGACTCGGGAATCGGCTTGGTCGAAGTCTATTATCTCCCCTAGCGAAGTCATGCGCGACAAAGCGGTTCCGGCGCGCCGCCCGTTGCATTGATTGGCTCCGATAACGAGCGGCGTGGGGAATTTTCCTCGACAGGGCTTTCTAGGTCCCTAGGGTGTTTGTGCCCTTCCGCGACCCCAAGCCCAACCGTACGCCTATGAAAACCCATGCCTTCCTCACGCCCTTACTCGCCCTTTTTCTCGCCAGCGCGTCTTTTCTCCAAGCCCAAACCATCCCGCTCACTCCCGAGCGGACCGCGCACACGGCCACTCTTTTGTCTTCAGGCAAGGTGCTGATCGCCGGCGGGGTAAACGAAGATGCCGTTCTCGATTCGGCGGTTTTATACGACCCTGCGACCGGCAATTTCTCCCCCACCGGCTCCATGACCACGGCCCGACAGGAACACAGCGCGACTCTTTTGCAGGATGGCACCGTCCTTATCGCCGGCGGAGAAGCGGCCGACGGCAGCGCTCTCGACACGGCAGAGATCTATTATCCGGACCGCGGCATTTTTCGGCCTCTGCGCCGCACCATGAGCACCGGTCGCACCAAACACACCGCCACCTTGCTCCTCGCCGGGCAGGTCCTGCTCGTCGGCGGGAGCAGCGCGGAGTTGTACGATCCACCTTCCAAACGATTCCGGCCTACCGCCAACCCGCCGATCAACCGCAAGAGTCACTCTGCCGTGCTGCTGGCGGATGGGAGGGTGCTCATCACTGGCGGCTATGTGCGCACGATCGCGAGTCGGGTGGCCGAGATTTATGACCCGCGCGGCCGCGTTTTCACCGTCCTGAGCGAGGAGATGAAGGTGCCCCGTTCGAACCACACCAGCACCCTGCTCTCCGATGGCACGGTCCTTCTCGCGGGCGGCTTTTCCGGCACCAGCCCACACGATGAGACGGAGATTTTCGATCCCGTGCCACAGACCTTCACCATCGGCAGCACGATGCTCTTCCATCGCTCGAACCAGCGGGCCATCCTTCTTCCGGACGGCCGCGTTCTCATGATCGGCGGCACCACTTTGGAGAGCGGTTTCCTGGCCGATAACGAAGTCTACGATCCGATCGCCCAGACTTGGACCCTGCACAGCCGGATGAAAGAAAACCGCGGCGGCTGCAGCGCGACCCTGCTCGATAATCGGCAAATCCTGGTCGCCGGCGGGGCCACCGGAAATCGCACGCTGCAGACCGCAGAGGTGCTCGATCCCGCGACGCGGCAATTCGTCCCCCTGGGTAACATGCGGGAAGGCCGTAACCAGCATCGAGCAAACCTGCTCCCCAACGGCCAGGTGCTCCTCACCGCCGGGAGCAACGACGCGAACAACCTCCACTCGGCTGAACTCTTCAACCCGTTAGCGAACACCTTTTCCTTCACTGGCTCGCTCGAGGTGGATCGCAAGAGCCACACCGCCACCACTCTGCCGGACGGGCGGGTCCTGGTCACGGGCGGCAAGGGCGGCGGCAGCGGCTACCTGCGTTCGGCTGAGTTATGGGATCCGAGCAGCGGCCAGTTTACCACCATCGCGCCGCTCAACGGCCTGCGCGCCCTCCATACCGCCACGCTACTCAATTCCGGGCAGGTTCTGGTCGTCGGTGGCGTCAAGACCGGGGGCGTCTCGGTCGAGACGGCGGAGCTCTTCGATCCGATCAAGCTTGATTTCACCTATACCGGTCCGCTGAACCTGCAGCGCAAGCGCCACACTGCGACCCTCCTGCAGGATGGCACCGTGCTTGTCACCGGCGGCAACCACCTCCCCAATTCTCAAGGCGGCGGCGATCGTGAAACCGACACAGCCGAAGTCTACAATCCCGCCACGGGCAAATTCACCTACGTCGAGAAGATGAACGTTGCCCGCTCTGAACATGACGCCACCTTGTTGCCCGATGGCACCGTCCTCATCTCCGGCGGCGCGTTCTCTCCGGTTGTCTCCGATCTTTACCAGCCGGCTTCGCAGGATTTCTCCATCGTCGACGAGATGGTGCAAACCCGCGGCCGCCATATTGCACTCCTGCTCACCCGACCGGCGTGGGGCAATCTGGTCGGCAAGGTGCTCGTCATCGGCGGAGCCGTGGTCGGCGGTCCGCTCTTCGGTGGCGGCCAGCAGGCGGTCGAATCAGTCGAGATCTACGATCCGGCTACGCAGCAGTTCAGCGACTTTGGCCAGATGACTGAAGCGCGGCAAAATCACACTGCGACCGAGCTTCCGGACGGGCGCATCCTCGTTGCCGGCGGAGTCGGCAAGCCGGTGGTGAGCCGCACGGCGGAGCTGGTGGCGCCTTGATCTTTGGCTCCGGAAGGGGCGCCGCTCCGAGGTATCGCGGCCCAAAAGAATATATTTCCGTAGACAGCGCCAGCGGGAAGTTGCTACCGTCTTTGGCGTGTCCAACTTCTGCTGAAAATTCGTTCATTCAGCATTTTCCTCTCTCGTTCGTATGAAAAGACCCATCGCACTCCTTTTACTCGTCGTGTGTACCTTGCTCGGTGCACCACAGCTTCGGGCGCAGATTCCGCTCACTCCGGAGCGGGCCGGCCACGCTTCCACCTTGCTCGCTTCAGGCAAGGTCCTCATCACCGGAGGTGTGAATGAAAACACGACCCTCGACTCTGCCTTACTCTACGATCCTGCCACGGGTGCCATCACCCCGACCGGGCGGATGACGACGCCACGGGCCGATCATACCGCCACCTTGCTCAACGACGGGCGGGTCCTCATCGCTGGCGGCGACCAGGATAACGTCCCCTTGCGCACGGCTGAAATCTACGACCCGAATACCGGCCTCTTTTCTTCCACGGCAAAGAACATGAGCGCCGCCCGCACCCAGCACACCGCCACGCTGCTCTCGAATGGCCAGGTCCTGCTCGTTGGGGGAAAGAAAGCCGACCTTTTCGATCCCGTCTCACTCAAATTCAGCGCCACTGCAAGTAACCCGGTGAACCGCAAGAGTCATGCCTCCACCTTGCTGCCAAATGGCACCGTTCTCATTACCGGTGGCTATGTCGGCACGATCGCTTCCAAGCTGGCCGAGATCTACGACCCCTCGAGCCAGCGCTTCAGCGCCCTGCCCCAGACCATGCGGGTAGCCCGGGCTAACCATACCTCCAGTCTGATGGCGGACGGCACGGTCTTCCTTACCGGCGGCTTTTCCGGCACCAGCCCGCACGATGAGACCGAGTTCTATAATCCTGCGACCCAGACTTTCACCGCCGGCACGAGCATGCTCTACCATCGGTCCAACCATCGGGATGTCCGCCTCCCGGATGGGCGGCTCCTGATCATCGGAGGGGTAACTCTTGAAAGTGGATTCCTGGCCCAGAACGAGATCTACGATCCTGCCACCCAGCTTTGGACGCTGCATGACGGCATGGTGGAAAATCGTGGCGGCCACACCGCTACCCTCCTTGCCAACGGCAAGGTCCTGGTGGCTGGCGGAGTCACGGGTAACTCTACTTTGCAGACGGCGGAAGTGATCGACCCCGTCACCCATGCCTTTACCTCTCTCGGCAATATGAAATCTGGCCGCAACCAGCATACCGCCACTCTTCTGGCCGATGGCAGCGTGCTTCTGGCCGCCGGAAGCACCGACACCTCGCCGCTGAAGTCGGCCGAAATCTTTAGCCCGACGAATAACACTTTCACCAGCGTAGGGAACCTGACGACGGCTCGTAAGAGTCATACTGCCACTTTGCTGGCTGACAACACGGTCCTGCTCACCGGTGGGAAGAGCGCAGCCGGTTATTTGCGCAGTGCGGAGATCTACGCCCCGGCGACGAGCCAATTTCACCTGACCGCAAACATGAGTGCCCTGCGCGCCTTACACACCGCGACCTTGCTCAACGACAAGACAGTCATGGTCGCCGGCGGCGTGACTACCGGCGGAAACGAAACCGACAGTTGCGAACTCTACGATGCAACGACCGGCACCTTTTCCTTCACCGGGTCGATGACGGAGAAGCGCAAGCGTCATCGCGCTGTGTTTTTGAACGATGGCACGACGCTGGTCATGGGCGGTAACATTCTTTCCAACGGGCAGGGCGGAGGAGATCGCGAAACCGATTCGGCCGAGCTTTATTCCCCCGTCACCCGGCTCTGGAGCAGTGTGCAAAAGATGCACGCCGCGCGCTCGGAACACGAAGCGATTCTTTTGGCTGATGGGACGGCCTTGGTTTCCGGAGGCACTTTCTCCCCCGAAGTAGCCGATGTTTATAATCCTGCGACGCAATCATTCACCGCCGTGGCACCAATGATCCAGGAACGCGGTCGCCACCGCACCATCCTCCTCACCAACCGAGCCTGGGGCAGCCTGCAAGGGAAGGTCCTGGCCATCGGCGGAGCCACTGTGGGCGGCGCGGTTTTTGGCGGGGCGCAGCAGGCCCTCGATTCGGTGGAACTGTATGACCCGGCGACCGGTCAGTTTAGCCTTTTCGGCACCATGACGGTCGGGCGCCAGAACCATACCGCCACGCTTCTCAACGATGGCCGCATCCTTATCACCGGCGGGGTAAGTCGGCCGTTCGTCAGCGCGACGGCAGAGTTAGTGACTCCCTAAGCCAGGAGTCTGGGCCAAGCTGGATCCGAAATTTGGACTTGCCGCGAAGGGAGCGCGGAGGGACTATCCCGCCTCCTCTTTGCCCGCGAGGAAACGGAGGAACAAAAAGAATGTCAGCGTCCGACGAACACAGTAAGAGCTGCGATGGGTTTATTCGGAGCTGTTCGAAAGCAACAAATCAAACGCCGCCATCCTCCGCGATACTGAACGCAACCTCGCCCGGCGGGCTGAGCCGCCCGTCGATCTGAGGACGGTCCCGCGGGATAAGTGGGACGAGTTTCTCGATTGCGACGTCACCCTCTCGGAGCAGGTCGCCGCCAGGCTGGCCGAGGAATACAGCCAAACCCACGCCCCCACCGTCGACGAAGTGCAGATGATCGAGCAGGCGATCGAGACTTTCCATGGCGTCACCGTTCCCTATTACATCGCCACGTCGCCCACCCTCCAGCAGTTCGGACGCCCCTGGGCGCACGTGCCGGAAGCGGCACCATTTCTCACCGGCCTCGTCCTCGGCAAAATCACATGAGCCGCTTCGCGCGCGCCGCTCGACCGACGCCATACGTCGATCAGTGGAAACACGATCTCGCCAAGGCGCTTTCTCGGCGCGCGGCGCAGCTTCTGCCGCGAGACGGCATCCGCTTCGGCCTCGGCGGTCAAGATCGCCTCGCCTGCGGAGATGTAGCGTTGGAAAGTTTTTGCAGCCTAACGGAGAACGTCTTTGCGGAAGAGGACGAGGTTTCGCCAGCCGATGATTCGTTAGCCGGTTGCTTGATGTTATAAACCTTCTCAGGCCGGTTCCAGTCGTGCTTCCGCTGGCGCGAAAAAGTGGCGGTATTTCGACACCAGGAAGACAGCCGGGCGTCAGATCACATCGTCATCCCCCTTAACGATGGTCGCCTCCTTTATCGCTGGGGCGGCGCCAACTATGTCAGAGCGATGGTTGAGTTGTGTGACTCCTTAAGTCACAGTCAACGGCTCAGCTGGACACGAAAGCCCGTCTCGTTGGTAGAAGACCAGGCTTCGTGAACTGACTATCCGTCAGCGGCCAACTCCATCCGTGCCGCTGCCACAGACGATGGCGGTGTCTCGGCACATCACCATTGGGTCAGTGCGAGGGTAAGTTCGTGGCTACTTAGCCATTGTTCCGGCTAAGCTGGAAACGAAAAGCCTCGTCTCCCTGGAAGAAGACGAGGCTTCGTAAACTGACTATCCGTTAGCGGCTATTTGACGTTATAAACTTCGACCAAGCCGACTCCGGTCGTGCCGCCGCTGCCCCGGACGATGGCGGTGTAGCTGCCAGTCGCCAGAGTCTTGTAGATCGCACTTTCGCGCGGATCGGTCGGGGCAATGCCGGCGCCTTTGATCAGGTTGGCCTGGGTCGGATTGTCCTGCCAGTTATCATCCGAACCGATGATCGTCCCGTTTGCGTCAAAGAGATCCAGAGTCGGATCTTGCAGAACCCCGTCCACGTTTAAATCAGCCAGCGAAGGCCCGATCGCGCGCACGACCACATTGGCGCTAGGTGCTCCGTTCGGTCCAATGATGACGCCGCCGATCATGACATTGTCTCCGCTACCGACAAAGCCACGTGTGCTGACGTTAGCCAGCTCAGAGGTGTCGCCCTGATCGAGATCGTAAACTTCAATTAATCCCACACCGGTGGTGCCGTTCGCTCCACGGAGGACGGCCGTATAGGGACCCGGGATAAGATTCACCACCATCGCCGCCTCCGAGTCATTAGTCGGGGCCAGCCCGGTAGCGGCGATCTCCGCCTGCTGGTCCGTCTTCCAATCGTCGTTAGTTAAAGTCGTATTAGCTGAACGATGCAGTTCCAGGACCGGGTCAGGCAGAAAGCCGGAGACGGTCGAAGCGAGCGAAGGGCCAATGCCCCGGATCAGGATTTTCTTGGCACTGGTGCCGGTGACGATAAAGCCGCCGATTCCGACGTTCTCACCCGTCTCCACATCCAGACGAGTGGAGATGTTCTGTGGCAACACCGGGGGCGGGCTGGAGCCTTCGACCACCGTCAGAGTGGAGTTAGCCGCGACGTCTGAAAGCAGATCCACCAGGCCACTCGGCCAGGTGATGCGCACCGTGGCCGTATCGGCGGTTCCGATACCGAAATGCATCGGGCCAGCCCCCTGCGAGCCCCATTCGCCGCCGCCGCCGCCGTTGTTCTCACGGAAGGCGATGGTGCCATCACCGTAGGTCACAGTCACTCGTGCGCCGAGCCCGTTCAGGTTAGACTGGACACCTTTTAAGTTCAGTTTGAGGTAATGGTTCGTCCCGCCGTTGTTATGAAAGAGATAGTGATAGCCCATGTTACTCATCTCAGTCGCAAGACCGGGCCCAATCCCATCTTTAGTCGCCAGATCGAGGAAACCATCGCCGTCATAGTCCCCCCAGGCAGCCAGCTTGTGGGCCGAATTGGGATCGTCGTCCTGTTGGTCTACCCCTTCGGCTTTGGCGACGTCCGTAAAGGTGCCGTCCCCATTGTTATGATAAAGGATGTTGGCATTGCCAGGTCCGAGCGTGTCGGTGCCGGAACGGGCGACAAAAAGGTCGAGAAACCCATCGTTGTCGTAGTCGCCCCAGACCGCCGCCCAGGTGCTGGTGCCATCGTCGGCGCGAGCTTTCCTACCCACGTCGGTAAAGGTGCCATCGCCGTTATTCTGATAGAGCGAGTTGGCCAGGGTGCCGCCGCCGCTGGATTTGCCGCGCGAGATATACAGATCGAGCAGGCCGTCGTTATTGAAATCGCCCCAGGCCAGGCCCTGGGTGTTTTTACCTTCCAGCAACCCCGCGGTCCCAGTGACATCGGTGAAAGTGCCGTCTCGATTGTTATGGTATAAGGCTTCGCTCGAGCCATTTCCGCCCATGACGACGTCCATGTAGCCATCGTAATCGTAGTCGGCGAAAGAGACGATCGAGCCTTCGGTAATGCCATGAATCGCGTCGGCCAGGCCACCCGCTCCCGGGACGACGTTAAAGGTGCCGTCGCCGTTGTTATGATAGAGAACGTTTTCCGCGGTCGCTTCTCCGGCGTTAGGAATGTTCTTCACGAAGATGTCGAGGAAGCCGTCGTTATCGTAGTCGACGAAAAAGGCGCATTCGCCGTAATCACGCGCGACGACGATTCCGGCTTCTTCGCTGACATATTCCCAGGTTGCATCGCCATGACCTTTGTAGAGGATGTCGCGGGTCGGAGCGAGGCCGCCGCCCTGGTAGGGAGGCTCGGTGATCATGATGTCGAGATTGCCATCGCCGTCGTAGTCAGCGATGGAAGCGCCCTGCCAGGCACCGGTGTCGTACACCTTGTCATCGTCTTTGATGCCCGAAGTAGAGATGACATCCATAAAGGTGCTATCGCCTTGGTTGATATAGATATAGGGGAGGAGACCATCGCCTGCCGGAACGCCATATTGGGTCTCGTGGTTGGAGACGAAGAGATCGAGCAGGCCGTCGTTGTTGAAGTCGCCCCAGAGCGGGTTTCCCCAGGAACGGGTTTTCTGCCGGTGCAGGCCAGCTTCGACCGAGACATCGGTGAATTGCTGCGCCCAACTCGTGCCGCAGGTGAGTAAAATGGCGGTCCCGACGAGACTGGCGAAGCGTTGCCTGCTGCTCAGGAATGTGTTCAGCAAAGAAGAGTTAGTGCGATTGTCCGTGTTTCCCAGGGCGTTGGCTAGAGATGGTCTGTTCATGTTGTTTTTCTCCTGTTCCAGGGGCGGTGACGGGAAGCTAGTTTTGACAGTATTTAAAGAAATTGTCAACCGGTTTCAGGTGTGCGGGTGAAGGGCCGATTTGTCGCCCGCACACGAGGCGCATCGACTCACGGCGCGGGAGGCGAAATATACCACAAAGCGGCCCGGCGTCGCTGGTTGGCATAAGAAAAGCTCAATTTTAGCCATGCAGCTGATCCTCAACCCCTGGCGTCGCCGGATGCCCCACGACCGCCGTTGCGCATTGCGCTTTTTACTGAGCTTGTGCGCCGGGCTCTTCATTTTCGCTTTCGCCGCCCGAGCCGAGGTGCCAAAAGGCGTCTTCTCGCTCTCGGCCGCCGGCGTCGCCTGCCGCGACACGGTTTTGACCAACCCAAACGTCGACGGCGTGAGCATTCGTCAGGATTGGTCCGAGCTCGAGCCGACGGAGGGCAATTTCAACTGGACCTTCCTCGACTCCGAGATGGCTCGAGCGACCGCCGCGGGCAAGATGGTGTTCCTGCGCATCAACACCCAATTTGCCCGGCCCACCTGGGTGACAAATGCCGTCACCGCCGCTGGTGGAACTTTCTTCACCTTCGATAAGGATGGGGTCGCGACGAAAATCCCGGTCTTCTGGGATCCGACGTTCTTAGCCAAAAAGAAAGCCATGATCACCGCTCTGGGAGCGCATTTTACCGGGCAGCCGGCGCTCCGGATCGTCTGGGCCAGTTTTGCCAACGCCAACAGCGAAGACTGGAGCGTCCCGCACACCCCGGAGGATGTGCAGAACTGGTTTGCCGTCGGTTACACCACCGAGAAAATGCTCGATGCCGGGCAGCAGATCATCGACGCCACCATGGCCGCATTTCCGAACCAATACGTCACCCTCGCGGTCGGCGGCAACGGACATGTCGGCCAAACCGGGAATCTCGATCCGGATGCCAGCTATGTGGCCCGTGAGGCCGTCCTGGCCGCGCGCGAACGGTGGCCGGGCCGGCTGGTGGTGCAAAAGAACAGCCTCGGCACCTATAACCCGCCCGCTCCGGGCACGGGAACGGTCTACCAACTCCTCTGGGACAGTCGCCCGGAGGTCGGGGGCCAGATGCTGGATAATTGCTACGGCGATAGTACCTTCCGAAATAACAACGGGGTGCCTGACGCAGCGAACAATATCCTCCACAGCAGCGTCAACCTGGGCTTGAGCTACGGGATGAATTTCATCGAAATCTACCAGATCGATGTGCTCAACCTCCCGGCCGAAATCTCGTACGCACATAAGGTTCTTCTCGGGTTGGCCGAGCCGACCGGCACGCCGACGCCGGTTCAAGCCCCGAAAGCCCCGAGCGGACTGAAATTTCAGCCCTAGAGGCCTTATCCCCCCGGGGCGCGGGCAAGATTGGCATCATCGCTTCGCCGCACACCCGGCCAGGCGTCGCCAAATAGATCGCGCGCCAGTGTCTGGCCCGGGCCTGCGCCTAACGAAGTGCTCCGGGGGGCGGCGGCGGGACTTGGGCAGGACTTTTTCTCCGTGTTAGAATGCGCCACCGCGTCTGCCGATGAAAACCAAAGCCGCTCGTAAAACCGATCATATCCACGCCGTCGTCGGCTCCGATGAAAGCGCGGTCAAAACCGCCGCGGCCGAGCTGGCGGCCAAGCTGACGCCGCCGGACGCGGGCGATTTCGGGGTCGAAACCATCGACGCCTGCGCCGATAACGCCGACCAGGCTGTGGCGCGAATCCGTTCGGCGATCGAGGCTTTGCGAACGCTGCCCTTCTTCGGAGGCGGCAAACTGGTCTGGCTCAAGAACGCCAATTTCCTCGGCGATAACCGCATCGGCAGTGCGGCCGCGGTGCAGGAGGCGCTGGAAGATCTAAGCGCGGCGCTGGATGGGGACCTGGGCGGCGGTGAAGTGAAATTCCTCCTCAGTGCGCCGGAAGTGGATAAGCGGCGTTCGTTTTATAAAGCGCTGGCCAAACGCGCTGAGCTGCAGGTCTTGGACAAGCTCGACTCCAGCCGCAGCGGCTGGGAGGAAGCGGCTCTCGATCTGGTGCAGTCGTTAGGCAGGGAACGGCAGCTGCGTTTCGACGAAGAAGCGATCGATCTCTTCGTCCTTCTCACCGGCGGCGACACCCGCACGATCCAGAACGAGCTGGAAAAAATCGATCTGTTCCTGGGCGAAAACGAGCGGCGGATCAGGCTCGAGAACGTGCGTACCCTCGTCCCGATCTTGCGCGCCGGGGTCATTTTCGAGCTCGGGAACGCGCTCGCCGCCCGCGACCTGGAGGGGGCGCTCGGGCTCGTTCGGCGATTGCTCGATCAGGGGGAATCGGCCATCGGCATCCTGCTCGTCGCCCTCATCCCGACGGTGCGGAATCTTCTCCTGGCCAAGGACCTGATGCAGCGGCATCGCCTGCCGCGACCAAGCGCGCCTTTCTCGTTCATCTCCAGCCTCAATCGGCTGCCAGCCGAGGTCACGGCCCACCTCCCGCGCAAGAAGGATGGTTCGATTAATGGCTACGCCCTCGGCATCGCAGCGATGCAGGCTCATCGATTCGAAGTGGAAAAACTGGTCGCGGGCTTGCAAGCCTGCCTCACCGCCAACCTGCAGATCGTGAGCAGCCAGCTCGATCACGAGCTCATCCTGAACCAAATCGTGGTCAAGCTGCTCGTCTAAGCTTCTCGCTCGGGCCGAGCGCGGCCAGATTCGTTAGGCAAGAGGGCGCCGCAAACCCGCTAGAGGGGTTCGCTGGTCTGCTTGCGCGCCATCGCGCCGACCCAGGGAATGT
Source organism: Chthoniobacterales bacterium (assembly GCA_965217735.1). GTDB lineage: Bacteria > Verrucomicrobiota > Verrucomicrobiia > Chthoniobacterales > UBA10450 > Palsa-1392. Next base: position 2,846,758 of record CBDCJE010000002.1, on the reverse strand, counting down.
CCCAGCGGACCCCGCTGAAGGCTTTGATGATCGCGATGATGAGCAGGATGAGAAAGGCAATGTTCACCACCGCCCAGATGAGCCAGAGAAGAAAGGCGAAGATCACCCCGATGGCCGGGATGTGCCCGAGGATGGCGAAGAGGATGTTCCAGGCGATGCTGAAGAGGATCCAGGCCGCGCCAAAAATGATCGACTGCATGGCGTAGAAGCGGACGAAGGCGTCGCGCTTCTCCAGCAGGTAGAAAATGATTCCGCCGATGAGCGGAAAACAAGCCAGGGCCGCCGCCACATTCGAGGGAAGACCGGTCGAGGTCGGGCGGGTGCGGGCATCCTCTGTGCCCAACGGAGGCGGGCCAGGCGCCACAGGATCGATCGGGTCGACGGGATCAGGCATGTCTTTCATTACAAAAGCTGCACCGGATGAGCAAGTTTTGCTTCGTCCCCGTTTTCGCTTACCCGAGCGGGAGCGAGGGTGGTAGGCTGCCGCCCAGAGCGGATTTTCATGAAAAGAATTTTGCCCGCAACTCCGTTGCAAGAGGAAAGGCGCCTCAAGGCGGCCGTGGATTCACCCATCGGCCTTCGGCGCGGTTGCGATCAGCCATGGCGGGGGCGGTGAGAAGGCTGGAGGTCCGCGCCGGGTTGCGCCGATACGAGGTGCTCATCGGTGCCGGGCTTTGCCCGCAGACGGGCGCACTCGTTAGGCAGCATCTGCCCGGCGAGCGCTGCGCAGTGATCTCCGATGCGAATGTCGCGCCGCTCTACGGCGCCACGGTCTGCGCCAGTTTGCGCCAGGCCGGTTACGAGCCGGCCCTGCTCGAGCTGGAGCCGGGCGAGAAGAGCAAGTCGCTCCAGCAGGTCGAAGCGATCTGTGCGCGCCTGGGAGCGGCCGGGCTCGATCGCACTTCTTTTCTGATTTCGTTAGGCGGCGGCGTGCTGGGCGATTTGGTCGGCTTCGTCGCTTCGGTCTACCTGCGCGGAATACCCTGCCTCGCTCTGCCCACGACTCTGCTCGCGCAAGTCGATAGCTGCATTGGCGGCAAGACCGGAGTCAACGCCGCCGCGGGTAAAAATCTGATCGGCAGCTTCTACCATCCCTCACTCGTCCTGGCCGACACCGACACGCTGCGCACCCTGCCGGTGCGGATCTGGAATGAAGGGTTTGCCGAGGTGATCAAGCATGGCATCATCCGCGACGCGGAACTTTTCGCCCTGGTCGCGCAGGCTTCCCCATTGCCGGCCAGCGACGAGGCGAGCTGGCAGCGGGCCCTTCCGCAGATGGCTCTTCTGGTTGAGCGCAGCCTCGCGATCAAGGCCGCCATCGTGGCCGCGGACGAGCACGAACAGACTGGGGTGCGCGCCCTCTTGAATTTCGGTCACACCATCGGTCACGCAGTCGAGCACGCCGCGGGCTACGGCTATTTCCTGCACGGCGAAGCGGTCAGCCTGGGAATGGTGGCCGCGGTCGAGATCTCGCTGCGCCGGGCCGGCTTGTCGTTAGGCGAGGCGGCAAAGATCCGGGCGGCTCTGCAGGCGCACGACCTACCCATAGCGCTCCCGCCGGATTTCCCGCGCGAGAAGATCCTGGCCGCGTTGCCGCGCGACAAAAAATTTGCGCAAGGCAGAATCCGCTTTGTCGTCACGCCGGAAATCGGCCGAGCCAGCCTGGCAGATAACGTGACCAAGGAAGACCTCCGCGCCGCTGTCGCAAGCCTGTAGACATTCGCTTCGCGAAACGTTTACGCGCATTCTGCCACCATCTGCGCGCATCCTTTCCCCTAGCGACGCCTCTTCCCAAAATAGTCGACTACCCCGGCCACCACGCCCTCGACATACTCGCGATAAATACTCGGCTGCATTTTTTCTCCCACCTTCCGCGTCCCCTCGTAGTCGCCCGCCTTTACCCGCACGAAAACCGGCCGGCTATTCATCACATACGGCTCGAGGTAGACCGTGGGACAGGCATAGAGACGGGTTGCCATCAGGTTGCGCGCATAGACGTAGCCGCTGCTCCCGACCGGCGTCACGTTCTCCGTCTTGTACTGATAGGGCGGGAGCCCGGTCGCCTTCGCCATCGCCCCGGCGATGCTCTCGGCCAACCCGAGCTCTTCGGGATACGAGCCGCTGAGCAGTTTCTGCATCATCTCGAAACGCTCGTCGTCCAGCTGCAGCTCGGGCGGGAGATAGGCGCCGTTAACCAGGAGATGGAGGTGATTGTTAGGCACGAGGGTCGGGTGGTTCGGGTCGCCCCATGGTTCGGCATTAAAGTGCAGGCAAAGGACCAGATCGGGCTGGAGCCGGTAGTTGACCAGGCTGGCGCGCCGGCGGATTTCGCTGTTGCGATAAAAGAGCAGCTCGCGCTGCCAGGCGACCGTCTGCTCCTTGGCCGGGTCGGCCGGGCCATCGTAATTATCCCGCGGCTCGGCCACCCCGGCGCACTGCAGGAATTGCCGGGCGATCTCTTCAAAGTCGGATGGTCGATAGGGCGTAACCGGCTCCGTCTTATCCCGCACGAGGGAGACTTTCGCCCCTAACGACTCCAGCCGCGGCGCGAGGAGCTGAGCGACCCGCAAGGTCATCTCGCCTTCCATTACTGGCGGGGCATCGCCGATCTTAAACCAGCGCTCTTCCATTTGCGCCCAGGTGCCGCCGAGATGGCCGGGATCGAGCGCGATGTGAAACCCGGCCAGCGGCCCGCCACCTTTCGCCGGCGGCAATTGGTCCGGCGCGGTCCACCAGTGCTTCACCGGCCGCCGATCGGCCGCGCTCTGGGCGAAATGGAGGGTGAAATAGTTGTGCGTGCCGCTCGTGGTTAAAATACGGGCGCGATCCGGTTGCACCTGGATCAGCTCGGGGTCGTAACCGTGCCTGCCGTAGACGTGCTCGAGCCGGTCGACAAACTCGTCGTGCGTGATCGTGGTCTGATATTTCTCCAGCGCACTCCAATCCGGCGCGCGTCCCAGGGTGCTCAGGCGGGCGGCGGCATCCTTGGGCAATTTCTCCTCCGCCGCTGCGGCGGCCCACGGAGCCGCGGAGAGCAGGGCGAGAGCGAGCCCGCGGATGAGGAGGCGACGAAACATCAGCTTGGGATTTTCGAGTTTAATACGATGATCGCGGGATGCTCACGATTCTTTTTCTCGGCGATGTGGTGGGCGAGCCGGGGCGCAGCGCCGTCGTGGCGCGGTTGCCGGATTTGAAACGTCGGCATGGGATTGATTTCACCATCGTCAACGGCGAGAACGCGGCCGCTGGACGTGGGATCACTCCGAAGTTGACCATCGATTTTCTGCGCGCCGGCGTCTCGGTCGTGACCAGCGGCGATCACATCTGGGATCGCAAGGAGATCGTGCCCTTCATCGCAACGGAGCCGCGGCTCCTGCGCCCGTTGAATTACCCTGCCGGCGCGCCCGGAGCCGGCACCATCGTGCTCGAGACGCCGAAAGGGAAGGTCGGGGTGATCAATGTGCAGGCCCGCACTTTCATGCAGCCGATCCTGGAAAATCCCTTCCCCGCCCTCGATGCCGCCGTCGCCGCCATGCGCGAGGAGACGACCACCATCGTGGTCGATGCCCACGGCGAAACCACGAGCGAAAAGATCGCCATCGGCCGTTATCTCGATGGCCGCGTTTCTGCCGTGCTCGGCACCCACACGCATGTGCAGACGGCCGACGAACAGATCTTCGAAGGCGGCACCGCCTTCATCACCGACGCCGGGATGTGCGGCCCGGTGCATTCCATTCTTGGGCGACAGATTGAACCGATCGTCGAACGCTTTGTCTCGAATATGCCAGCCATTTTTCCGGTCGCGGGCGGTGAGGTGCGATTGCGCGGAGTATTGCTCGAGATTGAAGAAATAACCGGCCGCGCCCGTCGGATCGTGCGGGTGGATGAGCCCGGATCCGTGGAAGGGGCTCACGGCTAGCAGATTGCAAGAGTAGCTTCTGCTTGCAGGAGGATTTTGTTGCGGCCAAACTGGCCGCTCGTTCGTATTAGTGGGGGAAACGACATATGAAAATTTTGAACCGATCTTTGGCCATCATCGCTGCACTTTCTTTCTTCCTGCCGGCTCTCAGCCGAGCGGATGACAAGGCAGATGCGTATAAATACGGCAAGGAAGGAATCGAGGCAGCTAAGAATAAAGAATGGGACAAGGCGATCGATCTCTTCCAAAAGGCGGCCAAAGCCGACCCGAAAGAGGCTAATAACTACAATAATCTCGGTCTTGCTTACAAAGGGGCCGGTAAGATGGACGACGCCATGAAAGCTTTTACCAGCGCGATCGAGGCCGAAGAAGATAACTATTCCGGCTACGTCAATCGCGGAGTGGTTTACATGGCCGAGAAGAAATACGGGCAGGCGATTGAGGATCTGACCCGGGCGATCAAAATCAAACCCGAGACAGTATCGGCCTACCGTTACCGGGCCTTCGCCTATCTCCAGAATAAGGACTACAAGAAGGCAATCGAGGATTACGATGTGGTCCTGAAGGAGAAGAGCGATCCTGCGATTCTGGATCGCCGCGCTTTCGCTTATTGGAATGTGAAGGAGTACGACAAGGCGATCGACGACTTCTCCGCCATCATCAAAGACAAGCCCAAAAATAAGGAAGCTTATCTCGATCGTAGCTACGTCTATGAGTTAAAGGGCGACTACGAAAAGGGCATCGCCGATTGCGAGAAGGTTCTCAGTATGGATCCGAACAACGCCGACGCGAAAAATCGCAAGGCGCGCCTCGAGTACCACATCACCAAGGCGAACGCGACTCCCACCCCGACACCGCGCACCCATCGCCGCACCATGCCGGACGAGACCCCCATCCCGCGGCGCAAAAGCCCGTAAGCCGGGCGGCTTAGAGTCTTTTCTCCCGGCTCGGCCGAGCTGCAGTGGTCTCAGGGTTATCTGCGGCTCCGCTGACTTGTAGCTATTGGTTTCAACGCCGCGTCGATCTGACTTGAATCATCGAGCAGAATCCAGCGCACGATCGAGAGCGGCAGGCTGCCGTTCTTGATGAGATCATCATGGAATTGGCCGAGCCGGAAATCCTTCCCTTTCCGGTCGCGGTAACGGCTTAACAACTCCATGATCTGCCATTTGCCTGTGATGTAACCGATCTTCTGGGTCGGGCTGGAAGCCGCACCAGCCGCTTCGCCTTCGGCAGCTTCGCGATCGAGACCGCCAGCTTCCATGAAATACTCCACCGCTTGTTCAAAGGTCCACTTGCCGGTGTGCAGATTCACATCCACCCCGATCCGCGCCGAACGATAGCGCGCCAGTCGCAGCACCTGGCCCTGCGAGGCGGAGTTGAGCGGGTAAAGTCCGGTCCGCATCAGCATCTCTTCGCCATAAAGCGCCCAGCCTTCCACGAAGACATTGTCCTGGTTTTGGCGGCGGATTTCGTCTTTGAGGTGATTGGCAATTGAGAGTTGGAGAAAATGGCCAGGGATTCCCTCATGCCCGAGGATTGGCCGCGGGTCTTCGATCGCAGCGCGGATGTAAAAGTTCTTCGAGTCGGGGCTGTAAGTCGGGATGAAATAGAATCCGTTCGGATCCTTGTCATAAACCCCCGGCGGATTCATGAAGCCGCCCGGGCTGGTCGGCTTAAAGGCGGCCGGAAGTTGCCGGATCTCGAACTTGCCCAGGTAATCCGGCAGCGTGACCAGCTTGTGGTCCTTAAGAAACCGGATCATCTCCGTCTCGCGGCTCTCGTAGGCCTTGAGGAAAGCGGCCTGGTCCGGAGGAATGTTTTTGCTCCGCGCCGGGTCGGGATCGGCCAGGGAAGGATCGGGCAGCCAGGCCTCGAGCGCACGATAATGGGCTAGCTCAACCCGGCCGATGATCTCCACCTGCTCAGCCTCGAGCGGGAGGAGAAGGACGTGATGGAGGTAGTCATTGTAATTCTCAAATCCCATCGGCGCGAAGGCGATCATGGAGGGAAGGCGTTGCTCGAGGTAATCGGCAAAGCCATGCAAAGCTTGCAGCGCCCCGTCGCGCGCCTTGACCAGGTTCTCATGGTCGTTAGGCGAAAGGCCCTTGTCCAAAGTCATGAGACTCTCCCGGAAAAGTGGATCCATCGCCCGCGCCGAGGCGATCGCCAATTGAGCAAAGAGCTTTACCGGCTGGTCCAGATTTTTCTCTGCCTGCTGCAGGAGCGCCGGCATGTTCTGCAGACGTTTGGTCGCGGCCAAGGCCCGATTCCTTGGTGTGTCGTAATCCTTTTTCAGCAAGGAAAAGATGGCGTTACTGCATTCACCCACATAGGTCTGCGGGTCGCGGCTGGTGGATTGCAGGATGCGATTGTCGAACGACACATTCTCCAGTTGGGCGCGAAAGAGGATCCAATCGATCCGCTCATCTTTCGGCCAATTCTGCGTGGGCAGCGCCTTTACTCTCGCCAGCAGGTCCTCGACGTGGCGCGCGCGCTGCGCGATTTGATCCGGAGAAAAATCGGTCAGGCGATCGTCCCAGGTGTGAAGGCCGGCGTCGCTGCTGCGCACCGGATATTGTTCGTTGCGCCAACGGTAGTAATCATCGGCCAATTTGTGCAGCGCAGCCGCTTCCGCCCGGCCCTGCAGTCCTGGCCCCGGCTTGGTCAGGAGCGCCTTGTTCGAGAGGTCAGGCCGCTCCGGTGCTGGGGTCTGAGCGCCGGCCGATGTTATGGCGGTGATCGAAACCGCTATCCCGCAAAGAATTCTGTTCACAGGCAGACGGTAACGGGACGGCATTTACAGGGAAAGCCTAAAGCGCATCCCTTCCTTGCGGAGGCGCGGCCGGCAGCGCCGGTTGGAGCCTCTTTTCGCGGATGGTCGGGGCGAAAGCGGCGCACCCGAGAGTGGAGAAAGACGAGACTATCTTACGGTCAAGACTGCGTCGCTGCTGGTAGTGCTGCCGTAGCTATTGGTCACGAGCACCGAGAAGAGCGCTCCGTTATCGCCCGACGCCGCCGGTGGAGTAGTGTAGTTGCTTTGGGTGGCGCCAGTGATGTTGGCGCCATTTTTGCGCCATTGGTAGGTGAGGCTCTGGCCGGTTGCCTTCACGGTAAATTTAGCCGCCCTCCCCGCATTCACGGTCGCGTCCCGCGGCTGAGTTGTGATGACCGGCGGGAAATTGACCTTTAGTGACCTCTGCAGGCTGATCACACTCCCGGCCCCGTTACTCACGACAACGCAGAAGAGACTGCCGTTATCCTCGGCGGTCACGGGCGGAGTGGTATAGGTCGCCATGGTCGCGCCCGGTAGATTAATTCCGTTCTTTTGCCATTGGTAGGTCAGGGGAGCGGTGCCGCTGGCTTCCACGGTAAAGGTAGCAGTCTCACCCAGAGTGACGACCTGGTTTGCAGGCTGACGCATAATCGCCGGCGCGATGGGTGTCGGAGTGGGAGAAGCGGTCGGGGTCGGAGAGGGCGTTGGCGTAGGGGTGGGAGTCTGTGTCGGCGCTGGGGTTTCGGTCGGAGTGGGAGTTATAGAGGGAGTCGGGCTCGGAGTCTCCGTAGGAGTAGGTGTGATTGTCGGGCTAGGGGTTTCTGTGGGCGTGGGGGTCTCGGTCGGTGTCGGGGTGATCGTAGGAGTGGGAGTCTCGCTCGGCGTCGGAGTAGCAGTCGGGGTTGAAGTGGGAGTCGGCGTCTCGGTTGGGGTCGGCGTTTCACTCGGAGTCGGAGTCGCGCTCGGCGTGGAAGTTGGGCTGGGTGTTTCTGTGGGTGTCGGAGTGGGAGTTTGAGAAGGGGTGGGGGTTTCGCTCGGGGTCGGCGTCTCTGTCGGCGTAGGAGTCGGCGTTTCGCTCGGGGTCGGCGTTGGGGTTTCGGTCGGAGTGGGAGTCGGCGTCTCGGTTGGTGTGGGTGTCTCGGTCGGGATCGGGGTCTCGCTCGGGGTCGGGATGGGCGTCGGCGTTGGCGTCTCTGTTGGCGATGGGGTCGCTGAAGGCGTCGGCGTTTCTGAAGGCGTCGGCGTTTCTGAAGGCGTCGGCGTCTCCGTGGGCGTCGGAGTTTCTGACGGCGTCGGCGTCGTCGTAGGGGTAGGCGTTGGGGTTTCTGTTGGTGTCGGCGTCTCGGTAGGAGTCGGTGTGACGGTCGGGCTTGGGGTTTCTGTCGGGCTGGGCGTCTCAGTTGGGGTCGGGGTAGCAGTCGGCGTTGGCGTCGGAGTCTCGGTCGGGGTGGGAGTGGGCGTAGGCGAGGGGTGAAGGGGAGGGAAAACTGCGAAGAAATGGGGGCCAGCGCCGGTTTTGGCAAAGGTTCCTAGGTAGGCGCCGGTAGCAGAAAAGCGCTCGATGGTGGAGGAAGCGTTGTTTAGGACGTAAAGGTTATCAGCGCTGTCGAAAAACATGCCGTGGGGAGCATGCAAAGGGGTGCTGACGAAAACGCCCTGATAGGTCCCGTCGGGCGCAAACTTCTGCACGTTATTGCCTTGGAAATTGGAGACGTAAACGTTCCCGACACTATCGATGGCCAAGCCGTAGGCCGCCTGAAAGACACTATGGGCAAAAACGGTTGCACTCCCGTCCGGTACGATCTTAATCACGGAGCCGGTCTGAGTCGGTCCGCCAAAGGTATTGGTGACAAACAGATTCCCCTCGGAGTCGAAGAGAAGATCTGCCGGGCGCTGCAGGCCGCTGCTGGAGTCGGCAAAGATGCTGGAGACGCCTTCCGGAGTCACTTTTTGAATCGACGCACTTTGAGTATTGGCAATGTAGAGGTTGCCTTCCCGATCAAAGGCCAGGCCGTGCGGCGCCTTCAGCCCATCGCTCATTACAACGGAGCTGGATCCATCGGGAGTGAACTTAAAGATCGCATAGCCCGTTTTAGCATCGTCGCTTGCGACATAGAGATTTCCATCCCGATCAATAGCTACGCCGGTCGGGCTGGGGACGCTGCAGGATATGCCTAGGTCGACCCCGGATTCAGTGAAAGTCTGAACGGTATTGCTCTTGTAGTTCGACTCGTAAATCGTGAAGGTTGGGTCTGAGGTCAGCGTTGACCCTGCCGCTCGATCAGCTGACCCGATAGCTATCTGGGGAAGCTGACTGCTTTGAGACGCAGCCCGGGTGGGAGCGGGATGATCACCCCTGGCCCATCCCGCGTCGGTCAAATAGCTCCCAACGAGAAGGACGATGGCGCCGAACAGGACGCACGAACGAAGGGGATATGTTGGCTGGGGGAGAGACTTCACAGCGTCCCGAGGTTACCTTCGGGTCAGGCTCGAACGCAAGAAAAAAATCGCCTTTTCGAACATTCTTACAGGCGTAAGAGCGCAAGCTACTTAGAGAGCTCTTAAGGTCCAGTTGCAGGCTTTACGGTCAACTTGGCGTCGCTACTCGTTACGCTTCCGGCGGGGTTTATTACCTTGACCGAGAAGAGCTCGCCACTGTCGCCCTCGCTGGTGGGCGGCGTGGTGTAGGAAGAGGAAGTCGCGCCCGGGATGTCGTTGCCATTTACTCTCCATTGATAACTCAGCGGCTGACTGCCGGTGGCTCTGACGCGGAATCTCGCTGACGCACCCGCCTGCACCGTCCGGTTGCGAGGCTGGTTCACAATCACCGGCGGAGCGGGCGTAGGTGTCGGAGTGGGAGTGGGATCGCCCGCGGAGACAGTGTAAGAAACACGGACGGCACCGTATTCATCGACTGCCTGAAGAACGAGTCGATCGGGATTGGTCAGTATGCTGACGACACCGTAGCCCTGGCACGGGTCCTCGAAATATCCCTCGCTCCAGGTGCCTTCCGGGGCAGTGGAGCAACGCACGTCTTCCTTGTCGGAGTTAGGCGCCGCGACACACATCTCCGGAAACCCGGCAGCGGTGCCGTTGTCGATCGCTCCGAGGTGGAGATCGCCGGTGACGAAGACGACACCGGTGATGTGATTGCCGTTAATGAAATCCTTCAGCTCGTTCCATTCGTTCTGGTACCCGCCCCAACCTTCATACAGCTTGGTGCTAGGATTGGTGACGACCGACGAGAAGATCACCTTCCAACGGGCCGTGGAAGCGAGCAGTGCCTCCTTAAGCCATTGCATCTGCCCGCTGGAGCCGAGGTTGTTGCCATCCAGCATGCTCTTTTCCGGGCCATCGGGATCCTCGTCGGGGTCTCTTTGGCTGCGGCAATCGAGGACAAAGCCTTCCATCTGGGCATACGAGAATTTTTGCCAGATGCCGGGAGTGACCGAGGGAAGCGGATAGGTCGGAATGTATTCCTGGAAAGCCTGCTGGGAGAGCGGCCAATCGGTATAGGTCTTATCGATGTTGTTAAAGCCGGCGTCGTGGTCGTCCCATTGATGAATGATCGGATATTTTTCCAGAATGAGAGGGACGAAGTCGCTCATGAAAGGGGTGGTCCGGTCATAGAGTTCGCGGAACATATTGCGCTTCGCTTCCAGCTGGCGCGGCCCGCGGTGATCGAAGTCTCCGCCAATGAAAACGAAATCCGGTGCCTCGGCCGAGGCACTGGCGAAGGTGGGAGTGATGCGGTCGAGCTTGTTGACGGTGTAGAAGTCAGTCAGGACGACAAACTTGAGATCGCGCGAGGTGTTCGCCGGGGCGAAGGTCTTAAAGTTCGGATAAGGCGGGGCGGAAAGGTGCGGCGTTCCGTTCACGACCGCGTTTAGGTAATAGGTCTTCTCCGCCAGCAGACCGCTCAACGAGATGATCTTGGTAAAATCGCTCGCACCGGTCGTATCGGAACCTTGCGATTCGAGATAGGTGCCGAGCGTTGGATCAGTGCCGTAACGAATCACGACGTGCGCTGCCTGGGAGGTGCGGACGAAGACGTTTGCACTGTTGGCAGTGACGCCTCCCACGACCGGGCCGTGGCTCAGGGTCTGGGCGGAAGCGCAGCCCAGGATGACCGCGTGAATGAGGCCGAAAAGAGAAAGAATCTTGGCGTAGTGCTTCATAGATAGGAATCGGGCGAAAAGGTTTAGATGGACAGATTTTCCTTTCTCGGTCAAGAAGGAATTGTGGCGAAGCGGGGATATCCCGCTGCGTGAACAACTTATGAAAACATCCCGCGGTGCGGGCTGAACCGCGCCCGAAGACAGTGCCGGAATTGGCTTGACCTCGGCCACCAAAACGCCAAGCCTCTCCGGCACTGCAAAGATCTCATGATGAATTCCACTGACACTCACTCCACCTCAAATCAATTGTTTTTCTTGCTGCTTTTGGCGCTGGCCTTCGCCTTTCTGTTTGTGCCGTCAACTGCGGTGTTGGCGGCAGCGGGCGTTCAGCGCACGCCCGAAGCAAAGGCGACGGCTCGGCCCTCGGCCTTACCGACATTTGCCGAGGTGACGGAAGCTGTGGGAATGAAAACGATCGGGTTTACCTATGGCAATCCGATCTGGGGCGATTTTGATGGAGACGGCTATCTCGACCTCTTCGCTGACAACCATTATAACCTTGCGCCCTATCTCTATCATAACAACGGTAATGGGACCTTCACCGATGTCTTCAGCACTTCAGGTATCGCCGGGCCCGGGGATAAACATGGCTCGGCCTGGGTGGACTACGACAATGATGGCAACCTGGACCTAAACATCACCAAAGGTGCGGCCGGCGGTTCCACTCTCGGGATGAAGAAGGATCTGCTCTACCGGAACACCGGCACGGGCCAGTTTGTCGATCAGGTAGATGTGGCCGGAGTCGATAATGCCTTTGGCCGCGGCCGGACGGTAGCTTGGGCCGACTTTGATCGTGATGGGAATGTCGATCTGCTCGATGTGAATCTGAAAACCGATCTGGTGCTTTATCGGAACAATGGCGACGGCACCTTTACCGATGTGACGGCGCAGGCCGGTCTGACTCACCTGCAGTATGTCGAAGGCGCCTTTGCCGACTACGATAACGATGGGTGGCCGGATATCTTTCTTACCTCCTCAGTGCGGCGTGACTTTAATAATGACATGCTGCTGCATAACAATGGCGACGGCACCTTCTCCAATGTCAGCAGCCAGGCTGGCCTTGCTCCTGTCACCGGCGGTCGCGGCCTGGCCTGGGGGGACTACGACAACGACGGCGATCTCGACCTCTATCTTTCCCGCGGGACGGACGAGCTCTTCAAGCAGATCCTTTATCGGAACAATGGCGACGGCACCTTTACTGACGTATCCGACGCGGCTGGCCTCGGTGTCATGAGCAATAACCGGGCTGCGGCCTGGGGCGATTTTGATAACGATGGCTATCTCGACCTTTACGTCGTCGATTCGGGCCTCGATCCGGTCGGCAAGGGTCCTAACTCGCTCTACCGAAATAACCACGACGGCACCTTTACCAACGTCGCGGCTGAGACCGGAGTGGAAGCGCCGGCCAACAGTCGCGGCCGCGGTGCGGCTTGGGGCGACTACGATAATGATGGCTCGCTTGATCTTTTTGTGACCAACGGCGAAGACAACACCGACTTTCCGCAGGGTCCGCAATTCCTCTTCCATAACAGCGGCAGCCAAAATCATTGGCTCAAGATCAAGCTGGTCGGAACCGTAAGTAATCGTGACGGGCTCGGGGCGAAGGTCACGATCCGGGCGCGCCGCATGATCCAATACCGGGAAATGAATGGAGCGGAAGGCCACTTTTATGGACAGGGGCTGGAGCCGCTGCATTTCGGTCTGGGCACGGCCAGGATGGTGAACAGCGTCACCATTCAATGGCCCAGTGGCCTGGTGCAAAATCTGCGCAAGGTCGCAGCCGACCAGGAAATCACCGTCGTCGAGGCCCAATAGTCGCTCCCGTCCCGGGTCAGAGGAGATTCACCGGCGACGGGCTGGGGATTGCTCGCAAACGGCCAGCTTCCCGCCGCTCTGGTGAAACCCAGCTGGGCAAGCTGCACGCGCGCAAGGTTTTCTTTTTGCGCCGGTCGCTTCTGCTTGAATAGTTGTGCCGAGGTCTCGTCTCATCTGAGTCACCAGCAAGCCAAAAACATGAAAACAAAACTTCTCGCGCTCGTCGCGCTTCTCTTCATCGGGCTACCGCTCGCCTCCTCCTCCGCCTATGTCGGCGTCGCGGTTTCGATCGCCCCGCCCGCCATTCCGATCTACCAACAGCCTTATTGCCCCGCGCCAGGCTACATCTGGACGCCTGGCTACTGGGACTGGGATGGCTACGGTTATTATTGGGTTCCGGGTGTCTGGGTTTCCCCGCCACGGGTGGGCTATCTCTGGACTCCCGGTTACTGGGGTTATCGCAGCGGTCGCTACGTTTTTAACGATGGCTACTGGGGCCCGACGATCGGTTTCTACGGCGGGATCAATTACGGCTACGGCTACGGTGGACACGGCTACTATGGTGGTCGCTGGATCGGAAACAATTTTAGCTACAACACCGCTGTCACCCAGGTGAATCGCAACGTCATCCGGAACACCTACGTGAACCGCGAGGCGGTAAAGAACACGGGCAGCCGGGCCGGTTTCAACGGACCGGGTGGGGCCAGAGCGAAAGCAAATGCGCGGGAACTGGCAGCCGCGAGGGCGAACCATGTCCCGGCCACGTCCACCCAGCGGGCGCGCGTTCAGGCGGCGAGGAAAGATCCGGCCCTGCACGCCAAGAACAACCAGGGGAAACCGAGCCCCAAGGCGGTCGAGCAGTTCCATCAAAAGATCAAAGCGCCCGCCGCGGCCAACGCCCAGCGCAATGCTAAAGCGGAAAAACAAACCGCGGCCAGAAATCGCGCTGGGGCGAACAACAAAGCCCGCGCCGAGCAGAACAGAGTGCGCCAAAACCCGCGTGCTCGCCAGCAGCCGGAGGTGCGGAAGCCGGCCCAGGCTGAAAATCGCGCGAGCAACGTCAACACTCGGACCAGGAACGCCAGAGCGGAACGGGCTCGCCAGGCGACGCAGGCCGATCGTGGCACCCAGTCCGCGCCACGCCGTCAGGTCCGCCGGCCTTCACAGGCAAACCGTCAGCTTCAGACGGCGCCGAGGAATTCCCGTGCCCAGCGCCCGCAGGCTGCGCAACGCCGGCCGCAGGCGGTGAGGGCTCGGCAGCCGGAGCGCGGCCGCGGTCCGGCTCAGCGCGCGCCGCAAAACGCCAAGAAGAAAAAGCGCGGTAATCCGGACGACCAATAGCCGCAGGAGATTGTTCCGAGCCGCGGGTCAGTCAGCCTTTATCGGGGTTTCCTGCGGCGAAGACAGCTCCACGAGGACAGGGGCCGAAAGCAGTGCGTTGCTTTCGGCCTTTCTCTTCCGCTGGAGAAAGCGTCTCGCACTCGCCGGCGCCTACGGGTTTGCCCGCACCAACTCTGCCGCGGTGGTGAATTGCGGCTCAATGTCGACCGGCACTCCGCTCATCTTCTGCAACGCTTTTTCCACTTCCGGCTTGACCGCCCCCGGCTTGGGCAACAGCGCCTTGGCCTTCTCGTAGCTGCCTTCCGCCTGCACCGTCATGATCTCGCGAGTCAGACCTTCCACGCCGGCTTTGATCTTGTCCATGTTAACCGAAAAGGTGCCACCGTCGTGCGCCACGAAAGCGCCGTGCTCGAGCAGATAATTAAACTGCACCACCATCCCGCGCCCGTGGGCTTCGTTCGTCCCGAAGCGGATGGTGCGGAAGCTGGAAGCGAGATAGGTGGTGTAGAGCGGCCGCTCGAGCGACTTCGGCAGCACGCCCTTGTCGATCATGTATTGAATGGCAAAGAGCCCTGAGATATCGGCCTTCGCTTCCTCCAGCGCACTATAGGTGTCCTTTAGCTCTTCCCGCACGGTCGACTTACGGCCGTTCACGGTCACATCGTGAGGTCCGAGCCCGTGCATTAACTCGTGCACCACGATGTGAGTAAAGAAAGCGTCAAAGGAGAGATACTTTTGATCCTCCGGAGAGAGAACGATCTTGGAGATCGGGACCAGGGTCTTGGCGAATTTGGCGTCCTGCACATTCTTGAGCATGACCCGCTTCGAACCTTTCTCCCGAGTCACCCTTTCGTCGTTAGGCAAATTAAATGCCGCCGTCTGCACCCCGTGATTGGCATCGCCGGCGCAGTAGATTTTATTCACCACCACCATGGGAGCGAGGGCGCCGAGCTTGGGATTAAGATATTTCGGGTCGATCGGGAGATGGTTTTCGATCTCTTGCAGCTGGCCGGAGAATTTCTCCAGCTTGGCGCTCTCCTCATCGTCCTGCACGGTGATGAAGGACTCAAAGGCCGCCTTGTAGTTAAACCATTCGTCCTCGTAAACCTCGTAAGGCCCGATCGTGGGCTCGATCGCCCCTTTCAATTCCATCCAGGCCACGTCGCTCTGGTAATAGTCATTGTTTAGAAAAGCCTGCGCCCGCGCAGCGAGGAATCGCTTCAAGGTCGGCTCGGTCGAGAGGGCGGCGGCTTCCCGCAGGAGCGCGGCGGCGCGCATCAGCTCGCCCTGGTATTCGATGTTATAGGGCAGGAGAGTGAGCTTTTTCTCGCCGTCCCGCCGCACCACGCTGAAAAATCCCCGGGCCTTTTCCTGCTCGTCGGCCGGCAGGTTTTTGATCCACTTTTCGATCTCCGCCTTGGTCGCATCTGGCGGGTAGAAGCTGGCTCCTTCCGGTTTCGGCGGGGCGCCGAGGACGAAGGGGGCGTTATGATCCAGGCGCGACCAGGGGCCTTTGTTGATCAGGAAATAATGGAGCCGGGCCCGGCCTTCCGCGCTCTGGTCGCCGGCCAAGTCGAGCAGCATGGAGGGATTACCCGCCCAGGCCTGGCGAAGAAAGATGCCGTCGACGATCTGGGAGGCCTGGATGAGGCGGGCGAGGATTTTACGATCGTTAGGGGTGAGCCTGGAGACGTCGGCGGTGATCTCTGTCGGCGCGAAGCGGGCGATCATCTCTTCCAGTTTCTTCAGGTCGGGTGGGTTCGCCGTGGTTTGGTTCCCTTCCTCCCGGTTCTCTTGCGCGCAAAGCACGGCAGTGGCGGCGGTGAGCAGGGCGAAGGTCAGAGCAAGCGTCTTCTTGGGCATGAAGATTTCTATCCGCGTAAATGCGGAGGCGGGCGAGAAAAAAATCTCCCGCAGTGCTCGCGCCCGGTGCCCGGCGCGCCGCCTTAGATGACGGCCGAGGGCGCTTTCGCTTTGGCCCGGTCGAGCATTCGCACCGGGGAAATTTTGACCACGTTCTCGGGATCGTAGTCGATCAGCTTGAGCCAATCTTCAGTGATGTCGGTCGCGGGCAGGATCTCATTTTCGAGATACTCGGCCCTGTATGCCACCTGCAGATCGGCTTCGCTGATGCCTTCTTCCTGCCCGCTGGCGATGGCGCGTTTGATCGCCATGCCCTTGGCCCGCTCGACGATGGAAGCGATGATGGCGCCGCTGATCACGTCGCTGCGGAAGAGCGCTTCCTTGCGGCCGCTGCGCAGCGTCACTTCGAGCAGCCGGTTTTCCTCCCGCCGGGCAAATTGCGTTTCGATCAGTCGGCCGATGAGGGCGTCGATCGCGGCCTCCTTCGATTCGGCGTCTTCGAGCAGCGCGCGGTCGTAAGGAAGTTCGTTCGTTAGGTAAATACGATAAATTTCCCGCGCTCCTTCTTTGTTTGGCCGGTTCACCTTGATTTTGCGATCGATCCGGCCGGGGCGCAGAATGGCGGGGTCGATCAGGTCAGCCCGGTTCGAAGCCAGGATGATGACCACTTCGTTGAGCGAATCGATCCCATCCATCTCGGTGCAGAACATCGGCACCAGAGTGGAGAGAATGCTCGAGTAGCGCGAAGCGCGCCGGGTGCCGAGGATGCTTTCCGCTTCATCGATGAAGAGAAACGGCATATAACCTTCGCGGCGTTTCTCGCGCGCGGTGGCGAAGATTTCCCGCACCATCCGTTCGGATTCGCCGACCCACATGTTGAGAATCTCGGGCCCCTTGATGTGCATGAAATATTCGCGCATGTCGGCGCCCGATTTGCCCCGGAGTTGTTTGGTCAGGTTGTAGGCGGTGGCTTTGCCGATGAGCGTCTTGCCGCAGCCGGGCGGACCGTAAAGCAGAAAACCCTTGGGGGTGGCGTGCTGAAATTTCTGGAAGAGCTCCTCGTGCAGCAAGGGCAGTTCGATGGCGTCGCGGATGGCCTGGAGCGCTTCCTCCTGCCCGCCCACTTGTTCCCAGGGCAGCTCGGGCACGTCGTCGAGGAAATGATCCTGCGATTGCGGGCTGGCCAGGAGCTCGAGCGCGACCCGATAGTTGCCATCGACTCGCACGTCGTCTCCTGCTTTCAGGACCGCTTTGGCCAGCTGGGCCGAGCGCTGCAGGACTAACGATTGCATCCCGTGCTCGGCCCCGACCCGGATACGGTCGTCGTCCAGGATTTCCGCGACTTTGGTGACCGGCCCGGCGGTGTCAAAACCGAGATCGCCCACGACGACGTAGGCTTCGTTGACCAGCACGCGTGTGCCCTTCTGCAATTTCGCCAGGCTGACGCGCGGATCGACGTTGCAATAATAATCCGCCCCGCCGACCACGATCTGCGCAGTATCGCGGGCCGGGCTGCCGAGAAAAGTGCCGATGCGATTGGCCGGCGAGGTCACTTTCTTGATCACCTGCTCCAGCTTTTCGATCATCTCGCGCGCGTCGCCAACCATCTGTTCCTGCGCCTCGATCTCGGCTCGGAGAATGATCAGACGTTCGTGCGCAAAGTGATCCGGCGGCAGCAGCGCCACCGCGCGGTCAAACGCTTCCAGCAGGCCGATCTGGTGGATGTCGTCTTCCGCCTCGTAGAAATCCGGATCGTGATTTGATTCGTCGCTCATGCCCTGTGCTCCCTCGTTCTGCGGGTTGTCGAAAAAGATACGCGCACGGGATTCAGGCCGCAAACTTCCGCGCGAACTGAGTGGCAAAAATCGGTTGCCGCGAGCGGCCCGGCATCCTACGGTGCCATCCTCTTTCGAGGAGTCTTAGCTCAATTGGTTAGAGCGCCGCCCTGTCACGGCGGAGGTTGCGGGTTCGAGCCCCGTAGACTCCGGTTTTTCGCTCGTCTGCACCAATTCGCGCAGCAGCGCGAAAGCCGGTTTGCGCCGCCCATCCTGCCGCACCAGCCCGAGGTGGTACTCGCGCCGATCCATCCGCCCACCATCTTCCGTCATCTCGATCGCCGGGCGGCTCGCCGCCAGGTCGACCAGCGAGTACCAATAAACCCGCTCCGCGGGAATCTGGCAGGCCTGCCGCAGCAGGTCGCACTGTTCCTCGTAGCCACCCGCTCGCCGCTGCTCGCCATCCCAGGTGGCAAAGCCGGTCTCCGTCACCCAGATCGGTCGCCCGTCGGACTCCTGAGCGATGTGGGCGATCTTAGCCTCCCATCCGCTCCAATGGTCCGGCCAATCCCACCAATATTCCGCTCCTGCCCACATCCCGGGAAAGCCGTGGATGGCGACCGCCTCAACCTCTTCCAGCACGCCGTACGATTTCATCAGCCGCAGCCAATGCGGATCGACCGGAATCATTCCGCCGAGCACGCTGCGGCAGCCGCGTTGTCGAGCCCAGTGCGCCGCCATCATGACCATGCGGCCAAATTTTTCCCAGCCCGGATCGAAATCGCGGAAATTCCATTTCAACCGGTTGTTCGGTTCATTCCAAAGCTCGAGCGTGCCTAACGAAGAGCCGTAGCGCGAGATGAGGTGATCGATGAAATCAGCGTAATCCTGCAGCCGGCGCGGCGGACTCGAGCAGGAATTGCCTTCCGAGATCGAGGGCGGCGTGTGCCAGACCGAGACGAGCAATTCCAGCCCGGCGCTTTCCAGGCGCGACATCATCCAGTCGTACCAAGCCGGGCCCTGGGGGCGAAAAAAATCAGCCCAGGAAATCCCAGTGCGGAGATGGCGCAAACCGAGCTCGGCCATCAAGCCGATTGCCTGCTCGACCGCGGCCCGATCTT
Source organism: Chthoniobacterales bacterium (assembly GCA_965217735.1). Lineage (GTDB taxonomy): Bacteria > Verrucomicrobiota > Verrucomicrobiia > Chthoniobacterales > UBA10450 > Palsa-1392. The sequence continues at coordinate 2,827,970 of CBDCJE010000002.1, read as the reverse complement.
GGTAATGAAACCATTGCCCGACGCCAAAACGCTCGACCAGCGGGAGCTGGCCTAAGGTCGGCCGGCCTAACGTTGGCCGGTAGCGGCTCGGTATTCCTCTCGATTCCATGTCGTGACGCAGGAGGGTTTTTCCGGATCCGGTTCGCAAAGATAAATCTCATCTCCCGGATAAGCCAGAACACGCAGGCCGCTCGAGCGCAACATCGCTTCCACGGCCGCGTGATTCGCCACCCACCAGTTGGTCGGATCATTGACAAAGGCGTGCTCGATAAAGGCCATCTTTGGCCAGCCGGCGGCCGTCAGCGGGGTGCGATTGTTTAAACCGTCTTCGCCCTGCGCCCCGACATCGCTCGTCGGCACCACCTCGCGCCCCGGCAGAGTGAGCGTCTGGAAGACGAGCAGCCGCCGCACCTTTTGCGCGATGATGTCGAGCCCGAGCAAGGGATAGCGCAAATGATAAAAGACGCCCATGAAGAGGATGAGATCGAAAGACTCGGCGCGAGCGGCCAGGTCGTAGATCTGCATTTTTTCAAAGCGCACCCGCCCGGCAAATCCAAACTGCTCCGCGGCCCAGCGCGCCTGGGCCAGGTAGTGCGGATCGAGGTCGATCCCGGTCACCTCGGCCCCGCGCCGGGCCAGCTCGAAAGAGTAAAATCCGGCGTTGCACCCGATATCGAGCGCGCGCCAGCCGCGCAGATCCTGCGGGATGTGATCGGCCAGCTGGCGCCACTTAAAGGCGGGGAAATCGCCCAGATAATGGTCCGGCGCCGTCTGCCGTCCGTCAGGCAGATGAAGATTGTGAAACCACGGCCCCAGCTCGCCGATCTCGTTAGGCAAAGTGGCCATCAGGCTGACGCCGCCACCCGGCCGGGCCGCAATTCGCGGATGTAACCTTCCAACTCGGCCGCGCGATGCGCCGCGGTGTGCGCACTCAGCACCCGCGCCCGGCCCCGCTCTCCGACGCGCTCGATTTCCTCGTCCGGCAGTTCGCGCAGTAAATCGACCACCTCGGCCGCCTGATCAGCCAGATAGAGATCGACCCCCGGCGCGAAAAATTCCTCCAGCCCTTCCCAGCGATCAGTAATGATCGGCGTGCCGCAGGCGGCGGCCTCAAACAGGCGCACACTGGGCGAGTAACCGGCCGCGCGCATGTCGGCCCGGGTCAGGTTGAGGGTGAAACGTTGCCCGTTATAGAAAGCCCGATGCTCCGCCGGCGGCAGATGCTCGATCCGCTGCACATTAGCCGGCCAGACAATTGCGCCGGGATACTGCGGGCCGGCGACGACGAATTGTTTCCGCGGCAACATGCAAGCCGGAGTGAGCAGCAGCGTCTCGAGGCCGGGCTGCCGATCCGGGCTGTAGGTGCCGAGATAACCGAGAGCCCATTTCTGCTCTCTCACCTCGGGAAAATAGAGCCCGGGATCGACCGAGCAATAAAGCGGCCGGGCCGCCCGCGCGCCGTATTCGTATTCGAGCAGATCGAGCGTCGGGCCGCCGGTGAAAGAGAGATAAAGATCGAAACGCGCGATCAATTCCCGCGCCAGATATTCGCACTCGCCCCGCTCCAGCCGCGCCAGGGTGACCGGGGTATCGATATCGTAGAAGCTCGTTAGGCCGCCGCTCACTTGCAGAGCCCAGCGCGCCACCTCGATCCCTTCCGGCACGTAGGAGCCGACCATGGTGCAATCCGCTTCCGCCAGCTCCCCGGCGAAATTCTCCCGCAACTCCGCGAGCGAGGAATAGAGCACGGTGCGGCCGTAGGGCGGGCGCGGCAAGTCGCGCTGGCTGGCATACCAAGGCACGTCGCGCTCCAGGAAAAGCACCTCGTGCCCGCGCCGGACCAGTTCGCGCACCAGACCGCGGAAGGTAGTGGCATGGCCGTTGCCCCAGGAGGAGGTGATTGATAAGCCAAGAATGACAATCTTCATGCCGCGACCGCTTCCATGATCTTGTCGAACTGCTCCGCCCGGTGCCGGTAAGTGTGTTCCGCCAGGATGCGCCGGCGCGCGGCCTCGCCCACCTGCTGCGCTCGCTCCGGGGTGAGCGCGGCCACGATCGCGGCCACCTCGGCTCCATCCCGGGCGACGAAGACCTCCTCGTTAGGCTCGAGAAAAAGCTCGATCCCGACCCAGGCGTCGGTGATCAGACAGGCGCCCGCTCCGGCCGCTTCGAAGACGCGGGTCGGCGGAGAAAATCCGTAGCGAGCCATGCTGGCGCGATTCACGTTCAGGACCGCGCGGGGGGAGCAATTAAAGGCGTTATGATCGCGCGAGTAGACGTGCCCGACGTGGCGCACGTTGGCCGGGAGATGCGGCTGCTCCCAGCCGCTGCCGCCGAGGATGAATTGCTCGTCAGGCAAGAGGGTGGCCGCGCGCAGAAAAAACTCGTGCACCCGCGCCTCCCGGTCGGGCAGGCGATTGCCGAGGAAGCCGAGGGTGCCGGCAAAACGTTCCTCGGCCGGCGCTGGGTGATGGGTGCTGGGATCGAGCGCGTTATAGATCGGGATGCATTCCTGCGCGCCAAAGGCCTTGTAGCCGTCGATCACCGGTTGGCCGCCGCCGTAGGTGAGCACGTAATCGTAGCGCGGCACCTGCGCGCGGAAGGCATCGTGCGGATCCTGTTCCATCCGCTCCAAGGTCGCGGGCGCATCCACGTCCCAGAAAATGGTCAGGTTATCGGCTCGTTTGGTCTCGGCAATGGCCCGCTCGAGAAATTCGTCCAGCACTCCGACGCCGCTCGTTTTCACCATCACATCCGCGCCTAACGACGCTTCCGCGATCAGGCGCCCGGCCTCTTCTTCGCTCGGCTGGTAGACCACCACCCGGGCCCAGTCCGGTTCCGGGAAATCGCGATGCTGCTGCCGCTGGTAGGCGTCCGGCTCGTAAAAGGTGATGCGATGCCCGCGTTCGTGCAGATGGCGGATGATTCCGCGGTAGTAGGTGGCGGAGCCATTCCAAAAAGCCGAGACCAGGCTGGAGCCAAAGAAGACGATATTCATAGTTGCCTAACGATTTCGAGGAGTTGATCGACCCGCTGCGCGCAGGTGTGGCGGGCCAGGACGGTGCCGCGCCCGTGGGCGGCTAATTCCCGCGCCATCGCCTTGTCGCTCAGGACGGCCTGGAGCTGCCGCTGCATCTCGCGCCCGTTGCGCGCGACGAGGAAGTCTTCTCCCGGGGTGAAAAGGTTTTCGCAATCGTCCCAGGGCGCACTGATCAACGGGATGCCGCAGGCCAGCGCTTCGAAAGGGCGAATGGTGGGAATGCCGGGCAGTGCCGCCACATACGGCCGCCGTGGGACGTGCACGGTGACCCGATGGCGGGCGAAAACTTCCGGGACCCGGAAGTTCGGCAGCCAGCCGCGAAAATCGATCCCGGCGGCCTTTAATTCCGCCTGCGCCGCGGCCGGGTAACGCACCCCATGCACGGTGGTCGCAAGCCGAAGTTGCCGCGCCGGCTCGATCAGAAATTCGCGCAATTCCGCGCTCCGTTCTTCGTCGCCCCAGTTGCCGATCCAGACCAGGTCGCGCGTCCGGGGCAGCTCGGGCCTGGGGCGAAATATCTCCGTGTCAGCCGCTTCGTGCCAGGTCCAGGCTCGCGCCGCCCATCCCTTCTTCAGGTAGAGCGCGCGCAGCTTTTCGCCATAGGCCAGGACGCCGTCGTAATGGTGCAGATCGTAGGCTGACATGGCCGCCGGATCGGTCACGGCGCGGTGATGAGTATCGTGAAAAAGAAGCCGGTAATGGCGGTTGCGGTCGTGATGTTGGCCGATCTGCCTAACGAGCGCATGATCGTTCCATTCGTGCACCAGGACGAGCTCGGCCTCGGCCAGCATCGGATCGAGATCGACGGCGGCCGGCTCGTAGAATCGGCTCGTCAGGGCAGGATAAGCCGCGGCAAATTCTCGCAACGGCGCCTCGCCATGCTCGGTCCGCAGGTTGGTCAGGCTCCACCCATCGGCCGGCTCGTAGATCGCCACTTCATGCCCGCGCGCGAGCAGATTGCTCGCGACGCCGCGGAGGAAATGGGCGTTGCCGTGGTTCCAATCGGAAAGGAGCGAGTGATAAAAGAGGACGATCTTCATGCGGCCTGTCGGATCGGGCGCGGGACGAGCGAGGCGTAGAGCGCACGGTAGCGCGCGTGCATGCGCTCGAGAGTGAACTGGCGCGCGCGAGCCCGGGCGCGGCCGGCAAATTCCTCCCGGTAAGGGTCGTCACTGGCCAGGCGCTGCAGGATTGCAGCGAGAGCGGTGGCATTTTCCGGTGGCACAAAAAGGGCGGCGTCGCCCCAGACTTCGCGCAGGCTCGGGATGTCGCCCAAGACCAAAGCGCAGCCGGCAAAAGCGGCTTCGAGCGCGGCCAAGCCGAACGGTTCGTAGCGCGCCGGCGAACAAAAGATGGCGGTGGTGGCAAGCTGCTGGGCCACTCCGGCGGATGAGACCCGGCCGAGAGGATGGAGGTGAGAAAGAGTAACGGAGGCTCCTTCCGGCGCGGTCACGTCTCCAGCCAGGTAGGCGCGCCACGTGAGCTGGGCGGCGGCGTCCTCGAGCGCGAAGATGTTTTTGGCGGCGTCCCAAGCCCGGCCGATGGCGAGGATCTTCGGATCTTTTTCCGAGATCGTGAAGCCAGTGGGATCGCGTCCATTTGGAATGACCGTGCCGCGGAGGTTGCGGCCGTAATTTTCCGAGAGTGAACCAAGCATCGCGGCGGTGGGCGCGACGATCCGATCCGCGGCCGCCAAACCGGCCGCGACACGCCGGCGGTATTCGTCGTAGCGCGGGGGCGGCTCGCTCCCGCGCACCGCCTGCCACCAGGAGACGACGCAGGAATGTGCCACCACCAGGACCGGCGCGGGCCACTCCAGGCCGGCGTGACAAAATCCATTCAGATGAATCAGATCGGGCGCGAAATCGGCCGCGAGCGAGAGGACCCAGTCGCTGGCCGCATCGACCTCGGCCCACGGGTCATCCATCCATTCCAGGCGGTAATCGCTTTCGACCAAAGAAACGCTAGGCACGCGCGCGGCTTCTTCGCGTTGCTCGGCACTCGGCCGTGGCCCCATGGTGGCGAGGAGAAACTGCACGCCTTCGGGCGCAAAGGAGCGCGCCAGCTCCAGGGCATAGTTCCACACCCCGCCGACCGCGTCGGCTGTGATCAGGATTCGTCGCGGCACCGACTCATTCATCGCCGGCTCTTTCGTAGATGGCGTCGAGGGCGGCGGTGACGTCGAGCAGGCTCTCGATCCCGGGATCGTAACCGCTCCCATTCGCCAACCGGGCCGCCCAGTCGAGCGCCGCCCGGCCACCCCAGTCGTCCGGCGGCTCGGTCAGCGTCGTGCTCTTGGTGCCGGTGAAATGTTCCGCCGTGAAATCGAAGAAGGAACCGTTCACGTTGCGCAGCGCCGCGCCGCCAGCCGTCCCGTAAAAGGCCGCCTCGATCACCGCGTCGCGCCCCGCTTGCAGGTTCCAGGAGCAAGCGAGATTGATCACGGCGCCGTCCGCTGTTTCGAGACGGGCGCTGACGTAATCCTCACATCCTTCCCCAGGGCCAGTGATCGGTTCGCCCTTGCGAAAGAGCCTGCTGTGCACGCCGACGATCGACGCATCCAGCGTCCAGAGCGCCGCGTCGACCAGGTGAATCCCGAGATCGATCAGGCAACCGCCGCCCGACTGAGCCGGGTCGTAGAACCACGGCTTATCCGGTCCGTAGGCGTTATGAAAGACGAGATCTGCCGCGTAAATTTTCCCCAGCGCACCCGAGGCCACCAGCGGGCGAATCTGTTGCATCGCCGCGGTGAAGCGGTAGGACAAGTCGACCCCGAGAAGCCGGTCTGCGGCCCGTGCCGCGTCGATCACTGCGCGCACTTCCGCCGCCCGGCGGCCGAGCGGTTTCTGGCAAAACACTGCCAGCCCCTGCTCGAGGGCGGCGACCGACTGGGCGGCGTGCTGCGCACTCGGAGTGGCGATGACCAGCCCGTCGAGCTCGAGCTCGAGCAACTCGGGCAACCCGCCGACCTGCGCGGCCTGCGCAGCATGTTGCGCGGCTTTCGCGACCAGCTCCGGAATCGGGTCGGCAATCGCGGCAATTTCGACCAGGCCCGATTTTGTCAGGGCGGCGAGACGGTGGCAACCGATCCAGCCGACGCCAAGAAAGCCAAGGCGCGGCCTGCGCGTTGCGCGACTGGCTTCCGGCGCCAGAGCGGGAGCGGCGGTGATCATAGTCTAATCAGCGCTTTCATGAACCCAGGCGGTCGTTCCGCCGTGGTGCGCAGGGCCGTGCCGAGCTCGGCCAAGGAAAAGCTGTGAGTGTAAAGCAAGCCCGGCCGAAGGACTCCGCGAGCGACAGCGTCGACCGCCGCGGCCATGCCCGAGCGGTAGACCGCCGGGTCGCGCTCGTGGGCGTTGATCACGTCGAGTCCGCGCCAATTCCAAAGCTGCAGATTGATCTGGCGCGGGCCATCCTGATGATAACCGGCGATGACGAGGCGACCGCGTTCAGCGGTCAACTCACCGGCGAGATCGAGCGGTTCCTGTTTACCGACGGCTTCGATCACCACCGGGCAAAATTGCGCGCCGGTCAGCTCCCGCACCCGCTCCACCACAGCATCCTTCTGGCCTAACGAGATTATCTCGGCTGCGCCCATTGCCCGGGCCATTTCCAGGGCGAACTCGCGCCGCGAGATGGCGATGACTCTGGCCCCGGCCTCAGTGGCTAGCTGAGTCAGAAGCGCTCCCAGAAAACCGATCCCGACGATCGCCACCGTCTGCCCGGCGCGGACCTCGCTCCGGCGGAAGATATTCATGGCGCAGCCAAGCGGCTCGGCTGGAAAAGGAGAATCATCCAGCTCCGGCGGTAGCCTGACGATTGTGTCTCTGGCCGCGACATCAAAGGCGGCATAGGCATGCTGGGAAAGGAGCCCCACCCGGTCGCCCGGCTCCAGATCCGTCACCTCTCGGCCAAGGGCGTCGACCCGGCCCCAGCCTTCATGGCCCAAAGCACCGGGGGCCATGGGGTAACTAAACCACGATCGACCCTCCCAGGGTGGCAGGTTGGAGGCACAAACTCCACAACCTTCCAGCCGAACCCGAACTTCGTTAGGCCCGGGTTCGGGTAACGGCACTTCATCGAGCTCGGCTCGGCCTGGCGCGACGATGCGGGCCGCCTGCATCAGAGCGGTTGCCGGAGCAGGGGTGGAGGGGCTTGGCTGCGTTGATATCGCCATCAGACGGTTAACCCGCGCGCCTCCAGCTCTTCCTGAGCGGCGTCCACCTGGTCGACCGGGATTTGCCCCTCGAGCCATGCGGCCAGGTCTTCCAGTCCCTGGGCCAGATCGACCCGCGGCTCGTAGCCGAGAATGCGGCGCGCCTTCGAGATATCAGCGAAGCAGTTGCGAATGTCACCGACGCGGTATTTGCCGGTGATTTTCGATTCGAGTTCCGGCTTGTTCAGCACCTGCGCCATTTGCTGCGCGATCTGCAGGATGCTGAAAGAGCGGCCGCTCCCGATGTTGAAGACCTCGCCCGCGGCGGCCGGTTCTTCCATCGCCAATCGGCAGGCCCGGGCGATATCATGCACGCTGACGAAGTCGCGCTGTTGCCGGCCGTCTTCGTTGACCAAAGGCGGCTTATCATTCAGGTAACGGGAGGCAAAGATGGCGAGGACGCCGGTGTAAGGATTAGAGAGGGCCTGGCGCGAGCCATAGATATTAAAGAAACGCAGACCGACTGCTTCCATCCCGTAAGCCGGGCAGACACTCAGGCAGAGGCACTCCTGATGGTACTTGGAGATGGCGTAGACCGAGGGAAGGGCGGGACACTTGAGCTCATTGGTCGGGACGGGAGTGAGAGCCTGGCCGGCGCCATCGCGCACTTCCCAATCGCGAACCTTAAGCTGAGCAATCTTTCTTTCGTTAGGGGCGGTCACTTCTCCGGCGGGATTGCGATAGAAGCCTTCCCCGTAAATGCTCATGCTGGAGGCCACGACCACTCGTTCCACCGGACGCTCCATCAGCGCCTCGAGCAGCACGGCGGTTCCCATCCCGTTGCAACTGGTGTACTCGGCGATCTGATACATGCTCTGACCTACTCCCACGCAGGCGGCGAGATGAAAGACGACGTCGATCCCCTGCAGAGCCCGCTCGACGGCGGCGCGGTCACGCACATCGCCTTTGATCAGTTCTACTTCGGGATCAAGATAATCAGGTCGATCCGCGGCGGGACCGTGGACTTGTTCAGAGAGATTATCGAGTGCCCGCACAGCATAGCCCTGCTGTAGGAGTTCGTCCGCGAGATGTGAGCCGACGAAACCTGCTCCGCCGGTGATGAGTGCGTGTTTGGTCATACTTGTGCCCAGCTATCGTTGCTGAAGCTGGAGTTACGTCTCAGAAAACGGTCCTAAGATGTTCCCAAAAAATCTCCTAGATTAAGATCAGAATTAGCGCCGTCGCACGCTTGGCCGATCTGTCAGGAACAGCGATCGGCACAAATGTTCAGCGGTCGGTGGGACAAAATCTCGGCCGTGCGCCAGCACCAAGAGCCGGTTAGGTTGTTGGCGCGCAATGGAAACGACCAATGCTATTCTCCTCCGCAAGCGGAAGTTAAGCGATACCAGCCTCATTATCTCCTGGTGCACGGAGTCGTTAGGCTGCATTGAGACCGTCGCCCGGGGTGCCCGCCGGCCGAAAAGCGTTTTCGCGGGCAAACTCGATCTTTTTTTCGAGACGGAGATCCAGCTCCAGCGCAGCCGTAGATCCAATCTGCACACTCTGACCGAGGTGATGCTGCGCAATCCCTATGGTGGCATTCGGGAGAACTACCTGCGCACCCAGACCGCTTCCTATTTTGTCGAGCTGATCGAGCTCAGCACCGAGCCGGAACATCCCGCGCCCGAGCTTTTCCGTTTGCTCCAGCGCGCCTTCGGTTATCTCGATCGGCAGGATGCGAATGGACGTGCGCTGAAACATTTCGAGCTGGAGCTGGCGCGGATGACGGGGGTGCATGACACCGCCATGCTGAAGAGCGATCCGGCGGCGGCGCTGGGTGCGCTGTTTGGCCGACTCCCGCGCGGACGCGGCGCCCTCCTCCAGGCGTTGGCATAACCTTTTCGGCGCGAAAGAGGTAGCCAGCGCCGCGATGGAGGCTAACGTTCGAGTGCAATGAAAAAATATCTTACACTCCTGGTGATCGGAACGCTCTGCGGCTCCGTCTTTACTGCTGGCGCCGAAGAGACTTACAAGTTCGACCCGGTGCACTCCTCGATCGGTTTTAAAGTGCGGCACTTTTTCAGCTACGTGAACGGGAGCTTCAAGAAGTTCGAAGGCACCATCCAGTTCGACCCCGAGCATCCGGAAAAGTCCTCCGTCACGGCCAAGATCGATGCCAGCAGCATCGACACGCAGAACGCAAAGCGCGACGCGGATCTGCAGGGCGATGATTTTTTCGACGTGGCCAAATACCCGGCCATCACCTTCCGGAGCAAGAGCGTAAAACAGACCGGAGCGGATAGCGCCGACATCGTCGGCGACCTGACCATGCATGGAGTGACCAAGGAGATGACTCTCCACGCCAAGTTCCTCGGCAAGGGAGCGGGTATGCAGGGCAAGCAAATCAGCGGCTGGGAAGTGAGGGCCGACCCGATCAAGCGGAGTGAATATGGGCTGACCTGGAGCAAGGCGGTCGAAGGCACTGCGGTGGTGGGAGAAGAAGTCACCATCTCGATCGACGTGGAAGCCGATAAAGCGCCCTAACGAGCGCGCCACCACCACCTAGCCCTTCATCCCGGTCAGAGTCACCCCGCGCAGGAAATAGCGCTGGGCAAAGAAGAAGATAGCGATCACCGGCAGAGTCATGAGAAAGGCGGCCGCCATGACCATACCCATGCCCTTGGCGGTGCCCGGTTGTGAGACCTGCACCTGGAAAGCGTAAAGGCCGAAGGAAAGGGGATAAAGCCGCTGATCCGCCAGGTAAATGAGCGGAGCCATGAATTCATTCCAGCTTGCCAGAAAAGTGAAAATGGCAATCGCGGCCAGCGTCGGTTTGATCAATGGCAGCATGATGTGCCAGTAGATGCGAAAGAAGCCACAGCCATCGAGCCGGGCCGCGTCCTCCAAGTCGCGTGGGACACCTTTGAGGAATTGGCGGAGGAGAAAGACATAAAAGGCGGGGGCGACGAAGCTGGCGATCCACAGCGGGGTCAGGGTGTTATACCAGCCGAGTTTTTGCATGATCAGGAACTGTGGGATCATCGTGACCTGGGCCGGAATCATCATGGTGGCGAGAAGAAGAGCGAAACAAACGGTGCGACCCGGCCATTGCAGGCGGGCGAAACTGTAGGCGACCAGCGAACAGCTAAAGAGCGTCCCGATGAGATTGAGCACGACCAGGAACAGGCTGGTGCCGACGTAGCGCCAAAAGGGGATGAGGTCGAAAGTCAGGCGGTAGTTCCGCGTGATCTTCTCCCACCAGGCCCGGAGTTGGTTGCTTCGCCGCAACTCGATCGTCACCTTAAGTTCGTTATGCTCAGCCGGCAGCGGACCGGAAGCAATCCGGGCCACCGGTTGCAGGGTCGTCCAAGTCTTGATCTTGGTCGGGCGGTCCTCCGGTCCCCGCTCCTGCCAGGTGTCGAGCACCCATTGATCATCGGAGAGCGGCAGAGCGCGTGCCGCCTCGTAACTGCGGCCGTTCATTTTCACCAACAACCGCAGCGCGTGCCAGGTATTGTCGTGGCGGAGAGAAAGTCGCAGGCGGTGCAATCGCTCGAGGGGAAAAGAGGTATGAAAGGTTTGGGAAAGGGTCAGGGTATCGCCCTGGTCAAAGCGATATCGCACCTCAGCGTAGCGTTCGTTAGGCGCTCCCTTCTCGACCAATTCCGCCTGAGCGTTGCCGCCGATTTTCCAGGCGCTGGCGGCCTGTTCCGCAGGGACCAGCAGGTCTTCCTTCTGCTCATAGGATTGGGCGCGAAAGGCACCCAGGCAGAGCACGCGTCGCACCTGTCCCGTAATCTGGTCGAGCAAGGCCGGTGAGATTGCGGCCCCAATCCTGGCCTGTAGCTCTTCCTTCGGCAGCTGCCAATCCCGTGGCGGCAGGGTCGTGAGGAACCGGGCATAGACGCCACGCGCTGTCTGCCGCTGCAAAGTGGAACGATCGACGTCGTTCGGCCATTCATAGCTGGTCGAAACTAACTCCTTCTCGATTAACTCAATCGCCTCCTCCATTCGCGGGCCCTGGACGTCAGCAAAGAGGCGTTCATCGACATAAGGCGAATGCTGTCGCGGGATCGGACGTTCCGGCCAGAAATGCATCCGCTCACCGAAAAGCTCGCGGTCGAGCTTGGCCGATGTCGCCACCATCCAGAGGAAGGGCCAGAGGAAAACGAGAGACCCGCCAATGAGCAGGAGATAGATGAGGAAGGTGCGGAAGGACTTCATCGGCTCATGAACTGCGATGGCTTACTCGCCTTCGTAATGCACCCAGCGTTTGGAGAATTTGAGCTGCAGCATGGTAAGGCCAAAGACGACCAGGAATAGAATCCAGCCCAGAGCTGAGGCGTAACCCATCTGCAGATAACGGAAAGCACTGTTAAAAAGATGGTAGGCGTAAAAGAGAGTCGAGTTTACCGGCCCGCCTTTGGTCATGATGAAAGCCTGAGTAAAGATCTGCAGGGTGGCGATCAGGGCCATAACGACGTTGAAAAAGATATAAGGCGAAAGGAGCGGCAGGGTGATGTGGCGAAAACGTTGCCAGGCGTTGGCGCCATCGAGGGCGGCCGCTTCGTAATAGGAGCTGCTGATTCCTTTCAGGCCCGCCAACCAGATGATGATGCCACCGCCGGAGCTCCACAGACCCATCAGGATCAGTGCCGGCTTACTCATGTCCTGATCCTGTAGCCAGTTTGGCCCGTGCAGACCAAGGCTGGCCAGAAAGGTGTTGAGCAGGCCGGAGCTGGGGTTAAAAATCCAGAGCCAAAGTATGCTCGAGGCGACCACCGGCATGATGGAAGGCAGATAGAAGAAGGTGCGCCAGACGGCGACCCCGCGAATCTCGACGTTGAGGAGAAGAGCTAGGCCGAGGCTGAGCGCCAGACCGAGAGGTATGCCTAAGATCATGTAGGCAGTGTTCCCGACCGATTTCCAGAAAAGCGGATCGCCGGTCAACATCCAACGATAGTTAGCCAGGCCGACAAACCGTGCCGGATTGAGAATGTCGTAATCGCAAAAGCTGATGATGATGGAGAAGAGGATCGGGCCCCCGGTCAGCGCGACGAAACCGATGAGCCAGGGTGAGGCGCAGAGCCAGCCGCCGCGCCACTGCGAGCGAAAGTAACGGCTGCGGGCGCCTTCCACCGCGGCCGCGCCGCCAGTCCGGGCAGTTTCTCGCCAGTAAATGTAAGCGGCGCAGAGGACGAGCAGAGTGAAGTAGACCGCGATGAAGTAACGCCACGGGACGAGCGGGCCCCGGGGCGGACTGAGGACGCGGTCGAGTTGGCGTTGGACGGTCTGGTTCGCGTCCTGCAGCGCGGCCTGGGGCGAGAGCTTATGGAAAATGGCATTCTCGGTCGCACGTTTTTGTTCGTTGAATAGTAACTGGCCGACGGGAGTGACGGGACGGATGGGAGAAGTATCGATCAGGCTATTGAGCAAGCGCACTCCTTCGAGGACCTTGGCCGGGATGGCGGGATTCCCGGCGACATATTTCTGGTAAAGAAACTGATTGATCTTGCGGTTAGCGTTCTGGGTTGGGACATAGACCAGGCCCTGGCTGCCAAGCTTAAGGCGATTTGCCTCACCGATCACTTCCGCGGCGCGCTGACTGCAGAGATATTTCACTAACTCCCAGCTGGCGTCCTTATGGTGCGCTGTTTCGGGAATGGCGAAACACCAGCCGCTCACCCAACTCATGGGCTGGCGCCCCTGCGCGATCTCCCGGGCCGGGAGCGGCGGCGGCGCCACGCCATAGTTTAGGTTACTGCCAAACTGCGCCAAACCCTCGGGAAAACTCCAGTAACCGTCGATTTTCATCGCCACCCGGCCCTGGAGGAATGGATCGAGCACGCCAGTCTGTGCGCTGCTTTGAAAAGCGTAGACTGGCGCCGCCCCGCCTAACGAATCATAGACACTGGTCATCCACTGCAGCGCCTCGACCACCGGCGCTGCAGTCATGGTGAGATGCCGCCGATCCGGGGTCATAAAACGGCCCCCGTTCATCCAGGCATAGAGATAGAGCCACGCGTTACCATAGTTAGGGGCGAAGCCGAGCCGGGTGATGGCGCCCCTGGCATCATGCTCGGTCAGCTTCGGCGCCATCGCAGCCAATTCTTCCCACGTCTTAGGTGGCCGCGCTTCGCCATTGGCATCGACGAAACCAGCGCGTTTGAGCAGGTCTTTGTTGTAGAAAAGCCCGCGATCATCCACTCGCTCCGGCACACCATAAATACCGCTCTCGCCCGTAACCGGGTTGGTATATAAGACTTCCTGCCAACAGGAGCGGTAATAGTTATACGGCTGAATAGCGTCGGGGGCGTGGTGTTGGGCGTCGCGCGCGAGGTAAGGATCGAGCTTGGTAAAGGCCCCGCGGGCGGCCCATTCGCTGACCGCGTAGCGATCGAACAAGATCAGGTCCGGTGGCTCACCGCCGGCTACGCTAACCAGAAATCGCGTCGGATCGGCGGTCAGGTCGCGAGAGGCGCTCTGCCCGTTGATGACGCGATAAATGGGATGCCGCGGATCTTTTTCGTGCAAAGCGCGGCTCTCGGCCTCGAAGGCGAGGAAGGCTTCGTCCATCGCCGCCTTGTTCGCGCCGGCGTCGCCGGTGTAGGTGATCTCGACCACGCCGGCTTCGCTCTTCTCGATCGACCGGCTGGGGGACAGCGCCCAAAGCAGGGCAGCCACTGCCGCGACCAGCAATGCGATTTTCCATCCCCTCATCCAGCCGCCGAATCTGGCAGCGCAACGCGCGGCGGCGCAAGGTTATTTCGGTGCGCTGGCCGGTTTGAAGAACCGGCTGCGGGCGCGCGCGGCGCTTCTTGCTGACACAATGCCCTCGGTTCGTTCTCTTACCGGGCGATTTCACTGGGGCAGAGTCGTTCCCCGCCGGCTGCGCCGGAAATGGGCCTGTCGTCAGCGAACCGAGCGCCGTAATGGCTATTGCCTTGCCAAACGCGTGTTTAGTCTGGTAGCGTCTCCCAATGAATTATTTCCCATCTTTGCCGAAGAAACTGCTGATTCGCCTCTCCCTCCTGGTCGCTTTCGGAGTCTTCTGTGTCGGCCTTGTCGGAAAATCCGAGGCGGCAGGCCGGGTTTTCATCACCAACACTCTTTCCAACTCCGTTTCGGTTGTCGATGACTCGACCGGATCGTTAATCGCCACCATTCCGGTGGGAGTGAATCCAATCCGCATCGTGGCCAGCCCCGACGGTCACAAGGTTTATACCTCGGATTTCGGCGGCGGCACGGTCACCGTGATCGACACCGTGAATCTGGTCGTGACCGCCACCATCCCGGTGCCGAATTCGCCGCAAGAGAGCGACATCAGCGTTGATGGCACCCGGTTGTTTGTGGTCCATCACCCGATCCAGGAAGTCTCGGTCATTGATTTGGCGACTGAGACTGTGATCAGAGAAGTCTCGATTGGCGATCCCTCGCAGGGTTCGCCGGGCAAGACCGCGACCGACATCACCTTCTCGCCCAACGGCCGCTACGCCTATGTGCCTAACTATTCCCGTAACGTTCTCGACGCGATCGACACCCGCACCTATGCCGTGACCGAAATCCCGACTGGCGACCAACCCCGGCGGGTGGCGGTGAGCCCGAACGGAAAGCGCGTTTTCGTGGCCAATTTCGTCGGCGACTCTGTCACCGCGGCCGACGCGCGGCGATTGCAGGTCCTGGCTACCATCCCCTCCGGTGATGCGGCCCGGGGCATCGCGGTGATTCCGCGCGGTAACGAGGTCTGGGTGACGAACGTGAACGAAGAGACGGTAAGCGTAATCAACACTGGCAGCCTCGCTCTCCTGACCAAGATTCCGGTCGAGGCTCGGCCTTGGAATATCATTTTTAATCGGGACGGCTCGCGTTGCATCGTCTCGAACACCGGCTCCGACACCATCTCGGTCATTGACACCGCGAGCAAGACGGTGCTCAAAACCGTGCCGGTGGGGAACGGCCCTTTTTTCGCCGTTTATAACTCGGATGAAACGCGGCTCTACATCTCAAATTCCGAAAGCCACGTCAAAGATCAGCCCGGCAGCCTGACCATCATCGACACCGCTGATTACAGCGTGATCGGCAGTATCACCCTGGAACTGCAACCGTTCGACCTGACCTACGTCAATCCGGCGCTGTAATTCTTTCCCGCCCGATCGCCCGGTGGACCGCCGCCGGGCGATCGCGGCGGCGGCAGGCTGGTTCGGTGAGGGAGGGATTCGAACCCTCGGTACCCTTTTGGGGTACGGCGCTTTAGCAAAGCGCTGCTTTCGACCACTCAGCCACCTCACCCTCTTCCGGCCCGTCGAAGTTGCGAGAATATCGGGGTCGTTCCATGCTCGTCAACCAGTTGCCTCGCTCGCATGCGGTTCCTCGCTCCCATTCCCTGTTGCCGGTTCCTCGCGCTCGCGGGCATTTTAGCCGCGGCCGGCCCGGGCTGCCGCGCGATCCCACCTCGGTCTGCGCCTCCTTCTGAAGCCCGCCGCCCGAGTAGCGTGGGAGTGATCGCGGTGGTCGATGAAGAAAAACGCTTCGTTCTTATCGACTTGGAAGCGAATCTCTACGTCCCGGCGCCGGGAACGGAACTGTTTTCGCGAAATGCTGCCGGCGTGGTCGCGCACCTGAGCGCATCGCCCGAGCAGAAACGCCCTTTTATCGCCGCCGATATCGTGGACGGCGAGCCGGCCGTAGGCGATGAAGTGCTGCGATGACGAGTGAAGCGGAAGCATTGGCGGCGGTTCTGGCTCGGGTCGAGCCGTTGCCGGTTTGTTCCCGGCCGCTTATCGATTCGTTAGGCTGTTTTGCCGCCCACGACCTTTTCGCGCAGCGACCGCTCCCGCCCTTTGATAACTCGGCCATGGATGGCTATGCCGTGCAGGCCGCCTCCTGCCGGGCCGGCGCCCGTCTGCGGGTCATGGCCGAGCAGCCGGCCGGGGCCGATCGTGGCCTGACCTTGGGCGCGGGAGAAGCGATCCGCATCTTTACCGGCGCGCCGATGCCTTCCGGCGCCGATGCCGTCATCATGCAGGAAGACGTTAGCCGCGAGGGCGAGACGATGGTGGCCGGGTGTGACGCCGAGCCGGGGGAGTTTGTCCGCCGCCGAGGCGCCGATCTCGCCGCCGGGCAGAAGATCCTCGCGCGGGGCGAACCGATTGGCGCGCAAACCATCGGTCTGCTCGCCTCGCAGGGTTGGGCGGAGGTGGAGATCGGGAGCAGGCCGCGCCTGGCCATTATCGCGACCGGCGACGAGCTGGCTCGGGTGGGAGACGAGCCGCAGCCCGGGCAGATTTTTGAAAGCAATTCGCTCATGCTGCAGGCCCTCGCGCTCGGCGTCGGCGTCCAGGTCGAGCTGGTCGAGCGCGCCCCGGACGAGCTCGAGCGCCTGACCGAGATCCTTCGTCGCGCCGCAACTTTCGATGTTGTGCTGATCAGCGGCGGAGTTTCGGTCGGCGAACGCGACTTGGTTAAACCAGCGCTGCGCGCGCTCGGAGCGGAGATCGATCTCTGGCGGGTCGCGCTCAAGCCGGGTAAACCGTTCCTTTTCGGTCGCACGGGCGGTTGCAGTATTTTCGGTCTGCCGGGTAATCCGGTTTCCGCCTTTGTCACCTTCCTGAGGTTCGTTCGGCCCGCCTTGCGCAGGATGATGGGAGCGGGCGACGCATTTCTGGGTTTGCGCAAGGTCACCGCCCGCCTGGCCGCGGAAGTGACGAATGATGGTGATCGCCCGCATTATTTGCGCGGCCAGTTACGGGACGGCCTTTTTCGTCCGATCGGCCGGCAGGAGTCACATGCGCTTTACGGTCTCAGCCGGGCCACCGCCCTCCTGCGCCTCGCCCCCGGCGAAACCTTGGCCGCGGAATCGCCGGTCACGCTCGAGCTCTGGGACTGAGCGCCTTTGCTCGTTAGGCTAACGGCGGATCAGTCTTTCCGCTTCTCCTCCTTCTGCTTCCACCCGTCCGTTCCGACTTTTGGCTGATTCGATCCCCGAACCACCACGCTGGTCCTGCTGCCGTCGGATCGATTCGGGGCTTCAGTTAAGCCGATGAAAATTCGGGATGCGTAAAATGGATACACGCAATTCACCCAGCCGGTTCGTTTAATTTTAACCAGTCTGCGCCCACGAAAGATCGGTCGATGCATGACCCAGGCCTAACTGGTGCAAAACCAAAACCAGCACACGAAGATAAGAAACTTATGAAATTAGATTCACTCCGAACTCTCTGGATCGAAGAAATGCGTGACCTTTATAACGCCGAAAATCAGCTTGTGAAAGCGCTGCCCAAAATGGCGAAGAGCGCCGCCACGCCTGAGCTGAAAAAGGCCTTCGAGAGCCATCTCAAGGAAACCAAGACGCATATCGATCGCCTCGAGAAAATCTTCAAGAAGCTGGGCAAAAAACCGAGCGGCAAGACCTGCAAGGCGATGAAGGGCCTGGTCGAGGAAGGCTCCGAGATGATGAAGGAAGATGGCGCCGAAGTGGTCATCGATGCCGGCCTGATCGGGGCCGCCCAGCGGGTCGAGCATTACGAGATGGCCGGCTATGGCGTCGTGCGCACCTTCGCCGGCGTGCTCGGAGAAACCGAAGCGCAGAAGCTTCTTCAGACCACGCTGGATGAGGAAGGCGCGGCCGATCAGAAGCTGACCAAGATCGCCGAAGGTTTCGTCAACGACGAAGCCGATGATGCGGCCACGGCCAAACCGGCCAACAAGGCGGCGGCGAAAAAGAAAACGCGCGCGCGTCGTTAGGCGGCAGTTTTCGCGAATCTGACGCCACCGCGATCCACGCGATCGCGGTGGCGTTTTCGTTTATAGGTGGGAGCCTTTTTCCTGCGATGGGCCTGACTGAGTACCAACGAAAGCGCAACTTCGACGTCACCTCCGAGCCGAGCGGCTCGAAGAAAAAACCGCGCCCGAAACGGGTTAAAGGCGCCTCCCGCTTCGTTATCCAGAAGCACGAGGCCAGCCGATTGCACTACGACTTTCGGCTCGAGATGGAGGGCGTGCTCAAATCCTGGGCGGTGCCGAAGGGGCCGCCCTGGAAACGCGGTGAAAAGCATCTCGCAGTCGAGGTCGAGGATCACCCGATCGATTACGAAGATTTCGAGGGGGTGATTCCGGCCGGGAACTACGGCGGCGGCACCGTCATGGTCTGGGATCGCGGCAACTATTATGTGCACGGCGAGAAACCGCTCGAGGCGCTCAAAGAAGGCCGCCTCCACCTGGTCCTGGAAGGCGAAAAGCTGAAGGGCGAATGGGCTCTGATCCGCACCCGCAGCGAGGGCGGCAAAAATCAGTGGCTCCTGTTGAAAAGCGATGACGACGTCAAACCGATCTCGAAAAAGCGCGACGACGAATCGGTCAAGAGCGGGCGGACCATGAAACAGATCGCGAAGGATCGCGACGCCGAGTGGGAATCCAATCGCCCTAACGAAGAGAAGGCGAAGGGCGGCTTGCGCGAACGGGTGCGGCAAGCCGTTGCGCGCAAGAAAAGCGCGCCTAAAAAAAAAGTTCCGCGCGCGGGCAGAGTAAAGAACGACGCTCCCGCGCTGCCTGATTCGCTGCCCAAGGCCAAAGCGGGGTTCATCGAACCGATGAAACCGAAGCTGGTCGAGACGCCGCCGACTGGGGGCGACTGGGAGTATGAGCTCAAGTTTGACGGTTTTCGCGTGCTCGCGATCAAGAAAAGCGGCAAGGTGCAGCTCCTTTCTCGCAACGAAAAGGATCTGAGCGCGACCTTTGCCGAAATGGCGGAGCCGCTGGCCGATCTGCCCTGCCAAGAGTGCGTGATCGATGGCGAAGTGGTCGCGCTCGATCCCGAAGGACGCTCTTCTTTTCAACTCCTGCAGGCGCGCGAGCTCGAGGCCGAGCCGGCCCCGCTCTGCTACTACGTCTTCGACCTTCTCCAACTCGATGGGCGCGACCTGAGCAAGCTTCCCCTAACGAGCCGAAAAGAATTCCTCGCCGCCTTGGTGGCGAACCTGGGCGAGCCGATTCGTTACTCGGGAAATCTGGGCGACGACGCCGAAGCGCTCCTGGGCGAAGTGCGCAAGCGCGGGCTGGAAGGGCTGATCGGCAAGCAGCGTGAGTCGGTTTACGAAGCGGGACGGCGCAGTGGCGCCTGGATCAAACTCAAGTGCGTCAACGAACAGGAATTCGTCATCGGCGGATACACTCCGCCCGCCGGTGCGCGCCAGCATTTCGGCGCATTGCTCGTCGGCTACTACGAAAAGAAGAAGCTCCTTTTTGCCGGCAAGGTCGGGACCGGTTTCAACAGCAAAATGCTCGCGCTCCTGCACCAGAAATTGAAAAGTGAAGCGCGAGAGGATTGCCCCTTTGATAATCTGCCCGAAAAGCACGCCGGGCAGTGGTCGCAGGGCATTACTCCCGGGATGATGCGCAAGATCAGCTGGGTCAACCCTGTCTTCATCTGCCAGGTGAAATTCGCCGAGTGGACCCGCGACGCCAAGCTGCGCGCGCCGGTATTTCTCGGCCTGCGCGAAGACAAGGCGCCAGGCGAAGTGAAACGCGAATAACTCGGCTTTGGGCTCGTTAGGCGTGGCCCTGCCGAATGGCCGCTCCGGATAAAACGGTCGTGGCGGCTTGGAAGGCCGTCGCGCAAACCGCGCCGTCGTGATCGTAGGCCGGGTCGTAGCAGGCGATGGTAAGCGCCTGCACCGGGAGCTTCTCTGAGATCAGGCGGAGCAGTTGCTCCAGGCTTTCGCGGGTGTAGCCGCCGCGTGCAGCGTAGCCATTGGCCTTGCCCACGCTCGGATCGAGCGAATCCAGATCGAGATGCAGGTAAAATTTCTCCGTCGTCCCGGCGAGACCTTGCAAAGCCGGCTCGATCGCGGCGGGCGAGGCATCAGCCGGCAGCCGGACGATGCTGGAGCGAGCCAGGGCGGTGACTTCACCCGGGTCGAGATCGCGCGCCCCGAGAAGCAGGACCGCGTTTTCCGGCACCGGAGTGAAGCCGGCAATGCTGCGGGCGAGTTCGCCCCAGCAACGGCCGGTCACCGTGGCCAGCGTCATCCCATCTAGGAAGCCGCTGGTGGTGGTTTGCGGAGTGTTAAAATCGCCGTGCGCATCGACCCAGAGCGCGCCCGTCCCTGCGCCCAAACCGGCGATGACGCCGACCGCGGCGAGGCAGTTCCCGGAGAGAACGACGGGAAAAAATCCCGCCGCCCGCGCGGCCCGGACCTGCTCGGCCACGAAGCGCATCAGCTCAAAACTGGTCTGGACCTCCGCTCGCCAATGATGCGAAGCAGTCTCGATCGTCTGGACTTCGACGGTGTGACCCTGCGCCGTGAGGTGTTCCGGCAAGCCGGCTTCACAGAGGCGCTCGGGTCCCGCGCCCATGCGCACGTTGCGCTGGCCGGAATCGTAAGGGACGAGCAGGAGCCTGATCTTCATCTTTCGTTAGTCAGCCTCTTTGTTGCCAGTGCTGGCTGGGCCGGTCAACCCCCGGCAGGTCACAACGGCGTGAAATCTCAGCCTAACGACGTCACTTGTAGCGCTGGCCGTGTTTCATGACCAGATCGACCCGCTGCAGGAGATCGATGTAGCGCAGGGCGTCGCCTTTCACCGCGATGATGTCGGCGAATTTTCCTTCGCTGACCGAGCCGTAGTCTTGGTCCACTTTCATCATCACCGCCGGCCAATAGGTCGCGGCCCGGATCGTCGCCATCGGGTCGACCCCGAGATCGTGCACCCACACGTCCATTTCCTTCCAGGTTGAGCCGCTGTGAAACTTCATCGGGATGCCGCTGTCCGTCCCGACCAGCATGACCACGCCGGCGTCCTGGAGCTGGTGGAATTTCTTTTTCACCGTCTCCGCCCGCAGCGGGGTGATCTGGTAATAGCTGAGCTGCCCCGGATGCTGGATCGATTTTTTGATGTCCTCCACGATGTCGTTAGGCACATCCAGTTTCCAGGCCGGATCATCCAGTTGCTCCGGGTTATCGATCAGGCGCTGGTAATTGAGGAAGCCCTCGATCGTCGGGCACCAGAAAAGCGGGCCGATGTTCATCTTCGCGGTCCGCTCCGCGATCGCTCGCAAAATATCCTCGGGATAACCGGGCGCGGTGGAGAGCCCGGTGTGCTCGAAGTCGTCCACTCCGGCGGCCAGTCCGCGCCGGATTTCCTCCGGGCGATGAGCGTGCGCCACGACCGGGAGTTTGTGCGCGTGCGCTTCGTCCACCACCGCCTTCACTTCTTCCATCGTCATCTCGTCCTGGTCGATCAATTTGATGATATCGACTCCAGCCTCGGCCAGTTTCTTGACCTTGGCCCGCCCGTCGGCCGCGCCTTTCACCCCCCAGCGAAACGCTTCCGTCCCTGGATAAGGCGCATGTTGGATGAACGGCCCGGCGACGTAGAGGGTGGGGCCGGGGATTTCGCCCTTATTGATCCGGTCGCGCACCTTGATGCTGTCCTCCAGCGGGGCGCCGAGATCGCGTGCGCTGGTTACGCCGGCCATGAGGAGCTGGTGGGCGGCGGCGGGCATGATCTCGCTCGCGAGACGTTTTGGGTAAGTCTTATCCCAATGATCGTAGTCGCTATGCCCGAGGAGCATGGTGTGGACATGCGAATCCCAGAGGCCCGGGAGCACGTCCATCCCTTCCGTGGAAATGACTTCGGCCTCCTTCGGCACCGCCAATTTCCCGACCTGGCCGATGGCCTTGATTCGTTCGCCCTCGACTAGGATAACGCTATTGGCCAGGGGCGGTCCGCCGAAGCCATCGATCAGGCGGCCGCCGACCAGGGCGGTGAGGCCGAAGCAATCGGAGAATGGCAGTGCGAGGAGGCCAACGAGAAAAAAGAAGCGTCTCATGGGCGCGAGTGTAGCGGGCGAAATGGAAGCGACCAGCCTGCGGGCACGCAATCGTCCGGAAAGAGGCGCGGCAGCGAGGTCGCCCCGGGCGCGCAGCCTCCGGCGGCCTCTACCCGGGAGTGCGCTGGCGCGCGTAAAGCGCGCGCAGACTGCGCTCCGATCGCGCCGCCAGCATGGCCCGAAGGAGCAGCCGGCGGATTTCTGGCCGCGCGACTTTCACTTTCTCAGCGGTCGGCCCAGCCGCGCGCAGCAGCGCGAGGGTGCGCGCGCCGATCAGCGCCGGCAGCGCGGTGGCATAACGAACACGCCAGTTGGTCAGGGCGAGGCAATACTCCAGGCCGGACTCGAGTTTGGCCTCGGCCCGTTCCAGCCAGCGGCAGAAGACTTCTTCCGTCGGCGCGGCGGCGGTCTCCTCGGCCGGCAGGTAATCGCGTCCATCTTTCAGGTCGGCGGCCCGATCGCGCAGAACGTTAATCAGCTGCAGCCCTTCCCCGTAGGCGAGGCCAAGTTCCGTCATTTCGTTAGGCTGGCGCCGGGCGAAGGAGCGCAAATGTCGAAAACCGAGCCGGGTCCAGAAGTCGCCCACGCAACCGGCGACCCGGAAGGTGTATTCATCCAGCTCGGCCGCCGTCTGCAGCGCACCGCTTCCTTCGCCAAACCGTTCCAGATCGGATTCCTGCCCGCGCACGATGATCTGCAGGACGCGCCGGATATCCTCCCGATCGGCCGGATCGATTTCGGCCAGCCAATCCAAGCAGCCGCGCAGGTTTTCGATCAGCTTGCGTTCGTCCGGGTCGCTTTGCTGGGCGGCGAAACCGCGCAGCGAGTCGGCCACCGCGGCGAATTCCAGCTCGCCCGCGATGACCCGGGCCAGCGCGCGCAAGGTCGTTAGGCGGACACTCGCCGAGACGGCGGCGGTATCGGCGATGGTGTCGGTCGCCCGCGCCAGCAGATAGCCGAGCCCGACCGGCTCCCGCAGCGGCCGGGGCAGAAACTTAATCGTCAGGTAAAACGAGCGCGAAACCGATTTGAGGATCTCGTTCACGGGCCGACGTCCCGCACTTCGATTCGTTTCAGGTCGGCGTTGCCGAGGCCAAATTGCTCCGCCATTTGCACATGTTCGCCCAGGCGCTTGATCGGCGGCACCTTCCGCTTCTTCCGCCATTCCTCCAGTTGCCGCAGGGCAATGGCATCGATCGCGACCGGGTCCTTGCTCGCATAGAGGGTGGCGAAGGGAAAGGAATAGCCCGGCTGCGACTGCGGTCCGCCGGCGTATTGCGCCTGGAGTCCATCCATCAGATTGAAGATCACTTTCGGCCCGAGGTGAGGATCGGCGTAGATCTCCGGGATGCTGCTGGCGCCGTAATCGGGCGGGACACCGAAGCGGCGCCAGTTGTCGACGTTGGGGATGGTGACGTTATAAAGACAACCGGCGATGCCGTTGCGCGCGCTGTCGCTCAGGACCGGGAGATTAATGATCTTGGTCACTTCGTTGGCCACGATCTTCGAGAGATGGCTCACGCTGCTGGTGTTTTCGGTTTCACTCAGGAGCGGCAACTGCCCGCCGCTGGGGAGATATTCGAAGTCGCCCCAGATCAGATTGCCGAGAAAGGGGGCGGAGATGGTGGCCTTGGCGTCATAGCCGTCGCGCGGCGGGATCGACTTGAGCTGGTAACCTTCGCCTTCGGTATAGCCGGCTTGGCGAATTCCGCCTAACGACTTATCCCAGACGATGAGGTCGCGCCGGGCGTGGCCGGCCGCGACCAGTCCGTCGACAATGGTGTTCACGATCTCGCGGTGGGTGGTGAAAAGCTCGCCCCCCGCGGCCGAGATTTTGATTCCGACCCGGTCGTTAGGCTTGAGCAGGGAACGCCAGGCGCTGGCCACGTCGGGCTGGTGAGTCACGGCCAGGACGAGGGCATTGGTCATCCGCCTGACCAGACCGGGATCAACCACGAAATCGTGGATGGCGCCGGCGTTGTGGGCTCGATAGACCACCGAAGAAGTGGGCTGCGGAGGAGGCGGTGGCGGCGGCGGCAAACCCTGGGCTTGGGCGGCGGCTCCGCCGAGCGAGACGACGAGGCAAACGACGCTGGCGACCAGAAAAGCAATTGAGCGTGAGAGGCGAGCGGCGATGGTGGGACTCTATGGGCGAGGGGGCGATTGACAACTGCGCGGCGGCCAGCGCAGTGCGGCACGTTTACGTGCACATCCCGTTTTGCGCCCGGATATGTCCGTATTGCGCCTTTTATAAAGAGCGGGCGGATCCGGCCTTGGTCGGGCGTTTTTGCGAGGCGATCCTGGCCGAGTTGGACGCTGTGGAGACTCCGCTTGGCCAAGCGCGGAGGGAAGTTTCTCTGCCACCGGAGAGTAGCAGGCCGAAGGTTCCGTCTTCCCAGAAGGAGCCATCCACCGGGCTGCGCCCGGAGACGATTTTTTTTGGGGGCGGGACGCCAACTGCCCTAACGAGCGCGCAGTTGGAGGTTTTGCTCGGCGGTTTTCGCGCACGACTCGATCTTGCGGAGCTGCGGGAGTGGACCTTTGAGGCGAATCCCGGCAGCGTCTCAGAGCGGAAAGCGCGTTTGCTGCACGCCGCGGGGGTGAACCGGATTAGCCTCGGGGTGCAATCGTTTGACGACGGGCTTCTGCGATTGTTAGGCCGGGAGCATTCGGCCGCGCAGGCGGAGGCCTCTTTTGCTCTTTTGCGTTCGGTCGGATTTAAGAACGTGAGCGTCGATCTGATGTTTGGATTGCCCGGCCAAACTCTGGCGCAATGGGAGGCGAGCTTGCGCCGGGCGATTGCGCTCGAGCCCGATCACATCTCGGCTTATTGCCTCACTTACGAAGAGGACACGGACTTTTTCCTCCGCCACGCCCGGGGCGAATTCCGGACCGATGCGGAAGCGGATGCCGACTTTTTTATCCTGGCCGGGGAGTTGTTAGGCGCGGCCGGGTTTGAGCAGTACGAAGTTTCCAATTACGCCCGGCCCGGCTTTCAGTCGGTACACAATCGCGCTTATTGGAGCGGGAACGACTATCTCGGCCTGGGGCCGAGCGCGGTTTCGACGGTGGGATTGCGGCGCTGGCAGAATTTCTCGGATTACCGCGTCTATACCGAGCGTTTATTAGGCGGCGAATCGGCTGCGACCGGCGATGAAGCGCTCACCCCGCAGATGAAACGGTCGGAATCGATCGCGCTTTCCCTGCGCACCAACTGGGGGGTGCCGGCGGCCTGGGTGCAGGACCGGCCGGCGGAAGTCGAGGAGTTCGTCAGGCTGGGGTTGATGTTGGCGCGGGAGGAACGTTTTGTTCTCACCCGCAAAGGGCGGTTTCTGGCCGATTCCGTGGCCGAGGCGTTTATTTAATCGCTCCCACCGAAGGCGCTGAAGGCCTGCCGGGATGGCGATTGCCCTACCGAGACGGCGAGCGCTCTACACTTTGCCGTAGCGGCGCTGGCGGCGGCCGTATTCTTTGACTGCTTCCAGCAGATCTTCCTTGTCGAAATCGGGCCAGAGCTTCGGGGTGACATACATCTCGGTGTAGGAGAGCTGCCAGAGCAGGAAGTTGGAGATGCGCATTTCGCCCGAGGTGCGAATGAGCAGATCGGGGTCGGGATAGTAGCGGGTGTAAAGATGTTTGCTGAACATCTCGACGTCGATCATGGCCCGATCGATGTGCCCCAAATCGACCGCGTGGAGCAGGCTCTTGATCCCATCGATAATCTCGAGCCGGCCGCCGTAGCTGAGCGCGAGGATAAGGGTGAGGCCGTGGTTTTTCGCCGTCAATTCGATCGATTTGTGGAGCTGCTTTTGGCAGGCTTCGGGCAGATCCGTTAGCCGCCCGATGGCTTGGAGGCGGACGTTTTTCTCCACCAACTCGGGCGTTTTCTCTTTCAGGAAACGCTCGAGCAGGTTCATCAGGGCGAAGACTTCGGCTTTCGGCCGCTGCCAGTTCTCGGCCGAGAAGGCGTAAAGGGTGAGATACTCAATCCTCAGATCGCCGCAGCCTTCGACGCAGGCGCGGACGGCATCGGCCCCTTTTTCGTGGCCCTTGATCCGGGGCAGGCCGCGCTCCTTGGCCCAGCGGCCGTTGCCATCCATGATGATCGCGACGTGGCGCGGGATGGCTTTGGGTGAGGTCGGCATGGGTGGGATGACTAACGATCGGTCACGAACGACGCGTGGAGTGGCGGCTGGCCGGGATCGCTTGCGAGCTTCGGAATTCCTTCGCGCTCGGTCATTAGGGATTCGTCATTTCAAAAACAACGTCTGGCCGCGGGCCGGCCCGACGCTGATCATGGTCAGGCGAGCGCCGGTCAGCTCGGCGATCTTTTGCACGTAGTTGCGGGCTTCGTTAGGCAGATCGGAGAACTGCTTCGCTTTCTCGGTCGACCGTTTCCAGCCGGGCAGCTCGATGTAGACCGGCTGGCAGCGGTTCAATTGCGCGGCGTCGCTCGGCGGGACGTCGATCTTCTTGCCATCCAGCCGGTAGGCTACGCAGACCTTGATCGGGTCGAGGGTGTCGAGGCCATCGAGGTTGGTGATGGCCAGTTCGTCGATGCCGTTGATCATGGTGGCATAATGCGTGGCCACGGCGTCGAACCAGCCGCAACGCCGAGCCCGCCCGGTGGTGGCGCCAAATTCCCGCCCCATCTCGTGCAGCATGCCGGCGATCGCTTCGTCCTCGGTCGGGAGCGAGCCTTCGCCGACCCGGGTGGTGTAGGCCTTCATCACCCCCAGGACGCGATCCATCCGGTGCGGCGGCACGCCGGTGCCGGTGCAGGCGCCGCCGGCCGTGGTGTTGGAGGAAGTAACATACGGATAGGTGCCGTGATCGATATCGAGGAAAGTGCCCTGCGCGCCTTCGAAGAGGATCTCTTTTCCCTGCTGCAAGGCGCGATGCAGATAGACGACGGTGTTGGCCACAAACGGCCGCAGCTTTTCGCCCGCGGCGAGAAATTCCTCGTTCACTTTGGCGAAGGAAATCGGGCGGGCGCCGAGCGCTTTCAGGATGCTGTTGTTCTCCCGCATCTTGGCCCGCAGTTTGGTCGTGAAAAGCTCGGGCTGCATCAGGTCGGCGATGCGCAGACCGGTGCGGGCGGCCTTGTCGCCGTAGGCGGGGCCGATGCCGCGTTTGGTCGTGCCGATCTTGGCCCGGCCTTTGCGCTGCTCGCGTTGCTCATCGAGCGCGCGGTGATAGGGCAGGACGAGATGTGCGCAATCGCTGATGAGCAAATTCTTCCCGATCTTCACCCCCACCCTGGCCATGCCTTCGATCTCGCCCACCAGCGCGACCGGATCGATCACGACCCCGTTGCCGATGACGCAGATTTTTCCCCGGCGCAAAATGCCGGACGGGATGAGATGAAGGACGTATTTCTTGCCGTCGTGAATGACGGTGTGCCCGGCGTTATTCCCGCCCTGGCTCCGGACCACGAGGTCGGCGTTGCCGGTCAGGACATCGATGATTTTGCCTTTGCCTTCGTCGCCCCACTGCGCGCCGATGAGTATCGTATTTGCCATGGCGTTGCCGGTAAGAAAGGAGTCGCGGAATAGCTTCACCGGAAGCGCGCGGCCACCGCGCCCGAAGATAGGAGGACGACCGGCTGGCGCAAGCCTGTTTTGCGCGCAAGGGCGGAATCCGAGCGCGGGCGCAGAAGTCGTTAGGTCAACGCACGGGCCGGGCCGCTTCCATCCGATCGTTAGGCCGGTTTGACCTGCACCACGGGGAGGGGGAAACGGAGCTTGAGCTCGTCGCCGAGATAGATTTCGACATGGTGCAGGCCGTATTGCTGGAACTGCACCCCGCCGAAGTAATGCACGTTGGTGGCGTGCCCTTCCATCTGCTTGAGATCGAAATTGACCTCGGCCTGGGCGATGGTGAGGGCGTCATCTGGCCCGATGATCTTGGAGCGCTGATGAAAGCGCCCCGACCCGCTGCACCAGCGCGTCCAGATGCAGAGCCGCATGTAATTCACCGGCAGTTTCGGGGTTGCGACAAGGTTGAGCACGCCGACCAGGGTCTGCATGCCGTTGAACTCACAACGCACATCTTCGCAGAGCACGCAGCTCTGCAGGTCGGGTAAAATCGTCTCGTTTTCCAAGGTGCGACTAGCTTACCCGTTTTCCCTTTAGCGGCCAATCAAACCGCGACTGAGGGCGAAAAGCAGGGCGAGCCCGAGCACGATGCGGTAGATGGCGAACGGAGCGAAACCGTGCCGACGCACCCAGTTCAAAAACCAGGCCACCACCGCGTAGGCGACGATGAAGGCGGAGAGAAAACCGAGCCCGAGCACGACCCAGAGATGCGGCGTCATGGTCAGCGGCGCGATCGCCCCGGTCGCGGCATGAGGCTTGAGCGTCTTGAGCAGGTCGTAGCCGGTGGCGGCAAACATGGTCGGGATGGAAAGGAAAAACGAAAACTCCAGCGCCGCCTCGCGCGACATCCCGGCCACCTGCCCGGCCGCGATCGTCGCCATCGAACGCGAGGTCCCGGGGAAAACGGCGGAGAGGATTTGCGCCGCCCCGATCCAGATCGCGACCGGCAGACTGGTCTGCTCCATTTTCTCGATCCGCGGCCTAACGAAAAAGGCGTCGACCACCCACATCACGACGCCGCCGACGAGGAGGGCCAGGGCCATGACCTGGAGATTTTCCAGGTTCTTCCCGATCAGTTTGGTGAGGAGGAAAGCCGGGATGGCCGTGACCAGGAAAGCGATCAAAATGAGGCTGAGCGGGTGGGTGAGAAAAGTGCGGTCGCCCCTTTCGCCGCGCGGGAAAGTGCGGAGGAACTTGAGCAGGCGGCGCCAAAAAAACAGGGTCAGGGCGAGGATGGCGCCGAGCTGGATGACAACGCTGTACATTTTCCAGAAGCCATCCTTCAGGTCGATCTGGAGAAGAGCTTCGGCGATGCGCAAATGGGCGGTTGAGCTGACGGGCAGAAACTCGGTCAGCCCTTCAATCACGCCGAGCAGAAGGGAAAGGAGGTAATCGTTCATGCGGCGCGAGGCTGAGCCGGCGGAGGCGGCCTATACCGCCTCGGGTCCGCGCTCATCGGTGCGGATGCGGATCGCCTCTTCCACTTCGCAGACGAAGACTTTGCCGTCACCGATCTTGCCCGTTTTGGCCGCCTGGGTAATCACTTCCACCGCGCGCGAGGTGATGTCGTCGGCCAGCACGATCTCGAGCTTCACCTTGGGCAAAAAATCGACCGTATATTCGCTCCCGCGATAGATCTCGGTATGACCTTTCTGCCGGCCAAAGCCCTTCACTTCACTCACCGTCATTCCCTCGACCCCGATCTCGGCCAGGGCTTCCTTCACGTCTTCCATCTTGAATGGCTTAATGATGGCCTCGATCTTTTTCACGCGATGATACTAGGACCGAGGGATTAAAGCGCAAGCCATCTTCCGCCTGTTCGTTAGGCTGGAGCTTCCTCGATCGCTCGCAGCTCTGCCTCGACCATCTCGCGGACCAGTTCGGGAAAGGCGATGGCCGGTTTCCAGCCCAGCACGCGCTCGATCTTGGCCGGTGAACCCACCAGCCTGGCCGGCTCGGTCGGACGTTCGAAGGCAGGGTCGAGTTTGAGATATTTTTCCGGTGGCAAATCAACCACGGCAAAGGCCGCGCTGACGAAATCCTGCACCGAATGCAGCGTCCCGGTCGCGACCACATAGTCGTCCGGCTCGGAATGCTGGAGCATGCGCCACATCGCCTCGACATAATCGCGCGCGTGGCCCCAGTCGCGCCGCGCGGCCACATTCCCGAGCACCAGATCGTTCTCCAGGCCGCGGCTGATCCGGGCGGCCGCTCGGGCGACTTTGCGGGTGACGAAATTCTCGCCCCGGCGCGGGGATTCGTGGTTGTAGAGAATGCCGTTGCAAACAAAAAGGCCGTAAGCCTGCCGATAAACGCGGGCCAACTGAGTCGCGAATGCCTTGGCACAGCCGTAAGGACTGGCCGGCCGGAAGGGAGTCTCCTCGGTCTGCGGCGAGTCGGCCGCCGCGCCGAAAATCTCCGAGCTGGAAGCGTGATAAAAAC
Organism: Chthoniobacterales bacterium; assembly: GCA_965217735.1. Taxonomy (GTDB): domain Bacteria; phylum Verrucomicrobiota; class Verrucomicrobiia; order Chthoniobacterales; family UBA10450; genus Palsa-1392. The sequence continues at coordinate 2,797,908 of CBDCJE010000002.1, read as the reverse complement.
GCACTGGTTGCGCCTGGTCGCGACAGATCTCGAGCAAACGGAGAGTCGCCATCGCCACTTCCTCGGATGTCGATTCCGGGATTTCAAAGCTCAGCCCGACATGGCTCTGGCCGGCCAGGTGATAAACCTCGCTCGGTTGCACCTGGGCGAAAATGCGGCGCAAGGTGGTGCCATCGGAGAGATCGCCGTAGTGGAGAAACAACTGCTGGCCATAGATCGACTCGTCGCCGCGCAGGTGCTCGATGCGGGAGCGGAGCAGGTTGCTCGTCCGCCTAACGACACCATGGACAGCATAGCCTTTCCCCAGCAGCAGCTCAGCGAGATAGGAACCGTCCTGGCCGGTGATGCCGGTGATGAGGGCGCGTTTCGCTTCCGCCATGGCCGATGAATGGACGAAGCGCGCGCCGCGGACAAGAGGAAACATCCGCATCACCTCGACGCGAGCGATCGCAGGCCGCAGATTGCACTGGCTGATGACTCGAAGTTTTCTCCTCGCTCATTTTGATAAATGGCTTCCGCTCGTTGCACGCTGGGCCGAGAAACTGGAGAGCCGCATCCTGCGCCAGGGCGCGCCCCTGCGAGTGGACGAACTGGCGGACGCCTCTGCCCTGGGGGTGCGCGAGCCCACCCGGGTGCGGCTCCTCTGTCTGGCCGCCGGGCCGCGGCCGGATGACCTGCTCCTGCGCGTCGCGGCAGGCGTGGTGCAGTTCGTCATGCCGGCGACGCGCGGACTCGCCCTGCGCCATGGCATTTTCGTGCGAGCCGATTGCTGGCGGAACCGGGATCTCATCGCGCATGAACTGGCTCATACCGCGCAGTATGAGCGCCTCGGCGGGATCGAGCCGTTTCTCCGCCAGTATCTGCGTGAATGTCTTACCATCGGCTATCCGGCGGCTCCTTTGGAACAGGAGGCGATCGCGGCCGGCCGCCGTCTGGGCCAGGGCAGAATCGCCTAACGAAAAAGCGTCGCGCGCGCACTTTTGGTTGCCGCGCGTGGCTCCATCGCTAGCATTGGCCGAATCATGCGTCTCTTCGTTCCGCGCGAAACTCAATCCGGCGAAACCCGTGTCGCGCTCGTTCCGGAGGCAGTCCGGCGACTGGTCGGGCTCGGCCTCGAGATCACGATCGAAGCGGGCCTGGGCGCCAGCGTTTCTATCCCCGACCAGGCCTACGAGGAGGCCGGCGCGCAAGTGACCAGCGATCGGCGCGAAGCGCTCGGGAACTGCGACGTGATCCTGCGGGTGCGCAAACCGCCGGAGGAAGAAGTCGCGCAGCTCCAGCGCGGCGCCATCCACGTCAGCCTGCTCGATCCATTTAATGAACGTGAGCTGGTCCAGGCGCTGGCCGATGCCGGCGCGACCGCGATCGCACTCGAGATGCTGCCGCGGATCACGATTGCGCAAAAAATGGACGTGCTCAGCTCGCAGGCCAGCCTGGCCGGCTATGCTGCCGTCATCGCGGCCGCGAACACGATCGACCGCATCTTCCCCATGATGATGACCCCGGCCGGCACGCTCAAGCCGCTCCGTGTCTTCGTCATCGGGGTGGGCGTGGCCGGGTTGCAGGTCATCGCGACCGCGAAACGGCTCGGCGCCCGCATCGAAGCCTTCGACACCCGACCGGCGGTTGAGGAACAGGTGCAGTCGTTAGGGGCGAAATTTGTCAAAGTCGACCTCGGCGAAACCGGGCAGACGGCGCAGGGCTACGCCCGCGAGCTGACGCCGGAGCAGCTGGAGAAACAGCGCGAAGTGATGGCCCAGCATTGCGCCAAGGCCGACATCGTCATTACCACCGCGCAGCTGTTTGGCCGCAAGGCGCCCCTCATTGTCACCAACGCCATGGTCGACCAGATGCAGCCTGGAAGCGTGATTGTGGACATGGCGGTGGAGAGCGGGGGCAACGTGGAATGTTCCGAGCCGAACGAGACGATCGAGCGTAATGGCGTGCGCGTCCTCGGCCTGCGCAACCTGCCCGGCCGCGTCGCCCGGCACGCCAGCGAGATGTATTCCAATAACCTGGCTAACCTGCTCGAGCATTTCTGGGATAAGGATGCCAAGGCCTTCCCGATCAATCTCGGGGATGAGATTTTGAAAAACAGCGTCCTGACTCATGATGGGAAAATCGTGAACGAGACGATCGCGAAGTTCTACTCCGCCTAACGAAAGAAGCCGCTTATGATTCTGCTCATCTTTATCTTTGTCATCTGCGTTTTCCTCGGCTTCGAGTTGATCGCCAAGGTGCCCTCGCAGTTGCACACCCCGCTCATGTCGGGTTCCAACGCCATCTCCGGCATCACCATCGTCGGCGCGCTCATCGCGGCCGGGACCGAAGGCGGCGCGGTCGCCACCACTCTCGGGGTGCTGGCGGTGATTTTTGCCACGGTCAACGTAGTCGGCGGCTATCTCGTGACCGATCGCATGCTCGGGATGTTTAAGACTAAGAAACCCTCCAAGTAATCATGCCAGTTCTGATTGATTGGGCCTACATCGTCTCGGCCATCCTTTTCATCCTCGGCCTTAAGCTGCTGGGGAAACAGGCCACCGCGCGGAAAGGCAACCTCCTTTCCGCCCTCGGCATGCTGATCGCCATTGTTGCGACATTGCTGGTCAGCGGGTTGCACTACCAATGGATCGTGGTCGGTCTGGTCATCGGCTCCGCCATCGGTGCGATCTCGGCCCAGCGCGTGCAGATGACCGCCATGCCCGAAATGGTCGCACTTTTCAATGGCGCCGGCGGTCTTTCCAGCCTCCTCGTTGGCTGGGTCGAATACCATAACCATCCCGTTCAGCCAGTCGCCACGACCTTGCCCATCTTTCTCGCCGTCCTCATCGGCGGAGTCACTTTGACCGGGAGCTTGCTCGCCTATGCCAAGCTGGCCGAGAAGATCCAATCCCGGCCGATCCTTTTCTCCTTGCAAAAGACGATCAATGCCGGGCTTCTCCTGCTCGTCCTGCTTCTCGGATTCATCTTTTGTGCGCACCCGGCGACGAGTTATCTCGTCTTCCTGCTCATTATCCTACTCTCGCTCGCGCTCGGCATCCTGGCTGTGATCCCGATCGGCGGTGCGGATATGCCGGTGGTCATCGCGTTACTCAATAGTTACTCCGGCCTGGCTGCCGCCGCGGCGGGATTCATCATTCAAAACACCGTTCTGATCGTAGCCGGCTGTCTGGTCGGAGCGAGTGGTATCATCCTGACCCAGATCATGTGCAAGGCGATGAATCGCTCGATTGCTAACGTCTTCCTGGCCGGTTTTGGAGCGACCTCCTCTTCCGGTGGGGAGTCAGTCACTGGCGAAGCCAAAGCGATCAGCGCGGAATCGGCTTACTTCGTTTTGGAAGCGGCTTCGCAAGTGGTTCTCGTGCCCGGCTACGGTATGGCCGTGGCCCAGGCTCAGCATGTTCTGCGAGAGTTAGCTGACCTGCTGGAGGAGAATGGAGCGGAAGTGCGTTACGCCATTCATCCGGTGGCCGGACGCATGCCTGGACACATGAACGTGCTTTTGGCCGAGGCGGACGTGCCTTACGAACAGTTAGTCGAAATGGACGCGATCAACCCGACCATCGCGACGATGGACGTGGCCATCGTCATCGGCGCCAATGACGTGGTTAACCCGGCGGCGCGTGAAGATCCTTCCAGCCCGATCTACGGCATGCCGATTATCAACGTGGACGAGGCGCGCACGGTCTTCGTCCTCAAGCGTTCCATGGCCTCAGGGTTTGCCGGGATCGAGAATCCGCTCTTCTTCAAGCCAAATACCCGGATGCTCTTTGGCGACGCCAAAGCCAGCCTGCAGGCGCTGGTCTCGGAGTTTAAGAGCACTTAGCCTAGTAGATATAGGGGACCACTCGGCGGGTGCGCTGGGTGTATTCGCGATAGCGATCGCCAAAAGCTTCGCGCAAGGCCGCCTCTTCGACGTGCATCCGCCAAAGGAAAGCGACTGTTATTGGCAGCACCAGCGCGAGTAACGAGCAGAGGTTAAGCAAGCAAAGGCCGTAGCCCAGGAAGAGGAGAAGCGCGCCGGTGTAAGACGGGTGGCGAACGTAGCGATAGGGTCCGCCGGTGATCAGCTGGTGATCCTGGGCGATGTCGACATTGACGGTGAAGAAGCGGCCGAGATAGAGAATGGATGCCCAGCGGATGACGAGACCGAGAGCGAAGAGAGAGAGTCCGATCAGATAGGTTGCGAGGCGATGGGAAAACACCGCCTCCGGAAAGGCGGCGCGGCAGTAAAAAGCCGCCCAGATACTGAGACCGATGACCAGCCAGAGAAGCGGCAAGGTGAGGCGATCCTTGCCGGTTGCGCGGGTTTTGGAGCGCTTGGAAATGGCCAGGGCAAGCTCGGAGGCGAGCAGGATGGCGCTCAGCACGGCGATGCTCGGGAGTTTCATTTCGGCAGGCGGGGCGCGCGCTCGACCAAGTTACGCGGAAACGGGCTGGGAACGTTTCGACTTCAGGGCGTGCCGGACGAAATTATTGCCGATCTCCCACATCGGGCCGGGGAATTTGCGGCATTCGGTCAGGGTGGCATCAAGCGCGTTCACGAAGAGGTCGACTTCCTTTTCCCCGATCATGAGTGGCGGTAAAATCTTCACCACGTCCATGGCATGACCGGCCACCTGTGTCAGGATGCGATGCTGAGCCAGCATCTGGGTCACGACCATCTGGGCGAAAAGGACCTTGTCGACCTTGTGCAGGAGTTTCCAGGCCATTTTTAGCTTAAACTCGTTAGGCTCATGAAACTCAATCGCGATCATGAGTCCTTTGCCGCGCACCTCCTTAATGAAGGAATGCCTGGTCTTGAGAGCATCGAGTCTTTCGACCAGTAACGCGCCCATCCGGGCCGAGTTCTCGATCAGCTTCTCATCGTCCAGCACTTCGAGCGTGGCCAGACCGCAGGCCATGGCCAGATTGTTGCGCCCGAAGGTGGTGGAATGCACCACGCAGCGATCCATTCGGCTGAAGGTCTTTTGATAGATGTCGCGCCGGGCCACGATCGCGCCGCAGGGGACGTAGCCGCCGCTCAAGGTCTTGGCCAGGGTGATGATATCCGGCTCCAGGTTCCAATGTTGGAAACCGAACATTTTGCCAGTGCGTCCGAGGCCGGTCTGGATTTCGTCCGCGATCAGGAGAGTGCCATATTTACGGCAAAGCTCCTGCGCTTTGAGAAAGAAATCGCCTTTCGGATAGTTCACCCCCTTGCCCTGCACCGGCTCGATGACGAAGGCGGCGACGTCGCGTTTAGCCAGCTCGCGTTCCAGAGTCGTTAGGTCGTCGAGCGCGATGCGGCCATCGAAGCCCGGCATGAGCTGGCCGAAGCCTTCAGTGAAACTCTCGCAGCCCATGAGCGAGAGCGAGCCCATGCTCAACCCGTGAAAAGCCCCGCCTAACGAAAGCACGCGCTGACGCTGGGTGGCGGCGCGGGCAAACTTGAGCGCGCCTTCCATCGCTTCGGTGCCGGAGTTACAAAAGAAAACCGCGTCGAGATGCTTCGGGGTGCGTTTGGTCAGGGCTTCGGCGAGCAGGCCGCTGAGGAGCGAGCAATCCATCTGCACCATGTTGGGGAGATCGAGGTCGAGGACATCGCGGATCGCCTTTTGGATGGCGGGATGATTGCGGCCGATGTTATAGACGCTGTAGCCGCTAAGGAAATCGAGATAAGCGGCGTTATCCATGTCGTAGAGATACGCCCCCTCGGCCCGGGCATAGACTTTGTCGAAACCGATCACGCGCTGGGCCGCGACCAGGGTGCGGTTGAGGTGGCGTTCGTGCAGGTCGTAGTTTTCGCCCAGGCGCGCGGCGATGATCTCCTTCAGGTCAATGGCCATGACGAATGCTCTGCGAGGAAACGGGCGAACGCAAACCTACGGTTTCCAATCGCGATGGGCTGCGTAAGCGCCGAGTCGCAGACTGGTTCGGCTGGTTGTGTGCCGTTTCAGTTGTTCGGGCAGCCATGGGAACCATTCCCAGCTCTTCTGCGTGCCGGTGCGCCCGCGTTCGTCTTCGACATAAGGGCGAAACTTCCGCGATGCCACCCGCGCCATTCCCCCGACCAGATCGTCCGCGACCGAGAGAGGCACGATGCGGGCGAAAACGGAATAGCCGATCCCTTCCATGATCGTCGCAATTTTGAGCATCGCTTCCAGGGTGCGCTGGTCCCTGTTCCAGGCCGCCGGCGTCATCCCGTCGGGCAATCCCGCCACGATCATGGAGGAGCTCATCCATTCCGGCGTCCTGAGCGCCTGCACCGCGGCGAAGGCGGCCCGTTCTTCGCGTTCGCGGCGGGCCGGCGCATTTCGATCAGACCAAAGGCGACTCCGGTCAGGACGGTGAGAGCGGTGGCGACGTTGGCCATGGCGAGAGATCCACCGCCGGAGTTTAGCGAAAGGGGAAGCGCGGGCGGAGAAATTGTTTCGCGAGGAGCAGCGACTGACGCTTGCTCCCCGCCGTTAGTGTGCCTTCCAAAGGCAGGCCGCGGGCGAGCTGGACGTGACCTACCATTTTCGTTTCAACGGCGCGGAAACGGCCGAGGCGACGGTCGTGATCCGCGGCGGAAAAGTGACGGTGACGAACGACCAAACTGGTGAGCCGACCCTGCGGATCACCGCCGACAGCGCAACCTGGCTCGGCTTTCTGGCCAGGGAAAAACCTGCTCTGGGCGCTGCTCACCGGCCGGATCAGGCTGCGCGGCAACCCGAAATGGCTGCTCGCTTTCGGCCGCTGTTTCCCGAGCTGACGATCAGGATTTATGCAGATCCAAACTCCCGCCACTGCCTAACGAAACCACGAAAGATCCTTATGAAAACACTCGAGAACAAACTGCCGCCTCCGCTCGTCTCCGTTTCACCCGCAACCCGATATATCTCGGCCTGACCGCGCTCCTCGTCTCCTCGGCGATCTGGCGGGCCGTGCCCTGGACTCTGCTCGGTCCGCTCGGTTTTCTCTTGTTTACGCATGGTTTCCAGATCCTTCCCGAGGAGCGGGCGATGAGCGTGCGCTTTGGCCGCGAGTACGATGATTACCGCCGGCGCGTCCGCCGCTGGTTGTAATCGAGACGGCGGAAACGGCTCCTGATTGTGAAATTAAACTCGGTCGGCTAACGTGCGCTGCACATGTCTGCCGAACCGAAAATCACTCCGGAAATCGTGGCCAAGCACGGTCTCACTCCCGAGGAATACGAGCGGATCGAGAAAATCCTCGGGCGCGCACCAAACTTCACCGAGCTGGGGATTTTCTCGGTCATGTGGAGCGAGCATTGCTCGTATAAAAACTCGAAGACGGAACTGAAGAAGTTTCCGACCACCGGTCCCAACATCCTGGTCAAGGCCGGGGAGGAGAACGCCGGGGTGGTCGATATCGGCGATGGCTGGGCGGTTTGTTTCAAGATTGAATCGCACAATCACCCGAGCGCGATCGAGCCTTTTCAAGGCGCGGCCACCGGGGTGGGCGGAATCATTCGCGACATCTTCACCATGGGCGCGCGGCCGGAGTTCTCGCTCAACTCGCTCCGCTTCGGCCCGATCACGGGTGACTCGCCGAACGTGGCCACCAACCGCCGGCTTTTCGCCGGCGTCGTCGCCGGCATCTCGCACTATGGGAATTGCATCGGCGTCCCCACGATCGGCGGGGAAATCTATTTCGACGAAAGCTTTGAGGGCAATCCGCTGGTCAACGTCTTCTGTCTCGGCTCGCTCCGGCACGAGCAACTGGCGCGCGGCGCGGCCAGCGGGGTAGGCAATCCGGTTTTTTACGTCGGTGCGGAAACGGGCCGCGATGGATTGGCCGGCGCGGCCTTTGCCTCGCGCGAGCTGACCGAGGAATCGAAGGAAGACCGGCCGGCGGTGCAAGTAGGCGATCCTTTTAAAGAGAAGCTGCTCCTGGAAGCCTGCCTGGAACTGCTCGCGACCGACGCCGTCGCCGGCATCCAGGACATGGGCGCGGCCGGGCTGACCTGCTCGACCTGTGAGACGGCCAGCCGGGGCGGGACCGGAGTCGAGATCGACCTCGCGAAAGTGCCAAAACGCGAAACCGGCATGACCCCGTACGAAACGCTGTTGAGCGAATCGCAGGAGCGGATGCTGATCATCGCGCATAAAGGGAAGGAAGAAGTCGTCAGGCGGATTTTCGAGAAATGGGATGTGCCCTGCGCCGAGATCGGGCGGGTGACAGATGACGGAATGATGCGGGTGCTCGACGACGGCCGGACCGCGGCGGAGATCCCGGCCAATCCGTTGGCCGATGAGGCGCCGCTCTATTCGCGGGAAGCGAAGCATTCAACCGCGGAGGGAGCGGCGAGGACAGAGGAAGAATTGCTTCAGGAAATCGCCGTGCCTTCGGCGTCCACTGCGGCGGAAAATCTCCGGCAATTGCTGCGCGATCCGACCATCGCTTCGAAGAACTGGGTTTACCGGCAATACGATCACATGGTCCGCACCGGCACGGTGGTGAAGCCAGGGTCCGATGCCGCCGTTTTTCATCTGCGTGAGGCCGACAAATTCCTCGCCGCCACGACCGATTGTAACTCGCTCTACTGCCGGCTCGATCCGCGCGAGGGCGGGCGCATCGCGGTCGCGGAAGCGGCCCGGAATCTGACCTGCTCCGGGGCGGTGCCGCTGGCGGTGAGCGATAATCTGAACTTCGGCAATCCCTACAAGCCGGAGAACTTCTGGCAGCTGCGCGAAGCGGTCGAGGGGATGGCCGAGGCCTGTCGCGAGTTCCAGACGCCGGTGATCGGCGGGAATGTCTCTCTTTATAACGAGAGCCCGGCTGGAGTGGTCGATCCGACGCCGACGGTGGCGATGGTCGGCCTGATCGAGAAGGAGGAATGGATCACCACCCAGTATTTCCAGAAAGCCGACGACGCCGTCATCCTGCTGGGCGATTTCGGCCATGAGCTGGGTGGCTCGCGTTTCCTGAAGGTGATCCACGGCCGCAAAGCCGGCCGGCCGCCCCGGCTCGATTACGCCCGTGAGCTGGCCGTGCAGCATGCGCTGCGCGATTTAATCCGTGCCGGCCGGGTGCGCAGCGCCCACGATTGCAGCGAGGGCGGCCTGGCGGTGGCGCTGGCGGAGTGCTGTTTCAATCCTGCCGGTTCGTTAGGCGCGCGGATCGAGCTCGAGGCCGCGACCGATTTGCGCCTCGATCAAATCCTCTTCAACGAATCGCAGTCGAGAATTGTCATCTCTACCGTGCCGGAGGATGTCGAGGCTGTTTTGCATTTACTGCGAAGCCGGGGGCTGCCCGCGCATCAGCTGGGCACTGTCGGGGGCGGCGAACTGCAAATCAGCGCCGCTCAGGCCACCCTCCGCTGGCCGCTGCGAGAGATTTACGATGATTGGCATAACGCCATCGCCCGCGCCCTCGGCGAGGCGGTGACGTCAGGATGAAAATTCAACAACAACACACCTACGAGAAGGTGATTCTCGGTCTCCAGCTGGTCGGTTTCGGGGCCATCCTCGCCGTCTTCTGGCTGGATGAATTCGTCGATGTTCCCTTTCGGTTCCTGGGCGCTCCGAAGACGCCACTCCGGCCGCAGGAATTTTGGTTTGAGACCATCGCCGTGCTCATCGTGGGCACGGCTGTGGTCATGGCCACGCTCTGGGTTTTTCGCCGTCTGCGTTACCTGGAAGGCTTTATTCATGTTTGCGCCTGGTGTCGCAAGGTGCATCTGGGCGACCAGTGGATTACCTTTGAGCAATATCTCAAGCGTGCGCACGACGTGAAATCCTCCCACGGCATTTGCCCGAGCTGCCGCGCAGCCGCGGTCAAGCGGACGCCAGACCAGCGGGTCGGGGCGACGGAGCCGGCGTTGCCGTAGGTTCGTTAGGCGAGGCCGCCCGGGAAACGTGATCGCACCTCGCCACGATCTGGTGGCGGGGATTCTCCCAATAATTATAATGTTTATTATAATTACCATAAATGTGGTATCGGATCTGCTTCTTTCCGGTTGCCTATGCGACCAGACCAATCCGCCACCCGCGCCTTCACCATCCCGAAAGGCGTTTGCCTCCTGCTCCTGGCTTCGATCTCAATCGGAGTCGCTGCAGTTCCTCCAATCCCCAAAGGTATCTTCTCCATGCCTGCGTCAGAAAAGGGCGGCTTCCCAGATCAAATCCTGGACGACCCGAGAATTGTCGGAGTCGATCTCGGTGGCGCCTGGGGAGAAGCTTTTGAGACGACCGAGGGGGTCTATGATTGGTCGGCGGTGGACAGTGAACTGGCCAAAGCGGAGAGCCATGGAAAGAAAGTGCTCCTGCGCATCAACTCGGGTGGCATCAACGTTCCGGCCTGGCTTTTGGCCAACCCGGATGTCCAGACCTTTTCATTCATCGACCAGAATCCCTATCATTCCACCTATGGGGAAGTTCTGACCATGCCGGTCTTCTGGGACCCAATCTTCCTCGAAAAGAAGCTGGCCTTGATTGCTGCCGCGGGCGCGCATTTCGCCGATCACTCCAGCATCGTCGTCGTGACTTGCTCGTTCGCCAATGCGACCACGGGGGATTGGAATATCCCCTCTACCGCAGAAGACATTGTGAACTGGCGCGCGGCCGGGTATAGCACCGATCTCATGGTCGCAACAGGTAAGCTGATTGTCGATGCGACCATGGCTGCATTCCCGAACCAGAATGTCAGCCTTGCGATCGGGTCCGGCACCTCTGAGCTCGATCCGAGCAAGGATTATCTGGCCGCCGCGGTGGTGGATTATGCGGAGCAGACCTATGGGCGTTTTATCACCCAAAAGAACTCCCTTTCTGCCACCACCAGTGATCCAGCGCTTACTTCTTCATTGGGTAACTGGCAGGTCGTCTTCGATCACACCCCGAACGCGGCCGCACAAATGCTCTGGAACGTCTCCAACGATACCACGGGACGGATGAGTGGTGGCCTCCCCGGCGCACCGGATGCCATCCTCCTCCAGGCCATAACAACCGGGGCACACTATGGCACCCAGTATCAGGAAATCTATGAAACCGATCTAACCAACGCGGATTTGAGCGGAGTCATTGACGCCGCGAGTGCTCTTTTAACTGCGACGCCCCCGCTTCCCGCTGCCCCCGACACCCTCGAAGCGACCTCCGGTTCCCCCGGAGAGATCGTGCTGACCTGGAATGACAATGCGGATAATGAACTTGGCTACCGGGTCGAGTCCAAGGCGGGCGTGGACGGCACTTATCAGATCGTGAGCACGTTTGGCCCGGGTAGCACGAGTGTCGAGCTGACCAGGCTGATCGAGGGAACAGGATATTACTTCCGGGTCCAGGCGGTGAACGCGGCGGGACTCTCTGGCTATTCAAACGAAGCCTCGACCGCAACCGTTCTCGATGCTCCCGGCGGCCTGACTGCGCAAGCCACCTCCTCATCGGAGGTTAACGTGACCTGGTTGGATAACTCTGCCACCGAAGACGGGTTCACGATCGAGCGCAGCCCCATCACCGACACAGACTTTGCCGTGATTGCCAGCGTCAGCGCCAATACCACCTCTTTCGCTGATTCAGGATTGAACGACGGAACTCAATATTGGTATAGGGTGCGGGCTTTCAATGCCGCCACGGCTTCCGACTACTCGCATGAGAAGCAGGTGACAACGCTGCACGATCTCCCGGGAGCGCCTTCGAATCTCGGCGTGAGCTCAATTTCCCCTAACAAGGTCAGCCTGACCTGGGCGGACAACTCTGACGATGAAACAGGCTTTAAATTGCAGCGGAAGATAGGTTCTACCGGGACCTTCACCGACATCAAAACCACGGTCGCGAACGTCATCGCCTACACCAATAGTGCCCTGCTCGACGGCGCCTCCTACTCCTACCGACTGTGTGCGACCAACTCAGCGGGGGACTCGGTCTTTTCGAATGAAATAGCTGTCACGACCACTCTTAACTTCCCTTCGGGCATGACCGCCAAGGCTATCTCCTCGTCTCAGATCACTCTGACCTGGGTAGATCGCTCTGCGACGGAAGATGGCTTTACGATTGAGCGGAGTCCGGTCACGAATACGAACTTTGTGGCGATTGCCACCGTTAGCGCCAATGCCACTTCCTTTACTGATGCCGGGCTCACCGGCGGCTCCAAGTATTGGTATCGCGTGCGCGCTTTCAATGCGAACACCACTTCCGCATATTCGAATCAGAAACAGGCAACAACTTTAAAAGAGGTGCCGATTCCGCCCTCGGCGCTCACGATTACTTCACTCCTCTCCAATAAAGTCAGCCTCTCCTGGAGTGATAACTCTGCCAATGAATCCAACTTCAAGGTCCAGCGAAAGGCAGGCGCTTCCGGAACTTACGCCGATATTAAAACAACGGCAGCGAACATTACCAGTTACACCGACCAGGCTGCGCTGATGGACGGCACTTCCTACTTCTACCGGGTTTGCGCTACCAACTCGGCGGGAGATTCTGCCTATTCGCCTGAGGTAAACGGGGTGACTCTGCTGGCCAAACCCACTTCCGCGGTCGCAACCGCCCTCTCTTCCAGCCGGATCGACTTATCCTGGGCGGATAATTCTTCCTCCGAAACCGGCTACAAGATCGAGCGCAAAACAACGGCAGCGGGCACCTTTGCGCAGGTCGCGGAGGTCGGCGCCGGCGTTCGGAGCTATAGTGACACCACCGGACTCGATCCGGCCACACGATACTATTACCGCGTCCGCGCCACGAATGGCACGACGGACTCGGATTATTCCAACGAGCCATTTGCCGTCACCTTCCGGTGAACCGTTGGCTTACCGCGACCGCTTGGGATGACGTTTCGGTGTTCGTTCCGCTGAGGCCTGGCCAATAGTCGATTTCGCCGCGCGCGGTTCCGTCGCGGCGGCGCCGCCCAGCCGCCCATTGCCCGGGAAATGAGCGCCGCGGCGGCTGCGCCGGCACTGGTTCGATCTTTTCCGCTCGAAAAGATGCGAGGACTCGTGGAATGGGTATCGTTTGCGGCTCGATGGATTCTGACCCGTTCATCCCGCCGTTATCGCCTTACCCGATGCATGAGTGCGGCATTTTTGGCATTTTCGGTCATCCGAATGCCGCCGTGCTCACCTATTACGGACTCTTTGCCCTGCAACATCGCGGGCAGGAGAGCGCCGGCATAGTCACCAGCAACGGCCCTGGCTCCTCCTTCCAGTTGCATCGCGACATGGGGCTGGTCTCGCAGGTCTTCGGGCAGGAAGAACTGGCCCGGCTCAAGGGCACCCGCGCGGTCGGCCACACCCGCTACTCCACCACCGGCTCGAGCACGCGCAAAAACGCCCAGCCTTTTGTGGTCGATTGCTACCGGGGCCAGATCGCCATCGCCCACAACGGCAACCTGATCAACGCCGACGTCCTGCGCGACGAGTTGGAACGCAACGGCTCCATTTTCCAGACCACGGCCGACAGCGAGATCATCCTCCACCTGCTGGCTCAGCCCTCCAGTAACGGCGCCGGCATTCTCACCGCCCTGCGCCGGGTCGAAGGCGCTTTCTCGCTCGTGCTCATGAGCGAGCAGGAGATCATCGCGGTGCGCGATCCTTTTGGCTTCCGTCCGCTCTCCTTGGGCAAGCTCGACGGGGCCTATGTCATCGCCTCGGAGAGCTGCGCTTTCGATCTCATTCACGCCGAGTTCATCCGCGATATCGAGCCGGGCGAGGTCCTCATCATTAACGAAAACGGCCTGCGCTCGGAGTGGCCGTTCAAGGAAGAGGAACCGGCCTTTTGCATGTTTGAGTATGTCTATTTCTCCCGGCCCGATAGCATCATCGGCGGGGTTAATGTGGCCAAGGTGCGGACGGAGATGGGTCGCGAGCTGGCCCGCCGCTTTCCGGCCGAGGCCGACATCGTGGTGCCGGTGCCCGATTCGGGAAACTACGCCGCGCTCGGCTTCGCCCACGAGCTCGAGATTCCCTACGAGCACGCTTTTGTGCGCAATCATTACATCGGGCGCACCTTCCTCCAGCCCAGCCAGCTCATCCGCGATTTCGACGTGCGGGTGAAGCTGAACCTGATCAAGGAAGCGGTGGAAGGAAAACGGGTCGTGGTAGTGGACGATTCGATCGTGCGGGGAACGACCGCGCGCGCGCGCGTGGTCAATCTGCGCGAGGCCGGGGCGAAGGAAGTGCACATGCGGGTGAGTTGCCCGCCGCATCGTTTCGCCTGCCATTACGGGATCGATTTTCCCGACCCGGAAAAGCTGATCGCGAACCAGAAAACGATGCCGGAGATTTGCGATTATCTCGGGGTCGACAGCCTCGGCTACCTCGATCTGGAGGGGATGATTCGCGCCACGGGGAAGGAACCGAGCAGCTTTTGCCTGGCCTGTTTCACCGGCAACTACCCGCTCCCGGTCGATCCCGCGCTGGATAAGTTCATCATGGAAAAACGGGAGCATCGCGCCAAAGCCCTGGCCGAGGAAAAGCAGCCGACGCTCTTCGCCGGGCTGAAATAGCGTGGAGCGCAAAAAAGCCTACGCCCGCGCCGGGGTCGATGTGGACCTGGGCAATCAGATCAAACGCGGCATTCAGAGGCTCGTTAGGCAAACTCACGGTCCGGAGGTGCTGGGCAGGATCGGCGGCTTCGGCGGCCTCTTCGCGCCGGATTTCTCCGGCATGCGCGAGCCGGTTCTGGTCAGCAGCATCGATGGAGTGGGAACAAAACTGAAGATCGCCTTTGCCCTCGACCGGCACGAGACGGTCGGGGCCGATCTGGTCAATCACTGCATCAACGACATCGCCGTTCTCGGCGCGCGGCCCTTGTTTTTCCTCGACTACATCGGGGCGGAAAAACTGGAGCCGAAAGTCTTCGCGCAAATCCTGCGCGGGTTCAGCAAAGCCTGCCGGGCCGGCGGTTGCGCCCTGGTCGGCGGAGAAACAGCTCAGATGCCCGGGATGTATCGGCGCGGCGAATACGATCTGGCCGGTTGCATCGTCGGCGTGGTCGACCGTTCGCGCATGATCGACGGCAGCCGGATCAAGGCAGGCGACATCATCCTCGGGTTGCCGGCGAATGGCCTCCACACCAACGGCTATTCGCTGGCGCGAAAGATTTTCTTCCAGCAGATGCGGCTGAAGCCCTCGGCCCGGCTCGCCGGATTGAAGCTGTCGTTAGGCGAAGAGCTTCTTCGCACCCACAAAAACTACCAGCCGCTCCTGGCTAAAGTGGCGCCGGGGAAGATCAAGGGCCTGGCCCACATCACCGGCGGCGGCTTGCTTGATAATCTGCCCCGGGTCTTGCCGAATGGCTGTGACGCCGTGATCGAAACGGCGCGCTGGAAGGTGCCGCCGATTTTTCAGCTCCTGCAGGAAGGCGGCAAAGTCCCGCGGGACGAGATGTATCAGGTCTTCAACATGGGCATCGGCATGGCCGCGATCGTTTCCCCTCACGACGCCGAATCGTTAGGGAAACAGCTTCGGGCCAAAGTCATCGGCCGCATCGAACGCGGGCACGGCCTGGTGCGGCTGTAGACCTCGCCCTCGGCGCGCCGCCGGGAGATTCTTGCCGCCCGGCACCCCACAGCGAAAATGCACGACCGAGGTTGGCGGAGCGAAGCGTCTGCAGTGACAAGCGCGCCGCTTCGCTCTACTTTTCCGGCCATGGAAAAACGCCCCTTCGGCAAAACCGGTATGCAGGTATCTGTCCTCGGCTTTGGCGGCGCGGAGATCGGACTCGAAGGGGCCGCGGAAGCGACCGTCGCGGAATTGTTAGGCAAAGCCCTCGACGCCGGTCTTAACGTCATCGATACCGGCGAGTGCTACGGCGAAAGCGAGGCCCTCATCGGCCGCACCGTCAGCCAGCGCCGCGACGATTTTTATCTTTTCACCAAGGTCGGTCATCCGCACGGGATGGAGAGCGGCGCAAATTGGACCACCGCTTCCATCCTCGAAAGCATCGAGCGCAGTCTGCAGCGGCTCCGCACCGACCGGCTCGATCTGGTCCACCTGCACAGCTGCCCGGAGGCGGTCCTGAAAAAGGGCGAGGCAATCGCCGCACTCGAGACCGCCCGGGGAAAAGGCTACACCCGCTACCTCGGCTATAGCGGCGACAGCCACGCCGCGCGTTATGCGGTCGAATCCGGCGCTTTCGATTCCCTCCAGACCTCGATCAATATCGCCGACCAGGAAGCGCTTGAGCTGACCCTCCCCCTGGCCCGGGAAAAACAGATGGGCGTGATCGCGAAACGCCCGCTGGCCAATGTCGCCTGGAAGACCGGCCATAAACCGGCCAACTCGTATCACCAAACCTACTGGGACCGGCTGCGGAAACTGGATTACCCATTCCTGCATCGGTCCGACCTGGAGAAATCGGTCGGGCGCGCGCTTCGCTTTACCCTCAGCGTGCCAGGGGTGTGCACCGCCATCGTGGGCACGACCAATCCCGAACGCTGGGAACAAAACGCCCGTCTGCTCGCGGCTGGTTCGTTAGGCGAAAGCGAGTTCGAGGAAATCCGGGCCCGCTGGGAGGAGCTCGCGCCCAAGACCTGGATCGGACAGACCTGACTTTATGAAAAAACGGAAACTAGGACATGGCGGCCCGACCGTTTCGGCCCTCGGGCTGGGCTGCATGGGGATGTCGGATTTTTACAGCGGCCGCGACGACAAGGAATCGCTCGCCACCATTGCTCGCGCTCTCGAACTCGAGATCACTTTTCTCGATACGGCCGACATGTATGGCCCGCACACGAACGAAAAGCTGGTCGGCCAGGCGATCAAAGGCCGGCGGGAAAAGGTGGTGCTGGCGACCAAGTTTGGCATCGTGCGCGATTCGGACGACTCCAGCGTGCGCGGGATCAATGGGCGGCCGGGTTACGTAAAAAAAGCGTGCGAAGCCAGCCTGCAACGGCTCGGGATCGATTGCATCGATCTCTATTATCAACACCGGGTTGATCCCGCGACGCCGATCGAAGAGACGGTCGGAGCGATGGCCGAGTTGGTCGAGGAAGGCAAGGTGCGCTACCTCGGCCTTTCCGAAGCGGGAAGCGAAACGATCCGCCGCGCGCATGCGGTTCATCCGATCGCCGCGCTACAATCGGAGTACTCGCTTTGGACGCGCGATCCGGAGGATGAAAACCTCGCCACCTGTCGCGAGCTCGGGATCGGCTTTGTCCCTTACAGCCCGTTAGGCCGCGGTTTTCTCACCGGTCAAATCAAGCGCTTCGAGGATCTGGCGCAGGACGATTACCGGCGGATGTCGCCCCGTTTTCAGGGCGGGAATTTCCAAAAAAATCTCGACCTGGTCAGCCGGGTCGGGGAGATCGCGCGGGAGAAAAACTGCACCCCAGCCCAGCTCGCCCTCGCCTGGGTGCTGGCCCAGGGCGAAGACATCGTCCCAATCCCGGGGACCAAGCATCGCAAATATCTGGAGGAAAATGCCGGCGCGATCGAGGTCCAGCTGACGGAGGAGGATCTGGCCCGGATCGACCAGGCAGCGCCAAAAGGCGCGGCCGCCGGGCTGCGTTATCCCGAGGCGATGATGTCAGCGGTCGATCGTTAGGGCTTGAGCGCGCGGCGAGCGCTGAGGGCATTGCGGATCGGCCTTCGCCACGAGGAGGAGGTGTAGCGGAAGGGAAAGGTAAGGGAGCGGCTCACATCGGCTAATCGCCTCGACGAGAGACCGCAAGCCATTCGACAGAGCGGGCGGTTTGGACTAACAGTCGGGGCGCCGGAACGGGCAGTTAGCTCAGCGGTAGAGCGGCACGTTTACACCGTGTTGGTCGGGGGTTCGATCCCCTCACTGCCCACCCTCAATCTGCGGAGAAGCGCTCGCGCGGGCGGGCAGGATGGCCAGGGCGACGAAGCTTTGCACCACCTTGTGGTTCTGGTTCTTCGTTAGGCTGCGATAACGGATGAGGCCGTAGCCCGGTTTGGAACGAGAAAGGCGCGCCTCCAGGATTTCGATCTCGAGGTGGATCGAGTCGCCCGGATGGACCGCCGCCGGCCAGCGCAGCTCATCCAGGGCACGGCCGACGATGCCGCCCTCCACCTCCATCAGATCAACGAAAAGCCGCATCGAGATGGCGGCGGTCTGCCAGCCGCTCGCGGCCAACCCGCCAAGGAGATTTTCCTTCGGATCGGATTCGAGGTGGAAAGGTTGCGGGTCGTATTCCCGGGCGAAGGCGACGATCTCTGCGGCAGAGAGGGTGCGGCGGGGAGAAACAAAACGGCTTCCAACCGGAAAATCTTCGTAGGCGCGGCCCATGCCGCAGCATCATCACATTGCGCCCTCCGGCGCAAGGGGTAAGCTCAGCCTAACGAAATCTGCATGAGCGAAACGGAACTGATGAACGCCGCCATCGCGCAGGCGCGGAAGAGCCTCGGCGAAGGCGGGATCCCGATTGGCTCGGCCCTGGCCCGGGGCGGCGAATTGCTCGCGGTCGGACATAACAAACGCGTCCAGGAGGCCGACCCGGTGACGCATGCCGAGATCGATTGCCTGCGCCGCGCCGGACGAATCGGCAGTTTTCGCGACACCGTGCTCTATTCCACCCTCATGCCCTGCTACCTCTGCAGCGGCGCAGTGGTCCAGTTCGGCATTCCCAAAGTCATCGTGGGCGAGAGCCGCACCTTTCCCGGCGGGCCGGAGTTCATGCGCAGCCACGGGGTGGAAGTGATCGATCTCGATCTGCCGGAGTGCGTCGAGATGATGCAGAAGTTCATCGCCGAAAGTCCGGCCCTCTGGAACGAGGATATCGGTCGTTAGGGCAAGGTTGCTCTCCTCTTCGTGGCAAAAAAACGCTTGCCTCGGGAAATGTAATCCTGTTGCATAGTCTCCTACGCCCCCGTTCGGGCGCTGCTCTTTATGATCAAGAAACTCGCTCTCTTCGCTGCTCTTCTCCTCGCCTTGCCGCCGGTCTATGCCTCGGCCGCGAGCCAGGCCAACGTCACCAAACCGGTCTCTTTTGCCGTCCTGGAGGATTACGACAAGGGGGCCGACCTGAACCAGGTCGCGCTCGATTTCCAGCTCATGAACCAACTCGGGATCGACCAGATGCGTTGTAGCTTTGGCTGGGATGACTACGAGCCGCGCCCGGGGCAGTTCGACTTCGCCTGGCTCAAGCAATTTGTCGCCCTGGCTAATCAATACGGAATCAAGCTCCGGCCTTACCTCGCCTACACCGCCCCCTGGGCCGGAGTCGGTGGCGGCGACGATATCTACTGGAACGACCCGCCGGCTAACCTGCAGGACTGGTATGACTTCGTCTACCAACTGGCCTCGACGCTCAGTGTCTATCCCAACGTGCTCTCCTACGAGATCTATAACGAGGAGAACGACTCTTTCTGGTGGGAAGGCGGTATCTATCAGTATGGCAATACGCTGCAACAGGCCGCGCTCGCCATTCGCGCCGCCGATCCCGATGCCCAGGTCATCGTGGGCGGATTCGTCTTTCCCGACTATGACTATCTCTTCCCTCTGGTCGATGCCGGGCTGCCGCAGTATTACGACATTCTGCCTTTCCACGCCTACCCCGAGACTTTCGAAACCAACACGGTCGAGACCTATCTCGACGAGCAGTATTACGACTACTTTGTCCCGGAAAACCGCGAAGGTGGGAACAAGCCGATCTGGGTGAATGAGATGGGTTTCGCCACCACTAAGGGAAAGACCGAGACGGAGCAGGCGAACTGGTTCCTGCGTGCGACCAGCACCTTTTTGGCCGATGCGCACATTCAGGAGCTTGGTTTCTATGAGATCAAAGACTTACCGCCGGACGATCCGGTGATTGGCGGCGAACCGAACTATCACCTCGGCCTGACTTACAAGAACCGAAAGAAGAAGCTCGCTTTTTCAACCGTGCAGATGATCGCTTCGTTGCTCAATGTCGGCACCCTGACGACGGCGGACGGCGACGCGCGCGTGACCGTGACCGGCGGGCGCTCCCAGGATCTCTATGACCATCTTTTCAAGCGTCCGGATGGGAGCCAGATCCTCTTTATCTATGATAAGACGGCCAGCCCGACGGTGCAGGTGTCGCTTAAGACTCGCGCTCGGAAGGCTTATAAGTATGAGCTGGACGGAAGCTTTGCCGCTTACCCGGCCTTTGACGGGCGTAAGCTGGAGAATATCCAACTGACTGCCGGCAATGTGGCGGTCTTTCGCATTGAGCCTTAGCTGGCGAGCGGGAAAGGGCAGACCGGGGCATGGATCCGGAGTCAGTCGGCTAACTCACGGATGTTCTTCCTCGATTGCGGAGCTTCCTAGCGTTGGAGACGGTTGTATTTCTTCAGCACCTCGCGCAGCTGATCGTGGGGCAGGGCAGGCACCTTATGATCGTCGCGGCCGGTCATGTCGTGATTATCGACCAGGGCGTTGACGATCGCTTCCTCGACCGCCTCGACTGTGGCCTGGAAGATCGGATCGAGCCGGTCGTTAGGCACGGTCTGCACCGTCTGGGTCGGCTGGGCGGGATTGCTGGCGCCGGGATTGGCGGTGGAGAAAGCGAGAAACAAATCGCCTGAGCCGTTGCCCGAAGTCGCCCCGGTGCGGGCCAGGCCGAGGCTGGCGCGGCGGGCGAGGCGCTGCAGCTGCCCCGGCAAAAGCGGCGCATCGGTCGCGACCACGATGATGATGGAGCCGGTTTCTTTCGGGTAAACTGATCCCGGGATTTCCTTCCCCACCGGCACCCCGGCGATGGCGAGCTGCGGGCGTCGTCCGCAATTTGCCTGGACCAGAGCGCCGATGGTGTAGCCGCCGTCCTCCTTCTCCAGAACCCGCGAGGCGGTGCCGGTGCCGCCTTTGAACTCATAGCAAATCATCCCGGTGCCGCCGCCCACGCTGCCCTCGGCCACCGGTCCGCCTCTGGCCGTGTCGAGGGCGTGGAAGACGTCCTCCGGTTTCACGTGGAAGCCGTTGATGTCGTTCAGCCAGCCGTCCCAGGTCTCGGCCACCACCGGCAGGCTCCACCAATAGCCGGTCTTATCGGCCGCGCCGTGCTCGAGCCGCCATTTGATCACCGCGTCGCGCGCCACCCCGACGCTATGGGTGTTGGTGAGAATGACCGGTCCCTCGAGAAATCCGCTCTCTCCCACCCAGGCCGTGCCGGTCATTTCGCCGTTGCCGTTGAGGCTGAAGGTGCCGGCGTAAACCGGATCGTTCAGCGAATCGTGGCCGCGCGGGACGATCGCAGTCACTCCGGTGCGAACGGGACCTTTCCCGACCTCGAGCTTCCCCTCGCCGCTGATCAGCGTGCTGAAGCCGACCTCGACCCCGGCGACGTCGGTGATGGCATTGAGGTTTCCCGGCGTGCCGTCGAAGGGAATCCCGAGGGCGCGGGCGCGAATGGCGGTCTGCGGCGGCGGCGAAGTCTGCGGTTCGCGCGCGAGCAGCGCCGGGCAGATGAGGAGCAAGGCCAGGCCGATTGCGGAGTTTTCCTTCGTCATGTGTGGCTAGGAATATCAGCGATCGGACGAAAAAGATAGAAACAACCCTGCGCCGGGCGGCTTCGCGCAGGGGCGGGCGGAAATTCTATTTTCGCCCAACGGCCGAGGCACTAGATTGGGCGCGTGAGTTACCAGGTTTTCGCGCGAAAATACCGGCCACAGACCTTCGACGACCTGGTCGGGCAGGGGCACGTCACCCGCACTTTGAAGAATGCGGTGGAGCAGAATCGCCTCGCCCACGCCTACCTTTTCGTCGGCCCGCGCGGGATCGGGAAGACTTCGACCGCGCGCATCCTGGCCAAGGCGCTCAACTGCATTCACGGGCCCACCATTACCCCCTGCGGCGTCTGCGACAGCTGCAAGGAGATCGCGGCCGGGAACAGCCTCGACGTGCTGGAGATCGACGGCGCGAGTAACAATGGGGTCGAGCAGGTGCGCGAGCTGCGCGATAATGTTCGTTATGCGCCGGCCAAGGGAAAATTCAAAATCTACATCATCGACGAGGTGCACATGCTCACCTCGCAGGCCTTTAACGCCCTGCTCAAGACGCTGGAAGAACCGCCCGAGCACGTAAAATTCATCTTCGCCACGACCGAGCCGCAGAAAGTGCTCCCGACCATTCTGAGCCGCTGCCAGCGTTTCGATCTGCACCGCATCCCGGCCAACCTGATCGCCGACCATCTGCAATACATCGCCGGGGAAGAAAAGGTGACGCTGGAGCCGGCCGCCGCACACGCCATCGCGCGCGGGGCCGACGGCGGCTTGCGCGATGCCGAGTCCATGCTCGACCAGTTGGTCGCTTTTTGCGGCGAGACGATCGCGGAGAGCGATGTGCTGAATGTCTTCGGCTTCACCAGCGAGCAGACGGTGGCTGGTTTTACCGGTAAAATCCTGCGGGGCGAGACCTCGGCCGCGCTCGGCCTGCTCGATGAACAAGCCGCCGCCGGCAAAGAGATGATGAAGCTGATGAGCGACCTGATCGCGCACCTGCGCGATTTGCTCGTCTACAAGGTGAAACCGGAGGCCCTGGCCGAGGAAGCGGCGCCGGAAATCCAATCGTCGTTAGGCGAAGAAGCGGCCCTGGTCGAGACCGATCGGCTGCTGGAGTTGATCGAGCAATTTGCCGAAGCGGAAGGCCGGATGAAATGGGCGCCGAACAAGAAGCTGCATTTCGAGATCGCGGTCATCAAAGCGATCCAAACCCTGGGCCAGGTGACCTTGAGTGAAGTGATCGACAACCTGGCCGCCTTGCGCGGCGGTGGAGAGCCCGCGCCGGCGGTGCGCACGGTTCCGAAGCAGGCCGCTCCGGCGAGGAAAATTCCCGCCCCGACTCCGACTCCTCATCCTGCTCCCGCTCCTGCTTCGAAAGCCGCCGCTCCGGTCGAGCCGCCCAAACCGGCCGCGGCGACGGCCGAGCCGCCGGCGCCTGAGGCCGCCAGCCATGATATGGCCGCCATCTGGCGCCAGGCGGTCGAGCTTTCCCACGCCCGCCGTCCGCTCATCCGCACCTGGATCGATACCGCGCATTATCTCGGGACGGAGGGTCGCCATCTCCTGCTCGGTTTTTCCCCGAGCGAAAAAACGATCATGGAAGGGCTGGCCCGGCCTAACAATCGCAGCTTTCTCGAAGGACTTCTGCAGGAGCTGACCGGGGTCGATTGGACGGTCAAGCTGAGCCTGGGCCAGGATCTGCCCTCGGCCGCTCCGGCGCTGGAGATTTCCGAAAAGCAGGGAGCCGCCGCGAAACCAAAAAGCGAAACCTCCCACGAAGATTTCAAGAACGACCCGTTAATCAAAGAAGCCCTGGAAATTTTTAAGGGCGAAATCAAATCCGTCAGCAGCTAGATCCGACCCGATGAATATCAACAAGTTAATGAAGCAGGCGCAGAAGATGCAGGAGCAGATGGCCAAAACCCAATCCGAGCTGGAGGAAAAGACCGTCGAGGTCAACTCCGGCGGCGGCAAAGTGACGGTGGTGGCCAACGGCGCCGGCGATGTCATTTCGATCAAGATCGCGAAGGAAGTGGTCGACCCGGAAGACGTCGAGATCTTGGAAGATATGATCTTGAGCGGGGTGCAGCAGGCGATCAGCAAAGGCAAGGAAATGGCCAGCGGCGAGATGTCGAAGATCACCGGCGGGATGAATCTGGGCGGGCTCGGCGGCCTCGGAATGTAGCCGGAAATGACGACCGGTGCGACTTGCCGGCCGGGGGGCGCCCGTTCTATCTTTCTCCACTCATTGCCGGTAAAGGAGGCCCGGCGCATCTCATCCTATGATTTTCCAGCTAGTCTACGAGAGCACTGCGGCGGAGCCGTTCTATTCGGCGGAACTGCTGGCGCTCCTGGAGAAGAGCCGACGCAACAACGAACGCACCGGCATCACCGGGATGCTGCTTTATCATAACGGGCGCTTCCTCCAACTGCTGGAAGGCCTGCAGGATCACGTGCTCGAACGGTTCGCGGTCATCGCTGCCGATCCCCGGCACAAATGGGTTTCGCTGGTCATGAGCGGTCCAAACGCGGAGCGCGATTTTCCCGATTGGAAGATGGGTTTCCGCGATCTGGCCCGGGCCCGGCCGCCGGAGGAGGGGTGGACTGATTTCCTCGAGATCGAAGAAAGCCAGCGGCCATTTCCGGCCGGCTCGGAGTTCATCCGTAACATCTTTCTCGAGTTCAAGGATCGCTGCGATTCGACCAGCGCCTGGAAGTAGGCCTTCGCGGGACCGGCGCTGGCGCAGCGTTTCGTTAGGCGAAAATGATTCAGGCCGGTGCCAGGCCTTCCAGGCAGTGGAGGAGGTAGGGCAGAAGCTGCTTCTTGCGCGAGACGACCCCGGCCAGCTCCCAGCGATGCGGCCCGTGCGCCGGGAAATCGATCCGGTGCAGAAATTCCGCCGCGCCGTGGCAGAGCAGGATGGAGGTCTGGGTGTTGATGTCGGTGACGAGGAGGGCGGCGAAATGGAACTGCCCCGCACGCTGATGCTGTTCCAGCGCGGCCAGGAGCGCATCCTGTTTTTCGGGAAAATGGGAAAAGCTCAATTCTTCGATCTGACTGACGGTGAAACGGTAGCCGGCTTCCTCGTATTCCTTGCAATCGGTGGTGATGACCTGCTCGGGGCTGAGGGTGAGAAGCGGCGAGCCAACGGAAAAAATCTCTTCCGCCAGCCCGCTGGCCTCGACTCCGGCGAGCTGGGAGAGCTCGGCCAGCACCTCCCGGTCGATCGCGGTGGTGGTGGGGGAATTGAGATTCAAAGTATCGGAAATGAGCCCGGCCATGAGCAGCCCGGCCATTTCTCGCGGCACCGGCACGCCGGCCTGCCGATAACAAAGCGCCACGATGGTGCTGGTGGAGCCGACCGGATTATTCCAAAAAAGAATCGGCGAATCGGTCGCAAAACCGCCGATGCGATGGTGGTCGAGAATCTCGATGATCCGCACTTTGTCGGCGCCTTTGACCGACTGCGAAAGCTCGTTGTGATCGACCAGAATCAGCTGGCGCGCGGCGCGGTTGGAGAGATTGCTCTTGGCCAGAATGCCGACCAGCACACCCTCTTCATCGACGATCGGGAAGACGAAGGCGGCTGAGTGAGCCGCTTTTTCGCGCACTTCCTCGAGCAGCGTGTCGGGGGTGAAAGTGAGAAACTCCGGCTCGAGCATGCGCCCCACTCGCACTGCGCCGCGGGCCAGGTCGACGCTGATCGCGGTGTCGTGCGGCGACGAGACGATGGTGACTCCGGCCGCGCGAGCGGCTACCTCGACCTTTTCCGTTACCGGGAGATTTCCGGTCACGACGATGGCGCAGACTTTGGCTTCGATGGCCAACAGCTGGATGTCGTCCCGATCGCCGACGAAGAGGACGAGCCTTTCCGCGCGATGACGTTTCAGCCGGGCGGAGAAGGTTTCGGCGTTCATGGCCCCGATCATGAGAAGGTATTCCGCCGGCTCGTTAGGCAGTTCACCAGTCAGGAGCAGGCCGCCGAAGGTGGCTACGATGCTAGACAGCGGAGCAGTAATGATGCGGGCGGCGTCGGCTTCTTCGCGCGGCGGGAAAAGGTGATGGCTGATCTTGAAAGCCGAGAGCAAGCCGAGGAAGCGCCGTTGCTCATCGATTACCGGCAGACCGCGCAGCCGCCGTTTCTCGAGCAGGTGAATCGCGTCGTAGGCGGTCGAATCGGCCTGGACGCTGATCACCTCGCGCTCCATCACATCGCTCACCCGATCGGAGAGGTCGCTGATGAAAAGGGGCGGCTCGACCCCGAATTTATGCAGGACGAAATCGATCCGCTCGTTCGTATTACCGGCGCGAGCAGCGATGACATTGGGCATGCCGGTGGCGCGCTTGAGATGGGCGTAGGCGAGAGCGGAACAGATCGAATCCATGTCGGGATTCTTGTGGCCGATGACGATGGTCTGCATGTGCGAAGAATAATCTGGAAGTGAGATCGTGCTGCCTGGGCGCTGAAGCGTAATCCGTTCCGCGCCGATATCTATTCGGCTGCGCCGCGAACATTCCGCAAGCGAGAAAGCAGGAAGCGGGCGAAATGCCAAACCGCGAACCACGGCGGGCGGCCGCTCCGACCGAGGAAGCGGGAAAATTAAACCGAGGTCGCGGGCGCGTCGGTATCGATACAGCAGCGAATCATCTCGGCCAGGCTGTTCAGGCGGTACGGCTTTTGCAGAAAATTAATCCCGGGATTCAGGAAGGAGCTGTCTCCGAAAAGATCGCCACTGTAGCCGCTGCTGTAGACCACTTTGAGTTCCGGCCGATCGGCCTGCAGTTGCAGGGCGAGCGCCTGGCCGCTGATCCCATGGGGCATGACCAGATCGGTCAAGAGCAGGTCGATGCTGTCCTTTTCCTTCTGCCAAATTTGCAGCGCTTCCACGCCGTTGCCGGCATCCAGGATGTGGTAGCCGAGGGCTTCCAGATACATTCTCGCCAGGTCACGGATCGTTTCCTCGTCCTCGACCAGCAGCAGCGTTTCCTTGCCTTGGGCCGGTCGGGCTGGGCTGACCACGGGCACGGTCGGCGCGAGCGGCGTAGAATCGTAGTAGGGAAGATAGATCTCGAAAGTGCTGCCTTCTCCGAGCGCGGTGAGGACTTTTACCCAGCCGCCGTGCTGCTTCACGATGCCGTAGACCGTAGCCAGGCCGAGGCCGGTTCCCTTCCCGACTTCCTTGGTGGTGAAAAACGGTTCGAAGATTTTGCTCAGAAGATCGGGGGCGATGCCGGAGCCTTGGTCGGTTACGCTCAGGCAAACGAAGCGTCCGGGTTTGACCTCGTGATCGACTTCAGTGGCGTCCACCACGCGCACGGTGGTGGCGATGGTCAGTTCGCCCCCTTCTGGCATCGCATCGCGGGAGTTCACCGCCAGGTTGAGAAGAATCTGCTCGATCATCCCGCGATCGGCGCGGACAAACGGCGGTGGCTGCCGAAATTCCACCCGCAGGCGAAGGTCCTCGCCCAGGAGCCGACCGAGCATGTTACTCATCTGCGCGACCGTCTCGTTCAGATCGATGGCTTGTTTCATCGGATGTTGGCGGCTGAAGGTGAGGAGTTGCTTGGTCAGATTCGTCGCGCGCACGGCCGCTTCGGAAATCTCGCGCACCGGATCGGCCAGCTCGCTCGGGAGCAGGTCTGATCCCTGCAGGCGGTCGGTATGGCCGTGGATGACGGTGAGGAGGTTGTTAAAATCGTGCGCGATGCCGCCGGCTAGCTGACCGACTGAATTCATCTTCTCTGCCTGCATCAGGCGCGCTTCGAGGCGGAGACGCGGGGCCACGTCTCGCCAACTCATGGCGACGCCGTCGGACGTCTTGACCGCGCGGAAGTCGTAGGTCGCACTCTTCAGGTCCTGCGTGGTCTCGCGGCAGCGCAAAATGTAATCAGCGCTAAAGGCCTGGCCGCCGTTCTCCACCCGCACCAGCTCCTCCAGCAAACCGCGCTCCAGGCAATCCGGGAAAAGATCGTGCAGCATGAAGGGCGATGGGAGCGGCGCGTTGTTGGAGCGCAGACCCAACCCCGCGGCATTAATGTAATCGACCGCGAACTTCACCGTCGTGCCGTCGACCGAGCGAACCGCGCGCAGGAGAGCAAAACCATCGAGCAAAGACTCGATCGAGGCCCGGAAACGTTCCTCTGTCCGCCGCATCGCTTCCTGCGTTCTTCGCCGCTCGATCGCATCGCGGATGGCGCGGACGAGGCCGTTTTCCCAGTAGCGACCTTTGACGAAATAATCCTGCGCCCCTTCTCGCATCGCGCGAATGCCCATCCGTTCATCGCTCAGGCCGGTCATGACGATGACGGGCAGACCGTGCGCGGCCTTCTGCAAGGTGAGCAGAGTGTCCAAGCCGGAGCTATCCGGCAGCCCGAGGTCGCTCAGGATGACGTCGAACTCGCTCACGACCAGAGCCGTGGTCGCTTCCAGGACGCGGCCGACCGAGGTGATCTCAAAACGCACTCCCGAGACTTCGGAGAGCGCGTTCTCGAGCAGGAGGAGATCGCTCCGGTTATCCTCCACCACCAGCACGCGCACCAACGGGGTCTCGCTGGCGTCGAGGCATTCCTCGGCCAGGTGGTGATCAGGCGGCGAGAGTGGCACCGAGTCCGCGTTGCGAAGATGGCCGCCAGAGAACTTTATTTGCGGGAGCGCGGGATCGAGCAAGGTGGGTCTCGTACCTGCGAAATCCGCGCCGGGGATCTGGGCCTGGTTGGACATGCGTGCCTTGAGAGCTTATCCCGGTCCAAATCGGATAATATTTTTCCCGATGGAAAATGCCGGTAACGGCCTAGGAGCTGGCTTAGCAACTAGAAAAACGGCGGGTGGAATCTGTGCCAGCGGCTTTTTTGCCTTGCCCGCCAGTTATTTTTAGCCGGCAGGAGGGAGAGGAATAGTTCGTGCTTTTTGCTTTGCCACGTCGGCGCCTGACTGGCTGTCGCCAAAGAATGACCATGCAAAACTCCTTTTGGGTGCGGAATCGCTCCCTCGCCTACCTACCGAAATTGCCATCCATGTTTTCCTCGCCCCGCGCTGGACTGCTCAGCCTTCTTGGCGCTCTCACTCTGCTCGGCCTTATTTTGGCGCTCTGGTTTTTTGGATGGCAGCGGGAGGAAACCGCTTCCCTGCGCGATCTCCGTCTGTTGGCCAAGGTGCTCAGTGCCGCGGTGTGTTTCGGCTTTGTCCTCCTGCTCGGTCTGCTCATTCTCGTGCTACGGCAGCGCGGAGAGCGGGCGAGGCTGGAGGCTGCTCTGCGCCACCAGGCTGCGCCGGCTCAATGGCAAACGGAGACCTCCTATACCCTGGCCCGCGAGATGGATGCGGCCCAATCCGAGGTGCGGGAACGTAACGGCTCTCTCGAACACGAACACGAATACGAGCCGGAGCTTTCGCCCCATTTCTCGGTCGCGAGCGTTGGCCTCGGCCGGGACACGATTCAGCAGGAGCGCACCGCACTCGCCCTGGAAACAAGCCGCAACGAGCTCGAGCTGGCGCGAGAGGAACTGGAGCAAAATCGCATCGCGCACACGAGCGAGTTGGAGCGAAGCAATCACGAGCTGGAGCAGTTTGCCTATGTCGCCTCGCACGACCTGCAGGAGCCGCTGCGGGCGATCTCGGGTTGTGTCGAGATTCTCCAGTTGCGCTACGCGGAGAAAATCGATGCGCGCGGCCATGAACTGATCGCCCACACCGTCGCCGGCGTGTCTCGCATGTCGGAGCTGATCGATGATCTGCTGGAATATTCGCGCGTCCGCCGAGCTGGCGCCCCTGAGCCGGTCTCGGTCGAGAGCGCGCTCGCGGCAGCGCTCCGGCAACTGGAGTCGGCGATCGAGAACACCGGCGCGCTGATTGAACATGAAATCTTACCCACCGTCTGCGCCGACGGGAGCCAGCTCGTGCAGTTACTTCAGAACCTGATCGGCAACGCGCTCAAATATCGAGGGAAAGCTGCGCCGCAGGTGAAGATCTCGGCCCAGCGCGACCACTCGAACTGGCTCTTTGCCGTGCGCGATAACGGCATAGGGATCGAGCCGCAGTATTTCGAGCGCATTTTCTCCATTTTCCAACGGCTGCACACGCGCGACGAATATCCCGGCACCGGGATCGGGCTGGCGCTTTGCCGCCGCATCGTCGAGCAGGCGGGCGGGCTGATTTGGCTCGACTCCCAGTTTGGCAAAGGTTCGACCTTTTATTTCACTCTGCCGGCGGTCAGCTGAGCGAGGTGGTTCCCTGCTTTGACGAGGAGAAATCCACCGGCGGCATCCCCTGCCGCGGCAGATCGATCGTAAAGACGCATCCGCGGCCGGGATTATTGCGGACGCTGAGGGTGCCACGGTTGGCTAGGACGCTACGGCGGGCGATGGAGAGACCGAGGCCAATCCCGCTCCGGTCTTCGCCGCTCTGGGTGAACGGCTCGAAGAGATTCTCCAGATCGCCCGGCGGCAATCCGCCGCAGCAATCTTCGATCTCGATCAGGATGCGGTCGGCGGCCGCATAGGCATTTAGCGACACCTCCGTCTCTGGCTGGGTGAATTTAAAGGCGTTCTGAAGCAGGTTTCCTACTGCAGAGAAGAGCAGGTCGCGGTCGCCATCCACCGCCAGCCGAGGATCGACCGCCCCGACCATAAACCCGCAGCGGGCGACGGTCGCTTCCAGGGTAGCCGAGAGCCGCACTTCCTCGATGAAATGACGCAGGGAAAAGAGGCGCGTCTGCACCGGCATCCCGGCGGCCCGTCGCACTTCGGTGAGCGAGCGGTCGATTAAGTTGCGCAGCCCGACCAGGCTGGCCTCGAGGACGGCGCCGGTCGCCCCGCCGACTCCCACTTTGCCCGCTTTGAGCGCGGTCAGAGCGAGCGTTGCGGTATTGAGCAGGTTGCGCAGCTCATGGGCGAAGACGCCGAGCCGCTCATTCAGTTCGCCCGCCTGCCGCCCGGCCGTGAGCAGATCGTGCTGGTAGGAAAATTCCGTGACCGCTCCGGCAATGGCATTATCCAGGCAGCGGTTGAGGGTGCGGAATTCGTCAATCTCGATCGACTCCGAACATTCAAAAGCCAGATCGGTGATGGCCTGGCAGGCGTCGCCGTAGGCATGAACGACCTGGTCGACGGTGTAGCCGCGCGAAAGCAGCTCCCGCCCGTGTTGCCCGGCCGATTCGCCCATCTCCGAGGCGACCGGTCTGCCGCCGCCAGCCGGCCCCGAGACCTCGCGGCTGCGGAGCGGTTCGGTTGTTTGCTCCATCTCCAGCGTCTTGATCAGCTGCTCGATGAAAAGGGGAATTCCATGTTCCAAATCTTCGCCGCGATCTTGCAGACTGGAGCGGACAGCCACTTTCAACCGGCATCGTGCGATAAGCTCGATCCGGTTCCGGGAGAGGAACTCGTGCATCATGGGTGAGAATACTGGATCATCCCAAGACTTTTACAATCGGGCATCGGGTTTTAACTGGGGCAGTTCCTTCTGCCTCTTTTCTGTCTCGAACTGAGCACCGCTCTCGCTACCTTGGCCGCTATGAAACGTGTCACCGGCATCGGCGGGATCTTCATCAAGGCAAAGGACGCGGCCGCGCTGCGCGAATGGTATCGCCGCCATCTCGGCCTCGACGTTCAGGAATGGGGCGGGGCCACCTTTTCCCCGCCGCGCCCGGATCGCCCGGAGGAAAAAGGAGAGACGGTTTGGAACGTGGTTGAGGCCGACTCCGATCACTTCGCCCCCAGCGCCGCGCCTTTCATGGTCAATTACCGGGTCGACAATCTTCATTCCCTCCTCCAGCAACTCCGCGCCGAAGGATGCCAGGTCGATGCGAAGACCGATGAATCGGAGTTCGGCAAGTTTGGCTGGGTCATGGACTGTGAGGGGAACCGGGTCGAGCTGTGGGAGCCGCCGGCCGGGGCGACCCAAGGCTAACTGGTTTGCAGTTCGAGCCGGGCCAGCTCGCGTCGCCAGACCGGCGGGAGGGCTGCTCCGGGCGTCGTCCAGATCTCGCGATGCAGGTGCGCTTGTTGCGCGGTGGTGAGGCCGGGCAACCAGCGTTGCAGGAGCGGGTCGAGCACCGCGCTGGTCGCGGGGTCGGCCGCGAGCACGCGCTCCCGGCGTAAGAGGGCGTGGCGCAGAGCGTAAACCTCGTTTGTCGGCACCACTTCGCTCGGGACGAGGAAGGCCCCGGCTCGGCGCAGCCATTGGCCGCTGCGCTGATCGCCCACCAGCACAGTGAGCGGAATGGCCAGCGCCCAGCCGGCCACGATCGGGAGAAGCCAGAGGAAATAATCCGGAGTTAGCCAGCAGGTGAGCGCGCCGGCGGTCAGGCCGAGCAGGCTCGTGAGGCCAAAAACCCGGCTCGCTTCTCGCCACCCCAGACCGTCGCCGCCACCACGCTGCTGGGCGTGCCACTCCACCTTCTTCCCGAGCAAACTGAAAACGACAAACTTGGCGTGGAAGAAGAGAAAGACCGGCGCGATCAGGATCGAGATGATCATTTCGAGCAGTGCACTCGCGATCACTCTGCCGGCGCCGCCGAATTCCCCCGCCCGACCCCGGCGCAGGGCGAGGGCGAGAGCGAGGAGCTTGGGCAGGAGGAGCAAAAGCATGGTGAAGGAGAAAAGGAGAAGCGCAATCTGCGCCCGGGCCGAGTCGGCAAAGAGGCTTTCGTTAGGCGAGTTGAACCCGAGATTTTTGACGAATCCGAGCAGGAGCACCACCACCAGCAGCGGCGAGGCGAGGAAGGAGAAGATGCCGTGCAGGAAATGAAAACGCGTCACCGGCTTGAACCCGCGGGCGAGGGCCAGTGGCCAATGCTGCAGGTTGCCCTGGCACCAGCGCCGGTCGCGCTTCAGATGCTCGATCACGCTCGGCGGCGTCTCTTCGTAGCTGCCACCGAGGTCTTCCGCCAGATGCACTTCCCAGCCGGCCCGCCGCATGAGCGCGGCTTCGACGAAGTCATGGCTCATCGGCCGGCGCCCAATCGCGCTCCGGCCTGGCAATTCGGGCAGAGCGCAGTGCTGGATGAACGGCGCGAGCCGGATGATCGCGTTGTGGCCCCAGAAGTTGCTCTCTTCCTGCTGCCAGAAATTCGCCCCCGCAGCGAAGATCGGCCCGTAGAGCGACATCGAGAATTGCTGTAACCGGCTCCAGATGGTCTGCCCGTTGATCGCCTGCGGCACGGTCTGGAGAATGCCGATGCGATGATTTTCCTCCATCCGTCGAACGAGCTCGAGCAGGGTCGGTGCGCTCATCAGGCTGTCGGCGTCGAGGCAAATCATGTAGCGATACTGGCTGCCCCAGCGCCGACAGAAATCGGCGATGTTCCCGCTCTTGCGATTGAGCGGCAATTTGCGGCGCCGATAAAAAACCCGATCCTTCGCCCCGCTCTGCGCCACCATGCGCGCCCAGGCCTGTTCTTCGGCCAGTGCTTTTTCCCGGTCGGTTGAATCGCTCAGGACGAAAAATTGGAAGCGCTCCAGTGCGCCTAACGACCGCAGCGCGTCGTGCATCACCTTCAGCCGGGCAAAAACGGCGCCGGCGTCTTCGTTAAAAACCGGGAGCACGATCGCGCTCACCGGCAGGGCCGAAATTTCCTCCGCCGACGACATAATCCCCTCCGCCGCCTGTGGGCGCCGATCGCTCAGGATGAGAAAACCAAAGAAGGCCTGCGAGAACCCGATCGCGACATGGGTGAAGAGGAGCGTGAAAAGGGTACAGAGCGTGAGATTGAGAAAGCCCCAGCCCTCGGCTGCGAGCAGGCTCCACTCGAAAGTCGCCGCCAGCAACGTGAGCAGCCCGATGAGGATAACGAAGGCGAGCCGATGCGGCTGGCGCGTCTGTGGGAGAGGCCGGGTCCAACCCGCGACCTGCGGGAAATCGAACGCTTGTTCAGCCGCCGGGCTGCGAAACGAATCCATGGCGAAAAACTAGCGAGCCCCGGCGAAAAGAAGATGCCGGGTGCGGAAAACGCGTTTGATCCCATCGTGGAGCGGAAACTCGGTCGGCTCCGGCAGCATCGTGACCCGCTGCATCGGCGGCGCCATCGGCACCGGCTCGGTCGGTTCCGCCTCGGCCAGCAGAGCGAAGAGCGCCTCCATCAGCAACGTGACCGGGTGAGTCGCCGGAGCAGTCGCTCTTTCCGCCAGCGCCATGCGGAGCGCCTGACTGAGGAGCTGGCGCTGCTCGGCCCCGAGACCTCCCTGGAGAGCGCGCAGATAAGTCGCGGCCCGGTCCTGTGCTTCGCTCCATTCGCGGGGGCCGTATGCTGTCATTCCCTGTTTCATCCTTGCGCCTTCCTCCGACGCAGCCGGGTCTTACTTATTCGAATCCTGCGAAAACCAATGGAGCCGGTATTTGAACCTTATCTCGTCGCCCGCGGCCGGGCTTTTCGCCGGCTGCCAGAAGGCGACCACGTTGTCGTTGTATTCGTTCGTGGTCGGCAATTGCAGCAGCCGCACCTGCCCCGGGCCCCACTCGCCTAACGACTCCACCCGCACGCTCGGGCGCTTCTCGTAATGCGCTTCGCGGTCGCGATAATGGCTCGCCTCGCGGTCGCGCTGCAGGAGGCTGAAGCTCTTTGGGCTGCTCTCGGGAAACAATTGCGTGGTTACTTTGTCGACCGAACGCAGCGGATGCCAGGTCGTGGCGCCGGCTGCGTCTTCGATCTCCAGGCCGTCGGAATCGTGCACCTCTGGCCGGCGATCGTCCGGCGGCCGCTGTCGCTCTTCTTCACCGCGCCAAAACATGCTGGTTAGCGGAGCCAGCCCGAGCACCTCGACTGTCTGGCGAAAAAAGAGATGCGCCTCCACTGCGACCGTGGTGTCGGCCCCGGGATCGATCTGAAACCGATAGGCGCCGCTCACGCTCGGGCTGTCGAGGAGCGCGAAGAGCTGCATCGTTTTCGCGCCCGCTTCCGGGCGACAAAGCCAGAACTCGCGGAAGAGGGGGAACTCCTCTGGCAGATTCTCTGCCGTATCGAGGGCCAGCCCGCGGGCCGAAATGCCGTAGGTCTGGCCCCGGCCGAGCGCGCGGAAATAGCTCGAGCCGAGAAACGAAATCACTTCATCGAGCTTCTTCGGGGCGTTGAGAGGATAGAGAATGCGCAGCCCGGCGAACCCAAGCCGCGTCTCGTCTCCCATCCGCGCGGCCGGGAAATCCGGGTAGCGGAAATATCGGTGGCCAAATGGAAGCGGCTGCACCTCGCCCTCGCGCACTTCGTGGACCACGACCGGCTGCTGAAAGAGATAACCGGGATGGAAAAATTGCACCTCGAAGGCCGATTCCGTCCCGTGCCAGAGGTCACGTTCGCGGCGGAAAGTGATGTTGCGATAGGTGTCGTAGTTGAGCTTGCGCAGCACCTCCGGCAGCGTCATTTCGCTCGGCTGATACGGTGCGGCCGCGGCCGTTTTGGCCTGCCGGAGAACATCGGCAAAGACCGCGTCCTGTGACGCGACCCTGGCCGTGGCGAGGGAGGCAGCGAGGAAGAAGGCGAGCAGCGCCAGCGCGCTAGAGCGCCACCGCGCGCCGCTGGTGCCGTTCGAAAATGCAGACTTCATCGATCCCAAACTCCACCATTTTCGCCGCGAGGCGTGCAAAGTTTTCCCCCTGCTGCACGTGCGAATGCCCATCCGACGCGGTGGTGAAGGGGATTCGTTTTTCTAGGGCGCGGCGGATGATTTCGTCGCTCGGGTAAAGCTCGCCCACGGGTTTGCGCCAGCCGGCGGTGGATAATTCCATTGCCAGATCAGCCCGCTGAATTTCGGAAAGGACAGCCTCGAGCAGATCATCGAGGTCCTTAGTCGGGCGGAAGCCAAAGATCTTCACCAGATCGAGGTGCGACATGCAATCGACCAGCCCGCTCGCCGCCATCGCCCGGATGCGTTCGTAGTAATCGACATAGACCTCATCGATATCGCGCCGCGCGAATTCCACTTCCTGCCCCGCGTGATCGAAAGGCCAATCCCCGCGCAGGAAATGCACCGAGCCGAGCACAAAATCGAGCCGGTCCCAATTTGCCTCGACCCATGTCCGGCCCGCGGCGGAATTCACCGGGTCGTTATCGAGCTCGATCCCGGCGCGAATCTGCAGGCCGGGATTAAGAGCGCGCAGCCGCTCGATCTGGTCAAAATCGACTCCGGCGTGATAGCGGTCGTGGTCGGTGAAAGCGATATCGGTCAGGCCGATCTTCCGGGCGTAGTCGGCCCACGGCTGGAGCAATTCCTGCGAGTAAGGCTGGGGCCGATGCCCCTGCGGATGGAGATGGTAATCGGAAAAAAGCATCGGCGCGCTCGCGCGTCAGATTGTAGCGGCGGGCGTGTCGCCCGCAATATTTGTTGCGCTGCACGCTCCGAGCGTGAGCAGGCGCATTGAGCGCGAGCTTCCAGCTCGCAGCCTCACGGAACAGGCGAGCTAGAAGCTCGCGCTACCCTACCAGCGCTTCTTGCTTTCCATGCCGAATTACGGCACCACCGTGAGAGTCAGATCGTTGCCGTCGCCGCCAGAGTAGCTGGCTTGGAAGTTATTCCCGTTTACGCTCACCACCGCACCATTCGGCAGGTTGCTGAAGGCGCCGTTGATCGGGGTCGCGCTGGTGTTGCTGAGCACTGTCAGGGTGAGACCGGGTTCCAGGCTGCCTTGAATCTGGCCCACCAGGTTAATGGTCGCCCCGTTGATGGTGACTCCGTTGGCCACCACTAAATCTGTGCGCGACTTGTTCTTCTTCGCTTTGAAGCTGTAGGTGTAAGTCGCGCTCGCGTTTAAGGTCAGCGCGCTTTGCAGGGTAAGGGTGGTTTGCTTGCTGCTCCCCACGGCTGGCGCGAGGAACGCACCGCTGCTAATGGTGGTTGGGCCGGCGATCAGCCCGCGCCCGCCTAAGGTGCCGCTGTTTACATTGACTGCGCCAAAGCCGGTGGCCGAGCCGTTCTTGTTCCCCGCATTCAAGACGCCGCCGCTAACGGTCGTTAGTCCGGTGTAGGTGTTCGCGCCGCTTAGGGCCAGGGTGCCGGTGCCAATCTTGCTCACTCCGCCGGTCTCTTGGATCACTCCGGAAAAGGTCGTGCTTTGGTTGTTGCTCCCGACGGTGAGCGTGTTCGCCCCGAGGAAGACCGCGCCGGCGCCGCTCAAGGAACCGATAGTTATACCCGGCGCATCGCGCGCGCTCAGATCCAGTTCCGCGTTGCCGTTGAGCGTCAGGCTCGCGGCGCCGCCTTTGGATTTTTCGGCGAAGATGACCAAGCCGCCCTCGGAACCACCCGCTCCGCCGTTGGCCGTGATGCTGGCATTGGCGGCCGTGGTCTTGCCGAGGAAGACCAGGACGCCGGAATTAAGCCCTGCCCCCAGCCCGCCGCCAATCGTGAAGGTCCCATCCGCGGCCGTCGCCGTGTTGTCTAATTCAATATAGCCGCCATGTTCACCCACCGTGCTTCCGCCCACGCTTGTGAAATTGCCTTCTCCAGCCGTGGCAAATCCCTCCAGATAAAGAGCCGAGCCGAGGCTCTGGTTCCCGCCGATACAGTTGATCGTGATGTGCTCGGCGTTAAAGCTGCCTGGAACAAGGACAAATGCCGCACTGCTCAGGTTCAGGGTCGCGTTACTGCCAGTCGAGCTATCGAGAAACGTAATGAGAGACCCGGCGCTGGCGTTGATAGTGACCTCTCCTGCCGTGCTCGATTCCCAGAAATTCATGCTGGCCTGCTGAGCCGCTGACGAAAGATTAAACGTCGCTGAGCCCGCCGACGAGGTGTCATGAAAACTAAAGTATCCATCCACAGCGCTGTAAGTTGTCATATCCCCCGCGGTAGCGCTGTTGAAGAAAAAGATTCCCCCGCCAAAATCGCCGTCTTGCGGAAAAACAAACGATTGCAGCAATCCAGAGTTATTAACGATTCCGGCGCCGCTAAGAAAATAGCCGCTTATGTCCAATGTGATTGTGTAAGACGGCGCTCCGCTGTTAAAGATCAAGCTATCCAAGTCGATATCTGTCCTTTCGCTAGAGATACTCGTGAGACGCGAGGGACCGAAGATTGCGACGTCCGTCGTTGCATTCGGCACCGTCGCAGGCACCCAATTAGCAGTTGTATTCCAATCGCCGCTCATGGGATCGGTGCTCCAAGTCGCAGTGCCGGCGAGTGAAGGCCGCTGCGCGACCAGTAAGAGCAGAGCAGCGACTATGAGAAACCTGAGTCTGTAGAATGATGTATTCATGGGTTAGCCTTTAAGAAATCGATCACTTGTTGGCTAACACATCTACCGTCACTGTTGTCGGCATCGTTTGTCGAGTGCCAGTACGTATACGCGTGGTGGTTTGGGTCCGAATACTGGTAAGTCATTACGTACCAAGTCACATCAAAGCTAAAGCCGAACTTGGTTTTCAGCGCATCGCGCATATTCTGCCCCTGCGAGAAGGGTACAGTATCGCCTTGGGTGGAATACAACCTGATCGGGGGCGGGCTGCTGGTCGCTCCATTGGTTACTAACCACTTCGGGGAGGCGTGCATCAAGTTGCCATTCGGATCGCCGCTGCAATCAGTCCCATCCGGCAGGCGAACGTAATTATCGATGACGTTCTTGAACTTTGCGAGCGCGGTCGAGGGGATGTCGCCGGGGTTGCTGTCCAAATCGCAGAAATCCGCGGGCCCGGAGAGACTGACCACCGCCTTGATATGGGACCTCTTGTTCTCGCTCCATCCGGTGACGCTACCAGTGGCGGGATCCAGTGCGCACCAAAGGGCGAGAGTGCCCCCGGCAGAGCCTCCCACGAGATAGATGCTACCGTTACAGTTGGTGGTGTCGGCAAGCGCGGCCAGAATGTGGCGCTTGACGTCGTCGGTTTGAAAGGGCGGGCCACCGTCCGTGGCCTGACCGGGCAGTGTGTTCTGCGGCGCCAGGCGGTGATCCACCTGGAAGACAAGGAAGCCAGCCTGTTGCAGATCGTAGGTGGCCCATAGCTCGCTCGCGACGCCGCGGTCGCCGTATTCCGCGGTGAAGAGATCCGGGGGAAGCATCAATACGGTGGGATAAGGTGGAGCAAACGGGGCGGGCGGGACGAATCGGTAGCGGTGCAGAATGTTAAAGGCATTGGGCGGGGGCGGTTGGTAGGCATAATCAGGTGTCTCCTCGTTAGGGGGCAGGGTCGCCTTGATGTCCGGCGGGCATTGAGCAAAACAAACCGTGCTAAAAAGTATCAGCGCGACTGACGAAAGACACACTGCGAGCTGTGTGTGTGTGTGTGAAGCGGGTTAACGGGTGGGACTTCATGGCGGAGAGAGTGCGGCAAAAAGCGCGGCGGTGTAAAGCCAAAAAATCCGGCGTTGCGAAAATGTCACCTTCCGGAGGATGACTCATGAGTAACGGGGCCAGGCGCAGCGAAACGACCGGTGCCTTTTCCTAACCTGCCCGTAGAGGCGCGAAGTCTGTATGGGGTTTTGCGGTCCTACCCGGTAGCCCTGCGAAGCCGGGTCGCCATTTTGCGACGATGCTTTGCACGGGTGCGAAGGCTAAGCGGATCTTTCCGAAGTGGTCGCGCATCAGCGCGAAGGACGGTGAGAATCTTACACCCTCTTGTGCAGTGTTGCGGAGAGGGGGCAAATTTTCTCACCACTCCTTGTCGCAGTTTGCGCCTCCGCTTCGGGCGCTCCCGTCACCGGCCGGTGCAGCTAAATTTACCCGGCAACCGCCCCAAGCTGCTCTAAGGCGCGGCGATCGATTTGCGCTGCGCATCCAGCTCGGGATAGGCCGGCACCATCACTTCGACGGTGAAGACTTTGCCAGGCGAGAGTTCGCGGGTGGCGATCGTTTCGGAGTATTCGACGAATTCGTTCGGGTTAATCAGGAGGCTGCCGGGCTGATCTTCGAAGGCGCGGTTCTCAGACCAGCGGGTCACGACCTGACCGGCCGAGTCGTGCAGCAATATCTCGATCCGTTGTTCGCTCGGGAAACGGAGCTCGACCGCGCGATCGCCTTTGTTCGTCAGCCGGATGTGGACCGGGAGCTGGCGCATCTCGGCTAACCGGATCGCTCCTTCCGGCAGATCGACGGAGAGAGCCAGTCCGCGCAACTTCTTGTCCTGGTATTTCGGGATTTTCTCCGAAGATCCAAACGGGTGAAGAAGCCGGCCGAGCCAACCCCGCTTCTCCTGCGCCGGGGCGACTCCGATCGCCGCGAAGAGGAGAAATGCGACTAATACTGCGGTTCGTCTCATTCGTCCCAATGAGGGCTAACGTTGCAAATGCTGTCAAACCCTTTATCAATCCCGCCATGAGGAGTCTGCTCGTCGCCACGCTCTGTCTCCTTGCCATGGCGGCGGTGGAGGCGGGGCCGGCGCATTGCACTTTCCGGGTCCACCTGGTGGCGAACAAGAACGACGGCCCGACTTTTGCCCAGCCCGTCCGGTCGCTGAGCGGCCAGGAGGTTTTCATCGAGAAAACGGCCTGGCTGAGCGAGCGCGACGTCAAGGCCTACTATCCCTATCGCGCGGCCGACGGCAGCTACGCCGCGCTCCTCCAGCTCGATGATCACGGGCGTACCGTGCTCGATACCCTGAGCGTGGAACATCGCGGCTCGTTCCTGTATCTCTTTCTCAACGGCCGGCCGATGACCGAATTGCAGATCGATCGCCGGGTCAGGGATGGGAAGATCTATCTCGGTTCCGGCCTGACCGAGGCCGATATCAAGTTGATGAATAAAGACTGGAAGCTGATCGGCGGACGAAAGCAGAAGGAATGAGCCGTTGGATCCACGCTGCGGCGTTTTTGTTTCTCATCATGACTGCCATCGCCCGCGCGGCCGACGCCTCGCTCGATCTCGCCTTGCCGACCGATAACCACGCGCTGCTGCGCGGGGACGGAGCCGACTTTTACCAGGTGATCGAGCGCAACCTGCACGGCGTGATTTCGCATCCCTGGCAGGGCGGCCAATACGGCTTTGTGCGCGACCCGGTTGAGCGCGCCACCGGCACGGTTTACAGCCGTTTCCACGAGGGAATGGACATCCGCCCGATGCGGCGCGATGCCCGCGGCGAGCCGCTCGATGACCTGCGAGCGATGGCTGAGGGCGAGGTCGTCTACACCAACCAGCGCGCCGGCGCTTCCAACTACGGACGCTATGTCGTCGTCGAACATCGCTGGGGCGGATCGCCTTACTACAGCCTCTATGCGCACCTGAGCACGATCGCGGTTGAGGCCGGCCAGCGGGTGGGGCAAGGCGCAAAACTCGGGGTCATGGGCCACACCGGCACCGGGATTAACCGGGAGCGGTCCCACGTCCATGTCGAGCTCAACCTGATGATCAACGACCATTTTGAGGGCTGGCACGAGGCCAACTTTAAAGACCCCAACCACCACGGCATCTACAACGGCCTCAACCTCGCGGGGCTTGATCTGCCCCGGCTCATCCTGGCCGCGCGAGCAAATCCCTCGCTCACCCTGCCGGCCTTCCTCGGGCGCGAGGAAGTCTTTTACAAGGTCCTCCTCCCGGGCTCGCCCGACTTCCAACTCCCGCGCCGTTACCCCTGGATGGTGGAGGGTTCGCCTAACGACAAGCCGGCCGCCTGGGAAATTTCCTTCACCCGCTCCGGTCTCCCGATCAAAGTCCGCCCCAGCAATCAAGCGGTCAGCGCGGCTGAGCTCTCCTGGGTCAAGCCGAGCCCGCTCGACTATGGCGACCTGACGCGCGACCTCCTCACCGGCCGCGGCCGCGGCGCTCGCCTGAGCGAGAGCGGCCGCTCCCTCATGCGCCTCTACAG
This sequence comes from Chthoniobacterales bacterium, assembly GCA_965217735.1. GTDB lineage: Bacteria > Verrucomicrobiota > Verrucomicrobiia > Chthoniobacterales > UBA10450 > Palsa-1392. The sequence continues at coordinate 2,756,855 of CBDCJE010000002.1, read as the reverse complement.
CTGGCCGGACTAACGAACCATGCGCAGCCTGAGCCGCCGGCAATTTCTCGGCCTCGGCCTCTTCGCCCTGCCCGCCGCCGCCGGGATCGACGGCCGCTGGGTCGAGCCGACCTGGCTGCGCGTCACTCATCTCGACCTGCATCCGCAGCCGACCTGCCGCTTCGTCCAGTTCAGCGATCTGCATTACAAAGGCGACGCCGATTATGCGACCGAGGTGGTCGAGCAAATCAACGCGCTCGACCCCGATTTCGTCTGTTTCACCGGCGACCTGATCGAGAAGGCGAGCTACGCCCCGGCCGCGCTCGATTTCATCCGCCAGATCGAGCGGCCGGTCTACGGCTGCCCGGGGAACTGGGATTACGGGAGCGGAGCCGACTTCCGGGAATACGTGAAAGCCTTTCACGAAACCGGCGGCGCCTGGCTCGAAGACCGCAACATCGTCCTGCCAAAACACCACCTGGAGCTGATCGGAATGGGCCTGCGCGGAGTGCACGCCCTGGGCGAGCCGCAGGCTGCGCGCCGACTCCTGCTCATCCATTACCCGACCCAGGCCGACCGGCTCGACGGCCGCCGCTACGACCTCATCATCGCCGGCCACTCTCACGGCGGCCAGGTGCGGATTCCGTGCTACGGCGCGCCCGTCCTGCCCTACGGGGTCGGGCGTTTCCAGAAAGGCCGCTACGAGTCGTTAGGCGGTCCGCTCTACGTCAACGTCGGCATCGGCACCTACATGTATCCGGTCCGCTTCAACTGCCGGCCGGAGCTGACGGTCGTTAGGCTGTAGGGTCGTCCGCGCTGATCGAGCGTGCCCTGACCGCAGTTCGGGGCCTTTGGCGGCTCTACGTTTTCACGAAGAAGAAAGCCATGGCCAGGATGAGGTAGGCGGCGACGAGGAGGACGCCTTCGAACCAGGTGGTCTCGCCGTCGCCGGCGATGGCGTTGACGGTAAAGCTCACGCCCGCGATGGCGATGAGCTCGAGCGGGTTCTCGAAGACGAGGTTCATCGGCTGCCCCAAAAAATGGGAGGCGATGACGAGGAGCGGCGCGACGAGCAAGGCGACCTGGATGCTGGAGCCAACGGTGATGCTCATGACCAACCCCATCCGGTCCTGACGAGCGAAATAGATCGAGGCGACGTATTCGGCCGCATTGCCGATGATGGCGAGAACGACGACGCCGAGGAAGAAACTGGAAATGCCAAGCTGGGTGGCGGTTCCGTTCAAGGCGCCGGAGACGAGCTCGGCCTGCCAGGCGGTGAAGGCGGTGCCGACGAGGAGGACGCCAAGCGATTGCCAGACCGGCCACGGGGCGTGGCGCTGGCCTTCGTCGCGGCGCCGGAACTCGAAAATCTCCCGGTGGGTGACGAGGGTGTAGATGAGGTTGGCGACGTAGACCAGGATGAGGACAACGGCGACGCCGAGGCTAAGCCGTTCATCCAGCAGGGCGGTGGCGGCGGCGGGCAGGTTGCCGCGCTCGGTGTAGTCGAAAAGCGCGGGAACGATCAGGCCGAGGGTGGCGAGAATGAGCAGGCTGGAGAGGAGCCCGGCCCGCTCGCGTTTGAAGGTTTGTTTTTCCCGGCCGTAGCTGCCAACGATGATGGCCAGCCCGAGCCCGAGCAGGCTGTTGCCGATGATGGAGCCGGTGATCTGGCCTTTGACCACGCCCTGTTCACCGGCGGCGAGAACGAAGAGGGCGAGGATGAACTCCGCCGTGTTGCCAAAGGTGACGTTGAGCAGGCCGCCAACCGCCGGGCCGACCTGGGAGGCAAGATTTTCCGTGGCCCGCCGGATCCATTCCGCCAGCGGCACGATGGCCAGAACGGCGCAGAGGAAGATCCAGATCGGCCCCGCGCCGGTGAAGTAATGCAGCCGTAACGACAGCGGAACGAGCAAGAGGAGCCAGGTAAAGATCATGGCGTGCGGAGCCGGGCCGGAGCCCGCCGGCCGGTCGCCCCGGCGTCAGGCCGCGGCGCGATATTTGGTTTTTGAGCCATCGACCCGAAGGCGGAGAGCCGGCGCTGTATGAGCAGATTTCTCTCGGTGGCCCAATCCACCTGGTGGCGCTGGGCGGCGCGGGCGGGCGAGGTGTTGTTAGGCGGGGCGATCATCTACGCGGCGTTGGCGTCGAATTGGGGTGCGGTCATTGGTCTTGGCTGTTTCCTGGCCATGTCAGTCGCTTACATGCAAATGAAAGAGCCGCTCCCGCCGCTCTTCGACTTTCTTTTCATCGCCGCGGCGCTGATGAACGCGGGCGGCTTTGCCTGGCATTGGTATAAAGTGCTGGGTCCTTACGATGCGCTGGCGCACGGGTTCACCATTTTCGCCATCACCTTGTCGCTCGGTTTCCTGCTTTATCGCGCCCGGCTGGAGGCGTTCATCGAGCAGCGCTGGCTCCTGATGGTCACGATCGGCAGCTTTGGCATCGCGCTCGGAGCCGTCTGGGAGATCATCGAATGGTCGATCGATTATATTTGTTCCACCGCACTCGCTCCCAGCCTGACCGACACCGTGACCGATATGATGATGAATGTGCTCGGATCCACCGGCGCGGCCGCCCTGACGAATTGGGGATTGCCGGATCGCGTCCAAGCCCTGCGCGCACGGCGCGGCCAGGATGAATAAACGGCCGTTCGCTGCGGGGCGGCGGCTCGGTGCGGGACGATCAAAAGGCATTACCTAAAGTAGAACGAGCTCGGCGGGCGAGGCAGATTGGTGAAAATGATAAGGGCTAGGCTGCGCCAGAGCTTTCGCGGTCTGGCGAAATTCCCCAAATCTGGCGAAGCCGGTTCGAGCGATGTTAACGGTATGAACCTCTCGTCTCGCTCGCTTCGGCACCGGATCCTTCTCTTACCCGACCATGGTGGCGACACCGTCTCCGGCGGCGGTCATCCCTCCGATTCGCCGGTGCCGCCGACGGAAGCGATCGACGACGCTTTTGCCCAGGACGCCCGCGGCCACGGCAATGTCCCGGGCGTCGGCGTCCCCGGGAGCCGGACGAATCCGGTGCGTTCGGAGGACGAAGATGTCTCGCGGCGCGCTTACGAGCTTTGGCAAACTGAAGGCTCACCCGAAGGGCGGGCCGAGGAATTCTGGTTCAGGGCCGAAGCCGAATTGCGTCCCGGCGCGGAGTAGGACGACAGCGCCCGGTGTCAGAACACGATCGGCGAAAGTGGCGCCGAACCGGGTTTTGACAACTCCAGAAACGCCGCTAGCTTCCACGTCCCTCTTCCCGAGGCGGAGAGGAAAAAATCAGGAGAGCGTCACCGCTCGCTGGCACTGAAAACATCATGCAAAAAAATCGCTCTAAACGTTATCGCGCGGCCGCCGAGCTGGTGGATCGCAACAAATCCTACAGCTTCCAGGAAGCGGTCACGACGCTAAAGAAGCTCCCGCCGACCAAGTTTGACCAGACGGTTACGATGTCGTTCCGGCTCGGTGTCGACCCGAAACAATCCGACCAAATGGTGCGCGGCACCTGTCCGCTCCCGCACGGCAGCGGCAAACAAGTGCGAGTGCTCGTTTTCGCCCAAGGCGCGGCCGCGACCGCAGCCAAGAATGCCGGGGCGGAGTTTGTCGGTTACGAAGATTTGATCAAGAAATGCCAGGAAGGATTCCAGGATTTCGACGTTGCCATTGCCACGCCAGCGGCCATGTCCGAGGTGCGCAAGCTCGGTAAAGTGCTCGGCCCCCGCGGACTGATGCCGAACCCGAAGACCGGCACGGTGACGGACGACACGGCCAAGGCGGTGCAGGAAGTGAAGGCGGGCCGGGTCGAATTCAAGCTCGATAAAAATGGCAACATCGCGGTGCCGTTAGGGAAATTTTCCTTCGCCGAAGACCAGCTGCTCGAGAATGGCACCGCCATTATCGAGGCGGTGGTGAAGGCGCGTCCGGCCACGGCCAAAGGGCGTTTCGTGGAAGGCATGACTCTGGCCGCGACCATGACCCCGGGCCTGCACGTCGATCCCTCGCCCTACCTCAGCATTTAAACTTCCGGTTTCTCCACTCTCAACCAACCAACTTAACTTTCTTCACACCATGCGACCCGAAAAAGCCAACATCGTTGCCGACCTCTCGGAGAAGCTGAACCGTTCACCCTTTCTGCTCGTGACCGATTACCAGCGGATGAAGGTCGACCAGTTCGGCGAGCTGCGGAATCGGCTCGCCCCGACCGGCGCCGAAGTGCACGTGGTCAAGAACAGCTTCCTGAAGCGGGCCATGAGTGAAAGCGGCCTGCCCGACGTGGCCGAGCAACTGACTGGCCAGACCGCGGTCGTGACCGGCGAAAATGATGTCGCGCCGGTGGCCAAGGTGCTGAAAAGTTTCGCCGCCGAGTTCAAGATCGCCACGCTCAAGATCGGGGTGGTGGACAAGAACATTCTTTCCATCGCCGAAGTGGAAACGCTGGCCGATCTCCCGACGCGCGAAGTGCTGCTCTCGCAGTTCCTCGGCGTGCTCATGGCGCCGGCGACGAAGCTGGTGCGCACTTTGAACGAGCCGGGTGCGTCGCTGGCCCGCCTCTTACAAGCCAAGGCCGACAAGGAAGGCGCGCCGGTCGAAGCCGCCGCGGCCTAACATTCAAAATTTCGCTCCCGCCTCGTGCGGGGCGAGCAACAAAACACAACAACACTGTCCGAGCCGATGGCTATCGGCTGTAATTTTCCGGAGGCTTCCGGGAGCGGCATCTGGAGGAAATAACAATGGCAGATATGAACGCAATCGTGGAGCAACTGAGCGGGCTGACCGTTCTCGAAGTTGCTGGACTGGTCAAAGAACTCGAAGAGAAGTGGGGCGTGAGTGCAGCGGCTCCCGTGGCGATGGCGGCAGCGCCGGGCGCGGGTGGCGGTGCGGCGGCTCCGGCTGCGGAAGAGAAGACCACCTTCGACGTCATCCTGAAGGAAATGGGCTCGAACAAAATCGGCGTGATCAAGGAAGTGCGCGCCGCGGTGCCCGGACTCGGCCTGGCGGAAGCCAAGGCTCTGGTCGAGGGCGCGCCCAAGACCATGAAGGAAGGCGTGACCAAGGAAGAAGCCGAAGAGATCAAGAAAAAGGTCGAAGCGGCAGGCGCCAAGGTCGAGATCAAATAATTTTCCATCCGTCGGCGGGGCGCGGGCGCGGCAAGAAAGCGCTTGCGCCCTCCGGCGGGATGTGAATATTCAACCTCCCCCATTTTTCTGACTCGAAAGTCGCCCGAAGTATTTTTAATCCGCTCTCGACGGTAAATTCCAAGATTGGCAACAAAACGGTGGATGTCTTATTGACAGACCGCCGTTTTGCTGCCACTTTTTTCGCCCGCTATTTCCGGCCGAGGCCGTAACCCTCACACTCCTCGCGATCTGCATCCAGGGTCGCTGCAGGTTTCAAACCATTGGAGATTGGTGCACCAGTTATGTCAGATCGTACTGCAACAGAGCGTATCCACTTCGGTTCAATCAAAGAAGCGATTGAGCCACCGAACCTGATCGAGGTTCAACTCAATTCCTACGTCGATTTCCTGCAAAAAGACGTGCCCGCCAACAAGCGGAAGAACACCGGTCTGCAGACCGTGTTCAAGGAAGTGTTCCCGATCGAAAGCTACGACGAGAAAGCGACTCTCGACTTTAGCCATTATGAAATCGGCGAGCCGAAACTGAGCGCGCTCGAAGCCCAGCGCGAAGGCCAGACCTATAGCGCACCGCTCCACGTCACTTTCCAGCTCAAGGAAGAAAAGGGGACGAAGGAGGAAAAAGTCTACATGGGCGAAATCCCGCTCATGACGCCTTCAGGCACCTTCGTCATCAACGGGGCCGAGCGCGTGGTCGTGTCCCAGCTCCATCGCTCCCCGGGTATCGCCTTCGAGTCGAGCATTCACCTCAACGGCAAAGTGCTCTACAGCTTCCGCATCATCCCCGATCGGGGTTCGTGGATCGAAGTGCAGTTCGATACCAGCGACCTGCTTTACATCTACCTCGATCGCCGCAAACGCCGGCGGAAATTCCTCGCCACCACTTTCCTCCGTGCTCTCGGCTACGGGACGGATGAGGAAGTGATCAAACTTTTCTACACCATCGAAGACCTCAAGTTGAGCGAGAAGCTCGACGAAGAAGCCCTCGCGACCAAGGTGCTGACCGCGGATGTGCTCGACGGCGAAGTGACGGTGGCGCGTGCTTTCGAGCCGCTCACGCTGGCCGCGGTGCGCCAGATCATGGCCCTCGGCCACAAGAGCGTCAACGTGATCGACATCTCGAGCGACGACACCGTGGTCAAGGCGCTGAAGAAAGATCCGGCCCACGACCAGGAAGAAGCGCTCAAGGATATCTACCGCAAGCTGCGCCCGGGCGATCCGCCGACCGTGGCCAACGCCCGCGCCCTGCTCAAACGTCTCTTTTTCGATCCGAAAAAATACGATCTCGGCCGGGTCGGTCGTTACAAGCTGAACCAGAAGCTCGGCATCGATGTCGACCTGGGCGAACGCATCCTGACCGACAAGGATTTCATCGCTGCGATCAAATATCTGATCAGCCTCCGCCGCGGCGAAGGCACGCTCGACGACATCGATCACCTCGGCAGCCGCCGCGTCCGGACGGTGGGCGAATTGCTCGCCAACCAGTGCCGCGTCGGGCTCGCCCGGACCGAACGCCTGGTCAAGGAGCGCATGACTTTGTTCGACGTGAACATCGACGGCATGACGCCGCAGAAGCTGATCAACCCCAAGGCGCTCAGCGCCGTGGTGCGTGATTTCTTCGGTCGCTCGCAGCTCTCGCAGTTCATGGATCAGACCAACCCGCTGGCCGAGCTGACCCACAAGCGGCGTCTCAGCGCCCTCGGACCAGGCGGTCTGAGCCGCGATCGCGCCGGGTTCGAAGTGCGCGACGTGCATCCTTCCCATTACGGCCGCATCTGTCCGATCGAGACGCCGGAAGGTCCCAACATCGGGCTCATCAGCTCGATGAGCACCTTTGCCCGGATCAACGAATTCGGTTTCATCGAAACGCCTTACCGCAAGGTCGACAACGGCCGCGTGACCGATCAGGTCGATTACCTGACCGGCGATCGCGAAGAAGCTTTCGTCGTGGCGCAGGCCAATGCGCCGATGGATGAGAAGGGAAATTTCACCGGCGAGAAAGTCTCGGTCCGATATCGGGGCGATTTCCTCGAAGTGGAGCCAAACAAGGTCCATTACATGGATGTCTCGCCCAAGCAGCTCGTCTCCGTCGCGGCCGGCCTCATTCCGTTCCTGGAGCACGATGACGCCAACCGCGCCTTGATGGGCTCAAACATGCAACGCCAGGGCGTGCCGCTGATCGTTTCCGAGTCGCCGCTTGTCGGCACCGGCCTGGAAGGCAAGGTCGCGCGCGATTCCCGTGCCGTCGTGGTCTCGACCGAAGCGGGCAAAGTCGCTTCCGTCATCGCCGATCAAATCGTGATCACGAAGGACGGCGAGATGCCCGACAGCCGCAAGAAACTGAAGACCGACGAAGAAGCCGGGGTGCACGTTTATGAACTGCGCAAGTTCATGCGCTCCAATGCCGGCACCTGCGTGAACCAGAAGCCGATCGTGAAAAAGGGCCAGCACGTGAAGAAAGGCCAGGTCATCGCCGACGGCCCGAACACCGAACAGGGCGAACTCGCTCTCGGCCGCAATGTGCTCGTCGCCTTCATGCCGTGGAACGGCTACAACTTCGAGGACGCCATCATGATCTCGGAGAAGGTGGTGAAGGAAGACATCTACACTTCCATCCACATCGACGAATTCGAAATCGGTGCTCGCGACACCAAGCTCGGCCCGGAAGAAATCACCCGTGATATCCCGAATGTGAGCGAAGAAGCGCTCCGCAACCTCGGCTCCGACGGCGTCATTCGCGTCGGCGCGGAAGTGAAGCCAGGCGACATTCTGGTCGGCAAAATTACACCGAAAAGCGAGACGGAACTGGCGCCGGAAGAGCGCCTCCTCCGCGCCATCTTCGGTGAAAAAGCGGCCGACGTAAAAGACACCTCGCTCACCGTCCCGTCCGGCACTTATGGCATCGTGATGGACGTGAAAGTCTCTTCGCGCCGCGAAATCGCGCGCGAAAAATTGACTCCGGCCGAGACCAAGCGCCAGCTCAAGGCGATCACGGAAGACAACCGCAAGAAGAAGGAAGATCTGACCGAGCAACTGACCGATGCGCTCTCCAACGTCTTGTTAGGCGAAAAGATCCCGCTCGACGTGGTCAACGCCCAGACCGGCGAAATCATCATTCCGGCCAATCGCAAGATTACCAAGACGCTCCTGCGCAAACTGGCGGTCGCTTACGATCACATCGAGATCGATCCGAGCCCGATCCGGAACAAGATCCGCGAAATCATCGCGCAGTTTGAGCACAAATTTGCCGAGCTCGAACTGGAGCGGGAACGTTCGATGGATCGGGTCGAAAGCGGGGACGACATCGATCCCGGCATCATCAAGCAGGTCAAAGTTTTCGTCGCCAGCAAACGCAAATTGAGCGTGGGCGACAAAATGGCTGGCCGTCACGGGAACAAGGGCGTCGTCGCCCGCATCGTGCCGGAAGAGGACATGCCCTATCTGGCCGATGGAACGCCGGTTGAGATCTGTCTTAATCCGTTAGGCGTGCCCAGCCGTATGAACGTCGGCCAGGTCTTGGAAACGCACCTCGGCGTGGCCGCCAAGGCGCTTGGCTTCAAGGTTGCGACTCCGGTTTTCGACGGAATTTCGGAAGCAAAGATCCGCGAGTACCTGAATGAGGCCCAGAAAGTGGACGGCTTCCACTGGGTGCAGGAAAACGGCAAGGCCCGCCTTTTCGACGGTCGCACGGGCGATCCGTTCGATCAGGAGGTGGTGGTCGGCTACATCTACATGCTCAAACTCGGCCACCTGGTCGCGGATAAGATCCACGCCCGCGCGGTCGGCCCCTACTCGTTAGTCACGCAGCAACCGCTGGGCGGCAAAGCGCAGTACGGCGGTCAGCGCTTCGGCGAGATGGAGGTCTGGGCGCTCGAGGCCTATGGCGCCGCTTACACCTTGCAGGAACTCCTGACCGTGAAGTCGGATGACGTCCAGGGCCGGACTCGGATCTACGAATCGATCGTGAAGGGCGATAACTCGCTCGAAGCCGGCACTCCGGAATCTTTCAACGTGTTAATCAAGGAAATGCAGTCGTTAGGTCTCGACGTTAAAGTCGGCGGCCAGGCGCCCAGCTTTCTCGAAAACGTTGCCTAACAACTTACCAAACTTAGAAAAGCAGCTCTCATTATGAACGAACATTCCTGGCGGGAATTGGTGGGTGAAGAACGCACCGTGGGTTTCGATCAGGTCGCCATTGGCGTCGCTTCCAGCGATACCATGCGCTCCTGGAGCAAGGGCGAAGTGAAAAATCCGGAGACGATCAATTATCGGACTTTCAAGCCCGAAAAAGGCGGCTTGTTCTGCGAACGTATTTTCGGTCCGACCCGGGATTGGGAATGCTCCTGCGGAAAATACAAGCGGATCAAGCACAAGGGTGTGATCTGCGATCGCTGCGGCGTGGAAGTGACGCTGGCGCGGGTGCGGCGCGAGCGGATGGGCCACATTGAATTGGCCGTGCCCGTTTCGCACATCTGGTTTTACAAATGCATGCCCTCGCGCCTCGGCCTCATGCTCGACATGAGCGCGCGCCAGCTCGAGCGCGTGATCTATTACGAGGACTACATCGTGATCGATCCCGGCAACACGCCGCTGACGAAATGCCAGCTCCTGACCGAGATCGAATACCGCGAAGCGCAAGACCAGTACGGCGAGGAATTCAAAGCCGGCATGGGCGCCGACGCGGTCAAGGTGCTGCTGAGCGAAATCGAACTCTCGAAGCTGAACAAGGAGCTCGAGGAAGCGATGGGCAACACCAAGAGCAAACAGATTCGCAAGAAACTGGCCAAGCGCCTGAAGCTGGTGCAGGGCTTTGCTTCCTCGCACTCGCGTCCGGAGTGGATGGTGCTCGACGTGCTCCCGGTCATTCCGCCGGATCTGCGTCCGCTCGTGCCGCTGGAAGGCGGCCGCTTTGCCACCTCCGATTTGAACGATCTCTATCGCCGCGTCATTAACCGCAACAACCGGCTGAAAAACCTCCTTCAGCTCAAGACGCCGGACGTCATCATCCGCAACGAAAAACGCATGTTGCAGGAAGCGGTCGACGCGCTCTTCGACAACGGCCGTCACGGTCGCGCCGTCACCGGCGCCGGCAATCGTCCGCTCAAGTCGCTCAGCGACATGCTCAAGGGCAAGGGCGGACGTTTCCGGCAGAACCTGCTCGGCAAACGGGTCGATTATTCGGGCCGTTCCGTCATCGTCATCGGACCGGAGCTGAAGCTCAACCAGTGCGGTCTGCCGAAGAAGATGGCGCTCGTTTTGTTCGAGCCCTTCATCATTCGCCGGCTGAAAGATCTCGGCTACGTGCACACCGTGCGCAGCGCCAAGAAAATGATCGAGCGTCAGACGCCCGAAGTCTGGGACATCCTCGAAGAAGTGACCAAGGGCCACCCGGTTCTCCTGAACCGCGCCCCGACTTTGCACCGTCTTTCGATCCAGGCTTTCGAGCCGCTCCTGATCGAAGGCGAAGCGATTCGGATTCACCCGCTCGTCTGCACGGCTTACAACGCCGACTTCGACGGTGATCAAATGGCGGTGCACGTGCCGCTCTCGGTCGAGGCGCAGATGGAAGCACGCATGCTCATGCTGGCGCCGAACAACATCTTCTCGCCTTCCAGCGGCAAGCCGATCACGACTCCGTCGCAGGACATCACCCTGGGCTGTTATTACCTGACCCAAAATCCGCGCCGGGCCGCTGGTGTGGCGGCCGAACTGCGTCTCCCGCTCTTCGAGAACGCGACCGAAGTCGAGTTCGCGATGGCCGATGGCGCAGTCAAAACGCACGACCGCATCCGGCTCAAGAACCCGGATCTGGGCAAGGACACAATCTACGGCGACAAGGAAACGCACGTCATCGAAACCACCGCCGGCCGCGTGATCTTTAACGAGATCTGGCCCGACGGTCTCGGTTTCTTCAACAAAGCCGCGGGCAAGAAACAGCTCAGCGACATCATCTGGCGTTGCTACCAGGTCTCGGGTCAGGACGGCACGGTCGAGACGCTGGACAAGCTGAAGGAACTCGGCTTCCGCGAAGCGACCAAGGCTGGCGTCTCCATCGGGATCAGCGACATGATCATTCCGAAGGAGAAAGAGCTCCAGCTCGATCACGCCTACAAGCAGATCAAGCAGGTCGAGCAGCAGTATCGCAAAGGCATCATCACCGATGGCGAGCGTTACAACAAAATCATCGATATCTGGACCCACGCCGGCGACGAAATCTCCAACGTCATGTTCCGCACTCTCGAGCATAACGAGGGCCGCAAGGAATTGAACCCGGTCTACCTCATGGTCGATTCCGGCGCGCGTGGTAACCGCCAGCAGGTGAAACAGCTCGCCGGCATGCGTGGTTTGATGGCCAAGCCGTCAGGCGAAATCATCGAGCGCCCGATCACTTCCAACTTCCGCGAAGGTCTCAGCGTGCTGGAGTATTTCATCTCCACCCACGGAGCCCGCAAGGGTCTGGCCGACACCGCACTGAAGACGGCCGACTCCGGTTACCTCACGCGCAAACTGGTCGACGCCTCGCAGGACGTGATCATCAACGAGATGGATTGTGGCACCGTCAACGGCATCACCGTCCGCTCGATTTACGAAGGCGACGAAGAAGTGGTCGACCTCGCCACCCGCATCGTTGGACGGGTCAGCTGCGAGACAATCGCCGATCCGGTCACGAAGAAGAAGATCATCAAGGCGAATCAGTTGATCGATGAACCGACTGCGGCCGCGATTGAAAAGATCGGCGTGGAAAGTCTCAAGATCCGCTCCGTTCTCACCTGCGAAACCGGTCGCGGCGTTTGTGCTCATTGCTACGGACGCAATCTGGCCACCGGTCAGTTTGTGAAACTGGGCGAAGCCGTCGGCATCATCGCTGCGCAATCTATCGGCGAACCCGGCACGCAGCTGACGATGCGGACGTTCCACATCGGCGGCACCGCGAGCCAGACCTTCAAGCAGCCGATCATCAAGGCGAAGAACGATGGCCAGGTGCAATTCAACGACCTGCGCACGGTGCAAGGCCTGGACGGCAACTGGATCGCGCTGAACAAGAACGGCTCGATCAGTCTGCATAACGAAGAGGGCCGAGAGATCGAGCGCTATAACATCGTCATCGGCTCGGTCATCTCCGTCGCCGACGGCGGCAGGGTGAAGAAGGGTGAGACCTTCGTGCAATGGGATCCCTACAACGTCCCGATTTTGACCGATAAGAGCGGTAAAATCGAATTCCGCGACATGATCGCGGGCGTGACCATGAAGCGTGAGATCGATGAAGCGACCGGCCTCATGGGCACGGTCATCATCGAGCACAAGGAGGATCTGCACCCGCAGATCGTGATCGTGGGCGACGACGGCGAAGTGGCCGCGAGCTACTCGATTCCGGCCGGGGCGCACGTCATCGTGGAGGCGAATAACAAGATTCGCGCCGGCGCCCTGCTGGCCAAGACGCCGCGGAAAGTTGCCAAGACGAAGGACATCACCGGCGGTCTGCCGCGCGTGGCCGAGCTCTTCGAAGCTCGCCGCCCGAAAGACGCAGCCGAGATCGCCAAGATCGACGGCATCGTCGAAATCGGCGGCACCGTTCGCGGGAAGCGGAAGCTCATTCTCAAGGATGCCGAAACCGGCGCCGAGGAAGAACATCTCATTCCGATGAACAAACACATGATCGTCTTCAAGGGCGACTTCGTGAAGAAAGGCTCGCAGCTGACCGAAGGCCCGGTGGTCCCGCACGAAATCCTCGAGGTCTGCGGACCGCAGGACCTGCAGGAACATTTGGTCAACGAAGTGCAGGAAGTTTACCGCCTCCAGGGCGTGGAAATTAACGACAAACACATCGAGATCATCGTTAGGCAGATGTTGCGCAAGGTGAAGATCACCGATCCGGGCGACACCTCGCTCCTCTGGGGCGACCAAATCGACCGGCTCGATTTCGAGGCCGAGAACAAGAAGGTGGTGGAGCAGGGTGGAAAGCCGGCCGAGGCCGTTCCGGTTCTCCTCGGCATCACTAAGGCCTCGCTCGAGACCGACAGCTTCATCTCAGCGGCTTCGTTCCAGGACACGACCCGTGTGCTGACCGAGGCGGCGACGCTGGGCAAGGTCGATCGACTCCGCGGCTTCAAGGAAAACGTCATCATGGGTCACTTGATCCCGGCCGGCACCGGCTTCCCGGCGGTGCGCGAGATCAAGCTGGTCGAGCTCGGCGAACAAGTCGGCGCTCCGCTGATGGAAGAGCCGGAAGTGCAACCTGCGCTTGGCTAAAGCAAATCCAATGCTGTAAAGGTGAGGGCCGCACGCGAGTGCGGCTCTCATCATTTCCAGATGTCGATCGCAACCAAAACCGGCGACGCCGGCCAGACCTCGCTCATGTATGGCCGCCGTGTGCCCAAAACCGATGCGCGGGTCGACGCCTACGGTTGCGTGGATGAATTGAACGCCGCGCTCGGCGTCGTCCGCGCCACTGCCGGAGCCTCGTTAGTCGCGGAGCAGATTCTGGCCATTCAAAAGGAACTGGTCACCGTCATGGGCGAACTGGCCACCGCGCCGGAAGACCTGGCCCGCTACGAAAAAGACGGCTATGGCCTCACCACCGCCGCAATGGTCGACCGCCTCACCGCTGCGATCGACGAGCTGGAGAAAGACAAAACGCTCTACGGCAAAGGCTGGGCCACGCCGGGAAGCAACCCCCTCGCGGCCGCGCTCGAGGTCGCGCGGACCGTCTGTCGCCGGGCCGAGCGCCGGGTCGCCGCGCTCGATAGCGCAGAGCAGTCCATCACCGAAGTGCTGCGTTACCTGAATCGGCTCTCTGATCTCTGCTGGCTCTTCGCCCGCGTGGCGGAAAAGAATACCGGCTAGCGCCCATATTCTGCGGGCTTCGTTGATTCGTTAGGCAAGAAAAAGATATTACCTTCCCCAGCGTGCGGGGATGGGAAAGTCCTATCCGGGAGGCACATCGTCCGCCTTCCCGAGAAGCTGCCAGCGCTGGAGCGAGATCGGCACATTGCCGTTCTTCCAGACGAAATCATGGAACGCCCTCAGGTCGAACTTCTCCCCCTGCTGCACCCGCGCCTCCGCCAGCATCTTCGTGATCTGAAGTTTCCCGATCTGGTAGGTGAGCGCCTGCCCCGGTCCGGTGGAAAACGCGATCGCTTCCTGTCTCGCGGTCGCTTGATCCATCGGGACCGTTTCCTGCAGATATTTGGCTGCCTGCTCGAGGGTGAACTCTCCCAGCGCCAGTTTCACATCCACCTCCACCCGCAGCGCGCGCAACCGGATGAAATTGTAAATGATCTCGCGCGTGCGCGGGCTGTCGTCGAAGAGACCGGCCTGCAACATCATCTCTTCGGCGTAGAACCCGATCCCTTCGTTCGCGCCCGAATCATAGTAATGGCGCCGAATCGGATCCTCCTGCTTCCAGGAAAGACAGAGCTGCAGGTAGTGCCCGGGAATTCCCTCGTGCACGATGATCGGCCGCGGATCCTGCGCCGTCGCCCGCCAAAAATAACCCAGCTTCTCCGAAGGCGGATCGACATAACGAATGCAGTCCTGCGTCAGGCGGGAGGGCGAAGTAAAATCATCCGTCTCGGTGTAGCCGAGGGCGCGCAGAGACTCCGGCGTCGGGCGCAGAGTGTAGTGCTGCACCCAGTCCGGCACGGTGAGAAGATGCTTCTCCTCCAGAAAATTCCGCACCTGTAATTCCTTGGCCGCGTTATCGGCCATCCAGGCATCCATGCTCGAGGCGATCTTGAGCGGCGGAAGATCGCGGTTCCGATTTTTCTCGTAGGCTTCAAAGGCGACCGCGCGATTCCATTCCTGCCGGCCCATCGCCAGCAGTTCCTCCGGTGTGTAAGGCATGAGCGCGACCTTCCTAAGGAAGAAAAGATAAGCGTCCCGGCCCAGCGCGGTGTCGTTAGGCAGGGAAGGGAGCATTTCCTGCAGGTGCGCGCGAAATTGTTCCAGCGCATCGCCGGCCTGCCCGACGGCATCATCCAACTCCTTTTTCGAAAGCGTGGTCGAACCACTTAGCGCATTAGCCATTTTGCGCAGATTCCCGCTCGCGCCCGCCAATTCCTGCAGGGCCACAGTCACAAAGGGCGCCGGTGGATCCTTCAGATTCTCTGTTCCCTGCCGCAGGATCGACGGGATGTTTTCGACCCGGGTCAGGATCTCCCGGCTGCGCTTTTCATCGTAAGGCGCGGGAACGGTCAGCGCTTCCGCCAGCGCGGTCAGGGTTTGCCCGAGATAAAAATTCGGATCGCGTTTCCAGCGCGGGTTGATCTCCAGCTCCCAGCGCACCCGGGCCAGGGCTGAACCGATCAGTCGATAATCGACCTGCTGCGGAATCGACCACCGACTGGGGTTGATCTTCTGCCAACGCTGCTCAAAGGCCGCCAGATCGCTTCGTTGCTTTGCCATCGCCGAGGCCGACCAATCGCGCGGGCCACCCGGTCGCTCCATTCGGTTGACATCATCGCCGGTGAAAGGCGCATAACGAGCCCGCCACGACCAGAAATCCTGCGCCAACTTCTGCAACTCGTTGTCGGCCGAACTCGCTCCGGGCGTTTGCGCGAAACCTTGGGCGGCAAAAAGGAGCGAGAGAAAAACGAGCGCAATGCGTTTCATGGAGTTCCGCCCACCCTATCCGCCGATCCGCTCCGGAAGGAGCAAAATCGGTCCCGGGTCCGGCGGGGTCACTCGTAGCGCAGCGCCACCATCGGATCGACCCGCATGGCCCGGCGCGCCGGGAGGTAGCTGGCGATCAGGCCCGCCGCCGCCAGCACCATGAGCACCAGGCCATGAATCGAAAGATCGTGCGCGCTCACCCCGTAGAGCAGGCTGCCCATCCAGCGGGTCAGGGCAAATGAGCCTAACAAACCGGTCGTTAGGCCGAGGCCGATGATGAGCATGCTCTGGCGCAGAATCATCCGCAGCACATCGCCCCGCTGCGCCCCCAGTGCCATCCGGATGCCGATCTCGCGAGTTCGTTGCGCCACGCTGTAGGCGATCACGCCGTAGATGCCGATGGCGGCCAGGAGCAGCGCGACCGCGGCAAACCCGCCTAACAACATCATGTTGAAGTGCGGCTGCGCCAGTGTCCCGCCGATCATGCTCTGCATCGGCACCAGCTCCGGCACGAAGATATCGCGGTCCGTCGCTTGAATGATCCGCCGCAACGAACCCTGCAGCGCGGCCAGCCGATCCGGCTCGGTCCGGAAGACCAGCGGGATCACCCGCGTCGGGCTCTGCGCCAGCGGCCGGTAATATTCCGGGATCGGAGCGGTGGCGAGCGAGTCGTGGCGGGTGCTTCCGACCACGCCCACGATCTCGACCGAGAGCGCGCCGCCCTCCTGGTCGAGCAGGAGATGCCGGCCTAACGGATTCGTTTTCGGGAAAAACTTCTGCGCCAGGGTGTCGTTCACGATCACCACCGGAGTCGAATTTTTTCCGTCGCGCCGGTCGAAAAACCGGCCGGTCACCAGCGGAATGCGCAGGGTGCGAAAATACTCTCCGGCCACGATCAGATTGGAAGCGTCGGGATGATTGCCGGGGCCGGGATCGGGCCGGCCCGCGATCCAGAAGGAGTTCGCACTGTCGTTATCGGAGAAGGGCAAGGGCGAAGCCCCGCCTAACGACTGCACTCCGGGCAAGGCGGCCAGCTGCGGGAGGAAGCGGTCGAAGAATTTCCGCTGCTGTTCCGGTTCCGGATATTTCCCGCCCGGCAAAACAAACTCCGCCGTCAGGACCTCGGTCGGATCAAACCCGGGATCGGTCGCGCGCAGGTTGGCAAAACTTTTGATCAGCAACCCGGCTCCGGCCAGGAGGAGAAGGGAGAGCGCGACTTGCGCGACCACGAGCAGCCCGCGCAGGCGATTCGATTCCCGGCTCACCCCGCCGCGCGCGCCTTCCTGCAGGGCGGTGTTTACATCCGGCCGGGTCACCTGCAGCGCGGGGACGAGCGCGAAGAGGAGCGTGCTCATGATGGCGACGACGAAGGTGAAAGCGACCACGGTAAAATTGATCTGCACCTCGCCCAGCCGCGGCACATCCTGCGGCCCGAAATGACGCAGCAGATCCACGCTCCACCAGGCGAGGAAGAGCCCGCCGCCCGCACCTAACAATGCCAGGAGCAGCCCTTCGGCGAGCAGTTGCCTAACGAGCCGGAAACGGGAAGCCCCCAGCGCGGTCCGGATCGCGATCTCGCGCTGCCGCGCGCTGGCCCGGGCCAGGAGGAGGTTGGCCACATTGGCGCAGGCGATGAGAAGGACGAACGAAACCGCCGCCAGGACGACCAGCAGGGCCGGGCGGACATCGCCGGTCAGATCCTGCTGCAGCGGGATCACGTTCGCGCTCCGTTCCAGGTTGGTGTCCGGATATTCTTTCTCCAGCCGGGCCGCGATCGCACTCACTTCGGCCCGGGCCTGGCTCGCGCTTACGCCCGGTCGCAAACGGCCGAGCACGCGGAAGAAATGCGCTCCACGAAATTTGCTTTGTTTCGCGACCAGCGGCTGCACCGGGATGAGGTATTCGGTCCGCTCATTGACCGGGAACTGGAATCCGCGCGGCATGATACCGATCACGGTGTAAGGCTTGAGCGCGAGTCGCACCGGACGGCCAAGGATTTTTGGATTTCCGTTAAAGTAACGCTGCCAGGCGTCGTAGCTGAGCAGGATGACGTTTCCGCCGGGCGAATCTTCCGCCGCGGTGTAGGCGCGCCCGAGCAGGGGCGACACGCCGAGGACGTTGAAGATATCGGAAGTCGCGGCCAACCCGTGCAGTTCGATCGGATCGCCGCTGGTGCTGAGCACGGTGGTGGTTGAGACATAGGCCGCCAGGGAGGAAAACGATTCCGCCTGTTCGCGAAAGTCTTGGTAGTCGGGGAAGGACTGGGTCTCGCGCCCCTGCCCGTGAGCGGGCGCGCTCCAGAGCATCGCCAGTTCGTTAGGCTGAGGAAAGGGCAGCGGCTTGAGCAGGACCGTCTCGATCACGCTGAAGATGGCGCTATTGGCCCCGATCCCGAGGGCGAGGGTGAGGATGGCGATGAGGCTGAAGCCGGGTGACTTCACCAGCGCGCGGAAGGCATAACGAAGATCATGCATAGGATCTGTGGGCTTTCTTATTCTGCCCGGAGGGCTTCGATTGGATTCACTTTCATGGCGCGCCGCGCCGGAACGAAGCTGGCAAGGAGAGCGGCCGCGCCCAGCAGGAGAATGACCGCGAGGTAGGTGGGGAGGTCGGCCGCGCCCACTCCATAAAGCATGGTGCCGAGCAGGCGCGTGCCGCCCAGCGCGCCCAGGACGCCGAGCGCAATCCCTGCCGCGACGAGGATAAAACTTTGCCGCAGGACCAACCGGAGCAGGTCGCCGCGCTGCGCTCCCAGCGCCATGCGAATGCCGAGCTCCCGCGTCCGTTGCGAAGTGAGATACGCCATCACTCCGTAGAGCCCGACCATCGCCAGGACGAGCGCGACGGCGGAGAAAACGCCCAGAATCATCATGCTGAAACGGCGGCGATCGAGCGACGACGAAACCATCTGCTGCATGGTGCGGAATTCGGTCGGCATCTCGGGATCGACCGCGCGAGCTTCCCGCCGCATGGCCGCGATCGAGCTCGCCGCCTCGCCCCGCCCGCGCAGGACGCAGGTAAATTGCCAGGCGTGCCCCGGCCGCTGCCGAAAATCGACGTAGAGCATCGGGCTGGGCGGCGCCTCGAGCGCGTTGTCATGCACATCGCCGGCCACCCCGACGACCCGGAGCAAATGCAGATCGCCATCCATCCCGCCGTACTGCAACTGCTGCCCGATCGCCTCTTCGTGCGGGAAAAATCGCCTAACGAAGGCTTGGTTGACCACCGCTACCTGCTCCGCCTCCGGTCCATCCGCGCCGGAAAAAAACCGCCCGCGGCGGAGCGGAATTCGCATCGCGCTGAAGTAGCCGGTGCTGGCGACACGGAATTCCGCGTGCCCGAGGCGCGGGCTGCCGGCGAGAGCGGCGTACTCTTTCCCTAATTCATCCAGGGTGCGGGCGGTTTGGCCGCCGTGCTCGATAATGAAACCGCCGTCCGTTCCTTCACCACTCATCGGCAGTGAATCGATTCCACCGACCGCGATCACGCCTGGCAGATCGCGCAGCCGCTCGAGCAGGCGCTGATAAAGCGCGACCAGTCGGGCTCTGGCCGCCGCCGTCTCGGGATAGGATTTTGAGATGCTCATCGTGACCACGCTCTCCGGTTGAAAGCCGGGATCGACCGCCAGCAGCCGCTGGAAACTTCGGCCTAACAATCCCGCCCCAAGAAGCAGGACAAGAGTGAGGGCGACCTGCGCGATGACCAGGGCATTGCGCACCCGGGCGGACGAGCGACCGCTGGAACTGCGCTGGCCGCTCTCCTGCAGATCGTTCTGCAATTGCGCCGGCGAGAGATGGAGGGCGGGCACGAAGCCAAGGAGGAGAGCGACGCCTAACGAAAGCGCGAGAGTGAAAAGAAGGACGGTTTGATTGACGCCGATCGCTCCGACCCGGGGCAGATCGCCATGATAGAGCGCGGGAATGAGATCGACGCCCCAGTTGGCCAACAGCACTCCGAGGCCGCCGGCGATGAGCGTGAGGAGGAGAGTTTCGGTGAGAAAGTGACGGGTTAGTTGCGCCCGGGAAGCGCCCAGGGCGGCGCGCAGCGCAATCTCTCTCCGGCGATGCGTCGCCCTAACGAGAAGAAGATTGGCCACATTGGAGCAGGCGATGAAGAGGAGCAGGCCGACCGCACCGCAGAGGAGATAAAGCAGGCCGCGCACATTCTTGACCAGGCCTTCACGCAGCGGAGTGAGAGCAAAGCTGGTCGCGTCGATCTCATGGCCGTACTGCCGTTTCAAAGCCTGCCCGATGGTGGCGATTTCGGCCTGGGACTGTTCGGGCGAAGCCCCATCGCGCAGCCGGGCGATCACGTTCCAGTTGTGGGCGGTGCGGGAAGTATTTTTCGGATAGATCGCGCTGGGAAACCAAACATCGGCTTCACGCGGAAACTCTTTCCCGGGCGGCATCACCCCGCTCACCGTGAAGAGGTGATCTTCCAGACGCAGCGTCGTGCCTTCGAGAGTCGCCCGGCTCCCGAGCGACCGCTGCCAGAATCCGTAGCTCACCACCGCGGTCTGATCGTCCGCTCTCGTCCCGGAGAAGAAGCGGCCCAGAAACGGTTTCACGCCCAGAACACGAAAGAAGTCAGGCGAGACCGTGGCCGCCGTCGTCCGAATTGGTTCGCGACCGCCAACCACTGCGTCCGGCCCGCTGTTGTAATGCGCCATCGCCGCGAAACTGCGGCTCTGCTGCTGCAGATCGTGAAAGTTAGGCTCGGCCAAAGCCATCGCGTGGCCGGTCTCATCGAGCTCGCGCAATTCCACCAGGCGTTCCTGTTCCGGGTAAGGCAGCGGCCGCAAAAGGACCGCATCGACCACGCTGAAAATGGCGGTCGAAGCGCCAATCCCGAGCGCCAGAGTGAGGATGGCGACGAGGGTGAAGCCGGGCGATTTGAGCAGCCGCCGGAAGGCAAAGCGCAGGTCGTTCATCCGAGATGAAAATCGAGATTCGGGAACGGATCACTCATAACGAAGAGCGACCATGGGATCGACGCGGGTGGCGCGAAAGGCCGGCACCAGGCTGGCCAGAAAGGCGGCGCCAACCAGAAGCGCGACGACGAAGAGATAGGTGGCAAAATCCGCCGTGCCGACGCCGTAGAGCAGCGCGCCTAACGAACGCGTGGCGAGAAGTGCAATCGGCACCCCGACGAGCAACCCCAGCGCGACCAGGGTGCCGCTTTGCCGCAAAACCAGCCGCAGCATGTCCCCGCGCTGACCGCCCAAGGCCATCCGGATCCCGATTTCCTTGGTCCGTTGCGCGACCGAAAAAGAGATCACGCCGTAGAGCCCGATGGCCGCGAGCAGGGTGGCGAGGCCGGCAAAAATGGTAAGCAGAAGCATGGTGAATTTCCGCCGCGAAACCGACTGCGCCAGCACGTCCTGCATGGTGCGCGGGTTGGCCAGCGGCACGTTGCGATCGATGCTCCAGACCGCGGCCTGGACCGAAGGAATGAGGGTGAGCGGATTCGGCACCGCGCTTCGCACCGCGACGAAAATCGAGGGCCAGGAACTCTGTCCCAGCGGGGTATAGATTTCCGGCCGGGCGGCCCGCTCGAGCGTAACGTGGTGCACGTTGCCGACCACCCCGATGACCTGCAGCTTCGCGTCTTTCGGTCCGAGATTGGTCAGGTATTTGCCGATCGGATTCTGCCCCGGGAAAACGGCCGCGGCCGTCGCTTGGTTGATGATCGCAACTGGAAGAGAGTCCTTCTTATCGTGCGGGGTGAAGTTGCGCCCGCGCAGGAGCGGGATGCCCATGGTCTGGAAGTAATCGGGCGTGCTGACCCGGATATCGGCCTCGTAGGATTGGCTGCTCCCGGGAACGTTGAAACTCCGCGTGCTGTTCCCGCCCGCCAGCGGCAAGCGGCTGACCGCGCCGACCTCTTTCACGCCCGGAACGGCGCGCAGGCGCTCGACCACTTCCTGGTAAAAGGCGGTTTGCCGCGGGGCCTCGGCCGAGGAGGGAAGTCCAATGTTGAAGACGAGGAGCCGATCGGGATTGAAGCCGGGATCGACCTGGGTCAGCCTAACGAAGCTTTTTAACATCAGCCCGGCGCCGACGAGCAGGACTAACGAGACCGCGATCTCGGCCGCGATCAGGGCCGAGCGGGCGCTGCTTTTCCCTAACGAACTGCCGCGTTCGCCTTCGCGGAGGGCCTCGTTTGGGTTGGAACGGGAGGCGAAAAACGCCGGCGCCAGCCCGAAGAGCGCTCCGGTGAGAAGAGAAATCAGCAGGCTGAAGCCGAGGACCTGGCCGTTGAGCGCGACTCCGTGGAGGTCGCCGATTTCTCCTGGGCTGAAGGAAAGCAGGAGAGGCAAGGCCCAGAGGGCGAGGAGAAGTCCGAGCCCGCCGCCGAGCAGAGAGAGGAGCAGGCTTTCGGTCAGAAGCTGGCGAATGAGTCGCAGGCGGGAAGCGCCCAGCGCGGTGCGGATGGCGATTTCGCGCGAGCGCGCCGCCGCGCGGGCGAGGAGGAGATTGGCCACGTTGGCGCAGGCGATGAGCAGCACGAGCACGACCGCGCCGGAGAGGACGAGCAGGATGGGCCGGAGATCGCCCACGCTTTCCTCGCGCAGCGGCACCAGGGCGATGCCGGTGTCGTCATCGGCCTTGGGATACTGGCGTTCGAGTCGTTGCGCGATCGCGCTCAGTTCAGCCTGAGCCCGGGGAAGTGCGACCCCGGGTTTGAGCCGCGCCCAGGCTTCGAGAAAACTGCGGTCGCGCATCGGACGCGGATTGTCGTTAGGCGAAAGCGGATGGGTCGGCACGTCCCAGGGCGACGGGACCCAAAGTTCACCGTAGCCGTCGGGCGAAAATCCGGGCGGCATCACCCCGAGGACGGTGAATTTTTCGCCATCGAGAACAAGATCGCGGCCGATGAGATTGCGATCGGCGCCGTAGCGACGAGACCAGAGCCCGTGGCTCAGCACCACCACCCTGGCGTTGCCCGGTTTCGCCTCGTCCGGGCCGAAGGTGCGCCCGAGCGCCGGCTTCACTCCGAAGAGGGGAAAGAACTTCGCCGAAACCATGGCGGCGCGGATTCGTTCCGGCTCGGCCGAGCCGGAGAGATTGGCCTGCCAGCCGCGGGTGCAGCCCATGGCGGAGAAGACGGAATTCTGCGCCTGCCAGTCAAGGAAGTTGGCCGGCGACGCGTCCCCGGTCGAGACGCCGGTGCTGCGCACGGTCTGCGAGACGGTGACGATTTGCTCGGAGTCCGGGTAAGGCAGCGGGTGCAACAGAACCGCGTCGACCACGCTGAAGATGGCGGTATTGGCCGCGATCCCGAGGGCGAGCGTGACTACCGCGACGCAGGTGAAACCGGGCGATTTGAGCAGCTGGCGAAAGGCAAAGCGAAGGTCGTTCATAGTAATCGGTGCGAATCGTCTAGGGCGGGAAAGGGATCGTTAGGCGGACGGGCGGATTTATTCATAACGAAGAGCCACCATCGGATCGACCCGGGTGGCGCGGCGGGCGGGGAACCAGCAGGCGAGCAGGGCAACTCCAGCCAAGGCGACGATGGCGAACAGAAGCGCGACCGGATCGAGGCTGCCGACGTTATAAAGCAAACTGGTGAGGGCGCGTCCCGCTCCGAGCGCGCCTAACAATCCCAGGCCCAGCCCGGTCCCGACCAATAACAGCCCGCGCCCGAGGGCGAGGCGGAAGACGTCGTGCCGCGGGGCGCCGAGGGCGAGGCGAATGCCAAACTCGCGCGTCCGCTGGGTCACGCTCAGGGCCATGACGCCGTAAAGCCCGACGCTGGCCAGGATGAGAGCGAGGGCGGCGAAGGAGCCGAGCAGCGTCATGGTGAGGCGACGGGTCGCCAGGCCCTCCGCGATATTCCTTTTCATGCTTGAGATGTCGGCCACCGGCTGGTCCGGGTCGATGCTCTGCACCGCGTGCACGACCGCGCTGGAGAGCTGGAGCGGGTCGGCGCCTTTTACCCGCACGAGAAGGCTGTTGTAGTAGCGCGGCATTTGCGTGGCGCAGAAATACATCTGGGGCAGGTGCAGGCGGTCGAATTCCTCTCCCGGCACATCGGAACGGGCGTGCGGGACCACGCCCACGATGGTCAGGGAAGGCGGCTTCTCGGCCAGCGTCTGGTTGTCGTCGAAGTGCTGCCCGACCGGGTTTTGCCCCGGGAAATAGCGCCGGGCCAACTCGTCGTCGATCAGGACAGAGCGCGGCTGCCCGGCTCGATCTTCCGGGCCGAAATTGCGCCCGCGCAGGATGGGCATTTTCATCACCCGGAAGTAATCGGGCGAGACGACATTGACCTCGGCCGAGGGCTCTTCGCCGGGCCGGGCGCGGGGAGTGCCGACGATGTGGAAGGAGCTATCCCATTCCGTATTGTCGAAGGGGACGTTCTCGCCGATGGCGGCCGCTTCCACGCCACTGAGGGCTTCGATCTTCGCGATCAGGACGCGATAGAAGTTGTTCAGCTTCTCGTTCGAATCGTAGCGCGATTCGGGCAGGGCAATGGTCATGGTGAGGATGTGCTCGGGGTCGAACCCGAGCGGGGCGTGCTGCGAATTCCAGAAGCTCTTCAGGGTCAGGCCGGCGGCGGCCAGGAGGATGAGGGCGAGCGCGACTTGCGTGATGACGAGCGCGCCGCGCATCCGTTGCTGGCTGGCGCTTTCGCCCCCGCTGCGCGAGCCGGTTTCATGCAGCACGCCGCTGAGCGAGGCCAGCCGCGAGACTCGCCAGGCCGGCCAGACGCCGACCACGATTCCGCAGAAAATCGCGATCGTCATGGTGTAGGCGAGCGTGACCAGATCGATCCGCGTCTCCTGGAACCGGACGGAATTTCCCGGGCTGAGCCAATGGATGGCGTCGAGACTCCAGATGGCAATGAGGAGACCGACCACGCCGCCGGCCAGGCCGAGGGCGATGCTTTCGGCCAGGAGCATTCGCATGAGGCGTCCGCGGCTGGCGCCGAGCGCGGTCCGCACCGCCAGCTCCTTCGTCCGGGAAAGGGCGCGCGCCAGTTGCAGGTTGGCCACGTTGGCGCAGGCGATGAGCAAGACGCAGGCGACCGCGACCAGGAGGAGATTCAGATTCTGCCGATAATCGCCCACGCTCGCCTCCAGCAACGGCTTGGCGGTGACGGCGCGGCCGGTGTTGGAGCCGGGATAACGGCGGGTGAGCTCGGCCGCGATCCGGTCGAGATCGGCCCGGGCCTGGCTCAGGCTGAGGCCGGGTTTGAGCCTGCCTAACGAGGAAAAGCCAGGATGGTTATCGCGTTGCAGGATGCTTTTGTCGGCTCGCAGATCGCCCAATGGCAGATAGACCTGGGCCCGGCGGATGACTCGAAAATCGTTAGGCAAAATCCCCACGATGGTGCGCGGGACCGCATCGAGCACGATCTGCTGGCCGAGCACGCGAGGCGATTTGCCGAAGCGCCGCTTCCACAATCCCTCGCTGATCAGGGCGACCTTGGGGCCGCCAGGCACATCCTCGGCTTCCCTAAAATCGCGCCCCAGCACCGGTGCGCGACCGACGATGCGGACCATGTTCCACGACATCACTCCGGCCTCGACCCGCTCTGGCGCAGCGCTTTCGTTCCGGCTGGAAAGATTGACCGATTCGGAGCGAAAAAGCGCCAGATCGGTGAAGCTCCGCTGCATCGCGCGCCAATCGAGATAGTTCGGATAGCTGACCGAGCCGGAATCGGAGATCGGCATCTTCTCGCGCAGGAGAATCAGTTTGTCGGAGTGCGGATAAGGCAGTGGGCGGAGAAGGACCGCTTCGACCACACTGAAGATGGCGGTGTTGGCCCCGATCCCGAGAGCGAGCGCAAGAATGGCGATGAGGCTGAACGCCGGCGACTTGATCAGCATGCGGATGGCGTAGCGAAGATCGGTCATAAGGTAGCGCAAGCTTCCAGCTTGCTGTTAAATCGGTTGATCGTTAGGCCGAAAACGGACCGCAGAAGGAAGTCGGCAAGCTGGAAGCTTGCGCTACCCTGCCGGCTCTCCCGCGAATTGATTGCTTTCGGATCGATCATCTTTATTCGGAACGAAGAGCAACCATCGGATCAACCTGGGTGGCGCGGCGCGCCGGGATGAGACAAGCCGCGAGAGAAACCGCGGTCATGACCAATGCGGTCCCGGCCAGCGCGGAGAGCGGGAGAGTGGGAAGGCCGAAGAGCACGCTCTGCATGGCGCGCCCGGCCAGCCAGGCACCGAGCAATCCGAAGATGAGGCCGGCGACGAGGAGGCGCAGGCCTAACGAAAGGAACTGCGCGCCGATCTGTTCGCGTTGCGCCCCCAGCGCCATGCGGATGCCGATCTCGCGCCGGCGTTGTGCGACTGCATAACTGAGAACGCCGTAAGTGCCGAGCGCGGCCAACATCAATGCGACGACGGCGAAAATTCCCGCGAGCAAGGCCGGCGAACGTCGCGCCAGCAGGCTGTCATTGATCAGGGTTTCCATGGAGCGGACCTCGGCCAGAGCCAGCTCCGGATCAGCCGCGCGGACGAGTTTACGGAGCGATCCAGCGAAGGCTTCCGGACGCTGGCTGGTGCGGGCGGCGAGGAAGACGTTGCCCGCGTCGCGATCGCGGAAGGGGAAATAGACCGCGCCCTGGCCGCCAGGCTCGGTCAGCCCGGCCTGTCTCACTGCGCCAACCATGCCGACGATGGTGAAGAGATTCTCCGGCTCGGATCCGCTCCCTTGGAAGACACGCTGACCGATCGCGGTGTCGTTAGGCCAGTAACGCCGGGCAAAATCTTCGTCGACCACGCAGACCCGTTCTTCGCCCTGCGAATCGGCCGAGGTCAGGAACCGCCCGGCGCGCAGGGGAATGCCGAGCGCAGCGAAGTAATCGCCGGTTACGCCATAGGCGTAGTGGCCGTGGACCGACTGACCGGCCGGCGGCAGATAACCCTGCGGAGTGACCGCGCTTTTTCCATCGTCGCCGCTCAGGGGCAGATTGCTGATCGCTCCGGCAGCGGCGACTCCGGGTTGCCGATCGATTGCCGCAAGCAAACGATCGACCAGCGCGACGCGCTCAGCCGATCCGGGCGCATAAGCTCCGAAGGGGAGGGTGAACTCACCCGTCAGCACATGATCCGCCCGGAAGCCGGGCGAGACCGCCATCACCTTTTTCAGGCTCAGCCCGAGCAGGGCCGCGCCGGAGAGGAGAACGAAGGCGAACGCAATCTGGCCAACAATGAAACCGTGGCGCAGGCCTTGAGCGGCGCGGTTGACTGTGCCGCTGCGCGACTCCATTTGCAGCGCCGGCGCAAGATGGTTGCTCAGGTTAAACCAGGCGATCGGCAGGGCGATGACAACCCCGAGGAGGAGGGCGCCGGCCAGGCCGAGAGCGGCCAGCCCGCCGGTGAATTCGATCCTCGCGCCTAACGGCAAGCGGTCGGTCCCGAGAATCTCGAGCAGCCGCACGCCCCAGGCGCCGACGACCAGACCGAGCACGCCGCCGCCGAAGGTGAGCAGGACGGTTTCGCTCAAAATCTGCCTAACGATGTCCTGGCGGCTGGCGCCGAGCGCGCGGCGGATGGCCATTTCTCTCGTCCGAGCGCTGGCCCGAACGAGGAGCAGGTTGATCAGATTGACCGCGCCGATGAGGAGGAGGAAAAAAACGCCGGCCTGCAGGAGCAGCAGCGTCGGGCGAATGCTGCGCACATGTTCCGCCTGCAAGGGGAACACGAGCGAGCGGAAGCCGGCCTCGGCCATCGCCCTGGCCTCCGGGTCATCCTTCTCCAGCGCGGCATTCTGCGCATCGAGCTGGGCCTGCGCAGCGGCGATGGAGATTCCCGGTTTCAACCGCGCGATCATGTGAATGGCGCCGCCGCCGGAATGGCGCTGCTGCGGAATCCGCTGCGATAAGCGCGAAGTGAGCGGGAGGATGATCCGGGCCTGCGAAGAGAGAAAGCGGAATCCTGGCGGCAAGACTCCGACGATGGTTCGCGATGCGGTATTGACTCGGATTTCGCGACCGAGAACCTGAGGCTCGGCCTGGAGCCGCTCGCGCCAATAGGCATCGCTCAGAATGGCGGCGCCGTGATTTTCCACCGGGGTGATTGTTTCCGACTCGGTAAAGGTGCGCCCGAGGACCGGACCGATCCCGAGGGTGGCGAAGAAATCGGGCGAGACCCTGAGCGTTTTCTCCTGCTCGGTCGCGCCTGGTTCGCCCACCACTTCGGTGCTTTCACGGTAAATCGAGAGGCTGGCGAAGGCGGGGATCTTCCCGCGTCGCTCGTAGTAGTTCGTGAGGGAAGCACCATCATTCTCCACCCCGGCTTTCGGATAGGTGTTGTAGATCGTGACCAGCCGGTCGGCCTTCGGAAACGGCAGCGGACGCAACAAAATCGAATCGATGACGGCGAAGATGGCCAGATTCGCCCCGAGACAAATCGCGACTGTCGCCAGCGCCGTCAGCGTGAACGCGGGCGCCTGGCGCAGCTGGCGAAAGGCATGGCGAAGGTACCCCATAATTTCGTCCGTCGTGAGCCGGCTATCCCTCCCGAAGTGCGGTGAGCGGGTTAACGCCGGCCGCGCGCCGGGCCGGGAGCCAGCAGGCCATGAGCGCGATCAGGCCGAGCAGAAATGCGACCGCGGCAAAGGTGACCGGATCGAAGGAGCCGACGCCGTAGAGCAGGCTGCCGAGCACCCTCGTGAGGCCAAAAGCCGCCGCCACTCCGATAACGATGCCGAGCGCGGTCAGCCGCATCCCGCCGCCCACGACCAGCCGGAGGACATCGCCCTTTTGCGCGCCCAGCGCCATGCGAATGCCGATCTCCTGCCGGCGTTGCGCGACCGAGTAAGCCATTACGCCGTAGATGCCGATGGCGGTAAGAAGAAGCGCGACGCCGGCGAAGATGGAAAGAAGGAGCGCGTTAAAGCGCGGCCGAGCCAGCGCTTGCGCCATGTATTCATCGAAAAGTTTCACCCGGGTGAGCGGGATACCAGGATCGACCTGGCTCAGCTCGTGTCGAATGGAAGCGGTCAAGATCGCCGGCTGCGAGTTGCTGGTCCGGACGACGAGGGAGAAAAAGGAGAGCGGGAACTGCGGCGCCGGGATATACATCTCCGGAGTGAAATCCGTCCGCAACGCCTGGTGCTTCACGTTGCTCACGATCCCGACGATTTCCCGCATCGGTCCGTCGTCGTCCGTCAGCGAGAGGCCGGGCCGCAATTCCTTCCCGATCGGGTTCTCGCCGGGGAAATATTTCTCGGCGAAACGCTGGTTGATGATCACGACCGGCTTCGACTTCAACTGATCCGATTGATCGAAGAGCCGGCCTTTGACTAACGACACTCCGACGGTGCGGAAGTAATCGATCCCGGCGATGCGAAACGGACTCGTCTCCTGTTGGCCGTCCGGCTTCGGGTGTTCCTTGAGATCGAAGGAAGTCGACATGTTGCTCCCGCTGAGCGGCAACGGCACGACCAGGCTGGCCGAGCTCACCCCGGGCAGGGCGCGGAGACGGGCCAGAAGTTGGTCCTGGAAGAGGGCGATCTTTTCCGTCTGCGGGTAAGCCGAGCCCGGCAGAGTGATGCCGGCGGTCAAGAGATGTTCCGGCTGCACCCCGGGATCGACTTTGCTCAGGCGGGAGAAACTCTGCAGCAGTAAACCGGCGCCGGTGAGGAGAAGAAGCGCGAGCGCGACCTCGGCCACGACGAGGGAATTGCGCAGGCGATGGTGCCCGGCGCTGCTGCTGCCGCGAGCGCTGTCATTCAAGGCGGTGCGGAGATCGAGCCGCGAAGTCTGCCAGGCCGGCGCCAGGCCGAAGAGGACGCCGGTGCCTAACGAGGCCAGGAAAGTGAAAGCCAGGACCGTCCCATCGAGCCGGATATCCTGGGCTCGCGGGATGGTGTCGGGAACGAGCGAGATGAGGAATTCGGTCCCCCAGGCGGCCAGGAGCAATCCGCATAAACCTCCGATGGCGGAGAGGAGGATGCTTTCGGAGAGCAATTGACGAATGATGCGGCCGCGGCTGGCGCCGAGGGCGGAGCGAAGCGCGATCTCCTTTTGCCTGACCGTGGCCCGGGCGAGAAGAAGGTTGGCCACGTTGGCGCTGGCGATGAGCAGGACACAGCCGACCGCGCCGAAAAGGACATAAAGCCCGCGGGAAACGTCGCCGACCAGGTCTTCGCGCAGCGGGGCGGCGCCGGCGCTAAAGCCGGTATTTGAATCGGGATACTGCCGGGCCAGTGCGGCGGTGAGAGTGCGCAGTTCGCTGTTGGCCTGGGCCACAGACACGCCCGGCTTCAGCCGCCCGATTCCTTCCAGACTGTGGCTGCCGCGTTGTGCGGTTTCCGGCTTGGTCCCGTCAGTCGTGCTGGCGCTGCGAGCGATGGTGATGAAGAGATCGGAGGGATCGGAGTTAATCGGGAAGGCAAACCCGGCCGGCATCACTCCGACCACGGTGTAAGACAGGCCGTCGAGCACGATTGATTTACCGATGATGGAGCGATCCCCTTTAAACTGCCGCTGCCACAAGCCGTAACTCAGGACCGTCGTTAGGCCATTGGGGCCGCCGCCGGCTTTTTCCTCCGCGCGCTGGAAGGTGCGGCCGAGCAGCGGGCGCACCCCAAGGACGTCGAAGAAATCTCCACTCACCTCGCTGGCATGAAGACTTTGGGCGGTGCCCCGCTCGGCCAGGGCGACATTCTGCCGGCGGAATATGGAGAGGTTGGCCAAGCTCTTATTCTGCGCCCGCAGATCGAAGTAATCGGGAAAGCTGACCGAGTGAAAGCCGCTCTCGCGCGGGATGCGGAGATCGACCGAGCCAAAAGCGACCAACTGATCGGGGTTGGCAAAAGGCAGCGGCTTGAGCAGGACGGCGTTGACCACGCTGAAGATGGCGGTGTTGGCCCCGATCCCGATGGCGAGGGCGAGGACGGCGACGACGGTGAAGCGCGGATCCTTGAAGAGCTGGCGGAAGGCGTAGCGAAGGTCGGCAATCATTGGGTCTTATATTCGTTAGGCTGCGAGCTTGGGATTTCCTCTCGATCTGATCGTCTTATTGCTGGGCCGTTTCTTTTTCCGACGAGACAATATCGATTGAGCCGGCGCTGCTGCGCAGAACCAGTTTGGTTCCGCCGCCGTTGAGAGTGCCTTTGAGCGAATCGCTCTCCGAATTCGTGCGCGAAATCGGCAGATCGGTTCGCACCTGGCCGGCGCTGGTGCTGGCGTCGATCGTGAGGGCGGCATTGGCCGGGGTCAGGACCTTGATGCTGCCGCCGGACGTCTCGAGATGCACATCGCCCGCGATCGGAGAGGGCAGGATGGCGGAAACGGAGCCGCCGGAGGTCTCGGCGTAGAGCTTGCCGCTGATGTTGCCGAGGCGGAGTTTGCCGCCGCTGCTTTCGACCTTGGTATCGCCGCGACGATTGAGTACGGTCACGTTGCCACCCGAGGTATCGGCGCTCAGTTTGCCGAGCCCGCCGGTCACTTCGATCCGGCCGCCGCTGGTGTCGAGGTCAGTGGTGCCTTCGCAATCCTTCGCCGTGATGTCGCCGCCGCTGGTGTCGGCGTGAATGTCCCCGTGGATCTGGGCGAAATCGAGATCGCCGCCGCTGGTATCGGTCTTCACTCTTCCGGTCAGCCCGCGGGCCGAAATATGACCGCCGGCGGTGTCGAGATCGACACTGAAGCGAGCCGGCACCCGGATGGTGTAGCGCGCCTCGGTCCGGGTGCGGCCGAAGAAATGCCGAAGTTGTTCGCCTAACGAATCCTTGGAAGAGATTGCGCGCACGATCACCTTCTTCCCTTCGGTGGTAATTCGGACCGGGACCTTCCGGAAATATTCCTCTTCCTTTTCCTTCGAGCGCGCGTCGATCTTACGATGAGCATCGATCACGACCTGGCCCGCGGCGCCCGAGGTCACTTCGATCGAGCCGAACTCGACCTCCACCACCAGCGTCCCGCCGTCGCTGGCCGGGCGCGTTTCGTGGATGTTTTCCTCCGTCGCGGCCAGGGCGGAAAGAGCGCCGGCCAGGAGAAGGGTGGAAGCAGTGAGGAGTGTTTTCATAGTTTTAGTTTGGTTAGGCACGAGATTATGTCTCCGCCTGTCATTTGACGATAAAGCCGTCGCGCAGTTGGATAGTGCGGTTGCCGTAGGTGGCGTTGGTTTCGGAATGGGTGACCTGGATAATGGTGGTGCCTTCGCCGTTCAGCTTTTTAAAGAGCTGCATGATATCGGCCGCCTGGCTGGAGTGGAGATTGCCGGTCGGTTCGTCGGCCAGGATCAGTTTGGGCTGGGCGATAATGGCGCGGGCGATGCTGACCAGTTGTTGCTGGCCACCGGAGAGCTGGCGCGGGTAAAGGTCTTTTTTTCCGACGATGGAGAAGCGGTCGAGGGTGTCGGCGACGAGCGCGCTGCGCTCGGATTTGCTGTAATGCCGATAACTCAGGGGAATGTCGAGATTCTCGTAAACGGTCAGGTCATCGAGCAGGTTGTAATTCTGAAAGACGAAACCGATCTGCTCGTTGCGCAGGGTGGTGCGCTCTTTCGGCTTGAGGCGATGGACAGCGGTTTCGTCGAGGTAAAATTCGCCGGTCCAGCCGAAGTCGTGCATGCCTAACAAATGCAGGAGAGTCGATTTGCCGGCGCCGGAAGGTCCCATCACGGAAACGAAATCGCCTTCCTCGACCTCAAGGTTGATGTCGCGCAGGACATAGAAGAACTGCTGCTTGCCTAACGGGTAAGAGCGTTCAACGTGAGCGAGTTTAATCAATGGTCCGGTCTTCATGAGTGAATAGGGGAAGGACGAAGAAGTAGTGCAGGCGAAAGGACCGCAGCCGGCGGCGCGCTGCTTCGCCATTGAGAATTGGTCATCGATTCGGGCTTGGTCATTTCAGATCTCATCCTCGGCCCAGTGCGATCATGGGATCGGCTTTGGTGGCGCGCCGGGCCGGGATATAGCTGGCGAGCAAGGCAACGACCGCAAGGGTGAGGGTGACGAAGAGGAAGGTGGTGAGGTCGAGCGCGCTGACATCGAAAAGGACGGAGCGAAGAATCGAGGTCGAGAAGAGGGCCACGATCAAACCAACCAGAGTGCCGGCGCCGATGAGGGCACCGGCGTGCGCGATGACCAGCCGCAGAACGTCGGAACGTTGCGCGCCTAACGCCATCCGCACTCCGATCTCGTGCGTGCGTTGCACGACCAGGAACGACATCACCCCATAGATGCCGACCGAGGCCAGGACGAGGGCGATCCCGGCGAAAACGGTCAGGAGCACGACGGAGAGACGGCGCGGTGCAACCGAATCGGCGATCACCTCTTCCAGGGTGCGAACGTGCGCCAGGGGCAGGGCGGGATCGATCGCCTGGACCGTGCCTCGCAGCGCGCTTGTCAGGCCGGTCGGGTCCTGCGAGCTGCGCACGGCGAGGATGGCAGAGGAGTAGGGAGCCTGCGCCAACGGAACGTAGAACTCGGGTTTGACCGGCTGATCGAGCCCGCGGTGATGCAGATCGCCGACCAGGCCGACGGTAGTGGCCCAGACCGGGCCTTCCCGGGTCGGGATGCGCATTCGTTTGCCGAGTGCCTCTTCGTTAGGCCAATAGCGTTGGGCGAGGGCGCGATTGATGATCACGACCGGGGGCGCGTCGAGTTTGTCGGCGCTGGAAAAGAAGCGGCCTTTGAGCAGCGGGATCTCGAGGGTGCGGAAATAATCGGCCGAGACCAGCCGAATCTCTTCATCCGGCATGGGGTGGGCGGCGTCGGAAGGGCGCCCTTCGATCTCGAAAGAAGAATCGGTATTAACCCCGCTCATCGGCAGGACAATCGTCAGGCCGGCATGAGTCACGCCGGGCAAAGCGCTGACCCGCCGTTCGAGTTCGGCGAAAAAATTAGCCCGGGCGGTCTTGTCCGGATAACGCAGATCCGGGAGCGAGATTTCCGCGGTCAACACATGGGCGGGGTTGAAGCCGGGATCGACATTTTGCAGCCTAACGAAACTCTTGAGCAGCAGACCGGCGCCGGTCAGCAGGACGAGGGCGAGCGCGACCTCGGCGATGACGAGCGTGTTGCGCAGCCGGTTATGGCGCCGGCTGGAGGTCGAGCCGCGGCCGCCTTCCTTGAGCGCTTCGGTCAGATCCGGTTTGGCGCTGGCCAGCCCGGGCGCGAGTCCGAAAAGCAGGCCGGTCCCGATCGCGAGAGCGAGGGTGACGAGGAGGACGGTGCCGTCGATGTGCACCTCGCCGAGACGCGGGATGGTCTGGGTGCCGATTGATTTCACCAGATCGATCGCCCAGATGGCGAGGAGAATGCCCGCGCCGGCGCCGAGGAGGGCGAGGACGATACTCTCGGTCAGGCTTTGGCGGAGCAAACGGAAGCGGCTGGCGCCGACCGCGATCCGGATGGCGGTTTCACGTTCGCGCGCGGTGGCGCGAGCCAGCGTCATGGTGGCGAGGTTGGCGCAGGCGATGAGGAGAACGAGCGCGACCGCACCGAGGAGGACGAGCAGGAGCGGTTTCATCCCGCCGACGACCTGCTCCTTGAGCGGGTAGAGAGTGGCGCCGAAACTGTCACTCTGCGGATAATTATCCGGGAACCGGGCCCGCATCCCCCTCACAACGGTATCGAGCTCGGCCTGGGCCTGACGCGCGCTGGCGCCGGGGGCGAGGTGGCCGATGACGCCGTAACTGCGTGAGCCGCGACGCTTCATCTCGTCATTGGTAAAGCCGAGCGGCTGCCAGATATCGGCCTGCTCGCCAAATTGGGCGCCGGTAATATTAAAGAGCGGGAGGGGGAACTCGAAACTCGAGGGCATGATCCCGACCACGGTGAAAGCCTTGCCGTCGGCCATCAGCTTGCTCCCGAGGACCCGCGGGTCGCGATCAAATTTCCTCCGCCAGAGCCGTTCGCTCATGACCACGACGTCGTCGCGCCCGACGGTATTTTCTTCCGCGCGGAAAGTGCGGCCGCGGATCGGCTGCACGCCTAACAATGGGAAAAGGTCGGCCGAAACCTTGGCCCCAAAAATCCGCTCCGGCAGCTCGCCTTCGGAAAGATTAAAGGTCGCGGTGTCGAAGGCGGCCAGTTTGTCGAAGCTTTTCAGCTGTTTTTTGTACTCGAGGAATTCCGGCGGTGAGACCGGGATGGTGTCGAGATGTTGGTCGGTGAAATGCTCGAACAGGAGAACGAGCCGGGACGGATCCTGATAGGGGAGCGGCTTGATCAGAAGGGCGTTGACGAGGGTGAAGACGGCGCTGCTGGAGCCGATCCCGAGGGCCAGGGTGACGATGCCGACGAGGGTAAAAAGGGGATTCCGGAGGAGGAGACGGATGGAATGGCGGATCTCCTGGAGCATGGTTAAAAACGAAATCCCAAGGTGAACGGGCGAATGAATGAGCTTGCGACGAAGGCCCGAAACGGGGCGGTTGCAGGTTCCCTCATCGCGTCGGAATTCCTCATTCGGACCTGGTCATTTCAATCCGGGCGCGCGGGGATGGAGCTTGTTTCGGATGCGGGCGACCGGCGACGAAGATGTTGCCCGCGAGGAGGGCAAGGATCAGAAACGTTTTGATCGATCCGTCGTTGAGACCGTTCAAGCGCATCGTTCCGATTCCTCGTTAGGCGGCGATCTGATCTTCCACCACCCGGCCGTCGAAGAGATGAATGGTGCGATCGGCGTGCTGGGCGAAGCGCTGATCGTGCGTGACCATGCAGATGGTGGCGCCGCCCGCATGCAGCTCTTTCAAGAGATCCATCACCGCTTCGCCGTTGCGCGAGTCGAGGTTGCCGGTCGGTTCGTCGGCCAGAAGGATGGCTGGTTTACCGGCCAGGGCGCGGGCCACAGCGACGCGTTGCTGCTGGCCGCCGGAGAGCTGACTGGGCAGATGCTTGGCCCGATGAGCCATCCCGACCCGCTCCAGCGCTTCGTTGACGAAAGCTTTGCGTTCGCTCGAGCCCATCCCGCGATAGGTCAGCGGCAGCTCGACATTCTCATAAACGGTCAGGTCGCCGATGAGGTTGAAGCTTTGGAAGATGAAACCGATCTCGCGATTCCGGATCCGGGCGCGCTCGGGAAAGGAGAGGTTTGCCACCTCGCCGCCCTTGAGCGAATAGCTGCCGTCGGAAGGCGTATCGAGCAGGCCGAGGATGGAGAGGAGGGTCGATTTTCCGCAACCGGAAGGCCCGGCGATGGAGACGTATTCGCCGCTGCGAATGTCGAGATGAATGCCCGAGAGGGCGTGGGTCTCGACCTCGTCGGTGAGGAAGACTTTGGTCACGCCGTCGAGGTGAATGAGTGTTTGGTTTCCGTTGTTCATGTGGTCTTGGTCAGGTGGTGTGGTGGTGGTGTGGGAGTTCGTTAGTCGTTAGTTCAACTGGATGCGGTCGTGCGAATCGTAGGCGCTGGTGTCGGAGAGGATGACCTGGTCGCCTTCTTTCAGGCCGCTCAGGATTTCGATGGTGTTGACCGAGCTGCGCCCGAAATGAACCGAGGTGCGAGTGGCTTCCCCGTTAGGCTGAATCTTGAAGATGCCGACGGTGGCCCCATCCTGGGCAAAGGCCGGGCGCTCGACGTAGAGGACGTTATCGAGGCGTTCGAGCTCGATCGTGCCATCAACGCTCAGATCGGGCCGGGCACCTTTTGGGAGCGGGCCGTCGAGGGCGACATCGACGGTGACAGTGCCTTGCTCGACCGCCGGGTCGACCCGGATGACATGGCCTTCGACGATGCCGTTGCGGGTGTCGATTGAGGCTGGCTGGTTGATCTGGATGTCCTTGGCCTGAGTCTCGGCGATCTTGATTTGCGCCTTCAACTTGGCCGGGTCGGCTACGCGGGCGAGATTCGTCCCGGCAATGACCCGCTGGCCCACTTCGACCGGCAGTTGTTGCAGGACACCGGTCATGCCGGCTTTGACGTGGAGCGCTTCCACGTCGCGGGCTTTGAGCGCGCTGGAGGCTTTGAGGTTATCGACCGTGGCCTGCTTAGCCGCGAGCTGCGGCTCGATCGAGTCCTGGGCAAATTGGAGGCGCTTTTGCTCGATCTTGTCGCGGTTCTCGAGCTCATCGCGCTTGATGATGGAGGTCTTGTATTCGAGATCGGCGATGAGGCCGTTCTTTTTCAGGTTGTCGTTTGTCTCCGCTTCCATTTTCGCCTGGAGATATTCCGAATGGACCTGGGCGGTGGTGGATTCCTGGTTTAACAACTCGCGCTGCAGAGTGGCGCGGAGGGTGGTGAGCTCGGCCTCGCCCGCCTTGGCCTGGGATTCGGCATCGAGCGCGGCCTGTTGCAGTTCCGGGCTGGAGAGCTCGAGAATGACGGTGTCGGGCTTCACCTGCGCGCCCGGCCGCACGATGATTTGTTCGACCCGGCCTTCCTTGGCCGCCGCGATCCAGCGGATGTCTTCCGGCACGAGGGTGCCGAGGCCGCGCACCTGGCGCAGCATCGGGCCGCGTTTCACCGTGCCGGGCC
Source organism: Chthoniobacterales bacterium (assembly GCA_965217735.1). Taxonomy (GTDB): domain Bacteria; phylum Verrucomicrobiota; class Verrucomicrobiia; order Chthoniobacterales; family UBA10450; genus Palsa-1392. The sequence goes on along the minus strand of CBDCJE010000002.1, from coordinate 2,719,751 downwards.
AGATGGAAGAACGATCGACGCTGACCGCGGCCGGTTTCAGGCGCGAGATGGCGAAGCCGACCAGGAGCAGGCCGAGGATCGTGCCGCCGATGATATAGAGCCGGCGTTTTTTCTTCTTCCGAGCGAGATCCGGCCGCGCCACATCCATGGAGGAGGTGACGGCAGTGAAGCCCGTCGGCCGCGCGGATTCTTTTTCGCCCGGAATCACTTCGAAGCTTGGTTGCATTTGAGGGAGAGAATGGACACGCCGTTTAGAGGAGGCCGACACCATGAACGAGGGTGGCGACGGCCTGGAAGCCGTGCACGATCGGCAGGAGAGCGGTCAGGATGAGGACCGCGAAGACGCCGGTATCGACGGCGAAGCCGCGCGGTTCTTCGTTGGTGAAATAGCGATTACTGATTTCGAAGAAGGCGGGCTCCTGAAAGCGGGCCGGGCTGCCGCAGCTGCCGAGGAGGCTGGCCGACTGATAACTTTGCTCGCTTTGCGGGAAGCTCTCAGCCCGACGCGAGTTGCGCGGGTCGGAGTCAATCCGGCGATGGGCGATGTGGCGGTGAGGTGTGGTTTTCATATTCTTACTTGCTGTTTCCTTTGAGATGCGTTGGCGCTCTGGTTTGGATTCAGCTTTTATTTGTGATTGCCAACCCCTATTGCAATGGCTGTGCCAACCAATTTCATAAGTTATAAATCGTTGTTAATAGGCTCTTTACAGGAGTCGACCGCTTTTGCGTCGAAGCGATTTTGCCTCAGGGTTGGGATTGAGCTGTTCCGATTTTGGGACACCCGGCGTGGGTGGACCCGAGCGGCCGGCGAATCGTTAGGCGCCGCAGCGTCAGCGCGCGGTCGTTAGGGCCTAACGAGGCAGGCGCAGGAGCGCTTCGCAGCCGGTGCGGTCTTTGCGGTTCTCGATCGTGAGCGAGCCGTTGTGCGCTTCGGCAATTTGCCGGCTGAGCGCGAGCCCGATGCCGGATCCACCCGGCTTGGTGGTGAAGAAGGGGACGAAGAGGTTGCCCGGGTTCATGATTCCGGGGCCTTCGTCGCGGACGAAGACTTCGGCGCAATCGCCCCGTTCGCGCCAGCCGGCGGTCACTTTCCCGCCGGTCTCGAGCGAGGCGTCGACCGCGTTTTGCAGGATGTTGATGAGCAACTGCTCGATCTGGGCGGCATCGGCCGGGATCATGATGATGCCGCCTTCCGCCAGCCGCACCGCCAGGCGGGTCTCGAGCCCGACCACTCGCCGCACGAGCTCGCCGAGATTGATCTCCTCCTTCTGCGGGGGCGGGAGGCGCGCCAGGCGGGCGTAGGCCTGCATGAAGCGGCTGAGCGATTCCGCCCGGGCCGCAATCACGCTCAGCCCGCTCTTGGCATCGTCGCGCCAATCGGCTGGCGGCGGATCCCGCTTGAGCAGGTGCTCGAGGCTGCCCGCGATCGATTTGATCGGGGCGAGCGAGTTGTTCATCTCGTGGCCGAGCACCCGCACCAGGCGTTGCCAGGCGATCCGTTCCTCTTCGCGCAGGGTGCGGCTGAGATCGGTCAGGACGAGCAGCTCATGAGGCAAACCGCGCTCGCGGAAATTGCTTTTCCGCACTCCCCAGCGGCCGGAGGCGCCGGGGAAAGTGAGGGTGAGCGGGGCGTCCTCGTCGCCATCGAGGCACACCGCCAGTCCGAGGTCGCTGGCGCGCCGGCCGAGTAATTTATCAATCGATTGGCGGAGCAGATTTTCCCCCGCGCGATTGATCAGGCGGAGGCGGCGGTCGGGATCGAAAGTGAAAACCGCGACATCGATTCCGGCCATGATGGTGCGAAGCAGAGCGGTCGCTTCAAAGGCGCCCAGGCGCTGGACGCGCAGGGTTTCGCCGAGCTGATTGATCTCGAGCAGCACCTCGCCGAGGGCGTCATCAGGCCGGGCGCCGCGGGCGCGAATGGAGTAATCGCCTTCGCGCAGGGCGGCGAGCAGGTTACTCATGGTCTGCAGCGGGCGCACCGTTTGCTCGCGCGCGCTGGCGAGGAAGCCGCCGGCGCAGACGGCGATAAAAAGGCTGAGCGTCCAATCGACCTTGGCGCTGAAATCGCCAAACCAAAGCAGGCAAAGGGCGACGATGATCGCCGGAGCGGCCGCGCCGAGGGTGAGCCAGGTCAGGCGAGTTTCGTGCGAGAGGCGGCGGTGCCGGCGAGAATTCGCAGGCGGATTTGTTGGCGTCGCCACTTTTTTGAAATTAGCAGTCCGCCATCCTCAAAGCCCGTAATGCTGCAGCCGCCGGTAGAAGGCGCTCCGGCTCAGGCCTAACGACTCCGCCGCCTTGCGCGCGTTGCCGTCGTGGCGGGCGAGAGCCTTTTTGATCAGGAAAGCTTCCACTTCTTCCAGGCTCATCTCCTCCAGCGGCGGGGCGCCTTCGCTGCTGGTCGTCAGGCCAAGATCCTTCGCCTTGATCTGTTCGCCCTGCGACATGAGGACGGCGCGCTCGATCACGTGGTCGAGCTCGCGCACGTTGCCGGGAAATTCGTGCCGCATCAGCGCCTCGTGCGCGGCCGGATCGAAAGCGGTCAGCTTCTTGCGATAACGCTCGGCGTGCTGACGGAGAAAATGCGCCGCCAGCGGGGCGATATCTTCCCGCCGCTCGCGCAAGGGCGGGAGCGGCACCTCGATGGTGTTGAGCCGGAAAAGCAGATCCCGGCGGAAACGGCCGGCCGCGACTTCCTCGTGCAGGTTGGCGTTGGTGGCGGAGATGATGCGGACGTTGGCGTGCAGGGTGCGGGAGGAACCGACCCGCTCAAATTCGCCCGTTTCGATCACGCGCAGGAGTTTGGCCTGCTGGCTCATGGGCAGATTCGCGATCTCGTCGAGGAAGAGTGTACTCTCATCGGCCAGCTCGAAGCGACCGGCGCGATCCGTCTTGGCGTCGGTGAAAGCGCCCTTCACATGGCCGAAGAGTTCACTCTCGAAAACTCCTTCGGAAAGGCCGCCCATGTTGACCGTGATCATGATTTTGCTCGCGCGGCTGGAGAGCGAGTGCAGCGCCTGGGCGATGAGACCTTTGCCGGTGCCGTTCTCGCCCGTGATCAGGACGTTGGCATCGGACGGCGCCACTTTGGTGACCAGGTCGATCACCGGCTGCATGCGCGGCGACTCGGAAATGATGTTCGGCATCTTGCCGCGGAGGAGCTCGTTTTTGGCCTCGAGCTGCTGGCTTCTTCGCAGGGCGCTGCCGAGCGCGATTTGGGTCCGGACGATGGCGAGGACGCGCTCGTTGTCCCACGGTTTGGTGACGAAATCGCGCGCTCCGAGTTTCATCGCCTCGACGGCGAGATCGACCGTGGCCCAGGCGGTCATGACCACGATTGGCAGGGTTTCATCGATCTGCTGGATGCGCGGGATCACCTCCAGGCCTTCCTGCCCGGAGGTGGTGTCGCGGTTATAATTAAGATCCATCATGAGCAGCGCGTAGGTCCGTTTCTCGAGCGAATTCAGGACCGCGCCTAACGAAGTCACGGCATCGGTCTGGTAGCCTTCGCCCTTGAGCATGATGCGGAGCGCCTCGAGCACGTCGGGCTGATCATCGGCAATCAGGATGCGGCTCATGGGATAACGAAGAACCGCATTTCCGGGGCGGCGTCAATGCCACGCCGATGGCGAGGACTGCTGGCGAGCGGCGGCGTCGGTCCGATTCGAAGTCGTTAGGCAAGAGGCGGAGCCGCGGCGGGTGCGCTCTAGAAGGTGTTAAAATGCATCGGCACCCGCACTTTGCCTTCCACCGGGTGGCCATCTTTCATGGCCGGGGCAAAACGCCATTTCTGGATGGCCTTGATCGCTTCGTAGGCAAAGGCCGGGCTGGTCATTTTTTCGATCACGAACTCATCCACCCGGCCGTCCGGACGGATCGTGCAGATGATGCTGACGAAGCCTTTCTGGCGCCGTTCGGCCTCGAGCGCGGGATATTCCGGGCGCATCCCTTCCAGGACGCGCGGGGGCTGGTCGTAGTCGTCCGATTTGGAACGCACGACCGAGACCATCGGCTTGAGCGGGGTGCGTGCGCGGTCCTGGTAATTACTGCAGCCGGCCAGGAGCAGGAGGAGGAGGAGCAGGCTGCAGAGCGAGCGGTGAGACGCGCGCTGAGGCAGAGGAAAATACCGGGTCGCTTCACAGGAGTTTGGTTGCGCTGCGCCAAAAGGTTAGACACAACTGGAGGGAGGAGGCAACTGGGAGAGACAAATTCCCGGTTGTCGCCGGGCACATTGTCGGCGAAAAGGTGCCCGGCCCGAGTTTCGCGATGAGTATCGACCTGCACACTATTCATCTGATCATCGTCTTTGCGCTGGTCGTACTGGTCTTCGTCGCCTTCCTCCGGGAATGGATGTCGCCCGACCTGGTCGCCCTCAGCGCCATGGCCATTCTCCTCATGACCGGCATCCTGGGCACGAACGAGACCCTGGCCGTTTTTAGCAATAGCGCGCCGATCGTGATCGGCTGCATGTTCGTCCTCAGCGCCGCCCTCGAGCGAACGGGTGCGATCGATGCGCTGGCCCGCGTCTTTCTGCGCATGGCCGGGAAAAGCGAGTTGCGTGCGCTGGGCGCGCTCGCGCTGCTGACGGTGCCGCTCTCGGCCTTCGTCAATAACACGCCGGTGGTGGTGGTGTTCATGCCGGTGGTGCTGGCGCTAGCGCGGACAACGGAGCTGAAGGCGTCGCGCCTGCTCATCCCGCTCTCTTATTTCTCCATCCTAGGCGGCACCTGCACGTTACTCGGCACCTCGACCAACCTGCTCGTCGATGGCGTGAACAAGGCCCACGGGCAGCCGCCGTTTGGGATTTTCGAGATCAGCCCGCTCGGCATCGTTTACGCCGTCATTGGCATTGCCTATGTGCTCTTTCTCGGCCGAAAATTGCTCCCGCAAAGGGAGACGCTGGCCGCTTTGATCGGGAGCGGAATGGCGAAGCAATTTCTCATGCAGGCGGTGATCAGCCGCGATTCGCCGCTGGTAGGGAAGACGCTTCCGGAGACGCCGCTGGTCCGTTTGCGCGAAGCGCGCATCATCGATGTGGTCCGCAACGGCCAGCGCCTGCGGACGCCGCTGGATGAACTCCGCTTCGCTTCCGGCGACATGCTGTTGCTGGAATCGCCTGTCGCCGGGGTGAAAGCGATCAAGGAAATGCCTGGAGTGGTTTTCCAGGCGGAAGAGGAGCTGGAAGGGGAAGCGACCGCGCCGCGCGAAGCCGTCCTGATGGAAGGCATCATCGGCAGCCGCTCGGGCTTCGTGGGCAAGACTTTGCGCGAATTGAATTTTCGCCAGCGCTACGGCGTGCTCATCCTGGCCGTCCATCGGCAGGGGGAGAATCTGCGTGAACAATTCGAAGACGTGCGTCTGGCTTTCGGCGACACGCTGCTGGTGCAGGGACCGGCGGAAGGCATTCACCGGCTGATGCAGGAGCGCGATTTCCTCAGCCTGACAGAGCCGAAACAGCGCGCGTTTCGGCGGGAAAAGGCGCCGCTCGCCATCCTCGCGATCCTGGCGGTGATGACGCTGGCGGCCTTCAATGTTTTCTCCATCACCGTGCTCGCTCTGGTCGCCGCGGTAATCGTTATTCTGGCCCGCTGCCTCGATGTGGATGAGGCCTACGAATCGATCGAGTGGCCGCTGCTTTTCATCATCTTCGGCATGCTCGCGCTCGGGCAGGCGATGGAGACGACGGGGGCGGCTCATCTTCTGGCCACCGGAGTGACCGGGGCCTTTGGGCGCTTCGGGCCCGCCGTCACTCTCTCGGTCATGTATTTCGTCGCCATGGTGCTGACGGAACTGATCAGCAACAACGCGGTCGCCGTCCTGCTCACGCCGATTGCCTTCGAGATCGCGGCGGCGATGGGGGTGGACGCGAGACCGTTCACGATCGCGATCATGTTTGGCTGTAGCGCCAGTTTCTCGACCCCGATCGGTTACCAGACCAACACTTATGTCTTCGGCGCCGGGGGCTACAAGTTCAGCGATTTCCCGCGGGTCGGCGTACCGCTGAATCTTATTCTCTGGATCACGGCCAGTTTTCTGATCCCCTTCTTTTGGCCGCTGGTGCCGAAGCCCTGAACGCTTTGGCGGTAACAAAAACGCCCGGCCAGGAAACCCGGCCGGGCGCTCGATTTGTCTGGGAACTGCTTAGGCGTTACTTCGCCGGGCTGGCCGTGGGCGAGTCGAGCTCGTAGGTCTCGACCAGGGCGACGCCTGTGCTGCCGTCGGCTCCCGCCAGGATGGCGGTGTACTGACCAGCGGGCAGGATTTCGTAGAGGGCGGCCTCATTATCATCCTGCGGGGCAAGACCGGCATCGTCCACTTCCTGCATGTTCGGATCGTCCATCCAGTTATCGTTGGAATCGATCATGTCGCCATTGGCGTTGAAGAGCTCGAGAGTCGGATCGGCCAGGGCGTCATTGACGTCCTTGTCCGCCAAAGAAGGCCCGATGCCGCGCACCACCACCGTGGCCAAACCGCCGCCGCCACCACCCAGCGTGATACCGCCGATCATGACGTTATCGCCGGTGCCGACCGCGCCGCGGGTACTGATGTTGGCGAAGGCCGAATCAGTCGCGCCATTATCGAGATCGTATCCTTCGACCAGGGCGACCCCGGTCGTATCACCGACGCCGCTCACCACCGCGGTGTAGGCGCCGGGATCCAGCGTGGCGACGATGGCCGCTTCGTTCGGATCGGTCGGCTCGAGATCGGCATCGGCCAAGGCTTGTTGGTCGCTCGCACTGTTATCCATCCAGTTGTCGTTGGTGGCCACGACATTGCCATCCGCATCATACAAAGTGAGGGTCGGATCGGCCAAAGCGCCCATCACCGGCGGTGTCGCATCGGCCAGGGAGGGCCCGATGCCGCGGAAGACGATCTGTTTGGCGTCATTGCCGGTGACGATGAAACCACCGATGAGGACGTTTTCCCCGGTCCCGACATTGACGCGGGTGGAAATATTCTGCGCCATGGCCGGGTCGGTGATCGAGGCCGGGATGGGATCGAGTTTGAAATCGATCTGCTGCACGGTGAGATCAAGAGTGCCAGGTTCAGCGGCGAGCGGCGCGCTGCCCGTGGTGCCGAAATCGAAGGTCAGCGTGCCGGAAAACGTTCCGCTGTCGTCAGCCGGAAACGAAAGAGGCGCCTGCAGGGTGCCCTGGTAAGTATGCAGACCGGATTCAATCGTGCCGCTAATGGGCGTGATCGGCACGCCATCCAAGTCCGCCGTAAGGGTGTAACTGATCGGAGTATCAAAACCCAGATCGGCGGCAAATTTGTAGGCCACCGAGAAGAAATCGCCGGTCAGAGCGGAGTAGGTTCCAGTCACTGCGACGGAAGCGGTATTGGTTTCGTCCGGAGTGATCGTGGTGGTGCCTTCGAGATGAATCAGCGCTCCGAAACCGATGGTCATATCGGCTTCGATGGTGTTGTCGCTGAAGGCCCCTTCTGGAGTAAAGACCGGGTTATTATCGTCGAGGGTCAGCATGCCGGCGGAGGCCGGGCTGGCCAGCGAGAGAAGCGCCGCGGCTGCGGCGACGACCAAGGTTGATGCGGTTATTTTTTTCATAATAGGGTAGGTTTGTGTGGATTGGCTCCCGCCGGATCTTTGGCGAAAAGCGTTAATAAGAAATCGCCTCCGCGCAGGCTCGTGGTCGTCTTCGAAAACGCTGCTGGCGCTGCCGCTCCGTGGCCCGATCGGTGCTCTCCATTGAGAGTATGAAAACGTTCCTGCTCCTGGTTCTGACGGTCGTCGCGCTGTTTGTCTGGCAACGGAACGCCGGCCAGAGCCCGCCGGGCAGCAACCGCCCCCCGACGGCCTATGAAAACAGCGCCAGCGCCTCGCCCAGTCCGCCGGGTCTGGCCCATCATTGGATTAAAAATTCCCTCGGTCGCGCCGAGGAAGTCGCGAAGCAGGTCCGCACCTCGCGGGCAGAAAACGATCTCCCCTAGCGTCTGCGGAAGGATCGCAACCGCGCGCGCAAAAGCATTTCGCGGTGGTTGAGGGTCAGTTGCCAGCGACGGAGTCGCGGCGCAGCTTCGGGCATGAACATCCTGCTCTTCCGTATCGCCGCTGCTCTCCTCTTTCTCGGAGTCGGGTTAGGTGCGTTTGGCGCCCATGCGCTTAAGGGCACCCTGCAGGCGAATGAGACGACGGAGGTCTGGAAGACGGCAGTTCTCTACCACTTCATCCATGCGTTGGCGCTTCTCATCCTGGCCGCGCTGCCGGCGAGCAGCCGCGCTCCCTCCGCTCTCTTCATCACCGGGATCGTGATCTTCAGCGGAAGTCTCTATCTTCTCGCCCTAACGAACATAAAATGGCTCGGCGCCATCACTCCGCCCGGGGGCCTCTGTTTCCTCGCCGGCTGGCTCGCCCTGGTCATCTGGCCCCCGCGCTAGCCGGCTCTTTTTTCGCCTGAGCTGGCCCCGATCTTCTTCCTTCTGCGATAACTTATCTCCTTGCGCACCCTCGCCGCTTTTCTCTTTTTCGCTGCACCGCGGCTGGCCTTTAGCGACGCGCTCAGCGATTTGGACGCAACCTTGCAAGGTCTGCAGAGCGAGCAAAACCTCCGTGCGCGGGTCGAGATCGTGACCCGCCGGGCCGGCGGGGAAAGTGGCAACCCGAAGCAGGCCGCAGGCGATAGCTCCGTTCTGGTCGAGTGTGGTGGAACGGGCTTGCGCATGAGTTGGTCGGCCGACCAGATCCGGCAATCTCGCCAGGCCGCGGCGGAGAAGCGCGCCCACCCCGATGCGGCGCAATCGAGCGTCGCCACTCTGACGGCGTTGGAGGCGAATGACGCCCTCGACCTGCTCGACGCGGCCGAGCCGCTCCGGCGCAGCCTCGGAGGCGCCGTCCTGCTCGAAGATAAAGCGGGTTCCTACCAGGGAAAACCGGCCCGCCTGCTCGTCCTGCGGCTTGATCTGCGGCTGGAGGAGGAAGGGCGCAAAGCCCTGAAGGAATCCGAAGCCACGATGAGACTATGGCTCGACCGTCAGGGGCAGCTTTTGGGCATGGAACGCGACTTGCGCCTGCGTTTCAGTAAGTTTTTCCTGAGTTACCGAGTGCATGACAAAGAGACTCGCGCCTATCAGATCGCCGCGGGAAGACTGGTGGTCACGCGCGCCCAGCACGATAACTCCGGGAGCGGCCTCGGCCATAGTGAAGAGTCACACGTCACCACGACGGTGACTTTGTTAGCCGAAGACCGCTAGAGCTTGTAAAGCTCGGCCAAGGCAACGCCATGGGCGACCCCGTCGGCCCCGGAAAGGACGGCGGTGTAGGCGCCGCGCGGCAAGGTGATGAGGATGGCAGCCTCCGCCGGCTGGGTGGGAGCCAGGCCGGTCGCTGCCAGCTCGGCCGACTGGGTCTCCTGCCAATTGTCGTTACTGGCGAGGAGATTTCCCTCGGCATCGAAGAGATCGAGCCGCGGGTCATTCAACCCCTCGAGCCCGGAGTCAGCCAGGGAAGGCCCGAGGGCGCGGAGCACCACCGTATCTTCGTCGCCATTGGCGATAATGAAGCCGGTGATCATCGGGTCGGCGTTGCGCATGACGGGGCCGCGCGCGCTGATGTTTTCCAAACCGACCGCCACGGTCAGGCTGATGTCGTAGATCTCGACCAAAGCAGTGCCGGTGGTGTCGACCGGCAAACCGGAATCGGCCAAGCCGCGGACGACGGCGGTGTAACTGCCGGGCGGCAGCACCATCAGGATGGCCGACTCCAGGGGATCGCTCGGGGCGAGACCCGCGGCGGCGATTTCATCTTCCTGGGTGTCCATCCAGTTATCGTTCGTCGCGATGATCGCCCCGGTGGCATCGTGCAATTCCAAGGTGGGGTTGGCCAAGGCCGCCACTCCGAAATCGGCCAGCGACGGACCGATGGCGCGGATGACCATCTTGCGGCCCTTGTTTCCGCCGACAATGAAACCCCCAATCACCGCCGTGACGTCGCCGCCGAGGGCGGGCTGCGGAATCTCGATGCGGGTGGAGAGATTGAGCAGGAGCGCTGGCGCGGGAGCCGGGGCGAAGGTCGCGAGCAGGACGGCGCAGAAGAGGATGAGCTTTTTCATGGTGTGATCGCGGTGAACCGCGAGCGTAACCGACGGCGGAGGGAAGGGTCAAGCTCGCTCGAGCAGGCAAGCCTAATCATCTCAGCCGATTGAAATTGGCCACGAGGCAGGCAGTCTGTTATCCTCCCCTAACGATGCTGGCCCTGGCTGATGCCCAACGCTCGGTGGCGACGTTCGCGGTCTTCATCGCGACCTTCCTCGTGACCCTCGCCCTCGGGCGCCTGCTCAAGCGGCGGGCCGGCGTGCCCTTTGGGATTTTCTTCCAGCTCTTCACCCTCGCCCTCGCCTTCTACGCCGCGCTCTGGGTTTACGGGATCGACCTGCGCTGGCGCAACCATGTCGGAGCGGCAGTGGCGTTGCTCAGCACCGCCGTCGTCATTGGGCTGGTCGATCGTTATCTCTGGGATCTTTATTTCGAACATCGGCGCCAGACCGTGATCCCGAAGTTCCTGCGCGAGGTGGTGGCGCTGTTCATTTTCCTCGTCGCGCTCCTCCTTGTCCTCAGTATCGGCTACCATGCCGAGCGGGAATTGCGCGGGCTCCTGGCCGGCTCGGGCGTGGCCGCGATCATCCTCGCCTTCGCCACCCAGAATCTGCTCGGCGGCGTCATTGCCGGCATGTCTCTGCAAATCAGCCGACCCTACAAGGTCGGCGATTGGTTGCAGGTCGATCAGCGCTTTGCCGAGGTCATGGAGATCAACTGGCGCTCGACCCGGCTGCGCACGAACGACGCCATCTATCTCGATATTCCGAATAACGAGATCGTCCGGCAGACGATCGTGAACCTGCATTATCCCCAGCAGCTTCACGCCATGCGCATCGTGGTCGGGGTCGATTACACCACGCCGCCGAACAAGGTCAAAGAGGCGCTCCTCCACGCCACCCTCCACGCCGAGGGAGTGCAAAAGGATCCCGAGCCGAAGGTGTTCCTGGTCGATTTCGGCGACTTCGCCATCAGCTACGAGATCAAGTTCTGGATGCTCAATCACCAGAATTACAACAACGTCTGCGACGCCATTCGGACCAATGTCTGGTACGAATTCAAGCGCCATGGAATCAAGATCCCGTTCCCCATCCGCACCCTCGAGATCAGCCGCCGCCCGAGCGGCCAGCCGGCCGAAGACCACGGTCCCGCCCGGACTATCTTGGAATCGGAGCCGCTTTTCGAATGTCTCACTCCGGAGCAAATCGATCACCTGATCGGCGGTTCGCGCAGCCTGCATTTTGGCCGGGGCGAAAAGATCATCGAGCAGGGCAGCGAAGGTTCTTCCATGTTTGTCCTTCTGCGCGGCGCGGCCCACGTCTCGGTCGCACAGAACGGCAGCATGATCCGGGTGGCCTCGCTCCGGATGGGCGATTCCTTTGGCGAAATGTCGCTCCTGACCGGCGAAAAGCGTACCGCCACAGTCCGGGCGGAAGAGGATTGCGAGGTGCTGGAAATCAGCCAGCCCGCCATGGCGGCCGTGCTGCATGAAGCGCCTGAGTGCGTGAGCAAGTTGAGCGATCTGCTGGCCGCGCGCCGGATGGAGACCGAGGGCCTGCTTAAGGATGCCCGCCAGAGCGAAGCCGATGCGACCAAGGAACGGGAATATCGGGCCACCTTTCTGCGCCGGGTGCAATCGGTCTTCAAGCTCTAGGAGCTTGCCCGCCGCTCTCTCTCTTTCTCCTGCTCCTTATCGCCGAGAAGGAGGAAGAGCAGGAGCAGGATTAAGAGCGGGAGCGGGCAGCGGAAGAAGGCGTGGCCGCGGCGTCCCATTTACGGTTGCCAGAGAGGGAAATCCCTCTAAACTCCACCACTCTTAAACCCGGACCTACTTATGACCTTATTTGCCTTATCTTTCCTCACTTCCGGCGTCACCCTTTCCATGTTGTGCGCCGTGGCCGGGCTGGTTTTCGCTTTTTTCCTCATCTTTGCCGTGATCAGGTCCTCGCCCGGCAACGCGCGCATGCAGGAGATCGCCGGGGCCGTGCAGGAGGGGGCGAAGGCTTATCTCAACCGGCAGGTCATCACCATCAGCATCATCGCCGCGATCATTTTCATTCTGCTTTTCATCTTTAAGGATCACGCTACCGCCATCGGGTTCGTGGTCGGCGCGGCCTGCTCGCTCGCCGCCGGGTTTATCGGCATGCGCATCGCCGTCCTGGCTAATACTCGCACCACCCAGGCCGCGACCCAGTCCCGGACCGCGGCCATGCGGGTCGCCTTCAACGGCGGCGCCGTGACCGGTCTCCTCGTCGTCGGCCTGGCCCTCCTCTCGGTCGGCGGCTTTTACACCGTAGCCGGTAAGATGATCGGCCATGCCGAGGCGGTCCGAAGCTTGATCGGTCTGGCCTTGGGCGCGAGCTTGATCAGTGTCTTCGCTCGACTCGGCGGCGGCATTTATACCAAGGCGGCCGACGTCGGCGCCGATCTGGTCGGCAAAATCGAGAACACGCTGGACGAAGACGATCCGCGTAACCCGGCCACCATCGCCGATAACGTGGGCGATAACGTGGGCGACTGCGCCGGCATGGCGGCGGACGTGTTTGAGACTTATGCCGTGAGTCTGATTGGCGCGATCCTGGTCGGCGCTCTCACTTTGGTTAATGTGCCGGCGGCGATCGTCTACCCGTTTGTCCTCGGCGGGATCTCGGTGCTCGGCGCCATCTGCGGCATCCTTTACGTCAATGTGACCAAGGCCAAACCGGGCAACGCTCTCATGGGTGGAGTCATGGCCAGCGCCATTGTCTCGGCCGTGCTCTTCTGGCCTGCCACTCACTATCTCTTTCCTGATGGCGTCATCATCGCCAACGCCCTGCGCACGGCCAACGATCTCTATTTCGCTTCCCTCGTCGGGTTACTCATGACTGGCATCGTGGTCGTGATCACGAACTACTACACCTCCATGAGTTATGGGCCGGTGCGTAAGATTGCCAAGGCTTCCGAGACTGGTCATGCCACCAACATCATCGCCGGCCTGGCCATCGGGCAACACGCGACCGCGTTGCCGGTTGGTTTCATCGGCCTGGCCATCCTCTTTAGCTTTCATTTCGCAGGTCTCTATGGCATCGCCATCGCCGTCATGGCCATGCTCTCCATGGCTGGGATCATCATCTCGCTCGATGCCTTTGGGCCTATTACCGATAATGCCGGGGGCATCGCAGTCATGAGTAACCTGCCCAAGGAAGTGCGGGTGGTGACCGATGACCTCGACGCGGTCGGTAACACCATGAAAGCCGTCACCAAGGGTTACGCCATCGCTTCAGCCGGTCTCGCCGCGCTGGTGCTTTTTGGTTCCTATGTCGAAGAACTGCGGGCCCATTACGCTACTCTGGGACGCGCCTTTAACTTTCAGTTCTCACTGACTGAGCCCAAGGTCATCATCGGTCTCTTCATCGGTGGCTTGCTCCCCTTTATCTTCACCGCCTTCAGCATGGACGCAGTCGGCAAAGCCGCCGGCGCGGTGGTGCGCGAAGTGCGTCGCCAGCTCACGGCCAAGCCGGGCATCCTGCGCGGGGAAGACAAACCCGACTACGGCGTCTGCGTCGATATCGTGACCAAGGCGGCCCTGCGCGAGATGATCGTGCCCGCACTGCTCCCGGTCGCCTTTGTTGTGGCGGTGGCCGTGATTCCGCAGCTCGGCCCGGTGGTGCTGGGCGGTCTGCTCGTCGGCACCATCGTCACGGGTCTCTTCGTCGCCATCGCCATGACCTCGAGCGGCGGCGCCTGGGATAACGCCAAGAAATACATCGAAGAAGGCAATCTCGGTGGCAAAGGCTCCTTCGCTCACGCCGCCTCTGTCACTGGCGACACGGTGGGTGATCCGTACAAGGATACCGCCGGGCCCGCGATCAATCCCATGATTAAGGTGGTCAACATCGTCGCCATCCTGATCATCCCGATTTTCTTCTAAGCCTTGCCTAACGACAATAACTCGATGGACGCTCCGGATTTTCAACTCGTCCCCGCGCCGCGGCGCGAGAGCCCGGCCACCCCTGATGCGGGTGCGAGCCCGTTCAAGATCGTGGTCGATCCGCAGATGCGGGCGCAGCTGCGCCGGGCTCTGATCGAGCTGATCGATAACCATGACGAAGCGCTCGCGGCCCATTACGCCGACGACAAACTTGCCCTCGAATCCTACAAGGAATACATCGAGGTCTTTGCCCGGAGCTTAAAGGAGACGATGGAAAGTCGGGAAGGTGTCTCCTATCTCCTGCGCGCGGTCGGCTTCGATGTTTCACCGGAAGAGGTCAACCTGCTCCCGGAATTGCGCTGGAAAGCGAGTCCCCGCAGCTAACTCCACGGCACAGCGTAGGGAGGGACCTCACCGGGCAGGTGAGATCTCCCAATTCTGAGTAACACCGCATCGGAATTGAGGAGGTCCCTCGTCGTCTGCGCGACTCGGGCGGAGGTCTGGGAGACGAGGAAATTCAAGCGGGCGAGAACGATCCGCATAAAACGCTTGTCTCCCTCTCTCTGGCAGGGAACAATCGCCCCCGCTAAGACATGGCCACCGTATTATTAATCGAAGACGATGCCGAGAGCCGCCGCGCCACGGGCGAACTCTTCCTGCGCGATGATTGGAAGATTCTCGAAGCCGGCGACGGCGAGGCCGGCATCCGCCTCGCCCTCGAACATCGCCCCGAGCTCATCCTTTGCGATCTGCTCATGCCCAAGGCGAATGGGTTCCAGGTCTGCCGCAGCATTCGCCAGCTCCTGCAGCGCACCAAGATCATCATCGTTTCCGGCCGCGACTATGGGATCGATCGCACCAGCGCGATCGAGGCCGGCGCCGACGAGTATCTGGTCAAGCCGATCCGCTGGGAAAACCTGCGCGAAGTGATCGAGCGCGTCATGCCGGCCGGCGGCGATGATAAGCAGACCAGCGGGCCGCTGCCCGACTTCATGCCCCCCTCGACCCGGGTTAAATTTTGGGGCGTGCGCGGTTCCATTCCGGTCCCTGGTTCGTCCACCGTCGGCTACGGCGGGAACACCAGTTGCGTCGAGGTGCGCGCGGACGGGGAGATCATCATCCTCGATGCCGGCTCCGGCCTGCGCGAGCTCGGGATTGCGCTGGAGAAGGAATTTGGCGAGCGCCCTATTCGGCCGACCCTGCTCATCTCCCACACTCACTGGGATCACATTCAGGGGCTGCCGTTTTTTCTGCCGGTCTACAACCAGAAAAACTCGCTCCATGTCCTCGGCTACGAAGGGGCTCGCGCCGGCCTCGCCACCGCCCTGGCCGGTCAGATGGAGACCTCATTTTTCCCGGTCAGCCTGCGCGATATCCCGAGCGCGATCTCGATCGAGGAATTGAAGGAGATGGAATTTGCCATCGGAAAGGTGAAAGTCGCCGCCCGCTTCGTGAATCATCCTGGCATCTGTGTCGGCTATCGTCTCACGACCAGTAACGGCTCGATCGCTTTCCTGCCCGATAACGAACCGTAC
Source organism: Chthoniobacterales bacterium (assembly GCA_965217735.1). GTDB lineage: Bacteria > Verrucomicrobiota > Verrucomicrobiia > Chthoniobacterales > UBA10450 > Palsa-1392. The sequence continues at coordinate 2,704,259 of CBDCJE010000002.1, read as the reverse complement.
GACGTGCTCAAGTTGAGCCAGGCCGGCCCGGGAAAATCGGATTTCGCAGAAGCGCGCGCCTACGCCGCCGAGGCCCGGGCCAAGCTGGTGGAATTCCTGCACGGCACTGATCTGCTGATTATCGACGCCCAGTACACCGATGAAGAATACGCCCAAAAAGTCGGCTGGGGCCACGGCTCCCTCAGCAGCGTGGTCTCCCTCGCGCTCGACGCCCAGGTGCGGAAGCTTTATCTCTTTCACCACGATCCGAACCACGACGACCGCATGATCGACGAGATGGTGGAGGGGGCGCGCATGCTCGTGCTGGAAAGCGGGCAGCCGATGGAGGTGGAAGCTTCCCGCGAAGGCTCCGAGGTCTGGTTAGGCGCAAAAGCGCCGGCCCCGGCCAAAGCCAAGTCTGCCTAACGAATCAACCTCTCAGCGCAGTGGTGAAGCGGACCAGCTCCGCCGCCACCTGCTCGATCCGGGCGATGATTTTCTCATCCGCGATCCCGTCCTCCTGAAAGACTTCGCCCGTGGCGTAGACAAAGCGCGGGATGATCACACAGCGAAAGTCGAGCATGAGACTGTTGGCGTAGGCCATGACGGACATGTAACTGCCCATCCCGCCCGCGGCGCAGAGAAATCCAACGATTTTGTCCTCCCACGCGCTCCCGGTCAGCTCGATCATATTCTTGGCCGAGGCGCTTACGTCATAGTTATAGACCGGCGCCGCCACCAGCACGCCATCGGCTTCTTCGATGGCCGAGTGCAACTGGCGCGCCCCGGCGTGCGCATAACAGGCGTGGGCGTCGCACAGAGGCAAATCCAGCTCCGCCAGATCGAGCCACTGGCAATCGGCTCTCGCCTTCTCCAGATAGGAAAAAGCGACCCGTCCCATTTTGCGGCTGTTACTTCCCGGATTGCCGCTCGAACTCACGACCACGTATTTCGGCATGATCTTCCAAGGTGACACAGCCCGGCGCAGCTCGCATCTCGTGCTCAGGTTCGAAATCAAAACCGTGCTGAAAGACGGCCGCCGACACCGGGCAAACTCCCTAGATTCTGCTGCGGCGACGGAGGGACAGGCTGTCGTTCGACCCGGCGCGCAACGCCTCCCCGTGATCTCAGAGCCAGCGGCGTTTCTTAAAGTAAAGCAGCTGCCCCACCGCGATCGTCAGCATTAATCCAAGGCAGACAAAGTAGCCCCACGGCTTTTGTAGTTCCGGCATGTAATGGAAGTTCATTCCATAGACACCAGCCATGAAAGTCAGCGGGATGAAAATGGCTGAGATGACCGTCAGGGTGCGCATAATCTCGTTCGTCCGCATGCCGATGCTGGAGATATGCACCTCGGTCAGTCCGGAAAGGACATCGCGATAACTCTCGACCAGGTCCATTAACTGCACGCTGTGATCGTAACAGTCACGCAGATACACTTTTGTTTCCGGTCGAATCATCCCCGGCTCCTCATGTAGTAGCTGATTAGTCACATCTCGCAGCGGCCAGACCATCCGCCGGATTTGAGTCAGCGTTCGCTTGTGTTCGTGGAGACTGCCGACGGGGCGGCTAATCGGGTTATCAATCAGCTCATCCTCGATCAGGTCGATCTCGGAGCCGATCGATTCCAGCACGGGGTAGTAGTGATCGATGATCGAATCGAGCAGGGCATAGGCCAGGTAATCCGATGCCGCGCTGCGGATGCGGCCCTTGCCGCTGCGAATCCGCGCCCGCACCGGCTCGAAGACATCACGTTCCGGCTCCTCCTGTAGCGTAATGAGAAAACTCTTGCCCAGGAACATGCTGACCTGTTCGCCACCAATCTCGTCCTCCTTATCGAGGTAGATCATCTTGGCCACGATAAAGAGATAGTCATCGTACTGTTCCACCTTCGGCCGCTGACTGGTATCGAGCACGTCCTCGAGCGCGAGCGGATGCAGGTTAAAACGTTCTCCCAGAATCCGAAGCACGCTGAGGTCGCCTAACCCATCGATATTGATCCAGGTGACCAACTCATTGTTCAGGTGGGGTAATAGTTCGTCGCAGCTGACTTCCTTGCGCTCTTCCAGGCAATCGGGGCCGTACTCGATCAGAGTAATGAGCGGTGGCTCTTTGGTCGCACCTTTGGGAAGCCGGAGCAGACCGGGGGCTTCGCCCGGGACGACGTGACGCCTCTTAAACATGCTCCACCGTGCGCCCGGCAGTCGGCCGAGCGCAAGCCTGTTTCGTTAGCGGAGCGGGGCTCAATGCTTTTGCAGCGCGTAGTCGAGGGCCTTTTGAAAATCGAACTTCTTCACCTGCGCGGCTAGGCCGGGATCATTCAAAACCTCGATCAGCTTCGGGTTTTGCAGGAGCTCGAGATAACGTTGTTGCTCGATCAAATCGATGACCTCGGGGTCGTGGCGCAGGGCGACGAGCTTCGGATTCTCGCTCAGCGCCTGTGCGCCGGGAAAGCTAAGAAATCGGGCCGCGCTTTGCGGGTCGGAAACCACCGTCCCGACCTTGCCCAGAGTCTGGTAGGTCTGGGCCGGGACGACGTCGACCGCCTTGACCGTCTCACCCAGCGGACCGAGCTCGAGCGAGTTCTTGAGCTTGGCCAGCGACTCCATCATGGCTGGAGGTTCGTTAGGCCGAGGCTGGCTCGAGCTGATTCCCGGAAGAGATGAGCGGGTGGCGAAGGAGGGGGGGTGATGCAGTTCGGCACTGGCAATGGCGCCGACCGCGCGGATCGCTACGACGATGAGCCAGACGCTGAAGAAGCCGAAGAAAATGCCGAGCAGCGCCCCGCTGATGCCGTAGATGAGGCGCACCATGCCGGCGCCCTGCTGCGCGGTACGCTTGAAAAGGATGGCGCCGAGGGTGTTGATGGCGACGAAGACAACCAGCCCGAGAAGAGCGCCGGCCGCGACCGAGATGAAGAGATCGGGCACGTGCAGAAAAGGACGCAGGAGAGGGAGGAGCAGCCGGCCGCCGAAGAGTCCGGCGGCGTAAGCGGCGGCGAGGGCGAGGAGACGGGTTAGCTGCCTAACGAGGCCAAGACGCCACCCGCGTATGACCTCAAACGCGATCAGGAGGAGGGCGAAGGAAACGAAAATCGCCTGCCAAAGGGAGGAGCCAGTCGTCATTTTGTCGGGAAAGGCGGCTCCGTTTTGAGAGTCGGCCGCACCAGTTTCGGAAGTGGAGTTGCTCTCATGGCAAGAGATGGCGGACGCAGCCGGCTAGGGCGCAAGCGCGATCGCGCGTTGCCGCAGCAGATGATCGCACAGTACCAGCGCCGCCATCGCCTCGACCATCGGCACGGCTCGCGGCAGCACGCAGGGATCGTGACGGCCGCGCGCGGCCAGGGTAGTCTCTTCCTTTGCGCTCGTGACTGTCTTTTGCTCTCGCGCAATCGTCGCGGTCGGCTTGAAGGCGACCCGGAAAACGATCGGCTCGCCGTTGCTGATTCCGCCCTGCACTCCCCCGGAGTGATTGCTTGTCGTGCGCACCGCTCCGTCTCGGATTTCAAAAGGATCGTTGTGCTCGGAACCCTTCATCCCCGCGGCTCGGAAACCGGAACCGATCTCGAATCCCTTCGTCGCCGGCAGGCTGAGCATCGCCCTGGCCAGGTCGGCTTCCAGCTTGTCGAAGACCGGTTCGCCCAGCCCGGGCGGCGCCCCTCGGATGACGCCTTCGATGATTCCGCCTAACGAATCGCCCTCCGCTCGCGCCTGCTCGATCGTGCGAATCATTTTTTCCGCCGCGGCCGCTTCCGGGCAGCGCACCGCATTTGCCTCCACCTGCTCGCGCGTCACGCTGGTCGGATCGACCGCGGCGGCGAGATCATGGACACGAGTCACGTAGGTGATGAACTCCAGGCCCGGATGAAAATGGGAGAGGACCTGTCGGGCGACGGCCCCGGCCGCGACCCGGCCGATGGTTTCGCGGGCGGAGGCGCGGCCGCCGCCCTGCCAGTTGCGGATGCCGTATTTGGCCTGGTAGGTGAAATCGGCATGGGAAGGGCGGAAAGTCTCTTTCATTTCCTGGTAGGCCTGCGGGCGCGCGTCGTGGTTGCGGACCAGAATGGCGATGGGTGTGCCTAACGTTTGCCCCTCGAAGACCCCGGAGAGAATTTCGCAGCGATCCGTTTCCTGGCGCTGCGTCACGATTGCGCTCTGGCCGGGGCGACGGCGGTCCAACTCGCGCTGGAGCTCGGCTTCGCCTAACGAAATCCGGGGCGGGCAGCCATCAATCACCACCCCGACTCCGCCGCCGTGCGATTCGCCGAAGGTGGTGATGCGAAAGAGTTGTCCGAAGCTGTTGCCCATCGGGGCGCAGCTTAACGAGGCTGCGCCGGAATCACAACGTGAGTCGGCGAGCTTCTGGGGGAGCGCAGGCGCCCTCGCCTGCTCCGTTGTGCCCTGGCCGAGCGGCCGGACGATCTTCTGCCCTAGATCGCGGCCAGCGCCGTCTTGATGTCTTCGCGCAGATCTTCCACGTCCTCCACCCCGACCGAAAGCCTAACGAGCGATTCGGTGATTCCGAGCGCGATCCGCATCTCCTCTGGAATCGCGCCGTGAGTCATGAGGGGCGGATAATTCACCAGGCTCTCCACTCCGCCGAGGCTCTCCGCGAGCGTGAAAAGATGGGTGTTTTCGAGGAAACGCCGCGTCCCGGCCAGGTCGGTGTCGAGAATGAGCGTGACCATGCCGCCAAAGCGATCGCCCATCTGGCGCTGTGCCAGCTCGTGCTGCGGGTGACTCGTCAGGCCAGGATAATGCACCTTGCGCACCTTCGCTTCCTTCTCCAGCCATTGCGCCAGCTCGGCCGCGTTTTGGCAGTGCCGCTCCATCCGCAGGGCGAGCGTCTTGAGCCCGCGCAGGGCGAGAAAGCTGTCGAACGGTCCGGCGATCGCGCCGACCGAATTTTGCAGGAACTGCATCTGATCACCCAGTTCCTTGTTCTCGCCCGTGACGGCGACGCCCCCGACCATGTCGGAGTGGCCATTGAGATATTTGGTCGCGGAATGGATGACCAGGTCGAAGCCGAGCTCGAGCGGGCGCTGGATCCACGGGCTGGCGAAGGTGTTATCGGAAACCGAGATGGCATTGTGCTTGCGCGCGATCCTGGCCACCGCTTCCAGGTCGATCAATTTGAGCAGCGGATTGCTTGGTGTTTCAACCCAGACCATGCGGGTGTTGGGCTTGAAGGCGGCCTCGATTTTCGAGACCTCGCTCATGTCGATGAAGGTGAAATCGAGATTGGCCGAGCGGCGCCGCACTTTCTCAAAAAGCCGGTAAGTCCCGCCGTAAAGATCGTCGCTCACCACCACGTGCGAGCCGCTGTCGATCGTCTCCAGCGCGGTCGACATCGCCGCCAGCCCGGAGGCAAAAGCCCAGCCGCGGGTGCCGCTCTCCAAGTCGGCCAGGCAACGTTCGTAGGCGCAGCGGGTCGGGTTGATCGAGCGCGCATAATCGTAACCCTTGTGCCGGCCCGGGCTTTCCTGGGCGTAGGTGGACGTGGCGTAGATCGGGGTCATGACCGCGCCGGTCGACGGGTCGGGCTCCTGCCCGGCATGAATGACGCGGGTGGCGAGGTGGTGCTTCTTTTTCATGATAAAATCGGAGTCGTTAGGCGAGGAGCAGGACGAGGGCAAAGGGCCGGCTCACTTCGGCATGGAAAGCCGGAGGTAGGAGAGCAGATCGGTGCGGGTGATGAGGCCGAGGAAGTTGTCCCCTTCCATCACGATCGCGACCCGGCCGCGGTCGAATACGCCTAACAAATCCGGAATTTTAGCCGCGGGGGAAAGGGTCTCGAGGCGGTCGGTCATGGCCGTTTTGACCTGGTCGTTGAACTTGCCCGGCTCGCCGTGCACTTTCACCAGGAGATCGGATTCATCGATGATCCCGACGGCGCGGTTGTCGCCGTTCAGGACCGGGAGTTGCGAGACATCGGCCGAACGCATACGCTTGAAGGCGGTCAGGAGAGTGTCGTTAGGCCCGACTGAGATGACTTCGCCCTTTTCTGCCCGGCGCGAGATGAGATCGGAGAGATCCCCCTGGGTCGGGCGCTGGACGAAACCCTGCTCCGCCATCCAGAAATCGTTAAACATCTTCGAAAGATATTTGTTCCCGGTGTCGCAGATGAAGGTGACGACCCGTTTCTTCTCCGTTTGCTCGCGGCAGTAACGGAGGGCACCGGCCAGGAGGGTGCCGGTGGAGGAGCCGGCCAGGATGCCTTCCCTGGCCAGCAGTTCGCGCACGACGGCAAAGCTCTCCGTGTCGTCGATCTCGTAGGCTTGAGTGACATATTTCATCTCGGCGATGTCGGGAATGAAATCCTCGCCGATGCCTTCCACCGCCCAGCTTCCGGCCTTTTCCATTTTGCCGGTCTTGACCCATTCATAGAGAATCGAACCGGTCGGATCGGCCAGGACCAGATCGAGATCGGGCTGCACTTTTTTGAAGAAACGGCCCAGGCCGGTGAGGGTGCCACCGGAGCCGACTCCGATCACGACCGCATCCACGTCATGCTCCATTTGCTCCCAAATTTCCGGCCCGGTGCCGGTCTCGTGCGCCAGCGGATTAGCCGGATTGCCAAATTGATTGACGTAAAAAGAGCCCGGAATCTCCTCAGTCAGCTTCGCCGCCACATCCTGGTAGTACTCCGGGTGTCCCCGGGTCACATCGCTTCTCGTTAGGCGAACTTCCGCTCCGAGGGCGCGGACGTGGGCGATTTTCTCCTGCGACATTTTGTCGGGGATGACCAGGATGATGCGATAACCCTTCGCGCCCGCGATGAGGGCGAGGCCGAGGCCGGTGTTGCCCGCGGTCGCTTCGATGATGGTGCCGCCCGGTTGCAATCGGCCTTCGCGCTCAGCCGTTTCCACCATGGCCAGAGCGACGCGATCCTTGATCGAGCCGGTCGGATTTTGATTTTCGAGCTTAACGAAAAGCTGGCAGGGGCCGGTATCTATCCGGGTGATCTCGACCAGCGGGGTGTGACCGATGAGCGAGAGGATGGCGGGCGGCTTGTGAGACGAAGTCGAGTTGGCGGGCGTGGAGCTGGTCATGAAAACGTGGCGGGCCGAGCGGCGACATGCCGGCAGCCCTAGCTATGCAACACTGCCCCGGCCAATCGTCAAGCCGGGCGCCGCCTTGCTCCCGCTGCCCCGGCAAGGTAAAAGAGCATCGAATTCGTTAGGGGCAAGCGTTTCCGGACGCGAGAGCCGCGGCCCGGTTTGCCTCTGGTCGCGCCCTGCATTCAGTTGCCCACCTTGCATCGCGCAATTCTTTTCATCCTGGTTTGGCTCCTGCTCGCGGGCGGAACGAGCGCGTCCGCGGGACCGCGCTTGCAGCAGGAGAGCGAAGAATTTTTCCCCCTCCCCCTGAAGGGCACGATCACGATCGGGAACAGCGATGGCTCCATCCACATTTTCGGCTGGTACGAGCCGCGAGTGCGGCTCGGGATATCGCGCAAGGCCTACACCGCAGCCCGGCTGCGCGAGATCAAGGTCGAGACGGAAGCCGGACCGAGCGCGCTTACGATCCGGACGGTGATTCCGAAGGCTTCAGGATTTCTCACCGATCGTTCCGGCACGGTCGACTACACCCTCAACGTCCCCGAGCCGGCCCGGCTGAAGCTGAGACTAACGAACGGAGAGATCACCCTGCAGGGGCTGCGCGGGGCGCGGGCCGACCTCGAGCTGGTGAATGGGCGCATCACCGCGCTGAACTGTTTCGCCGAGGTCCGGGCCCGGTCGCAGAATGGGGTGATGGAGGCGTTCTTCGAGTGGTGGGAAAATCTCCCGGCCACGTTCGATTACGCGCTGCAACACGGACGCATCGGCGTGCGGCTCCCGGCTGAGGCTCGTTTTCGGGTCGAGGCGCGGACCTCGAATGGACGAATTCACCAGGATTTTCGTCTCCCGGCGGCACAGGAGGTGGGGCCGGGGCAGGTGCTGCAGGGCGCGACCGCAGCGGAGGCGACGATGTCGTTAGGCCTGAGCACCGGGGGCGGGAATATCAGTCTCGATCGCAGTCGTTAGGCTCACTCCGGGCTGGTCAGCGCTTCGCGGGTGCGCTGGTCGTCCGCGGCCTTGGCGAGCAGGCCGAGCCGGCGGTAACACTCCTCCCGTTTAGCCAGGGCGGCGGCGGTTTGATTGATGGCCAGGGCATGGGTGAGGGAATCGATCGCGGCCATATAATCGCCCCGCTGCATCTCCAGCGCACCGCGATACTGCCAGGCGGTGGAGTAATTCGGATCCAGCTCGGTCGCCTGCTTGATCAGGGTGTAGGCTTCGGACGCGCGTTTCAGCTTGGCCAGGGCGTAGCCGGCTTCGGCCGCGGCGCCGGCCGCCTTCGGATCGATCTGCAACGCAGTTTCGGCCTCGGCCAGGGCGAGTTGTGGCTGCTCGATTTCATTTAATTGCCAGGCCCGGTTGGTCAGCAGATCGACGTTCTTCGGCTCGGCCGCGAGCTCGGCATCGAGCCGGCTCATGGTTTGCAGGAAATCAGCCGAGAGCGAGGCCAGCCGCAGGCGGGCCGGTCCCTTCTCCCGCGCCGGCACGCGTCCGAGATCGCGCTCGGCCATGGCGCGGAAGAGTCTCGGCCGCACTGCGCTGGGGGCGAGCCGGGCCGCCGCGGAGGCGTCGTCCAGGGCCAGCGCGGGATCATCCGCGCGCAGGAAACGAAGGGCGCGATCGGCCAGAAGCGAAGCATCGTTAGGCAAAGCCAGCAGGTCGCGGTCGAGATCGCGCACTTCGGCCAGGAATTTCCCCAGCCGATCGAGCCGGGCCAGCTCCTGCCTCACGGCGCCGTCGTTCGGCGCGAGCTCGGCGGCGCGGCGGACATCGGCGAGGGCGGCATCCCAGCTGTGGAGGAGGCGGTAGCAGGTGGCGCGGCTGAGGAAGGCGGAGACGGTGGGCTGGCCCTTGATCGCGCGTGTCCAGGCCGCGGCGGCTTCCGCCCAGTGACCGCCGGCCTGTTCCAGCCGCGCGATCTTGATGAAGACGCGGCTGCGCCGGCCCTTGCGCGCGACCGCTTTCAGCCAGGCGGCCCGGGCCTCGGCCCGTCGCCCTTCGGCCAGAGCGAGGTCGCCCTGGTACTCGTGATATTTGGCCGGCACTTTCGGCACCGCGCGGGACCATTGCGCTAGGGTCTGGCGAAGCGCCGGAAGATCGCGCAGCCCGTATTGCGCCTGGGCCAGGCGAGCCCAGGCTCCGTTGTCGTTAGGCGCGAACTGGAGTACGCGGCGCGCCGGCGCGACGGCCTGGGCAAAGGTGCGCTGCTGCAGGGCGTGGCGTACTTCGGTCCGGGCGGCTTGTTCCTCGGGGGAGATGGCGCGGTGGCAACCGGCCTCGAGCAGGAGCACGATCAGGAGCGGGAGCGCGGGGCGGCAGGGTCGAGAAAAATTCATTGGCGCGAACGGCGAAATACGGAAGATAAACCAGAGCGGCTCCCTTTTATTCCGCAATCCAACCTCTGCCTTTCCATCATGCCTTCTTTCGACATTGTTTCCGAGATCGACAAACAGGAGATCGACAACGCGCTCAACCAGGCGCGCAAAGAGCTGGCCACCCGCTTCGATTTCAAAGGCACGGTGGCCGAGATCGAGCACGAGAAAGAAAAAATTGTCCTCACCGCAGAGGACGCCAACCGGTTGCGCGGCCTGCGCGAGATCGTAATCAACAAGCTTTCCAAACGCGGGATCGACCTGCGCAACATCGACCAGCAGGATCCGGCCATTTCCTCGATCGGACACGCTCGCCAGGAGCTGAAAATCCAGCAGGGACTGGAAGGGGACAAGGCGAAGGAAATCATCCTCGCGATCAAGGGCGGCGGCTTCAAAACCCAGAACTCGCTCCAGGAACGGCAGATTCGAGTGACTGGAAAAAAGCGTGACGAGCTGCAGGAAGTGATCGCCTTTGTCAAGAGCAAGGATTTCGGGGTCGCGACCAATTTTAAAAATTTCCGCGACTAAGAACAGGATGAATTTTCTCTCCCCGTGCAACGTTCGTTAGGCTATCTGGTTTGCGGGTTGGCCGGGATTCTCCTCGGCTATCTCCTCGGCCGCGGCGCAGCCTCATCCGGGCCAGGGAAAACGGTTCACTCCTCGAGCCATTCCGCCGAACAGGTCGCTGCCGCTGAAGCGACCAGAGCAAGCTCGGCCGAAGCGGCCCGCAGGATCTTGTTAGGCAATATCGCCGCCGTTCCCTTCCAGGAACTCTACGGGCTGCTGGCGGAGCAAAAGCCAGAGGAGATCGCGCAGCTGGCCGCGCAACTGCGTGCGCTACCCGAAGGGCGCGACAAGGAGCAGCGCATCGCAGCATTCTTCAAAGCCTGGGCCCATCTCGATCCCACCGCAGCGCTGGCGGCGGCGGTCGAATTCAAGTCGCCGGAGGCGCGGGAAATGGCACTCTGGTCCACGATCGAGGGCGCGGATGCCAACGCAGCGGCGGCCCTGGCGGGATCAATCGAGCGCTTGCCTAACGAGGTTCTGTCGGCGATGCAAAAATCCACTGTGCTCAGCGCGGCGATCGGGAAATGGGCGCAGGTCGATGCGCCGGCGGCGGCGGAATTTCTGGGTCGATCACCTGCGGCCGGAATCGGCTTCACCCCGGTCTACAATCAGGTGGCGCAAAGCTGGGCAGCCTCCGATCCGGCAGCCGCCTTGAATTGGGCCTACGAGCATCGCATGGGGTTGAGCGGGATGTCGGCCCTGAGCGGTGCAATGTCGGGGTGGTGGCAGAAAGATCCGGCGGCGGCGCAAGCCTACGCGGCCGCTCATGTCACCGGCCCGGAAGGGCAGCAATTCATCAGTGCGATCACGAGCGAAATGACGCGGCAGGATCCGCACAAAGCGATCGACTGGGCCAACAACCTGTCGACGCCTGAGGCGCGCGAGAAATCTTACGGCATGATCGCGATCCAATGGGCGATGAACGACCCGGAAGCGGCAGTCAGCTGGGCGGCAAGTTTGCCTAACGATATGGTGCCGATGACACTCGGCTCCAGCCTTTCCTTCTGGGCCCAGACCGATCCGGCAGCGGCCGGTGAGTGGTTGCAGAGCGTGAGCGGTCCGGCGCGGGATGAGGCGGCGCGGACCTACAGCACCCCCGTGGCGGAGCGCGACCCGGAAGCGGCGGGGGCCTGGGCGATGAGCATCGGGGACCCAGGCAAGCGGAGCAGTGCGGTGGCGCAAGTCTATGGGCAGTGGAAAGAGCAAGACGCTGCCGCGGCCCAGGCCTGGATTGAAGGCAGCGCCTTGACCGCGGAGGAAAAGGCGAAGCTGCTTGCACCGCCGAAGCCGTAGATCGGTGATCGGGGCACTAGCCACCCTGGACCGGTGGCATGAGGGCCAGGCGGTCGTTAGGCTGAATGAGGTGGTGGCGCTCGACGAACTCGACCCCGGCGCCGATCAGGAGGTGTTTGTCCCACCTTTCCAGGGCGGGATAGTCGCGATAAAGGCGGGCCAGAAGATCGGAAACGCGGCTGCCCGGCGGCAGGTCGAGCTCGAGCTGGCTCGCCCCGACGATCTCTTTCAGTTGAGAGAAGAATTGCACCCGCATCGATTGCTTTCGTCTTTTGCTCGTTAGGCGGTTTCGGCCTCGATTTTCTCTTTTCGCAATACGCCGATGCAAGGCAGGTTGCGATAGCGCTCGAGGTAATCGAGCCCGTAGCCGACCACGAATTCGTCGCCAATATTAAAACCGACATGGTCTGCCTCGACCGGTCGTAACCGCGCCTTCAGTTTGCGCAGGAGGACGCAGATTTTCACGCTGAGCGGACGTTCATTTTTTAGCTTCTCGCTGACCGCGGCCAGGGTGACGCCGCTGTCGAGGATGTCGTCGAGGATGAGGATGTGGCGTCCGGCCACGTCGGGCAGGGCGATCTGTCGAAAGGTCACTTCGCCGCTGGTGGTGGTGCGCCCGTGGTAGCTGGCCACGCTCAGGCAATCGAGTTTCAAGGGAAGCGGAAGGCGGCGGAGGAGATCAGCCGCGAAGATGAGGCTGCCGTTGAGGACGGCGATGACGGTCAGCTCGCGGCCCTGGTATTCGGCGGTGAGGGTGGCGGCGAGTTCTTCGATCCGGCGTTGAATGGTGGTCTCATCGAAAAGAACGCGCTCAAGGTCTTCCTGCATCGGGAACAATTAATCAGGAAAGCTGGAAAGCAGGAAGAGAATCGGCGCGGATGATTTTGGCGGAGATCACTTCGCCCTGGCCAGGGCGGCGCGGATCTCGGCGGTGAGTTTGGGATCGGCGGCGATGGCCTGGCCGCGGTCCCAAAGGGTGCGGGCGCGGGTTTCGTCGCCGGCGCTTTGGGCTGCTGCGCCGGCGTTGAGGTAGAGCAGTTGGCGGTCGTGTGGGCTCAATTTTTCCGGCTCTTTTTCGACCTGGGCGACGAGCTTGTCGAGTTGCTGGCGGGCGGCGCCACGGCGGCCGAGAAAGGCCGGCAGCGCCTGGGTGGTGATGGCGCGGGTGAGCTGGACGTTGGCGTTTTGCGGCGCGGCGGCGGCGGCTTCGTCCATCAGCGCAAGACCTTGGCGCAGGGCGCTGAGTTTGGCCGGGCCGAAAACAAGGTCTCGACTGCGCAGGGTGAAAGCGCTGCCGAGATAGACCCGCGCCACTTGGTCGTTAGGCTGAAGGGCCAGTTTTTGCTCAAGGGCGGCGATGCACTGGTCGACCGCGGCAGCGTCGCCGGCCAGGCCGCGGGCGTAGAGAACGCTGATCTCGGATTCGTTAGACGCGGGCACCGCGCCGGCGACCGCGGCGGCGCTGACGAAAAAGGCGAGAAGCAGCCGGTTCATCTGAAACAATGGACAAAGCGGCCGGGAAAAACAAACTTGGGGCTGGCCCGCGCGAAACCTGCCCGATGCTTTTCAAAACCAAATGGCGCCAGCCGCGCCGTAACCTCATCGCCTACACCACGCATAAGGCGGGCTCGATGGTGCTGCACCGCGTGCTGAAGGATATCTGCGAGCTGAACCGGCTGCGTTACTATTCGCCTAACGAGAGCAAGACGATGATTCCCTTCGATCGCATCTTTGCCGGGCACGATTTTATCGCCCGCAAGCGGGGCTGTTTCGGGCCGATCCGCTTTTTTGCCCCGACCGATGCCCTGGCTCAGGCGAGCGTGATCCTGCACCTGCGCGATCCGCGCGATGTGCTGACCTCAATGTTTTATTCCTACTGCTACATGCACGCGGGCGAGATCGAGGCGCAGACCGGTTATCGCAAGGAGGTGGCGGAGGCGGGGATTGACCGGTTCGTGGTCGATATGGTGGGGGAGCGATTCTACCAATACCGGGGCGATTACGGGATCGGCTCACGCTACAAGGAGCACGTCGGGAACGTGCGCGACCGCTATGAGCGTTACCTGGCGGAGCTCTTCGAGCGGCCTGGGACGGTGGTGGTTTCCTATGAGGAAATGGTGCTGGCCTTTCCGGCCTGGCTGGAAAAGGTGGTGCGCGCTTTTGATCTGCCCGACCCGGAAGAGACGATCGCGGTGGTGACGGCGCGGCACGCCAACAGTGTGGCAGCGGAGGAAAAGGAGGACGTCTGGTCGCATAAACGCAAGGTCACGCCGGGCGATCATCGGGAGAAATTGAAGCCGGAAACGATCCGGGAGCTGGATCGGATTTTTGCTCCGGTGCTGGCAAAGCTCGGTTATTCCGGCGAGGCCTATGCCCGGACGGGCGTACCGCAGCCCCAGCGGGTGATTTCGTGATCGTTCGGCTTCGGGTCCATTCTCGTTGGCAGCTGGAATGAGGCGGCGGGCAAAGGCTGGATCAACCGGGCCCGCGCGACCGGAGCGCAAGCGGCTGGCGTAGCGGATTTTTCGGCGCCGGGGCGAAGATATCGTGGGACGTCTCTCCGTTTCCGTGCGATGCTGCGCTGGGTCTTTACTAAGATCGTTCCCAGCTTCTGCGCCCGCGGTTGCGAGCCTGGGTTTTCAATGCCAACCGCCAGCCATTAGACACAGAAGCCATGACTTTTTTCCGACTACCTGCCGAACGTATCAACTGGGTCACCAGCTCATTCCTGATCGGGACGCTCGCTCTCACCCTCACCGCCGTCCCAGTCTATCTCTGGTATTTCGGCCTCGACTGGTTTCAGGTCGTGCTCTTCTTCGCCTTTGTCCTCGCGACTGGCTTTAGCATTACCCTCGGCTATCACCGGCTCTTCTCGCATCTCACTTTCAAAGCCTCCCTGCCGGTGCGGCTCTTTTGCACCATTTTCGGCGCGGCGGCGTTCGAGAATTCCGTCCTGATGTGGTCGAGCGAACACCGCGACCACCACAAGCACGTCGATCACGACGACGATCCCTACAGCATTTCCAAAGGCTTCTTTTTTGCCCACATCGGCTGGCTCTTGTTCAAGCTCCAACCCGAAGGCCCCTACGATAATGTCGCCGACCTGCAGAAGGACCCGCTCCTGCGCTGGCAGGATCGGCACGTGCAGAGTATCGCGGTCGGGGTTGGCTTCATCCTCCCGGCCTTGCTCGGCGGGTTATGGAATGGCTGGGCCGGTGCCCTCGGCGGCTTTCTCCTTGCCGGCGTCGCCCGGGTGGTGGTGGTGCAGCATTGCACCTTCTTCATCAACAGCGCCTGCCATGTTTTCGGCAGCCAGCCTTACTCGAAAAAATGCAGCGCGCGTGATTCGTTCATCATGGCGCTATTCACCTTTGGCGAGGGCTATCATAACTATCACCACGAATTCCAATACGACTACCGTAACGGGGTGAAACCGTGGCAGTTTGACCCGACCAAGTGGATCATTTGGACCCTCTCCAAAGTCGGCCTGGCCCGCGGCCTGCGGGTGGTGGATGCGGAAAAAATTCGTCGGGCGGAAGCCGCCCAGGCGGGTCGGACCGTGCTCGAGCCGGCTCCGGTTCCGGTTTCCGCTTCGGTCTAAGCGGGCGCCGCTAACTGCGGGGACGCTGTTTCAGCTCCCACACTTTGAGCGCGGCCAGGAGGAGTCGCCGAGTGCGCTCCATCCGGCCGACGGTGGATGCTGGCGCTTCTTTTTCGGGGGTGGATTGAGCCGCCGACTCTTTCCCTTTTGCGGCCTTATTCTTGACCGACCGGCCGCTGCGCCGCTTTCGGCTGGAGGACGAGGAAGATTTCTTCTTCGCCTTGGGTTTTCCGCCGGTTGGGCTGAGTTCCGCCATCATATCCAGCATGGCAAAAGCACCTCCCGCGCCACCCCTGTAGCGGGACCGGAAAATTAACCGGTTAGCGCGGGGGTAAATGCACCGTCGCCAGCATGCAGCGGGCACTGCCGCCGGCCATCTCGATCGTCGGAAGCTCGAGCGGTAACAGCCGGGCCGAGCGCTCAATCTCAGCCTTCTGCTCGGGTCGCAGATGCTGGGCGGCGCGGGCGGATAAAACCAGCACCTTTCCGGCAGCGCCCTGCAGCTCGAGGGCGTTACCGGCGAAATTCTCGATCTGCTCGCGTCCGAGCTCGATGATCGTCTTCCCGGTCGCTTCCAAGCGATCTCGCACCGTCTGTCGCTGCGCCTGATCGGCGATCATCTCCAGACCGATGAGGGCAAACTCGGTCCCGAGGCACATCATGACGTTGGTATGATAAATGGGGCGGCCATCCCTCCCGACGCTGGCGAAGGTGACCGGCTCAAAATCGAAATCGGCGCAGAATTTTTCCAGCGGCTCGCGATCCGCCCGGCGCGAAAGCGAGACGTACGCGAGCCGATGCCCATGGTCGAGGACGAGGCTGCCGGTGCCTTCGAGGTAGAGGCCGCGTTTTTCAAAAGGCGAGTAATCGATCACCTCGGTAACCCGGTAAAGTTCGCCCAACGCCTCGATCAGATCAGGTCGCCGCTCGGCCCGGCGCGAGGGGGTAAACATCGGGTAAAGTGCGATCCGGCCGTCGTGGTGAGTGCTGAACCAATTGTTAGGGAAAACCGCATCCGGCTTCGAGGGCGCCGGCGTGTCGTCGAAAACGTGGACCGCGATTCCAACGTCCCGCAGCGCCACCACCGCGCGTTCAAACTCGTCTCGCGCCTGGTGCGAAATGCGATCGATGGCGTTGTCCGCCGCGCTTTGCTGAAAGGCGTTATCCAGCGCCGTCTCGGGGTTTGGATAAAAGCGGTGGGGCCGCACCATGACCACGGCGGGCGCGCTTTGCTCGAACGATTCCTCTTTCATAGCGGAGAACGAATCTAGAACGAAAGCCTCGCTCGGCCAACGACTCTCCGGTGGCGGGAGCGAAAGCAAGTGGTGGTTGTCGGCGTGACATTCCTAAGCACCGGCGCAGAATGCGGGGATGACGATGGATTTTCCGCAGCAATTTGAAATCCTGCTCCAGGCCCTGGTCGCCCTGCTCCTGGGCGGCTTGCTCGGCTGGGAACGCGAGGCGGCGGGGAAGTGGGCCGGCTTGCGCACTCACATGCTGGTCTGTCTGGCTGCTTTGCTTTTCGTGAGGCTGGGCCAGGTTTTGATCGCCGATTCCGCCGCACGCTTTCCCGGAAGCTATCTGCGGACCGATCCGACTCGCCTGATCGAGGCCATCGCGGTCGGCATTTCCTTCATCGGCGCCGGGACGATTTTCCGCGACCCACAGGATGCGCGAAAGAAGGGCCTGACGACCGCCGCCTCGCTCCTCGCTACCGCCCCGATCGGGATCGCGGTCGCGCTCAATCTTTATCTCGTCGCCGGCGTGGTCACCCTGGTGGTGCTCTTTATTCTGCACACCCTGCATCGGCTGGAGAGGCGGGCGCTGCCGGATGAATAGTTTGAGCGGGCCGAGCGGGATTGCCGGCGGCGCACCGTGCAGTTAACCTCACCGCCGGCGATGCGCATTTCCTCCGCTACCTTCACCGTCGCGACCCGCGGCAAAGGCACCTATGAGATCACGGAGCAGGTGGCGCGGGCGGTGGCGAGCAGCGGAGTGCAGGAGGGAACCGTGACCGTGTTCGTGAGGCATACCAGTTGCAGCCTCATCATCATGGAAAACGCCGATCCGAGCGCGCGGCGCGACTTGGAGAAATTTTTCGAGCGCCTCGTGCCGGAGGACACCTCCTGGTTCGAGCACACTGCGGAAGGGGCCGACGACAGCACTTCGCACATTCGCTCCGTCCTTACCCGCAGCAGCGAGGTGATCCCCATCGCCGGTGGGAGAATGCAACTCGGCACCTGGCAGGGCGTCTTCCTCTTCGAACACCGCCGCGCCTCTCATCGGCGGGAGATTGCGCTCAGCTTGATCGGCCAGGCGCATGCTGCCAGCTAAGACCGCTTTCGACCCGCGAGAAGACGGCGCGGTTTGTCTCCTTTTAATCGTTCCGCACCACCGCCACGCTGTTGAAGAGGTCGTTAATGACGGCGTCGGGCAGGCCATCGGCAGCGATGTCGGCCAGGACAAACGGACCGACGAAGGCCGTCTTGACCGGGACGGAGCTGACGCTGAAGTGACCGTCGCCATCGCCCAGCGCGGTGGTGATTCCTTCGGCGTTGGAAAGGACGTCGAGATGCCCGTCGCCATTGACATCCCGGATCTGGTTATTGCCGCTGCCGAAAAGGATTTCGCCCGGAGCAAAGGTGCCGTCGCCTTCGCCGAAGAATAACCGCGTCGCATCGGCCGCAGAGACGACCAAGTCCTGCTTGCCGTCTTCGTTCAGATCGCCGCTGGAGGAAGCGCTAGCCCCATTTACCGGCATGGTGAGGGCGCTGCCGAAAGTCCCATCGCCGTTGCCGAGATAGATGCTGACGCTGTTGCCGAAGACGTTGCTTATCACCACGTCCAGGTGAGTGTCGTTATCGAAGTCGCTCGTCTGGATCGCGACCGGTCCATCGCCGGTGTTGTAAACGACCGCTGCCTGGAAGGTGCCGTCGCCGTTCCCGGCCTTGAAGAGGAACCGGTCAGTGTTCGTCAGGGCAGCGATCAAATCGAGATTGCCGTCCTCGTTAAAATCACCGCTCGCCAGGACCGAGGCCTCGCCCGGGGTTGCGCTGCTCTGACCGGCGCCAAAGGTGCCGTCGCCCTGGTTAAGAAAGGTGAGCAGATTGGAGCCCAGGACGCCTTGGCTGAGATCGGGAAGTCCATCGTTGTTGAAATCACCGGCCGTCACCGAGACCGGAGTGGCGTTTGAGACCTGCGCCGCCGGCATGAGCCGGCCTTCTTCATTGCCGAGGAACACGAGCAGAGCGCTGCCGACATAGGGCTGACGGGCTACGACCACATCTTCATGGCCATCCCGATCAAAATCCGCCGTGGCCAGATCGCTGATTAAGGAGCCGGCTGAATACAAGATCGGCGCGCGGAGATTTCCGCTCCCCTCATTCAGAGCCACGCCGAGCGAGCTGTCGCCGCCAGCGACCACGTCGAGCCGTTGATCGTGATTCACATCGATCGCGACGGCAAAGTGCGTGCCGGCCGCAAAGCCCTCGTTTTCGAAGTGGCCGTCTTGGTTGAGCAGGACGGAGGCGCCCGCATCGCCGCCGACCAGAATATCCGGCCGGCTATCGCCGTTGAGATCGGCTGTTTCGACGTTAAAACCGGAGCCAGCCGGCAAAGTGTAGGTATCGAGCAGGCGAAAGCGCCCGCTCCCGGTGCCGCGGAGGACACGCAGAGTGCGGTCGAAGTATCCCGGCACCATCAGGTCGAGATGACCGTCGCCGTCCAGGTCCGCCGTGGCCACGTCGGCCGCCGTGCCCTCGAGCAGGCCGCGGCCTCTCGCAAAAGTGCCATCGCCATTCCCCAGAAACAGCGCCGCGCCGTGGCTTCCCCGCAGTTCGTTGCCAACGACGACGAGATCGAGATCGCCGTCTTCATCAAAATCTCCCGCCGTCGCCGCTGTCGGGACGGACGGCCCGCTGTAAAACTGCGCCCGATAAAAGGTCCCATCGCCGCGACCCAAGATGACGGCTACCCGTCCCGTGGTCACTCCGCCCCCGCCGAGCGGGAGGACGAGGTCGAGATCTCCATCGCCATCCAGATCGGCCAGGGTGGCACGGCGAGGATCGCGCCCGATCGCGATGTCATTGCCCGGTCTGAAAGTGCCATCGCCATTCCCAAGCAGAAGATGCAGGCCGAAACTCGGATCGCTCACCACCAGATCGGCATTTCCATCCCAGTCGAGATCGCCCGTCTCGATATGAGTGGCCCGAGGACTGATCGCGATCGTCATGGCCGGAGCGAAGGTGCCGTCGGCCTGCCCGAGCAGGAGACTGAGCGTGTTGGCGGTGCTATTCGCCGTCACCACGTCCTCGTAGCCGTCGTGATTGTAATCCGCTACCGCCGCATCGGCCGGCCCGGCGTCGGTGGGATAAATGGGAATGGATTCGAATTCCGCCCGTGCCTGAGGCAGGGCGGCAGCTGAGAAGAGGAGGGTGAAGAAAAAGTTTCGAATAAACATAGGAATGATTGGTTTGGCGTATGCCTTCGTCCTCGTCCGATCCTGCGAGGGCGGAGTTTGATTTTGGGAAAACTGGAAACAAGAAACGGAAGAAATGTCCAGCCCAAATCGGCTTCGCTTGCGGCTGTTTGAGGGCAAAACTTCCAATAGTCGACAGCCGGATCGGGGTTCGTTAGCCTCGGACCGCTTGAAAACTCTGCCGCTAGCTCAAAACCGTTACCACGCTCTGCGCCGGCTCTGGGATATTCCCTCCGTCGATCAGGTCATGGTCGAGGAGCGCGCCGCCTCCTTGACCAAGCGGAGCATCAAGACTTCGGCCAAGCTGGCCGGCCTCAAGCTCGCCGTCTCGATGATGGACCTGACCACGTTGGAGGGGAAAGACACGGCGGGCAAAGTCGCCTTCCTTTGCCGCAAGGCGATGCAGCCGGCTAACCCGCGCTACGACGTGCCCGCCTGCGCCGCGGTCTGCGTTTATCCTAATCTCGTTAGGGCGGCGAAACGTTTCCTCGGCAGTTCGGGGGTCAAGGTCGCTTCGGTCGCGACCGCTTTCCCGACCGGCCTCATGCCGCTCGATCTGAAACTGGAGGAAGTGCGCCGTGCGGCTGGCGACGGGGCCGATGAAATCGACATGGTGATCGATCGCGGGGTCTTTCTGGCCGGCGAATACAACCGCCTCTTCGACGAAATCGCCGCGGTCAAGGAAGCCTGTGGGAGCGCGCAGCTGAAGGTGATCCTCGAAACTGGCGAGCTGCAGACCTACGACAATGTGCGCCTGGGGAGTGAAATCGGGATGCGCGCCGGAGGCGATTTCATCAAAACTTCGACTGGCAAAATTGCGCCCGCTGCCACCCTGCCGGTGACGCTGGTGATGCTGGAAGCGATCCGGGATTATTATTACGAAACCGGAGTCCGCATCGGGATGAAACCGGCCGGCGGGATTCGCGACGCCAAGCAAGCCTTGGCTTACTTGGTCATGGTCAAGGAAACGTTAGGCGACGATTGGCTCACGCCCGATCTCTTTCGTTTCGGCGCCAGCACGCTGGTCAACGACGTCCTGATGCAGATCGCCAAGACCGTCGACGGCAACTACCAGAGCGCCGACTATTTTTCGTTGCCCTAACGAGAACCAGGGCAACCGCAGCGGTCGCCCTACAACTCGAGCGAGAAATGATGCGAGGCGATGATCATCCGCTTGCTCAGGTAAAAGCGATGGGCGGCGAAACGTTGCACTCCGGAATCGAGTTCGAGCTTTTGGCAACCGGCCGCGCGCGCCTGCGCCACCAGCCAGTCGAAAAGCGCCCCGCCGTAGCCTAACGAGCGCTCCGTTTCGTCCGTGACCAGATCGTCGACATAGCAAAAACGGCCGGCGAAAAGTGACTCGTGTATCCGATACCCCGCCACCGCCCGAACGGTGCCGGCCTCATCTTCGAGAAAGGCCATTCGATAGCCTTCCCGGCGTTGTCGTTCGACCTGTTCCACAAACGCTTTCTCCTCCGTGAAATGGGTTCGCAACTGGCGCATCACCGGGTAGCAGCGAGAAATCTCTTCCGGGCTGACTGCTTGGGCGATTCTTCCTGGCATCGGTTCTGTTCTTCTGGCGGCGATTCCGCTTCTATGGCAGTCGATCGCGAGATGGTCGAGAACCTTCTCCACACCCGCCGACCTGCGTGTCGCTGAAATCGGCGGCCGCCGACGCAGGCAAGCTCCCGGCGCAGGTGGCGCTTTTGACGCCGGCGCCTCTCGCGCCCGCAGGTCTCACCGTATTTTCTTCGCCGACGAGGGAAGCGCCGCTCCTCTTCAGGGCCGGCCGGCCGAGCCTAACGAATCGAGCGCGGCCAGGTAGCGCGCGATCGAGTGCTGCAGAATTTCCGCGCCCTGCGAGCGGATAACCCGCGGCCAGAAAGCGCCGTAGATTCGGTCAAAGACGAGCGGGCTCACCTTTTGCCCGATGGCCTCGATCGCGGTCGCCGGGAGCGGGATCGCGTTGGGGTAGCTGAACATGAAACTGAGCATGCCGTCGGGCATGACCGCGAGGATGTCGCCCGTGAGCAGCGCGCCGCGACCCTCCGCGCCCTCGGCCCAATGCAGGATGGTGCCGCCGGGGAAATGGCCGCCGCAACGGACCAGCTGCAGGCCGGGCGCCAACTCCTTCTGCTCGCCTTCCCAAAACTGAATCGCCCTATCCAGTCGCATGACCCAATCCCGATCGGCGGCGTGGAGATGGATCGGGGCGTCATCAAATGCCCGGCTCCATTCCACCATCGTGCTGTAGTAGTGCGGGTGGGAAATGGCGATGCCGCGCAGTCCGCCTAACGATTTTACCAGCTCGATCGTGGCGTCATCGAGCAGGGGAATGCAGTCCCAGAGAAAATTACCCTCCGCCGTCTGGAGCAGGAGGGCGCGTTGGCCGATGGAGAATTCCGGCACCGTTCCGATTCCAAGCAGGTGCGGCTCGTCCCTTTGCCAGGCGTTGCGATGGCGGGCGCAGAGCTGATCGAGCGTCGTCCATTGCTGTCCCGCAGGCGGAACATACTGCCGCGCATCCTCACAGATGGGGCATGCGGCGGGCGGTTTTTCGGTTGCGGCGAACTGTGTCCCGCAGGTCGCACAAATGAAGTTCTTCCTCATCGCCTATCGATACTGAAACTGCTTTCCCATGGCCACGTCCTTCATTCGTTAGTCACAGTGCTCCGGCGTCTCCTCCCCGGGCGGGCCGCGGCTGGTCGCGCCGCGCTGCCGCGCCGTTTCTGCCCCAGATCCTCCGGTAGCTCGATCTGGATCTGCTGCATCTCGAAGAGCCGGTTGTATTGCTTGCGCGGGAGGTGGTCGATCTTCTCGTGCAGATGGCGGATCTCGAGCTCGGCTTTAAGGTCCACCTTGTAGTCATTCTCGGCCCGCGCCCGGTCCCGGTCTTCCGTCCGGTTCTGGCTCATCATGATGACCCGGGCCTGCAGAGCCGCGAGGCAGGACAGGATCAGGTTCATCAGGATAAAGGGATTGGGATCGAAAGCCCGGGTCGCGAGCACGATGGTGTTAATGATGATCCAGATCACGAGCACGACGCCAAACGCCATGATGAAGGTCCAACTCCCGCCAAAGGAAGCGATCCGATCGGAGAGGCGTTCGCCAAAAGTGAGATCTTTTTCAAATTCCTTCCCGATGTTTTCCGAGAGAATTTCGTGCTCCTGCAGGCTGTCGATCACTTCCTGGTCGAGCGCGCTGAGCTCGCCGATCTCGTCCTCCAGCACTTCCTTGACGTACTCGCTCCGGAATTTGCCCAGATCGTTCAGGCAGATGAAGCCCTTCGGGTCGAACTCCGGCCGGCGTTTACGGATGAAGTCGAGGAGCGAGGGCCGGAGCAGCTCGCCCAAGGTGCCGGCGCTAGGCGCAAAGGAGCGATGGCAGACCTGGCACTGCGGCTTGGAGATTTCGCCCACGAAAGGGAATGAATCCATGCGCGCGCCGCTGTCGACTTCCGTCTTGAAGGCCCGCCTGTCGATCCTAAGCTGGACGATGCCGCCAGCCAGCGACCAAATCCCTGCCTAACGATGCGCGTCCTGGCGATCGACGCCTCCCTGCGCTGTTCCGGCGTCGCCATTATCGAGGCGGGGGCGGGCGGTAAAATGCGGGCTCTGCATTTCGGAGTGATCCAAAACCGCAGTGCGCTCACCATGTCTTCCTGCCTGGTCGCGATCCACGATCGCCTGGTCGAGTTGATCCACGCCCACGAGCCGGATTGCTGCGCGCTCGAGTCGGTCATTTATGTGCAAAGCCACAAGACCGCGATCACCCTGGGCGCGGCCCGCGGGGCGGCCATTCTGGCCGCGGCCGAGCGCGGGTTGCCGGTTTTCGAGTACGCGCCGAAACGAATCAAGCAGGCCACGGTCGGCAACGGCTCGGCCGATAAAACTCAGGTCGCCTTCATGGTCCGGGCATTGTTAGGCCTGACCGAGACGCCCGCGCCCGATGCGGCCGACGCCCTGGCCATCGGGCTGACTCATCTGCGGGCGCAGGAAGGCGTGCGTCTCGGCCTGGCGAGCGGGACCCGGATATGAAGCCGCTTTCCCCGCCGCAGATCCGCTGGCGTGGCCGGATGGATTTCGCGACCGCGCTGGCGGAGCAGGAAGCGCTGCTGGAGAAAAAATGGCGCGAACCGGAGACACCGGACGAGCTCTGGTTCCTGGAGCACGACCCGGTCTACACCATCGGTCGCACCCCCGACCAATCGAGCCTGCGCGGCGCGAGCCATCTCCCGCATCCGCTTTTCCAGATCAACCGCGGCGGGCAGGCGACCTATCACGGGCCGGGTCAGTTGGTAGGTTACTTCCTCCTCGACCTGCGCCGGCACGGGCAGGATCTGCATCGTTACCTGCGCTGGATGGAAAGCCTGCTCCTTGAGTTGCTGGCGCAGCACCAGATCGCGGCTGGCACGCGCGATGGCCTGACCGGCGTCTGGGTGGGCGAACGCAAAATCGCCTCGATCGGCATCGGGGTGCGCCATTGGATCACCATGCATGGCTTTGCCCTCAATGTGCGCGGCGATCTCGCGCCTTTTGCTGCCATCACTCCCTGCGGCATCGCAGGCGTGAGCATGACTTCGCTCGAGCAGGAATCGGCCCTCCTTCTCCCGCTGGAAACGCTCGCCCGAGAGGCCGCGCAACTGGCCGAAAAACGTCTGCCCGAGCTTTCGCGCGCTCGACATCCACGCGCCTTTCCTTTTAATGAGAGCATGTCCATCCCACTCGAAGACAATTTCAACGATATTATCGGCAAAGCGCAGAAGGGACTCGGCCTTTCCGACAGCCAGTTGGCGGAAAAATCGGGCGCCAGCGCGGACGCCATCCGCAAGGTTCGCGACGGCACCTTCGATCGCGCGACGGTCGACCAGATCGCGCCCCGGCTGCAACTCAATCCCAAAGCCCTCGCCGACCTGGAGCAGTGGCGGCCTAACGAGATCGCGTTGGAAGGCCTGGCCCAGTTCAATACCCCCTATCACGACATGCAGGTCAACGCCTACCTCGTCTGGGATCCGGCGAGCAAGGAAGCGGTCGTCTTCGACAGCGGAGCCGATTGCTCGCCCATCCTGGAGAAAGCGCGAGCGGCCGGCCTGACGATCAAGTTGATTCTGCTCACTCACGCTCATCCCGATCACGTGGCCGATCTGGAGCGGCTGGCGGAGGAAACTGGCGCCCCGATCTTCCTCTCCGGTCGCGAGACCGCGCACGGCGCCAAACCACTGGCCGACGGACAGATTTTCCATATCGCTGGCCTGACCATCGAGTCGTTTCTGACCTGGGGGCATTCGCCCGGTGGCACCACTTTCTTCGTCCGCGGGCTGGACGATCCGGTCGCGATCGTGGGCGACTCGCTTTTTGCCGGCTCGATGGGGGGCGGAAATGTTTCCTACGAAGAAGCGATCAAGAACAACCGGGATAAGATTCTCACTTTGCCGAACGACACGGTGCTTTGCCCTGGCCACGGCCCCATGACCACGGTGGTGGAGGAAAAGCAGCACAATCCCTTCTTCGCCCACTAAGGTTGCCTGATCATGAACATCGGATTCGTCGGCGTCGGCCGGATGGGGGCAAACATGGCCCGTCGCCTGCAGGAGAAAGGCTTTCACGTCACCGCGCTCTACGACGCGCACCGCCCTTCCGCGACGGAGCTGGCGCAGGAGCTGGGCAGCTTTGCCAGCCAGTCGTTAGGGGAAGTGACCGCCGCAGCCGAGGTCATCATCACGGTGGTGTCGGATGATGCCGCCATGCGGGAGATTTTCTCCGCCCCGGGCGACAACCTGCTCGTGAACGCGCAGGGCAAGCTCTTCATCAATTGCGCCACCATTTCTCCGGAGGTGCATCTGGAAGTCGAAGGCATGGCGCAAAAGGCGGGCGCGGCCAGCCTCGAAGCCTGCATGGCCTCCAGCATCACCCAGGCGCGCGAAGGCTCACTCTACCTGATGTGCGGCGGGGAAAAATCCGCTTTCGAATGCGCCGAGCCGATCCTGCAGGCGCTTGGTTCCAAGATCCGCTACATCGGGAAAGCCGGCCAGGCGGCCAAGGTAAAAGCGCTGGTCAACATGGTCATGAACATCAACACCGCCGGCCTGGCGGAGGGGCTCGGCCTGGGCGACGCGCTCGGGCTCGATCTCACCATGTTGCGCGAAGTGTTCAGTGAGACCGGCGCCGGCTCGCGCGTGCTCCAGACCGATGGCGAAGACATGCAGAACCGCGATCACGCCGTCTTCTTTTCCGCCGCCCACGCGGCCAAGGACAGCGGCATCGCGCTTCATCTGGCCGAAAACGCCGGGCTGCAACTCCCGCTCGCTCGCGCCACCAAGGAGCAATACGACCAGATGGTGGAAGAGGGTTTGGGCGAGCTCGACAAATCCGGTATCGCCGAGCTCACTTTCAAAGCTCGCGGCGGCAAAAAGAGTTAGCTGGCGGACCTGCGCCCTCTGGGACGCTGTGCCCTCACCGGACCGCGAATTCGTTCGTCGTCGCGCGCTGCTCCGGCTCCGTAGCGCCTCAAGTGCGTCAAGCCTTATCCCAACCTTCAGGAGGCGACCGGCCCCGCATACACGTTCATCGTTTCTCCGCGCAAAAAGCCGACCAGCGTCTGGTTGTTCGCGCGGGCGAATTCCACCGCCAGGCTGGTCGGTGCGGAGATGGCCGCGACCAACCCGATCCCGGCCGCGAGCGCCTTCTGCGTCATCTCGAAGGAAACCCGGCCGCTCAGGAGCAGAATGCATTCGCCTAACGGAAAGCGTTTGGCCAGGAGCTCGTGCCCAATCAGCTTGTCGAGCGCGTTGTGCCGCCCAACATCTTCGCGCAGGAGAAGCAACTCGCCCTCCAGATCGAAGAGTGCGCAGGCGTGCAGGCCGCCGGTGCGCTGAAAAGTCTCCTGCGCCGCGGCCAGCTTCTCCGGTAGAGCACGCAGCACCTTGGCCTCGATCAAAGGCGCGGCTTCGATCGCCGGAAATTGCTGCAACGCCGCTTCGATCGTGGCCTTGCCGCACACTCCGCAGCTGGAGGAGCTGAAGACATGCCGGCTTAGCTTGGCCAGATCGAACCGCGCCGGATCGCGCAAGGCGATGTTGATCACGTTCTCTTGCGGGTGAGCCTTCGTGAGGCAGGAGGTGATCTCGAAGATGTCCTCCGCGCCGCGCACGATGCCCTCGGTCAGGGCAAAACCGGCCGCCAGCTCCCGGTCGTGCCCCGGAGTGCGCATGACCACGGCCAAGCTTCGCCCTTCGACCCGGAGCTCGAGCGGTTCTTCGCGCGCCACTTCATCCGCTTCTTCCCGGGGCGCATGACCTTCTCGCTGCCTAACGAGCTGGATCGATTTCGCAGTGGCGCGATCTTTCATAATCGGCGGGCGTATTGAGGTTGGCGAAAAGCGGCCGCTCGGTTTCCGAGATCTCGCGCGCCTGCAGGAAGCCCTTTTTCAGTGCGCGCTCGACCAGGGCCTGCATCGAGAATTCGCCGCCCTCCAGGGCCTGGCGCGCCAGGCCGGCGCAGGAAGTCGGATACACCGCCGCCAGCGGCTCGAAACCCTCCGCGGTGCGCGCAACCACTCCCAGGCGGTCGCGGCAATCGGCCAGCAGTGAGCGCAGAAAAGCAGCTGTCATATCGGGGAGATCGACCGCCAGCACGACCAAGTGCGGCGCCCGCGCGCGAGCCAAAGCCGCTGCAACTCCCGCGAGCGGACCTGCCTCAGGAATCTCATCGGCCACGGGTTCTGCTTCGTGATCGGACCGCGCGGGACCAGAAAGCAGGAGTTGCACCGGCGACAATTGGCGCAGCGTCTCGAGCTGATGTCGCCAAAGCGGCTGGCCGCGAAAATCCAGTAGCGCCTTGTCCCGCCCCATGCGGCGGGATTTCCCGCCGGCCAGGAGAACTGCGCTGGCGCGAAACATCGTTAGGCGGGTTGCGGCGCGGGCGCAATAATTTTCAACTGCGCCTCGCCCAGCGCCAGAAAGCCGTCGCTCACGATCCGGGCGCGCAGGCCGCCGCGCCCGGCCAGGAACTTTTCCGCGCCTGGCGCGTAGGCGGTGTCCATCCAGTAGCACGGCTTGCAATGCGCGGTGCCGCGGAAACGCACTTCCTGCAGGGTAAAATCCGAGCCGATCAAACTCATCAGGTCGACTCCTGAGACGATGACGTTGCGCCGCAGCACCCCGGGAGATTTCGTCGTCGGGGCGAAATGCTGGGCCATTAAAGCAAAGGTCTCGCGGGCAAAAAAGGTGATCTGGCCCTTGTAATCATCGGTGTAATCGAAGAAGCGATCGCCCCGAATCCCGCGGCCGGCCACGCACTCGATCTTGTCCGTTTCGACCAGGGGAAAATCGTCCGGCGGCTTGCCGTGGTGGCCGTAGTAGTTGTGGCCGGGTGAGGTGAAAATTTGTTCGATAATCATCGGATCAACTGCTGGTTTATGATCGCTGGCTGACGCGGCCGGCGCAACCGGCGAGGCGGCGCGCAACTTGAACTCCGCCCGCGCACCACGGACCTTAACGGCCTGTGAAAACGATCTGGCGCGTCTTTGCCTACATCAAACGCTATCCCTGGATGGCGTCGGGCACCCTCGCTTGCGCCGTGGTCAGCACCCTCATGATCGTGGTTTTCCCCTGGGTGACGAAATACATCATCGACGATGTCATCGCCGGGCATCGGCCGGAGCTCCTGCTGCCGATGGTGCTGGTGGCGCTGCTCGCATTTTTTCTGCGCGATCTGCTCGATGGGCTGCGCATTTTGCTCAACAACAGCTTCGAGCAAAAAGTCATCTTCGATTTGCGGAGCGATCTCTTTCGCCACATCGAACGGCTGCCGTTGCGCTGGTTTGATAATCGCGCCACCGGCGATCTGATCACGCGGGTAGTAGAGGATGTGAATGCGGTCGAACGCGTCTTGATCGACGGGATCGAGCAGGGGGTGGTGGCCATTTTGCAGGTCGCGATCGTGATCGTGACTTTGTTTTACTTCAACGGCAGCCTGGCCTGGTGCGTCCTGGTGCCGGTGCCTCTGTTGGCCGGCGGAGCAATCGCCTACACCCTCACCGGCCCGAGCCGTTATCGGCCGCAACGGCGGGCCGCTTCCGCGCTCAACGCCCTTCTCCTCGACGACCTGGCCGGGATTCGGCAGATCAAATCGTTCGTGAGGGAAAAACAGGAGCATGATCGTTTTAACCGGGCCAGCGACACTCTGCGCCAGGCCACTCTGCGCATCATGCGGGCCTGGGCGCTCTACAGTCCTTCGATGGATTTCGTAAATTCGTTAGGCCTGGTTTTGGCCATTGGCTTTGGCGGCCGGGCGGTTTTGCGGGGCGAGATGCAGGTCGGTTCGCTGGTCGCTTTCATCACCCTGACCCGCTTTCTCTACGAACCGGTGACGCGCCTGCACCAGCTCAACCAGCTGGTCCAGGCGGGCCGCGCGGCGGGCGAGCGCGTTTTCGAAATCCTCGACGAACCGGAGGAGCCGGGGCTGACCCAGGGCGCACCGGTGGCGGAGATTGCGGGCGAGATTCGCTACCAGGAAGTGGGCTTTTCCTACGCTCAGGGCCTGACTGCGCTGAGCGATATTTCGTTTCACGCGCGACCGGGCGACACCATCGCGCTGGTCGGCGCGACCGGGGCGGGGAAGTCGACCCTGGTCAATCTGCTGGCGCGCTTTTACGAGTTCACTTCCGGGCAGATCACGATCGATGGAAAACCGGTGCGCGAATTTGGGGTGCAGGCTTTGCGCGAGATGATTGGGATGGTGACGCAGGAAAGTTTTCTCTTTAACGGCACCATCCGGGAGAATCTGCTCCTGGGGAAACCGGAGGCGAGCGACGAACAGCTCCTGAAAGCGGCGGCAGCGGCCAACGCCCGCGCCTTCATCGATCGCTTGCCTAACGGATTAGGCAGCGTGGTCGGGGAGCGCGGGGTGAAACTGAGCGTGGGCGAAAAGCAGCGGCTCTCGATCGCGCGCGCGCTCCTGAAGGATCCGCCGATTCTGATCCTGGACGAAGCCACCGCCAGCGTCGACACCGCGACCGAGCGGCTGATTCAACAGGCGCTGGAGAACCTGATGGCGGATCGGACCTGCATCGTGATTGCACATCGGCTTTCCACCATTGTGCGGGCTGATTTGATCCTGGTCCTGGACCACGGCCGGATCATCGAGCGCGGCACCCATGCCGAGCTTTTGTCGTTAGGCGGAAAGTATGCCCGGCTCTGTGAGCACAGCTTTCTGGAGACGACGGAAGGGGAGCTGGCGGCCCTGTAGAGGCTTCCAGTTCCTGCTCGCGCCTATCGCATCCTCAGGCGATAGGCGTTCATCCTGCAGGGTTTGCTCCAGGTGGCTGATCCGCTCGGGCCAGGTACGGGGTCGAGCTCGTTACTCGTTAGGCGCAGAGGCGCTGGGCGAAGGAGAAGCCGCGGCGGTGGCGGCGTTGGGGATGACCAGTGTCTGGCCGATCTGCAGTTTCCGGTCGTTCTCGATGTGATTGAGTTTCTGCAGTTCGCTGATCGTGACCTTGTGCTGTTTGGCGATGGAAGTGAGGGTTTCGCCCTTGGCCACGACGTGTGTGTTGGTGTCGGACGGAATGGGTGAGGAGACGGCGGTGGCAGCAGGCGCGGCATGTTCGCCGCCGGTGCCACTTTGATGTTCGATCTCCTGCTGCAGCCGCAGGATTTGCTGGGAAAGGAGGTCGATCTTGATGTTCTGCTGATCGATCTTGTGGCTCAGGTTGAGGAGGGCCGAAGATTCCGAACCGGAAGCGGCAGAACCAGGCTGCTGGGCATCCGCGACGGCTCCGAGGAAGCTGCTGCCAATGACAATCGCAAGAGCGAAGCGGAAACGAATCATGGGGCAAGCTTGGCACCTTCATTCCGCGCTGGCAAGCGTGCTCCAGTTTGCGTTTTCCGGCGAAGACGATAGCTTTTTTTCATGCCAGAACGGACGGAAAAACCGGTGGCTCCGGTGCCGTGGGGGCCACAACAGGGCGATGGGGGAGGTCCGAAATCTCCCGATGTCTCCAGGCCGGACACGCGTGATCTGCTGAAGAAAATGCGCAAGGTGGATCCCAACCAATCCAAGCGCTATCGGCAGCGCACCGGCCAGTGATCGACGACTCGTTAGGCGGCGGCGCGGTCGATTTCCCGGCGCTTTTGCGCCGGCGTGGACTGCTCAATGAAGTGGCTCCGGTCGTGAATGCGAATGGGCCTCACGTCCACTACACCCCGACCCAGGCGACGACCATTCTCGCCTTTAAATTCACCGGCGGCGTCCTGGTGGCGGGCGATCGGCGGGCGACGGCGGGGAATACGGTCGTCTACGATCGAGCCGACAAGGTGCTGGAGATCGATCGTCATTCCATCATGGCGATCGCGGGGGTGCCGGCGACCGCCTGGGAGATGGCGCGGGTGCTGGAGCATTCGCTGCAATATTTCCGCCGCACCCAGCTGCAGGAGATGAGCGTGGATGGGAAGGTGCGTGCGCTCTCGAAGTTGCTCCGGGATAACTTCGGCTTCGTCATGCAGGGAGTGGGCGTGGTGGTACCGATCTTTGCCACTTACGATTTCGTCGGCGAGGGGCAGGCCCGGCTTTATTTCTACGACGCGATGGGGGCCCAGTTTGAAGTGGCGGAATATGCCGCGACCGGCTCGGGTTCGCCGGCCGTGCGCGGGGTGCTGTATTACGAAAACTGCTGGGGAAAAAAACCGCTGCACAAGTTGCCGGAGGCAGATGCGGTCACGGTCGCGCTGCGGGCGCTCGATACCGCGGCCGAGGCCGATACGGCCACCGGCGGAGTCGATCGCAACGGCCGCATTTTCCCGCTGATCAAAATCATCTCGCGTGACGGGATCAAGACGCTTTCGGAGAAGAAAATCGCGGCCAGTTTCAAGAGCACGGTGGCATGACAGAAGAGCCTTATCGTTGGGTGGAAGCGATCTCGAATCGCCGCGAATACATCGAGACGCAGCTCGCCTCCGGCAGCCCGATCGCGGCCCTGAGTTATCGCGACGGCATCCTCTTCGTCACCGTTGGACGGGCGCGGCAGAAGCTTTTCGAGATCTACGATCGCATCGCGATGGGAGCGATCGGGCATCCGGGCGACATCGAGCGCCTGAGGATGGCGGCGATTGAGCTGGCCAGCACGGAAGGCTTTACCCGCTCGGCCGCCGATGTTTCGCTGCGGCGGCTGGCTTTTTATTCTCTCAGCCCGTTGCTCAAGACGGCGTTTGAGCAGGTTTACGGCGCGCCTTACCTGGCCCGAATGATTTTTGCCGAAGTCGGGGCCACGCCTAACGAGGACCTGTTTTTGCGGGTGGAATACGACGGCGCGATCACTGCGCATGGTTCCTCGGCCGACTCCAGTCCGCCGCGTTTCAGTGCCATCGCCGGGACGGCGCGGGCGACGGAATTGATGGAGGAGTTGCTCCGGCGCGAGCACGATCCGGGCTGCACTTTGAACCGCGCGATGAAGCTGGCGCTCGACGCCTGGAGCGCAGGCAGCCTGCCGGCGCCGGAGGAAGCGACGACCGAAATCCCTTCGGCCGAGACCTTGCGCGAGCACCGGGCGGAAGAACTGAAAACGGCCACGATCGAGGCCTGTCTCCTGGAACGGAGCGGGCCGGTCGCGATTCGTTATCGCGCTCTGACTCGCGACGAGGTGAAAGAGCTGGCTCACCCCTAACGAGCGAGGCGCGAGTGTGAGAAGACCGTCCCGGTCACTTCCCCGGGGCTCGATCGGCACCTCTTCCTTGACTAGCGACGAGCTGTTCCCGGTCTCGACCCGGATAAGTGCCGGCCGCAAGAATCACCTTCGGTTCCGTGAGGCCGCGGCAAACAGCTCCGCTGCGCCGGAACCGGTGAAAGTGCGTTTGCCTGTCTCGGCGGCAGTGAGTAGAAAGCAGCATGCGGCGCGCGCTCCCGTGGGTCGGGTTGGTGATCCTGGCGATTTCGTTCGTCTGGTTCCTCCGCCTGCCTGCCCCGATGCATCCGGCGACGGCCCCGTCCGACGCGCGGGACGGCGCGGTAAGTTTGCCCGTGATCGTGCTCGACGCCGGGCATGGCGGACGGGATTCCGGCGCGATGTGCGGCGAGGTGATGGAGAAAGATCTGACCCTCGATGTCGCCCGGCAGGCCGAGCTGATTCTGCGCGCGGCCGGCTATCGAACGGTGCTGACGCGCGAGAGCGATCGTTACCTTTCCCTGGCAGAACGGGCGGCGGTGGGGAACGACGAGGACGATTCGCTTTTCATCAGCATCCATTTCAACGATGGCGAACGCGCCGGCGCTTCCGGGGTCGAGACCTATTATGCGCAACGCCAGCCGGCGACCCGGTCGCGTCTTGTTTCCTGGCTCCCTTTTTTCTCGCAGGCCGATCACGGCTCATTAACGACGAAGAGCGAGCGGCTGGCCAGCTTCATCCAGTCTTCCCTGGTCGAGCGGACACGGGCGGTTAATCGCGGGATCAAGACTGAGCAATTTTACGTTATCGCCCGGGTGCGGCATCCGGCGGCACTGGTCGAAGGCGGCTTCATCACCAACAAAGACGACATGAGCAAGCTGACCACGGCGCGGTATCGGGGGGAGATCGCGCGCGCCATCAGCGAAGGGGTCCAGCGTTACCGGGAGACGCTGGGAACGGGCGAGGCGACCCTGGCCGTGGCCGCGACCCGGCCTGAATAATCGGAAAAACCGAATCGTCGAATGGAGTCATGAAACGAACCGGCCTCGCCATCATCTGCTGTTTCCTGGCCGGCCTCGGGCTGGTGCGAGCCGATCAGACCACCTCGGCCGTGCAACAGGCTTTGAAGGAAGAGGGATTCTATTACGGTGACGTGACCGGCCAAAAAAGCGCCGACACCACTGCGGCGCTGCGCCGTTACCAGATCCGCAACGGCCTCCAGATCACGGGGGAGATCGATGCCGAGACCTTGCGCTCGTTAGGCGTGGGCTCGCCTATGCCCCGCTCGAACGTGCGCTCCAAGACCACCACGCCCGCGCCTGCGCCGGCGGCGGAGGAACCGGCGGGCGAAGACGAGAGCCCGACCCAATCGGCCGAAATCGATGGGCCGGAGCCGGCGCACAACTATCGAAGACGTTTCCCTGCCGGATCGGCCTCCCGTTCCCCGTCCGCCGCGCCGGCTGCGCCGCACGCTCCGAGCTACGACGTTTTTGCTGGCACCCCCTACGCAATCGCGCCGCCCGATCTGCAACGCCGGGTCGTGCTTGGCGCGCAGACGCTGCTTTCGCGTTACGGCTACTACCGGAGCGGGATCGACGGCGTCTTCGGCCCGGGAACGGAGGCGGCGGTGCGGTTTTTTCAGAGCCGGGCCGGTCTGGCCCCCGATGGCCAGCTCAACATGGAGACGCTCTCCGCTCTTGGACTGCTCCCCGGGCAGCGCGCTCCGGCGGTCGGGTTTCCGCCGCGGCGTTTCCGGGGACGCCCGATCTACCGCGGCCAGCTGGTGCCGGGTCGTTAGGCGAGAAGCCGGCCCTCAGGGCTGGGCGACAGGGAAGCGCACCGATTGCAGCTCGGTGAAAACCTTTCCGACAAAGATGCTCGCCTCCACCCGCAGAAGGAGCCGGTCGACGTCGTCGGAGACCCAGACACTGGCATCGCGGAATTTCTTGTGCGGCTCGAGCTCGCGCTCTTTTCCGATCTTACTCATCTTCACCTCCAGCTTGATCGCCGGGTAAGTGCCGGCCGCGACCGTGACCGGCGCGCGCTCGACCACGGCGAGAGTGACGAGGAAGGCGTTGGTGGCTGGATAAACCACCACGCGGTAGACATCGCCCTGGCGCAGCGGCTGGCTGCGGAGGAAAAGGAGGGCCGAGTGCATGTCGAAGACGCCACCGGCGAAGGTGAAGCTCTTCGGTTTAGGCTTCTTTTTCGAATTACTGGCCGTGCGCACGCGGGCGACGGAGTCGCCGGTAAAGGTAAGATCGGTCACCACCGTCTTGCCCCGCACTTCGTCGACCTGATGCATGGAAAGGGGGCGGAGAGAGGCCGCGTCGGCCAGGGCGCGATGCTGCACATCGAATTTCCAGAGCGCCCGTACCAGGCCGACCGTCTGCCCCGATCCGAGAAGGCGGAGATCTCCT
Organism: Chthoniobacterales bacterium; assembly: GCA_965217735.1. Lineage (GTDB taxonomy): Bacteria > Verrucomicrobiota > Verrucomicrobiia > Chthoniobacterales > UBA10450 > Palsa-1392. The sequence goes on along the minus strand of CBDCJE010000002.1, from coordinate 2,669,833 downwards.
CCCGATCGGCCAAATTGTATCTCGGCCGTGGCCGCGACCAGATCGTTCCAGCCAAAGTTGTAGGTGGCGATGATCGGGCGCGGATTACGAAACGGGCCGCGCTGGGGCGAAGTGACGGTTTTCTCCCAGGCCGGCGGGGCGGCGGAGGCGAGCTGGAAGATCGCGGCGCTGAAACAAAAGGCGATGATGATCCCGCGGAAGCCCACCGTCGAGCATCCGACAGCGGCCGAAGGGTTGCAACCCGCGAGGAGATGAGCGCACCCGGTGCCAGGCCGGTGAATAAACAAAAACGCACGCCGTTGCCGGCGTGCGTTCTTGGTTGAAAATCGAAGGAATTCGTTAGGGCTTGGCCTTGGCCGGGCTGGCCGAGGCTTTCGGCGCGGCTTTGGCTGGCGTGGCCGGGTTGGCCTTGTTCAGCTGGGTGACGACTTCGGTGGTGAAGTCCATATCCGGCTTGGCATACATCACCGTCGGGACGCCATTCAAGCTCACGCCTGAGATGTCGAAAACCAGATCCATGTTGCCGGCTTTGACCTTGGCCATGACCACGTCGGTGATTTCTTTCACGATACCGTCGCGCATCCGCACGGCCTGTTCCTGGAGCTGCTTCTCGCGCGTTTGGCGGAACTCGTTGATCTCGCGTTCCATGTTTTTGATGCTGGCGATCTTTTCGTCGCGCTCTTTCGCCTTTTGCGTCTTGGCCTCGGCGCTGAGAGCCGGAGCTTCTAGTTGCTGATTGAGCTTATTGATCTCATCCAGCGCCTTCTTGTAGGAATCGGCGCGGTCGTCGTATTCCTTCTTGGCCGAGTTTTTGGCGTCGTTGATCTTCGATTCCGCGTCCTTCGTCTTGTTGTACTCCTTAAAGGCGCGATTCATGTCGACTGTGCCGACTTTCATTTGGGCAAAGGCCGCGCCCGGCAGGGCGAAGGCGGAAAGAACGGCAACGAGGATAAGCTTTTTCATAGGTATTGGGTCAGACAGGTAGTTGGGATGGCTTTAGACTGCAAGTGACACCTTTCGTTCAAAATTGGTAACCAACGCTGAACTGGATCTTGCCCCCGTTGTTGTTATTATCTTTTTGAATCGGAATGCCATAATCGATCTTGAGCGGACCGATGGGCAGATCGAGACGCAGACCGAAGCCGAAGTCTGAGACGAGGTGCTGGGTGCCAAAGTCATAGGCGCCGGCGTTGACAAAGCCGGTGTCGTAGAAGACCGCGCCACGCACTCGCGGGATGATCGGCACGGTGGCTTCGATCGTGGCCCGGGCCAGGCTGAGACCACCGAGCGGCTCGCCATTTTGGTCTTTCGGGCCGACATCGCGGAAATTAAAACCGCGCAGATCGTTGGCGCCGCCGAGGAAAAGGCGATCGAAAAGCGGCACCCGATCGCCGCTCCCCCAGGTATCAATGGCGCCGATTTCGCCGTTGAGGGTGAGGATGACGTCGTAGGGGAAAAGGAAGTATTGCGAGCCTTCGAGATCGAAGCCGTAGGTCTGGGTATTTCCGCCGAGGAACCCGCCCGCGATCTGCGGAGTAAAGACGACGCGATGGCCGCGGCGGGTGAGGAAGACGCTGTCGCGCGTATCCCAGAGCACGGTGGTGCTGACCTGGCTTTTGAGGCGATTGCCGGCCTCCTGTTGGATGAGCGGCGAAGCCAGAACGTCGACGTTTAAGATGTCGATCTCCTCCAGCCGATAATCGAGGCTGACGGAGAGGAAGGGATTGACCGGCTTGCGCAGATCGATCGCGAAACCGTAGTTGCGCTGGTCGTAGACCGAGCTGAGAAAGCTCGCTTCGCGATAGAAAAGGTCGCCGCCTAACGACAGCCGTTGGTCGAGGAAATAGGGCTCGGTGAGCGAGATGAGGTAATTCTGCTGCTGGGTGCCAATCTGGACTCGCGCCCGGAATTTCTGCCCGCCACCGGTGAAGGTGGGGTAGTTGAGCAGGTCAAAGTTTCCCTGAGTCAACTCGACGAATCCGAGCAGGCTCTCGATCGTGCTGAAGCCGGCGCCGAAGTTGAGCGCGCCGGTGCGCTTCTCCTGCACCTGCACGAGCAGATCCTTCCGCCCCGGCACGCCGGTGTCTTCCGGATAGGTGTCGACCTTCTCAAAGTAGCCCAGGTTTTCGAGCCGGTTCTTGCTTGTCTCCACCCGCACGGTGTTAAAGACGTCACCGGGCAGGATCGAGATTTCCCGGCGCAGGACCTTGTCCTTGGTGCGAGTATTGCCAGTGATGTTTACCCGCTCGACGAAGGAGCGATCGCCTTCCCGGATGTTGTAGGTGAGATCGATCAGACCCGGGCCGCCCGGGGTGCCCTGCGGCGCAATGTCGAGATCGACGTAACCGCCGGCGCCGTAGCCATCGGTGATCGCCTTCATGTCATCGGTCAACCCCTTCGGGGTGTAGATCGAGCCTTCTTTCATCTTCACCAGGGCGCGCAGGCCTTGCTCTTTAGCCACTTCCTGGCCTTGGAAAGTCAGCTTGCCGACCCGGTATTGAGTCCCCTCGTTCACCACCACGACGATGCGCACGCCCTTGGCCAGCCGCTCCTGCCGCACTTCGGGGATGGCGATATCGATGTAGCCATGGTTTTGGTAAAACTCGCGCACGCTATCGAGATCCTGCTGCAATTGCGCCTGATCGAGCCGCCCGGATTTATCGAAGAAAGAGATGATGGTCTGCGCCTTGGTCTTCATCTGGCGGCGCAGAACCCGGTCGCTGAAGTGGGTGTTGCCCTCGAACCGCACCTGGCGGACCGCACCTTTTTCGCCTTCGTTAATCGTGTAAACGGCGCGGGCGGTGCCGCGGGCCTCGTTCGTCACCAGCTGCAGTTGCACGTCGACGCCGGTGAAACCTTTGCGCTGGTAATAATCGATGATGTTCTGCCGGCCCTCCTCCAGAGCCTCGGCATCGGCCGGTGAGGGAACCTTGAACTTGATCTTCCCGCGCAGCGCCTTGGCTTTGAAACTCTGGGCTCCATCGATCTCGATCTCGGTCACGAGGGCGCGGGTGGCGAGAATGACCTGCACCCGCACGCCGTTTCCGGCCGGCTCGCCAAAGATGCGCACGTTCTGAATCCTGCCGGTGTTGTAGAGCGCGCGGATGTCGTCTTCCACCGTCGTCTCGGAATAGGCCGCGCCGACCTTGGTCCGCATGTTGGCCAGGATGCGGTCCTTCGCGATCGTCTCCGGACCGACGTAGCGCACATCGATCGAAGTAATGGGTGCGCCTTCCAGGCCCTGCGCCTGGAGTTGCGGCAAGGCCGCCAGGCTCCAGCCTAACGATACGAAAACCGCGGCAAGGCGGATGAAGGAGATAAGGTTTTTCATAGAGAAGAAGCGGCCGGCAGGCGCGGGCGCGGTGATTGGCCGTACTAGATGGGTAATGCGAGTGGCAACGTCAAGGCAGGAGTTGGAAGAAATTCGGAATGCGAAATGCGAGCGGAAAATGGAGCAAAGGAGGGCGGAGTCGGCTGGTGCTGAGGAAATTAGTCTCTCTCGGCGGATTTCCGCGAGCCGATTTTTCTTCCCCCGAAGTTTAGAGCAGCTCGTACCAGTTGTTGCGCCGGCGGGGTTCGTAGCCGGCGTCGCGAATGAGCTTTTCGATCTTCTCCGCGTCGAGCCGAAAGGTGGTCCCGGCGCTGCTGACCACATTTTCCTCCATCATGACGGAGCCGAAATCGTTCGCGCCATATTTGAGGGCGATCTGGCCAATGGCCGGCCCCTGCGTGACCCAGGAACTCTGCAGATTGGGAATGTTATCGAGAAAAATGCGGGCCAGCGCCTGCATCCGCAGGTACTCGGCCGAGCCGGTCGGCTGCGCCACCTTGAGCACAGTGTGCTGGGGCTGGAAGGTCCAGCAGATGAAGGCGGTAAACCCGCCGCTGGCGTCCTGCTGATCGCGCAGGCGCTGCAGATGCTGGGTACGATCCTCGATCGTCTCGACGTGTCCAAACATCATCGTCGCGCTCGATTTTAAGCCGAGCTCGTGCGCGATCTGCATCACTTCGAGCCACTGGTCGCTTTTGCACTTCAGCGGCGCGATCCGTTGCCTCACGGAATCAACCAGAATCTCCCCGCCGCCGCCTGGGATTGAGCCGAGGCCGGCTTCCTTGAAACGGGTGATCACTTCGCGCAGCGGCATCTGGAACGTCTCGGCAAAATGCTGAAACTCCGGCGGGCTGAAACCGTGAATGTTGATGTGCGGATATTTTTCCCGGATGTGGTGGAGCAGATCGATATACCAGTCGAAATCGAGCTTGGGATGATGGCCGCCCTGCATCAGGATCTGCACCCCGCCGACCGCGCTCAGTTCGTCCAGTTTCTGGTCGAATTGCTCGTGCGAAAGGACGTAGTGATCGTCATCGCGCTCGGTGCGATAGAAGGCGCAGAACTTGCAATAGACGTTGCAGACGTTGGTGTAATTGATGTTGCGATCGACGATGTAGGTCACGATCTCGCGCCCGTGTTCGTCGTAGTTTTTGCCTTTGGCCAGGTTGCGGCGGGCGTCGGCCAGGAGGCCGAGCTGGGCCAGCGGCCAGCGGTATATTTCCAGCGCTTCCACAGCGGAAATGCGCTCCCCGGCCAGGATCTTTTGCTCCAGCGCGTCTTCGTTCAGGGCCACCATCGGTGCAATCTAGAGCACCGCGGCAAAAGTTGCGACCGTCTTTGCTGCGAGAGGGCAGTTGCAACGCTCCGCCAACGGAGAATAACCGAGAATATCCGATCGGATATTCTCGCCCCGGCCCCACCCGCAGGATTTCGTTAGGTGAGCGAGATCGCCTTGAAGGAGCTGATCACGTCGTCGGGACCGGCTTCGGTGAAGAAGCACTCGTAAAAGCCCGGGCCCAGATCCCAATGATCGCCTTTGTAGTGATCGTCGCGGTAGAAACGCCAGATCCCACTGACCACGATGAGTGAGCTGATCCGGTCGTTCCAAAAATCGCCCAGGTAGTGGTAGCTCAGATTGGTCCGGGCATAGGCGCCTTTAAAGCCGGCATGATCGTAGATGATCACCTCGGGCAGGCGGAATCCCTCGACCGGTTTCTCCGGGTCGTCACAGGCTGCGCAGGCGTGGTACTTCAGCGGAGCTACTTCCCACTTGGTGTCGATGATGGCGCCATTCTCTGGCGAGAGGTCGGTTTTGGATACGGATTTCATAAATTTTCTCGGAATGCTTTTGGGATTTGAACAGGCCATCCGCCCCTTGTCGAGCGCGATGATGCAAGAAATGTCGCGCCTAAATCCGGTGTTCCCGATTATCCGAACGCAGCCGGATGGTCTTGCTTTGCAGATCGTGCGAGGCCCGGATGAAACGCACGGTCTTGCTCTTGGCCCGCATCAGGACAGAATGGGTGATGGCGTTCGCTCCCTGCGATTTGACCCCGGGCAAAAGGGCGCTGTCGCTGATTCCGGTCGCGCAAAAGATGATGTTTTTCCCGTGGGCCAGATCGTCGGCGAAAAAGACCCGCCCGAGATCCTGGCCGTGCCCGGCCGCCACCAGTTCGTTGCGTTCCTGGTCGTCGCGCGGCCACATCATGCATTGCATGTCGCCGCCGAGGCATTTGATCCCGGCCGCGGCCAGAACCGCTTCCGGCGCCCCGCCGATCCCGACGTAAAGATCGATCCCGCTCTCCGGATAGGAAGGCGCCATCGCCGCCGCGATATCGCCGTCGCTGATCATGCGCAGAGAGGCCCCGGCGGCGCGGATCTCGGCCACGATCTCCTTGTGGCGCGGGCGATCGAGCAACATCACGACCACGTCCTGCACGCGCTTTTGCAGCGCCTTGGCCACCGTGATGAGAGTCTCCTCGATCGGGCTCTCTAATTTTAAGGTCGCGATTCCGGCCTTCTTCATCGCGCGGATCACATCGGGCCCGTAGGCCAGTTTCATCATGTAAAAAGCCGGGATGTCGCGCAGGGCCAGCTTGACCTCTTTCTCCGGGCTGGCTGCGGCGATACAAGCGATCGAGTTCGGCGCGCCCTTGGCGATGTTGGTCGTGCCGTCGATCGGGTCGAGCGCGATGTCGAACTGCGGCGCGCCCGGAAGCCACATCCCGAGTTGTTCGCCTTTGAAAATGCCGGGAGCGTCGTCCTTGATCCCTTCGCCGATCACGACTTCGCCGCAGATGTTCATGAGGTCGAACATGCCGCGAATGGCGTCGCAGGCGGCGGCGTCGGCCTTTTCCTTTTCGCCGCGGCCGAGCCAGGGGAGGGCATTGAGTGCCGCAGCTTCGGTCGCCCTAACGAAATCGAACTCGATGATGCGCTCGATGTCGTCGTAATTCTGCTTTGGAATCCGCATGGGGGGAGACTCGCAAAGGTCGGGCGGTGTGACAAGCAGCGCATTAGGGCTTCTTCGGTAGGGCGAGACTCGGTCGAGCCGGGGAGCGCGGCTGGTTGACGCAAAAGCGATCCCTGGTTGCAGCTCTCTCTCTTGCATCGGTCCCCGCTCTTCATGTCCTCCCGAGCCGAGCGAGGGACCTCGCCAGCGTCGAGCGGCTTTCGCCCGGCACGGAATCATCGCGGATGTTCTGATTGCAGGATGCGCACTTCCCGGCCTCTTGGGAGGTCCTTCGCCGTTTGCGCGGCTCAGACAATCTTTTTGCCGCGCGCTCCTCCGCTGTTGTTAGGGCTTTTTCTCCACCGGCGGTTTAACCTTTTCTTCTTTCCCCGATACTTCGTATTCCGGTTTGGCCACGCCCAGCAGCCAGTGATCAAACCACCCGACGATGTGCTCCAGCCGCTCGACCCGATGCCAGGGCTCGCCCGAGCGCGAGAGCTCGTGCGTTTCGCGCGGGAACTTCACCATCACCGTCGGGATTTTGCGGAACTTGAGCGCGCGGAACATCTGCTCGCCCCCGGCTCCGGGCGGAGTGCGGGTGTCCTCTTCGCCCAGCACGAGCATGAGCGGCGTCTTGACGTTGTTGATGTAGGTGATGGGTGAGCGCGCCTTGTAGTCGCCTTCTTCATCCTTAAAGGGCGGGGTCTTAAACCAGCTCGGATGGAAGAGGGTGAAATCAGCCGTGTACCACCAGTTGGCCCAGTCTGCGATGTCCCGCTGCGCGACCGCGGCCGCGAAACGATCGGTCTGTCCCACCACCCAGTCGGTCAGAAGCCCGCCGCCGCTCCCGCCGGTCACCCCCATTTTCTTCTCGTCGATTCCGCCGCGCCTAACGAGCTCGTCGACCCCTGCCATCAGGTCTTTGAAATCGTCGCCCGGATATTTGTACTGGATGATGTTCCCAAAGGCCTGCCCGTAGCTGGTGCTCCCGCGCGGGTTTGGGTAAAGCACGACGTAGCCCTCGGCCGCCATCCATTGGAATTCGTGCTCGAAAATGAAGCCGTAGGCCGCGTGCGGGCCGCCGTGGATATCGAGGATGAGCGGATACTTCTTCGTCGGCACGAAGCCGGGCGGCTTTTGCACCCAGGCCTGAATGCGTTTGCCGTCGAAGCTCTCGTACCAGATTTCTTCTGGCTCGGTCAGGTTGAGCTGGCTGAAGAGGGCGTCGTTCGAGTGGGTCAATTGCCGCGGCTCGGCGCCGGGTTGCCCGAGGAAAAAGAGATCGTTGATCCGGATCGGAGTGGAAACGAGGCAGACGATTTTGTGCGGGTCATGCGCCGCTGCGGAAAAGCGCAGGACGGCCTGGTTCCCGTGGGTGAGATCGGTCGCGCCGCCGTTGCTGGCGTCGAAGGCGGCCAGCTGGGTTCGGCCTTCCTTGGCGTAAATCTCCAGGATGCTCCTGCCGTCGGCCGACCAGACCGGCGCATTGCCGCCCATCCCGCGCGGAGCGGCGTTATCACCGAAGACGCTGTCGCCCGCATCGTAGTCAAAGTTCCTCGTTAGGTTAATCGGCTCCGCTTTCTCGGTCAGGTCGAGTGTCCAGAGATCGGGTTGGGTATAGGAGTTGACCGGCTCGTTGGCCGAGGCAATGAAGGCGACCCGCTGGCCGTCCGGGCTGAGGGCGAGGGTGCGGACTCCCATGGGAATGGTATTGAGCAGCTTCGCTTCGCCGCCCTTGGCCGGGATAACGTAAAGCTCGGTTTTCGGCAGCTCGTAGTAGGGCTCCTCCACGTGCCAGGAAGTGAAATAAATCTCCCCGCCATCCTTCGACCAAAGTGCGTTGCCTTCCTCGAAGCGGCCCTTGATCAACTGGCGCGGCTTGACCTTTTCATCGGCGCTCTGCGGCGCCTGCACCAGCCAGAGGTGGCTCGGCCGATCCGGGTCGAGGTAACCTTCCTCATCGTCGCGATAGACCGCGCGGGTGATGACGTGCACATCGCTCTCGTGCTCTTTTTCTTTCGCCTGATCGGTAGGCTGGCCGGCCGCCGAATTGCCTTCCGGTGTCGAGGCAGCCTGTTCCTCCTTCTTTTTCCGCGCCTCTTTGGCCAGATCGTCCGGATTCGAGCTGCTGGTGAATACGATCGTTTTGCCATCGGGCGACCATTTTGGGTCGCCCGCGCCTTTTGGCAGATCGGTGAACACAAAGGCGTCGCCACCCGCCATCGGGAGCAGGCAAAGCTGCGGCGGCTGCTTTTTCCCCTCTTTCTCCGAAGCACGCGCGAAGACGAGCCACTGGCCGTCGGGCGACCAGCGCGGCGAGGTATCGCGCGGACCGCTGGTCATCTGCCGGGCCGGCTCCTGGCCATCCGTCGGCACCATCCAGATGGCGGTTTTGTAGCCGGTCTTTTTTTCGTCCGTGGTCACCCGCACATAGGCGACGCGGGAGCCATCGGGCGAGATCTGCGGGCTGCCGATCCAGACAAAATCGAAAAGGTCCTTTTCGGTGATGTTGCGTTTGCCCGGCGCGGCCGGCTTCGCCTGCACTGGCGTGATCGTTAGGCAAAGAAAGAAGAGGCAGGCGGCGCGCAGGATTCGATTCGGCATGCGCTTAAGCTGGCACCGGGAAGTCGTTGCGCAATCCAGTCTCGCCCTGCGGGTCCGTAGTCTTGGCCGACCAAGGGCAAGTTTTTGTTGCGCCGCGCTTCACTCGCCCGTTACTCTTCCCGCGCATGTTTTCTCTTCGGTATTTTCCGCTCGCGGCGCTGGCCGGTTTGATCATTGTTTTTACTTCCTGCGAGCGGCATCACGTCGGGGAATTGCCCGAGCTGCAAAAGGAGCACCTCCATCCGCTGGAGGCCGCTGCGGAAGAACCGATCCACGCCATTCCGACCCCGGTCCTGGCTTCGCCCACCCCGGCTAATTTTTTCCCGAAGCAGCAGCCCTAACGACTCAATTTTTGACCGCGGATTTTACGGATGGGCACGGAGAGGGGAAGGGCCGCGGCCTGCCTCCGGCAACGGTCCCGCTCCGTCGAGTCTCACCCCGCCCCCGGGGCGAAGTGAGTAAACCAGGATCGACCTAACGAGAGGAAACAGCGCCATGGCCAAAGATCAATACGCCCGCACCCCGCCGAACATCACCACCATGCCGCCGGGCGTGCCCTACATCATCGGGAACGAGGCGGCGGAGCGCTTCTCTTTCTACGGGATGCGCTCCATCCTGATCATTTTCATGACCCAGTATCTGGTCACGAGCAGCGGCGCGAGCGATCGCATGGGCGACGCCGAAGCCCGCCAATATTTCGCCCTCTTCGTCGCCGCGGTTTATTTTCTTCCCATCCTCGGCGCCATTCTGGCCGAGGGTTTCATTGGCAAATATCAGACCATCTTCTGGCTTTCGATCGTCTATTGCTTTGGCCATTTCGCCCTTGCCCTGAACGACACCCGCCTCGGACTTCTCATTGGTCTCGGGCTGATCTCGTTCGGCGCCGGCGGGATCAAGCCATGCGTCTCGGCCAATGTGGGCGACCAGTTTGGCGAATCGAACAAGCACCTGCTTTCCAAGGTTTTCGGCTGGTTCTATTTCTCGATCAACGCCGGCTCTTTCATCTCGACCATTGCCTGTCCGTTTCTCCTGCACGATCCGCGCTTCGGTCCGAAGTGGGCTTTCGGCATTCCCGGTGTCTTCATGGTGCTGGCGACGATTTTCTTTTGGCTCGGTCGCAAAAAATTCGTCCATATCCGGCCCGGCGGTCTTGGCTTCCTGAAGCAAATGTTCAGCCGGGAAGGCTTGAGCGCGCTCGGTCGGCTGGCGGTCGTCTACGTTTTTGTGGCGGTCTTCTGGTCACTCTGGGATCAGAGCAGCGGCGGTTCCTGGACCCTGCAGGCGCAGCACATGGATCTGCATTGGTTCGGCATGAACCTGCTTCCGTCCCAGGTGCAGACGGCGAATCCGATCATGATTCTGCTCTTCATCCCGCTGGTGAATTACCTCATCTACCCGGCGATGGATCGCGTTTTCCCGCTCACGCCTTTGCGCAAGATCGGGATCGGCCTTTTCCTCACCGCGGCGAGTTACGTGGTCATCTGGTACATCCAGCAAATGATCGATGCCGGGGCCAAGCCGAGCGTGAACTGGCAGTTCCTTGCTTATGCCATTCTCACTTTGGGTGAAACCATGGTCTCGATCACCGGCCTGGAATTCTCCTACACTCAGGCGCCGAACAAGATGAAAAGCGCGGTCATGGCTCTCTGGCTTTTCACCGTTTCGATGGGCAATCTGTTCACCGCCGCAGTCAACTACTTCATCCGCAACGAGGACGGCACGGTGAAGATGAACGATCAGCAGTATTTCCTCTTCTTCGCCGTGCTCATGCTGGTGGCGGCGGTGGTCTTCGTGGTGGTGGCGATGTTCTACCAGGGCAAGACCTACCTGCAATCGCAGGAGGCGGTGGAGGAAGAGCACGCGACCGAGCCGGTGCTCTCCAGCGGCGCGCCCACCTAGGTCGAGCGTTCGGTCGGCCAGATTGCTGGTAGGGAATAATTGGTAGAGCGAGACTGTCGAGCCGGCGGAAGACTTCGTTTCGTAGCCAGCCGCCATCCCCGGCTCGACCGAGTCTCGCCCTGCCGAGGGCGCCGCAGCGGCGAGGCCGGGCGCATTGCCGGCGTTTCGCCATTCGACTTCGCGCTTCCCTTTTCTCGAGCCGGAGGCGATTCTGAAGGTCGCCGCCATGCCCCCGCCGAACGAAGAATATGTGCTCGATCTTCTCCGCGACGTCGGCCTTTTGAGCCGGGCGCAGATCGAGCAGACACGAGCGGATCGAAATGCCTCTGGCACCGTGGTCGAGCGACTCGTTAGGCAAGGACTGGTTACGGCGGACGAGATCTCCCGCACCGTCGCGGCTCAGTCGCAGATGAATTGGATCGATCTGGCCGACCTGGTCGTGCCGCAGGAGGTGATCGATGAAATCCGGCCGCAGGAGGCGCGTCGTTTCAAGATGATCCCGATCGCGCGCAACGAGCAGGGGCTCGTCGTCGCGACTGGCGATCCGCTCGATATCGACAGCATCGACAGCCTCAGTTTTCTTCTGCGGCGCGAGCTCGAGGTGGTCTGCACCACCCCGGAAAAAATCCGCCAGGCACTGATCAAATATTACGGCAGCGCGGAGGAAGCGGTCGATCTCCTGCGGGAGAAAATCGGCCATGCCGCGATCGAGGAGCTCGACCTCGAGCAGGGTGCGCAACTGACCGAAGGCGACAGCGGCGACGCGCCGATCGTGCGCATGGTCTCGCTTCTCCTGCTCGAGGCGCACAAGCTCGGAGCGAGCGACATCCACCTCGAGCCGCTCGAGAAAAGTTTCCGGGTCCGCTTCCGCATCGATGGCGTGCTCCAGGAAATGCAGTCGCCGCCCAAGAAGTTGCAGTCCGCCATCATCAGCCGGCTCAAGATTATGACCGGCTCGATGAGCATCGCGGAAAAGCGTCTGCCGCAGGATGGCCGCATCCAGGTAAAGATGGGCCGTAAATCGATCGATCTGCGCGTCTCGACCGTGCCGACCAATCACGGCGAAAGCATGGTCATGCGGTTGCTCGATAAAAGCAGCCTGCTCCTCGGTCTGCCCGAGCTCGGTTTCCTGAGCGACGACCAGGAAATCTTCGAGCGCCTTCTGCGCGCGCCGGACGGCATCCTGCTCGTGACCGGCCCGACCGGTTCCGGAAAAACGAGCACGCTCTACGCCTGCCTCAATTCCATCAATAAACCGGACCGCAAAATCATCACGGTGGAAGAGCCGGTCGAGTATTTGATGAACGGGATCAACCAGGTGCAGGTCAATTCCGAGATCGGAATGACCTTTCCGGCCGCGCTCCGTTCCATCCTGCGCCAGGCGCCGAACATCATCATGATCGGTGAGATTCGCGATCTCGAGACCGCTTCGATCGCGACCAACGCCAGCCTCACCGGCCACCTCGTTTTCAGCACCCTGCACACCAACGACGCCCCTTCCGCGGTGGCGCGTCTGATCGATCTCGGAGTGCAACCGTTCCTGGTCGCGACCGCCATCCGCGCCATCATGGCCCAGCGACTCGTTAGGCGACTCTGCCTCAACTGCAAGGAGCCGGGGCGCCTCTCCGAGTCGGAGCTGCGCGCGTTGCAGATCGAGGCTTCGCCAATGGGCGAGGCCAACGTGATGCGCCCGGTCGGTTGCGAGAAATGCCGCCAGACCGGCTACAAAGGGCGGATGGGCATTTTCGAGATCTTCGAGATCGACGACGAAGCGCGCCACCTGGTGAACAACCGGGCCTCGACCATGAGCCTGCGCCAGCGCGCGCGCGAGCTGGGGATGCGCACCCTGCGCGAAGACGGGGTGCGCAAGGTGCTGGCTGGCCTAACGAGCGCAGAAGAAGTGATCTCGATCACCCTGGGGGATTTGCATTGAAATCCGAAGATCGAATGTCGAAATCCGAAGGAATCTTCGAAATCAGAAGCATCAAGGCTCGAAACTGTCGCGCGTGGCCTTTCGCACATTTGGAATTCGGTTCTTCGAATTTCCTTCGGATTTCGATATTCGGGTTTCGGATTTTTTTCCCGTGAACAACGAACGCATCGCCGACCTCTTCATCGATCAGGGCCTGATGGACCGGGCCCAGGCCGACGACGTTCTGCTCGAGACAACCCAGAACGGCAAAGCGATTGAGCAGGCCATGGTCGACCACGGCATTGTCGATGAGGAGCAGTTTTATCTCGCCATCGCCGAGGCGCTCGGGAGCGAAGTGATCGATCTCGACACGATCGAATTCACTCCCCAAATCCTGCGCCAGATTCCGGCCGGCCTGGCCCGGCTGCATCGCGCCCTCCCGATCGGCTCGGAGGATCACTCCATTCGCCTCGCGCTGGTTGATCCGCTCGATACTCAGACGGTGGAAGACCTCCGTTTCGCACTCGGGCGCGACATCGAAGTCGTGCTCGCGCCCAGCCTCCAGATCGAGAAACGCCTGCGCCAACACTATGGCGAAGAGACCTCCAGCATGGAGGAGATCCTGAAGCAGCTTGGCGAAGCGGGCGAGCTCATGACCCTCGATGGCAGCAAACCGATCGGGACCAACCTCGAAGCGGAAGCGAGCGCGACCCCGATCATTCGCTTCGTCGAGCTCATTCTCTATCAGGCGATCCAGGACCGGGCCAGCGACATCCATTTCGAGCCCTTCGAGGCAGAATTCAAAGTGCGCTACCGGGTCGACGGGTCGCTCTACGAAATGGCGCCGCCGCCGCGTCATCTCGCCTTGCCCGTCATCTCGCGGGTGAAAGTGATGGCGAACATGAACATCGCCGAGCGCCGCCTGCCGCAGGACGGGCGGATCCAGAAACACATCGCTGGCCGCACGGTCGATCTGCGCGTTTCCACTTTGCCGACGCAGTTTGGCGAGAGCGTTGTCCTGCGCGTGCTCGATCGCTCGACCGTGAACCTCGAGCTGGAGGCGCTCGGGATGCCGGATGACATCCTCAGTGACATCCTCGAGGTGATCCATCGGCCTAACGGAATCTTCATCGTGACCGGCCCGACCGGTTCCGGCAAAACGACCACGCTTTATTCCTGCCTGCGCAAGATCAATACCATCGACGCGAAGCTCCTGACCGCGGAAGAGCCGATCGAATATGACCTCGAAGGCATCATGCAGGTGCCGGTGAACGAGGCGATCGGACTCAGCTTCGCCCGCGTCTTGCGGGCCTTTCTGCGCCAGGATCCGGACCGCATCATGGTCGGTGAAACACGCGACCTGGAGACGGCCCAGATCGCCATCCAGGCCTCCCTCACCGGCCACCTCGTCTTCACCACCCTGCACACTAACGACGCTCCCGGCGCCATCGCGCGTCTGATCGACATGGGAGTGGAGCCGTTCCTCATTTCCTCCACTCTCGACGCCGTCCTCGGGCAGCGCCTGCTGCGTAGCATCTGCCCCGATTGTCGCACGTCCTATCGGCCTAACGAGTCTCTCCTGGCCCAGCTCAACCTGGCCCCGCACGAGATCGGCCACCGGCAGTTCTATTACGGAACCGGCTGCGAGAAGTGCAACCAGACCGGCTACAAAGGCCGTAAAGGCATCTACGAATTGATGCGGATCACCGACCCGATTCGTGCCCTGATCAACGAGCGCGCGCCCTCCGTGGTCTTGAAACAAAAAGCGATCGAGCTCGGCATGGTGACGCTGCGGCAGGACGGCCTGCGCAGCATTTTCGCAGGGGACACCACGATCGAGGAAGTATTAAAATACACCTAGGTCCGGCGCGGCGAATTTCCCCAGGGCGCCGCCGCCGCGCTGCGCAATCTCTCGACAGACTTTTTCCCGCTGTCTATTCTCGGCTCGGACCACTTCTCAGCATGCCGCGTTTCGCTTACATCGCGCTCGACGCTCGGGGGCAGGAATCGACCGGCCTGGTTGAGGCCTCTTCGACTAACGACGCCATCGGGCAGCTCCGGCAGGCCGGTTATTTCCCGACGAACATCTCCGAGGAAGGTCTGGACGGCGGGGTCGCGAACAGAAAATCCCGGCGCGGACCCAGGGTCGCCAGCGTTGCCGCCTCCGCGGCGGCGAAGAAGAAAAGAGGCATCGTTCTTTTCGAAAAGAAAACGGTCAAAGCCAAGGTGCTGATGGTATTCACCCGCCAGCTCGCCACTCTCATCGATGCCGGCCTGCCCTTGTTGCGCGGGCTCAATGTTCTCTCCAAACAGGAGCGCGATCCGGTGCTGAAAAGCGCGATCGACCAACTGGCCGATTCGGTGCAGAGCGGGAGCACCTTTTCCGAGAGCCTGGAGCAACACCCGAAAATATTTAACAAGCTCTACGTCAACATGGTCAAAGCCGGCGAGCTCGGCGGGGTGCTCGAGTTGGTCCTGAGCCGGCTGGCCGAGTTCCAGGAAAAGGCGCAGAAGGTCAAGAACAAGGTCAAGTCGGCCATGATCTATCCGATCATCGTGCTTTCCCTCGCCCTGATCATCATGGCCTTCCTCCTCGTTTTCATTGTGCCGAAGTTTGAGACCATCTTTCACGAGATGCTGGGCAATAAGCCGCTCCCGGCCATCACCGAGTTTGTCATTGGGATCAGCCGCTTCATGCAGACGCATTGGCTCGTCCTGCTTGGCGCGATTTTTGTCCTCTTTTTGGCCTACAATTTTGTCGCGCGTTCCGCCGCCGGGCGCGTCCTGCTCGATCGTCTCGCTCTGCGCGCGCCGCTCTTCGGCGATCTCACCCGCAAGAGCTCGATCTCGCGTTTCGCGCGAACGTTAGGCACGCTCGTCACCAGCGGCGTTCCGATTTTGCAGGCGCTCAACATCACCCGCGACACCGCCGGCAACCGCGTCATCGCCAATGCCATTTCCCAGGTGCACGACTCAGTCAAGGAAGGCGAATCGATAGTGCAACCGCTGGAAGCGAGCGGAGCCTTCCCGCCCATGGTGGTGAGCATGGTCGATGTAGGCGAGGAGACCGGTCAGTTGCCCGAAATGCTGCTCAAGATCGCGGAAGTCTACGACGACGAAGTGGATAACTCGGTCGCCGGCCTGACCTCGATGCTGGAGCCGATCATGATCGTCTTCCTGGCCGTGATCGTGGGCACGATCGTGATCGCGTTGTTCATGCCCTTGATCAGCATCATCGGCGGCCTGCAGGCGCAATCCTAACGAATGCAGACGGCGCGCCTCCCGACTGCCGCCGCTCCTACTGGCTTGACCGTGGTCGAGTTGCTGGTGGTAGTGACGATCATCCTCGTTCTGGCCGGATTGGTTTTGACCACGAGCAGCTACGTGCACAATAAAGGAGCCCGCTCCCGCGCTGCGGCCGAGATCGCCGCCATCTCGGCTGCGCTGGAAAACTACAGGGCGGATAACGGAGTTTATCCGGTCAGCGATTTGGATCCGGCAGCGACTGATCCAGCATCCTACCAATCCAAAAGCGCGGTTCTTTACGCCAATCTCGTGGGCGATACATCGAACCCCGACGGAGAGCCAGGGCCGGGCTTTTCTTATATGAGTTTCAAGCAAAACCAGCTCGGGGGGATGGGGAGCGGCACCTTCATCAAAGACCCGTTCGGAAACAGCTACGGGTATTCGACCCTCCATCAGACCGATCCCGAAAAAGGTTACAACCCAACCTTCGATCTCTGGAGCACGGCCGATTCGGACAAGTCGGTGCAATGGATCAAGAACTGGTAGCAGCGCGCCGACCGCCCGACCGACAAATGCTCTGCCGCCTAACGAAACCCTTGCGACGCGCTAGTGCACTACCACGACCACGCGGCGATTCACTTCCTGCTCTTCGATCGACGCGTCCGGTGAGGTGAGCAGATTCGCCTTCCCAAAACCCTTGGTCTCAATCTGCGCCGGATTGATCCCGAGCGCGCTGACCAGATAAGCCTTCACGCTTTCCGCCCGGCGCCGGCTCAGCTCGAGGTTGTAGGCATCGGAGCCATACGAATCGGTATAACCCTCAAGGGTGAAAGTGGCGTTGGGGTTTCGTTTGATCAGCGTCGCCACTTTTTGCAACTGCTCGACCGCGTTGCCCTGCAAGTCCGCGCTGTCGTACTGGAAGAGCTGATTGTTAGGCATTTTGAACTTCGTTCCCGCTCCCAGCGGGCCCTTTTGCGAGAGGAGCGACTCCAGATCGCTGAACCCCGGCGCCCTATCTGTTCGCGGTCCGGCGCTGTCGCCCGCGATGGCGTTGAAATTATTGGGCCGCTTGATCGTGGTGCTGGTGGCCAGCTCCGTCCCGGTCAGCGCCGGCTGCGGGCGGCCGGAGTCGGCCACGTTGTTAAGCAGCGATTGCTCCCGTTTCGCGTTGGGCCCTTTGGTAAGCGATTGCGCGGTGGTTTTTTCGATCTCGTTGATGACTGAGTTCAGATTCGTTTGCTCGACCTTCGGCTTATCCGGCAGCACATCGCGAGTGTCATCCGGCATGGCCGCGGTCGCGTGCACTTCCTGCAGAAGCTTGTCGAAAGATTTCTGATCGTCGGGCAACTGCACATCGGTCTGGTCGGGATTTGGCTTGGCCGGGTCCGCGATCGTACTGGCGGTGGCCTGGTCGAGCGGCTTTGGGGCGGTGTCGACGCTGGTCACCTTAAATCTGGGCGGGGCCGGCTTTTCCTGGGCCAGTGGAGGGCTGGATTGGAAGCCGGTGTTATAGAAGAAAAAGCAGAGCAACCCGTGGAGCACGAGCGAGAGCAGCAGCCCGATGAGCAGCCAGTTGCGCTGCTTGCTCCGGCCGGCCCAGACCGGGAGCGGAGCGGAAGTTCGTCGTGCCGTGACTGCGTTCATCTCGAGTGAGACAAACGGCGCGCGAAAATGTTTGTCAAACTTTGCCCCCAGCCGCATCCGGTAGGGCGAGACGTGTTCGAGCCGGGGGACGACGTCTAACGCCTAGCCAATCGAGCCTTTGCTCCGCTCGCTGAAGATGCGGGCCGCCCTTCGGATCTCCTCCGCCACCTGCACCACGGGCGAGACAAACTTCGGGGTGAACCAGGGATACAGTCCGATCAGGTCGTGCGTGACCAGGATTTGTCCGTCGCAATGTTCGCCCGACCCGATCCCGATGGTTGGAATCTCGATGGCTGCGGTGATCTGCCGCGCCGCCTCCGCCGCGACGATCTCGAGCACGACCGAAAACGCGCCCGCCGCCTGCACGGCCCGGGCATCACGGAGGAGTCGTTCGATTTCGGCCGGGCCGCGTCCCTTTATTTTATAGCCGCCTTCTTCCCGCACGCTCTGCGGGAGCATGCCGATATGAGCCATAAGCGGAATGTTTTCCCTTAGGATCGCCTCGATCTGAGCGACGTGGCTGCTGCCGCCTTCCAGCTTCACCGCCTGCGCGCCCGCGGCCAGCAGGCGGCGCGCGTTAGCCACCGCCATCTCCGGCGTCTCGTAGGTGCCGATGGAAAGGTCGGCCACGAGCAGGGCCCGTTTTACCCCGCGCGCGGCGGCCCGGGTGTGGTGGAGCATTTCCTCAAGAGTGACCTCAGTGGTGTCCTCGTAACCAAGCACCACCATGCCTAACGAGTCGCCGACCAGGATGATGTCGATCCCGCTCTCGTCGAGCAGCCGGGCGGTCGGATAATCATAGGCGGTGAGGGCGGTAATGCGCTCTCCGCGACGTTTGCGCGCGCGAAAATCCTCCATGGCTGGCGACTTTACCACTGCTCTGCGGCCCGCACCACCGCCGCTTCGGCCGGCAGACTTTGCGCCAGCTCTCGTACCGTTTGGTTCTGCCCCGGCAGGATGAGATCGGGCCGAATCTCGGCCAGCGGATGCAGGACGAATCCGCGCAGGTGCAGGCGAGGATGGGGGAGCTGCAGATCGGGGTGGTCGATCGTGCCTTGGCCGTGGTAGAGGAGGTCGAGATCGATCGGGCGCGAGCGGTTGCGGGCATGCTCGGAGGGACGGCCGAGGGCTTCCTCGATTCTTCTCAGTCCCTCCAGCAGGGCGCGGGAGGAGCCGGCGTAGTCGATTTCGACCACCGCGTTGAGGAAATTTTCCGCGCCTGATTCACAATCGACCGGCTCGGTTTCGTACAGGGCGGAGGAGAGAAAAGGCGGAGTAACGCCCGGCAGCGCGAAGAGGCGAGCCCGAGCGTTCGTTAGGCTGACCAGCCGCTGGCCCAGATTGGCTCCGAAGGCGATGCCGGCTTTCATTGGTTGCAAATTTCCTCATGAGCACAAGGTCGCGAAACCGAACTCGCGGCCTGGCTATAAACCGAGGACATCTTCCATGCGGTAGAGGCCGGGCGGTTGCGCCAGCACCCAGCGGGCGGCACGGAGGGCGCCGACGGCAAAAGTCTCGCGGCTGGAGGCGCGATGCGTCAGCTCCAGGCGCTCGCCGGGGCCGGTGAAGAAGACGGTGTGTTCGCCCACGATATCGCCTGCGCGCACCGATTGCGCGGCCACCATGCGGTCCGGGCGCGCCTCCTGCAAAATCTCGACCAGCCGCTTCGCGGTTCCACTTGGCGCGTCCTTCTTCCCCCGATGATGCAGCTCGATCAGATCGAAATCGAAATCTTCGCCTAACAACTTCGCCGCCCGCTGGCTGAGCGCGAAAAGCACGTTCACTCCGACGCTGAAATTGGCCGCAAAAACGATCGGCATTTTTTCCGCCGCCACCGCCACCGCTGCCTTTTGCGCTTCGCTGTGCCCGGTGGTGCCGAGGACGAGCGGTTTGCCCTGCTCGGCACAGGCGCGGCAGACTTCTTCGGTCGCTTCCGCGCTGCTGAAATCGATCACCACTTCGCCGTCACCGATCCGTTTCTCGATCGATTCGCCCCGGGCCGGGCCGGGCACGATCGTTAGGCTGGAATCCTTTCCCGCCGCTGCGGTGATGGCGCGCCCCATGCGGCCGGAGGGACCGAGCAGCAGCACCCGGGTGGAGCTGCTCATATTAGCCAGCCTGCCCCAGGGCGGCCAGGGTTTGGCGCAGCCGGGCCTGATTTGCCTCGCTCATCTTCACCAGCGGCAGCCGGCATTCGGCCGACATCGCTCCGCGCCAGGAAAGAGCCGTCTTGGCTGGGACCGGGTTTGGCTCGAGGAAAATGTCCCTGAAGAGAGGAAAAAAGCGCTGGTGCAGCCGGCGCGCTTCTTCGGTCTGGCCGTCGAGAAACAGCCGGACCAGCCGGGAAACTTCGGCCGGGAAAAGATTGGAAGCCACACTCACCACCCCGACCGCGCCAACCGCGAGAAAGGGCAGGGTGAGCGAGTCGTCTCCGCTCAGAATGGAAAACTCGTTAGGCAAACGAATCGCCAGCTCGCTCACCCGGTCAACGCTCCCGCTCGCTTCCTTGATCGAGACGATGTTGGGGCAGCTCTCGGCCAGCCTGACGACGGTGTCGGCCGCGATATCGACCGCGCAGCGCCCGGGGATGTTGTAGAGCACGAGCTTGAGCGAGGTCTGGCCGGCGATCGCTTCAAAATGGCGGAAAAGGCCTTCCTGACTGGGCTTGTTATAATACGGCGCCACCAGCAGGGCGCCGTCCGCTCCCATCTCCTCCGCCGCCTGGGTGTGCATGATCGCCTCCCGGGTCGAATTCGAGCCCGTGCCGGCGATGATCTGGCAACGGCCGCCCGCGATTTTGACCGCCCGCTCGATCACATGATGCCGTTCCCCGCAGCTCAGAGTGGGAGATTCCCCCGTTGTCCCGACCGGCACGATTCCGGTCACGCCACCGGCGATCTGGTCTTCGATCAGTTTCTCGAACGCTTCGAGATCCACTTCGTCGTCCTTGAAGGGAGTGACCAGAGCTGTATAAGTGCCGCGAAACATGGTTGTTCTGGAGCCGTCAGGCGTTAGGTGTTGGAACGATTGCAGCTCATAGCGGCAGCTCGCCGTCGAAGACAAAATCGGCCGGGCCAGTCAGCATCACCTCGCGAAAGCGATCGCCCTCGCGGGTGAAATCGACCTGCATGGTGTCGCCGCCGCGGACCAGCACCTCGATCGGCCCGGAGAGATCCTGGTTGGCGGCGAAAAGGAGCGCGCTCGCCACCACTCCGGTGCCGCAGGCCAGGGTCTCATCCTCGACTCCGCGTTCGTAAGTGCGAATGGCGATGTGATGCGGGCCGCGCTGTTCGCTGAAATTGGCGTTGGCCCCGCGCAGGGCAAACAGAGGGTGATGGCGAAGCGCCGCGCCTAACGAACGCACATCCACGTCGTCGATCCGGGCCACCGGCACGACGACGTGCGGGACCCCGCTATCGATGTAGCTGGCGCGGAATTTCTCCCCTTCGACCGGCAGCTCGAGGCCGAGCCGCATGTCGTTGGGCTCGCTCATGCGCAGCGTGACCAGCTCGCCGACGAGGCGGGCGCCGATTTCGCCCGCCGGAGTCTCGAAAGTCAGCTGCTGGAACGGACCGGCGGTGCGGTTGGCGTAGCGGGCAAAGCAGCGCGCGCCGTTGCCGCACATCTCCGCTTCGCCGCCGTCGGCATTGTAATAGCGCATGCGGAAATCGGCGCCGTTGGCCGGGCGTTCGAGGAGGAGCACGCCGTCGGCTCCGACTCCGCGATGCCGATCGCATAGCCGGATGATCTGTTCGCGCGTGAGCTGGAGGTCGCCCGCCCGGTTGTCGAGCAGGACGAAATCGTTTCCCGCTCCGTTCATTTTCGTGAAGCGCAGCATTTCGATGGGTGGTTAACATACTCTCGCGGGAATGCCAAGGCCCGGGTAGACGGTCTCGCCTACCGGATGGGCTCGCCCGGCGCGGCTCGGGTCCAGCGCCCTTGCCCGGGCTCGGATTTCCCTTATTGATCACGGGTGCGTTTCGTCCTCCTTGCGATCTTCTGCGGCATCTTTGCGCCTCACGGCCTCGTGGCCCAGCTCGCCCCCAGCCCGCTGAACCAGATCGTCCTGGAACAAATCAAGACGATGCCGGAGGGCGGGAAATATTCCGCCTCGCGCACCGCCACCATCCGGCTGCAATCGGCCGCGCACTTTGAGTCGGGTAAATTTTTCGTCCTGCCCGCGTCCGCTTCGCCGAGTTATTGCTCGGGAGCGACCTACCTTGTTTTCCTGAAGACGATCGAGGCGCTGCGCGATCGGGGCGAGTTGCAGCTCGATTACGAGACGCTCGACGCTCTCATGATCCGCGGCCAGCGCGACGGCGCCGGCATCTGGGGACGCTGGAATGCCAACGGTCCTGGCACCGCGCGGCTGTTCTATGAGCTCGGGTTGGGGCGCAACTTCGACGATTTCGCTCAGGCGCAGCCGGGGGATTTCATGAAGATTTTCTGGTCGCCCGAGGTCGGCCGCTCCGAGCACGGACATTCGGTCATCTTTCTCGGGTTGGAGAAAAAGCTCGGGCTCGATTACGTGCGTTTCTGGTCGAGCAACATCCCCTTTGGCTACGGGGAAAAGAGCGTCCCGCGGAGCAAGATCGTGCGCGCCATTTTCTCCCGACTCTACGCTCCAGCGAACCTCGCCCGCATCCAGCAGGTGCCTAAGCTGGATAAATATCTGGCCAGCCTGGAAGAGGTCCGCTCCAGCTATCTGGAGGCGAAGGAAGAATGCGGGATGTGAAAGTCGCCTAACGATGGCGGATCTTTCCGGCGCCACCATTCTCAACGGCCTCGTGCTCGGCTGGTCGGTCGCCTGGCCGCCGGGGCCGATCAACGCCGAGATGATTCGGCGGGTCCTCCTGCCCCGTGCCCAAGGCGGCGGTTTTTGGCCGGCCTGGCAGCTCGGGCTCGGGGCCTGCACGGGCGATTTTCTCTGGGCGCTCGGGGTCGCGGCCGGGGCCGGCGCACTCCTGGCCGCGCCGCGCCTGCATCTGGCGCTCGGGATTATCAGCTTCTGCCTCCTCCTTTTTCTGGCTTTTAATTTCGCCCGTGGCGCCTGGCGGGCGGCACACGCGGCGCGCAACTCGATCCCGCCGCCGGCTCTGCGACGCGGCCGGGCACGCGGTTATTTTCTCGGGCTGATTCTTGCCCTAACGAGTCCATGGAATATCGGCTTCTGGTTCGCCGTCGTGGGCGGGCAGGGCGCGGCCCAGGGGCACGCGACCTTTCTAACCTCGCTCACCCTCGCCGCCTCGGTCGTCTCGGGCGCGATCGCCTGGACGATCGTGCTCTGCACTGCGCTCAAGCTCGGGGCGCGGGTCTTTGCCCGGCCCAGCTGGCAGGTGGGGACGCAGGCGGTCAGCGCGCTGGTCATGCTCGTCTTCGCCGGGCGCCTGCTCTGGCTCTGGCATTGAGGCGGAGCGAAACTGGGCCGGCGGAGGGGCGCTCTACAATTGCCGAGCTTCGATGTTAAGTTCCCCGGAATGTCCGAGCGCGAGAAGAAGCTGACCATCAACGAGATCTATTTCTCGGTTCAGGGCGAAAGCACCTGGGCCGGCCTGCCCTGCGTCTTCGTCCGCCTCACATTTTGCGATCTGCGCTGCACTTATTGCGACACGGAATACGCCTTTTATGAGGGGAAAAAGCAGACGTTAGGCGAAATCGTCGACGCGGTCCTGGCCTGCGATTGTCCGCTGGTCGAGATCACTGGAGGCGAGCCGCTCCTGCAGAAAAACGTCCTCCCGCTCATGACTCTGCTGGCCGATGCCGGACGCACCGTTCTGCTCGAGACCAGCGGGGCGCACGATATTGCGACGGTCGATCCGCGGGTGCACCGGATCATGGATCTGAAAACGCCCGGGAGCGGCGAAGTGAAGCGCAACCTCTGGGCGAATCTCGAGCACCTCACCCCTAACGACGAAGTGAAGTGCGTCATCGGTTCGCGGGAGGATTACGAATGGTCCCGTGCGCAGGTGCTGGAGCATCGCCTGGCCGAGCGCTGTCGCGCGGTCCTTTTTTCTCCGATCTTCGGCCGGATCGATCCGCGCGAGATCGTGGAATGGATCCTGGCCGACAAGCTGCCGGTGCGGTTCCAGCTCCAAATGCACAAGTTCATCTGGACCCCCACCAAGCGCGGGGTTTAAGCGCGCGCCCGCGGTCCACTACTGCTTTGGCGCAAGTTAGGCAAAAAGGCGGTCAGCAATCCGATCAAAGGCAGGAAGGAGCAGAGATAAAAGAGGTGCTCGATGCTGGTGCGATCCGCCAGTTCGCCCATCACGGCGGAGCCGATGCCGGCCATGCCAAAGGCCAGGCCGAAGAAGAGGCCCGAGATGAGACCCACTTTGCCCGGGACCAATTCCTGCGCGTAGACCAGGATGGCGGAAAACGCCGAAGCGAGAATGATCCCGATGATCACAGTGAGCACGCCGGTCCAGAAGAGGTTGGCGTGCGGCAGGGCGATGGTGAACGGCGCCACCCCGAGGATGGAAATCCAGATGACCAGTTTGCGCCCGTAACGATCGCCAATCGGCCCGCCCAGAATGGTCCCGACCGCGACGGCGAAGAGAAAAAGAAAAAGATGCAGCTGCGCCCCCTGAACGGAGAGATGGAACTTGTGGATGAGGTAGAAGGTGTAGTAGTTCGTTAGGCTGGCGAGGTAGAAATATTTCGAAAAGATGAGCACGCCGAGGATGACGAGGGTGAACCAGACCCGGCGGGAGAGCGGCGCGGCTGGCGCAGTGACCGGAGCCGGCTTTCTTTTCGCCTCGGCCAGGTGTTGCCCGTACCAGCGCCCGACGACCGAGAGCACGGCGATGCCGAGAAGGGCGACGAGGGCAAACCAAAGCACGCTGCCCTGGCCGTGCGGGACGACGATGAGGGCGGCGAGCAGCGGCCCTAACGAACTGCCCGCGTTGCCTCCGACTTGGAAGATCGATTGCGCAAACCCATGGCGTCCGCCCGAGGCGAGGTGGGCGACGCGGGACGATTCCGGATGAAAAACAGAGGAGCCCAGCCCGACCAGTGCGGCCGCGCCGATAACCATGCCGTAGTGGATGGCGTGGGAGAGGAGAATGAGCCCGCCGAGGGTGCAGGCCATCCCGCAGGCGAGCGAGTAGGGCTTGGGCCGGCGATCGGTGTACCAACCGACGAACGGCTGCAGGATGGAAGCGGTCATCTGAAAGGTCAGGGTGATGAGACCGACCTGGACGAAGCTGAGCTGGAAGCTCTTCTTGAGCAGCGGGTAGATGGCGGGGATGAGCGACTGGATGGTGTCGTTCAGGAGATGGGAAAAGCTGATCGCGAAAAGGATCGCGAGCACGGTGGGATTGGTGGAGGAGGGATTCGGGGCGGCCTCGCTCTGGGTCAGATGCGTTTCGGTCACGTTCGAGGCCATGCGCGGAAGAGGAAGCTATGCAGAGGGCGCGCGAACGCGAATCGGCGCCATTCCCGGCTCGAAGGGATCTGCCCTAGCCCGGGGCGATTCCACCCGAAGGCGAGGACTCGTTAGGCGATGAGGAAATAAACCGGGAAATGCATCGCCTCGGCCCAAGGACGCTCAATCGCGCTCTTGCTGGGGTGACAGGCGGGCCGAGCGATGCGATTTTCCGCGCGCGATGCGAGCCCGCCTGACGAAAGATTTTACTTTTGAAGCCGCCCAGACTCTGCCTTCCGCGCCCGAGGGCCACAAGTGTCGGCAGATGCATGGGCACAGCTTTAAGGTGGAGGTGACGGTGGAAGGCGAGGTCGATCGCAGCACCGGCTGGGTCTATGATCACGCCCGGATCGGCGCCGCCATGAAGCCGCTCGTGGCGCAGCTCGATCATTCTTATTTGAACGAGATCGCCGGCCTGGAAAACCCGACGATCGAAAACATGGCGGCCTGGTTCTGGGAGAAAATCGCCCCGCAATGTCCCGGTCTCTCCGAGATCGTGATCCACGAGACGCCGACCGCCCGCTGCGTTTATCGGGGCGAGTAATTGGGCCGGGCCGGGTCGTTAGGCGGCAAAAAGGGCGGGCTCGGCCGCCGACGACAAAGGCGTCACGGGGTGAGTTGGCGGAAGAAATCGCGAAAGAGCGGCGCATAGATCGTCCCACGCTCCGGATGATACTGCGCCGCGAGGCCGAAGGGACGATCGGTCAGCCGGAATTGTTCGATCATGTCGTCGCTCGCGCACCAGGCTTCGACCACGCAGCCATCGCCCAGGCGATCGACTGCCTGATGATGAGAGCTGTTCACTTTCTCAAATCGATAAGAGGCCCCGGCATCGAGGCGCAAAGCCTGCACGTCCTCGGTTTTTTGTTCGGGCAGGTTATGACCAGTAATGTCGAGCCGCAGGGTGCCGCCGAGAGCGACGTTGAGCAGTTGCAGCCCCTTGCAAATGGCGAGGATGGGCAACCCGCGCTCCAAGGCCTGCTCGACCGCTTGAAATTCCCACTTGTCCCGCGCCGGGTCGCCTTTTTCCAGGACGGAAGGATCAGGCACGGGCTGGCGCAGATATTCTTGGGTGATGTCGTTCCCGCCGGTGAGGAGGAGGGCATTCATTGTCTCCAGCGCCACCGGCGCGAGGGCCGCGTTGCCGACTGTGACCTCGGGATGCTGGGCCAGGATCGGGGCGAACCACTTCTCGTCCCGGGTCGTGATCCAAGTGGCAAGGTGAGGCATCGGCGAACTTGCGACCGGCGGAGGGCGGTGTAAAGGGCCCGGCCCGGGAAGCGGCGGCGACGATTGGGATTGTCATTGCGGACCGAATTGCTCAACTTCGGCGCAGGCAAGCAAGCGAAAGGAACTCGATATGGCGACCAAGAAAACGACCGCGAAGAAGACGACGACCAAAGTGCGCGATCTCTCGAGCAGGAAAGATCCCAAAGGCGGCGCGCAAAAGAGAGAAAACCCGAACATGGGCGGCGGAACCCGCGGCCCGGCGAGCCAGCGCGCGACCAAGAATCGATTGTCTTAGCGCAGCTGCGACTCCCAGGACAGCCTGAGAACGGTTCTCCCCTTTTTTTTGGGAGCGCTCACTCCCTCTATTCGCAACGGATCGCTGAGGACAGCGGCGAGGGGAATGGAGGGCACTTTGTAGCTGCGGTTGCCTCTCGGAGGAGGCGAGCGCGCGTGCGCCCCTTGCAGTTCCGGCTATCGTGCCATTTCCATGTCTACGCCTGCGCTGGTCACGAACGAGCTCACCCATCGCTATGGCGATCGCGTTGCCCTCGATCGCCTTAATCTCACCGTCGCTCCGCGGGAGATTTTCGGTCTGCTGGGCCCGAACGGCGGCGGCAAAACGACGCTTTTTCGCATCCTTTCCACTCTCGTTAGGCCAAGCAGCGGCTCGGCTTCTCTCTTCGGGCTCGATCTTTTGCGCGAGACGGCGGCGCTGCGCAGCCGGATCGGCGTCGTTTTCCAGGCTCCGAGCCTGGATAAGAAACTCAGGGTGCGCGAAAATCTCGCTCACCAGGGTCACCTCTACGGCCTCTCCGGCGCCCTCCTGCGCGAGCGGATCGATCATCTCCTGGTCGAGTTTAATCTGCAGGAGCGTGCGCACGACCTGGTCGAGACGCTTTCGGGGGGCTTGCAGCGCCGGGTCGAGATCGCCAAGAGCCTGCTCCATCGCCCCGAGCTTCTGTTACTGGATGAACCTTCCACCGGGCTCGATCCCGGGGCTCGGATCGATCTTTGGCAGACCCTGTACCGCCTGCGCGATCAGCAGAATGTCACCGTCCTTCTCACCACCCATTTGATGGAGGAAGCGGCCCGCTGCGACCGGGTTGCGATCATCGATCGCGGCAAGATCGTCGCGCTCGATGCCCCGGAGAAACTCTGCGCCGAGATCGGGGGCGACGTGATCAGCGCGCGCAGCCGGGACGCCACCTCGCTGGCCGAGCGCATCGCGCAGTCGTTAGGCGTGGAAGTGAGTGTTCTGAACGACGAAGTGCGGATCGAGCATCCCGACGGCTATGCCTTCATTACCCGCCTGGCGGAGGCTTTTCCGGGAGAGATCGACGCCATCACCCTGGCCAAGCCCACTCTGGAAGACGTCTTCATCGCCCGGACCGGCCGGCGGTTGGGAGCAGAGGAAGTGAGCGGCGATCGGTGACGGTCGTTAGGCGGCGTTTCCAGCCCGCCGCTGAACGGTCCCGGCCGCCTAACGGAAAAATTCCTTTGCCCGATCAAAGAAGCTCTTGTGCAGCGGGGTGTTGTCTTCTCCGCAGAGGGCGGCGAATTCTTCCAGTTTCTGGCGCTGCTCGCTGTTTAGCCGGCTCGGCACTTCCACCAGCAGGCGGGCGAAGAGGTCACCCCGCTCGCGGCTGTTGACGTGGCTAACCCCTTTGCCGCGGAGGCGAAAGCTCTGCCCGCCCTGAGTGCCGGCTGGCACTTTGAGGCTGGCTTTGCCTTCCAAGGTCGGGACCGGCACTTCGCCACCGAGCGCGGCAGTGGCGAAGGAGATCGGCACTTCGCAGTACAGGTTATCGTCCTCGCGCTGGAAAACCGGGTGCTCCTTGATGTGGACCACGATGTAGAGATCGCCCTGGCCGCCGCCGCGCACGCCCGCTTCGCCGTTGCCGGTGGAGCGCAGGCGGGAGCCGTGGGAAATGCCGGCGGGGACCTTAATTTTGATCCGGCTGGTTTTCTCGACCCGGCCGTCGCCGTCGCAGGCATCGCACGGTTTCTCGATCACTTCTCCGAGCCCGCGGCATCGGGGGCAGGTTTGCGAGACTTGGAAAAAGCCGCGCGCACTCACCACCTGACCGCGCCCGCGACAGGTGGGGCAGGTGACCGCGCGGGAGCCGGGCGAGGCGCCGCTGCCGTGGCATTTGTCGCAGGTGCCGAGCTTGCGCACCTCGATTTCTTTTTCCACTCCGAAAGCTGCTTCCTCCAGAGTGATCTGCATGTCGTAGCGCAGATCGCTGCCGCGCTGGCTGCCATCGGCCTGCACCCCGCCGCTGCCGAAGAAGCTCTCGAAAATACCGCCGCCGCCGCCGGCCGCACCGCTGAAGACTTCGCGGAAGATATCAAACGGATCGTGGAACCCGCCGCCGCCGCCGCCGTGGCCCTGGGCAAAGGCCGCGTGGCCATAGCGGTCGTAGGCGGCCCGCTTCTGCTCATCCATCAGCACGTCGTAGGCTTCGCCGAGCTCCTTAAAGCGCTCTTCGGCAGAAGGATCGTCGGGGTTTTTATCAGGGTGAAACTTAACCGCGAGCTTCCGATAGGAGCGCTTGATTTCCTCGCCGGGAGCGGTCCGTTCGACGCTCAGGATTTCGTAATAATCGCGTTTGGTGGTCATTTCGGGATAAATCGTTTTCCTGCTCCTAATTCCGCTCCTGATCTCTCATCGGGATGAGAAGCAAGAGCACGAGCAGGAGGAGGAGATCAGGCCGGGCCGCTCGAGACGACTACGCTGGAGGGGCGCAGCAAGCGATCCTTGAGCCGGTAGCCGCGACGCATCTGGCGCAGCACGGTGCCTTCGGCGACATTCCGGCTCGGCTCGTGGGCGATGGCTTCGTGCAGGTTGGGATCGAATGGTTTTCCTTCGGCGTCGATCGACTGGAGGCCGTTGTCAGCCAGGAAATCGCTCAGCTGTTTCAAGACCATGCTCATGCCGGCGTAGACGGGCGACTTTTCGCCTTCGCTTTTGGCCGCGGCGAGGCCGAGCTCGAAGTTATCTACGATCGCGATCAGGCGCTCGAGCAGCGAGCTGTTGGCGTATTTGATCGCCTCTTCCTTCTCGCGCGCAGCCCGCTTTTTGAAGTTGTCGAAGTCGGCCTGGCTCCTCAGGGCAAGGTCGCGGAAACGATCGAGATCGGATTGCAAAGTGGTGGTCGGATCGTCCTGGCCATTGCCGCTCTCGGCTTCGGTCTCGGGTGCCGCCGCGGTAGTCTGGTTATCAGCTGGGGTGTCGTCCGTCACCGGAACCTGGCGGCGTTCGCTTTTGGAGTTCTTCATGTCTTTCGTACTACGATCAAAGTGATGTCGTCATTCTGCGGATGGCCGCCGGCAAAGTTGCGGACATCGTCGGTCAGGCGGGCGATGACTGCCTGCGCTCCTTCGTGTGCGCTCGCCTGGATCGAACGAGTCATCCGTTTGGGGCCAAATTCATCGCTGTTCGCGTCGAGCATTTCGGTGACGCCGTCGGTGTAAAGGACGAGGCAATCATCGGGTTCCAGGGGCACGGAAAGATCGCCGGTTATCCTATCGAAGACGTCCCCACTGTCAATCCCGAGGGCCATCCCGGGCGGCTTCAAAACCTCCACCTCGCCGGTCGCGGCGCGGTAGAGCAGAGGAGCATCGTGCCCGCCGCGCGAGAGGGTCACCTGATTGTTTTTATGGTCGAGAATGAGGTAGGCCATGCTGATGAACATGTCCTCCTTGATGTCGGGATAGAGCTGCCGATTGACCTTGCGCAGGACCTCGCAGGGCGACTGGCCGAGGCGCGCTTCCGCCCGCAGGACGCTGCGGCAGATGGCCATGATGAGCGAAGCCGGCACGCCCTTGCCCGAGACATCGGCGATGACCACCCCGAGTCGGTCTTCATCCACCTGGATGTAGTCGAAATAATCGCCGCTGACCTGGCGCGCGGGATAGTTCACTCCGGCGATGTCGAAGCCCTCAAACGGTGGCGGCTTGGAAGGGAGGAGGATGCGCTGGATGTCGCGCGCGATCTGCAGGTCGTGGTCGAGCCGCTTCTTTTCGTTCGCCTCCGAGTAGACGATGGCGTTGTAAAGGGCAAAGGCCGATTGCTCGGAGATCGATTTAAAGACGACGAAATCGCTCGCTGAAAAGGGGGGGCTCATCGGCCCGTTTGCCACCGCCAGCACGCCCAGGTTTTGCCGGCCGTAGAGGAGCGGCGTGACCATGACGGAGGAAGTGCCAAGGGCGGTCTCACGCAGCCTGGCCAGCTCGGGCAGGTGCTCGAGGTCGACCAGGTGAGCCGCTTCGCCCGTTTCCCAGGCCCGGCCGATCAATCCCTCGCCCGCATTCACCGGGTGCGAGCGGAGATAACTGTCGAGCGCCACCGGCGTGGTCGCAGCCTGCTGCAGAATGCGCTCCGGGATATCGATCAAGGGCGGACAGCCCTGGGAAAGAAAGGCCGGTTTGAGCCGTTCGCCGGTGCGATCGGTCAGATAGAGGGCGCCGCCGTGGGCGTCGAGGATGCGGACGCAGCTTTCCACGATGAGCCGGTGCAGATCGTGCGGCCGAATGACATCGCGGAAGGCTTCCCCCAGGCCGTGCAGAAAATCGAAGACCAAACTCTCTTCGACCTGGATTTCTTCATTCGAACGCTCCAGCCGGCGGATGCGCCAGCGCTGTCTCTGATAAGTCAGGAGCCAGCCGAGAAGCGTGGCGACGAGGAGCCCAAAGAGAAGAACGCGCATGGAGCCGAAGCTGAATTACTTCGCCGGGCTCTCTTTGTGGAGATCTTGCTTGAGATATTCGAGGACGTCCTTGAAACGAGTGACATTCTTCGGCTCAGCCGCGCAGAGCGCCTCGTGCGCCTCCAGCATCGTGCCGGCCTGCTCGCGTTTATCCTCGCTCGGCGAGTCGTGGCTCTCCGAGAGCGCCCGGCATTGCGGAGCTTCCTCACCGTTTGCCTCGATATCGAAGATCTGGTCGAGGCCGAGCCCGGAGAGCAGGTCGCGGCTCCGTTCGTTGGCGTGGATCACATGCAGCCGGCCCTGCCCTTTCTCCTTCAGGCGCAGCGCCATGCCGGCCATCGTCCCCATGAAAGTCGAATCCATCATCACACAATCCTCCAGATCGAAGACGAATTCATGGTGCCCTCTATTCAGCATCTCGCGGGCAAACTCCTTCAGGCTGCCGCTATTGAGAAAGCTGCCGCGTCCCGCCACCCGCACCCACACTGTGGGGCCGTTGACGCCTACTTGAATCGAGGACTGCACGACTAACTAAAGATAAAATTTCGCCGGAGACTGTCAATCGATCCCGGGCGTCTCCGGCTTTAATATATTACGCTCCACCACACTGAGCAGACGCAGCCAGCGAGCTTGCGCAAGAGAGGTCGGCCAACCTGGCATTCGCATCTGATGGAAAAAACAGACGCTTTGTCTGCCTCTCATTCCCAAAGATAGGATCGTGTCACCGCCACGATCCGGCCGTCCACGATGAGCGTGGCGCGCCAGGCGATGACCCGGCCGTCGTCGTAATAGTCGTTGCCGATGACGGCAAACTCGGTCTTGAATCGTCCGCGGGCCTGCGGATAAAAGGCTTCCCGCGCCTGGATGAAGGCATGCAGTTTTTCCTG
This sequence comes from Chthoniobacterales bacterium, assembly GCA_965217735.1. Lineage (GTDB taxonomy): Bacteria > Verrucomicrobiota > Verrucomicrobiia > Chthoniobacterales > UBA10450 > Palsa-1392. The sequence goes on along the minus strand of CBDCJE010000002.1, from coordinate 2,637,992 downwards.
CCGATACTCGAGCCGGACTCGCACATCGGCCCGGCGCTGAGCCCGCCAATTGAAGGAGTAGTAATTGCCAAAACGCTGGCGCTGATCGAGCGCGGTGATCGCACCGTAGAGGCGATAGGAACGCTCGAAGAGGACAGAAGCATCCACCTGACCCGTGAGCGGCTTGGCCGTTGGATCGAGATAATACTGGGAGACTTTGCCAAAGGAGAAATCCTTCTCCAAGGCGACCGGCAGCGGACGCGGCTTCTGGACCTGGTAGGGCCGGGGCGGCGGAGTGCTGGCGCAACCTGCGACGAGGAGGCAAAAAACGGCCAGCAGGATTCTCACGACGCGAGCATCAAACGGGAAGAGCGCCCCAGTGTCAATCGGCCTCTCAGGCCTAGTGCTTGATGCTTGCTCCGCCAGCTGCGATTGCGAGCCGATCGAGAGCACGAGCGACTGATGGGAGCGCGACGGTTCGCATCCGTCCGGCGATACCGCTATTTTCCGCCGTGATTTCGGTCCAATACGAACGCGGCGTCTTCTTGCCTAACGAAAATATCTGGCTCGATCCCTGGGATGCAAAGCCGTTCGCCTTCGTTTCTCATGCCCACAGCGACCACATCGCGGCCCACGACGAGATCGTCGTCTCCGAGCGCACCTCACGGCTGATGCAGGCCCGGCTTCCGGGAAAACGCCACGAGCATATTCTGCCCTTTGGCAAAACAGAGACCGTGCGCGGGCTCGAGATCACCCTTTTTCCGGCCGGCCACATCTTTGGTTCGGCCCAGTTCTTTCTCCAGACCGACGCCGGCAGCCTGCTTTACACCGGCGATTTCAAGTTGCGCCCCGGCCGTTCCGCGGAAGCGACCGCCTGGCGCCAGGCCGACACCCTCATCATGGAGACGACCTACGGCCTGCCCCGCTACCGGCTGCCGCCGACCGAGCTGGTCGTGCAACAAATCGTCGCCTTCTGCCGCGAAGCGCTGGAGGAAGGCGCCACCCCGGTGCTGCTCGGTTACTCGTTAGGCAAAGCCCAGGAGATTCTCTGCGCCCTGGCCGAGGCCGAGCTGCGCCCGATGCTGCACGGCTCGGTTTACCGCATGACCCGGATCTACGAGCAGTTTGGCCAGGCCTTCTGCAACTACGAGCGCTATGACGCCGGCGCGGTCGCGGGCAAGGTGCTGATCTGCCCGCCGAGCGTGAACCGCTCCCGCATGGTTCAGCGCCTAACGAACAAGCGAGTGGCCATGATCAGCGGCTGGGCGGTCGAGCCGAACGCGATCTACCGCTATCAAGTCGACGCCGCTTTCCCGCTCTCCGATCATGCCGATTACGACGACCTGCTGCGCTATGTCGAACTCGTGCAGCCCCAACGCGTCCTCACCCTGCACGGTTTCGCGGCCGAGTTCGCGCGCGACCTGCGCGAGCGCGGGGTGGAAGCCTGGGCCCTGAGCGCGAGCAACCAGATGGAACTAAGCCTGCCCTCCACCGGTCGGACCAAACTCCGTCGCGCCGGCGAAGGCGACTCGTTGCCGGAGAGGCCTCTTCCCCCTGCGGGCGCGAGCGACGTGCCCTCGGAGTTTCGGGTCTTCGCCGAGCTCGGCGAACAAATCGCGGCCACCGCGGCCAAGCTGGAAAAGGTGCGCCTCCTGGCCGACTACCTGCGCACGCTCGCGCCCGAGCCGCTCCGCATCGCGGCCATTTTCCTCACCGGAAAGCCATTTGCCCAAAACGACCAGCGCACCGTGCAAGCCGGCTGGGCCATCATCTTCCGCGCCCTCCTCGGAGCCAGCGGGCGCGGCAACGCCGAGCTGCGCCAGATCGGGAGCAGCCACGGCGATGCGAGCAAAGCGGCTTTCGAAGCCCTGCAGGATCGAACCCAGCCCGAGCCCTTCTCGTTAGGCGAGGCGATGGCCCTTTTTGAGGCGCTGCACCAGGCCCGCGGCCCGGTGGCCAAGACCGAGCTGCTCCAGGCCCGGCTGCAAAAGCTCTCCCCGCTCGAAGCGCAGTATGTGGTCAAGATCCTGACCGGCGACCTGCGCATCGGCCTGCGCGAAGGCCTGGTCGAGGAAGCGATCGCGCGCGCCTTCGAGGCGCCGCTGGATGAATTGAAGGAAGCCCACATGTTGTTAGGCGATATTGGCCAGACTGCTCGCCTCGCGGCCGGGCGCGAACTGGATCGGGCCGAGCTCATTCTCTTTCGCCCGATCAAGTGCATGCTGGCCAGCCCGGAGCCGACCGCAGAAGCGATCTGGGCCCGCTTCGCAAAAGGGGACGCGCCTCACGAAACCGTTTTGGTCGAAGACAAGTTCGACGGCATCCGTGCCCAGCTCCACCGCGGCACCGCGCGGGTGGAAATGTTCTCGCGCGATCTGCGCCGGGTCACGAACCAGTTTGAGGAGATCGCGCAACGCGCCCGCGGCTTGGCCGACGAGGTCATTCTCGATGGCGAAATCATGGCCTTCGAGCACGGGAAACGGCTCACTTTTTTCGATCTGCAAAAGCGCCTCGGGCGCAAAAGCGAGAGCGCAGATCTGTTCGACGCGCCTTCGGCCGATGTCCCGGTGGTCTTCCTCGCCTTCGATCTGCTTTGGCTGAACGGGCGTTCGCTGCTCAAGGCGCCGCTGCGGGAGCGGCGCGAGCTCTTGCGTGGCCTCACGTTGCCGCCGCAATTCCAGCTGGCGGAAGTTTGGCCGGCGCATTCGGCCGAGGAAATAGAGGAAGCGTTTCAAAAGGCGCGCCGCCGCTTGAACGAAGGGCTCATGATCAAGGATCCGGAGAGCCACTACACGCCGGGCCGGCGCGGGATGTCGTGGTTCAAATTAAAGAAGGAACTGGCCACTCTCGATGTGGTGGTGGTCGCGGCCGAGCTCGGGCACGGCAAACGCAATCATGTCCTGAGCGATTACACCTTTGCCGTGCGCGACGAGGAGAGCGGCCAGCTGCTCCCGATCGGCAAAGCCTATAGCGGTCTCACCGATGTGGAGATCGCGGAGCTGACCGAACACTTTCGGCGCAACACGATCCGGGATCGCGGGCGTTATCTGGAGGTAAAACCGAACGTCGTGCTTGAGATAGCCTTTGATTCGATCCAGCCGAGCACCCGGCACGCCAGCGGTCTGGCCTTGCGCTTCCCGCGCATCAAAGCCATCCGGCGCGACAAAACGCCGGAGGCGATCGATACCCTGGCCTACGCGCGTCAGCTCGCCGCGGCGATTCGTTAGTCAAATAGCCGCCGTCGTTAGGGCTGTGGCCGCCCGGGGGTGGGGGAAGCGTTGGCATCTCCTTTGGAACGGCCTTCCTGCTGGCGCTCTTTTCTTTGTTGGCGCGCTTCTTTGCGCATCCGGCGCATCCGTTCCTGCGCGGTTTCCGCCGGGGTGGAGGAGGCGTCTGCTGCGGGGCTCGAGGTGGTTTTGGCGTCTGCCGGGGTTGCGGTCTCCGCAGGCGAAGCGTCGGCGCCGTCGGTCGCTTGTGGGCCGCGGCGTTGCGCCCGGCCTTCCTGCCGCTGCTTGCGTCTCTCTTCCTGGCCAGCCCGGTCCTGCGGGCGAGTGACTCGATCCACTTTCTGCGCTGGAATGTTCTCGACCGGCTGAGGCGGTGTCGGTTCCGCCGCTGGAGCCGGAGGAGTGGTCGCCGGTGTTTCCTGCGCCGGAGGGGAAGGTTTCCGCTTCGCTCTCTGGTTTAGGGTTTCGTTAGGCGTAGCGCTCGCACTTGCGCTGGGCGTGGCAGTGGCGGTCGGCCGCTGTTTGCCGCCGGGCCGGCTCGGGCGTTGCCGTGGGGTCGGGGTTGCCGTCGCTGTCGCCGTCGGAGTTGCGCTGGGACGAGGCGGGCGCGGAGTCGAAACCGGAGTGGCGCTGGGGCTAGCGGTTGGAGAGGATTGCGGCGGGTTGCCCCGAGGACGCGGCTCCGGCCTAACGAATCGCTTCGGCGGCAGGTGTGGCGGCGGGGTGGCTTCCGCTTTCATCTTGCTCCGCGCTTTTTCGGCGGCCTGTTGATCCTTGATTCCCGTCCAGCCGCGTTCCACCACGGGTCGCGCAATATTTTTCGTCACCCGATTAGGGCGCGAATTCCGTTCCGCGGGATGAAAATCGACCGTCGGCAGTGCCACCACTTCACCGCGGAAAACCGGTCGCTCATCATTGAGATTGCGGGTGCGCTCGAGGCGGAAACGCTCGATCGGCTGGCGGCTGCGCGAGCGCAGGTCGTCATAGCTCGGGCCGCGATCGACCACGACCGAGTTGCTATAAACGATATTGGTCACGTTGGTCGTCTGGTTGATGATGGTGACGTTGCGGGAGGTGGGCACGATCTCGCGGGAGGTGAGTTTGCGGCCAAATTCGTTCGCCGGGACAAAGGCATATTGGTCGGGGCCGATGTCGTAGTAGTTGTCGGCCCAATGATGGATCCCGGTCTGGCGGTCGAACTGCGCCTCGGGCGGAAGTGGAGCCCAGCCGACGAAATCATCGCCGCGGCGCCACGAGACCCAGGCCGGCGCCCATTGTTCGCCCGGGACCCAGACCCAACCGACGCTGCGCAGGCGAATCCAGCGGCCGTAGTGGTAGGTGGCCCAGCCGAATTTTTCCTCCGAGATCCAAGTCCAGCCGGCGTCGGTATAAACCCAATGGCCGTTAGTGTAGGGGCGCCAATCGCGCACTTGCGTCGCCTGGCGCGGCTGAAAGACGTAGCCGTAATCACCCGTCTCCATCCAGTCGCCATAGGGATCGAGCTTGCGATAAAAGGTGGCGTAGGAACCGGTCTCGGACGCCGGTTCGTCGTCCGCGCTGGCGGAGGCCGGAGTGGCGCTGGCCGCGGGAGTGGCGGTCTCAGCCGGAGTTTGATTTTCCTGAGCGGCGAGAGCGGCTTCGCGGGCGTCGAGTTCGGCCTGGCGCTGGGTCAGTTTCGTCTGGGCGTCGGCCTGGCGCTCGGCCGCGAGGCGATCCTGCACCTGGCGCTCAATCTCGGCCTGGCGTTCGGCTTCGGAAGGCTGCTTCTGGCAGGCACTGAGGCCGAGAGCGAGGAGGGCGAGGAGCGAGAATATCTTTTTCATAACAAAAGGTGAGACCGGATCAGGCTGTGATTATTCGAAGCAATGCGGCGCAGGAAATGGCGCCGCCGATTCGTTAACGCTCGTTAGGGGGAAGGAGCAGGCGAGACGTTGGGCGCGGGGATGATGGTGGCTTTGATCAGGGCCGGCCGGCGGTAATGTTCCCACTGCCCATAAGCCGCGAGCAGGGCGAAGACCAGCAATACAGCCAGCATCAGTTTCAAGCCGCTGGCCGGGGCGCGGGAGCGGCCGGGAGCGCGATTGTGGCCGGGTAGATCCATCGCCTAACATGGGTCGCTACGAGTTGGTGGCAAACTCCGGGGCCAGCGTCGGTGGTCGATTTTCCTTTGGCCTGCAGACGCCTCACGGCGATGAGACGCTCCTCGAATCACCTAAATAATCCCGTCGCCACAGGACCCAAAGGACGCGCGGCGGGTAAAGCCTATTCCAGCTTGAGCGCGGCGATCGCGTCCATCACCCGCTGGCTGAGGCGGGGATAAATCTCGCGGTTTGATCCGACCAGATCGGCTTCGGAAAAATAAAGCGGTTCGCCGATCACGATCGTAATCCGGCAGAAGCGCAACCTTCCTCCGCCGCGCGGCAAGGCCTCGTGCGCGCCGAAAATTCGCATCGGCACCACCGGCGCCAAGGTCTTGGCGATGACGAAGCCGACCCCCGGCTGAGCTGGCTGCAGTTTCCCATCGAGCGTGCGCGAGCCTTCGGGGAAAACGAGCGTGCCTTCGCCCGCGCGCAGGACACGAATGAGCGCCTTGAGCGCGCTCCGATCGCCGCCTTCCTGGTCGACCGGAATGACATTTAGCTTCGGCAGGAGCCGGCCCAGCAACGGCACCTCGAGGAGAGATTTGCGGGCCAGAAAATAGATCGCGCGCCGGCAGCCGATTCCGGCAAAGGGCGGGTCGAGATAACTCTCGTGGTTCATCGCCATGATGACCGGGCCGTCCTGGATCAGCCGCTCGGAATGAAGCACGCGAAAACGGAAAAAGATCCGCGCGATCAGCCGGGTGAGATGGTAGCAGACGAAATACCAGGGATTCACCGGGCGGTCGTGAGGCCTTTGAGTTTTAACCGGCCGATGATTTCGCCGACCACGCCGTCGATGGTGAGGTGGGAGCTGTCGATGACGTGGGCGTCTTCGGCGATGATGAGGGGCGAAGCGCGGCGGGAAGAATCGGCTTCGTCGCGTGCGGTGATGCGGTCGCGCTGGCCCTGCGCTTCGCGCCGGCGGAGGCGGATCTCGGGCGAAGCATCGATGTAAAACTTGTAGGGCGTCTCGGGAAAAACGACCGACCCAATATCGCGGCCTTCCATGACCAGATCGTTGGAGTCGGCATAACGACGGAGCTGCTCGACCAGGATCTCGCGCACCCGCGGCACGCTGCTCACGAGCGAGACGTTGGCGTTCACCCGATCCTGGCGCAGGAAGGGCTCGGGATCGACGCCGTCGACCAGGATGACCGAATCGGCTCCGCGCAATTCGCAGGAGATGGGCGCCGCTTCGGCTAACTTTTCGATCGCAGAAGCGTCGGCGGTTTCGAGTCCGCGCTCGAGCACGAGCCAGGTCATGGCCCGATACATGGCGCCGGAGTTCACGTAGACGTAGCCGAGGCGGCGGGCCAGCTCGCGCGCCACGCTGCTTTTGCCCGAAGCGGCCGGTCCGTCGATCGCGATGACCCTATGCATCTTGGAAAGGACGAAAGACGCCGGGCGAAAGACAAGGGAATTCTGCGTGACGGAGTCCGAAGGTCGAAGCGAGCCGGGCGCACCATTCGGGCTTCATCATGCTTCAGTCTTCCTCGGTGACGCGGGAGTGGGAGAGAGAACTGATCACCGGAGTGGTGTTGCGAAAGCCCTTGGGATTGACCAGTTCGCTAAGAGTCTTCTCAAACCCGGGATAGGAAGTGGCGACGCAATCGACATCCTGAATAATCGTTTCGCCCTCGGCAAACATGCCGGCGACCGCGAAAGCCATCGCGATGCGATGATCGCCAAAACTGGAAAGACGCGCGCCGTGGAGCGGGGCTCGGCCGTGGATCTCGAGCCCGTCGCTCAGCTCCACCACCTGCGCGCCCATTGAGCGCAGATTGTGTGCAATGGCGGCGATGCGGTCGGTTTCCTTAACCCGCAATTCCTGCGCCTGGCGAATAATGGTGGTGCCGTTGGCCAGCGCGCCGGCGACGGCCAGGATCGGCAGCTCATCGATCAGGCGCGGCACTTCTTTTCCTTGAATGACGGTGGCCTTGAGATGCGCCCCGGTCACCTCCAGGATGCCGCGCGGTTCGATCTGGTCGACGTCTTCAATCGCTTCGCGCACCTGCGCCCCCATGCGCACCAGCACGCCGAGGAGTCCGGTGCGAGTCTCGTTCAAGCCGACGTCGCGAATGAGAACGTGGCCGCCCGGTTGCGCCGCGGCCGCGACCAGCCAGAAGGCGGCCGACGAGATGTCGCCCGGGATGCTGAAGTCGCGCGATTCCGGCACGTGATCGCCGAAGACGCTCACCCCGCGCTCGTCCTTGTGGGTGTTGACGAGGAAATAGTTGAGCATCAACTCCGTGTGATTCCGGGTCGGGACCGGTTCTTCCACAGTGGTTTTGCCCTTGGCGAAAAGCCCGGCGAAAAGGAGCGCGCTCTTGAGCTGCGCGCTCGCCACCGGGAGCGAATATTTGATTCCGTGCAGCGGCGCGCCTTCGATCCGGAGCGGCGCGGTTTCGTTCTCGCCTTCCGCTTCAATCTTCGCCCCCATCATTCGCAGCGGTTCGATGATCCGGCCCATCGGCCGCTTGGAAAGTGAACCGTCCCCGACCAGCCGGCTCTGGAACGGCTGCCCGGCGAGGATGCCGGCCAGGAGCCGCATGGTGGTGCCGGAGTTGCCGCAATTGATGTCGCCGTCCGGCGCGGTCAGCTTCCGCCGCTGGCCGTGCACGATGAGCACCTCGGGCTCCGGTTGCTCGATCTTGATCCCGAGCGCGCGCATGGCCACGACCGTGTTCATGCAATCAGCGCTGCGGGAAAAGCCGCGCAGCACGCAGGGGCCGTTGGCCAGCGAGGCGATCATAACCGCGCGGTGGGAAATACTTTTGTCGCCCGAGACGTTGATCTCCGTCTCAATGCGGGGCGCGCGCTTTATCCGAAGCTCTTCCATGGTAAAAAAACGGCCGCCGGTTCTCTGGCTGGCCCGTCAGGGCGAGAAGAATCTCAAGTTGCGCACAAATGTCCAGCACCGCGGCCGCAGCCGATCGGCTGGCTCTTTGGTCGCGACTGCGGACGGGCTTCGGGCTCGTTAGGGAACGAGAAAGATTTTCTGGGTGTAAGGGTCGCGCACTTCGGTGCCCGGCGGGAAGCCGCGCACGTCGACGTAACCCTGGTCCGGCGCATACGGGCTGGTGACAAAGCCTGGCTTGCTCGGCACCGGGATGCCGTAGGGAATATCGCCGCGGGTCGGAGCGACCGAAGCGGCGGGCTGCGGCGGAGGCACCTGGGTGGCGGCGTAATCGGGCGCCGGCGTCGGCTGGGCGGCGGCCTGATCGAACGGCTGCTGCACGGGCGGATATTGCGTCTCGGTGGTCGTCGTCTGGTAGGTGGCGGCCCGGGTGCGGCGGGGCGGCGGCTCCGGTTCCGTGCAGGCGGTGATGAAGAGTGTGGTGAAGAGCGCGAGCGAGATCGTTGTTTTCATAGAAAGGGTGTGGCAGGCCGTTGGTCCCGTTTTTAATTCATTCGGTTGTGAGTGACAAAGTTTATTTGCAGCGGGTGACGTGCCAATCCGTTTTCCGACAAAAAATGCAAAGGCGCGGGGTCTGCTCTCCGAATCAAGGAAAATGGAGCGAAGCGGTGCAGTAATCATGGTGATCGACGACGATCGCGCCAGCCGGCGGATGCTTTGCCGTGCCCTGGACGAGGCGGGCTATCGATGCCAGGAAGCCGCCAGCGGCGGCGAAGCGCTCGCGCTGCTGCCTGCCGCCCTGCCCGCATTGCTCCTGCTCGATTTCCATATGCCGGAGTTAAACGGGGCCGAAGTCCTCTCCCGCTTGCGCGCGGAGCGCGACCCTGCCGTGGCCCAGCTCCCGGTCATTATGCTGACCGGCGATGGCGGGGAAGAAAGTGAAGTGCTCTGCCTGGAAGCGGGGGCGAATGATTTCGTGACCAAGCCGATTAACCTGCCGGTCTTGCGCGCCCGCATCGAGACCCAGTTGCGCCTGCAATCGCTGCGCCGGCAATTACAGCAGCAGAACGATGAGCTGGAAGACTGGCGCGAAAATCTGGAACGCGACCTGGCCGCGGCCCGCCTGACCCAGCAATCGCTCATCCCGCAAAAGCCGCCGCATTTGCCCGGCTGGGAAGTGGTGGCCGCCTATCGGCCGGTCATTCAGGTCGGGGGCGATATTTACGGCTGGCTGCGCATGCCGGATCAGCGCACGCTTTTCTGGATCGCCGATGCCACCGGGCACGGAGCCGCGGCGGCGCTCCTCACCACCCTGGCCAAACTGCTTTTTCATCATGGCGCGGTCGAGCACGCGCAGCCGGCCCGGATCATGGAGGTGGTGAACAATGATTTCCGCAGCATCTTCGGCGCGCGATCTTTCATGACCGCGATGTGTGTGGCGCTGGACCCGGAGAGCGGCCGGGCCAGCGTGGTTGGGGCCGGTCATCCGCCGCTGGTCGTGACGCGGCGGGGCAGGGAAGCGGAACTGATCAGCTCGGGCGCACCGCCGTTAGGCCTGCTCGAGCATTCGCGCTTTGAGGAGACCGCGATCGAACTGCAACCGGGCGACGGCTTTCTCCTCTACACCGACGGCCTTTACGGATCGACCAAGCGGGAGGGAGAACGCTGGACGCCGGCCCGCCTGCAGGCGCTTTTGGGTGGGGGCGAAGAAACTGCCGCGGCCATGCTCAGTAAAGTAATCCACCGCGCCGCCCCGGATACGGGAGCGCCCTTGCCGGACGATCTGGCGGCGGTCGCGACCGTGCGCACCCCGGGAAAAACGAGCTAAAAATTTTTGCAGGCCGGGAAGAATTTATTATTGCTCTCGCACTGCCCAACGATTAATCAGCCTTTATGCCCAAAACCACAGCCAAAAAAACACCCGCAAAACGCAAGCCGAACGCAGCTTTCATGAAGCCCGTGCAACCGGATGACAAGCTCGCTGCCATCGTCGGCTCCAAACCGCTCCCGCGCTCCGAACTGACCAAGAAGCTCTGGGACTACATCAAGAAGAACGGTCTGCAGGACAAGAAGAAGCGCACCCAGATCAACGCCGACGCCGCGATGAAGCCTGTCTTCAATGGCAAGAGCCAGGTCAGCATGTTCGAGATGACCAAGCTCGTCTCCGGCCACCTCAAGGCGACCTAAATCGCCTAACGACTCTTTCAGCCTAACGGCTGTAACCGAGGCAACTTTACGTCGCCCGCGGGCAGGATCGCTGTCTGCGGGCGACCTTGTCTCGGGCCCGCCCGTGCCGCCGGCTGCGGGCGCGGGGTTGCGCCGGGGGAGCGGCTCGGCGACTGGTGACGGGTGAAAAAAGTTCTTCTGCTCGCGGCCGCTCTCGGCCTCTGCTTTTCCTCCGCCCGGGGCGAGGCCAACTGGCTGACCGATTATGCCAAGGCGCAGGCCGAGGCCAAAGCCGCGCACAAGCTTCTCCTGCTCGATTTCACCGGCTCGGATTGGTGCGGCTGGTGCCGCCGTTTGGATGCGGAGGTTTTCTCCAAACCGGAGTTTGAGGATTACGCGAAGAAGAACCTCGTGCTCATGAAGGTCGATTTCCCCCGGGGCAAGCCGCTGAGCGACGAAGAGAGAAAGCAGAATTACCAACTGGCGCAAAAGTTTGGGGTGCAGGGGTTCCCGACCATTATCCTGCTCAATGGCGAAGGCGAGCCGGTCGGTTTGCTCGGTTATACCCCGGGCGGTCCGGACGCCTTTATCGGCGAGATAAAAAAGGCGAGCAAAGGTTAGGCCAGCCTAACGAACTGGGATCAGTCGGCTCCTTCGGCCTCGAAAGATTTTTGCAGCGCGTCGGCCAGCTCGCGCCGGGTGAAGGGTTTGGGCAGAGCGCCGCGGAATCCGTAGGTCAGGAATTCCGAGAGCGCCGCTTCATCCGAGTAGCCGCTGCAGATGATGGCGTTCACTTCCGGATCGATCGAGCGCAGGCGTTCGATCGTTTCCACCCCGCCCAGGCCGCCGCGCACGGTGGCGTCGAGAATCACCGCCCGGTAGCGTTCGCCCTTGCGCGCGGCGCGTTCGTAGAGGCGAACCGCCTCCGAGCCGTCCGGCACCGCCGTCACTTCGTAGCCCATGGTGGCGAGGAGCTGCGCGGTCAGTTCGCGAATGGCCGATTCATCATCCATGACCAGGATGCGCTGCTGCCGGAAGCGCCCTCCCTGGTCGTTGGGCTGATGCGAGGCGCTGGCTTTGCCGCCGGCGGCGGGGAGATAAAAGGCGAAGGTCGCCCCGGCGGGTGAGTTGCTCTCCAAGTGGAGATAGCCGCCGTGCTTTTTGATGATCGAGTAGCTGATCGCCAGGCCGAGGCCGGAGGAAGTGGGCTTGGTCGTGAGGTAGGGATCGAAAATCCTCGGTGCCAGCTCGACCGGAACGCCCGGCCCATGATCGGAAATGGCGACGCGAATATAGGCGCCGGGAGCGAGGGGAAGAGGATTCTTCTCCGCGATCTGCACGTTCTCGACACAGACCTGAACGCTGCCGCCGTTCGGCATCGCTTCCCGCGCGTTAAGCATGAGGGCGTTGATCACCTGCTCGATCTGCTCGACGTCGATCTCGGCCTTGGCCAGGTGATCCTCCACTTCGATGGCGGCGCGCAGGTTGGAGCCGTGCAGGGAAAACTCGGCCGCGTGCTGCAGCAGGTCGGCCACGCTAGCAATCCGTTTCAGCGGCGCGCCCCCCTTGGAAAAAGTGAGCAGCTGGCTGGACAGCCGCGCCGCGTGCTGTGCCGCCTGCCCGGCCTTGGCCAGGTAGGAAAGGAGGTTGCCGCTCTGGGCCGGGACGTCGAGCTGAGCCAGGCCGATGTTTCCGGAGATGACGGTGAGAATGTTATTCAGGTCGTGTGCGATGCCGCCGGCGAGTGTGCCTAACGACTCCAGCTTGCTCGTGGTCAGGCGTTCTTCTTCCGCCTGTTTGCGCTCGGTGATGTCGCGGAAAAAGACCGAGATGCCGCCGCCGCTCGGGTAGGAGTGCACTTCAAACCAGGTTTTTCCTTTTTCGTCCAGCGCCTCGAATTCGATCGCGATCTGCTCGCTCATGACCGCGCGATAGTTCTGTTCAAAGATCGAGCCGGCCAGGTTGGGAAACTTGGCCCAGATGTTTTCGCCCAGGAGCGCCTCCCGCTTCGCCCCGAGCATGATCTCCGCTTCCGCGTTCAGGTAGGTAAACTGCCAATCCGTATCCACGGCGAAAAAGCCGTCGCTTGTCTTCTCCAGGATGTCGGTCATGCGGCGAGCCGATTCCTGCAGGGCGGCCCGAGCCTGATTGCGTTCCTGCCGCTCCTTCAGGTGATTCTCCGCCACGGACAGGCGCACGTTGAGGCGGCGGGCGTCGAGCGGTTTGGTCAGGTAATCGTTCGCCCCGGCCTCCAGCGCCTGCTCGAGGTCTTCGGCGTCGGCCCGCGCCGTGACCAGGAGGATATACATTTCGTCGCCCTGCGGCCGCGTGCGCAGGTTGCGACAAAGCTCGATCCCGCTCTTCCCCGGCAGCATCCAGTCGAGGATGAGAAACTGGAATGTCTCCCGACCCAGCTCCAGCTCCGCCTCTTCCGCCGTGGCGCAGGCCACCACCTCGTGGCCTCGCTGTTCGATCAGGCGCCGCAGGTTGCGCCGGCTGTCGGCGTGGTCTTCGATTAAAAGGATTCTCATCGTCGGTAATACCGCAAGCAATAGACCCGGCTGACGGGTGCTCGTTGAACCAAAACTTGGAAAGCGATTTCTGGGACCTTTCAATGCAGCACAATGACTGCCAGCGATCGCATTTATTATCGTGTCTGCGCAAGCTTCAGGCCGGCGCATTGTCACCCTTGCGTGGATTTGCTCGTCTGCTAGATAAGGCGCAACCTTGTCTGTGAAATTTCAGCTTTTCGCTCCCGGCCGGCTCTTCTTGCTGGCGGCCTCGATCGCCCTCTCTCTCGCCGGTTGTCTCTCGGCCGAGCCTTCCCCGTCCCCGACCGCCACGGCCGCCCCGTCCGCTTCGGTCGCTACTCCCGAGCCGGCCGGCACCCCGCCCATCAGCTACAGCGCCGTGCATGTCGACGGGCCTTATATTGCCATGACTTTCGACGACGGCCCAAGCGCGAAACTGACGCCCGAGCTGCTCGACATCCTGGCGCAGCATCATATTCACGCGACCTTCTTCGTCATCGGCAAGAACGCCGCCGAGCACCCCGAGATCCTGCAGCGGGCGGTGCGGGAAGGCCACGAGATCGGCAACCACAGCTGGTCGCATCCCGCCTTTGCCAAAATGAGCGACGCGGCCGTGCGCCGGGAATTGCAGAAAACCGACGACACAATCAAAGCGGCCATCGGCGGACGGCCGGTTCTGATGCGTCCGCCCTACGGCTCGATCACCGCGCGGCAGAAACGCTGGATTAATGAGGAGTTTGGTTACCGCATCATTCTCTGGGACGTCGATCCGCTCGATTGGAAACGTCCGGGATCGGAGGTGGTGCGGAGCCGCATTGTGAAAGAGACCCGGCCCGGTTCGATCGTGCTCTCGCACGACATTCATCCCGGCACGATCAAGGCCATGCCGGAGACGTTCGATCAGTTGCAGGCCAAAGGCTTTAAGTTTGTCACCGTGAGCGAGTTGCTGGCGATGGGCAAGCCGATGGAGCCGAAGCAGACCGGCTCGGAAGGCCCGACCCCGCTCTCTTCGCCTGGGGCCAGCCCGGTCATCATGCCCTCGGTCTCGCCCATGCCTGGCCGGGCGAATCCCTAACGAGCGGCATGGTCGCCGACCTCTATCTCGAGTTTCGCAGCCGCACCGAAGCGACCCTCTCCGCCCTGCTCAAACTGGCGGCCGACATGCAGCGCGAGCCGAGCATGCTCGACACCCTGCAAAACATGCTCAAGGACGTGCGCGAGCCGCTCCTTTTCGTCGTCGTCGGCGAGGTGAAAGCGGGCAAATCCTCCCTCCTAAACGCGCTCTTTGGCCAGGAGTTTTGCAAGGTCGACGTCCGGCCTGCGACCGATCGCGTCTATATCTTTAAGCACGGTGCCCGTGAGCAGACGGTCGATGTCTCCTCGCAGGTCACCGAGCGTTATGAACCGATCGCTTTCCTGCGCGATTTTAACATCGTCGATACCCCCGGCACCAACACCATGGTGGCCGAGCACCAGGCCATCACGGAAAATTTTATTCCGCGAGCTGACCTCGTCCTCTTCGTTTTCTCGGTCGTGAACCCCTGGGGCGCTTCCGCCTGGGAGCTGCTCCGTTTCGTCAATCAGAAGTGGCTCAAAAACATCATCTTCGTCCTGCAGCAGAAAGATCTGCGCGAGCCGCAGGAGGTGGAGGTGATCAAACAGCATCTGCGCGAGACGGCCAATCAACAGCTCGGTTTCTCCCCGCCCATCTTCGCCGTCTCGGCTCGCAGAGCTTTCCTCGCCCGCACCTCCGGCGTCGATAAGGAGCGCCTTTTGCAGGAAAGCGATTTCGAGGCGTTGGAGCATCATATCAACCTGATGGTCGACCAATCGCGCCACGGTCTGCCGAAGCTGATTACCAGTTGCCAGACCGCCGCGGTCATCCTTTCCGATACCTCCAGCCGGGTGCGCAACATCCTCGAGACGATCGTGCGCGACGAGGAACAGCTCCGCCGGCTGGAAGCGATTCTGGAGACGCGCAAGGAGCAAACGCTGCGGCAGGTCAGCGGATTTCTGCGCGGGATCGAGCAGGCCTGCCGCCGCTGCGAGACCGAGGGACGGGCTTTGCTCGAGCGCAATCTCTCCTTCTGGCGCACCTGGCGGCTGGTCTTTGGCCGGTCGGAGTGGCAGGAGAAATTTCAGGCGGATCTGGAAGCGAAGATGAAGGACCTCATCCAGCCGCAGGTCGAGAACGCGCTGCAATTGCTCGAGACCGATCTGCGCAGCCTCTGGCCGCAATTGCAGGATACGATGGAGAGCCAGTTCAAAGGCGACGCCCGGGTGCAGCTCAACCAGACCATGCCGGATTTCGCCCGGCAACGGCGCGAGCTGCTGCAATCGATCGAGCTCACCCTGGTGGAACGGATCGCCGGGCGTGGGATGGAAGCGCAACTGGAGAAAATGTTTCGCGAGACTGCGACCTGGATGCGGGTCCCGGCCGGCGTGGCCGCGGCCGGCGGCATCGTGACCGTGATCGCGGCCATGAGCAGCGCTGCGGTGGCCGACGTGACCGGTATCGTGGCCGCCTCTGCGTTCGTCGCCGGCACCCTGGTCGCCTTCGGCCGGCGCCGGAAGATCCTGAACGAGTATCACCGGCAGATGGAGCTGAAACGAGAGGAATTGGTCGCTGCGATCGAGCAGCAACTGCAACACGCGATCGACCTGTTCTACGCCGAAATCAGCGCCGTCTTCCAACCGCTGCGGGCCTTTTGCGTCTCGGAGCGGAAACGCTACGACCCGCTCTTGAATCGGGTGCGTGAGATCGAGAAAAGCTTCGCCGAGCTCTCGGCCGAGCTGCAGCGCGCCCGCTAGCCTAACGACTTCGCGCTGCTACTTCTTTGTCTTCTTCTTGGCCGAGTATTGCTCGGCCAGGCGCTGCTCGGATTGCCGGCGCGCGATGACGAAATTGTTGTTGTCGCCGTAGTTCCGCCACGGGCCGGGCGGCACATCGCGCACTTCGACAAATTGCCAGTCGGTCAGCGAGGTTTGCCCGAGGCCGAGATAATCACGCACCGCCGGCGAGACATCGAGGCCCGCCCCGTGGTTCAGATTCGGCTTCGGCCGCTCGTTTCGGAAAACGTATTGATAATGATCGGTGCGGAACGGCCCGCAATCTTCCCACTGCGCGTAGCAGACCCGATTTCCGCGCCGGATCGCGACCCAGCGATCCTTGCAGACGGAGTGTCCCTGCTGCACGAAAGCCTGCTTGAACCACGGCACCACGATCGGCGCTTCCGGTTTGAACTGGCCGTGCGAGACGTCGTTGTAAGGCAGCGCGACATAGAACGGATTCTGCCGGGGAACGAAATTGACCGGAATGTAATCGTGCCGGCGCGACGGATCAGGGTTGTCGTAGCCGCCGTAGTTGCGGGTCCAGTCCGGGTCCCACGAGCTTTTATGGTTCGGGACTGGATTATTGACCGTCGGGTTCTCGCCGATCCAGAAAATGGTCGTGACGATATCGGTCTTCCAGGGATAACGCGAAGAAGAGAAGCGGGAGGTGGTAGGGACGAAGACCTGCGGCTCGACCTTGAGCAGAGCCTGGGCGCGCAACTTCATCGCGTATTTGGCGAAGTCGGCGCTGCTCTCGTAAGGCGACTGGGCCTGCACGAACGCGGTCGCGGCGCCGCAAAAGGCGGCCAGCAGGACCAGAGATTTCGTTCGTTTCGCGGGCATGATTGCTTTTCGTTCTAGCCAGATCGGCCGGGCAGGCAAGCCTGTTTCGTTACTCCCGTTTTAGCACGATCCATTCCAAACAACGCTCAACCGCGACTCAACAAGGTGTCTCGGCGAAAAATTTCGTCCTTCATTACGGGATAATCCATGGTGAAATGCAAGCCTCGGCTCTCCTTCCGGCTCAGCGCGGAATCGACGATCAAAGCCGCCACCGTAGCCAGATTTCGCAGTTCCAGAAGGTCCACGGTGATCCGGAAATTCCAGTAAAACTCCTGAATCTCGCGCTGCAAATTGCGCAGCCGCGCACTCGCCCGTTGCAGGCGTTTGTCCGTCCTCACGATCCCGACGTAATCCCACATCAGCCGGCGGATTTCGTCCCAGTTGTGGTAGATCACGACCAACTCGTCCACGTCCTGGGCGTCGCCCGATTTCCATTCCGGTAACGAGATCGCGCCTGCCGGATGCGCGGGCGGTCGGGAGTGGATGAGGGCCTCGGCCGCGCGATGGGCCAGGACGAGGCCCTCGAGGAGCGAGTTGCTGGCCAGGCGATTGGCGCCGTGCAGTCCGGTGCAGGCCACTTCGCCGATGGCGTAGAGACCGGGCAGACTGGTCGCGCCGTCGATCGTCGTCTTGATCCCGCCGCATTGATAATGCGCCGCCGGCACGACCGGGATCGCCTCTTTCGCCATGTCGATTCCATTCTGCAAACAGGTCTCGTAAATGTGCGGGAAACGCTCCTGCAGGAATTCGCGCGGCTGATGAGTGATGTCGAGATAAACGCATTGCGCACCGGTCCGTTTCATCTCGGCATCGATCGCTCGCGCCACCACATCGCGGGGGGCGAGCGAGCCGCGGGGATGCACCTTGGCGGTGAAGTCTTCGCCCTTGGCGTTGCGCAGGATGCCACCTTCGCCGCGGACCGCTTCCGAGATCAGAAACGAGGTCGCCTGCGGATGAAAAAGGCAGGTGGGATGAAACTGGACGAATTCCATGTTGGCGATGACCGCCCCGGCCCGCCAGGCCATGGCCACGCCGTCGCCGGTCGCGATCGAGGGGTTGGTCGTGTAGAGGTAAACCTTCCCGCAACCACCGGTGGCGAGGACGAGTCGATCGGTCCGGATCGTTTCCACCGTGCCGGAAATTTCATCCAGCACGTAGACGCCGAGGCAATGATCTTCGGTCGCGAAGCCGAGCTTGGCCGCGGTGATGAGGTCGACCGCCATGTGATTCTCCAGCAGCTCGATCTGGGGCGAAGCCGCCACCGCGTGGAGCAGAGTGAGCTCGATTTCCTGACCCGTCATGTCGTGCACGTGCAGGACGCGGCGCTTTGAGTGGCCGCCTTCCCGGCCGAGATCGAGCTCGCGATGACCTTCGACGTCGCGCTCGTCGAAATGCAGGCCGAGTTCCACCAGCTCCTGCACCCGCTCCGGGCCTTCCTTCACCACCGTCTCGACCGCGAGCGGATCGCAGAGACCGGCGCCCGCTTCCAGCGTATCGCGAATGTGCAGATCGAAAGAATCCTCCCCACTGGTCACGCAGGCCACGCCGCCCTGGGCCCAGGCGGTGTTGGAGTCGGCCCCTTTGCGTTTCGTGATGATGGCGACCCGGCCATGTTTGGCCGCCTCGAGGGCAAAGGTGAGCCCAGCGATGCCGCTCCCGATGACGACGAAATCGTATTCCTTCATCGCAGCAGGATGTTGTCGATCAGTCGCGTCTGGCCAAAGAAAACCGCCACCGCCAGGAGTGAGCGCGGCTCGATCGTTAGGCGCGGTTGCAGGTCGTCCGCATCCACGATCTCGGCGTAATCGATCCGGGCCAGGGTGGCCGACTCGATCTGCTCCCGCACCGCCGCGACCAATTTGCGGGCCGAGTTTTCCTCCGATTGTGCCGCCGCCAGCAGCGCCGCGCGAATGACCGGCGCCTGGGCGCGTTCCTCCGCGGTCAGGTATTGATTGCGCGAGCTGAGGGCGAGGCCGTCGGCTTCACGCACGGTCGGGCCGGAGAGGATCTCGATCGGAAAATCGAGATCCCGCACCATCCGGCGAATGATGGCCAGTTGTTGAAAATCCTTTTCACCGAAAACCGCCGCGCTCGGGCCGAGGAGATGAAAGAGCTTCGTCACCACCGTGCAGACCCCGCGAAAATGGCCGGGCCGTGAGGCGCCGCAGAGCCGCTCCGAGAGGGCTGTTTCCTCGACCAAGGCAGAGCGATCTTCGAAATACATTTCGTTAGGCGGCGGCCGAAAAACGAGGTCGACTCCTTCTCCTCGGCAGATCTCCTGGTCGGCCGAGACGGGTCGCGGATAGCGGGAAAAATCAGCGCCCGGCTCAAACTGGAGCGGGTTGACGAAAATGCTGACCACGACCTCGCCCTCAGGCCCGGCCTTCTCCCGGGCCCGACGAATGAGCGAGACATGCCCGGCGTGCAAAGCCCCCATCGTCGGGACGAGGACGCGGCTGCGCTCCCCCGATCGGGCGAGGGCGTGGGCTTCGGCGCGGGTGGTGATGATTTTCATCGCTCCAACCACACTGCCTGACGCGCGACCAGAAAGCGACTGTGCCCGAAATTTTCCCAGCCGGCCGCGCGCGCCAGCCCGGCCATTTCCGGAAAGGAAAAAGCGCGCTGGACCGAGACGCGCGCATCGTTTCGAGTCATCGGCTCACGAAAAATTGTCGCGGTGAGCAAATCCACTCCCAGTTTCGCCAGGGCGCTCCGCTCCAGATCGGCCACTAGCACGCACCCGCGGGAGAGCGCGCGGCAACGGCGCAGCAACCGGATCGCTTCCTCGGCGCTGAAGTGATGCAGCGCGAGCGAGAAGAAGACGATATCGTAGCCGCCGGCCTGTCCGAATTGGTGAATATCCGCGCAATGATAACGAATCTGGGGAAACCCGGCGCTGAGCCCGCGGGCGATCTCGATCGTGGCCGGTTGGAAATCGACCGCGTCGATCTCGACTGTGGCGCGGCGCGCGCGGGCGAAATCCGCCACCAGCCGCGGGATATCGCCCGAACCGGTGGCCAGATCGAGGATGCGGTAGTGTTCGTGAGGCCGAAGCCAGCGGCGGAGGAAATGGCGCATCAGCCGATAGCTGCCGAAATAGCGGTTGAGCGCACGCAGGTTGCGCAGATCGGAGATGAGCTCGGGTGAGACCGGCTGCGGCCGATCCATCCACTCCGGATCGGCCGGATCGAAGCGGCGCTTCAAACCGCTTAGTCCAAAAACTTCTGCCACGAATCGGGCAGGGTGGCGGTTTCGACCTCGCTCGCGATGCGCCCTTCAAACTCGGCCTGGAAGGAAGTGCTGGTGCCGTAGACCATGATCAGATCTTCCGAACCTTCGACCCGGAGGGCGTGGGCCACGCCCGCCGGGATGACCACTCCGGCATTGTTAGGCCCGCGATGTTCGTCGCCGTCGATGAAGAGCCGCATCGTCCGCGCCGGCAATCCGGCGCGCGCTTCGTGCAGGATCATCTCGGCCCGTCCCTGGACAAAAAACATCACGTCCCATTGCTCTTTCTCGTAGGGACGAAGGGAAAAATTGTCCGGTTGGTCGAGGAAGAGACGCTGGAACCAGTCGTTAGGCGAAGTGCCCGCCGGCACGCTCGGCGGGTGAATGTGAAAGCCTTTTGCGGTCTGGCTGAACATGCGCGCCGCGGCCCATTGTTGCGGCCAGAGACCGATCCGGGCCAGCGGGCCTTCATCGCGTCGCACGAATTCGCCAAACGAGCCGCGATGCCGCTGCGGATAAATGGTGCGGGGGAAAATTTCCACCCCGGGAATCCAGGCCTGGGCGATCTCCGGATCGTTGCGGTCGGCCCGGGCCAGGGCGCCGGCTTCGATCCCGACCTGCGCGATACGGCCGGCGAGCGAGCTCTCGCTGTAGTCGCGTTCGACCAGTTGCCTGCGCGTTTCCGGGTTGAGCCCTTGCCAGCGATCGGTTGGATTCTCTTTCATCACTCTTATTTGCCTAACGAAAAATCAGCGCGCTCGCGCGAGAGGTTGGGATTGTAGTAGGGATCGCGTTCCAAATATTCCGGCCAGCGTTCCCGCATCACTTCGGTCTCGAGCGCTTCCACGCTCCGCCGCCGAGAAGCCGATTCGTGGTGATAGAGCTTGGCGAAGGGCGTGTAAACGATCAGGTAACCCGCCCGCCGCATTTTCAGGCAGAGATCGACGTCGTTGAAGGTGACCGGGAGCCGTTCCTCATCGAACCCGCCCACTTCCTCGAAGACCTCGCGCCGGGTGAGGAGGCAGGCCCCGGTGACCGAGCTGTAGTTGCGGGTGACCTGCAACTGGCGCGAAACCCCGGGTGCGTCGGCCGGGAAATGACGGAAGGCATGCTCCGCGATCCCGCCCACGCCGAGGACGACGCCGGCATGCTGCACGGTGTCGTTAGGGTAAAGCAGCCGCGCGCCGACCGCTCCCACTTCCGGCCGCTGCACATGCTCGGCCATGACGGTGAGCCATTCGCTCTCGATCACTTCGACGTCGTTGTTGAGAAAGAGGAGCCAGGGACTGGTGGTTTCTTCCACCGCGAGATTATTGAGTGCGGAGAAATTGAAGGGCCCGTTAAATTGCAGCACCCGGTGCTCCAGGTTCTGGAGGTAGGTGCGCGCTTCCTCGGTTTTACTCTCGTTATCGACCACGATGATTTCGTAGTTGGGATAACTCGTCTTGGCCGTGAGACTGGCGAGGCAACGGGAGAGCAGATCGATCCGGTCGCGGGTCGCGATGATGATCGAGATGCGTTTCGCTTCGCGCAGCTCGCGCTTTACCCAGTAGGCGTGCGTCTGCCAATCGACCGTGACGTGGCCGCGTTCGCCGCGCCGCTCGAGATGGCTCTCGATCGCGCGCCGGCCCGCTTCGAGCGCGAGCGGTTTGCGTCGGATGTTATCCGAGGTCGAGGTCTCGCTCCGGCGCCAGTGGTAAAGGATGCGGGGGAGATGATGGATGCGATCGGTCAGCTCGCTCACCCGCAGGAAGAGGTCGTAATCCTGGGCGCCGTCGAACTCGCTCCGAAAGCGTCCCGCCTTTTCGATAAACTCGCGTCGCACGGTGGTGAAGTGGCAGAGGTAATTATAGGAGAGAAGAAAGTCGGGCGACCAGTCGGGTTTGAACTGCGGCGCGGCCAGGCCTTCCTCGGTGATCTTGTCTTCGTCGGAGAAAATCAGATCGGTCTCGGGATGGGTCTGCAAATACTTCACCACCTCGAAAAGCGCGTCCGGCTCGAGCACGTCGTCATGGTCGAGCAGGCTGATCCATTCGCCCCGGGCCAGCTCCAGCCCGGAGTTGGAAGCGGCCGAGATGCCGCCGGTGCTCTCCCGGCTGACCAGGACGATGCGGGCATCGAGCCGGCCGCAGGCGGCGATCTGCTCGCGCGTCTCGGCCAGGCTGGAGCCGTCGTCGACCAGGAGCAGCTCCCAGTTTTCGTAGGCCTGGTCGAGGACAGAGCGGACCGCTTCCTCCAGCCAGGCGGCCGGAGTGTTGAAGACCGGGGTGATGATGCTGATCAGCGGGCGATAGGGGTAAGCGCGCGACGCTTCGCGGGCCGCGCTCAGGTCTTGCGCGGAAGGAGTCCGCTTTTCCAGCCATTCCTGGTATTCGTTAGGCGAATAGATCACGCTCTTCTCCGCCGGCGGGCGGCCAAGTTGCTTCCGCACCTCGCGCACCAGCCTTTGCGGAAGGCGATAAGGGGCCAGCAGGACCTGGCCGATCTTGCGCTCAGGCGATTTGCGCAGGGCGTGCTTCTCCGCCTTCAACTGCTTCAGGTCGCGTTTGGCCTGCTTGAGCTTGAGCACCTTTTCTTCCAGTCGCGCGATGTGGCGATCGGCCGCTTCTAATTCCGACATGCGGGTGCGCAGGGTGCGGTGCAAGCCGCGGAGCTGGGTGTTGAGCCGGGCAAACCCGGTCTCGATCGCGGGCAGCAGAGCGTCGATCGAGTCCGTCTGCCGGCGCGTCAAGCGCACCGCCCCCGAATCGATCTCCACTACATCGCAATCGTAATGCGGGAAAAATCCCAGAGCAGCCAGGTAGGTCACCAGATGCGGGCGACGCTTGGCCACGTCGGCCCCCGCGGCCGGGATGAGGACGAGGCTGTGGCAGCGGGCGGCCAGTTGGTCGAGGGTCGGCTCGTCCAGATTCGCTTCCGCTTCCGGCGGGTAGGACCAGATGGCCAGATCGAATCGGGTCGCGGCACCGTCTTCGCGCGGCAGCGCTGCCAGTTCGGCCAGGGAAGGGCAAGAGGTGACGGCTGGGCCGTCGTTAGGCTGCTCCTCCAGCGAAGTGCTGCTCGCGCTCCCGACCAGGAGCAGACGAGCCGGGGCAAACTTGCGCAGCACCAGCCGGGTGAAATCCGGGCGGACGGTGTAAAAGAGGCGCGGCTGCACGGGAGCACATTATAATGATTGCAGCGGCTCGCAGGCAAAATTACGGTGCAGCCGCCTTCGCTCCCGGTCTCGGCCGGTCGCTCTGCATGGTCGATTCTTGCGTTTATTTCCTCTACCGCGTGGCCCTGGGCTTGATCTGCGCGTTGCCCGTCCGGGCCGTTTTTTTCCTCGGAGAAACGCTCGGCTTTCTCGCCTGGCTCGCGCTGCCCGGTTACCGCCGCCTGGCTCGTGGGAACGTCGAAATCGCTTTCGCGGAGGAAAGGAGCGAGTCGGCAAAGGATCGAATCGTGCGCGCTCATTTCCGCAGACTCGGGGCCAACCTGCTCAGCGGGATGAAGCTGAACGCGCTCCCGGTGGAGGAGGTGGCCGGGCTGGTCGCGACCGAAGGGACCGAGGAGGTGCATCGCGAATTGCGCGCCGGCCGGCCGGTCGTTCTGGTTTTGAGCCATCTCGGGAACTGGGAATTGTTTGCTCAGATTCTGCCCCACTATTTTGCCTACAGGCGCCTGAGCACGGTTTACCAGAAACTCGACAACCCGCCGCTCGATCAATTCGTTAGGCGGCAGCGCGCTCGTTTTGGGGTCGAACTGTTCGACCGCAGCGAGGGATTTCAGGAAGCGATCCGGCTCCTGCGCGGCGGCGGCATGATTGGGATTCTGAGCGACCAGCACGCCGGTGATCATGGGATGTGGACGCCGTTTTTCGGCCGACTCGCCTCCACCTCACCGCTGCCCGCCCTGCTCTGCAAGCGGACCGGCGCCGCCCTCATCGCGGCCTCACTCTTCACCGATGGCCCAGGCAGATGGCGCATGACTTTTAGCCCGGTGATCAACGCGCCCGGGGACGACGTGCCCGCGCTCACGGCCAAGGCCAACGCCGTCGTCGCGCAGGAAATCCGGCGGGCGCCGGAAGATTGGTTCTGGGTGCACAACCGCTGGAAAACCCCGCGGCCGAACTGGCTCTTGAGCAAATACCGGCGCGGGCTTTACCTGCCGCCGGAGATGGAGGCGCAGGATCTCAAACCGTTCCGGATTCTGATTCGGAGCAGCAATTGGCTGGGCGACAGCGTGATTAGCATGCCGGCGGTGCGAGCGATCAAGCGGGGCCGGCCGGATGCGCAGGTCACCGTGCTGGCGCCGGAGAAGATCGCAGCGGTCTGGCGCCTGCTGCCGGAGGTGGATGAGGTGATTTCGTTAGGCGAAAAATCCCTCTGGTCGGCGGTCGCTTCATTGCGCCGGGCGGCGCCCTTCGACGTTGGCATCGTCTTTCCCAACTCGCTCCGGGTCGCGCTCGAGCTCTGGCTGGCGAGGGTTCCGCGCCGGGTCGGCTATGCCGGGCATCGCCGGCGCTGGCTCCTCAACCAGGTCGTTCGGCCGGTGCAACGGCACGGGCCGCCGCCGCATCAGGTCGAGCATTATCTCGATCTGGCCCGTTCGTTAGGGGTGGAGGCCGAGGCCGGGGAAATCGCCCTTGTCCCGCCGCCCGGGCTGGTGGCGGAGAACGATCGCATCGGACTTTGCCCGGGAGCCGAGTATGGGCCGGCCAAACGCTGGCTGCCGGAACGTTTCGCCGCGGTGGCCAACGCGGTCGGCGGCCAGTGGGTTCTCTTCGGCACGGCCAGGGACGCGGAGGTCGGGGCCCAGGTCGAGCAGGCGCTCGGAAACGGCTGCCTGAACTTGATCGGCCAAACCACCCTGGAGCAGTTGATCGAAGAGTTGCGCAAATGCCGGCTGCTTTTGAGCAATGATACCGGCACGATGCACTTGGCCACGCTCCTCGGCGTGCCGGTGGTGGCGGTCTTCGGTTCGACCGAGCCGAGCCTGACTGGGCCGCTGGGCTCCAGGAACCGGCTGGTCAGGCACCAGGTCGAATGCAGCCCCTGTTTTCTGCGCGAGTGCCCGCTCGATTTCCGCTGCATGAAAGCGGTCGGCGCGGAGGAAGTGGCAACCGCGGTCGTGGGCACGCTCGATTTGCCATCCTGAGCCGGGCCGACGGGTCGGCGCCTAACGACAACACCAGCATGCGAGATCCCACTCTGGGCGGGAGCCGTGCGATGTTTGGGAGGTCCTTCGCCGCGCTTTGCCGGCTCAGGATGACAAAAATCGCGCGGAACTCAGACCTTCATCACCTCGGCGTCTTTACGCTCGAGGTGGTCGTCGATCGATTTCACAAAGCGATCGGTCAGCTTCTGAATCTCCGCCTCGGTATCGCGAAGCTGGTCTTCGGTTGCGTCGCCTGCTTTCTCCATCTTCTTCGCTTCGTCCATCGCGCTGCGTCGATTGGCGCGGACGCGCACTCGCGCTTCCTCGGCCATCTGCTTGAGCGACTTGACCAGATCCTTGCGCCGCTCTTCCGAGAGCTCGGGAATGGGCAGGCGGATGAGCTTGCCGTCGACCAAGGGAGTGATGCCGATCTTCGATTCCTTGAGCGCCTTCTCGATGTCGCGCACGGTGGCGGCGTCGAACGGCTGCACCACCAGCAGCCGCGGCTCCGGCGTGGTGATGAGGGCAAGCTGCTTCAGTTTCATGGCCGAGCCGTAGGCCTGCACGTCGACGTTCTCGACCAGGGCGGGGGAGGCTTTGCCGGTGCGCACGCTGGAAAATTCGTGGATCATGTAATCGACACTTTTTTCCATCGCCATTTCGGCTTCGAGAAGGATTTCTTCAGCGCTCATAAGGTGGGAAAGAAAGCTGCGGGCTGCGGCTCTCGCAATCGTTAATCGATCACCAGGGTGCCGATTTTTCGGCCGAGAACGGCGTCACGCACGTTGGTCGGCTGGTGCATGTCGAAGACCAGGATCGGGATCTTGTTATCCATGCAGAGGCTGAACGCGGTCGAATCGAGCACCTGCAACCTTTTCGTCAGGGCTTCATTGTAGGTGATCTGCTCGTAGCGTTTGGCCTCGGGGTGGAGCTTGGGATCGCGGTCGTAGATGCCGTCGACTTTGGTCGCCTTGAGAATGATATCGGCCCCGATCTCGCTCGCGCGCAGTGCGGCGGTGGTGTCGGTCGAGAAATAAGGGTTGCCGGTGCCGGCGACGAAGATGACCACGCGCCCCTTGTCGAGGTGGCTGATGGCGCGGCGCAGGATGAATGGCTCGGCCACATTCTGCATCTCGATCGCGGTCTGGACCCGGACCGGGACTCCGCTCTGCTCGAGGCCGCTCTGCAGAGCGAGGCCGTTGATGACGGTGGCAAGCATGCCCATGTAATCGGCGGTGGTGCGATCCATCCCGCGATGGCTGGCGGCGAGGCCGCGCCAGATGTTGCCCCCGCCGACCACGATCGAGATCTGCACCCCGAGGTCGTAGATCTCCTTCACCTGGCGCGCGATCTCCTTCACGATGTGGGGCGAGATGGTGTCGCGCGCGCCGGTTTCGCGGAGGGCTTCTCCGCTTAGTTTCAGGACGATACGTTTGTAGGCCGGCGCTTCGCTTTCCATTTCCGGCGGGATGATCGATCAGAAAACCGCTCTTGGGGAGGAAAAACCTCGCAAAAAGTCAGTCACCGGCATCCGGCGCTTTCCCTCCAGTTGCACTTCCTCGATCTCCAGCGCGTCCTGGCCGGTGGCGATGAGCATCTCGGAGTCGTTAGGCGTAAAGACTGTTCCGGGCGCGCCTGACTCGCTCTCGCGCAGGCGGGCGCGGAAGATTTTCAGGTTTCGCGTCTTGCCGGCGGGATCGGTCAATTGCGTGAAAGCCCCGGGCCAGGGATCGAAGGCGCGGATCTTGCGCTCGATCATTTCGGCCGCGTCAGCCCAGTCGATTTTGCCATCCTCGCGCGTGAGCTTCCGGGCGTAGGTGGCTTCGGCCGTCGCCTGAGGCGTTCGGGGCGGATCGGGCTGGCCGAGGAACCCGAGCGCTTCCATCAGAGCGGCTGGCGCCAGCTCGGCCAGGCGATCGTGGAGGGAGCCGCCTGTTTCATCAGGTGAAATCTGCAGCTTTTTTTCCAGGAGCATGTCGCCGGTGTCGAGGCCTTCATCCATGTAGATGACGGTGATGCCCGTTTCCTCATCGCCGGCCAGAATGGCGGCCTGGATCGGCGCGGCGCCGCGATGCTTCGGCAGGAGCGAGGCGTGCAGATTGAGACAGGCCAGGCGCGGAATCTCCAGCACGCTCCGGGGCAGGATCTGTCCGTAAGCCATGACCACAATCACCTCCGGCTGGAGCGCCTGGAGCTGCGCGATGGCTTCCGGTTGGCGAATCCTGGCCGGTTGGAAAATGGGAATCTCAGTGCCAACCAGGGCCAGCTTGATCGGCGGCGCCTGCAGATGCTGATCGCGCCCGACCGGTTTATCCGGCTGGGTCACGACTCCGACTAACGAATACTCTTCTTTTTGCAGGAGCGCGCGCAGGCTCGGCAGGCCGATTTCGCCCGTGCCGATGAAGACGATTCGCATGTGCGCCCTACGGCATTAAGCCCCGCGGCGCTGGTTGACGTTGCGGCCGGCGCGGCGCGGCGGCCTGGGCGGTTAATTTATCGCCCGCGGTCACTTCGCGCTGCCCGACGGAAGAGGCGCAGCCGGTGCAAAGGTAATCGTAAAGCTCGCGATCGGGCAGGATGAGGAGGAGGCGTTCCCGCACCGGCATGGCCGCCTGGCATTTCTCGCAGTAGAGACTGGAGGCGGTGAAACTCTCAAACTGAGATTGGCTCATGGTCGCCGTTTGCCACTGTGCTGAGAATTTTTAGCAGGACCTTGGCCGGGGGTTCGGTCGCATCGACCATCTGCACCCGGTCGCCGTAATGTTGCAGGACTGGCTTGGATTCTGTTTCGTAGGTTTCCAGCCGGCGCTTGATCACTTCTTCGTTCGCGTCGTCGAGGCGATTGTCCTTCAGCGCGCGCTTTTTTAGGCGGACGAAGAGCTGGTCGCGATCGGGGCAGGAAAGGTGGAAAACCTGTTTCACATCGATCACTTCGTCCATGATCTTAGCCTGCCCGACATTGCGCGGAATGCCGTCGAGCACCAGCACATCGATGTCGGGCTTGAACTCGTGGCCGTCGACCGCGGCATCGATCCGAGCCTGCCAGAGTTGCACCGTGATTTCATCAGGCACGAGCTGCCCTTTGCTCGAGTAATCGAGAAAAGCGCGACCGACTTTGGTCCGGGTATCGAGGGTGCGAAAGACGTCGCCGCAGGCGCAATGAAAGAAGCGGGGGATGGAACCGAGCGAGCGGCCCTGAGTCCCTTTGCCGCTGCCGGGGGCGCCGAAGAGGAGATAAGTGGTGTATTTCATGCGCTTTAAAAAAAGGGGCTCTTTTATATCTGGAAACCAATCGCCGCACAACCCCGAAAAGGATGGGATGCAATCCGCTGTCGCCGACAAGGTGCCGCGGGGTCTTTAAATTGCGGCAGCCTCACCGCGTGAGGCGGTGGAAACGGCTGCACCGAGCCGTGGCGGCAGATTGCCGGCGGTCGCCGGCTATTCCGCCGCGGCCGTTTCGGCCGGAACCACATTGACCCGGCGACCGGCGCGATCGAAGCGCACCTGACCGTCGACCAGGGCAAAGATGGTGTAATCGCGGCCCAGACCGACGCCTTTGCCCGGGACAAATTTGGTCCCGCGCTGCCGGATGATGATGTTGCCGGCCACGACCGTTTCGCTGCCAAATTTCTTCACGCCCAGCCGTTTGCTGACGCTGTCGCGGCCGTTTTTGACGCTGCCTTGTCCCTTTTTATGAGCCATTGGAAAAGTTGAGAGTTTGGAGTTGTGATTGCAGAGCCGGCGCTATTCGGCGGCTTCTTTCTCAGTCGCGGCCTTCTTCGACTTCGAGCCGAGGCTGATGCCGGTGATCTTGATCCGGGTCAATTTCCGCCGATGCCCGACGGTGCGGTGATAGCCTTTGCGGCGGCGATATTTGAAGGCGATGACCTTCTTATCCTTGCGCTGCTCGACCACCTCGCCGGAGACGCTGGCGCCGGAGAGCGACGGGCTCCCGTGAGTGAGTTTGTCGCCGTCCGCGTGCATGAGCACGTCGTCAAAAGTCATCTTCTGGCCTGCCTCGCCCTCGAGCAGATCCACGTCGATCGTATCACCTTCTGCGACGCGATATTGTCTGCCGCCTGTTTTTATAATTGCGTAAGCCATAGCCTTGGGAAAAGTCGGTGAAAGTCCCACAGCTGACCTCTTTTGACAAGCGGAAATGCGGCCGCATTTCCGCCGGGGTGAGATTAGGCGCGGCTGGCCGGCGGCGTCTTCGGCTGCTCGATCTCGGTCCGCTCCACCCGCACGGCATGTTCATCCGGCTCCAGGTGTGCGCCGAAATAATCCGCGTAGACCTGGGTAAACTCGGCCCCGAAGAGCAGGATCTGCGACGAGTAGTAAACCCAGAGGAGCAGGGTGATGAGCGAGCTGGCGGCGCCGTAGGCCGAGGCGGCCGAGCCGCTCCCGAGGTAAAGACCAAGGGCCCATTTGCCCAGGGCAAAGAGCAGCGCGGTGATGAGCGCGCCGATCCAGACGTCGCGCCAGCGGATCTTTACATCAGGCAGGATCTTGAAAATGACCGCCAAGACCAGCACGACCAGAGCGAGATCGAAAATAAGATAAACCGCGATCGCGATGACAATCCCGCCGGGCAGCATCGCCTGCACATAATGGCTGAAAGCCTTGAGCAGACTCTCCATTGTCATCGAGACCAAGAGGAGAAAACAAATCCCGCCCACCATGGCGAAGGAAAGGAAGCGATCGCGCAGAAAACCCCAGATGCCGGCGCCCGGTTTTGCTTTCACGCCCCAGATCGTGTTGAGCGCATCCTGCAATTGGCCAAAAACGCCGCTGGCCCCGAAGAGCGCAAGCGACACCCCGATGATGGTGGCCCAAATGCTCTTCTCCTGGCTCGAGGCCTTCTCCGCGATGCTGCGGATGACATCGATCGCGCTCCGATCGAGGAAATAGCTCAGCTGAGTCGTCATCTTCTCCCAGGCGCCGGCCGGATCGTTGCGAAAGATGAGCCCGAGGACGGCGAGGAGGACGAGAATGAGCGGGGCGAGAGAGAAGACGGTGTAATAGGCCAGCGCGGCGCCGAGCTGCGGGGCTTTATCTTCCAGCCATTGCCGCAGGGTTTCGCGGAAGATGTTGTAGGTGGTGACGAAGATATTCTTCCCGACGAGGGTTTTCGGTGCGTCGCTCATGGCTAACGAATCGAATTTGCAGAGAGAAAAGGGCTGCTTTTTCCCTCTGGCCTAACGAAATGAGGATTATGCTGGCACATCTCCGGGGAGCGCACGCGCCTCGCGTGGCGGTGTTGGCGCCTCGCCAAAACCGACATTCCAACCTGCGCCTACCTGACCGGGGCCCAGGCGCGGAGTCGCGACTTTCCAAGAAAATGCGCGCTGGTTGGTCAGTCCTGGTGCTTTTCCTTGGCCGCGATCAGGAGGGTGATCTCGCCTTTGGGCGGATGCGCCTGGTAATGCGCCAGCAATTCCGCCCCGGTGCCGCGCCGGAATTCCTCAAACTTCTTCGTCAGCTCGCGCGCGACACAGATTGAGCGCTCCGGCATCAGCTCGGCGCAGGCGGCCAGGGTTTTGGTTAGGCGATAGGGCGACTCGAAAAAAACCGTCGTCTCCCGGCGTTCGCGGGCCGCACCGAGCTCACGCGCGCGCCCGCCGCTTTTGACCGGGAGAAAACCGCGATAGCAGAAATGCTCGAGATTAAACCCGGAGCCGACCAGTGCGGTGGTGATGGCGGATACGCCTGGCACGATGGTGCAGGGCAGCTCGCGTTCCTGGCAGGCACGGATGAGCCGCGCTCCCGGATCGGAGAGACCGGGCATGCCGGCATCGGTGATGAGGGCGATGGTTTCGCCCTGGGCCAGTCGTTCGATCAGCTCCGCCGTGCGCCGGGCTTCGTTATGCTCGTGATAGCTGACCAGCGGCTTCCGGATTTCGAAATGGCGCAGCAGATTGCCGGAGTGGCGAGTGTCCTCCGCTGCGATGAGGTCGACCTTTTTCAGCGTCTCGAGCGCGCGCAGGGTGATGTCGTCGAGGTGACCGATCGGGGTGCCGACGACGTAGAGCATGGCGCAGCATGCGCCAGATTTCGGAGGCGTGCCAAGCCTCGTCGCGACGAGAGTTCTCGAAGCTTTACAGCTTATCGCCGCAGCTCGCCCCCAGCCCTCGTAGCTCAACCCCTCGTTCCCAAGCTCCAGCTTGGGAACGACAATGTCTTGGAAGCTCCAGCTTCCCCGCTCGCAGCTCAGCGCTGAGATGCGTCTGGCCGCGCCCGCGCCGGAGGCGAAGCGAGAGCTTCGCAGACAAGTGCGCTCCCAAGCTGAGCTTGGGAACGAGGAAGACGAGGAGCCAGAACGAACGAGGAGCGAGGAGCCGGAGCGCGCCTGGGAACGAGGAGCCGAGCTGACGTCGCGGCTGCACCGAAAAACAGAAAGGGCACCCGGCGTTTCCGCCGGATGCCCTTCATGGTTGATTGATTATTTGGTCAGGCTGCCAGGAGGCCGGATGGGACGGCCTCCTGGCGAATTTCTTGCCTAACTCTTAGCGACCGCCGTTGCCGCGGACCTTGACCCGCACTTCATTCGAGCAGTCGCCCGAATCGGTCTCGCAGACCTGGTAGGTGTGACGCTCGGTCATGCCGTCGACGCTGCCGATGTTGTCCCGATAGGAGCCGTCGTCTTCCGTGGTCGCGATGACGGAGCCATCACGCACGATGTCGATGCTGCCACCGTCCGCCGGGGTCCAGCTAAGGGACACGGAGCGGTTGCCTTGGGCCCGGTGAGCCGAAGCAGTCAGGGTAATGTCCCCGCCGCCGCCGCCACCCGCGGTGCCATTCACGCCCATCGAGAAATCATGGAACTGTGAGCCGAAGTCGGCCACTGGTTCAAAGATCGCCCCGAAGAGTTGTGGCGCGTCGAGGAAGGCGTTGTCGTTGTTACCGCAAGGCGTCCCGACGCAGTTCGCACCGGAGGTGGTGGAAATGAATGAACGATTGCCGTCCAGGTTGCCGATTGGCGTCACGTTCAGGTGATACGTGCCCGGATCGAGGTGCACATTAAGGCCAGTAACTTCCACCATGAATTCGGTGAAGCCAAAGCCGCTGCGGCCAGTCGGAGTCACATCCGGAGTCATGGTCGTGCCGCTGGCGATGAGCGCGCCGCCATTGCCCGAGGTGATGCCTTGACGGATTTCCCAGGTCGCGCCGGTTACGGTGCTGCTGATGAGATCATTGGAGAAGACCGAAGTCACATCCCATCCCTCAGAAGCGTCGACGTTGAAGTCGTCGTAAACGTGCGCGAACCCGGATGCGAAGGTGTCCTGTTCGTTGGTCAAACCGTCGATGCCGTCAAAGTCGCCGTTATACCAGAGCGCGTCGCCCATCGGGGTCGGCGTCGGGGTTGGCGTCGGAGTCGGAGTCGGCGTGCCGCTGCCGGTGTCGGCGCGGATGAGCCAGTTACCCGGAAGGCCGAAGTCATCGATCAAGCCGAGGAAATCGTTGTTGCCGGGATTGGTGAAGTCAACACTTGCACCACTGCTCATCGCTGCAATCCAGCTCTGGCGATGCAGAACGCTGTTTTGGTCAATGCCTTGGTAGAAGTGCTGCGGTCCGTTATTCATCGGCGTCAGGTCACCGACGAAGAAGCTAGTCGCTCCAGCCGGCAGCTCTACCGCAGGCGAGAAGGTGTAGCTCACGAAGGTGTCCGTGCCCTGGTTCTGCATGGTGCCGGCGACCTGCGCGAGCAGGACTGCATCGGTCGGATTGCCGTCACCATTCGGATCGCTCCAGATGCCGATCGTAGTTGGGGTACCGTTGATCGCCGGGTCGGAGGCGACCGGAGTTCCCCAGACGACGCTCACCGAAGTGATCGTGGTTTGCCCAGGAATAACGTCGAATTGGTTAAACCAAATCGACTCGAAGTTTTGTGAACCGTTACCGAAACCGACGGCGTCCTCTGCTGATCCGTCATCGATCATGTAGACCGCCGCTGGCACGAACTGTCGCCAGTTTTTTGCATGACTCGAACGAGCGGATGCCATGGGGTTGACACTGCCCTTTGAGCCAACTGTTTGTTTAGCTGACGAGAGGCTTGGCGTCCCAGCTTGCGCGGAGAGCGCGAGCGAGGCCACCAATGCCATCGAAGTCAGCATGACTTTCTGCAGGGTTGGATATTTCATAGAGCGCAATTAGCCGAATTTTTAAATCCGGTGTCAAGCATTTCGTCTGTGACAACCAAGAAACATTTTGCGAGGCCGGGTTCTTCCGGTGCAACTCCCGCGATTCCCGGCGTTTATCGGCCAACAAAAACGTTGCTGTCGTCGGTATTTTTTGCCCCTTCCGCGGCCAAATCGGCCCGCGCGAAGGGCGGAAATTCCGCAAAAAAGCCCGCTCAGGATGACGGCGCACTCCCGCCTAACGAGCGCCAGCTCAACTTTACTACTCATCCCCAGACATGCCGTTGCCCTGGAAGCTCGGGCGGCCCCATGCTCGAGGACGGTGGGGTAAGAATTCCTCGGCCTGCAGATCCAGCGCAGCCATCGCAGCTTCCGCTCTCTCGGCTGACGGAGCTTTCCGAAAACAGGGAGCGCACGACGCCTTCCCGGCCCGCTCTCACTCAGCGCGAGATCAAGGCACGTGCCTCATCTCGGGGCGGGCCGGGGCGAAGAGATTTCCAGCCAATTGGGCATCAGCGTCAAAGCGATCGGCTCCCACGCACCATCTCTTTGGAAAACAGACCTCCCTTCCGCCGACGAGTTCACTCACAACGCCATCTGTCACGCCTTATCGAGGCCGGGCCGGGGCTGGGCCGCCTCGCGAAGGCCGATGAATAAGGTTTAAATATTATCTTACGCGCTCAGATCTCTCGACACCTAGCGGCTCAACTTCATTGATTGAAGTCTCAATGCCCCATCGAGGCGACTAAGACCTGGTGGTCCAGATTAGGTCGAGTCCGTCCCGACACCCATCTAAGGGTTGGTGCCCCGGATCTCCGCTGCCATCCAGCCGGCGGAGAAGCTAGTCCAGTTGATCAACTGTTCGGGTTGCTCGTAAGCGCTGACTGCTAGACTTGAAACTTGCCAGATCCCTTTGAAGTCTGGGGCCTCGATATTGTCCGGGCTCGCAACGAGCCAATACTGAGTGCCCGCGGTGAGGGCAACGCCCGGTCCCGGCAGTGTGACCCTGGCCAATTCGCAACATTGTCCACTGGTCGGGATATCGGTCGTGCTACCCTGGCCATCCGGCAGAAGCGTTCCAGGCAGACCAGCGTCGTCGCTATAGAGGCCGAGATTCACTTTCTTCGTCCCGGACGTGTAGGCGATCGCCGCGGCCAGCGTCTTAGCGTGCAGGTTGGCTTTCGCTTTAAAAGGGAGAGCGAGCCAAATCTCTGGGGCAAACTGGGCCTTGTTACCGGAGAGTAAGTATCCGGAACCAGCACCGTAAGGTAAGTTGCGGTCCAAGTTGGTGAAGACGGTAACCTTGCCATCGCGGCCTTCCACTGCCGGGGAAGTCAATTCAGGAAGGTCGGCGGTTCCGGGACTGAGCGTTTCTGTGCGGGTACCTCGTATTTGCGCCGCGGGCCATTGCCCTGCTCCAAGGCCCCAGGGTGCCGGTGGTAGCAACCCGGCATAGGAAGCTTGCAGGGACAATTGCCAAAAGCCGTTGAAGCTGGGGCCATTGACGTTATCGGCGCTCGCGACCAGCCAGTATCGGGTGCCGGCACTCAGGACGACGCCGTCGCCGGCAAGGGTGACTGTGGCCAAGTCACAGCAGGTTCCATCGTCCGGGATAACCGTCGTGCTACCTTCGCCGCCCGGGAGTAAATCGCCGACCGAACCGCGATCAGGATCATCGCTGTAGAGCCCGAGTTTGACCAGCTTCGTACCGGAAACGTAGGTAATCGCGGCCGCCAGAACTTTGGCCTTTACCTCGACCTTAGGCACAAACAGGACTGCGTAAGACAGCTCCGGAAAGCCGCCCGCGTCTTTTCCGGTGATATTGAATCCGATATGGCTGTTGTAAGTGCTATCGGTCTCCCGACTCAGATTGGAAAAAATGACATAGGGCGCGGCGCCAGCGTCAATCGCACCGAGCTCAGCAGATGAAACGGCTCGCTCACTCGAAACACTGCTGGCGCTCGGCTGAGCAAACGGCGCAGCGCTGGCGAATGAGGCCAGGGAGCCAACCAGGGCAAGTTTTTTAATGGTTGTTCTGGTCATAACGGGGATTGAGCAACTCCGGCCTTCTTGGGTCAAGCCTCTTTTGCCCCGCTTCGCGGCTCCCTTGCTCCTCGCTTCCAAGCTCCAGCTTCGGAACGAGGGAGTTAAGCAGAGAATCGCTTCAAGGGTTGGTGCCCGTAATTTCCGCGGCCAGCCAATCTCCATCGAAACTCGTCCAGTTAATGAACTGTTCCGGTTGTTCATAGGCGCTCACCGCCAGATTTGAAAAATGCCAAAGCCCGCTAAAGTCTGGAGCGTTCAGATTATCTGGGCTAGCGACCAGCCAATATTGGGTTCCGGCGGTAAGAGCGACGCCAGCTCCAGGTAAGGTGACCGTCGTCAGTTCGCAGCACTGACCATCGGTCGGAATATCCGTGGTGCTAACCTGGCCATCTGGCAGGACCGATCCGACAATTCCATCGTTGTCGCTGTAGATCCCCAGGTTCACCTTCTTGGTCCCCGAGATATAGCCGATGGCAGCGGCCAGGGTCGTCGCATGCAGGTCGGTTTTGGCCGTGAAAGGGAGAGCGAGCCAGATCTGTGGTCGGAAGGGGACCGACTGTCCGGTCACAGCGATTCCATTGTTTGAGTCGTAGAAACCAAGGGAGTTCTTGGCAAAATTTCTAAAGATCGTCACCTTGCTGCCAGCAGTGGCTCCTTCAAACGACACCTCAGGCTTATCAACCTTCGAGGCGAGCGACTTTAGTGTCGTCCCTCGAATTTCTGCCGCCGGCCACTGACCGGGCTGTGGGTCCCAGGGAAACGGAGGAACGAGGCCGGCGTAGGCAGCACGGTTCGATAATCTCCACACCCCATGGAACGTCGAGCCATCAACGTTATCGGCGCTCGCCACTAGCCAGTAGCGGGTCCCTGCGCGCAGAGTGACACCGTTAGCAGGCAGCCTGACTTTCGCCAGCCCACAACACCCAGTTGCAGCCGGGATAAGCGTCGTGCTCGCCTCGCCACCTGGGATCAATTCTCCGACCGACCCACGATCCGGATCGTCGCTGTGAATCCCGAGATTGACCAGCTTCGCGCCGGAGACATACCCGATCGCGGCGATGAGCACCTCCGCTTGGACGTCTACCGTGGGAACAAAAGCGAGCGCATACGACAATTCCGGCTCGCCAGGCGCGTTTTTTCCCGTGATGCTGAATCCGGATTCGGTCTCGTTGTAACGATTGTCACGCGAGCGATCGAGGTTGGAGAAAATGACATAGGGCGCGGCGCCAGCATCAAGCGCGTCGGGGTCAGAAGATGAAGCGACTCCCTCGCGCGAAGCAGTGCTCCCGTTTAGTTGAGCGAAGAGCGCGGTGCCGGCGAAGGAGGCCAGGGAGGCAATTAGGGTAATCTTGTTGATCGTTGTTCTGGTCATGATGTAAGATTGAGCGGTTTCCAGCCGTGACCTGTCAAGCCTTCTTCCCTCCTCTTCCTCGTTCCCAAACTCCGGCAGAGACCAAGTGTGATTCGACTCGCAAGTCCGATTTAGGGCATGGTGCCGCGAATCTCCGCGGCCAGCCACTGCGCGTCGAAGGTCGTCCAGTTGATAAACATCTCTGGCTCCTGATATGCGCTCAAAGCCAGGTTGGACGAGTGCCAAGTGCCGCGGAAATCGGGCGCGCTGGCATCATCAGTGCTCGCCACCAACCAATATGGGGTGTTGGCCACCAGGGAGACGCCCGCGCCGGCCAAGGTCACACTGGTGAGGCTGCAGCAATCGGTAGAGCTCGGAATATTCGTCGTGCTGGCTTCGCCTCCGGGTAACAACGCGCCGACCGTGCCGCCACTGTCGCTATAGATTCCGAGATTGATCTTTTTCGTCCCCGAAATGTATCCGATCGCAGCCGACAAAGTCGTTGCATGCCCATCTCTGCGCGGAGTAAAAGGAACGGCGAGCCACACCTCAAATTGCGACATCACACTTCTTCCGGTGAGCTGCGTTCCCGATGCGGTGTTGAAGAGCGTGGCTTGGTGGCGGGTGAGGTTCGTGAAGATCGTAACATTCGCAGCGAGCTCGCTATCGGTGTGCGAAGGCCTCGGAACTGCCAGATGACTTGTTTCGGCATCACGCGCCTGGCTCCTGTTACCGCGAATCTCGGCCGCCACCCATTGTCCCGGCTCTGTGTCCCACGGGAAGGGCGGTACAAGATCGGCAAAGGAGGCACGGTAAGACAGGCGCCAGCTGCCGCTGAAGTCGGCCCCATTCGTATTGTCTGGTCCTGCTACCAGCCAATACATCGTGCCACCGTTTAAGGACACGCCTTGGTCGGGAAGGGTGACCCGGGCCAGGCCGCAGCACTCACCGGTTGCAGGGATATCGGGTGTAGAGCCCTGCCCACCAGGAAGTGGTGCGCCTACACCTCCGGAGATTGGATCAGCGCTGTAAATCCCGAGGGTTACGAGCTTAGTCCCAGAGTCATAACTGATCGCGGCGGAGAGAGTTTTCGCTTGAGCATCCTCGCTTGGAATGAAGGCGAGAGCATACCATTGCTCGGTCTCACCGCGAACGTTTCGCCCTACGATAGGAGCAGCGGTGAAAGGAGCGGTGTTAAAACGGTTGGCGTGGTCCGGCAGCAGGTTAGAAAAGATAAGATAAGCCGACTTTCCTCCCGCCGGTTGAAGCTCATTAGCATCCACCCCAGCGGAAACAATTGGGGTCAGATTTTGAGCATCAAGCCCGCCGACTGCAAAGGAGGTTAGACAGACGAAAACGGCGATCTTCCTGATGGTTGTTCTGGTCATGATGAAGGATTGAGCACCTCCGGCCGTTTCGTATCAAGACTTTTTTCCTCTGTTCTCGCCTTCCTTAAACCTCGTTCCCAAGCTCCAGCCTGGGAACGAGGTTGTCCCGGAAGCTCCCGCTCCCTTGCAGGGTGGGCGTGGCTGCTCGCGCCGCCCCTGAGGCGAAGCAGAGCTTCGAAGACAAGTGCGTTCCCAAGCTGGAGCTTGGGAACGAGGAGCGGGGAGGGGCCGAGAGGGCAGGCGGACGGAAGCTTGGGGAATGAGGAGCGCTTTTTAGGGTGCGCCTTTTCCAGATCCAGCTACAACAAACGCATGGCTCGCAAGAATTCCGAGGTCGCCGCGCTTTCCAAAGGGCGCGGCAACACGCCGCCTGCGACACGCCACGACAGCCTCGCCGCACAGGAGCGGTCATTGACTTTCGGCGAACGCTGGGCCTATGCGCCCGCCCCGGAGCAGAGCGATTACGTCAAGATCAAGCCGCGCTATCAGCTCTTCATCGATGGGAAATTTCGCGCGCCCCATTCCGGGAAGCATTTCGATTCGATTAACCCCGCCACCGAAGAAAAGCTGGCCGAAATCCCGGAGGCCGTTGCGCACGATGTCGACCTGGCGGTGAAAGCGGCCCGGCGCACGTACGACAAGGTCTGGGGCAAAACGCCGGGCCGGGAGCGAGGCAAATATCTTTATCGCATCGCCCGGCTGGTGCAGGAGAAAGCGCGCGAGCTGGCCGTGCTCGAGACGATCGATGGCGGCAAGACGATCAAGGAAAGTCGCGACATTGATTTGCCGCTGGTGGCGGCGCATTTTTTCTACTACGCCGGCTGGGCGGATAAGTTGCAGTACGCCTTCCCCGGTCGAGTCCCACGTTCGTTAGGCGTAGCCGGCCAGATCATTCCCTGGAATTTTCCGCTCCTGATGGCGGCCTGGAAACTCGCTCCCGCGCTGGCGGCCGGCAACACCTGCGTGCTTAAGCCGGCCGAGACGACCAGCATCAGCGCGCTTCATCTGGCCGAGATTTTTCAGGAAGCGGAGTTGCCCGATGGGGTTGTCAACATCGTGACCGGGGCGGGTGAAACCGGTCGTGCCTTAGTCGAGCACGATGATGTGAACAAGATTGCCTTCACTGGTTCCACCTCGGTCGGCAAAATGCTGACCCGCGCCGTGGCTGGGACGAAGAAGCGCCTGACCCTGGAGCTGGGCGGTAAAGCGGCCAACATCATCTTCGAAGACGCCGCCATCGACCAGGCGGTGGAGGGCATTATCGCCGGGATTTATTTTAACCAGGGCCATGTCTGCTGCGCCGGGTCGCGCTTGCTGGTGCAGGAAGGGGTTTTCCAGGCTGTCATTCGTAAGCTGCGCGATCGCATCTCGACGCTGCGGGTGGGGAATCCGCTGGATAAAAATACCGACATCGGCGCGATCAATTCGCGCAGGCAACTGGACAAGATTTGCGAGCTGGTCGAAAGCGGCCTGCAACAAGGCGCCGAACTGGTCCAGCGCGGCTGCGGTTGCCGGAGAAAGGTTACTGGTATCCGCCGAGCTTTTTCACCGGCGTGACCGCCTCGCACCGCATCGCGCAGGAAGAAATCTTTGGCCCGGTCCTGAGTGTCATGACCTTCCGTACGCCCGAGGAAGCGATCGAGCGGGCCAATAACACGCCCTATGGCCTGAGCGCCGGAGTCTGGACCGATAAAGGGAGCAAGATCTTCAAGATGGTGAGCCAGCTCCGCGCGGGAGTGGTCTGGGCCAACACTTACAACAAGTTTGACCCGACCAGTCCTTTCGGCGGCTATCGCGAAAGCGGTTTCGGCCGTGAAGGCGGCTTACACGGATTAACGCCGTATCTAAGTCTGGAGTAAGCGGGCGCCTCTCCTCGTTTCCAAGCGTCTTCTAGCCTCCTCGTTCCAAGCTCCAGCTTAGGAACGCAGTTGTCCCGGAAGCTCCAGCTTCCCCTGAGGTTTGGCTTCGCCGCTCGAGCCGCTCCCAGAGCGAAGCAGAGCTTCGAAGACAAGTGCGTTCCCAAGCTGGAGCTTGGGAACGAGGAGACAGAGACGCGGAGCGCGTCGCTGCCGACGGCTACCGCCACGCATCACAGCGCAGAACCGGCTGCGCCGCCGGCAGCCATTCATGAGCGGAAGAATAGCGCCAGTGTTCCGGCGAAGCGACCAGCCCACGTTTGACCGGATTGTTATGCAGATACCCCAGCTTTTGCTCCATCGTTTCATCGGTCATGATCGCCTGGGGATGCGATCCCTCTTGCCAAACCTGGTGCGCGGTCGACTTATGGGTGGCGCGAAAATAGGCGAGCTGGTTCAGGAGCCAGTCACGACCCTCCTGCTCCAATTGGTGGAGGATTTGGTTGGCGGTAAAGCTCTTTAACTCACGCAGGACCTTGGAGAGCTCAGGTGCCTTCAGCACGGCGTGGAAGTGAGTGTCGAGAATGACCCAGCCGTAGATTTGCAGGCCCTTCTTTTCCCGACTGACTCAAGGGACCGCACCAGGATGTCGCAGCAGGCCGCGGAGCTAAAGACTGGGAGCCAGGCGACGATCGTGGCGGTGATGAAATGCGCCTGTTGCGTTTCCTGCACACGATAGCGGGTGCGCATAGGCGCTCAGAGTGGCGAAGCAGAGCTTCAAAGACAAGTGCGTTCCCAAGCTGGAGCTTGGGAACGAGGTAGGGCGGCCGCGCCTTAGACCTTGCTCGTCGCCTTGGTCTCGAAATAGAGCACGACGAAGAGCGCGGCCAGCCAGGGACGCAGGATGGCGTTGATCAGACAACTCAGGAACGTCGTGAGGCCGGAAAGGAAGTCGGGGGTGTTCTGGCTCGCCATCGCCTGCAGCATGGTGGTCGCTTGTTCGATGCTGGTCACTCCGCGCATCTTGAAGGGCACGGCCGGCATCTCGAGCGCGAGGTTGAGCACGATGAGGGCCAGGAGCCAGAGCGAGGCGATGAGGGCGCCGCGATACAAGGGCCGCTGACTGCGCGGCAGCTCTTTGCCGCTGCGGGCCAGGTCTTTGCTTTCCTGCAGGGCGTTGACCGCTGGGAGTTCATTGAAGGAGGCGGATTGCTGCCAGAAGAGGAAGTTAATGAAAAGCCGCGCCACCATGTAGGCGGTAAAGAGGAGGAGGAGAAAGGCGAGGAGCAAGCCGCCGCCCGAGCCCGCGCCCCCGACTAACGAGAAAGCGAGCACCAGCGGCAGGATGGTCCAGAGCAGATAGCTGGCGTAAACGATCAGACCGACGGTGAAGACGCGGGTCCAGAGCGGCTTGGCCCGGGTGAGCAGGGCGCGCGCGCTGGAGACGCCCTGCCCGGCGTAAAGATCGGCCGCGAGCAGCTGTGTCGCCGCGATCGAAAACGGCCAGGCGATGACGAGCAGAGCGAGCATGAGAAAGACCACCGTCGCGCTCGCGATCACCATCCCCATCGGCCCCTGTTCCTTCGGCATCTCGAGGAAGGGCGCAGCCATTTGGAGAAAGAACGAGGGCACCGAGACGAGCAGGCTGAGAAGAAAAAAGCGCCCAAAACCCTGCCGATAAATCCGCCAGCCGGTGGAGAAAATTTGCCCCAGGCTGGCGCGGCCCATCGGCAGCGGCGGAAGCTCCGGCGGCTCGGCCGGGGCCGGTTCGTCGGAGAAAATCTCCGGCAGTTCGCCGGCCTTGATCCAGCGCTCGTCGTCGGCTGCGCGCACTTCGTTGTCACGAATGAGGCGGCCTTCCAGTTTCCATTGCCGCAGCTCGTCGAGATCGACCGGACCGTATTCGTTGCCCTGCACTCGCACGATCCATTGTTCCGACATGGGGGTCACTAAACCGCGATTCTGGTTAAACACTAGAGGAGGCGAATTTCGAAGGCCCGAATTTCGAAATCCGAAGGAAACACGAATTTTCGAATGCCCAAAAGAACGCTCGGCGCACGGTTTCGAGCTTTTGAATTTCGAAGATTAGAATTTTCCTCGAATTTCGAGATTCGGATTTCGGATTTGGAATTCGCCTCCCACTTGGCCTGGCCAGCCGCTCGGCCTACGGTGGCCGGGTGAAGCTTCTCCTGATCGACGGCCACTACTACGTTTACCGCTCCTATTTCGCCATCCTGCATCTCTCCAACTCCCGGGGCGAGCCGACCAACGCCATCTTCGGCTTCACCAAAACCCTCCGGCTGATGTTGAAACATCTCCAGCCCGATCTCGGCGCCGTGGTCTGGGATCGCGGGCTGCCGCAGCGCCGGACCGAGCTCCAGCCCGGCTACAAGGAGACGCGCAAGGAAATGCCCGCGCCGATGGTGCCGCAGCTCGATGAAATCCAGCGCATCACCCCCTGGCTCGGCTTCCAGAGCGTCTCGCTGCCCGATACGGAGGCGGATGATTTGATGGGCTGCTACGCCATGAAAGCGGCCGAGCGTGGAGACGAGGTCATCCTGGCCACGAACGACAAGGATCTCTTTCAGCTGGTCAATTCCCAGGTGAAAATCTACAGCACGGCCAAAGCCGATCTCGCTTCGCCCAAGGATGCCTTTGCCTTGTTAGGCGAAGAGGAAGTGACCGCGAAATGGGAGGTGCCGCCGGCCATGATCGGCGACGTGCTCGCGATCGCGGGTGACGCGGTCGACAACATCAAAGGCATCGGCCTCGGGCGAAAAGCGGCGGCGAAGTTGCTCAACGAATTCGGCAGCCTCGAGGCCCTGCTCGCGGGGGTGGACCAGATCAAAACGCCCAAGACGCGGGGGAAAATGCAGGCCGGCCGGGAGCAGGTCATGCAAAACCGGAAGATGGTCGAGTTGGATTGCCATCTCGAGCTCCCGACGCCGATCGATCAGCTCCGGATCACGCCCGATTACCCGCGCCTGATCGAAACGATGGAGCGCTACGAGTTTAAGTCGCTCCTCCAGGAAGTGCGCGACGAGGCGGGCCAGGTTGGGAGTCAAACACAAGGCGAGCTGCTTCTGTAAACGGGTCCGAG
The DNA here is from genome assembly GCA_965217735.1 of Chthoniobacterales bacterium. GTDB lineage: Bacteria > Verrucomicrobiota > Verrucomicrobiia > Chthoniobacterales > UBA10450 > Palsa-1392. Next base: position 2,595,170 of record CBDCJE010000002.1, on the reverse strand, counting down.
ACGCTCTCAAGTCCTCAACCCCTTGATCAGCCCTCGTCAGCCCTCGTTCCCAAGCTCCAGCTTGGAACGCAATTGTCCCGGAAGCTCCAGCTTCTTCTTCCTTTACTGACCTCGCTCGCCCAGAAGCGAAGCAGAGCTTCGAAGACAGGTGCGTTCCCAAGCCAGAGCTTGGGAACGAGGATGCGAGCTGCTGCTCTAGCCGCTGCCGAAGCGCCGGCAGCTTGCCTGTGGCACCTTCCGCTGCAAACACCCGCCAGCCCCGGCTCGACGACGTCTCACCCTACCGGACCGAAAAATCTTTTGAACGCGCCTAAGTGCCTGCTGTCTATAGGCTCTGGTTAAGGCGATTCGGGCGGTGGCACGCCTCGCATTCGAAGGTTTCTCCGCGCGTGCCCTGCCCGGATCTTTTTTTTGTCCCGGCCGCCCTTGTTGCCCCGCACACTTCCCCGCATTGTGCCGCTATGGCTTTCTCTGCGGATGACCTGCAATTGATCGATCTCGCCCTGCGTGAAGACGTGGGAAATGGCGACGTCACGAGTGAGTTTTTCGTCGAGAAAAACGATCGCGCCTCGGCCCGCGCCGTGGCCAAGGAGCGGGCCATTGTCGCCGGGACCGAGGTGGCGGCGGAAGTTTTTCGCAAAGTCGATCCCGAGCTCCGGGTCGAGATCGTGCAAAAGGATGGCGCCACCGTGGCCGGCGGCATGGCCGTGCTGGAAATCCGCGGACGCGCCCGCTCCATCCTGACCGGCGAGCGAGTGGCGCTGAATTTTCTTCAACACCTGAGCGGGATCGCCACCCTCACCCGCCAATTTGTCGAAGCTGCCGGGGCAAACGGGGCCAAAATCCTCGACACCCGCAAGACCACGCCCGGGTTGCGCAAATTTGAGAAAGCCGCCGTCCTGGCCGGTGGCGGAACCAATCACCGTTTTGGTCTCTACGACATGGTCCTGGTGAAAGACAATCATCTCCTGGCCCGCAATGGCCTCGCCCGCCTCAGTGCGGCGATCGAAAAGGCCCGGCAGGCGCGGCCCGGCCTCCGGATCGAAGTGGAGGCCGATAACCTCGACCAAGTTCGCGCCCTGCTCGAAGTGCCGGGGATCGAGGTCATCCTGCTCGATAACATGCGCGGGACCGAAATGCGGGAAGCGGTCGCGATCGGGAAAGGGAAGGTGAAATTCGAAGCCAGCGGTGGAATCAACCTGCGCAACGTGCGGCAGGTCGCGGCGACGGGTGTCGACTACGTTTCAATCGGGGCGCTGACTCATTCCGCGCCCGCGATCGATTTTTCGCTCGAGCTAACTCATCTCGCGGCCTAACGAAATCTCCTGATTCGGCTCCCATGTCGGTAGTTTCGAAGATCAGGATTAGGAGAAGAGGATGAAAGCGCCGCTCGATCGGCTGAACGCGGCCGAACTGCAACAGTCGTTAGGTGAGGGAATGATCGGCCGGCGCATTATCGTGCTGGAGTCGACCGGCTCGACCAACGATTTCCTCCGCCAGATGCTCACGCCGGAGTTGCCGGAAGGATTTGTTGTCTTCGCCGAAGCGCAAACCGCCGGGCGCGGCCAGCGCGGCAATCGCTGGGCATCGGCGCCCCATCTCGGGCTCTGGTTTTCGATCCTCCTGCGGGTGCAAATGCCGATCGCGGAATCGGCTCGCCTGACCGATTGGGCGGCGGGCGCGGTGGCGGAGGCGATCAGCGGGGAACTGGGACTCGAGCCAGCGATCAAACCGCCTAACGACGTCTATGTGCAGGGCAAAAAAGTGGCCGGGGTGCTGGTGGAAACGATCGCCGCCCGCGGGGAAGAGTTTGCCGCCATCGCCGGGATCGGGGTGAACGTGAATCAGTTATCGGAGGATTTCCCGGACGAGTTGCGGGAGCGGGCCGCGTCGCTCGCGATGTTGTTGGGCCGGCAGGTGAGCCGGGCCGATCTTGCGCTCGCCCTGCTGCGCCAGCTGGAGCGCACCCGCCGGGAAATGCTCGCCCCCGCGTCGCCGCTTCCGCCTTCCAAGCTGTCATCCTGAGTCGCGCAGACGAGGAAGGACTGCTCAGTTGCAGTTGGCGGTTATTCGTTAGGATCGATTACCGCGCTGCGCCGACTCGGGATGACAAATTGGGACCTAACGAACGACCATGACGTGCGCGGCCTTACTCGACGCCCTGCTCGGCCAGCCAGCGCCGATAGATCTGGGGCGAAATCTCTGACGGCTTGATCTCGCTCCGGCCGCCCCAAAAGACGTTGGTGTAGGAAACAGGAATCCCTACTTCGGCCAGGTGCCGATCGATCGCCGCCTTGTGCTCGAGGAGCAGCGCTTTATCCGTCCCGTGCGCCACCGCCATGATGTTCACGTTGCGGAATTCCGGCCCCGCTTCGCGCCAGTAACAATGGGTGAGAATTTCGTGCCGGCCCGCTTCGCCGCCCGCTTCCATCTCGCGCCCCGGCGGCACCGCCCAGTGAAACAAAGCGTTGAAGCGCGTCACCCGCACTCCGCCGGCCGATGGCTTCACATGCTCCAGGAAAGTGGAAAAGCGCCCGATGATTTTGCGCTTGGTCAGGTCCTCCGCCACCGCGAAAAATTCCTCCAGCGACACCCCAGCCTCCTCCGCCCGCGCGACCCAGGGCGACTGGCGAATTTCTTCCGGCTCAAACTCCCGTTTCAAGGCGGTCAGGATGGTCCATTCCCGCTCGTTCAGTTTGGCCGCCTGGACCACGATCATGGTCGCGGGTTGGTCCGCCTTCGCTCCCGGCGCGACGTTTTTCCTTCGCACGTGGCCCACGCCCAGAGTGAAGATCCCCTTCGCCGGCATGAGGCGGAAATGTTCCGCGCCCACGATCCTGGTCAGGAGTTCGCCATGTTTTTGCAGGGAAAATCCGTGCGGCACTTTCAGCGTCGTCCAGAGCTTGTATTCCGAGCCGGGCGTGACCGAGTCGGTCGAACGCAAAACCACATGCCCGGAAAACGGATCGCGCTGTGACATCCAATCGAAGGCCGCGTCGATCTTTTCCGGCGGCACTTTCCAGGCGACCAGCGCCCCATCGGCCAGATTGGTCGCGAGCAGGGTCTGTCGCACCCGGCGCACCGTGCCGGCGCGCAGCATGGCCTCGATCCGTTCCAGCACGGTCTCGACCGGCAGCTCGGCGCGCTGCGCGATCTCGGTAAACGGCTCGCGCACGAAGCCGGCGATTTTATCCTCGGAAATGGCCAAGATGCGGGCGTTGATCGGGTCGTTATGCTCAACCGGCAGGGTGTCGTTAGGCGTAATCATGTGGTGGCGCAGGAAAAAATGGCGAGGAAATGGCAGGTCGTCCCGAGCAGGACAAAGAGGTGCCAGACGAAGTGAGTATACGGGCGGCGTTTTTTGACAAAGAAATAAACTCCGCCGGTGTAGGCCAGCCCGCCCGCAACCAGCCAGGCGATCCCAGCCGAGGGCACATGGAGGAGAAGCGGGCGAAACGCGACCAGCACCAGCCAGCCCATCCCGAGATAAAGCGCGAGGGAAAATCCGCGATTTTTTTGCGTGCCATGCACGCTTTTCAGGATGACGCCAAAGAGGGCGAGCGTCCAAACCAGAGCCAGAATCGTCCAGCCCCAGACTCCGCGCAGCGGACCGAGGGTGAAGGGCGTATAGGTGCCGGCGATGAGCAGAAAAATAGCCGAGTGATCGATCACCTGGAAGACCGATTTGATCGCGCCTCGCGGCCAGGCGTGATAAAGGGTCGAGCCGAGATAGACCAGCAGCATGGCCACGGCGAAGACGGTCGCACCGATGAAAAAATAGCGATCGCCGCCGCGCCAGGCGGCCAGCATCAGAACCGGCGCACCGATCGCGGCCGCGACCAGGCCGATGCCGTGACTGAGGCTATTGGCGAGTTCTTCGCCGGGTGATTGGTCCCATCTAAGATCGTCGCACGGGTCGATGGCGGTCATAACTTCCCGCGCGGCCGCGGGCTGCACACTTTCGCGCGGGCCGGCCGATCTCGAAAGTGAAAATGATTTGCCTGTCGGCGCCGCCGGGGCGGGAGTAGAGGCCGGACAATGTTAAAAGCGATCTTCTTCGATGCCGCCGGGACGCTGATTCGCCTCACGAAAAGCGTGGGCCAGCATTATGCCCTGGTTGGCCAGCGGCAGGGAATGAGCCTGAACGCCGCCGCGATGGATCGCGCTTTTGCCGAGCTCTGGCGGGAAATGCCGCTCCGCCCGGCGACCGGCGCGCCGCGGGCGGATGACGACAAAGGCTGGTGGCGGGATCTGGTCGAGCGCCTGCTCGGTCGGATCGGGGCGCAGGTCGGGCCGCTCGATCGGGATACGTTCTTCGAGGCCGCCTACGGACATTTCGCCGAGGCCGGAGTGTGGGAGCTTTATCCGGAAGTGCGTGAAGTGCTGGAAACGCTGGCGCCCCGTTACCAGCTGGCTGTTCTCTCAAATTTCGATGGGCGACTGCGGATGATTTTCGAGCATCTCGCCCTCTCGAAATATTTCCGCCATGTTTTCCTCTCCAGCGAACTGGGCGCGGACAAACCCGATCCGCTCATTTACCGGCGGGCGCTGGAGTTGAGCGGTTTTGTGCCTAACGAAGTCCTGCACGCGGGCGACGATCCGAAGCGCGACTGGGCCGCGGCCCGGGCGGCCGGCTTCCAGGTCTTCGAGTTGCAACGGCCGGAAAATTCTCTCCGGGATCTGCTGCGCCCTACAAATCTTGCGCGAGCGGGCGAAGTGACGTAAAAGCTGAAGCTCGCGCCGGGTTCTCGTTCATTGGCAGCGCCGGCGAGAAATCTAATCCAGGGTTGGTAGCTCAATGGTAGAGCAGCGCCCTTTTAAGGCGTTGGTTGTGGGTTCGAGTCCCACCCAACCCATCTTCCTGGTCGTGGCGTGGGTTTACATCTTGCGAGGAGGTTCCGGCCGACATTACATCGGCTCGACCGAGGATCTCGACCGCCGCCTGGCGGAGCACCGGCGGGGGAGCAACCACACCACCTGGCGACTCGGAGGAGAGATTGAACTGGTGGCCAAAGGAGAGGTGGCAAACATCGAAGAAGCGCGAGCCCTTGAGCGGCGCCTGAAGAGGAAGAAGAATCCAAAGGTCGCGATCTTTCTGCTGCAATCCCTCTCAGCAAGCTGAGCAGCCCCGAAAGTTTTCGGGGTTGGTTGTGGGTTCGAGTCCCACCCAACCCATCTTCCTGGTCATGGCGTGGGTTTACATCTTGCGAGGAGGTTCCGGCCGACACTACATCGGATCGACCGAGGATCTCGACCGCCGCCTGGCGGAGCACCGGCGGGGGAGCAACCACACCACCTGGCGACTCGGAGGAGAGATTGAACTGGTGGCCAAAGGAGAGGTGGCAAGCATCGAAGAAGCGCGAGCACTTGAGCGGCGTCTAAAGAGGAAGAAGAATCCAAAAATCGCGATCTTTCTGCTGCAATCCCTCCCAGCCAGCTGAGCAGCCCCGAAAGCTTTCGGGGTTGGTTGTGGGTTCGAGTCCCACCCAACCCATCTCCAAGCCCGCAGACCGTGCGCTTCCACGTCCAGGTAGCGGGAAATTCCGACTGTCGGCTTGATCAAACGCGACCGGATCGCTGCCGCGAGAGGCCCGCAAACCCCCGCGCACAGAACCTGCTTTTCTGGAGAATATAATAATTCTCCCTGGTTCCAGTGCATCTATGACCCTTTGCCATTTTCGCCGCCTTCGTTCGCTCCTTTGCGCGGCGTTTTACGGTCTTGTATTTGTCTCATCGGGTTACGGTTACGCCTTGGAAAACAAGTCGTGGCCCAACGGCAGCCAGATCACGCTCGAGATGGAACTCGGAACTCCCGCCCAACCTCTTCAGGACGGGAGCAAGACCTGGAACCAAGGCGCCGTTCCCGCGGTTGATGATTGGAACGCCGTCATGGGCTCGGTGCAGATGAATGCGGTCATGAATTCCTCCAAGCCGGTCTCTTCTGGCGATGGGATCAATACCGCCTCGTTTGCCTCGACGGTTTTCGGCGACTCTTTCGGCGACGGCGTTCTCGCGGTGACCTATTACCGCTCCCAGGGCAGCGATATCCTGGAGGCGGACGTTCTTTTTAATAAGGCCCAGACTTTCGAGTCCTATCGCGGGAATCTGCAATTCGATTCCCAGGGCAAATGCGTTTGCGACATCCAGCGCGTCTTCCTGCATGAGCTCGGCCACGCCCTCGGGCTGAATCATCCCGACAGCGCCGGCCAGAATGTCGAGGCGATCATGAACTCGATCGTGAGCAACCGGAGCACGCTGGCGTCCGACGATATCGCCGGCATTCAATTTCTTTACGGCATTCCCGCCGCCACCCCGAGACCTTCGCCCAGCGCCTCGCCCGGGCCGACCCCGAATACTCCGAGCCGCCTGGTCAATATTTCCACCCGCATGCAGGTCGGAACGGGCAACGATGTCCTGATTGGCGGCTTCATTATCCAGGGCAACCAGCTGAAGAAGGTGATCTTCCGCGCCATCGGCCCGTCTCTCAGCAGCAGCGGTGTGAGCGGAGTGCTGCAGGACCCGCAGATGGAACTCTACGACGGCACCGGGAAACTGGTTGATGCGAACGACAACTGGCAGCAGAGCCCCGACGCGGGCGAGATCATCGATAGCACCATCGCCCCCTCCGACCCGCGCGAATCCGCCATCGTGGCTCGGCTCGCGCCCGGTAATTACACCGTCGTCGTCTCGGGGGTGAATAACAGCACCGGCATCGGCCTGGTCGAGAGCTACACTCTCGACACCGACGCTTCGCACGCCGCGAATATTTCCACCCGCGGCCGGGTCGCCGCGGGCGAGGAAGCGTTGATCGGCGGTTTCATCGTCGGTGGACGGCCCTCGAAGAAAATCATCCTGCGCGCGCTGGGACCTTCCCTCACCGCCAGCGGCTTTTCCGGCGTCTTGCCGAATCCCTCGATCGAGCTGCGAGACGGCAACGGCGAGCTCATCGCCATGGATGACGATTGGGCGAATGGCGGCCAGCGAGACGAAATCATCGCCACCGGCATCCCGCCGACCGACCCGCGTGAAGCCGCTCTCATCGCGACCATCAGGCCGGGCAATTACACTGCAGTGGTGCGCGGCTCGGGCGGCGGCGAAGGCATCGCGCTGGTTGAGATCTACGACCTCGATCAGTAGCAGAAAGGCAAATTGAAAATGAACTTTCTTGCTCTAAACTCGTCAAAACCCCCGCACTTGCGGCCTTTCAAAATGAAAAAAACATTCGGCTACCTTCTCTTCCCGCTCCTCTTTTCGGTTGGCTTCACCGCCAGCGCCACCACCGTCATCCCGCCGACCTTCGACGAGCTGGTCAGCCGCGCGGAAGTCATCTTTGAAGGCGAAGTGACTAACGTGCAGTCGCAATGGATTGGCGAAGGATCCGAACATCGCATCGTCACCTTTGTCACCTTTAAGGTCGACGACACGCTCAAGGGCGGGCCCGGCACCAGCTATTCCATTCGCATGCTCGGCGGCACGGTCGACGGCCGCACCATGGAGGTGAGCGACGCGCCCAAGTTCAAGATGGGCGATCACGACATCCTTTTTGTCGAGAACAACGGTCACCAGTTCATCCCTCTGGTCGGCGTTCAGCACGGCCGTTTCCGGGTGCAAAAAGACCAGGCCGGTCGGGACACGGTCATGACTGGAGAAGGTCATCCCCTGGCCGATGTCGCCCAGCTCGGGAGCGCGAGCGAGAACACCCTGGCCTCGGAGAAGGCGGCTCTCTCGCCGGCTGATTTCAAGAGCGCCATCCGGGCGCGGGTCTCTCAGCAAGAGCAGGCCAATGCCAAGATTCGTTAGGCGGCTGCTCCGCTTCGGCGCCTGCGCTTTCCTCGCCGGCGGCGCTGCTCTTTCCGCCCGCGGTTATGCCCTGGAAGGGTATTCCTGGCCGGGCCCGACCATCCCGATGCGGGTGCAGTTGGGCGGGAGCAGCATTCCCTTGGCCGACGGCAGCGTTGATTTCAACGCCTCGGCTGTCAACGCGCTCCGGCTCTGGAACCAGCAGATCGCGCCGACTCAATTCACTTGGACGGTGGTCCCGACCGGCACCGCGGCGAGCGAAGGCGACGGCGTCAATTCGATGCAATTCAGCTCCACCATCTATGGTGATAGTTTCGGCAAAGGCACCCTCGCCGTTACCGTGATCGATTCCAGCGGCGGCACCATCATCGAGAGCGATATCCTCTTTAATACCGCGAACAAACTGAACTCCTACCGCGGCTCCACCACCGACGCCGGCACCCAGGGCTTTTTCGACCTGCATCGGATCGCCTTGCACGAGCTCGGGCACGTCCTCGGTCTCGATCATCCCGACGAGGCCGGCCAGAAGGTGACCGCGATCATGAATTCCACCGTCAGCCTGGTCGACAGCCTGCAGGCCGACGACATCGCCGGCGCCGTCTTTCTCTACGGCGCGCCGGCAGACCCGCCGCCGCCGACCGGCCAATCGCAGATCCTGCAGATCTCCACCCGCGGCCGGGTCGAGACCGGAGACAACGTCATGATCGGTGGGTTCATTATTCAAACCGAGACGACGAAGAAGATCATCGTGCGGGCAATCGGACCGTCGTTAGGCTCGTCCGGCGTCGTGGGCGCACTGCCCAACCCAAATCTCGAGCTTTACGACAGCGCCGGCGATCTGGTGCAGACGAACGAAGATTGGCGTGACAGCCAGGAGGAGGAAATCATCGCCAGCGGGGTGCCGCCGAAAAACAATCTCGAATCCGCCATTGTGGCCGAACTCGGCCCCGGCGGCTATACCGCCATCGTGCGCGGCAAAGGAAGCAGCACCGGCGTGGCCCTGGTCGAGGTCTACGATCTCGAGCCCGATGATGGCACCATCGCCAACATCTCGACCCGCGCCCGGATCGGGACCGGCGACGATGTCCTCATCGGCGGGATTATCCTGCAGGCGCCGCAAGCGCAGCCGCTGGTCATCCGCGCCCTCGGGCCTTCGTTAGGCGTGCCCGGCTCGCTCACCAATCCGAAGCTTGATGTCTACAACGGCAACGGCGATCTCGTGGTCTCGAACGACAACTACCCCAACGCGGTCAACGCCGCCGTCATCGGCAGCTACGGCCTCTACCCCAAAGTCACGCTCGAATCCGCGGTCTATCTCGAAGCTGCGCCGGGCAGTTACACCGCCATCGTCAGCGGAATCGGCGGCACCAGCGGCGTCGGGCTGATTGAAGTTTACGGCGTGCAGTAGGCCGTCGTTCGTTAGGCGGCGGATTCTTTTCGCCAGAGGAAAAAGACGGGAAAGCCGCTCAGCACGATCGCGAAACCGATCCCGCAGGTGGCCGGGGCCAGCACCGCCAGATCGATGATGAGCAGGCTGGCCAGCGCGATTGCGACCAGCGGCACCACTGGGTAGCCCCAGGCCCGATACGGCCGCGGCGTGTCGGGCAGCTTGCGCCGGAGGACCATCACCGCCGCCACCAGCAGGACGTAGAAAACGAGATCGGCCGCGACGATGTATTCAAGCAGCTGAGTGTAAACATTCCCATAACGAACCGCCCCGCTCGCCGGATCGGTCGCGACGGTGCGCGGCAATGTCAGCAGCGCCGCCCACACCCCCTGCGCCAGCAGCGCCGCGGCCGGGACGTGCTGCGCGTTCGTGCTCCCGATGCGCTGGAAAAACAAGCGGTCGCGCGCCATCGCGTAGTAAACCCGCGCTCCGGCCAGGATGAGCCCGTTATTGCAGCCAAAAGTCGAGACCAGAATGGCCGCCGCCATCGCGCTCGCGCCCGGCCCGCCCAGGATGGCGCGGAGCGAGGCGACCGCGACCCGGTTCTGCGGCGCGTGCGCGATCTCGCCTAACGACAGTGTGGCGACGTAGGCCAGATTGGCCAGGACATAAAGGGTCACGACCAGCCCGCAGCCGAGCAGGAGCGCGCGCGGCAGAGTGCGACCGGGCTGGCGCACTTCGCTGCCGGTAAAGGTGACATTGGTCCAGGCGGTCTGGGCAAAGAGCGGGCCGATCATGGCTTTGCCGAAAATAACGATCAGAGCCAGCCCGCCCACCATCGTGAGGCCGGGCTGGGCCGTCTGCGGGCTCCAGCCGTTGGCCCACGGGTTCCACCAGTCGGCCGCCCGGGCCGCGCTGCCGGCTCGCCAGCCTAACGACAGTCCGAGCCCGATCAGCCCAAGGAGCGCGGCCGTCTTGGCCAGGGTAAAGACATTCTGCACCAGCTTGCCCACCTCCAGCCCACGGGTGTTTATCCAGGTGAGCAGCAAAATCAGCAAGACCGCGATCAGTTGTTCGGTCGAAAGGCTGATCGCGTAGGCGCCGAAGAGATGCACCGGCCTCACGAGGTATTGTTCCGCCCCGATCGCCGGGAAGAAGACGCCGGCAAACTTGGCAAAAGCGATCGCCACCGCCGCGATGGTGCCGGTTTGGATGACCAAAAAAAGCGTCCAGCCAAAGAGAAAACCGATCGAGGGACCAAAGGCCTGGCGAAGGAAAACATACTGTCCGCCGGCCTTTGGCATCATCGCGGCCAGCTCCGCACAGCAAAGTGCGCCGGTGATCGTCAGCACCCCAGCCATGACCCAGGCCAGAAGGAGCCAGCCGGGCGCGCTGACCAGGCGAGTCGATTCGGCCGAGGTGATGAAAATGCCCGAGCCGATCATCGAGCCGATCACGATCATGGTGGCATCGAGCGGGCCGAGCCCGCGGAGCAGTTTTTCCGGCGGATTCTTCATTCGTTAGGCGAAGGCGCGGCCACGGTAATTCCGACGGCGGCGAGATGTTTTCGCAGCCTGCGCGCAAACTCGACCGCTGCCGCGGTGTCGCCGTGCACGCAGACGGTCTCGGCCTGAATCGAAAGGTCGCTCCCGTCCACTGCGCGCACGACCTGCTCGCGCAACATCCGCAACACGCGCTCGGCCGCTTCCTCGGGATCGTGCAGGAGAGCATCCGGATGGCTGCGCGGGACGAGCGCGCCGTCAGGCAGATAGTTGCGATCAGCGAAAACCTCCCGCACCACCCGCAATCCCGCCGCCTCGCCGGCCCGGGCCAGCGCGCTGCCGCCCGGGGCGAAGAGGAGCAGAGAGCGATCGAGCGCGACCACGGCGCGCGCGATCGCGTCGGCCAAAGCGGCTTGGCGCGCGGCCATGTTATAAAGCGCGCCGTGCGGTTTGACGTGCCGCGGCTTCAGCCCTAACGAACCGGCGATGGCCTGAAACGCGCCCAGCTGGTAGGTGGTGAGAGCGAAGACTTGGTCAGGGGAAATGGCTCTTTCCTCCCGTCCAAAGTTTTCCCGATCGTGCAGGCTCGGATGCGCCCCCACCGCCACTCCGGCATTCTGCGCCATTGCCACGGAAGCAGTCATGGCGCCGGGATCACCGGCGTGAAAACCGCAGGCAATATTGGCCGAGCTGACCAGCCCGAGGAGCTCAGCCTCGCTCGCGGCGCCTTCGCCCAGATCGGCGTTCAGGTCGACAGACAGGCTCATGCTTTGCGGAAACTCAAGCCAACGCGAAAGAGCTCCAGGTCCCGCGCGCGTTGCTGATAAAGCGACAGCGCCTCGGTCGGGGTGACGGACTGAAAATGCACCCGGTCGTGAGGCTGAAGCTGGGCCGCGCGCCCGAGGTCGACCGTGATCACGTGCGCGATCTTCGGGTAACCGCCGATGGTTTGGCAATCCCGGAGGAGGAGAATCGGCTGGCCATCGTTTGTCACCTGGATCGTGCCCGGCGCGACCGGCTCCGAGAGCAGCTCGCTTTTTGTTTTGCGCCGCAGCTCCGCTCCCTGCAATCGCACTCCCATTCGGTCGGCCTGCCCGCCGACCTCGTAGGGTCCTTGGAAAAATGCGGTCTGATCCCGCGCGCGAAAGAGGTCCCAATCCGCCCCGCGAACTGTGCGCAGAATGGTGCGGGACCTGGCGGTTGAAGCCCATTCGCTCGGCGCGCTCCAGGAAGCGATTCGCTCATCTTCCGCCGCCGAGAAGGTATTCTCGCCTAACGAAAGCAGATCGCCATCCCGCAGCGCCCGCCCCTCGAACCCGCCGAAGCCGGCCCGCAAATCGGTTGAGCGACTCGCCAGGACGAGCGGCACATCGATTCCGCCGGAAATGGCCAGCCAGGCGCGCGGCCCTCGGCGCGAGGGAGCAAAACTCACTTCTTCCCCCGGCCTAACGATCGCACGGCGACCGGGCGGGAAGTGGCTGCCTTCGATCTGGACGGCGAAATCTCCCCCGCACCAGGCGAGGTGGCGCAGGTCTCCGCAGCGGAGGCGCACCCCGCCCAGGCTGAGCTCGAGCAGCGCGCTCTCCGCCGGATTGCCGACGAGGAGATTGGCTACTTGCGCGGCAAAAGGATCGAGCGCGCCGCCCGGCGAAACTCCGAGTGCACGCTGGCCGGCTCGTCCCAGGTCCTGCACGCTGCTGAGCGGACCGGCGCGCAGGATCGTCAGGCTTCCCATCGCTCAAATTCCTTCCGGTCGATGGTGACGAAGTGCACTCGATCGCCGGCCTGCAAGAGAGCCGGTGGGTTGCGCCTGAGATCAAAAAGAGGGAGCGGGGTGCGACCGATCAGGTTCCAGCCGCCGGGCGAAGAGAGAGGATAAATCCCGGTCTGGGCGCCGCCGATCGCGACCGACCCGGCCGGAACCGACGGGCGCGGCGAATCGCGGCGGGGCGTGGCCAAGCGGGCGGGCAGCCCGCTGAGGAAGGGGAATCCGGGAGTAAACCCGACGCAGCGCACTTGGTAGCGAGTGCGCGCGTGCAGTTGGATGACCTCGTTAGGCGCAAGCCCGGCCTGCTGCGCGACTCTCTCCAGATCCGGGGCGAAATCTCCGGCGTAGCAAACCGGCACCTCGACGGTGCGGCCTTTCGCCGGCGCGAGGCGTCTCTTTTGTTGCAGAGCCTCGCGCACTGCTTCGGTGCCGGCGGCGACCAGCTCGGGTGTCTCGAAAAAAATTCCCACGCTGGCAAAGGCCGGCACAATCTCGCTCACCCCCGGCAGCCCGGCCGCCTGCAGGCGGTGCACGGCGCCGAGCACTTCGCCTAACGAATCGCCGACACGGACGACGAGGGCCGAATCGCCCAAGGGCACGATCTCCATGGGGGGAATGATGGATGACGAACGGAGAATGACGAACGAATTCCGACGCGGGAGCGGCCCGCGATATCAGCCCGCGGCAGAGCGGTTCAGTTTCTTCAGAAACTGAAGGTGAGCCCGGTGACGAAGTGATGATTGAGCGGCGTCACTTCGATCGAGCCGCCCGGGATGTCGAGCGAATCCAGGTTCGCGTAGGTGAATTTGTATTCGAACATCAGCCCAATGTGCTGGGTGAGAAGGATGTTCATCCCGGCCAATCCCTCCACCCCAGGGCCGTGCACCTGATACTCTTCGTGAAAGTTGCCGTTCACGCTCGACTCGACATGTGGGATGGCTGCGCCCAGCCCGACCCCGAGGTAGGGCTCGAGGTGCCCGAGAAAATCCTCGCCTCGCTGACCGGGCTGCCAGCGATAGACGATGTCGGCCAGGGCGTAGTTGAGTCCGTGCGAGAGGCTGAAGGAATCGATCGTCTGGTCGATCCGTTCCCTGCCGTCGATCCCGACGCCATTGCGCCGCCCCGTCACCTGCACGGTGGCGTCGGTGTCGGCGTACATTTTCATGTGGAAAAACTCCAGCCCAAAACCCCAGTGCGATGTGCCGGAGGGAAACCAGAGGGCGCGCGCGCCGTAGTAGGGCGGATCGTCGAAGTCGCGCCCCTCGAAGGAGACATCGTGAAAGGTGAGATCGGTTCCGCCACCCTGTTGCAAACGCAGATCGCTATCCTGGGAAAGGGCGACCCCGGTGAAGATCGAGAGTTTCACTTCAGCCCGGGCGAGGGAGGGGAGAGGGAGCAGAAGCAGAAGCGCGAGAAAGCGTTTGGCGATTTGAAAGGAAGGCGAGAAAACAACCGTCATGGATCGGATGCGAAGGGCGATGCGCGAGCAAAGACCGGGGGGAGACGACTGTCAATTCTCTCGTTTACCGGAGGCAAAAGAATTTCCTATTGACACCCTATAGGAAGGAGCACTACTCCTATAGATCGTCAATAGGAGCATGAAAAAGCAGACTGACCTTTTGCAAGGGACATTGCACCTCCTGATTTTGCAGGCCCTGGCCCCGCAGTCCCTGCATGGTCTGGGGGTCGCCCAGCGAATTAGTCAGATCACTCAGGAGACCTTCCAGGTATAACCAGGTTCACTCTTTCCCGCTCTCCACCGGATGGAGGACGCCGGTTGGCTCAAGTCGAACTGGGGCGAATCGGAGAACAATCGCCGGGCCAAATTTTACAGCCTAACGAAAGCCGGACGCCGGCAGCTCGAGACCGAGACGGAAGACTGGCAGCGCATCTCGCTCGCCATCGCCAGCGCGCTGGCTGCGACCTGAAGCGCGCGGGAGTAATTCCTCCGCGCAGGGCCCCGCCTAACAATGAGAATATTTTCTGAACTGATGGCCTTTGCGCGCAATCTGCTCCGACGCGAACGGGTTGAGCGCGATCTGGACGAGGAAATGAAATCCTACCTGGCGCTCTCGACGGCGGCGAAGAGGCGTTCCGGACAGGAAGAAGAAACCGCGCGACGCGAGGCCGCGACCGAGTTCGGCGGGGTCGAGCAGGTGAAGGAAGAAGTGCGCGCGGCGCGTCTGAGTTACTTCCTCGAGATGCGCTGGCAGGATTTGCGTTTCGCTTTTCGCACCCTGCGCAAAGCGCCGGTCTTCTCCTTCACTGTGATCGCTGTCCTCGCGCTCGGGATCGGGAGTGCGGCGCTCATGTTTACCATCGTCAACGCGCTTCTTTTGCGTGGTCCGGAGTTTCCGGAGGCCGACCGGCTCTACACTCTCTTTCAAAAAATTCCGACGGAAGATCGCGTCCCTTTTTCGGTGAAGGAATTCGCCGCCTGGGAAAAACAAACCGAAGTCTTTGCCTCCCTCGCCAGTCTGGCCTCGAGCAGCTTTACATTCTCCGGTCATGGCGAACCCGAGCTCCTGCTGGGACAGATGGTGACCCCGTCGTTCTTTGCGGTTTTGCAGACAGCACCCGCCCTGGGGCGCGCCTTTCTCGAGACGGATGGCAAGGTGGGTCAGGATCATGTGGTCATCCTCAGCCATCGTCTCTGGCGGGAGAAATTTGGTGGGCGTTCCGAGGTGGTGGGAGAGCAGATGACGATGAATGGCGAGTCGTACCGCATTCTCGGGGTGATGGGCGAGAGGTTCAGTTTTCCCGATGCGGAGGCGATGCTCTGGGTTCCGGTGGATTTGCGGAGTCCGCTTTTTCAAGAGCATCCAGATGCGCATTTCCTGCGGGTTGTGGGCAGGTTGAAGCCTGGGGTGACCCGGAAACGTTTACAGGCTGAAGTCGATCTGCTCGGGCGGCGAGTTGACGATCCTTCGGACCGAACTCCACGACTTTACCTTGCCCAGAGCCTGCAGGAGATGCTGGCCGGCGATCTGCGCACGCCCTTGCTCATCCTTTTCGGCGCGGTCGGTCTCCTCCTTCTGATCGCCTGCGCCAATGTGGCTAATCTGATGCTGGCCCGGGCGAGTGCGCGCGAGGGGGAAATGGCGATGCGGGCGGCGCTCGGGGCGAGTCGATCCCGATTAGTTGCGCAGTTGCTCGCTGAATCTGGCCTGCTGGCTCTGGCTGGCGGGTCGCTCGGGGTAGGGGTTGCTTCGTGGGGTCTGGATCTGCTGCGCCGCTTCGCCCAAGTGCCGGAGCTGGCCCAGGCGCGCATCGAGCCGAGCGTGCTGGCTTTTGTCGTTTTGGTTTCCTTCCTGTGTGGCGTTCTCTTTGGTCTTGCTCCCGCTTGCGGGAGCGTGCGACACAATTTGCAGGAGGCGCTTGGGGGTGCGATCCGCTCCACTCGGCGCGGCCTCGGAGCGCAGCAGGCGCTCGTTTTTGCGGAGGTCGCGCTTGTCTCCGTTCTGCTCATAGGCTGCACTCTGATGCTGCACAGTTTCGTTAGGCTCATGCACGTCTCGCCCGGCTTCGTGCCGAAGAACTTGCTCGCGGTCAATCTCTCCCTCTCTCCGGAGCGCTATCCGGAGAAACCGCAGCTCCTGGCCCTTTATCGCGAATCGCTGGCGCAGGTTTGTGCGACGCCCGGGGTGGAACGGGCCGCGCTCATCACCCATCTGCCCTTCGGCGGGAACAGTTGGGGCAACAGTCTGGAGGTAGAGGGACAACCCGCCGGCAGCGCTAACGAGAGTGCGCAGATTCGACCGGTCAGCCCTGGCTTTTTCGGGACGATGGGGATTCCCCTGCGCAGCGGCCGAGATTTCGACGAACGCGACAACGCAACCGCGCCAGGAGTGGCGATTGTGAGTGCCGGATTTGCGCAGCGTTACTGGCCTAACGAAAACGCCATCGGCAAACGCGTTCGCTATTTCAAGGACTGGCTCACCGTGGTGGGCGTGTGCGGCGACATCAAACACGCGGCGCTGGAAGAGGCGGCGGCGGCCACGGTCTACACGCCCTATCCGCAGGTGCTGGCCGAAGTCATCCAATTCGTCGGGCGCGACCTGAACTTCGTTGTGCGCTCGACCAGCCTGAGCGCCGCGGCGACGGGGGTGCGGAGCACCTTGCAAACGCTCACCCCCGGCGCGGTCGTGAAGATCAACCCGATGGAGGAGTTGATTCACGCTTCCGCCGCCCGGCCGCGTTTTCGCACCTGGCTGATCCTGATTTTTTCCCTTTTCGCCCTCACCCTGGCAGCGCTCGGCATCTACGGCGTGATCGCCTATTTGGTTACCCAACGTTACCAGGAGATCGGGATTCGCCTCGCCCTCGGCGCGACGCGAACCAACGTCCTGCGCCTCATTCTCGATGGCACACTCAAGCTGGCTGTCGCCGGGACGATCGCGGGAATCGGGGTCGCCTTTTTTGTTTCCCGTTTCCTCAGCTCGATTCTGTTTGGCATCACCACGCACGATCCGGTCACCTTTGTCGCGGTGCCGTTAGGCCTGATCGTGATCGCGCTCCTGGCCGGCTATTTGCCGGCTCGGCGGGCGACGCGGATCGATCCGGTGCGCTCGCTCCGTTACGAATAAGCGGCCCCGAAGCCCCTGCTTCGAAGTGCGTTAGGCGAGGGACGTTTTCTCCACGAAGTGGATGCCGTGCTCTGCGGCGATACCGAAGACACGGGCCATATCCGGGCCGCCTCCCCGCGCCCACTCCTGCGCGCAACGGCCGAAGAAGAGCTCAAAGCCGGCCGGGGCGGTGGAAAGGAGCATGCGCGAAGGGGACTCGCCTACGTTCTTGAAAGTGTGCACCTGCCCGCGCGGAACGAAGGCGGAGCCGCCCGGTCCGATCTCGTGCCACTCGCCCTCGAAGAAGATCGAAACCCGCCCTTCCACCACGTGAAAAGTCTCGTCGTCGTTGATATGAAAGTGGAGCGGCGGACCGCCCCCGGGAGGAGTGACTTCCTCCCAGAGGGTCTGGCGTCCGCCGGTCTGCTCGCTATCGAGGAGGATCGTGACCTCCTCGTCAAAGGCGCGCAGGACGCGGCCGTCGGTTTTGGGAACGACGATGGGGGATTCGCCACTCACGTTTACTTGGCCAGCTGGTGCAGGAATTCGACGTAGGACATGACCGCGCCGTCGAACCCTTCCACCTTGGGATTGGCCGACTCGATCAGGAAATATTCGTCCGGCGCGTGGGCTCCGCTGCCGTGGCCGAGGCCGAAATGACCTGCGCCCAGGCTGAGCGGCGGGTTGGTGAAAACGTAGCCGGGCCAGGAGCCGCCGAGGCGCGGGAGCACGACCGGATCGATCCCGTGCGCTTTGTAAACCGTTTCCTCGGAGGTGATGATGGGCGAGTCGGCCGGCGTGGTGGTGGGGTCGTAGCCGCCGGTCATGTTCACGTCGATGTCGCCGTAGCCGTGCTTTTGCAGATGCGCCTTGAGCGCGGCCAATGCGCCTTCTGCGGTTTGGTCCGGCACGAGGCGGAAATCGAGTTTCGCGATCGCCTGGTGCGGCAGAATGGTTTTGCCGCCCGGGCCGGTGTAACCGCCGATGATCCCTTCGATATTGATCGTCGGGGTGTCGGACATGCGTTGCAGCGCTTCCTCCCAGCTGACGTCCTTAACCCACTTCTTCACGCCCATGATTTTCTTGGCGTCCTCTTCGTTCAAGCGCTTCGCTGCCGTCTGCACGAGCTGCTTTTCCTGCGCACTGAGCGGACGCACGTTTTTGGTCAGGCCTTCGATCGTCGGCTCGCTCGCATCCTCATTCACCAGGGTGCCGAGGGCTTTGACCAAATGCCAGACCGGGCTGTCGACCCGCGCTTTGTTGGAAGAATGGATGTCCTTGAGCGGTCCGCGGCCCCACTTCTCGCCGGTAGAGGTGAGCTCGACTTCGATGATGCCTTTCGCGCCTAACGAGATTGTGACCAGACCGCTCAGGTCCTGGCTGGCGAAGGGCATGAAGATGCCGTCGCACTTCTTCAGCGCCGCCTCGACTTCGGGCTTGTGCACCACCTGGCCGAAATTGGGCGAGCCGATTTCCTCTTCCCCTTCCGCGACGAAGACGAAATTGACCGGCACTTTCTGTCCGGCGGCTTCCATGGCGTGGAGGGCGGCGAGGAAGGCCGCTTCCGGGCCCTTTTGATTGACCGCGCCGCGGCCGATCATGATTTTTCCAACGCCCGGTTTGTCGACGATTTTGGCTTCGGTCGGGGGCGAGGACCATTCCTTGGGATCGAACTGTTTCACGTCGTACATGAAATAGAGGCCGACCGTTTTTGGCGCCCCGGCGTCGAGAGTGGCGAAGACGCCCGGCTTGCCCTTGGTCTCGACTCGCTCGGCTTTTTGGAAGCCGGCGTCTTTGAGCAGCTTGATCATGTAATCCGCGCCCTCGGGATAGCCGCGATTCTCGGCTGCGATCGAGATCTGCCCGATCCAATCCTGCAGGCGTTTGATGTTTTCGTCGTGCTGTTTGCTCACCTGCGCCCTGACCTCGGGGTATTCGTTAGCGGCGGAAAACGCCGCCGGTGCGCTGAGGCAAACGGTGAGAATGGCGGAAGAAGAAATGAGTCGTGTGAGCAAACGCATCTAATGCATTCGCGTGGGAAAACGGCCGAGGCAACCCGGAATCCCGGGGCGAGAAAGTTTTGGGCCTGACGGGAGGAAGCGGACGACGCCACCAAAGTGATCGATCAAAAAAAAGTCTTTGACCCGGGATACGATGTTGCGCATACTGTGTGAAACATAGTGTATTTTGCACCGTAGATGACCGCTTCTCTCCATTCCGATCTCTTTCACAATCTCCGCCTCGAGCTACGGCGCGGGCTGCTCATCGTGGCCGTGCTGGCCCAGCTGCGGACCGAGCATTACGGCTACACCCTGCGCAAGGATCTGGCGGCGCTGGGGATGGAGATCGATGAAGGCACCCTCTACCCGCTCCTGCGCCGGCTCGAAACCCAGGGCCTGCTGGAAAGCGAATGGCGCGAGGAAAAAAACCGCCAGAAACGCTTCTACAAACTCTCCAAGGAAGGCCGCCCCATCCTCAAGCAGCTCCTGGCCGAGCTGGAGAAAATCAACGCTTCCTTGACCCGGATCATTTAACCCTAACGACTAACGAACCATGGAACTACTCGCTCGCTACCTGACCGCGGTGAAATTCTGGCTGCCGAAAAAGCAGCGCGAAGACATCGCGGCCGAACTCGCCACCAACCTCGAAGCCGAGATCGAAGACCGCGCCGAAGCGCTCGGCCGGCCGCTGACCGACGACGAAACCGCCGCCCTGCTCAAGGCGCACGGCGCGCCGCTTGTTGTCGCCTCGCGTTATCAACAGGAGCAGGGCACGGTCACCTTTGGCCGACAGCTCATCGGGCCGCTCGTTTTTCCGTTTTACTGGGTCGCGCTCAAGCTCACTCTCGTCCTCCTGCTCATCCCGGCGGTCGTGCCGGCCTTGGCCTTCGACGAGCGCTTTCGCCTGGCTCGGGAGGTGCCGCGGGTCATCTACCGGGCTCTTCACCTCGCCCTGCCGACGCTCTTTTTTCTCACCCTGGCCTTCGCGCTCTTCGACTTTTGCCTGCGCAGGTTTGGGTGGTTGGAAACCTGGAGCAATAGCTGGGACCCGCGCACGTTGCCGGCGCCCGAGCGTCAGGCCAGCCAAGTGCCGCGCTCCAGCTCCATCGCCGGCATCGTGCTGCAATCGATCTTCATTCTCTGGTGGCTCAGGCAGACCGGCCCGGTCGTTTTGCTGGGGGAAGCGCAGGCCCGGGTTCATCTCGCGCCGGTCTGGCACAGCTTGCATCTGCCCATCCTGCTCATCGCTTTTGCCTGCCTGGCGCAGCATTGGATTAATCTGGTGAAACCGAGCTGGCACTGGCTTCCCTCAGCCACCGGATTGCTGACCTCGATGGCCAGCCTGCTGATTCTCTATCCGCTCCTCAGCGTGACGCCGTTGCTTTCCGTGACCGATGCCCACGGGCTGCCGATCAACGCGCACAAGGCCGCGCAAATTCATGGGCTCATTTGGTTCGGCATCTTCTCTCTCTGGATTGGGATCGCCGTGGTCGGCGCGATCTACGCCTGGCGCCTGGTCTGGCTGGCCTGGCAATCGGTTCCGCACCCCGTCGCGGGCGGGCGGGTGAATGGCGTGCCGTTATTGTGATTTTGCGATAAGGTGAGCCCGTCCGTGGCCTCCTCACCGCTCGCACCCAACCGCATCTTCTCGCTCAGCGCGCCCGATCCGGCGCTCTTCACCCTCTATTTGATCCGCGCCCTTTGCACCGGGCCGGGGCTGATCATTCTGCTGCCGTATTATTATTTCCGCTATCACACCCTGCGTTACACCTTTGATGAAGAGGGGATTCACATGCGGGTCGGCATCCTTTTTCGGCGCGAGGTCAATCTCACTTATGCCCGCATCCAGGATATCCATCTCAGCTCCGGCTTGCTCCAGCGCTGGCTCGGCTTGGCCGATATTCAAATCCAGACCGCTTCCGGCTCTTCCGATGCGGAATTGGTCATCGAAGGCTTCAAGGATTACGAAGCGATTCGCGATTTTCTTTATACCCGGATGCGCGGCTACCACGCACCGGCCGCCGCCCGCGCGCCTGAGTCTGCGGCAGTGAGCGAGGATGCGAACGCGGAGATGGTTTCGCTCCTTCTGACCATTCGCGATGAGCTGCGCCAGGTCCGGGAGTCGTTAGGCAAACGTCCGCCGTCCGACCATGTTTAGAAGCTTTCGCGAATGGTGCGAGCGGGTCCTGCGCATCCCGGGCGATCCGGAACCGCCGCCGGGCGATGAAGCGCGCACCCAGCGTTTCCGGGCCGCTCCGAATTACTACAAATATCTGCTTGCGGTCTGGGGTTTGAAGACGGCCGTGCTCCTCATCGTGCTGGTCACGATGGAGATCGGGCCGCTGGTGGCCGTCTTTGGCACTCGCCTGCACGAAAGGCATCTGCCCTCCGCGCTCCTCCTTGGGTTGCCGCAGTTGATCATTCTTTTCTTTCTCGTCGGGCGGCTTTTCTCGGGCCTGCTGGTTAAGCTCGATTTCGAGAAGCGCTGGTATTTGGTCACCGATCGCAGCCTGCGTTTGCGCGAAGGCATTCTCAATGTGCGCGAAATGACCATCACTTTCGCCAATATCCAGAACATCTCGATTTCGCAGGGCCCGATCCAGCGCGCGCTCGGGATCGCCGATCTGCGGGTGGATACCGCCGGCGGCTCGGCCCCGGTCCGGCGCGAGCACAAAGGAAGGCCGCAAAGTCTGCACACCGCCTTTTTCCGCGGGGTCGACAACGCCAATACGATTCGCGAGCTGATCCAGACGCGCCTGCGCGAACTGAAGGATTCGGGCCTGGGCGATGACGAGGAGCTGAAGAGGCCGATCGACCGGCCCGCCGCCGGGAACGAGCGGGCGGAAATCCTGCTCGCCCTGCGCGCGGTGGCGGCGGAGGCGAGCGCTCTCCGTGCCGCCCTGCGCTAGCGCAACCAGAGCGCCACCAGCAGGCCAGCGTAGGTGCCGAGAGCGTTGCCTAACGAACCCGCGAGGATGCCGGGCAGGCGCAAATCTCCTCGCCCCAGGGCGGTGGCGAGGACACCGGCGGAAGTGGCCCCGCCGACGTTGGCATTGGAAGCCACCGCAATCAGCGCCCAGTCCTGCCGAAGCAGCCCGCCTAACGAAAAGATCACGAGCGCGTGCACCGTCACGATGACCGTCACCCAGGCGAGAAGGATGCCGGCGACGGCGCCATTCGCGATCAGCGCGGCCAGATCGCAGTAGGCCCCGACCACGGCGAGGAAAAGCAGAACGGTAAAATATCCGAGCAGGGTGGCGCCGCGGAGACGCTGCACGCGCGGGAGCTGAGCCAGGATCAGGGCGAGGGTGGTGAGGGTGAGGACATAAGGGATCGCCGGCAGATAAACGCTCACGATTTGCGAGAGAAAAAGGCTGCCCAGGCCGAGGGCGAGGAGCAGAGCGAAATCGATCACCTGGATCGATTCCTTTGTCTCGATCTCCGGCGCGACGGTCGCTTCCGTGCGCCGGCGCGCGGTTGGTTTGCGGGGCCAGATCCGCTGGAGCAGGCGCGGCAGGAGCAGGGTGGCCACGATCCAGACGGTGGTGATGATGTTATCGGCCGCGTTGATCGCCGCAAACTCGGTCCCGCTCTTGTTTACTCCATATTGCAGGGCGACGGCGGTCAGATTCACGCTCCCGCCGATGTAGGTGCCGGTGAACATGCCGGCCACGGCGGAGGCCCGATCGACTCCGTGTTCCTGCGGCGCGATCAGGAAATAACCGGCCAGCGCCCCGGCCAGGGTGCCGAGCGCGCCGATGCCGAAGAGCATCAGCATCGGCAGCCCGGCCTGGCGCAGGTCCTTCAGCTTCACGTCGAGGAGGAGGAAGAAAATCGCCAGCGGCGCGATGTAATTAAAGATGCCGTCGTAAAGCGGCGGCGCGTTTCGCGAGGAGGGAAGCAGACCGAGATTCGCCAGCACCGCCGCAGCCAGGATCACGATCAGCGCCGGGCCCAATTGGTTGAAAAATTTCCGCCGGCCCAGCCACTCCGCCAGGGCGACGAGGAGGCAAAGCACCGTCGCGACATAGAGCGGCGCGATGAGAAAAGAGATCACTGCCGAGCTTGATCTCCGATTCACTGGCGATTGGCAACCCAAA
The DNA here is from genome assembly GCA_965217735.1 of Chthoniobacterales bacterium. GTDB lineage: Bacteria > Verrucomicrobiota > Verrucomicrobiia > Chthoniobacterales > UBA10450 > Palsa-1392. The sequence goes on along the minus strand of CBDCJE010000002.1, from coordinate 2,572,048 downwards.
GCCTGTGACCCAAGCGGCCGGCTCGTTTCTTTCCCATCGGTAAAGGTGGACCTGCGCCAATGCCGGTGAATACTGGCGCGATGGAGCGCACTAATATTAGCCGGACCAATTTCCGGACCGCCTTTGTCCTCCTCCTGGTGGTGGCGGTGACGGTGCTTTTTCTCGCCGTCGCCTGGCCGTTTCTGAAGCCGCTCTTACTCGGCGCGCTCCTGGCCGGTTTGTGCCGTCCGCTCTATCGCTGGATGACTCGAGTGCTGGGCGATCGCCGATCGCTCGCCGCCGTTTTCACCTTGCTCCTGCTCTTCCTGCTCGTGGCCGGGCCGATCAGCGCCTTTGTCGGGGTAGTGGTGCAGCAGGCGATCGGAGTGAGCAACGATGCCCTGCCCTGGCTGCAACACCATTTCGGTGCGGCCAGTTCCTTTAATGCCCACGACTGGCTGGTGCGGCGGTTTCCTTCCGTGGCCGATTACGTCCCGCAACAGGATCAGATCGTCGATAGCGCCGCCCGCGTCGCGAAGGCGATTGGAGCTTTCCTCGTCGCCGGGGCCACCCAGCTCACCGCCGGCACGGCCACTTTCCTCCTTAACCTCTTCGTCATGCTCTACGCGATGTTCTATTTCCTGCGCGACGGCGGGCGCATTCTGGAAAAGATCTTCTATTACGCCCCGCTTACCCACGCGGACGAAACACGCGTGCTGGAGCGGCTCACCTCCGTCACCCGCGCCACGATCAAGGGCACGCTGGTCATCGGCGCCATTCAGGGCGCGCTGGCCGGGCTCGGCTTTTGGGTGGCGGGATTGGATGGGGCGGCCTTTTGGGGCACGATCATGGCTGTGCTCTCGGTCGTGCCCGGGATCGGCGCCGCTCTCGTCTGGGTGCCGGCGGTCATTTATCTTTTCATCATCGGCAAAACGCTCACCGCCATCCTCCTCCTGGCCTGGTGCGCGGCGGTGGTCGGGACGGTGGACAATGTGCTCCGGCCGATGTTGGTCGGGAAAGACGCCAAGATGCCCGACCTGCTCATCCTCATTGGAACGTTAGGCGGCCTCTTTCTCTTCGGGCCGATCGGGTTCATCGTCGGTCCGCTGGTCTGCGGATTGTTCCTGACCGTCTGGGATATCTACGGCACCACCTTCCAGGAAGTGTTGCCGCCCGTGCGGGATCTGCATTCGGGCCAAATAGAAAAGCCGGCCATTAAGCCGCAGCCGCCCGAGAAAACCTAACGAAAGGTATTTGAGCTGCTTCCCGACTAAGGAATCTTTTATGTCCAAGATCGACTTCATCGGCATCGGTGCGCCCAAGTGTGGGACGACCTGGCTTTCCGCTCAGCTGGAGGCGCACCCGCAGATCGGTTTCGCGCCCGACAAGGAAGTCTATTATTTCGCCGACACCATCATGCGCCGGCTGGCCCACAGTGAGCTGAACTGCTATGCGCGGGGCGAGAGTTGGTATCACGCGCAATTTCCTCCGGCCGTCCCGCCGATCGTCAGTCGGGGCGAGTTTTGCCCTTCCTATCTCTACCTCGAGGAAGCGGCCGACCGGATCAAAGCCTACCGGCCCGAGATCAAGCTCCTGCTTTGTCTCCGTCCGCCGGTGGAGATGATTTACTCCTGGTATTGGTATGGGCGGAATGCGGTCCTGGCCAGGATGCCGCAGACTTTCGAGGGGATGATGGAGGATCCATTTCTGCGCGACGTGGGATGCTTCGCGCGCCATCTCCGCCCGTACCTCGAACGCTTCCCGGCGGAGAATTTTCTCGTGATTCAATTCGAGGCCATCCGTCGTGCGCCTAACGACGTCCGCAGTGGCGTTTATCGCTTTCTCGAGGTCGATCCCGACTACCAGCCGCAGCTTGAAAAAGGAAAGAACGAAGCCCGCGCCCCGCGTTTTCCGCTCCTCCAATCCGGCGCGCAAAAAGTTTATGCCGAGGTTTCGGCCTTGCCCGGCGTCGGCCGAGTGCTGAAGTCGCCCGCGGTGGCCAAAGGGCTGCAAGACCTCTACCACCGCTTCAACAGCAAGGCGCAGAAGTATGAGCCGCTCGCCCCGGCCGTGCGGGAGAAATGGGAGCAGTATTACGCCGCGGACCAGGCCGAGCTGGCGCAGATGCTGCAGGGCTTGCAGGTCATTACCTGACCTGGTCCGGCGCTCGTTAGGCCGAGACGGCCGCCTCCTCCGGCACCGCCGCGCTCGGGAGAGAGACGGTAAAAACGGAGCCGACGCCGACTTCGCTCGTGACCGAGAGTTCGCCCCCCATGGCCTGAATTAATTCCCGGCTGATGGCCAGCCCGAGGCCAACTCCCCGCTGGCGCGACGCGATGCGGTGGCGATCGACCTGCACGAAAGGCTCGAAAATCTGCTCGAGATGCTCTGGCGGGATGCCGTAGCCGCTGTCGCGAATCGCGATCTGCGTCGCCCGCTCGCCGCGGCCGCACTCGACCTCGATCCGGCCGCCCGGAGGGGTGAATTTGATCGCGTTGGTCAGAAGATTGAGCAGGACCTGCTGCAGGCGATCGGGATGCGCGCGCAGATAGAGATCGGTCGAGCAGGCCTGGTGCAAATAGGTCAGCTGCGCCTCGCCCAATTTCGGCATGATGAGCCGCTCCGCCCGCTGCACCGCCGCCTCGGCCTCGATCGTTTCGAGTTTCATCTGCGCGCTGCGATTCTCCAGCCGGGCGAAATCGAGGATGTCGTTCAAGAGGCGCACCAATTCGTCGCTGGCATTCTGGACGGAGCGCAGATCCGATTCCTGCTCCGCGGTCACCGGGCCGCTTGCGCCATCGAGGAGGAGATCGCAATAGCCGGCGATCGCCTGCAGCGGCGTGCGCAGCTCGTGCGACATCATGGAGAGGAACTTGACCTTGGCGTCGCTGGCCGCTTCCGCCGCCTTCTTTGCCCGCAGTAGTTCATCCTCGAACTGCGCCCGCTGCCGCATACGCATGAGCGCGCACTCGCTCCGCATCTCCCCCGCGCGGTCGTGCCGGACGCCGTTGACCAGCACCGGCACCTCCTCATCGTCCCGGCTCCGGAGCGAGAGATAAATTTCTTCCGCCGCACCTCTCAACTTCAGGATCGGAAAGAGATGGGTGTGATAGAAAATGCGCGCTCCGACCGCCAGGATGTTCTCGAATTTCTGCCCGACCAACTCGGCCCGGTCGTAGCCGAGCCAGCGGGCGAGAGTGGTATTGATCTCGCGAATGATTCCCTCGTCGGTGAAGGCGACATATCCGCAGGGGGCATGGTCGAGTGTGCGCTCCATCAGGGCCGTTCTCCGATTCCGCTCAGGCTGCCAGCGGCAGAGCCAGGTAGTGGTTGATCACCTCGATCGTCTCCGCCGGGGCGCTGAGGTGCGGGCAATGGCCGGTGGCCTGCAGGAGCTGGAACGTGTTGTGCGGAATCGCGCCGGCCAGAAATTCTCCAGCCGAGACCGGCGCGATGGCGTCGTCGCTGCATTGCATGATCAGCGACGGCACCTGCAACCGGGCAAAATCGGCCCGGTGATCGGAGAGAAAAGTGATCTGGGCAAAGCGCCGCGCGATCTTCGGATCGGTCGAGCAAAAGCTCTGCTCGAGCTCGGTCGTTAGGCCAGGTTCTTCCGGATTTTTCATGATCACCGGGGCGAGGAAGCTGGCCCAGCCGAGGTAATTCTTGTCCATCATCTCGAGCAGCCCTTCGATGTCGGCGCGCTCGAAACCGCCGATGTAAGGCGGGTCATTAATATAAGCGGCCGAGGGCCCAACAAAGAGGAGCCGGGCGAAACGCTCCGGCGCGCGGTTGGCGGCGAGGGCGCCGATGACGCTGCTGACGGAGTGGCCGACGAAGATGACCTCGCGCAGGTCGAGCGCCGCGCAGATCTCGAGCACATCCTGCGCATAACCTTCGAGCGAGCCATAGCGCCGGGCGTCGTAGGCGCCGAGATCGGATTGGCCCGAGCCGACGTAGTCGAAAAGCACCACCTGGTAACGCTGGGCAAACGCCGGCGCAACGAAGCGCCACATGTTTTGGTCGCAGCCGAAGCCGTGGGCAAAGAGCATCGGCTGACCTGAGCCGCTCACTTTGACATTATTTCGCCGCAGGACGTCGGAAGACACAGGGGAATTTTACCCCGCCGCCCCGGCTACCGCAGCATAAACTTTTCAGCCGGCGACAACGCGGGCCGGCCGCAGGCCTGCTCCCGGAGACGCGGAAGATCTAGAGCGCGAGGTCACCCTGCTTCGGTCCCGGCTTTGTCGCTGTCGTTAGGCCGGCGAATTTTTTCATCAGTTCCGAGAGCTTGGCCACGTAGTAATCGATGTTTTCGTCCCGATTTTCCGGATCGAAATCGGTCACCAGCTTGGCCGCCTCGTAGGCCGCGACTTTCTTGGGCGTCGTCTTGACGTAGTAACTCAGCTGGTCGCCCGGCTTGTAATTCCGCCCGCTGGCCAGGGCCAGCTCGTAGGCGGCGGCCCGGTTGCGCCCGCCGGCGGCGATCTTTTGCCGATACTTTTCCAGCGAATCCTGCAGCGTATCGGTCTTCATCAGCATCTCGATCGGCCACTGGCCCTGGCGGATTTTGTTTTCAAACTCGCCCCGCAGCTTTTCGATCTCTTGCGGCTTTTCCTGCATCAGGAGCCGGATCATTTCCTCCAGGAAAACGCGCTGGAATTTTTCCAGGCCGCGCGACTTGAGCGCGCCCCCTTTCAAGGTCACTTCGCCTTCGCGGTCGAGTAAGGCGTAGTTTTTCGCCTTGTAACTGAACATGGCCTCGAACTGCTCATCAAATTCCACCTCGATTCCTGGCGGCAATTCTTTGCTCAGAGCAAGGCGGAGCTTTTCCGGCTCAGACTCGTGAGGCGGAACGAAATAGATCCCGTCGGTATCCACTTCGATCACCTGCGCGCCCTGTGCTTTGAGCCACTCGATCATCTGCTTGAGAATGTCGCGCCCGATCTGGGTGACCCGGGCCGCGGCCTCGAAATCGGCGAAGTTCCCCTGCGCGAAACCGAGGTAGCCATAGAAGCTGTTGATCAGAATCTTGAAGGTGTTTTGCAGGGCGTGGAAATAGCGCCGGGTCGGCTCGTCGCCGGCCTCGCGCATGTCGCTCTTGGCCTGGAGGCGAAAGGTGCGCAGATCGGTCAGTAAGTGGCGAAAAATCTGGAGCTGGTCGTTCACCGGGAAACAATCGAACTGCAACATGATCGAGGGATAGAGCGAGGCGACGTCACAATGCCAGACGTTCCGCGCCACCCCGGTGAAAAAGATATCGGTGTAACCTCCCTCAAAGCCGCGCGCCATCGGCATCTCCGGAAGGCTGTGGCGCTGGCGCAGGTATTCGCGCAGGAAGAGGGCGTTGATGCGGGTGGCATTCCCGCGCACGATCACGTCCTGGTAGTTATAGGGAAAGATCTGAGCCTGGATGAAGTAACTCGGGCTGAGCAGATCGGCCACGGCGCGGGTTTCCTGCACTGCGCAAAGGGCCCGCTCGCTATAGCTTTTCGGGTCTTTTTCCCAGGCGCGCTGCAGTTCCTTCCCGGAAAGTTGTGAGACAGCGGCTATGTTCGTTAGTCCAAAATGCTGCGCCACATCGCTGCGCTCAAAACCGGAAAGGGTGCGCATGCCGACATCGTAGAATTGGGCCAGGAGAAAGGTGTCGACGAAGTGCCGGCCATCGACCGTGAACTTGGGATAGTCGATCGTCTTCTCCGCGATCTGGAGGCGAGACGGCCGCGAACGCAGGAAGCCGCCGCTCCGGCCCCAGTCCAGCTTGGTCCTGGCTTTGCGCGCCCGGGCAACCAGGAAAGGGAGATCGAACTTAAAGAGATTGTGCCCCTCGATCACATCCGGGTCGCGTTCCCTGATCAGGGTCGTTAGGCGTTTGATCGCGGCGTGCTCTGATTCTTCGATCGCGTCGGGGTTGACCTCGATCAGCTCCTCAAAACCAGAGTTATCGGCCACCGCGATACTGGTCAGATGATCGTCGGCCGCGGCGTCGAGATCGCCGCCGGCGAAGGAAAGCACCTCGATCTGCATCCGTTTGAGTTCGGCAAAAGGCAATCCCTTGAAAAGAGTGCGCCCGGTGTGGGTGAGGTAATGCTGCACCGGATCGCTCAGGGCAAAGAAGTGGCGGCCGGCCTTCTTCAGTCCATTGCGGAGCGCGATCAGCTCCTTCCAACTGTCGGTCGTGATCAGCCAGTTGTATTTCAGGTCGCCGCTGAGCTTTTCCGCGTTCGTCAGGCCAAGATCGGCCGCATCGCCATCGGCCCAGACAAAGGGATGAAAATCCTCGATCTCGCAGGTGGTCGCGCCCTTTTCCCCGCGGCGATAGACGCGCACCGTGCCGGTGTCACCCAGCTCGACGGCCACGATGCGCCCGGCCGGATCGGCGCCAAAAAGAAGCTGGTTATCTTGGAAAGCCATCGCCGAACGATGGCACAGCTTGGGCGCCATTCCGAGTCGGCGAGCTGGAGGTCTGGCGCGTTCGTTAGGCCGGGACCCAGCGCAGGGCCAGGGTAGCCAGACCGAGGAAGAAGAAAAAGCCGGCTACATCCGTCACTGTGGTCAGGAAAATACTGGAGGCGAGAGCGGGATCGAGCCGCAGCGTTCTCAAGCCGAGCGGGATCATGACGCCGGCGACCGCGGCCGCCAGTTGGTTGAGTAACATGGCCGCTCCCGCCACCACCCCAAGGAGCACGCTCCCTTTCCAGAACCAGCCGATCAGCCCTACGGTCAGGCCGATGGCGAGGCCGTTGAGGAGGCCGAGAGTGATTTCCTTGATTAGAGCGCGGCGGCCGTCGCCGGGGGTGATTTCGCCCAGGGCGAGGTCGCGGATGATGACGGTGAGCGTCTGCATGCCGGCGTTACCGCCCTGGCCGGCGACGATCGGCAGGAAGACGGCCAGGGCGGTCCAGCGCGCGATCGTGTTCTCAAACATGCCGACGACAAAGGCCGCGGCGAAGGCAGTCACGAGATTAATGTAAAGCCAGGGGAGGCGACCGCGGATCGACTGCTGCCACGGCGTCAGCGCGTGCTCTTCGCCGGAGAGACCAACCATCAGCTGCATGTCCTCGGTCGCTTCCTTGGCCGCGACCTCGAGCACGTCGCTCGCTTTCACCGCGCCGACCAAACGCCCGTCGCCATCGAGCACCGGCAGACCGAGGTAATGATAACGGTCGAATTGCTGGACCAGATTTTCCTGGTCGGTATCGACCCGGACGAATTTCACGTCACGGTTCACGATCTCCTGCATGCGCCGGCCTTCCCGGCGAAAAACCAGGTCGCGCAGACTAACGACTCCGACCAGATGCTGATCGGCGTTTGTCACATAGAGATAGGCGATGTCCTCGGTCCGCTCATCCTGGGCCCGGCCGCGCAGGAGTTCGCGCACCTCCTCCACCGTCATCTCGTCGCGCAGGGCGATGAAGCGATTGGTCATGACGCCGCCGGCCGTGTCCTCCGGGTAGCGCAGCAGGCGCCGGACGCCATCGGCCAATTCGTTAGGCAGATGCGAGAGGACATTCCGCCGGGTCGCGGGCGGGAGTTGTTGCAGGAGATCGGCCGCAGAATCCGGGGCGAGATGGGCCAGAATCTCCGCCAGTTGAGCAGCGTCGAAGAGGTCGAGAAAATCCGGCAGGCGGTCTTCTTCGACCTCGGCCAGAGCGGCGGCCACGATCCGGGCGGGCAACTGACGGAGCAGAATCTCGGCTTCGTCGGGATCGAGCCGCTGCAGGCGATCGGCCAGATCGGCGGGGTGCAGCTCGAGGTATTCTTGAAGAGGAACCGGCGTGGTATCAATCATGGCAAAAGCAGGTTTCGGGTTTCAGAGCGATCGTTCGGGCGAGGGAGTTCCAGGCGCATTATCCACCTTGGGCAGGTGAAGGGCGAGACCGGAGCAGAGTCAGCCTCTTACGAGGGCGGCCTTCGTCTATCGGCGCCAGCTTCTTCCACCGCCCCGCGCTCGGAACCCGCCCCAGGACAGTGACAGTTGTTCTTGGCCACTGCGCGCGCCCTGGAAAAGGCCGGCGCTTTCCCCGCAAACGCTCCGCTGTGCTTCGGGCGTTGCATTGCGACAGGGCAACAAGCGGATAGTCTAAACGATGAAAGTCCCATCTCGCCGCATCGCCGTTTTGTTGGTCGCAGGACTGATTTTCGCCTTCAGCTCAGGGAGATTGCAGGCTGAAGATGCCGGAGTCGAAGGCACCATCTCGGTTTCGCCGAGTCGTCCGGGCCCGATCCACCCGGGAGAGACGACCAAGGCCGCGGTGGCTCACACCGCCTTTATCGTGAAGCAGGGCAAGGAAAAGGTGACCTCCTTTAAGACCGATGCGAACGGCCATTTTCGCGTCACTCTGCCGCCGGGCCACTACGTGGTCTGCCGGGAAGATTCCGGAGCGGCGGTCGGAAAGTGGCAATTCGAGGTCACAGTCGAAACCGGAAAGATGGCGACGGTGCAGTGGATCGGCGACAGTGGCATGCGCTGAGGCTGACTCTGGGGTTCAGTCTTGGGAACCCTTCTAGCGACAGCGTTCGGCCTTGGTCACAATGTCCTGTTCCGAGAAAGCACCAGAGTGTGGGGAAAGTCCGCCTCGGCGACGGTCGCAGAAGAGTAGGTGGAGTTTGAGCGGGCGAACTAGCCGGCTGGTCATGCCTTTATTTGTTAGGCGGCAGTCGGAAACACGATCACTTATCTGAGTTCTCGGTCGAAATGATGTGAGCGGCGAGATGGCCGTGGGCGAGTAACGATCGCCAAGCCGAGCCGGATGTCGTCATGGCTGTTGCGGCGATGTTCCGACCCTGGAGACGCTCGCGGCTGTTTCCATTCTGCGCGAGCATCTGCCGGAGCTGAAGGTGCGAGTGATCAACGTGGTCGACCTGAATGGAAGTAATCGATCGTCTGCCTCAGACCGGAAGCAAAGGCACCTATCTCAAGCAACAGCTAAAGGACAAACTGATCGAGCACCAGCAATACCTCGGCCTGCATGGCCAGGATCTGCCCGAGGTGCGAGAGTGGAGCTGGAAATAAAATCATGAATAGGACAAGCCTGACCAAAACTGCGACCGAACTCCTGGCCGATGACAAGGGACTGCTGGCGATGGATGAGAGCAATCCCACTTGTCACAAGCGCTTCGCCAAGCTCGGCATCCCGCAAACAAGCGAAGCGCGCCGCGCTTACCGGGAGTTGATCGCGACGACGCCGGGGCTGGGTGATTCGATCAGCGGCGCGATTCTTTACGATGAAACCATTCGGCAAGAGACGAGAGATGGACGTCCCCTCTTAAAGGTCCTGGCCGAGGCTGGTATCATTCCCGGGATAAAAGTGGACCGGGGCGCCAAGCCGTTGCCGTTTTTCCCCGGGGAGAAGGTGACTGAAGGTCTGGACGGTCTGCGCGAGCGGCTGGCAGAATACGCGGAAATAGGGGCGCGCTTCGCCAAGTGGCGCGCAGTCATCGCGATCGGTGAGGGGATTCCGACTCATACCTGTATCGCAGTCAACGCCGACGCCTTGGCTCGTTATGCTGCGCTCTGCCAGGAGGCGGGGTTGGTGCCGATCGTGGAGCCGGAAGTGCTCATGGAGGGCGGGCACGATCTGGCACGCTGTGCCGCGGTCACGGAAGAGACTTTGCGCACGGTCTTCGATGAGCTGGCGGCACAACGCGTCCTGCTCGAAGGCATGCTGCTGAAGCCGAACATGGTCTTGCCCGGGCTCGATTGCCCGCGGCAGGAAAGCGTGGAGGAAGTGGCCGAGGCCACAATTCGTTGTTTTCTGCGTGCCGTGCCGGCAGCGGTCGGCGGCATCGCCTTTCTTTCCGGCGGCCAATCGGCCGAGCTGGCCTCGGCGCGCCTGAATGCGATGAACGTGCGCTTTCGCGGTCGCCTGCCCTGGCCGGTGGGCTTTTCTTTCTCGCGCGCGATCCAGCAGCCCGCGCTCGAGATTTGGCGGGGAGAGGACGATCGGGTCGCGGCGGCGCAGAAGGCGCTGGCCCATCGCGCGCGCTGCAATCGCGCGGCGCGACGGGGCGAATACAGCGAGGCGATGGAGCGGACCGGTGTAGGGTAAGGCCGGCCGAGTTCGGCGGCGCGTTTAGAACAGACTGATGAACCTCAAAGACAAAGTCGCCATCGTCACCGGCGGTAATAGCGGGATTGGGCTGGCGATCGTGCTCGAGCTCGCCCGGCAGGGTGCCAATATCGTGATCGATTACGTCGTGCGCCCGGAGGCGACCGAGGCGCTGGAGAAACAGGTCATTGCGCTGGGCGAGTGCGCGATTGGCGTGCAGGCCGACGTGAGCCAGGCGGCCGAGCTGCAAAAGCTTTTCGCCGCGGCGGTGAAGAAATTCGGGCGGGTCGACATCATGGTCAACAACGCCGGAATCGAAACCCGCACTTCGATTCTCGACACGACCGAAGAGCAATATGAGAAGGTCCTCGCGATCAATCTCAAGAGCGCGTTCTTCGGCACCCAGCTCGCCGCCCAGCAGATGATCAAGCAAGGTGGCGGCGGCCGCATCATCAACATCAGCTCAGTGCACGAAGACTGGCCGATGCCGGGAAACACCGCCTACTGCCTCTCCAAAGGCGGCATGCGGATGCTCACCCGGACGGCCGGAGTCGAGTTGGCGCCGCACAATATTCTTGTCGTCGGAGTCGGCCCTGGTGCGGTCGCGACCCCGATCAATCTCGGAACGATGAACGACCCGGCCCTCTTGAAAAAACTCAATGCGACCATCCCGCTCGGTCGCATGGCCAAGCCGGAAGAGGTGGCCAAAGTGGTGGCCTTTCTGGCCAGCGACGCGGCCAGCTATGTCACCGCCACCACCATCTTCGCGGATGGCGGGATCATGCAGGGCAGCCCCGGGCTCTAGCGTCCCGGCGCCGGCGAATTGTCGGCCTAACGAACGAAGGATTTGGAACGCGGCGGTCAGGAAGCCGCCGCGGCCAGATATTCCGCCAGCACCCGGGCCAGTCGCTCCGCCGCTGCCGGGGCGAAGCGGAAGAAGAGTTCGGGTTCGATCAGCTCCAGCTCCATGATCGCCATCCCGCCTTCGTTCAGCCGGGCCATATCGACCCGGGCGTAGAGCGGGGTGGGGTGACAGGCGGCGATGGCGGCCCGAGCGAGCGCGATCTCGTCCGGCTGCGGCTGATGCGGCGCGACCGTGCCGCCGTGATCGTCCTGCACTCGGAAATCGCCCGCCCGCGCGATCTTTCTCACCGCGTGGGTGACCTCGCCTCCGATCACGATGAGCGAGATTTCGCCCTGGTCGAGAATGGCGCGTTGGAACGGCTGGAGCATGAAGGCCTCGCTCCGAAGCAGGTTTTGAAGGGTCGTTTCCACTTCCGCCACATTGTCTGCGTTGATCCGGTAGGTGTGCCGCGCCGCGCCGGAGACGCAGGGCTTCAGGATCATCTCCTCGCCCGGCTGAACGGCCAGGCGTTTCGTTAGGGAAACCTCCGTCCCGCGCTCGAGATACTGAGTCGGAGTGACGGTGACGCCGCCGGCGGCCAGGTCGCGCAGATAGTGTTTGTCCAGGTTCCAGCGCACCAGCTCCGGCGGATTGAGGAGCTGGGTTTGTTGCTGCGATTTTTCCAGCCAGTGGAGGAACTCCGGCAGCCGATCGAAGTAATCCCAGGTGGTGCGGAAGAGGGCGCTCCGGGTGCGGCGCCAGTCGAAATCGGCCCGGTTCCAATCGCAGCGCGTGACTTTTAATCCGAGCGCCTCCAGCGCACCGCCCAGGAGCTGATCTTCGCGCAGGATATTCTCGAGGTAAGGGGTGATCCGGCTCGGGTTCTCGTAACGAGCATCGGTCAGGAGGACAAGGTCGAAAGTTGGGGCTGAATTCATGGACGAAGAAGAACTGTTACGCAACATCCGGTTTCTGGGCGCGCACCTCCTTGCCGGCCGCTCCGATTTCAGGCGAAAAGCCGCGACTGTGCATGCTCGGTGATGGCGACAATCGCGGGATGTTTTAACCGCCGCTGGCCGGTGATGGCGTAGAAGCGGCCGATGCAATCCGAGGCTCGGCCTACTGTCTGCCAGCCATAGAGCCGGGCGGCGCGCTTCGAGATGACGCGATGAATCGGGACAAAGCCGGTGCCGTCGTCGGCTGCCGGATGCATCAGCGCGGTGTCTTCGAACTCCGCCACCAGCCGCGGACGGATGCCGATCGAATCGAACCAGGTCTCGAGCGCAGCGCGGAAGGCGGTGTTTTCGGCCGGGAGCAGGGCGGGCGCGCCGTGCAGGGACTGGGGAAATTTCGGGCGCAGCTTGCGTGCGAGCGAAGGTGCGGCGCAGAACATCACCTCGCTCGCGCCGAGGGGGTGGTTGAAACTCTTTAACTTGAGTGCGCTCGCGGCCGGCTCATCGGCCAGGACGATATCGAGCCGCTGGGCGGCCAGGAGGGCGAGGAGCGCCGCCACTTTTCCCTCCCGACACACCATCTGCACCGGCGGTTTGAGCTGGAAGACCGGGCGGATGATCTCGTAGGCGATCAGCTTCGGGACGGAGTCGGCTATCCCGACCCGGAAACGAAACGGCCGCCGGCCGGACTGGTGCTTGACCGTGTTTAGCATCTCGCGCCCAAGCGAGAAAATATCCTCGGCGTAGTCGAAGACGACCCGGCCCATCTCGGTCAGCGTTCTGCTCCGCCCGCTCCGGCGAAAGAGCTTCTCCCCCAGGGCCGTCTCCAGCGCGCTGATTTGGGCGGAAATGGAGGGCTGCGAGACATGCAATCTCTCCGAAGCCGGGCGCAGGCCGCCCTCGTGCACCACGGTCCAGAAGTAGAGCAGGTGATGATAATTCAACCACTTCATCTTGCCGGCCAATGTTCCATTAAAACGAATGATCGGGAAGGAACTTCGTAATAGTCAAAGTGTAGGCAGCGGTCATAATTCGCCTCGAGCGGGAAAATCGCTCTGGGAAGGAACCGCAAATCTCTATGAAACTCTTCATCAAACACTCCGCCATCGCCCTGGGAAAAACCGTGCGCTCGCAGCTGCGGGATCAGCTTGGCAAACTGGAGCCGCTGCGGCAGATCGACGAGGCGCACGTCCACCTCGTGCGCGAACACGAAGCCAGCCCGCCCTACCAGGTGCGGGTGCAACTGGTCACGCCCGGTCCCGATGTTTTCGCCCAGGCCAAGGATCACACCCTGCGCGCCGCCCTGGAAAAAGTGATCCGGCAACTGGGGCAGATCATCACCACCCGGGCCCGCAAACAACGGGCGCGCCTAACGAAGAACCTGCGCATGCCGGCCCGCCCGGCCCGGGGCGGAGCCTAGGGTGGTGCGCGTTGCCGCCCTGGTATGACGCCCGAACCCTGGTGGTGGGTCGCCTTTCTCGGCTTTGTGCTCGCCATGCTCGCGCTCGATCTGGGCGTCTTTCATCGCCGCAGCCACGAAGTGAAAATGCGCGAGGCGCTTACCTGGACCGCGGTCTGGGTAACCCTGGCGCTGCTCTTCGGGCTCGGCATACGTCTCGGCTGGATCGGCGCTTACGCCGATGGGCTGGCGCGCCAGCAGGCGGCGCTGGAATTCCTCACTGGTTACCTGATCGAGTTCTCGCTCAGCGTGGACAACGTCTTCGTCTTCGCGCTGCTCTTTTCTTACTTTCGGGTGGCGCCGACCTACCGGCATCGCGTGCTTTTCTGGGCATCCTCGGCGCCCTCGTCATGCGCGGAGCGATGATCTTCGCCGGGGTCGCGCTGCTGCAGAGTTTCCACTGGGTGATCTACCTTTTCGGGGCGCTCCTCATCTTCGGCGGGATCAAAATGTGGCGGAGCCACGGGGTTACGATCGATGCACAGGGAAATCCCATGCTGCAGTTGGTGCGCCGGGTCCTGCCCGTGGCCGAGGGCGAGCACGGGCCGCGCTTCGTCACCCGGATCAACGGCTCGCTTGCCGTCACTCCGCTCTTCATCGTCCTCGTGCTGGTGGAGTGGACCGATCTGGTTTTCGCGATCGATTCCATCCCCGCCGTGCTCGCGGTAACGAGCGATCCGTTTATCGTTTTTACTTCAAACGTCATGGCCATCCTCGGGCTGCGGGCGCTCTACTTTGCTCTTGCCGGGGTGATGCAGCGCTTTCACGCCTTACACTACGGGCTGGCGGCGATTCTGGTTTTCGTCGGCGCCAAGATGATGCTGGCGGAGATCTACCAAATCCCAACCGCGGTCGCGCTCGGGGTCGTCGCCGGCATTCTCCTCCTCTCGGTCCTGTTCTCGCTCTGGCGTCCCTCGCCGGCGGCAAATGCCTAACGAAAAATGTGCCCGCCCTCAGTGGCTAGGATGATGACACTCCTGCTCGCATCCCTCGCTCTCCTGTCGACATGTCGTTGAGCGCGACTTCTTATCCGCCGATCGCGACCGCGCTGGCGCCGGCGGCGGAATGGGAGCCGCTCGGGATCGTGCTGCTCAAGCTCCTGACCGTTCTTTTTTTCGTTCTGCTCAATGGCTTCTTCGTGGCCTGCGAGTTTGCCATCGTCAAAGTGCGCGGATCGGAACTCCAGTCGCTGGTCGAGCGGGGAACGAGCCGGGCCCAATTTGCCCGCCACGTCGCCGCCCATCTCGATGCCTACCTTTCCGCCACCCAGCTTGGGATCACCCTGGCCAGTCTCGCCCTGGGCTGGCTCGGCGAACCCTTTCTGGCCCGCATGCTGGAGCCGTTTTTCGTTCTCGCCGGCGTAGGTTCCCCGGCGGTCGTGCATGCCGTTTCCTTCGCGCTCGCTTTTGCCGCCATCACTTTTCTCCACATCGTGATAGGCGAGCTGACTCCGAAGTCGCTCGCCATCCGCCGGGCGGTGCAAACGACACTTTGGGTGAGCCGGCCGCTGGGATTTTTCTATACTCTTTTCAAGCCCGCGATCTCTCTGCTCAACGGCGCGGCCAATTTCATCCTGCGCCATGCCCTGCGGATCGATCCGGTGGCCGAGACGGAGCGGGCGCATTCCGAGGAGGAATTGCGGGTCATTCTGGCCGAGAGCCATCGAGCGGAGGAAGTTTCCACCCTGGAAAAGGAGATGTTGCTCAACGTGCTCGATCTGCGCCGCCTGACCGCGCGCGACATTGTCACTCCGCGCCAGCGCGTGGTCTTTCTCGACCTGGAGGATGCGCTGGCGGAAAACCTGCGCGTGGCCAGAGCCTCGGGCCACACCCGTTTCCCGCTCGCGCGCGGCCATCTCGATCAGGCGCTTGGTTTGATCCATGTGAAAGACCTGCTCGCGCTGGCCGACCAGCCGGGCCGGGACTTGCTCGCGATCAAGCGCGACCTGCTCACTGTGCCCGAAATGCTCTCGCTGCCGCGCCTGCTCGATCTTTTCCTCAGCCGGCACGTGCATATGGCGCTGGTGCTGGATGAATTTGGCGGAGCCACCGGCATCGTGACGCTCGATAACGTGCTCGAAGAACTGGTCGGCGAGATCCAGGATGAATTCGATCGCGAACCGCCCGCGATCGAGCATTTGAGCGCGGACGAATTCATCGTCCGGGGCCGGCTTCCGCTGCACGAACTGCGCGGGCAGACCGGTCTTGAAGTGGCCTGCGAGGAAGTGAGCACGGTCGGCGGATACATCATCCACCTGCTCGGGCGTCTTCCGCAGGAAGGGGAAACGGTGCAGATCGGGGGCTACCGCGCAGCGGTGACGAAGTGCGACAGCCGTCGCGTCCGGCGGATTAAGTTTCAGCGCGCCCCGGCCGCGGCCGAGTTGCCAGCAGATGCGCGGTGTCGTAAGGGCCGTTAGGCGTTAGGCCTCGTTAGGCGAGGTCAGTCCCTCTTCTGGCCCAGAAGCAAAAGGGCGCCGGTCGTCTCGCTCGCAATCCGGAGGGCAAAGTCGCTGATCGCGCGCCGGCGGGCCTTGAGCTGTTGCAGCCCGAGGATGACCAGGTCGTGCTCGGAAGCGCGCCGAATGATCTCGCCCGCCGGATCGTCGCGCCGTTCCACCGTCACTTCGACGCCGCCGCCCATCTCGTCCTCGGCTCGCATGCGCACCCGGCGGCGCGCGCGCTGCAATTCCTCCTCCGTCGCCGCCGGGGAGAGGAAGCAGATGTAGTGCACCTCCAGTTCCGTCTGCCGCCGCAGGCTGCCGAGGACCCGTGCGCGCAACGGACTGTGGCTGCCGCCGCCGCCGATCGGGATCAGGATGCGGCGCGTCTCGTGGAAGCGCCAGTTCTTGGGCGAGCGGAGCAGAATGGTGTCGCACGGCGCGGTGCTGAGCAGTTCGTTCAGGCCCGGATCGGAGGCCTGGCCGGCGATATCGCGCAGCCCGAGCAGGATCGCCTCGCAGCGGTGCAGGCGGGAGACGCGCAGGATTTCCGACCAATGATTGGTCGAGACGGTCAGGAGCGCCTCCGGAGTCAGCTCGGAGGCGAAGGAAGCGGTCAGGGTCTGGCGTTGCACGATCTCCATCTCGAGCAGACTCGGCGGCGGCTGATTTTCAATCCACTGCTCCGGCGGCCTAACGACCGAGAGAAGCAGGACCCGGCCCACGTTCGGCGGGCTAACCGCGTTGGCCACGGCCACGATCGAGCCGGCGTTTTCCGCATCATCCACCGGGAGCAGGATGAGCGGATTGCGCCCGCGGTATTTAATCAGAAGCGGATCGATCCCTTCCGCCGAAGCGTCAAAAATTTGCGCCCGTCCGGCAAAGCGAAAGGCGTAGAGACCCGCGCCGACCGCCAGCCACATCACCGTGATGACTCCGGCCGCCGGGACCGAGACGCCCTGGAAAAAAGCCAAGCCGAGACAGGAAGCACCGCCCAGCAGCGGGACGAGCGGGAAAAACCAAATCCGAAACGGCATCCGCTCCGGCTCCATCCGGCGGCGCAGGAGGATGCTGATGTAATGAGCGAAGGCGAAGGTAACGAGAAAGATCAAACTGGAGGCCGCGCCCGCCGTCGCCACGTCCGGCACGAGCAGGAGAATCAGGATGACCAGGCCGGCCACGCTCAGCACCGCCACGCGGGGCAATCTTTGCGCGTCCAATCGCCGGAGCCGGGGCGAGAGCGTCCGGTCTTTCGCCATGGCAAAGGCAACGCGCGAAGCGGCAAACAGGTTCGCCTGCAAGGCCGAGAGCATCGAGAGCAGGCCGGCCGCCATGACCAGCCAGTAGCCGAAGCCGCCGAGGAATCGGCGGGTGGCGATGGCAATCACCCCGGCCGGTTGGGCCCGGCTTAGCCCTGCGATCGTTTCCCCCGCGCCGACCCCGACCGTGGCCATGATAAAGAGCAACGGCAGATAGATAACCAGCGCGATCAGGAGCGAACCGATCATGGCCCGCGGAATGTTACGGCCCGGATCCTTGATCTCGCCACCGACCGCCGCGATCAGATCGAAGCCCTGCAGCGCGATGAAGGTAAAACCCATGGCCTGAAACAAGCCGGTCGCGCCGCCGGGAAAGAAGGGGGTGAGATGGGCCCTGATCTGCACCCCGGAGGTTCTAGTGAGGGCCCAGAGACCGCCCGCGATGACGAGGGCAAAGGCGGCCGTCTTGGTCAGGTTGATCCATTGCCCGCCGCCGCCGTTTTTGCGCAGCAAGGTGGCGGAAAACCAGAGCGTGGCCGCGATGGCGAAGAGGGTCGAGCCCCAGCGTGACTCCAGCAACGCCGGCAACTCGCCGAAGCGCGCCGGCCAGGCGTTCTCCAGCGAGATGACCAGGAAGCGAGCGAAGCCGAGCGCGTAAAGCACGGCCGCGACTAACGAGGCAAACCAGACCACCCAGCCGACCGCGAAGGCGACCCGGACATTGAGCACCTTCTTGGCGAAAGTGTAAGTGCCGCCCGATTCCGGAAAGGCCGCCGCCATTTCCGCAAAACTCAGCGCGGTGAGAAAAGCGATCACGCCATTGAGGGCAAAGGCGAGCAGCGCGCTCGGGCCGGTGGCGGAAAAGGCCACCCCAGCCAGGGCGAGAATGCCGCCCCCAACGATCGCGCCGACGCCGATTCCAGTCGCGCCGGCCAGGCCCATGGTTCGCTGGATTCCGGAGTTCTTCGCCATGGCCGCGCGATTATAGGGCGGCTGGGCGGCGCGGGCGATCAGTTACTCGGGAGGCAGCGCATTCCTCTGCCGTCGCTCCGCCCAGCGCAGCGTGAGGTAGTAGGAAAGCAGCGCCGCCGGCAGCGCGAAAACGAGCGAGCCGACCAGGAGCGGCCGCCCCACGGTGAGAAAAGTCGACCAATGCAACCAGCTCCCGACACTGTGCTGCTGCAGGCGAAAGTGGGGCGGCAGAATGTGCGGATGACTAAGCAGCCAGAAGCCGAGATCGTATTCCCAGCGCAGTAGAATCGGCGCAATCGGAAGCAGGACGTCGTGCAGAGTGACGGTGATCGCGGCGGCCAGGAGGTTGCCGCGGAAGAATCGGGTCAGGCCAAGGGCGAGCAGAGTTTTTAATCCGACCAGCGGGACGAACCCAAAAAACATCCCCACCGCCACCCCCCGCGCAAGCGAGCCGGGCGTGTCCTTCAAACGAAGGAACTGTTGTGACTTCGTGCGCAGCCAGGAGAAAGGGTTCATGCCTGGAAAAGCGAGCAGTGGTCGTTAGGCGGTCGGACCCGCCGCCAGCGCCGCCTGATAAATAAGTCGCAGCGGCGCCCCGGTCCGCTCAGCCGCGGCGCGGCAGCTTTCAAACTCCGGCGCCACCTGGACCAACTGGCCCTGGAGCAGACCGAGCTTGAGCGTGAGCTGGCCAAATTTCGTCGTCACTTTTTCAAAACGGCGCTCCAGCTTATAACGGTGTTTCTCGCTCCGGCGCAGCCCGAAGGCACTCGTCTCGGTCAGGAGGATGTGGGCCAGCTGCATCTCCAACGCCGGCTCGCAGAGCACCGAGAGCTGCACGCCGGGGCGGTTCTTTTTCATCTGCACCGGAGTGAGGGTAACGTCGAGCGCGCCGAGGGCGAGGAGCTTTTCCATCATCGCGCCGGTTAGCTCGGGCGAGAGGTCGTCCAGGTTGGTTTCCAGCTCGATGACGGTGTCGGTTTCAAATTTGTCAGGCGAAGCATCGCTCGCGCGTCCGAGGACGGCTCGGAGAACGTTCGGGCGACTCTCCAACTCGCGCGTCCCGATCCCGTAACCGATCCGCTCGATTTCCATCCGCGGCATCGGGCCAAACGATTCGGCAAACTCCCGCGCCAGGGCCGCACCAGTCGGGGTGATCGATTCCCAGGACTCGTCCACCTCTTCCAGCGCCACTCCGCGCAGGATTTCGAGGGTGGCGGGCGCGGGCAGGGGATAGCGGCCATGGGCGCAATCGATCCAGCCGCGCCCTTCGCGTAAGGGCGAAACCATGACCCGCGGCTGGCCCAATTCCTCCAGCGCGACACAGGCGCCGACGATATCGGCGATCGAATCGAGCGCTCCCACCTCGTGAAAGGCCACTGTTTCCACCGCCACTCCGTGAATCTTCGCTTCGGCCCGCGCGACTCGCTCAAAGACGGCGAGGGATTTTGCCCTAACGAACTCGGAAAGCGCGCTCTCTTCAATCCGGCTCCGAATCTCCGCGTAGTGGGTATGACTATGGGGCGCGGGCGCGGCCGGGAGATCGACCTGAAATTTAGTCCCGCTGATTCCGTGCCGCCTCTGGCGCTCGAAACGCAGCCTGGCTTCGCCTAACGACAGCTTGCTCAGCTCGGCTTCGATCCGGGCCGGCTCCGCCCCCAGATCGCAGAGCGCACCCACCGTCATGTCGCCGCTGATGCCGGAAAAACAGTCGAGATAAAGAAGCCGCGCCATAGCTGGAGGAGGAGACTAGCACAGATCGCGCGGCAAATGCGTTCGTTGATCGTTAGGATTTTCGTCCTACGCTGGAGGATGAAACTCCTGCCGCTTCTCGCGTTGCCCTGTCTGCTCGCCGCCGCTCCTAATCTTCGCGCCGAGGATCAATCGCCGAAGCAAATCGCGCAGCAGGAAATGCCGTCGTTGCTCAGCATTTACAAGAATGTGCACCAGCATCCTGAGCTCTCCGGCCAAGAGAAAAATACTTCCGAGCTGGTGGCCAAGGAGTTGAAAGCGGTCGGTTGCGAAGTGACCGATCATCTCGGCAAATACAGCGAGCCGGGCCCGGTCGGCTACGGCGTGGTCGGGGTGATAAAAAACGGCGAAGGTCCGGTCGTGCTCGTGCGCACCGATATGGATGCGCTGCCGATTTCGGAAGAGACCGGCCTGCCTTACGCCAGCCAGGCGATGTCGAAGAACCGCGCCGGTGATGATGTGCACATCATGCACGCCTGCGGGCACGACATTCACATCGCGACTTTCATCGGAGTGGCGCGGGAAATGGCCAAGCTGAAAGATCAATGGCACGGCACCATCCTCTTTGTCGGCCAGCCGGCGGAGGAAGCCTACGGCGGCGCCAAGGCGCTCCTGGAGGACGGGCTCTACCAGCGTTTCCCGAAACCGGATTTCGCTCTCGGCTTTCACGATAACTCTCAGATGGAGACCGGTCATATCGGAGTTACCCCTGGTTATACCTATGCCAATGTCGACTCGGTCGATGTCACTGTGCCCGGCGTCGGCGGTCACGGCGCCTATCCGCACAAGACCAAAGACCCGATCGTGCTCTCGGCTGACATGATCAACATGTGGCAGACCATCGCCAGCCGCGAAAACAACCCGGTCGATCCGATCGTGGTCACGGTCGGCTCGATCCACGGTGGAACGAAGCACAACATCATCCCTAACGAGGTAAAGATGCAGCTCACCGTCCGCACTTATAAAGCCGACGTGCGCGAGCGTGTCCTGGCCGCCATTGCCCAGATCGCGAAAGGCTGCGCCATCGCCGGCGGCTGGCCGGAACACAAGATGCCCAAGGTGGACGTGCTGCAGGGCGAGTTTGTCCCCGCCACTTATAACAATCCGGAGCTGACCAGGCGGCTGATCGGGGTCTGGAAAAATTCGTTAGGCGAGAAAAATGTCGAGATGGTCGACCCGACCATGGGCGGGGAAGATTTCGCCGAATACAGCCTGCCCGATCATTCCATTCCGGCGGTCGATTTCCATGTCGGCGCGGTCGCCCCGGCGAAGATCGCCGCTTCCCAGAAACCGGGTGCCGCACCGTTGCCCAGCCTGCATTCGAGTAAGTTCGCGCCGGTGCCCGAGCCGACGATCAAGACCGGTATTATCGCCATGACCAGTGCGGTGCTCGACCTGATGAAGAAGTAATCGCGCCGACCGCAGCGGGATTTTAACCGCAGAGGGCGCAGAGTTCGCAGAGAAAGGCAGAAGTTCCAAGTCTTCCTCTGCGCTCTCTGCGTCCTCTGCGGTCACATCGTCCGGTTGCCCGCGTTGCCCGTGCGAGTATTTGCCTTGGCCTGCAGGATGGAATTTCTGCCGCTGCTTTTGCTCTCGTTAGTCTTGAGCCTTGCTCAAAATGCCCGCGCCCAAAACACTTCGACCCAGATGGCTGCTCAGGAACTGCCCGAGCTGGTGAAGTTGTACAAGGATCTGCACGCGCATCCCGAGCTTTCCAGCCAGGAAGAAAAAACCGCTGCGCTTCTTGCCAGGGAATTGAAGCGGTCGGCTGCGAGGTGACTGAGCACATCGGCAAATATGAAACGCCCGGCCTGACCGGCTACGGGTGGTCGGCGTGATGAAGAACGGCGGAGGCCCGACGGTCGTTCGCGCCGGTAGCGGAGCCGACCATCAAAACCGGCCTGATCGGAGTCACCAGTGCGGTGCTCGACCTGATGAAGAAATAGCTCACCATCTGTTTTTCGGCCGTAGATGGGATTGTCTACCGCAGAGGTCGCAGAGAACGCGGAGGAAGAGGGGGAACCTTTGCCTTTCTCTGCGTCCTTTGCGCCCTCTGCGGTTAGAAAAATCTGCCGCGGATCGGACTGGGTTGCGACTTCGGGTTAATAGTAGAGCCATGAGAACACTTCTGATTGCAGCCATCCTCCTCCTCGGCACGGCCTTTTCGGCCTCCGCTAAGATCGTGACCAAGCCGGTCGCTTACGAACAGGGCGGGGTGAAACTGGAAGGTTATCTGGCCTACGACGACGCCCGGGTTTCCAAAGAGAGGAAAGCGCCCGGGGTGTTGGTCCTGCCGGAATGGTGGGGTCTGACCGATTACCCAAAGAGCCGGGCTAACCAGCTGGCCGAACTCGGTTACGTCGCCTTTGCCGCTGATATGTACGGCGCCGGGGTGACGACCAGGGACGCGAAAAAAGCGGCGGAACTGGCCAAACCGTTCTACGGCAAATCGCTCATGAGCGATCGTTCCAAGGCGGGCCTGGATCAGCTCCTCGCCACCGGGTTAGTCGATAAGGAACATGTGGCGGCGATCGGTTATTGCTTTGGCGGATCGGCTGCGTTGGCGCTGGGTTTCAGCGGTGCGCCGCTGGCGGGGGTAGTCAGTTTTCATGGCAGCCTTTTCCCGGTGCCGGAAGATGCCGCGGCTAAAACAGAGGCGAAATTTCTCATCTGCCACGGCGCGATCGATCCTTTTATTGAGCCCGGTGAGCTGGACACTTTTCTCAAGTCGATGAACGACGGGAAGTTTAATTATCAGCTCATCACCTATTCGGGAGCGCTGCATGCGTTCACTAATTTCGGCGCCAACGAGCTGGCTTCCGAGAATGGGCTGACCGGCAAGATCGGTTATAACGCCTTCGCCGATCGGCGCTCGTGGGAACATATGAAGCTTTTTTTCAAGGAAGTGCTGGGGCCGGTCGGGTCGCCCAGTTCTTAGCAGCGTTGTGGCCGGTGGCGTTGACTTGCTGTAGCCGGGGGCGTTGACCCCGGTAGAGCGGCACGTCCACAGGACCGGGGTCAGCGCCCCCGGCTACAACGGGTCAACGCCCCCGGGTGACAATTGGCCCAAGCATATTCGCTCAAGAGGTTCCGGCACGGTCGTGACAATCGATGGTGCGTTCACCCCTTCGTGCTCGTCCTCCTCTTCGTCCTCGAATTCACCGTTTTGTGGCGAGGGCGACTCGCAAGAAGCCGATGAAAACTCATTTCATTGTGCCCCAGCGCACGCTGGTTGTCTTGACAGGTATCCTTCGTCCTGCGCACATGAAACATGAGCAAGACGACGGTCGGGAAAATCAGCTTCGCCGTTCTCACTCTGATGGCCTGCGGAGAAGCGCTCGCGCAAGAGCTGTCGGACGTGCAGGAAGATTCGATCACGATTCCCTACACGACGACCGAGGGGACACGCGCCACTTTCGGGAGCAACTTGTTCCGCGAACCCTGCAGCACCTGCAAGTATGACTCCAGCGCCCCCGGCTACTTCCTTTGGGGATCGGAAAACTGCACTTCCCCGGGAAGGGCGGAGTGGCTGGCAGTTTCGTTCATCGCCTCGGCCACGGGCGTGCCAGAGCGCATCTCCGCAGGCGATCATTCTTACTAATCCGGACGCTTGTCCGACGAACAAGGTGCGGCTGAGCATTTACAGCGATGCGGGTTATCCGACCGGGCCGGGCAAACCGCTCATCTCGGGTACGGCCACCGTTCAGGAAGCACCCTGCTCCCTGGCTATGGCTAAACTGAAGGATGCGCCGGTTTTAACCGAGGGGACAAAATATTGGGTTACAGCAACCACCACAGATCAACAAGCTGGCCTGGACGCTAATTGGTATGGGTCGAACAACGCGCAATACGCCAACAACCTTGGCTCTGGCTGGCAGCAATTTGCCGGCGGCACACCCGCATTCAAGGTGGAAGGATCGAGCACCGTTTTTTCCGAACCAAAGACCGGTAATTCGTCGGCAGCGTTTGGCGGCAATCTCCTTGTCGATCCCAATAATGGTTGCGATTACGATTCCAATGGCAGCGGCTTTGATGTGTGGGGGCCGGAAAACTGCACTTCTCCGGGCACGAAAAAAGAACTTGCCGTTCCTTTCGTCGCGGCCAGGTCGGGAGTTCCTACTCGAATCTCTGCTTCGCTCATTCTCCGCAACCCAGCCTTTTGTCTGGACAACCTGGTCACGTTGAGCCTTTATACGGACGACTGTGGGCGGGGCCCCGGAGTGCCCCTGGTTTCAGGAGTGGCGACGGTGCCAGCGGCACCCTGTGATTTGGCCGTGGCCGAGCTGCGTGACGCGCCCGCCCTCACTAGAAGCACCAAGTATTGGGTGGTGGCCACAACCAACGCAAGACAAGCCTCTCTTACGGCTGGGTGGTATGGTTCAAATAACGGCCAAATTAGTGTAAACGCTGGTTTTGGCTGGATACAGTTCGGATCTGTCATTCCCGGGTTCGCGGTGCAGTAGATCACGCAAAAAAAGCGGGCGTTAGCGACAGGCCGCCTAGTCTGCCACGCGCAAAATTCCCTCTTCTGGGCTTTTGCTTTTGAGCGCGCGTGCCTCGCTTGCCTGGAGAATTTCTGCGTCTGGGGCCCTTCACGACGACATTAGTTATTTTTGCAGAAATGTTGAAAAAGGCTGGTAGTGGATGGCCGCTCCCGATAAAAACGGGCGATATCTCTTCGCATCAGTTGGCGCAGCATGTCATTCCCGCTACCCAAAATACGGTGGCCAACGAACCGCTGATTCCGATCATCAATCCCAATCTGTCCGGCGGGGATACCGGCATCCGCGAGGTTGACAAGACACCGTTCGACGCCGCGCTTTTGCCCGGCTATATCCGGCAGAGATATTCAACGCAGTCAAACACGAACTGGACACGGTTAAGGCGCTTTTCCTCGCGCGAGTGGGTCGCACGTCACGGCAGGACGGGGTGGCACCCCGTGCTCCCCACAACTACTGCGACCGGCTATTATTTCACCCGCACGTTTTTGCGCAGGAAGGTCGGGACGTCGAGGTCCTGGCCTTCCACGATGGTCGGCTCGCTTTTCTCGAAACGGCCGCGCGTGACCGGCTCGAACTGCATCACTTCCTGCCGAGCCGCGATATACTTGTCTTTCTTGCTCGGGGCCGGGCTGGTCGTCTCGGAAACAGGCATCAGTTCCGGCTCGGGTCTCGGCGCGATTTTCTTTTCGCGACGCGCGGGCGCGTGGGCGACCGGAGCCGGTTCCACTTCCCCGGCTCGCACCGGAAAGTCTGCCGGTGCGTCTTCGATCTCGGGCGGCTCTTCCGCCGCGGCCTCGTAAACCGGTTCGGGGTTGGTGAACTCGACTATTTTTTCCGAAGCCACTTCTTCTGGCTCCGCGACCGGCACAGGCTCTGGTTCTGGCTCCGGGTGGCGCGCGATGACCGGCGGCTCTGGTGCGGGTGCGATCGGCTTCGGCTCCGTTTTTAAGCGCGGAACGGTGCGCGTGGGAACGGCTTGGGCAGGTCCGTCGGCTGCGAGCGAACTAATCAGGGTGACGCTCATCCGATTGCCCATCTTGTTATCGACCGAGGTGCCGAAGAGGATCTGGGTTTGATCTTCGACGTGCCGGTTAAGCTCGTTCATTACGATCTCTACTTCCGTTAACGTCATGCCGGGCCCGCCGGAAATTTGGACCAGCACGGCCTGGGCATCGCTCAGCATTTTACCCCGATCCATGAGCGGATTCTTGAGCGCGAGGGCGAAGGCCTCGTGCGCCCGGTTGTCGCTATCCGATTCGCCGAAACCGAAGAGGCAGCGGCTATTCTGGCTGCGCAAGGCGGTCAGGAGTTCGTCGAACCCGATGTGGATCAAGCCCGGTCGCCTAACGACGTTGACGATGGCGCGCACGCTTTGGCTGATGGTGGTGTCGGCCACCGCGAAGGCCTGGTGAATGCCGGCCTTGGGCAGGACGATGTCGCCCATGCGGTCGTTCTCGAAGCAGACGACTGCGTCGGAAACACGCTGCAATTCCTGCAGCGCTTCCATGGCTTGGGCGGTGCGGCGTTTTCCTTCAAAGGCAAAGGGCAGAGTGGCGAAAGCCAAAACCAGGGCGCCGCTCTCGCGGGCCAGCTCGACGATGTAGGGCGCGGCGCCGGAACCGGTCCCGCCGCCCAGACCGGCGCAGACAAAAATCATCCGCGCCCCCTGCATCGCTTCGCGTAATTCGTCGGCCGATTCCTGGGCCGCGTGGTAGCCCAGCTCGGGATCGCCGCCGGCGCCGAGCCCGCGCGTCACTTCGCGACCGAGCTGCACCTTCTGGGTCGCGACCGAGCTGGCCAGCGATTGCACGTCGGTATTGACCGCGATCATCTCGGCTTGCAGACCATCGAGCACAATGCGGTCGAGCGCGTTGGCGCCGGCGCCTCCCACGCCGATGATTTTGATCGCGAAATCTTCTTCTTTCTTCTCCGGCAGGCTGTAGTTGCGGCTGAGTTGGATCATAAGGTAGCGCAAGCTTCCAGCTTGCCGTTTGCAGAGCGGCGCAAGCTGGAAGCTCGCGCTACGTCGTTAGGTTTGATGTGTGCGTTCATCGCATTCTCTGAAAAAGTTTGCCCATGATGCCGCGAAGCCCGCGGCTCGGCTGGCGGTCGCCCTGCACGGCCTGGGCGTATTTGATCAGGCCGATCGCGGCCGAGAGCTGCGGGTTTTCGAAGGCACTGGTGAGGCCAGACATCGTCCGGGCGTGAGTGGTGCGGGCGGGAATGCCAAAGACATCTTCGGCCAGGTTATCGATCCCGTTGATCTGGCTGCAGCCGCCGGTGATGAAGATGCCTTCGCCCAGGTAGTTGAGATACGGCTCGCCCTCGAGCGCTTTTTTGAGCAGCTCAAAAGTCTCGCGCAGCCGGCAATGGATGATGGTGTTGAGCATCTCCCGCTCCACTTCCTTGCCGGCGAAACCGGAGTCGTCCTTCAGCAGGACGGTTTCGCCCGGGAGACAATTGCCCAGGACGCATGAGCCTTCCTCGATCTTGAGTTTTTCCGCCCGTGTCATCGGGATGCGCAAGCCCATCGAGATGTCGTTCGTGATGTGGTCACCACCGACCGCGAGGACGCCGCTCTGTTTCACCGCGCCGTCGACATAGAGAATGTAATCGGTCGTTCCGCCGCCGATATCGATGACGAGGGCGCCGAGATTTTTCTGGTGCTGAGTGAGGACGACCTGGGCGGCGGCGAAAGGAGTGAAGACCACGTCCTCGACATCGAGCGGCAACTCCTTCACGCAACGGATCGTGTTTTGGATCCGATTGCGCACCCCGTGGATGATGTGGAAATCGGCCTCCAGTTGCCCTCCTAACATTCCCACCGGGCTGAGGACACCGTCCTGCCCGTCGACGTGATAACTCTGGATGATGGAATGGAGGAACGCGTTCTGCGCCGGGATGCTGACCTCGCGGGCGTTGATCTTCACGTCTTCCACATCCTGCTCGTCGATCTCGTCGCGGTCTTCCGGCAGATTGACGCAGCCGCGGTTGTTGAAGCTCTGAATGTGCGCTCCGGTGATGCCGATGTAGACGCTGCGAATCATGATGTCGCTCTTCTCTTCCGCGTCGACCACCGCTTCGTGGACGCATTTCATCGCCGTTTCGAAATCGACGATTTCGCCTTTGCGCACCCCGCGCGAGGGCGCCTGGCCCACGCCGAGAATCTTGATCGTGCCGTCGGGTTTTCCTTCCCCGACCACGACGCAAATTTTCGAGGTTCCGATTTCGAGACCGACCATCAAGTTGCTGCTAGCCATTGCCATTACCTTCCTGGTTAAAACGTTGAAGTGGGACCGCCCGCCGCACCGGTAGAGGCGAGGGACTGGAGTGGAATTTCTTCACACCGGGGCTGTAGGGGAGCGCTTTTTTGATCGTGACCGGGCGGCGCACCGGCTCGGCCTTGCGCACTTCGCGCTCTTTCGTCTCGGGCTTGGAGGCGGCTTTTTTCGGGTCAGACTTGGAAGTTTCTTTCGGCTCAGACTTTTTCTCCGCGCCCGGCGGTGGTTTGGGCGGCACCATTTCCAGCTCGGGCGCGATCTCTGAGATTACTTCCGAGGCGGGCCGGGCAAAGGTGACCGGAATGTTGCGCGCCACCAGCAGGTTGGCGGTGTCGATCGGGTGATGCGAATCGTCGCTATAAACCAGGAGCTGCTCCAGCCGCTGCATCTGCTGGTCGAGTTGATCGAAGCCAAACATGACCTGGGTCTGATTCTTGTCCGTCACCAGCAGGCAATAGCCCTTGGAGACATCCACATCTTGAATTTGGAAGCGGGTCTGCATGAAGCTGGTCGTGGTGAGGCGAAGCAGCTCCAGGGCGGCCTTGGCTTCGAAGGATTCGACCGCTTTGCCCGGGACCAGCCCTTCGTTCGAGACGCCGGTGATGAGCGGAAGGGCGAGGTATTCCGGGAGCAGCTTTTTCTCTTTCATCAGGATGCCGCGGGCATCGACCAGGAAAGCGGCGTCGGAGACGAAGGGATCGGAAACCGTGCGCTCGCTCGTGATCCAGGCGATCGGTTTGCGTTCCGTGATGTGAATGTCGACTTCGTTAGGCATCTTCCGTTCCACCTGCACGTCGTCGACCTGCGGGAGCTGCTGCAGCCGATCGTGCACCTGTGCGAGATTGACGGAAAAGATGTTCAATCCTTCATGCAACTGAGCCATTTTCAGCACCTGGTCGCGCTGCAAAGTGCCGTCGGTCTGAATCACAATCGTGCTCAGGCGGTAGTCGGGGTTTTCAAAAAAGAAGCGGCTCAACCCAGCTCGGACGCCGTAGTAAAGGCCGGCGCAGATGGCGACGACGAGCGCGATTTTGGAGAGCGCGACCATGACCCGGCGGTTGCGGTGATGGGAAGCGCGGCGAGCCCGCACCTTGACGTCGAGCAGGTGCTGCTGGCGGCGCTGGCGCGGGTTGGAGAGACGCCGGTTGCCCGGGCGCGCTCGATTGCTGGTGGTGCTGCTCGTTCTCATGTCGTTAGGGGCCGGGCCGCCAGGGAAAGTTCGACGATGCGGGCGCAAAGCTCGGAATAGGAGATGCCGGCGACCGCGGCTGCGTCCGGCAGCAGGCTGCTCTCGGTCATGCCCGGGATGGTGTTGATCTCGAGCACGTAGGGCTGGTTATCGGCCGCGAGCATGATGTCGACCCGCGAGTAAACTTTCAGCCCTAACGACTGCACGGCCAGGAGGGAGAGGTCCTGGATTTTGCTCGTCAGGTCCCCGGGAATGGCGGCCGGGCAAACATGCTCCGCGCCGCCACCACCCTGCGGATTGAGGAAAGGATACTTGTCGTTGAAATCGTAAAAGCCGCTCTTGGGAATGATCTCGAGCACGGGCAAAGCCAGATCGCCCAGCACCCCGATGGTCAGCTCGCGCCCGGGGATGAACTGCTCGACCAGCAGTTCCTGGTCGTACTGGACGGCGTCGGCCAGAGCGGGGGCGATTTCCGCTTCGGTTTTGATGATGTAAACGCCGACGGTGGAGCCCTGGCGCGGCGCTTTGATTACGTAAGGGAGGTCGAGGGTCGGCTGGTCGCCGGCCCGGATCATTTCCCAGCGCGGCGTGTTGACCCCGTGGCGGGTGAACATGGTTTTGGAGGTGATTTTGTCGAAAGCGGCCCAGCTGCCATCGACATCTTCACCGGTATAGGGCACGCCGCGTTTCTCCAGGATGCGCTGCACCTGGCCGTCTTCGCCGAAGGTGCCGTGCAGGGCGATGAAGGCCAGCTCGATGTCGTTAGGCAAAACAAAGTCGGCATCTTTCACATCCACTTCGGTGACTTCCGCGCCTAACGAACGCAGGGCCTTGGCAATGCCGGTGCCGGTGGCGATGGAGACGGCCCGTTCCGAGCTCGGGCCCCCCATCAGGACGGCGGTTTTTTTATTGGTCAGGTCGATCATGATGCGGCTCCTAAAGCGAAAAACGTTGTCCTCCCGGGCCGCGCCGACCGGGAGGGGCCTCGCCGTGGCCGAGTGCGCGCTCGGGCGATTTGGAAACGGGGATTGCCACTGCGAGATCCCTCGGTGCGCTGCGCCAGCTCGGGATGACCGTGGTGGCACCGGTTGGTGATGCGGGCGCGCCGGAAGTTGTTCATGCTTCCTCCCCCACGATTTGCACTTCGGTTTCCAGCTCGATCCCGCGCTCCTTGCGCGCGGTGGCCTGGATTTGCCCGATCAATTGCAGCACTTCGTCCGCCGTCGCCGCGCCGTCGTTGACGATAAAATTGCCGTGCACCTTTGAGACCCGTGCGTCGCCGACCCGCGAATCTTTCAGTCCCAGTTCATCGACCAGTTTGCCGGCGGGCAGGGCGGCCGGGTTTTTGAAAATGCAGCCGGCGCTCTTCGCGCTCGGTTGGGTGGCGCGCCGTTTTTCCTGCGAAGCGTCCAATCGCCTAACGATCTCTTCGGTGGTCGATTTTTCCCCGCGGAAGACAGCCGAGACGGCAAAGTTTTCCTCCAGCGAAGGAACGTGCCGATAATGCACTTCCAGTTCGGCCGGCGTTTTCTCATGCGCGACGCCTTCGCGATCGAGAAAACGCACTCGCACCACCTGATCGAAAGTCTGCCCCCCCATGGCCCCGGCGTTCATGCGCAGGCCGCCGCCGACCGATCCGGGGATGCCTTCCATCCATTCGAACCCGCCGATCCCGGCCGCTTTCCCGGCGTAAGCGAGCTGTTTCAATTTCGCGCCCACCCCGGCGGTCACTTCCAGGCCGTCGGTCTCGACTTTTTCAAAATCGCCGCCGCTCGGATGCACCACCACGCCCCGAATGCCGCCGTCGCGCACGAGCAGGTTGGAGCCGCGGCCGATGACGAAGAGCGGGAGGTTCTCGCGTTTGCAAAACCGGATCAATTTGGCCAAAGCCTCCTCCGTTCTCGGCTCGACCCAGAACTGGGCCGGACCGCCCACCCGCAGGGTGGTGTGCTTGGCCAAAGGCTCGGCCAGCCTAACGATACCTTCCGGGCCGACGATTTCCTGCAGCTTTTCCGCGATGACCAGTTCGGCCGCCAGCTTGGCCAGTTGCTCGTGCACGTTACCGGCGCCAAGGCTGAGGACGAGATCGCCTGCGGCCAGCATCTGCCCGAGCGTGCCGTGGAGGTCTGCCAGCCGCGGCTGATAAGTGACATCACGATGCCCGTGGGCCGAGATGGCATCGGCGATCGTCTCTCCGCTCACTCCCGGGAGCGGGGCCTCGCTCGCCGCATAGACGTCGGTGATCACGACCCGATCGGCATCGTCGAAGGCGCTGCCGAATTCGCGCGCCAGCGCCTGAGTCCGGGAATAACGATGCGGCTGGAACATGGTCAGGATGCGTTTCCGGCCGGCCGAGCGGGCGGTGGCGAGAGTGGCTCGGATCTCGGTCGGATGATGGGCGTAATCGTCGACCAAAAGAAAGCGTTCGCTCTGGTATTTGATCTCGAAACGACGCCGGGCGTGCCGAAAAGTGCCTAACGAGTTTGCAATCCGGGCGAAGGGAATCCCGAGCTCGGTGGCGAGGGCGATGACCCCGAGGGCGTTGCTCACGTTGTGTTTGCCCGGCACGCTGAGAGTGGCGTCGCCCAGTTTCTCGCCGTCACGTTGGACGCAAAAAGTGGCGGCGAAATCGTGCAGCTCCAGCCCGGTGGCGCGGTAGCGCGCCCCTTCGCCAAAGCCGTAGGAGATGGTGCGGGCGTGGGCGCCGCAGATGCGCGGGGCGTGCAGATCGTCGGCACAATAGAAGACCGTGCCTTTGGTCTGAACGAGCAGCTTGGCGAAGACTTCCTCGATCGCGGCCAGGTCTTTGTAGTAATCGAGATGCTCTTCCTCGACATTGAGAATGAGCGCGTGCTCGGGCTGGAAGAGCTGCAGCGTGCCATCGCTCTCGTCTCCTTCCGCGACAAAATATTCGCCTAACGAATCCCAGTGTGCGTTGCTCCCCAGGATCGGAATTTCCGCCCCGACGTAGTGCGACGGATGCAGGCCGCCGCCGCGCAGAACATGGGCGGCCATGGCCGCGGTGGTGGTCTTGCCGTGCATGCCGGCGATGATGATGCCGCGTTTGCCGAGCATGATCGCGGCCAGCGCTTCAGCGCGGCGAATGACCGGGACGCCGCGGGCGCGGGCGTCGGCCAGAATCGGATTATCGGGCTTGATCGCGGACGAATAAATAACCAGCTCGGCGTCCTGCGTGTCCTCGGCCCGATGCGGAGTGGAAAAGCGCAGGCCGAGATTAGCCAGCCGCTCGATCTCGAGGGTGCGAGCCCGATCCGAGCCGCGCACGTCGTGCCCCAGCTCGAGGAGGAGGGCGGCGATCCCGCTCATCCCGCTCCCGGCCACGCCGATGAGATGAATGGCGTGCCGTTCCTGGGTCAGGAATCTTGGGAGATCAGGCGGCGACGGCGTCATGTGGCAGACTATATTTCTCCATCATCTCCACGACCAATCTGGCCGCGTTTTTTGGGGCAAGCGCTTCGACCTTTTTCGCCATCGTGCGCAGAGTGGCGGGATCGTTGAGCAGGTCGCGAATCTTCTGGGCCAGGATTTCGCCGGTCAGGTCGGCTTCCTTGACCATGACGGCGGCTTCCGCCCTCACGAAAATCTCGGCGTTGCGGGTCTGGTGATCGTCCGCCGCATAGGGGTAGGGAATGAGCAGCGCGGGCAGGCCGAAAGCGGCCAGCTCGGCCAGGCTGGCCGCGCCGGAGCGAGCAATGGCGAAGTCGGCCGCGCTATAGACTTCCTCCATCCGATGATGGAAAGCGGCCACGAAAGCCGGGATGTTTTCCCGCCGATAATTATCCTCCAGCAGACGTTCGTCGCGGCTGCCGGAGAGATGGATGAGCTGGAGCGGAACCCCTTGGAGCGACGGCATGGCCTTGATCAGCGCCTGGTTGATCCCGCTCGCGCCCTGGCTGCCGCCCATCACGAGCAGGGTTGGGAGGCCCGGTTGCAGGCCGAGTTTCTCCAGCGCCTGGTCGCGATCGATTCGTTTTAAGGTGGAACGAATCGGGGTACCGGTGAATTCCGTTTGGGCGCGCGGGAAATAGGCGGCGCATTCCTGGAAACCGAGGAGGACGGCGCGAACAAAACGTGCGGTGTGCTTGTTCGCCTTCCCGGGAAAGGCGTTCGACTCGTGGATGAAGGTCGGGATTTTGCGCATCCGTCCGGCGATGATCGGCGCGGTCGAGGTGAACCCGCCCATCCCGAGGACGACCTGGGGATTGTATTTGCGAAAGATATCGCGGCAGACGGAAAGGCTTTCGTTAAAGCGCCGGGCGAAACCGAGGATGGCGGGAGAAAAGGGCGAAGGCAGCGCGACGGTGGGGAGCTTTTCGAAGCGGAACTCGGAGCGTCCTTCCGCCGCGATGGTGTCGATCTCCTTTTCGGAAATGAAGAGGAGCACCTCGTGCCCGCGCTCGCGCAGCACCTCGGCTACGGCCAGCCCGGGAAAGAGATGCCCGCCCGTTCCTCCACATGCGATGACGGCGTTCATTGAGTGGTCGAGAAAAGGTAAAGGCCCGTTCGCCCGGCCAGAATGTGAGCGTAAATCGTGGGTGCCATTTCAGATTCTTGGCGTGGTCCTGACTCGCAGCGGCATCTGTTTGTTAGGCGCAGGGTCGAGCACGCCCTGCCGGTAAATGTTGAGGAGCAACCCGACGGCGAAGAGCGCCACGACCAGGTTCGAGCCGCCGTAGCTGACGAAGGGCAGCGGCAGGCCCTTGTTAGGCAAAAGCGAGGTTACCACTCCGATGTTGATCGCGGCCTGGAAGGCAATCAGGGCTACGATCCCGCTGGCCAGGAGCATGCCGAAACGATCGCGCGCGTGCAGCGCGATGGTCATGCCGCAGATGATGATGACGACGAAAAGGAGGACGACCAGGAGGCTGAAGCGCAGGCCCAATTCCTCGCCCACGATGGGGAAAATGAAGTCGGTGTGGGCATAGGGGAGGTAGGACATTTTTTGCCGGCCATTGCCCAGGCCGAGCCCGTCGATCCCGCCGCTGCCCCAGGCGATGAGGGCCTGCATCTGCTGCAGTCCGGCGGTCAGCTTGTATTTCTCCGGGTGGAGGAAAGCGAGGAGGCGGCCGTTCCGTTCCGCGATGTGGGTGGCGAGATAAAGAATGGCTCCGACTCCGCCTAACGACAGCGTGCCGAGGAGGACGAGGTTGGCCCCGGCGATGAACATGATGACGAAAGTGGTCCCTCCAATCAGGACGGTGGTGCCGAGATCGACCTCGGTGATGATGAGAGAAATGAGCAGGCTAACGATCGCCATCGGGAAGACGAAACCGCGCAGGATTTTGCCGCTCTCTTTTTCGTAACGGGAAAACCAGTAGGCGAGAAAAAAAACCGCCGCGAGCTTGGCAAACTCGGAGGGCTGACAGGTCACGCCGTGAAACTCGAGCCAACGCCAGGAGCCATTGATCTTGTGCCGGAGCGGCGGAAGAAAACAAAGCGTCAGGCCAAGCAAAGAAACGGCAAACCAGATCCACCAGGTGCGTTGCCAAAAATGGTAGTCGACCAGCGCGGCGATGACGCAGGCAACCATCCCGATGCCGAGCCAGATGGCGTGTTTGCGGACGAAATAATAAACGTCGCCGTGACTGTCGCGGGCAAAAGCGCCGGTGCTGAAGAGGATGACGATGCCGATCGAGAGCAGTCCCAGCACGGCCAGGAACAGGATGTAGGCGCTCTTGCGATGCATGACCGGGTTCGGTTGTCGTTAGTCCGATTTCGCTTTCGTCTTCGGCTGGGCTTCCGGGATGCGCAGCTTTTGTCCGATCTGTAATCGGCGCGGATCGGTGATTTCATTCAGCTGGAGCAGATCGGCTTCGGAGACCTTGAGATGGCGCGCGATCGTGACCGGGTTGTCGCCTTTGACCACGGTGTAAATCTTGCCCGAGTCCTTCACGCTTGAAACCGCTGGCGGGGCCGGTTTGGCGGGCGTTGCCACCGGTTCGGCCAGCGCTTTGCTCTCGCTTTTGGCTGCCACCTGAGTCGTGGTGATTTCGTTAGGCGCAGTCGTGCTTTGTTGCTCGACCACCGGAGCGGGGCTGGCTTCCGCCGTCACGGGAGCGTTCTCTTCCACCGTCGCCGGCGCCATCGCTTCGCGGGTCTTGATCGTGTTAAAGGCGACGATGCCGGCCACCGCCACGATGTGCAGGACGAGGACGATGAGGAGCGCGCGCGAGAGCTTCATGTTTGGCTCCGCCATCTGCTCGTAATCCATCTCGTCCGGCAGGCCGATGGAACGGGAGCGGCGCGCGGTCGCGGCGCGCAGTTTCTTCTTTCTGATGATGGTTGGCATTTTCATAAGGATGGGTCGGGTAGCCCGCGCACCAGGGCGCGGAATTGGTCGCCGCGATCGGCGTAACTCTTGAACATGTCGAAGGAGGAAGTGCCGGGAGAAAAGAGAACCGTCTCGCCCGCATGGGCCAGGGCCTGGGCCCGCTCCACGGCCGCGCCTAACGATGGCGCCAGTTCGCATTCCGTCGCTTCGCGCCAGTCCTGCGCCACCCGCTCGGAAATCTCGCCGATCAGGATGGCGCGGCGCACCTTGCGCGCGATGAGCGGGGCGATGGAGTCGAAGGCGAAGCCTTTGTCTTTCCCGCCGGCGATGAGGACGATCGGTTTGGTTGCGCTCAGGAGCGCTTTTTCGAGCGCGTCGAGATTGGTCGCCTTGGAGTCGTTGACGTAATCGACTTCAGCGATGGTGCGGATGAGCTCGAGCCGATGCAGCTGCGCGCGGTAGGCGCAGAGCGGCGGGACCATTTCCTCAAAGCTGAGCCCGCGGGCGCGGCCGACCGCGAGCGCGGCCATCATGTTTTCGGCATTGTGCGGCCCGCGCAACTGGGCCTCGGCCAGGTTGAGCACGGGCTGTTGCCGGTAAACGATCCAGCCGTCCCCTAACGAGAAATCGCCGTCGTTCGTCCAAGCGCTGAAGGTGGTCACCCTGGCCTGGAGGCCGGGCAAATGCTCGGCCACGTTGATCACTGCGGTGTCGTGAGGCGTTTGCTTTTCGAAAATGCGCAGCTTGGCCTCGCGATATTCGCGGATGGAGGGATAACGATCGAGGTGGTCGGGCGCGAAGTTGAGCCAGACGGCGATCTCGGGATGAAACTCGCGAATGGTCTCAAGTTGGAAGGAGCTCACCTCCACGGTCAGAACGGCCAGCTCCTCGTCCTCGCGCACCGCTTCGACCAGCGGTTTGCCGATGTTGCCGCAGGCGATGGTGCGCTGGCCGCAGGCGTTCAGCATCTGCGAGATGAGCTCGGTCGTGGTCGTCTTGCCGTTGGTTCCGGTGATGCCGATGACCGGCACCTGGGCGAACTGCCAGCCGAGTTCCAGCTCGCCAATGGTGGGGATGTTCTTGCGCGAAAAATTTCGGCCTAACGGCAGCTCGGGATCGATCCCTGGGCTGAGCACGCCGAGGTCGTAAACGGCTGGATCTTCCTCCGCCGCCGGGCCGCAGAGGAGGTAAACGCCCTTGGCTCGGAGGGCGTCGAGGCCGGCCAGGTTGGCCTCCGGGGCGCTGTCGAGCAGGGTCACTTTGGCGCCTTCGGCGGCGAGCAAAAGCGCGGCCGCCTTGCCGCTGCGGCCGGCGCCGAGCACGGCGACGTTTTTGTTTTTGTAATCCGGCGGGGTCATCGCAGTTTCAAGGTGGCCAGGCCGAGGAGCGCGAAGACGATGGAGAGAATCCAGAACCGCACGATGACGGTGTTCTCCTTCCAGCCGCTCAGCTCGAAGTGATGATGGATCGGCGACATGGCGAAGAGCCGTTTGCCGGTGAGTTTGAAACTTAAAACCTGCAGGATGACCGAGACCGCTTCGATCACGAAAACGCCGCCCACGACCGCGAGGAGCAGCTCCTGTTTACAACAAATCGCCACCACCCCGATGGTGCCGCCGAGGGCGAGCGAGCCGGTGTCGCCCATGAAGACCTTGGCCGGATGACAATTGAACCAGAGAAAGCCTAGCCCGGCCCCGATGAGCGCGGCGCAGACCACGGCCAGCTCGCCGGAGAAAGGATAAAACGGGACCTGAAGATATTGCGCGATGCGGAAATTCCCCGCGGCATAAGAGAGCAGCGCGTAGGCAAAGGCGACCGTGATCGTGCAGCCGATGGCGAGACCGTCGAGGCCGTCGGTCAGGTTGACCGCGTTAGACGCGCCGACGATGACGATGGCGAAAAAGAAAAAGGTGAAGACGCCCATGTTCACGATCACGGGCAGCTTGTAGAAGGGCAGATAAAGCGAGCGCGCCTGCACTTCGATGAGGGGATTGAGCAGGAAAAAGCCGGTCACGATCCCGGCCAGGATGAACTGGAAAAGAAGCTTGAGCCGGCCGCTGATCCCGTCCGATTTTTTCTTCGTCACCTTCAGGTAATCGTCGACGAAGCCGAGCACGCCGAGATAGACCATGCTGAAGAGGACCAGCCAGACGAAGGGGTTATCGGGGCGCGCCCAGGCAACGGAAGCGATCACGACCGCGCTAATCACGAGCACGCCGCCCATCGTCGGTGTGCCTTGTTTGCCGCCGTGCAGCTCGGCCAGGTGGCGCACTTCCGCCGCAGTCCGGATCGGCTGGCCGACCTTGAGCGAGATCAGCTTGCGGATGACGTAGTTCCCGAAGAGGAGCGAAAAGGCGAAGGCCGTGATCGCGGCGAGGACGGCGCGGAAGGTGACGTAGTAGAAAACATTGAAGCCTTTGAAGTCCTCCGTCAGGCGATGCAGGTAGAACATCATGACGGGCAACCAGTCTCCAGTTGGCGTTGGGCAAATTCTTCCAGGACCCGCTCGGTGCGGGCGGAACGGCTGCCTTTGATCAGGACGAGATCGCCGGGACGGGCGGTGGAGCAGAGCAGGTCGGCCGCTTCTGCGGCCGAATCGAGCTGGTGACTGCTGCTGAGACCGGCCGCGCTCGCGCCCGCCGCGATCTCGGCCGAGCCTTTGCCTAACGAAATCAGGTGATCGATGCCTAACGCCGCCGCCATTTCGCCAACCTCGCGATGGCCGCGGCTCGATTCCGCGCCCAGCTCGGCCATTTGCCCGAGGACGGCGATGCGCTGCCCGTCGGTCTGCAGTTCCGCCAAAGTGCGGAGCGCGGCCTTGGTCGAGTCGGGGTTGGCGTTGTAGCTGTCGTCGATGAATTGCACGCCGTGGACGTGGCGGATTTGCAGGCGCGCCTTGGTCAGCGGCGCGGCGGCCAGGCCGGCGGCGCATTTCTCCAGCGGCAATCCGAAAACACGGCCGGCCGCGATGGCGAGGAGAGCGTTCTGCACCATGTGCAGCCCGGGCACCGGCAGGACGGCGTGACAACGATGCGCGCCTTCCAGGATGGTGAACTCGGCGCCTTCCGCGGTCTGCACGATATCGCGCGCCTGCACCTCGCCCTGCTCGATCCCGGCGAAGATGACCTTGGCCACGGTGCGCGCGGCGATGGCGTCGGAAAACTCGTCGTCGTGATTGAGGATGACGGTGCCTTGCGCGCCAACCGCGGCGGCCAGCTCGCCTTTTTCCTGGGCGATGGCTGCGCGGGTGCGCATGAACTCGAGATGAGCGACGCCGATGTTGGTGATGATCGCGACATCCGGGCGGGCCAGTTGCGCGAGCGGCGCGATCTCACCGGGATGGTTCATCCCGATCTCCCAGACGCCGATCTCGTCCTCCGCCGTGGCGGCGAGCACGGTGCGGGGAAGGCCGACGTGGTTGTTGAAATTGCCCGCGGTTTTGGTCACGCGGAAACCGGTGGAGAGGACAGAGGCGGTGAAATCTTTCGTGCTCGTTTTGCCGTTGCTGCCGGTGATGGCAACCACTTTCAGGCCTAACGAACGGCGATAATTGGCCGCCAGTTCCTGGTAGCCGACGAGGGTGTCGGCGACGCGGAAGAGAACAAATTCCGGGGGCGTTTTGCCGCTCCAGTTGTTTTGCACCAGTGCGCCGGCCGCGCCGCGCTGGAGCGCATCGTTGACGAAGCGATGGCCGTCGAAATTTTCGCCGGAGAGGGCGAGGAAGAGATCGCCCGGCTGAGTGGTGCGGGAGTCGGTGCTGATGCGGGTGAAAGTGAGCCGGTCGCGGCCGTTTTGGCGGGTGGCTCCGGCAAACTGAGCAATTTGATCGAGGGAGAGCGGGCTCATGGCTGGCGGGGCGAGATGCTTCGGGCCGCGCCCGCTTTTTCGTTAGTCGTTAGGGAAGACATCACTTCAAAATTCCAGCGGGCGATTTTCCAGAGCGCGCAAGGCCATCTGCCGGTCGTCGAAGGGGATGGTGTGATCGGAGAACTCCTGGTAGGTCTCGTGCCCTTTGCCGGCGATAAGGATGATGTCGCGCGGCTGTGCCAGGGCGATGGCGCGGGTGATCGCTTCCGCCCGATCCGGGACGGTTTCGAAATTGCTCGAGCGAAATCCTTTCTTCACTTCGGCGATGATGGCGAGCGGGTCTTCTTTGCGCGGATTATCGGAGGTGATGATGCTGAAGTCGGCGTTCTGATCCGCGATCCGGCCCATCAGCGGGCGCTTCTCTTTATCGCGGTCGCCGCCCGCGCCGAAGACGACGATGAGCCGGCGCGGCCCGAGCTCGCGCAAAGTTTTCAAAACGTTGAGCAAGGCGTCGTCGGTGTGGGCGTAATCGACGAAGACCTGGAACTGGCGCTTGGCCGGGACAGCCTCGAGCCGGCCGGGAACCTGCGGCGACTTGGCCAGGCTAAGCACGGCGTCGCGCAGGCTGATGCCTAAGGCATTCGCGGCGGCCAGCGCGGCCATGGCGTTGGCCACATTGAAGCGTCCGATGAGCGGCACGCGGACCAGATAAATTTTCCCCTTGGCGTCGAGCTGGAAGGAAGTGCCGCTGAATTCGGCCCGATAATTGGATGCGCGAAAATCGGCCCGGGCGCTCATTCCGTAGGTCACGACGGGCACGTCGTGGCCGAGCCGCGCGACCAGTTTCTCGCCGTAGGGATCGTCCAGGTTGATCACGGCCGTCGCCTGCTTCTTGTTAGGCTGGTCCTTCAATCCGGTGAAGAGACGCGCCTTGGCGTCGAAGTAATTTCCCATCGTCTGATGAAAATCGAGATGGTCCTGGGTCAGATTGGTGAAGACGGCCACGTCCCATTCCAGGCCACGGGTGCGGTCCTGGGCCAGGGCGTGGGAAGAGACTTCCATCATGGCGGCGCGGCAGCCGGCGTTGGACATCTGGGCCAGCAGCTCCTGCAGATCGAGCGACTCCGGAGTGGTGCGGGTGGCGGGCAGGATGCGCTCACCAATTTCATAACGCACCGTGCCGATGAGACCGCTGCGCAGGCCGGCGGTTTCGCAGATGTGCTTGAGGAGAAAGGTGGTGGTGGTCTTGCCGTTCGTGCCGGTGACGCCGGCCATCTTCAGGCGCAGGGCCGGCCTTTTATAAAAGGTGAAGGCGAGGTCGGCCAGCGCGACGCGGCTATCCTCGACCACGATCGAGGTGGCGCGAGAATGCGTCTCGGGACGTTCCACCACGATCGCCGACGCGCCTCTCTCGATCGCCTGTTCGGTGAATTTGTGGCCATCAAAGTGCGCGCCGCGGACGGCGACGTAGAGACCGTTTTTTTGCACCCGGCGCGAGTCGTAAAAGATCCCATCGACCTCGCGATCGAGTGGACCGAGGACTTCGCGCACCGGAATGGAATCTGCGAGTATTTTGAGCTGCATGAGGCGTGAACACGCGAGAAGCGGGAATCTAAGGGCGGGCATTGGTTAAGGCGACTCGACCGGCCGGTTCTGGTGTTCCAATTTCCTCATGCGGCTCAAGATCGAGATAGCGGGCCGCCTTCTCGGCCACGCTGGAAAAGATGGGTCCGGCGATGGTGCCGCCGTAGTTGAGATTGGGATCTTTGGGATGGGCGTCGTCGAGCACGACCAGCGCGACAAAGGCGGGATCGACCGAAGGCAGGAAACCGCTGAAGGAGACGACGTATTTGTTCTTCTCGTAGCCGCCATTGGGAGCGGCCTTCTGCGCCGTGCCGGTCTTGCCCGAGATGGTGAAACCGGGCACGGCCGCTTCGGCCGCAGTGCCGCGCTTGCTCACCACCCCGCGGAGCGCGAGCGCGATCTCGGCCGCGGTCTCGCGGGTGACGACTTGCCTAACGACGGTCGGCTTGAGCACGCTGATCGCTTTCCCTTTGTCGTCCACGATCGACTGCACGATGCGGGGCTGGACCAGTTTGCCGCCGTTCGCGATCGTGGCCATGGCCGCGATCATCTGCAGCGGCGTCACTCCGACTTCCTGACCCATCGGCATACGGGTAATGGAGATTTTGCTCCAGTTTTTCGGGGAATGGATGACCCCGGCGATTTCGCCCGGCAGCTCGATCCCGGTCCGATCGCCAAAGCCGAAGTTGCGGATGTATTCGTAGAACTTGAGGTCGCCCAGCATGACCGCGAGTTTGGCCGCGCCGATGTTACTGGAGTGGACCAGGATGTCCTGCACGCTCAGGTCGCCGTAGCCTTTGTGGCCGTGGTCGTGCAGCGGACGGCCGCCGTAATTCCAGACGCCGTTCTCGCAGAAGACCATCGAGTCGAGCCGCACCTTGCGCTCGTTGATCGCGGCCGCCGCGGTCACGATCTTGAAAGTGGAACCGGGCTCCATCATGTCGATGATGGCGCGGTTTTTCATCTGCTCGGGCTTGGCCTCGGAGCGGAGGTTGAGGTCAAAGTTAGGCCGGTTGGCCATGGCCAGGATCTCGCCGGTCTGCGGGCGCATCAGGATGATGGTCGCCTTCTCGGGGCGATATTCGCGCATCGCTTCGTCGAGAGCGTTCTCCACGATCATCTGCAGGCCGAGATCGATCGTGAGGTTGACCGAGCAGCCGTTGCGCGGCTCATGTTCCAACCCGCGATAAAGCACAATCTCACGCCCCTGCGCGTCGCGCTCGATGTAGCGGTAGCCGTTTTCGCCGTGCAAATATTGATCCATCGAGCGCTCCACCCCCTGGATGCCGTGCTGGTGAAAATCGGTGAAGCCGATGACGTGGCAGAGCATCGAGCCGTTGGGATAAACGCGGATGGTGCCGCGCTCGCAGAAGACGCCGCGCTGTCTGGCGGCCTTGAGCGATTGCTCGAGGGCGCGGGCGTCGGCTTCGGGCACTTCGCGTTTGAGCACGATGTAGCGCCGGCCGGTCGCGATTTTTTCCGCGATCTCATCGGCCGGGAGTTGCAGGCTTTTTGCCAGTAACGGAACGACTGCGGCCGGGTCCTTGATCAGGCTGGCGTCGGCCACCACCGTGGCGACGGGGACATTCTGGGCCAGGATCTCGTGCCGGGCGTCGTAGATCGCGCCGCGCTCGGCCAGGATTTCGTTGCGCCCGACATTCTTCTCCGCCGCGAGCTGGCTGTAGTAGTCATGCATCGTCATCTGCAGATGCACCAGCCGGTACGAGAAGATGCTGAAGAGAAAGGTGAAGAGGACACAGACCACCGCGCAGCGGGTGCGGCCGTTCCACCTCATTGATCGCCTCCGCGGTTGACCACGGGCTGCAATTCATCCTCGCCCGCGGCGCGCGAAGGACCATTCAGTCTCACGATGCTCTGTTCGGTGATTGGGACCATCTGCAGGTTGCCTTCCTGGAGGCGGCGCTGGAGAGCGGCGACGGAGGTGAGGGCGGCGATCTGCACCTTGGCGTCCTCGTTCTGGGTGCGGACGGCGATTAACTCCTGCTCCAGGGCGCGACGCTGCAGGCCTTGGTGATGCAACTGGACGGTGAGGTAAACGTAGCTCAGCCCAGTCACGGCCAGGAAAACGGCGATGACGATCCAGCGCGCGAGCGAGGGGGCGTTGATCGGGTTGAAATTATTTCGACGGCGCCGGTTCATGCGATCCTTTCTGCGACCCGCAGCTTGGCGCTGCGCGAACGTGGGTTGGCCCGTTGTTCCGCCAGCTCGGGCTCGATCGGTTTCGGCGTAAGGAGACGAAGCGAGTAGTCAGGGTTGCGCCGCGGCTCGGGCCATTCGGGGCGGTCGAGCCATTCCCGGCTCCGCTCGCGGAAGAAATTCTTCACGATCCGATCTTCCAGGGAGTGAAAGGTGATGACCGCAATCCGGCTGCCGATTTCGAGCCGGGTGGTGAGGGCGAGGAGCCCGGCCTGGAGAGCGCCGAGTTCGTCGTTTACTTCCATGCGGAGGGCTTGGAAAACCTGGGTGGCTGGATGGCGTTTTCCGTGCCGGCCGACGATTTTCTCGATCGCCTTGGCTAGGGCGAGGGTTTCGCGCAGGGGCGATTCCTTGCGCGATTTCACGATCTGGCTGGCGATGCGGCGGGCGGCCGGCTCTTCGCCGTATTCGCGGAAAATATTGGTCAGCTCCTCTTCGGTGTAGCTGTTCACCACCTCGGCCGCGGTCAATTCGTGGCGCGGATCCATCCGCATATCGAGCGGCCCGTTGCGCATGAGGCTGAAGCCGCGATCGGGATTTTCCAGTTGGCGCGAGGAGACCCCGAGATCGAGCAGGGCGCCGCCGATCTGCGTGATCCCGAGTTCATCCAGCACCTGGCCGGCGTCGCGGAAATTCGCCCGGCGCAGGGTGACCCGGCTTCCGAAATTGGTCAGGCGCGCGGCGGCAAACTCGAGCGCGTCGGGATCCTGATCGAGCGCCAGGACGTCGGCTCCGGTTTGCAGGATCGTTTCGCTGTGGCCGCCACCGCCGCAGGTGCCGTCGAGAATGAGCGAGCCGGGCCTCGGGGCCAGGAGCTCGATCGTCTCGCTCGCCAGGACCGAGCGGTGGTAGGTAAAATCTTCCATTTCCTGCGCCTCCTCGTTGATCGTAAGGGGACCGGTCGCGAAACGGATCGGCCTCTCGAATAACAACGCGTTCATTTTCTTCGCTACAGCCCGACCATGGTGGCGACGGCCTGATAAGTGGGATGTTCTTCAAGGTGAGCCCGCTTGCGCCGGGCCTGGTTCCAAATTTCAAAGCGGCCCAGACCGCCGACCAGGGCGACCTCGCCCTTCAGCTCGAGCTGTTGGCAGACCTCGTCGGGCAAGAGAAGCCGGCCCTGTTTGTCGGAGGCGCCGTGCTGCGCCTGGGAGTGGAGCTGGCGCAGGAAGACGCGCAGATCGCGCGGAGTGATGCCGGGGGTGGCGGCGGCGTTGGCGCTGATCGTTTCGAATTCGTGAGGCGGCATCACGAGCAGGAATTGCCCGTTCGGCTCCGGGACCATGAGGAATTCCTCACCGGTGCCCTGGCGCCGCCAGCGAGAGGGGATGGTGAGGCGATTCTTGTCGTCGAGTTGATGACGAAATTCTCCCGCGTAGAAGACTGAGTTTGAAGAGGCCGAAGGCATGCGCAGGAAAACTAAACCATATTAATCCATTTCCCCCCACTTTAAACCACTGCGATTTTCTCCGGTCAATGAAATAAATGCCGGTTTGCGCGCTTTTCTTTCGCTTCGTAAACTTCCCGCCCCGCCATGTTTCGGCTTCTTTTTCAGCTTCTGGCCGCTTTGCTCCTCGCCGCCTCCCCGCTGCGCGCGAGGGCGCAGGCAGCCGATGACGCCGTGCGGGTGACGGTGACGATGAACGCGGACGGGTCCAAAACCGTCTCGCGAGTGGATGGCGCAAAGCGCCGCTCGACCGCCACCACCACGGGCGCCGACGGCGAGGTGCAGAAGAAGATCGTCTATAAACTGGACGCCGCCGGCCGCTATGAGACCGGGCAGGTCTTGGCGCCGGATGGGAAGCTGCGTTTCTCCACCCGCTATCGCTACGACGGCGCCGGCCGGCTGGCGGAGGAGACGCAACTGGCCAGGGACGGCGGAGTGCAGGGGCGAATCGTCTACAGCTACGACGCGGTAGGGCACCAGAGCGGTTATGCGATCTACGACGGCGACGGCCGGCTGGTGGGACGGACGAGGGCGAAGAAGGAGAACGCGGGACGTCGTTAGGCGCGACTTGGTTCGTTAGGGCAGGGGGCTCCGCTTCATTTGCCAGCACGGGGAAAGAGAGTTATCAGGTTTCCGAATGATCGATT
Source organism: Chthoniobacterales bacterium (assembly GCA_965217735.1). Lineage (GTDB taxonomy): Bacteria > Verrucomicrobiota > Verrucomicrobiia > Chthoniobacterales > UBA10450 > Palsa-1392. The sequence continues at coordinate 2,527,378 of CBDCJE010000002.1, read as the reverse complement.
ACATCCAGAAGGGTGGCCTCCTCATGTGGCCCATCCTGGTTTGCAGCATCATTTCGATCGCCGTTTTTGCGGAACGGCTTTTTTATTTCCATCGCGCCACCATCCACGTAGGCGAGTTCCTGCAGGGCCTCTCCAACCTGGTGCAGCGGCGTAATTTCGCCGAGGCGCTGCATGAATGCGCCGGCACGCCCGGCCCGGTGGCGCGGGTCATTCACTCCGCCATCATCCGGCACGATGCGCCTCGCAGTGAGCTGCGCGAGATCGTGCAGGAAGCGGGGCAACTGGAGGTGCCGAAGCTGGAGCGTTTTCTCGGGGTGCTGGCCACCCTGGCTTATCTCACTCCGCTCATTGGTTTGTTAGGCACGGTCGCCGGCATGATCGAGGCCTTTGGCATGGTCTCTTCCAATGGCGGTTATGCCACCGTGACTGAGCTTTCCAGTGGGATCTATAAGAGTCTACTCACCACCGCGGCCGGGCTGGTCGTGGCCACGCCCACCTTTGTCGGCTACAGCTATCTCTCTTCCCGAGTGAATACCTTGCTCCACGACATGGAACGGGCCGGAATCGAAGTCGTGCATATGCTGACCGATCATGCGCCCTCGGCCGAGATCATTAGTTTCCAGCAAGCCCAGGAAAAGAGCGCGCCGCGCCGGGTCGAGCGCTGAGGCGCGGCTCATTCTCGGAGCCTAACGAGAAATGAAACTTGCCCGGACCAGCAGCATCAGCTTCGGCTGGCTCTACGTTTTTCCGCTGCTCGATGTCGTCTTCCTGCTTATCTTCTTTTTCCTCCTCAGCTCCAGCTTTGTCCTGCAACCGGGGATCGCGGTGACGGTGCCGTTTTCCCGTTTCACCCTCGGACCGCAGCCTAACCAGCAAATCATCAGCATCACCGGCGGCCCCAGCCCGGCGATATACCTGCGCGATCAAAAAGTCACCCTGGCTCAGCTCGGCAGCGCGCTCGATGCGACCAAGCGCGAAGGGCGCTCGGTCGTGATCAAGGCCGACCGTCTGGTCTCCTACGAGTTGGTCATGGCCGTAACCAACGCGGCGCTCGAACGTGGCATCACCTCGGTCGCGCTCGCCACCACCCCGCAGCCGTGAACGGGGGAACCTACGCCCAGCCCGAGGGGGCGCTGCTCTTTCACTGGGAGCCGCCCCGCCGGCGCAAATATGCCATCGCCGGTTTCCTCTTCGCTTCGCTCGGGCTGCACGCGCTCTGTTTTTATCTCTTCCAGGTGGTCTACCCGCCCACCATTTCGCTCCTCCCGCCGCCGGCGCGGGTGACGGTGATCGCGCCCACTTCGGATGAGGCACGCACTTTTCTCAACTGGCTCGATGCGGAGGATCCCGCGCTGGCCTCGCAAACCCAGCGGTCGCCGGAGGCGCGTGCCTTCCAGTTGCCGAAGGTGCCGCACGTTCCTTCCTACCAGTCGGTGCCGCCGCGTCTGAAGGAAATGCCGGCACTGGTGACGCGACGGAGCGGGCCCTCGGCCATGCCGCCGGCTCCGGTGCCGCTCGCCCCGCCCGCGCCCGCCCCGCCGCCGGTGCAGGTGCCGAGCACGGTCATTTTCTCCGATGGTTTGCGCGAGCTGCCGGTGACCGTGCCGCCCTTGCAATTCCGCAGCACCCTGCGCGACGCGCCGGAGAGCACTCGCTTTCGGGTTGCGGTCGATGCGTCAGGGGTGGTTCGTTATGCCTTTCTCGAGCAATCCTCGGGTGACCCGGCGCTGGATGAAGAGGCGCGGCGCGACCTGGCGCTTTGCCGTTTTGAAATGGCCCCGACCGATCCGGAAAAGGCCGCGCTCACCTGGGCGACCGCGACCTTTGAATACGGAACCGACCTCGCGCTGCCGCCGAGCGGATCGGAGCAGGCTCCGTGATCCGGGTCAGCCTGGCCGCGCTGGTCACGATTTATCTGCTCGTTTTTCTTGCGGCGGTTTTTCTCCTCTGGATATTTGGGGAGTGGAATCGTCGACGCCGTGAGCAGCGGGCGCTGCGCCACCGGCTGCGGTGTGTGATTTGCGCTTTTGAGTTCGAAGATCGAACCTCGACGCTTCTTCCACGCTGTCCGCGCTGCGGCAGCTTGAACGAACGTTTTAAACTGGATCGGATTTAAATCATGGGAATGTGGATTGGCCGAAATCGCAAAGCGCGCGTGACTTATGGCTTCGACGAGATCGCTCTCGTCCCGGGGCGGGTGACGATTAATCCTAATGAAGTCGACACCACCTGGCGCGTCTCGCGCCGGGAGGCGGAGCCGATCGAATTCAAAATCCCGATCCTGGCCAGCGCCATGGATGGCGTGGTCGATGTGCAATTCGCGATCGAGATGGGCAAACTAGGCGGCCTTGCCGTGCTCAACCTCGAAGGGGTGCAGACCCGCTACAAAAATCCGGAGGAAGTCCTGCAAAAAATCGTCGACGCGGACAAGAACGACGTCACCGCCCTGCTGCAAAAAATTTATCTCGAACCGGTGCAGGAAGATCTGATCGCGGCCCGCATTCGCGAAATCAAGGACGCGGGCGTCCCGGCCGCAGTCAGCTCGATCCCGCAGCGGGCGGAAAGGTTTGGCGCCATCGCGCAGGAAGCCGGTGCCGATATTTTCGTGGTGCAAAGCACCGTCTCGACCGTCCGCCACATCTCGTCGGAATATAAATCGCTCGAGCTGGCGAAATTCTGCGCCGAGATGAACATCCCGGTCATCGTCGGCAACACGGTCGGTTTCGACGCCACCTACGAGATCATGGAATGCGGTCCGGCCGCAGTCCTGGTCGGGGTCGGCCCGGGCGCGGCCTGCACCTCGCGCGGCGTCCTCGGCCTGGGCGTGCCGCAGGTCACCGCCACGGTGGATTGCGCGGCGGCGCGGGACGCTTATTTCAAAAAAACCGCCCGCTACGTTTCCATCATCACCGATGGCGGGATGAGCAAGGGCGGCGATGTCTGCAAAGCCTTCGCCTGCGGCGCCGATGCGGTCATGGTCGGGAGCGCGTTTGCCAAAGCCCACGAGGCTCCGGGCAGCGGCTACCACTGGGGCATGGCGACCCCGCACGCCAATCTGCCCCGCGGCACCCGGATCAAGGTCGGCGCGACCGGCTCGCTCAAGCAGATTTTATTCGGCCCGGCCGAGGTGGACGACGGCAGCCAGAACCTGGTCGGCGCCATCACCACCTGCATGGGGAACGTGGGCGCGAATTCCATTCCGGAATTCCAGCAGACCGAGATCATTATTGCCCCCTCGATTCGGACCGAGGGCAAACTTTTCCAGACGGTGCAAAGCGTCGGGATGGGAACGAAGTGACGGGGAAGTGACAAGTGACCCGTGATGAGTGACAAGTAGTCGCTTTCAGAGATGAAAGCTGGTCACTGAACCCTGGTCGCTTATTACTATTGAAATGGATCGCCGAGTCGTAATTACAGGAATGGGTGTCGCCACGCCGTTAGGCATGGAGCTGGAGACCTTCTGGCAAAACCTGCTCGAGGGCCGCAGCGGCATCGTCGATATCTCAAATTTCGACGCGACCGATTTCGACACCAAAATTGCGGGTGAGATTCGGAACTTTGATCCGAAACCGGTTTTCAACAATCCGAAGGAACACAAGCGGACCGACCGCTTTGCTCACTTCGCCATGGCCGCGACCAAAGGCGCGATGCGCGACAGCGGAATCGACCTGGACAAGGTCAATCGCGACCGTTTCGGTGTCCTGGTCAGCAGCGGCATCGGCGGATTGAAGACGCTGGAAGATCAGCACACCGCGCTGGTCACGAAAGGACCGAACCGCGTCTCGGCTTTCACCATTCCGATGCTGATCAGCAACATGGCCAGCGGCCTGATCTCGATGGAGTTTGGCCTGCGCGGGCCAAACATGTGCATCGTCACCGCCTGCGCGACCTCGAACAACGCGATCGGCGAAGCCTGGCGCATCATTAAATTTGGCGACGCCGACATCTTTCTCGCCGGCGGAGCGGAAGCGGCCATCATCCCGATTGGTCTCGGCGGCTTTGGCGCGATGAAAGCGCTCAGCACGCGCAACGATGAGCCGCAGCGCGCTTCCCGGCCTTTCGATCGCGACCGCGACGGCTTCGTCATCGGCGAAGGCGCCGGCGTAATGGTGGTGGAGGAACTGGAACACGCCAAAGCGCGCGGCGCGAAAATCTGGTGCGAGCTGGCCGGCTACGGACTCTCCGGCGACGCCTACCACATGACCGCGCCGCCACCGGATGGCGAAGGCGCCGCGCGAGCCATGAACATGGCGCTGAAGCACGCCAAAATTTCACCGGGCGAAGTCGATTACGTGAACGCGCACGCCACTTCCACCGGTCTGGGCGACATTTGCGAAACGCGTGCGATCAAGGCTGTTTTCGGCGATTACGCCAAAAACGGGCTGACCATCAGCTCGACCAAATCGATGACCGGCCACTTGTTAGGCGGGGCCGGCGCGATCGAGATGGCGGCCTGCGCGCTGGCCATTCGCGACGGCAAAATCCCGCCCACGATCAACCTGGAAAATCCCGACCCGGAATGCGATCTCGATTACACGCCACTGGTCGCCCGGGAAAAGAAAGTGCGGGTCGCGCTCAACAACTCCTTCGGCTTCGGCGGCCACAACGCCACCCTGGTCGCGACCGAATTCAAGGAGTGACGAGGTCGGCCGACTGGCCGATTCCGCTCGTCCACTCCGGTCGCCGGGCTCCTGCTGCCAGAGAGCATAACGAGCGAGGCAAACCGCTGCGCCTTGCCGCCTCCGTTTCCAGCCGCGATGTTTCGCCTCATGCCTGAGTTTGGGAAAATGCTCGTTATTCTGGGAGCGATCATCGTCCTGGTCGGCCTCGCCCTCTGGAGCGGCTTCGGCGCCGGCTGGGTCGGTCGATTGCCCGGCGACATTCGATTCGAGCGCGGGGACACCGGCTTTTATTTTCCGATCGTCACCTGCATCATCATCAGCATCGTGCTCAGCCTGATCTTCTCGCTCTTCCGTCGTTAGGCAATAATGGCGGCGCGAAAATTGGCTCAGGCCGAACTCGAGCGACATGTGGCGCGCTTGCGCAACTGCCGGCGTTGCCCGCTCATGCATCCGCCGCCGGTCTCCGGCGGTCCGGTTCTGAGCAAAGTGCTCCTGGTCGGCCAGGCGCCGGGAGTGCGTGAGCCGGTGGTGGGCAAACCCTTTGCCTGGACCGCGGGCAAGACGCTCTTCCGTTGGTTCGAAGAGGCGACCGGGCTCAATGAAGAAGCGGTCCGGGCGCGGATTTATTTCGCCGCCGTCTGCCGCTGTTTCCCCGGCAAAGCGCCGGGCGGGAGCGATCGGGTCCCAAATCCGCAGGAGATCGCCAACTGCTCTTCCTGGCTCCATCGCGAGCTGGAAATCCTGCAACCGCGCCTCGTCATCCCGGTGGGCAAACTGGCCATCGCACAATTCATCCCGGTCGCGAAACTGGATCAGATCATCGGGCGCAGTTTCCGGGCGGAGCGGGCGGGGACGAAGTTCGACCTGATTCCGCTCCCGCATCCTTCGGGCGCCTCGCCCTGGCATCGCATTTCGCCCGGGAAAGAACTGCTGCACCAGGCGCTGGCCTTGATCCGGGCGCATCGCGCTTTCCCGGGATGAATCAGGAAAGCAGGAAAGGTAAGCGAGCGGCCCTGAGTGGAGATCGGCACAACTTCCTCCTTTCCTGCCTTCCTGATTCATCCTTTCTTGGCGGATGGCTGAGCGATTGCGGGTCACGGTCTGGGGGGAAAATGTGCATGAGCGCAAGAACGCCATCGTTAGGCAAATTTATCCTGACGGAATGCACCACTGCATCGCTGCCGGGCTGGGCGAAGACGAAACCCTCGAGGTCGGCACCGCCACCCTGCAGCAATCGCAGCACGGCCTAACGAAGAGCGTTTTGGCCGCGACCGACGTGCTGGTCTGGTGGGGCCACGCCGCGCATGGGAAGGTGTCCGATTCGGTGGTCGAGCGGGTGCTCGGGCGCATCTGGGAAGGGATGGGTTTCATCGCGCTTCATTCGTCGCACTACGCGAAAGTTTTCAAACGCCTCATGGGCACGAGCTGCTCGCTCACCTGGCGCGAAGCGGGCGAGCGCGAGCGCCTCTGGGTTTGCAATCCTGGCCACCCCATCGCGCGCGGGATCGATCGTTGTTTCGAAATCGAGCAGACCGAGATGTATGGCGAACCTTTTGCCATCCCGACCCCGGACGAGATCGTTTTTCTTTCCTGGTTTGAAGGGGGCGAAGTTTTCCGCAGCGGCTGCACCTGGAAGCGGGGCAACGGCAAGATTTTTTATTTCCGGCCCGGGCACGAAACCTACCCGATCTATTTCCACCCTGTCGTCAGGCAAGTGCTGCGCAATGCCGTCCACTGGGCCGCGCCGGAGGGGCAACGGTGGATCGACCGCTGCCCGAATATTCCGATCCGGCAGGCGCGCGAAAAGTTGGTCGCAAAGGGCCCGCGTCTGCACCAGGAAGGCGAAGCCGGATTTCGTTAGACTTAGCGCCAAATCTTGCCCGGGCGCGTGTTGTCATTCTTTCGCGGTCGGTCACCCGAGCTTACCGGGATAGCGCTTGACATCCCTGCCGAGCATTAGCTACGACATCACTTGTGAAGACCAAGCCTCTCGTCATCGCCCTTCTCCTTAGTATCACGTTTGCCGCCCGGCTTTCGTTTGCTGGCGCCTGGACCGAAATCCCGCCGCCTAACGAACCTTACGTTACCTATCCCCATGCTATCGTGGCGGTGGCCGATAACGATGTCTGGGCGATTGGCGCCAGGTATAGCTCTGCCTATCTCACCTGGATCGAGCATTGGGATGGCGCCGCCTGGGCCAGCGTCGCCAGCCCAAATCCCTCCCGCAAATCAAACTTCCTCCTCGGGGCCACCGCTGTCTCGCGCCGGGATATCTGGGCCGTCGGACAGCGCGTGCAGGGCAGCGTATTTCAAACCCTCATCGAGCATTGGAACGGTCGCAAATGGGTCGTCGTGCCGAGCCCAAACGTCGCCGGCAGCGGCGTCCACAGCGCCTTACAGTCAGTCAGCGCCGTCTCCTCCAGCGACAGTTGGGCCGTTGGCGCGTGGACCGAGCCGAGCGGGCTGCAACATCCGCTCACCCTGCATTGGGATGGCGCCGCCTGGTCGATCGTCCCCAGCCCCAGCGTCTCCTACGATGTCCTCTTCTCTGTTGCCGCCCTCGCGCCCAACGACGTCTGGGCCGTCGGCCGGTCGGGTAACACACCTTCCCTTTACCAGACCCTCACCCTGCATTGGGATGGCGCTGCCTGGAGTGTCGTTCCCAGCCCTAACGTCGGCACCAGCAGCGCCCTGGCCGGTGTCGATGGCACCAGCTCCAATAACGTCTGGGCCGTCGGCAACTCCGGCTTCTTCGGCATCAACGGCCAAACCCTGGCCCTGCATTGGGAAGGCAGCGCCTGGGCCGTCGTCCCCACCGCCCACACCAGCGCCGACGAAACCCTGTCCGGGGTTGTCGCCCTCGCCGCCAATGACTTGGCCGCAGTGGGCGAAAACCATTTCGCGCGGCAAGCCATTGCCGAGGATTGGAACGGCACCGCCTGGACCCTCGCGCCCGTGCCCCCGGCGACGCCCGATTCCTTGCTCCGCCGGGTCACCGCCACCCACACCGGCAGCCTCTGGGCCATCGGCACCCAAGCCAGTGGCTCGCAGCCCTTGGTCTTGCGATAAACGCCCTAACCGCTCGGGCGCGAAGGTTTTCAGCAAGTCGGCCAGAGCCTCCTGTAGCGCAGGCAATCTCCATCTGCCCCGCTCGCACGCGAGTTATGAGGTTTGAGCCGACCTGACTAAAGGATGAGGCAACCTCACTCAGGGATTAGGCCACCTCCATCAAACTGGAGACAACCTCAACAAGGTTGAGGGAAGCGGCATCATGGATGAGGCAACGTGATTTAGGTATAAGGCAATACCATCAAGGGATTACGCGCCTTCATCGAAGTAAGAGCCAGCTTCATCGAAGTCGCGGGCAACCTCGTTCAAGTCCGAGGCAACTTCATTAGGTAAGAGGCGACCTCGATGAGGTCGCGGGGAACTCCGATAAAGCCGGAGCCGGCTTCGTGGAAGGGCCGGCGGATTCGCAGTTTCATGGCAGAGCCACAGCGCGGACATGAGGGCGCCAGATCATCCTGCGCTGGAAAAGGGGCACCTCAATCCCCGGAGAAGCCTGAGAGTCGGGGAGGAGCCGCCCGCCCGAATAGACCCGGAACCGGCAACCAATCACGCGAACGCTTCGCGTTCGTTCTTGCCAAGCGGAATTTCACTCGCTAGAGAATAGCGCGTCATGCCGGCCCCGGAAGAACTCGCTCCGCAAGATCGGAAATCGTTCGTGCTGCGCGGAGCAGTTAACAATCAAAGCCGATCTTCCAGATGGCCCTGGTAAAGTCGAGACAACGCATCGCCGACCACGGAGAGGTCTTCACTCCTGCCTGGCTGGTCGAAGCCATGCTCGATCTTGTAAAGGATGAAAGCGAGCGCATTGACTCGCGCTTTCTGGAGCCCGCCTGCGGGGACGGCAACTTTCTCGTGCCGGTTTTGCGGCGGAAGCTCGCAGCGGTCGAGCTCAAATACAGGCAGTCGGATTTCGAGCGGCGCCACTTTGCGCTGTTTGCGCTAATGTGCGTTTACGGCATCGAACTGTTGCCGGACAACATCAAGGAGTGCCGGGCGAATCTGCTGACGGTATTCGCTGACTATCTGCAGCTCGACCCGCCCGAGGATTTCTACCGCGCCGCCGTCTGTGTACTTTCGGTCAACCTCATCCACGGCGACGCCCGGACAATGCTCACGTGGGACGGTTTGCCGATTACGTTTGCTGAGTGGGCCTACCTTTGGAAGGGCCTCTTCCAACGACGAGACTTTAGCTTGAAAAGCCTTACCCTCTCGTCGGCGTTTAGCACCGAGGGGGAACTCTTCGCCAATCTCGGCAAGCACGAGATCTTCACTCCAAACCCCAAAGTATACCCGCCGATGACCGTCGGTGAGTTAGTCGCGCTGACGGAAGAGCCAACCTTGTGAGTCCACCCACCCAAGCGAGCTTCACATTGCGCGGGCGCAACCCGGACGTGCTGACGTGCATCGCGAACCTTTCCAACGACGAGGTCTTCACGCCGCCGGAGTTTGCGAACCGGATGCTCGACACGCTGGCCGAGGCGTGGGCAGCGAGCCACGGCGGCGCAAACCTCTGGGCGGACAAGACGGTGAAGTTCCTCGACCCCTGCACGAAATCCGGCGTGTTCCTGCGCGAGATCACAAGCCGCCTCACAGCGGGACTGGAGCATGAGATCCCGAACGTGGAAAAGCGCGTGGATCACATTCTGACGAAGCAGGTCTTCGGCATCGGCATCACGCAAATAACCAGCCTGCTGGCGCGGCGCAGCGTGTATTGCTCAAAGCACGCCACCGGCGAGCACTCCATCGCCAAATCCTTCACGAGCGACGATGGGAACATCTGGTTCCAGAGCATGAAGCATTCGTGGGACGGTGACCGGTGCAAATACTGCGGCGCGCCAAAAGCCGTCTTCGATAGGGCAAAGGGTCTCGAAACCCACGCCTACGCATTCATTCACACTGACAACATAAAGACTCGGCTCGCCGAAATTTTTGGAGGCAACATGCAATTCGACGTCATCATCGGAAACCCACCGTATCAACTTGACGATGGAGGCTTTGGAGCAAGCGCAGTTCCGATTTACAACGAGTTTGTTGAGCAGGCGAAGGCTCTTGAGCCTCGTCTCCTCACGATGGTCATTCCGTCCCGCTGGTTCTTTGGTGGTAGAGGGCTTGAGGACTTCCGCAAGTCAATGCTGAGCGACAAGCGAATGCGCAAACTGATAGACTACCCAGACAGCCGCGAAGTCTTTCAAGGCGTGGACGTGGCAGGCGGCATCTGCTATTTCCTCTGGGATCGTGATAATCCCGGCGAATGCTCTGTCGTAGCCTACGAGCACCGTCAGGAGCCGGATGAAGTCGTCCGGCCTCTAATGGAGCCTGGGGCAGAAGTGTTCATCCGAAGTAACAAGGCCCTACCCATCCTGAAGAAGGTAATAGCCGCTGAGAATGGCAACAAATCCGGACGTCTTGAGCTTCCACAGGATAAGCGCTTCGATACGCAAGTTAGCTCCCAAAAGCCTTTCGGCCTAAGAACATTCTTTCGAGGAGCCGAAAAGAAATCTGCAAAAGATGATGTTCTCGTTCTCCAAAGCCGAGGTCGCGCTTGGACCTCACGCAGCGAGATCACATCGGGCCAGGAACTAATCGATAAGTGGAAGGTATTTACTTCCAAGTCTTCATCTGAGCACGCAGGGCAGGTAGATAAGAATGGACAGCGGCGCGTTCTTTCACTTTCAGGCGTAATTCCCCCAGGATCGGTCGTCACTGAAACCTATGTCCTACTTGGCGCTTTCGATACCGAGCGCGAAGCGCGCAACTGCTTTTCGTATGTGGTGACGAGGTTCTTCCGCTTCTTGATTGCAGTCCGCTCGTCAGCTCAGGACCTAGCTCGCTCCGCATACTCTTTCGTGCCTAAGCAGGATTTTTCGAAGGCATGGAGTGATGCTGAACTTTTCAAAAAATACAGTCTGACGGAGAATGAGGTTGCTTATATCGAGCGCCTCATCCGGCCGATGAGTGCTGACGATGAGTAAGACCATCGAAGAAATCCTCGCCCCGAAGCCGGAAGCTCGTCCGCGCATCTACGCCTACTCGATTGACGACAAGGCCCACACGGGATTGCTCAAGGTGGGGCAGACCACTCGCGACGTGAAGCAGCGTGTAGCCGAGCAGCTCAAGACGGCCGCCATCAAGAACTACCGGACCGAACTCGACGAAGCCGCCGAGCGCGACGATGGCACGATTTTCAGCGACCATCATGTGCGGGCGGCGCTGGTCAGGAAGGGCTTTGAGAACCGCGAACTCGAGTGGGTGCGCTGCTCCGTCGCTGACGTGAAGACCGTCCTCGCCGAATTGCGCACTGGTCAGGCCTTTACCGGCACGCACTCTGAGACGTTCGCGATGCGGCGGGAACAGGCCGAAGCGGTGAAACTAACCCACGCCTACTTCCACTCGCGGTGGGCGGAAGACATGCACGCCGTGCCACGCTTCCTCTGGAACGCGAAGATGCGTTTCGGCAAGACCTTCACCACCTATCAGCTAGCGAAGAAACTCGGGGCAAAGCGCGTGCTCGTCCTGACTTTTAAGCCTGCCGTGGAAGATGCGTGGCAGACCGACCTCGAATCGCACAAGGACTTCGACGGCTGGCAATACATGTCGCGCAACTCCGGCAGCGACCCGACGCGCGTCTCCAAGACGAAGCCGCTCGTCTATTTCGGCTCGTTTCAGGACCTTCTCGGCCGCGACGATGCGGGGAACATCAAGGCGAAGAACGAATGGCTGCACGAGGTGAAGTGGGACTTGGTGGTCTTCGACGAATACCACTTCGGCGCATGGCGCGAGACAGCGAAGGAACTCTTCGAGGGCGAGGAAGAGGCGGTGGCGAAGAAGGAGACGACGCTCGAATACGCCGCCGGTCTGGAAAACGTGAACGAAGACCTCACGGTGCTCTCGGAGAAGGAAACCGAGTTCCTGCCGATCGCGACGAAGGCTTATCTCTACCTCTCTGGCACGCCGTTCAAGGCGCTGGCAACGGGCGAGTTCATCGAGGAACAGATTTTCAACTGGACCTACACCGATGAGCAGCGCGCGAAGGAGGAGTTCGCAACGAAGCATCCCGGTAAATGGAATCCCTACGGCGCGCTGCCGCAGATGCGGCTGCTCACTTACCAGATGCCGGATGAGCTGGTGGCGATCGCGAGCGCCGGGGAGTTTGATGAATTCGATCTCAACGCGTTCTTTGAGGCATCGGGCCGGGGTGTGCTGGCGCAGTTCAAGCACAAGAGCGACGTGCAGAAGTGGCTGGACATCATTCGCGGCGGGTATGCGCCTAAAACGGTGGAACATCTGAGGACCGGCACGCCCCCGCCCTTTCCGTATTCGGACGTGCGCCTGCTGCCCTATCTCCAGCACTCCTTTTGGTTCCTGCCAAATGTCGCGGCGTGTCACGCGATGGCGAATCTGCTGGCCGAGAAGCATAACGTCTTCTGGCACGACTACGATGTGCTCGTCGCCGCCGGCGCCGATGCCGGGATCGGACTCGACGCGCTGCCGCCGGTGCGCGAGGCGATCGGTAGCGGATTCGACACGAAGACGATCACGCTTTCCTGCGGCAAGCTCACCACTGGCATTACCGTGCCGCAATGGTCATCCATCCTGATGCTGCGCAATCTGAAGTCGCCAGAGACCTACTTTCAGGCGGCGTTTCGCGTGCAATCGCCCTGGTCGATCAAGAACCCAAACGGCGACGACCCGAAAGAAGAGGAAATCCTCAAGCCGGTCTGCTTCGTTTTCGACTTCGCGCCGACCCGCGCCTTGCGGCAGCTGTCCGAGTACGGGATCGGCCTTTCACCCAACGAACCGAACCCAGAGAACGCGGTGAGAGACCTCGTGTCGTTCCTGCCCGTGCTGGCCTACAATGGTGCGGTGATGGCGCAAATCGACGCAGGCGCCATCCTCGACATCGCGATGTCCGGCACCTCCGCCACGTTGCTCGCGCGTAAATGGGAGAGCGCGCTTTTGGTTAACGTAGACAACGACACGCTTCGCCGCGTGCTCGAAAGCGAGGAGGCGATGGCCGCCGTGGAGCGGATCGAAGGCTGGCGCGCGCTCGGCGATCACATCATCGAAACCATCATCAACAAGAGCGAAAAGATAAAGGCGCTCAAGGAGAAGGCGAAAACCAAGGACCTCACGGCGAAAGAGAAAAAGCAGCTCACCGACGAGGAGAAGGAGTTCAAGTCCAAGCGGAAACTCGTGCAGGAAAAGCTGATCAAATTTGCGACCCGCATTCCGGCATTCATGTACTTGACGGATTTCCGAGAGAACACGCTGCAGGACGTGATTACCAAGATCGAGACCGGCCTGTTTGAAACGGTGACGGGTCTGACGGTACATGACTTTCACCTGCTCGTTCGATTGAAGGTATTCAACACTGAGCACATGAATCAGGCCGTGTTTGCATTCCGGCGTTATGAGGATGCCTCGCTGCGCTACACGGGCCTCGAAAGTCACGAGGGCCTGACACACTATGGTCTATATGACACGGTAGTGGCGAGGGAATAGCGCGGCAGCGACTTTGCATGCTGCTCTCCGCGGGAAGTTTTTGTGATGGTTTTGTAGGGCAACTCTGGATAGAACGGTAGATTCAATGTTGAAATCGAATTAAAATATGAGCAGGACAGTCAAGCTATCAGCCTTCAACATCGTAACGCATCCTCACTCAGCCTCTAGTTATGCGGATTTATTCACCAAGGCACGTTCCCTGCGACAGCCAGTGCAGATTCGTGGTGAGACTTACGGCGTCCTAGCTACAGCTTACCGGCCGGCCGCGGATGTTGTGGACGAGGTAATCACGGGCGAAGTATTCACTTTTTTGCAACTGGATACCAGTTTGAATTGGTACGACATCCTGCGAGGGGAAGAGGCAAGCGATGAGCAGGTGCAAGCCGTCAATATACCGTCTGAGCTGCGCCCGCACCTCAAAAAAATCCGCTTTGTGGTGTTCCCGAAGGCCCACCTTTTTATTTATGTGCGCGAGGACGCACATTTCGGTAGCATCGGCCCGGCCTCAATGGAGGATTTCCTTGTTCGCCTGCTGAACGATAACCGTTTGCTGGAAACGACGCCGTTTCAGGAAGTGGAAGTCAGGTTAGTTCAAGATAGCCGGCAGCTTGAAGAAATACTCAAATCAATCACGCTTGAGAGACTCGATATTTTCGTCGAGCTACCAAACGCCGACACGCCCGGTGACGCAGAGGATGAAGTAGCGCGAGAGATGGAAGAGGAGAACCTCAAACAGCTCGAGATCATCAAGAAGGCGGCTAACGAACGAGGCCTACAGCCGAACGAGCGCACTCGGAACTACATGGTCGCAGCAGCGTCTAATGGCTACGTAAAAGCGAAAGGCACGACTGTGGACGGCGTGACAAAGGAATTCAACACCAAGAACGTACCGCTTGTCGAGCCGTTCGTGTTCCCCGACGACGTCGGATATCTCGACCGCTTTCTACAAGCGGCAGACGAGCTTCGTCGGATCATTAGGCGTCAACGCTGAGGCAACGGTGGCAGCTACATCGCCATTTGCGGGATGGAAGGACCTGCGGAAGTTCGTCGTGACCTACTGGCGGACATACGGCGGCTGGCGCAGCCTCGCCGGTTCACCGTATGTGCACATCGCCGCGGTAATAACAGCTTTCTCATGGCGCCTGTGGTTTGAGCCGGGCTGGTGGAGCACGCCCCTTTCGGTCCTGCCCAATATACTCGGCTTCACGGTCGGCGGTTTCGCGATCGTGTTGGCACTCGGAGCGGGCGATTTCGGCGCCGCTTTGTCGTCGGCTAGCAAGCCTGACGCCGATATCCTTGACTCGAACCTAGCCAAATTGAGCGCTGCCTTCTGCCACTTCATTTTGGTTCAGTGTCTGACTCTCTTGCTTGCGATGCTTGCAATGGCTCTCGCCAAAACACCCGCCCCGTCGGCGCTCAGTTGGCTCGCTTCCGCTGCGGTCCAGAGGTCATTTTGGGCGCTCGGCTGGTTCCTAGGTGTGTATTCGCTTTTGTTGGCGATTTCCACAGCGGACTGGATTTTTACAAGCGTTAGGCTTCTCATTCGCTACCAGAAGCTTCAAAAGAAGTTAAAAGACGCACAAAAATCGGGCCTTTAGTGTGCGCCCATCAATGCGTTGAGCTTGAGTGGCAGAATTTTTTGATACTAGCACTAAGTTCTGCTGCGGGTCTCTGGCCGTGGCGGGGAGTGAGAAGACCGGAGGCGCGATTTTGTCATATGGAGGGAGGAGGGATATTGTTGAATCGTCGAACCCACAATTCTCCATCTGTCTTCAACAAGCCGAAATCCAAAGCGTCAGGTTGAAAACCTTCTGCAAGATAGATCGGTCGGTGAAACAGGAGAGTTCCTGGATTTCTCAAACAATATCGCTCCATCTCTCGGAACTCTCGACCCGCTTCAGACCATCCGCGATTTAGGTCACGCCGCTGCGGGAAGATGTTTAGCTCCGTTCCGCCTCCCAGGCTATGCGCAACAAAATGGCCTTTGTCGAAATGCTTGCTCCAGCGAGCTTCGGTAGGCCCGATAAGTCCCCGCAGCCAGGACGCAATTTTAGCATCGCGACGGGATGTCGGCTTCGACCTTCCGATGACGCCGATTACCCGATCTTCGCACTCCCCTCGGGGTAAACCGGCTTTTTCGAGTTCGAACTGTACATTGTCGTGGTAGTAGGCGAATCCGTTATACTCTATTTTTGAAATCCATGTCTTCCGGTCAACCATCCGCTCATAGTGAACTTCCCAACTATAGGGGAGTTCGTAAATAATCAGCTGTTCTTTCTCCGCAAGATCAGCCTGCTGATCAAGGTCCTTTTGAAGCAGATCATATCTAATTGCGTGAGGAGAATTGGAGGACATGTTATTTGAATGGTTAGGTTACACTTCTGAAGCTCGAGCGCTTTCCTCTTGCGGCTTCAGATCGAACCGCCTCTATAGGAACACCGGCGTTCCGGAAACGACCCAACTGGCTGTCACCCCGCAAGCAGCGCCGCGATAAAGCACCCACCGCCACCGAGCGGTAGCCAGGCGCGCAGGAATCGGAAAGCGGCCGCCCAATCATCCATTCGCTGTGTAGACGGCCAGGGAGAGTTCTTACCTCGCTCGAATTCAAACTCCGCCCTCCAGCGGGCCGGATCGGCTTCACCGTAGCGGATTCGACGTCTGGCCATCCCACCAAGGACCCAGTTTCCGAGCAAACCCAGCATCAGGCTAGCAATGACGAACCCAATGGACGCAATGCACCAAGCATGCTTCCGAATGCTGTCGACAGAGCCGAAAACCGCCCAGTTCGCTCCGATCAAAGCCAAGGATAAAGCGAAGCTGCTTTCTGTGACTTTGCCCGTCCAATAATTGTATGAATCGCAAAGGCTGGACAATGCCTCACGAGGACTCCCGTATAAGCCTACGTCCCTTGTGGCCTGCTCAGTTTCCGAATCGCTGGAGTAGTTTACCTTCTGCTCATCCACTAGCGACCGCCCCCGGGTCCTGACTTCTTCTTGCGGGCGCCTTTTGTGGTTTCCGTGAACGTTGTCTTTGGGCGATTTTTAATCGCTTCTTTCTTTACGAATTTACCAGTACCGGCGTCTTTATTAACTTTCTTGGGTCCTTTTGGCATATTGTTTTCCCGTTTTCGCTTCCTTTTCTTAATGTTGCGAAGTGAACCATGGGACCCGCCCTGTTTCGAATCACTTGGTTCCGAATCTACCGTAATCGTGCTTTTAGACGAAAAAGTTAGCCATTACAACAAAATTCAACCACAATCGAGGGCGGCGCAGGTAATCCTCTCTACCAGATCTGGCGCGTGGGACACGCCGTGCTCTAAAGTCATTGCTCACACCCCAGATCGAGCTCAAGGAACGTTCTTACCGACGCTGATTCCGACCCAGACATGTCGCTTCCTCTCGTCTGATTCGTTCGACGATGGGATTCGGTTAACGTCTTTGTACCGAGTGCAATCATTAATCCTGCCTTTTCAGGTCTATTAAGTTAGCCATCTGAACGCAAAAAGGGGCTTTTGGGAGGCGCGCGGGAGACGCGGCCCTCACGCTAATTGGCGTAAGGATCTTGTCGACAAGGCGTTTATAACTCAATTCACCGTCCCGTAAAAATCTGCTCATCTACTACTACCGTGGTATATGGCATGGCAGCGGCGCTGCTGTTTTCTTGGGCCTAAGATGGCAGAGCGCGCTGGCCGATGGTCGGCTGGGTGGTTTGCCGAAAACCAAAATCGAAAAACAATAAAGGAGTAACTATTATGGCTCAAATAAGAACTAGCCGTGCCTATGCGCGGTGGCCCGACCTCGACGTAAGTGCGTTCGCAGGGGAGGTCGTGGCCGCTCTCACCGGGAATACCAATTTTCCCACACCGCCGGTAACCCCGGCCGATCTGACGACGCTCAAGGCGGCGTTTGATGATGCGATCGTGACGGCCGCTTCCGGCGGTCCGCTCCAGACAGCGCTCAAGGATGCCGCGCGCGCGGCACTCATCGCTGGTCTGAACAAGGAGGCCAGCTATGTCGACATCAATTGTAATGAAGACATGGCTATCCTGCTCAGCTCGGGATTTGAGCCGGTAAGCACAAACCGTAGCCAGGTGGTGCTGAAAGCGCCCGTGGTCCTTGCGGCGGTGAACGGCCCGCAATCGGGTAAAATGCAATGCACTTCCGGCTCGCGGGCGATCCGCATCGCAGAGCGGTGCAGGGCCGCTGCAAGGCGCTGGGCGGCGAGTTCGGCCCGACGATCACCTTTCGCAATGCGCGCGAGATCATCTTCGATAGCCTGATCGCAGGCACGACCTATATCTTCCAACTGATGGGAATCGGCGGTAAAACCGGTCACAGCGATTGGAGCGAGCCGGTGACGAAGATCGTGACCTAACGAATGCACTCTGCCGGGGGAGCCGGCTCTGAGTTCTGGGGAGCGCACGCGCCTCGCGTGCTGGCGATGGAGCCCTCGCCATCGCGAACTTTCTCAGGGACTCGGGACGCTTTTTGGCCAGGCGCCGAAAAGGGCACGCGAGGGCGCGTGCGCTCCCCAAAAACGGCGTCATTTTTTTCTTGTCAGCATCCTGTGGCCTACTAAGAACTAAGCGGTAAGTATGCTCCCCGACGTTGCTCCCCACCGTACGCCGCCGATCCTTGCCTCGCTCACCCCGCGCGAGCGCGAAGTGCTACACTGGATGTGTGAATGCAAAACGAACTGGGAAATCGGCCAGATCATCGGTTGCAGCGAAGCGACGGTGAAGAAGCATCTCAGCAATGTGTTTCGCAAGCTAGTCGTGGACAACCGCATGCAGGCGGCGTGGGTCTATCGGAGCTGTCTGGTGTCTTCCTGACTCTCACGCCAGGGTGTGCGCGGGAGTTAGAGGAGTCGCGATCGTGTTATAGCTTGTGAGGCGGCTACTCCGGGCCGCGTTTGTCTTGAGACTTATTGTGATGGCAGTTTTAGGTCCTTGCGGGACGGTGGCTGCATTGGAGCATCATACTTAGCGCACTCTCACGGCCAGGCTTAGGGATTCAGATGGACGGGAGGACTCTAAGACCTCGGAATGAATCTAGCTGCCAGTAGTTGTTTCCGCATCGAAGACGGGACGGATCTCGAGGATGTCGCCTTCTTCGGCGGGGCATTTTTTGGCCCATTCGATGACTGCTCCCTTGGAAGGGGCCTCCAGCATCCAGTAGCCGCCGAGCACTTCGTCCGTTTCGATCTCCGGGCCGTCGGTGACAGTGGCATGGCCGTTCGCGAAACTGACGCGTGCGCCGACGCTGAGTGGGTCGAGACCGTTTAGATCGAGTAACTTGAACTGCTTGCCCAGTTCTTCGTTGTAGCGCCCCATCTTTTCCATCATCTCCGGGTCGGGCGTAAAGTTGGGCGGCAACATTTTGTTCCCGCGGTAAATGCCGGGGATCATTAACATCATGAATTTCATCGTGTTTGGCTTTCTTGGTTTGAATTCCTTTGTGCTTTCAATTTAACGACGATTGATCGCGCTTGAAACGGACACTTCTCCCGTAGGAAATTGGCGAGAGGCTAAGGTCTCGGAAGCGCGGTTTTTCTGCTCTTTGGCCGCCCTGAGCGAGGCGCGTGGGTAGGGCTCGGTGTTTAAATGGCGGAAGCGCCGGGCTCGACTTCGCGCCGGATGACGGCATTTTCTTGCGATGGACGAAACCAAGACGCCGACCCGCAATGAAATTCCCGAGGCTGATAAATGGGATCTCTCGCACCTCTTTAGCAGCACTGATAAGTGGAGCGAAGACTTTGCCTGGATCCAGGCCACTTTCCCTCGCCTAACGAGCTGGAAAGGCCGGGTCGGCGAATCGGCTGAGACGCTGGCTGAGCTGCTCGAGTTTGAGAAGGCGCTCGATCTGAAAATCGAACGGGTCTATCACTTCGCCTCGCTCCAGCTGGCCGAGGATAGCGCCAATCCCGAGTTTCTCGCCCGCATGGGGCAGCTGCAGAATCTGCTTACCACCATCGGCGAAGCGACCGCTTTTCTGGTGCCGGAAATCCAGGCGATCAGCGATGAGAAATTTGCCCAATTTCTGGAAGATTCCGCGCTGAAAGAGTGGCGGATGCCGTTGACCAAAGTGCGCCGAATGAAGCCGCACGTGCTTTCGGAAAAAGAAGAGCGCCTGCTCGCGCTGGGCAGTTCGGCCCTCGATGGCTACGACGACGCTTTCTCGCAGCTGACCAATGTCGACATGAAATTCGGCCTGCTGCTGGATGAAAAAGGCGAGGAGCGGCCGCTGACGCAAAGCTCTTTCAGCTCGTTTTTGGTCAAGCGCGATCATGAACTGCGCCAGCGCGCTTTTCATCAATTCTACGCCGAGTTTCAGGATCATCAATTCACCTTGGCGGCGGCGTTTTCCTATTCGGTCAAGGCCGATGTCTTCCGGGCGCGAGCGCGCAATTATCCTTCCGCGCTGGAGGCTTCGCTTTTTCGGGACGACATCCCGGTGACGGTTTACGACCGGTTGATCGAGGCGGTGCGCGCGAATCTTAAGCCGCTTTACCGCTACTACGATCTGCGCCGGCGGGTGCTTGGGCTCGATGAGCTGCATGCCTACGACACTTATGTGCCGCTGGTGGCAGAGATCGAGACCGATATTTCCTTCGACGACGCGATCGAGAAAGTGCTGGCTTCGCTCCAGCCGCTGGGACAGGAATACGTGGAGTCGTTAGGGGCGGGTCTGCGCGGGCGCTGGTGCGATCGCTACGAAACGAAGGGGAAACGGAGCGGCGCTTTCTCCAGCGGCAGCTACGGCGCGCCGCCTTACATCCTGATGAACTACAAGCGCGACGTTTTCTCCGACGTTTACACTCTGGCGCACGAGGCCGGGCACTCCATGCACACCTGGTTTGCCCAGCGCACGCAGCTTTATCAGGAAGCCGATTACCCGATCTTCCTGGCCGAGGTGGCTTCGACCTTCAACGAAGAGCTGCTCACCCATCACCTGCTCGAGCAGACCGACGATCCGAAGATGCGCGCTTACATCATCAATCGCCAAATCGACGACATCCGCGGAACGCTCTTTCGGCAGACGATGTTTGCCGAGTTTGAGAAAGTGGTGCACGCGATCGAGGAAAGGGGCGAAGCGCTCACGCTTGATGTTTTTAAAGCGGAATATCGCCAGTTGCTCGAGGCCTATTTCGGGCCCGGCGTGGTGCTCGATCCGGAGCTCGATCTGGAATGCCTGCGCATCCCGCATTTCTACAGCGCCTTTTACGTCTACAAATATGCCACCGGCGTCTCGGCCGCGATCGCGCTGGCCGAGCGGGTCCTGGGCGGAACGCCAGGCGCGGTGGAGGCGTATCTGGGTTTCCTCAAATCGGGGGGATCAAAATTTCCGCTCGAGACGCTGCGCGCGGCCGGAGTCGATATGACTTCTCCGGCGCCGGTGGAGAGCACGCTGCGCCTCTTCGACCGCCGCCTGAGCGAGCTGGAAGCGCTTCTCTAAATCAAACGCGCCGGACGATGGCGGATCGGGTAGGAGAAGCTAATGCAGATTCGTATTATTGGTGCCTTCGATTTTCGCGGCCAACCAACCGGCCGTGAAGTTTGTCCACGAAATGAAATTTTCCGGCTGTTCGTAAGCGCTGACGGCCAGGTTCGATGCATGCCACCCTCCTTCAAAATCCGGGGCCAGCGCGTTATCTGGGCTCGCGACCAGCCAAAACCGAACCCCCTTCTTCAAGGCAACGCCCGGGTCTGGGAGTGTTACCTGGGTCAGATCCCCTGCTTCGGCGATTTCAGTTGTGCTTCCCTGCCCACCGGGAAGCGGACTGCCGGGGACGCCATTGTTATCGTTATAGATGCCCAAATTAATCAGCTTGGTCCCGGAGATATAGGTGATGGCCGCAGCTAGAATTTCGGCGTGCACGTCTGCCCGGGGGATGAAGGGAATTGCGAACCAAAGTTCATCGCTATCGCGAGCATTCTTGCCCGCCACGTAAACGCTATTGAACAGATTGTAAGGATTATCCGAGGTTGGGCCCAGGCTCGTGAAGATGGTGATATTGCCAGATGGAGCGCTCGCTCGGGAGGATCGCTGCTCAGGCTTTGCGACTTTCACCGGTTCCGACGATGCCACGTTCGTTCCCCGAATTTGCGCCGCTGGCCATTGACCTGCTAGCGACCGCCAAGGGTCGGGCGGAAGCAGTCCTGCGTAGACGGATAGATTCGAAAGGTGCCACTCGCCATGAAAACTGGGCGCATTCACGTCGTCAGGCGTGATGGCCAACCAGTAGCTAACTCCAGCGGATAAAAGGATGCCCTCATCAGGCAGAGTTACCTTGGCCAGTCGGCAGCAGTCGCCGTCGTCCGGCATCTTCGTGATCACTCCCTGCCCGCCCGGCAAGGGATCGCCGACCGTGTGCGTAAATCCAGTGTCGCTGTATAGCCCCACGTTGACCCTTTTGGTTCCGGAAACATATCCGAGGGCCACGAGGAGGACTTTGGCTCGCACATCCCGCTTGGGAATGATCAAGATGGCATCCGATGTTTCCGTCTGGCCGATGGCATCCTTGCCCTCGACCGGAAAGGAGACGGCGCTGTTGTAGCGATCATTGGGCGTTCGTTCGAGGTTGGAAAAGATGATGTCGGGGGCGTCCGCTGTTTCCAAATCCTCATAGGAGACCACTTCCGACACGCTGGTCGAGGCAGACTTCTCCGCGACCAAAGTTCCGCTGATGGTGGGGAGGAGGAGAAGAATCACGAGCGATTTCCTTAACGCGCTTTTCATGTCGATCATTAGCGGGTTCCCGACAGTCTCCGTCAAGCCTCAGTTTCGCCGCACAGGAAGAGCATCCCAAGATGCTCTGAAGAATGCCGCGCGTTTAGAATCGATCATGCATAGATGAGAGAAGCTGATGGAGCTTCGTATTATGGGCTGGTGCCCTCAATGCTGGCCGCTTTCCAAACCGCGGTGAAGCTGGTCCACGAAATGAAATTTTGCGGCTGCTCATAAGCACTTACCGCCAAGTTCGATGCATGCCAGCCTCCTTCAAAATCCGGGGCCAACACGTTATCCGGGCTTGCGACCAGCCAAAACCGAACCCCTTTCTCTAACTCAATGCCGGGATCAGGAAGCGTCACCTGGGTCAGATCCCCGGCTTCGGCGATTTCAGTGGTGCTTCCCTGCCCACCGGGAAGCGGGCTGCCGGGGACGCCATTGTTATCGCTGTAGATGCCCAAATTAATCAGCTTGGTCCCGGAGATATAGGTGATGGCCGCAGCTAGGATTTTGGCGTGCACGTCTGCCCGGGGGATAAAGGGAATCGCGAACCAAAGTTCATCGCTATCGCGAGCATTCTTGCCCGCCACGTAAACGCTACCGAATAGATTGTAAGGATTGTCTGAGGTTGGGCCCAGGTTCGTGAAGATGGTGATATTGCCAGATGGAGCGCTCGCTTCGGAGGATCGCTGCTCATGCTTTGCCACTTTCACCGGTTCCGACGATGCCACCTTCGTTCCCCGAATTTGCGCCGCTGGCCATTGACCTGCTTGTGACCGCCAAGGGTCGGGCGGAAGCAGTCCTGCGTAGGCGGATAAGTTCGAAAGGTGCCACTCGCCATGAAAACTGGGTGCATTCACGTCGTCAGGCGTGATGGCCAGCCAGTAACTAACTCCCGCGGATAAAAGGACGCCCTCATCAGGCAGAGTTACCTTGGCCAGTCGGCAGCAGTCGCCGTCGTCCGGCATCTTCGTGATCACTCCCTGCCCGCCCGGCAAGGGATCGCCGACCGTGCGAGTAAATTCGTTGTCGCTGTATAGCCCTACGTTGACCCTTTTGGTTCCAGAAACATATCCGAGCGCCACGAGGAGGACCTTGGCTCGCACATCCCGCTTGGGAATGATCAAGATGGCATTGGATTGTTCTGTCTGGCCGATGGCATCCTTGCCCTCGACCGCAAAGGAGGCGGCGCTGTTATAGCGATCATTGGGCGTTCGTTCGAGGTTGGAAAAGATGATGTCGGGGGCGTCCGCTGTTTCCAAATCCTCAAAGGAGACCACTTCCGACACGCTGGTCGAGGCAACCTTCTCCGCATCAAAGTTCCGCTGATTGTGGGGAGGAGGAGAAGAATCACGAGCGATTTACTTAACGCGCTTTTCATGTCGATCATAAGCGGGTTCCCGACAGTCTCTGTCAAGCCTCAGTTTCGCCGCCCAGGAAGAGCATCCCAAGATGCTCTGAAGAATGCCGCGCGTTTAGAATCGATCGTGCATAGATGAGAGAAGCTAATGCAGATTCGTATTATGGGCTGGTGCCCTCAATGCTGGCCGCTTTCCAAACCGCGGTGAAGCTGGTCCACGAAATGAAATTTTGCGGCTGCTCATAAGCACCCACCGCCAAGTTGGAGTCGTGCCAGCCTCCTTCAAAATCCGGAGCCAACGCGTTATCTGGGCTCGCGACCAGCCAAAACCGAACCCCCTTCTTCAAGGCAACGCCGGGGTCTGGAAGAGTCACTCGGGTCAGATCCCCTGCTTCGGCGATTTCAGTTGTGCTTCCCTGCCCACCGGGAAGCGGACTGCCGGGGACGCCATTGTTATCGTTATAGATGCCCAAATTAATCAGCTTGGTCCCGGAGATATAGGTGATGGCCGCAGCTAGGATTTTGGCGTGCACGTCTGCCCGAGGGATAAAGGGAATCGCGAACCAAAGTTCATCGCTATCGCGAGCATTCTTGCCCGCCACGTAGCTGCTTTGGTACGAGTTATAAGGATTGTCTGAGGTTGGGCCCAGGTTCGTGAAGATGGTGATATTGCCAGATGGAGCGCTCGCTTGGGAGGATCGCTGCTCAGGCTTTGCGACTTTCACCGGTTCCGACGATGCCACCTTCGTTCCCCGAATTTGCGCCGCTGGCCATTGACCTGCTTGTGACCGCCAAGGGTCGGGCGGAAGCAGTCCTGCGTAGGCGGATAAGTTCGAAAGGTGCCACTCGCCATGAAAACTGGGTGCATTCACGTCGTCAGGCGTGATGGCCAGCCAGTAGCTAACTCCCGCGGATAAAAGGACGCCCTCGCCAGGCAAAGTTACCTTGGCCAGTCGGCAGCAATCCCCGTCGTCCGGCATCTTCGTGATCACTCCCTGCCCGCCCGGCAAGGGATCGCCGACCGTGCGAGTAAATTCGTTGTCGCTGTATACCCCTACGTTGACCCTTTTGGTTCCAGAAACATATCCGAGCGCCACGAGGAGGACTTTGGCTCGCACATCCCGTTTGGGGATAATCAAGATCGCATCCGATGTTTCCGTCTGGCCGATGGCATCCTTGCCCTCGACCGGAAAGGAGACGGCGCTGTTATAGCGATCATTGGGCGTTCTTTCGAGGTTGGAAAAGATGACGTCGGGGGCGTCCGCTGTTTCCAAATCCTCAAAGGAGACCACTTCCGACACGCTGGTCGAGGCAGACTTCTCCGCGACCAAAGTTCCGCTGATGGTGGGGAGGAGGAGAAGAATCACGAGCGATTTACTTAACGCGCTTTTCATGTCGATCATTAGCGGGTTCGCCACCTTCTCGGTCAAGCCTCTGTTTCGCCGCGCAGAAGACCGTCCCGGGAGGATCTCGGGAGCGCGCGCGCCTCTTTGATCGCGCCGCCTGAGCGAGCTGGAAACGCCCCTGTGACCAACCGCCCCGGGCGATGGGCCCGGCAATTGCTATTTCAAGGGCGGATGACTCTCGAATGGCAATTGCGCAGCGCCTGTGGTTACGCCGAACTCGGCATGGATCGCGAATCGATCGCCGAACTCAATTCCATCCCCCAGGCCATGCAAGAGCGGCCGGAAGTGCTGCAACTCCGCCTCCACCATCTCATGCTGCGCAAAAACTGGCAGCGCGCGCTTACTCTCAGCCGCAAGCTCTGCCGGGTCGCACCCGATTGCGGCGCCGGATTTTTGCACGCCGGCTTTTGTTTGAACCAGCTCGGCCGGACGGAAGACGCGCGCAAGATTTTGCTCAATGGTCCGCCGGCGCTGCGCCGTGAGCCGATCTTTTTTTATAATCTTGGCTGCTATGAAGCGCTTCTCGGCCGTCCCCGCGCGGCCCAGCGCCATCTCGAGCGCAGCTTCCAGATGGACGCCAACTTTCGCGAGATCGCAAAGAAAGATCCCGATTTGAAGACGCTGCAGGCGCTCTGGTAGAGGGGCTCCGGCGGGGTGTTTGTAGGATCGTTAGGCACGCCGCAGAGAAGTCTGCGGGCGCAATCGACATTCGTCGTCGAAACGTGCGAACCTAACGGATGCAGCGCGAAGTGGATCTGGTTATCGATGACATTGCTTTTGGCGGGAAAGGGGTCGGACGAGCGGAAGGGAAAGCGGTCTTTGTCCCGTTCACGATCGAGGGCGAGCAGGTCACGGCCGGGATCGTGCGGGAGAAGAAATCGTTCGCCGAAGC
The DNA here is from genome assembly GCA_965217735.1 of Chthoniobacterales bacterium. Classification (GTDB taxonomy): domain Bacteria; phylum Verrucomicrobiota; class Verrucomicrobiia; order Chthoniobacterales; family UBA10450; genus Palsa-1392. The sequence continues at coordinate 2,501,798 of CBDCJE010000002.1, read as the reverse complement.
CGAGTTGTTGCGGGTCACGACGCCATCGCCGCATCGGGCCGAGCCGGGCTGCCCGTATTTCGGGCGTTGCGGCGGCTGCAGCTATCAGCACATGAGCTATGAGCACGAGCTGCATTGGAAATCGCACCAGGTCGGCCAGGCTCTGCAACGGATCGGGAAATTCCACGAACCGCCGCTGCGCGCGATCGTTCCTTCACCGCTCGAATATGAATATCGCAACCGCATCACGGTCCACGTCGAGGATGGGGTGATCGGCTTTTACCGGCACGACGCGCATCGGCTGATCGATATCGAGCGTTGTCCAATCGCGAAGCCAGCGGTGAACGAAGAGCTGGGAGCCTTGCGCGCGCGGCGGCCGCGCGATGGGCATTACACTCTGCGGGCGGCGCGCGGGCCGCGGGTTTTTTCGCAGACGAACGACGCCGTCGCGGTGCACCTGGCCGATGCGATTGGCGCGCTCATTTCGCCCGACCAATCCGTCCTGATCGATGCCTATTGCGGGGCCGGCTTTTTCGGGAAACGGCTGCTGGAGAAGTTTGCCCGGGTCATCGGGCTCGACTGGGACATCCACGCCATCGCGGCGGCGTCGGCGGGCGCGACGGAGAAAGAAAGCTACTTCGCCGGCGACATCGCCGCGCATCTGGCTGATCATCTTTCCGAGGTCGATCCGGTGCGGGCGACGGTGATCGTCGATCCACCGGCCACTGGGCTCGGGGCGGAGGTGCGGGAAATCCTGCGCCGCTATCCGATGGCGACCTTGCTCTATGTTTCGTGCAATCCTCCCACCCTGGCGCGCGACCTGGCCGACCTCGCCGGCGCCTATCGGCTGGAGAGCGTGACGCCGTTCGACATGTTCCCGCAAACGGCCGAGATCGAAGTGCTGGCCCACCTCAGCGGGGCGGCGGCGAGCTAGACTTCGACCCGCGCGCCCAACTCGACGACGCCGTTAGGCGGCAGGCAAAAGTATGAGGTCACGTCGCCGGCGTTGCGGGTCATCCAGGCGAAGAGCGAGCCGCGCCAGGAAGAGAGCTCGAGCTTGCGCGTGGCGAGGATGGTCTCGCGGCCGATGAAATACGTCGTGCGCATCGGCTCCAGCCGGAGCCCTGATTTTTTCACGAGGGCGAGCGCGGCTGGTACATCCGGCTTTTCCATGAAGCCGAAGTGAATCTGGACCCGCCAGAATCCTTCCTCCAGTTTCTCAAGCGCCACCCGATCCTTTACGTTGGTCAGGTACGGCACATCCTCGGTCCGGACGGTAAGGAGCACCACCTGTTCGTGCACGACCTTGTTGTGCTTGAGATTGTGGAGGAGGGCGAGCGGGGTGCCCTGCCGGTTGCCCGACATGTAGATGGCTGTCCCAGGCACGCGGCGGATGCTTTTGCTCTTCAGATCGGGAAGAAGCGTTTCCAGTGGGAGGCAGACGCTGGTGAGATGGCTTCGCAGAATCCGGCGCCCCTTTCGCCAGGTCAGCATGAGGAAAAGGATTCCGGCGGAGACGAGGAGCGGGAACCACCCGCCGTGGGTGAGCTTGAGCATGTTGGCGCCGAAAAACGCCAGATCGATCAGGATGAAAAAGGTCGCGACCGGGAAAGCGACGAGGGCGGGCCAGTTCCAGCGGCGCCGGGCGACGAGATAGAACAGGATGGTCGTGATCAACATCGTGGTGGTGATCGCCACGCCGTAGGCGGCGGCCAGATTGCTCGAGGTGCGGAAGCCGAGGACGAGGCCGACACAGGAGAGCATCAAGATCCAATTGACCACCGGGATGTAGATCTGACCGATGATGCGAGCGGAGGTGTAGTTGACCTGCAGGCGCGGACTGTAGCCGAGTTGGATCGCCTGCAGGGTGAGCGAGAACGCGCCGCTGATGATCGCCTGCGAGGCAATGACCGCGGCTGCCGTGGCCAGCGCCACCAAGGGGTAGAGCGCCCAGGAGGGAGCCAGGCGATAGAACGGATTTACCGCCGCCTCCGGATCCAGAAGCAGCAGCGCGCCCTGGCCAAAATAGTTTAAGAGCAGCGCCGGGAGGACAATCAGGAACCAGGTCAAACGGATCGGGGCGGTGCCGAAATGACCGATGTCGGCATAGAGCGCTTCACCTCCCGTGACGACGAGAAAAACCGCGCCGAGCACGACAAAACCGCTCCCACCGTTGTTGATAAAGAAGAGCGCTCCATGCAAAGGATTGATCGCAGCCAGCACGCCCGGAACGCGAATAATCTGGTGCACGCCCAAGGCGCTGATGGCGAGGAACCAGAGGATAGTGACCGGGCCAAAGACCTTTCCGAGGCCGGTCGTGCCGCGGGATTGAATCAGAAACAGACCGACCAGAATGCCAACCGCGATCAGGACGACGTAACGGTCGAATAATGGGGTCGCGATGTGCAGGCCCTCGACGGCACTGAGGACCGAGATGGCGGGCGTGATCATTCCGTCGGCGTAAAGCAAAGCCGCGCCGAAGAGCCCGAGCAGGAAAACGAACCGGCCTCGCCGCAACACTTCGCTGACCAGGGTAGCGAGGGCGAGAATGCCGCCTTCCCCTCGGTTATCCGCCCGCAGAATAAGAATGAGATATTTGACCGAGATGACGAGGAGGAGTGACCACAGGATGAGCGAGAGAACGCCGAGGATATTGGCCGGAGTCGGCGGCACGGCGTGCTCACCGTAAAAGCACTCGCGCAAGGCGTAGAGCGGGCTGGTGCCAATGTCGCCGTAAACAATCCCGAGACTCGCCAGGCAGAGGAGTGCGAAACGCCGCTTGCGCAGCGGAGCCTCGGTGGCGGCGGCGGGACGCGCGGCGTGGGAGGGCTGTGCAGGAACCAGAGTCGTGGGCATTATAATTACTGTCCGTGGAAAGCTAATCTGCGGGGAGGCACGGAATAGTTAAAACGGTACTAAAATTCCGAAGGTCCGTTTCCCTCGCCGAGGGATGCGCTAGAATCCCGCGTGCTGGAATCTTCCGGTTTGCGGAATGGCGAGCCCCGCGCCGCGGCCGGTTCGGGTGGGGATAAAGCGCCGCCTTCGCCCCCCGCTTTGGCTCCGCCGCGCGAGTATGCCGCCGCCGTCGGCGGCGTGGTCGCCCTCACCATCGCCTGCTGGTTCCTCACCGCCGTCGTCGGCTACGGCGCCATCTCGCTCATCTTTCTTCTCGGCGTGCTCCTCTCGGGGATGGTGCTGAATCGCGGGCCCGTCCTGCTCGTCGCCGCCCTCAGCGCGCTCTCCTGGAATTTCCTCTTCATTCCGCCGCTCTTCACCTTCCACATCGCGAAGTTTGAAGACGTGCTGATTTTTGTGACCTACTTCATCATCGCGATCACGGTCGGTGGATTAACTTCCCAGCTCAAAGCCCGGGAGCATCTCGCCGCCCAGATCCAGCTCGCGCAGGAATCCGAGCGGCTCCGCAAGACGCTCCTCGACTGCGTTTCGCATGAACTCAAGACGCCCCTCGCCGCCATCGCCGCGGCCAGTCAGGAGCTGATCCGCACCGCGCCTCAGCCCACTAAGGGCGAAACTGTTCTGGAACTGGCCGCTGAGATTCAGCACGGCGCGCGCCGGCTCAACCGTGTCGTCAACAACCTGCTCGACATGAACCGCCTCGAGAGTGGGGTCATCCGCCCCCGACAGGAGTGGTGCGATGTGCGCGAGCTGCTCGAATCCGCCGCCGCGATCGAGCACGAAACAATCGGTGACCGCGAAGTGCGCTTCGACCTGGAGGAGGATCTCCCGCTCGTGCTGTTGGATCACACGCTCATTGAGCAGGCCGTGGCCAAGCTCATCGCCAACGCCGTCAGCTATGCCGATGCCCGTTCGCCAATCGAGATCGAGGCCGAACATCGCCAGGAAAGGCTTCTTGTTTCGGTCAGCGATCGTGGTCCAGGTCTTGCGCCGGAGACGGCGGATCGCATCTTCGAGAAATTCTACCGCGGCGACAGTCGCAAAGCGGGCGGTCTCGGCCTCGGACTCTCGATTGCCCGCGGCTTTGTCGAAGCCCACGGCGGAACGCTCACGGCCGAAAACCGCGACGGGGGCGGCGCCCGATTCACTCTCAGCCTGCCAGTCCGCACCACTCTCGGCGATGCCCTGGACGGATCCGTATGAAACAAAGCCGCGTCGCGCTCATCATTGACGACGAAAAACAGATTCGTCGTCTCCTTCGGCTGGCCCTGGAAAACTCGGGCCATCGGGTCTTCGAAGCCGAAACGGGCCAGGCCGGCCTCGACGAAGTTGTCTATCGGCGGCCGGACATCGTCCTGCTCGATCTCGGTCTGCCCGACATGGAAGGACTGAAGGCTTTGCGCAAGCTGCGCGAATGGTCCGACGTGCCGGTCCTGATTCTTTCCGTGCGGGACGAGGCCGAGGAAAAGGTCGAAGCTCTGGACGCGGGCGCGGATGATTACCTCACCAAACCTTTCGACACCGCGGAGCTGCTCGCCCGCATTCGGGTGGCGCAGCGCCGTTCGCTGACCGAGACCGGCGAGCCGGTTTTTAGTTCAGGGCCGCTCTGCGTCGATTTTGCGGCTCGGCAGGTAAAACTTAGCGGCAGCGAAATCAAGCTCACGCCAACCGAGTACTCGCTCCTGCGCGTGCTCGTGCAGAACGCCGGAAAGGTTGTCACCCACCGGCAATTACTCCGCACGGTCTGGGGCGAAAAAGCCGAGAGCCAGGCGCAATATCTCCGGGTCTACGTCACCCACCTGCGGAAGAAACTGGAAACCGACGCCGACGCCCCGAGTCTGATCAAGACGGAGGTGGGTATTGGCTATCGCCTATCGCTCGATCCCGAATAGGCCTTAACGATCTTTTAACGTTTCCACCCGCTGTTTTAATTCACGGTTCCGACCGGACTCGGCTGACCGTTAATCATGCAGACGATCGTGGTGTTGATCGCGGACACGGGTGAAACCGATTATCCGGACCGCAGTGTAAAGCAGAAGCTCGTTAAGGCCTTGAAACCCCAAACCCGCGCGGAAAATTCCGCGGAACCGCCCGCGCCGTTGTGGACCTGGTTCATCGAGAATCCGCATCCCACGCCCTGAGCTTAGGTGCAAGGTGGGCGACCACCGTCAGCATGCTGACGACCGACCGGAATTGCGCGGCTTCGTCACCCAGCTCGGACTCAGGTTTTTGTTTGCGGTCCTCTTTGCCACTTGGTCGAAGCGATGGCGGAAGGTCCCGGAGGCGGGCTCGGCCGGCCGCACCGCGCCAGCTCCACACCAGGACCACGGCACGTCCTCTCCATGACGTCCGCCAAGAGCAGGTTCCTGTGACCGATCTCGAAACGGCTCGACCAGATGATCAGCATTCGTCGAAGGCTCTCACTCTCATCCTCGACACAACCGGCGCCTACTGTAACCTCCTGCAGGTGGTGCGTGACTTTCGTTATGGCAACGGCCTCTCCTGGCGAGTGGTCGGTTTAATCGGGGCCGCTGCGGAGGATGCCAGTCACCTTTGGGCTCTTCGGGTCGGCCGGGGCCAACTTCTCCCGCGCCCGGGAGGAGAAATAACTTGCCCGTTCCGACGATGCGGCGGTTACTCCACGCGCACCACTCATGGCTGAATCTCTTATCGAAGCACCGGGTGTGCACCGGCCGCGCAATGTCGACTGGAAGCGCGCCGCGGCCCTCCTCTATGGCGACTGGGGCACGAGTAAGGCCTATGTCATCGGCCTCGCTTTCGTGGCGGCCGGATTTTCCTCTTTCCCGCTCATTCTGGCGGTCTGTGCCCTGACCGCAGTGGTCGGGTTTAACTACATCATCATCTGCGCCCATTTCCCTGATGGCGGCGGTGTTTACTCAGCGGCGCGCAGCCAGAGCCGGTTTCTGGCCTCGGTCGGTGCGCTTTTGTTGATTGCGAATTTCATCGTCACCGCGGCTCTGAGCGGCTGGGCGGCGGTGAGCTACTTTGGTGTGCCGCCCGAATATGCCCGCGTCGCCACGATGGGGCTGGTGATCCTGGTCGGCGCGATCAATTTCTTCGGGCCCAAACACAGCGGCAGTGTCTCGATTTACCTGGCGGTGCCGGCGGTTTTGACCGTGCTGGTGATTCTGGGGCTGAGCGCGGGGTATTTGAACACCACTCACCTGGAGCCGCGCCATGCCAACCTCGGGGTGGCTTGGACGCAATTCGTCGGGGTCATTCTCGCCCTCAGCGGGGTGGAGGCAGTGGCCAATATCACCGGAGTGATGAAGCTCGACCCCGGTGCCACTCCCGAGAACCCGAAGGTGACCCGGACGGCCGCCAAAGCGATCATCCCGGTGGCGATCGAGGTGGTGGTAGGCACGGCCCTGCTCGGCTGGGCCATGCTTTCGATGCCGAAGATGTACGCTCCCGAGCTGACCCAGCACTCGGAAGACATGCTCCGTTTCCTGGGCGAACACTACGGCTCGCTCGTGGTGGCGCAGTGGTTCGGCAGCGCCTTTGGGATCTTTGTCGGGGTGGTTTTCGGCTTCCTGCTTTTCAGCGCTGTCAATACTGCCGTCGTCGCCCTCATCGGGGTGATCTACATGATGGCGCAGGATGGCGAGATGCCGAAGCAACTGGCCCGGCTCAATCGCCACGGCGTGCCCTGGATTCCGCTCCTGGTCGCAGTCGGCATTCCCATTCTGGTCCTGGCTGTGACCCGGAAATTCGAGGCCCTGGCTGGCCTCTACGCCATCGGCGTGGTAGGCGCGATCGCGGTCAATCTCGGCTCCTGCACCTTTAATAAGAAGCTCGACCTGACCTGGTACCAACGCCTGCTTATGGGCGTCACCTTTCTCATTCTCTCGGCAGTCGAGCTGACCATCGCCAAGACAAAGCCGGACGCGCTCTTTTTCGCCATCTGCGTGCTCGGCGTCGGTCTCGCTCTACGCGCTTATTCACACAAACTCTCCGGCTTAAAGACGGTCACCATGACCAAGGAAGTGGCCGACATGGTGGCGCCGAATCTCCCCAAGACGATGCAATCGAAGCTGGAAGAAGGGCAGAAAATCATGGTCGCGGCGCGCGGGATCAACCCGGTGCTGAACTTCGCCCTGGAGGAGGCGCAACTGCGCAAAGCGGTGCTCTGCGTCGTCTACATCAAGGAAATCGCGGTCTATTTCTCCGGGGCGCCGGCGGTGTTGGGGAGCTCGAAATGGAAAGACGATGCGCAGGCCAGCGCGATCATGTCGCTCATGTTGAAGGAAGGCGAAACCCGCAACGTCTGCGTGCAACCGGTTTACGCGGTGAGCGAGGACGCCTCCGCCACCATCCTCGATCTGGCGGCGACGTTAGGGGTGGATTACATCATCCTCGGGGCCTCGCAGCGGCGCACTCTGGCCGACCTGCTCCGCGGCAGCGTGGCGACCCAAATCGCTCAGCATCTGCCCGAGTCGATCCGTCTGGTTATCTTTGGCTAGCAGGCCTTCGAGGTTCCCGTCCTCCCATTGGTCCTATACCTCCTATAAGACCTATGCGACGAATAGGGAATCATGACTGCTCCCAAAGTCCTCATCGCTGATCCGATTGCGCCCCGCGGAATCGAAGCGCTGAGCGCAGATGGCGCACTCGACGTGGTGGTGCAAACCGGCCGGAGCGAAGCCGAGCTCGTCGCGCTGATCCCGAATTTCAGTGCCCTGGTCGTGCGCAGCCAGACAAAAGTGACCGCGCCCATTCTCCAGGCCGGCACCCGCCTGAAAGTGGTCGGCCGCGCCGGTGTCGGGGTCGATAACGTGGACGTCGAAGCGGCCACCCGCCGCGGGGTCATCGTCATGAACACGCCGGGCGGCAACACCATCTCGACCGCCGAGCATGCCTTCTCGCTCCTCGTCTCGGTCGCGCGCAAAATCCCGCAGGCCCACGCCAGTCTCCAGGCCGGGCTTTGGAGCCGGAAGCAGTTTGAAGGGACCGAGCTCTATAACAAGACGCTGGGCATCATCGGCATGGGCCGGATCGGCTCCGAGCTGAGCCGGCGCGCGATCGCTTTCGGGATGCGCGTGCTGGCCTACGATCCCTATCTTTCCTCCAGCCGCGCCCGCTCGCTTCAAGTCGAGCTGGTCGAGGAGATCGACGACCTCCTGCCGCTGGCTGATTTTCTCACCCTGCATACTCCGCTCACCCACGAGACGCATCATCTCCTGAACGCCGTTCGCCTCACGAAAACCAAGCGCGGCGTGCGCCTGATCAACTGCGCCCGGGGCGGCCTGATCGACGAAGCCGCCTTGCTGGAGGCGTTAGGCAGCGGCCAGGTCGCCGGCGCGGCGCTGGACGTTTTCGAGACTGAGCCGCTGCCGGCCGATTCGCCGTTGCGCGGGATTCCTAATCTGATTCTCACTCCGCACCTCGGTGCTTCCACGCTCGAGGCGCAGGAGAGCGTCGGGATCGAGATCGCCCAGGCCATTCGCGCCGTCTTGCTCGAGGGCACGATCCGCAACGCGATCAACCTGCCGAACCTCGACGCCAAGACCCTCGCCCTCATCGGGCCGCATCTGCGTTTTGGCGAAAAGCTCGGGCGTTTCCTTTCCCAGGTCGCACCGCGGCGGGTGGAGAATCTGCACATCAACTACAGCGGCAAAGTGAACGAGGCCGATACCACCGCCATCACCCGCTCGATCCTCAAAGGCTTTCTGCGCTTGGCCGGCGGCGAGGACGTGAATGAAGTCAACGCGCCCGCATTTGCGCAAACGCTCGGCATCAAAATCACCGAATCGCGCCTCAGCGCGCCGGGGGATTACACGGATCTGCTTGAGCTTTCCGCGGTCGCGGAAGGCAAAACGGTCGCGGTCGCGGGCGCTTTTTTCGGCGCCACGCCGCGGATTGTGAGCATCAACAGCCGACCGGTCGAGGCGCGTCCGGAGGGCGTTTTGCTGGTGCTGGAAAACACCGATCGACCCGGCATGGTCGGCCGCATCGGGACATTGTTAGGCGGGCACGGGGTCAACATCGCGACCATGTCGCTGAGCCGGAACCAGGCCGGTGGGCGGGCTCTGACCGTGCTGAATCTCGACACCGCGCCGCCGGCCGAGCTCCTGGCCGAGATCGCGCAGAGTGACGACATCCACAGCGCGCAAGTGGTGCAGTTGTAGAGACGGGAGAGGGAACTCGTCCCCTCCGGACGGCTCCGCCAGGCACAACTCCAGATGCGGCGAATCCTCGCGCAATTCGACAAATCCATTGCCGACTCCAAGCGCGACTTATAGCATAACCATATGGGCGCAATTCTTTGGACTCTGATCATCGGTCTCGTCATCGGCGCGATCGCCAAACTCCTCATGCCGGGCAAAGATCCCGGCGGTTGCATCATCACCATGTTGATCGGCATCGCCGGTGCCTTCGTCGCCGGATATCTCGGCCGCCTGCTCGGCTGGTATCAGCCGGGCGAAGCGGCCGGCTTCATCGCTTCAGTCATCGGCGCGATGTTGCTCCTGCTCCTCTACCGGTTGATCGCGGGCAAGCGCGGTTAATACGCCTAACGAATCCCACCTAAAGGGATTGAACCGGAAGCGGTCTTCGGGCACCTTGAGTGCGGAAGGTCGCGGCGCTCCGTCGCGACCGAATGAATCTCAACCGGAGGACAATCCCATGCTGACGAACAAGAAGGTAGTCGACGCGATCAACAAGCAGATTGGAAACGAGTTTGGCGCGTCCATGCAATACGTGGCCATCGCGGCTTATTTCTCGAGCGATGCGCTGCCGCAGTTGGCGCAACACTTTTTCCGTCAGGCGGCGGAGGAAAACGAGCACGCCCTGCGTTTTATCAATTACGTGATCGACGCCGGCGGCCGGGTGGCGATTCCGGCCATCGCGGAACCGCAGGGCATTTTCAACAACGCCGAAGAAGCGATCAAGCTCTCGCTCGACCAGGAAGTGGAAGTGACCCACCAGATCAATGCGCTGGTCGAGCTGGCCCGTTCGGAGAACGACTTCATCACCAATAATTTCCTGCAATGGTTCCTGACCGAGCAGCTCGAGGAAGTGTCGTCGATGGACACGCTGCTCAAGATCGTGCAGCGCGGGGCGAATAATCTGCTCAGCGTGGAGGAATATCTGGCCCGGGTCGGGGTGAAAGGCGCGGGGCCTAAATAAGGGACCGATCGCCGGGTAGCGCGAGCTTCTAGCTCGCAGGGATTTTTCGCCCGGGGTGCCCGGTTATTCCACCGTGACGCTCTTAGCCAGGTTGCGCGGCTTGTCGACATCGCGACCAAGCGCCACGGCCAGGTGATAAGCGAAAAGCTGCAGCGGGATCACGGTCAGCACCGGCATGACAACATCATCCGCCTCCGGCACGATGATGAGGTCGTCGGCGATCCCCTTCAGCTTGCCCGCGCCGCTCTCCGTGGTCACGACGACGATCGGACCTTTGCGCGCGCGCACCTGCTCGATGTTATTCAGGTTCTTGGAAAAGACGGCGTCATCCGGCGCGATGAAAACGGAGGGCAGCTCCGGTTTGACCAGCGCGATGATGCCATGCTTGAGCTCGGCGCTGGGATGGCCCTCGGCATAGAGGTAGGTGATCTCCTTCATCTTGAGCGCGGCTTCGAGCGCGATGGGAAAATTGAGCTGCCGCCCGAAGAAGAGCATGCCGCTGGCGTCGACGTATTTCTGCGCCACCGCCTTGATTTCGTCGGTCGTTTTCAGGATCTGCTCGATTTTTTCGGGCAAGCCTTCGAGCGCTTCGATGATGCAGCTGCCTTCCGCGGTGGAGAGATGGCGCATTCGGCCTAACAATAAGCCGATGAGGGTCAGGATCACGACCTGGGAGGTGAAGGATTTGGTCGCGGCCACCCCGATCTCGGGTCCGGCGTGCATGTAGACACCGCCGTCGCTCTCGCGCGCGATGGTGCTGGCGACGTTGTTGCAAATGCCGAGAGTGCGATAGCCCTTGCGCTGGCTCTCGCGCAACGCGCCCAGGGTGTCGGCCGTCTCTCCGCTTTGGCTGATGGCGAAGACGAGGGTTTCGCGCGCCATCGGGGTGTTGCGATGGCGAAATTCGCTCGCGTATTCCACTTCGGTCGGGATCTGGGCCAGCTTTTCGATCAGGTACTCGCCCACCATGCCGGCGTGCAGCGCGGTGCCGCAGCCGGTCAAAACCAGACGACCGACATCGCGCAGTTCGGCCGGAGTCATGTTCAGGCCGCCCAGTTTGGCGGTGCATTCCTCCGGGCTAAGCCGGCCGCGCATGGCGTCGCGGACCGAACCGGGCTGCTCGAAGATTTCCTTCAGCATGTAGTGCGGGTAATCGCCTTTTTTGATGTCCTCGGCGGTGAACTCGACTTTGCTGATAGCGTGTGCGCCCCGCTCCCCGGCTAACGAACTGATCTCGAATTTATCGCGCTCGACCGCGACCAGGTCGAAGTCGTTCAAGTAGACCACATCGCGGGTGTAGGCCACGATCGCGCTGACGTCGCTGGCGAGGAAGTTCTCGTCTTTTCCCACCCCAAGCACGAGCGGGCTGCCGCGCCGCGCGCCGACGATGAAATCGGAAATATCTGCATGAACCATGGCGATGCCGTAGGTGCCGATGACCTGGCGCAGGGCGGTGCGGAGCGCTTCGACCAGGAGAGCTTTGTGGCGGCGCGGATCGGTCACGCCTTTGGCCGAGTCGGCATAGATTTTCCCAACCAAATGAGCCAGCACTTCGGTGTCGGTCTCGGAGTTGAAATGGTGTTCGCCTTCCTGCAGCAGCGAGTCCTTGATCTGCTGGTAATTTTCGATCACGCCGTTGTGGACCAGGGCCAGCTTCCCGCTCTCGTCGAAATGCGGATGAGCATTTTGATCGGTCGGTTTGCCGTGCGTCGCCCACCGGGTGTGGCTGATGCCGTAGGTGCCGGCGGGCGGATCCTCGGCCATCATCTTGGAGAGTCCGGCGATGCGGCCGGCGCATTTGCGAGTCTCAATATGGTCGCCATCGACAATCGCGACCCCGGCGGAGTCGTAACCGCGATATTCGAGCCGGCGCAGACCATCGAGCAGGATGGGCCCGACTTCCGCTCTGCCAACGTATCCGACGATGCCGCACATAAGTCAGGCGCAGAGTGACACCGACGACCTTCCGACGCAAGGCAGCGGCCTTCTCCGATTTTCGTCCTCCTGCTCGTGACCGAAAAACAATCGTAAGCACGAGCTGGGAGCGCGGCCACGATGACGATGGGGCAGGGGAGAGAAGAGATACATCGGCTTGCCACTTACCCCACGATTCAGGTTACACTGACCGCAATTCATGCCGCAATCTCCATCTCTTCCGCCGGGCACCACTCAACGCACTCTCTCGATTGTCATGGGCGGCGGCGCCGGCACTCGTCTGTTTCCGCTGACCAAGGACCGGGCCAAGCCGGCGGTCCCGTTAGGCGGAAAATATCGCCTGGTCGACATCCCGATCAGCAACTGCCTCAACTCGGGCTTGCGCTCGATCTACGTCCTGACCCAGTTCAACACCATGTCCCTCCACCGCCACATCCAGGCGAGCTACAAATTCGATAATTTCTCGCGCAGCTTTGTCGACATCCTGGCCGCCCAGCAGACCCCGCTCAGCACCGAGTGGTATCAGGGCACGGCCGACGCGGTCCGGCAAAACCTGCGCTACTTCCTCGAGCAGCCCTACGACTATTTCCTCATCCTTAGCGGCGATCAGCTTTACCGGATGGACTTCCGCGTGCTCCTGCATCAGCACATCCGCTCTGGCGCCGATATCACTCTCGCCGTCACCCCGGTGGTCCGGGAAGTGGCTTCCGCCTTTGGCATCATGCTCAGCGGATCGGATCATCGAATCACCCGCTTTGAGGAAAAGCCGAAAGACCCGGCGCTGCTGGCGGAGCTGAAACTGGATCGCGAGACCCTGGAATCGATCGGCAAAAATTCAAATGAGGAGCTCTTCCAAGCGTCCATGGGCATCTACGTGTTCAATCGCCAGGTGCTGATCGATTGCCTGGAGAGCGATTTGGACGATTTCGGCAAACACGTCATCCCGCAGGCGATCGGCGAGCGCCATGTGAATGCCTTTATCTTCGAAGGTTACTGGGAGGATATCGGCACGATCCGCGCCTTTTACGAAGCAAACCTCGACCTGACCAGCCCGCGACCCAACTACAGTTTCTTCGAAGCGACGGCGCCGATCTACACCCACCCGCGCTTCCTACCCGGGAGCAAAATCAACGGCGCCACCCTGCGCCAGGCGATCATTTCCGATGGCTGCATGATCTCCGACGCCCACATCGAACGAAGCGTGATCGGCGTGCGCAGCATCATCCGGAGCGGCGCGACCATTCGCAACAGCGTGGTCATGGGCGGCGACCATTTCGAGGGCGCCGCCCCGGCTCCCGGCGACGATGTCCCCCCGATCGGGATCGGGCGCAATTGCGTCATCGATCGCGCCATCATCGATAAAAACGCGCGCATCGGCGACGGGGTCGTCATTACCCCGGAAGGCAAAGAACCCAACTTCGACGGCGCCAACTACTACATTCGCGACGGGATCGTGGTCGTCCCGAAAGACGCCATCATCCCGGCCGGCTTCTGGATTTAATCGCGCGGAGCCGGAGGCGCGAGGGCGCGGCCGCGAACTAGAGCGAGGGGTCGCCGGGGCCGCCGTTCACGCCGCCGCCGATGCCGCCGGGGACGTTGGCGCCGCCTTCCCACTTCGCCGGCTTGTTCCACGGAATGGAGGATTCCTTGCGGGCATCGGGATCACTGATCAAGGCGGTGCGCGGCTGTTCGGTGGCGCAGGAGCAGAGGAAAAGCGCGGTGCCGCCGAGCAGGGCGATCGTTAGGCAGCGCTGGCGCCGGCTACGAATTGGTGCTTCCAGCATAGATGACGGTATCTCCAGGTTGTACTTGGACGCCACGCGCCAAGGAATTGCTGATGATATCGCCTATCGAGGTGGTCGGTTCAACCGAGGAGATGCGGATCTTGCCGATGAACGCTCCCGCACGCAGGACCAGCATCTCGGAGTTGGGCACCACGCCCTGCCGGTCGCCCATGCTCAGGACGACGAAATTATAAGCCTGGTTTACCGCCAGCACCGTGCCGTGCACGCCGCGCGAGCTGGCGCCTGATCCGCGCCGCCGCTTCTCCTCTTCCATCGCCACGACCCGGTCCTGCGCGGCTTTCATCTTGTCGGCCAGGACCGATTTTTCCTGCTCGGCCGCTTCCAACTGCTCCCTGGCTTCGACCAGCATGGCCTTCATTTCGTTAGCCGAAGCGCCCTCCGCCGCGCCCGGCTCTCCGCCCATGGTAGCCTCCGCCACCCTCTTTTGCAGATCGGCGATCTGGCCTTCGCTCGCTTCTAATTTCGCTTCCAACTCCGCCTTCGCGTTCTGCGCCTTGCTCAGCGCTTCCTCCGCGCTGCTGGCCTTTGCTGCCGCCGCCGTGGCCTGGCTCTGGGCGGCGGCGAAATCGCTTTCGCGCGACTTGAGTTTCTTCTCCGTCCGGGCCCGGGCGCGATCGGAAATCTCGCGCGCGGTGGTGCTGCGGGCCAGCTCCTCGCGCAGGCCTCGCAACCTGCTCGTGTTCAGAAATCCGAAGACGAGGGCGAAAGCGAGCAGAAGCATCGCGAGGCCGATGAGGATCGGGGGCATGTTCGCGGGCAAAGGGGTATGGCCAGGGGTGGACACTACGCCCTTGGTTTTAGCCGGAAGCGCGCGCGGATGGCAATCTCATTTTAAAAATTCTCCCGCCGCCGCCGGGCCGGGTGGCGGATCGTTCCGGCGGCGAGGTGCGATTCGAAATTGCGTCGCCCGCCCTTCTCGCCTATAGCAACTGCCTCATGGGTCAACAACACCGAGTCACAGTGAAGCGGAAGCGGCGCAAAGCCTACGTGGAGCGGAAGCGCGCCGCGGCCAAAGCTCCGCGCCGCCCGGCCGCCAAATCGCGGTCCAAGAAAGCCCCCGCCGCGGCCAAGACCGCCGCCCCGGCCGAAGAGGCGAGTTGATTCGGGCCCGCCGGCCGCTCTATCGTGCCCGGTGCGACCGCAATATCTCCTGGTCGACGGGCACAGCATCATTTTCGCCTGGCCGGAATTGCGTTCCCTGCATGAACGCCGCACCTCCCTCGCCCGCGAGGCGCTGACGCGGCAACTGCGCGATTTCCAGGATTGGAGCGGCATCCGGGTAGTGCTGGTTTTCGATGGCCGCGGCCCCACCGTGTCCCAGGAACAGGAGCCGGGCGAAATCCAGATCTTTTATTCCCGGCAGGGGCAGACCGCCGACTCGATCATCGAGCGGCTGGCGAGCAAATACGCGGAGCGATTCGCCCTCGTGGTGGCGACGGGGGATTACCTGGAGCAGGAAACAGCCAGCGCCTGCGGGGCCGAGACCGTTTCTCCCGAGGGACTGCGCGAGCTCCTGCGCGAGGCCCGCCCTCGTTAGGCGCCGGAGCTCGTTAGGCGGCCCCGAGCAGGGCGGGCTGGAGCGGGCTGCGGGTTTCGCGTTGCGCCCGCTGGCGGCAGGTGGTGAGGACGCGGGAGAGGACGCAGTAAAGCTGCTCGACCGGGAGGTTTTTGCTCACGTAACCGTTGGCCCCGGCGCGCAGGGCGGCGTGCATTTTCTCCTCCTCATAGCCGACGCCGGTGAAGACGATGATGGGGAGAGTGGGCTGGATCTCGTGGATGTAGGTGATGAGGGAAATCCCGTCGACTTTGGGCATGTTGAGATCGACCACCACCACCTCGCAATCATGCATCTCGAGCCAGACGGCGGTCTGGAAACCCTCGGTCAGGGTGGCGCAGGTGTGGCCTTTGCTCTTGAGATAAGCAGAAAGAAATCGGGTGATGGAAGGCTCGTCATCGATGACGAGAAAGTCGGCGCGGTCACGGTTAAGGATTTTCATATTCGGAAAACTGGACTGGGCGGCAAAAGCCATAATTACCAGAACTGTTAAGCAGGTAGCTTGCCATCTGGTAACGTGTCCCGAGTTTTCCTCCGGACGCTCCCCGCCAGCGCGGCGATCGACCGCCCGAACCGCCAAGCCCGCAAATCACTTTCGCTCTCCGGCTTCCAGAACTTCCTCGCGCCCGCCATCCGGCGCAGAAGCACCAGAGGCCCATCCTCCTCCAAGCCTCGACAACTCCCGGCAGCCCCACGTCCGCCAGCTCTCTTCGGATCCGCTCCACTTCCCTAACGAAAAGCCGCCGCAACCCTCAATCCGGCGAAACTTTTCATTGAAGTGCCCCGACCGACACTCCAGCGTAATCCCCCAATGTCCCGCGATTACACGCTCCAGCGCGCCTCCTCCGCGGCCACCATCAGCATCGATTACGCGGCCGAGCTGAACGAGCAGCAGCACGCCGCCGTGACCGCGCCGCCCGGCCCGCTCCTCGTCATCGCCGGCGCCGGCTCGGGCAAAACCCGCACCCTCACCTATCGTGTCGCCTACCTGCTCGAAAACGGTGTCGACCCGCGCAACATCCTCCTCCTCACCTTCACCAACAAAGCCGCGCGCCAGATGCTCGACCGCGTCGCCAACCTCCTTCCGATGGACGCGAGCGGCTTGTGGGGCGGCACCTTCCATTCCATCGGAAACCGCATGCTCCGCCGCCACGGCCACGTCCTCGGCTATACCAGCGGATTCACCATCATGGACCGTGAAGATCAGAAAGATCTTCTCAACTCGGTCGTCGCCAGCGCCGGGATTGACCCAAAGGAGATCCGCTTTCCGAAGGGCGATGTGCTGGCGGATATCTTCAGCTTCGTCGTGAACACTGAGCGGACGATGGAGGAGTTGCTGGCGGAAAAGTTTCCCTATTTCCTGCCGCTCATCGAGCAGATCAAAGAGGTGCACCAACGCTATGAGCGGCGAAAAAAATCGAGCAACTCGATGGATTTCGACGACCTGCTCGAGAAGACCCTGCGCATGCTGAAAGAGCACGAGGAAGTGGCCGCGTTTTATCGGCGGCAATTCCAGTTCATCCTGGTCGACGAATACCAGGACACGAACAAAATCCAAGCCGACCTGATCGACCTGCTCGCGGCCGAACATCAGAACGTCATGGTGGTGGGCGACGATGCGCAATCGATCTACTCCTGGCGCGGGGCGAACTTCCAAAACATCCTCGCTTTTCCCCGCCGTTATCCCGGCGCGCAGGTCTTCAAGATCGAGCTGAACTATCGCAGCGTGCCCGAGATTTTGCAGGTAGCGAATGCGACCATCGCGCAAAACCTGCAGCAATTTCGCAAAAACCTCAGCGCCACTCGCCTGACGAACTCGGCGCGGCCCGCCATGGTCGCGCTGAACGACGGCGGCGAGCAGGCGCAATTCATCGCCCAGCGCATCCTCGAATTGCGCGACGAAGGGATCGAGCTGAACGAAATCGCGGTGCTCTATCGCGCTCATTATCACGCCGTCGAGCTCCAGCTCGAGCTCTCGCGCCGCGGCATTCCGTATCAGATCACCAGCGGCATTCGCTTTTTCGAACAGGCGCACATCAAGGATGTGGCCGCCTTCATTCGTTTCGTGGCCAATCCGCGGGACGAAGTCGCCTTCAAGCGCATGGTGCGGCTGCTCCCCGGCATCGGCGGGAAGAGTGCGGAAAATCTTTGGAAGGCATGGGAAGAATCGCTCAACCGTGACGCCAAAATCGTTTCCTGGAGCGATCGCCTCATGCCGATGTCGGTCGGCGCGCGGGCCAAACGTTCCTGGCAGCAGCTGGCCGACACGCTGGACGAGATCGCGCCTAACGGGGAACCGAAGCAGCCGACCGAAATGATCATGTCGATCGTGGAAGCGATCTACGACGACTACGCCAAGGCGAACTTTGCCAACTACGAGCTGCGCCAGGAAGACCTCAACCAGCTCGCCGCCTTCGCCCGTCAGTTCAAAGACATCCACGAATTTCTCTCCCAGCTCGCGCTCATCAGCAACGTCGACGCCGAGCCGGCCGCCAATCAGGCCGGCGACACCGAGGCGGTCAACCTTTCCTCCGTTCACCAGGCCAAAGGGCTCGAGTTCTATGCCGTCTTCGTCATCTGGCTGACCGACGGCATGTTCCCCAGCACCCGCTCGCTCGAGACGCGGGAAGCGATCGAGGAAGAGCGCCGGCTCTTCTACGTCGCGGTCACCCGCGCGCGCGACGAGCTTTACCTCACCTACCCGCACATGCGGCTCAACGCCGGCTACGGCGACATGTTCCAGCGCCCCTCGCGCTTCCTGAAAGAGATCCCGACCACGCTGGTCGAGGATTGGAATGTGCGGCGCGGATAAAAACAGCGAAGCGCACCGCACCTCGCCCGCGCGAATCTCCTTCCAGCGCTCTAATTTTTCTCATGCATCTCTCGCCTAACGAAAAGCTGGCCGGGCTCCTCGCGCCCCTCTTCGCCCTCCGCACCGAGGACGACCTTGGAATCGGAGATATCGCCGCGTTGCGCCAGTTCATCGATTGGTCGCGCCGCCATGGTTTCCGGCTGGTGCAGCTCCTGCCGATCAACGAAACCGGTGGCGACAACAGCCCGTATAACGCGATCAGCTCGCGCGCGATCGATCCCACTACGCTCGAGCTGGCGCCGGGATCGCCGCCGGATCTCTCCGCCGAAGCCTTCCGTGAAATCACTCGGGAGGTCGATCTCGCCGCGCTGCGCCGCGGGCCGGTTCACTATGAAATCGTCAAGCCGCTCAAGAAAAAACTGCTCGAGCGCGCCTTCGCCGCTTTCACCGCGCGACGGCGGGAGAGGGAGGAGCCGGAGAACGACTTCGACGATTTCTGTGCCGCCGAGCAAAACTGGCTGGATGATTACACTCTCTTCCGCGTCCTGATGGAGCAGAACGGCGAGCGCGAGACCTGGGACGAATGGCCGCAAAACAGCCTGGAGGCGGCACAGCAGTGGCTGGAATCGTTAGGCGAAGAAGAGCGCGCCGCCTTCGAGCAGCGCCGGAGCTATTTCCGCTACGTGCAATGGATCGCCTACCGGCAATGGCGTGAACTGAAGAAGTGGGCCGAGACGCGCGGGGTCGCTCTCATGGGCGACATCCCCTTTGGCGTCAGTTATTACAGCGCCGACGTCTTCGCTCATCCCGATCGCTTTCGGCTCGAATGGTCGGGCGGAGCACCGCCCGAGCCTTATTTTAAGGACGATGAATTCACCCAGAAATGGGGCCAAAACTGGGGCATCCCGCTCTACGATTGGGACTCCATGCGGGCCCACGGCTTCGGCTGGTGGCGCGAACGCATCCGCGGAGTGCAGGAAATTTTCCACGTCTTTCGCATCGATCACATCCTGGGCTTTTACCGCATCTACGCCTTCCCCTGGCGACCGCAGCGCAACGCCGAATTCCTCCCCCTTTCCTGGGAGGAAATGCGCCAGCGAACCGAGCAGCGCAATCCGCATTTCGCGCCGCGCGACGACGAAAGCCCGGAGAACGCCGAGGCCAACCGGCGCGAAGGCGAAGAATATCTGCGCGTCGTGCTGGAGGAAGCGGGCGCGACCCGGGTGGTGGGGGAAGATCTCGGCACGGTGCCGAAATACGTCCGCCCCAACCTGCGGTCGTTAGGCATCGCCGGCTTTAAGATTCCGCAATGGGAAACCGACTCGGAGCAGCGAGTCATTCCGGGGCACGAATACGAGCCGCTCTCCGTCGCCACCTACGCCACGCACGATCACAAACCGTTGCGCGCGCTTTGGGAGGACGCCTTTGCAAAGAAGACCGAGAGCAGCGAGCAATCGCGCGGCGACCTGGCCAAAGTCGCCGCTTTCGCCGGCTTGGCCGAGCCTAACGAAGGAACAAATTTCGCGACCGAATTCTATCCCGCGGTCTTGGAGGCGCTCTTCCGCTGCCGATCCTGGCTGGCCATCGTCATGATCACCGACCTGCTCGGGCGCAAAGACCGATTTAACGTCCCTGGCACCGCGGCCAACTCCAACTGGACGCGCCGCCTCCACACCACCGTCGAAAAGCTGGGCCGCGGCCAGGGTTTGCGGCGCCAGTTGCATTTGGTGCGAGCGCTCATCCGGCAGGCGGGACGCGATTTTCCCGAGGAGAACGACTGAGCCGGTTTCTCCGCCGACCGCGGGGATGACAGCACCGGGAAGTGCGGCTATGAAATAAGATGAATGCACCTATTAAAGTCGCCGTCACCGGCGCGGCTGGCCAGATCGGCTACTCCCTTCTCTTTCGCATCGCTTCGGGCTCAATGTTTGGTCCGGAGCAGCCGGTCCATCTCTCGCTGATCGAAATCCCGCCCGCCCTTGGTGCGCTCGAAGGCGTAGTCATGGAATTGCACGATTGTGCCTTTCCCCTGCTCAAAGGCATCACACCCACCTCCGATCTGAATGAAGGATTCAAAGAGGTCAACTGGGCCCTGCTCGTCGGTAGCATTCCGCGCAAAGCCGGGATGGAACGCGGCGATTTGTTAGGCATCAACGGCAAAATCTTCATCGGCCAGGGCCAGGCGATCGAGAAAAACGCCGCCGGCGACGTGCGCGTGCTGGTGGTGGGGAATCCCTGCAACACCAATTGCCTCATTGCGATGAACAACGCCAAATCCGTCCCTAACGACCGCTGGTTTGCCATGACCCGGCTGGACGAAAACCGGGCCAAAGCCCAGCTCGCCCAGAAAGCCGGCGTCGATGTCACCGATGTGAGCAACATGACCATCTGGGGCAATCATTCCGCCACCCAATATCCCGATTTCTACAACGCCAGGATCAACGGCAAGAACGCCGACCAGGTCATCGGCGACGAAAGCTGGCTGAAGGAAACGTTTATCCCGACCGTGCAACAGCGCGGCGCCGCCATCATCAAAGCGCGCGGCTCCTCCTCCGCCGCCTCCGCCGCCAACGCCGTCGTCGACACCGTGCGCAGCCTAACGACCGAGACCAAAGCGGGCGATTGGCATAGCGTGGCGGTCTGCTCCGACGGCAGCTACGGCGTGGAAAAGGGCCTGATCGCTTCCTTCCCCATCCGCTCGCAGGGCGGCAAGTGGCAAATCGTCCAGGACGTCCCGCTAAACGAATTCAGCCGCGCAAAAATCGACGCCTCGGTCAATGAGCTGAAGGAAGAAAAATCACTTGTGGGAGATCTGCTTCCCGGCTGAGTTGTTGGGCAAAGGGAGTTGTCGGTGAAAGAGCGTCATGCCCTTCGGTAGACAGTCGAGCCGGACCGGCTGGAAGTTTCTGGTCAAATAGTCCGCCAAGACCTGGTGGGTCGATTCAAACCGTAGATCGGGGCGACGATCAATCGCGGCATTCGAGAGGAGCGCCCAGTCCACCGTCCGATCCCTGAGTTTTCGAATGGCTGTTTTTTGTTCCGTAACGGTTGAAGGAAAGAAAAAATAGAGTTCCCAGAGAGGCGACGGTCGATCCAGAAGCGAATAAAAGCCCGGATAGACGGGCGCGATGAGGAGAGTCTGCTGCGGGCGGAGATTTTTCCCGATAAAATTGCGCAGGCAATTGTAGAGGCGCGCCTCGGACGCTGGAATAAAGATCTCGTCGCCCGCATCGAATTTGACCCATGGGACTTGTGAAACCATTCGTCGATAGAAGGAATTTTGAGGCGCACCTTCCATGAATCCAGCCAGGGTTATGACCGCCACGGCCAACCAAACGTATTTCCGCGAGCATCCCCACCAGAGCAGCGCGGCAACCACCCCAAGAGTGAAGGGATGAATTGCCTGCGCCAAGTGGCTCACATCCGCCCGGGCGAACGCGTGGTGAGCATAAAGCAGTCCGACAAATCCGCCGGCGACGAGAACTGGATGTTGTCTTAGCTCTTGAGCCCTTAGACGCAGCACGAGAGCGATCATACTCAGGTAGAAAAGAGGAAGAGCCATGTATAGGCTTCCAAGAAGAATCCTGTTGATTGTCGTGAGCGGATCACCAGCATACGAAAGTCGCCAGAGCCACGGCACCGGAAGGCTTAGATTAGCTCCATGACGGAAAATCGATTCCACTGACTCCCGGTAGCTTGCAAAAAATTGCGGAACGAAGAGGAGCATGCCAAGCAATGGGGTCAGGCCCAACCCAAGGCCAGCACACCACAGAAACAGGTGTCGGACCGGCACCTCTTTCGGTGCCTTCCAGTGCAACAGCAGAAGCATCGTGCCAATCGCGAAAAAACCATAAAGAGCATGGTTGCGACCAAAGAAAGTGCACAGCCCGACAAAACATCCGGCCTCGAAAATCCTTCGTTGGGAAGGGCATTCGACCAGTCGAACTCCGAGAAGGATGGCGATCAGGAGAATGCCGTGATCAAATAGCTTGTGTGAGGGGAACATCCAGCTCGTCAGCATCAGACCGATAAGCAACAGGAGCTTCCAGTCGCTAGTTATTCGTCGGGCCGCGAGCAGGCCTGCCCAAAGCCCGAGACAGGCAAAGAGGGTCTCTGAAAAACGGAGCGCCACCAGCCCTGTGCCCGAGAGCACTGCGCCCGCCGCACACCAGTAATATCTCCCAGGGTCGTAGGACTGGAAATCCCGTAGTGGCACTTCTCCGGCCACGGTCCGTTGCACTCCATACCAGAGGAATCCTTCGTCGGCCGGGTTAAATCCCGAACGGCCTTGGAGCGCAAATGAGCTTCCAGCGAGCACGATGGCGATTATTAAAGCCGGCCACCAAGACAGATCCGCACGCGGACTGGAAATGCTCACGAGCAACGGAAATCCCGGATAGTTTCGATCACCTCCATCTGCTCCGTCGGCGTCATGCCGGTGTAAAATGGAAGCCGCAGGATTTGATCGGAGATCCTTTCCGTGACCGCGCAATCGCCCTTACGCCCCCCAAACCCTTTCCCCATCGGGGAAAGGTGAAGTGGCAAGTAATGAAAAACAGCCAGGATACCGTGGCGACCGAGATGATCGATCAATCTTTGTCGGTCCTTGAGTGACGGCAAAAGGAGATAGAACATGTGATAACTTTGCTCGCAATCAGGTGGAACGATCGGCAATCTGACAGTGTTACTCCTGGCCCAGGCCTGGAGCTCACTTTCGTAGGTCGCCCAGAGCCGGCGACGCGCTGCCTGAATCTGATCGCGCTGTTCGAGCTGTGCGCGCAGGAAAGCCGCCAGTAAGTCCGCGGGAAGGTAACTCGAGCCGATGTCAACCCAGTTATACTTATCGATTTCACCACGGAAGAAACGACTGCGGTCTGTCCCTTTCTCACGTAGGATTTCGGCGCGGCCGAGAAAGCGTGCATGATTGAGCAGAAGGGCCCCGCCTTCTCCGCAGGTATAGTTCTTGGTCTCGTGAAAGCTAAGTGCGGCTAGGTCGCCGAAAGTGCCGAGAAATCGGCCACGATATTTGCCGAAGGGACCGTGGGCGTTATCCTCCACGATGGGTAGACGGTGTTGGTGGCTGAGCCGGAGAATGGCGTCCATAGCACAGCCCACCCCGGCATAATGGACGAGGAAAATGGCTTTCGTACGGCTCGTTAGGCGCTTTTCAATCTGATTTTCGTCGATGTTCAGTGTATCAGGTCGGATGTCGACGAATATAGGCCGGGCACCGCGCAGGACGAAGGCGTTGACAGTCGAAACGAAGGTAAAGGCAGGCACGATGACTTCATCGCCTGGCTTAAGTTCCAGAAGCAGTGCGGCCATCTCCAGGGCATGCGTGCAGGAGGTGGTGAGCAGCGCTTTCTGGGCCCCCAACGCACTCTCAAGAAGGCCCTGGCAATCTGCCGTAAATGGACCGTCGCCGGAAAACTTTGCTGCGGCTATGGCGTGGCGGACGTTTTCGACTTCGTCGCCGGTTGAAAAGGGGCGGTTAAAGGGAATTCGTATCACGATAAGGAGGATGAAGGTCGCCGGGCGACGAGTAAGAGTGATCCACCGGCCGGAAAAGAAAGCCCGGCCTTGATCGCGCACCGCTCGGCGCTCAGGCCTACTTCAAGAAGAGCATTTAGCGATGGGCCGATTTCAAGTTCCGCCCAAAGGTCCTGGGCACTCCGTTTTCTCCGCCGAGACAGGATCATGAGAGGCAGGAGAAGGGAAAGAAAAGATGTTGAGCGAAGGACCTGAAAACCGGCGGTTGCGACCTTTTCTTGTAACTCCGCCCGGGCATATCGTCGGTGATGCATAGAATGTTCGTCAATTTGACTCCATAGAAACTGATGTTGCGGGACGGTGAGCAGAATGCCGCCGCCCGGTCGTGTAGCCTTAAACATTTCTGATAGCATTTGCCTGTCGTCAGCAACATGTTCCAGCACGTCGAACGCACCCATGACTTCGAATTCGCGCTCGAAAGGGATATGGCATGCGTCCATTTGATAGAGTTCCACCCCGGGTAGACGATCTTGCGCAAAGAACAAACCCTCGCGAAAAATATCACTGCCGGCGAGGCGCATTCCGGCAGTAGCGGCGCGTATGCCGGTCAAAACAAAGCCGGTTCCGCAGCCAACTTCGAGGACGCTGCGGGCATCAGGGAAGTACTTCTGCAATGCCCAAATGATGAGTTGGTTGCGAGCTCGAAACCAAAAGTGATTCGCTTCCAGTTCTGCCAGGCGGGAAAAATATTCTCGCTTGAACCCGCCGGAGGATGCAGGCGGATCTTCGCAGAAACAGATAAGGTTACCTAGTCTATTTGGGAGCCGGCCGCACTGTGGGCAATCCCATCCTTCTTTCTGATAAGGCTGACCGCAGGACAGACAGAGCTTCATCGCCGTTCCGCCCCTAGAGCCATTTGTGAAATGAGTGCCTCGCCCCGCGAATCTTCCAGCCCAGCCGATGCAACGCCCGATGCACCGGGAAATTACAGACATGCACCGGCCCGACCAGGTGCGACGCTGAGGACCGGAATCGGGCCATGCCCTCAGCGGCCAGCGCCGAGTAAAGGCCACGCCCGGAAAAATCGGGATGAATTCCCGCCAGGCTATAGTGAGCGACGCCAAGGTTATGTTTCGCTTCCAAAGCCGAAGCCTTTCTCCAGATACCGAATCCGGCCGGTCGCCCTTCCATTTCCGCCACCAAAATCATGTCCGCCCAGCCGGCGAAAGAAGATTTCACCCATTGCTGGTAGAGGGTGGCGGCAGCTTCGGCCGAAACCCGCGGGTCGGCGTGGTATCGGCCGAAGTATTTGACGAAAGCCCGCTCCGCGATCTTGGTGACTTCCGCGAGGTCTTCATCCGCGGCAGGGCGGATCTTTATTCCCTCTGCACCCGACTTGTTAGTTGCAGTCCTCTCCGTCACGGTGGGTCCAGCAAACACGAAGTCGAGCATCGAATCCATCAGGAGAAAACCATTGCGCTCCAAGGCGTGGACCGCAGCAACTTCGCTTGCTTGAACTTTGCAAGTAAGGCATCGAACTCCTCGGTCAGCGGCATGAACCAGTGCTGTCTTGAGCAAGTCATCCATCGCCTCATGTTCGGCGCCTTCGTTTGTAAAAGCGAAGTGCCGCAGAGTTCCGACATGTTGCTTAACCACCTTTGTTTCCCAGGGAGCGTCGAGGTAAAGGATCAATCCATTTAGGGTTTTCTGCTCGCGAGCGAGCCAGCTCCTGGCCGATTGATCGGACAGATCCCTCGTGAATTCCTCGAACCAGTAGGCCTCTGCCTGAGGGCGGGAAACATTAGGCAGGTGCGCCAGCGGTGGATGAGGTAACCGTGAGAATAGCCCCTGAAGCTTTCCTACCGTTCCCAAGGTCAGCTTCTGGATCATTGATCGCCCGAGCCCTTGGGCACATTGACTTCCCGAATTGCGTAGACCGGCCGGTTCATCGTCCGGAAATGCATTCGTGCAAGATATTCGCCCATTACCCCGAGCGCGAAGAGTTGCGCCCCGGAAAAGATTGCAATGATGGAAGCCAGGAAGGGAAAGCCTGGCACGCTGCCTTGATAGAAATAACGGCTGAGGACATAGATCAAGATTCCCAGTCCGAAAACGGTGCAGGCAAACCCGATCAAACTGGCCAGTTGCAGCGGCGCGGTGCTAAAGCCAGTCATCATATCGAAGGCATGCCGGAGAAGCTTTCCGAAAGTATAATTCGACCTGCCCGCATGGCGTGGCTGGAAGGGCACAGGGACCACGGCGAAGCGGCTTGTCGCCCAGGTGAGCAGAACGTCGATTGATACGAAGGGTGCTTGATACCCGTCGAAGGCCGTCCGGAGCTGGCTGCGAAAAGCTCGGAAAGCGCTCACATTTTTTGCCACTTCCGGGCCGACCGCGGCCCGCAGTGCGAACCGGGTGAGCCACGAGGCCAACCCGCGAAGGAGTCCGTTTTGTTCCCTTAGCGGCGCACCATAAACCACATCGAAGCCTTCCTCTAGGCGCTCCCAGAGTCGCGGGATCTCCTCGGGAGGGTGTTGCAGATCGTCATCCATTGTCACAGTAACTTCATAACGGGCCGCGCGAATGCCGCAGAGCAAGGCGTTATGCTGCCCGTAATTTCGCATGAGGTTTATTCCTCGGACGGCCGGAGATGCTTCGGTCAGTCTGCAAACTTGATCCCAGCTCCCGTCGCGGCTGCCATCGTTGACCAGGATGATCTCGGATGACGAAGCAAAATGCGAGAGAACAGCGGAGAGTCGTCGGTGGAGTTCAGGGAGTGAGGCCTCACTGTTATAAACGGCGATAACCACCGAGAGCGATCGCGCCGGTGAGGCCATTTTTGGATGTTCGGAACTGGCCATCGTCAACACTCTAGCCGCGATCACCTGTCTTGACGCTCTTGCGCTGCACAAACCAGCCCCAGAAAAGCAATGCAGCGGCCGCGACAAAAAAGACCTGCGCTACCCAACTCCAAAGAACAAGCGGCCGGAAGGTCAGCTCCACCTCATGAGTCATCGGTGGAACGATCACGCCCTGATAAAACCGATTGACCACCACGGTCCGCAGCGGCCGTTGATTTGCCGTCGCCTGCCACGCTTGGTAATATTGTTGACTGAGAAAGAGAAGCGTCTCGTCGGTGGAAGCGCTCACCTTGATCCTTTGGAAATCGTCCAGTTGCGCTACGCGCTGGACGGGCAACACCTGTGCGGGAAGAGACTCGATCGTAACCTGTGTGTCGCTGACGGCATTATAATTCTTGGTTTGCAAGAGGCTTACCGCGACGTTCAAAGGACGATAGAACTGGATGCCATTAATCTCCCTGATCTTGGTCAGCTCAGGAAAAGGCAAGGTGCGGGCGGAAAGTATCACCTTCACATCGGTGAAACGGAAACTAGGGTCTCGGAGAGCAAGTTCAGGCTCGATTGTTTTAAAATAGCGGCCATAAGTCTCAGCCCCTTTGACACTCCAACGCCCGACCAACTCTTGGTATCTATGGGACGATAGGGAATCATAGGAGTTAATGCTTCGCAGATCAAAAAGTACTTCCTGATTCGGAGGCAGGACAGCTTTCATTCCCGGACCGGCAATGGCAAATCGTGCCCCGCTTGTGGTCTGCTTCAAGCCTTCGATCAGTGCGGAGGAACGATGAATTGCGGAACGAGGTCGGCTCAAGATGAGCGGTCGGCCATAAAGGAAGGCTGAGAGAAGTGCCAGTCCCACGAAGCCGGGACTTGATCGCCGAGAAATGACCGGTAGCAAAGACAGCACCAGGAAGAGGGTCGCGGCGACGGAAAACCCAGAGAGGGGGAGCGGTCGCCAGACGCTGACGGCGACGAGGATCTCGGCTGCCACTGGCAGCAACAGCCATCCCGCCCTCCCCATTGTCAGCGGGAAAGTCCCCCGGAGCGCAGCGTCCACCAGATAGGCACTCAAGACGAAGCCGGGCACCATCGCGCCACATAGCAGTTGAATACGGGAGAATCCGAACCCTAGATGATGCACCGCAAACAGATAGACAACGGGCGAAAATGTGCCGGCCAGGCAGAGGAGCAGGAAAACCCGCCAGAACCATAATTCGCGCCCCGGTTTTAACAGAAAGGATAGCCAGATCAGACTTCCAAACACTGGGGTGAAGCACAACCCGTTAAAGGGCTCGGGAAAACCTGGAGCGATGGCATTTCCTAGCCAAGACCAATCGAAGATCGTGGCCATGGAGCCGGCCATCTCTCGAACCCCGTTATGAGGCGGTAAGACTGCGAGAAAGAAGCTGTCACTGACAGCACCCAACCGCGCCGAGGCGAGCGCCATTCCAAGGAGATCGAGGTAGACCGGCAGCGCGAGCAAGCCGCCTGCGACCGCACAACCGAGCATTCGAAAAGCGCTTCCGAATTTTTCCCTCGAAGAGGCTTCCTTCTGGATCAATCGGATTAGCGTATATGATCCCACCATGAGGGCGAGCAGTATCGTCATCTGCGGGTAACCGGTCAGAAGAAGCGAATAGCATGCAAACGTTAGACCGAGCGCTAGCGTCCAAGTGCGATGCCGGATGTACTCGGTTACCAGCCAAAGGACGCAGATAGACCAGCAAATAGTCGAG
Source organism: Chthoniobacterales bacterium (assembly GCA_965217735.1). Lineage (GTDB taxonomy): Bacteria > Verrucomicrobiota > Verrucomicrobiia > Chthoniobacterales > UBA10450 > Palsa-1392. Next base: position 2,473,560 of record CBDCJE010000002.1, on the reverse strand, counting down.
AGGAACATGACAAAGGTCAGCCAATACATCAGCGCGGAGGCAAAACTAAGTCCAAGTGCAGCTACCGAGCAGGCCACTGGATGCAGCTCCAGCGAGCGCAGGAAAAGCAAGCTGAAGACACTGCTAAGCCCTAGCGTCAGCAAGACAAGGGCCGTATACAGTTTAAGCGGGTCTCGGGTAAAAGCTGAGAGAAGATTGGTCAACGCGTAGCTCCGGCTTAGCCCGCTCAAGTGAAAGGCCGGGCGTCCGAGTTCTACATGCGGATTCCAGGTCGTTAGCCATGCCTTATGGCGTGAGTTCAAATTATTGGCCAACTCCGGCAGGAAAGCGCTGCTTTCGTCAGAGAACTTTCGATTAGAAATCCGCTTATTATCGGTTTTATCGTGGGCGGCGATCTCCAAGGCATTGTCGTGGGGGAAGATAACTTCGGGACGACAAAGAATTGGAGCGAAGAGGAGGGCAAAGGTGCCCAATAGCAAAACGAAAGCGGTTCGGAAGGACATTCGCGGTGGCAAAAGGCGGAGGGCGTCAGAGATCCTGGCGTCTCACGCGATTTGGCGGTTCGTTAGGCGATGGTAAGCGTCTTTGTATTTAGCGGACGTCTTCTCGATAATCTCGTCGGGCAGCCGCGGCCCGGGCGCGGTTTTGTCCCAGTCCAGGGTTTCGAGATAGTCGCGCACGAATTGCTTGTCGAAGCTAGGCGGGCTTTGTCCTGCGGCGTAGCGATCGGCCGGCCAGAAACGGGAGGAATCGGGAGTCAGGCATTCGTCGATCAGGATCAGGTCGCCGTTCGTTAGGCCAAACTCGAACTTGGTGTCGGCCACGATAATGCCGCGGCTGGCCGCGTGCTCTTTCCCGGCGCGATAGATTTCGAAACTGCGGCTCCGCGCCTCCTCGGCGGTCTTCTGGCCGACCATCTGGCAGCATTGCGCCCAGTCGATGTTCAGGTCGTGGCCGGCTTCGTTCTTGGTCGAGGGGGTGAAAATTGGCTCCGGCAGTTCCGAGGCGAGCTGCAAACCACTCGGTAACTGATGGCCGCAGACCGCGCCGGTGGCCTGATAATCTTTCCAGCCCGAACCGGCCAGGTAGCCGCGGACGACGCACTCGACCGGGAGCGGCTGGCATTTGCGCACCAGCATGGAGCGGCCGGCCAGCTGGGCGCGGAAGGGCTGCAGGCGCTCCGGGAACTCTGCGAAATTCGCGGTCAGAAAGTGGCTCTGGAGCGCGGAGAATTTCTCGAACCAGAAGGCGGAGATCTGATTCAGGACCGCGCCTTTGTCGGGGATCGGATCCGGCAGGATGATGTCGAAAGCCGAGAGCCGGTCGGTCGCGACGAAGAGCAGGGTGTCGGGGTCGAGATCGAACACCTCGCGCACCTTTCCGCTCCGGAGTTTCGTTAGGCCAGGCAGTTCGAGCGAGACGACGGTTTCGTTAGGCATGATCGGAAGCTAATTATACACCGGGCGCATCGGTCCGGCGCTCAAAGCTCCAGCATTCGACAGGAAAGACCGCGCTCTTTCAAGAGCGGAAGCGAGACATTGTAAACCGGAATGCCGGTGCTGGTCGCCCCCTCGGCGGTGCCGTTGTGGGCGTGCCCGTGGAAGGCGGCATCCACTCGAAAACGGTTGATCGGTTCCTCCAGGCGGCTCGAACCGAGGAAGGGAAAAATCTCCGGATCTTCGCCCAGCACCGTCTGGCGGATGGGCGAGTAATGAAGGACCGCGATGCGGCGATCGGTGCGCAATTTCCCCAGGGCCTGCTCCAGCCGCAGCGCCTGATCGACTGCTTCCTGCACAAAATGTTTGATCAGCGGCTCGCCCCAGGCGTTGAGCATGCGCCGCCCAAAACCGCCGCCGAATCCGCAGACGCCGGCGAAGCCGACTCCGCCGATCTCGACCGCTTCGCCCTCCAGCATCGTCACTCCGGCCGCTTCCAAGACCTGCCGGACCCGCTGCGGCTCGCCCGATTCAAAGTCGTGGTTGCCGAGCACTCCGATCATCGGCACTCGCACCGCCGCGCGCAGATCGGCCACCAGCTCTTCGGCCTCCGCCGCCAGGCCGTAATCCGTCAGATCGCCGCAGAGCAGCAGGACGTCGGCTTGAGCGGAGATCTCGGCCAGGGTCGCCTGCAGCGTCCCGCGCGAATGTTTCCCATAGTGAAGGTCCGCCACCGCGGCGATACGAAGTTTTGCCATCTCTAAATAGAAACGTCTGCTTCGGGGCGAGCGGCCGTTTTAGGAATAAAGCGGGGGGAAAACGATGGCGGATTTAGCGGAAGAAACGAGTCGGTTTTACGGTCGCAGCATTGCGCTGCTGGAGGAGGCGGAGGTGCCGTTTCTGCTCGGAGGCGCCTATGCCTTCTGCGTTTACACCGGCCTCGCACGCCACACCAAGGATCTCGATTTTTTCGTTAGGCAAAGGGATTTTTCGGCCGCCCTCGAGGTCTTCCGTCGGGCTGGGTACCAAGTCTCGGTCCCGCACCCGCATTGGCTAGGCAAAGCCTTTCAGGAGGAGGCTTCGCTCGACATCATCTACCGGGCGGGCAACGGTCTCGCTCCGGTCGACGATCTCTGGTTCGAGCGGGCGGTGCCGAGGGAAGTTTTCGGCCGCAAGGTGCTGCTCAGCCCGCCGGAGGAGATGATCGTGATGAAGGCCTTCATCATGGAACGGGAACGGTTCGATGGCGCGGACGTGGCGCATCTTTTTTTGCATTGCGCGGCGGAGATGGATTGGGCGCATCTCCGGCAACGCTTCGGGCCCGACTGGCGAGTTCTGCTCAGTCACCTGATTCTCTTCGGCTACATCTTTCCCTCAGCCAGGGAGCGGATTCCCGCGCACGTGATGAATGAGCTGCTCGATCGGCTGCGAACCGAGGGAGACAAGGCCGGATCGGTTTGTCGTGGGACGCTGCTCTCGCGCGCGCAATATCTGGTCGATGTGCGGTCTGGCGGCTGGCGCGACGCCCGTCTCGAGCCTCGGGCGGGGATGACGCCGGCGGAAGTCGAATCCTGGAGCGAAGCCGCCGAGGAACAGGTCAAGCCACACCCGGTCCAGAGCGGAGATTGAGGTGGGGGCGTTTTGGGGGAGAATGCAGCATGATAAGAAGCCTGCTCTGGCCGGTCGGTGGTGTTCTCCTGTTCGTTAATCTGTCCTTAGGCCAGGTCGTGCCTTCCCCCGCTCCCCCGGCTCCGGAAAGCAGTGCGACGGCCTCACCTTCCCCGTCGCCCTCGCCTACTCCGAGACTCTATTCGGAGGAAACTCTGGCCGCTCTAAAGAAGCTGCAGGCGGCGGCGCTGGCGAGCGATTACGCCTACCGGCAGGTGTCACATTTGACCGAAAACATCGGGCCCCGCCTCAGTGGTTCGGCCCAGGCGCAAAAGGCGGTCGAATACGTCGCGGGGGAGCTGAAAGCGCTCGGCCTGGAGGTCCAGCTCGAGAAAGTGCTGGTGCCGCATTGGGTGCGAGGAGAGGAAAACGCCGCGCTGGTCCAATTCCCCGGGCAGGCGCCGGAGACGAGACAAAAAGTCGTCCTCACCGCGCTCGGCGGGAGCGTGGCCACGCCGCCCGAAGGTCTAACCGCGGATGTGGTGGTGGTGCGCGATTTCGATGAGCTAAACTCGTTAGGTAAAGACAAAATCGAGGGCAGGATCGTGGTTTTCAATTATCCCTTTGATCGGCGGATGGCGGCCGAAGGGCGGGGCGGCGAGGCCTACGGCGAGGCGGTCGAGTATCGCGGCGCCGGCCCCAGCGCCGCGGCCCGGCTCGGTGCAGTCGCTGCTCTGGTACGATCGGTCGGGGGCGCGGCCTACCGGCTCCCGCACACCGGCATGACTCGCTATGCCGACGACGCCCCGAAGATCCCGGCGGCTGCGGTTACGGAAGAAGATGCCGAGCTCATGGCCGCGCTGGTGAAGCAAGGAGTTATCCGGATGCACCTCGTCCTCACTCCGCAGACGCTGCCGGACGCGGTCAGCTATAACGTGATCGGTGACCTGAAAGGAAGCGAACACCCGGAGCAGGTGGTGATCGTTTCCGGGCATCTCGATTCCTGGGATTTGGGCACGGGCGCGATCGACGACGGGGCTGGGGTGGCGGTGGCGATGCAGACAGCTAATCTCGTTAGGCAGCTCAAATTGAAACCGAAGCGGACCATCCGCGTCATCGCCTGGATGAACGAGGAAAACGGCCTGCGCGGGGGCAAAACCTATGCCACTGAACACGCCCCGGAGGCGGCGAACCACATTGCCGCGATCGAGACGGATGGCGGCGCCGATCATCCTCTTGGCATCTATATTGCCGCCAAACCGGAGGTGAAGCCGATGCTGGAACCGATCGCCAAAGTGCTGCGCGGTTCGGGAGCGGGGCTGCTCCAGATGCGCGACGAAGCCGGGGCTGATATCGATCCGTTGCGCGAGCTGGGGGTGCCGAATTTCAGCCCGATCCAGGACAGCCGTTATTACTTTAACTATCACCATACCGCGGCCGACACGCTGGATAAGATCGACCCGCAGCAATTAGCCGAGACAGCCGCGATCAATGCCGTCCTCGCTTATGGCCTGGCTAATCTCGAGCAGTCGCTCCCGCGTTAGAGGAAGGGCTGCTATTTTTGTAGGATGAAAACGAATCCCATCACCCGACGCGAGGCGGCGCGCTTGATCGGCGGGGCGGCGGCGGCCGCAGCGGCTTGGCCGGTGGTTTCGGGCGCGGCGGGGAAAGCGACGGCTTCTCTTTTGCTCCGACCCATTCCATCGAGCGGCGAAAAAATCCCCGCCATCGGACTCGGCACCTCCCGCACTTTCGACGTCGGCTCTTCGCCTAACGAGCGCGCTCCGTTGCGCGAAGTGGTGCAGCGTTTTGCCCAGCTCGGCGGCGAAGTGATCGATACATCCCCCATGTACGGGCGGGCCGAAGAAGTCATCGGCGACCTGGTTGCGGAGCTGAAGCTGCGCGACAAACTCTTCCTCGCGACCAAGGTCTGGACGACGGGGAAGCAGGCCGGGATCGATTCGATGAATCGTTCGCTCCGGCTCTTACAGGCCAAGCGGATCGATCTCATGCAGGTGCACAATCTGGTCGACCTCGAGACGCAGCTGGCGACGGCGCGGCGTTGGAAAGAGGAAGGCCGGGTGCGCTATGTCGGCGTGACCCACTACGTCGAATCCGCCTTGCCTGCGCTGGAGAAAGTGTTGCAGCGCGAGAAGCTCGATTTCCTCCAGATCAACTACTCGATCGCCGAGCGCGAGGCGGAAAAGCGGGTCTTGCCGCTGGCCCGGGAGCGCGGAGTGGCGACGCTGATCAACCGGCCGTTTGCGCGAGGGAATCTCTTCTCGCGTTTGCGGGCGCGGAAGTTGCCGGAATGGACGGCGGAGTTCGATTGCCAATCATGGGCACAATTTCTCCTGAAATGGATTCTGGCCAATGAGGCGGTCACCTGTGCCATCCCAGCGACGAGCGATCCGAAACATCTGGCAGACAACATGCACGGCGGAATTGGTCGCCTGCCCGATGAAAAAATGCGCCAGCGCATGTCGGCCCTGGTCGCTGAGCTCTTGTAGCACTGGTGAAAATCCTGCGCCTCGCGATGTGGTCCGGTCCGCGCAACATCTCAACCGCCATGATGCGCTCGTGGGAAAACCGGCCCGATACCGTGGTGGTCGACGAGCCGCTCTACGCCTCCTATCTCCAGGCGACGGGCAAGCCTCATCCGGGGGCGAGCGAAATCATCGCTGATGGCGAAACTGACTGGCGCGAGGTGGTCGTCCGCCTAACGAACGAAGAACCCGCCGGGAAACGTGTTTTTTATCAAAAACAGATGACCCACCATCTGCTTCCAGAGATGGAGCGCGAATGGCTCTGCGGCCTGACGAACTGCTTCCTTATTCGTGATCCAGCCGAAGTGATCGTCTCCTACGCTCGGAAGCATGATGAGATCACCGCGGAAGATCTCGGTTTTCCCCAGCAGGCGGAGATTTTCCATTTTGTCCGCGCGCAATTCGGCGCGGTTCCACCGGTCATCGACGCGCGGGATTTCCTGTGCGATCCGGAAGGAATGTTGCGCCGGCTCTGTCGCACGCTCGGGATCGAGTTTGACCCGGCCATGCTTTCCTGGCCGCCGGGCCTGCGCGCGAGCGACGGCATTTGGGCTCAACATTGGTACGGCGAAGTCGCCCAATCGACCGGCTTTGCGCCCTATCGTGAACGAGCGGTGGAAGTGCCGGAGCGTCTTCGAGAGATAGAGGCGCGTTGCCGGGAATGCTACGAGCAGATCGCTGATCACCGTCTGCGCTGAGGGTAGCGCAAGCTTCCAGCTTGCATTTTCTCCGCTGCCTGAGCCGACCCGCAAGCTGACAGCCTACGCTACCTTCCTTTGGCCGCGCTACTTCAAGAGATAGTCGCGGATGAACTGCACCGTGGCGTAAAACATGTAGTCCGCATTCTTCTTTTTTCCGAAGCCGTGTCCTTCGTCCTTCCCGAGCATGTACCAGACGGGCGTCTTCTGTTTCTTTAGGGTAGCTACGATCTGCTCGGCCTCTGATTTCGGCACCCGCGGGTCGTTCGCGCCTTGCACGACAAAGAGTGGCTTGGTGATTTTCCCCGCGTTGTTCAAGGCCGCGATCTTCTCCATGAAAGAAGCCATCTTCGGGTCGCGTTCGTCGCCGTATTCCGCCCGGCGCAGATCGCGCCGATAGCTCTCGGTATTCTTCAGGAAAGTGGCCAGGTTAGAGATGCCAACGATGTCGACCGCGCAGCGAATCCGATCGGCATAGTTAGTCGCGACCTGCAGAACCATGAAGCCGCCATAGGATCCGCCGTATGCCATGACCCGACCGGCGTCGAGCTGCGGCTGGGTTTTGATCCAATCGAGCAGGCTGGCGATGTCCTTGTAGGAATCTTCGCGCTTGAATCCGTTGTCGAGCAGGAGATACGATTTTCCGTAGCCGGCAGACCCACGAACGTTAGGCAAGATCAGGGCGCAGCCTAGTTCATTGATGAGGTAGTTGTTGCGCCCGGCAAAACCCGGACGCGCCTGCGATTCCGGGCCGCCGTGAATGCTGACGATGACCGGTCGCGGACCGGGAAACTTCTTCGCCTCCGGCTGGTAGAGAAAACCGGTGATTTCTTTTCCATCAAACGATTTCCACGAGATAAGTTTTGGCTCGATAAAGCGATCGGCCGGGATGCCGCCGGTCTCGCTCGTTGTCCAGCGGGTTGCGACGGCTTTCTCCGCGCCGGTCGTGCAGGTGTAAACGTCGGAAGGCGAGCGGGCGCCGTTCACGTTGAAGGCAAACCGGTTGCGACCCGCGCCGCGCTGCCACCTTACCCCCGAGATAATCGAATTGGAAACCGGCGGATTGAAGGTCGGGTCGGGCGCGGGCGTAGCCTGCATTTTGCCGTCGCGCATCGCCAGTCCGATGACATGGAGGGTGCTGGAGCCGCTCTCGTTCAGGGTATAGGCGATCTGCTGGCCATCGCCGCTCAGGTCCCAATCGTCGACGTCCCATTTTGCCTCGGGCAGAAGATAAGTGGGCTGCTTCCTGGCGAGATCGATGTAAGCCAGGCGCTGGTATTCCGACTCGCGATCGGTCGTGACGAAGATGCCTTTGCCATCCCTGGCAAAGAGGGCGTGCGAATAGGAGACTTTTTCCGCATTTTCCGCCGGCCGCGGAGTAAGCTCGACCTTCGCGCCGGTCTTGGTATCGAAAAGCCAGAGATAGCTTTCGTTGATCGAGAGATATTCCAGAACGAGCAACTGGCTGCCATCGGGCGACCAACCTTCCACATTCCAACCGCCGCCTTTGACCGGGGCCAGGAGTTTATCAGTCTTAGGGTCGTTAGGCGCTTGCAGGTAGATGTCGGTGTCGGCGCGGTTGCGGCGGGTCGAAGTGTAGGCCACCCGGGTACCGTCCTCGCTCCAGACCGGGAAGGAATTGCGTGACTTGCCGTCGGTCAGCAGGCTGACGTCGCCGGTCGCGAAGTCGTAGCGATAGTTCTGGTTAAACTCATTTCCGCCCGCGCTCTTGGAGAAGAGGAAAAAGGCGCCGGCTTTCGGATCGAAGCTGGCGTCGTTGATCCGGTCATCGAAAAAAGTCAGCTGGGTGCGCGCGCCGCCCGCTTGCGTGACGAGGTGCACCTGGTTGGTGTCGCCAAAACGGGTCAAGATGAGCATCTCCGCTTTGCCCGGGTGCCAATCGAGAAAACCGGCCGAGCGGCTCTCGGTGTAGCGGCCCACCTGCTCGGCGATTTCGCTCGGGAGCGGCGGGACGCTGTCGAGCACCAGGCTCTCGGGCGGCGTCAGAGTTTTCGACGGCGGTGCGGCGGCGAGGAGAGCGGAGGGCAGGAAGAGCGAGAGCAGGCAAAGACGAGCATTCATACCCGGCTACTATTTCGCAGCCGGGCAGGGATGGAAATGCGCAAATCGCGCGCGCTTTGTGCAGCGGCTCGTTAACCGGGCATTTTGGCCAGCTGCATCAACTCGTTAGGATCTTTCGCCTGCTCGAGTTTCCAGCCGGCGGCGACGATTTTTCTGGCCCCTTCTTCGCCCAGTTCCGGCACGACGAGGGCGTTGAACTTGCCTTCCAGTTGCTCGTCGCTCACCGGGTTAAGGGCATTGCCTAACGGATAATCGACCCGCTTGGTCAGCACCTTTCCGTCCTGCAGAGTGACGTGGACAATGTTTGCCACCGCCTTGGCGTAGAGCGAGCTCAGCTCGTCGTTGCGCTGCACGGTCACGTTCTCGAGGAATTTCCAGATCGTCTTGTCGGTGAAACGCTCGGGCTGGAACTGTTTTTCGGTCACCTCGCCGTCGATCAGGGCGATGGCGGTGATGTAAGGCAGGCTGTGATCGGCTGTCTCGCGCGTTTCCGGTTTCCATTTCTCCGCCTCGCTCCCGATGATGTCGACCGAAGCATCGTGGCTCTCGATCCGGACCGACTGGATCCTGGCCGGGTCGCCAATCTCCTTGCGCAGGAAAAGGGCGGCCTCGATCGCGCTCTGGCTGTGATATTCAGCTGGCCAATATTTGATGCTCGTCTTCAGGATCATGGAAGCGGGCCCGTTGCCCTCGACGGCTTCCTGCCCTTTATCGAAGACCTGCCCGACCTCGCCTAACGACACTCCGAGTTCCTTCTCGAAACCCATTTGGCCTTCAAAAATCGGCGCTGGGCCAGTCATGCCGGCGCGAGCCAGAAGAGCGGCGTAGACCCCGCAGCGGGCGGCGTTGGCGAAGGCGACACCTTTCCAATGCGAAAGCTCGCCTACCCGAGCCTGGCGGAAGGCGGCGCAGTTCACGCCCGCGATATTGACCGCGTGACGTGTTTTCTCCGGGTCGAGTTTCATCAACCGAGCAGCGGCCAGTGCGGTCGAGAAAGCGCCGTAGGTCGGGTGATCCCAGCCGCGGGAGCGGATGCTGGCGGCGTCGCAGAAACGACATTGGACTTCGTAGGCGAGTGCGATCGCGGTGATGAGCTCCTTTCCGCTCGCGCCCACGCTCTGGGCGACGGCGAGGGCGGCGGCGATGTTGTCGCTCGGGTGCGCCGGCTCTTTCGAGAGATAGGTGTCGTTATAATCGAAATAACGGATGCAGCAGCCGGTGGCGAAAGCGGCCCAGTCGGGCGGGGCGAGGTGGTCGGTGCCGAGAATGGTGCCGCCATTTTTGGCCGAGAAATCGGAGGCGACGTTACGCGCGATCACGCACGGCTCTTCGTGCCAGGCACCGAGGGCGCAGCCGAAAGAATCGATCACCCGGCGTTTCACCTCGTGCACCACGTCGGGCGAGAGATCTTCGAAATTAAGCGAGCAGGCGTAGTCCGCGAGGCGGTGAGCGAGTGATTTGGACATAAAGTGAGCCTGCAAAGTGGCGAGGAATCGCCCCACGGCAACTTCCGGGGAGCGCACGCGCCTCGCGTGCTGGTTTCGGCGCTTCGCCGAAACCTTCTTCCTTCCCAAGTAGCCACGAGGAAAAGTTCGCTCGGCGAGGCGCCTCGCCAGCACGCGAGGCGCGTGCGCTCCCCGATCGCTTGCGACGCAGGGGTCACATCGCGTGCCCGTGCCGTGTGCCGACGCTGTAGACGCTTCGCTCTGCGAACCGGACTTGCGCGATCGATCGCGCTTCCTCGCAGCCGAGTCGACGTCCGCGGCTCGAAGAGTGAGGCGTCCAGAGCGCACCCTGCCCATTTCCTCCGTGCCCAGCCGGCCAATCCGTGGTTAGATTTCCCCTCTCATGAGCAAAGTTTACTCCGACGCCAAAGCCGCTCTCGACGGCCTCCTGCACGACAACATGACCATCGCCGCGGGTGGGTTTGGCCTTTGCGGCATCCCCGAAAACCTCATCGCCGCCCTGCACCAGAGCGGGGTCAAAGGCCTCACCATTGTCGGAAATAACGCGGGCGTGGATGGCTTCGGGATGGGCGTCCTCCTCCCCGCGCGCCAGGTGAAAAAGGTGATGGCTTCGTATGTGGGCGAGAACAAGGAATTCGAACGCCAAGTCCTGGCCGGCGAGCTCGAACTGGAGCTCATCCCGCAGGGCACGCTGGCCGAGCGGCTGCGCGCCGGTGGCGCCGGCATTCCCGGTTTCTATACTCGCACCGGTTTCGGCACCAAGCTGACCGAGGACAAGGAGACGAAGAAATTTGGCGAGCTGGAATATGTCCTCGAACCGGGGATTAAAGCCGACGTCTCGATCGTGAAAGCGTGGAAAGGGGACAAGTCGGGCAACCTCATTTTCCGCAAAACCTCCCGTAACTTTAACCCGATGATCGCGAGCTGCGGCAAAGTCTGCGTCGCCGAAGTGGAGGAGTTGGTCGAGGTGGGCGAACTCGATCCGGATCAGATTCACACGCCGGGAATTTTCGTCGATCGCATTATTGAGGGGGCAAATTTCGAGAAGCGGATCGAATTCCGCACCGTGCAGGGCAGCACCGCGGCGAAAAAGGAAAACCCGATTCGCGACATGATGGCCAAGCGCGCGGCCAAAGAGTTGCGCGACGGCTATTACGTCAATCTCGGCATCGGCATTCCGACCCTGGTGGCCAATTACATTCCGGAGGGCATGAACGTCACCCTCCAATCCGAAAACGGTTTGTTAGGCATCGGACCTTTCCCGACCGAGGAGAATGTCGATGCCGACCTGATCAACGCGGGCAAGCAGACCATCACCGCCATTCCCGGCTCAGCTTTTTTCTCCAGCGCCGATTCCTTCGCCATGATCCGCGGCGGCCATATCGATCTTTGCATTCTGGGCGCCTTTGAGGTGACCGATAAAGGCGATATCGCCAACTGGATGGTGCCCGGCAAGATGGTCAAAGGCCCGGGCGGCGCGATGGATTTGGTCGCCGGGGTGAAGAAGGTCGTGGTGGTGATGGAACATTGCGCGCGCGACGGCAGCCCGAAGATTTTGCAGGAGTGCACCCTGCCGATCACCGGTCAGGCGTGCGTCGATCTCATCATCACCGATCTCTGCGTCTTTAAGGTAAAAGAAGGCGGCGGCCTGGTCCTGACCGAGTTGAACGGCGACGCGACCGAGGAAGACATCCGGGCCAAGACTGGTGCGCCCTTCGAGGTGGCGCTCGGCTAGCGCCGGCATCCTGCGGGCTCTGCTCGGAAACGCCGGCGCGCTTTTCTTTTCGCTCGTGCCACTTCCCGGCGCTACGCTGGCCCCCAACCATTATACTTATGATTCTTGAACATCCTCTGAGCGACGCTGAGCGCGCTTTCCTCGATCGCGTCGCCGAATTTTCCCGCGACGAAGTGATGCCCCACGCCGACCAATGGGATCACGACGAAAAATTGCCGCGCGAGATTTTTACCAAAGCCGGGAAGATCGGCCTCATGGGCATGGCCGCGCCGAAAGAATACGGCGGCGGCGGGATGAGCTACGTCACGGTGGCGCTGGCGATCAAGGAACTAGGCAAAGCCTACGCCGCGCTCTCGATGGATATCGCGGCCCACAACGCGCTCGCCGTCGGCCAGATTAACCAGTTCGGAACCGAGGAGCAGAAAAAGAAATATCTCCCGCGCCTAACGAGCGGCGAATGGATCGGCGCCTGGGCTTTAACGGAACCAAATGCGGGCAGCGACACCGGCGGGATCGAAACCAAAGGCAGCCTGGAAGGCGAGCAGTGGCAGGTTAACGGGTTGAAGAAATTTATCACCAGCGGGCGCACCGCCGACCTCGTCATCGTCATGGCTACCACCGGGCAGACCGAGAAGGGTAAAAACGAAATCAGCGCCTTTATCCTGATGAAAGACCAGGTCACGCCGGTGCGAAAAATTCACACCTACGGGATGCGGGCGAGCGATACGGCCGAGCTCCGTTTTGAGAATGCCAAAGGGGAATTGTTAGGCGAACGCGGACGGGGCCGTGAGCAGGCGCTGACCGTGCTCGATCGTGGCCGCATCGGCATCGCCGCGCTCGCGGTCGGGATCGCGGAAGCGGCTTTCGAACGGGCCAATACCTACGCAACCGAACGGAAGCAGTTCGGTCACGCCATCGGTGATTTCCAAGCCGTGCAATGGATGCTGGTCGATTCCGCGATGGAGTTGGAAGCCTCCGAAGTGATGACCATGCACGCGGCCTATCTCCAGGATCAGGGCGAGAACACGACCAAGGAATCGGCCATGGCCAAGCTCTTCTCCTCCGAGTCCGCGGTGAAAATCTGCGACCGCTCAATGCAGATTCACGGCGGCTATGGCTACAGCCGCGATCTGCCGATTGAGCGTTACCTGCGCGATGCCAAGCTCTGCGAAATCGGCGAAGGCACCTCCCAGGTGCAGCGGCTGGTCATCGCGCGGCACGTCATGAAAGAGGCGAAGCCGCTCAAGCTGGCCCACCGCGAGCCGCGCCGCCCCAACGCCTAACAAAAAGCCCCTTTTCGGCTTCGGGGACGCCGCTGGCCGCGATTAGACCATGGGGCGAAAACGGCCGACCCGTTCCTGCAGGCATTCGCTGATCTGCCCTAACGAGCAAACCTCGGCCGCCTCGAGCAGGGCAGGGAAGGTGTTTTCCCCGCTGTCCACCACCGCCGAGAGCCTGGCCAGTGCTTTCTGCGCCTTGGCCGCGTTCTCTTTCTTGAACTTCTTCAAGCGATTGATCTGCAACTGCTGCCGCTTGCGCGGGGTCCGGGCGAGCTCGATCTCGGGCGGTTCTTCGTTGGGATCACGGTAGCGGGTCAGGCCGACGATCGGCCGGGTGCCGTCGTAGATCTGCTGCTCGTAACGGTGAGCCGCGTTCTGGATCTGGCTGCGCTGATAGCGGTTTTCGACCGCACCCATCACTCCGCCTAACGACTCTATCTGGCGAAATTCATCCAGGATTGCCTTCTCCACCGCGCGCTCGACCGCTTTCATGCCGGGCGAGCCGCTGAGCATGTTCATGGTGTGCTTAAAGATGCCGGATTCCTCCAGCAAAATGGCCTGACCGTGCGCCGCGAGGCGGATCCATTCTTCGCTCGGCGTGGTGAAGGGCTCGTCCGCGCTGTTGGAATGGCAGGAGTTGGTCCCGTTCATGTAGGCCAGCATCAGTTCAGCCGCGGTTCTGGTGAGGTTGTTTTTGAACTCGGCCGCGATGAGCGAACGGCCGCTCGTCTGGGTGTGGAGCTTGAACATTTGCCCGCGCGGGCTGGCCCCGAAGACGTCGCGCATCCCGATGGCCCAGATCTTTCGCGAGACGCGCGAGAGGGCGATGTATTCCACATCGAGTCCGCAATCGAGGAAGAAGGAAAGGCGCGGACCGAACTGATCGACCGGCACTCCACGCGCGGCCAGCATTTCGGCATAGGCAAATCCGTTGGAAAGAGTGTAGGCGGCCTGTTGCACCGGAGTGGAGCCGGCTTCGCCGATGTGATAACCGCTGATCGAAACCGGATACCAGCGCGGCATGTTTTCCGTCGTCCATTCGATCATGTCGCAGAGGAAACGAAGCGACGCTTCGGTCGGGAAAATGGTTTCGTTCTGGGCCTGGACTTCCTTGAAGATATCGGCCTGGATCGTCCCGCGCAGGTTCGGCACCACCTTTGGACCGAAGCGGCGTTTCGCCGCCGCGATATACATCGCCATGATGATTGGTGCCGGTCCGCTGATCGTCATCGAGGCGGAGAAATTCGGCGCGCCGACTTCGAAGCCGTCGTAGAGCCGGACCATGTCCTCAACCGTGTCGACGGCCACGCCGCCTTCGCCCACCTTGCCCATGACGCCGTCGGCATCGGAGTCAATCCCGTAAAGAGTCGGGCCATCAAACGCCGTACTCAGCCGCTTCGAACGCTGATGCGCGCTCAGGAAATGAAAACGCTTGTTCGTGTCTTCCGCGAGCATGAGCCCGGAGAAAAGCCGGGTCGGTTCTTCCTGCGTCTTGACCTTGGGGAGGGCCGCGCCGTTGCTCTTGGCGCCGTTCTTTTTGGCCTGACCGTTAGACCCGTTAGGCGACTTGGTCTTGCCGTAGCTGCCGATCTCGATCTCCTGCATCGGCTCGAGATACATCTCGCGATAGGCGCCGTTCAGGTAGGGAAATTCCCCCGGCAGACCGTCGCCAAAAAGGTAGCGCGCGATCTCGCCCGGATCGTCGATCTCGGGCAAAGCGAGCCGCGGCAGGGGCAGACCGGTCGGCGCTTTCGCGGTCGGAATGCCAGCTTTGATTTTCTCCCAGCGCTCGGTCAGCTCGCGCGCGAATTTCTTGTCGCTGCGTGCGCGTTTGACCTGCTCGAGCACGAAATATCCATGCTTTTCGACTGCTTCGACGACTGCTCCGAGTTTGCTCATTTTCCTTTGGTTTTCCGTTGCCGCGCCGGCGTTTTCGCCCGTGGCTCCGCGGCCTCGGGCTCACTGCGCGTGATCATTTGATAAAGCTCATCCACGCCCGGATCGCGATGACGTTTGGCCACCGTCGCGACGATGCGCTGGTCGTGTTTGTTTTGGGTCAGGCGATGCTCGATCTCCGAGAGGGCGGCCTTGGCCCGGTCCAGGTCGGTCTTGTTCACCACCACGATGTCAGCCACGTCGAGCATGACGATTTTCTGTAATTGCAGGCGCGCGCCGTAATCCGGGTTCATGACCAGGATGGTCTGATCGATCAGCTTGCTCCGGAAAGGGAGCGCTTCCTGGCCGGTCCCGACCGTCTCGATGATGACATAATCGAAATCGGCCTTCGTGAGGCGGGAGAGACAGTCTTCGGTCGCGGGCGACAAACCGCCGGCCTGCCCGCGAGTGGCCATGCTGCGCATGAAAACGCGATCGTCCTGCGAGTTGATCATGGTGGCGCGGTCGCCTAACAATGCCCCTTCGCCGATCACGCTCGGGTCGTGCGAAAGGATGGCGATGCGGGCCTCCGGCTCGTTTTGCAGGAAGCGCAGGACGAGTTCGTCGATCAGGGTCGTCTTGCCCGCGCCGCCCGGACCGGTGAACCCGATCACCTTGGATTTCCGCGCCGGCGCTTTGGAACTCTCGCTCTTCTTTAGCCGCCCCTTGCCCGTGTAGGCGTCTTCGATCGCGGTTAATTCCCGTGCCAGATGAAGATCGAGGCCGCTTTTGGGCGGCCGTTTGGCGCGCGCTTTGCCGTAATGGTCGCGCACGTAATCCGCCATCTGCTCAAGCGAAGTGCCGGCGAAGAAAATTTGATCGACTCCCTGGCGTTTCATGATCCGGGCATCGTCACTCGTGATGGTCCCGCCGCCGCCGCCGAAAACGGCGATGTCGCCCGCGCCCTGGCGGCGTAGTTGCCTGACCACCTCGGCGAAGAAATCGATATGCCCGCCGTTATAACTCGAGATCCCGATCGCACCGACGTCCTCCTGGATGGCGGCGCGCACGATATCGCCCGCATAACGATGAAAGCCGAGGTAAACCACTTCGATGCCGTGCCGGATGAACTCGAGGTTGATCGTGTTAATGGCGCTGTCGTGACCATCGCAAATCGGGACGGCGGTAAGGATACGGACGGGTGAAGGCATGCGGCGGCAACCTAGCGGCAAACATGGAGCGGGCAAGATTTGGGCGGGAAGGTTTCTGCGAATCGGGAATCGTGATCGTGCGCCAGCGCTCGCCGGAGGTTCTGCAGGCTGCGGTTGAAGGTTTCCCAGGGCGCGGCACTTTGCCCGATGATTGATCCTCTTGATTTCACCGGCAAAGTCGTCCTCGTCACCGGCAGCTCGCGCGGGCTCGGGTCGGAAATGATCAAAGCCTTTGGCCAGCGTGGCGCGCAGTGCGTGGTCAATTTCATTCGCGATCCCGAGGGCAAGAATGAGCAGGAAGCAAAGGAGGTGGCGGCGGCGCTGAAGGAGCCGCTCACGATCGAATGCGACGTGACTAAACCGGACCAGGTCGAGACGATGATGAAGCAGATCGCGGACAAATTCGGCGGCCTCGACATCCTGGTGAACAACTCCGGCATCATCCGCGATCGCACGATCAAGAAGCTCACTTTGGAGGAGTTCGAGAGCGTCGTTAAGGTGAATCTGGCCGGCACGTTTAACGTCACGCAAAAAGCTCAGCCGGTCCTGCGACAGGGCGGCCGGGTGATTAATCTCTCCTCGGTCAGCGGACAGATGGGCCTCTTCGGGCAGGCGAACTATTCCTCGAGCAAGGCGGCAATCGTCGCCCTCACGAAAGTCACGGCGCGCGAGTTTGCCCGCCAGCAGATCACGGTCAACGCCATTGCGCCCGGTTTCATCGATGTCGGGATGAGCAAGGGGATGCCGGATGAAGTGACGGAGAATTTTAAAAAGCAGATACCGCTCGGCCGCCTCGGCGACGCGCACGAGATCGTGGATGCGGCGCTATTCCTCGCTTCGCCTATGGCCAGTTACATTACCGGCCACGTTTTGAATGTGAACGGCGGCTATTACATGGGCTAGGGGCAAAAGTTCCCGGAAATGGGCGGGCAAAATCTCATTTCCGGGACGACCGGTTCGTTAGGCGACGGCGCGATATTCTCCTAAGTCGCTCGCCTCTGGAGATTTCGAGAGCGGGACTTGCCATGGCACACGCCTTGCATCAGGCTGCTTCGCCTTCCAACAAGAAGGCCACACACGCCTATGCAACTACGCTCTTCTCTTACTCTTCTGGCCGTGCTCTTGCTCCCGGCCCTCCTGCACGCGCAGACGCCGCCCGAGACTCCGTCGGTCGACGATCTGGTCGCCAGAAACCTCAAGGCCAAAGGTGGCGCCGAAGCGCTCGCTGCGATCAAGACCATCCGCTTCGAAGGACGGCTCCTGGTCAACCAGGGCCAGCTCGAACTGAAACTCACCGAAACGAAAAAGCGCCCCGACATGGTCCGCACCGACGCGCAGTTGCAAGGCATGAATCTGATCCAGGCCTACAACGGAAAGAGTGGCTGGAAGATTTTCCCGATCTACGGCCGCAAAGATCCGGAAAAGATGTCGGCCGATGAAACCAAGGGGCTGATCGAAGAGGCCGAAATCGGCGGGCCCTTGGAGAATTGGAAAGAGCAGGGCAAGATAGTGAGCTACCTCGGGCGCGAAGATGTCGAAGGCACCTCGGCCTACAAACTCAAAGTGGCGCGGAAGAATGGCGACATCACCTACGTCTATCTCGATCCCGATTACTATCTCGAGATTCGGCTGATCGATCAGCGCGTCGAGCAAGGCGCGCAGGTCGAAGTCGAGACCGAGCTGGGTGACTACGAGAAGATCAATGGCGTCTATTTCCCATTCTCAATCGAGGCTGGGAGTAAAGGCTCGAACGACAAGCAAAAAACCATCATCGAAAAAGGCGAAGCCAACATCCCGGTCGATGACTCCATCTTCGAATTTCCTGCCAAAGCCGCGAAATAACATAGCCATCATTGCCATGCGAATCCTTAGCACTCTCATCATCTCACTCGCTTTCGCCGGTCTCGCCGCTGGCCAGGAAGTCCCTTACGGCTCTGCCACCATCTCCGGTCTCGGCGCCCGAAATATCGGCTCCGCCACCATGAGCGGCCGCGTCGATACCGTCGCCGCCCAGCGCGAGCCCTCGGGCAAGCTGACCATCTTTGTCGGCGCGGCCAGCGGCGGGATTTGGAAATCGGAAGACGGCGGCACGAATTACCGTCCTGTTTTCGACGAAGAACCGGTGCAATCAATTGGGGCCCTGGCCATCGACCCGAGTAACTCAAAAAACGTCTGGACCGGCACGGGCGAACCATGGGTTCGTAACAGTGTCTCGATCGGCGACGGTATCTATAAGTCGACCGACGGTGGCGAGACCTGGGATAACGTCGGTCTGCCGCATTCAGAGCGGATCTCCAGGATCATCGTCAGTCCTAAAAGCAGCGACACGGTTTATGCCGCCGTGCCCGGCGCCCTCTGGAGCGATTCGCCTGACCGGGGCCTTTACAAGACGACCGACGGCGGTAAGACCTGGAACAAGATCCTGAAAGGGCCCAACCTTTCCACCGGCGCTTCGACCATTGCGATGGATCCGAGCAATCCGGACATCCTCTTTGCCGGGCTCTGGGATTTCCGCCGCAAAGGCTGGACCTACCGCTCCGGCGGCGAGACGCCGAACGATCCCTCTGGCAGCGGACTCTTCCGCACCAGCGATGGCGGCGCCACCTGGAAGGAGATCACTCCGGAAGCGAACACAGGTTTCCCCAAGAAGCCTTACGGCCGCCTTGCCGTCGCCATCGCGCCTTCCAACCCGAAGCGAGTCTATGCTTTCGTCGAATCCACTGATAGTGCGCTCTACGTTTCGGACGACGGTGGTGAGACCTGGCAGCAACGCGATAAGAGTCAGTGGATGGTCTGGCGTCCATTCTATTTTGCCAACCTGGTCGTCGACCCGAAGAACCCCGACCGCGTCTTTAAGACCGACGGCGCGCTGATCATGAGTGAGGATGGCGGGAAGAGCTTTGCCACAGTCGGTGGCTTCAACGGCGCCCACGGCGACGTGCACGCGGTCTGGATCGATCCAGCCAACCCCAAAAACGTGAT
Organism: Chthoniobacterales bacterium; assembly: GCA_965217735.1. GTDB lineage: Bacteria > Verrucomicrobiota > Verrucomicrobiia > Chthoniobacterales > UBA10450 > Palsa-1392. The sequence goes on along the minus strand of CBDCJE010000002.1, from coordinate 2,454,641 downwards.
CTCAGGCGACGACGGTGGAATTTGGTACGCCTACGATGGCGGCAACCGTTGGTGGAAAGCGAATAACCTTCCTATCTCGCAGTTCTACCATGTCAGTGTCGATGATGCCGACCCGTATCAGGTCTACGGCGGGCTGCAGGATAACTCCTGCTGGGTCGGGCAATCGGAATATCCCGGCGGCATTACCAACGCCCAATGGGAGAATGTCTGGAATGGCGACGGCTTTTATACCTTCGTCGATCCGGCTGACTCCGATTACATCTACGCCGAATATCAGGGCGGCTACGTCGGCCGGATCAATCGTCACACTCTGGCAGGGCGGGTCATTCAGCCCAAGCCAAATTACAAGGAGAAGCTGCGCTTCAACTGGAACACTCCGCTGGTGGCATCGCCTAACGAAAAAGGGGCAATCTATATCGGTGCGCAATTTCTTTTCCGCTCGCGCGACCATGGCCAGGGCTGGGATCGAATCTCGCCCGATCTGACCACGAACGATCCCGAGAAGCAGGAGCAGGAGAAATCCGGCGGGGTCACGATCGACAATTCCGCGGCCGAGATGTACACCACGATCTTTTCCATCAGCGAATCTCCCAAGGATAAGAACGTGATCTGGGCCGGGACGGACGACGGCAACCTGCAGGTCACACGCGACGGAGCCAAGACCTGGAATAACGTGGTCGGGAATGTGCAGGGCCTGCCCAAGAACTCATGGGTGCGCTGGGTCGAGGCGAGCCGATTTGACCCCGGCACCGCCTATGTCGCCTTTGATCGCCATACCTTTGGTGACTTTGCCCCTTATCTCTACAAGACCACTGACTACGGCCAGACCTGGCAGCCATTGGCGACGCCGCAGGACGAGAAGGGGATTCGCGGCTGGGCTCATGTGATCAAGGAAGACCTGGTGAAACAGAATCTCCTCTTCCTGGGAACGGAGTTTGGTCTCTATGTCTCGATCGATGGCGGCCAGGCCTGGGCGCAGTTCAAAGGCAGCCGCTTCCCCGCCGTCGCGGTGCGCGACCTCGCCATCCAGGCGCGGACAAACGACCTCGTCCTGGCCACGCACGGCCGTGGCATCTGGATCATCGACGATATCACGCCGTTGCGTTCGCTCACTCCGGACCTGCTGACGAAGGAAGCAGCTTTCGTCCCGGGTAAACCGGTGCAGCAGCAACGCATCGAAGCGAACGGCGGCTGGCCGGAAGGGGCAGCTAGCTTTCGTGGAGAGAACCCCGCCGATGGCGCCATTATTACTTACTACCAGAAATCGCGACACTTATTCGGGAAACTGAAACTCGAAATCCTGGATGCGTCTGGCAAGGTGGTTGACAGCCTGCCGGCGAGCAAACGGCCGGGTCTTAACCGTGTGACCTGGAGCATGCACGAGAAACCGCCGCGGGTCCCGCCTGCCGCGCAGATTGCCGGCGCGGGGATCGCCGGCCCGCGGGTCCTGCCCGGCACTTATACCGTGCGAATGACTAAGAACGACAAGCCTTATGAGATAAAGCTAACCATCGGGCTCGATCGGCGCGATAAATTCAGCGAAGCGGATCGCAAAGCGCAGTATCAGGCCGCCGAACGAGTGAAAGAGCTGTTTGGCGATGAAAGCGCGCTGATGGATCGAATCATGGCGCTGCGTGCTGGTCTGGCCAAGAGCCAGCAGGCGCTTGCCTCGGACGAAGCGGCCCGGAAAGCAGTGGCTGATTTCGAGGCCGAGGTGGATGCGGTGCGCAAGGTTATCGTGGCGACAACGGAAGGCGGCGCGATCACGGGCGAAGAGCGCCTGCGCGAACATACCGACCAGCTTTACGGCGCGATCCTGAGCTATGAAGGCAAGCCGGCCGATTATCAGATTGCACGGATCGATTCGCTCCGGCGCGAGCTGGAGGACGCGACGAAGGAGTTTGATCAGCTCGTGACTAACGAACTGCCGAAGCTAAACGAGACGCTGAAGGGCAAAGGCCAGCCCCAGATCGCGGCGCCGCCGGCCAAGGTGGCGGTGAACGAGCGGGAGCCGGTGAATGGCGGTGGTCGCATGGGCGGCGACACCGATCACGATCTGCCGGGGAGGGTGGTGAAATTGCCCGCCGACTTCCGTCTCATTCGTTAGGTCTCAAAACTGCAACTCTTGCTGCGTCGAAGGCGCTCAGCGCTTAAAACGAGAACGGCATTGCACTTCGCTCAAGACGCGAAAGGTTACCCGATGGCAACACGAACAGGATCTGCAGTCTGGGAAGGCACACTTAAAGAAGGCAAAGGTCAGATGAAACTCGGGAGCGGGGCATTTGAGGGGCAATACTCCTTCTCCTCTCGCTTCGAGAGCGGGACGGGAACTAATCCCGAAGAGTTAATCGGTGCGGCGGAAGCGGGCTGTTTCTCCATGGCGCTCTCCGTTGGTCTGGAGAAAGCGGGTTTTCCGCCCAAAAGCATCAGCACCAAGGCCAGTGTGCGGCTGGAAAAAGTGAGCGAAGCCTTTCGCATCACCGCAATTGATCTCGAGACCGAGGCCGACGTGCCCGGGATTGAGGAGGGCAAGTTTCAGGAAACGGCCGAGCAGACGAAGAAGAGCTGTCCGGTCTCAGTCGCACTCAGCGGCACCGAGATCAATCTCACGGCCAGGTTGAGCGGTCGTTAGGCTGGAGATTCGGCGGCGAGGACCGTCGCCTGCCGGCGACGCCGAGCGGGAGGGCCATTGGTCCTGATTTCTGTGGGGGATATGCGCGTTTTTTGAATCGGCCAGCCCTGCTATCGAGCGTGACATCGCGCGGCGTTGCTGCGGCTGCTTGACCGTCGCACTATGCTCCGAACTGCATGAACGCCCTTTCCGCGCCCTCTTCTCTGGAGGCTGGCACGAGCGCCAAGATTCGCGCGCGGTTGCTGCCCTTTCTCTTTCTTCTCTACGTGGTGGCATTCCTTGACCGGATTAATATCGGTTTCGCCGCCTTGACCATGAACAAGGAGCTGGCCATCACCAGCGAGCAGTTTGGGTTACTGGTGGGGATTTTCTTCATTGGCTACTTCCTCTTTGAGGTGCCGAGCAATCTCATGCTGCACCGCGTCGGGGCGCGGAGATGGATCGCGCGCATCCTTCTCAGTTGGGGCGCAGTCGCGCTCGCGACCGGCTTCGTGCGCAACATCCCGCAACTTTATGGGGCGCGCTTCCTTCTCGGGCTGGCCGAAGCAGGATTCTTCCCCGGAATCGTGCTCTATCTCACCTATTGGTTTCCCCGACGCGAACAGGCAGGCGCGATAGCTCTCTTTATGACGGCGCAACCCATCACCAGTATTCTCGGCGCGCCCATTTCCGGCCTTATTCTCGACCACGTTCATTGGTTTGGCCTGGCCAGTTGGCGCTGGCTCCTCATTCTGGAGGCGTTGCCGGCTTTGCTCCTCGGCTTCATGACTTATCTCTGTCTCCCTTCTGGACCGGCGGAGGCGCGCTTCCTTACCCTGGCGGAGAAAGAGCAGCTTGCGCACACCCTTGAGCGGGAAAGAGCGGAACGCGAAAGGCACGGGCAGATGTCACTCGGTCGCACCTTCACCAACCGTCGCGTTTGGATGCTGGCGGCGATCGGCTTCGCGCACGCCATCGGGATCTACACCCTCAACTTCTGGATGCCACAGGAGATGAAATCTCTTTCCACCCGCTATACCAACACCCATGTCGGCCTGCTCGTCGCCATTCCTTATGCGATTGCGCTCGCTGGGATGATTTTCGTTTCCCATCGTTCCGATCGGCGGCAGGAACGCAAATATCACGCGGCTATTCCGCTGCTCCTTGGAGCGGCCGGGTTTCTCGGGCTGGCCCTTTTCCACTCTCCGCTCGCGATTTTGCTGTTATTCTCGTTAGTCGCTTTTGGGACTTACGCATTCTTCGGTCCGTTCTACGCCTCTCCGAGCGAATTTCTGGGCGGCGCATCGGCCGCGGCCGGGATTGCCCTGATCGCTTCGATTTCCAATCTGGGCGGCTTCGTCGGTCCCTATGCGGTCGGGTTGATCAGTCGTCAGACGGGCAGACTCTCCGGTGGTTTCGGTGTCGCCGGGATCGCCTTGCTGGTCTCGGGATTGCTCTTTCTCTTCCTTCCACTGAAGGCGAACCGCCGGCCACCTGTCTAAAACGCGGGTCAGCCGCGCTAGTCCACCACCAGCGTTCCCTCGCTCGCCGTGCGCTCGGCATAGAGGACGCTGAGGCGGCGTGTCATTGAGCCAATTCCGCCGTTGCCGATGGTCCGTTCATCGATTCGGATGACTCCGGCCAATTCTCCCATCGTGCCGGTGCAGAAAACCTCGTCGGCCGAATAAAAATCCTCCATCGTCAGATCGGCTTCGGCGCAGGGAATGCCAGCGGCGGCACAAATCTCCAGAACGGTGGCGCGTGTCACTCCTTCCGGGCAGGCCCGGACGAAGCTGGTCGCCACTTCGCCGTGCCTAACGAGAAAAAGATGGGTCGCGTTTGTCTCGGCGACAAAGCCCTGCAGGTCGAGCAGGATGGCGTCGTCGGCGCCGGCGGCGTTGGCTTCGATCTTGGCCAGGATGGAGTTGAGCAAATTGGCGTGGTGAATCTGCGGATCGAGGATCTCGGGCGGCGGGCGGCGCATTTTGCTTGTGATCAAGGTGAGTCCGCCCCGGTCGTAAACCGGCGCCTTGTGTTCGGCCAGCACGATCAAGGTCGGACCGGCCTGGTTGAGTCGCGGATCCATTCCCGAGGTGATTTTTTCGCCCCGGGTGAGGGTGAGTCGAATGTGGACGCCGTCGCGCATCTTATTGGCGGCGAGGGTGCGCCGGATTTCCTCGACTATCTTCCCGCTGGGCGGAATTTCGGCAAAAGAGAGAGCCTGCGCAGAGCGGCGGAGGCGGGCGAGGTGTTCGTCCAGTTTGAAGATGCGACCCTGGTAAAGCCGGAGCCCTTCCCAGACCGCGTCGCCGCCCTGGACGGCGGAATCGAATGGACTGACTCCCGCCTCGTCGCGATGAAGCAACCGGCCGTTGAGGTTCACGATCAGGTCGCGGTTCTTCTGGTTAAATTGTTGCAGCACTTTTTTTCCTCGTTTCCATCCTCCGCCGCCCGCTTAGCATATCTGCTTTATAATACTGGCCGAATGATGAAAACGAGTGATGCAGAAAAAGTGAGCGGACCGGGTAAGCTCCGGAAATTGATCGAGCGCGGCATCGTCGCCATGCCCGGAGTGCCAAACGCCTCCATGGCGCGACAGGTGGAGCGGGCGGGTTTCGAGGCGGTATACATCAGCGGCGCAGGGCTGGCCAATTGCACCGCCGGAGTGCCGGACGTCGGACTGCTCACCTTGAACGAGGTCGCGACCCTGGCCGGTTTCGTGGCCAAAGCGGTCAAGATTCCCGCGATTGTCGATGCCGATACCGGCTTTGGCGGAGCGGAAAATGTCGGCCGCACGATATACGAATTTGAGCGTGCCGGACTGGCCGGCTGCCATTTGGAAGATCAGGAATTTCCCAAGCGCTGCGGCCACCTGGCGGGGAAACGCCTGGTCGGGAGCGACGAGATGACAGCCAAGATCCGCGCCGCGGTGGCGGCAAAACGGCACCGCGATTTCCTGGTCATCGCGCGGACTGATTCGCGTGCGGTGGAGCATTTCGACGGTGCGGTGAAACGCGCTCAGGCCTATGTCGAAGCCGGAGCCGACGCCATTTTCCCCGAGGCGCTGCAGACCGAGGAAGAGTTCCACGATTTCGCCCGGGAAGTGAAAGCGCCGCTGCTGGCGAACATGACCGAATTTGGCAAAAGTCCGTCGTTCAATGTGCAACAACTGGCCGAGCTCGGTTATCGCATGGTCATCTTCCCGCAGAGCGCGTTTCGGGTTTCAATGAAGACGACGGGAGAATTTTTCCACGCGCTTAAAGAAGCCGGCTCAGCCGACGGGTGGCTCGATCGGATGCAGACGCGGAAGGAGCTTTACCAGACGCTCGACTACGATCCGGCGGCGGAAAGCTGGCCCGGTTATCAGGCCGATTGAAATAATCGCCGCGGCGCGTCATGTTGAGGACGCGCGCTCGTCGTCACGTCGGCGTCGGGCAAGAAAAATTCCTCCTTCCAGGACAAGACCAGGAGAAAAATCTATGAGCACAGAAGAAAAACCCGCTTACAGCCCAGGATTGGCCGGTGTCATCGCCGGGGAAACCGAGATCTGCTGGGTCAATCCCAACGCCGGCTTGATGTATCGCGGCTACGACATTCACGAGATGGCAGAGCAGGCGAATTTCGAAGAGGTCGCCTACCTCCTGCTCAAGGGCGAGCTGCCGACGGTGCAGGAGCGCGAAGATTTTTCCCAGGAACTGGCGAAGGAGCGTTCGCTGCCCAAGGAAGTGCTCGAGATGCTGCGGCTCCTGCCGAAAAACACTCACCCGATGGACATGCTGCGGACCGGCGTTTCAATGCTGGCGCCGTTTGATCCGGAGCTGAACGATCACTCGCACGACGCGAACATCCGCAAAGCCATCCGCCTGATCGCGAAAACGACAACCCTGATCACCGACGGCTATCGCATCCAGCGCGGCGAAAATCCGCTCCCGGAGCGGCCCGATCTCACCCTGGCGGGAAATCTGTTTTACAAACTGAGCGGCGAAGTGCCGCAGGATTGGAAGATCCGGATGATGGATACGATTTTCATCCTTTACGCGGATCACGAATTCAACGCCTCGACCTTTGCCGCGCGGGTCACGGCCGCGACCCTGGCCGATATGTATGCCGCGGTCACGAGCGCCTGCGGCACCTTAAAGGGGCCGCTGCACGGCGGGGCCAACGAAGAGTCGATGAAGATGCTGGACGAGATCAAAACGCCCGATCGAGCCGAGCAATGGATGATGGATGCGCTGGCGAAAAAGGCCAAGATCATGGGCTTCGGTCACCGGGTGTACAAAGAAGGCGACTCGCGGGTGCCGATCATGCGCGAGATCGCGCGCGACCTCGGAAAACGGGTGGGCAAGGAAGACTGGGTGCCGATTTGTGAGAAGCTGGAGGCGACGATGGATCGCGAAAAACATCTCTGCGCCAATGTCGATCTCTACGCCGCGCCAGTCTTCACCATGCTGGAATTTCCGCCTGAACTGAACACGCCGATTTTCGCCGCCTCGCGCGTGGCCGGCTGGTGCGCGCACGTGGTCGAGCAGCAGGATCATAACCGGCTCATTCGTCCGCGTTCGCTTTACACCGGACCAGCGGCACGGCCTTACCAGGCGGGCGGAGCTTCCAACGGCGCGAGATAATGGCCGCAGAAAACACTCCGTCGCTGCAGGAGAAATATGCGCCTAACAACGCCTGCTGGGGTTGCGGCCCGGCCAACGCCGAAGGCTTGCGCATTCGCAGCTTTCCGCGGGGCGAAGACGAGGTGGTGGCGGAGTGGAAGCCGGAGGAGAAATACGAGGCATTTCCCGGGGTCTTAAACGGCGGAATCATCGGCACGCTGCTCGATTGCCACTGCAACTGGACCGCCGCCTATTACCTCATGAAACAGGCCGGGGAGGAGCGGGTGCCATGCACGGTCACGGCCGATTACGCGATCAAGTTGCTCCGGCCGACGCCGACCGATGATTCTGTTTTTCTCTCGGCCAAGGTGGTCGATTCATCCACCGATCGCGCCACCATCGAGGGGACACTGACCGCGGCCGGCAAAGTGTGCGCGACCTGCCGCGGGACTTTTGTCGCGGTCAAGGAAGGCCATCCGGCCTATCATCGATGGTAGCCGGGTTGGCCCTGGCGGCGCCGCGTTAACGATCCCCATCTTCAAGCAAGAGGCTTTGCGAGGTGCCTCCGCAACGGCGGAAGCTACCCGCTCAAAAGCTTTGTCAATTGCTTGACGCAGGATGAAGAGGAGCCCTATTTTCGCGGCATCGAAGGTTTGAAACTGGCGCGAATGTTAATCCTGGGGAATCGCCGCCCCTCTTCAGACCTGCAATCGCGGGCAACCGTGCCAGGAGAATGCAAATCCCCACGCACCTTTCGATTCAACTCAACCGGCCAACTTTCTCCGCCCGACCCCTCGGACGCCCTCTCCATCGGCCTGAGCAATGGCTACTCCCTCGGGCACCCTGACTGATGGCGACATCCGGATTTTTTAACTCCGGGCGCAGAATCCGCTGACCTGAAAATGCGCCTAACGAACGAAAGAGTCAAAAGCATGAAGCCAGAACCAACCTCCAAAGCCAAGGCGTTGCTGCGCTCGCTTCAAGTCTTCCTCATCCCCGACCTTCGGCCGGCTTTAACAACGCTGGCGCGGCGGACCGTGCTCCCGCTGCTTCTTTTCGGCGCGGGCCTGCTGCTAATATCTCCCTGCGGCGCCACTCCCTTTCGATGGGAGCTTACCGGAAGCCTCCATGCTGCTCGGGAGTACCACTCCGCGACGCTGCTGCCCAACGGCAAGGTGCTGCTCGCAGGCGGCACCGGGCCGATACCCCCTTACGACCTCCTGAGCGCGGAGCTTTACGACCCACACACCGAGACTTGGAGTTTCACCGGCAGTCTCAATGCTGCTCGGTACGAGCACACGGCGACTTTGCTTCGCGATGGTAGGGTGCTGGTCGTAGGCGGCGCCGTGGCCGCCAACCAATTTTTGGCGAGTGCGGAGCTCTACGATCAAGCCACCGGAACTTGGACCATGACAGGCAGCCTCAATAGCGGTCTCGTTCTCCACACGGCGACGTTATTGCCCAACGGCAGAGTGCTGGTCGCAGGCGGCATTGACAGTAGCGGCACCTATCTATCCAGCGCGGAACTTTACGACCCGGTGAGCGGGACTTGGAGGGCCACTGGCCGCCTTAATACGGCCCGGGCCGTGCACACGGCGACGTTGCTCCCCGATGGAAGGGTGCTGGTCGCAGGCGGCGCGAGCGACAGCCCCCCCTACTACCTTCGCAGCGCGGAACTCTACGATCCAGTCACCGAAACATGGACAGTCACAGCCAGTCTCAATACAGGCCGCGATTGGCACACGGCGATATCACTCTCCGACGGCAAAGTGCTGGTCGCAGCAGGTAACAACGACAGCGGTTTTCTCGCAAGCGCGGAACTGTACGACCCCGCCAGCGCAACGTGGACTATTACTGGTAGTCTCAATGAGGGGCGGGAACAAACCCCGGCGGCCTTGCTCTCGGATGGCAGGGTACTGGTGGCAGGCGGTTATAAGCCATTTGCCCCCTACCAGTTTACCGCAAGCGCGGAACTTTACGATCCAGTTACCGGAAATTGGACCTTTACGGACAGACTCCATACTGCTCGTGCGTCCCACACGGGGACATTATTGGCCGATGGCAAGATGCTGGTCGCAGGCGGTACCGATGGCCCCACCTATCTCGCGAGCGCGGAGCTCTATGATCCTGGAATCGGAGCCGCCACAAAGGTTGTCGGCAACGGCAGCATCGATAGTCAGGGCAATGAAGTCACCTTCAACTTTAGCACGACCGAGCCGAATGAGAGGAGCATCCTAGGCTTCTTCTCCTTTTGCGACCCAACTGGCGGGATCTGCCGACGAAGAGGAAAAATTCGCAATCTCTCCATCACTGGCACTACGGTCAACTTCAGCGGCGGGGGTTATTTGGACGACGGAACTAAAGTCACCTTTGATGTCAGTGCGACTGATAACGAAAGCATCGGAATCGCCGACACGATTTCGATCAGCCTGAGCAATGGCTATTCCGTCAGTGGCAACCTTACCGATGGCGACATCCGCATCGTGCCAAAGAACGGCATGCCGTAGACACTGACTGCCGCAGATCTGAATCTGGCACGAAGGTAAACCCTTTCGCGGGGCTTGCGACTGAGGAAGGTGCATGGAATTCAGTGCCCGAATTCCGTCGATGCGCGCACGACCGCGGTGCGCTTAGGCTGGGGGCATGAAAGCTTCCAACTATAGAATGGTCCCATTGCCATCCGAGGTCGCGCAGGCGGCCCGGGAAAAGGCCGTGGCTGGCGCCTCCGATCATGTTTATGTCACGGCTGATTCGCCCACCGGCTATCCCTGCCGCCATTGTCTGCGCTGGGCCAGCCCGGGCGAAGAACTGGTGCTTTTTCCCTACCCGTCGATTCCGTTAGGCCGGCCCTATGCCGAGATCGGGCCGATCTTTGTCCACGTTCAACCCTGCGCCTCTTATGCGGCGAGCGATCAGTATCCGGCGGACTTCCGCCAGGGCCGCGTCCTGCGGGCCTACAACGCCGCCGAGGAGATGATCGCGGCCGAAGCAGTGCAAAGGGAAGAGCCGGAAACGGTGATTGAAAAGCTCTTCGCCAACCCGGAAACTGCCTTTCTGCAGGCCCGCAGCGCCGACCGCGGCTGCTTCACCTTTGCCATCGCCCGCGCATGAAAACGCTCGAACTGCTTCCGCCTAACGACACCATGTATCGGGCCCTGCTCGCGCGCGACTCCAGCTTTGAAGGCATCTTCTTCGTCGGGGTGCGCACGACTGGGATCTTTTGCCGTCCGACCTGCAGCGCGAGAAAGCCCGCCCTGGAAAATGTGGAGTTTTTCCCTTCGCCCAACGAAGCCCTCCTCGGCGGTTACCGTCCCTGCCTGCGCTGCCAGCCGATGGAGGCGGAGCGGACCACGCCGGAACTGATCAAGCGTCTCCGGGCCGAGGTCGAGAAGGCGCCGGATGGCCGCCTGACCGATAAGGAATTGAGCGCGCTCGCGATCGATCCTTCGACTGCGCGGCGTCAGTTCAAGCGCTACTACGGGATGACCTTCCAGGCTTACCACCGGGCCCGCCGGATGGGACTGGCCCTGCGCGAAGTTCGTCGCGGTGAGCGGGTGGAGGAGGCGCGAAACGGGAGCGGCTTTGGCTCCGAGAGCGGTTTTCGCGAAGCTTTTACCAAGATCTTCGGTGATCCGCCGACCACGGCGAAGCGGCGCGATTGCCTGGTAGCGGAACGCCTGACGACGCCGCTCGGGACCATGCTGGCGGTGGCGGATGACGACGGTTTGCGCCTGCTGGAGTTTGGCGACCGCCGCGCCCTTGAACGCGAGCTCCCGTTCCTGCGCCAGCGCCTGGGCAAGAGTGTGGTGCCGGGTGAGCATCCGCACCTGAGCGCGATGCGTGCGCAGCTGGCCGATTATTTCGCCGGCCGGAAATTGGAGCTCGATCTCCCGCTGGCCCCGGTCGGGACGGAGTTTCAACTCCGCGCCTGGGAAGTCCTGCGCTCGATTCCGTTAGGCGAAACACGTTCCTATTCCTGGATGGCGGAGCGGCTGGGCGATCCGGGCGCGCGCCGCGCGGTCGGCCGCGCCAACGGCATGAACATGATGTCGATCGTCATCCCGTGCCATCGCGTCATCCGGGCCGATGGCAGCCTCTGCGGCTACGGCGGCGGCCTCTGGCGCAAGAAATGGCTGCTCGAGCACGAGCGGAAATTCATCCGCGCCCAGCAGGACTCGAACCTGCGACCGACGGATTAGAAATCCGTTGCTCTATCCGGCTGAGCTATGGGCGCCGTGCGGGCAAAGTAAACCTGCCGCGCGGCGCTGCAATTGCCTTCCGCCCCGATCGCGGCGCGGAAAATGAAACGGCAGAGAGCGCAGAGGACGCGGAGCGAGGGGAAATCCTAGAAGCCCGGCCTGCTCCACCCGCTCTGCGGTAGGAAGTTACCGCCGCTGCGTTAGTCGCGAATGCCGTTCTTCAGCTCCCAGACTTTGAGCGCCGCCAGGAGCAGGCTTTTGGTTCGTGTGAGTGTGCCGACGGCGGGGCGGACGACTTCGCCGGGTTCGGCGGGACCGCTTTTCCGGCGTTTGGGCGCGGCTTTGGGTCGGCTTTTTGGCCGGGGACGCACGGCCGCTTCGCTTTGCGAGAGATGCCCGCTTGGATTTATGGGTGTCATAATTACCACAATTCAAGAGCAGCTTCCCTGCCACCTTATTCCCGCGCTCTTTTTCCCCGCAAAAGCGCTTGTGCCTCCGCCCTTCTTCGGCGATTTCATGCGGGCATGGCGGCGAATCGCAAACTCGGCTGTTTGAGCGTCTTTCTCTTTGTCGCGCTCTGCGCCAGCCTGCTGGTGAATCTTCTTTTGGCTGCGACCGCCTTCCGCAAGTTTGAAGGCACCGGTGGCGAGGCGGAATATCGGCCGCGTTTTCGCGAATTGATCCTGGAACGCGGAGGCGAAGGAAAAATCGCCGTGATCAGCTTGCGCGGGCTCATTAGCACGGGCGTGGCGGGAAACGTTGGGGAATCGATGGTGGACGATCTGCGCTGGGAGCTGGAGCAGGCGCGGAACGACAAGGAGGTGCGCGCGGTCGTGCTGGAGGTCGATTCGCCCGGCGGCGAGGTGACGGCATCCGACATCATCTACAACGCGGTGGTGAAGACGCGGGCGCAGAAGCCGGTCGTGGTCTACATGGAGTCGCTGGCCGCTTCCGGCGGCTACTACGTTTCCTGCGGCGGGAAATATCTCATGGCCAACGAGACGAGCATCACCGGCAGCATCGGCGTCATCATCCAGACTCTGAACTACGAGCAGCTCTTCAATAAGATTGGCCTTTCGGCGGTGGTGTTTAAGAGCGGCAAGTTTAAGGACATGCTCAACGGCGATCGGCCGATCACCCCCGAGGAGCGCGATTACATCCAGAGCTTCGTCATGAAGACCTACGAGAAATTTCTCGGCATCGTAGCCAGGGAACGGAATCTGCCCGCCGATGCGCTGCGCAACGGGATCGCCGACGGTCGCATCATGTCGGGGCGCGATGCGCTTGATTACAAGTTGATCGACGGCCTGGGCCAGATCGAGGACGCCTACGCCAAGGCGAAGGAACTGGGCCACGCCCCCGATGCCAGGATCGTGAAATATGGTCCGCCCTTCAGCCTCGGGCGCGTCTTCCGCCTCCTGACCAAGAGCGGCGATACCAAGATCGAACTCACCTTGCCGGGCCAGCTCTCACCGCAAATGCAGTTGCAGAGCGGGCGCGCCTATTTCCTGCCCAGCTTCTACGCACCCTAAAGGGCAAGGCGCGGCAGCATGGACAGCCTGATCAACTCGCTGCTCGTCGTCGCGGCTCTTTACGTCTATCTCTCGCTCTCCCGCCAGATAGCGATCCGGCCTAACGGGGCCGGCGAGATCGGAGAAAGGCAGCTTGGCCTTCCGGAAGCGATCGCGGCCGCGCTCCTCATCGGCTGGTTTATGCTCAATCTTCTGGCGGCGATGAAGGTGCAGCAATCGGCCGTTTTCCAGACCCGCGAGCTCCTCATCACCGGTGGTTTTTCGCTCGCGGTCGTGACCATTTTGACCGCGCTGCTGCAGTTGCGCGGCTTCAGCGTGATGTCGTTAGGCGGGTTCTCCCGGCTCGGTTTTGGGCGGGTGGTGAGCACAGCGGCGGTGCTGCTTTTCGCTGCTTACCCGCTCCTTTTCGCGGCCGATGGCATTTCGCACTGGTTCCTGGGCGAAGGAGGGGCGCGGCAGCAGATCGTCGAGATGTTTACCGGATCCGAGACCCTGGAGCAGCGTGTCCTGATTATCATCCTGGCGGTCGTGATCGCGCCCTTTGCGGAGGAATTCATGTTTCGCTTTTTCCTCTACGGCGTGCTCAAGCGCTACCTCGGGCGCGGCCCCGGGCTGGTCCTGAACGCGCTTCTTTTCGGCGCCGTGCACGTGCATCTGCCCAGCCTGGCCCCGCTCTTCGTCCTCGGGGCCTGCTTCACCCTGGCCTACGAATGGAGCGGCTCGATTCTGGTCTCGATGACGATGCATGCTTTCTTTAATTTTCTCTCCCTCAGCGCGCTCGCCTTCCCCAATCTGATCCCGCAATGAAGCTGCGCGAGGTGGGGGAAGACCGGCTGATCGCGCAGCTGGTGGCGCAGCTGCCCAGCCGGCGCGAGGTGCTGGCCGGGCCGGGAGACGACTGCGCGGTGGTGCAGGCGCCGGGCGAGGAGGAACAGCTCCTTTTGAAGACCGATTGCGTGGTCGAGGGAGTGCATTTTGAGCCTGACGAGAAGCCAGCTGCGATCGGCTGGAAGGCGATGGCGAGGGTGTTGAGCGATTTTGCCGCCATGGCCGGTCTGCCCCGTTACGCCCTTATTACCCTGATCGCGCCGGGCGAACGCAGCGTGCGCTGGGCGACGGAAATTTATCGCGGTCTGGAACGGGCCGCGGCACGGTTCGATGTCGCCATCGTCGGCGGCGAAACCAGCAGCACGCCGGGGCCGGCCGTGCTCTCGATCAGCGCGGTCGGGACAGTGGCGACAGATCGGTGGATCTCGCGGCGGGGCGGGAAAGCGGGCGACCTTCTTTTCGTCACCGGCAAGCTCGGCGGTTCGCGCCGCCGCAAACATCTCGATTTCATCCCGCGAATCGCCGAAGCCCGCTGGCTCGCGGCCCATTTCCCTCTGCACGCCATGATGGATCTGAGCGACGGCCTCGGCGCCGACCTCCCGCGTCTGGCCGAGGCGAGCGGAGTGGGATACGAGCTCGAGGAGCAAAGTCTGCCCCGCACCCGCGGCTGCACCGTGGTCCAGGCGATCAACGACGGCGAAGATTACGAGCTTCTCTTCGCCCTTGCGCCCCACGACGCCGCCGGGCTGGAGAGGAAGTGGAAGCGAAAATTCCCGCGTCTGTCCCTGACCCGCATCGGCACCTTGCTTCCTCTTTCGCCATCTGACCGGCGTCCTTCCTTCCATGGCTACCGCCACTTCCAATAGCGCAGAGGAGACGATCGCTTTCGCGCGCGAGTGGGCCCGGAGCCTGCGACCTAACGATGTCGTCGGCCTGGTCGGCGATCTCGGCGCGGGCAAAACCCATTTCGTCAAAGGTCTGCTCGAGGGGCTAGGCGGGACGGAAGAGGTGACCAGCCCGACCTTCACCCTCCTGCACGAATATCGCAGTGGCCGGATGCCGCTTTATCACTTCGATTTTTACCGGCTCGCGCTGCCGGTCGAAATCGACGAAATCGGATGGCATGAATACCTGGAGGACGGCGGAGTGACGGTGATTGAGTGGGCCGACCGCTTCCCGGAATTGCTCCCCGCCCGCACGCGCTGGATGCGCCTGGAGGAACTGGCCGCCTCGGAACGCCGAATCACGGAAGAGGGGCGATGAAGGTGCTGGCGCTGGAACTCTCGTCGCCGGTCGGCAGCGTCGCGTTTCGTGGCGGGGAGGGCGCGGACGAGTTCCGCACTTTCCCGGCAGATCGAAAGGACTCCTCTTTTTTCTACGAAAACCTGCGCGCGATCTACCAAGCCAACCCGCCGCCCGAGCTCATCGTGGTCGGCCTCGGGCCCGGTTCCTACGCCGGGGTGCGCATCGCCATCGCCACCGCGCTCGGGCTGCGCCAGGCATCGGGCGCGCGGCTGCGGGGGGTGCCGTCGGTTTGCGGCTTTGATCGGCCGGAATATTTCTTCGTCGGCGACGCGCGGCGAAATTCCTTCGTCCTGGCGCGAGTCTGCGCCGGCCGCTGCGCCGAGGGGCCGCTGCTGGGCAGCGCAGAGGAAATCCGCGCCCGGCTGCGGGAGACAAAGCTGCCGGTGCTGGCGACGGAGCCGTTAGAGCAATTTGGCCAGGTGACGGTGGAGCAGCCCTCGGCCTTGCGCCTGGCCGAGCTGGCGCCGGACTGGACGGACGAGGAAACGGAAACGCTCGAGCCGATTTATTTGCGCCCCCCGCACATTACCACTCCAAGAAAATGAACTCGTTAGGCATGGAACGTTGTTGGGCGGAGATCGATCTGGCCGCGCTGCGCCACAATGCGCAGGTGGCGCGGGAAAGGCTCGGGCCGGAAACCGCCCTTCTCGCGGTGGTGAAGGCCAATGCCTACGGCCACGGGATGGTGGAGGTGGCGCGCGCGCTGCGAGAAGAGGCGGAGCTCTTCGGGGTGGCGAATCTGCCTGAAGCGCTCGAGCTGCGGACCAGCGGGATTGCGCATCCGATCCTGATCCTCGGGCCGGCCTTGCTGGAAGAGCGGGCCGCGATCAAGGAGCACGAATTCATCGCCTCGGTCTCGAGCGCCGCAGAAGCCCGCGCCTTTGCCGGCCACGCGGCCGGGATCAATTTCGCCGTCGACACCGGCATGGGCCGCATGGGTTGCTGGCAGGACGAAGCGATGGCTGAGCTGGAGGAGATCGCGCGCATCCCGGGGCTGGTCCTGCACAGCGTCTCGACCCATCTGCCGGTGGCGGATGAAGACGCCGCTTTCACTGAGGAAGAACTGGGCCGTTTCCAGGAGCTCGTCAGGCAAATGCGCCAGCGGGTGCCGGGCAAATATCGGGTGCACGTCCTGCTCAGCGCCGGCATTCTCGGTTTTGCCGGGCATCGCTTTGAGATCGCACGGGCCGGGCTCATGCTCTACGGCTGCGCCCCTTTGCCTAACGAACAGCCGTTTCTCCGGCCGGTCCTCTCCCTCAAGGCGCGGGTCGCCCTCCTGCGCGAGTTGCCCGCCGGTCGCGACGTCAGCTACGGGCGCACCTTTACCACCGCCCGGCGGACCCGGGTGGCGACGGTCAGCGCCGGCTATGCCGATGGCTATCCCCGAGCTCTTTCCAACCGCCAGACCGCGCTCCTGATCGGCGGGCAACGCTGCCCGCTTCTGGGCCGGGTCACGATGGACCTGCTCATGGCCGACGTGACCGAAGTGCCGCAGGTGTCGTTAGGCGAGGAGGTGGTCCTGATCGGCCGCCAGGGCGCGGAGGAAATTATGGTCGCGGAAGTGGCGCAGCGGGCGGGCACCATCCCTTGGGAGATTTTCACCGGCATTGGCAGCCGGGTCCGGCGGGTGTATGCGTGAGGCGGGTTCGATCTTCACCATGTTTCAGATCATCTTTAACGAATTGAGCGCGGCGGAGATGGCGGCGCTGCCAAAGACGCTGCAGCTCGATCTCCTGGCCGAGTTTCAGATTCTCCCGCAGGATCTCGACCATCTCGACGCCAGTCGTTTTGGAGTCATCGAGCGGAAGGGAAAAAAGCTGCATCGTTACCGGGCGAAGGATTATCGGATCTACTTCGAGCGCAGCCCGGAAGGGATCACGGTGCATCGCGTGCTGCACAAAAACACCCTGCGAGATTTCCTCTTCCGGAGCAAGCTGCCGATGGCGGAAGACGATCAGCTGGGCAAGACGCGCGAGTTTTGGAAGTTGATCGAGCAGGGCGAGAAGACGCGCAAAGCCTGAGCGGCTGGGCCAATGTCACACGGCCTGAAGTGAGGGCGGATGCGAATCTCTGGAGATGAAAGACACCAGCGTGACCAAGGTGACCTCGGAGTTTTCGCCGCACGGGCCGGAGGGAGAAAAGTATCTCGCCTCCGGCGTGCACATCGCGATGCGACTTTGGGAAAACGAAAAGCCTAACGACAAGAAGCCGATCTCGAAACATCCCTACGAGACGGTGGGCTACGTCCTGAAGGGGAAGGCGGAGCTGCATCTGGAAGGCCAGACGCTGATCCTGAATGCGGGCGATTCCTGGTCGGTGCCGAAGGACGCGAGCCACACCTACAAGATCCTGGAAACCTTCAGCGCGATCGAAGCGACCAGCCCGCCGGCCCACGCGCATAGCTAACCGACGCGGAAAAAAGCGCTGGGGTAGGCCAGACTCTGGCGAACCGGGCGTCAGAGGTTTGATTGCAATCGCGCCGTGCTCGCTGCGGCTCGACCGAGTCTCATCCTACCGAAGAGCGAGCCTCGGGTAGAGAAGGAGGCGAAACGGACGCCGCCCTTATTTCATCAACAAGACCGAGCGGCTGCGCTTGATCTCGCGGGTGATTTTGCGGTGCATGTGGGCGGGCATACCAGTGACACGACGCGGCAGAATCTTGCCGCTCTCGGTGACAAATTTGCGCAGCAGGTCGGGGTTCTTGTAGTCGATCGCCTCGGCCGCGATATCGATGCGGCGGCGGGGCATGGTGCGATTGGCCCGGCGAAAGGCGGAGCGGCGTTTGGCAGTTTTCGGTTGCATGTTACTTGGTCTCCCGATGGAGCGTATGCCGTCTCAGGAAGGGATTATACTTTTTCTTTTCCAGCCGGTTCGGCGTTTGCGGGCTTTTTTTATTCCGCGTCGTCATGTAACGCGAGACGGGTGCGCCGGCCGCTTTCGCTTCGGTGCATTCCAATGTGACGGATTCCTGAGCCATGTTCGTTAGTCCTTCGTGTCAGCGGTCGTTTCTTCTTCGTCGCCCTCGCGGGCTTCTTCATCAGTCAGGCCAAAGAGCGAGGTGACCGACTGGCGCACGCGCGAGGCTTTGTTTTGTTTCTCGAGCTGCGACTGGCATTCCACGGTGTAGCGGGCAAAAGGGATCGCCTCGAGCCGTGCATGCATGATCGGTTTGCCCGACATTTCGCACTTGCCGTAGGTGCCGAGCTCGATTCGCTTGAGCGCTTCGTCGATCTCGTAAAGGGCGTCCTGTTCCTGGGACAAAAGGCTGAGGGCAAAATCGCGATCGTAGGCATCGCTGCCGGCATCGGCCTGGTGCATGCCAAAGGCGGAGGCTTCGCTCCCCTCGGCCCGGGCGCGCAGGGTGTCCTGGGCCACCCCAGCCATGGAGTCGACCATGGCGTCGCGCAGCTGGAGGAGTTTCTCTTTCTGCGATTTGGTGAAGGGATCGAGCCGGCGCTCTTTGCCTTTGTGGTTGCCGATGATGGTGAGGGTCTGGCTATTGGCCATCGCGGCCTGAGAGCGGCCGTTGGTCGGCGCATCTTTGCTCTTGGCCGCAGGCGCCTTTTTCTTCGCCGCGGTCGCTTTCGGCGCAGCAGCCTTCTTGGGCGCGGCTTTTTTCGCCGGCTTTTTTGGAAGAGATTTCTTGGTTGAACTGGCCATAAAGGTGGAAAATTGGGGCGCGATTGCCTTTGCCGGACTGAGGGGAGGCTTAATTAAGGGCAATTAGATTTTGGCGCAAGCGGTTTTGGCGCGTTTTCGGCCTCGTTTTTTTCCTTGGTAAAACGCCCTCTCCGCTCAGGAGCTGGCGCTGGAATAATGGCGCAAGGCCCAGCGCCAAAAGGCGCGGCTGATCAGGGCCGCAATCGACCCCGCGACCACGAGATGAAACATCAGCCAAAGCGGTTGCCCTAACGACTTGATGAGCAGCCGGGCCGGAATGTTGGCCACGATGATGACCGGAATGATCCAGCCAAAAACCCAGCGGAAAACCTGCGGGAAAATCACGTCCGGATAACGCGCGATATTGAGGAAATTAAAGTAGCCATAAACCAGCCCCTGCGCCCGCACGATCCAGAAGCTGACCGCGGCCAGGGTGAGCATGATCGAGTAATGGATCGTGATCCCGAAACCGAGCGCGATGAGGTAAAGCAGGATCGATCCCACTGAAGGCACGACGTGCAACTGGTGGAGCGAGACCACGACCACGAGGGCGCCGATGCCGGCGTTGATCACGCTGTCGAGGCCAAACTGTTTGGTCGAGACGGCAAACTGGCTGTCGAGCGGGAGGACGAGGAGCGAATCGAGTTTCCCCGTCCGAACCAGCTCCGGGACGTTGGCCACATTGGTGAAGAAGAAGGCCTGGAAAAGCTGCGCGATGATCTGGTGCGTGCCGATGAGGAGCACGACCTCCCATTTCGTCCAATCGCCGATCCGATCGACCTGGCCAAAGATGATGCTGAAGAAGAGAATCTGACCGCAAAACCAGAGCACCTCCACGATCATCCAGAGGATGAAGTTGGCCTTGAAGTTCATCTCGCGGATAAGCGAGTTGCGCAGCATGATCGAGTAGATTTCGAGATAGCGACGCATGCTTTGTTTGTAACCTATTCTCGGCCCGGCCGGTCTAGACAATAGCTCTCGTCGCCCGGGCGTCGGCCATTTTCATGAAACGAACCACACTTCTCGCCGTGCTCGTGCTGGTCCTGGCCCTCTTCGGGCTCCGGCGCTGCGGACGGGAGGGGGCGGCGGAATACCAAACCGTGCCGGTCACCCGAGGTCCGATCGTTCAGGCGGTGACGGCGACCGGCACCCTCAATCCGGTGGTCAATGTGCAGGTCGGGAGCCAGATCTCGGGCAATATCCAGAAATTATTCGTCGATTTTAATTCCCCGGTGAAGGCCGGGCGGACGGTGGCGCAGATCGATCCGGCCGTTTTCCAGGCCGCCGTCCTGCAGGCGCAGGGCGACTTGGAAAACGCCAAAGCCGGTCTCGAGCTGGCGAAGATCACCGAGAAAAGAACGGAAGACCTGGTCGCAAAACAGAACTCTTCCCAGGCCGAGCTCGACCAGGCCAAAGCCGCTCTGCACCAGGCCGAAGCGAGCGTGAAGATCAAACAGGGAGCGCTCGAGCGAGCGCAGGTGGATCTCGATCATTGCACCATCATTTCGCCCATCGACGGCATCGTGATCTCGCGCAGCGTCGATGTCGGCCAGACGGTCGCGGCCAGTCTGAGCGCGCCGATCATTTTCACCATCGCCAATGACCTGACGAAAATGCAGATCGACGCCGCGGTGGCGGAAGCCGATATCGGCACAGTCGAGGTGGGGCAGAAAGTCGATTTCACCGTCGACGCCTTTCCCCACCGCACCTTTCACGGCGAAGTGGTGCAGGTGCGGAACGCTCCCACCACCGTGCAAAACGTGGTCACCTACGACACTGTCATCGGAGTCAACAACGCCGACCTGAAACTGAAGCCGGGCATGACCGCCAACGTCTCCGTCGTCGGCGCGCAGCGCGAGAACGCCCTCCGGGTGAGCAACGCCGCCTTTCGTTTCCGGCCGCCCGAGGCGACTCCGCCGCCGGCCGCTGCCCGCGCGGGTCGAGGCCAGGGCAGCCCGCAGCATCAGAGCACGCACACCGTCTACCTCCTGCGCGGCTCCATCCCGGTCCCGGTGCCGATTAAAACCGGCATTAGCGATGGCATCTATACCGAGGTGCGGGACGGGCTGAAAGAAGGCGACCGGATCGTGACCGCGATGACGGGCAAAAGCGCCGGCGCGTCCCAGACGAACAATCCCTTTAGCGGCGGTCGCCGTCGCTTCTAAGGGTCGCTGCTCATGCCTGAAAACGAAATTGTCGTTAGGCTGGAAGAGGTCAGCAAGACCTACCACACCGGCGAAGTGGAGGTGCGCGCGGTGCGCCGGGTTTCGCTCCAGATCGGGCGCGGAGAATTTGTCGCCTTCATGGGCTCGAGCGGCTCGGGCAAATCGACCCTCATGAACCTGCTCGGCTGCCTCGACCGGCCGAGCAGCGGCCGTTACCTGCTCGACGGCCTCGACGTTTCCGGGCTCGACCGCGACCAGCTGGCCGATATCCGCAACCGCAAGCTCGGTTTCGTCTTTCAGAGCTTCAATCTCCTCGCCCGCACTTCCGCGCTCGAAAACGTTGAGCTCCCTCTGCTTTATGGCGAACATCGCCTAACGAATTCCCAGCTGCGCGAGAAAGCGGCCCGGGTGCTGGCCGCGGTTGGGTTAACCGGCCGCGAGGATCACCACCCGAGCCAGCTCTCCGGCGGCCAGCAGCAGCGGGTGGCGATCGCGCGCGCCCTCATTAACGACCCGGAAGTGGTCCTGGCCGACGAACCCACCGGCAACCTCGACAGTCGCACCAGCATCGAGATCATGGATATTTTCCAGAAGCTGAATGAGCGCGGCATCACCATCATCATGGTCACGCACGAACCCGACATCGCCGCCTACGCCAGGCGCAACATCGTCATGCGCGATGGGGAAGTGCTGACCGATCGGCCGGTCGCGCAACGGCTCCATGCCGCCGCGGAAGCGCAGAAACTCGATCCCTGACCATGAGAGTCGATTCCACTTTCAAAATCGCTTTTCGCGCCCTGCGTCGGAACAAGCTGCGCTCCGTCCTGACCGCGCTCGGCATCATCATCGGGGTCGGCGCGGTCATTGCCATGGTCAGCATCGGCAACGGAGCCAAGGCGCAGGTCGAGCAGCAGATCGCCAGCCTGGGCGAAAACGTGATTCTGATCTTCTCCGGCAGCGTGACTTCGAGCGGCATCCGCACCGGCTGGGGCAGCGCTGGCACCTTGAAAATCGAAGACGCCGAAGCGATCCGGCGCGAAGTGCCCGGAGTGATCGCGGTGAGCGAAGAAGTGGTTTCAACCAGCCAGGTCTCGGCTGGGAACCAGAACTGGTTTACCCGCATCTACGGAGAATCGCCGGAATACTTCGAGATTCGGGAATGGCCGCTGAACGACGGCGCCCTCTTCACCGCGCAGGATGTACGGAGCGCGAACAAGGTCTGCGTCATCGGGCGCACCACCGCACGCCAGATCTTCGGCTCGGAGAGCGCGATCGGGCAGATCCTGCGCATCAAAGGCGTGCCTTTCCTCGTCACCGGTGTGCTCACTCCGAAGGGCCTCAGCCCGCAGGGAACAGACCAGGACGACATCGTCATCATGCCCTACACCAGCGCGATGAAGCGGGTCATCGGCGGCACCACCCTGCGCGGGATCAACGTGCAGGTGGCCGCGCCTAACGACCTCGCGCCGGCCCAGCAGCAGATCACCGAACTCCTGCGCCAGCGGCACAACATCCGCTCCGGACGCGACGACGATTTTACCGTGCGCAACCAGCAGGAGATTGCCGAAGCCGCCACCGCCACCTCCAAAGTGCTCACCCTCTTGCTAGGCGCGATCGCCAGCGTCTCCCTCGTCGTCGGTGGGATCGGGATCATGAACATCATGCTGGTCAGCGTGACTGAGCGCACGCGCGAGATCGGAGTTCGCCTCGCCGTCGGCGCTCATGGACGCGACATTCTCACCCAGTTTTTGAGCGAGGCAGTGACCCTGAGCGTGATCGGTGGCGCGATCGGAATTCTGCTCGGGCTCGGCACTTCCTGGCTCCTCTCGGTCTTCGCCCATTGGCCGACCCTGATCTCGGTTCCCTCGATCATCGCGGCGTTTTTTGTCAGCGCCGCGGTGGGGATTTTCTTCGGTTTCTATCCCGCCCGCGAGGCGGCGCGGCTCGATCCGATCGAAGCGCTCCGCTACGAGTAAGCGGAGCGCGGTTTCACCCGTTTCCATTCCGTTCATCCGGAGCGGGATGACAAAACCGGGCCGGTCGAGTTAGAGGTTCGAGATGAATGAGCCGAATCGTTTTCAAAAACTGGTCGCGGAAGCGAAGAAGCAGATCAAGGAAATCTCGCCTAACGAGGCCATGCACGAAGTCGGTTGCGGCGCAGCCACCTTGCTCGACCTGCGTGCGGACGCGGCCTGGCAGGCCGGTCACGCCCGCGGGGCGAGACATCTCGACCGCGGGGAAGTGGAAGTGGAGATCGAGGAGCTGGTGCCCGATCTCGACCAGCGGATCATCTGTTACTGCGGCGGCGGCAGCCGCTCGGCCTTGGTTGCGGAAAGCCTGCAAAAGATGGGCTACCGCAACGTGCGCTCCATGACCGGTGGCTTCCGTGCCTGGCAGGCGATCGGACTGCCGATCGCATCAGATTAGGTTGGTTGTCAGCGATCGCCTGGTCCGATTCTACCGTTTGAATCCACAAACGTAGAATTCGGTCACCGCCAAATCTTCAAACTTTCGACCCGGATAGGTTTCCAAGATCGTGATCTTGACCTCCTCAATAAAACCATCGCCCTGAGGGTGCCTAACGACCCAATCGACAAAATCAAAGGGATAGCGCGGGCTAAACTTTTTATAGAGGCGGTCAGGGACAATAATCTCTTCAGTTTGATAACGGCCGTTCTCTTCCGCGCCTTCGCCGCAGCGGATCTCAACCCGCATTTTCTTAATGCGCGCGTTGTCATAGTAGAAAGTCTCGTTTGCAACGAAACCGTTGAGAAGACCAACCTCGGTGACGTAGCTGCCCTTCGGATGGAAGGTGATTGTTTCCCCAAGCCCAGTTCCCTTTACCCCTTCCACCCAGGCAGTGCGGAGGTCTCGGTCTTGGGCCGACTCTTTGCCATAACGATATGACCCTGAGCCCGGAAGGCTTGACGAAACCGAAAGTGTAAAAAAAGCCGGGGATTCGAGAAGACACTTTTTGATCCGAGCATCTTGGTAAAAGGACCCGGGTTCATAGGAAAAGCTGAGATTAGAAAGGGTCGCCAAGTCGACATCCTGAAAGGCCCAAGATACTTTACCCGCATCCTCGTCTCCGTGCGGGAGACTTAGATTAGAGACAGGCGGCAGGTCATTCCGTCGGAGCCAAGTGGCATCAAGAGAGACTTGAAGGTGGCCAACTCTTCCGTTCCCCCAACTGGCCGCAGGATGAAAGACATACTGAAAATAACGCGGACCGTATTGCCAGAGGGTATCGCCCTCAAAACCTTTATCGCGTCCGATCGAAGTTACTTTGTAGCTCACCGACAGTGTTTTTTTCTCTCCAGCCGCAAACGGCAACGTCATCAAGGACCACCGACGGAAGAGACGGATCTTTTGCTCTAGACTGCTGCTAGCTTCGCGGCCACTAAGCGGCTCGGTGATCGTTTTCTCGACCAAGAGTTCTTTTGCACCGTCTTTGATCTTGAACTCCGCCAGGCTGAAACTCAGGATATAGTCATAGCCGTTAGGAGTATCAATCGACTCGGGCATGACCAGATCCACGGGAAAGCCAAACGCAACCGAATCGGCCGGACCATGATTCGTTAAATTATAGGTAACAGAAACGGCAACGGCGTCTTGATTGATCACCACGCCTAGAGTCTCCGCGTCGAGAGAGATAAGCGGCTTTCGCATCGGAACGAGATTGCCGGTCCGTTCCATAACGGATGAGTAAAACACTCCGCCATTGGCGTAAAGAGAGTTGGTCAGGCTCAGTGAAGCGATGATGATGGCGAGAAACCGGAGAGGCATTTCGAGGCAAAGGTCTTGGAGGTAGGGATAATTACAACTGGTCGGAGATGATTTGGAAAATGACCGTGTTATCGAGAAACCCGTGCAGCTTTTCCGTGCCCGGCCCGCGCCCCGCCGCCAGGACGTCATTGACCGTGTTGCGCGCCGCCGGAGCATAGGCGGCGGCCGGTTCCTGGGCCGGCTCCGGGTCCGATGGCTCGCCGGCTGCAACCGGATTCTCCCCGTTAGGCGCGGGGGCCGGGCGGGTCGCAGTGCCGTTCGGCCCGGTCGCCCAGGTCAGCGCCGGCTCGCCCGAAGCGTTCATGCCTAACAATGCCACCCCGCTGTCTTTGCGGAAGGGAAAGCCGTTCAAGGAAAGGCCGCCGATGCCGACGTTTCCCGCCACCAGGATGGTGGAATTGTCGCCCATGTAGCGGCGCGCCTCCGCCACGGCGCGGTCGAGGGCGACAGTCTCGGCCAAGGTCGGCTCGCCGCGGTTCTGGCGCGCCGCGCTCCGCATGAGCCCGGCATCGACGATGAGCAGGTAACCGCCCGCATTCCATTGCAGAAGCTGGATCGCCCGCCGGGTCATATCGGCCAGCGCGGGCTGCTCGCTCCCGGCCGCGATCTCGTTGGCGTAGGCCATTTCCCCTTCGCTGAAGAGGCCGAGCAACTTTGGCCGGCGCCATTGCGGGATGTTCTCCAACTCGCTGTTGGTGCGCACGATCTCGTAACCGTTGCGTCGCATCTCCAGCACGAGGTCGCGGCCGTCGGTCCGCTGCCCCCCTTTGGCTTCGGGCAGAAAAGCGAGTCCGCCGCCGCCGAAGGCGATGTCGATCTTCTTTTCCTCGGCCAATTGCTGGGCCAGGTCGCCGGTGCCACTGCCGTAAAAGGCGGCCACAGTCGGATCGGTCAGGCGGCCATTGGTTACCACGCCGATGGCCCGCCCTTTGGCCCGGGCCAGATCGATCACGGTGCGCAGGCGCTTGTCGTTAGGGCCGTGGCCCAGGCTGCGGTTGTTCACCTTCACTCCGGTGGCCAGGGTTGTGGCGGCGGCGGCTTCATCCGGAACGGCGAAATCCTGCGAGTAATTCGAGAGCAACGCGACCGCGGGGAGAGCTTCGATGGCCAGGTGCGAATTGGCGCCGCTGGCGTAAAGGCGGGTGGCGGCGACGCGATCCGGAGTAAGACCTTCGCCGATGAAGAGCACGATCCCGAACGGCTTTTGCACCACCCAGTGACGGAAGTAGAGGACGCCGAAGGCGATAAAAACGACCAGGCAAAGGAGCGCCAGGATCTGATTACGCCATTTCATTTCTCCGATAGAGGGAGCGGAGGAGCCGCCTTGTCAATGCCAGTCGCCGGAAAGCGCTTGAGCGAAGGGCGCTGGTCGGCAAGTTGCGGCCTATGGCAAAGCCGATTGTTTTGGTCATTCGCGACGGTTGGGGGATTAATCCCGGAGGGCGTGCGGAGCGGGAGAAAAATGGGGACGCGACTCTGCTCGCGAGCACGCCGTTTCATGATCGGCTTTATCGGGAATATCCCTGCGCCACCTTGAGCGCGAGCGGCGAGGACGTCGGCTTGCCGCCCGGGCAGATGGGCAATTCCGAGGTCGGCCATCTCAACCTCGGGGCAGGTCGGATCGTGTATCAGGACCTGACCCGGATCAACAAGGCGATTGCGGAAGGCGAGTTAAATACGAACGAAGTGTTGCAGGAAGCCTTTGCCAAAGCGCGGGCGGGCCGGTTGCACTTGATTGGACTGGTCTCCGACGGCGGGGTGCACAGCCATTACAAGCATCTCATCGCGCTGGCCGCGGCGGCCAGGGAAGCGGGCGTGGGAGAGATCCTGGTCCACGCCATCACCGATGGGCGTGACGCCTCGCCGACCGGCGGTTCGGATTATCTCACCACCTGCGCGGCCCAGCTAGCCCGGAGCGGCGCGCGCATCATCACCGTGATTGGTCGCTATTTTGCCATGGATCGCGACCGGCGCTGGGATCGGACCAAGCTGGCCTGGGACGCCATCGTGCTCGGCCGGGGTGAAGTGTGCCAGGAGACGCCGTCGGCCGCGGTCAGCCGGCATTATGCGACGGGGAAGACGGATGAATTCATGCCGCCGCTGGTCTTTGCCCAGCCTAACGAACAAAGGATTCATGACGGCGAGACCGTCCTCTTCTTTAACTTCCGGGCCGATCGCGCACGCCAGCTTTCGCAGGCGTTTCTCATTCAGGATTTCGACGGTTTCGACCGGGAAGTCTGGCCGCAGGTGCATTACGTGACTCTGACGGAATACGACGCGACCTATGCCTGCCCCAGCGTCTTCGGCCCGCAAACCCTGGAGAACATTCTCGACGATGTGGTCAGCCGCGCGGGCAAAACGCAGCTGCGTATCGCGGAGACGGAGAAATATCCGCACGTCACCTATTTCTTTAACGGCGGAGTAGAGAAAGCGGCCACGGGCGAGGACCGCAAAATCGTGCCCTCGCCCAAGGTGGCGACCTACGATTTGCAGCCGGAGATGAGCGCGCTGGAAGTGACCGCCGAGGTATTGAGCCGGTTGGCGAAATACGACCTGATTATTTTGAACTATGCCAACCCCGACATGGTCGGGCACACCGGAGTGGTGGAGGCGGGGGTGAAGGCGGTCGAGACGATCGATGCCTGCGTGGCGCGGCTCGTCCCGGCCGTGCTGTCGTTAGGCGGAAAGCTGCTTCTGACCGCCGACCACGGGAATTGCGAATTGATGCGCAACCCCGACGGCTCGCCCAATACCGCGCACACGACGAATCTGGTTCATCTGATTTATGTGGCGGACGATGCCTCAAAGTTCCGGCTGGAGGATGGCATTCTTGCTGATATCGCTCCGACTTTGCTCTTCCTGCTCGGTCTGCCCCAGCCTGACGAGATGACCGGGCATAACCTGCTCACCCCGGTCGCCGGCTAAGCTAGCCGAGGATTTCAGGAAGCGGCCGAGATCGGGCGGCGATCGCGCTTCCGCGGGGGCAGGTTGGGATCAAGGAAGCCGAGCATGTGGGCGTGTTCGATCACCCGCACTCCTTCCGCCCGTTGCTGGTCGGCAATTTGCTGGTGGAAACCTTCCATTTTCGTCCAATGCACCTTCGGCCGGAAATGATGCTCGGCGTGATAGCCGTTATAGAAAAAAAGCCAGTTATAGATTCTGCCGTAACTGCTCACGCCCCAGGCGATCGGCTTATCCGGATCGGCGCCGTAGTGGCGGAAGTAGCCATTGAGGTAGCTAAAGCAATGCCCGAGATAAAAGAAGGGAAGGAAGTAGAAGAGCACGTAGCGCCAGTTAAAGAAAAACATGGTAAGCAGCGTGAGCACGACCGCGCCGAGCTCAAGATTGGCCCAGCGCACTTCGGTTGCGCCGCGTTTGCTCAGTTCGCGTTTGATTGCGGCCGGGTTATCGCGAAAGAAGCTCAGGAAAACGTAGCTCCAGGGATTCTCCGCCTCGTCGTCATGTCCGTGCCGATAAATGGAGAGCCAATCGATTGTCTCGCCGCTTTCGCCCGGCCGGTCGCTGTTTCCTTTGTGGTGCTGGCTGTGGACGACGTCGTAAAAGGTTTGGGAAAAGCAGCAGGCGACCGATTCCGCCACGGCGAAGAGCCGATTGAGCAGTGGCGCGCGGAAGAACGGGTTGTGAATGAAGTTGTGGGCCACTCCGTTGATGTTGGCGTTGATCATCAACGAGTAGAGGAAGCCGAGGAGAAGCATGACCCAGAGCGGCGCATGCGGGTAGAGGAAGAAGAGCCCGAAGAAGTAGGCGAGATGGAAAAGTCCGGCGCAGGCCGGCAGAGCGTCCCACCGACTAAAGGCGAAAACCTTCGAGTCGGTCCTGGCTCTTTCAGTTTTTAATGAATTCGCAGCCATGCTGAGCAGCCGAAAGTTTTCGCTCAAACGGCCGACTAAGCAATTAATTCCCGGCTGGGAAAATGCTTCGGCGGCGACAAAATTGGCCGCTTCAGGTGGGCTCAGGGCGCCGCCGGCGCCAGCGGTGGCGGCGGCATCTGCCCGGCGCGGCCAATCGTTTTCAGGACGCCGCCAAAATCGCTCCCGGTCGAGATGACTGCGGTGGTGTCGCGGGCGAAGGCGGCCCGCGCCACTTCCAGGCGGCGGTTAAAGGAGTAAAGGCTTTGCGCCTCGGGTGAACTGTAGGCGGCGGCGTAGATGCGGGCCGCTTCGGCGTCGGCTTCGCCTTCGATCTTGAGCGCGTTGCGCTGAGCGGCGGATTGGATCGAGGCGATATCGCTCTCTTTCTGGCCGCTGATATTCGCCGCTTCGCCGCGCCCTTCGGAGCGGAATTTGGAAGCGATCTGGTGCCGTTCGCTCGACATGCGCTCGATGATCTTCTGCGCCACCTCGGGATTGTATTTGCTTCGCTTAAAGCGCTCGTCGAGCAGCTCGATGCCGAAGCCTTCGATTTTCTCCCGGGCGCGCTGGGTGATCTGTTCCTCGATCGCGCTGCGGCCGAGTTGGATATCGGGCAGGTTGCTCGGCAGGACGGTGCCGGTCTTTTCCAGCTCAGCGTCGCGCATCGGCTGGCGACCCTTGGTCACGCGCACGATCTCGACCAGGTCGTTGGAGGCGACGGCGGTGCGGGTCTCGCTCCCAAGGATATCGTCGAGACGGGAAAGGGCGCTGCGCTCGTCGTTGAGGCGATTGTAATAGAGAAGGGGATCGCTGATCCGCCAGCGGGCGAAGCAATCGACGATGAGGTAGAGCTTGTCCTTGGTCGGCGTCTCGGTCGGTGGGCCGTCCCAGGCCAGGATGCGGTTATCGAAACGGTGGATGGAATCGATGAAAGGGACCTTGAATTTGAGCCCGGGCGTCTTCTCGACCCGGATGGCCTTGCCGAAGCGAGTGACGATGGCGGTCTCGTATTGATGCACGGTAAATAGGAGCGCGCCCCACTTCAGAGCGGTGAAAAGAAAGACGATCCCGATGATGGCCAGGATCGGATTCTGCATGAATCCGACAAAGCGGGTCGAAAAATGCGGGCGATAAAGAGAATCGTTAGGCATGGTCAGGGCTGGGTTGGCGGCGGCGGGCTCGGCAGCGGCGGCAGTAAGGGCAGGGTCTGGAGGACGCCCTTGATCTCGTCGTCCACGATCACCTTGCGATCGAGCGCGGGCAGGATCGATTGCATCGATTCAAAATAAAGACGCTGCCGGGTGATCTCGGGCGCCTTGGCGTATTCGGCCAGGAGCAGGCTGAATTTCTCCGTCTCGCCCTTGGCGCCGTTGATCCGGCGAAAGGCGTAGGCTTCGGCCTGTTTCTCGCGTTCCTTGGCCTGGCCACGGGCATTGGGCACGGCATCGTTATAGATCGCCCAGGCCTGGTTGATCGCGGTTTGCTTTTCCTGCTGGGCCTGGTTCACTTCGTTGAAAGCGGCCTGCACCGCCGGCGGCGGACGGACGGTGGCGAGCTGGACCTGCTGGATCTGCAACCCGAGTCCATACTCGGAGGAGAGCTTGGCCAGGCGGTCGAGCGAGGCGGTCTCGATGTCGTGCCGGCCGATGGTTAAGACCTCGTCGACCGTGCGATCGCCGATCACTTCGCGCATCACGCTCTCGGAGAGATCGCGCAGGGTCTGCTCCGGTTCGCGCGCGCCGAAGAGGTATTGCTTCGGATCGGTGATCCGATATTGCACCACCCACGGGACGAGGGCGGTGTTGAGATCGCCGGTGATCATGGTCTCGGTATCTTCCGGGTCTTGGTCGCCCTGATACTCGTTGGAAGCCTGCGCGGTGGTGAAGCCGAACTCCAATTTGAGCAGGCGCTGCGTGGGCACGATCTCGATTTCATCGACGTAAGGAATGGCGTAGGCCAAACCGGGACCTTCCGTGCTGTGATAAGCGCCGAAGCGCAGCTTTACTCCGACCGAGTTTGTCGGGATGGAGACAAAGCCGAAGCAGAGCGAGATGAGGGTGATCAGGATCCCGATGAACCCGATCAGCCCGAGCACGAAGCGCAAGGGTCGAAAGACAAAACCCGGCGGGAAGGGCGAAGCGGAGGAGCCGGTTGAAGTCGTAATTTGCATCGGTTGAACGAACTGACCGCATTTTTACCGAACTCGCAAGGTTTTGAGCCATCCGGCCACCCGATTGTCGCGGCCACGGGCTTAAGAGGTAAGATCCAATCCCGAGCGAGCCGTCGCTCTCGAAGGGCGGCCG
This sequence comes from Chthoniobacterales bacterium, assembly GCA_965217735.1. Classification (GTDB taxonomy): domain Bacteria; phylum Verrucomicrobiota; class Verrucomicrobiia; order Chthoniobacterales; family UBA10450; genus Palsa-1392. The sequence goes on along the minus strand of CBDCJE010000002.1, from coordinate 2,423,776 downwards.
GTTCGCGGCTATGATGCCGACCGATGAATGGCGAACCGCAACATCTCGACCAGCCGGTGACGGAATTCATCCGGCGCGACTTTGCCCAGCTGCGCGAAGGCATGACGACGCGTGAGGCGCTGGAGGCGGTGCGGCGCGAGGGGATCGGGGAGAAAATCATCTACTTCTACGTGCTCGATGACGAGCAACGCCTGGTCGGCGTGCTCCCCACCCGGCGGCTCATGACCGCGGCGCTGGAGGATCGAGTGGGCGATCTCATGATCAAGAAGGTGATCGCCATTCCGCAAAGCGCCAGTCTGTTGGAAGCCTGCGAGTTCTTCGTCCTGCACAAGTTTTTCGCCTTCCCGGTGGTGGATAAAGAGCGGCGGATGCTGGGCCTGATCGATGTCGGCGTTTTCACCGAAGAAGTCTTCGATATCGCGGAGCGCGGGCAGCACGCAGACGTCTTCGAGACGATCGGCTTTCACGCCGCCTCGGTGCGCGATGCGGGACCATGGCGGGCTTTTCGCTATCGCTTCCCCTGGCTCCTGGCCACGATCGGGAGCGGCACGGCCTGTGCGCTTCTGGCCAGCGCGTTCGCCGTCACTCTCGCGCAAAGTCTGGTCATCGCCTTCTTCCTCACCCTGGTGCTGGGGCTGGGGGAGAGCGTCAGCATCCAATCGATGGCGGTGACGATCCAGGCTCTGCGTTCGAGCCGGCCGACGCTGGAGTGGTATCTCAAAACCCTGCGGCGCGAGCTGGCCACGGCGCTTTTGTTAGGCGCGAGCTGCGGTGCGCTGGTGGCGACGATTGTCTGGCTCTGGCTCGGGGCGGGCTGGCCGGCGGTGGTGATCGGCGCGAGCATTCTCACCTCGCTGGTCCTGGCCTGCCTGCTCGGGTTGAGCATTCCCTCGATCCTGCACGCACTGCGGCTCGACCCGAAGATCGCCGCCGGGCCGCTCACCCTGGCCCTGGCCGACATCCTGACCCTTCTCTTTTACCTCAGCATCGCCAGCCTCGTGCTCCAGCCGGCCTAACGAGCAAGAGCCGCCCGCAGCGCGGCGCGGGCGAGGGTTGCGTGCGCGCCGGTGGCTGAGAGAATATCCGGTTCCTCCGCAAAAAGAGAGGAGAGATGAGGATGGGGAAACGACGAATTGATCACATTGATTTGCGAGTGAAAGAGATAGCGGCGGCGCGGAGGTTCTACACCCAGATTTTGCCGGCGCTGGGCTATACAATCGATACCAGCGGGGACGACTGGTGTGTTTTCCAGGCGCCGGGGGAAGGGGTGGTGGAGTTTTTCGGCTTTACCGAGGCACGGGAGCATCGGCCTAATGGTAATCGAATCGCCTTTTGGGCAGAAGACCGGGCCGAGGTCGACCGGCTGGCCGAGGTGGTGCGGCGAGCGGGCGCCTGGAATCTGGAAGGGCCTTCGCTCTGGCGGGAATATTCGCCCGGCTATTACGCCGTCTTTTTTGAAGATCCGAGCGGGAACAAGCTGGAGATTTGCCATCGCGAAAGTCTGACTGCTTGAGATCAGGTTTGCTTCTGCGAGACATATGCCCATGCCGAGCGCCGCGCCCATCCCGAAGATGCTGCGGCCTCGCGGACGGGTTCGTTACCTGCGTATCATCGCCATTTTTAAGCTGCTGCAGGGTTTGATCCTGCTTTGTCTCGGCCTCTCGCTTCTCTTTCTGCACAGCCGCACGCGCTGGCTGGACAACATCTCGGAATGGGTCGACGCCGAGCTCCTGGTGGTGCACAGCCGGGCCATGCTCTATCTGCTGAACCGATTGCAGGATGTGGTCACGGGCGGGCTGCTCCAGGTCACCGGCCTGGTCGCGCTGGTCTGCGCCGCCGTCCTGGTCACCGAAGGCATTGGCGTATATCTGCAAAAACGCTGGGCCGAGCTGCTCATGGTGGTGGCGACCGGGGCGCTGATTCCCTTTGAGCTGCGCCACGTCTGGCTTCATCCCAGCCTGGTCGCGGTCATCATCCTGGCGGTGAACTGCTTCATCGTCTGGTTCCTCTACCGGGTGCTGCGGCGGGAGCAGCGGGAGCACAGGACGGCCGCGGCCGCGGAAGAAGAGACCGTCCTGGAGGTTCGTTAGGCTCGGTTAGGCGTTAGGCTGCGCCGGGCCTGATCCCAAAGCGGCGCAGGGCAGCGCGCGTTTTCTCCAGCGGCAACCCGATGACGTTGCTGCGCGAACCGACGATCTCCCGGATGACGGTGCGCCCGTTCCCTTGCGCGGCGTAGCCGCCGGCTTTATCGAGCGGATCGATGGTGGCGAGGTAGGCATCGATCTGCCGGTCGCTCAGTTTCTTGAAAGTAACCTGCGAGAGGACGGTGAAGGAGAGCGAGCGACCTGCGCCCAGATGCCCGATGAAGACGCCAGTGGCTACTTCGTGGGTGCGTCCGCTGAGCAGGCGAAGCAGGCGCACCGCATCGGCCTGGTCGGCCGGTTTGCCCAGCACCTGACGATCGAGCGCGACCAGGGTATCGGCGGCCAGGACGACGCGGCCGGGATGAATCCGCGCCACCGCCAGCCCTTTGCGCAGGGCATTGCAGGAGGTGATCTCACGCAGGGTGAGATCGCTCGAGTGCAGCTCGGTCACCGCCGGGGAGATGACCTCAAAGTCGTAGCCGGCCTCGCCGAGCAATTCCCGGCGCCGGGGAGAACCGGAAGCGAGGAGAAGGCGCGGCGAGCCTCGGCTCATGGTTTGCCATCGGCGGCCGGGGCCGGTTTTTGGCCGCCGAGGAAGTCGGGCAACTTCATTTCACTGTAGCCAGGCGGAACGGAGAAATCGGAGGCGGGCAGCGGCTTGGTCTCGACCGACTCGATCGTGCTCACGACGGGTTCCTGGCCGCCGGCTTTCACTTCCGTGCGCAGAGGCAACCCAGGCAGCGCGTGATAATCGGGCATCCCCTTGGCGATCTGCATAAAGGCCCCTTTCTGCAGGATCGACATCTGCTCGAGGATCTTCTTGTAGTCCGGGTAATCGGTCGCGACCCAATAGCTGGCCCGGAACTTGGGCGACTCGCTCACATACTCGGAAGTCTCGTAGCCGTTAATTTTTTCCTTTTTCCCGGTCGGCTTCGGCGTCGCCTGCTCGGGCGCTTCGTTTTGCACAAACGATTTCGCCATCTCCGCCATGGCCTGGGCTTTCTCGCCGGAGATGCGCATGACCATCTTTTTGTCGTTCATCAGGTTCAGGATTTCGCCCGTCTTGGCGTTGATGATGGTGGTGAGCTGAGGGTTCACCTCGACCCGGGCCTGGTCGCCTTTCACCTTCATCGTCACCTTGTGAATGCCGTCGGAGCCTTTCACGTTCTGGACGATGGTGAGATCGGCGTGCGCGGCCGGGAGGAGAGCGAACGAGAGGAGAGCGAAAAGGCGCGATGTTTTCATCCAGCAGTGCTACCCGGCGGGAAGGCGCTTGGCAAGCCTGCGCGAGCAGGTGAGGGCGCGGCGGGAGTGAATGAGAGCCGAATTTGCCGGGCCGGAGCGAGTCCCGGAAAATCACTTGGCAAGGGCGGGCGGGCGCGGCAGCTTAGGCCCGCGCGGGCATAGCTTAATGGTAAAGCTCCAGCCTTCCAAGCTGGCTATGAGGGTTCGATTCCCTTTGCCCGCTCCCTTCCCGGGAGAGGACGAAGTTCGAAAACAATGGGCCGGGAATCGTCGCCATGAACACAGTTTTGAGGCCTAGTCGAAAGCCGTGGAACCCATCCGGCCCCGGGCTCTGGCTCAGTCTCTCCTACCTTCTTCTCGGCTTCGCTTACGGGCTCATTCAGCTTCCCTGGGCCGAGGCGCGCGAGACCAGCGCGGCGCGGATGATCGCGGAAAATCTGCCGGCGAATAAAACCCTGACCAGCGCGACCAAGGCAGAAGTTCTCGCTGCCGTCTGCACTGCGGTGCGGAACAACCGGGCCGCAGCGGCCGGTATCGCCCCGGTCGCGGTGGCGGCGCATCGCGAATATGCCGGCGAAATCGTCGGAACGGTGCTGCGTTGCAGCGGGAAACTGGAGTGCGAGTTCGTCGGCCCGATCGTGACCGCGGCCAGCGCGGTGGCAGGAGTGACCACGACAGTCATTTCCGATGCCGCCGCGGCCAAGGCGCCGAATTGCCTCGAGACAATCCGGGAGGCAATCCGGCGCGGACTCAAACAGGGCGAGGCTCGGGTGGTGAGCGAGGAAGCAGACGCCTCTGCGCCGGGCGCTCTCATCGGGACCAGCGGCGGGCCGGACGAAGGTTTCGATCCGCATGAAATGCTCGACCTGGTTTGCGACCACGGCACTCCGCGAGCCGTGCGAGCGAGTCAGCTGGACGCGTTTCTGCGCAACAATCCCGGGGCCTTTCTCGGCTCCTGCCCGTCCACGCCGACCCCGGCGCCTCCGCCGCCAGCGCCCCGGATGTCACCGCAGCCCTAGGCGGCCGGGGGCGCGATCGCGTTTGCGCGTGAGCTCGTTAGGTCCCGTGCAGCAGGGGCTTTCTTTCAGGCTCGCAGCAGCTCCCGATGCCGCCAGAGATAGCCCAGCCCCGAGTAAATCGTCAGCCCGATCGTGATCCAAAGCAGCACATTCCCCCCGTAGCGCCAGCTGATCTGCCACCAGCCCGCTTCTTCCACACCCGGCCGTAACTCGCGCAGCGCGAGAAGAAGGAGAAAGAAGACCACCGTCACGATTTGCCAGGTCGTCTTGTGTTTCCCCAGGGTCTCCGCCGGCAGAATCACCCGGTCTGAGAGCGCGAGCAGCCGCAGACCGGTGATCAAAAAATCGCGCGCCACCACGATAGTCGCGACCCAGGCCGGCACCGCGCCCAGCGGCACCAGGCAGATAAAGGCGGCCGCCATCATCACCTTGTCGACCAGCGGATCCATCAGCTTGCCAAAGTTGGTCACGATCCCCCAGCGCCGGGCGATCTCGCCGTCGAAATAATCGCTGATCCCGGCCAGCGCGAAGAGGATGAGCGCGGCGCTACGGGCATAACCCCAGCTCGAGCTGAGCGAGATGACGAAGAGAATCGTCATGACCAGCCGGCCGAGGGTGAGGCGGTTGGCCCAGTTCATGCCGTTTCCTGCCTAACGAAAACCGGCTTTTTCCAGATCGGCACTTTCTTTTTCAACTCGGCCACGATCCAGGCGCTTCCCTCGTAAGCCGCCCCGCGATGCCCGCTCGCCACGCGCAGGAAGAGCGACGGCTCGCCCGCCGCCACCATTCCGATGCGATGATGCAGGATCACCTCGGCCAGGCCAAACTTCGGCCCCGCCTCCTGCGCGATCACCTCCATTTGATGCTGCGCCATTTCCTGGTGCGCCTCGTATTCGATCCCGGAAATCTCCCGCCCGTCTTCCAATCCCCGCACCACGCCCCAGAAATCGAGCGTCGCGCCGGTCTGGCCGCGCCAATCATTTGCCGGGGATTGCAGCGGAGCGGTTGTGATTAGGATTTCCGAATGCCAAGTTGCCATCTGCTTCAGCGAGCCCGCGGAACCTCTCGCAACGGCACGGTGACGCGTTCAGGAGATACCCAAAATGAAAACGAATCAATGTGATATTGGCCTCATCGGCCTCGCCGTCATGGGCGAAAACCTCGTCCTCAACATGGAGTCGAAAGGCTTCAGCGTCGCCGTCTTCAATCGCACCACCGCGGTGACGGAGAAATTTGCCGCCGGCCGGGGCAAGGGAAAGAACATCCAGCCTACCACCACGATGGAGGAATTTGTCGGCGCCCTGCAACGCCCGCGCAAGGCCATGATCATGGTCAAAGCCGGCGCGCCGGTCGACGCCGTCATCAGCCAGCTCGTGCCCTTCATGGACAAGGGCGACGTCATCATCGATGGCGGAAATTCCCTTTTCACCGACACCCAGCGCCGTTGCCAGGAGCTGGAGGGAAAAGGAATTCACTTCGTCGGCTGCGGCGTTTCCGGCGGCGAAGAAGGCGCGCTCAAGGGCCCTTCCATGATGCCCGGCGGCTCACGCGAGTCGTGGGATATGATCGCGCCCATCTTCACCAAGATCGCCGCCCAGGTCGATGGCGAACCCTGCTGCCGCTACATGGGGCCGGATGGCGCCGGCCATTACGTCAAGATGGTGCACAACGGGATCGAGTACGGCGACATGCAGTTGATCTGCGAAGCCTACGCCATCCTCAGCCAGGTCCTTCGCCTAACGACTGAAGAACTGGCCGATATTTTCTCGGAGTGGAACCAGGGCGATCTCGACAGCTATCTGATCGATATCACGGCGCAGATTTTTCGGAAAAAGGATCCCGAGACCGGCCGGCCCATGGTCGATGTCATTCTGGACAAGGCTGGCCAAAAAGGGACCGGCATCTGGACCCTGCAATCGGCCATCCGCCAGTCGGTCGTTATCTCCACCATCAACGCCGCGGTCGAAGCGCGGGTCATTTCCTCGCGCAAAGAAGAACGGGTGGCGGCAGCCAAGATTTTGCCCCAGCCGGAGGTGGAGAAATATAGCGGCTCGCGCGACGAGCTGGTCGGTGCCATCCGCGACGCGCTTTACGCCTCCAAGATCGTTTCCTACGCGCAGGGGATGGAATTGTTAGGCGCGGCGAGCAAGGAGTTCAATTGGAACCTGAATTTCGGCGACATCGCCACCATCTGGCGGGGCGGCTGCATCATTCGGGCGAAGTTTCTCAACCGCATCGTCGAGGCCTACGAGCGCGATCCGGCGCTGCACAACTTGCTCCTCGATTCCTATTTCACCGATATCATTCGCAAGACCCAGCACCACTGGCGCATCGCGGTCGCGACCGCGATCGAGCAGGGAGTGGCGGTGCCGGCCTTCAGCGCTTCGCTGGCCTACTACGACAGCTATCGCCAGGCCCGGTTGCCCTCCAATCTGCTTCAGGCGCAGCGCGATTTCTTCGGCGCCCACACCTACGAGCGGGTCGACAAGCCGGGCGTTTTTCACACCGAATGGCTGGAAAGCGAGGAGCATCCGGAAGAAAAACCAGCCGAACCGAAAGAGACTTCGCAGCGTTCTGCTGGAGAATAAGTTCGTTATGCCAACCTACGTTTACGAAACCACCGGCAGCACCAAGCCGGTGCGGCGTTTCGAAGTGAAGCAGAGGATGAAAGACGAGCCGCTGCGGGTCGACCCGGAAACGGGCGAACCCGTCAGGCGAATCATCTCCGGCGGCTACGGCGTGCACGTCCCCGGCGGCTCGACCGGTCCCTCGGTCGGGACGGTCGGTGGTGGTGGCGGCTGCGGGGCGGGCTGCGGCTGTCATTAGACACAAGCATTGTCATCCCGAGCCGCCGCAGGACGGCGAGGGACCTCTCAAGCGCCGTGAAAGCCTACTACGTGTATATGATGACGAACGTCAGCCGAGTCGTCCTCTATACCGGCGTGACCAACGACCTGGAGCGGCGTGTCTGGGAACACCAACATGGCGGAAGCAAGGGCTTCACGAAAACCTACCGAGTCACTCATCTCGTTTATCACGAGACGTACAATCAGGTCGACGACGCCATTGCGCGCGAGAAGGAGATCAAAGGCTGGCGTCGCAGTAAGAAAAACGCGCTGGTTGAAACGCTCAATCCGTGCTGGAACGATCTGTCGAGGGAGCTTTTTAGCCGCTTGTGAGGTCCCTCGCCGCGCTGCGCCGGCTCGGGATGACAGTTAGAAGAGCGGCGTGCTTCCTCTCTGTCCTAACGAAAATCGTGCGAGGCGCTGCCGCCGATTTGCGCCTGCGCCAGCGGCTGAATTTTCCGCGCTTTTACGATGACCACGTTATCGGTGTTCTGCACTTCCCCTTCGATGACCAGAAACGGCTCTTCCGTGATCACGAGCCGAATCCGCTCAAATAAATCCGGGGTCACGATCGCATTTGAAACCCCGGTCTCATCTTCCAGACTCACGAAAACAAAACCCTTCGCCGTCCCCGGCCGCTGCCGGCAGATGACATTGCCCGCGATCCGAATGGTCGCGCCGTGGCGCGCCTGGGTCAGATCGCTCGCCCGCCAAATATCGGGCAACTGCTCGCGCAACAACTTCATCGGATGCGGCCCCGTGGTCAGGTTCATCCCCTGGTAATCCGCCTGCACCCGTTCCGGCAACGTCATTGGCGCCAGCGGCGAGCGCAGCGAGCCCTGCCGGGGAGCGCACGCGCCTCGCGTGCGCTTTTCGGCGCCTCGCCGAAAAGCGCGGCCGGCCGCGCCTTCGCTTTCCTCTTTCCGCAATTCCTGCCCCTGTGCCGCGAGCAAATCATCATGCAACACCTCCTCCACTTCCCAAAGCGCCTCTCGCCGATGGGCGGCCAGCGCATTGAAAGCCCCCAATTCCGCCAGCACCCGCAGTTCTTCTTTCGTTAGGTCAACCCGCCGTTTCAAATCGACCAGATCGCGAAAAGGCCGTTGCCTGACGATATCCTCGCCATGCTCCCGCCGCAGCCCATTGACCACGCAAAACCCGAGCCGCACCACCGCGTCCGACTCGACCGTGCAGTGCCATTGCGATTCCGCCACACAGACCGGCCGCATCTTCACGCCATGCCGGTGCGCGTCTTTCACGATCGTGGCCGGGGCATAGAACCCCATCGGCTGATTGTTGAGCAGGCAGGCGTAAAACTCCGCCGCCCGATGCACTTTCAGATAGGCGCTGCCGTAAGCCAGAATGGCAAAACTGATCGCGTGCGACTCCGGAAAGCCATAGAGCGCAAAGGAGCTGATCGACTGAATGATCTTTACGATCACTTCCGGCGCGATGCCGTTTTTCTCCATCCGCTGGCGCAGCTTCGTGCTCACTTTTTCCATCCGCTCGGGCGAACGATGGAAACTGATCGCGCGCCGCAGCTCTTCCGCTTCCGCCCCGGAAAAATCGGCCATGATCATGGCAATCTTGAGCATCTGCTCCTGGAACAGCGGCACGCCTAACGTTCGCTCCAGGATCGGTTTCAGCCGTTCGTCGAAATAAGTGACCGGCTCCTTCCCCGCCCGCCGGGCCAGATAGGGATGCACCATGTCGCCCTGGATCGGCCCCGGCCGAATGATCGCTACTTCGATCACCACGTCGTAGAAACATTTCGGTTTCATCCGTGGCAGGGTCGCCATCTGCGCTCGACTCTCGATTTGAAACACGCCGATGGTATCGGCCTTCTGCATCATCTCGTAGGTGGCCGCGTCGTCCTTCGGCAGATGAGCCAGATCGAGCGGTCGCCCGCGCTCGCGGCAGAGCTCAAAGGTATCCTGCATCACCGCCATCATGCCCAAGCCTAACAAATCCACCTTCACGATCCCGAGATCCTCGCAATCCTCCTTGTCCCATTGCGCCACCACCCGGCCCGGCATGGAGGCGTTCTCCAGCGGGACGAACGAGCTCAGCTTGTCCTGACAAATAATCATCCCGCCCGAGTGCTGACCAAGATGCCGCGGCAGTCCGTAAATGCCACGATACAGCCTAACGAACGCCGGCATGCGCGGATGTTCGCGGGGCAAACCGGATTGCTCGATCTGGGCCTGGAGATCGAGGGTGTGCGGGAAATCGCCGCTGGCGAAGAGATGGGAAAAGCGGTCGAGAATGTTGGGGGCAAAGTTGAGCGCCTTGCCGATCTCGCGCGCCGCGCTTTTGCCGCGATAGGTGATCACATTGGCGGTCATGGCCGCGCCGTGTTTGCCGTAGCGCCGGTAGATTTCCTGGATCACGCTCTCGCGCCGGTCGCCGCTCGGGAGATCGAGATCGATGTCGGGCCAGCCTTTGCGCCCTTCGCTCAGGAAACGTTCGAAAACGAGATTATTGCTCACCGGATCGACCGGGGTGATCCCGAGACAAAAACAGACCGCGCTGTTGGCCGCGCTGCCGCGACCCTGCACCATGACGTTGTTTTCCCGGCAGAAATTGACGATGTCCCAGACGATCAGGAAATAGCCTGAAAACCCGAGCTTGATGATGAGAGCGAGCTCGAATTCGAGCTGCCGTTTCACCTTGGTCGAGATGGAAGCGTAGCGCTGCTGCGCGCCGAAGAGGACGATGGTGCGGAGGAAGGAATCCATCGAGTGGCCGTCCGGCACCGGATAATCGGGGAAATGGTAGCCGATGTTTTCCAGTGAAAAATCAAGCCGCTCGGCCAGGCGCAGGGTGTTGGCGATGGCCTCGGGCCGGTCGCGAAAGAGCGCGCTCATTTCCGCTCCACTCTTAAGGTGGCGTTCCGCGTTGCTCGTTAGGCGTGTGCCGGCCGCGTCGAGGTGGGTGTGTTCGCGAATGCAGGTAAAGACGTCGAGCACTTCGCGCCCGAGCGGGGTGGCGTGGCGCACGCCGTTGGTCGCGAGCAGGGGAAGGCGATGCTGCTCGGCCAGCTCGATCAGCTGGCGGTTGATGCGTTCTTCGCCTCTCACGAGGTGGCGTTGCAGCTCGACGTAGATCCGGTCGCGGGGAAAGACTTTGAGCAACTGTTGTGCGTGAGCAGGGAGATTCCTAGGAGCACGGGCTGTGAGCCCGTCGCGCCCGGCAGTCTGCCAGGCGCTTTTGGGACGGCCACGCGGTTTCCGCACAGAGGTTGGCGGGAGATTTCCGCCAACGACGGGCTGACAGCCCGTGCTCCCCGAGCCAAGAAGCGCAAACAACCCTTCCTGGTATTGCGGCAGCTCTTCCCACTCCACCGCGCAACTCCCCTTCTCGCTTCGCAGATGCGCCTGGGTCAGGAGCGAGCAGAGATTTTTATAGCCGGTGCGGTTTTCCACCAGCACCGGCAGGAGGGCGCCATCCGCCATCGTCAGGCAGGAGCCGATGATCGGGCGCACTCCCTTTTCGCGGCAGGCGGCGGAGAAACGTTGCGCGCCGTAAACGCCGTTGCGATCGAGCAGGGCCAGCGCGGGCATTTCCAGCTCGGCCGCGCGCACGGCCAAATCTTCGGGGAAAGACGCGCCGCGCAGGAAGCTGAAGGCACTGCAGGTATTGAGCTCGATGTAGGACATTCTTGCCGTCGATCACGAGCAGGAGCAGGAGCATGAGCAGGAGAGGAAGTGGCGCGGCCGATTCGTTATCGTGCTCGTGCTCGTGCTCGTGCTCGTGCTCGTGATCGTGCTCCTGCTCGTGATCGACCGACCCGCTTTAGTCATAAAGCCCCTCCACCGCCCAACCCGCAGGCTCCTCCTGACAACGGCAAACCCCGCCGTCGCCCAGCTCCAGATCCCACTCGACGCGCTCCCATTTCCTGGTCTCCCACCAATCACCCGAGGAACGATACGGCCCCTGTCGCGCCACCACTTCGGCTTGCAGGCGCGGCGCGGAAATGCGCAGCCGGCGCAGGGCCGGCCCGATCACCTGCTCGGACGATTCGTTAGGCGCGGCCGCCAATTCCCAAATAAAAGGAACGAGATGAAAAGCATCGACCCGAAACGAATCCTCCAGCACCGGGGTCCCGACCCGTTCCCGGCCTAACAATCCTGTGAGCCGGGTGAGCGTCTCCTGCAGCCGGCTGGGATCGCGCAGCGGCGTCTCGAAAAGATGAAACTGCTGCCGGCCGGGAGAGGCGGGGCTGGCGCTGAGAGCGGCGGCCACGATCGGATGCTCGGCCCGGAAGCTTTCGAGATGGGTCTGGAGGAGGCGAAAGAGAATCTCGAGCGAGTTGGTCGGATCGGGAATGTGAAAGCCATGCTGGTAATGCGATTTATCGGCAAAGGTGAGGCGCAGGGTCATCTCCTGGGCGAGGAGATAAAGCGTCTCGAGGCGAAGAGTGAGTTGCTCGAGAAAACGGCGCAGAACGAAGAGGAGCGGCTCGGCCGTTTCGATCTCATGCTCGAACTCGAGCGTTTCGGCGAAGACTTCCGGCGGCCGCACCAGTCGGAGCAACCGGGTCGCCTGGCCAGTGGCCTGTTCCCAAAGCCGGACTGCGAGCGGTCCGAGCCGCGCGCTCAGTTGATCGGGCGGGAGCGCGGCCAGGTCCCCCAGAGTGCGAACGCCCCATTTGTGTAAAATGGCCAGGATACGGGCGAGTTCCTTGTCCCGCTCTGCCGGGGAGAGCAAGATGGTTTTGTTTGGGCGATGGCTGGGCACGCCGGGAAATTAGAGCCGGATACGATCATGTTCAAGAGAACATGAATCGCGCCTGCCCCACTTCAGATCCGATTAGCCGTTCGGCGTGAGCAGCCGCGTTTTCACCTCCTCGGGCAGGGTGGAGTTGGCGATCCAGGCCGAGGCCTTGCGCGGATCGCTCGAGAGCCAGGCGCGAGCGGTCGATTCCATCTGGTTGTTGCGCAAGTTGTCGTCGCCGATGGTGGCGGCCCATTGCGCGGCGCTCTGCGGATCGGATGAGCTGATCCGATTCGTGAATGCGCTCACCGCCTGGTCGCGCGAAGGCCCGCCGGCCAGGCCGGAGAGCCAGGTGGCGGCCGCCGCGGGATCGTTTCTCGTCCAGGTGCTGACCAGATTCTGCAGGGCCTGTTGGCGGGCCGGCCCTTCCGGGAAAGAAGCGGCCCAGCGCGCGGCCGCTTCCGGATCGTTCGCGGCCCACTGGCTCACGACCGAAGCGGCGGCGCTGACCTGCGCCTCGCCGGAGAGGCGGGTGGTCATCTGGGCGGCCGCTTCCGGATCGTTCGCGGCCACGACCGAGATGATGTCGGGCAAAACCGCATTGCGCGAACTGGCGGGCAGGGCCTGCGCCCAGGTCATGGCGGACTGCGGATCGTTCTGGGCCCATTGCCGGGAGACACTGGCGAGCAGATCCCGCTGCATCGCGCCGCTGCTATTGGTGAGGGCAAATTCCGCCGCGGCGGCCGGATCTGCTTCGCTCCATTGCGTCACGATGGGAGTGAGCGCGTTCTCGCGCGCGCCGGCCGGAAGTTGCTGGGCCCAGGTGAGTGCGCTCTGCACATCGGCATTGGCCAATTGGCGCGCGATCGATTTCACCGCGTCGTCCTGCGCCTGGCCCGCGGTCATGGTGGCGACATATTGCGCGGCTTCGGTCGGCTGGTTTTGCGCCCAATTCATGAAGACCGTCTGCAGGGCACGGCGCTTTCCTTCGCCATCGCTCATTTGCTGCGTCCAGGCGAGGGCGGCGGTCGGATCGGTCTGGGCCCATTGCCGGGCGATATTGCTCGTGGCCTGGTCGCGCATCTGCCCCGGGGGAAGATTTTCGGCGATGGTGGCGGCCTGCTGCGGATCCTTTCCCGCCCAGGCGGAGACGATGGTTTGGAGGGCATTGTTCCGGCCCTGGCCGGCGGGCAGGGCATTGGCCCAGGCAAAGGCGGCCTGCGGATCCTGGTTGGCCCAGGTGGACGCGACCACCTGCACGGCGTTGTCGTGGCCCTGGCCCGGCGGGAGGAGGGCGGCCCGATCGGCCGCGGTGACGGGATCGTTGCTGACCCACTGGGAGAAGATGGGCCAGTAATAATTTTGCCGGCCACTGCGGGCGGCGGGAAAATTTTGCAGGAGGTTGAGGGCGGCCTGCGGGTCGGTTTCGGCTAACGAAGAAACGACCGCCTGCATGGCCCGATCGCGGGTCTGGCCGGGCGGCATTTGCAGGACGTAGGCGTTGGCGGCGGTGGCGTCCTTTTCCGCCCAGGCCCGGAGGGCGGCGGTCACGTTGACTCGTTGGTCGTTAGGCGAGCCGGTGCTTTGGGCGTAGGCGAGCGCCGCCTGCGGTTCGCCTTCCGCCCAGCGGCTGATCAGCATGGCGAGGTAAAACGATTTTTCCCGCCGCTCCGGCAGGACGGCAAAGGCCTCGAGAATCGGGCGGATATTTTTCGGGTCGAGCCCATCGATCAGCTTGCTCGCGTCCCGATAACCGCGCCGGTCGGAAGGCCGGGCCATGAAACTTTTCAGCGCGGCGATGACTTCTTCCGGTGAGGAAGCAGCGCTCGCGCTCTGGGCAGGGGAGGGGCGGGGAGTGCTCTTGCTCAGCTGCGCGAGCTTTGGGCCGCCGGCTTCTTTGGCTAACGAAACCGCGATCGGTTCGGCCGGCTTTTCCCGCACCACGACTTTCGGGGCGGTGTAGCGGCCGATGGCCAGGCCGGTGGCAAAAGCAACCGCAGCGGCGAGCAAGGCGGTAAGGGCAAGACGCGGCACGGCGGCAAAATAACAGAATTCAAAAAGAAAATCTCCATCCAAAGATTAGCCGCCGCTAGGAAAGATTCGGTAGGGCAAGACGCTCTCGAGCAGGTTTTCGCATACCGGTTGTGCTCCACCGGCTCGACGCAGTCTCGCCTAACGGGAGGATGTCTCGCGCTTTACAGGATCTTTACCGGGCAATCGGGCAGAGCTTTGAGAAAAGCGCGGCCGTAGGTCTTGGTCACGATCCGGTTATCGAGGATGACGACGATGCCGCTGTCGCTCTTGGTCCGGATCAGCCGGCCGACGCCCTGGCGGAATTTCAGGATCGCTTCCGGGAGCGAATATTCAGTGAAAGCATCGCCGCCCCGCTCCTGGATGAGCTCCAGCTTGGCCTCGGTCAGCGGATGATCGGGCACGGCAAAGGGCAACCGGGTGATGATGACGTTCGAAAGCGCATCGCCGGGGACATCGACCCCCATCCAGAAACTATCCGTCCCGAAGAGCACACTGCGTGGGGTGTTCTTGAACTGCTCCAGGAGCTGGCTGCGGGGCGCTCCTTTTCCCTGCACGAAAAGATTGAGCTTTTGCCTAACGAAGAACGATTCCATCTCCTCCGCCAGCTGCTGCATCGCGCGATAGCTGGTGAAGAGGACAAAGGCGCGCCCATCGGTTTCGCCGACGAAGCGCGCGACCCATTCGGCCAGGGCGGCGCTGTAGGCGGCGTCGCGCGGGTCAGGCATCTTGCGCACGACGAAGAGCTTCATCTGCTTCTCGAAATCGAACGGGCTCCCGAGCTGCAACGGCTCCGCCTCCAGGGCACCGATCCGGCGCCGGAAATAGAGCAGGTCGGGCCGCCCGACCGCGAGGGTGGCGCTGGTCATCACGCTGGTGCATTCCGGGCGGAATAGCATGCGCTCCAGGACCGGGGCGACGTCGACCGGAGCGGCGTTGAGGGTGATGTTCTGCGCTGCCTTGCCCGTTTTCTCGACCCAGTAGACGTAATCTTCCGCGCTTTGTTGCAGGAAGATCGCGATCCCTTCGCGCGCGTCGCGGATGCGCCGGGCCAGCTCGGTCAGCTCGGCCTTGAGCATTTCGTCTTCGGTTTTGCGCACCACCTCGACGATGCGCCCCTGCAGCGCGGTCAGGCGCCCGGTGATTTGATCGTCGACGAACTCCGCCTCCCGCACCCGGCATTCGCGGCCTTTTTTGAAATTGGCCCGCTCCTCGATCAGGTCGAAAAACCGATCCGCTTCCTCGGCTAACGACGCCGCCAGCGTGACCCCGGCGGCGTCGCGGGTGACAGTGAAGAGCCCTTTTTTCGAGCGCGCGCTATAGAGCCGTTGGATGGTCGAGCGCAGGCCGTATTGGGAAATGCCGATCCCGATCTGGCGCGAAGCGACCTGTTCGACGGTGTGGGCTTCGTCGAAGATGAGGAAGTCGTTAGGGAAAAGATAGCCTTCCTCGCGCTCCTCCTGTTCCTCCGGCGTGCCCAGGAGCATGAAAAGCAAGGTGTGATTGATCACCACCACGTCGGCCGTGAGCAGGCGCCGGCGGGCCTGTTGGAAGAAGCAGCGCGAATCCTGCCCGCAGGTTTTGGCGGTGCAGATGTGCGTTTCGCTGCAAACCTGCGTCCAGACTTTCGGGTCGGGCTCGACCGGCAGATCGCTCAGGGTGCCGTCGGTGGTGGTGCGAGCCCAGTCGGCCAGCCGGGCCAGGTCGGCCTGCTCAGTCGGGTTGAAGAGATCGTTCGCGCTCTGCACCGCGCGGAGGAGCCGGCGCGGGCAGAGGTAATTCTGCCGCCCCTTCATCAGCGCGGCCTCAAACTCGATCGGGAGGATTTTCTTCACGATCGGGATGTCCTTATGCATCAACTGCTCCTGCAGGTTGATGGTGTGGGTCGAGACGATGGCTTTCTTCTTGTTCTCGTGCGCGAAAAGGATCGCCGGGATGAGGTAGGCGAGGGATTTGCCGACGCCGGTGCCGGCTTCGACCACGAGGTGGCGCTCCTCTTCCAGGGTGCGCGCGACGGCCACGGCCATCTCCTGTTGTTGCGGCCGATACTCGAAATTGCGCGCCTGGGCGAGGAGCCCGTCCGGACTGAAAATCTTCCGGACCCGCTCGACAAAATCGCTCCCGAGAGAATCTTTGAGCGCAATCATGCCCGCGAAGTTACGCGGGAAATCCCGCTTCGCTGCGCGGAAATCCGAATATTGAATCTCGAAATCCGAAAGAACCAACGAATGTCCAAAATCGAAAGGTCCCGAATCATCTCGCCCGCCGCCGCCGGTTTGAATTTTTGATCATTTGGAGTTCCTGCGGACTTTGAGATTCGATATTCGGATTTCCCTGCCGGATATTCGAGTTTCGCCGCAGCCATGAGACTTTTAGATCGCTACATCGTCCGCAATTTCCTCCAGCCCTACATCTATTGCATCCTCGGTTTCCTCTCCATCTGGCTCATCTTCGACATCAGCGATAACAGCTCGACCATCTTCGACGAGCGCGCTCCGCTCGGCCTGGTCCTGCATTTTTATTGGACCCAGGTCCCGCAGGTCCTCGTCATCCTCCTCCCGGTGTCGCTCCTGCTTGCGCTTCTCTTTTCCCTCGGCCGGATGTCGCGCTCAAACGAGATCGTCTCCATGCTGACCGCCGGTGTGAGCGTGCCGCGGCTCGTCCTGCCGTTGCTCCTCATCGGGCTGCTCACCACCGGCGTCACCCTGGCCCTGAACTACTCGCTCGCCGCTCATGCCGAGCTGGCGCGGAAGGAATTCTTCGACCAGGTCAACCGCGGCGGCACCCGCGACATCCTCATCACCGGCCAGGTCTTCCGTAACCGGACCGATAATCGGACCTGGTACATCGCGCGGTTTCGGCCCAAATCGAACGACTTCGAGGGGGTGCAAATCGTGCAGCAGGACGCGCAGGAAAATATTGTCCGAAACTACATCGCGACCACCGCGCACTACGATCCGGCGAGCAAAAACTGGCGGCTGGAGAAGGTCAAAGTGGTCGATTACGACCCCGCCGGGAACATCGTGAAAGACATTATCGTGCCCTTCCTCGTCGTCACGCATTGGAGCGAAACGCCCTACCGCCTGGGCAGCGCCAATGTCCGCCCGGAATTTCTCGGCATCTCCGAGTTGCAGCAATATCTCTCCTACAACTCGGATTTTCCGAAGACGCTCCTCGCTCCTTTCCGCACTCAATTGCAATATCGCTGGGCGCTGCCCTGGACTTGTTTCGTGGTCGCGATCATGGCCTCCGCTCTCGGGATCGGCTTTTCCCGCCGCGGCGTCCTGGCCAGCGTGGCCGCGGCCATCGGGCTGGTTTTTACGATGAATTTCCTCACCCACCTCTTTCTCGCCCTGGGCGAAGGCGACCGCGTCTCGCCTCTGGTGGCGGCCTGGACGCCTAACCTTATTTTTCTCCTCATCGGCCTCTATCTCCTCCGGCTGCGCGCGACGAATCGCGAAGCCCCGAGCTTCAACCCGGCCGCGTACTGGCGTAGCTTGCGCGCGACATGAATCCGCTCGCTGACGAATGGTCGATCCAACATCGCGCCGAAGCCTGCGCGGTCACGGGCCAGCCTTTTGCCGAGGGCGAGGAATTTTATACCCTGCTCTTCCGCGACGGGGATGGCTTTCGCCGCCAGGATTTGAGCGAGGCCGCGTGGCGGCAGCGGAACGAAAATCTGCAGCCGTTTTCTTTCTGGCGTTCCCGCTTCGAACCGCCGCCGGCCGCGCCACCCGAGACGTTGCCAAAGGAGAACGCGGAGGAACTTTTCCGCCGTTTGGTCACGGCGAAGGACGGGAAAAACGCCAACGCCTGCTACGTCCTCGCCGCCATGCTCGAGCGGAAGAAAATCCTGAAACAAATCGAGACCGAAACCGGGGAAAACGGCCGGGTCCTGATCTACGAACACGCCAAGACCGGCGATGTCTTCGTCGTCCCCGACCCGCAACTGCACCTCGACCTGATCGAGCCGGTGCAAGACGAAGTCGCGCGCCTGCTCCAGGGCGTCTAGGGGCGGGGGGAGATCGCTCAGGAACGCAGGAAAGCAGGAAAGCACCGTTCATTTGTAGGGCGGGCGCATCGACTGCCCTTCCGTCTTGGGGAGGGACGGGCGCTGTCCGTCCGGGGAGGGCAACGATCCCCTGCGCGAACGAGTCCTGAGAAACCGTCGCGACAATCTTTTGCTCTGGTGCGACCGATGATCGGCGACGGCAGCCGCGCCCTCGTCGAACGCGCCCTCGCCGCCACCGGCCCCGCCTCCCATCTCGCCGCCGCCTTACGCTCGTTCCTGCCCATCTACGAAGCGCAATCCATCCGCCTGAGCCACCTCTATCCCGGCGTCGCGGATAGCCTCGCCCACTTAACGGCCGCCGGAGCCCGCCGCGTCCGCCGTTCACACTCCGCTAGCTCCACCGACCCCGCCGAGATTCACCGACCGACCCCTGTTCTGGCACGCGCGGCAATTTCCTTCCCATTGACGGCGCGAATTGGCTTCTCAACCGGCGCGAGATGATTTATCGCCAGCGCATGAAAAAGGGGAACGAAAAAACGGCCGACAAACGCAAGCTCTCCTACCGCACGCCCGCCCTGCGCAGCGAGGCTTTCGACCGCGCGCTGAGGGACGCGAACCTGCGCGCGGCCGGCCCCGGCGGCTTGCGCGCCCTTTTCGAGAAAGCCGCCCCGGAGGCGGCGCGACTCCCCAGGGAACGGTTCAAAGAAACCTGGCCGTACCTCCAGGCGATGCTCCGGCTGATCCGCGCCCAGGAGCGCGGCGAATACCAGGAAATAACCAAGGCGAATCTGCTCTGGGTTGTCGCCGCGCTCAGCTATCTGGTCGATCCGTACGACTTCATCCCGGACGCCACGCCTGTGGTCGGCCTGATCGACGACGCCATCGTCGTGGAGTTCATCCTGGGCAAAACCCGGCAGGCGTTGGACGACTTCATGATCTGGGAGACCGCCGGTGCGCCAGGCACAAAGCAGAGTTAGCTCCGACGGGTAGCGTCGGTCATTTGCCAAGATTCACGCCTGACCCTCCCTTCGCCCCCTTCAGTGGGCGCCAAGGTGCAGTTTCTGAGCCTATGGCGAGAAAACTTGGCCGGTAAAACAGCTGCGCCAACGTTGAAATGAAGTTAAGGTTGCACTTCGATGAAGCTCATCTTTGTCTCCCACGCGGGCCATGATTCGCAAATCGCTTCGGAGCTCGCTCAGGACCTGCGAAACGCAGGCCACGATGCACTCGTCGACACAAAAGAGCTCGGGCTGGGCGACGACTCGATCGATTTTATGAATGACGGAATCGCAAGGGCGAACGCAGTGATCATTCTTTACTCACGGCACAGCGCCGCTGCGAAATGGCAGCGGCTAGAGATTAATGCTGCGTTGTGGAACGAAGTCGAGCAGAGCGGTGGCAATTGCATCATTCTACGTCTCGACGACACGGCGGTTCCGCCACTGCTTGGGCCAAAGGTGTATGGCCGATTAGATCCTGCAGATCAAGAGACGTATCGCAAAACGATAGAAGATATTAGCCGGGCTATCTTGCCAAAGACAACCGCAACCTCAGTTGTGAACCAAGCTCTTAGCCCAGATTCGCCGAATCCATTCCGACGAATTCGAGCTGAGTTCTTCGAAGAACGGTCTGATCTGCTGGGGAAAGCATTCGCCTCGCCGGAAGCTTCCAAGACCGGCACGTTAGAAGAAGTAATCCCCTGCTTCGTCGAGGGTTCGCGCGGCACGGGCAAGTCCATGCTTCTTCTTTCGCTCCGGGGTCGCGTTTTCATAAGGCGTCACATTGTCGATCAAAATCCAGCCCGCGTATTCGGTTTTTATATCAAGCTAACACGAGGAGCATTGTGCAACATCGAGGTTCAAAGGTCCGCTGACGGCGCAGAGCAAGACCCAGATGCGTTGACCAGCCATCTTCCGGCTGAGGTTGCCGACATCGCTGCTCAGGAACTCGTGATATGTCTCTTAGAGAGCCTGTTTTCCGAACTCGAATATTGCGCTCGGGAGAAACACATTGCTTGTGACGCTACTCACGAACGCGCGCTCGTCGCTGAGACTTCCGCGCTCATTTACGGATTGGATGCGGAGGCGCCAAAGACGTTTAGTGAGATACTGAAAGCTTTCGCCATAAGTCATCGGAAAATCGCCGAGTTCATCCGCCGAAAGTTCATTTATCATGAATCTCCAGTCGTCCCAATAGCAACTCTCGATTTCGACGCGTTTAAACACGTAATCGAGCTCGTTAGGGCCTCGATCCCGGCAGTTTCTCAATCAATGTTTGTCGCGCTTCTCGACGAATATGAAAACCTGTTTCCGTACCAACAGCGGATCGTAAACACATTTGTGAAGCTCGCCGCTCCCGCGTTGTCTGTTAAGATCGCCAAAAAGATTGGCACACGCGACATATCAGCAACGACGATTGGTCAGGACCTCCAAGAGACGCATGACTATGCGCGAGTCGTTCTGGTCTACGATGTTGAAGACTCCTCCGCTTTCAAAGCATATAGGGAGCTCCTAGAGCACATCGTCAAGAATCTGCTCGATACTGCCGGTCTTAGGGGAATCGATATTGGCACCTTATTGCCGCGATACGAAGAGCCGGAAGTTGAAGAATCGGATGTCCTAAGAGACGTAGCCACCCTTTGCAAAGTACAACCGCATGAGTTCGCGTCATGGGATGAACAGCATCAGCGCGAAAAGCTAAGTTACTATCGTGAGGCAGCTATCTACCGAAATCTCTACGGCCAGAAGGGACGCCAACGTGAGAAGCGGTTCGCGGGTTTCAAAGATCTCGCGTTCCTCAGTTCAGGAGTCATCCGTTACTTCCAAGAAATGGCCGCTGTCGGCTATTACTTGACCTTCGACCACCATGCTCCTCACGAACGGGAGCTGATTATTCCCCCCGAAAACCAAACGCGTGCAGTGCATTTCGTGTCCACGCACAATGTAACGACCCTGAGTCGTAACGTAGAGGCGCAAGGAGAGACGCTTAAATACTTCCTATTCGATCTCGGCGACTGTCTGAGACAAAAGCTATTAAAGCATGGTAGCGAGCCCGAAGCTGCAAGGCTGACGATTACTGATCCGGAGGTATTGGAAAGCGCTGAGTTCGAAGGTTTGAGACGCCTATTGACCGTCGGCACGCGGGAGGGCGTCTTCCAGACGAAGGAGGGACGACCCGCGTTCAAACCTCGCCACAGCTCCGACCCCCAACCGTCCGAGTTCAACATTTCACGCATTTTCGCGCCTGTTCTACAGATTAGCCCCCGGCTGCGCTGGAGGACCGCTGTAACCGCCGATGACCTCCGGCGCCTGCTCGACCCCGCATCACGAGCGAAAGCGAAGAAGTCACTGATGAAGAACCTAGAGGGCACCGGAGTAAGGCAACATAAACAGCCAGGTTTGCTTTAGTCGCGATCTTGAAAGCTCCACTCGACGCCCAAAATCTGCCAGCTGATGCGCTGCTAATCACGTGTTCGAGTCACGAGAGGCGATGTGAAGGGTTAACTCGCGCTCTAGGCGACTGGCGCCCGAGAAGCGCAGTAATCTTCCATTATGACGATGAGAATCCGCAGCGCGAGGAGCATCACGCGAACATCGTCGGGGCACTGAAGCGCCGGAGTTGTGAAGCTGAACAAATGATATTCACCGAAAGCAGCGCTGCTAAAAGCCTACACGATAACATGTGCCGCCTCGATGACATCCTCGCGAACGCAGGCGACAGGCGCATTGTCCTTGATATCTCGGTGTTCACCAAGCGGCACCTGTTGATGATGCTCCGCTGGCTCGACGATGCCGGTAAATGGGGCCAACTTTGCATTACTTACACGCAACCCGAGGATTACGACGTATCGGAGTTCATTCCCCTCTCATTCGGGCTAAGGTCGTTCGAACAGATTCCAGGCTTTGCCGCGTCTCCAAACCTTAGCCGTGCAGTCCACCTCGTTCTTTTTTTAGGCTATGAAGGAGATAGAGCGTTGGCCGCATATGAGCAGGTGCAACCGATGGAAACTACGATCATGCTCACCGACCCACCATTTCGTCCGGAGTGGCGTGGCCGAACAGAAGCGTTGAACGCTGACCTATTGTCGCTTGTGAAGCAGACATCGTTGCGGCGGATCGATGGCATCGATCCCGAAGCTTCCCGCGAGGCCCTTGAACAAATTTTCAGGGAAGGAGGAAGCGAATTCTCGAAGGTCATCTGTCCTATTGGCACTAAACCGCAGACGCTAGGGATATATTCTTATGTTCGGGAGTCTGATGACCCTCCAGCAGTTGTTTACGCCAGCCCGCTACGCCATAATCACCGGTTCTTCTCGCACGGGATCGGCTCGTCATGGATTCTAAAAGGACTGTGAGAGTTCGGCTACCAACACGTCTCGACCGCTATCCCGCGAAGATGGTGTCCCGGCTAGCGGATCGCCTCATCGACCGGTATGCGTCAGGAGTTCCGACGCTTTTCGATCCGTTCGCAGGCTCGGGAGCGATCCTCGTCGCAGCTAAGAAGCGCGGAATTAAGGTCTCCGGCGCCGACATTAACCCAATCTCCGGCCTCTTCGTGCGAGTCAAGATCGATGGTTTTCATATAGAGGCGGGGCGCCGGCTACTTCGCCGTGTGCTTCGTGCCGCCGAGCGCAAATGCGTCCCGTTCGCAGTCGATTTGGATAATAAAGACTATTGGTTTACACGACGCACTCTCGAGAAGTTTGAGTCAATCCGCGGAGCGATCGCACACTTACGACTGACGGATTCGCCGGAGAAGGCAGCGATTCTATTGAGCCTATCACTGGCAGTGCGCGTTTGTTCACGCGCAGACCAAAGGAGCCCAAAACCCTTCATCTCTAAGTATGCCATTGTCGCACGACGTGGCCGACACTTCGATCCCGGTAAAGTTGTTAGCGAGATGTTCGAGGAGCTTTGCACATACTACGGCGCATCGACGGCCCCGAAGTCTGAGACCCAGTTTCTAACGGCTGACCTTCGAATTAGGAAAGCCCTTTCGGAGTTGCCGCAGCAGGCGAGAATAATTACGTCGCCGCCATACCTAAACGCTCAAGACTACTTCAGAAACTTTAAGCTTGAGCTGTACATGCTTGAAGGTCTACTGCCCTTCGAAGTAGATGCCCTCAAGACGCGGTTTATCGGAACTGAGCGAGCGCTAAGATCGACGGTGCATTCGGCTGCGGAAATCGAAGCGATCTCTGCGCGGCTGCCAATCTTGGGGCGCATCGAAAGGAAGTCGCCGCGTAACGCTGAAGTTGTGCGCCGCTATTTTATCGACATGGACGCAGCGTTGAAAACCACGTGTTCTAAGCTTCGACCGGATGGAATGTTAGTTATCGTTTGTGGAGACAATCGAGTTGCTGACGAACGCATTCCGACGTGGCAAGTTATAGCCGCGATGGTCGAAGACTTAGGTCTGGCGCTGTGCGATTCGTTTGCTGATCCGATTAAAGACCGCCTATTAGCGCCGCGGCGCCTCGGTCATAGGGGGCTGATCAAGGAAGAAATCGTGATGGCGTTCAAGGATCCTAAGGCTCCGTGAGTTTTCGCGGGCGAACCGAACGCCGAGGTCGCTCACAGGTATCCCCAAAAGATTCCATCTTCTTAAGACTTTGTTGCTCTGCGTCCACCTCATTTTGATCTACGCTGCTGAGTCACGATCAGCAGCGACGCCGGCGTTTTTACGCGATGTCTCGCGACTCGTGGCGGTTATCGTATAGAACAGCATGGCGGAAACCGATTACGTCCTGGGCACTCATGATGATGAGATTGCGCGGCTGGGGTTGCAGCATCGCGTCTGGCGGGAGGCGGTGACGGCGGCGTGGCAGCGAATCGGGATCACGGAAGGGTGGCAGGTGCTCGATGTCGAGGCGGGGCCCGGCTATGCGGCGGCAGTTTGCAGAGCAACTCGGGCCGGTTAACTTCCTCGTGGATGAGCGCCAGCGATATCATCAGCGAAATTCAGCGCCTTTCGCCGGCCGACCAGGCGGAGGTGATCCGCTTTGCCTATCGCCTCGACGCCGCGCGGATGCTGACCGGCAAGGAACTGGGCGGGCTGGCACAGCGGATGATCGAGAGCGTCGATCCGGCCGAGAAACTGCGACTACGCGAAGAAATGACTCGCGGGTTCTACGGCGAGAGCGCGAATGCCTAGAATCCGCCGTCGTGGCGTGCCGCGGGCGTTGCTGCAACATCTTTTCGACCGCGTAGATGAGCGCGCCATTTCCGTGGAGCAGTTGCAGCTCTTCGCCGCTTGGCTGGAACTGGAGCCTGAAGTTCCGGAGGCTCAGTGGTTCAAACGATTTCCTGAAATGACTGTTTGTGGGGAAGGCGTGCTCGTTAAGACATTCCTGCGCATCGGACAGGTTCCGGCTGGGCAGGAAGTGGTCTGATTGGCAAGAGGGCGACGGCTCAACGGAGCTCGCCCTACCACCATTTTCCATTCCTGTCTTTACGGCCTCCACGGCCAACTGGGACCCAATCGCGATGCGGCAATCCGTGATCGTGTATATAAACCGTCATGGCTGAAACCGATTACGTCCTTGGCACTCATGATGATGAGATTGCGCGGCTCGGGTTGCAGCATGCGTCTGGCGCGATGCGGTGACGGCGGCGTGGCAGCGGGCGGGGATTACGGAAGGGTGGCAGGTGCTCGATGTCGGCGCGGGGCCGGGCTACGCGGCGGCGGACCTGGGCGAGATCGTCGGCGCGGGTGGCAGCGTGCTCGGCGTGAAGCGTTCGCCGCGGTTTGTGGCGGCGGCGCGGGAACGGTGTCAGCGGCGCGGGCTGACGAATGTGGAGATCGTCGAGGGTGACCTGATGGAGGTGTCGCTCGGCGGGCGGCAGTTCGACGCGAGCTGGTGCCGCTGGGTGGCATCGTTCGTGGCCTCGCCGCGGACGCTGGTGGAGAAGGTCGCGGGCGCGCTGCGGCCGGGCGGGGTCGCCATTTTCCACGAATACAGCGATTACCTGACCTTCCGCTTCATGCCGGTGCGGCCGGCGCTGGAGAAGTTCGCGGTCGCGGTGAGCGAGAGCTGGTATGCGAGCGGTGGCGATCCGAATGTGGCGCGGCTCTTGCCGGGATTGCTGCGCGAGGCGGGGATGCGCGTGGTGGAAATCGTGCCGCTGGTGCGGACGATCTCGCCGCGGAGTTACACCTGGCAGTGGCCGAAGAGTTTCATCGAGATCAACGTGGCGCGGTTGCAGGAGCTCGGCCGCATCTCGGATGAGCTGGCGGCCGAAACCCTGCGCGAATTCCGCGAAGCCGATGCCGATCCGGAGTCGTGGTTCGTGACGCCGATGTTCCTCGAGATCGTGGCGCGGAAGGAGTGAGCGGGGAAAAGTAGGAAGTAGAAAGGCTAAAGGAGAAAGAAGGAAGGGCTCGCTGCGGACGTCGAGCGCCGGCCGTGCCCAGCGCGACGCTTCTTTCTTCACCAAAAAAAGTGAAGAGCTGTGGCACCAGAAGTGGGACCTCCAGAGGTAGCATCTCGGTGGCACACCGCGGGACGGCGCAGCGCACAAATTTCTTCATCGACACGGCGCGTCCTCTCCGGGGACACTCTCGTCTCATGTCAAAGACGCTTCTCTATACCTTGGCCACCATCGGTGATTTGGTCTTCGCTTACTTCGCCTGGCAATCCGACCGCGTGGTAATACCCGTGATCCTGCTCTTCGCCGCCCTCTGCTTCGCCGCCGCCGCGATCGGGAGCGCGCTCGGCAAGGGTGGGTCGCGGTAGAGCGATGGCCGCTCGCCCTTCTATCTTTTCATGACCCCGATTCTTTGGGCGAAGGCGATGAAGCGCGGGTCGGCCCGGTAGGCGCGGAGGAAGGGATCGCTCAGGAGCAGGGTCACACCGGCATCGTGGGTCTTCCAGGCGCGCTCCAGCCACTCGTACATCTTTTCCGGTTCTTGGCGCAGCGCATAGATCTGCGCGATCTGGCTGCCGGAATCGTTCGCGCCCTCGGCGATCAGTTTTTTCAAGGCCGCGTCCGCCTCGGCCCGGTCGCCGTGGGCGAAGTAGGCCAGCGCCAGGGCATAGGTCCGCCAGAACGGATCGGTTTCCTTTTTCGCCAAGGCGACGGCGGCGCCGGGTTGGCCGCGCAGGATCTGACAGAGCGCGAGCTGCATATAGCTCTGGGGGGAGTCGGGCTGCAGGGTCATGACCTGGCGCATCGCCGCCTCGGCTTCGTCGTAGCGGCCGAGAGCGGTGAGATAGGTGGCGAGGTTGAAGTGGGATCCGATGCGTAAGGGATCGAGCGCGATGGCTCGTTGCGCGAGCGCGACGCCTTCCTTGAGCTGGCCTAACGAGGAAAGGAGCAAGGCGAGAGCCGCCGTCACCGGCGCATTCTGCGGGGCGAGCGCGGCGGCGCGGCGGAGTTCCGTTTCCGCCGCGGCGAAATTGAAATCGATATCCATGAGGAGCCGGCCCTGGGCCAGATGCGCCTCGGCGAGATTCGGATCCAGCTCGAGCGCTTTCGCTGCCGCCGCGCGCGCTTTCGCGGTCAGCTCTGCTTTTTCCTGCGGCCCCACACCCCCGAAGCGGGTGTCGAGAAATTCCGCGGCATAGGAGAGCTTCGCATAGGCGAGCGCGTAACGCGGGTCGAGCCGGATCGCCTCTTCGTAGTGGCCGATCGCCTTCCGGACGTCGTCGGCGGCGCCGCGTTCGAGGTAGAAATTTCCCTGCAAAAGCGCGTTGTAAGCCGCGACATCCTGGTTCGAAGGCGTGGCCGCAGTGGTCAACGCGACCGGGTGGCCGTTACTCTCGAGCAGCGCGACCTTGAGTGCCTTCGCTACCGCGCCGGCGATCTCCGATTGCACCGCGAAGATGTCCTTCAACTCCCGGTCATAGGTGTCGGACCAGACATTGGCGCCGTCGGCAGATTTGATCAGCGCCACCGCGATGCGGACCCGATCGGCGGATTTCCGCACGCTGCCTTCGAGCAGGTAATAGACGCCGAGCTTTTCGCCAATCGTCCTGCTGTCGTCGGTCTTGCCTTTAAACTGAAAAGAGGAGGTGCGCCCGACGACTTTCAGCGCCGGCAGACGCGAGAGCGAGGAGATGAATTCTTCCGACATTCCATCGGAAAAATATTCGTTCGCGGGGTCGCCGGTGGAATTAACCAGCGGCAGCACCGCGATCGACTTTTCCGGAATGGCGGCGCTCGGTGGGACGGCGCGGCGCGAGGTGAAATACCAGGTCGCCCCCGCCGCGAGGAGCGCGACGAGGGCGAGCGTGGCGACGACTCCACCTTTGCTCCTGAGTCGCGCCGATTTAGCGGTGGCAAATTTCTTCGGCAAGGTCGAATTGCCGAGCGGATCGGCATAGAGATTCACCAGGTGCAGCCGGACGCCGTGCTTCACTTCGCACGGGCCGAGGTCGTGCAGACGCGGCGCCCATTGCCGATACTGAGCAAGATCCTCGGCCACGTGTTGCGAGAGCAGGATGTGCCCGGCATCGCCGCAATCCATCACGCGCTGCGCCATGTTAACCCCGGCCCCGGCGAGGTTGGTCCGCCCGCTCACGTCAGTCACTTCGCTCACCGGCCCGCTGTGGATTCCCATCCGCACCGGAAGCTCGGGATGCTTCCGCAACGCTTCCGCGATCTCGAGCGCACACCGCGCCGGCTCTTCCGCGCTGTGATGGAAGACGAGCGCCATGCCGTCACCGGTCGGCAGCCTAACGAGCGTTTCGTCGGTCGAAAGACGCACCTGCTCCGTCGCGAGGACGATCGCAGTCAGCTGGTGCAGGCGTTCTTTTTGGTCCTCGATCAGAAGTTTCGAGTAACCGACCATGTCGATGAACAGGACATGCCCAATTTTCAGGCGAAGATCGTCGTCGGGTTCCGGCACGGGCTGTCTCTACTACTGGAAGCGATCGAGCGGGGCGATGTTTTTTTCCCGGGCGATCGAACCTTGGCAGAGCTTCATCGCTTTCTCCAAGCTACGAGCGGGCGGAAAAGGGGATGATGTGATTCTCGCTGGGGTGAAATCACGGCAAGAAAAGCCTGGAATCGGGAGGAGCGAGAATCACAGATCGGCCTTCCATCCTGCGGCATATTTATCCGCGCCAATCTCCTCGTTCTAGAGCGGCGATTTCCATCTCGGCTTCGCCCATTGCTGCGCGGCGGCGGCGCGCGCCGGTTTGCGACCTTCCCCGAGCGCCCTTACAAACAGGAGATGCTCCCGTGGTTTCAAGAGGGAAAATTCCCGCTTTATCTCGCGCCCATGGCCGGAGTGTCGGATCTCATTTTCCGGCAGCTCTGCAAGGAGCGCGGCGCGGATGTGCTGGTGACGGAATTTGTCTCATCGGAAGGTGTCTTTCGGCGCAATGAACGGACGCGCGGTTACCTCGATTTCGATCCCGCGATCGAGCGGCCGATCGGGGTGCAGCTTTTTGGCGGGAATCCGGAGCACATGGCGGAAGCGGCGCGGCAGGTGGTCGATTGGGTCCAGCCGGATTTCATCGACCTGAATTTTGGCTGCCCAGTGAACAAGGTGGTGGCGAGGAACGGCGGCTCGGCGCTGCTGAAGGATTGCCCATTGTTAGGGAAAGTCGTCGATGCGGTGGTGAAGGCGGTGGCGCCGTTGCCGGTCACGGCGAAGATCCGGACCGGCTGGGATGAGAGCTCGCTCAACGCGGTGGAAGTAGCGCGGCAGGTGGAATCGCTGGGCGTGCAGGCCCTTGCCGTCCATGGCCGCACCCGGGCGCAGGGGTATTCGGGCGTGGCCGACTGGGAGGTGATCGCGCAGGTTGCGGCCAGCGTTTCCATTCCGGTGATCGGGAATGGAGATCTCTTCACCGCGGCCGACGTGGCCAGACGCAAAGCCGAATCCGGCATCGCCGGCGCCATGATCGGACGCGCCGCCATGAGCTCGCCCTGGATTTTTTCGCAGACGAAACATTATCTCGCCACCGGCGAACTCCTCCCTTTGCCGGAGCCGGCCGAGAAATGGGCCCTGATCCAGCGGCATTGCCAGTTGGCGGTCGAGGAATGCGGTAACGAAGATATCGCCATGCGCTCGATGCGCGGGCGGCTGATGGCGTACTCGAAAGGAATGCCGGCGAGCAAATCGTTGCGCGAGAAGTTCCAGCAAGTCAGTACCCTGGCCGCCGTCGCCGAAATCGCCGCCGACCATCTCGCCGCCTGCGCGCGAGAGGAAGCGCACGCCCTGGCCGCGGCCTAACCTTCGACAATCGAAACAGGATGCCCGGGTAGCGTCCACGTCTCGTGGGCTGGCGACGGTATCCTGCCGGCGCGAACTTTCCCTCCCCGAAACCCCGCCGCGCAGCGCGCAACTGGCGATCTTCCATGAACCGGACTAAATTCCCTCGTGTCCGCAACCGCCCCGCCTAACGGCGAGATCAAATTCAAAATCGGCAACGAGCGCCTGGTCAAAGTGACCGAGAACGCTTCGCGCAAGCTCAACTCGCTCCTGGAGAAACAGGGCCGCGCCCATGGCGCTCTGCGGGTCGCGGTCATCGGCGGCGGCTGCTCCGGGTTGCAATACAAAATGGATCTGGTCGATGGCCCGGCTAATCGCGACATCATGGTCGAGTCGCAAAACGTGCGCGTGGTGGTCGATCCGAAGAGCGCGCTTTTCGTCAGTGGGTCGGTCTTGGATTTCAGCGACGACCTGCAGAAGGGCGGCTTCAAAGTGACGAACCCGAACGCGGTCGCGCACTGCTCCTGCGGCGAGAGCTTCTCGGCATGACCGACTATTTCGCGCTCCTCGGCGAAGCGCGACGACCCTGGCTCGAGCCGGAAGAGCTGAAGGAAAAATATTTCGCCCGGGCGCGGGAACGGCCGGCCGATTCCGAGTTGAACGAAGCTTTCCGCGTCCTGAGTGAGCCGAAGCTGCGCCTGCAGCATTTGCTCGTCCTGGAAGGCGCCGACCTGACCGCGGGCCGGCCGGTTCCGCCGGCGGTGGCGGAGTTGTTCTGGAATACCGGGAGCGTCCTGCGCGAGGTCGATCGCTGGCTGCTCAAGAGCCGCGAGGCCAGCGGAGCGCTGGCTCGGGCGCTCCTGAGCGGGGAGCGGACGAAGTTGGAAGCAAAGACGGAAGTGCTCGAAACCGAGTTGGCCGGGACTTATCAAGACCAGCTGCAAGTGTTGCGCGAGCTGGAGAAGGCGGCCGCGCCTAACGAGCTGGAGAGTCTGATCCGGCTCTACGATTCCATCTCCTATCTCACCCGGCTGCGCGAGCAGACGAAGGAGAAGCGCTTCCAACTGAGCGTCGCCTAACAAAAAGTGATTTCCGAGTTGCGCGGCTAACGATTTCGGCCGACATGTTCAGATGCTCACTCCCGGGCAGAAAAACGTTCTGCAATTCATCCAGGCCGAACAGCGCGGCAAAGGTCTCACCCCGAGCACGCGCGAGATTCAGGAACACTTCGGTTTCGCCAGCCAGACCTCGGTCATGCAATACATCGCCGCGCTGGAGCGAAAGGGTTTTCTGCAGCGCCACGCGCGCAAGGCCCGGGCGCTGGTCACGGCTGCGCCGCAGAGCCGGGTGGTTGATATTCCGATCTACGGCGAGATCCCGGCCGGCATGGCTACCTTGGCCGAGCAAAACATCGAGGGCCACGTCGCGCTCGATCTCGATTCGGTCAACGCCTCGCGCAGCGCGCAGACGTTTGCTTTGCG
This sequence comes from Chthoniobacterales bacterium, assembly GCA_965217735.1. Taxonomy (GTDB): domain Bacteria; phylum Verrucomicrobiota; class Verrucomicrobiia; order Chthoniobacterales; family UBA10450; genus Palsa-1392. Next base: position 2,393,119 of record CBDCJE010000002.1, on the reverse strand, counting down.
GGTGCGGGGTGATTCCATGATCGGGGCCCACATTCTCGATGGAGACATCGTGATTCTGGAAGATCGGCAGAGCGCGAAGAGCGGGGACATCGTGGCCGCTTTGATCGACGGCGAGACGACCTTGAAACGTTACCTGACCGAGCGCGGGCGGCCGTATTTGAAAGCGGAGAACCCGAAGTTCCCCGATCTGATTCCGGCGCGGGAACTGCGCATCCAGGGCGTGATGACCTCGCTGGTGCGCAAGCAAAAGCCGGCGAAATAACGGGAGCGCGTCGCTTCTCTTGCGGTCATCCCGGCCCGCCGCAGGACGGGGAGGGACCTTGCGCGTAAATGGTGAGGTTTGTTGGTGTGAGGGCATCGCTCGTCTCCTGAGGGGTCCTTCGCCGCGCTCGGGATGACAGCAAGGGAAGAGCGCGCGGTTTCCAATTAAATGCTCTTTTGAACATATGGTGTTTATGGCATGTTTGCTCCATGGCCGCGGCGAGTATCATCGATTTGCGCAAGATTTTGGCGGAACGCTTTCCGCAGGAACCTTTGTCCGCGCCCGATCGGCTCGTCACCGGACTCCCGCTTTTCGATCAAACGCCGGCGGCTGGCCTAACGAAAGGTGCCGTGACCGAATTGAGCTCCCCGCCGGGCCAGGCCGGCAGCGCCACCCTCATCGCCGCCCTGCTGCAATGGGCGGCGCGCGAACGCACTTTCATCGCCCTGATCGACGGGTGCGATTCCTTCGATCCGCCTTCCATGCCCCCGAGCGCGCTGCCCCATCTCCTTTGGGTGCGCTGCCGCAAAGCGACGGAAGCGGTGCAGGCGGCGGATCTGCTTTTGCGAGACGGGAATTTTCCCCTCGTCCTGCTCGATCTGGTCCTCAATCCCCTGGCCGAGCTGCGCCGGATTCCGCAGAGCCATTGGTATCGGTTGCAGCGTTTGGTGGAGCCGGCTCCGACCGCTTTTCTGGTCTTCACTCCGCGCAGCATGATCAGCAGCGCGCAATGGAAACTGAGCCTGGAGAATCGCTGGAGCCTGCCGCAATTGGAGGCGGAAGCGACCGGTTTACAGCATCGGCTCAAAGCGCAGGTGCAACGCGCTCAGCCTAACAAATGGCGCGGCGAAGAGCGGATGGCAGGATGAAGAATCGGGCTGGGGATGACGAAGGGGAGATGTTCGCCGCGCTTTATTTGCCCGATTTCGAATTGCAGGCCGCGCTGCGCCCCGCGCCGGAGCTGCGCGCGCAGCCGGTGGCGTTACTCGATGGGGAAGAGGCGAAGGCGACCATCCTGCAGCTCACTCCCAGCGCACGGGCGGCCGGGGTGGAGGTGGGGATGACGCCGAGCCAGGGGTTGGCGCGTTGTTTGCAGTTGCTGATCAAGCCGCGCGCGCTGGAGCAGGAGAAGATCGTCGAGGAAATTTTGCTCCATCATGGCGGGACGCTTGCGCCCGAGATTGAAGCGACCGCGCCGGGGGTGTGCACGGTTCATTTTAGCACGGAGAAAAATTGCCGGGAGAACGTGGAGCGAGTCGTTAGGCAACTGGAACAGTTGCAGTTGCAGGCCCAGGCCGGGCTGGCCGCGACGCCCGATTTGAGTTTCCTGGCGGCCGCCCTGGGCCGGCCGGTTTTGCAGATCGACGATGCGAAGGAGTTTCTCGGTCCGCTGCCGATCGAAACCTTGCGTACTTTGCCGCAATGGTAGCGATGCGGCGAACTCGCACCGGTCAAGGCGTGGCACGCGAATCCGCGAAAGTTCCCCCTGGCGGGACGCGTTCGCCACCCAGAGCCCGCCACCACCTTTACTCTCGTTAGGCCAAATCTACCCGCTGGCGTAGTCGGGATATTTCTGCCGGAGCTGCGTTTTCACGCGCTCGGCTTCGTCGGCTTTGCCCGCTTTCTCGTAGGCTTTGGCTGCTTTGGCCAGGGCTTGCGGGGTGATCTCGGGGTCGTCGTAAAGCAAAGCCACGCTCATGAAGGCTTTGCCCGCGTCTTCGTATTGCTGACGCTCCACCTGCACTTCGCCGGCGAGCAGACGGGCCTGGGCGTTGACTCGTCCCTCCGGCTGCAACTTCATGATTTCTTCCGCAATTTTTTGCGCATCGTCCGGTTGATGGGCGCCGATTTTGGCTTCGCCTAACGCCAGCAACGCTTTCGCCCTGGCTGCCGGATCGGTCGTCGTTTCGAGAAATTTCTGGAGCGAGCCGGCGGCTTCATCCGGCTGATTTTCCTTCATCTGGGCATCGCCGAGATAGAACCAAAAATCCGGTTTCACGCTGCTGACATTGGCTGTCTTGCTCAGGGCGGTGAGGTATTTCACCGCCGGGCCGTATTGTTTGGCGTTGTAATATTCCAGCCCGAGCCACTCCAGGATTTCGGCCGGGACCTGGGCGTTAGGCGAGGCGGCGTAGAAGGCATCGACTTCCCTGGCTAATTTATCGCGCTTCTTGAGGTAGAAATAAGAGGACATGATCCGGAGCGCCGCCGGCACATCGTATTGCTCCTTGTTCAGCTGCTGCGCCTTGCTCATCTCCGCGATGGCGGGTTCGTAGTCCTTGGCGTCGAAGGCGGCCTTCCCGATGTAGTAATGCGCCTGCGCCGCGGCCGCGCTCTTCGGGTACTCCTTTAGCAGCTGCTGGAAAGTGTCGGCCATTCCTTTGGGATCATCCAACTGCCCGAGGAGGAGCGCTTTTTGCTGCAGCGCCGCCTCACGCTCGCGCGCCTCCGGGTAGCTCCCAAGGAGCCGATTCAAATCGGAGAGCGCCCGCTGATAATTCTTCGCATTCTGATAAGCCAGCGCGCGCTGAGCCAGAGCGGAGGGGAGCTGCGGGTTATCGGGAAAGGCCTGGATGAAATAGCCGAAGGCATCGCTCGCCTTATCCTGCTCCTTCGTCTGCACGTAGCACCAGCCGAGCTTGAAAGCCGCTTCGGCGCGCAGCTTCGGTGAGAGCTTGGAGTCGCGCAGATCGCTGTAGAGCGTGGCGGCGGCGGCGAAATCTTTCTCCTTATATAGTGCCTCCGCCTTGAGCAGTTTCGCCTGGTCGGCGCGCTCGCCGGTCGGGTTATCGTGTAGGAGGGCATCGATCTCCGCGTGCAAGGTCGGGTCGTTGGCGTTGTAGAGGCCGATCAGATGCTGGTATTGCGCATCCTTCGCTTCCTCGCGCGCCGGATATTTCTGCATGATCTGGCGATAAATCTCCTGCGCTTCCTTCATGTGCCCGAGCTGGCGCTGGCTGTTCCCGGCCAGGAGCATCATCTCGGGTCGCACTTCTTCCGGGACGTCGTCTTTGCTCTTCTGGTAATCGGCCACCGCCTGAGCGTATTGGCCGGCCTGATATTCGAGACGAAGCAGGCCGACCGCGGCTACGCCGCTCCAGCGGCCGGCCTCGGGCAGGTTGCGGCCCTTCTTGAGATAGGCCGTCGCTTTCGCCGTCATCGCCTGATCCGGCTTGCCCCTTTCGCTTTGCGCGAGCTCGAGGGCGACGATCCCGGCCCGCACTGTCGCTTCCGCCTTCAGCGCGGGCTGCTTGGTCTCGTTCGCCAACGCCTCGAATTGTTTCAGCGCATCGCTTTTGCGCCCGGCGGCGAGGAAAATAGTGCCGACCGCGAGCCGCGCGTCGTCGCGGAACGGATGCGGATCTGCCACCGCGATGACCTGCTGATAGACATCGCGCGCTTCGTCTTTGCGCTCCAGATTTTCCAGGCAGCGACCCTCGAAATAGCGGGCCGAGAGGGCGAGCGCCGGCGCCTTGACCTTAGCCGCGGCGCGGTGGAATAGCGGGAGCGCGGAAGCGTAATCCTTCTCATTAAAGTAGATCTCGGCCAGCCCGTAAGAGGCCGGACCGGCCAACTCCGTCTCGGGGAAATCGCGCAGCAAAGTCTGGAAACTGTTCTGAGCCGCTGGCGCGCGATTGAGCGCGCGATAGGCCTGGCCGGTGTAGAAGAGCGCCGTGGCCCGATCGGGCGAGGTGGGGTAAAGGCCGAGAAATTTCTCATACTCCGGCACGGCCAGGTCGTAGAGCTTGCGCGCGAAAAGGCCGTTGGCGTAGTTGAGCTGATTCTGGGCCGGCGAATCCGTCTTGTCGTTAGGCGACTCTGTGGCTTCGTTAGGCGCGTTCGGTTCCCCCTCGGGCGCGGCCGGCTCGCTTCTCTCCGGCGCGGCGGGGGTTGCTTTCACTGTCGGCGCCGGCATCGCGTCGGCTACGTCCGGCACCGGCAGGGCGCGGCGCACCGTCGGCGTCTCGGTCGGAGCCGAGGAAGGATCGCGCTCGACCGGAATGGCCCGCGCCACCGGCACCTGCTCGACCGGCACCGCGCGCCGGACCGGGATCGGAGTTTGCGCGGAAAGCCCGCCAGGCCAGAGCCAGACCACGGCCGCCCCGCTGAGGGCGGCGACGATGCCACACCGCCACCTCATTTCGCGGTGGCGAAGGCGACGTTGGTGACCCCGGCCTGGCTGCAAATATCGAGCACGCCGACGATATTCTTGTAGGCGCCGGCCTCGTCGCCACGAATCACCACCGCCTGGTCGGGATTGAGCGCGACCAGGCCTTTCAGCATCGTGGTGAGCTCAGGCCCGGAAAGGGTGCGCCGGTTCACCACCACGTTGCCATCGGCTTTCACATTCACGATCACATCGCCGATCGGGGCCGATTTTTCCTTGGCGGTGGTGGCTTTGGGAATCTTTACATCGAGCTCGTTTTCATTCCGGGCCGCGTTCCAGGTGAGGAGGAAGAAAATGAGCAGCAACAGGAGCACGTCGACCAGCGGGGCGAGCTGGATGCCGGGATGTTGTGGAGCGGTGCGGCTGCGGAAATTCATCGGGCAATCTGGCGTCTGGCGGGGAGCAGAAAATTTCGACGCCTAACGTCGCTCAAAATTCATCATCGAGCAGGGCCGGGGCGCGCTCGCGGCGACGGGCCGGCTGCTGGAGCGAGAGCAGCGCCACGATATGGGTGCTGGACGATTCCAGATCGGAGATCAAACGCTGCACCCGGCCGCGGAAGATGGCGTAAAAGATCATCGCGGTAATGCCGATGCCGAGCCCGCCGCAGGTGTTGATGAGCGCTTCGCTGATCCCTTTCGAGAGTAGAATGTAGCGCGACGGACCCATCTCCGAGCCGAGCGCGCCAAAGGAGCGAATGATCCCGATGACGGTGCCAAAGAGGCCAACCAACGGGCCGATGGTGGCGATATCGGCCAGGTAAGTGACCCGGTTATGGAGGCTGGTCGCGACGCGGGTGCCTTCGGTTTCCGCAATCTCCCGCGCCTGGGCGAAATCGGCCTGCGGATTCTTAGTCATGAAATCGAGCGTCTTCTGCACCACCCGCGCGATCGCTTCGCCATGCCGATTAGAAACCGCGAGCAACCCGAGATAATCTCGCTTGCGCAGAAGCGCATCGGCCGTCGCCATGTAGCCATTACTCACCACCGCGCCGCGGCGGATGGTGAAGAGATAGACGATGATCAGCATCACCGTGAAAACCGAGAGGAGAAAGAGCAGCAGCATGACCGGCCCGGCGGCGATCATGGCTTCCAGAATGTTATTGGACTGCGGCAGCACCGGTTCAGGACCGGGCGCCTGGGCGAGAGCCGAGGTAGCGCCCGCGAAAACGGCGAGCAGGGAAAGGATACTTTTCATGCTCAATTGGGGCTAAGCATAGGCGTGGGCCGTAGCGATGCAACTTTCACCGGAGCAAAGACAAGGGCGCAGGGTGGAACGTTCATCCGCCACCCGATCTCGAATTCGATTTCGCCGCCGATCGCGAGAAAACTGGGCGAACTGGAGGGACGGGCGCTGTCCCGTCCGTGTTTGTAAAGGTCGGGAACCACGGACAGGAAGCGCGTCCCTCAAGAAACGGCTTCGGTAACGAGGAGAAGGATGAGATTTGCAGCGGAGCTTCCTCCCGCGAGCGAGACGTCTACGGTAATCGCTGGACGCGGAGGATGTGGGCAGGTTGGACACCGGGATGGAGCGCGACGTAGTTGCGCGCGCCGTGCCAGAGGTAGCGATCGCCGCTGAGCAGGTCGTGCACTTCGTAGCTGTCGCCGCTCATCTCGCCGAAGTCTTCCACCGGCGCTTCGACGTAGCCCGACTGGGTGTAGAGCGGGTCGAGATTCACCGCCACCAGGATGATGCTGTCGCGGGCCGGAGTCATCTTGCTGTAGAAGAGGATGGACGGGTTGTCGCTCGGGTGGAAACGGAGGTTGTCGTAGAAAAGCAGCGCGCGGTTCTCGCGCCGGATTTTGTTCAACTTCGTAATCAACTCCTTGATGTTGCCGGGCGCGTTCCAGTCGCGCTCTTTGAGCTGGTATTTCTCCGATTCGAAATACTCTTCACGCCCGGGCAGGGCGGCGTTTTCGCAGAGCTCGAAGCCGCTATAGATGCCGTAAACGCTCGAGAGGGTGGTGGCGAGGAGAGCGCGAATCTGGAACATCGCCCGTCCGCCGGTTTGCAGATGCAGGGGCAGGATATCGGGTGTGTTGGTGAAAAGATTAGCCCGGTAATACTCGCTCATCTCCGTCTGGGTGAGCTCGGTGAAATACTCGATCAGCTCCGCTTTTTCGGTGCGCCAGGTGAAGTAACTATAACTCTGAGTAAAGCCGGCCTTGGCCAGAGCTTTCATCATCTTAGGACGGGTAAAGGCTTCGGAGAGGAAGATGGTGTCGGGAAATTTCTCCTGCACTTTGGCGATGAGATATTCCCAGAAGGCGACCGGTTTGGTGTGCGGGTTATCGACCCGGAAGATGCGCACTCCGCGCTCGGCCCAAAAGAGGATGATGCTGGTCATCTCGTCCCAGAGTTCCTGCCAGTTGGCGCAGCGGAAATTGAGCGGGTAGATGTCCTCGTATTTCTTGGGCGGATTTTCGGCGTATTTGATCGTGCCGTCGGGGCGTTTGTAGAACCACTCCGGATGCTCGGCCACGTAGGGATGATCGGGCGAGCAATTGATCGCGAAATCGAGCGCGATCTCCATCCCGCGGCGGCGGATTTCCTTTTCCAGCCAGGCGAAATCCTCCAGCGTGCCTAACGAGGGCTCGACGTCCTTGTGGCCGCCGCCATTGGGCGCGCCGAGATTACGGTTGCCGATGGCGTAAGGCACGCCCGGCTCGCCCGGCTGGCTGGTGACGGAATTGTTTTTGCCTTTGCGATTGGTCAGCCCAATCGGATGAATAGGCGGGAAATAGATGACATCGAAGCCCATCGCCCTGGCGTCATCGACCCGCGGCAGACAATCGCGGAAGGTCGAGCCGCGATCGGCCCGGCCCTCAGCCGAACGGGGAAAAAATTCATACCAGGCCGCGGTGCGGGCGCCGACGCGATCGACCGTGACCCGCGGGGCGGGCGAATATTGGGTGGCGCCATAGCGAGCGGCGTAGGTGGCCATGAGGACTTCCAGTTCGCCGGCGTGCGCTAGTTTGTTCACGATGGCGCTGTCACCGCTTTTGATTTGTTCCGCCAGCTCACGCAGGCGCTTGGCGTCAGCTCCGCGGGCTCGTTTGGCCGCGGCGGTGAGCAGGCCGGCGCCTTCCAGTTTCTCGCTCTTCAGGTCGGCCAGGCCAGCTTCGAATTTGGCTCCGAATTCATGCTGCCAGCCGCCGAAGACATCGGTCCAGGCTTCGACGGTGTATTCGTAAGGAGCGTTTTCGTAGACGGAGAAAATGCCACGCCAGCGGTCGTTATCGATGTGCTTCATCGCGGTCTCGTGCCAGGCGCTTTGGCCGAGGACGCGCCATTTCAGCGCGGCAGCGACGATGTCGTGGCCATCCTTAAAAATATCGGCTTCCACCACCACGTCCTCACCCACCACGCGCTTGATCGGATAACGGCCGCCATCGATGAGCGGTTGGATGTTTTCAATGACGGCTGCGGGAAATTGACTGGGCATCGGTTAATCAACCGAAATCCGTCCGAGACGAAAGGGTAAATCGGGCAGAAGCCGTCTTTGCGCTCGCCGGAGCGGTCAATCTTCCCCAGGTTTCCGCCGGTAAAATACCGGAGGACGCTCTGCGGTCGGAATCCGCCGTGACCCGCATCCGCCCGCGGGAGTTCGCGCTAGATCGCGAAGTAAAAAGCCGCCTCGTAGAGGCCCGAGGTGCGGGTCTCTTCTCGGCGCACCGGGGTCTCGAGCAGCTTCTCAAACATCTCCTGCTCCAGCCGCCCGATGATCTCGTATTTCTCGATCAGGTTCATGATCGGCGAATGGCATTCCAGGATCTGGGGGCCGCCTTCGCCCGCTTCATTGACGTATTGCGACATGTGGCCTTCGTCGTCGCGGATGGCGGCGAGCGATTTGGCCCGCTCTTCCACGGTGAGACCGTTGATCTTCGTTTTCAGCTGGCTGGTCTTCCGCTCGAAGAGGTTATAAAGCAGCTTCTCGGGGGCGTTGGGCCCGTGGATTTCTTCGATCGATTGCAAAAGATCGAGGGTGAAGGCGTTGCTGTCGGCCTGGAAAAGAGCGTGGCTGCGCCGGGTGAGTCGGTAGACCATTTCCGGGCGACCCATTTTCTGTGGGCGTCGCCAGGTATCGAGGTAACCGTCGCGCTCCAGGGTGAGGCAATGCTGCTTAATCCCCATGTAGCTCATCTTCATCTTGGCGACGAGCTGGTTCACGGAGAGGCCGCGGGTGCGCTTAAGGGTGTTGAGGATTTCCAGGCGCTGGGTGCGCCCGATTTCGGCGAGTAATCTTTGGTTCACGTTTGATCTCCGGTTAGGACGTTAAAAGGAGAAGCTCTTTATACGCGTGCCGCGCATCCATTCGCAAGTAAATCTCTTTGTTGGAAAAACGCCGCCGGCAAAGCCTGCTAGGCCAGGCGGTTGGTCGAGGCCGGATCGAAGAAATGCGCCCTGGCCCGATTCATCTCGAACTGGAAGCGGCGCCCCGCCTCTTTGTGATCAAAGGCGCTCTGGCTGCGGCAGACCAGGCTGTGCGCCCCGGTTTGCAGATAGAGATTCGTCTCCGCGCCCATCGGCTCCACGATGTCGACGATGGCGGGAAAGCCGTTCCCGGCGGCCCGGCCTTCCTTGCGGGAAAAGGTCGCCACCTCCAGGTCTTCCGGACGAATCCCGAGGATGATTTCTTTCCCGATAAAATCGTGCGCCGCGGATCGGTCGGAGGCGAGGAAGGTGACTTCGATCGTGCCGCCCTCGATCTCGATGAAGCGCAGCTTGTCGCCTTCCTGCTTCAGTCGGCCGGTGACGAAGTTCATCGGCGGACTGCCGAGAAACCCGGCCACGAACAGGTTTGCCGGCTCGCGATAGAGCGTGAGCGGGGCGTCGTTTTGCTGCACTGCGCCGTCGTTCATGACCACGATCCGGTCGCCCATCGTCATCGCCTCGACCTGATCGTGGGTGACGTAGATCATGGTGGCCTGGAGGCGCTGATGCAGCTTGGTGATTTCCGTCCGCATCTGCACCCGCATCTTGGCGTCGAGATTGGAAAGGGGCTCGTCGAAGAGAAAGACCTTTGGTTGCCGCACGATGGCGCGCCCGACTGCGACCCGTTGCCGCTGACCGCCGGAGAGCGCTTTCGGTTTACGCTCGAGCAGACTCTCGATCCCAAGAATGCTGGCGGCATCGACCACCCGTTTCTTGATCTCGGCCTTGGGGAATTTCCGCAGCTTGAGCCCGAAGGCGAGGTTGTCGTAGACGCTCATGTGCGGGTAGAGCGCGTAATTCTGGAAGACCATCGCAATGTCGCGATCCTTCGGCGCGACATCGTTGACCCGCTTGTCGCCGATGAAAATATCGCCCTGCGAGATCTCCTCGAGCCCGGCGATCATGCGCAGGGTGGTCGATTTGCCGCAACCGGAAGGGCCGACCAGAACGACAAACTCGCGGTCCTCGATCTCGAGGCTCACGTCTTTGACCGCGTTAAAATCGGCGCCGCCTTTCTCGCCGGGATAGATTTTGGAGACGTTTTTTACCGTAACCTTGGCCATGAAAAGAGAGCCAAGCTAGGGAGCGAGGCAGCGGGGGTCAATCTCGCAGACGTTCCATCCCTCTCCTGCTTCTAATCCTAATCCTAATCGTGCTCGTGATCGATCCCCGACCGCGAGACCTGCCCCGCTTTCCCCAAGGGAAAAACGCCTACCGCTGAAACGTCACAGCGGGAGTTCGGCGACTTCAACGGGCGCTTGTTCCGCGGTCAGCTTCGTTCCGGGTTCGTTAAACCCGCGTTTCACGAAGCCGAGCGCGATCTCTTTGCCTAACCGATCGCTCCGCGTCGCGCTGGTGATCCAGCCGGCATCTTTCCCTTCCTCTGGCCCGAGCAGCCGTGTTCCCGGCACCAGTGGCGAGCCATCGAGCGAAAGCAATCCGCGGAGCCGCTTGTTCGTCTGCCCCGACATCTTCATCCGCGAGATGACTTCCTGGCCAATGTAACAACCCTTGGCGTAGTCGACCGCTTCGTCGGCCAGATTTGCCTCCACCGGGATAATTTCATTGGTCAATTCGCGCCCCCAGCGCGGGACGCCCGCTTCGATGCGCCGTCGTTCCGCTTCCGCCGCCGCGACCAGCGGATAACGCGCGGCCAATTCCTGCCGCACGCGCTCGTGCTCCGCGGCCGGCACGACCAAGTCCCAGCCGATGCGGCCGAGGCGTTTGCTCCGGCGCCAACCGGCGTCGTTAGGCAAGGTCGGAGCCGTCTCCGCCACGACGTGGAAAAGGGCGAAATTGTCGGTCACTTCCTCGACTGTGACGTCGTCGGCGATGACGTAGCGATCGAGCCGTTGCGCCAGCGTCTCGCTCAGCTCCGGATCGGTGTCGAGGAACAGGCTGTCCGCATCGGCGCTGATGAAGACGTAGGCGTCTGTCTTGCCTTTGGCGCTGAGCACGCAGGCGGGAAGGGAGAGGTTCGGGTTGGCCTTGCGCACGTCGTTCGTCACCTGGCCATTGAGGAAGCGCAACCGATCGGCGCCGGTGAGGCGGATCTTTACCCGGTCGGAGAAATCGAAGAGCGACATCAGGAGCGAAACAATACCGTTAGGATCGCCGGCTGAACCAGCCGCGCCGGCCGGTAGAATTATCTCCGGCGACTTCTTCTTCGCCTGCTGGCTCCGCGGTGTCGCTGGTGGGGGACGTCTCGGGCGATTGCGGTGCTGCCGCAGTCTGCGCCGGCTCCGGCCTAACGACCTTCTGTGCCGCCGGGAAGTAGCGTTGCGCGACGGAGGAATAATCGGCGTCGCCCCGGCCATGTGTCATCTCCTCCATCAGCATCTCGCGCGCGACTTCCGCCACCGGCAGAGAGAGCGCTGAGGCCTCGGCCAGCTTCAAACCGATGCGCACGTCCTTGAGCATGTGCTTAACCGAGAAATGCGTCTCGTAATCGCCCGCGATCATGAGCGGCGCCTTCATTTCTACGGTGGCCGAGTTGCTGGCGTTGCCCTTCATCGCCTGGTTGAAAAGCTCGGCCGGGATGCCGGCTTTGCGCACCAGCGCAAGCGCTTCCGCGGTCACTTGCGCGGTCGCGGCGGTGATGATGTTGGTCGCCACTTTCACGACCGAGGCGTCGCCGATTTTCTCGCCGATGTAGATGATCTCCTTGCTGCTGCCTTCCAGAACCGGGCGCGCCTGTTTCAGCGCCGCGTCGTCGCCCGCGATGTAGTAGACGAGCTGGCCTTTCCCCGCCGCCACCTTGCTCCCAGTGAAAGGCGCTTCCAGAAAACGCGCCCCCCGCCGCTGCACCATCTCGGCCGCGGCGCGCATGCTTTCCGGCGCGACGGTGCAATGCGCGGTCACGATATGTTGGGCCGTGAGCGCAGGACTGAGCTGCTCGACCATGGCCAGGAGCGCCTGGTCGTCGGAGACGAAGATTTGGATGAGGTCGCAGAGCTCGGCCACCTCGGCGGGCGAGCCGACGAAGTTCTGCTCCGGCCGCGGGGTGCGATTCCAGACGAAGACCTGAAATCCCTTGTCGCGCAGGGCGCCGGCGATGCGGGATCCGATAATTCCGAGGCCGATGAGGCCGACATTTTTTGATTTGGAACGTGCCATTTTATCAGGGTCGCGCAGGTGGAGCAGCGGCCTGGGCAAGGTCAATTTGTTTGCGCTACCTGGCAACGGGCAAATGCAGGCACGGCGCTCCGCCACTGCGACGGCCCCGTCATAAGTGGCCCTACCGCATGAGCGCAGCGCGCTTTTGGTTGGCCAGCAGGGTTTCGATTTCCGGTTTGGCTTCGGCCAGGGTCAGAGTGCGGGCGGGCCGCGATTCCGTTAGGCGCAGGATATGAAAGCCAAGCCGGCTCCGCACCGGCGAGCTTATTTCTCCGGGCCGCAGGCGCTGCGCCGCAGCGAAAACCGCGGGCAACATTCGCTCCGCGGCAAAGTAATCAAGATCGCCGTCGTAGCCGCGGGTCGCGTCATCTTCGGAAAATTGGGTCACCAGGACGGGAAACGATTCGCCGTGGCCGATCCGCCGCGATAGTTCGGCGATGAGCGTTTTTTTCCTCTCGATCACTTCCGGCGGATAGCCTTCCGGCGCGGCCAGGAAGAGGTGACGGGCGCGGAACCTCGGCGGGAGCTGGAAAGCCGGCTGATGCGTCGCGAAATAAGCGCGCACTTTGGCGTCGTTAGGCTGAATTTTGCCGGCGAGGCAATGCTCGAGGAAACGGCGCATGCGCAGGTTGCTCGCCACCTCGCCTTTCAAGCTGCTCGTATTCAGGCCGGCGGTTTGCAGAGCGGCTTGCCAGGTTTGGTCATCGGGAAATTGCCAGCGCAGGAGATCGATCTCCTGCGCCAGAGCGGCGGAATCAACCGGCTGGTCGCGCGCCGCTGCCGCGAGCTTCGCCTCCGCGATCGATCGTTCCAGTGCGCGTTGCCGGGCCGCCAGCGGCATCTTCTCCGGCCCGGCGCCAAGCGCGAACCGCTCGCCCTGCCAAGCCCGCCAAAGGTCGGTGTCGTAGATCCCAGTTCCATTCACCAGCGCCTCCAATTGGCCGCGGCCGGTCACCTGGCCGATCCAGTGCCGAAAGAAAAAGGAGCTCGTTAGGCACTCACCCGCCCCGATCCCGAGCGCGACGGCCGCGAACAAGAGGAAGAGGCCGCGCTTCATCGGAAAGCCTCGTGGGCCAGATACCAGGCGGTTACCGCCCCGACGGTCTGGAGACTTTCCGCGCTTAGTTTATCCATCGTGTCCTGCGCGGTGTGCCAGGGCGGATAATCGAAATCGATCAGGTCGATGGTCGGAATGCCGGCGGTGTTGAGCGGAGTGTGATCGTCCAGAATGTTGTCGTCGAAGTAGGTAAAATGATTCCGGACCTGGAGAGCATCGGCGGCCGCGAAAATGCCGCGGGCCAGCTCGGGCGGCGAATCCGGCGGCAGGGTAATGGTCAGGCTGGCGTCGCCCATCATGTCCCAGAGAATGCCGCCGCGATACAGTGAAGTGTTCTTCTTCTCGCTCAATTGCTGCGCGAAATAGCGGCTGCCGTAGAGCCCGTCGCTGCGGGTGAAATGCTCAAAGGCTTCTTCGCCATCGAAGAAGACCAGCTCGACCTTCCTCGCCAGATCGGGATGCAGGCTGAGCACGCGCGCCATCTCGAGCAGCGCGCCGGTGCTCGAGCCACCGTCGTTCGCTCCGACGAAGCTGATGGAATCGAACGTCTTCGTGTCGTAGTGCGAGCAGAGGAGAAAACGCGAGTTTTTCTCCGTCGGCGGCTCCCCAAACGTGGCAATCAGGTTGACGAACGAGATGCGGCCCTGCGGCGTCTGGTCGGGAAAGGCCTGGTCCTGCACTTTCCAGCCGTTGCCCTGCAGATCGTGGCGAAGGTAAGACCGCGCTTCTTCCAACGCGTTCGAGCCAGCCGGGCGCGGCCCGAGATCGACCAGCGCCTGGACGTGGGCCAGCGCTTTCTCCCCCGAGAATTCCTTCCAGGGTTCGCCCTCCTGCTTCTCGGCCGGCTTTTTCATCAGGAGAAAAAAGAGAGTGGCGAGAAGTGCGAACGCGAGGAGGAGGAATCCGCCCCAGCGCCACCAGGACCGATGCGCCGGGGGCGCGGCCGAAGGTGTGGTGCGGGCTCGGCCGTTCTTTTCGTCGTCAGGCATCGGGCGGCAGGCCGAGCGCTTTTACCACCCGATCGAGGTCGTCGGTGCCGTAATATTCAATCTCGATCCGGCCCCGTTTTTCCCCGTGCTGGATGGTAACGTGGGTGGCGAGATGTTGTTGCAGCCGGTTTTCCAGATCGGTCACCGCGGTCGGGCTGATCGCTTCGGCCCGCTTGCGACGGCGGGTGCCGCCCTGCTGGCCGAGGAGGCGCGCAACCATCCGCTCGGTGGTGCGGACGGTGGAACTCTGGCGCAGGACTTTCTCCGCCAGGAGGCGCTGTTCCTCGTGCGCCTTGAGTCCGAGCAGGACTTTGGCGTGGCCGACGGAGAGAAGATCCTGCACTACCCAGGTCTGCACCTGCGGCTCGAGATCGAGCAGGCGCATGGCGTTGGCGACGGAGGTGCGGCTCTTGCCGACCTTTTGCGCGATGTCTTCCTGGCGCATGCCGAATTCTTCCGCCAGGCGAGCGTAGGCCTGCGCTTCTTCGATCGGATTAAGATCGGCCCGCTGCAGATTTTCGATCAGGGAAAGCTCAAGCACTTCGAGGTCGGTCGCCTGCCTCACGATGACCGGCGCTTCGCTCAGGCCGACTTCCTTGGCCGCACGCCAGCGGCGTTCGCCGGCGATGAGCTCAAACTGGCCTTCGACCGGCCGCACGATGAGCGGCTGGATGATCCCGCGCTGGCGGATGGAATCGACCAGCTCCTCGAGCGCTTCGCGTTCAAACTCGCGCCGGGGCTGGAGCGGGCTCGGAACGATGCTGGTGAGCGGGACTTGCTGGACGCGTTCGCCCGCTTCCGGATCGACCGCGCGGAGGGCGGGGGAGACGCTGATCAGCGCGCCGAGACCTTTGCCGAGACCGGATTTTGCCATTGCGGCGTCAGGGTATCGGCGGGCGCGGAGCAACGCAAACAACCGTTTCGCTTTGCTGCGGCGCCGAGGGCACGAGACCGGCCTAACGACGGAGCGAAGACGCGATGGCGGCGGCAGATTGCTCGAGCAGCCGGCTCTCCGCCGTGACCAGCGGACCGTAGCCATCGCCGACGATCTCGTCGTGGAAAACGGCGTTGTGCCGCGAGAGGGTGCTGCCGCTGCCGTCCTGGATCGTCCAGCTGAGGTCGAGCACCGCGCCCTCACCGCTAAGGCCGTGGAACCGCTTGATATCGAGCGCGACCCGGTAGCGCGGGTTGAGGCGCGGCTCGGAAGCGGCCCGGACGTTGCTGGAACCGAGCAGCCGGCCAAGGTCGGCCGCGACGGCGCGGCTGATGTTATCGCGCAGGGAGCCGATCCAGAGGGCATCGGCGGGCACCTGGAATTCGTTAGGCCCAGTGGCGAAAACGACTTCGGCCCGGTCGAGATAAGCGGGGAGCGAGACAGGGCCGACGGCGACACTGAGCCCGGCACCGGAGCCGCCGCTCCTGGCCGGCGCGGTGGCGTCGAGGCGGTAATAGGTCGGGCCGGCCCCGCCGCAGGCGGTGAGGAGGGTGAAAAGCGCGCCGCAAAAGGCAGGTTGGAACCACTTCATAAGCTTCATTCGTTAAGGGCGAGAGCCCTTGGGCGGAGCGACCTTCCCGGGCTTGCCGAAGATGAGCGAGTTGGGTTTGCGCTCGATCGTGCTGGAGAGCTCGCGGATGGAGCGCAAGGTGTCGTCGAGCTGTTGCAGGGTTTCGTTCAGCTTTTGGTAGAGCGGCCCGTTTTCGCCGTAGCCGCTGACCGTCTTATCCAGGCCGGCCACGGTTGTGCGGATGGTGGCCAGTGTCTCGGTCGCCTCTTTGATCGTGTCGTCGAGCGGCAGGGCCTGCAATTTGTCGAGCAGGGCCGAGGCCTTGTCGAGCATGCCGGAGAGGCTCGACCCGGAAGTTGGGATGACGCGGTAGCCGGCTAGTTCGGTCACCGTGCCGGCGGGCGCGCTGCGGTCGAAATCGAGATCGACATACATCTGCCCGGTGAGGTAATTACCGGTCTTGAGGGTGGCGCGGAGGCCATTCTCGACCGCACTGGCGACGAACTTCTCCGCCGGTTCGGTGCTTCCCGCGGGCAGATCGGTGATGAGCCCGGGATCGATCTGGATCAGGACCGGCACGCGGCGCTTATCGTCGTTGGGCAGATACTTGAAGGAAACGCCATTGACCGTGCCGATGCGCACCCCGCGGAAATCGACTGGCGCGTTGTCGCTCAGGCCGCGCACGCTATCGCTGAAGAGGAGGAGATAGGGCAGGCTGCTTTGCATCTCGAATTTCTTCGTGTCGGCCAGGCTGTCGTAGAGCTGGAAAGTGGCGCCATCCGCCACTGCGGGCGCGGCTCCGGCGCCGGAGGGTTGATCGAAGGTGATGCCGCCGAGAAGCAGCGTCTCGAGCGAACCGGTGTGCAGCTGCAGCCCGTCGGCGCCGAGCGAGACGTCGATCCCGCTGGCGTTCCAGAACTTGGTGTTCTTGCGCACGAGCGAGGCAAACTCCTTGGAGATGAAAGCGCCAAACTCCACCTTGCCGTTTTCGGAGTGGAAAATGCGGGTCTCGATTTTGCCCGCACCCAGTCCCTTGTAGAGAATGGGCGCGCCCGGTCCGATGCTGCCGGCTTCATCGGTGAAGAGGGTGATGTGTAACCCCGGGACGCCCTTGGGCGTGACCGGCGGATTTTCCAGGCCAACGAATTCGCGCCGATCCTGATCGGAAAGGCCGGGCTCGAGCTCGATGTAGCTGCCGGAGACGATCGTGCTCAGGCCGGAGATGCCGGAGGCGCCGCCGTAGCGCGGACGCACCACCCAGATCTGGGCGTCCTTGGTCAGGAGATCGGTCGCTTCGCTCGTCATCTGCATGGTGACGATGACCCCTTTCAAGTCTTTCGTTAGGCGAACCTTGGTCACGGTGCCGATGTTGACGCTTTTACAGAGGACCGGCGTTTTCCCTTCGACGATGCCCTCGGCGGTCTCGAAGCGCACCGTGATCTCCGGACCCTGGGAGGAGAAATATTTGTAGGCCAGCCAGAGCCCGAGGAGGGCGGCCAGGATCGGGATGATCCAGATGGGTGAAAAGCTGCGGCTCCGCTTGACCAGCGGTCTCTGCGGGGTGTCGTGGTGGGTCTTGCGGTCGTTAGTCATGATTGCGTCGGTCTCTGCTCGGCCGCGGCATCCCAGATCAGGCGCGGGTCGAAACTCATCGCCGCCAGCATCGTCAGCACCACCACTCCGGCAAAGGAAAGCGCGGCCGCCCCGGGATGAATCGAGATGGTCGAGCCAAGTTGCACCACCGCGACCAGGATGGCGACGACGAAAACGTCCACCATCGACCAGCGCCCGATGAATTCTGTCACCCGATAGAGTTTGGTCATCCGCCGCGGACGCCGCCCGGAGCGAGCGGCAAAGCAGAGGATGACGATGGCGATAATTTTCAGCACGGGGATCATAACGCTGGCGGTAAAAATGATAATCGCGACTGGATAATCGGCCTGCTGCCAAAACTGAATAACCCCGCCGACAATGGTACTGGCGGAATCGCCGGTGACGGAATCGACTCGCAGGATGGGGAGGAGGTTGGCCGGGAAATAGAGAATGGTGGCGGCGAGGGTCAGCGCCCAGGTGCGTTGCAGGCTGTGGCTGAAACGCAGGTGCAAACGGCTGTCGCACCGCGGGCAGCGCCTTTCCTCCACCGGCGAGACCAGGCCGCAGACGTCGCAAAGGGCGAGCCCGCGCGAGGCCGCTGAACCGGGATCGAAGGGGGCCATCACTCCGCCACCTCCAGGCGCGCCCACAATTCCCGCGGATGAATCGAACCGAGCGCCGCAGTCAGGCAAAAGATCAACGCGATAAAGGCCCAGAACGAAATCCCGACACTGAGCGTGGCCAGCTTGCCGAGCTTGAGCAGGCTGACCAGGACCCCGACCAGAAAGACCTCCACCATGTTCCAATGCCGGGCCCAGACCACCGCCCGGCAGACCGTGATCGCTCCGGGCGCGCGGCGATCCCAGAGCAACGGGAGGACGAGGTAAAGCAGCCCGAGGATGAGCAGAGCGGGCGCCAGCTCGATGAAAAGGGACACCGCCCCGGCGAGATAAGGCGCGCCATCTTCTTCCAGCCCGACGGCACTTTGCCAGAGATGCATCTGGCTTTCGCGAAACCCGGCGCGCAGGGTGAGAAAAGGGAAACAGTTCGCCACCAGAAAAAGAACCGCGGCCGACATGGCAAAAGCAGCCGTGCGATGAAGCGAATTGCGCTGGTGAATCTGGAGCGTCGCGCTGCAGCGTGGGCAGACCGCTTTTTCTCCCACTCCGAGCGAAGAAAGCTCGAAAAGCGCGTCGCAGTCTGGGCAGGCGAGTCGGTGGTTCTCGGCGAAGGGATGATTCACGCCGGCTACGGGTAACCCGCCTCACGCCGCCGCGCAAAGGCCCGCCGGCGGAAATCGGAGCCGGAGGAGGAGGAGAAGGCGGCCAGCCGATTGCGCGGCGCGGCGCTCCCGTTTAGCCTCGTCGCCATGTCATCCCGCACGTCCCGCGTCTTCACTCTCGGCCATTCTCCCGACCCGGACGACGCCTTCATGTTTTACGCCATGGCCGAGCACAAGATCGACCTGCGCGGCTACCAGTTTGAGCATCGCCTGGAGGATATCCAGACGCTGAACGAGCGCGCCCGGCGCGGCGAGCTCGACATCTCCGCCATCTCCATTCACGCCTATGCCTATGTGACCGATCGTTATGCCCTCCTGCCCTCGGGCGCGAGCATGGGCGACGGTTACGGGCCGATGCTGGTCGCGACCGATCCGGAGGCGCCGACCGCGGCGACGCCTGACGAATTGCGCGACTGGCTGCGCGGCCGGCTCATCGCAGTGCCGGGGAAAATGACCAGCGCGTTTCTCGCTCTCCAGCTTTACCTGGGCGAATTCGAGCACGTGGTGGTGCCGTTTGATCAGATCTTCGCCGCGGTCAAGGAAGGGCGCGCCCAGACCGGGCTCATCATCCACGAAGGCCAGCTCACTTATGCCAGCGCCGGCTTCCGCAAGCAGCTCGACCTCGGCGAATGGTGGAAAAACAAAACCGGCCTGCCGCTGCCCCTGGGCGGGAACGTCCTGCGCAAGGATCTGCCGGCCGAAGTGAAGCGCGATCTCTCCGCCATCCTGCGCGAGAGCATCGACTACGGTCTGGCCCATCGCGAGGCCGCGGTGCGGCATTCCTTGCCCTACGCGCGCGACATGGGAGCGGATCTGGCCGGGGAATTCATCGGCATGTATGTCAACGACTACACCCGCGACTACGGCGAGAGCGGGCGCGCGGCCATTCGCGAATTTCTGCGGGCCGGGAGCGAGGGCGGCTTTGTTCCGGCGACGCCGGAGCTGGAATTCGTCGACTGAAATTGCCGGGCGATCGGCGGCGATCCCGAGGCGGCTAGGGATTCAGGTCGTCCGTCTTTTTCTTGGGCGGGTGGATCGAGTTTTGCACGTAACTCGTGACCCGCCCGAATTCGGTTTGAAAACCGTTCACGAAATCGCTCGTGCCGTACTCGAAGAGAACGACAAAGCTGAACGTGAAGAGCACGAAGAGCAGGAACCAGAAAAGGCTGCGGAGAAGACCCACCCGCGGAGGTTAACCGACTGGCTTCCTGCGGTCAACGACTGGAAGCGAGGAGCGTTCGACGAGTGGGAGGCTTTGCCCGCCCCGCGCCTCCCAGGCAGGTGTCTCCACTCGCCAGCGGGCGTCGCGCGTGCTTCGGTAGCGATATGCGCGTGCCCATGCTCGACCTGAGCGAACAATACCGGCTCCTGGCCGACCCGATCCGTCATGAACTCGATGAAATTCTGAGCACGCAAAATTTCATCCTCGGACCCAAGGTGGAGGAATTTGAGCGCGACCTGGCCGATTATTGCGGCGTCCGCAACGCGGTCGGCGTCTCTTCCGGCACCGACGCGCTCCTCGCTATCCTGATGGCGCTGGGCATCGGCCCTAACGACGCCGTCATCACCACGGCCTACACGTTCTTTGCCACCGCCGGCTGCATCGCCCGGGTCGGGGCGACGCCGGTATTCGTCGATGTCGATCCGGCCACCTATAATATTTCGCCCGCCGCCATCGCCGAGTTTTTGAGCAGCTGCCAGCGCAATGCCGAAGGGCAGTGGATCGACGGCGCCGGGCACGTCGTAAGCGCGATTGTGCCGGTGCACCTCTTCGGGTTGTGCTGCGAGATGGATGAGATCAACAAAATCGCGGCCGCCTATTCCCTCACCGTGATCGAAGACGCGGCCCAGGCCATCGGGGCGCAATATCCCTCCAAGGCCGGCGGTAAACGCCAGGCCGGGACGATGAGCGCGGCCGGCTATTTCAGCTTTTATCCCTCCAAAAATCTCGGCGCCGCCGGGGACGCGGGCGCGATTGTCTCCGACGACGAAGAATTGACCGGCCGCTTTCGCATCTATCGCCAGCACGGGATGGAGCCGCGCTATTTCCACCATGTCATCGGCGGCAATTTCCGGCTCGACGCCATCCAGGCCGCCATCCTCAAGGTCAAGCTGCCCCATCTGAACGATTGGTCGGCCGCGCGACGGGAGGTGGCCGATCGCTACCGGGAGGAATTTGAGCAGCGCGGCCTAACGAACAAAATTACCCTCCCGGCCGAACCCTACCGCGAGCGCGGCCTAACGAACCATCATATTTACCATCAGTACGTCATCCGCACCCCGCAGCGCGACGCGGTTCAGAATCATTTGGCCGGGCGGCGGATTGGCTCGGCCATTTATTATCCGCTCGGTTTGCACGAGCAGAAATGTTTCGAGCTGCTCGGTTACCATGCCGGCGATCTGCCGGAGACGGAGCGGGCGGCGCGCGAAACGCTGGCCCTGCCCATCTATCCTGAGCTGACTCGCGAGATGCAGCAGGAAGTGGTGCAGGCGATCGCCGAGGTCTTGAGCTGAGAGAGAGAAAAAACGGCCCGGCGCGCCAGCCGGAGGGACCGCTCTCCCCTGCGCAAAGGCTGCCCTCGCTACGGCAAATTCACCGGCGGGTTGAGCCGCGCCTCGTCTAGCGAGTCGCGATCCCATTTTCCCAAGGTCGAGGCGGCGTCGTAAACGCTTTGCGCGAACGTGAGCAGCATCTCGTCGGGCGAACCGGCGTTGCGGACGGCGTCGTAGGGCAGGATAAATTCGTGCAGCGGCTCGTAATAGGAGGCCTCCGCCGGCTCCACTCTGGCTTGGGCAAATCCCGCCGGTTCCGGGTAGGCGTAGGAATAGTAAAGCGGCGTCGGGCTGGCCGCGCTCCCGGGCCAGAAGCCGATGCTGCTCACTTCCTGCGCGTAGGCTTCGCGGGCCACGCTGTCGGGCAGGTGCGGGACGCCGCCCGGGTGCGGAGGGGCCGAGCGCCCGGAAAAACGGGTCACGGCCAGATCGAAGCTGCCCCAGAAGAAGTGCACCGGGCTGCATTTGCCGCAGAAACGGGAACGGAATTTCTGCAGGACCCGGTCCGATTGCCAGAGAACGCGCCAAAAGCGATTGGCCTGGGCCGCATCGTAACTCCGGTGCGTCTCATCCTGGTCGAACGCAATCGGATCTGCCAATTCGTTAGGCAGGCGATCGATTCGGACCGGCAATTCCATTTCCTCCAGGGTCGCGGTGAGCTCGCGGTAGAAGGAGGCGACAGATTGCGGACGCAGCTTAAGTGCACGCCGCGCGCCGCTGCTCTTCAGGATGCGCAATTCGTGCTCGACGAAATCGAAGCGCAGCTCAAAGCAATCGTAACGGTGGGGAATCGGAGAAGTGGTTAGGCCGCGCGCGCTCAGGTAAAGGGCGACGTGCCAGGAATGGTTGATCCACGGAGTGAGAGAGAGACGGATCTTGCCCACGATCTGGGTCCAGAGCTGGAGCGTCTCGGCCGTAGCCTGCCATTCCGGGTAAGGGAGCGCGGGCCAATACTGCTGACGATCCGGCGCGGAGAGAGGCGGGAGAGCGGGCGATGGTTTCATGCTGGCGCGCATTCTACCCCAGCGGCAAAACAGTTGCGACCGTTGGCGAGCGAGCCTATATCAATCGCTCTCGGCGCGGGTAGGTACCGAAGTGGCCAAACGGGGCGGACTGTAAATCCGCTGGCTTACGCCTTCGCTGGTTCGAATCCAGCCCTGCCCACCATCCCGCTCGTCCCGCTTTTCCCCCGGGCCCCGCACCGCCGCTGCTGGCACATTGCCTGCTGACTTCTTTGTGTGACGATCGCGGAAAAAATCATCCAGCCTGCGCGGCAGCATCCGACGGCATGAAGACCGATTCCATTACTCCTCCAGACCAGACGGAGGCATTGGCGACCGCCCTCGCTCTCCTCCGCGGCACCCTGGAATCGAGCAGCGACGGCATCCTGGTCACAAATCGAGAAGGAAAGGTGACCGATTTCAACCAGCGCTTTGTCGCCTTCTGGAACATTCCGGAGCGCATGATCGCGCACCGGGCCGCAGGCGAGATCCGCGATTGGATCGGAGCGCAACTCGAGAGTCCGCAGGCGTTTTTTCAGCGAATCGAGGAGATCGAGCGCAGCGAGGAGCAGGGCACGACCGATCTTCTGCGCGGGCGCGACCGGCGTTATTTCGAATGCCGCTCCTACCTGCAACAGGTCGAGGGCAAGATCGTGGGGCGCGTCTGGAGTTTTCGCGACGTGACCGACCGGATGCAATCCGAGATCGTAGCTCGCCGCCTGGCCGCGATCATCGATTCCTCCGACGACGCGATCGTGGGAAAAGATCTCGACCTCATCATCACCAGTTGGAATGCAGGGGCGGAGCGCATCTTCGGCTACACCGCGGAGGAAATGATCGGCACCTCCATCCTGCGCATCGTGCCGCCCGATCGCCACGCCGAGGAGGAATCGATCCGCAGCCGCATCGTCCGCGGCGTGCGGGTGCCGCCGATGGAGACGGTGCGGATGGCCAAGGACGGAGCCTTGATCGATATCTCAGTCACGGTATCGCCGATCAGGGATTCGACCGGTCGAGTGATCGGCGCCTCGAAAGTGGCGCGCGACATTACCGAGCGCAAGCGGAGCCAGGCGGCCCGGCGCCTGAGCGAAGCGCGCAACTCCGCCGTCCTGCGCAGTGCGCTTGATTGCATCATCATGGTCAACCACGAAGGCGCCATCCTGGAGTGGAATCCGGCGGCCGAGCGCACTTTCGGCTTCAGCCGCGCCAGCGCCCTCGGGCAGATTCTGCATGAGCTAATTCTTCCGCCCGATTACCTGAAGCAAAACCGGAACGCGATTCGTGATTTTCTGGCTTTGGAAGAAGTCGCGCTGCTCAACCAGCGGATCGAGATCCCGGCGCGGCACGCCGATGGCCACGAGATGCTGGTCGAGTTTGCCGTCACCCAGGTGCCGGTGGAAGGACCGCCGCTTTTCACCGCCTTCATGCGCGATCTCACCGAGCAGCGTGCGAACGAGCGGGCACTGGAAGAGAGTCACACCCTTCTCCGCGCGGTGATCGAGAGCACCGAGGACGCCGTCTTCATCAAAGATCTGGCTGGCCGCTATCTCCTCATCAACCCCGCCGGCGCGCGCTATTTTGGGAGCACGCCGGAAGCAGTGATCGGGAAGCTGGACGCCGATTTCCTGGGCACGATGGGCGCCGAATCGACCGTCGCTTCCGACCGCGCGGTGATCGCCACCGGCGTCTCCCAGACCTATGAAGACGCCAACAAGGTCGGCCACGAGATCCGCACCTTTTTTTCCACCAAGAGCCCTTATCGCGATAGCGACGGGGAAATCATCGGGGTGATCGGGCTGGCGCGTGATATGACCGAGCGCAAACGCAACGAGCAGGCACTCGAGCAGGCCAAGGAGGAAGCCGAAAACGCCAATCGCGCCAAAAGCGAATTCCTCTCCCGCATGAGCCATGAATTGCGCACCCCGCTCAACGCCATCATCGGCTTTGGGCAACTGCTCGAGACCGAGGACCTGCAGCCCGATCAGCAGGAAAGCGTCGCCCTTATCGTCTCGGCCGGGCGCCATCTCCTGGCCCTGATTAACGACGTGCTCGACATCTCGCGCATCGAAGCCGACCGGCTCGAGCTCTCGGTCGAGCCCGTCTCGCTCTATGATTTGGTCGACGATGCTGCGGCCCTGGTCGGCCCCCTCGCCAGCCGTTCGCAGGTCCGCCTGCTCAATGAGGTCTCGGGAAAATCCGAGTTGTTCGTCAACGCCGATCGCGGCCGGGCCAGGCAGGTGTTCCTTAATCTTCTTTCCAACGCGATCAAGTACAACCGGGTGCAAGGCGAAGTGCACATCCGGGCTCACACCATTCGTGACGCAGCCGGAGCGGAAAGCATCTGCGTGCAAGTGATCGATACCGGCATCGGGCTGTCGCCGCAGTCGATCGAGCGCCTCTTTACCCCGTTCGATCGCCTCGGCGCCGAGCGCACAAGTATCGAGGGCGTCGGGCTCGGCCTGGTCCTGACCAAGCGTCTGGCGGAGTTGATGGGTGCATCGCTCGTGGTGGAGAGCGAAGTGGGAGTTGGTTCCACTTTTTCCATCATCTTCACTCGCGCGCAGAATCCGATCGCCGCCCTCGATCCCACACCCGAGGAAGAGCCCGCACTGGTCGATCACGGGCCGGAGCGAGTCGTCCTCTATATTGAAGATAATCTTTCCAACCTGAAACTGATCGAGCGTCTGGTCGCGCGTCGTCCCGGGATCAAGTTGATCGCGGCTATGCAGGGCCGCCTCGGGCTCGACCTGGCGCGCGAACATCGACCCGATCTCATCCTGCTTGATGTGCACCTGCCCGATATCAACGGCCGGGAAGTGCTGCGGCTCCTGCGCAGCAGTGAAGAGACGCGCGACATCCCGGTTATCGTGGTCAGCGCCGACGCGACTAGCGCGCAGATCGCGCGGCTGAAACTGGCCGGCGCCCAGGATTACATCACCAAGCCGATCGACGTGCCGCAATTCAACCGCACCCTCGACCAGGTGCTGCTGGCGGCCGCGGCCCGGACTGCGTCGCCGCCACCCGACACCCCGGCCTGATCCCTTGGCCTAACGAGTCTAGCTATCGCGGCGGTGGCACGGGAGCAGCGGGCGGATAAACGACGCCGCCTTTCATGACCAGGCGCACCTGCCGGAGAGCGCCGATGTCTTTGCTCGGGTCGCCTTCCAGCGCAACCAGGTCGGCCAGTTTGCCGGCTGCGATCTGCCCGCGATCGGCCAGGTGGAAAATGGCCGCGTTGCCGCTCGTTGCCTGGCGCAACACTTCCAGCGGAGTGAAGCCATATTCGCGGACTAACAACTCCATCTCGCGCGCGTTATCGCCGTGAGGGAAGACACCCACGTCGCCGCCCATGGCAAAAGTGACGCCGGTAGCGCGAGCGGCTTTCATGCTGGCCTGTTTCTCGCGCAGGCGGGCCGGGGTGGGTTCGGTTCCTTTTTTCCAGCCGCGATATTGCTCGACCGCGTCGCCGGCTGCGACGGTGGGGCAGAGGGCAACCTTGTGTTGGCGCATGAGTTGGAAAACGGCCGGCGTGCCCTCGTCGCCATGCTCGATCGTATCGACCCCGGCCAGCACGGCGCGTCGCATCCCTGCCGGCGTCGTGGCATGCGCTGCCACCGGGCGGCCGGCGTCGTGCGCAGCCTTCACTGCCGCGGCCATTTCCTCCTCAGAAAAAGTCGGCCGGGAAGGCTCGCCCGGCCCCCAGCGATAGTCGGCATAGAGCTTCACCCAATCGGCGCCCTTGCCGATCTGCTCCCGCGTCACCCGCACGATTTCATCCACCCCACTCGCCTCCTGCGCACCCTGCGGGAGATCGAGCTCGGGCGAAAGTTTCGGCCCGTAGCTGCCGGTGGCGACGATGGCGCGGGTGACCACGATCATGCGCGGGCCCGGCACGATGCCCTGGTCGATCGCCTTTTTTAAGCCCACATCGCCGTAGCCCGCCCCTTCCGTGCCCAGGTCGCGCACGGTGGTGAAGCCGGCCAGGAGCGTGGCGCGGGCGTGCGCGGTGGCGGCGGCGGCGCGAAAGGCGAGCGATTCGTTGTTCACCTGGTCGTTCCAGGGCGTCTCGTTGTAGGGATGAAGGAAGAGGTGGGAATGGCCTTCGATCAGGCCGGGAACCAGAGTGTCGTTAGGCAAATCGATCGTCTGCCCATCTGGCGGCGTTTCAATTTCGCCCGCCGGACCGGCGGCCTCGATCCGGTCGCCTCGGATCACGACCGACCAGCCGGGATGCATCTCCGTCCCATCGAACACCGCCGCCGGGCGCAGGAGCAGGGGCCTGGCGGGTTCGCTCCGCGCGATGGCGCTGGGCAGGAGCAGGATAACGCAGGCGCAGAGCAGGAAAAGTTTCACGCTGGCCAGTTTACCACAGACCCGGCAGCAGGCGGCGGGTCCGGAGCGCATAGGCGCGATATTCCGGGTATTGCCGCTCCAGCAGATGCTCCTCACAGAAGAGCCGGGCCAGAGCGCCGAGAGTAGCGAGCACGCCTAACGACACCGCCAGAAGCGAGAAATGCCCCAGCACCGCCGCCCAGACAAAAAGACAGATCGAGGCGTAGATCGGGTGGCGGATGAAATGGTAGGGCCCGCGCGTGACCAGGCCGCCCGCGGTCGGGTTGGCCGCGGCGTGGAAGCTGCGCAGCCCAAAAGTGACGCGCGCCCAGAGCATGAGCAGCACGGCCGCGAGCTGCAACGCGATGATGATTGGGTGCGGGGAGAAAAGGGCCTGGATCCACCAAAGGCCGAGCAACGCCGCCAGCATGGCGGCGAGCCCGGCGATGGAAAGGAGCCTCAAAGGCTTGTAACTAACGAGGAAAGGAGCTTATTGATCTCCCGGGATGGTGATGGAGACCGACCCGGCCGTGAAATCGGGGGAGTTGATGCTCGCTTCCGCGGTCACGGTGCGGAATTTGCCGCCGGTCGCGCCGATCGATTTGCTGATTTTCGCCCCCGCGGTATTGCGCGGTTCGGTCCCAAACTCGACCGGCTGGGTCACGTGCACCCGCAGCCCGTCGACCGCCAGCAGCGATCCGCTCGGGCCATCCTTGTGGCTCTCGGCCGAGGCGGTGATTTCCTGTTGGCCGTTGACCATTTTCTGCTCCACTCGCACCACCAGGGCGATGACACGGGCAAAGTTGGGATCGTTGTCATTCAACACGCGTCCGCCGAGATGGTTGACCAGAACAAACTTCTGGCCGCTGTGTGGTCCAAACTGAGTCTCGGCGCTAGCGGTGGCGCCGCCGGGCGCCGCGCAAGAGGCCAGGGAAAGAGCAGTCACCGTCGCGAGTAGAAGATGAGGAAGATATTTCATGGGCGAAATACTGGTTAGGGCCAGGGGCTGCGTCAATAGCTCTTTCTGCCCCGCCGCCTCTTTTCAATCAGCCCCATCCGGCGTCGGCTGCGCTGGCGTTTGCGCTCCGCGCTCGCCGTGCCGGCGGGACCGAGGGTGCGGGCCGTGGCCGCCCCGGCCGCTTTTCTCCATCGCGGAAAGGCGGTTGCGTTGCGCTTCGGTTAATTCCGGCAGCATCGCGCGATTGGTCTCACTCATCACCTGCTTGACCTGGCGCCCGGTTTCGCGGCGGATTTGTTCCAGCTCGGCCGCGGCTCGATCAAAAATCGGTGCCGTCTTCTCGATCTGCTCCGGAGTCAGGGCGAGCCGGGTCTGCATCCGGTCGCGCATCCGCTCGGCGAACGAAGGGCGGTGATGATCGCGATCGCTGTGATGATGGTGCGACTGGCGCGCGGCGAAGAAGCCGCCGGTGGCGGCGCCGGCGAGGAAGGCGAGGAGAAAGCCGGCCAGCAGTTTCCATTTCAGGGCGCGGTTCATTGGTCAAAGGCGTTGCCGATCGCGCTATCGGCGATGGCATATTGATCGTTCAGGTTTTCCCCCAGCTCCTCCGGCTGGCTCAGCTCGTGCCAGGCGCCGGCCCCGCCCAGCGCGATCACGACCAGCGAGAGCGCGATGACCCGGCGGAGGAGATGACGCAGCTCGGCCAGCTCGCCCCCGCGCGTCGCTCGCCACTGGGCCAGGACCCGGGTGTCAAAGCCGAACGGCATTTCGTTAGGCAATTCCTCTTCCGGCGCCCGGGCCGCGGCCTGGAGCAGGCGTTGCAGGGCGGGGTCGTTCATCGGTTCTCCTCCGCGCGGTATTGGCCCAGTTGCTGTTTCATTTTCTGCCGGGCCCGGAAAGCGCGCACCTTGACCAGCGAGGCGCCCCAGCCGGTCAGAGCCTGGATTTCGGCCACGGAACGCTCTTGCAGGTAGAGAAGATCGATCACCAGACGTTCGGCCGGCTTCAGCGCGGTGAGCAGACGCTCGACCAGATCGCGCGCAGCCAAGCTGCGATCCGGTGCCAGCTCGGCCGAAGTCGCGGCCAGGTTCTGCACCACGGCCGCCTCTTCTTCGCTCAGATCGGCGTGGCGACGTTCCGGCCGCACCCGCTCGGACTCGATCTGATTCAGGCAGGTATTGACGGCGACGCGCGAGACCCAGTGCTCCAGCGGCACCTTGCCCGAGAACTGATCGATCTTTTGGAAAATCTTGATGAAAATCATCTGGCAAAGATCCTCTTCGGCGGCGCGGCGAGGGCGATGAGAGCGGACCAGCTTGAGCACCAGCGGGTAGAGACGGCGCACCATTTCCCGCGCTGCTGCCTCGTCCTGCCGACGGACCGCCGCGACCAGAGCGTCGGCATCCCATTCCTCAACCATGTCATCCAAGTCTTCTCCACACTAAGAGTGATGACCGGTTCGCGCGCCTGCCGGTTACAAAAAAATCCGCGCGCGAGAAGATGACAGATTTACCACACTAAACTGTAACCGGTGCGGTAACCGCCCGGTCATCAGCCATAACTATGAAACTAACACTTGTCACCATCACAGCCATTAGCGCTCTCTCCCTGGCCAGCTCCGCCTTCTCCCATGAACCGGAGGAGGGCAAAGACGGGCGCGGCGGCCGCGGTTACCACCACAGCACGCTCGATCGCACCACCGACCGGCTCGACCTCACCCCGCAACAGAAGACGCAGATCCAGCCGATCATCGACCAGGCCAATCCGCAGATCGAGACCATCCGGCGCGACGCGATGCAGAAGACCAAAACCGTGGTCGATAACGCCATGGCCCAGATCCGGCCGCTTCTCACTCCCGAGCAGCAGAAGAAACTCGACGAGGCGCAGAAGGATCGGCACGAGCGCAAAGGCCGCCATGGCCGCCACGGGCATCGGGGTCAAAAAGGCCAGGACGACCAAAACGATCAGGGCGACCAGAGCGGCGACCAGGCTAGTGGCGGGAACGGCTAAGACCGAGCGACACTTTCCCTAACGAAACCCAGGGAAGCGGCGGCGGTCTGCCAGGACGCCGCCGCTTTTCCTTCTCGACGCACCGCCCGCCTGATCCGCTAATCGTGCTCGTGCTCGGGAAGATTTCGCCCGGCACCGCCGCTTGGAAAGCCCTCCTGAGTGGTAGCTGTCCTCACGCCTAACGAGCGCCACCATCGAGGGCGAAGCAGAGCAGCGGGAGCTCCCGCGCCTGGCCCTGGATCTCGCTCCGCCGGGTGCCGATACGCCGGGCCCCGAGATGAAGATAGAAAGCTTCCGCGTGCGGGTCCGATTCGATCGTGAGGCGGGAGAATCCGCGGACCCGGGCGCGGGCCGAGGCGTGGCCAAAGAGACGCCGGCCGAGACCCTGCCCCATCCATTTTGGCTCCACCCAGAGATGTTCCAGTCGCAGGCTCTCCTCCTCGTCTGGCGCCAGAGCGTAGAACCCCACCGGCTGGCCATCGCCGCGGCCAGTGAAGACCTCATGCTGCGCCACGAAATCCGGCGTGATCGTAAGCTGCGCGCGCCACTGCTCCAGCCATGCCGCCGGGTAGCCCCAGTGCGCCTTGGCTCGCTGCGCGAGGAGGCTCAGAGCGGCAGCTTCAGTCGGTCTGGCGCGGACGATCTCCATCGTAACAAGCTGGGCCTGCTCCCCATTCTCCCGCTTGGGCCGCCGCCGGCAAAAGAAAAATCACTTTCCCGGCGAACCGGGAAAGTGATTGCTGAAGTGAGAATTTTCTGCGCGGAAGCGCGCCGCGGGTGGGCGAGCTAGTCTTCGAAGACCTTCTTGGCGTCGCCAGCCTTATCCTGGACCTTGCCTTCCGCTTTCTTGGCGGTGCCTTCGGCTTCCATCTGCTCGTTCCCGAGGGCCTCGCCCGTCTTTTCTTTCACCGTGCCCATCGCTTCCTTTGCTTTTCCTTCGACTTTATCTTCGTTGCCTGAGTTCATACAAAGAGATCGTGTTTGGCCAATCTTCAGGCCGTGTCAAAACCGCGCCGCCGCCGGAAAACAGGAGAAAAGCTGCTCCCAAACAAACAACCCCCGGGAGCGTCCTAAGGCGCCAAAGCCGAGAACCTGAAGCCAGGGAATCTGTGAGACCAAAGAGCCAGGCAGGTCGTGTCTATTTCGGGAGTCCGAATAAGGGTCCGCTTCTTATGAGCGACACCGCGGGACTTTGGGGGATTGAGGTCAGATAAGCGGCCGAAGACGCGGGAGACGCACGGCCGAGGTTTAAGGCCGATTCCCACTTGGGCCTGCCCGGGGGAACGACGGCGCCGGAACGCTCCGGCGCCGCCTTCGATTGATAAGACGATCGGGTCCTGGCCTAACGACGGCCGCGCACGATCTGGAAGATGTTTCCGCTCCCGATGTCGCAGATGTAGAGCTCGCCGTTGGCGTCTTCGCCTAACGACGCCGGATTGACCAGCGGGAAATTGCCTACCCGCGTAGGGAAGAGGTCGGCCGTGATATCCTGGAAGTTCGAGGCGATGGTGCCGTTAATGTCGAGGCTGAAGATGCGCCCGGTGAAGTCGCCCGTTTCCGGCCCGATGTAATCGGCAAAGACATAGGTGCCGCGCAGACGTTTCACCTGGCGGCCGTTATAGACATAGCCGCCGATGACTGTCTGCCCGACGGCATGGGAGTAGTCATAGGCCGGATTGACCGCGTCGGGCGGCACGGGATCATTAGGGAAGGCCGGGTTCTGGATGCTGCCCTCGCGCACCCGCCAGCCGTAGTTTTCTCCGCCGCCGGGTTGGGAGGCGGGTTGGATATCGACTTCTTCGCGCTCGGACTGGCCGACATCGCCGATGAACATGTTGCCGGTGCGACGATCGAAGCTGTTGCGGAAGGGATTGCGCAGACCGTAGGCCCAGATCTCGGGTAGCGCTCCCGGCACCCCGATGAAGGGATTATTCGTCGGAATCGAATAGCTGCCCGGCGGGCGATCGTTGAGGTGAATGCGCAGCATTTTCCCGAGCAGAGTGGTGAGATTCTGCGCGTTGCCGCCCGGCTCGATGTGGCCCGGCCCCTGGTCGTTGCTCGCTCCACCGTCGCCGGTCGCGATGTAGAGGTTCCCCTCGTCGCCGGGCCGCGGGCTAAAGCCGATCCAGCCGCCATTATGGTTGCTCTGCGGTTGATCAAAGGTGAGGAGGGTGCGCTCGCTATCCCGGTCTGCGACGTCGGGATTACTGGAGACGCGGAAGAGCGCGACGTGGGTCACACCCGAGCCGAAGCTGCCTCCGCTGGTCACATAGTCGACGTAGAAGCGGCCGTTCTGGGCGTAATCGGGGTCAAAGGCCAGCCCGAGCAAGCCCTCTTCTCCGGCGAGCGAGACCACGTCGGAGAGATCGAGAAACGGAGTCGGCTTCACCATTTGTGTGGCCAGGTCGATGATCATGATCTGTCCGCTTTGCTGCACGACGAAAAGGCGCCCGGTATCCCCCGGAGGAGCGGTCACGTAGACTGGCAGATTAAAGCCGCCGGCGAGGCGGATGGCATCAATCCCTTGTGTCGCCTGGGCGCGGCTGGTGGAGATAGCGACGGTGAGCGCCAGGAGCAGGACGAGAGCGCCGGCCAGGCGATGAAGGGTGTGGTTGCGTTGGAATATCATTCCTGGAGCGTAATAAGATGGTGCCGGGATGGCAATAAAAGCCGGCGCCGGTCGCCGTCTCGCGGTTCTTCCACGTTTTCTTGCCCCGCACGCACCTCCTCTTTCTCCAAACCGGCAGAACGTGGAGCCTGGAGGCCGAGCTGAAATCCTCCGATGGCGCCGACTTTGACGGCTTTGGCTCCACCGTCTCGCTCTCGGGCAATCGCGCTCTTGTGGGCGCGGAAGCCGATATCGGCCAGCACCATTCCGGCGCGGCTTACGCTTTCGTTTTCGACGGGACCACGTGGACGCAGGAAGCCAAGCTCGTCCCGACCGGCGGCGTGAATCCGATGTGCCGCAACTGCCAGCATCTCCTATGGGCGGCGGAAAACGCTTCCGGCTGTTCGGCCCGACTGCGGCCATATTGCTCGTCATAAAATCAGAGCCGCAATTATACCTGCGCCGGATGTCGTCCAAGGGAGCTATATTCATGTCGGCTTACTCGATGCCGGGTGAGCGCGCCCCCTCTCCTCGCTCCCTAATCTGACCCCGGGCGGCTCGACGTTACCGGATGGGCGTTCTGAGGTTGACAACAAACCTCAACGCTTCGTAAAAGGGTAAATGAGTAAAACCAGAGTCTCCTTGTTTGCCCTCTTTGCACTCGCCCTTAGCGGCGGCACCCCCCTCATCGCTGCACCCGTTTCGACGCTTCCGACGAGCGCTGCCATCCAGACCTTCCCGGTCGGCAAGAACCCGGTAGGCATTGCTTTCGATGGAGAAAATATCTGGGTGGCAAACTCTGGCGAGAACACCATCTCAAAGCTGCGCGCGAGCGATGGAATGTTGCTCGGCACCTACCCGGTCGGAAGCTTTCCGGAGGGCTTACTCTTCGACGGCACGAATATCTGGGTGGCGAACTTTAACAGTGACTCGCTCATGAAAATACGACCGAGCGACGGCGCTATTCTAGCGACCGTCCCGGCTGGCTCTCCTTACTTCCTGGCCTTTGACGGGGAAAACGTCTGGTCTCCCAGCATCAGTGACTTCTCTAAAGGGATCACCAAAGTGCGGGCCAGCGACGCCGTCGTGGTTGACGTCGTCCCGGTCGACGGCGCGGCTTATGGCATCGCCTTTGACGGCGAGAACATGTGGGCCGGGGTGAATTTCCCTAACGAGATCATCAAAGTGCGAGCCAGCGACGACGTCTTGCTCGGCACCTTCCCGGTCGTGGACCAGGCTTTAGCTGCGCTCTTCGACGGGGAGAGTATCTACTTCTCCAGCTTTAGCGACTCTACACTGACCAAGCTACGGGTGAGCGATGGCGCCGTCCTTGCGACCATTCCAGCCGGCGAGGATCCCGAATCCCTAGCCTACGACGGCAGAAGGATATGGGTAGCGAACACCAATGCTGACACCATTACGCGGTTCGTCACCAAGCGCCGTTCGCGCGCGCTCCGAGGAGGCGATGGCCCTATCTGGCTCTGCTATGACGGCACGAGCATGTGGGTCGCAAACTACCTTGAGAACACCGTGAGCAAGATCAGCCTGTAGGGCGCGAGCGAGGAAGAGTCGAGGCCAGGGGCCATATTCGACATTTTCTTTGGGCAGATGCCGGGAAAACCCGGGGTCAGTCTGGGGTTGCCCTGAATTGACGGACAGTGGGCTTAGGGTCAAGAACCTGAGGAGTCCATATGAAAACACAGATCAGCAAACCAGCTCGTGAGAGAATGAGCTATACCGAGGAGTATAAACGGGAGGCCCTGGCGCTTTGGCGCAACAGCGGTCGGAGCGTGGCCAAGGTGGCGGCGGAGTTGGGTATTCGTCCACCGCTGCTTTATCGCTGGGCGCGCCTGGAGCGTCTGCCCGCGGCCGACCAGAGCGGGCGCCAGTCCAGACGCAGCGTGGAAGAACTGGAAGTGGAGAACCATCATTTACGGGCCGAGAACACGAAGCTTTTGGAGCAGCGCGAAGTCTTAAAAAAATCACTGGGCATCCTCTCCGAAGTGCCGCACAGCGGTATGCCCGGATCGAACAGATGAGCGGCCAAAACTATAAGGTGGCCTGGTTATGTGAGGCTTTGCTCGTCTCGCGCAGCGGCTATTACCACTGCGCAGGGCAGTAGGGGTCACGCAGGGCAGTAGGGGTCAGGAGAATAATCTTGCCTTGGCTGGGGGGCGGCGCACAAAGGGACGATGCCGAGACAAGTGCGGATCGAATTTGCCGGGGCCTTTTATCATGTGATATGCCGCGGGGATCGGCGCGAGGCGATCTTCCAGGATGAGCAGGACCGGGAGCGGTTTCTGGCCACTCTCGGGGAAACGGTGCGGCGGACGGGCTGGCGGGTGCACGCCTACGTGCTCATGAGCAATCATTACCACCTGCTGGTGGAAACGCCCCTGCCCCAATCTGGTGCGCGGGATGAGCTGGTTTCAGACGACCTATACGGTGCGCTACAATGCGCGCCACCGGCTCAGCGGCCACCTCTTTGCCGGGCGCTACAAAGCACTCCTGGTCGATGCGGAGAGCGAAGGTTATCTGGTGACTCTGCTTAATTACATCCATCTCAATCCAGTGCGAGCGGGAATGGTGAGGCCGGCGGCGGGGGAGAGTCTGGAGGAATATCGCTGGAGTAGTTTGCCCGGCTATGGTTGGCCGGGGCGACGGCCAGAGTGGCTGGCGGTGGAGCAGGGCCTGGCCGCGCTGCAATGGAAGGACACCGCGTCCGATCGACGTGCTTTCCTCGACTACGTGGATAAGCTCGCCCGGGAGGAGATGGCGGCCGGCGCAGGAGCAGAAGCCTGCGCCACGCGGTGGTCCGGGCTGCGAGCGAGCATGAAACGAGGGTGGTACTTTGGGAGCGAGGCGTTTCGGGAATGGCTGCTGGAAGCGGCGCGGGATGCGATTGGCCAACGAAGCGAGCGGAAACAGAATTACCATGGAGCCGAGATTCGTGATCACGGGGAACGGGAGGCGCGGAGGATCATCGCGCAGCGGTTGGCGGAAGCGGGCCTGCGTTCGCTTGATCTTGCGGGATTGGCAAAGGGGGATCGGCGAAAGGTCGAGATAGCGAAAGAGGTTCGGACCACGACCAGCATCCCTTTGAGCTTCGTTGCCCGCGAACTTCACATGGGCACGCCGATGTATCTGTCCAGACTAACCAATCGCCTATGATCAAAAGCAAGAATATTCTCCTGACCCCTACTGTGTGTTCTCTTGCTGTCGATAGTGAGCTCTGACCCCTATTTCAAACTCTCAAGTGAAGCGATTCACGCAGATAAATAGTCATGATACTCAATTCTGATGAAAGACTTATGAAGTCGACGCGCAGAACACTGTATCCGTGGCTTTGCCTCACTGCCGTTTTCGGTTCGCAGATCGCTTCGGTAGTCGTCATAGTCATATTTCTGGACCTGTTTCCACGATTTAATTATTGGGTAAGCAGTCCTTTCGGGACGTTTTTTCTTACGGCGGGGGGAGGGATCGCTGCCTTTCTCGTCGTCGTAGCGTTTGCCCGGCCTAAATCTCTGGCGGATTTCTTGAAGATCTTCGAACTTGATTCTTTTCGGGAGATTTGCCTTTACGCCTTGGGTGCAGGCGTCCTTCTCGGCCTCGCGGGTGTCCTTTTGACTAGCCTGGGAGGTGTTGAGATCGGCGAAACACGTCATATCAAGACATTTACGCATCAGGCAGGGCCAGAAAAACATCTTCTTTCGGTTTTGCTCCTCGTGGGGCCGCTTTTTGAGGAAATAACTGTACGAGGATTCCTCTACCGCGCCTTCCGTGATAGGTATGGGGTAGCGTTTAGTGTGGTGACTGTTTCGATATTCGTGATGATCACCCATATCGAAGCGGTAACTATGTCGATGCGAATCCTTTTCATGCTGGTAGTGTTGCAGGTGACTCTCTGTCTATTCATGGAGAAAACCCGCAATCTATGGAATTGTGTCCTCTGTCATGTTTCTTATAACGGGATTCTTATATGTTGGTGGCTAATTGGGACACGCGGGTAAATTGCAGTATACGTAGGGCAAGGAGGGGGCAGCTTGGGCTTGCATTGTTTCTTCGGACAGTTGGGTAAGGTAACCTGGTTAGGTGATTGCATTGTTAATTCGAGGGGAACAGTTGTTCAAATTGCAGCGGTGAGCGATAACCGAGCGCGCTGTGGAGCCGGGTGCGGTTGTAGAAGGTCTCGATGTAATCAAAAATGGCGGTGCGGGCCTCGGCGCGGGTGGTGAAGCGCTGATGATAGACCAGCTCGTATTTGAGGCTGCTCCAGAACGACTCGATAAAGGCGTTATCGTAGCAGTTCCCCGCGCGACTCATGGAAGGAATGAGACCATGCTCGGCCAAGACCTGCCGATAAGCGGCGCTGGCGAACTGACTGCCGCGATCGGAGTGGACGATGAGAGTCCTTCCCGGCTGACGTTGGCGCAGCGCCATGCGTAGAGCGGTGATCGTGAGCGGAGCATCGAGGATCGGACTCATGGCCCAGCCGACGGCCCGCCGGCTGCAAAGATCGAGGGCTGCAACCAAATACAACCAGCCCTGGCCGGTGAGGACGCCAGTGGCATCGGTGGCCCAAACTTGATTGGGACGA
This sequence comes from Chthoniobacterales bacterium, assembly GCA_965217735.1. GTDB lineage: Bacteria > Verrucomicrobiota > Verrucomicrobiia > Chthoniobacterales > UBA10450 > Palsa-1392. Next base: position 2,356,653 of record CBDCJE010000002.1, on the reverse strand, counting down.
CGAACTCTCAAGCCTTGGAGACGGTTGGGCGCGATCGGTCCTCCATGCCGGCTGTCGGTGGTGGCGTGACGATACTTAGAACGCTGCCGGGCAAAGAGGCGTTCGGCTCGCATGAGCCGGGCGATGCGATTGCGCCGCCCCGGACAACCGAGCACTTGGGCCAGGCGCGGACTGCCATAAGGGATCGAATAGAGAAGGGGATCGAATAGGGGTCAGGGCTCACTATCGACATTCGTCCCTCTCCCTTTTCGCCTTGTAGCTCATTTGCGCCGGCTCATTCGGGCTCCCATCTTTTCCGTTTGGCGCTTGAGCCGCATCGCCCCATAGGTTTTAAGCTCCCGCGTGGTTTCAGGCTATGCCGAACGGATTCTTGGTCTCGACATTTCTTTCTTTGCTAAGTCACCCGTCACTCCCCTTCATTTTCTCCCCCGAGGTCGTCGGCTTAGCGGCGTTGGCGGGATCGTCGCATCCCTTGAAATAGATCTCGATGTTTTCCGCAGGGGGGCGATGCCGGCATCAAGCGCGCGCGATGAGGAAAAGGTTTGGCTCGGGCCGCGACTTCTGGGTAGAAGGTTTCGCATGTGGATCTATCTTTTGGCTCTTCTCATCGGTGTGGTGGCGGGTTTGCGGACTTTGACTGCGCCGGCGGCGGTGAGTTGGGCGGCTCATCTCGGTTGGCTGCATCTGCAAAATACCTGGCTGGCTTTTCTCGGGGCGGCCGTGACGCCTTACATCTTTAGTCTGCTCGCGCTGGCCGAGCTGGTGACGGACAAGCTGCCCTCGACGCCGAGCCGGAAGATCCCGGTGCAGTTTGGAGGACGGATTTTATCGGGCGCTTTGTGCGGCGCCGCGCTCGGGGCGTCGGCGGGTGTTCTGGCCGGCGGTCTGGTCGCCGGGGTGATTGGCGCGGTCATTGGGACGCTCGGCGGGGCCGAACTGCGTGGGCGGCTGGCCCGGTTGGCGGGCCGGGATCTCCCGATCGCGCTGCTCGAGGACGCGGTCGCGATCGTGGGCGCTTATCTAATCATCTCTCGCTTCGCGTGACCACGCATTTCGACGACTTGATTCTTGGCGCCGGGCAGGCCGGACCGTTCCTGGCCAGTCGCCTGGCCGGGAGCGGGCGAAAGGTGGCGATCGCGGAACGCAAGCTGATGGGCGGCACTTGCGTGAACACCGGCTGCACACCGACGAAGACGATGGTGGCGAGCGCTTATGCCGCGCACCTGGCGCGGCGCGCGGCGGAGTTTGGGGTCGTGCTCGAGGGCGGAGTCACTGTCGATATGAGACGGGTGAAGGCGCGGAAGGATGCGATCGTGACCAAATCGCGCGCCGGCCTGGAGAGCTGGCTGGAAGGGATGGAGCACTGCACCGTGCTCGCGGGGCATGCGCGGTTCGAGGCGGCGCACGAGGTCAGTGTCGGCGCTGAGCGCTTCTCGGCGGATCGGATTTTCATCAATGTCGGCGGGCGCGCCTCGGTGCCGCCAATGCCGGGGCTGGAGCAGATCAAATTCTTCACCAACAGCTCGCTCCTCGAGGTCGATTTCGTCCCGCACCATCTGATCGTGATCGGCGGGAGTTATATCGGGCTGGAGTTTGGCCAGATGTTCCGGCGCTTCGGGAGCGAGGTGACGATCGTGGAGATGGGGCCGCGGCTCATCCGGCGCGAGGATGAGGATATCTCCGAAGCGGTGCAGGGAATCATGGAGCGGGAGGGGATCGCGCTGCGTTTGAACGCGGAATGCATCAGCTTCGCGCCGGCGGCCGAGGGCGTGATCGCGCTTGTCGATTGCGACTCGGGCGAGCACGAGATCCGCGGGACGCATGTCCTTTTGGCCGTCGGCCGGGTGCCGAATACGAGCGATCTCGGGCTGGAGAAAGCGGGCATCGCGGTCGATCGGCGGGGTTACATCCAGGTGGACGACGAACTGCGCACGAACGTCGAAGGGGTCTGGGCGATGGGAGATTGCAACGGTCGCGGGGCCTTTACCCACACGGCCTACAACGATGCCGAAATCGTCGCCGCCAACCTGCTCGACCACGATCCGCGCCGGGTGAGCGATCGTATCCCGGCCTACGCGCTTTACATCGATCCGCCGCTCGGCCGCGCTGGCCTAACGAACGAAGAAGTCCGCAAGACTGGGCGCCCGGCGCTGGTCGGGAAAATGCCGATGGCGAAGATCAAGCGCGCGATCGAGAAAGGCGAGACGCAGGGTTTGATGAAGATCGTGGTCGACGCCGAGACGCGGGAGATTCTCGGCGCCGCCGTGCTCGGGCCGGGCGGGGACGAGATCATCCACTCCATCCTCGACGTGATGTATGCCAAGGCGCCTTACACACTCATCCAGCGCGCGGTGCACATTCACCCGACCGTCTCGGAACTTATCCCGACCATGCTGAGCGAACTCCAGCCACTCGCGGAGTAGACTTAGTCATTCGTTCGCTTAGTGGCTGGTCACTTCCTACTCAGTTTCGCCCCGTAGGTTTTCAGAGTTTCGGCGTTGGCGGGATCGTCGGCGTCCCTGGAATAAACCTCGATGTATTGCGCGTGGAGAGCGATGCCGGTGTCAAGGGCTTGGGCGAGGGTGCCGCCGAGGTCGTGGTTGCCGAAGCCTTTGGTGGAGGTGAGGAATTGCAGGCCGACCGGGTTGGTTTCGTGGAATTCCCGGACGAGGGCGTTAGGCGGATATTCAGGACGGGAATGGGCGTTGAGGGTGCAGTTCATGATGCCGAAACGGCCGGGGTATTTCTTGGCCGCGGCGCTGACGACGCGCTCCAGCGCCTGCACGCCTTGGCGGCCGCGGAAGGGTTTGCCCGCGGTGAAGATGAACGGGGTGGAATGCAGGTTTTGGGCGTGGGTGTCGATAATGGTGTTGCAGCTCGCGATCCACTTGGCGGTCGCTTCATCCATGGTGAGCCCGATGGTGTCGGGATTGGGGCACATGTAGCTCTCGATCACGGCGCCGAGTCCGCCCATGGCGAGGTAATCGACTTTGCCATCGACGTGCTGGCAGAGCGCTTTGACGAAGGCGAGGAGCGCCGGTTGCACGTCGGGGTCCCAGGGCAGGATGATGGATCGTTTGTTGCCGCTTCGGGTGACCGGGAGGGAATATAGTTTCGCTTTCAGCCAATCTGGAATGGCGTTGCGGCCGCCGCCTTCTTTGCGGCCGAGCATGGCGACGGAGAGGCCAAGGAGTTTGTGATTCTTTTGCGCGCTGGCGATCGCGGAATCGATTTTCGACCAATCGTATTCGGATGCGCTTTTTGGCTGAATGTCGGACCAACCGAGGCGAATCCGGACGCCCTGGACGTTGGGGTTGGTCCAGCCGCGGTCGAGTTCGATCAGGCCGCTTGGGTGTTTGGTTTGGTCGGAGGCGGAATGCGCGGACGCTGGGAGGGCGGCAGCGAGGGCGAGGATCGAGAGGCGGAGTAGCTTTGGTTTCATGGTGTGTGGCGAAGGTGTGTGGCGGAGATGACTCTCGCCTTCTTCGACCAAGGCCGCGGCGAAAAGTTCAACGAGGGCGCGGGCAGATTTCGAAGTTCCTGAGGAAGGTCGCGCGAGCTTCCAGCTTGCTGTCGGTGGAGTTTGCGAGCCGGAAGCTTGCGCTAGCCTGTCATGCAACTGGCGCGCCGACCCGAGTTGGATGACCATTGCTGCGCGACAAGTCGTTGAAAGCGGCAGGGGGCCGATTACTATGAGGCGCGGTGGCCAAACGCACTCAGCAAAATGCATGGAACGAAGTTTACGCCCTGATTCTTCTCGGAACCGGGACGCTTCTCTTTCTTGCCCTTATCTCCTACGTCCCGAACGACATCCCGACCTGGTTCCCGCTCCTTAATTCCACCTCGTCGCCGAATCGGCCGGCGCAGAATTTTCTCGGCCCGCTGGGCGCGATCTGGGCCGGGGTCTGTTATTTCCTGGTCGGGGCTGCTTCCTACCTGCTGGCGGCGGCGCTGCTGGGCTTTGGCGGGGCAAAATTGTTTCACGGCGAGCTGAAGGTGAGCCGCCGGCTGGGCTGGATCGTCCTTTTCATCGCCTCGGGGGCTTGCCTGCTCCATCTGCAGCCCTGGTTTCTGCACGATTGGCGGCGGGCTTTCAAAATCCAGGGACCGGGCGGCTGGGTCGGTTATTTCTTTGGCCGGCATATTTTCCGTTACGCGATGGGGAAAGGGTCGGTCATCGTCCTGGCCGGGATCTATCTCACCAGCCTCATCCTGATGACCGGGCTGCGGCCGATCCATCTGGTGCGGCAGAGTGTCCTGGCGGTGCGGCGCGGTTTTGTCGCTCTGCGGCTTTGGCTTTTGCATCGCCGGATGCGCCGAGCCGATCTCAAGGGCCAACTCGAGATCAGCCAGCAGGAGATCGCGAAACAGAAGCGCGCGATCGAGAAACGGCTGCGCAAGCGCGGGGCGGCGGCGGCGCCGAAACCGGAGCTGGAGCCGGAGATTTTGCTGGAGGAATTTGCCAACCGCCCCATGCCCAAGGTGGTCGACACCACTGCGCTGCCGGAGGACCTGCCGGCGCGCAAGAAGCCTTCGCTGGCCGAGCTGCGCCGCGGCAAGAAAAAGGACGGCGCCAGCGCCTCGCCCGCGCTCACGAGCGGCGATTTCAATGCCGATAACTACGAGCTGCCCGGGATCGATCTGCTGGAGGAGCACGACACCGAAGGCCGGGTCGCGGTGGACCCCGCCGAGCTGGCCGGCATCCAGCAGACGCTCATCGACACGCTCGATCAATTCGGCATCAAAGTGGCGCCGGGCGACATTACCAAAGGCCCGACCATTACCCGCTACGAGGTTTACCCGGCCAAAGGCGTGCGGGTGGATAAGATCGTGAGCCTGGAGCGCGACCTGGCCCGCGCCACCCGGGCCGAGCGGATTAACATCCTGGCCCCGATCCCGGGCAAAGACACCGTCGGCATCGAGCTGGCGAATAGCCGCAAAGTCAAAGTAACCCTGCGCGAGCTGTTGCAATCGGAGGATTGGAACGCGAGCACGGCCAAGCTCCCGATCGCGCTGGGGAAGGATGTTTACGGCAAAACCATCATCGCCGATCTGGCCCAGATGCCTCACCTGCTCGTCGCCGGCACCACCGGCTCGGGCAAGAGCGTCTGCATCAACGCGCTTATCGCCAGCATGCTTTATCGGTTCACCCCGGATCAGCTCCGTTTCATCATGATCGACCCGAAGGTGGTCGAGATGCAGGTCTACAACACCCTGCCGCACCTCGTCATCCCGGTTGTGACCGATCCGAAAAAAGTGCTCCTCGCCCTGCGCTGGGTGATCGATGAAATGGAGAAGCGCTACAAGATTTTCGCCAAGGCCGGGGTGCGCAACATCACCAGCTTTAACGGACGCCCGCCCAAGAAAACGCAAAAGGAACTCGACCTCGAAGGCGCCGCCGCCGCCCCGCCTAACGACGAAGAAGAAGCGCCGCCGATCACCGTCCCGCGGGCCGACGAACCGATCGTGCCCGAGCACATGCCCTACATCGTGGTCATCATCGATGAGCTGGCCGATCTGATGCAGACCGCGCCGGCCGATGTCGAGAGCGCGATCGCCCGCATCACTCAGATGGCGCGGGCCGCTGGCATTCATCTCATCGTCGCGACGCAGACGCCGCGGGCCGATGTCATCACCGGAGTGATCAAGGCCAACATCCCGAGCCGGATTGCTTTCCAGGTCGCGAGCAAGATCGATAGCCGGGTCATCCTGGATGAGAACGGGGCCGACCGATTGCTGGGTCAGGGCGACATGCTTTATCTGCCGCCGAGCACTTCGCGACTGATCCGCGCGCAGGGCGTGCTGGTGACGGACGACGAGATCAGCCGGCTGGTCGATTTCGTTTCCGCGCAAAGCTCGCCCGCCTTTGACCTCGCCATGCATGAGCGAATGGAATCGGCCGCTGCGCCTAACGAAGACGTGACCGAGGAAGACGAAGAACTGGTCGAGAAATGCCTCGAAATTATCCGCCAGGAGAAGCGGGCCTCGACCTCGCTCCTGCAACGCCGGCTGCGCCTCGGCTACACCCGGGCGGCGCGGATCGTTGATATTCTGGAGCAGCGCGGCATATTGGGCCCCGGCGAAGGCGCGAAGCCGCGCGAGATACTGGTCGATCTCGACGCCACCGTCTGATCCCGCCGGCCCGCCATGGAATCGCTCGGCAAAAAACTGCAACAAGCCCGTCTCGCGAAGAAGATTTCGATCGAGGAAGCCTCCCGTGTGACCAAGATCCGCTCCGCCCGCCTGCAGGAGATCGAGGCGGAGGATTTCTCCGGGTTCTCCAGCCTGGCCTACGCCAAGGGGTTCCTGCTCATCTACGGGAAATATCTCGAGGTGGATGTGACGCCTTATCTCGATGCCTTTGAGACTTCGCGCGAAGTGAGCGTGGACGGTTACTCCTACCTGCAGGATGCGCCGAGCGCCGGGCCGCCGCCGATCGTCCGTCGCCAGCCGGCGAAACGCCCCGCGCTCCTGCCCTTCATCATCGCCGTCGCCGTGCTCGTGCTTGGCCTCTACCTGGTGAAGCTCCTGCTCAATATCCAGCGCATCACTCCCTCGGCCGCGTCCAGTGCCATCTCGGCTGCCGCCAGCCCGGGGGCAACGGCGACGCCGGGCGATCGCATCATCGCGCCGCGCGCCCAGCCGGTGGAAGGCCCGCCCGCCAGCGAGGCCCGGGTCACCGCCGGCCCTTCGATCGCTCCGCTGGCCACGGCCACCCCCATCGTCACTGTTCCCGCCTCCGCCATCTCGCCCAGCCCGAGTGAGCCGGAAGTGCGCCGGGCCGAACCGGTGCACCCGGAAGATTCTGTCGCGCGGCCGGGGAATTCGGCCGCTCCTGTTCTCAACCGCGTCCAGATCACTCCGGTGCGCAAGACCTATCTCCGCATCGCGGTCGACAACCAGCCCGAGCCGGCTTTTAACGGCTGGCTCGAGCCGGACGATCCGCCGCTCGACTTCCGCGGGCAGCACGTGACCGTGAAAGTGCTCGATCGCGACGCGGTACAGATCACCAAAAATGGAGCGCCTCTGGCCGGCGGCGATACCGATGTCACCTTTGAATAATCCACCCTCAACAGCGCGCCAACCGACCAGGGTGGGCATGATCAGCCTCGGCTGCGCCAAGAACCTGGTCGACGCCGAGATCATGCTCGGGAGCGTGCTGGAGCGGGGGATGGAAATCACCCCCGACGCCGAGCAGGCCGACGTCCTGGTGGTCAACACTTGCGCCTTCATCGATTCGGCCAAGGAAGAATCGATCGAGGCCATCCTCGAGGCCCACCAACAGCGCGGGCTGGGCTATCGGCCTAACCAAAAGCTGATCGTGAGCGGCTGCATGTCGCAGCGTTTCGCGGCCGAGCTGCGCGCTTCCCTGCCGGAAGTGGATGCCTTCATTGGGCTCGACCAGGTCCGGGAACTGGGCGCGGTAGTGGAGCGGGTGGTCGCGCAAGCTCCCAGCCTGCCGCCGCTCGACCTGGTCACCCGCCGGCCGACTTACATCCCAGACTGGGATACGCCGCGTTTCCGGCTCACTCCGGCGCACAGCGTTTACCTGAAGATTGCCGAGGGTTGCAACCACCCCTGCAGTTTCTGCGTTATCCCGCAGATGCGCGGCCGGCATCGCAGTCGCCCGCCCGCATCCGTCCTGGCTGAGGTGCGATCGCTCGTGGCCGAGGGGGTTAAAGAGATCAACCTCATCAGCCAGGACACCACCTATTACGGAATGGATCTTTGGGATGCCAAGGCCGGCCCGCGCCAGCCGGTCGACTCCTCGCGCGGGCCGACGCTGGCCGCGCTCCTGCGCGAGATCGACCAGATCGAGGGCGACTTCTGGGTGCGGCTGCTTTACACCCATCCGGCGCATTGGAGCGATGAGCTCATCGCCACCATCGCCCAGTGCGGCAAAGTCGCCCGTTACATCGATATGCCGTTGCAGCACATCGATGAAGCCATGCTCGGCCGGATGCGGCGGGAGACTTCGCGCCAGCACATCGAGGATCTGATCGTTAGGCTGCGGGCCGGTGTGCCCGGGATCGCCTTGCGCACCACTTTCATCGTCGGGTTTCCGGGCGAGACCGAGGCCGAGTTCGAGTCGCTTCTGGAGTTCATCGAGCGGGTGCGCTTCGAGCGGCTCGGCATTTTCAAATACTCGCAGGAGGAAGGATCGCGTGCGGCGAAAATGCCGGGGCAGATCGCGGCCGGGCAGAAAAACGCCCGTTTCCGCCGGGCCATGACCCTGCAACAGCGGATCGCGCGCGAGGTGGCGACGGAGAAAATCGGTAGCCATTTAAAACTGCTCGTGGACCAGTCGCTCATCGCCCGCACCGAGGCCGACGCCCCGGAAGTGGACCCTCGTGTCATCCTGCGCGAGCCGGCTCCGGTCGGGCAGTTCGTCACCCGCGAAATTACCGGCACGCGGGGATACGATTTGATCGCGTAGCTGATTGGTGATTGACAGTCTGCGCCCGCTTTGCGAGACACGGGGTCGTCGCAAGCCGCGAGGATTGCGTGGATTTTCTGTTGTCATGGCCGATTCGAACGAACCGAAGAAGGAGACTGTTCGGATCACGTTGCCACGGCCCGCCACCGATCGCTCCGCAGTGCCGGTGGAGCAAGATGCCGTCCGCCTCAATCCGCCCGACCAGCCTTCAGGTCCGTCGGCCTCCGCGCCGGCGAATCACATCGGGCCGGCGGCCTCCGGACCGCGGCGCCCGCCATCCGCTGTCGCTCCCAAGCCGATTCCGCCGGCAAATGCCGCCGTCCGCCCGCCCGCTCCGCCGATGGCTCGTCCGCCGGCACCTCTGCCCGGGCCGAGCGGGGTCGCGCGTCCTCCAGCGCCGCCGGGCACTGCTTCGCCGGTGCGTCCGCCAAATCCGCCACCGCCGTCACTGCCATCACCTGCCAGCCCGAAGCCGCCCGCGCCGGCGCCGGTTTCAACGCCCGCGCCGCCGTCGCCCTCGCGGCCAGTCGGCGTTCCGCCCGCCAGGTTTCCAGTAGAAAACCGCGACATTCTCCCTACCGGCCCGCGCAAGGAAACTGCCCGCATCGGCGACTCGCCGATGAAGGCGACCGCCCGCCTCGGCCAGAGCCAGCCGCCGAGCATGCCGTCCGCGCCCATCGTGCGCGGCGCGCCACCCGCAGTTGCCAACCCGCCTGCGCGGAGCTTAGTTGAATCGATTCCAATGCCGTTTTGCTGGGCTCTGCTCGGCGTCTCGGCCTTAACCTTACTCATTCAACTCTGGACCTATTTTTCTTAAATCATGGATAATTCTGCCGCGGTAACGATCGACGAAGCAAATTTTGACAGCGAAGTGGTCAACAGCACCCAGCCCGTGCTGGTCGACTTTTGGGCCGAATGGTGCGGCCCCTGTAAAATGATTGCGCCTATCCTGGACGAAATCGCGAAGGAAAAAGCCGGCTCAGTCAAAGTGGCCAAGGTGAACGTCGACCACAACCAAAGCCTCTCCGCCCGCTATAACATTCGGGCCATTCCCACCCTTCTTCTCTTCAAGAACGGCCAGCTGCGCGACCAAGTCACCGGGATGACGAGCAAGAAAGATCTGCTCAGCCGGCTTGATTCGCTCGCCTAGGCGGGAAGGGCGATTCGCGGCTTCTCTCCTCAGCGGAGCGTATTGACAATGCTGGGGCGCAGGCGTGTCGCCTTTGGGCTTTTTTCAGAAACACGGACGGGCAGCGCCCGTCCCTCCAGCTCGGGATGCCCTGGCCGGCCCTAGCCATTTCCCTGCGCTGAAGAAAAGCGACCAGGAGATGATTTCGGCCAGGGCGACGAAGGAGCCGCCACCGATTCGGCGGACGCCGCCGCGCCAGCGGGGAAGTGCGACGGCGGCGGCGGTTATGGCCAGGAGCCAGACGAGGGTGAAAATCGTCCCCTCGGAGGAGGCGCCGAAGCCGATGAGCAAATCGGGCAGGCAGATGCCGAAGACCAGGTTGGCGATGTTGCTGTTAAAACACTCCGGGACCACGCTGCGCCGCGCAGACCGTTTACGACCGCAGTTGGTGGGGCTGGTGGGGTTCGGATTCGTGCGCTTCATGGTCGCCCAGCACCGCGACCTCCTCTCCGAGCACATCCTGCACGTAGAGTGTCTGCACGAGGACGATGCCGATGACAGTGAGCGGCGTGGAGAAGACAACCCCGGCGAGACCGAACAAGCTGGCCGAAAGAAGCTGCACCGAAAGCAGCAGCCCCGGCGGGAGCGCAACCGCGCGCCGCTGCACAAAAGGAGTGATGCAGTAGCCCTCGAAGACATGCAGGCCGGTGTAGATGCAGGCGACCCAGAAAGCCTTGGCCGGGCTCTCCATCAGAGCGACCAGCATGGCCGGGATGGCGGCCGCAATTGCCCCCAGATAAGGCACGAAGAGCAATAAGCCGGCGATGATCCCGAGCACGAGCGCGAGCGGGATGCCAAACAGCCAGAGCGCAACCGTGGTCATGATACCGAGCGAAGTCATGGTAATGGCGCGACCAAGAAGCCACCAGCCGAGCGCGCCGCCGAGTGCGGAGAGCAGTTCCCGGCCCCGCTCCCGATGTTCCGGCGAGAGCAGGATGACCACCGGGTCGAGATACTCGTGCGGCGAAGCGGCCAGATAGAGCCCGACGAAGAAGATAAAGACGATCCCGCCAAGCACTTCCGCGGTGATGGAGAAGAATTGGGTGACTGAGCCCATCAACATCGTCGCCGACAGATCCATGTGATTCAGCGACGGCAGGTTTTGCAGAATGGACCGCCCCCAGTCGTAGGCGGCGAGATCGTTGCGCAGCTTGGCCAGCGATTTCGGCAGTTGCTCGCCCAGTTGCTGCATCTGCTGTACGGCCTGCGGCCCGGCCAGCCAGAGGAAACAGCCGATGGCGCCGCCCATGATCACGAGGAGAAGGGTGAGCGCGGCCCAGCGCGGCAGGTGCAACCGGGTGATCCCCAGGGTGGTGAGGCCATTAAGGAAAATGCCGAAGAGGATTCCGGCAAAAATGAGCAGCAGCGCGGAGGCAAAATTCCGCAGGAGATAGAGCACGATGACCGTGATGCCGACGATGCCGAGGGTGATGAGGACGGTGCGCAGGGCTTTGCGGCGAGTCACCGCCGCCTCCCGGTGTTCGGGTAATGACTTACGAGACATGGGCTTTGTTCTTTCCATCGGGGCCGGCCGGGGAAGAGTTGAGCGCTGATTCGGCTACCATTTGTTCTTAATCGCGACTCCAGCCACCAAGTGGCTTGATTTTCGGAAAAGGGAACCGGCTTTATACCTTGGCCGCGGCCGCTTTTCTCCGCCGCGCCGATTGCAGCGCGGCCGGACTGTTCTGAATGTTTGACGCTTCGGCAACCTTCCGACGCGGGTGGAACAGTTAGGTTTTGCGGCCTAACTGTTCCAGCACTTTCATGGCCGCGTTATGCCCGGGGATGCCGCTGACGGCACCACCGCGCTGAGCACTCGAGCCGCAGAGATAGACATTATCGTGTTCCGTTTCCACGCCCCATTGCCCGGCCTGTTCCTTCGTTTCCGCGAAAGGAAAGGTAAGTGCGGTCTGGAAGATGTTGCCATGATAAAGTCCGAGCGCTTCCTCAATGTCGACCGGGCTTTTGCTCTCCAGGCAAAGGCTGCCATCCCGCGCTCGTGCGAGACAATCTTGCAATGGCTCGGCCAGCCAGCGGTTCATCCCTTCGATGAACTTGGTCTCGGCGCGTTGCCGCATGGTTTCATTATCCTCGGCAAAAAGCGGCCAGGGAGTGTCGATGCCAAAAAGGGTGAGGGTGTGATAGCCCTGGGCGTTAAGCTCGGGCGAAAGGATGGTGTCGTCGGTCAGGGTATGACAGTATATCTCGCTCGGAACCCGGGCGGGTAACTCTCCCCGCGCGGCCTGCTCGTAACTGTGCTTCATCTCTTCATATCCCTCATCGATATGGAAGGTGCCGCGGAAGGCGTCGCTGCTGGTCTGTGAGCTGTCTTTTAGCTTGGGCAGGCGATGCAGGAGCATGTTGATCTTAAAGACGGAGCCTTCATCGGTGGGATCAGGTTGGTAGGAATGGCCGAGTAACTTCTGCCAGACGTTCAAACCAAAGTTAAGCAGGAGAAAGCGGCCCTCGACCGACTCTTTCCTGCCTGCGATCTCGAAGTGGATCACCCGACTCTTGCCCGAGAGATCCACGCCTTGCAGATCGACTCCAGTGAGGCACTCGGCCCCCTTACTCCGCGCAGCCTGCTCCAACTCGCGGGCCACGTTTCCCATCCCGCCAGCGGGCACTTTCCATTCTCCGGTCTTGTTGCCGATGAGATGGTAAAGGAAACAGCGGTTTTGCAGCAGAGTTTCATCGTGCGGATGGGTGAAGACACCGATCTTGGCGTCGGTAAAAGCCAGGCCGCGCACCAGGTCATCCTGGAGATAGCGTTCGACCGCCAACCCGAGCGGTTCTTCGGCCAGGCTGCGCCACGCTTCCCGCCCGGCCGCGCTTTGCTCAAAGCGGCGACGGAAGGTTTCCTTCGCCTCCAGCGGGCGCAGCATGGTCTCCCAGGCTTCTTCGGCAAAGGTCCGGGCCAGGGCATAGAAACGTTTCAACTGCTCAAACTCTGCTTCGCTCCCGGTCAGCTGCATCATGGATTGGCGGCTGACTTCCTCCGAGACATTGCTCAGGAGCAACCCGCCCTGGCGCTCTTCCTGTTGGTAAGGGGTATAGGACGCGATTTCGCGCCGGTGCAGCTGCAGATTCAGGCCCAGATCGCGGATGATCTTTTCCGGGAATAGACTAACGAGATAGGAGTAGCGCGAGAGATAGGCTTCGTAATCGGGGAACACTTTCTGCGACGTGGTCGCCCCGCCAACGTAGTCGTTTTTCTCAAGCAGGAGCACGCTCAAACCTGCGCGGGCGAGGTAAGCCGCCGAGACCAGTCCGTTGTGGCCCGCGCCCAGAATGACGACGTCGTATTTCGATTTCATCGGTGCCCCGCGAGGCCGGAAAAGGTGGCCCACGGCGGCGTGAAAAGCGAAGCGAGATTGCGGATGGAAGCACAAGCATCCGCCAAAACCGCTCGCGCATCGTGCGCGAGCGGTCGGGCGCGTCGGCCAGTTAGGCTGACGCGTTGATCAATGACAGCGGGCTCGGCCGCTTAGTGGATGGGATACCAACCGCCGGCGGTCTGCTGCATCAGGCTGACCAAGGCGACCAGCGACCAGCCGGCCAGGCCGACCACGAGCGCGAAGACGGAGGCTTCAAAGCCAAATTGCCAGCGGCTTTCTGCGCCCACGGCGGACATGCTCAGTTTACGGAAACTGCGCATCTCTGCCCGGTGCGCGGTGGTGTTCACGCTCGGCTGAGCGGCAAGGGCCGCCGCCGGCGCTTCGGCCGTCGCTTGGTAATGGTAGTCGGTCAGCGGATAGCCACGACGCACCTGCTGGGCGCCGTCTTCCCCACGAGGGGACTGACTCTTGAGCTGAAGTAGTGATGATTTCATTTGTTTGTCTTGGGTGATATCCGGGTTTTTGGTTGGGACCGGATACCCGAAGCAGCGCCTCGGGGAAAATTTTGCCTTCGTATCGCCACGTCGTGCGGCGAGAAAGCTGGATCAAAACGCGCCTAGACGATCTCCCCGGTTACCGGCGAGTCGTTTAGAAAGCGGATCATTTTCATCTGCTTGCATATAGAGCCGATTCTGTGCCTGTCGAGGAATCGGACCCAAAATAAGCCATAAGTCGTTGCTGCGGAGTAAACAATAAGGCAAACTTTTTCTGAAACCGGCGCCCAAAGCGGGGACGAGCTGACCCCGTTCTAGGTCGATTTGGCGCGTCGAGCGTAGGCGGAGGCGCTTCCGAGCAGGGCCAGCGGCAACGCAACCAGCGGCGCCCAGATGGCCACCCGGAAGATAACCGAGCGGAAAAAGAGGAAGCCGTGCAGTGGAATGGCGGCGGCGTAGCGGATGGCCAACGGCAAGGAAACGAGCAGGGAAAGAAGAGCGACCGCGGCCCAGAAAAAATAGCGCCAGCCTTCCGAAGCCGAGCGGGCTGGTGCGGGCGCGGGTTGGCGGCGCAGCCAGGAGCGATAAGCAAACAAGAGAATGATTAATCCAACCAGGGTACTGAGCTCCTGCAGGACGAGAAACCTGTAAACGGTCGCGTCGCCGATGTGGCCGGCCACCTGTTGCAGCCAGGGGATACGGCCGACGAACCAGCCATGTTCGTGCGTAAAGGCATCCCAGAAATTATGAGTCCAGGCGCCGAGGAGGAGTGAGAGCAGAACGATACCCCAGCGCAAAGGACTAGTGGGGAAACTGGGGCAGAGTGGACTGAGAGCTTCTCGATGAGGCCGCGGGAGCGTGTAAGTGATTGGTTTGCCGAAGAGATAGAAAATCAAAAGCAGAACCACGCCGGTAGGAACACAGGCAAGGAAGGTCCCGGGCCAGGTGTGGGCATAGGTCGAGAGATCAAAGCGGTCGATGTAATAGCCCAGGTCGGGCGTCATGCTGCCGATCACCAGGGCAGGGAAATCGAGCGCTGGGGAACCGAGCCGCCGCAGCGGCAAAACGGCGGCCGGGTGAGAGAGGGTCCAGGGCATGGAGAGCTAGTCACTCATCGAGCATTCGTGGCCTGCCGAGAGAATCAGTTTCTCTTTTCCGCCACGATCTCCAGCACCATCGGAGTGACCATGCGCGCGTTTGGGTTGCCGCTGGCCTGGGCAAAATCGTCCCGCACCTGCGCGGCGAAGGCTTCATCGATGCGTCCCAATTCCTGCAGCCGGGCCAGCCCGATGCCGATGAAGGAGCCGGGCCATTGCCACATGTCCTCATCTGGCGCGACGCAGTAGATGCGGGGCGTGGTGGAGCGGACAACGAAGCCGTTCTCGGCCAGGGAAGTGGGCAGGTCCATCGCCACATCGGCCTTCCCTCCGGCCGCGGCCCAGCTCGCCTTTACTTCCTCTGCGAACCGTTCCTGGCTGGGCAGCCGGGGGATGAAACGCCAGGTCAGGTAGTGGGAGTATTCATGAAAAATCGCCACCCCGCCCGGAGGCATGACGCCCGCCAGTTTTCGCACCAGCAGCGCCGGATCGCTCACGAAGGAGGCCACCCAGCGGCACCAGGAGAAGTCGTAGTTCCCGGCCGGAAGCTCGTCCGTCATGAGGTCGAGCTCATGCACATGGACCTGCTCGAGGCCGCGTTGAAGGCACCTCTGCTCGAGAGCGCGGAGGAAATTGGCCGAGCGCTCCAGCGCCACCACCTGGCCGGTCGGGCCGACGATTTCGGCCAGGTCCGCCGCGGCATAGCCGGGACCAGCGCCCAGGTCGAGCACCCGGCTGCCGGTCGTGATGCCGGCTTTCTGCCAGCAATTCAGGGCAATGGCTTGCCAGGCCTGATGCTGCAGCCCGAGCCTGGCTAACTCTTCTTCGTGCGTCCCGAGGACGTAATCGCGTTCCATGGCCACGGCGGAACCATCCCATCGCCGCTCGAATTTCCCACTCGATTTTTTAGGGAGCAGGTTCCGGCGTGGTGCCCGATTCCGCCGGCGTGACCACCGTTTCGCCCGTGGCCGGGACTCGTTGCAGGGACTGTTCTAATTTTTGCACCCGGCCCTGCGCGCTGCCCTGGACCGAGACCGGGTCGGAACGTGCTCCCGCTTCGGGGGCAGCGGCCAGCCGGAAAAGCGCGGCCATCAGGTCGCGCGATTCTCCCTCAAAGATCGGGCCGTGCCCGGGGATGATCTGTTTTGGCACGCGCAATACCCAAAAGTTAGTCTCGTTAGGCCCGCGCCGTCGAATCTGCCACCTCGTCCAGTCGCTGCGATTGCCGGTGTAAAGAGTCACGTCTTCATAGACTCCCGGCCGGTTCTTCAGGTTGAGATCGAATGGATCGGCGCTCAACTCGCTCTGGCCTCTTTCGAGTGCGACCAGTTGATGGCTTTGCAGGGGATCGTTATGGCCCGGTGTGCTGGTGAAATAGTTATATTGCGAAGAACGGCCTTCTTCTCCCTCGTAGCTGCGAAAGCCGCCGGTGAGAAACTTAGGCGCATTGGAGAGTTTGGTTCCGATCGGAAATGCCAGCCCGGTGGCCTGATCGGCGTCGGAGCTGATCATGACCACATGCGGCGCGCCCCGCAGGGGGATGGTCTCACGATACATATCGATCATCTCCTTGGAATAGATCGACTCAGCGGCGGAATTGACCAGCAGGATGAGATCGGCCGGCTTGAAAACGCGGTCGGTTCGAGTTTTTCTCTGCCCGGGGACGAACGGTTCCTCGTATAACAAGGTGCCCACCAAAGCCTGCGCCAG
The DNA here is from genome assembly GCA_965217735.1 of Chthoniobacterales bacterium. Classification (GTDB taxonomy): domain Bacteria; phylum Verrucomicrobiota; class Verrucomicrobiia; order Chthoniobacterales; family UBA10450; genus Palsa-1392. The sequence goes on along the minus strand of CBDCJE010000002.1, from coordinate 2,340,388 downwards.
CGCCTTTTCCAGGACGAGCGCACCAAAGGAATGCCCGATCACGACCGTGCGGGAGATGCCAGGCGTATCGCGCCGGGCGGTGCGAATAAGAGTAAAGATTGCTTCCGTGATTGGGGTGCTGGAAGAGATGCGGGTGGCGGCGTTCTTACGCGAGTAAAAGCTCGATTGCTTCCCCAGCCAGGTGACGGCGTCGACCACGGGGTTGACCTTGTGCACCACGCGGCCGCGCCAGCCGAGATAGACACCGAAGACCTGCAGGCCGGAAAGCTGCACCGTCTCATCGGCAGTCAGGCGCGCCAGCAGCCCGCGGAATTGCTCGACATCGGCCGCATCCTTTGGGTTAGAGTTATTCTGCCAGCCGTGAATGTAAGTGACCAGAAGCACAGGCCGTCCGGTCTCACGAATGGCTTGCACAGTCTTACGCAATTGCGCGCGGTCCCAGAAGTCACCCTGTTCATCAAACTCGATGAAGCCGAGTCGATAGATATCCCGCGCGGTGCTGCTGTTGGCGGGAGTGACCGCAGTCACAGTAGGCGCTTCACCGCGATGATACGGCTGGTTGGCGGCGCAGGCGCTCAGGAGCAAAGTCAGAGCGCAGGGCAGGAATCGGCCCTGCGGTCGCGCTGGTGAGGGAAAGTTCATGGCGTCGTCGTCTGCTCGCTTCGAGATATCAGAAACCAACCGAGGACGTCAATGGCCGTCGCGGAGTGGACGGGGAAAACACCGACACGAAGGCACACGCCCGTTGCGACTGAGAGTTAGGGCGGTTAGGCGGAGGAATTGCGTTTTTTGGCTTTAGCCGGCTTTGGCTCCAGCATGTTGCCACGACACTTGGGACTCCCGCAGTAGCAGGCAAAGAGCTTTTCCAGCGCCTTGGTCCGGCGGTCGGCTGGCTCGAGCGAGTAATCGTAGAACAATTCTTCGCCCGCTTTGATCTTGCGCTTGGTGAAGACATAAATTCCGCCCCGCCAATCGTCGGTGCGGCAATTGGGCGCACAGGAATGATTGATCCAGCGCGCTTCGTTACCGCCGACGGCGGCATTGATCACGGTCCCGTCCTCGAGGGAAAAGAAGAAGGTGTGATGGGGATTCTTGGGATCGTGCGGCGGAAGCTTCTGCGCGGCTTCCCAGGAGATAATCTCGCCGGTGTATCGGATGATTCGGGTTCCTCTGGGGATCGCGCGGGTGGCAAAGACTCCCTGGCCGTGTACGCCCGATGGGCGCACTTCCAGCATTTTGTTCGGACGAGTTTTTTTTGATCGCGGAGACGATTTCATGAGCCGGTAGCGACTACGTTATCGCCGCCACTTTGACAAATCGCCGTCCGCATTCCCTCCTCCATCATACTATTCATGCTCATGCTCATGCTCATGCTCATGCTCATGCTCATGCTCATGCTCGTGTCGCCTTCCTTGCCCGCCACGTCCAGCCACAGAGTTCCACCGGTGGGTCCGGAAAAACTGACCTTGGCGCTCCCTTGCGGCTTGGATTAGGGAAGAGCCACACCCGCCATGATTTTCCAACTAGCTTACCAAAGCACCGCCGTGCGCGATTTCCCCGAGGCGGAATTGCGCGGGCTCCTGGCGCAAAGCCTGGCCAAGAACGCGCGCCTCGAGGCGCGGCTCTCTCCCCCATTTCCAGCCATGTGCGCAGCATTTTTCTCTCCTTCCGCGAGCGCTGCGAGCGAGAGAGTCCCGGCTTAGCCTAACAACGTGGCAGACGAAAGAATTTCCTATCCCGAGGCCGGCGGGGAAATCTCGGCCGGCGCCGATGATTTTGGCGCGGATGGAGCACTCACGCGCGACTTCCTTTTGCGGCGCGGCCGATGTTGCCGGGAAGGCTGTCGCCATTGTCCCTACGGCTTCGGGAAAGAGAACAACCTCGGCCTGGATCCGGCCTGAAGCGGCACGGCTGCGGCGGCGGCCGGCTGCGAATGAGACAGAAACCACCTGCGCTACGATGAATGAAACCCGCCGCTCTTTTCTGAAAACATCCACCGCCCTCGCTGCCGGGTTCGCCGCCACTCGCGGCCTCGTCCGCGCCGCCGGGAGCGATCCGGCCACGGCCAAAGCGATGAACACACAAGCTGCCTCGCCCGACGCCATTCCACTCTTGAACGGACCCGCTCCAGGCGAGACGCGGAAGGGTGACATGATCTACCGCCTTCTCGGGAGCACGGGAGAATCGGTCTCCCTCATCGGCATGGGCGGCTTCCATCTCGGCAAACCGGAGAGCGATGAAGCGGCCGTGCGCCTGGTCCGGTCCGCCATCGACCACGGCATCACCTTCATGGATAACGCGTGGGACTATAACGAAGGCACGAGCGAGCTGCGGGCCGGCAAAGCACTCCGGGACGGTTATCGCGACAAGGTCTTTCAGATGACCAAGATCGACGGCCGGACCAAGAAAGCGGCCGCTCGCCAGATCGAGGAGTCACTTGCTCGATTGCAGACCGATCATCTGGATCTCTTACAACATCATGAGATCATCCGCATGGAGGATGCCGACCAGATCTTTAAGGAAGGCGGTGCCATGGAAGCCGCCTTGGAAGCGAAAAAGGCTGGCAAGGTGCGCTTCATCGGCTTTACCGGACACAAGGATCCATTCATCCATTTGCGCATGCTCCAGGTGGCCAAGGAACATGACTTCCATTTCGACACCGTGCAGATGCCACTCAACGTCATGGACGCGCATTTCCGTTCCTTTGGCAGCCAGGTTTTGCCGGTATTGCTGCAGGAAAAGATCGCGCCGCTGGCGATGAAGACTTTTGGCGATAACTTCATTCTGAAAAGTAAGACGGTCGAGCCAATCGAAGCGCTGCATTACTCCATGAGTCTGCCTGTCTCCGTAGTCATTACCGGCATCGATAAGCCCGAGATCCTCGAGCAGGCGCTCAAAGCCGTCAAGACTTACAAGCCTCTCGACCGTGACGCCGTCGCAGCCCTGTTGGAGAAAACGCGGGACGCGGCCAAAGGGGGAGATTACGAGTTATATAAGACGAGCTTACACTTCGATGCCACCGCCTTGCATCCGGAGTGGCTCGGCTATCCCAAGTCATCTTTGCCGCTCTAACTGTCGACGTGTCGCTTCCCGAAACGCAAGGGCAGGCTCCGCTTGGCGGGCGAGAGCGACACACGGGTGTCCGCCGAGCGAACATCCAGAGGCGAAAGGCGCCCGGGTAGCAAATAACCGCGCCCCGTTATTTACACGGCGTCAATGTTTCGCTAAACCTGACGCATATGACCGCGACCGCTGAACCGGAAGACGCCGCGCCGCTCGTCGGGGAAGATCACCTGCCCGATTTCCTGGGCCATCCCCGCGGGCTTTGGTATCTGGCCTTCACCGAGGCCTGGGAGCGTTTCTCCTACTACGGCATGCAGGCCTTGCTTGTCCTCTACATGGTCAAGTATCTCCTTCTTCCCGGGCACCTCGAACACGTCATCGGCTTTGCCAGTTTCCGCCAGGTCTATGGCGGGATCAGCGGCCAGGCGCTTGCTTCCGCCATTTTTGGCACCTATGCCGCGAGCGTCTATCTCACCCCCATTTTCGGCGGCTTCCTGGCCGACCGGCTGCTCGGACGGCGGCGCACTGTCCTGCTCGGCGCTCTCACCATGGCGGCCGGTCATTTCTTGATGGCCTTCGAAGGCGCGTTTCTCTTCGCCCTCCTCTGCCTGGTGCTTGGCTGCGGCATGTTCAAAGGGAACATCGCCAGCCAGGTCGGCTCGCTCTACGGGCCTAACGATCTCCGGCGGGCCGACGCTTTCCAGATTTTCTATCTCGGGATCAACGCCGGCGTCATCGCTTCCCCACTGATCGTCGGCACGCTGGGCGAAGTCTATGGCTGGCACTATGGCTTTGCCGCGGCTGGGGTCGGGATGCTGCTTGCCACCGCCATTTACATTTCCGGCCAAAAATATCTTCGCCGCGGCGAGAACGAAGCGCGCGCGGTCGCAGCCGCGCCCCGGGTGAAACTGACCCGTCGCGACTGGCGCGCCGTTATCGCCCTGCTCCTCCTCATTCCGGTCCTGGCGGTGGCGATTGTGCCTAACAATCAAATCTTCAACGCCTATCTCGTCTGGGGCGACCAGCAGTTCGATCTGGTTTTCCTGGGTCATAAGCTCCCGACCACCTGGCTCGTCACTCTCGACGCCATCGTGAGTGTGAGCTTCCTTGCGCTGGTCGCACTCTTTTACCGCTGGTATGGGAAGCATTGGCCCGAACCGGAGGAGACCACCAAGCTCATCATCGGCTCTGGCTTTTCCGTCGCCGGGGTGATGTGCCTGGTCATGGCGGCGGCCACGCAGGCGCCCGGCCACAAGATCGGGCTCTTCTGGCCGGTCGCGTTTCATTTCGTGAACAGCATTGCTTTTGCCCATCTCCTGCCGATCAGCCTCGCCCTGTTCGCCAAGTATGCGCCCAAGGCCATTAACGCGACGATCATTGGCCTATATTATCTGGCGTTCTTTCTCGCTAACACCCTGGTCGGCTGGGTCGGCGGCTTTTATCAGACGATGTCGACCACGACCTTCTGGTTAATGCACGCCGGTTTCGCTGTCGGCGCAGGACTTTGCTTCGTCATGTTCAAACTGGTTGTGGGGCATTATCTGGAGGTGGAAGAGACGGACGGGCCGGCGGCCACAAGCTAGCTCTAGCGATCCGCTTCGTCGTCTGAAGCGGCAGCGGAAAAGGTCTGCCCATCGGAAGCGGGCAGCTGGCTCAGCGTCAACACCAAAGAGGAGAAGCGGGCGATCCCCTGGGGCGGGCTGTTGCAGCGACGCGAAGTGGAAGGCATAATTCGGCGGCATTCTGTTCTTTGGGCTTGGAAGTGAATGGCCGCCTCTGCCAGCATCTCACTCGATATGAAAAGATTTCTCCTGGTGACCGCGTTTGTTGGCCTGGCTCGTATCGCCTGGGCCTCTCAGGCCGACGATGTCGTGATTGCAATCGACGGTCAGACCGCAGGCGCGAGTCCGTTTCTCAGTCAGCTGACGCTTTCAGTCAGTGACACCGCCGCGATCAAGAGCGTCCAGTTCTCGATCGCCCCGAAGCCCGGTTCTGCGACGCGGCCTTTGTCCGGAAGCTATGCCAGCAGCTATCTGGCTGAGCGGGGCGCGATCAATGGCGGTAAGATCTTCCTCGTCGTCTACGGCCTTTATCAGGGTTACACCAATCAGGTCACACTGACCTATCACTTCAATGACGGATCCTCCCGGGATTCCATCACCAGCATCACCACTGGGACCTTCGATGACCCTTGTGGCTATGACAGCCCGACGATCCTGCAAGCCAAGACGAAGGGTAATGCCTTGAGTTACGACTACATCCTGCTCAAGGGAGCCTGCAGCGATTATTCGCCCGCGATCATCGATACCGATGGCGCTTTGCGATGGGTTGGGAGCGCAGGAGTTAAATTCTACAGTCTGGCATTTTTCGAAAACTCAGTCTTTATCGCCGACGGCTCCCAGCTCTATCGCAACGATCTCGATGGGACGGTCATTCCCCTGGGTGATTTCGCCTCCGCCGGGGTGGTTGATTTCCATCATAACGTGGATCGCGGAAAGAGCGGGCTCCTCTTTGAAGCGGATACTAAGGACTATCTCGAGTCTGTCATCATGGAGATCGATGCCGCAGGGAAGCTGATTAAGACCTGGAACATGGCCGACGTTATCTCAGCCGCGATGCGGGCTGGCGGCGATGATCCCGCGCAGTTTGTCTTTAAATCTCCGACCGATTGGTTCCATAGCAATGCCGTGACTTATAACCGGGCGGATGACTCACTGATCGTCTCGAGCCGGGAGGACTTTCTCATCTGCATCGATTACAGCACGGGCGCGATCAAATGGATCCTAGGTGATCCGAGCAAGGCCTGGCACCAGTTTCCCTCGCTCCAGAAATATGCTCTCGCGCTCACCCCCGGGAGCCTGCCGCCGATCGGTCAGCACGCGGTGTCCATTACCTACGATCAGAGCGTGCTGGTGTTCGATAACGGTCTTAATAGTCTCTTTCAGCAACCTCCGGGCGCGCTGCGTAGTTATGCCAGCCCGCGCAAGTATCGGATCGACCCGGCAGCCGGGACGGCGACCGAAGTGTGGAACTATCCGATGGACGAAAGCATCTACAATCCCTATTGCGGCAGCGTCTATGAAGATCAGCCGCTCAATTACCTGATCGATTATGCCTATGTGCTGGAGAACGAGACCCTGCACGCCCGGATCGTCGGGCTGGAAGCAAGTGGGGCCAAGGTTTTCGATTACCAATACGTCACGGCGGGGTGCCTCACGGCATTCAGCGCCGTGCCGCTCCATCTGGAGAAGACCGCGTTCCCCGCCGTCGGGCCGCAATCGCTTAATCTCTCGACTCGTGGTCTGGTCAGCCCCGGTCAAGGTGCGCTCATCGGCGGATTCATCGTCACCGGGAGCGATTCGAAAACGGTCGTGCTTCGGGCGCTTGGCCCTTCGTTAGGTCAGAGCGGAGTCACTGGAACGCTGGGTAATCCCGTGATTGGGCTCTTGGATGCGGGCGGCCAGGTCGTCGCCGCTAACGACGACTGGCAGACCGCGCCGGGGGCCGATGAAATCGCGGCCGAGGGTCTGGCGCCGGGCGATCCGGCCGAAGCCGCCCTCAGGGTAACTCTGGCCCCGGGAGCTTACACCGCGGTCGTGACCGGGAACGATCCGACGCCGGGGATAGGCCTGGTGGAAGTGTATGACCTTTCTCCGGCGAGCGGCGCGAAGTTAGCCAATCTCAGCACCCGCGGGACGGTCGGGACGGAGGCGGACCTTCTCATCGCCGGCTTCATTGTTGGTGCGGTCGATAACTCGACGGTCGTCTTGCGTGCGCTCGGGCCTTCTTTGAGGGCAGCGGGAATCGCCGACCCGTTAGGCGACCCCAGCTTCACCGTTTACGATGAAAACGGAGTCGCGTTGACCGCGAACGACAATTGGCGCGATGATCCGGGTGCGGCCGAACTGGAAGCGAATCGGATTGCACCGCCGAACGATGCCGAGGCCGCCACCGTCCTGCACCTGCCGCCCGGCGCCTATACCGCGGTCACGAGCGGCGCAGAGGGCGGGATCGGGGTTGGCTTGATCGAGGTTTACAATCTCGAGTAACTCGTTAGGCGTGCTTTTCGTTCGCAATCGAGGGGGGCGATCCTAAAATTCAGGCTCGCATGAGCCGCGTTCGCCTACTTTCCGACATTCTCGCCAGCCAGGTCGCGGCCGGCGAAGTGATCGAACGCCCCGCCTCGGTGGTGAAGGAACTGGTCGAGAACAGCATCGACGCCCAGGCGCGCTCGATCGAAGTCATGATTCGGCGCGGCGGCATTTCGCTCATCCGGGTGACCGATGACGGGATCGGGATGGATCGCGACGACGCCCTTCTTTGCCTGGAACGGCACGCCACCAGCAAGATCCGGACGGCTTCCGATCTCGCCTCGGTCGGGACGCTCGGCTTTCGCGGGGAAGCGCTCCCCAGCATCGCCAGCGTGGCCCGCTTTCGCCTAACGACGCGCGAAAAGGAAGCAGTCGCCGGGACCGAAGTGCTGGTCAATGGAGGAAAAATCGAGACGGTGCGCGACGGCGGCGAAGCGCCCGGGACCCAGATCGAGGTGCGCTCGCTCTTCTACAATCTGCCCGCGCGGCGGAAATTTCTTCGGACCGAGAACACCGAGACGCGCCAGATCGAACATCAGCTCAATCTTCAGGCGATCGGTCATCCCGAGATCGCCTTTTCCTTCGTCCGCGATGAGCGGCTCGTCTTTCAACTGCCGGCCACCCGCTCGCTCCGCGATCGGATTCGCGACCTGATGGGGAATGAGCTCCTGGCTCGACTGCTGGAAGTCGAGTCGGCCGGGCGCGGGAAGGTGCGGGTGAGCGGGTTGATCGGACAGGCCGGGGTCAGCCGGGCCAGCCGGGGGCAGCAGTTCGTTTTCGTGAACGGGCGCGCGATCGAGAGCCCGGTGCTGGGAGCGGCCTTGAAAGAGGGCTATCACACCGCGTTGATGAGAGGGCAGTTCCCAGTCACCTTTCTTTTTCTCGAGCTCGATCCGGCCGAGGTGGATGTGAATGTCCACCCGGCCAAGCGCGAGGTGCGCTTTCGCGATCCGACCGGGGTGCGGGAAGCAGTCGTGCAGGCGATCGGCCGCACCCTGGAGAGCGACCGCGGCAGTTGGCAGGAGCAGTTCCGCGCCCCGGCGGTGCCGGAAGCGGATCGTCCTACAGTCGTTAGGCCGGCTTTTCTGCCGCCGGAAGAAGAGGTGCAGGCTTCCTTCGCGGTGGAAGCCGCGCCGGCGGGACGGAGGGAGGAGGCTTTTCAGCCTAACGAAAGTAGCCGGCCGCTGCCCCAGCATCAATTCCGCATCCTCGGCATTCTGAACAAGCTCTATGTCCTGATGGAAAACGCCGATGGCCTGGTCCTGGTCGATCAGCACGCCGCCCACGAGCGCATCCTCTTCGAAGAACTGCGCCGCCGGATGGAAGAAGAAGGTGTGCCTTCGCAGCGGCTGCTCTTGCCGCAGGTGATCGAGCTGGCTCCGCGCGATGCGGAATGGATCGAGCGCAACCTCGCCACCTTGCAGAAGATGGGGCTGGGGGTGGAGGAGTTTGGGCGGCACACCTTCAAGCTGGAAAGCCTGCCGCCCTTCCTGAGCGGGGCCGAGCCGGGCCGGCTTCTGCAGGACGTGATCGACAGCCTGAAATCGGCCAGCAACCAGAGTTCGCCGCTGCGTTTGGGAGAAGAGATGATCGCCAAGACGGTTTGTCGCCATGCCGTGAAGGCGAATGATTTGCTCCGGCAACCGGAAGTGGAAAAGCTGATCCGCGACCTGCTCGAGTGCGAGCTGCCCTATTGCTGTCCGCACGGGCGGCCGACCATGATCCAGATCTCGTTAGGCGAACTGGAGAAGAAATTCGGGCGCAAAGTGTAGCTGCGAAGCTCTCCCCCGCGCTTCGGAGAGGAAGGCCTCTACCGCCAGTGTTTGGCGATGAGGGCTTTGATTGCGGGGGTTTGCAGACGGTAGTTTTCCTCCTCCCGGCTGGGCACCTCGGGAAACCATTTCCACCAATACATCCCGGCCAGGACCGGACATTCCTGCGGCAGATCGAGCGCGACCTCGAGGCAGCGTTGCTGGATCTCGTCGGCATGTTCGCCGCCCATCTTGAAGGCCCAGGGCTCGGCCGCGGCCCGCGCGCTCCGGTTATAGCCGATCTCGACGAAGAGGATTTTCTTGTTCCCATGCGCCTTGGAGTAGGCTGCCAGCTCGTCGCATTTCTTCTTCCAGGCCGCAGCCAGTTCTTCGCGGCTCGGGTTTTCGGCTTTAGTGAGGGGGAAATAGGCCAGGACCCCGATCTGATCGAGCGCATCCCAGAATTTCACCTCCTGAAAGCTGTCCCAATTCCCGCCGTAGGTGAGATCGCCATGATAAACTTGACGAATGGCGGCGATGATCTTGCGCCAGCGCTGCTCCTGCTTCTGGGCAAAGGTAAACTCGAGCCCGATGCAGAAAGTGCCCGCGCCATGCGCTTCGGCCAGTTTGGCCATCTGCACGATCCAGGTTTGGTAGTCACCAAAGAAGCGGTCCCATTCCGCGGCCGTTTCGAAGTTGATCTCGCCCCGCCAGAGAAATTTTGTTCCCCAGTAGGCGATGTGGGGGATGAGCATGACCGAGAGACCACGTTCGCGCGCCCAATCGAGCGGCACGGTGACGTGTTTGAAATCGTCGTCGGTCCGGTAACGGACGTGGCCGTCATTCTGGATTTGGGCGTAGGGATGAATGGCGATGCTGTTCACGCCTAACGACTTTAACTCGTCCAGCGTCCTGGCCATCTCGGGAGTGGCCCATTCCCAGCCGGAGGTCTGGCAGGAAACAGTCATTCCCTTGGCGAAGGCGGGTGGGGGAACGTTCGCCGTCCTCCCGAAGGGCACGAGCACGAGCACGAGCACGAGCACGAGCACGAGCAGGAGCAGGAGCAGGAAACGGCGAATTGGCGATTGGTTAGGCACGAGGAGAGGTGATGGCATCTTTGGCCAGACAATAGAGGAAAAGTGAATTGGAGCGAAGATGCGGGTGAGCAACCGGCATCACAGGGCGAGACAGTCGGGACCGCTCGCACGGTGCGACGAAATTTTTGAATCCAATCGCGGTCCTGACCGCATCACACCAGTAACGCTATGAAATTCATTCTTGTTTACATACTGGTCGCTCTCTCCGCCATTGCCGTGCTGGCTCAGGTGCCTTCGCCCTCTCCGGCGGGCAAGGCGGCGCCCGCTCCGGCCGCCGCGCACGACACCATGAAACCAAAAGACGGCGCCGTTCCGCCGAAAATCCCGCTGCGCGATTTCTTCCGCAACCCGGTCAGCCGCGGCTACGACCTCTCGCCTGATGGCACCATGCTCTCCTTTCTCCAACCCTGGGAATCGCGCATGAATATCTTTGTGCGACCGGTCGCGGGGGGCGAGGCGAAGCGGGTCACGGGCGAGAAGGAGCGCGATATCCGCAGCTATTCCTGGAAGGGAAACAAATTCCTCGTCTACACCATGGACAGCAAAGGCGACGAAAATTTCCACATCAAACGAGTCGACCTGAAAGGCGGCGAGGCGAAGGATCTGACTCCGTTTCCGAAAGTGCGGAGCGACATCATCGATGATCTGGCCGACATCTCCGAGACCGACCTCCTGATCACGTTGAACAAGCGCAACCCGGAAGTGTTCGACGCTTTCCGGCTCAACGTCGCCAGCGGCGAGATGAAGATGGTGGCGGAAAATCCGGGCAAAGTGGATCGCTGGATCACCGACCACACTGGGACGATCCGAGCCGCGACCGAGACCGACGGGGTCAATGCCAGCCTGCTCACCCGGCCGGACGAGAAGACGCCCTTTAAGAAAGTGCTCACGACCGATTTTCGCGAGCAGCTGAGCCCGCAGTTTTACACCTTCGACAACAAAAACATCTACGCCATTTCCAACATCGGCCGCGATAAACAGGCCGTGGTCACGATCGACCCGAGTAACGGCCAGGAACTGGAGAAGCTCTACGAAAATCCGCAGGTCGACGTCTCGGCGCTGGCTTATTCCAAGGCGCGCAAGGTGATCACTTTCGCCGCCTTCGATACCTGGAAGACGGAGCGGAAATTCTTCGATCAGCAGACCGAGAAGATGTATCAGACCCTTCAGGAAAAACTGCCCGGTTACGAGGTCGAGGTCGTGGCGAACGACAAGGCGGAAGACAAGTTCATCGTCATGGCGAGCAACGATCGCTCGCCTGGCACCCGCAATCTCTACGACGCCAAGAGCGGCACCCTGACCAAGCTGGTCGAGGTCGCTCCCTGGCTGCCGGAGAAGGAGCTGGCGCCGATGAAACCGATCGAATATCAGAGCCGCGATGGCCTAACGATTCACGGATATCTCACCCTTCCCCTCGGGCGCGAGGCGAAGAACCTGCCGGTGGTGATCAACCCACACGGCGGTCCTTGGTATCGCGACACCTGGGGTTTCAACCCCGAGGTGCAATTCCTGGCCAACCGCGGCTATGCCGTGCTGCAAATGAACTTCCGCGGCTCGACCGGCTACGGCCGCAAATTCTGGGAAGCCTCTTTCAAGCAGTGGGGCCGCTCGATGCAGGACGACATCACCGACGGCGTGCAGTGGCTGGTCAGGGAAGGCATCGCCGATCCGAAACGAGTGGCGATTTACGGCGGCAGTTATGGCGGCTACGCCACCCTGGCCGGGGTGGCGTTTACGCCTGATCTCTACGCGGCGGCGGTCGATTACGTCGGCGTGGCCAACATGTTCACCTTCATGAAAACGATCCCGCCTTATTGGAAGCCGTTCCTCGACATGTTCCACGAGATGGTGGGCGACCCGGTGAAAGACAAGGCGATGTTGGAAGCAGCTTCGCCGGTGATGCACGCCGATAAGATCAAGACGCCGCTCTTTATCGCCCAGGGGGCGCACGATCCGCGGGTGAACAAGGCCGAGTCCGACCAAATGGTGGCGGCGCTGAAGAAGCGCGGCGTGGACGTGGAATACATGGTGAAGGAGAACGAAGGCCACGGTTTCCACAACGAGGAAAACCGCTTCGATTTCTACGGCGCGATGGAGAAGTTCCTGGCTAAATATCTGCAGCCGGCCGCCTAACGACACCACGGACGCAGGGGCGGGCGTGGATGAATTCCCACGCCCGCTCTCTACCTAGGGCTCTACCGGCGGCAGCCCCTGCTCGGTGTCGCCGGTATCGATCCCGTGCCGGAGCCGGCTGTGTTTCACGCTGTAGAGAAAATAAATCAGCAGCCCGAGCGCGAGCCAGATGAAGAACCGAATCCAGGTCTCGATCGGCAGACTAAGCATGAGCGCGCCGCAGAAAAGCACCCCCAGGATCGGAAACACCGGCACAAACGGCACGCGAAACGGCCGCGGCCGATCCGGATCTTTTTTGCGCAACACGATCACGCCCGAGCAAACCAGCGCGAAGGCAAAAAGTGTCCCGATGTTGGTCAGGTCGGCTAACGAACCGATATCGGTCAGCATCGCCACCCCGCCCACCACCACGCCGGTCCAGATGGTGGTGATGTAAGGCGTGCGATAGCGCGGATGAATGCGGGCGAAATAACGCGGCAACAATCCGTCGCGCGCCATCGCCATGAAGATGCGCGGTTGCCCGAGCTGGAAGACGAGCAGGACCGAGGTCAGGCCGGCCAGTGCACCCGCGCTGATCAGCGCCTGGGCCCACGGCTTGGCCGCGAAGGCGGTTGCGACCGCGGCCGAATCGCCCAGATAAGCGGTGTATTTTTTCATCCCGGTGAGGATGAGCGACATCATGACGTAGAGAATGGTGCAGATGATGAGGCTGGCGATCATCCCGATGGGCAGATCGCGTTTCGGATTCTTCGTTTCCTCCGCCGTGGTCGAGACCGCGTCGAATCCGATGAAGGCGAAAAAGACGATCGCCGCCCCGCTCATGACGCCTCCAAAACCGCTTGGCATGAAGGGATGCCAATGGGTCGGGTTGACCATGAAAGAGCCAAAAGCGATCACGAATACAACCACGGCCAGCTTGATGATGACGATGGTGGTATTCGCTGTGGCGCTTTCGCGGATGCCGTAAATCAGGAGCACGGTGACCGCGGCCACGATGAGAAACGCAGGCAGGTTAAAGGCGATCGGATAGCCCATGACGACCGGCAGAGTGGTGGAAGAATAATCCCCCAGCGCGGCCCCGCCCTTCGCGATGATGGTGGCGGCGGTGGTGTGATCGCTCACCAGCCAGAGCGGAAATCTCAAGTGCAGGCCGAACGGTAAATTACCCAGCAGCTGGACGAAATAACCCGACCAGCCAACCGCCACCGCCATGTTGCCAACCGCATATTCGAGGATCAAATCCCAGCCGATGATCCAGGCGATGATCTCGCCTAACGTGGCGTAGGAATAAGTGTAGGCCGAACCGGAAACCGGAATCATCGAAGCCAGCTCGCTGTAACAAAGCGCCGCGAACCCGCAGGCGATCGCTGCCACCACGAAGGAAATCGCCACCGCCGGCCCGGCCGCCGGCCGCCCGAAGACGAGATCGGTGTCGTTAACCCAGGAGATGATGAAATTGAGCACCGGCGTCTTGATGATCGAGTCGCCGACCCGTGCCGCCTCGCCCGCCGCGGCGGTCCCGGCGAGGGCGAAAATGCCGGCGCCGATGATGGCGCCGATGCCGAGGCAGGTGAGATCGAAGGCGGTGAGGGAGCGCTTCATCTTGCGCTCGGGCGCTTCCGATTCGCGGATGAGCAGCTCCGGGCTTTTGGTTTGAAAAAGTTTCGAGGCCATGAGCGTTTCTCCCTGTCGGTTGGTTACGAGGTTACGAAGCGGGCGCATGGTGGCACCCGACCTCGCTCGCGGTCAATCCTTTGTTTTTATGGCGGGCGCGTTTTTGCCTAACGATCCCGCACGGGCGGCCTCGGTTTGATAGAAGGCAAAGAGGTCGCGCCCGACCTCGGCCAGATCGTTCCCGTTGATCTGGGCATTGAAAGCGCGGATGGCCGGGAGATAGAGAATCCGGTCGCCGCTGGCCACTGCGGCGGTGGCCCCGTCGCGGTCGAGCAGATAGACGTAGCGATTCCGCAAGGGTTCCTGACCGGCCGTCAGGACTGCAATCTGCGGTTCCCAGGCGCCGACCACGATCACGTTTCGGCCCGACATTTTTTCGGCGAAGGCGAGGCAACTGTTGACGTTGCGCAGGTTGAGCACGCGTGCGCGATGATCGGCCAGGATCGCGCCGGGTCGCATGCCGCCCGGCCCGATTTCCAGCCAGGGCGATATCGTTAGGCAAAAACAGCCTATCTGAAAGGCGAACTGAGGCGCAAAGCGCGCCGCGAGAAGAAGCACAGTTCCCCAAACCTCCCTCCCGGCATGTGACACAATGCTCTCCCATCCCGGTCGGGAGTGGTTTTCGTAGAAGGTCAGGAAGCCGGTGCCGTAACGAAGCCAGACCGGAGCGAAGACAACCAGGGTCGTCGTGAAAGTCGTTAGGCCAAAGGCGAGCAGCTCGCGCCCGCCGCGTGCCTTTTCCATTTGGCCTAACAAGATCAAAGCCAGCGGCAACGCCATAGCCAGAGAGGTGATCCGGCAACCCCCGGCCAGGCCGAGCAGGAGCCCGGCCAGGACAGAACGCCGATCCAGCACGCTCCAGAGACTCGCGAGAACGAAGGCCAGCGCCCAGAGGTAGTCTTTGCTCGTCACGCTGTTGACGAAGAAGACGGGCGTCATGGCAAGAGCAAACCCGGCCAGGAGCGCATCGCGGCAACCGAGCCGGCGCGCGCTGGCGACGAAGGCCCAGACCGCCGCCACGCAGGCCAGCGCGGAAGCGCCGTTCAGGGCCCACGGCCCGCCGCGCCAGAGCCAGGAGCAGATCAGCTCCTGCACCGGATAACCGGGGAAACGCGAGACTCGTAATGGCCGCTCTCGCTCCACTGCCGGGCGACGCGGGCGACCCGCCAAGCGTCGGCGTTCACTCCATACCCCGCGCTCAGAAACGGCAGCCGGGTCAGCGCTACCGCCACCAGGAGCAGAAACAGGAGCCGGTGGCCGGCCAATCGCGAAGGAACGAACACGCCGTCTCGCGAGCAGGAAGATTGCCATCAGTCGCCGCCGAGCCGCCCACGTGGCCTGAAATCGGCTCTGGGAAAGGCATGCCCGTCATCTCCGGCGCCAATCTCATGGCGGGTCTGCTCTTTAGCAGCATCGGTTTCGTCGGCCTGGCCTACGGACGCAGGATGAGTCTCTGGAAACCGATGTTCCTCGGCATCGCGATGATGGCTTATCCCTATTTCATCGAAAACACGATCACGATTTGCGTCCTGGGCGTGCTCGGTTCAATTGGCCTTTTCCTGCTCCGCGACTGAGCTGCGCGCAGGCTGGACTTGGCCGGGCGCTCTTTCTAGTTTCGAGCCATGCCGGACGAAACGGAGCTCATTCTTGGCGACGCCGTCGCGGCTGAGCTGCAACGCCCGCGCCGGCGCAAATGGCTTCGGCGAAAGAAGACGCCGCCTCCGCCACTCACCCACTGCGAAAACTGCGGCACCGCCCTGACTGGCCCCTTCTGCGCGCAATGCGGTCAGCCGGCGATTGATTATCGGCGCTCCTTCCCCTCGCTCCTGGCCGATGCGGCCGACGCGTTTTTTAATTTTGACGCCCGCTTTTTCCAATCCTTTGGCTGGCTCCTGCTCAAGCCCTGGCGCCTAACGAACGAATTTATCGAGGGAAAGCGCGCCCGCCACGTCCACCCGCTGCGCGTCTACCTCATCGCCAGCGTCATCTTTTTCCTGGTGATTAACTTCCTCTCTCGCGACAGCAATTTTCAAGAGGCGGTCAAATTCGATGCCTCCGATGAGAAAGCCGCAGTCGCCGCCGTCCCGGCTCCGCTGCAAATTCCATTGGCCCCGGCCGAGAGCGGCACGGAGGAGAATCCTGGCCTGGTCGCCGCTACGCCCGGCCCTTTCCACTTCGATTTTTCGGCCCCTCCAGAAAGAGAAAAAGCGATCCCTGAGGCCAGCGCAACTCCGGGCGGCCTGCATCTGGAAGTGGATCGTCACGCCCGTAACGGTTCGCTCGACAAGTGGATCGAGCGCCGGGCCAAAGAGAAGCTCGGCCCCACCGGCAACCGGGTCGATTTGTTCATGAAAGGGGTCATCCACAACCTCGCGCCGATGGTCCTCTGCTGCATCCCGCTCTTCGCTCTCGTCCTAAAGATTCTCTATATCTTCAAGCGCCGTTACTACATCGAGCACCTCGTCTTTGCCCTCCATACCCACGCCTTCGTTTTTCTCAGCACTGTCCTGATTATCGGAATTGGCTTCTTGCTCGCGCTGAAATCGACGGCACTCACTGCCCTCGTCTGTACCCTGCTCGGGACCGCAGTCGTGGTGCAACTGCTCTTCGCCATCCGCCGCGTCTATCGGCAGAATTGGTTCGCCTCCATCTTCAAGTTCCTTCTCGGCAGCCTGATTTATTGCATCCTGCTCAGCCTCGCTTTCGGCATCACCGCCACCGCCACCCTGCTCCTGCCGTAAGCGCGATTCTTAACCGATCGACTTGATCACGCCGCCATCGGCCCGCACCGAAGCGCCATTAATGGCCGCGGCCAGCGGGCTGCAGACAAAGGCGACCACATCCGCGATTTCGTTTGGCTCGATGAAGCGTTTCAAGAGGGAAGTGGGGCGCGCGTTCTTGAAAAAGTCCTGCTCAAACTCGCCCCGGCTCATCTTGTTCTCCTGCGCCAGCTGGCCGACAAACTCGGAGACGCCCTCCGAAGCGGTCGGTCCCGGGAGAACCGAATTCACCGTCACCTTGGTCCCGGCGCAGGTCTCGGCCAGGCCGCGCGCCACCGCCAGCTGAGCGGTTTTGGTCGTGCCATAGTGAATCATCTCAGCCGGGATCTGGAGACCGGATTCGCTCGAGATAAAGATGATGCGGCCCCAGTCGCGCTGCTTCATTCCGCCCAGCCAGGCGCGGCTCAGCCGCACTCCGGAGAGGACGTTGACTGCGAAAAATTTCTCCCACTCCGCGTCGCTGATTTGCTCAAACGCCTTTGGGGCAAAGATGCCGACGTTATTGACCAGGATATCGACCGCGGGCAATTGCCTCACGACTTCGGCGCAGCCGTCCTCCGCTGCCAGATCGGCGGCGATGCCGTGCACTTTCGCTGCCGGCACCTCCTGCCCGATTTTGCTCAGGGCGGCATCGACTCGCTCCTGCTGGCGACCGTTGATCCAAACCTCGGCTCCTTCTCGAGCCAGGCGGATCGCGATGGCGAGACCGATTCCGGCGGTCGACCCGCTGACGAAAGCCTTCTTGTTTTCCAGTTCGAGATTCATGGCTGTTTCTTCTCACGCTGAGAGGAGGCTTCAAAGCGAATTGTCGCAACGTCCGCGGGTGCTTCTTTAGTAGGCCGGACGTCGCGCGAAGAGCTTGCGAGCGCCGAACGACCCGCGTAGAAAAGCCCTATGGGTCGTCAATGGTTGCATGCCAAGCGTGAGGTCGCCGGTCTGAAAAAGGGCCAGGTGACCGGGAAATTGGTCAAGGAAATCATGGTCGCAGCCAAGATGGGCGGCGCTGATCCGGACGGAAATGCGCGTCTCTTTGCCGTGGTCGAAAAAGCCCGCCGGGCCAGCGTCTCGCGCGATGTGATCGAGCGCGCGATCAAGAAAGGCGCCGGGATCGGGGGCGAAAAGCTCGAGCTCGAGCATGTCGTTTTTGAGGGTTACGCGCCGAACAAGGTGCCGGTCATCGTGGAAGTGCAAACCGATAACAAGAACCGCACCGCGCCGGAAATCCGCGTCCTTTTCAAACGCGGCCAGCTCGGCGCACCGGGCAGCAACAAGTTTCTCTTCGACCACGTCGGCTTGGTCGAAGCGCATCACGCCGACATCAAGGCCGACATCGAAGCGGCCGCGATCGAAGCCGGCGCGCAGGAGGTGGAGCCGCTCGCGCACACGCAGAACGACGACATTCCAGAGGGGACCACCGGCGCGCGTTTCACCACCGCGGCCGTCGATCTCCACGCCGTCTCGCAATGGCTGGCCCAAAACGGCTGGAGCGTGGTCACGAGCGAGCTCGGCTATGTCGCGAAAAGTTTTCCCGAGCTGAGTGAGGACGACCGGGCCCAGGTCGGCGAATTTTTGCAGCTCCTGGAGGATCACGACGACGTGCACCGCGTCTGGGCCGCGGTTCGTTAGGCAGAGAAATGTCCGACGAGACGAGCCAGGCGATCTTCGGAGACGCGGTCGCCGCCTCGCTGGAAAAGCCGGGCCGAAAAAAACGGAGCTGGCTCGGCCGCCGGCACGAGGAACCGGCGCGCTTCACCCACTGCGAGGATTGCGGCGCGGAACTGCACGGCCGCTACTGCTCGGTCTGCGGCCAGGTCGCGGTCGATTACCATCGCTCTTTCCGCTACGTCGTCGCCGATGTGGCGGAGTCGTTTTTCAACTGGGATTCCAAGTTCACCAGGACTATCGGCCTGCTGCTGCTCTCTCCCGGCTGGCTCACGAACCAGTTTGTCAGCGGCCGGCGCACCCGCTATCTCCATCCGCTCCGGGTTTACCTGCTTGTCAGCATTCTCTTTTTCCTCTGCGTCCGCTTCATTCCGATGAAGGAAATCTCGACATCTTCAGGGAAAATGACTCCGGAAAAGCGCGCTGAACTGGAAGAGGTCATGAGCGATCCGGCCATCCCGCAGGCGGTGCGCAAGCAGGTCTTGAATCGGGTCAACGAGCAGGAGAAGGCCGCGGCGACGAAGCCGGAGCTTACGGCGACTCCGGCTCCGACCTTGCCGCCCGAGCCAGCGGCCGCCGGTGAAAAAGGCCAAGCGAGTAGGGACGATCCGGACGACACGCCGAAGTGGCTGCGAGAGCGAATCCTGCAAAAGGTCGGTCCGCACGGCGCGAAGCTGGACCTCTTTCGTCAAACTCTGCGAGACAATATCTCGACCATGATGCTTTTCTGCATCCCGCTCTTTGCTCTCGTCCTGAAGGTTCTCTACCTCCGACAACGCCGCTTCTATATCGAGCACCTGGTTTACGCGCTGCACATCCACGCCTTCTTTTACCTCGCGGTCCTGATCACTGCCTTCGCGGCCATGGCGGCGAAATGGTGGGTCCCGGTTTTGGAAACGCCGCTCACCTTGATTCTGGTGCTGGCCATCTTTGGGCAGGTTTTCCGCTCCATCCGGCAGGTCTATCGCCAGGGCTGGGCCATGACCACCTTCAAGTTCTTCTTCGGGGGTTTCGTCTATCTCTTTGTCCTGCTCGCCGCCCTGGCCGCGACCGGCGTCGCCACCCTCCTTTTACCCTAACGAACAAATGCGACCGGTGATGAAGCGAAGCCGACAGCTGGTGATATTTCTAACGACCATCGTCCTCGGTTATGCGCTCTTTATTGCGCCTAACGTTTTCTTTGGGGTGACCAAACTGAACGGCGGCCTGCGCGGGATCAACCTCCTCTGGATCGCGCTCTTCCAGCTCATCTCGATATTTCTCCTCGTGCGTTTTTCCCTGCGCCGCCTGCGCTTGGATTGGGCCGATATTGGCGGGGAATTTTCGCATTGGCTGCGCGATCTTTTGCTCGGGCTGGGCGCCGGCCTGCTCTGGACCGCGCTCCAGTTTTTATTTCTCATTCCGCACACCGGTGGCGGAACGCGGCCCGATGTCGCGCAGATGGTCGAAACGCTCGGCGGCAACTCGCTCGGGTTCTGGTCCTATCTGGCGCTCGGGGTGCTCGGGGGCGGGGTGGCGGAGGAAATCTTTAACCGCGGTTACTTCATCGCTGTGCTCGGGCGTCTCCTGGGCAATCGCCGGTCCGGTCTCTGCATCGCGGCGGGCATCTCGATCTTCATTTTTGCCCTCGGCCACATGCCGGATTCCCCGCTGATGTGGTTGGACATTCTGGTCCCGACCGTCGCCTACACCCTGCTCTTCGTTAGCACCGGGCGATTAACGGCCTCGATCGTGGCCCACGGCAGCTATAACGCCACCGCGATCTGCTGTGTCCAGCTGCTTTACGCTGGTTAGGCAAGCAAGGCTCGCGCTCGGGCGAGGGCGGCCTCGATCTGGGTCGCATCCGTCCCGCCGCCCTGGGCCAGTTCTGGTCGACCGCCGCCTTTGCCGCCTACGATCGGAGCGATTTCCTGAATCAATTTGCCGGCCTGAAAACGATTGGTCAGGGCTTTGGGCACGGAGGCAAGCAGCGCCACCCGCCCTTCTTTTTCGCCCGCCAGGAAGATCGGGCCATCGAAGTGCGTCTTGAGCGCATCGCTTACCGCCTGCAGCATTTTACCATCTGCGTCCGGCACCTGCGCGACGCGAAAATCGGCTCCATCCGCCGCCGCCAGATCCAGCGCGATCGCCGCCGCCCGGCTCTGCATTCCGGCTTCGGCCGCCTTGGTGTTGGCTTTCTCCCACTCGCGCACTTCCGCTTCCAGGCGCTCGAGGTGAACGGCGCGGGCGCCGATGCTGGCGGGGTCCTCTTTGACAAACGGCGGCAGGCGGGTCAGACCAGTTTTTTTGCGGCCTAAAGATTGGAATTTTTCCTCCTGGCGGGCCGCCTCCTGCTCGGACCAGGCGGTGAGCGCGTCGCCCGCGACCGCTTCGATTCGACGAATACCGGCCGCGATTGCGCCTTCGCTCAGGATGCGGAAATGCGCGATCTCGCCGGTCGTGCGCACATGGGTGCCGCCGCAGAGTTCCATCGAGTAGCCGTTGAGTTCGTTAGGCGCGCCGCCGATCTGCACCACCCGCACCATCTCGCCGTATTTATCGCCGAAAAACTGCATGATATCGGCCCGTTCCTTCGCCTCGGTGTAGGGAATTTCCGTCCAGGAAACCGGGGCCTGCGCGGCGATCTTTTGGTTGACCAATTTCTCGACCGCGCGCACCTGCTCCTTGCTCAAGGGGGCGCTGGTAAAATCGAAGGTGAGCTTCTCCGGGCCGACGTAGCTGCCTTTTTGGGTGGCCTCTGGACTGACGACTTCGTGCAGCGCCCAGTGCAGCAAATGGGTCACGGTATGATGCCGTTCGATCGCGGACCGCCGGTCACGGTCGACCTGCACCGTGACATGTTCACCCACGTCAGGCGCGTCCTCGTCCTCCAGAAAATGGAGCGTGGTCGGACCGGATTTTTGGGTATTGATCACCCGCCAGCTCCGGCTGCCGGCCGTAACTTCCCCGGTGTCGCCGACTTGTCCGCCCATCTCGGCGTAACAGACCGAGTTATTCAAAATCGCGACCGTTTTGCCTTTGACCGACAGCACCTCCTGCACATCGGCGCCGGTGTGATCGTGTTCGTAGCCGAGAAAATTGGTCGGTTCGTTCGTCTCCATTTCGGAGAGAGCGATCACCTCTTTTTTCTGCGCCGAGCGCCCCCGCGCCCGCTGCTCTTCCATCAAGTTCTGAAAGCCAGCGGTATCGACCGTGAGTCCACGCTCGCGCGCCATCAGCTCGGTCAGATCGAGCGGGAAACCCTGCTCGTCGTAGAGACGGAAAGCGAACGCGGCCGGAATTTCTCCGCCGGTCGCCGCGACTTCCGCTTCGAAGAGGGCGATGCCTTTGTCGAGGGTGCGGTTAAAGGATTCTTCCTCGCGCTTGATCGTTTCCTGCACCTGCGACTGGCGCGCGCGCAGCTCGGGGAAGACGTGGCCCATAGTCGCGGCCAGGATCTCGACCAGTTTGTAAAAAAAGGGATCGTGGAAGCCTAACGAGCGACCATAGCGCACCGCCCGGCGCAGAATCCGGCGCAGAACGTAGCCGCGGCCTTCGTTGCTCGGCTGGATGCCGTCGGCGATGGCGAAACTCAAGGTGCGGATGTGGTCGGCGATGACGCGGAAGGCGATATCAATCTTTTCCTGTTCGGTCTCGGGAGCACGACCGGTTTCCGGGAGAGTGGAGCCGTATTTCTTCCCGCTCAGCTTTTCGATCTGGTCGAAGATGGGACGGAAAACGTCGGTCTCGTAGTTGGAAATGATGGCGCTGAAATCGCTGAAATTTTTCGTGCCCTGGAGAATGGAGGTGACCCGCTCGAAGCCCATGCCGGTGTCGACATGGCGGGCGGGAAGAGGAGAAAAGGTCCCGTCGGGATTGGCGTTGAACTGGATGAAAACCAGATTCCAGATCTCGATGCAGCGTGGGTCGCCGGCGTTGACTAACGAGCCCCCGGTGTCGGCATTTGGCGTGAGATCGACGTGCAGTTCGCTGCATGGGCCGCAGGGGCCGGTGTCGCCCATCATCCAGAAATTGTCTGCCTTGTTCCCGTTGACGATGTGGACCGCGGGATCGAGCCCGGCCTTTTCGAACAGGACTTTCCAGTGATCGTAAGCTTCCTGGTCGAACTCGGCCGGTTCGTTAGGCCCCGGCTGGTAAACGGTGGCGTAGACTCGTTCGGCGGGAAATTTCCAGCGCCCCACCACCAGCTCCCAGGCCCAGGCGATCGCTTCTTTTTTGAAGTAATCGTCGAAGCTCCAATTCCCCAGCATCTCAAAGAACGTGTGGTGATAGGTGTCGAGCCCGACGTCGTCGAGGTCGTTATGCTTGCCTCCGGCGCGGATGCATTTCTGGGTGTCGGCGGTGCGCGGCGGCGCGAAGGCGGGCTTTTCCTGGCCGAGGAAAATGGGCACGAACTGGTTCATGCCGGCGTTGGTGAAAAGGAGGTTGGGCGAGTCGGGCAGGAGGGAAGAAGAGGGCACGACGGTGTGCTTTTTCTCGCGAAAAAAATCGAGGAAAGATTGGCGGATTTCGGCGGACGTCATCAGGTGGAGTTTAGCGTGGATCGTGCAGCTTTTCATCGGGCGCGCTGATTTCCAGCGCGCCTCGCCTCAAGGCAAAGTTCGCGGCGGTGAAATGCCGTCGCCAGGACGCAGAGGGCGCGCGCTACCGGATAAAAAGCAGCCGCGCCTAACGAGCTACTTTTTCTCTTCGTCGAGCTTGGCTTTGACCGCGGTCTCGATCTCTTCGTAGAGCGCCGGGTCGTTCTTCAGCACTTCCTTGGCGGCGTCGCGACCCTGGGCGAGTTGGTTGCCTTTGTAGCTCATCCAGGAGCCGCGCTTCTCGACGATCTGTTTCTCCAGCGCGAGGTCGAGGAGCGAGCCGGTGGCGGAAATGCCTTCGTTATACATGATGTCGAACTCCGCCTCGGTGAAGGGCGGGGCGACCTTGTTTTTCACCACCTTGACCCGGGTGCGGTTGCCGGTGACGACGCCGTCGGTCTGTTTGATCGCGCCGATGCGGCGGATGTCGAGCCGGACGCTGGAGTAGAATTTGAGCGCCTTGCCCCCGGGCGTGGTCTCGGGGTTGCCGAACATGACGCCGATCTTTTCCCGGATCTGGTTGGTGAAAATGCAGCAGGTGCGGGCCTTGGAAATGAGCGAGGTGAGTTTGCGCAGGGCGGCGCTCATGAGGCGGGCCTGGGCGCCGACGGTGGAATCGCCGATCTCGCCTTCCAGTTCCTGCTTGGTAACAAGGGCGGCGACGGAGTCGAGCACGATGACGTCGAGCGCGTTGGACCTCACGAGGGTCTCGACGATGCGGAGCGCTTCTTCGCCGGAGCTCGGCTGCGAGACGAGAAGATCATCCAGGTCGACTCCCAGTTTGCGCGCGTATTGCGGATCGAGCGCGTGCTCGACATCAACAAAGGCGGCCAGGCCGCCGCGCCGCTGCGCCTGGGCGATGATGGTAAGGGTGAGGGTGGTTTTACCGGATGATTCCGGCCCGTAAATTTCCACGATGCGCCCCCGGGGCACGCCGCCGACGCCGAGAGCGCGGTCGATCAGAATGTTGCCGGTCGGGATGACATCGATATCGACCACCTGATCGTCGCCCAGGCGCATGATGGCGCCTTCGCCGTAGTCTTTGGCGATCTGCTGGATGGCAAGATCGAGGTTCTTGTTACGGGCGGCGGAGATCTTGTCTTCGGAGGATTTTTCTTCAGTTTTCGTAGCCATAGGCGGGACCTTTAG
Organism: Chthoniobacterales bacterium; assembly: GCA_965217735.1. Taxonomy (GTDB): domain Bacteria; phylum Verrucomicrobiota; class Verrucomicrobiia; order Chthoniobacterales; family UBA10450; genus Palsa-1392. Next base: position 2,316,408 of record CBDCJE010000002.1, on the reverse strand, counting down.
CTACGTCGGCCCACAGGCCGCGCCAAGCAGAAAAGCTTGGCGCGGCGCAAAAATTGGCCGGAACCGGGCGGGTTATTGGCTGGCCGGGCCGGCAAAGACGTCTCTCGGCAACTCGCGACCGATCGAGGTGTTGCGGCGGATGATCTTGGCCAGGGTCTGCTTTTCGATCGTCCGCACCAGCGCGCGGGGCAGGTAGCTCTGATACCAGAAGCGATCGCCATCGCGCAGCCGGGTGAACTGGTCCTGCAGGATTTTGAAGCAGAGCTCGCCCACCACGCCGCCATTGACGTGATCTTCGGCCAGAGCGCCGACCCAAAGATCGAGGTCATCCGGCGTGGCGTAGGCCGCGGCCAGCTTGGCCTGGAGATCGGGATCGGAAGTGATCTCGGCGAAGCTCGTTTTGGCAGGCAGTCCGAAATCGAGCCGCGCCTGATTGTAGCGGGGCAGGCCGTGGTCGCGTCCGCGCTGGATATTGAGCGAAGCGAGATCGAATCCGCCCGCTCCGGGAGGGCCGAAGAGGAAGTTGCGCACCCCGTCGACGAGGTAGCAATCGACTTCCTGCGGGACCTGCTCGGAGAGACCGCGGAGGTAGGGCTCAATGCCCGGGCCGCTGATTTCGGTCGGGTTAAAGAAGCACTGCGAGAGGTCGAGATCGCCGATCGATTGGTTGTGCGAATCGAGCCGCAGGAGCTGGGGCGAGAGCAGGGTGTGCCCGACTCGGTAGGCGGCGGTGGAGAAGGAGTTGGCGATGGTGGGATCGATCTCGGAATGGTAGCCCTGATAGGGTGCGAGCGCGTTTGGCCCCAGGAGCCGGGGGAGGAAATCGCGATAGGTGATGAGCTGGATCTCGGCTCCGACAATGGCCCGGGCGCGATAGTAAATGCCGTCGTCATCCAGGTTTGGCTCACGGCTTTTGATCACCCCAGCCCAATAATTGTGCTCGCGCATGAAGAGGGTGTGGGTGGCGGTGAGGCCGACCTGCTCGTTCGCCCGGACGTCACCGGCGAGGAAGTAGGCGGCGCTGTTGTCGGGAGCGTTGGGGAATCCGTCGACGTTGTAGGGGAGCAGGCCGCCGGCGCTGGTCTTGAGTTTGCCGCTGCCGTCGAGCGCGCGCAGCTCCAGGGCGCGGGCCGGATCCGATCCGTAAACCTGGGAGCCGTCGATGAAGGCGCTGTCGGTGTTCACCTGCTGACGGATGCCGTTGATGATCTGATAGAGCGAACGGTCGAGCTCGATCGTCTGGGTGCCGGTGCCGTCTGGATCAAAATAGGGATCGCCTAACGGGACCAGGATATTGAACGGCTCGATCGGGCTGATGGTGGGGGTGAGATCGATGTCGTGATCGATGAACTGGCCCCATTGCCAGATGTAATCGGAGACATTGGCGGCGCAGGGGACGAGATGATCCTGGGCAAAGATCTCGTCGCTGATGGCGCGGGCGCTGGGTTCGTTAGGGGCGGCCGGCGCGCCCACCCCGTCGGCGTAGGCGACGGTGGTCTGGCGCAGGAGCGGGGTGTTGGTGGCGCCGCGCGCAGGATCGATCGGATTGTTGCCCGAGCCGTCGAAGGAGCGGAATTCGTTAGGGAAAAAGGCCGCGTTCCCTTTCGCGATCGTCTGGTGGGGCTGGTTGAGGGCGGATTGACGGACGGGAGGAGCATCGAGCGGGCTGGTTGCGGACGCGACCGAAACCGAAGCGCAGAAGAGCAGGCAGACAGTTGTCTTTAAGGTCATTTATTGTTTCTCTCAGTTAGTTGTTGATGGCGTTCTGAGAGAAACAAAGTGGTAAATTGTGCCTGAAATCTTCCGCTTCGACCAGAAGGATTTCAGATTTTTCATCGCCAGACCCGGCTTTCCCCGGCGGACCGGGACGAAAAAAAGCCGCAGACCGTTCGGCCTGCGGCTTTGTTTGAATTGACTAAAACAGCGAAGAGTTACGAAACCGTAATCTTACGCGGTTTCACTTCCTCAGCCTTCGGCAGGGTGAGGGTGACGACGCCCTGGCTCATGCGGGCGCTGATCTTGCCGCTGTCGATCGAGGGATCGATCTCGAAGCTGCGCCGATAATGATGCGGGCGCGATTCGCGATGGATGAGGTTGCCTTCGATGGTTTGATTGGACCGGCGGCCGATAATGGAGAGTTCGTTATTCTCGATCGAGATCTCGAGGCCGTCTTTACTTACGCCCGGCATTTCCAGCTCGAGCTGGTAGCCGTCGTCGGTTTCGCTCACGCTGGCCGGCGGAGTGATGAATTTCTCCGTCTCGCGACGGCGCACTTCGCGGCCATTATTTTCACGGACTAGGGTGTTGTTCATAGATTTTCTTTCTTCTTGGACGAATGGCGAACCGAAGCTCGCCGGTATCTTTATTCGATGGTGACTTCGACTTTCTTGGGCTTGGCTTCTTCCGCCTTCGGCAGGGTCACAGTGAGGATGCCTTCCTTGTAGGACGCGCTCACTTTGCTCGCGTCGACCCGCGTGGGCAGGCTGATGCTGCGGCGGAATTTGCCCGTGAAACGCTCGGTGCGTTCGGCATTATCGCTTTCGCTCGAAGCCGTCGCCTGGCGTTCGCCGGTGATGGTCAGCATACCGTCGTGGAGGGAGATATCGATGTCCTCCTTGCGCATGCCGGGGATCTCGACCACGGCGACGACATTGTCGTTATTCTGGTAGAGATCGAGCGCAGGCGTCCAACCGCTGAAGAGCTGAGCCTGGCGGCCGAAATTCCCCATCGGCAGCTCGAAGAGGTTGTTCAGCTCGTCGCGCAAAGTGACCCAGCGATCGAGAGAAGGCCAGGCCGAGGAATCAGGAGATTGATAACGAATTAAACTCATTTGGTTTTCCTTTCTGTTCAGATGATTTGTTTGGCGATTAAGGGGAGAGCTAACTGAGTGCCAGATCTGTCCGAAGCCGGATCGAATTCGCAAATTTTTGATGGCTAGGTATTAAGCCATAACGGGTGACGTCTTAACATTTCTCTACAGCGCCAAAAAGTCGCCTTCCCAGCGGTCGAGGTGCTAGACCCGATGTGTCAAAATGTAACGCCCGCTCAAGAGAGAATAGACGCTCGCTTGGGAAACCGTTGCGACCTCTCCTTCCGCTGATTAAGATGGCGTCATGGCGCCTGCGGCAGATGAAAAGTTCATGTCAGCGGCGCTCGCCGAAGCGCGTCGCGGCCTCGGCCGCGTGAGCCCAAACCCTGCCGTCGGCGCTGTCTTGGTACACCAAAACGAAATCGTCTCGACCGGCTACCATCGTGCTGTCGGCTGGCCGCATGCCGAGGTCGAATGTCTGGCCGCGGCGCCAGCGGGTTCGCTCCGTTCCGCCACCCTCTATGTCACGCTGGAACCGTGTTCCACCACCGGGCGCACTCCGCCTTGCACCGAAGCGATTTTGCGCGCCGGCGTGGGCCGCATCGTCATCGGAGCGACCGATCCCAACCCAGCCCATGCTGGGCGCGGCCTTGAGCAACTGCGGGCCGCGGGGATGAGAGTCACCACCGGCGTGCTGGAAGAAGAATGCACCCAGCTCAATGAGGCTTTTAACAAATGGATCGTGACCCAGCAGCCCTTCGTCCTGGCCAAGTGCGGGATGAGCCTGGATGGCCGCCTGACCCGGCCGCCTAACGAGGACCGCTGGCTGACCAGTCCCGCCGCCCGCCGCCACGCCATGCAATTGCGCGCCCAGGCGGATGCAATCCTGGTCGGCGCCGAGACGCTCCGCCGGGACAACCCTCGCCTAACCACCCGGGGTTTTCGCGGCGCCCGCCAGCCCTGGCGGGTGGTGCTCACTCGCTCCGGCGATCTGCCACGCGCGGCGCACTTTTTTACCGATCGGCAGGCCGCGCGCAGCCTGGTCTATCGCCGGAAAACGCTCGCCCAGGTGCTGACCGATCTCGGTCGGAAGGAAATCACCAGCGTGCTGATCGAAGGCGGCGGCGACATCCTCGGCCAGGCCTTTGACGCCCGCCTGGTGGACAAGGTGCAATTCTACCTCGCCCCGCTATTTACCGCCGGGCCGGTCTTCGCCATCGGGGGGAAAGGAGCGGGCGCGACTCTGCTCGGAGCCAAGGTCCGCCAGCCGCGCTACGAGCGGGTCGGCCCGGATCTGGCGGTAAGCGGGTATCCGCAATGGTCGGAAACACCTTCTAAATAGTTCGCCCCCGGCTGCGTCTGAAATGGACGTTGGTTCTTTAAGGAAAGGAGGTGAGGCAATGAACTGGAAAAAACTTCTCTTGATTGCGGCGGTGGCCGGCGCGTTTACCTTCGTTTCGGCGGCGAAATCGCAGGCTGGGGTGCGGGTGGGAATCGGGATCGGCCTTCCGGTCGGTATCGGTTATTCCTACGGCTATCCGTACGGCGGCTACCCCTATGCGCCCTACGCTTACGGCTATGGCTACCCTTACGGATACGCTCCGTATTACGTGTCCTACGGCTATCGCCCGGTGGTCTATCGGCGTCCGGTCGTTTATCGACGACCTGCCGTCGTCCATCGTGGACGCGTCGTCCGGCACCGTCCTCGCTAGGCGAGGGGACCGGGGGCGCCCTTTGCCCCCGGAAGTGGGTTGAGATCGGCAGCTTCGAGGAATCCCTCGAGCTGCCGAATTCGCGTCGGGTGACGCATCTTGCGCAGGGCTTTGGCCTCGATCTGGCGAATGCGTTCCCGGGTGACGCGAAATTGCCGGCCCACTTCTTCCAGGGTGCGGCTGTAGCCGTCGACCAGGCCGAAGCGCTGTTCCAGCACCTGGCGCTCGCGTTCGGTCAAGGTCTCGAGCACGTCCTTGATCTTCTCTTTCAGCAGCGCGATCGCGGTCATGTCGCTCGGGTTTTCCGCCCCTTTGTCCTCGATAAAATCGCCGAAATTCGTCTCTTCGCTTTCGCCCACCGGCGCCTGGAGCGAGATCGGCTGCTGCGCCATCTTCAACACCGCGCGGACCCGGTCGACCGGGAGCAGGATTTCCTCCGCCACTTCCTCCGGAGTCGGCTCACGGCCGTACTCCTGCAGGAGCTGCTTCTGCACCCGCATCAATTTATTGATCGTCTCGATCATATGCACCGGGATGCGAATGGTGCGCGCCTGATCAGCGATCGAACGGGTGATGGCCTGGCGAATCCACCAGGTTGCATAGGTGGAAAATTTATAGCCGCGGCGATACTCGAATTTCTCCACCGCCTTCATCAGACCCATGTTCCCTTCCTGGATCAGGTCGAGAAACGAGAGGCCGCGATTGGTGTATTTTTTCGCGATCGAAATGACCAGGCGCAGGTTGGCCTCGATCATCTCCGTCTTGGCCCGGAGCGCTTTGCGCAACCAGCTGCGCAGCTCCTGATAGCGGGCGCCAAATTGGTCGCTCGAGAGCCAGAGGGCGGTCTCGATTTCGCGCAGCTTCTTCGCCTGCGGGCTCGGCCCCCGATGTTTCGGGCGCTTTTTCATCTCTTCCTGCACGCTGCGCAGCCGCGCGTAATGCTCGTCGGCCAGGTGGACGAATTCCTCCGTCACCCGCTGCTTGAAAAAGAACTGCGGATAGAGGCTTTGCAGCTTGCCGACCGACTTTTCAAATTGCTCCAATTCGGGCGAATCGCGATGGCCGCTCCGGGTCAGGCTTTCATATTCACGGGCCAGCTCCACGCTCATGACCTGCACTTTTTTGCAGAGCCGCGGCAGCATCTTCATATAGCGCTCGCGGCTCTCGATTTTCTTGTCGAGGATGACGCGGTCGAAACGCTCGCCCCCTTCCACCAGCTTGGCGGCCAGCTCAAGGTGAGCGTGGGCGACGAAACCGAAGCGGTGCACGTGGTCGGCCACTCGCACTTCGGCTTCTTCGATTCGCTTGGAGATTTCCACTTCCTGCTCGCGCGTGAGCAGCGGCACCTGGCCCATCTGCTTGAGATACATCCGCACCGGATCGTCCAGGATATCGAGCTTCGGCTCCGGCTTTTCCTCCTCTTCCTCGTCGGAATCCTTTTTGACGTCCTTGTAGCGATCGACCTCGGAAGCCTCGATAATATCGATCTCGAGCTTGCGCAGACGGATCAGGATTTGGTCGAGCTCGTCCGGGTCGGTCAGATCCGGCGGCAGCGCTTCGTTCAGATCGTCAAAGGTGAGGTAGCCCTGTTCTTTGGCCAGCTTGATCAGCTCGCGAATCCGGAGCTGGGTCGCGGTTGCGAGCGAGGAGGGCAGATCGCCGTTGTTGCTGGAAACGCCGTTACTTTGGCTGATGGCCGGCGCGGGCGCGTCGGCTTTGGGCGGCCCTTTTTTTCCGAGCGGTCGGCCTCGACCCCGTTTTTCAGCCGGCGCGGAGACTGCTTTGCGTGGACGCCCGCGCGGGCGTTTTTCTTTGGGCGAGGCTTTTTCGTCCGTTGCTTTGGGCGGACGGCCTCGCTTTTTCGGAGTGGTGGCGACGGATTTGGTCGCCTTCTTCTTACGGCTGGAGGTTTTCGATGTCTTGGCCAAAACGATTTTTTTGCGGTTGAGCTTGGACGAAAAGCAGGTTCCGCGCTAGCCGCCCCCGCCCACCATTAGGAGTCCGTGGCGCGGGCCGGCGAAAACCGTGGAAAGTCGTCGAGCTGCCCACGGAGGTCAACCACCTGTTTCTGCAGGGCAGCGACCTCGCCGGGAGTGATTTGCGGAAGTTTCAGCCGGCTCTCCGCCGCCTGCAGCCGGCGGCGTAATACCGGTTGGCGCAGCCCTTCCCACCAATCGCGCGCCACTGCTTCGGCGTTCGGCGGCATCTTCTGCATGAGCCAGCCCGAGACTAACGACTCTTCCTCGGGGGCGAGGGAAGAGAGGAAAAGATTGAGCGAAGCGGGATCATCGGGCCGGAGCTCGGCCTGCAAAATGCGGGTCAGCATTTCGCTCCCGGGCGTCTCCTCGATCACCGCGGCCCAATCCTGCGCCAGGAGGTAGCGGCGCGCTTCCACGTCGCGCAGGGCGAGGAGGCAGAGCAGGGCCACCTCGTGCCGCGGGGCGACCGCCACCGTCCGCGGCGCCCTCTCCCGACTGGCCCGCGCAGGTTGCGACCGCGGCAGGAGATTGGCGAAATCGGCCGCGCCCACCCCGAGACGGGCCGAGACTTTGCTGATCACCTCGTTGCGCATGAGCGGGTCGTGCACCCGCGCCACCGTCTCGGCTAGCTCGCGCGCGATCTGCATCTTGGCGTTCAGGTTCGTTAGGTCGGTCGCGCTCGTTTGCCGTTCGATCCAGTAATCGAAAAAATCGCGTGCCGCCGCGATGCGCGCGCCGAAGATCTCCGCCCCTTCGCTTCGAACCAACGAATCCGGATCCTGGCCCGCCGGCATCTCCGCCACCCGCACGGTGAGGTTGTTTTCCAGCAGCGGCTCGAGGGAACGCTCGGCCGCTTTCTGCCCGGCGGCATCGGCATCGAAACAAAGCACCGCCTCGCTCACGTAGCGCTTCAAAATACGGGCCTGCCCTTCGGTGAAAGCCGTCCCCTGCGGCGCCACTACGTTCGTTAGGCCAGCTTCGAAGAGCGTGATCAAGTCGAGCTGGCCTTCGCAGACGATGGCGCTATTGGCCTCGATCAGAGCCCGCTTGGTTTTTTGCAGGCCGAAGAGGACGCTTCCTTTGCGAAAGAGCGGCGTCTCGGGCGAGTTGAGATATTTTGCCGTCTCCGTCTCACTCGTTAGGATACGTCCGCTGAAGGCGATCACTTCGCCGACGTCGTTGCAGATCGGGAACATGAGCCGGCCGCGGAAACGATCGTAAACCTCGCTCTCCGGCCGTTCCTCGTCGCGCAGCTTGACCAGCCCGCTCTGCAGGAGCGTGCTCCGCTTATAGCCCTGGTCGAGCGCCCAATCGAGCAACGCGTCCCAGCTCTCCGGGGCGTAGCCGAGCTGCCAGGAGCGTGCGATCTCGCTCGTTAGGCCGCGGCCTTTCAGGTAATCGCGCGCCGGCCGGGCCAGCTCGCGTTTCATCAGGTTATCGTGAAACCATTCCGCCGCTTCCGTATGCAGCCGGAGCAGGGTGCGCCGCGCTTCGTGCTGGCGATCGTCTTCGCTCGTGCTGCCGCGTTCCTCGATGATCGGGATGCCGGCGCGGGTGGCCAGTTTTCGCACCGCGTCGGGGAAGCTGATGTGCTCGTAGAGCCCGACGAACTTGAAGACGCCGCCGCCCTCGCCGCAGCCGAAGCATTTAAAAATCTGGCGCTGTGGATTGACCGTGAAGGAGGGCGATTTCTCCTGGTGAAACGGGCAGAGCGCCTTCCAGGTGGTGCCGGCGCGCTTGAGCGGGAAATAGGAGCCAATCACCTCCACGATGTCATTCGCGGCGGCGACCTGCTCGATGACTTCGGTCGGGATGGTGCCCATGTTTTTCCTCGTGGGGAGTGCGGAACGCTGTCAGAGTAAACCGAGCGCCCGCGGGCGTCCAAATGATCACGCTATGAGCCGTTTTGCGACCTGCATTTTACCCTTCCTGCTTCTCGTAGCCTCGTCGTTAGGCGCGGCCGCGGCCGGAGAAGTGGTCGGGAAGGGAGACGTGGTCGTGGTGCCGCTGCAGGGCGAGGTGGCGCCTTCGCTCGTCCTCTTCCTGCGCCGGGCGGAGAAGGAAGCGGAGAGCAACGGTGCCGCCGCCATTATTCTCGACATGGATACCTACGGCGGGCGGCTCGATTCGGCGGAAAAGATTACCGACATTCTCAATCACGCCACCATCCCCACCTACACTTACATCAACTCGAACGCCGGCTCGGCCGGGGCGCTCATCGCGCTCGCGACCAAACACATCTACATGGCGCCGGTCAGCGCGATCGGAGCGGCCGCGCCGATCCAATCGACCGGCGAGGATCTGCCGCCGACGCAAAAGGAAAAAACCATCTCCTATTGGTCGGCCCTGGTCCGCGGGAGCGCGCTGCGCAATGGCCACAACCCCGATATCGGCGAGGCCTTCATGAATAAGGAGAAGGAGGTGAAAATCGGCCAGCGCGTCCTGCACGCCAAAGGCTCGCTCCTGACCCTTAACGCCCAGGAAGCGACCGCGAAGATCAATGGCAAACCGGTCCTGGCCGACGGGATCGCTGAGTCGATCTCCGAGCTGGTCAAGAAGGCGGGGCTGCACGGGCAGGTGGTGAGGATCGAGCCGAGCGGATTTGAGCAGCTGGCCTTTTGGCTGACCAAGCTCGCGCCGTTGTTATTGTTAGGCGGAATCATCGGCGCCTACATCGAGTTTAAGATTCCCGGCTTTGGTCTGCCCGGGATTCTTTCCATCTTCTGCTTCGCCCTTTTCTTTCTCGGGCATTACTTCGCCGGCCTGGCCGGTTGGGAGACGGTCGGGCTCTTCGTTCTCGGGGTCGTGCTCGTCCTGCTGGAGGTTTTTATCTTTGGGCACTCCACCATCATTGTCGGGGTGCTCGGTGTTTTGTTTATGTTCGCGTCGCTCCTTTGGGCGATGATCGATCGTTACCCGGGACAGAATTTCTGGCCGACCGGGGAGATGCTGAAAATCCCGCTGCTCAATATGTTTCTCACCTTTCTCGGCGCCGCCATCGTGATCGGGCTCCTCGCTCGCTACCTGCCGCAGACCAGCGTCTATCGCCGCTTCATTCTCTCCACCAGCAACCCGCCCGGCCCGTCGCTCACCGGGGTGCCGCGGGCCTTTGCCACCGCCCTTCCGCTCGCGCCCGGGATGCAGGGGCGCGCCCTTACTATCTTGCGTCCGAGCGGCAAGGCGGAGTTTGAAAGCCACGTTGTGGATGTGGTCACGGAAGGGGAATTCATCTCCGCGGAAACGCCCGTCGCGATCGTCTCGACCGACGGCATGCGCGTGGTGGTGAGGCCATTGCCCGCCTGATTCGCCCCTGGCTCTAGGCCAAACAATCGAGTGGAAATCTGCGATAGAGAGCCGCCCGAGGAGCGCAGCGAGGCCTGCGCCTGCGAAGAGAGTGGGATGAGAAAGATTTTTTGTCTGCTGGCGCTCGGAATCGGTTTCGGTCTTTTCCTGAGCAGTTGTGCCAATGAAGATGACCGCGATCACAGCAGCGTGATTTCCGCGCGGGGCGGCTTAGGGGCGGCGCAGGGTGCGGCTGGGAACGGCGCGGTCGGGAATGGCAACGGCTCCGGCAACGGCTCGGGCGCGGCCAACGGCGGCGGCGCCTCCGGTGCGGGCACGGGCGGCGGAGCCGCCGGCGGCACCGGAACGGGAGGCGGCACAGGCGGCGGTGGTGCAGGTGGCGGTGGCGGCGGCGGCGGTGGTGGCGGCTAAAGCCTGAGTCGGCTCGGGCCAAAGGACCCGTGCCAGCGCGGCCCGCCTTGACTCCGCCTCCGGGATGGCGGTCTTTCGCCCACCATGTCACGACGTTCGCCGAGGTTGGGAAAGGAATCGCGCCCTTCGCTTTCGCGCACCACGCGGATGTCGCTGAGCTATCTCGCGCTCTTCATCTTCAGCCTCTTCGCGCTCTATCCAATCAGTCGCATCGTCACCATCGCGTTGCGCCCGGGCGGCCAACCGCTCTCCACTTCACTCGCCCTCATTCCGCACGGCGCAAGCCTCGATAACTTCCGCATCCTCCTTTTCGAGACTCCGTTTCTGCGCTGGCTCGGGAATTCCACCCTCATCGCCCTCGCCGTCACCCTCACCGGCGTCGCCCTCGCCTCCACCGCCGGCTATGCCCTCTCGCGCTTTCGTTTCCTCGGCCGCAGCACCACCCTCAACGGCCTCCTCGTCACCCAGATGTTCCCGGCCACCATGTTGCTCCTCCCGCTCTATCTCATCCTGATCAAGCTCTCACTGCTCAATTCCTATCTCGGCATCATCATCATCTACAGCGCGACCGCATTGCCCTTTTGCATCTGGCAACTCAAAGGCTACTACGACACCATCCCGCTCTCGCTCGAGGAAGCGGCCGGGATCGATGGCTGCACCCGCTGGCAGGCCTTTCGGCTCGTCGTTCTCCCGCTCTCCGCGCCGGCCCTGGTCGTCACCGCGCTGTTCTCCTTCCTCACGGCGTGGAACGAATACGTGGTCGCCGCCGTCATCCTCCAAGACGTGAAAATGTTCACCCTCCCGCTCGGGTTGAAGATGTTTCAGGCCAACCTGAGCACGCAATGGGGCCTTTACGCCGCCGGCGCGCTCCTCGTCTCGTTTCCGGTCGTGATCCTCTTCGTCATCCTGAGCCGCTACCTCATTTCCAGCCTGAGTTCCGGGGCGGTCAAAGGTTGAACTGGCCCTGCGCTTCAGGCATTCATCCTTTTCCTCTGTCTCACCCTCGCGGCCGAGATCGGCCGGCCGCGCCACTAACGGCTCTCAGGAACATGGCAGCCGGGAAGCCGGCAACGCCGGCTTCGACCAGAACGTGACCACTGGCGGCCGGGGGCGGGAATTGAATGCGGCCGGCGCGAGCAGCAGCCTGGCGGTCTTCGATTGCGAGAGGGAGAAAAGCGGCGCCTGTTTGAACCCGTTCCGAGTAGCGTGCGAGAGAATCGACCTTGACGGCATCGCCCTCACGAAAAGAGCCCGTGCACCCGGCGCGGCTCGAACGCGCAACCTACGGCTTCGGAGGCCGTCACTCTATCCAGTTGAGCTACGGGTGCAGCGGTCGGCAGTATAGCGACCGCGCCCGAAAGCACAACCTTGGCACCGGCGCGAAGGAAAGATCGTTGCCGTCGCCGCGCCACGCGGCTTTGGATCAAGCCTGCTCCCTGCCCGCCCCCGGCGGGAGCTTGCAATGGGTGCGGCGGTAGCCGCGCTGGATCGAGCCCGGCGCGAGCATCCAAGAGCACGCGACGGGGCGCTCAAACCGCCACACTGCCCAGCTCGGCGTGCGAGCTGACGCCTGCATCTTAGCGCAAGCTTCCAGCTTGCTGCTCAGCACAGTGCGAGCGGCAAGCTCGCGCTACGGAAGAACCCGCTAACACGCAAGCTTCCAGCTTGCAGGCTCACGGAACAGGCGAGCTGGAAGCTCGCGCTACCCTACCAGCGCTTCCTGCCTTCCGTGTCGAATCACGGCACCACCGTGAGGGTAAGATCGTTGCCGTCGCCGCCGGTGTAGCTGGCTTGGAAGTTGTTGCCGTTCACGTTCACGATCCCGCCGTTCGGCAGGTTGCTGAAGGTGCCGTTGATCGGGCTCGCGCTGGCGTTGCTGAGAACAGTGAGGGTCAGGCCGGGGCGCAGGCTGCCTTGGATCTGGCCGGACAGGTCGATGGTGGCGCCGTTGAGCGTGACCCCGTTGGCAACGACGAGGTCGGTGCGCGACTTGTTCTGTTTCGCTTTAAAGGTGTAACTATAGGTCGCGCCTGCGTTCATCGTTAGCGGGCTTTGAGGGTCAACGTGGTTTGCTTGTTGCTGCCCACGGCTGGAGCGAGAAACGCTCCGCTACTAATGATGACGGGCCCAGCGATAATGCCTCGCCCGCCCAAGGTCCCGGTGTTGACCTGCACCGCCCCGGCGCCCGTGGCTGAGCCCCGTCGGTTGGCGACATTAAGCACGCCGCCGCTTACTGTGGTGGCGCCGGTGTAAAGGTCGGCGCCAGTCAAGGTCAGTGTCCCGGTGCCAATCTTGGTCACTCCGCCGCTCTCTTGGATCACACCCGAGAAGGTCGTGCTCTGGCCGTTGCTCCCGATGGTGAGTGTCTTAGTCCCGAGATAAACCAGGCCGTCGCCGGTCAGTGAGCCGACGGTGACGCCACTTAAATGTGTGCTGCTAATATCCAGCTCTCCGTTGCCGAGGAGCGAGATGGTGGCCGCGTCGCCGCTGGCATTGCCGTCAAAAATGACCGCGCCACCCTCGGAACCGCCGAGTCCTCCTTCGACGTTGATGCTCGCGTTCTGAGCGGTGCTGTTCCCGTCGAAAGTCAGCAGAGCACCAGTTAGATTCGGTCCCGCGCCGCCCTTAATGGCGAAAATCGCATCGGCTGTTCTCGCGCTATCGCTGACATGAATAAACCCCCCTGCTTCGCCACTTATCCCACCACCAGTCGCGGTAAAGGTCCCTTCTGCCGCCGTGGCAGACTGATGGAAATGGATGCTGCTTGAGTAGATTCCCTTCCCACCTATACAGGTGGCCATCGCATGATCCGCCGTGGCATCATCGCCAAAGAACAAGAACGCATCGCTGCTGATGGTGAAGGTCGCGTTACCGGCCGATGCCAGGTCAAATAAATTAACCTGCGCCCCGTCGTTAGCGACAATGGAGGCATTAGCCACCGTGGTCGTCTCCCAGAAATCGATCGCACCTTGCTGTAACTCCGGTCCCATTCCGACGGTTATACTCGCGGTAGCGGCATTTGAAGAGTCGTGGAAAGATATGAAGCCCCCCAGAGCGCTAAAAACTGTTCCATCTCCCGCGGTTGCCACTCCCTCGAAAAAGAGCCCTCCGGTGAATCCCCCCGAAACTTGAGAGACGAACTTCTGCATCGCGCCCGACTCATTGACTATGCCTTCTCCGATCAGGATGAGCGGCCAGCCGGGTTGAGTCGCGATGGTGTAGGAGTTGGCTCCTCGATTGAAGTGAATACCGCTGATTTCGGTCCGGGCAGTGACCGTAACGTCAGGCAGAGTGGACCTGGAAAAGCTTGCTATATCGCTCTCACTGCTTGGAACCGTGTTTGGCGTCCAATTACTTGCTGTATACCAATCGCTGGAGGTAGGATTTTTATGCCAGGTAGCGCTGCCGGCGAGCAATTGGCCCTCTGCGGCCAGAGAGACCAAAGCAGCTATGACGACAGAAATTTTTACTTTTACGCGACAGCTCATAACTGAGCCTCCAAGAAAGCGATGACTTCCTCGCGGACACAGGTGTGGGTATGATTGTTTTGGATGTACCACTGATTAAAGCTGTGCTCTTCGCCTTCCATCGTATATTCCATCACATCAATCCCGCCATGATCTTCAAGTCGCATCATACATCTTCTTCGATTGATTAGGAGGGATGGTATCGTCCACCGTCGCATATAGGCGTATAGGCGGGATATCTGTTGCGCTAACTAGGAGCGCTATTGGCGATACCGAATATTGCTTTTCGAGGCCGACGAAAGTGTCGGTTGTATTGGTATAATTGCGGATGACGCCCAGATAAGTGTCAGGATCGAAGTTGACGCCAGGATCGCCAAAGTCGCGGTCGGAGAGATCATAGAGGCCGGAGAAACAGACGACTCCTTTGATCTTGGCGCGCACTGCTGCCGTCCAACCTGTGACATTTTCGTGCGTAGAATCGAGAGCCAGCCAAAGAGCGTGACACGCGCCGGAGGAACCACCCAAGATAAACAGGCTCGTCTGGTCCCAATCGGGATCGGCCATCGCCGCTAGGATCTGTTGTTTGAGGTCGTCGGTTTGCTGGGGCGGACGGCCGGAGTCGATGCCTCGCTGGGTATTTCTATTGTGCGGAGTTTGATCTTTCGCCAGTCCGGGCGGAGCGAGCCGATGTTCCACCTGGTAAACCAGAAAGCCGTGATCGTTCAGGTCTTTGGCTGCCGCCCGCTGGGCCGGCGTCCCGGCAGTGCCGATCTCCCCGCGAAAGAGGACCGGTGGAATGGAAATGACGATCGGCCACGGCCCCGCTCCAGAAGGAGCCATGCGGCTGTGGTGAGCTCGGTGTTGTCCCCAGGGTCGTAATAATGAGGCTGGAACATGGTATCGAGCGCCGTATCGACGTGGCTGGACGGCCGCGTGCTGTCGTTGCAGACCGGAGACGGTGTCGGGGTTGGCGTTTGGGCGAAAGAAAACGCGCTGCTAAGAATCAGCGCGACCGACGAAAGACACACTGCGAGCAGTGTGTGTGTGTATGTGTGTGTGTAAGCGGGTTGACAGTTGGGGTTTCATTGCGGGGAGGGTGCGACAAAAGGCGCCCGGGTGTAAAGCCGAAAATTACTATTTCGCAAAAATTGTCACCGTGTCAGGCGGCACGTGGCGCTGCGGCAAGGTGGGCCGAGTTCTACGGCACCACGGTGAGAGTGAGATCGTTGCCGTCGCCGCCGCTGTAGCTGGCTTGGAAGTTGTTTCCGTTGACGTTCACAATGCCGCCGTTAGGCAGGTTGCTGAAGGTGCCGCTGATCGGGCTGGCGCTGGTGTTGCTGATCAGAGTCAGGGTGAGACCTTGTCGCAGGCTGCCTTGAATCTGGCCAGTCAGGTTAATGCTGGCGCCGTTGAGTGTGACCCCGTTGGCTACGACCAGGTCGGTGCGCGACTTGTTCTGCTTCGCTTTGAAGGTGTAACTATAGGTTGCGCCTGCGTTCATCGTTAGCGCGGATTGGATGGTCAGCGTGGTTTGCTTGTTGCTCCCCACCGCCGGGGCGAGGAAGGCGCCGCTGTTAACAATGACCGGCCCAGCGATAATGCCTCGCCCGCCCAAGGTCCCGGTGTTGACCTGCACCGCCCCGGCGCCCGTGGCTGAGCCCCGCCGGTTGGCGACGTTGAGCACGCCGCCGCTTACTGTGGTGGTGCCGGTGTAAAGGTTGGCGCCAGTCAAGGTCAGTGTCCCGGTGCCAATCTTGGTCACTCCGCCGCTCTCTTGGATCACACCCGAGAAGCTCGTGCTCTGGCCGTTGCTCCCGATGGTGGGTGTCTTAGTCCCGAGATAAACCAGGCCGTCGCCGGTTAGTGAGCCGACGGTGATCCCAGCTAACTGCGTGTCGCCGATATCCAAGGCGCCATTGCCCTGAAGCGACAAACTGGCCGTGCCCCCTTTGGCTCGATCCTCGAAGAGGATGGTGCCACCGTCCGACCCACCGACTCCCCCTTGAGCGGTAATGTTGGCCGCGGCAGCCGTGGTGGTGTCAAAAAAGGTGAGAGTGGTGCCAGCCAACCCCGTGCCCAAGCCGCCGCCAATGATAAAAGTGCCATTCGCGGCTGTGGCGTGGTTGTCCAGAATAATGTAAGCCCCCTTTTCGCCACTCACGCTGGCTCCAACGGTGGTGAAAGTGCCTTCTCCTGCGCTGGAAAACCCTTCAAACTCAATCGCCGAACCGAAAGAAGAATCCCCGCCGATGCAGTTGGCGGTCATATGCTCCGCGTTGTTGTCACTTTCAAAAAGCACAAAGGCCTCACTGGTCAGGTTCAGGGTCGCGTTACCACCCTTCGCGCTATCGAAAAACTCTATCACCGACCCGGCACTGGCGTTGATAGTTGCATCGGCCGCCGTCGAGCTATCGTAGAAGTTGATATTGCCTTGGAGAGACCCACTGCTGAGATCGAGAATCGCAGAGCCGGCAGAGGATTCATCATAGAAGGTCAGCAGGCCGCCCACCGTGCTAATACTTGTCATGCTTCCTGCAGTCGCCCTATTAAAGAGAAAAATAGCTCCGACTAAGTGATCCGCCTCTGGTATGACTATAGATTGAATCGAGCTAGAGTTGTTTACTAGGCCGGTGCCATTCAAAATCAGATTGCTAACATTAAGAGTGACGGTATAGGCCGACGCCTCTGTATTGAAGACTGCGCTGTCCAAGTTGATAACTGAACCAAAACTGACCGACAGGTTTGTAAGCTTGGAAGCATTGAAAGTAGCGGTATCGGAGGCAGAATTAGGAACGGTTTGCGGCATCCAGTTAGTAGCCGTATTCCAATCACTGTTAGTGGGGTCCATGCTCCAAGTCGCGCTGCCCGCGAGTGAGATACGCTGGGTCGCCGTAAATAGCAGCGCGGCGACGACCAGAAACTTCAGTCTTGTGGAAATTTCACTCATGGATGCGCCTTTAGAAAATCGATCACTTGTTGGCTAACGCACCTGCCGTCACTGTTGTCGGCGTTATCCTCCGCGCGCCAGTATTTATAGGCATGGTTGGTTTGATCTGTAACTGCGTAATGCATTATGTATTTTTCGACGACGAGGCCGGGAAATCGCAATTTCAATGCATTATACATATCTGACGCCTGTGCGTTAGGCACAGGGTCTCCATCGGGTCGCATACAACATTACCGGCGGCGGGTTGCTCGTCGCCCCGTTTGATACCAGCCAGGCTGGGGAGGCGTGATTCAGCTTCTGGTCTGGATCATGATCGCAATCGGTGTCATCCGGGAGACCAACGTAATTGTCGAGAACGTTCTCAAATTTCTCGATCTCGTCGGGTGGAATCCCCCCGGGATTGCTCAAATCGCAAAAATTCGTCGGACCCGAAAGGCTGACCACGGCTTTAATGTGGGACCGGGCGTTTTCATTCCATCCGCTGACTGTGCTTGCTGCATCGAGCCCGCACCAAAGCGCGAGAGTCCCACCAGCGGAACCTCCCACGAGGTAGATACTGCCATTGCAGTTAGTCGTGTCCGCGAGAGCGGCCAGAATCTGGCGTTTCGTGTCGTCCGTTTGATCGCGGTAGCGGCCGGTGGAACCAATAAACAAATATTGACCGTCGAGTTGGCCCGGGGGTGCGAGACGATGATCCACTTGAAAAACTAGGAAACCCGCCTGCTGAAGATCATAGCTCGCTTGTCTTTCGGTAGGAGTGCCGGCGTCGCCGTATTCCAGTTTGAAAACATCGGCCGGCAGCATGATCGCGGTTGGATAAGGCGGAGCGTAGGGAGACGGCGGCACAAAACGGTAGCGATGCAAGATACCTCCGTAGGGCTGATACGCCGAGGCGAGGGCCTCCTCGTTGGAGAGCCTCACGCTCCCGCTATTGGGGCAATCCGCCCAAGAATTCGCACTAGAGAAGGTAAGCGCGACCGACAAAAAGCACACTGCGAGCAGTGTGTGTGTGTGTGTGTGTGTGTGTGAAGCGGGTCAAGGGGAACTTCATGGTCGGTAGGGTGCGGCAAGACGAGCGCGAATGTAAAGCGAAATTGTTCGATGGGCACTGCAGGCAATGGTAAGCGCGGGGCAGGCTGCGACGCCTTCGCGCTGCGCGGTAAAGCCAATGCAGCTCTGAATTCTTTTGCGAGTGCTGCCAGGTCCAGTGCCGTTTTTCAGGCTGTGCGGTGGAGGGGTGCGGGGCGTGGTGAAAGTTTTTGCACCGGGCGGCGCAGGGCTGCAGGGCGGGGTGAAATTTTTCTCACTCCCTCGTGCAGTGCTCACGACGCGCGAGACGCTGGAGTTGCAGCTGCTCGATAACCTTCTTGCGCTGGCCAAGCTCTGCAAAGTACAGCCAGAGAAAGCGGCGGAGTTTATCTACCAGTCGCTCCTGGAAGATCCCCAGCACGTGACCGTGCCCCCAAACCCAGCCTGAGGGCGAGGCGCGCTCTGCCGGAGGGCGCCGATTGCGTCCGCGTTTCAGGCGACGCGCCCTCCGTTGCGTCGGCCAGGGCACTGTGGTGGGGCGCTGTGGCTCGGCCCTTTACAACCCGCCCCATTCGCGCTAGGTATTCGACCCCTTTCCCGGAGCAGGAGACCACTTTATGAACATCATCGATACCCTCGCCAAAGAGCAGCAAAAGACCGACGTGACCAAATTCAAGGTGGGCGACGGGGTGCGCGTGCACACCCGGGTGCGCGAAGGGGAAAAGGAACGGATCCAGATTTTTTCCGGCATCTGTATCGGTCGCAAGGGGACCGGGATCAACCAGACCTTCACCGTGCGCCGCATTTCCTACGGCGAAGGGGTGGAGCGCGTCTTCCCGATCCATTCTCCGCGGGTGGCGAAGGTGGAAGTGGAAAAGCAGGGCAAAGCCCGCCGTTCCAAGCTGAATTACCTGCGTGGTCGCAAGGGCAAGGAAGCGACCGCAGTCCGGGAATAGGTTCGTCCGCAGCCTGACGCAATTTCTCTGGGGGAGAACGCAGTCTCCGCCCTGGATAAGTTGCGCCGACCGGTCGGTACAATGGTCTTCTCCGCGTTGTGCGGGGTTCGATGCATTGGAGCACGGTGAGGCCGCGGGGCACGCTATTTAAGGCAGCTTCTTGACGAAAGAAGCGGTCTGCTTCGGTGGAGCAGAGAAATAATCTGGGAGAATCTGCGAAATCTGTGGATAGACTTCTCCCGGCATGCGCTGTGGATTTCGGCACGAGAAGAAAGTTCGAGCCTCGTTAGGCATAGCCCGCATCGCCGGGATCGATGAAGCCGGCCGCGGCGCCCTGGCCGGTCCGGTGGTGGCGGCGGCCGCCATTTTGCCCGAGCGCTTCCGGCACAAGAAGCTGACCGATTCCAAGCAGCTCTCGCCCGAGCTGCGGGAGAAAATCTATCGCTACCTCACGAATCACTCCGAGATCGTCTGGGCGGTCGGGATCGTCGATAATCTCGAGATCGACCGGATAAATATCCTGCGCGCTTCGCACCAGGCGATGCGGATCGCGGTCGCCGGGTTGACCGTTTCGCCCGAGCACGTCCTGATCGACGGGCTGCCGGTTTTCCCTTTTCCGCTCCCGCAGACCGCGATCATCGATGGCGATTGCCTGAGCCTGAGCATCGCGGCGGCGAGCGTGATCGCGAAGGTAACGCGCGACACTTTGATGCGTGAGTTTTGCGCCCGTTTTCCCGAATATTGTTTCAGCCGGCACAAAGGCTACGGCACCGGCCTCCATCTCCAGAAACTCCATGAACACGGTCCTTGCCCGATCCATCGCCGCTCGTTTGAGCCGGTGGCGCAGCCGGTTTTTGCCTTCTAGCCGGGCGCATCTGCGGCTCGGGGCGCGGGGCGAAAATCTGGCCGCCCGCCATCTGCGCCGGTGCGGCTGCAAGGTGCTCTATCGCAATTTCCGCGGCCGGCAGGGTGGGGAAATCGACCTGGTCTGTCGCGATGGCGACGTGCTCGTCTTCGTCGAGGTGAAGACGCGCACCCGGGAGGACTTTGGCCGCCCGCTGGAAGCGGTCCATCGCGACCAGCAGCGTCGGATCTCGTTAGGCGCGCTGGCCTGGTTGCGGTTGCTGGGCAATCCCGACATTCTTTTCCGCTTCGACGTGGTCGAGGTGACGATGGCGGAGGAAGCGGCCCCGCGGATCGAGCGGGTGCGGGACGCTTTCTCGCTCGCGGAACCGTATCTTTACTGAGTCGGCTGGGGTGCTTCGGGTGCTTCCGGCCTTTCGTCGTTGCCTTTGTCGACGAACCAGCGGGCGATGACCACGTCGGTCGACGAATGGGCCACGATCGAGCCGGCGATGACGAGGGCGCTGAGACGGAAGAGCCTTTCGGCGTTTGGCACGTCGCGTTGGAAGAGGAGGAGGCCGTAGACGACAGAGGCGAAACCCTTGGGCCCAAACCAGCCTGCGGTCAGGCGCTCGCGCCAATCGAGCTCACTCTTCCAGAGCGCGAGCAACATCGCCGCCGGCCGGGCGAGGAGAAGCGCGAGGACGGCAAAGAGATAATCGGAGGCGTGGAGCTCCGCAAAAAGGGCGGGTGACATGAGGGCGCCGAAGACGAGGAGGGTGGCCAGTTTCAGCAGCTCGGTGATTAGTTCTCCAAAGCGATGAAACTCCTCCCGCAGCGAGGGCCGGGTGCTGGCCACCGTCACCCCAGCGGCGAAAGCGGCCAGGTAGATGTTGCCGTGCAGGATCGAGGCGACGGCCAGCACCAGGAGCCCGATGGCGACGGCAAAGAGCGGCTCATACGGCTTCGAGACGCCGAAAAAACACCAGGTGCGCAGCCAGCAGGCCAGCCACGGCACCGCCACGCCGATGGTGATGCCGAGGAGGAGCTCGATCGCCAGTCCGGCGTAGCCGGCTTCGTAATGTCCGATCACGCTCAGGCAGATGAGCACCAGGGGCAGGGCGATACCGTCATTGACTCCGCTCTCGACGTTGAGGAGATGCTTGAGCCGGCCGGGAATCTCCTTCCGGCCGATGATGGCGGCGGCAAAGACCGGATCGGTCGGGCTCAGGATGGCGCCGAGGAGCAGGGCCTCGATCCAGGAAACGCCGGACAAGAAATATGCCAGCAGGGCGGTCGCGACCAAAGTGAGCGGCATCCCCAGGAGGAGAGCGCGGCCGGGCAGATCCCAAGCGTTCACCAAGTCGCGGATGGCAGCCCGCATGCCGTCGGTGAAGAGGACGCTGAAGAGAGCCAGTTCGGCCAGGTGCCGCACGATCGGCGAATCGTGAGTGAGCGGGAGGAAATTGAGCAGCCCGGGCCCGACCAGAAAACCGGCCAGGAGAAAAAGGACCGCGGTCGAGAGGACGCTGCGATCGGCTAGATCGGAGACGAGCAGGGCGAGGAAAAGGGCGATGGCGAAAATGAGCAGCGCGGTCATTTCTCCTCCTCAGGTAGGGCGGGGAACGAAGTGACTTGTGTCTGGGCTGGCGACAGGCTCCTGTGAGCCATGGCGCGGGCGAAAGCGAAGAGCTGGGCATTCAACTGGCTCGATTTGCTCCTGCTCGCGGTGCCGGTCGCGGTCGCGCTCCGATACGTCTCGGCCTGGCGCAACGACACCCTTCTCTTCCTCGTGGCCGCGCTCGCCATCGTGCCGCTGGCTGGCTGGATGGGCCGCGCGACCGAGCAGCTGGCGGCCCGCTCCGGCGCCGGGATCGGTGGCTTCCTCAATGCGACGTTTGGAAATGCGGCCGAATTGATCATCGCAATAATGGCACTAAGCAAGGGATTGACCGGTGTGGTCAAGGCCTCAATCACCGGTTCCATCATTGGCAATCTCCTCCTCGTCCTCGGCGCCTCCATTCTGGCCGGCGGTGTTCGTTACCCGAAACAGACCTTTAACCAGACTGCGGCCCGGGTCTCGGCGACATCGTTAGGCCTGGGCGCGATCGCGTTGCTCATCCCGACGGTCTTCCATCGCGCGGCCGCTTCCCGCCCCGGCGGCTGGTCGATCGAGGCCGAGCAAAAGCTTTCCCTGGCCATCGTGCTGGTGCTCTTCCTGACCTATTTTTGTTCGCTCTTTTTCCATCTCTTCACCCATCGCGAGCTCTTTTCCGGGCCGGCGGAGGAGGACGGAGGGGAAGGGCATTGGCCGCTCTGGCAATCGATTACCGCCCTCGGTCTGGCCACGGCGCTGATCGCCTGGTTGAGCGAATTCCTCGTCGGCTCGATCGAAGTGGCGCGGCATTCGTTAGGGCTGACCGAGATGTTCGTCGGCGTGGTGGTGGTCGCCCTGGTCGGAAACGCAGCCGAGCATTCCACCGCCGTCTACATGGCCTGGAAAAACAAAATGGACCTGAGCCTGAGCATCGCGACCGGCTCCAGTCTGCAGATGGCGCTCTTCGTCACGCCGGTGCTGGTCTTTGCCTCCTACGCTTTTGAAACTCCGATGACGTTGGAGTTTTCTCTGCCCGAGATCGCGGCCATCGTCTTCTCGATCTGGATCGTGGGCCAGATCAGCGGCGATGGCGAAAGCAACTGGCTGGAAGGCGTGCAGCTGCTCGCGCTTTATGTCGTGACGGCGTTTCTCTTCTACTTCCTGCCCGCGCTCGCGACGCAGTGACGCAGCCGGCGGCCGGTCGGCTCACGTTCTATTGATATGGAAGAATCCGATCGAGCCGAAGACGAGAAGAAGCACAGCACCAAAGCGACCACGAGCGAGCCGCAGGAGGAATTCATCGAGCCGAAAGGGCGGCCCTCGGAAGATGAATCGGAGGCCATGCCGGCGTTTCCCCCGAAGGAAAAATAGCGCGCACAGTGTTCCGGTATTTCCCGGCCCTGGCACGTAAGCATTGACGTCGCCGCGCTCGAGTCAGCGCCTGGCCGCGACGCGATCGGCGTATTCTTTTTCCCAATGGCTCATGCGCCGGTCGATCACGAACGGTCCAAAGGGTAGCAAGGCCGCGACGAAGAGCAGAGCGGCGCGACTGATGGGCCAGTGGGCGGCGAAAAAGGCCCGTGCCAGGGCGAAGCAAAAGAGGAGGAAGAGGACGCCGTGCAGCCAGCCGCCGTATTTCACCGCCAACGGCAGGTGCGCGATATATTTGAGCGGCATCGCGACGCCGAGCAGAAAGAGAAACGAAATCGCCTCCAGCTTGGCGACGTTGCGGAGAAAATGGAGCGGATTGTTTGCCACGACGCGCGCAAAGTGGCTGCAGACGAGCCTCAGGGCAAGGCCGCCCCCGTCGCTTTCGCATCGGAGGAACCGGGCGGTCCCGCGCTCGGCCGAAAAGAAAATGGGGCATCGCCGGCTGACGATGCCCCATTTTTGTAAAGTTTAGTCCTAGTAGCGGTAATGCTCGGACTTATAAGGTCCTTCCACCGGGACGCCGAGATATTCGGCCTGCTTCTCAGTCAGAGTGGTGAGTTTGACTCCGATTTTCTGCAAATGCAGCCGCGCGACTTCTTCGTCGAGCTGCTTGCTCAGGACATAAACTCCGACCTTGTAAGTGTCTTTATTCTCCCATAGATCGAGCTGGGCCAGGACCTGGTTTGAGAAGGAGTTCGACATGACAAAGCTCGGATGGCCGGTGGCGCAGCCGAGATTGACCAGGCGGCCTTCCGCCAGCATGAAGATCTCGCTGCCATTGGGGAAGGTGTATTTATCGACCTGCGGCTTGATGTTGGTCCGGGTCACGTCCTTGCGGTCGTTGAGCGGGTCGACCTGAATCTCATTATCGAAATGACCAATGTTACAAACCACCGCCTGGTTCTTCATCTTCTCCATGTGGGCGAGAGTGATGACATCGACATTGCCGGTCGTCGTGACATAGATATCACCGCGGCCTAACGTCTCTTCGATGGTGGTGACTTCGTAGCCTTCCATCGCCGCCTGCAGCGCATTGATTGGATCGATCTCGGTCACGATCACGCGGGCGCCCTGTCCGCGGAGTGATTGGGCGCAGCCTTTGCCGACGTCGCCGTAGCCACAAACGACCGCGACCTTGCCCGCGATCATGACGTCGAGCGCACGGTTAAGTCCGTCGACCAGCGAATGCCGGCAGCCGTAAAGGTTATCGAACTTCGACTTGGTCACGGAGTCATTCACGTTGATTGCCGGAACGAGGAGCTGATTCTGCTGCTGCATCTTGTAAAGACGATGCACGCCGGTGGTGGTCTCTTCCGAAACGCCACGCCACTCCTTCACCATCTCGTGCCAGCGATAGGGATTCTCGCCGTTCACTTCCAGGAGCAGATCCTTGATGCACTGCTCTTCTTTGCTGTGCGACTCGGTCTTAGCCCAATCGCTGCCTTCTTCGAGCTGATAGCCTTTGTGAATGAGCAGCGTCACATCGCCGCCATCGTCCACCACCAGTTGCGGACCTTTGCCGTCCGGGAACGAGATGGCCTGGTTAGTGCACCACCAATATTCGGCCAGGCTTTCACCCTTCCAGGCAAAGACCGGCACGCCCGCTTTGGCGATGGCGGCCGCGGCATGATCCTGGGTCGAGAAAATGTTGCAACTGGCCCAGCGCACGTCCGCGCCGAGGTCGACCAGAGTCTCGATTAAGACTGCGGTCTGAATAGTCATGTGGAGCGAGCCCGTCACGCGCACCCCTTGCAGCGGCTTGGCCGCGGCATGTTTCTCGCGGATGGCCATCAAGCCCGGCATCTCCTGCTCGGCAATGGAGATTTCCTTGCGGCCCCAATCAGCCAGGCTGATGTCGGCGACCTTATAGTCGTTAGTCTTGGTTCCGGTGATCGTTTTAGTGCTCATGATTTGTTTTGGAAAAAGAAGTTACTTGGCGAGTTTCTTGAGTTCAGCAGCCTTATCCGTCCGCTCCCAGGTGATGTCGGGATCGTCCTTGCCGAAGTGGCCGTAATTCGTTGTTTTGCTGTAAATCGGGCGGAGGAGATCCAGCTGCTGCACAATGTCGGCCGGCTTGAAGGAAAAGATCTTCTTGACCGCGCTCTCGATCGCTTCTTCCGGCACGGAGTTCGTATCGAAAGTGTTAATGTTCATGCTGACCGGATTCGGGTAGCCGATGGCGTAGGCAAATTGGATTTCGCAGCGCTTGGCCAGGCCGGAGGCGACCACATTCTTCGCTACCCAGCGCGCCATGTAGGCGGCGCTGCGGTCCACTTTGCTCGGATCCTTGCCCGAGAAAGCACCGCCGCCGTGACGGCCCCAGCCGCCGTAGCTGTCGACGATGATCTTACGACCAGTCAGGCCGGTGTCGCCCTCGGGACCGCCGGTAACGAAGCTGCCGGTCGGGTTGATCAGAAATTGGGTAGCGTCGTTCAGCATCTCGTGCGGCAAGGTCTTCCGGATCACTTCCTCGATGATGAAACTGCGGATCTCCGATTGCTTGACCTCTTTCGCATGCTGGGTCGAGACCACGACGTTGGAGATGCCGACCGGTATGCCACCTTCGTAGATGACCGAGACCTGCGACTTTGCGTCGGGTCGCAGCCAGCGGGCTTTACCGCTCTTGCGAATGCGAGTCAGTTCGCGACCGAGGCGGTGGGCAAACATGATCGGCGCCGGCATTAATTCCGGCGTCTCGTCGCAGGCGAAACCGAACATCAACCCCTGATCGCCCGCGCCCTGCTCGGCGTGGCCCTTGCCCTCGGCGTCGCTCGCGTCCACTCCCTGCGCGATGTCGGGGCTTTGCCGGGTGATGATGTTTTGAATGTCGATTTTGTCGGCGTGGAAAACGTCGTCGTCGTTCACGTAACCGATCTCGCGCACCGCATTGCGCACGATGGAATCGATCGGGACGACGGACTCGAGCGATTTGTTCTCGGGCAGATTCGGGATCGTGATCTCGCCGCCGACGATGACGGTATGGCTTTTGGCGAAAGTCTCACAGGCGACCCGGCTTTGTGGATCCTGCGTCAGACAGGCGTCAAGGACGGCATCGGAGATGGTATCGCAGACTTTATCCGGGTGACCTTCACCGACGGATTCGGAGGCAAAAATGAAACGACGAAGCATGGCGGAGCGGTTGAGAGTTGTTGGTTGAGAGTTGAAAACCGAAGCGAGGGTCAGGGATTGGACATATTGACCAATCATGATGCGTCGATATATCGTAGCGGCACTCCATGGCGTCAACCATAAATTTCCTCCGTCTGCTGGCCGATCCGACCCGGTTGCGGCTCCTCCTGCTCCTGGAACAGGAGGAACTCTCGGTCGCGGAATTGCAGGATGTGCTGGGAATGGGCCAGTCGCGCATCTCCAGTCATCTCGCGCAATTGAAGCGAGCCGGCGTGGTGGAGGATCGGCGGGCGGGGAAGAACGTCTACTATGGCCTAACGAATGACCAGAAGCTCGGCCCGCAGCGAGCTCGGGTGGGCGAGCTGACCCGGGCCCTGGCGCGCGACCTGCCGGAGACGGAGCGCGACCGCACCGCGCTGCAGGTGGCGCTGCGTAAGCGGCAGGACAAGGCGCGGGAATATTTCGATCAACTGGCGGGGCGCTTCGGGCGCAGTTATTGCCCTGGCCGTTCCTGGCAGGCGCTGGCTCACACCATGATCGCGCTCCTGCCGCCGCTGGCGGTGGCCGATCTCGGGGCGGGAGAGGGGACGCTCTCGCAGTTGCTGGCCAAGAAGGCGAAGAAGGTGATCGCGATCGATAACGCGCCCAAGATGGTCGAGTTCGGATCGCAGTTGGCGAAAAAGCACGGCTTTAAGAATCTGGAGTATCGGCTGGGCGACATCGAGAATCCGCCGATCGAGAAAAACTCGATCGACCTGGCCATTTTCAGCCAGGCCTTGCACCACGCCATCCACCCTGAGCGGGCGCTGGCGGCGGCGCATCGGATTTTAAAAAAAGGCGGCCGCGTCGTTGTGCTCGATCTGCTCAGCCATCGCTTCGAGAAAGCGCGCGAGCTCTACGCCGATCACTGGCTCGGGTTCAGCGAGGTGCAGTTGCATCAATGGCTGGAGGAAGCCGGCTTTAGCGCGATCGAGGTCACCGTGGTCGCGCGCGAAAAGGAGACGCCGCACTTCCAAACCGTCTTCGCCACCGGGCTCAGGTAACGGCTGCCCCGGGCAGGAGCAGCACCTGGAGAGGCCCGGACGAGAGCGACTTATCCAAAGGAAACGGACCCCGCCCCGGCGCCGGACAGGGCTGGTCTGGGCTTGAATTCTCCGCCGAGAAACCGGATGAATTTTGCGTGACCTTTTTCAGAGAACTGAAACGCCGCAAGGTCTATCGCGTCGCGGTCGGATACGTCGTCGCTGCCGGCGGCCTCATCCAACTCGCCTCGGCTGTGTTCCCAGCCTGGGAATTACCGAACTGGGCCTTACGCCTGACCGTGATCCTGCTGCTGATCGGGTTTCCCATCGCCCTCGTCCTCGCCTGGGCCTTCGACGTCACACCGTACGCTATCCAAGCGACCCCGCAGCTTGCCCTCCAGTCGGAAGCGGGCACGGTTCCGTCGCATCGGCGCCGCAACGCCGTCCTCCTCTTCGCTTCCGGCGTGCTCATCTCGGCCGTGACCGGCTTCTTTCTCCTTCCCCGGGCCGACGCCGACCGGCTCGATAAGTCGATCGCGGTTCTTCCCTTTGAGAACTTCAGCGACCAGCCGGAGAACGCCCATTTCGCCGATGGCATCCAGGACGATATCCTGACCAACCTCTCCAAGATTGGCGACCTGAAGGTGATCTCGCGCACCTCGGTCATGCCCTACCGGGGCAAAGAGAAAAGCGTGCGCCAGATTGGCAAAGAACTGGGTGTGGGCGCGATTCTGGAGGGCAGTGTGCGCCGGGACGACAAACGCGTGCGGGTGAACGTGCAGCTGATCAATGCGGAAACCGATCGGCATATCTGGGCGGAGGATTACGACCGTCAACTAACCGATGTTTTTTCGGTTCAAACCGAGATTGCGCAGAAGATCGCCAAAGAGCTCAACGCGCATCTTTCGCCGACCGAGGCGGCGCAGCTCACGCACAAGCCGACGGATAATGATGAGGCTTACTTCGCTTTCCGAGAAGGTCATGCCTTGCAGGCTTCACTCGAAGATCTAAGCAAGCTCAGGAAAGCGGAGGAGCGCTACGAACGCGCCATCGCGCTTGATCCGAAGTTTGTCCAGGCTCTGGCCAACCTCTCGATCTTGCATAGCTGGATCTATCATAATTTCGAGCCGACCGCGGCGGAGCGCGCTGCAGCTCAGAAGTACGCCGAGCGCGCGCTGAAGCTGGCCCCGGATTCCCCGGAAGCGCATCTCGCCCAGGGTTACTCCCTTTACTACGGCGAGCTCGACTACGATGGCGCGCTGCGAGAGCTGGCCCTCGCCCAGCGCGCCCTGCCAAATGACGCCCATGTCTATCTCGTGATCGGCGCGATCGAGCGGCGCCAGGGGAAATGGAAGGAATCGACCGCGCATCTGGAAAAGGCGGTGAGCCTCAATCCCAAAGACACTTGGCCGATGCAGAATCTCCTTTTCAACTATCAGATGCAGCGGAATTGGAAAGCGGCCGAGGGCATCGTCGAGCGCGCCCTCGCGGTCGATCCTGATTCACTGAAATTCATCGGAATGAACTCGCAGCTCGCCTACCAGGCCCACGGCGATCTTTCCCTGCTGGAGAAAAATCTGGCGCTGCTCGACCAGGAGCCGGCCAGCGGTCGAGTAAGGCTCGATCCAGAGACGCAAAGCGGAGTGGCGATCGCCAAGGCGACCATTGCCTTTATCCAAGATGAATATCAGGAGGCCGTCGCAGTCGTGGATCAGGTCTCAGCGGAACTGTTGGCGCTGGAGCCGGAGAAGGGGGTCGAGCTGCTCTTGCTCAAGAGCCAGGCGCAGGAAAAGCTCGGCCAAACCGACGCGGCCCAGGCGACTCTGCGGCAGGCAAAAGAGATCGCGGCAGCCGAGGTGCAAAAAATGCCTAACGACGCCCAACGGCTGGCCCAGCTGGCCATCGTATTGGCGCGGTTGGGAGACAAGGAGGCTGCCGTGGCCGAAGGAAAGCGCGCGACGGAATTGATCCCGATCTCCAAGGACGCGTTTTCCGGCCCAGGGCTTTTGATCTCACTGGCCCAGGTTTATGCCCTCACGGGCGAACAGGCGAAAGCCTTGGAACTCGTCGACCAGCTCTTGAGCCGGCCGAGCGATCTGACCGTGCCGCTGCTCAGGATGGATCCGGCTTGGGAAAGTCTGCGCAGCTCTCCCGGTTTTGAGGAATTGATCTCCAAACACGCACCGACCGGGTCGTAGCGCGGCAGGAAGCTCGCGCGCCGGGATCGGCTGGCTAAAGTGCGGCAGGAATGAAATACGATTTGATTGTCATCGGCGGAGGACCGGCTGGGTATGTGGGAGCGATTCGCGCAGCGCAGTTAGGAAAAAAGGTCGCCTGCGTGGAAAAGGAGCGCGCCGGCGGCACCTGCCTGAATTGGGGCTGCATCCCGACCAAGTCGCTCCTGCGCAACGCCGAGCTTTATCACCTCATGAAACATCGGGCGGGGGACTTCGGCTTTAAGATCGAAGGGCTCAGCTACGACTGGAGCAAAGTAATCAAGCGTTCGCGCGAGGTCTCGGATAAGAACGCGGCCGGGATCGAATTCCTCTTTAAGAAAAACAAGGTCGATTACATCCGGGGCGAAGCCTTCATGGAAGAAGAGGGCGAGGTCACAGTCGAGCTGGCCGACGGCAAAACGGCGAAGCACCGCGCGGAAAAAATTCTGATCTCTACCGGGGTTGTCTCGCGCGCCCTGCCCGGTCTGGCCTTTGACGGCAAACGGGTGATCGGCAGCCGCGAAGCGATGATTCTCGAGCCGCAACCGAAGAGCATGGTCATCATCGGAGCGGGCGCGATTGGCGTCGAATTTGCCTATTTCTATAATGCTTTCGGAACCGAGGTCACCCTGATCGAGATGTTGCCTAACGTTCTTCCGGTGGAAGACACCGAGGTCTCGCAGGTGCTGGAGAAGTCCCTGAAGAAGCAGGGAATCAAGATTCTGACCAAGACAAAGACGACCAATACCGAAGTGACTAAAAACGGCGTGCGCGTGACGGTGGAAGGCGAAGCGAGCCAGACGATTGAGGCCGAGGTTTGCCTGGTCGCGATCGGCGTGGTGCCTCTGCTTCCCGGCGGCGAGCTGAAGCTTGAGCTGACTGAGCGCGGTTATATTGAGACTAACGACCGCTACGAGACGAGCGCGAAAGGCGTTTATGCCGCGGGCGACATCATCGGGCCGCCCTGGCTGGCCCATGTCGCGAGCTGGGAAGCAATCCAGGCGGTGGAAGGGATGTTTGGCGAAATTGAGCCGCGCAAGGTGCGCGAGTTTCCCGGCTGCACCTACTGCCAGCCGCAGGTGGCGAGCATCGGCCTAACGGAAAGAGCAGCCAAGGGATTGGGCCGAAAATACCGAATCGGCAAATTCCCCTTTAGCGCCAGCGGCAAGGCCCGGGCCATCGGCGAGACGGAGGGCTTTGTGAAACTAATCATCGGTGAGCCGCACGGCGAAATTCTCGGGGCCCACATCATCGGCCCGGAAGCGACCGAGATGATCGCCGAGCTCGGACTGGCCATCACCCTGGAGGCGACCTACGAAGAAATCGAGGCGACGATCCACGCCCACCCGACCCTGAGCGAATCGGTGCACGAGGCGGCGGGGCAGGCCTTCGGACACGCCATCCATCTCTAGCGTCCGCGTCCAGACCGCGGCAGCGCGTTGATTCCGGAGTGCGCTCGAGCGAATAGGGCGGCGTGGAAATAAAAAACCGGCTGGCAGCGTTTTCGCCACCAGCCGGGTTGAAGTTTTCCCAGTAGGCCGAGCTACTTTCGGCTGCCGACGATCACGAGCACGATCCCGCCAGCGATGGCGAGACCACCCAGGATGGGCGGGAGCGGCACCGAGTGTTCCTCCGTATGTCCGATTTGGACCGGGCCGATATCGACGTCTTTTTTGTGCTCGGTGAAACTAAATCCACCATAGGCGAGCGCGATGATGCCGACGACGATGAGGATGATGCCGATGATGCCAGCAGGTTTCATGTTTAGAAGCTGGCTAAACGCCGCGCCGGCCCGACACCAGATTGATGATCAGGACCACGATTGCGATCACGAGCAGGATGTGGATGAATCCGCCAAAAGCGTATCCACCGACTAGGCCGAGCAGCCACAGCACCAACAGAATAACAAATATTGTCCACAACATAACTTTTCCTCCGGTTTAGGTTTCCTTTCCTTCGTGCCGGGGCGCACAGGCGCGCTTGTTTTGGGATAAGTTTTTTTCTCAGGCCGTAAAAATTCCAGGCTTTTCCGCTCGGTAGGCTTGGAATCGCAAACGGGAACGCGTTCATCATGCGTCACAAAAAACTCTCTCCCGCTGCTTCTCGGCGCATTTTTCTCGGTGCGCAGGCGCAGGCCCGAGCTGGAAACTGCGACTGAACCCAGGCGCGGGTGGCGCCGCCTGCGCCAAAGCCGCTGATGAAATCGCCGCGACTGAGCAAACGGAAGTGGCCGCGCCACGCCGGAAGTTGAAGTTCATCTCGCCAGCTGAATCTCCCGCAGGAGCTGCTGCCAGAAACGGAAGTTTCTGAGCAACGCTTCCGCGCCCTGCGCTGCGCCGCCCACCGCGGCGATTGCCGATTTGGCGGCCGTTCGTATGATCGCTCATGGCGGAAACAGAAGCGTCGGCCGCGCAACGCATCGCGGCACTGCGGGCGGAAATCGAGGAGCATAACCGGCGCTACTACGAGGAAGCGGCCCCGACCATCTCCGATCGCGATTACGATCGCCTCTACCGCAGGCTGCTCGATCTGGAGGAAGAAAATCCGCAGCTCGTTAGGCAGGATTCTCCCACCCGGCGGGTCGGAAGCGCGCCCCTCAAGGCCTTCTCCCAGGTCACCCATCGCGCGCCGATGCTGAGCCTCGACAACACTTACTCGGAGGAAGAGGTCGGGGCCTTCTATCGCCGCCTGGAAAAGCTTTTGCCTAACGAAAAAATCCCGGTGGTGGTGGAGCCAAAGGTGGACGGAGTGGCCGTTTCCCTCCTCTACGAAAAAGGCCGGCTGAAATACGCCGCCACCCGCGGCGACGGCACGGTGGGCGACGATATCACGCAGAATATTCGCACCATCCGCACCGTCCCGAAGGCCCTGAAAGGCGAGGCGCCCGAACTGCTCGAAGTGCGCGGGGAAGTCTTCATGACCAAGGAAGGCTTTGCCAGGCTGAACGCCCAGCGCAGCGAAGCGGGGCTGCCGGTCTTTGCCAACCCGCGCAACTCCGCAGCCGGCTCGCTCAAACAACTCGATCCCGCCATCACCGCCCAGCGGCCGTTAGGGGTGGTTTTTTACGGCACCGGCGCAGTGGAAGGCATCGAGCTGACCCATCACGCGCAATTATTCGCTCTTCTGCAGAAATTTGGTCTGCCTTCGAGCCAGGTTTGGTGGCGGGCGGAATCGCTCGAAGAGATTCTGAGCCATATCCGCGAGCTCGAGAAAGTGCGCCACGATTTCGTCTACGAGACCGATGGCGCGGTGGTGAAGGTCGACTCGCTCGTCCAGCGGGAGTCGTTAGGCATGACGGCCAAGTCACCGCGCTGGGCGATGGCCTTCAAATACGAAGCGGAGCAGGTCGAGACCAAGCTGCACGACATCCTCATCCAGGTCGGGCGCACCGGCGTCCTCACGCCGGTGGCCGCGCTCGAGCCGGTGGTGGTGAGCGGCAGCACGGTGGCGCGGGCGACCTTGCATAACGAGGATGAGATTCAGCGCAAAGATATTCGCATCGGTGACACGGTAGTGATCGAGAAGGCGGGGGAGGTGATTCCCGCCGTCGTCAGTGTCCGGACTGATCTGCGAGATGGCTCGGAGAAGGAATTTCGGATGCCGGGCAAATGCCCGATCTGCGGCAGCAAAGTGGTGAAGGACGAGGGCCAGGTCGCGGTGCGCTGCGTCAACGCCCAATGTCCGGCGCAGTTAAAGCGGCGGGTCGAGCATTTCGCCTCCCGCGGCGCGATGGATATTGAGGGCCTGGGCGAAGCGATGGTCGAACAACTCGTGGGCCGTGACCTGGTCAGAGAAGTGAGCGACATTTACCGCCTAACGAGCGAAGATCTCGCCGGGCTGGAGCGGATGGGGGAGAAAAGTGTGACCAACCTGCTCGGGGCGATCGAACGGAGCAAGCAGCGGCCGCTCTGGCGCCTTCTCTTTGGCCTCGGCGTCCTGCATGTCGGAGTGAGTGCGGCGCGTGCACTGGCGGAGCAATTTGCCGATCTGGATGCGCTCATGGCGGCGACGCCGGAAGAGTTGCAGCGGATTCCGGACGTGGGCGAAGTGGTGGGAGCGAGCATCGCGCAATTCTTCCGTGAGCCCGGCAACTGCGAGATGATGGAGAAGCTGCGTGCGGCCGGTTTGCATTGGCAAGGGGAACCGCGCCCGAGCGCGCCTAACGACTCCAGGATCAAAGGCACCACCTGGGTGATTACCGGGACATTGAGCCAGCCGCGGGAGGAGATGGCGGAGCTGATTGTCGAGCAGGGCGGAAAGGTGAGCGGGAGCGTGAGCAAGAAGACGAGCTACGTCCTGGCGGGCGAAGATGCCGGCAGCAAATTGGCCAAAGCGCGGAAACTCGGGATTAAAATCCTGAGCGAGGAAGAGTTCCGGCAAATGCTTTAGGGCCGCGTCCGGCGAAAAGCGATCGAAAGCCTCTTGGTCTCGAATCGGAAAAAGGTGCTTGCCACGGCACGCGCCGAGCGTTAGCACGACGAAATCTTGCCGTATTTTCATCTGCTCCGCCGTCTCGGGGCTCTCGTCCTTTTCACCATTCCACTGGCAGCTGACGGCGGCAGTTTTTCGCTGAGCGAACAAAGCGTCAGCGGTCTCGGCACGGCCTACGCCGGCGGGGCCGCCCAGGCGGAAGATGCTTCCACCCTTTAATCCGGCCGGCATCGTCCTGCTGGAGAAGGGGGAATCGCAGCTCGGGGCGCATCTGGTGGTGCCGAGTGCGACCTTTCACAATGAAGGCTCTGGTTATGTTGCTCCGGGGACGCCTTTCGACGGCTTGGCGATCAGCGGGAACAACGGCGGCGATGCCGGCGTGGCCAAGGACCTGCCCAATGTCTACCTCACCCAGCCGCTCATGCGCAACCCGCACTAAGGCGATCTCTCGGTTGGGATTGGATTGACGGTGCCGTTCGGTTTGGAGACGGATCACGATCCAGGCTGGGTCGGGCGTTACCAGG
The DNA here is from genome assembly GCA_965217735.1 of Chthoniobacterales bacterium. Classification (GTDB taxonomy): domain Bacteria; phylum Verrucomicrobiota; class Verrucomicrobiia; order Chthoniobacterales; family UBA10450; genus Palsa-1392. The sequence goes on along the minus strand of CBDCJE010000002.1, from coordinate 2,282,602 downwards.
CGCTGCGGAGCAAGCTGACCGTGTTCGATATCCAGCCAACGGTGGCTTACCGGCTATTCGATCGGATTTCGCTGGGCGCGGGACTGGATATCCAACGCGCTTCCGCCCGCCTGACGCAGGCGATCGATTTCGGCCTGGCCGCGCAACCGCTCCTCGGCATTTTCTACTCCGGCCTGCCCGCGGCGCTGGCGGCGCAGGGCGTGCCGCCGGCTTTGATCCCGCCGACGGTGGCGGCGACGCAGCAGGCTTATGCCGACGCCGGATTCGTCCCCGGCCGGCGGGACGGCGTCTCGGAGGTGACCGGCGACGACTGGGAGGTGGGCTACACGCTAGGCGGGCTGCTCGAATACCGGAAACCGAACGACGAGGCCCTGCTTCAGGAAGGCCGCTTTGGCGTCAGCTATCGTTCCGCGATTGACCACGTCCTGAATGGGAAAGGGGAGTTTCGTGGGGTGCCGGCGATCGCGGCGCCGGGCGCACCGGTGCAGTTTCCGGTGCCGGGCGCTCTGCAGGACGTTTTCTTTGATCAGGATGCGCTCGCGGCGATCGATCTCCCGGACATTCTGCACTTCAGCATCTATCAGCGTTTCGCGCGGCGGTTTGCTCTCCTGGGCGACATCTCCTGGACGCATTGGAGCCGGTTGCAGACGGTGCCGATCGTTTTTGCCAACCCCGGAACACCGCCGAGTGTGCTCGAGATCAACTACCAAGACTCCTTTCGTTATGCGGCCGGTTTGGAATGCTATGTCACTTCGCGGCTCACTTTGCGGACTGGCTTTGCCTACGCGACCCCGATCAAAAACGCCGAATTTCGGACTCCGCGCATCCCGGATAACGATCGCTATTTCCTCTCCGCCGGCGCGAAATGGTCGATCACCGATTATCTCGATCTCGACCTTGGCTACGCCCATCTCTTCGTCGAGCAACCGGAGGTGAACCTGCGCGACAACCAGGGACATCTGCTCAGCGGGCACTACGATGCCTCGGTCGACATCGTGAGCGCTGCGCTCACCTTTCGCTGGGGCGGTGCGGCGGAGGTGGCGCCGATGGCGGCCCGGGAAACGCCCGGTTACCGGAAATAAGCACCCGCTCGCCTAACGAGACCGACTCAGGGATTGTTGCCGGCGGAGCCTTCGAGGCGCAGCGGGACGGCGGGTTTTTTGTTCGGGGCCAACGCCATCGCTTCGCTCTTGGTCGAGGCCGCCTGCACCGTCACGGTCAATTTCTCCTCGCCACGCAGGACGGTGATCGGGACGGTGTCGCCGGCACTGATGAAGAAGGAGGCATCGATCACATCTTCCGGCTTGTGCACCGGGACGCTGCCGACCTGCAGGAGGATGTCGCCCTTCTCCAATCCCGAGCCATCCGCCGGGGTATTTTCGCGAATCTGGGTCATCTCCGCGCTCGAACCGCCCATCGTCTTATCGGCTTCGCGCACGTCGATCCCGATCCAGCCGTGGCGAGCGTCGCCAAAGCGCACATAGTCGCGCCGGATTTTTTCCGCGGCATCGATTGGTAACGCGTAACAGGCCGAGCCGCTGTCGACACTGCTGATCAGGATGCCGACGACTTCGCCTTTGAAATTGAGCAGCGGCGCGCCGGCTTCTCCGCGCTGAGTCGGCAGGTTGACCCGCAGATGGGTGGTGGAAAAATAGCGGCCAAGATATTTCCGATCGAAACCGGCGATCATGCCGAAGCTGGGCGATTCCGGCAGATCCAGCGGGTAACCGATCGCCACCACCGGCGTGGCCAGGCCGAGCTCGGCGGATTTTCCGATGGGCAGGAAAGGCGTGGCCGCGTCCACCTTGAGCAACGCGATGCCGCTGCGGAGATCAGCCATCAAGCGGGAGGCGTGGTATTTCTTCCCTTGGAACTGAACGGTGAAATTATCCGCTTCGCCCCCGACTGAGTAGGAGGTGTAGATGGTGCCAGTCGGGTCGACGAAGAAACCGGTGCCGGAGAGTTCGCTGTGCTCATCGACGGCGTGGATTTTGACCACGGCATTCCCGCAACGCTCGAAGAGCGATTTCACCTCACGGCTGATCGCGCCCGCGGTGTCCTCCTGCGCCTGAAGCGGAGGGAGACTAACCAGGGCGACGAGGGCGAAAAGAAGAATTCGCCCGACGCCGGAAAGATAAGCGGAAGCGGTGGCCTTAGAAATTGAAAGACGGCTCATAACTCACGGGCAGCCGATCGAGCACGTAGCGCGGCGGCGTCGAGGCTCGGTGAGTGTAGGCGCTGTCATTCATTTGCCGGGAAAGATCGGGCCCAAGGCTGCGAGTCGGAATGGAGGAGCCGAGGGTGATGTAATCCGCCACCTGCTCGTGGGACATTTGATCGATCACGCTCTGCTGTGACAGCACCGGGGTGGCATGGACCACCGCCACACTGCTGGCGGATTCAGGCGCCTGATAAACCTTGAGCGAGACCACCGCGGCGCAGAGCAGGAGCGCGGCCACCGCTGCCGGCATGGAAGTGAGGGAAGGAAGATTGAGCCGGAAGAGCGAATCGGAGAGCCGCTGCCAGAGCACGCTCCAGACTGGCTGCTTGAGGAGTTCGTCGCGCTGGCGGCGCTGGAATTCGTGCAGGAAATTCTCGAAGTAAGCGGGCGGCGGCTGCTCATACTTTTTCAAGCGAAGCAATTTACCGATCTCGTTTTCGTCGAAGTTATCCATGAGTTGCTGCGGTCCTAACCAACGGGGTTCTTACGGAATTCGTCCAGATAATTTTGCAATTGGCGATTGGCGTAGAAGAGCCTTGATCGCACTGTTCCCTCGGAAACGCCAAGGATTTTACTGATTTCAGCGTGTGGCATTCCCTGGATGTGGAACATGGTGACGACTGCCCTGTGTTCATCAGACAGCTTCATCATCGCCTCGTTCAATCTTCGCTGCAGCTCGCTCAGGTCCGCCTCCCGCACCGGGCTGCTGGTGGAGGTGAGTTCGATGAACTCCTTGTCGTTCTGGATACTGGCGTCGACGTCGTCCAGGCTGAGATGATAACGGCGGCCGCGCTTCTTCAAGAAGTTCAGCGTCATGTTGACCGCGATGGTATGGATCCAGGTATAGAAAGAGGATTTCCCGCGAAAGCCCTTGATCGCCTTGTAGGCCTTGGCGAAGACATCCTGCAGCATGTCGTTCGTGTCCTCGTGATTCGAGGTCATGTTGTAGACCAGGCCGTAGAGGCGGGGCGAATATTTGACCACAAGCTCGTCGAAGGCCGCGGCGTCGCCCGACTGGGCGCGCGCGACGAGTGGTTGATCTTCGTCGATTCGCGGTTGATCCATCGGCTCCCGGCTACGTTTAGCACGCACCGGGGCGCCCGACGACAGTAAATCGGTTAGGCGACGAGGGGCGGGTAGCGCGGCAGCAGGCGTCATCGTTTAGCGGCGGTCGCGCACGGAAAGCAGCCAGAGCAGGTTTCCGAGGGTGGCGATGAAGGCAGCCACGTAGGTCCAGGCGGCGGCGTTGAGCACCTTGTTCACCCCGACCGTCTCGTTGCCCTGCTGGATGATGCCCATCTGTTGCAGGATGATTTTTGCCCGGCGCGAGGCGTCGAATTCCACCGGGAGAGTAATGAGTTGGAAGACGAGCAGCGCCAGATAACAGTAAATACCGATCGTGATCAGACCGGTGATGTGGAAAAAGATGCCGCCAAAAATGGCGAAGGGCAGAATGCGCGAAGCGATCGAGGTCACCGGCACGATCGCCATGCGGGCCTTGAGCGGGGCGTAGGCCTTGGCGTGCTGGATGGCATGGCCGGTTTCATGGGCGGCGATGCCGAGAGCGGCGACGGAAGGCGTGTTGTAGACATTGCTCGAAAGGCAGAGACGCTTTTTCGTCGGGTCGTAATGATCGCCGAGGTAATCGTTGATCTCTGCCACTTCGACGTCGCGGATGTTCGCCGCCTGCAGGATCTCGCGGGCGGCTTCGGCCCCGGTGATATTCGAGCTGGCGCGGACCGCACCCCACTTTTTAAAAGCGCCGCTGACCCGGAATTGCGCCCACATCGCGATGATGAGCGGAATTCCGACGAGAAGGAGATAATTGGACGAGAAAAACATCCCGCCACCATAACCGTAAGGTGCGTACATGTACCGAAAAAAGAGTCTTGGTTTTAGACTCTCCAAGATCCGCTTCGTTCATTTTCGCGCGCGGCGCACCCGCGACGCATTTGCACGCAGGCCCGCGTGGGGCAGAGCGCGCGGCCTAAAGTTCGAGCTTGTTCTCGCAGCGCGAGAGCATCCGGATGCCGCTCTTGGTGATCGCGACCACGTCCTCGGTCCGCACGCCGCCGAGGCCGGGATAATACAAACCCGGCTCCACCGTCAGCACCTGGCCCGCCTTAAAGACCGTCTTCTGAAAACGCGGATGCTCGTGAATTTCCAGGCCGAGTCCATGGCCCGTGCCATGGAAAAACCCGGTCTGCCGGCCATCGCGCACTGCGGTTGGGTAACCCTGATCAGCGAAAAATTGTCTCACTTCCTTATGCAACTTGAGGCCGTCGACGCCGGGTTTCATTTTCTTCAAGGCCAGCGCCTGTCCGGCGTTGACCGTCTCCCAAAGCTCGCGCTGCGCTTCACTCGCCTTGCCCCGGAGGACGGTGCGGGTGAGGTCCCCGAAGTAGCCGCTGGCGGCCGAGCGCGGGAAAATATCCAGGATAATGAGGCTGTTCGCCTTCAGCGGACCGTGGCCCCGCTCGTGCGGATCGCAGGCCTGTTCGCCGCCGGCCACGATGGTGTTGGCGGGCAGACCGCCGGCGTGCAGAACCGCGCTGTCGATCTCGGCTCGCAGCCGCTCCGAAGTGAGGACGCTGCCGGACCATTCCAGTTTTTGTCCTTTGCCCGGCTTGGAGCGTTTTAACACCTCGATCCCGCGCGCCATGCCCGCTTCGGTAATTTCGAGCGCTTTGCGCATGAGGCGCAGTTCCGCTTCCGTCTTCGTTTCGCGGTCCGGCCAGAAGAGTTCGTTAGCCGGGTGGAGCCGGATGTTTTTCGACTCCACCTCGCGCGCATAGCCCAGCGGGAAACTGGCCGGCACGAGCGCGGAGCGCACTTTTCGTTGCTGGAGAAAATGGGCCAGCACCTTTTCATAGGGCGGCGCCTTTGCGCTCGAGCCCTGCACTTCCTTTTCCAGCACGCTGTAGGGAACAAATTCATCCGCCTCGGCCTGCCTCCGTCCGCGATCGATCTCGAGATCGCTCAGGACGATGGTTCGCTTGCCGTTTTGCTCGAGGTAAATAAACGGATCGGGGACAAAGAAACGCGTGGCATAAAGCATGTCGGCGTCGTTTTCACTCGCGGCCACGATGAGGCGGGTTTTGCTGGCTGGAGATTTTGTCTTCATAAGTCTTCTTTTTAACTGCGTCGCACCTGCAACTGCCGGCGCAAGATCACGAGGAGAATCAGGAGGAGGGCAAAGCTGGAACCGAGCAGAACAAAGGTATTAAAGGCGAAGACGCTCACCGTGGTGCCAAAGTAGCGCTTCTGCGCCCCGAAAAAGACGTTCGGTTTCCCGCCGCGCCGGTAGTCGTTCTGTTCCATCTCCGCGTTCGAGATCAGATCGGAGACTTTCTGGTTCACGTAGAGCTGCTCGGCCGTGATCGGGCCGTTGGCATTCTTAAAGGCCTCGCGATAGAACGACATCTTCCCGTTCAAGACGCGATCGATGACGGAGAGATATTGGTTCAATTCCCGCGGGGTGCGCGCTTCCAGACCGGAGAGGACAGCCAGCGTTTCCTTGAGGTCGTCCAGCCGTTTTGAGTCGCCCGGATTCGACTCGTGCCGCTCGACAATGGCATCGATCTGAGCCTGCGCTTCCTCCTGCCTTTTCGTGAGGGGATTGAGCTTGGCCTGGGCGACGACCAGTTCTTCATAGGACCAGCGCATGGCGACAAACTCGCAGATGAACGGCACCTGCAGCCGGCTATCCATCTTCTTCGATTCATCGCTGTTGGGATGTTCCTGGAACCAGCGGGAGAAGGTGTAAACCAGACCGAGATTCCGGTTCATGTCTTCAAACTTGATCAACGCGCCGCCCAGGATGATCTGCGGGATGAGGACGAAGGGGACGATGTTAGCCGCCGTCTTCGGGTCGCCGACGAGCGAGGAAATGACCAGGCCTAGCGACACTCCGCTCATCGCGGTCATGAAGACGATCGCGAGGTAGGGCCAGAACATGCCGCGAATCTCGAGGATGTAATTCCCAATCAGAAGAAAGAGAATGCACTGCACGAGGGCGAACACGCCTAACGACGCCACCTTGGCAAAGACGTAGTAGCTCAGACGCACGTTCAGGTTGCGCTCGCGTTGCAGGACGGCCCGATCGCGGATGATGTCGTCCGCGCTGTTGGTCAGGCCGAGGAACATGGCCACGATCAAAGTGAGAAAGAGGAAGGTCGGGATGTGGTAGGCGGAGGCGAAGTCGTATTTCCCGCTGTCGGAGTAGCGCAGAATCGTCCCGATGAGCAGAGCGAGGACGGGGGCGAACCCGATCGTGACGACCAGGTTTGCCCGGTTGCGCAACTTGCTCACGAAAGCGCGACGTAGAAGCGTACGCAGCTGGGTCAGCTCATCCTGCCAGCGGATCGGCTCGCGCACCCGCTTAAGCGGCGCAGGCGGGAGGGGAACGTTAGGCTCGCGCCGCAGCGGCACCTGTTTGACGTCCTGGATGAGGCGGAAAGCTTCGTATTTGTCGCGCCAGAACTCGGGCGAGTAACGCCGCGCCGGCATGAGCTGCCCGCGGTTGTTTTCCTCGTAGATAATGTCGCCGCTCAGATCGCGCAGCGGCGTTTCCAGGACGTCGAAGATGAACTCCGGCCGGGTCGTGCCGCAGGCCGCGCAGGCGCCGAGATCGGCTCCGAATTGATGCTGATGCTCCGCCTCGGCGAAGTAGCGCAGCATGTCGGTCGGGGTGCCGAAGAAGACCAGCCGCCCGCCTTTATCGAGCAGGATGGCCTTATGAAACATCTGGAAAATTTTCGAGCTCGGCTGGTGGATGGTGACGATGATGATCTTGTTGTGCGCCATCCCGCGGATGATCTCGATCACGTGCTCGGAGTCTTTGGAGGACAAACCGGAGGTCGGCTCATCGAAGAGATAAACGTCGGCGCTGCCGATCATATCGAGGCCGATGTTGAGCCGTTTGCGCTCACCGCCACTGAGCGTTTTTTTGACCGGGCTGCCGACGATGCTGTCGCGCCGTTCGCTTAAACCGAGCTCGATCAACTTGCCTTCCAGCCGCCTTGTGCGATCGCGGCGCGAGAGGTGAGGGGAACGGATGGCGGCGGCGAACCAAAGATTTTCCCCGATCGTGAGGTGCTCGTCGAAGGCGTCTTCCTGCGGCACGTAGCTGACGTAGCGTTTGAGCGCGTCGAGGTTTTCGTAAAGCGGCTGGCCGTTGAGCAAGATGTCCCCCCGGCTCGGCTGGAGCTGGCCGCCAAGCACTTTCATGAGCGTGCTCTTGCCCGAACCGCTCGCGCCCATGACGCAGACCATCTCGCCCCGGGTGAGGGCAAAGCTGATCCCTTCCAGCGCCACGTCGCTGTTGCTGAAGCGGTGATTCACGTCCACCACCTCGAGGCTGCGGATGATATTGCGTTCTTCCTCGATGATCCGCTCGGAGAAATCGCAGCGCAGGAATTGTCCGACATCGATCCGGATGGTGTCGCCATCGACCAGCGGCGCGGTGGTGCGGACAGCGACCTCGCCAACCATGATCGGCCGATCGGCTTCCAACACTTCGAGCAGGCCGATGCGCTTGTCGTAATCGCAGGAAATCTTGAGCAGCACATCGCCCGCGGTGCCGGGCGAGAGGAGGATGTCGTCTTCCTCCAGCAGGCTCGGGTTATTCGAGACGAGATATTCCGATTTCGAGGCCTTGAGTTGAAAGCGCCCGCCCAAGGCGCGCGTCCGCCGGCGCAGATCGCTCAGATCGAGCTCGGTGTCGTTATGGAAAATGATCCGGTCGTCGAGCGAGGCCTCGACCTGGGTGTTGGCCTTGAGCTTGACGCCGTTGAGGGTGGCGCGGACGTCGCGCAACGCTTTGATTTGCACCTTGAGCCCGAAGGTTACTTCGAGCGAGCTGTCGCGGGAGCGCGAACGTTCCAGCTCCACTTCATCCGAGTCGCGATTCACCCGCACATAGATTTGCGGGAGCGAGACGTTCTTCTTGGCGTTGAAATAAGTCGCCAGATCCTGGAACGAAAGCACGTAGTCGCCGATCAGGATGCGTTGCCCGGGATAGATGCGGCAGAACCCGCCACGCACCAGCGGCCGGCCGCGGACCGAGACCGCTTGCGAGCTGTAGTTCTTGAGCAGGATGAGATCGTGATAGCGGAAGGAGAGCAGCCGTTCGTTGCCGCTCAGAGTCTTGAGCACGATGTCGGCGTTGCCGTTGGCCCCGAACGAAATCGCCTCCAGCGGGGAAGCGCCGCGTTGGAAGACCTGCGGATCGGATTCTTCCGAGGCGTTCAGTTGGTAGACAATATCGATCGCCTGCGCCGCCATCCCGAGCTGCGACATGAAAGAGTAAAAAGCGACCACCTGGTCCTGCTTCAGCCCGGCCTGCGAAATGAGATCGTAGAGCTGCACCCCGAGCATGATCTTGCGATCGGCGCTGAGCGAGGCAGCCAGCTTCTGCGCCATCTCGGAGAGATCCTGCTGCTCGTAGAGCGCCTGGCGAAAGAGCTTCCGTAGTTCAGAATAAACCGCTTCCGGATAGTCGTAACGCAGGAAGCCGAGGCTGGAATCGATCTCTTCCTCGAGCAGGACGCCATCCGCTTTTGAGAAACTGGCCAGCACCTGGATGAGCAAGGGCAGAAGGTTCGGCCCCTCCGCCACGCTGCGCGGTTTACGCATGGCCCGCCGCATCCAGCGCCGCCCGCGCCGGCGCCAGCGCCAGGCCAGCGGAGTCACCCGCTGGACGGCGCGATCGATCTTATCTGCAAAGGTGGGAGCGGGTTCCGACATTTGAATTAGCGGCCAAAGTAAATCCGAGCACGAGGGCGTGCAATCAGGCGACGGCCCGGGTCCTGCTTTTGCAATGCCGGAGGCTTCATGATAATTTTCGCGCTCTCGCCTCTCCTAGCGTAGCATTTTCTATGGCTCAGCCCGATCGCAATTCCCAAAAAGATAATAAACGAGGCGGCGACCCGACTTTTAACTGGCGCGGCGTCATTCTTTTCGCGATCGCCTTTGCCCTCATCGGACTCGCCGTTTTGTTTCGCGGCGGCACCGGCTACGGGACGGAAGAGGATGTCCCCTACAATCGTTTCCTCGAGCTGCTCGATCACAAACAGATCGTGAACGATCCCAAGTATCCTCTCCGCCTGGTGGTGGAAGATGGCCGCCCAACCCAGACCGTTCGCGGCGCCTACACCAGGCCCGGAGTGGGCAACACCGCCGCCACCCAGGTGCCTTTCCGGACGGTGGTCTACATGAATTTCACCACCGATCTGGAACAGCGGCTGGAGAAGGCCGGGGTGCCGATCACCATCCGCACCGAATCGAATGTCCTCGCGCAAGCCGTTATCGGATTTGTCCCCATCGCGCTCTTCCTGCTCATTCTCTATTTCCTCTTCCGTCAGCAAATCCGGATGGCGGGCAAAGGCGCGCTCAACTTTGGCAAATCCAAGGCCCGCATGCTGGCCCGGGATAAGAACAAGATCACCTTCAAGGATGTGGCCGGCGTGGAAGAGGCGAAGGACGAAGTGCAGGAGCTGGTCGAGTTCCTGCGCGATCCGAAGAAGTTTCAGAAACTGGGCGGCCGCATTCCCAAAGGCGTGCTCCTGGTCGGCCCTCCGGGAACCGGCAAGACCCTCCTCGCTCGCGCCATCGCCGGCGAAGCGGACGTGCCCTTCTTTTCCATCAGCGGCTCCGACTTTGTCGAAATGTTTGTCGGCGTCGGCGCCAGCCGGGTGCGCGACATGTTTGAGCAGGGCAAGAAATCCGCGCCCTGCATTATTTTCATCGATGAAATCGACGCGGTCGGTCGTCATCGCGGTCACGGTGTGGGCGGCGGACACGACGAACGCGAGCAGACGCTCAACGCGCTCCTGGTCGAGATGGACGGCTTCGACACCCAGGAAGGCGTCATCATTATCGCGGCGACCAACCGGCCCGACGTGCTCGACCCCGCGCTTCTGCGCCCGGGCCGTTTCGATCGCCAAATCACGGTCAACCTGCCTGATGTCAAAGGCCGCGAGGAAATTCTGCGCGTTCATTCCAAAAAAGTGAAACTGGCCGAAGGCGTCGATCTCGGCGTCGTCGCCCGCGGCACGCCCGGTTATTCCGGCGCCGAGTTGGCTAACGTGATCAACGAAGCCGCGCTTCTGGCCGCTCGCCGCGGCCTCAAGGGCATCAGCCTGCCCGAGCTGGAAGAAGCGCGCGACAAGGTGCGCTGGGGCAAGGAACGCCGCAGCCTCGCCTTGAGCGAGAAGGAAAAGACCAACACTGCTTATCACGAAGCCGGCCACGCCCTTCTCCTCGAGATGCTGGAATTCACCGAGCCGCTGCACAAGGTCACCATCATCCCGCGTGGGCCGTCGTTAGGCTCGACCATGTGGCTGCCTTTGGAGGATAAATACACTCAGCGCCGCAACGAATTGCTCGACGATCTGGTCGTGAGCATGGGCGGCCGGGTGGCGGAAGAAATCGTCTTTGGTGACGTGACCAGCGGCGCCCGCGGCGATATCCAGATGGCGACCCGCCTGGCGCGCAAGATGGTCTGCGAATGGGGCATGAGCGAGAAGATGGGCATGGTCGAATACGGCGAGCACGAAGACTACGTCTTTCTCGGCCGCGACATTTCCCGCGCCCGGGATTACAGCGAGGCGACAGCCGAGCAGATCGACAGCGAGGTGCGCAAGCTGGTTGACGACGCCTATGCTCGGGCCACCGATATCCTGACCGCTCATCGGCCGAAACTGGAAGTGATCGCCAAGGCTTTGCTCGAGTATGAGACTCTCGACGGCGCGCAAATCCGCGACGTGATCGAGCACGGCCGGATGATGAATCCGCCGCCGGGCCCGCCTCCACAGGCGGGCAACAAACTCGCGCCAGAGAAACCGCCCAAACAAGTGGTGGTCGCACCCGACGTCGCGCCGCCGTTAGGCGGCGGTCTCAGCGGCGCCCCGGCCTGATCAGGTAGGGGCAGGGTTATCTGCCCTCCAGGTAATTCCCGAGAGCGAAGGACTCCTACCTGACTCTTTCTAGTTACGGATGATTCGGCGCGAGTCCCTCGCCGACTCGTGGGCGTACGCAAAAAGAAACCTTTACCTGCTTATTTCTGCTCCGGTAAAAAGGCGGTATGAAACTTCCCACCGTTCGATGGCTCCCAGTCTATCTGGGAGGAATGTTACTTCTTGCTCGCTCCCTGCCGGTGCAGGCCGGGAGCGCCACCTGGAGCCCTCAGCCGGCCACCAGTAACTGGAATCTGGCCAGCAATTGGAACTCAAACACCGTGCCTAACGGCGTCGACGACGTAGCCACCTTCGCGCTTTCTGACACCACCAGTCTCTCGCTCAGTGCGAAGACGACCGTTGATAGCATCCTCTTCGCCAGCGACGCCAGCGCCTATACCATCACCGCCAGCAAGGCCCTTACCATCAGCGGGGCGGGCGTGACTAACGACTCCGCCTTCGAGCAGACCCTGGTCTCCGCTAATAACTCCGAGATTCTCGTCCTGGGCAGCGCGATGCTCGACGCACAGGTCCGGATCATCGCCACCGCGCAGTTGGCGTCGGGCAATTTTCCCGGCGGAGTCGTTTTCTCCGATAATACGAACGCGGGCCAAGCGACTATCGTCGCCAACCGCGGCCCCGGTCCAATCTTGTCGGCCGTCAATTTCACCGGCAGCAGCACGGCGGGTAACGCCATCATCGTAAACCAGGGCGCTACCTCGCCTAACGACGATACCCCTGGCGCCACGTTGTTCCTGAAAAACTCCAACGCCGGCGAAGCGCGGATTACCTGCGAGGGCGGCGCCAGCGGCACCTTTGGCGGCGGCCGGCTTTCTTTCGCGGATAACTCAAGCGCGGCCAGCGCCACCATCACGATCAACGGGGGCGACGGCCCCGGCTCGATCGGCGGGCATTGCGACATCTACAGCGGGCAAACCGCCATCTCGAACCTCATCGCGCAAGGCGGCACAAACGGCGGCGGTGGCGGCACGATCGTGAGTCTGTTTTCCGTGGCCGGCGCCATCCCGCGGGTGGAGATCTACGGGAACGGAAACTTCGATCTCTATTTCCCCACCCACATCGGCTCGCTGGGAGGCGACGGGTTGGTCTTTCTAGGATCGAACACTCTTTCGGTCGGCGGCAATGGCGTTCCCTCCGTCTTCTTCGGCGTGATTCAGGACGAAGGCGGCCAGATGGGCACGGGTGGATCGCTTAGCAAGACCGGACCGGAAATCCTCATCCTGATCGGCCCCAACCTCTACACCGGCGGCACCACCGTGAGTGAAGGAACGCTGGTGGTGGCGAACCGAAGCGGCTCCGGGACGGGCACCGGCGCGGTGTTGGTCAACGGGGGAGCTCTGGCCGGCAACGGCACCGTGGCGGGCGCGGTCACGGTCGGCACCGGCGGCGGACCAGGAGCGTTCCTGGCTCCGGCGGCCGGCCCTGGGCCCAACGCGACCTTCACGACGCAAAGCGCACTCACCCTGAACGCCGATGCGACCTACGTCTACACTGCGAGGGCCGGCGCCCGGAAGTCTCGCACTGACGAGGTGGTGGCCAATGGGGTCACGATCAACGGAGCCACCTTTCTGCTTCGGCTCAAGGCATCGGGCTCCGTCGCGGTGGGAACGGTCCTGACCGCGATCAGTAACACTTCCGCCAGTCCGATTGCGGGCACCTTCAGTAACCTGGCCGACGGCGCGATCATCAGAACCGCTGGAAATAATTTCCAGGCGAACTACCAAGGCGGCAGCGGCAACGACCTCACCCTGACCGTCGTGCCCTAAGGAACCGCCCTGCGCCCTACTCGTGGCGCTGTTTCTCGACCAGCGTCTTGAGCTGGCGTTCCATCGCCTTGAAGGCGTCGTTGATCACCTTGCTCAATGGCTCGTGCATTTCGTGGGCGGCTGGTTTTTCTTCCGCCACCAACTCATGGCCCGGCGGCACCGTGACATCGATCCGCACCCGGAAGGGGTTGCCGGAATGCTGCGAATGATTCGGATGCTCCACCACCACGTCGCAGCGGCTGATGTGATCGCAGAAACGATCGAGGCGGGCGGCTTTGTCGCGGATGAGTTGCTCGAGCTGGTCGGATTTATCGACTCCCCGATACGAGATATCTACCGGTAATTGCATCGCACAATATACTCAGATGGGCTGCAGCGAGCGGAAATGGCTGCTCAACTTGGCCGGCTCGATCTTGACCAAATCGGAATGGACATGCTCGACCACCCGGTTCTTCAGCGGCTCGGGCAGGAGCTCGGTGACGGCGCCATGAATGGCAGCCGGGGCGGCAAAGGACCAGCCTTCGACCGCTTCGCGTTTCACCACCTCGGCGATGTGCTCGGCTAATTGCTTGTAAATCCGCCGATCAGTTTCATTCTCGAGCGCAGTCCGTTCTGCGATCGAGTTGGCATGGCGGCCGTTGCCGTCGCTGACCGGGAAACGCCCGGCCTGATCGGTCAGCTTGTCATCGTAACGCCCGTGGGCATCCGTGATATCGAACGCCTGCACCAGCTGCAGGCTCGCCCCGCGGGTGGGCGTCTGGTTGACCTTGTAAGCTTTTACGCCGCCACGATCGGCGACCACGATAAGTGAAGTCGGTGTCATCATAAGTAGGCATCTAAGAATCGCGTGCGGGCCGCGCTTTGCGCCTCACCCCGGCACGGATTCCGTTTTCGTTTCGCGTTCAGTTCCTCCGCTGCGACCTCCGGCAGATGCAGGCAAAGCGGCGTGATTTTGAGAAAAAGGTGGAGCGATTTGTGCAGGTTTTTCCGAACGCGAGATGCGGCGCGTTTCTGCGCCCGGGGAGCATTCCTCCGGCGAAATCCTCTATGAAATCAACAGGAGGACTAAATGAATTCGGAACAGATAGAAGCAAGCAGTGACGCCGTCTGGATGAGCAGCTTTAATGTCGTGGCCGGGATTTGGTGATCATCTCACCCTTCGTCCTGGTCTACCAGAACGCCGCCGCCCGCATCAACGACATCGTGGTCGGCGCGGTCATCTGCCTCTTCGCCATCATTCGATTGCTGGAGCGGGGGCCAAAACCACCTTCCTGAGCTGGTTGAACGCTCTCGGGGGCATCTGGCTCATCGTCGGCTCGTTCATTCTCGGCTACGCCGGAATGCCGCGGCGGAACGAGATCATCCTCGGCATCATCGTTCTCATCTGTGGGCTCTGGGGCGCAGTTAGCGCGGGCTTTACCCGCCCGAGCACTCCGGAGCCTCACTAGGCCGGGAGCCGGCGGCGAGGGGGCCTATTTTTTATCCTTTGCGGCGGGCGGCTGCTGGTCGCCCTGCTCTGACCTGTCGGCGCCCTCGGCCTTCCCGCTCGCCTCCGTTTTTCTCGATTCGCCATTTTTCGGCGCGGAGAATTCCCTCTTCTTCCACGATTCATGGCGCGCCTGCGCAGTCGAGCCTGTGACCAGTTTATAGAGCATGGTGGCGCGCCCGACGATCTCCACGTCGTCGCCCGCGACCGAATCCTGCGGCTCGCGGAAAAAGCCATTCTCCGAGGCGGTATCGAGCACGAGCTGCCATTTCACTTCCTGCTGTCCAGGCAGGACGAACTGGATCGGCTCATGATGCGCATTGATCAAAAGCAGAAAGGTGTCGTCCCGGATCGGCTCGCCCTGGAAAGTCTGCACGTCGATCGTGTCGCCGCTCAGGAGCATGCCGAGGCAGCGGACGAAGGGCGAATTCCACTCGTCGTCGCTCATCTCGTTGCCGCCCGGGTTGAACCACATCACGTCCCGAATCTCCGAGCCGCGGATGCGCCGCCCCTGGAAGAATTTGGGACGACGGAAGACCGGGTGATCGTGCCGGAGCTGGATCAGGCGTTTGGTGAAATCGAGAAGCGACTTCTGCTCGTCATCCAGGTTCCAGTTGAGCCAGCTGATCTCGTTATCCTGGCAATAGGCGTTGTTATTCCCCTGCTGGGTGCGGGCAAATTCGTCGCCCGCGGTCAGCATGGGCACGCCCTGGGAGAGGAAGAGGGTGGTGAGGAAATTGCGTCGTTGTTGCCGGCGCAGTTGCACGATCTCGGGATCGTCGGTTGTGCCTTCCGCGCCGTGATTCCAGGAGTGGTTGTTGTTATCGCCGTCGCGATTCTCCTCCCCGTTGGCCTCGTTATGCTTGTCGTTATAGCTGACCAGGTCGTTCAGGGTGAAGCCGTCGTGCGCGGTGATGAAATTGATGCTGGCATAAGGGCGCCGGCCGCTGTGCTGGTAGAGATCGGGGCTGCCGGTGAGCCGATAGGCCAGCTCGCCGATCTTGCCCTCGTCGCCTTTCCAGAAGCTGCGCACGCTGTCGCGATATTTGCCGTTCCACTCTGCCCAGAGCACCGGGAAATTTCCCACCTGGTAACCGCCTTCGCCGACGTCCCACGGCTCCGCGATCAGCTTCACCTGCGAGATGACCGGATCCTGGTGAATGATCTCGAAGAAAGCGTGCAGCTTGTTCACCCCATTGGCGTCCCGCGCCAGAGTCGAGGCGAGGTCAAAGCGGAACCCGTCCACATGCATGTCGAGCACCCAATAGCGCAGACTATCCATGACTAACTGCAGGGTGCGAGGGTGAAGCAGGTTGAGCGTGTTGCCGGTGCCGGTGAAATCGAGGTAAAAGCGCGGGTCCTCCGGCATGAGCCGGTAATAAGCCTGGTTATCGATCCCGCGGAAGCTGAGGGTCGGCCCCATGTGATTGCCTTCGGCGGTGTGGTTGTAGACCACGTCCAGGATCACCTCCAACCCGGCCGTGTGCAGGCTCTTCACCATGTTGCGGAATTCGGTCACCTGTTCGCCGGTCACGCCGCTGGAGGAATATTTGCAGTCCGGGGCGAAGAACCCGATCGAGTTGTAACCCCAGTAATTCGTCAGGCCACGATCGATCAGCACCTTGTCGTTGACGTAAGCGTGCACCGGCAGGAGCTCGACCGCGGTCACCCCCAGCTCCTTCAGGTATTTGATCGAAGCTTCGCTGGCCACTCCAGCGTAGCTGCCGCGCAATTCCGCCGGCACCTGTTCGTTTAATTGCGAGAACCCCTTCACGTGCATCTCGTAGATGACGGAGTGATGTAGCGGCACCCGCGGCGCCTTGTCGTCGCCCCAATCGTAGGCGTTATCGACCACGACCGATTTTGGCATTCCCCAGGCATCGTCGCGGAAATCGCGCGCCAGATCCTCCGACGGACCGCCGACCACGTAGCCCTGCATCTCATCCGCCCAATTGATCCGGCCCGAGATTGCCTTGGCATAGGGATCGATCAGCAGTTTCGAGCTGTTGAAGCGCAAACCGCGCTCCGGATCGTAGGGACCGAAAACCCGATAGCCATAGAGCTGCCCCGGGCGCACATCGGGCAGGAAAACGTGCCAGACTTGGTCGGTATGCTCCGTCATCGGGATCCGGATATTTTCCTGGCGGGCATCGGGCGAATCGAAGAGGCAGAGATCGACCGAAGCCGCGGTTTCGGAGAAAATGGCAAAATTCACGCCGTTCCCGAGCCAGGTAGCGCCGAGTGGATAGGGATAGCCGAGCCAAACTTTAACAGGAGTCATAATGCGAGCGTGTCTATTCCATTCGGAACCGATTCCGGCAAGGGGCGGATCGTTTTCACCACCAAGATCGAGAGGTAAATTTCAGGCCGGGCTCTGGAATGAAATCTTCTTGCGCTCTTCGTCTTCTTCGTCGTGCAAAAGAAGAGCGTGCGATCCCGGCGGTGCGAGTCAGGCGCCGATGCGGTCCAGTGCCTCGATGGCCTCCTCCGGCAGTTGCAGGCCGGCGCCGGCGACGTTCTCGCGCAGGTGAGCGAGCGAGGAGGTGGACTTTAATCTAGATGGGAAACAAGACCTGGCCGTAACCAGCGTCTCGCCCGACGGCGTCTCGATCTTGTTGCGCGACTGCGGGACGCCCTAAACTATGAGCAAGATCGACTCAAATCCGCCAAAACGGCAGCATTGAGACGGTCGGGCAGAGCCGGATCGCCGGAACCTCGCCGCTCGGCTACTTCTTCCCTTTGATCTCGAGCTTGCGGTAGAGCGTGGCCATGCTGATGCCGAGCACACTGGCCGCTTTTTCCCGCGCGCCTTTGTATCTGGCCAGAGTGGCTTCGATGTATTCGCGCTCCTGTTCCTGAATGAACTCGTCCAGCGATTTGCCCACCGGCATGGCGGCGCGCGCTTTTTTGGCTGCTTCTTCGTCGGCGAATTCGACGATCTGCGGCGGGAGATCGTCCGGCAGGATCATGTCCTCCTCGCACAAGGCGCAGGCGCGCTCGATCGCGTTTTCCAGCTCGCGCACGTTGCCGGGATAGTCGTAGCGGCAGAGCAGTTCGACTGCTTTGGCGTCGATCTTCTTCGGCTCGGTGCCGGTTTGGTTGGCCTGCTTTTGCAGGAAATGATTGACCAGCAGCGGCACATCTTCCAGCCGCTCACGCAGCGGCGGGATGTCGACCGGGATGACAGCGAGGCGGTAATAAAGATCTTCCCGAAAGCTGCCGTCGCCGATCTTCGGCTGGAGCGGTTCGTTGGTCGCGCCGACCACGCGGACGTTCACCGGCACGCTCTTGTTGTCGCCCACCCGGCGCACTTCGCGCTCTTGCAGGACGCGGAGGAGCTTGGTCTGGAGCGAGGTCGCCATCGAGTTGACTTCATCGAGGAAAATGGTCCCGAGATTCGCCTCCTCGAAAAGGCCGCGCTTATCCGCCACCGCGCCGGTGAAAGCGCCCTTTTTGTGCCCGAAAAGTTCCGACTCAAGCAAGTTCTCGGGCAGCGCGCTGCAGTTGATCGCGACGAAAGGGTGATGCTGCCGGTTGCTGTTGAAGTGCAGCCCGCGCGCGACCAGCTCTTTGCCGGTGCCGCTCTCGCCCTGAATCAGGACGGTGCTGTCGGTGTCGGCCACCTTGTTGATCAGGTTATAGACGAGCTGCATTTTGCGGCTCGAGCCGATGATGTTCTCAAACTTATATTTATTCTTGAGCTCCTTGCGCAGGTAAGTGTTTTCCTGGCGGGCGGATTGAAACTCGAGCGCGCGCTGCACCGTCATCTGCAGCTCGTCGATCTTGAACGGCTTCGGCACGTAGCCGTGCGCGCCCATTTTCATCGCTTCGATCGCGGTATCGACGGAGGCGTAGGCCGTGATCAGGATGACCAGTGTCTGCGAATGATGCTCCTTCACGTGCCGCAGGACGTCGAAACCACTCATCGTCTCCATCTTCACGTCGGTGATGACGATCTGGGGTTCGATCGATTCCATCTGCTCGACCGCTTTGGCCGCGGAACTGAAGGGGAAGACCTGATGTCCTTTCTCGCGGCAGAGGGTGACGATGACTTCTACCATCGCTGGCTCGTCGTCTATGATGATGATCTTGGCCATATTCGCAGGGCGGAGACTATTTCACGGATGAGAAAAGAAAAGGCAAATATGAGAATCTCGTTATTCCGCCAGCGGGATGGAAACGCCGTCGCAAAGCATCCATGGCACCGGCTGGTTCCAGCCGACGATCGCCTCAAAAATATCCGAGCCGGCACTTTGCAGCGGAAGCGCGATGAGATCGGCGCAATATCCGGGGCGAATCTTGCCCAACGAATTTTCCTGTCCGAGCGCTCGGGCACCATTGCGGGTCGCCATCTCGACAATCCGCTCCGGGGCGAGCCACGGATGCGAGTCGCGCACGGTTTGCATTTCCGCGAAAAGGCTGAGCGAGGCATTGCTGGCGAGACTGTCTGTCCCGAGCGCGATGTTAAACCCGAGGTCGAGCAGGCGGCGCAGGGCGAAGGGCGCGTGCTGGAAATAGCGGCTGCTTCTCGGGCAGTGGGCGATGTGAAAACGCGGCCCGCCTTCCAGCCGGGCGAAATCCTCCTCTGTCAGCTCGTTCAGATGCACGATGATCCAATCCTCGTCGATCAATCGGCGCTCGAGCATCAGCGCAAGGGGCGTTTTGCCCTGGCCGCAATCGTCCATCGGCCGGCCGAGAGTTTGCAGCAGGTCGAAAAGCCGGCCGCGGCTGTCGCGGAACATCTCCATTTCTTCGGCCGACTCGGCCAGATGCATGGTCAGCGGGAGAGCGTGCCGCGAGGCCGCCTCGACCGCCAGCCGCGCCAGCTCCGGCGAGACGGTGTAAGGCGCGTGCGGGCTGAGCCCGAAGCCACCGGGCCAATCTTCTTTGCCCTCGAGACAGGAGAGCGTCTCCGCCACCATCTCCGGCGCGGTCAGCCGCGGGCGCACATCGATCAACTCCGCAAACCACCAGGTGCGCAGCGGCGGCGGGGCCATGCGGGCGAGGAGCGCCGGCATTGACTCAATGTTCGCGATCGTGCTCGTGCCCCAGCGCCGGGCTTCGACGAAACCCTCGGCGATGGAAGCAAGGAAATCGTCGTCGGAGAAATCGCGCCGCCGGCCGTTGATCTGCAGAATCCATTCGGCAAACGAGCGCTGCGGCGCGATCTGTCCGCGCAGCGAAGTGAAATCGAGATGGCAATGGGCGTTGACCAAACCGGGCAGGAGCACCACTTCACCCAGATCGATCTCGCTCACATCCTGTCCGCCGCGCCGGGTGTCGTTAGGCCCGACCGCGATGATGCGGCCTTCTTCCACCTGCACCACGCCGTTCTCCAGCGGGGGGCCATCCATCGTCACGATGGTCCGGGCGCGGTAAGCCTGCTTCACTCGATCTTGGCCGCGGATCCCTTTACCACTTCGCGCGCTTCCGCCACGAGCAGGCTGCACGCCTCCTGGCAGAGCAACGGGAACACGTTTTCACCGCGGCCGGTCTGGTCAAGCGGCGCGATGAACTTATCCAGCGGCAGCCGCAGCGAAGGCCGGGCTTTACTCTCGTCGCGTCCCCACAGGATGGTGCGCAGACAGCCCGGCTCGCCTCCCTGCGACCGGCAAAACCGGCCGACCAGGCGGTCGATCTCGTCGTCGGAAATTTTCGCCGCCACTCGATACATGCCGGTTTGGCGATTGAGTGTCCGACGCAGAGGAGTGGGCGCGACTCGATTATCTTCCCACGCCGCCAGCACCTCCAGCCGGCCAGGATAGAATCCCTCCAAAGCCCTGCGCAGCGCCGGCAGGTCGTTCAACTCCAGCCGCCACCCGTGGCGCAGATTGGGCGCGGTCTTGAGCGGACGATACTTCCCCGCGTCATCCAGTCGCGCGATCTCGATTGCGTCCTCGGGCGAACGGAAAAGTGGGAGCTCTGTTTTCGTCTCGTCGTCCCGATGGGTGAGGAGAAAGCGCTCATTCTGCCTAACGATCGCAACCTGCCCGCAGCCGCGCGCGCCGGCGGAGAGCCACTGGTCGAGCACCCGCTCAACCGGCGACGGCATCCTGTTTCTTCTTCGTCGTCACCATTTTCCTCGCCAGCAGCACCGCCACGTGCTCGAGGAAATCGCGATCGTCCTCATCGAGGGCCTGCAGATTTTCGCTCTCCGCATTGAGCACGCCGACCAGGCGACCGCTGCGCAGGCGAATGATCGGAACCACGATCTCGGAGAGGGTCGGCCAGAAGGAGGGCAGCCAGCGCGGTTCCTCGCGCACGTCCGGCACGATCAAAGTCTGGCGCGACTCCGCCACCACTCCGCAGAGCCCCTGCGTCTTCGGGAAGCGCGCGTAGGTCGGCGGTTCGTCGCCCGTCCCCGCCACCACCACAAAATCGCCTCGGATGATTTTATACACTCCCACCCAGGAGTAGCCGCGTTCCTTGCGCACCATCTCGATCGCGCTCTTCAAAGTGATCGGGCTGCTCGGTGCGGCGAGGAGAAAAGCCGCAATGTCCTGCAGGAATTTGGTCGAGTCGTTTTTCAAAATGCCGGTAAGGGAAAGGTTTACGCAATCGCGCTCAGATCAAGCGCGGCCTGCTCGAAAGCCCGCGCCTGCTCCAGAATGATCTCGGAAAATTTCGGTTCCGTCCCAATCGCACTGGCATAATAGAGCGCCTTTCCCTGCAGTTGATGCGGGTTATGACGAAAGACCTCGCGCTGGCTGGCCGCGGCCGTCGTCTCCGACTCGATCCCGAGCAGGACCGGGATGTCCTGGTAGCTGTGCAGACCGTCGGAAATGAAAAAAGGCACCACCACGACGTTCGGCGTGGTCGTTAGGCGAGCCCAGTCGGAAATGAGCGGCGCCTCTTCCATGTAGGCGTTTTGGACCGAGGCGTAGCGCTCGAGCGCGCGGATCTTTTCTACTTCGCGCTTGGCTGCGACTGCGCTTTGGTCGTTCAAGGCGGTCCCGTGGCCGACGATGAAAAGCGTCGTCTCCGCGGCCGGCACCCCCGGCGCCACCTCGCTCGCCCGCTGCAGGAGCAGCTCGGTCACGGCGGGATGGTTGCCGACCGGCTCGCAATATTTCCAAAGCTGGCCGCCTCGCCGGGTCGTGAGGCGACCCTCCAGCTCCAGCTCGCGCGGGATCACGCTCTGGGTGAAGTAACCTTCGCTGATGAAATTCGGCACCACGTAGACTTCGCGAATCTCCGGGTCGTCGAAGAAAAAGAGCGCGTCGCGCAGGCTGGGCTCTTCTTTCCAGAAGCAGCAGGCGATCTCGCGAAAGAGCCCGCGCCCGCGAAGCTCGGCCGCCTGGAGCAGACTCGGTGCGCTCGAGTCGGGGTTTACGGTGGAACCGTGGCCGACGATGAGCAGTGCTGAATGATCGAGAGCCGCCTCCATGGCCGAGACTTTAAGCGGCTGCCGCTTTGAGGAAAGAGCCCGGGTGAAAATGTCGGCGTCGCCTCGACCTCGTTAGTCCGATGAATCTTCGTCGTCCGCTTTCTCCTTGTCGCTTTTTTCGCCGTAGATGTCGCGTAGGATGCGCCCGATCATCGGCGCCGCGGCCGAGCCGCCGTGGGCGTTGCTTCCCACGTCGCCTTCGTAGAGCGCGGCAAAGGCATACTGCGGATGGTCCGCCGGCACGAAACCGGCAAACCAGGCCGCGGTCCGTTCCTTTTCCTTTGGGCCCCACTGCGCGGTCCCGGTTTTTCCTGCGACCGAAACTTTGTCCAGGCTGGCCTGGTGCGCCGTGCCGGCCGGGGCATTGACCGCATCGACCATCGCGCTGTGAATGAGATCCATCACCTGCGGCGAGGCGTCGATCGTCTTCTTTATTCTCACCGAATAGGCGGCGACGATTTCGTTCCCGACCGTCTGCACCTGCTCGACCAGCCGGGTCTGGTAAAAGGTGCCGCCATTGGCCACGATCGCCATCGCCTGCGCCATCTGCAGCGGAGTGGCGAGCAGGTCGCCCTGGCCGATCGACATGTTGGCGATGTCGCCGTTGAGAATTTTACGCCCGTGGGTCGCCTTCATGTAGGCGTCGTTAGGCACGCGCCCGTCCGCTTCGCCGCGCAGCGGAATGCCGCACTTGGAGCCGAAACCGAGCTTTTCCGACCAGTCGATGATCGGCCCGACCCCGGTGGCGATGCCGACCTGGTAAAACCAGGTGTCGCACGATTCCGTCAGGGCCTGGACAAAGTTGAGCGAGCCGCGATCGGTTTTCTTCCAGTTGTGGAAAGTAACGTTGCCCACGTCCATCGCCGGCACGCATTCGTATTGATCCTGCGGCGTGATCGTGCCGCTCTGCAGCGCGGCCAGGCCGACCGCGACTTTGAAGGTGGAGCCGGGCGGATAGGCGGAGCGATAAGCGCGCGGCAGGAGCGGGATGTCCGGATCGTTCTGCAGCTCCTTGAATTTCGCGCTCGAGATGAAAGGAACGAAGTCGTTAGGGTCAAAAGTCGGCCAGGAAGCAAGCGCGCGGATGTCGCCCGTGTTTGGATCCATGATCACGATCGCCCCGCGTTTCGCTTTCGCGGCCAGCGCTTTTTCGGCCAACTCCTGCAGGTGGAGATCGAGGGTGGTGACGACGTTATAACCCGGCACCGGCGGCTCCACGATTCGCTCCGAAGTTTTACGGCCGTCACGGTCGAAAGTGACTTTGAACTTCCCGTGCCGGCCGGTCAGCATGGTGTTGAAAGTGAGCTCGAGTCCTTCGCGGCCTTCCGTCTCCGGCCAGAGCAACTGACCGTTTTGGATAATGCCGTCGGCGTTGCGACTGGTCCGCCCGGTGTAGCCGATGACCTGGCCGGCCACGCTCTTGTTTGGATAAACGCGCAGATAAATCGGTTTGAGCGAGAGGCCGGACGGGAGCGAAGTCTTGAGCTCTGATCGCTCGATGTCGCTCAGGTTTTGCACGATCTCGAAGGGGAGAAAACCGCGGTTGTGATAATGCTTCAGGATCGAGCTCTCGCTGATCTGGAGGGAATGGCCGAGCGCTTGCTCTGCTGCGCGGATCCGCTCGCGCGTGTAGCCGAGCACCTGCGCATCGGAGAAATCGAGCGGGGTGGGGAAATCGATCGCCAGGTTGTAGCTCAGTTTGTTTTGCGCCAGCGGCATGCCGTTGCGATCGGTGATCTGACCGCGCGGGGCCGGGATATCGAGCAGGTAAGTGCGAGCCTGTTTCTGCGTTTCCCAGGTCGGCTTAATCGTTTCCTCAAACGGCGTCGCGGTCGGCTGGGACAGGGATGGAGGTGTCGGCTCCTGCGCCTGCACCGCGATTGCGCTGAGCAGAAGTGGAAGGAGCCACCGGCGAGACCGGAGATGAAGAAAAGCCATCAAGAAATAAAGTCGCTGAACTAGTGTCGCTCGAGGAAGCGATGCACTTCCTCGGCCAACTTCTGGCCTATCCCTTCGGCCGATGCAATTTCTTCGACGCTCGCCTTCCGCAGCCGCTGCACCGAACCAAACTTGCGCAGGAGGAGATTTTTGCGGTTCTGGCTCACTCCGGGGCAGTCGTCCAGAATGCTCTCCCCGATCCGTTTTTTCATCAGGAGCTGGTGATAAGAATTAGCAAACCGATGCGCCTCGTCGCGAATCCGCTGCAGCAAACGCAAGGCGCCGGAGTCGACCGGCAGCTGCAACGGCATCGCCCGGCCGGGGCGATAAATTTCTTCGAACTCCTTCGCCAGCCCAATGATCGGGAGTTCGTGCAAACCGAGCCGCTGAAGTTCGCGACAAGCCGAAGAAAGCTGGCCCTTCCCCCCGTCGACGATAATGAGATCGGGAAGCCTAACGAACTGGGTCGGCGTTGCACTCCGCTCATCCCGAGCCGGTGCCGCGCGGCGAGGGACCTCGCTGGCGTCGTTAGGCGCGGATTCCGCCAGCCGCGCCAACGCTTCCTCCGGGTTTTCCTGCGAATACTCGGCCGCCTCCGGATTCGCTTCCCGCGCCTGCAGGAGGACGCGCGAATAGCGCCGCCTAACGACCTCGGCCATGCTGGCGAAATCGTCCTGCCCTTCCACCGTGCGAATCCGATAGCGTCGGTAGTTATTCTTATCCGGCACCCCGTCGCGGAATGAAACCATCGAAGCAACGACATGGGTGGTGGAGATGTTGGAGATGTCGAAACATTCCATCACCCGCGGCTGGGCCGGTAGTTGCAAGGCGTCGGCCAGCGCGCGCACGTCGGCCTGCGGAGCGATCGTGCTCGGCAGGGTGTGCCGGGTGAAACGCCGCATCGGCTTGGTCGTGCGGCGCAAATCCTCCAGCATGTTGCGCAGCTCGGCCGCCTTCTCGAAATCCAGTTTCGCGGCCGCTTTTTGCATCTCTTCGGTCAGCGCATCCATCATCTCGCGCGATTGACCTTCCAGGAAAGACATCGCCTGGGTCACACGTTGCCGATAAGTGTCGGCGTCGATTTCGCTCAAACGCATCGGCACCTGATAAGTGGACGATTTCAACTCCCGCTCCGTCGGCGAACCGCGGCCAAAGGTAAGAACGCCGAATTTCTTGCGCATGAAGTTCAACGTCTGCCGCAGCGCGCCGGCATGCGCGTAGGGTCCAAAATAGCGCGCTCCGTCATCCTTCTTGAAACGAGCCAGACGAAACCGCGGCCATTCCTCGGTCGGGTCGACCTTCACCACTAGGAAGCGTTTATCGTCGCGGAAGGAGATGTTATAGCGCGGCCGATATTCCTTGATCAGCTTGCCCTCGAGCAGAAGCGACTCCGGCTCGCTCGCCACGGTGTGGGTTTCAAAATCCCAGACCGCATCGAGCAGGGCGCGGGTTTTCAGATCGGCCACCGCCATTTTCGAAGGCATGAAATAGGAGCCGACTCGTTTGCGCAGATCGCGCGCCTTGCCCACGTAGATGACGCGGCCAAAGCGATCGCGCATGAGGTAAACGCCGGGTTTATGCGGCACCTCGTGCACTTTCTTGTTTAGATCGGGCTTTTCCTTCGACAGCGGCACGGAGCTGAGAGAGTACTCGCAAATGTGGGATGTCGCCATCGTGGGCAGCGGCCCGGCCGGCTCGAGCTGCGCTGCTTTTTGCGCGGCCGCGGGGCTGAAAACGCTCGTGCTCGAGCGGGCGAAATTTCCGCGCGAAAAAGTCTGCGGCGATTGTCTCAATCCGACCTGCTGGCCGGTGCTGGAGCGCCTCGGGGTGGCCGGGGAAGTGCGGGCCGCGCCGCACGGCAAGTTGTCCTCGGTCGATTTCATCGGGGTCGATGGAGGGGTGGTGAGCGCGCCGTTGCCGAGCGGCGACAAGGTGGAGATCGCGATCAAACGCAGCCTGCTCGATCACATTTTGCTCCGCCGCGCGCGATCGTTAGGCGCGGACGTCCGCGAGGGCGAAACCCTTCTCTCCCTTGACCGCAGTACGAACTGGAAAATCAAAACCGATCACTCGGAAGAGAACGCGCGCATTTTGGTCGCGGCGGATGGACGCAACTCGACCGTGGCCCGGTTGTGCGGTCTGATGCCGCGCCAAAGTCCCAATCGTGTCGCCCTGCAAACGCATCTGCCGCTGCCGCCGGATTTTGGCGATCGGGTGGTTTTGCGGTTATTGCCGCAAGGTTATTCCGGCCAGGCGCCGGTCGGGGAGGGCGGCCTCAATCTTTGTCTGGTCAGCCGGCCGAACGATCTCCCTGCGGTGAGGCGCTGGGCGGAGGAGCGTTTTTCCATTTCGGCCGATCACCCCTGGCGGACGATCACCCCGCTCGCCCGCGCCGCCCTGCCGCCGGCGCATCCGGGGCTGCTTTTGATCGGCGACTCCGCGCGGGTGGTGGAACCGTTCACGGGTGAAGGGATATATTACGCGCTCCGTTCGGGTGAACTGGCGGCGGCGGCAATGGTGGCGGGGGATCTGGCGAGCTACGCAGTGGCGCAGCGAAAACTTTATCGCGGCCGGCTTTGGCTTAATGCGTTGGCCCGGCAGGCGGTGGAACATCCCGGCCTAACGACCACGCTGTTGCGTTTTTTGCCTAACCGGAGGCAACTGCTTGGTTTGATGACGAGCAAGGTGGTGCGGGGCTGATCCAGCTAGCTGCGCTGGCGTGCGGCTTTGACCGTGTTGGCCATCAGCATCGCGATCGTCATCGGACCGACCCCGCCGGGCACGGGGGTGATCGCGGCGGTTTTCGGCGCCACTTCGTCAAAAGCCACATCGCCGACCAGGCGATAGCCGCGTTTGGCCGCAGCATCTTCGACTCGGTTGATCCCGACATCGATCACGACCGCACCTTCGCGGAGATGTTCTGCCCTAACGAATCCGGCTTGGCCGATCGCCGCCACCACGATATCGGCCGAACGCGTGATCGCCGGCAGGTTGCGGGTGCGCGAATGCACCACCGTGACGGTGGCATCGACACCTTTCTGCATCAGGAGAAGGGCAAGCGGCTTGCCGACGATCATGCTTCGGCCCAGGACCACGACGTGTGCTCCGCTCATCTCGACCCCGCTGGCGCGCAAGAGACGCAGACAGCCTAACGGCGTGCAAGGGACAAAGCCGGTCGCGTCGCCGAGCGCGAGCTTGGCGATGTTCATGGGGTGAAATCCATCCACATCCTTGGCCGGATCGAGCGCGCGAATGATGGCTGCTTCATCGATCTGTTTCGGCGGCGGCGATTGAACCAGAATGCCGTGAATGGCCGGGCTGCGATTTAGTTCATCGACCCTGGCCAAAAGGTCAGCCTGCGACGTCTCCGCCGCCAGCTCGAGTTTAACCGAGTGAAGGCCGAGTTCGCGGCACATCTTGTCCTTCGAGCGCACGTAGGCGCGGGAAGCCGGATCGTCGCCCACCAGCACGACCGCGAGACCCGGCGTGATTCCGGAGGTTTTGAGCGACTCGATTTCGCCGCGCAGTTCGGCGTAGACCGTTTCTGCGACGGCGCGTCCATCGATGAGCGTGGGTTGGTTTGCCACAGTGTGCGTTTCCTACTGGCGATCGGTGCAGGCCGCAAACTTTCCGGGCGAGGTCACCGCCTCTCGACCGACTCCAGCATCGCCCTTTGCAAACGCAGCCGTTCGCGCTCGAATTCTTCATCGCTCGAAGTCGAGGCCACCCGATGCGGCTGTCCAAAAGTCACCCGCACTTTGGAAAATGGCTTCGGCAGGATGAAGCGATCCCAGCTCTTCAATCGCCAGCAGCTCGAGTATTCCATGTTCACCGGCACCACCTGCGCGCCCGATTGCTGGGCCAGAAAAACTGTACCCTGCCCGAGCTGGTAGGCCGGCCCCCGCGGCCCGTCCGGCGTGATGACGACATCGCGTCCGCTGGCGATCACCTCAGCCAGGCGGCGGATGGCGCTGGCGCCTTTTTTCGAACTCGATCCCCGCACGACCTCGAAGCCGAAGCGCTCGACCAGATCGGCCAGGATAGCGCCGTCGCGGCTGGTGCTGATGAGGGCCGCACCCTGCCGCGCGGGCAGGTAACGCTTGAGCACGTGAGGAAAAAGGAGCAGCCGGTTGTGCCAGAGCGCGCCGATGTAGCGTTCGTTCGGCGGAGTGCCGATCAGCTGGGCTTGATCGTCGATCTGGAAACGCAGGGTGCGGGCCCAGAGTTGCAAAAGGCGATGGCCAAAGGCGACCAGCCATCGCGCGCGCCAGCCGTCGATCTTCAAGGCTTCGCGCTGGCGGCGCCGTCGTCTTTCCAGCGATAGGCGCGCGGATTAGGCAGGCCGATCTGGTCGAGGATGCGCCAGACGACGGTGTCGACGACATCGCTGACCGACTGCGGCCGGCTATAGAAAGAAGGAATGGCCGGGAGCACGATGGCACCGGCTTCGAGCAAAGTGACGACGTTGCGGGCGTGAATGAGGCTCCAGGGCGTTTCGCGCGGGACGAGGATGAGCTTGCGGCGTTCCTTCAGGAAAACATCGGCCGCGCGGAGCAGCCCGCTGTCGCTGGTGCCGGAGGCAATTCGCCCCAGCGTCGCCATTGAGCAAGGCGCGATGACCATGGCGTCAAAGCGAGCCGAGCCGCTGACGAAGGGAACATTGAGATCGTTCTCGGCATGCTGCGCGACGCCTTCGGGCACGCTGATTTTTCGACTTCCTGCGCCGCGACCTGTTTGGCGTGCGAGCTGAGCACGAGATGCACCTCGTTCGCCACCGGGTCGATCTGGTCGAGGAGGCGTTGCAGATAAATCGTGCCGCTGGCGCCGGTTGCGGCAATGACGAGTTTCATGTCGGGCTATAGAACCACAGGTGAGCCTTGCACTCTAGGGGAGAGTGCGGGCGCTCCCCGGAGCAAACGGGCCTCGCCATTCTCCTCCCTCTTACAAATAACCGCCGGTCTTGAGCTTCTTGGTCAGGTCGATCTGGCGCTGGAGGAGCTCGCGATAAACGGCGTGCGCTTCTTTGTCTGGTTCGACTCGGCTTTTTTTGTTCACCACCACCAGGTCGTCGACCAGCTTTTCCAGGCTGAGCGGTTTACCTTTGACCCGGCAGTAAGTCCAGGCGGCCTGAATCGCTGCACCGAGGGCGGCCCCTTCCGTGACCTTGAGGGCGACGGCGGGAAAGCCGAGGACATCGGCCGCGATTTGGCGCCAGACGGCGCTTTTGCTCCCGCCGCCGGTGAGCCGGATTTCGGTCGGGACGATGCCGAGATCCTTGAACCGGCGCAGCCCGTAGGCGAGCCCGAGGGTGACCCCTTCCACGACTGCGCGAGCGATGAAGTCCGGCTTCATGTTCTCGGTCGATAGGCCGAGGAAAACGCCGCAGCCTTTGGGCAGGTTGGGCGTGCGTTCGCCCTGCAGGTAAGGCAGAAACATCACTCCCCCGGCGCCAGCGGGCACGTCTTTGACCCGCTCTTCCAGAGTCGGAATATCCCAGCCAAAGAGTTCGCGCACCTGTTCCGTCGCCACGGCCACGTTCATGGTGCAGGTGAGCGGCAGCCAGTGATCGGTCGCGTCGCAGAAGGCGGCCACTTCCCCTTTTGGATCGATCACCGGTTCCTCCGCAAAAGCGCAGATCGTGCCCGAAGTGCCGAGGCTGACCGTGACCACGCCGGCGCGGATGTTGCCGGTGCCGATCGCGCTCATCATGTTGTCGCCGCTCCCGGCGCTGACCAGGGCGTCGTCGGCCAGGCCCCATTCCTCGCGCAAAGTGCTGCGCAGGAGACCAGCCGGCCGCTTCGAGGAACGGAGCGGCGGCAGGGCCGATTCCAGGTCCGGGTCGATGAATTTCAAGATCGGCTGGCACCATTTGCGGGTGCGGATGTCGAGCAGGCCGGTGCCGGAGGCATCGCCATATTCCATCTGGCGCTCGCCGGTCAGCCAAAGATTGAGGTAATCGTGCGGAAGGAGGATACTCGTTAGGCGGCGGAAATTGGCGGGCTCGTTTTGTTTCAGCCAGAGCAGTTTCGGTGCGGTATAGCCGGGTAGCATCGGATTGCCGATGCGTTCGAGCAGCCCTTCCAGGCCGCCAAATTCCTTGCTGAATTCCTCGCACTGCTCCTCAGTCGAGACATCGCACCAGAGCTTGGCCGGGCGGAGCGGCTCGTTCGCCTCGTCGAGCGCGACCAGGCCGTGCTGCTGGCCGCTCACCCCGATGGCGCTGATCTCCCGGCGGCGAGCGCCCACTTTCTCGAGGCATTCGGCCACGGTTTCCTCGGCCGCGTCGAGCCAGGTCTTGGGATCCTGTTCCACGTGGCCGGGAGGCAAACCTTCGATTGTGCCATAGCTGCGCTGTGCCAGCGCGACCACTTCGCCGGATTCGATATCGAGCACCAACGCCTTAGTGCTCTTGGTTCCGCTATCGATTCCGAGACAAAGCATAACGAAGAGATAAGTCCGAAATCCGAATATCGAAACGCGAAAGAAATCCAACGGACCAAATTCCGATGCCTCGTTCGCCGCCCGCCC
Source organism: Chthoniobacterales bacterium (assembly GCA_965217735.1). Taxonomy (GTDB): domain Bacteria; phylum Verrucomicrobiota; class Verrucomicrobiia; order Chthoniobacterales; family UBA10450; genus Palsa-1392. Next base: position 2,252,298 of record CBDCJE010000002.1, on the reverse strand, counting down.
GATTTGGGATCGCCCGGTTTCGTGCTTCACTTCATGATCATGATCAAAAAGCTTTTGCACACGCGTTATCGAGTCAGCGACCTGGAAAAGACGGTTTCCTTTTATCGGGATGTGCTCGGGCTGGAGGAGGTGCGCCGGCACACTTCGGGCCGCGGCTCGCAACTGGTTTTCCTCAAAGCCCCGGGCAGCGAAGAAGAGATCGAACTCTGTAAATTTGATGAGAGCGGCCCGGTGCAGGTCGGGCCCGATCTCACTCATCTCGCTTTCGAGGTCGATAACATTGAGGAATTTGCCAGGCAGACCGCGGCCAAGGGCTACCCGCTCTCCGACGGCCCGCACCCGAATGGCAAAGGCGGCGCGATCGCCTTTATCGACGCGCCGGAAGGCTATGAAGTGGAGCTGATCCAGCGCGGCGAAGATCGTTAGGCTTGCGCCGGTCCGGCATCTGCTTCTACTGTCAGCTCTATGATTCGCCGCCTGGTTCTGCCGAGCACGCTCCTGCTCGCGCTCTTCTTCACCCTCCCCTCCGGGGTGGCGGCGAAAACGAAGAGCCGCCAGGTGCGGCGGGCCACGCCGGTCAGCGAAGAGACCGATTTTTCCACCGCCTATCAGACGCGCGATTTCGGAGCCGCTCTGGCCGTGCCGAAAACGCGCGCCGCCTCCGTCATCGTGGAGGATGCCCGCACCGGCGAGATCCTCTACGAGAAAAACGCCGATGCCCCGCGGGCCGCGGCCAGCACGCAGAAACTCCTTACCGCGTTGATCGTGGCCGAAGAAGGTTATCTCGACCAGAAGGTGCGGGTGCAACAAACCGACACCCAGGCCGAGCCGGTCCGGCTCAATATCAAGCCGGGCGAAGTCTATCAGCGGATCGATCTTCTTCGCGCTCTGCTGGTGAAAAGCCCTAACGACGTCGCCCGCTGTCTGGCCCGCGATAACGCCGGCAGCATCGAGCTTTTCGCCGAGAAGATGAACGCCAAGGCCCGCTCGCTCGGCGCAGTGCATTCCCATTTCGTCAACCCCAACGGACTGCCCATTCCCGACCAATACTCGACCGCGCGCGACCTCGCCATCATCGCCCGGGCCGCTTACGCCAATCCGGTCATCCGCTCGATCGTCTGCCTGCCGCAGCTTGTTTTTCGTTATGCCAATGGACGCACGCGGGAATTGCAGAACACGAACAAGGTCCTAAAACAGCTCCCGTATTGTAACGGAATGAAAACCGGCTACACCGAAGCGGCCGGCCATTGTCTCATCGCCAGCGGCACCATTCCCGGCCGAGACGTTATCGTGGTCGTGCTCGGCGACAGTAAGGCCCGAGTCTGGGAAGATGCTTCGGCCTTGCTTTCCTGGGGTCTGAAGAAGATGTAGTTCACACGCGGGAGGGCGCGTGAATGAGCGAACTTTTCCAGGAACAACTGCAGGCGCTGCGGGCCCGCTCTCTTCACCGCAAGCTGCGCGAGATCGGCACCGCGCAGGGGACAGGGGTCGAGATCGTCGGCCGGCAACTGCTCAACTTTTCCTCCAACGACTACCTCGGGCTGGCAGCTGATCCCATTCTGCGCCAAGCCGCCATCGCGGCGATCGAGGAGTTCGGCGTCGGGGCCGGCGCTTCGCGTTTGATCAGCGGAACGCAATCGCCGCACGTGCAGCTCGAGGCCGCGATCGCGAAGTGGAAACGGGCCCCGGCCGCGCTCACTTTCAGCAGCGGATACGCCGCCGCGGTCGGAGTCTTGCCCGCGCTGGCGACGAAGGAGGACGTGATCGTGCTGGATAAACTTTGCCACGCCTCACTCATTGATGGCGCCCGGCTGAGCGGCGCGACGCTGCGGGTTTTCCCGCATAATCACCTCGGAAAACTGGAGAGCCACCTGGAGTGGGCACAGCGCGAGCATCCCGAAGCGCGGATTGTGGTGGTGACGGAATCGGTCTTCAGCATGGATGGCGACCGCACGCCGTTGCGCGAGTTGGTGGAACTGAAAGAGCGTTTCGGAGCTCAACTCCTGCTCGATGAAGCGCATGCCGTGGGCGTATTGGGACCCCATGGCCGCGGCTTGGCGGCGGAGCTGGGGCTGGAGGAGAAGATCGACGTGCAGATGGGCACGCTCAGTAAGTCGTTAGGCACAAGCGGCGGCTACATCTGCGGTTCGCGCAACTTGATCGACTGGCTGATCAATCGAGCCCGCTCTTTTATTTTCACCACGGCGCCTCCGCCGGCGGTCGCGGCCGCCGCGACGGCGGCGATTCGCTTCCTCCTCTCGGAAGAGGGCGAAACCCGGCGCAAACTGCTCTGGCGGCGAATTGTGCAGTTTCGCAAATTATTGCCCGGGCCGGAATCGGTCTTTGGCAAACCGGGCGCGGCCATCATCCCCTGGCTGGTGGGCGATGAAGAGCGAACGCTCGACCTGGCCAAGGCGCTGCGGCAGGAAGGATTCTTCGTCCCGGCGATTCGATACCCGACGGTGGGGAAAGGAGCGGCCCGGCTCCGGATCACGATCAGTGCCGCCCATTCCGCGCTGCAGATTGCGTCGTTAGGCGAAGCGATCGGGCGGCTGGGCAAAGCCAGCGGCTAGGGGCTGGCGGCGGCGCTGGTGCGCAGGAGCGGGGTCGGCACGTAGGCCGGATTGGCGTTGAGATCGGCCGGGCCTTGCGACGGGATGTCGGCTTCGGGGCCTTCGGCGGGGGGAGGCGGTTCTTCGCCGGCCGCGTAGTTGGCGTAGCTGGCGCTCTTGGGATCATCATTGGTCGAGACGGTCTTGACCGCCGTGCAGGCGGGCAGCAGCGCCGTGGCGAGGAGCAAACTGAGGGCAATCTTGGTTTTCATTTTTTACCTCCGATACGAGCGAAAACGATTCGTTCCGCCCGATGTCGTTATAATTACTATATTTTGCTTTTAGGCCGCAAGTACTGTTTCTCAGCGTTTCCAGAACGGCGCAGCGATGACATGCGCCTAATTAAAGCGCCTCAGGATCGCGCTCAGCTTTTCCCGCGTTCCCGCCGGCCACAGTTTTCGATCGGTGACCAACGCGGAATCGAGCGCGCGATGTTCCGGCCAGTCTGGCTCGCTCGGAATCCTGGGAATCACTGCGGCCAGCATTTTCTTGGCCGTTTCCGCGTTGGCCAGCAAATGACCGATCACGGTTTGGGCCGAGACCGGTTCTTCCTCCACTTTCCAGCAGTCGTAATCGGTGATCATGGCCATGGTGGCGAGAGCGATCTCCGCTTCCCGGGCCAGCTTGGCCTCGGGCAGGTTGGTCATGCCGATGATGTCGAAACCGTGCCGCCGGTTCAGCTCCGATTCAGCCCGGGTGGAAAAGGCCGGGCCATCCATGTTGACGTAGGTCCCGCCGTTATGGACCGGCACGCCTAACGATTTCGCCGTTTGCGCGAGCAGGGTGCGCAGCGGTGCGCTGATCGGCTCGGCAAAGGTAATATGAGCCGCGATACCCTGGCCGAAGAAGGTGTGATCGGCTCGCTGGCTGGTCCGATCGTAAAACTGGTCCGGCAGGACGACATCGCGCGGTGCATATTTCTCCTGCAGACTGCCGACTGCGGTCACGCAGATAACCCAGCGCACGCCGAGCGAACGCAGGGCGTAAATGTTGGCCCGGTGATTCAGTTCGTGCGGCAGAAGGCGATGGCCGCGGGCGTGCCGGGGCAGAAAATAAACCCGCCGCCCGGCGACTTCGCCGCCCACGATCAGGTCGGAGGGCGAGCCAAAGGGCGTTTCCACCGTGAGCTCCTCCGGATTGCTAAAGCCGTCGATCTGGTAAAGCCCGCTGCCGCCGATGATGCCGATTGCTGGAGAATTGTGATCCATGTTTGGGGGCCAGCTTTCTCCCAGCGCGCCGCGCATTGCAAGCCGGAAGCTCCAGTCCCAGGCATGATTCAAGGCCGATTTGAACGAGCCCGTAAATACGGTTTAATCCCACGATCAAGACGACGCTCGAGATTCTGGACGAACTTTTCAAAACGGCCAAGGCATGTGCCGCGATGGCCGACCTTTCGCTGAAAGATTTCGTCTGCCACGCGTCACGCGAAAAGCTGAGTCGCCGCCGCTCGACCGTGGCGGATCGGGCGATTGAGGTCACGTTCGAGAGAGTCGACCGGCGGATTGGGAATGATTCTCGATAGCCATGCGGTCTCGAGTCTGTTCCCAGGAGATCCAGGGATCGAGAAGCTCCTGGCCCACGATGAACGTCACCAACTGCCTGTGATCGTGGTCGGCGAATATGCCTGCGGATTGAAGCGATCGCGCGGGCGCCGCCAGCTGCGGGAGTTGCTCGACCGGTTGATCAATGAGCCCGATGTTCTCGAAATCGACTTGGGAACGACCAACTACGACGCTGAGATCCCGGCGACCCGCAGGCGCGGGGCGAGCCGATTCCAGAGACCGATCTTTGGATCGCTGCGCTTTGCCTGCGACATCGCCAGCCGTTAGCCAGCCGCGATCTGCATTTCGATCGCATTCGAAAGGTGAAAAGGGCCCGCTGGTAGGCTAATTGGACTGAGCAAAACCGTTTTCGCTTCCATGCCGACATTTTTCATCAAGACCTACGGCTGCCAGATGAACGAGCGCGACTCCGAGCAGGTGGCGCGGGCGTTGCTGGATCGCGGCTATCTCGTCGCGCCGAGCGAGGCCGAAGCCGATGTCGTGCTTCTAAATACCTGCAGCGTGCGCGATATGGCGGAGCAAAAGGCGCTCGGGAAAATGGGGATGTTGAGCAAGGTGGCCAAGGCGCGGCCGGAGACCGTCTTCGGTTTTCTCGGCTGCATGGCCCAAGCCCGGGGGGCAGAGTTGCTCCAGCGTGTGCCGCATCTCGATTTGGTCGTTGGGACGCAGAAATTTCATCGGGTGGCTGATTACGTCGACGAGTTGGTGACGCGGAAACGGGAACGCCGAATGGACGATCCGCGCGCGTCGATCGTCGACACGGAGGAGGAGGCCGGTTCGCAGGAAACGATTCGCGAACACACTCTGCGGGCGCGGCAGGCGACCGCGTTTGTCTCGATCATGCAGGGCTGCAACATGCATTGCACCTTCTGCATCGTGCCGCGCACGCGTGGGGCGGAGCGGAGCCGGGTCATCCCCGAGATCGTGAGGGAAGTGGAGGAGCTGGTCGCGCGCGGGGTGAAAGAAGTGACCCTTCTCGGCCAGATCGTGAATCTCTACGGCCGGCATGAATTTCCCAAGCTCGAGGGAAAGAGCCCATTCGTGCAGTTGCTCGAGGCGGTGCACGCGGTCGACGGCCTGGAGCGGCTGCGCTTTACTTCGCCGCATCCGATCGGTTTCCGGGCCGATCTCATCGCCGCGCTGCGCGATCTGCCGAAGCTCTGCCCGCACGTGCATCTGCCTTTGCAATCGGGCTCCGATCGCCTGCTTAAGGCGATGCATCGCACCTACACGGCGGAGAAATATCTGCGCCTGGTGGAGGAGATCCGCGCCGCCCGGCCGGGAATCGGCCTAACGAGCGATGTGATCGTCGGCTTTCCCGGCGAGACGGAAGAGGATTACCGCAAGACGCGCGAACTGGTCGAGCGCATCCAGTTTGATAACGTCTTTGTCTTTCGTTATTCCCAGCGCAGTGAGACCCCGGCGGCCGGGATGGAGAATCAAGTGGCCGAAGAAATAAAGGAAGCGCGCAATCGCGATCTGCTCACGGTGGTGGACGCGGCCGCCCGGCGCGCGGGCGAGCGGCTGGTCGGGCGCGAGGTGCAGATCCTTTGCGAGGGCCGGAGCAAAACCAACGCGGCGCGCCTGACCGGCCGCACGCGGACGAACAAGATCGTTGTCTTCGAAGGGGAGGAGGCGGACATCGGGCAGCTGCTCGACCTGAAAATCATCCACTCGACCGGATTTAGTCTCACCGGGATCAAGGCCGAGCGGGCGGGGAGTTGTCATTTCGCTCCGATGGAAGAACTTCTGCCTCCTCTGCCGGCGCTCTCATGATTTATCATCTCTCTCTGCACACCGCCGGATTGATTGCCGGGTTTCTCCTCGCCGGGCTCGGCCTGCTCGCGCTTTTCCTGCCAGTGGAAAATTTTTTGCCTCGCTTCCCGCGCTCCAAAATGGCCGGCGCCATCTTGCTCACGATCGACTTGATCTGGAGTTTCTGGCTTTTGGCCACGATGGAAATGGGCGAGTTCGCCAGCTTCCGCCGGCCGCTGCTGGTGGTTTTGCCGATCGGGTTTCTCCTCGTCCTGCGCTTCGTCGATGAATTTCTGGCCGTGCGGGCGCTCGGCATCCTCTGCCTGCTCGCGGCCGAGCCTTTGCTCAACGCCGCCTTCCTCCGCCCGGAGATGAGCCGGCTGCTCGTGACCGTGCTGGCGTACGTGATGATCGTGAAGGGTTTAATCTGGGTCACGATGCCGTATCTGCTCCGCGACCAGATCGATTGGGGGGTGCGGAATACCGGCCGCTGGCGGCTGCTCTCCGGGCTCGCCTTCGTCTTCGGGGCGGCGATTTTGATCTGCGCTTTTGTCGCTTACTGAGGCCGAGAGCGGAGCCGGGCGATTCGAATCTTGAGCCGCATCCTGGTTATCCGCGGCGGGGCGATCGGCGATTTCATTCTTACGCTGCCGGCGATCGTGCTGCTGCGGGAGGCATTTCCGGCGGCGCGGATCGAGATTCTCGGCTACCGCCACATCGTCGCCCTGGCCCAGATAAGCGGCTACGCCGAGGCCACGCGCTCGATTGAGGCGGCGGCTCTGGCCAGCTTCTTCAGCCGGGATGGAGAACTCGCTCCCGAGCTGGTCGATTACTTCAGCAGCTTCCAACAGGTGGTCAGTTATCTGTTCGATCCGGATGAAATTTTCGCGCACAACCTGCGCCGGGCCGGGGTGCGCAACCTGATCCTCGGCTCGCCAAAAATCGGAGAAAAGGAGCACGCGGCGCGGCAACTGGCGCGCCCGCTGGAGCGACTTGCGCTCTATCTGGAGAACCCCGCGGCCAAGATTCGGCCTAACGAACCGCGAAAGGTGGATCGGTCTCTCACGGCCCTGCACCCCGGGAGCGGAAGTGAAACAAAAAATTGGCCGGTCGATCGCTTCGTTGCGGTGGCCCGAACGCTGCTCAAGGCGGAGGGCGAGCAAAGGCTGCTTCTGGTCGGCGGGGAAGCCGATGAGAAAGCCCTGGCGCAGATGAGGGCGGAACTGCCTAACGATCGCGTAGAGGTGGCGAAAAATCTGCCGCTGACCGAGCTGGCCGGCCGTTTGCAGAACTGCCGGTTGTTTCTGGGGCACGACAGCGGCATCTCTCATCTGGCCGCCGCCGTCGGGACGCCGTCGTTGCTTTTATTTGGCCCGACCGATCCAGCGATTTGGGCGCCGCAGAATGCGCAGGTGCGGGTGCTGCGTTCGACCAGCCTAACGATGGCTGGAATTGAGACCGCCGCAGTGCTGGCCGCGCTCTAAGCGTCGTCCCCGCGCTTCGCAGCGAAGCGTCTCCGGCTAGGAACTGATGCGCATCGGCATCAGGACGTAGAGGAATGGGCTCTGGATCTTGATCACGCCCGGGCTCATCTCGTCGATCAAATCGAGGAAAACTTCGTCCTCGCTCAGGTTGCGCAGCGGCGCCATGAGGAATTCCGGATTAAAAGCGATCGAAAATTCGCGCCCTTTGTAAGCCACCGGGAGCGACTCTTTCGCTTCTCCGACCTCCGGCGTGTTGGCCGTGATGTCGATGTTGTTCTTGGTGAAATTGAGTTTGATCGAATTCGATTTATCGCTCGCCAAAAGAGAGACGCGGCGGAGCGAGTTGAGAAAGGTCTCGCGCTCGAGCGTGACCCGCTCTTTCATCTCGCCCGGGATGACCTGGCGATAGTTAGGATAATTGCCCTCGATCAATTTCGAGACGAGGAGGGTGTTGTTCAGATCGAAGGCGATCTGTCCGCTGCCCACGCTCACCCGCACATCGCCATCGTCGGTCAGGAGGCGTTGTAATTCCGTCACCGCCTTGGTCGGGACGATAATGTCGGCTTCGTGGCTGCGCGGAAATTCGAGGTCGATATCGAGCATGGCCAGGCGGCGACCATCGGTCGCGACCAGGGTGAGCTTGTTATCCTTAAAACTGAAGAGAACGCCGTTGAGCACATAGCGGGTTTCGTCGGTTGAGATGGCGTAGGAGGTTTTCTTCAGCCCGTCGCGCAGATCTTTTTGCCGGATGGTGACGACCTTGGAATCATCGAACTTCGGCAGCGGCGGAAACTCTTCTTCCGGCAGGCCGAGGATTTTAAAAAAGCTCTGGCCGCTGCGGATGGAAGCAGCGTTTTTGCCATCGATATCGAACTGAATCTCACTCGAAGGCAGTTCGCGGATGATGGTGAAAAGGCGGCGGGCCGGCAGGGTGGTGGCGCCTTCCTTCTCGATCTGTGCTTCGAAGCTGCCGCGCACTCCGACGTCGAGGTCGGTCGTCGTTAGGCGAACTTCACTCCCGTTGGTCTGGAGGAGAACGTTGGAAAGAATCGGCAGGGTCGTTCGCGTGCTGACTACGTTCTGAACTTGTTGCAGACATTCGAGGAGCTTCTCTTTCGTTACGCTAAATTTCATGAAGGCGGATAGGAGTCGTTAGATGTAAGGCTTCCGTTTTTATCCGGCAACCGCAATCTCGCAAACGAAGCTCAACGTTGTAGCGCGCTGTCGATGAATGAGATGGTCTGGCGAATCTTATCCTGCTCCGTCATCCGCTTCTTCACCAGCTTGCAGGCATGCAGGACCGTGCCGTGATCGCGCCCGCCAAAGGCTTCGCCGATCTCGTTGAGCGAGGCTTTGGTCAGTTCTCGGGCCAGATACATCGCGATCTGGCGCGGGAAAGCGATGTTGGCTGGCCGGCGTTTGCTCGTCATATCGGCCAGGCGGACGTCGAAGTGCTCTGCCACTCGGCGCTGGATCTGGTCGATCGTGACCGCGCGCCGCGCTTCTTCCTGCAGGATGTCCTTGAGCAAATGCTCGACCACTTCATGGGTCAGTTCTTTGCCACTGAGCGAGGCGAAAGAGGCCACGCGCATGAGCGCGCCTTCCAATCGCCTGACGTTGGTTTTGATCCGGGTGGCGAGGAAATCGAAGATCTCATCGCGCAGCTTGATCTTCAGGGTGCGCGCTTTTTTGCGCAGAATGGCCATGCGCGTTTCGACATCGGGCGGCTGCAGCTCGGCGGTCAGCCCCCATTCAAAGCGCGAGACTAGGCGATGTTCGAGGTTGGCGATCTCGGAGGCGGGGCGATCGCTCGAAAGCACGATCTGTTTATGCCCGTCGAAGAGGGTGTTGAAGGTGTGAAAAAATTCCTCCTGGGAACGTTCCTTGCCGCCGAGGAAATGGATGTCGTCGATCAGGAGCAGATCGGCCTGGCGATACCGTTTGCGGAATTTAACCAGGTTATTGTGCTGGATGGCGTCGATGAATTCGTTGATGAACAGCTCGCTCGAGAGATACATCACGCGGGTGTTTTTGCCCCGGGCGCCGATGTATTGGCCGATCGCCTGCATGAGATGCGTTTTGCCCAGGCCGACCCCGCCGTAGATGAAGAGCGGGTTGTAGGTCTTGGCTGGCGATTGCGCCACCGCCAGGCTGGCGGCGTGGGCGATTTCATTGTTAGGCCCGACCACGAAGGACTCGAAAGTATTGCGCGGGTTCAGCCCCGGCGTCTTGTTCGCCCGGCTGGCTGCGGCTTGCACCCGCGAGGAGACGACCGGCTCAGGTTCGGCCGCATCGGAGCCGGCCGAAGTGTCGACCGCGCAGACAAACTTCACCGTCCGCGGCCCGCCCAGGACGTCGGTGAGGGAGGATTGCAAAGCAGGCATGTGATTACTCTCGATCCAGAACTGGTAGATGTTGTTCGGGACCAGCAGCGTGACTTCGTCCGGGGTCACGCCGGTCAGTTTTACGGCCGAAAACCAACGCTTAAAAGTGTCGGCACTGACCTGGGGTTTTAACGCCGCAGAAAGCTTCGTCCAGAGCTGGGTACATTTCTCGTCCATGGTGAGTTGTTAACAGCGTTAAATAACGCCGACAGCGGGCGAGGACTGGAAAATTTGAAAAGCGAAAGCGCGCCGCGTTTGCGGGAGAAACGACCCGAAATTTTCGTTAGCCCGAGGGAAAAATCGACGTAAAAAGCTATTATACGAGGGGAAAAGTCCCGCGACCCAATTCCGGAAGGTCATCCACACCGCTTGGGTAAGCTCCGGGGTGCTGGCCCAAAAAGTTCTCAGTTGTCTCATCATAGTCTCGACTCCATTTATCAGGCGTTAACCTTATTCACATCTTGTTCACACCCGGTATCTGTCGCTCCCGGCCTGCGGCTTCAGATTAGAAATCGAGGCATACCCTCACAAGAAAAAATCGGAACTTTATTTTGCCCGCGCGCCTAAAAAATTCTTGACGGTCAGTCAACTCGGGGGTGGTCGCCAACTTCCCTCTGGGCGGGTTTTTCATTGAAGAAAAGTTCGTTAGGCGCGGTCTTAATTCGACCTGACTCAAGCCACCGGCGGAGTTGCCGTCCGGTCGCGGCGGTCCCGAAAAGGTTCGCGCCCGACCGCTTTTTCCCTGAAATTCGAGAAGCCAAACGCCCATGTCACGGACCATTCCATCTTCACCACGAGCCTTGTTCGCCTTCCTCGCGCTACTTTGTGGCGGGCTCATCCTGGCTGGCTGCGAGACGGTTCCGCCACCTTCGTCTGCTGTGACGCATGTCGTCCTGATGTGGCTCAAGCATCCCCACCGCCTCGCCGACCGGGCGGAGCTGGTCCGGGCAGCGCGTTCGCTCCGTTTCTTCCCCGGCGTGCAGAAGGTGGAAACCGGGCGCCAGCTGCCTGCGCTCGGCTCGGAGGTGGATCGACATTTCGATCTCGGAGTGGCGATTACATTCCGCGATCGAGCCGCGCTCCAGCGTTACCAGAGGGACACGCGGCATCGGGAGGCGATGCATCGTTATCTGCGCCGGCTGGTGCGGCGTTATGAAGTCTTTGACCTGAACTCTCGTTAGGCGATGCGATCTTTTTCTGCTGCGCTTCTGGCCTTTGTGCTTTCTCTCTCCTCGCTGCGGGCGGATGAAATTCCGCCACCCTTCGGCTTTCGCTGGGGCGATTCCGCCGCCCGGGTGGAGAAGGTGCTGAAAGGAGCCAAAGCCAGGATCGTGAGTCGCGATCGCCAGAGTGGCGGGGCGGAGGTTTGGACGGTGGAAGGGCTCATCCATCCCGGGCTCAAGCGCACCCTTTTCACCCTCAAAGGCGGCTCGCTGACGCAGGTCGAGCTGCAGTATGAATATCCGGATTGGACGCTGGAACATTACAACAACCGCATGGGCGAGATCCGGCGCTATTTCGACGCCAAATACGGGGTCGGCCGGCTCATTTCGCGCTCGCGCGATAACGATACCGACGTCATCCAGACGCTGGTCGGATACCAATGGGTGGTGGAGAAATCTGCGCTCGAGCTGTTCTATTTCTCAGCCCAGAAAGAGCCTAACGTCTACCGCAACATCACCGTGACGTATAAGGAGATCTAGAGTAGGGCGAGCTGCCCTAACGACCGTTGCGCTCTGCCTCAGGTCGGCTGGTTTTCTTTTTGCAGCCGCTTCAGGCGGCTGCGCAACGCCACCTTGGTCGCCGCGCTCATCCGATCGATGAAAAGGACGCCGTTGAGGTGATCGACTTCGTGCTGCAAGGCGCGCGCGAGCAATCCGCTCGCTTCGATCTCGAGCGGCTCGCCTTGGAGTGACTCGGCCCGGACTTTGACCATCATCGCCCGCCGGATGTCGCCCGTGATCTCGGGAAAACTGAGGCAGCCTTCCAGCGCCACCTCCGTTTCCTGCCCCAGCTCGACCACCGGATTTAAAAGCACCAGCGGCATCGACTCACTGGCGTCGACCTCCAGCCCGTTCAAGCGCAGCGCGCTCTCCTGATCTTCCGCCCCGGCGACATCGACCACGGTCAATTGCAGCGCCTGGCCGATCTGCTGCGCGGCCAGCCCGACGCCGTTGGCCTCGTGCATGGTCTCGATCATGTTCGCGGCCAGCTTCCGCACCTGATCGTCGATCGTTTCGATCCTCCGGCCTTTGGCCCGCAGAACCGGGTGGCCGTAGCGCACGATCGGCAGGATCACTTCTCTGCTCCCTGGGTAAAAGCCGGCAAATTTTTTACCCCGGCCAATTTGAGCGCGTCCATCACTTTAATAATGGTCCCGAAAGAAGCCTTCTGGTCCGCCTTCAAAACGAGCGAACTTTTACGCGCCGGCGGCAGATTTTCGATCGCGCCTTGGAGCTCGCTCACCGCGATCGCCTTGCCATCGAGCTTGAGCGCGTCCTCCGCGTCCACGCTGACGATGGCGTGCTCGAGCTCGGCCGGACGTGCGCTGGAGGTTTTCGATTCCGGCAGATTGATCTGCACCTCGGGCTGATCTTTTTTGAAGGTGGTCGAGACGACAAAAAAGATGAGCAGGATGGTCAGGATATCGACCAGCGAGACGATGATGATCGACGGGGCGCGGCGCTTGCGAACGGCAAACTTCATCAGGCGGCCAGTTCGTTAGGTCAAGGGCGTTGGGGCGTGGCTCATGGCCGGGGAGGGGACGGAGGCGGCCATGCGCTGCGACATGCCTTCCGGGACGCGGCCGTAGTAGCACTTGCCCACCAGTTCCACCACCAGCGTTTCCATTTCCACCGACATGACCTCGACCTTTTTCGAGAAATAGCTGAACGCGATCAGAGTCGGGACGGCGATGGAGAGGCCAAAAACGGTCGCATTGAGCGCTTCCGAAATGCCGCGGGCGATGGCCGCGGTATCGGAGCCGCCCGCGCTAAGACCGAGATGGGAGAAGACGTGGACCAGACCGGAGACGGCGCCGATCAGGCCTAACAATGGCGCGATGCCGGTGATGATCTCGAGGACGATGAGGCCTTTCTCGAGGTTGACCATTTCGTGCCGGGCGCGGGTTTCAACCGCCTCGATATTCTCCGAGCGGGGCGAACGCAGATGCTGCAGCGCGACCCGGGAGATGCGAGCGAGGGAGGAATTATCCTCCCGCACCACGCGCGAGAGCCGCTCCGGATTTCCCCCGGGCGAGAGACGCTCGATCTCGCTCTCGATCACGAGCGGGAGGACGTTTTTGCGCCGCAGAGCGATGGTGCGCAGGATGATCACAGTCAGGGCCACGATCGAGCAGATGAGCAGCGGCCACATGAAAATCCCGCCGCGGACGAGGAAATCGATGACCGATTGCAAAGGGTTGGTAGCAGCGGCGAGGTGAGGTGCGGTCATCGGTTTGCGAAAATCGTGAAGGATTCTTCCATTGTAAAGCGGCCTTCCGGCAGAGCGGAGAGCAGATCCTCGGGGATGGGCGGGAACTTCGTTTCCTGAATCGAGCGCAAGGCGATACTGGCGGAGGCTTCATTGGCCGTGTTTTCGGTGATGCGCATATTCTGCACGCTGCCGTCGGCCATGATCTCGAAGGTGATTGAGGTGGTGCCGATGCTGATTAAATCCACCTTGGCGGCGGTGTAATAATACCAGCGCGATCCGATCGCGTCCTCGAGCAGTTTCTTATAGCGCCCTTGCGGCGTGCCGACGGCGTTGACGGCCGAGCGGCCGCGATTGTTGATCCCGCCGCGAATGAGCGTTTTCTGCTGCAGATCGCGATAAGCCGAGGCGGGCTTGGGCGGAGTCTGCGAGGGCTCGGGAGTCGGAGTGGGCGGTTCGGTCGGGGTGGGAATTTCGCTTTTCTCTTCCGTGTCGGGCGGGGAAGGCAGCGGGGTCGGCGTCTGGGTGAGGAGGGCGAGCTGGTCGGGCGCCGGGGTGGCGGCGGCGGGCGGGACAGTCTCGTTAGGGGTGGCTTCCTTCTTCGGCGCGGCGGTCGGGGTCGGTTTGGGCTGCGGGGTGGCGCCGGCGCTGGCGAAGGAGTTGGCATGTTCCTCCAGGTTCATGAACGGGCGCTCTTGCCCGTCCTGACCCGGCAGCGGGTTGTTGTTAGTCGCCGCCTTCTCCGCTGCGGCGATGGAGTTTTCGTTCGCCTCGAAGGTCTTCTCCTTCGGCGCTTCAGCCGATTTCCGGGCTGGGTCGACGGTGGTGGTGGGAGCATTTTTCGGAACGAGCGGCGGCGGCGTTGGCTCCGGCATCTGCATGATGGTGATCTGCGGCACCTGCGGTTCCTCCAGCGGCAGTTCTTTTTGGCTGCCGCCAAATGCGGCCAGGGAAAGCCCGATCACTACGTGAAGCGCGAGAGAGGCCAGGATGGCCCACCACACTTTGCGCCGATCTCGATTTGGTTCCGTCATTGGCAGCGTCGTCCCCCGGAATGGCGCCCGGCTAACGAGAGCGCGGGATGGGACGATGGGTGAGTTTCTTCAGCCGGGGAATTTACTCACCTCGCGCGGGGTGACAACCGCCGCGGCGTGGTCTTGCGGGCATGGTGAAAGAGATATTGCTGCGCGTAGCCGCCGTGCGGGCCGAAGTGGCGGGTGCTGAATTTCTGCAGCTCGCCCGGCCGGAACTTGCGCCGGCGCGGGAAGTATTTTTCGCGCAGAACGCGTTCGACCCAGACGTCGATCGGGAAGGCGCGCAGCCGTTCGTAGGCGAAGAGCATGGTGCAGTTGGCCACCTTCGTCCCGACCCCGGGCAACCCGCAGAGCTGGGCGCGCAGTTCGTCATCCGGCAGTGCGCTCCAGGCCTCCAGGTCGGCTTCGCCGCTGGCTACCCGTTGCGCGGTCAGGAGGAGATTCTTCGCCCGATAACCCAGCCCGCATTCGCGCAGCTCGCTTTCCGTCAGACCGGCGAGCCGGTCAGCGACCGGAAATGAATAAACGGAGCGACCTGGGACTTTGAGCCGGCGCCCGAAACGCTCGCGGATGGCGGCCGACATCTGCCGGATGTGGGCCACCTGTTTCATTGAGGAAGTGATGAAGGTGGCGAGGCATTCCCAGCGCGGCTGGCGCATGATGCGAAGACCGCGGCAATAGCCGAGCGCGGTCTGCATCGGCGGATCGTCAGGCAGAGAAGCGCAGATCTCGGGCAGCGGGTGATCGAGGGCAAAGTAGCGCGCCACCACTTCGGCCAGGCCACGCGCCGGAGTTCCGCCAGCTTTTAAAACCTCCCCGACCTGCTCGACGAAAACCGCCCGTTCCCCAATCGTCCCGACAAAGCCGCTGCCGGACGATTTCCAATGAAAGGTCTGCCCGGAATCGAGGGTGAGCGCGAGATCGAAATCGGGCGCGGCAATCTCAGTCAGCTGCATGGCCGAGAGATTAAACATGGATGCACCGGGGAGCCACTCGCAGGCGCTCACCCAAAAACATTGTTTCCACTCCGCCCATCTCTGGCTAAAGAACCGCGGTGGATACGCGCCTAATCATCGATACCTGCGTCCTCCTGTTTTACTTCTTCGGCATCGTCGCCCTCGGTCTCTGGGCCGGTCGGCGAAATAAGAACCTGCAGGATTTTTCGTTAGGCTCGCGCTCCATCCCCTGGTGGGCGGTGCTCGCTTCCATCGTCGCGGCCGAGACCAGCGCGGCTACTTTTCTCGGCACGCCGGCGGAAGGCTTTAAGACGCGCGGTTATTTCTACGGCCAGCTCGTCATCGGCACCATCCTGGCCCGGCTCATCATCGCTTTCACTTTCATCAAGCCCTACTACGAATACCGGGTCCAGAGCGTTTACGAATTCCTCACGGTCCGCTTCGGCACCCAGACGAAGAACATGGCCAGCGGCATCTTCCTCTTCACCCGCGTGCTCGGGATCGGAGTGCGGCTTTACCTCGGCGGCGCGATCATGGTGGTGATCTGGCGTTATCTTTTCCCGACCCTGCCGATCAACCTCAACACTTACGTCTGGGGAATTATTTTCGTCACCGTCATTACCACCGTTTACACCGCCGTCGGCGGGATCAAGGCGGTGGTCTGGACCGATCTTATCCAGGCCGTGCTCATGTTTAGCTCGGTCATTTTCGCCATCTACCTGCTCCTGCAAAGCATCCCGGGCGGTTTCGCCACGGTGAAGCAAAACCTCGGCGGCCTCGGCAATGTCAAAGTATTCCAGACCGGCTGGGACAGCGCGCTGCCCTTTGGCGCCGCCTTGAAGGGGATGTTCGAGGAGCCCTACACGCTTTTCGCCGCTTTCATCGGCTCGACCATGCTCACCATGGCCACGCACGGGACCGATCAGGACATGGTGCAACGAATGTTAACCGCGCCTGACTATCGCAAGTCGCAGCTCTCGCTCATCCTGAGCGGCCTGATGGATCTGCCGATCGCAGGCGCGTTTCTCACCGTCGGCATCTTGTTATCGGTCTATTATCAAGTGGTGCCGGGCAAGACCCTGCCCGCGGCCGATAACGAGATTTTCGGTTATTACATCGTGCATGAAATGCCGGTGGTTTTTCGCGGGCTGATCATCGCCGGCGTTTTTGCGACCATGATGGGTTCGACCTCGGCCGCGTTGAACGCGCTCGCGACCAGCTTCACCAAAGATTTTTACCAGCCGTATATCAATCCCACCGCCACCGATCGGCAGGCTATTCGAGCTGCGCGCATCGCGACCGCGGTCTTCGGCGTGCTCATGATCATCGTCGCCGCGATGGCAGCCAACGCGGTCCTGCAGGATGCGAAACTGACCATCATCCCGATCGCGATCGGCATCCTCGGCTACACCTACGGCGCCTTGCTGGCGGTGTTCCTTTTGGGCATGCTCACCCGCAGCCGCGGACGCGACGGAGTGAATGTCATCGCCATGATCGCCGGGATCGCTTCGGTCCTGGTGCTCTGCAAAATTGCCCTGCCGGCTTTCGATATCGGAGCGCTTTTTCACGGCGAATTCCGGCACGCGGAATGGAACTTCGGCTGGTTCATGCCGACCTGGTGGCCGGCGATTTCCTGGCCTTGGTTTGTCTTCGTTGGCTGTGTCGTGACTTTTGGGATCAGCGTCCTCTTCCCGACCCCGCCCGCCACCATCGCCGCGGCGGAAGCGCACGTCCGGAACGAGCCGCCGCTTTGATTTTATGAATTAGGAAAGCTGGAAGGCAGGAAGAGAGTATGAACCGAGACCTGCTTCTGGTGCGCCGGAGTTTCCTGCTTTCCTGATTCATCTTCCAAGCGTGAACCCGCGGACCCAATTCCAGGATTTGCTCGCCAGCCCCGAGCCGATCCTCGCGCTCGCCCCTATGCAGGACGTGACCGACCTGCCGTTCATGCGGTTGATCAGCGGCTACGGAAACGCCGACCTTTATTTCACGGAATACTTCCGCGTCCTGCCCGACTCGCGGCTCGATCCGAAGATTCTCTCCTCCATCACCCAAAACCCGACCGGTCGGCCTGTCATCGCGCAGATGATCGGCAACGATATCGCCGCGCTCGTCCGCACCGTGCGCGAGTTGCAGGAGCATCCGGTGGCCGCGATCGATCTCAATCTTGGCTGCCCGGTCCCGGTGGTTTACCGCAAATGCGCCGGCGGCGGGCTGCTGCGCGATCCGGCGCGGATCGATCGGATTCTCGGCGCGTTGCGCGAGGCCTGCGCCATCCCGTTCACGGTCAAGACCCGCATCGGCTTCGACGATACCGCCGTCTTTGATGAGCTGCTCCCGATCTTCGCCCGCCATTCGCTCGACCTCCTCACCATTCACGCCCGCACGGTGAAGGAAATGTATCGCAGCGCGCCCCGCTACGAATTCATCACTCGCGCCGTCGCCGCTCTGCCCTGTCCGGTTCTGGCCAACGGCAATGTTTATTCGGCTGACAACGCCGCCGAGATTCTCCGCCTAACGAACGCGCGCGGGCTCATGATCGGTCGCGGTGTGATCCGCAATCCCTGGCTCTTCCGTCAGATCCGCGAGCAGCGCCGCGGCCAGCCCATCTTTCGCCCGACCGGGCGCGACGTTCTCGAATACATCCACGCGCTTTACGAAGCGGTCAGCACGCCCGAGATCGGGGAGGTGTCGCAGGTGCATCACATGAAGAAATACATGAACTTCATCGGCCTCGGCGTGGAACCGACCGGCGAATTCCTGCACCGGGTGCGCCGGCTCACCGCCCGGTCCGATTTCTTCGCCCTCTGCCGCGAACATCTCGAGCACGACGACCCTATGCCGCTCGAGCCCTTCGCCATTCCTTTGAAACCGACCGACGTTATGGCCGGCGCGACCCGCTGAGAAACGACCTGGGCAGCCGCTTTACCAAATCCTCGCCATCGGCGATGGCTGGACATGAAAACGATCGCGCTGCTCACGGTCTCAAACATCTTCATGAACCTGGCCTGGTATGGGCATCTTAAGTTCAAGAACCAGGCTCTTTGGGTGGTGATCGTGGCCAGCTGGGGGCTGGCTTTCTTTGAGTATTGCTTTCAGGTCCCAGCGAACCGGATTGGGTCGGACGAGTGGACCGTGCCGCAGCTCAAGGTCCTGCAGGAATGCATCACCCTGGTCGTTTTCACCGTGGTGGCCTTTGCCCTTTTTCGTTCACCGGTGAAGTGGAACATCCTCGTCGCCTACAGCCTGATCGTGGGCGCGGTCTTTTTCGCCTTTAAGTTCTAGGAGTTCGCTCGGCCTGCCCTACTTTTTCTGCTCGGCGATGGCGATGCCGAGTTCCCGCAACTGGCGCGGGTCGACGTCGCTGGGGGATTGCGACATCAGATCCTGGCCGCGGTTGGTCTTGGGGAAGGCAATCACGTCGCGGATCGAATCGGTGCCACAGACCAGCATGACGAGGCGATCGAGCCCGAGGGCGATGCCGCCATGCGGCGGAGCGCCGAGGCGGAAGGCGCGCAGGAGATGACCGAATTGCTTTTCGGTTTCTTCAGTCGTTAGGCCAAGAACGGCAAACATCCTGGCCTGCAGATCGCGCTCGTGGATTCGAATGCTGCCGCCGCCGATTTCAACCCCGTTCAGGACCACGTCGTAGGCCTCGGCCCGGACATCTCTATAACGCTGCTCTTCGAGAAACGGGAGGTCCTCGGCCTTGGGCCGGGTAAAGGGGTGATGGACCGCGCTCCACTTGCCGCTCTCGGGATCCTGTTGCAGGAGCGGGAAGTCGGTCACCCAAAGAAAATCGAGCTCCTCTGTATTCGTTAGGCCCTGAATTTCGGCGATGCGCAGGCGGAGCCGGCCGAGCACTTCGCAGGCGATGTCCCAGCCGTCGGCGGCGAAGAGAATGAGGTCGCCTTCTTCCATCCCGAGCCGGCTTTGCAGCGCTTCTCTTTCCGCCGGGGAAAGGAATTTGGCGATGGCCGATTTCCATTCGCCACCTTCCACCTTGATCGAGGCGAGGCCTTTGGCGCCGAATTTTTTCGCCAGCGCTTCCAGCTCATTCATCCGCCCGGTGGTGAGGCTGGCAAATCCTTTGGCATTGATCGCCTTGATCACGCCGCCGCGCTCGATCGCGCCGCGGAAAACCTTAAAGCCGCTCTCGCGAAAGAGGTCGCTCAGCTCGATCAGGTGCAGGCCGAAACGGCGATCGGGTTTATCGCTGCCGAAAGTGCCGACCGCTTCCTGATAACTGAGGCGCGGGAAAGGGCGCGGGATGTCGATATCGTGCGTGGCTTTGAAAATCGAGGCCAGCATCCCCTCGGTCAGGGCATAAATATCTTCCGGCCTAACGAAGGAAGCTTCGATGTCGATCTGGGTAAACTCGAGCTGACGATCGGCCCGCAGATCTTCGTCGCGGAAACATTTCGCGATCTGAAAATATTTCTCGATTCCGCCCACCATGAGGAGCTGCTTGTATTGCTGCGGCGCCTGCGGGAGAGCGTAGAATTTGCCCGGCCAGATGCGGCTTGGAACGAGGAAATCGCGCGCCCCTTCCGGCGTGCTTTTGGAAAGGATAGGAGTTTCGATCTCGAGGAAACTCTGGCTGTCGAGGTAATCGCGGGTCGCTTTCGTGACTCGATGGCGCAGGCGCAGGTTGCGCGCCAGGGCCGGGCGGCGCAGGTCGTAGTAGCGATAGGTTAGTTGCAGATCCTCGTCCTTCACCTCGCCATCGACGGGGAAAGGCGGCACTTCGGAGCGGTTGAGAATCTCGAGCGTATCGACCACGACCTCGATTTCGCCCGTGGCCAGATCGGCATTGGCTTGTCCCGTTAGGCGCGGCGCCACTTTGCCGGCGACCTGGATGACGTCTTCGTGCCGGAGCGTGTGCGCTCGCTTGGTTAGCTCGGCATTTTCTTCCGGGCGAAAAACAATCTGGGTCAGGCCTTCCCGATCGCGCAGATCGATGAAAATGACACCGCCGAGATCGCGCCGGGAATCGACCCAGCCGGAAAGGGTGACGGACGCGCCGATGTCGGCAGAGCGGAGAGCGTTGCAATAGTGCGAGCGATACATGGCGGCAGCGGGAGCGTCAGTGTGGGCGAGGAAACCGAAGGTGCAAGTTACGGCGCGAGCGTTTGCCGGATTCGAGCCACGATTTCTTCCTGCGGCACCAGTTCCTCCTCACGGCTGGCGAGGATTTTCATTTTCACCTGCGGCCATTCGTCGCCGTAGAGCAGGGCGATGCGGGCGCCGCCGGCTTCGGCGGTTTGGAATTGTTTGCCCACCTTGGTGGCGGCGAGGGGATAATCAATCCGCCAACCGGCGTCGCGCAGTTGCTGGAGCTGGCCAAGGGCATCCGCCCGGCGGTCTTCCTTCGCGATCACGAGATAAAGATCGAGATTATTTTCCTGCCTAACGAGGTCGGCCAGTCGCGCGCGGGTCGCGGCTACTTCGGCGATCAGTTCGCCCAGCACGACGTCGCCCATGGCGAAACCGACCGCGGGGAGAGCGACGGCGTTATCGCTCAATTGCGCGATGAGATTATCGTAGCGACCGCCGCCGGCGATGGCGCGGAATTTCCCCGCTCGATCGAAGACTTCAAAGACGACCCCAGTGTAATAAGCCAGCCCGCGGACAATGGAGAGGTCGATCTTGACGTAATCGGCCAGGCCGCGCTGGGCCAGTTCGGCCACGATTCCGTCCAGTTTCTCGCTTTGGCCGCCGCCGTCGAGGACCTCGAAAACCGCCGGCCCTAACGAGCCCAGCTTCTCCGCCGTCTTTTCCCGTGGCTCGCGTTCGCTCTTGTCGATCACCTGCAGGAGTTCGCTCCAGCGGTCGTTAGGCACGTTGTTTTTCTGCAGGAGATCGGTCCAGAACTCCCGATCGCTCAGCCGGACCACGAAGTCGTCCGGCCCGAAGCCAAAGCCGCGCAGGAGATCGACGGCGAGCGCGATCACTTCCACGTCGGCGGCCGGCGAAGAATCGCCGATCAGGTCGCAGTTGAGCTGGTAATGCTCGCGCAGGCGGCCGCGCTGCTGCTTCTCGTAGCGGAAACATTGTGGAATGGAAAACCACTTGAGCGGTTTGCGGAATTCGCGCTCGTGCGCCGCCACCACCCGGGCCAGCGAGGGAGTGAGCTCCGGCCGCATGGCCACTTCGCGCTCGCCTTTATCGACGAAATTAAAGAGCTGGCCCACGATTTCGGGGCCGCTTTTTTTGCGATAAAGATCGGTCGGCTCGAGCACCGGCGCGTCCCATTCGACAAAGCCATAACGGCGGCAGACCTCGCGCCAGCGCGCGAAGAGGGCGTTGCGGCGGGCGCAGTCCTCGGGAAGGAAATCGCGGAATCCGGGCAGGGGCTGCATCAGGCGGGAAAAGGCAGAAGACTAACGATGCCGGCGGGGCCCGATTGCTGCTGGCAGAGGACGGACCATTGAATAAACGACTGTCTGGACCGGTCGGAGTAACGCACGACGGAGATCATCCGTTCAACCAAAGCAAAGGACAAACATGAAACCAAATACACTGAAGAAAATGTTCGCTGCCGGAACCGCCTGCGCCCTCGCGCTCGGGACGGCTTTCGCGCAGGAAACCAGCACCACCACCAGCGT
Organism: Chthoniobacterales bacterium; assembly: GCA_965217735.1. Lineage (GTDB taxonomy): Bacteria > Verrucomicrobiota > Verrucomicrobiia > Chthoniobacterales > UBA10450 > Palsa-1392. The sequence goes on along the minus strand of CBDCJE010000002.1, from coordinate 2,230,471 downwards.
CACCGCCGGCACGACGGGCGCCACTACCACCAGCAGTGCGACCACGAGCACGAGCGCGATGGACGGCACCGGGACCATCACCACTTTCTCGCCCGACGGGAATATGATGACCGTCCGCACCAGCACCAGCGCGGAGCCGACCACCTATTACTACACGCCGCAGACGGTGGTGGTTGATTCGAACGGCGCCACGGTGCAGCCGGCGATGTTGAAAGCCGACATGCCGGTGACCTATAGCTACGCCAAGGAAGGCGATCGCATGGTCGTGACCAAGGTGACCCTGCAAAAGCCGATCACCTACTACGAGAAAAAAGAGACGACCACGACGACGACGACGACCAACCCCTAACGAGTTGATCGGTTAGTCAGCGATAAAATTGAAGCGCCCGCGGACCGTGTGTCCGCGGGCGTTTTGTTTTTGCTCGTGCTCGTGCTCGAAAGATCGCCTGAAGAACGATCACGAGCAGGAGCACGATTACGATTCGGGGGCGCGCTTCCTTATCCGCTAGTCCCCGTAGCCGTCGGGGAACTTCTGGTGCCACTGCCACGCGCTCTCAATGATGGCGCGCAGGTTTTCAAACTTCGGCGTCCAGCCGAGCTCGCTTTTGATTTTCGCTGAAGCAGCGATGAGGCGCGGCGGGTCGCCCGGCCGGCGCGGTTTCTCGACCACGGGAATGTCTTTGCCGGTCACATCGCGGCAGATGTCGATCACTTCGCGCACGCTGGCTCCGCCGCCGGTGCCGAGATTATAGAAGGCGCTCTCTTTCGCGCCGAGGGCGAGGATGTGAGCGCGGGAAAGATCGAGAATGTGGATGTAATCGCGGATGCAGGTGCCATCCGGCGTCTCGTAATCGGTCCCGTAAATTTCCACCTGCGGTTTCTGCCCGAGCGCGACCTTGAGCACGTTGGGGATGAGGTGAGTCTCGATCCGGTGATCCTCGCCAAACTTCTTCGTCGCGCCGGCGGCGTTGAAATAACGGAGGGCGACGAACTTGAGCCCGTGGATTTCGTCGTACCAGCGCAGGATTTTCTCAAACATGAGCTTCGATTCCCCGTAGGGATTGATCGGCCGCTGCGGCAGCGTCTCGTCGATCGGCACCCGCTCGGGCGGGCCGAAAGTGGCGCAGGTGGAAGAAAAGACGAAGCGATTCACCCCGGCCTCGAGCATGGCGTCGAGCAGGTTGATGCCGGCGGCCACGTTGTTGCGGAAATATTTCGACGGGTTTTGCATCGACTCGCCGACCAGTGCGTTGGCGGCGAAATGCATGACCGCTTCGGGCTTTGTCTCGGCCAGGGCGTGGAAGATTTCTTCCCGCCGGGAAAGATCGCCGCCGATAAAGGCCGCTCGGTCGTCGACGGCGCGGCGGTGTCCCTCGGTCAGGTTGTCGAAGACGACGACCTCGTGCCCTTCATTGAGGAGCAGTTCGACGCAGATACTCCCGATATAACCGGCCCCGCCCGCGACAAAGATTTTCATCCGCGGAAGGTGCGGCGGGGCGCGAAACTGTCAAAAGAAAGCTGGCACCGGGATGCCGTGATTCGCGTAGACGCGGCTTAAAACGGCTCTTTCAGCCGCTGATTTCTTGAGAGAGCGAGGATCATGGACTGTACCCGCTTGTTCCGTTTGCGCGGGGCGAGCACTTCCAGGCTCCGTTCGGCCGAACCCCACTCGATCACGTCGATGTCCACCGACCGCGTGCCCCATTTCTTCATTGCCAGCCGGTTGGTTTTGTAGAGATCGATCGTGCCGGTGCCGACCAGGGCGCTGCCGTAATCGTCGATCTGGAAAATCTCGTCGGTGCCGACGATGCGAAATTTCGTCCCCAAGGGCCAGCGCGACCAGTCGGCCGCTGCGCTTTTCACCTCTTTGCCCGAAAGCCGGGTGCCGATGGCGTTGCGCCGGCCGCCCGCTTCGGTGTGGGTATAGGCGGTGGTGCGCACCTTTTCGATCCGCTGCCCTCGCGGAGCGGCGTGGGTGGTGACTTTCGGTCCCTGGAGGGCGCAACTGACGCTCAGCAAAGCGAACGCAGCCACGAGTGTAAATCTCAGTGGTGTCGTCATTTGGCGAAGTCGCCTGCTTACCGGTTGAAGCGCGCGAGGGCAAGAGATAATTTCCCGGCCGCCACCTCATGCCCATCACTGCCGCCGGCTGCGTCGCCATCGCTCCCCACGTCCTGCTCGACGGGCGGCTGGCGCTTTTTCATGAAAAGGAACGCTGGCTGGCGGTGGCCGATCTGCACTTTGGCTACGAGCTGAGCCAGCGCGCCGCCGGGCGTCTGATGCCGCTCTGGGGGATGCGATCGATCGAGGATCGGCTGGTTGAATTGCTGGCGGAATATCGGCCGCAACGGCTTCTTATCGTGGGCGATCTGGTGCATGACCGCGCTTCCACTTCGGCCGCGCGGGATCTGCTCACGCGGTTGGGCGAACGCTGTGAGGTGATCGCGCTGGCCGGGAATCATGATCGGCACACCGGGAGCGCAATCGCGTTTGCGCCGCGCTGGGAGACGCCGGAATACGTCTTCCAGCACGGCCATTGCGAGGCTGCGGAAGAGAGCGAACGCATCTGCGTGATCGGGCATCATCATCCGGCCGCCACTTTGCGGGACGGGGCGGGATTACGGCTGAAATTACCTGCTTTCATCCAGCAGGAACGCCGCTGGATTTTGCCGGCCTTCTCGCCTTGGGCCGGCGGGGTGGCCTGGCCCGACGACGATGAGACGAGTCAGGTGTGGGTTTGCACCCCGGGCAGGGTTTTTTGTCTTTAGGCCGGGGCGCCGGCCCCCGCCAGCTCGGTCGTGCAATGCGGGCAGCGTGTCGCTTTCACCGGAATGGTCATGGCGCAGGCGGGGCAATCCTTGGAACTGGCGGGCGCGCCGGGCTCGGGCCGCTTCAGCTTGTTCATCGCTCGCACGACCAGGAAGATGCAGAAGGCTACGATGAGGAAATTCACCAAGACGGTGATGAAATTCCCGTAATTCCAAGTGATGGCCTTGGCCGCTTCAGCCGCCGCCGGGGTGGCGAAATTAGTCGCCCCATCGGCTCCCGCCTTGAGCACGATGAACTTATTGGAAAAATCCAACCCGCCCGTCATCAGCCCGATCGGCGGCATGAGGATGTCTTTGACCAGCGACGAGACGATCCCGCCGAACGCCGCTCCGATGATGACACCGACCGCGAGGTCGATGGCGTTCCCTTTCACCGCAAACTCTTTGAACTCCTTCCACATAATCCCCGAGCTACTAGGTAGCCACCACGTTGACCAGCTTTTTCGGGATCACCACCACCTTGCGGATCGTTTTGCCGGCGGTGAATTCGCACACCCGAGCGTTATTGCGCGCCATCTCCTCCAGCTCAGCGCTGGTGGCGGTGGCCGCGGCGGTGAGGCGATCGCGCACTTTCCCGTTGACCTGGAGGACGATCTCCACCTCGTCCTCGATCAGAAATTCGGAGTGGAACTGCGGCCAGGGCTGCTCCGTGATCTCCTCAGGCGTGATCGGAAAACGCTTGGCTAACGTTTCCCACAGCTCGGAGGTGAGATGGGGCGCAAAGGGATTGAGCAACACGAGCAACGTGCGCAAAGCCGCCACCGGCACCGCCTCCGCCGTGGTAAAGGCGTTGACGAAAATCATCATCTGCGAGATCGCAGTATTAAAGGAGAGCGCCTCGATGTCTTCGCCCACTTTCTTGATCGTGGCGTGGATCACCTTGCGCTGCGCCGGGGTCGGCTCGATCTCCTGGAGCGCAGATGAGAGCACCCATTCGCCGGCCTGGTTTTCCTCCATCCCCAGCCGCCAGACTCGGGCGAGGAAACGCGAGACGCCTTCCACTCCGGTCATGCTCCAGGGTTTCATCTGCTCGAGCGGCCCCATGAACATCTCGTAGCAGCGGAAAGCGTCGGTGCCGTAATCCGCGATCACGTCGAGCGGATCGATCACGTTGCCCCAGCGTTTCGACATCTTGCGGCCGTCCTCGCCCAGGATGATGCCCTGGTTGACCAGGCGCTGGAATGGTTCCCGGGTCGAGAGATGACCGAGGTCGAAGAGCACCTTCTGCCAAAAGCGCGCGTAGAGCAGATGCAGCACCGCGTGCTCCGTCCCGCCGACGTAAAGATCGACGTTCATCCAGTAACGCTCCGCCTCTGGCCCGACGAAACGCTGCTCGTTCTTGGTGTCGCAAAAGCGCAGGTAGTACCAACAGGAGCCGGCCCATTGCGGCATCGTGTTCAGCTCACGAGTGGCCGCCTCCGAATAGCGGACCCAGTCTTTCGCCCGGGCCAGCGGCGGCTCCCCCGTGCCGGTCGGCTTGAAATCTTCCAGCGGCGGCGGGACCAGAGGCAGCTCCGACTCCGGGATCGCCTCATGTTTTCCCGCCCGCCAGACGATCGGGAAGGGCTCGCCCCAGTAACGTTGGCGGGAGAAAAGCCAGTCGCGCAGTTTGTAGTTGATCGTGCGCCGGCCGAGCCCGCGCTCTTCCAGCCAGGCAATGATGCGCTGCTTCGCTTCCACGGTCGTTAGTCCATCGATCAGCGGGGAATTGATCGCCACGCCGTCGCCCGTGTAACCGGTCGGCGCTTCCGCTCCCGGCGGTTGCACCACCTCGCGCACGGGCAGGCCGAAGGTACGGGCAAATTCCAGATCGCGCTCGTCATGCCCCGGCACGGCCATGATCGCGCCGGTGCCGTAACCCATCAGGACGTAATCCGCGATCCAGATCGGGATCCGCTCTTCCGTCGCCGGGTTGATCGCATGCGCGCCGGTAAAAACGCCGCTCTTGTCCTTCGCCAGATCGGTCCGCTCCAGGTCGCTCTTGGCCGAAACTTCAGCGCGATAATCCGCCACCGCCTGTTTCTGTTCGTCCGTGGTGAGGCGATCGACCAGCGGGTTCTCCGGCGCCAGCACCATGTAGGTGGCGCCGTAAAGGGTATCGGGCCGGGTAGTGAAAACGGTGATGACCTCTTCCGTAGCGCGAGCTTCCAGCTTGCCGTCCCGGTCAGAGAGCAAGCTGGAAGCTTGCGCTACCTTGAATTGCACCTCCGCCCCCACGCTTTTCCCGATCCAGTTGCGTTGCAGCAACTTGATTCCGACCGGCCAATCGAGCGGCTCCAGCTCGTCCAGCAGCCGCTCGGCAAACGCGGTGATACGCAACATCCACTGCCGCATCGGCCGCCGAACCACCGGAAAACCGCCTACCTCGCTCTTGCCGTCGATCACTTCTTCGTTGGCCAGGACGGTGCCCAGCTCGGGGCACCAATTCACCGGCACCTCGGCCACATGAGCCAGCCGCACGCTATCGGGATCGTCGCCGCCGTAGGTGGAGATGGGCTCGGCTCGGCGCGTCTCCGGGTTAAACCAAGAGTGGTAAATCTGGAGGAAGATCCATTGCGTCCAGCGAAAGAAATCCGGATCGGCCGTGCTGACTTCGCGCTCCCAATCGTAGGAAAATCCGATCCGTTTCAGCTGCTTCTTGAATTGCGCGATGTTCTGCTGGGTGGTGATCTCGGGATGCTGCCCGGTGCGGATGGCGTATTGCTCCGCCGGCAAACCAAAGGCATCCCAGCCCATCGGGTGGAGCACGTTGAAACCGCAGAGGCGTTTGTAGCGCGCCACGATGTCGGTCGCGGTGTAGCCCTCCGGGTGGCCGACGTGGAGACCCGTGCCGCTGGGGTAGGGGAACATGTCGAGCACGTAGTATTTCGGCCGGGCCGGATCGAATCCGGGTTCGCCCGGATTCGGGGCGTGAAAGGGGCGCGCCTCTTCCCAGCGTGCCTGCCACTTGGGCTCGAGTTGGTCGAATGGATAAGGTTTACGGCGTTCGCTCATGCGGAAAGGAACGGGCAACATAGCGAAACGATCGCGGCAGGAAAGGTTGCTCTGGAGAAGGAATTGGCGCTACGGTTCCCTCGTGCGCCTGGAGCCGAAAAACATCGAGCAGATCGGGAACGAGCTGGCGATCGAGTGGAACGACGGGAGCGAGACTTTTCTCCCGGTCCGTTTCCTGCGCACCGCCTGCCCCTGTGCCGCCTGCGGCGGGGAGCCGGACGTGCTCGGGAATGTCGTTAGGCCGAACGTCAGCTACAGCGACCAGAGTTTCGAGCTGAAAGGCTGGCAACTGGTCGGCGGCTATGCGTTCCAGCCCAGCTGGGGCGACGGGCATAGCACCGGCATTTATTCCTATCAATATCTGCGCCGGATCGATCCGGCCCGCGCTTCCTAGGCATGAGCGGCCGGCTGAAAATCCTCCTCCTGCTCTTCTTCTTCGCCCTCTGCGCGGCGGCGGTGATCGGGACGCACTTCGCCCGCCAGCGCACGCCGGCTCCGACCGCGCGCGAGCTCTACTCCGTGGTCGAACGCCAGCTCACTGCGTTGCGCGCGGATGACTTCGATCGCGCCTACCAAAACGCCGCTTCTGGAGTGCAGCAGAAGTTTTCCCGGGCTCAGTTCGAAGAAATGATCCGGCGCGATTTTTCCTCGATGCAGGAGCCGCGCCGGGTGGAATTTGGCGACGTGCAGGTGGCGGGTGGAGCGGCCCTGGTGCAGGTCTTTCTCGTCTCGCCCGGCGGCACGACGGCTGGTTATCTCTACAGCTTCAGCGCGGAAGCGGGCGGCTGGAAAATCGACGGGGTGCAGCCGCTCGGCCCGCGCAAGCTGCGGCGCATGCCGGGCCGGCCGATCTAGTTTCCGACGCCGGCATTGTCGGCGCTTAGCTCTGCGAAGCGCGGGCGGGAGCCGGGCCAGCCAGCCAACCCGCCACTGCCCCGCGTCGCCCAGGGCGACGTCTACAGGGTGATGCGGAGCAGGCGCGTTTCCTGGGCGAGAGGCTTCAGTTCGTTCGCCGCGCCCGCGGCCGGGACGAGGAAAAACTGACCCGGCCCCGCCTCCAACTCCCCGCACTGCGCCGCCCCTTCCAGGCAAACGAAAATCGCGAACGCCTCTGTCTCCGAGGCGCGCCGCGGCCCGGCCAGCTGCCACGATTCGACTTGGAAATGACTCGAGACCAGCAATTGCTCGCCTTCTGGCCTAACGATCTCTGGTTCGTAATCCTGGAAGTCGATCGCCCGCATCGATTCCGCCCGATGCAGCTTTCGCGGCTGTCCGCTTCCGTCCTGGCGATTCCAGTCGAAAACCCGGTAGGTCGTGTCGCTGTTCTGCTGGATCTCGACGATGAGATTTCCTTCCCCGATCGCATGCAGCCGGCCGCTCGGGACATAAAAACTGTCGCCCGTCCTGACCCTCAACCGCGGGACCAGGTCGGCCACCACTCCCTCGTCCAGGGCGCATTGGAACTGCCTCGCATCCACCCCGTCGTGCAAGCCGGCAAAGACCGCCGCGCCTTCTTCCGCCTCGGCGAAATACCACCACTCGTTTTTCGATTCTCCGCCTAACGACGCCGCCACCGTCGCGGGCGGATGGACCTGGAGGGAGAGCTTCGCGCGCGCATCGAGCAGCTTGGCCAGGATCGGGAAACGGTCGCTTTCCGGCACCGCCGCGCCGAAGATTTCCGCCCGCTGGTTGATCCAAAGTTCGTGCAGCGTCTTTCCGACCCAAGGTCCCTGCCTAACGACGCTTTGCGCTTCCTCGCGGTCGACGATTTCCCACGATTCCCCAATCGTTTTCCCGGGCGGCAAAGTTTTGCCATAGAGGCTCTCCAGCCGGCGACCGCCCCAGACCCGTTCCATGAAGAGGGGCTCGAAAGTGAGCGGCGGGGCGGGTTTAACTGGCATGTCGGCGGCGAGATTATACCGGGTTGGCCGGTTTGTCAGTGCAGCTTGGCAGATTAAGCTGCCCGCTTGCAAACCCGCGATTTGGCCAAGGCCTGGCTGCCCGTTCTCTTTTGGATGGGACTGATGTTTTTCGGCTCGACCGATCTGATGTCGGGCGCACACACCTCGCGCATCATCGGCCCTTTCCTGCGCTGGCTCGATCCCGGCATTTCTGCCCAGACCGTGGCCCAGATGCATGTGCTGGTGCGCAAAGCGGCGCACGTGACCGAGTATGCCATTCTGACCGGGCTTTTTTTTCGCGCTCTGCGCGGGCTCATTGCGGATTTCCGGTGGCGAGCCATGACCGCCTTTCTGCCCGCGCTGATCTTCTCGGTCGCGGATGAATATCACCAGACTTTTGTCCCTTCGCGCACCGGTTCGCCGATCGATGTTTTGATCGATTGCACCGGTGCGCTCACCGGGATTTTGGTTTGCCGGCTCATCCACCTGGCGTGGCGGCGCAAAGCCGGCTAGCGCCCGCGCCAGCCGGATGTTCGGCCACGCGCCTCGGGGGAAGTGCTCCTGTTCTTTCTCTCAGGCTGAAAACGCTCCCAGGCGGGCCGCCAGTCCCTTGACCAACCGGCAAACCCCCTTCACTATTCTCTTCCTTTGGCGCGCCGCGCCTCCCGGGCCTGTAGCTCAGTTGGTTAGAGCATGCGCTTGATAAGCGCAGGGTCACTGGTTCGAGCCCAGTCAGGCCCATTCCCTCTTCCCCTCCTAATCGTGCTCCTGCTCGTAATCCTTGGCGCCTAGCTGTTTCGCCACCAGCCTCCGGCCCACGGCAGGAATCTTTATCTCAACACTTCGCCGTGTATCGTGTCGAACTACCCGTGAAATCCTCGCTCGCTCTCGTCCTCCTTCTCGCGCCCTTCAGCTTCATCCAGGCCGCCGAACCGTCACCTGCGCCGTCGGCCGCGAGCGCGAGCTCGCCTTCCCCTTCGCCGGCTCGCGTCTCCGTTCCGCCGATGAATTTCCAGCACGAGACTTTGCCTAACGGATTGCAGATTTACTCGGTCGAAGATCACTCCAGCCCGACGGTGGCGGTGCAGGTCTGGTATCACGTCGGCTCGAAGGACGACCCGCAGGGCCGGAGCGGTTTCGCCCATCTTTTCGAGCACATGATGTTCAAGGGCAACGCCCATCTCACCCCCGATGCTTTCGACGATCTGACCGAAAATATCGGGGGCGAAAACAACGCCTACACCGCCGAGGACGTGACCGTCTATCACGAAGTGGTGCCGTCCAATTACCTCAACCCGATCCTCTGGGCGGAGGCGGAGCGGATGTCGTCGCTGGCCCTGAACGAGAAGAATTTCGATTCTGAGCGCGACGTGGTGAAAGAGGAATATCGCCAGCGCATCCTGGCCAATCCGTATGGCGAGTTTTATCTCGATTCGGTCAAGAATTCCTACGCCGTTCACCCTTACAAGCGGCCTGGCATCGGCAGCATCGAGGAACTCGACGCCTCCAAGTTGCCAGAGGTGAAAGCCTTTCACTCCACCTTCTACCGGCCGGATAACGCCACCCTGGTGGTAGTGGGCGATTTCAAGTCTAACGAGTTGCACGATTGGGCGACGAAATATTTCGGCGCGATCAAGAAACCGTCGGAAAAGATCCCGCGGGTCACGGCCAAGGAGCCGCCGCGCCAAGAGGACAAAGAGATTGTAAAATACAGCCCGAAGGTTCCGCTCCCGGCGATCGCGATCACTTACCTGGCGCCGTCGGTGCGGAGCGACGACATGCCGGCTTTGGAGCTGGCCGCGCAAATCCTGGCCGGCGGGGAGTCGTCCCGGCTCTATCAGACGCTGGTTTACCAAGACCAGATCGCGCAGCAAGCCTCCTTCGATGCCGACCTGAACGAAGATCTCGGCCTCGTGACGGCGCGGCTCGTTTTGGCCACTGGGAAAACGCCTAACGACGCCAGGAAAGCCTTCGACGAGCAACTGAACAAATTCCTCCAGGACGGCGTGACCGCGGAGGAGTTGGAGAAAGCGAGGAACCGTTTCCTGGCCGGCCAGCTCATGCAGCGCGAGACGAACAACGGCAAAGCGAGCGAGCTGGGTGAAGCCGCCGTTGTTTATGGCGACGCCACCCGCGTCAACACCGATCTGGCCCGGCTCCAGGCCGTCACCGCCGAGCAAATCAAAGAGGTGAGCAATCGTTATCTGACCGGGAAAAAGAAAGTGGTGATCGAATATCTGCCCGAAGCGATGAAACCGGCCGCCGCTCCCGCCCAGGAGGACAAAAAGTCATGAACAAATCACTCCTTCTTCTCGCCAGTGCCGGCCTTTGCCTAGCGACTGCGTCGCCCGCCTGGGCCATCGGCGGAGTCGATCACGTCCCGGCGCCATCCGCCCCGCATGAAACCAACTTCGCCCAGCCCAAGGAAACCCGGCTCAAGAACGGGCTGCGCGTGATCGTGGCCGAGCGTCCGGGCTTGCCTCTCCTCGCCGCCCAGGTGGTGGTGCGGAGCGGCGCGGAAGCCGATCCGGAAAACCTGGCCGGCACCGCCAGCCTAACGGCCGATCTTTTAACCAAAGGAACCGACACCATGTCGGCTCCACAGATCGCCAGCGCCATCGAGTCGTTAGGCGGATCGATTGATTCCGGCGCCGGCTGGGACGCCTCCGCCGCCAGCGTGGTCGTGATCTCGACCAAGGCCGACGACGCCCTCAAGATCCTGGCCGACGTGGTGCGGCACCCGGTTTTCAAGCAGGAAGAAATCGATCGTCTGAAGAGCCAGCGCCTCGATGGCCTGCGCGTCGCGCTGCAACAGCCCGGCTCGCTCGCACGCTTCGTCGGTTCTCGCGTGGTATATGGCGCAGGGGCCTACGGTCACGCGGCCAGCGGCACTTTGGAAACGGTGCAGGCGATCGGCCGCGCTCAGATCACTGCGCTTTATCAGAATTATTATCAGCCGCGCAATGCGGCCTTTGTTCTGGCCGGCGACATCACGCTGGAGCAGGGGAAGGCTATGGCGGAAAAGTATTTTGGCGATTGGAAGAATGGCCCGGCCGCGCCTAACGACACCGTGCGCTCCGGGGCTTCCAACTGGAAACCGAACAACGTGGTAGTCGACATGCCGGAGGCGGGTCAGGCGGCGGTGATGGTGGCGCGGCCCGCGATTGAGCGCTCGGCCCCCGATTATTACGCCGCCCTGGTGGCCAATGCCGCCCTCGGCAACGGCTTCGTTTCGCGGCTCAATCGCGAGATCCGGATCAAGCGCGGGCTCAGCTACGGCGCCGGCAGTTCCCTCGATCCCCGGCGCGAAAAAGGGCCCTTCTTCGCCTTCGCCCAAACCAAAAACGAATCCGCCGCCGAAGTGGCGGGCCTGATGGAATCCGAGCTGAAAGGGCTGGTCAGCGATCCGGTTAAAGGCGAGGAACTGAAATCGCGGCAAGCCGTCCTGACTGGTCGTTATGCACGCAATCTGGAAACGAATCGCGGTTTCGTTTCCGAGATTTCCGATCTCGCGACCTACGATCTCCCGCTCGCTACGCTCGATAAATACATCCCATCGATCAACGGCGTGACCAGCCAGGCGGTGGCTGATTTCGCGAGCAAATATCTGGCCAAACCGGCCAGCCTCATCATCGTCGGCAAAGCGTCGGCCTTCGAAGAGGCGCTGAAGAAGAAGGTGCCCGACGTGAAAGTGATCGAGCAAAAGAACCTCGATCTAAACAAAGCGGACCTGACGAAGGCGAAGTGATCGGGCGCTACCCGGAAATCCGCTCGGCGTAGAGTTCGCTCCAGCGCGATTGGTTCATGGCGCACATCGGGATGGCTTCCCATTCCCTGCTCGCGCGATTTCTCACCGCGCCCTTGAAGACACAGGCCTCGAGCCGCGACCGGACCACGGGATCGTTAGGCGCATTCGCCACCTGGGCCGCATCCATAAAATTGTGGGTGCCGATGTTGATGGTGTGGGCGCGACCGGCGGCGAGAGCGCGCAGGAAGGGGAAGGGGACCTGGCCGCCGAGGGCGAGAGCGAGAACCCGCCCCAGGCTGCGGAGCGCGAGCCCCGGGTGACGCGCGAAAGCTCCCGCGACGCGCCAGGCGACGAGCGAGGACTCGGTCGTAGTAACGGTCGAGATCGCGCCCATACGGGCGAGGATGTCGCCCAGAAGCTGGCGGGTTTTGTTGTCGCTGGGCGCGAGGGCCAGATATCGGCCGCACCTTTGCTCGACCAGCACCGACGCTCCCTGATTGCAATCCGGATGTCCTCCGATAAAGGCGCTCCCGTCGATCGTTAGGCCAATCCCGGCGCAAAGCTCTTTCCAGACCAAAGCGGGGGTGACCGGTTGTGCAGAAAAAATGGTGCGCCCGGTGTTGGCTTCCGGTTGAAAACTAAGAATCCGCCAGATGCGCGAGCGGGCCGGGTCGACCAGAAACCAGCGCACCACCTCGGCCACGGACGAGATGTTGCGCTCGGTCACGGTGCAGTTGTGCGCCAACTCCAACGGCAGGCCAGTGCGAGCGCGAATCGCCTGCGCCAGGTCGGTAAAGGCCTGCCGCAGGGGATGAAGATCGGCTTCGCTTTTCACCCGGACGATCGGATATCCGCGCCGGCCGGCCTGGGTCATATCAATGTGGACCGCAACCTGCCGGAGACCTCCCCTAACGACCAGTGCTTCCAGGAAGGCCGGCTGCTCGAGCAAGGTCTGCCCGTGAGTCATGAGCATCGGGATCAGCCCGGCCTCGACCGCATAGCGGATGATCTCGATTAGTTCCTCGGTGCGCCCGGCGCGCCAATAGGCGTCGGCCACGTCGCCGCCGGTGATCTGCAATCCGCCGCCCGGCCCCTGCAATCGCCGGTTGGCCTCGATCTGTTCCTTCATCTGGGCGAGCGACGGGATGGGAATGTCGTTCGCGTTCGCCGGCAAATAACAATGGGTGCAGCGAAAGGAACAATAACTGGCGCCGGTGGTAAAACCGCAATGGGTCAGATGCCGCCCGGCCAGCTGGTGTGGAGTGCGAAGCTCGTTAGGCAAAGAGGCCCAGCGCTCACGCAGGAGCGCCTCTTTTTCCGGATCGATCGGATGACGAAACGCTTCCCAGCGCGCCCGCCAGCTAGTCATCCCGCGCCGCCTCGGCGAAGGCCACATTGCCGGTCTGGAGGTCGAGCGCGACTTCTGCGGGCGTGCCAAACACCCGCGCGCGGCCGTCGTCGAATTCACCTTCCCAGCGGGCCACGACCACGGTGGCGAGACAGTTGCCGACCAGGTTGACGCAGGTGCGACCCATGTCCATCAGCTCATCGACTCCGAAGATCACCGCCACCCCGATCGGCCCCAGTCCGGAAGGGAGGAAGCTATTCAAGGTCGCGAGCAGAATAACGAGCGAGGCGCGCGGGACCGCGGCCACGCCTTTGGAGGTAATCATGAGCGCAAGCATGATGGTGATCTGCTGGCCCAGCCCGACGTGATGTCCAGTCGTCGTCTCCGCCGCCTGGGCGACGAAAACCGAGGCCATGGCGAGATAGAGAGTGGAGCCGTCGAGATTAAAAGAATAACCGGTCGGCATGACCAGCCCGACGATGTGGGGTGGAACGCCGAAGCGCTCCATCGATTCCATCGCCTTGGGCAAAGCCGACTCGCTGCTGGTGGTGGCGAAGGCGAGGGTGGCCGGTTCGCGCACCGCCCTAACGAATTGGCGCAAGGGGATGCGGAGCAGGAAAAGCACACTCCCGAAAACCAGAACGATGAAAATAACCAGGGCAAGATAGAGCGAGAGAATGAGATTGCCGAGATTGAGCAGCACGCCCAGCCCCTGGGTGGCGATGGTGTGGGCCATGGCCGCGCCGACCCCGATAGGCGCGAACATCATGACGTAGTTGGTGAATTTAAACATCACCTGCATGAGGCTCTCGAGCGCGAGCACGATCGGTTTTCCTTTTTCGCCAATGGCCGAAACCGCCATGGCAAAGAGGACGGAGAAAGCGACGATCTGGAGCACGTCGCCCCGCGCCATGGCGTCGACCACGCTGGCCGGAAAAATGTGGACGATGGTCTCGAGCAGTGTCTTGGGATGGGTGTGGGCGACCGTTTCGATGACCGAATTCGGCCCCGCGACCAGCTCAACGCCGATGCCAGGTTTGGTGAAATTGACCACGGCCAGCCCAATGAAAAGCGCGGCGGTGGTGGCGAGCTCGAAGTAGACGATCGCCTTTAGCCCCATCCGCCCGACTTTTTTCAAACTGCCCGCGCCGGCGATGCCGACTACGATGGTGGAGAAGACGACCGGGGCGATGATCGACTTGATCAGGTTGAGGAAAATGTCGCGCAGGAAATAGACCTTGTTGCCCCAATCAGGGCTAAGCCAGCCGAGGAACCCGCCGAGGGCGAGACCGAGCAGAATCTGCGTCGTTAGGGAAGGGCGATACCACGGGCGGGGCGGGGGCGTAGCTTGCGGATCGGTCGCGCTCAGCATCTCAGGCTTTGGACTAACACAAATGACAGGGATGAGAAGCTTTTCTCTTCCCGGGGCGGCCGCTTTTCAATCCGGAAAGGATGGGTTCCATTGGCCAAATGTATGTCACTCACCTCGAATGCACCGCCTGCGGACTGGAGCATGCCGCGACGGAATTGCAGAATCTTTGCCGCGCCTGCCAGAAGCCGCTTTTTGCCCGCTACGATCTGGCTGAAGCCGGGCGCAGCCTGACCCGGGAAACGCTGGTGAGGCGGGAGAAATCGCTTTGGCGTTATCGGGAAGTGCTGCCGCTGCCAGCGGCAGTCGAGCCAGTCTCGTTAGGCGAAGGCGGGACGCCGCTGCTGCGGGCGGAACGGTTTGGCCGCCGGCTCGGAATGCCCAATCTCTGGATCAAGGACGAAGCGCAAAATCCGACTCAGAGTTTCAAGGCCCGCGGGATGACCGTGGCGGTCTCGATGGCAAAGCATCTCGGGGCGACCAAACTGGCGGTGCCGACGGCTGGCAACGCCGGCGGCGCGCTGGCGGCCTACGCCGCCCGGGCGGGATTGGAGGCGCACATCTTCATGCCGGCCGACACGCCGCGCGCCAACGTGATCGAGTGCCGCGAGCTGGGCGCGCAGGTGACCCTGATTGATGGGCTGATCACCGATTGCGGGGCCGAGATCGCTCGGCGCAAAGCGAGGGAAGGATGGTTCGACGTTTCCACCCTGAAGGAGCCTTACCGGGTCGAAGGCAAGAAGACGCTCGGGTATGAGATGGCGGAGCAACTCGAATGGGAACTGCCCGACGTGATTCTCTATCCCACCGGCGGCGGGACCGGCTTGATCGGAATGTGGAAGGCCTTCGATGAGATGGAGTCGTTAGGCTGGATCGGGGCGAAGCGGCCGCGGATGATTTCCGTCCAGGCCAGCGGCTGCGCGCCGATCGTGCGCGCTTTCCAGGCCGGCGCGGCCGGCGCGGATGAATTTCCCGATGCCCGCACCTGCGCTTCCGGCCTGCGGGTGCCAAAGGCGGTCGGCGATTTCCTCATGCTCAATGCGCTGCGGGAATCAAACGGCGGAGCGATCGCGGTCGATGACGAAGCGATGATTCGCACCACCCGCGAAGTGGGAGCCGCCGAAGGCGTTTTTGTCGCGCCGGAAGGGGCGGCCTGTTTCGCTGCGCTCAAGGATCTCTTGGCTGGTGAAGCGATTCGCGCCGAGGACCGCGTCGTCATCTTCAATACCGGGTCGGGAATTAAATATCTGGAATGCTACGCGAACTAATTTTGCTTCTGCAAGCGACCAGGAGCGCCCATCAGCTTGTGCCAGACGGCGTTTGCTCCGCGGCGAGGCGACCGGAACGGTAAGGAACGCGGCTCCTTCAGAAACGAGGCCATAATGTTAGTCCGTGGGACTGGGGCCATGATGGGGGGCGCGTGGCGGCAGCAGATTCTCAACGCCGGCTCTGCCGAGATTGCATCATGAGTGGTCGTTCGCGAAGTAAACGGCTGCGCCGGCCGCAAGCAGCCCGAGGAGCCCGACGGCGAGTCCGTTCCGGTGCTTGTTTGTCCATAGCTGCGGACTACAGCTGCGCGAGCGGGAACCAAAGGTGCCATGCGGGCCATGATCGCCCGGAACCGGCTCATAGAGATTATCCTTCCGGCCCGGGTCCTTAGTTTCGTTAGTCTGCTGCCCTTGGAACGCCGTCCGGGCCAGATAGTGGTCGAGCAGCCCGGGAAAAATCTTGTTGCCGACGATCGCTTTCACCGTGGGCAGCCCGACGTAGATTTCGCGCCGGTCGTGATGGGAAGCGAAGACGATCGCATCCGCCGCCACTTCCGGCTGATAAATGGGCGGCACTGGTTGGGCTTTGTTTGGCAGCCGGCTTTTGACCCAGCCAAACTGCGGGGTGTTCATCCCCGGCATCTGAATCATGCACACCTTCACCTTGCTCCCGTCGTGGATCAGCTCCGAGCGAAGCGAATCCATGAATCCTTGAATGGCGTGTTTGCTCGCGCAATAGGCCGACTGTAGGGGTATGCCGCGGTAAGCCAACGCGCTCCCGACCTGGATGATGCGCCCATGATCGCGCGGCAGCATGCGCTTAAGTGCCGCCAGGGTGCCGTAGACATAGCCGAGATAGTTTACCTCTGTCACTCGTTTATATTCATCCGGCTCCATTTCTTTCACCGGCGAGAAGACGCTGGTCATAGCCACATTAACCCAGACATCGATCGGCCCCAGTTCACGCTCGACCCGTTCCGCGGCGGCCTCGACTGCGGCGGCGTCAGCCACGTCCGTCGGGATGGTAATGGCCCGCCCGCCGCGTTGCTCGACATCCAGCTTGGCTCCGGCCAGCCCATCCGGGCCCCGGGCAAGGAGGCCGAGGTGCGCGCCTTCCTTGGCAAACGCGCGCACGGTCGCGCGTCCCACTCCGGCCGAAGCGCCGGTTACTACAATCACTCTTGGTTTTTTGTCTTTGCTCATAAAGTTCTTCATCCGTTAGGCGAGGGGTGTTTTTCATCGTAGTGCAAGGCGAGCAGAGCCCGTCCTTATTCGACTTGCGAAAAAAGCAGCGGCGTGTGGCCGAGAAGCGTTTGGCGTTGAGCGTCGGCTTCCTCGGGAAACAGGCGCGGATCGGGCGGGCATCGCTTGGCAGCGGCGCAGACTTCGCGCCCTTGTGTCGGGTGGCTCGGCAGGAGGCGCCCTCAAAGGCAGGGTTGATAACTGCTCGCCGCCCAGCGTGGCCGCGGCAGAGAAGGGATGGAGCGATCCTTGTCCGAACAGTTCCTTCTCGGTTGCGTCGATCGCTCCAAGCACGCGCGGGTCGTCTGGCGGTAGGAAGTTCATCAGCGGAATCAGCAGGGAAGCGGCCTCCAAGGCCTCGGCCTCGTTGTCTGTTTGAAACGATCGGCGGCTTTCGCTCCAGCCTTTCTTTAGGAGTTCGCTCCGGATGACCTTTCTGGTTTCCTTCGATTTCGATCCCGGCTTCTTTCCGGCCATAACGGCTGTCTTTCGGGAACGATCAAACTTCACCCAGGCGTTGAGAAATTGGCTCGGAATCCGCCGAGCGGCCGAGTTGATGTTGTTGGCAGGCCCGGTAGCGAACCGTATTCGCTGGGATTCGCAGTCACCGGTGACACTTTTCGGGTTGCGCGCCGATCCTTTCTGGACGGCGACGCGCAGAGGGCCGGGGGGCCATCGTTACGTCGTCATAGTGCGAATTTTTTCGCGTCCTGGCTTTTCAATTCCAGTCCGTTACCGGGACGGGAGAGATCGGGTCGGAGAGCGCCAGCGACCGGCTTTGAAATTCCGTCGAAGATCATTTTCTCGATCCGAACGTGATCGTGAAAATATTCCGCGTGCCGGAAAGGCCTTGCGCTGCAACCGGCGGGGATATGCAAGGCAGGCGCGCAATGGGACGAAAGCGGAATATGATACGCCTCGCATAAGACTGCGGCCTGGAAAAAGCCGGTGTAACCACCGCAGCGGGTGGCGTCGGCCTGCAGCACATCGACCGCCTCCGCCTGTAGCATGCGATGAAAGTAACTCACATCGTAGCCGTATTCACCGGCGGCAATATCCATTCCGGGAGGGCCGTCGTCGCGCATGAGGTGCAAACCGATCAGATCGTCCGAAGTCACCGGCTCCTCGAACCAATTCACATCCAGGTCGGCAAAACGGTAACTGAACTGGAGCGCCTGCTTCCGGGAGTAAGCGCCATTGGCGTCGACGAAGAGTTCGGCCTCCTCGCCGATGCTATCGCGGACGGCGGCGACCCGCTCCAGGTCTTTTTGTGGGTCGCGGCCGATCTTCATCTTGACCCGGGGGATGCCCTCTTCGATCCAGCCGCTGAGTTGTTCCCGCAGTTTCTTCCTGGTGTAGGAAGTGAAGCCGCCGCTGCCGTAGATGGGCATGGCTTCCCGCAGCTGACCGAAGAGAGTCACCAGGGGGATACCGAGTAACCTGGCCTGCAGGTCCCAAAGAGAGGTGTCAACCGCCGAGATCGCCGCCGAAGAGATGCCGGGACGCCCGAGGTTGCGGATCGATTTGACCATGGCGACGAAGGCGCCGTTAGGCGACATGGCATCGCGACCGATCACGACCTCCTTCAGTTTTGATGCGATGAGCTCTGCCGTGGCGCCGTCGGCATAGCTATAACCTAACGAGCGTTGGTCGCCTGCGGTTGCCTGGACGATCACGATCGTGGTGCTGTCCCACTGGATCGTGCCATCGGATTCGGGCTGGTCGGTCGGAATTTTGTACGCCGACACTTCGAGCTTGTCGATGAGCGGTCCGGTATCCTTTTGCTTTTTCACAAGCAGCATTCTCCAGCAGATGACAAGGGCAAGAAAGGGAAAAGGTGTATCACTTCTCGATCGATTCGATGTCGCTCCACTCCTCCCAGTAGTCGGCAATGCTGACCAGACAGTTGATGCCGTGATCAGCCTCGCGCCGTCGCCGACGAGGGCGATGAGGGGGCGATTGGAATGATATGAATTTACGTCCTAACGAGGAAGGGACGCCGGGTTTCAGCGATGCGAGCAAGGTGGCTTTCAAGGCTCTACAGGACAGATCATCGCCTTGCCCGCGATGGGCGAGATTGCCGGAGAGGAGGCCAGCATGTCGTGGTGGATCTTGAGGTCGCGCGCGACCCATTTCGCGGAGGAAACGGAGGCGGAAGAGAGAATGCAGCGATCGGAAAGCGATCGCACTGATGATGCCGCTAATCCCATCGCTGGGAAAGCCGAAGATGCGCTTGTAACCCATCTGTTGATTCCTTTGGAGAAAATCCGGAGACGGGTTCAGACATAGGGTGTGCTTGGTGATGAGTGGAGAGAATGCTCATTTGCCATAATCCCGCGAGCGGCTACTCGTTCCCGGCGAAGGCGATGGTGGTGATGAGTGCGTTCTCGGCCTGGCGAGAATCGAGCCGGGTGTGCTGGACCACGATCGGGATGTCGGAAGTGATCGTGCTGGCGTAGTTGGTCGCCTTCGGGATCGGTTCCGGGTCTTTCAGGTCGTTAAAGCGCTGGTGAAGAGTACGCCGTGCCGGCACGGTGAGCTTATAGGGGCCGACGGGATCGCGGTCGGTGTAATAAACGGTGATCTCGACGTGCGCGTCGCTCTCGTTTGGATTGAGGATGCAAGCCGTTTCGTGACTTAGCATTTCTGGTTCCGGACCGTTGCTCCAAGAGGGAATCCAACCTTCCGCTATCGCCCAATTTTTCTTTCCGATGTTCATGTATTTATTAATCGTAAGAGGCTACGCTCCCGGGGTGCTCCTCCCAGCCTGCGAGGCGTTGAGAAAATCTCGCAAGGGGGGTTGAGAAAATGCCTAAGGGCGAGTGGGCGGGGAGCCGATGGGTAAGAGACTGGGGGGACGTGAGTTTCCGAGATAGTCACAATCGGAGGCGGTGAGAGGCATCACCGGTCATCCTGAACGACCACGTCCGAAGCCGATGCAGGGCCCGCCTGTGCGATGGCAAAGGGAAGATCTGGATTTCCAACGGCTATTAGGCCCTCAACCAAATGATCGTGATGCTCATGATCGAGGACCAGCGTTCGCAGTAGATCTGGAATCTCCTGCGGAGAATCGCGGTTTCGTCAGAGGTTTGCGGTTGGCCGGCTTTGAAAGGGGTGGCTCCAGTGGCAGTCGTAACTCGAGCCAGGAGGAAATTGGAGGCAAGGGGATTCGAACCCCTGACATCCAGCTTGCAAAGCTGGCGCTCTACCAACTGAGCTATGCCCCCGCGTGCAGGATTGAGAGGGTAAGATGAAGATGCAGAAATGCAATCGGACAGAGTGGGAATTGCTGGAATGCGTGCCCCGGTCTGAGGAATGGGCCTGCGGAAATTTGCTGCTTGTCTTGGTCGAGCCGGGCGTATAAACCAACGCAGATGCGAAGATCAAAATCGGCGATAATGGCGGCGCGAACTCTTTTGGCGCTCAGTTGCATGGCGGCATTGCTCGGCTTCTCCTCCCAAGCCAGCGCCGAGACCGCGACCTTCACCTTCGCGCCCGTTGGGAGCTCGTTTTCGGCCGCGTTGCTTGAGGGAGATCCGCTCATCGGAAAGGAGATTATTTCCGCGCGCATCTACCTCGACGTGGAATCATTTCCTGGATCGGATGCGGCAAATTTCTTCACCGACATTTCTTTCCCGATCGAGCCGTTCCCGGGTAATACCAACGCGCTGGTCTTGTTCGGCTCGGACCTGGGGTGGTCGGGCTCGGGGACGTTTCATTATTTTGAAGAGACCACGCGCTTCAACGGCGTTTTCGCTCCTTTTCGTTATGGCGGCGAGACCCCGGGAGAGAACTTCGATGGCGTGATTCTCGAGACTTCGCGGATCGAATTCGATTACGTCGATGCGGGTGGAGGTGAGTTTGCCTTGCAGAGCGCGGTCTCGCGCAAGACGCACGAAGGCAAGGGGACCTTTACCGTCGATTTGCCGCTCGCGGGCGCGGTCGGGATCGAAAGTCGGCCCGGGCCCGGACAAATTGTTTTCACTTTCGATAATGAGGTCACTGCGGTGGGCGGAGTGGCTTCCTCCTGCGGCGAGGTCGGCCCGGCCGTGATTGATTCCGCGGATCCACACCTCGTGACGGTCGACCTGCGGGAGATTCCGTGTAATCGCGGTGACGCCACCGTCACTCTGACCGATGTCACCGACGAAGGTGGAAACACCCTTGCCAACGCCGGCGTGACTTTCGGCGTCTTGTTCGGAGATGTGAACGCGGATGGGAAAGTCGACGCGGCCGATAGTGCTACGACTCGAGAATTTCAGGGCAGACAGGTGAATAGCGCAAACTTTCGCGCCGACATGAACCTGGACGGCAGGATTAACAATCGCGATCTCAGCCTGGTAAAGCGTTTCCGGGGCGACAGCCTGCCCTAGGCTTTTGGCACGCGACTGAGACACGGCTCTGGATGGGGCCGTCCAGACACTGAGCAAGGTGCGGAGGGATCGCTTTCGAGGCATCCATTGACCGATGACCATGCGTGGTTAACGATGGTCCTTCTCCGCACGGCACCCTTTAGCGCTTAAAAAAATGGAAAAGAAATCAAACGGATCAGCCACGCTCAAAAGTGGACGCAGCAAAGAAGCCTCAGCCAAGACGCAAACAAGGGGCGAGGCGGGAGAGCGGGGGAGTTCGCAGATTTTCGATCGCCTGGCCGACATGGGCCACGAACAAATCGCGCTCTGCTCCGATCCGGCGGCGGGATATCGCGGCGTCATCGCCATTCATAGTACGGTGCTGGGTCCGGCTCTGGGCGGGACGCGATTTTGGACCTATGCCAGCGATGAAGACGCGATCGAGGATGCCCTGCGGCTGGCTCGGGGGATGACCTACAAGAATGCGGTCGCCGGCTTGAACCTCGGCGGCGGCAAGGCGGTGATCATCGGTGACAATAAAACGAGATACCGGGAAATGATTTTTCGGGCCCATGGCCGCTTTGTGGAGTCGTTAGGCGGGCGCTACGTCACGGCCGAAGATGTAGGGACGAGCACTGGCGACATGGATTTTGTGCATATGGAGACGGAATACGTTGCCGGCTTGACCGATCGTTCCGGCGATCCCTCCCCGGTCACGGCGCGCGGCGTCTTTCGCGCCATCCAGGCGGCGGCGCAGTGGCGCTGGAATTCCGATGATCTTGGGGGGAAAACGATTCTCATCCAGGGCTGCGGTCATGTCGGATATCACCTCGCGGCGGAGCTGCACGCGGTTGGGGCGCAGCTCGTGGTCACTGACATTGACGCGGAACGCGTCCGCCAGGTCGTGGATGAATTCGGGGCCAAAGCGGTCGGTCTGGATGAAATCATCGGGCATAAGGGAGACATTTTTGCTCCCTGCGCTTTGGGCGGGATCATTAATGACAAGTCGATCCCGCGCCTGAAGGTGGAGATCGTCGCCGGCGCGGCGAATAATCAGCTGCTGGAGCAAAGCCGTCATGGCGACGCGCTGGAGGAGCGCGATATTCTTTACGCACCGGATTATGTGGCTAACGCCGGCGGGGTGATCAATGTCTACAGCGAACTGGCGGGATGGGATGGACAACGTTCGCTGCGCAAGGCGGACGAGATCTACGACACGGTGCTGGGAGTGTTTTCGATTGCCAAGGCCGACAAGATCCCGACCTATCTCGCGGCCGATCGTCTGGCTGAGAAGCGCCTGAAAGCGGTCGGCTCGCTGGTGCGCACCTGGCCGCAGTGGCCGAATAAGTAGCGTTTCTTCCAGTCTTTACTTCCGGCCAGGGGTTTGAAGCTTCGCGGCTGATCTTTCCCGCTTCGCAGGGCGAAGCGTCGAAAGGGACGCAGTTTACCTGGTGGATGGGGTAGATCGGGGAAGGATCGATTGAGCGCGGGTGCGGGAGGCCGCTAGATAAAGAAAAAAGCCGGACAGGGTGAGCCGTCCGGCTTTTTAAAGAGTGTCAGCAATCGAAGCAAAAACTGAATTGTGCGTTACCGTTTCGTGTCTCTCTGAGCCTCGGTTTCTTTCGATTCCGAGGGCTTAACGGCATCTGCGAGACCCCGAAGGATTTCGCGCTTAGCCGTCGACCTATTCAAACACACTTTTGAAGAGCAAGCTCTTCGCAGGTGATGAATTTCTCCTTAGAAAGGAGGTGATCCAGCCGCAGGTTCCCCTACGGCTACCTTGTTACGACTTCATCCCAGTTACCGCTCATAGCGTAGGGCGCTGCTTCCCTTGCGGGTTGGCGCGCGCACTTCGGCTACAAGTGACTTCCATGATGTGACGGGCGGTGTGTACAAGGCCCGGGAACGTATTCACGCCGTCGTAGCTGATACGGCATTACTAGCGATTCCGGCTTCATGGAGGCGAGTTGCAGCCTCCAATCCGAACTGGGCTCAGTTTTCGTGATTTCCTCCACCTCGCGGTCTCGGATCCTTCTGTACTGAGCATTGTAGTACGTGTGCAGCCCTGGCCGTAAGGGCCATACTGACTTGACGTCGTCCCCACCTTCCTCCCCGTTTCACAGGGCAGTCTGAACAGAGTGCTTCTCAATAAAGAGAGTGGCAACAGTTCACAGGGGTTGCGCTCGTTGCGGGACTTAACCCAACATCTCACGACACGAGCTGACGACAGCCATGCAGCACCTGTGCAAATTGTGTCTTTCGACACTCGCTGGCTTTCACCAACTTAGAGATGCATGTCAAGGCCAGGTAAGGTTCTTCGCGTTGCATCGAATTAAGCCACATACTCCACCGCTTGTGCGGGCCCCCGTCAATTTCTTTGAGTTTTAATCTTGCGACCGTACTCCCCAGGCGGCACGTTTAACGCGTTAGCTCCGGCGCGGAAGGGGTCGAATCCTCCCACACCAAACGTGCACCGTTTACTGCTAGGACTACCGGGGTATCTAATCCCGTTTGCTCCCCTAGCCTTCGTGCCTCAGTGTCAGGAACTGTCCAGAGACCCGCCTTCGCCACTGGTCTTCCTTACGATCTCTACGCATTTCACTGCTACACCGTAAATTCCAGTCTCCTCTCCAGCCCTCAAGCACCGCAGTATGGAATGCAGTTTCGAAGTTGAGCTCCGAAATTTCACACCCCACTTACGGCGCCACCTACGCACCCTTTACGCCCAATGAATCCGAACAACGCTTGGGACCTCTGTATTACCGCGGCTGCTGGCACAGAGTTAGCCGTCCCTTCCTCTTCTGATACTATCAAATGAGCAGTAGTTACTTGCTCACACTTGTTCTCAAATGACAGGAGTTTACAACCCGAAAGCCTTCATCCTCCACGCGGCGTCGCTCCTTCAGGCTTTCGCCCATTGAGAAAAATTCTCGACTGCTGCCACCCGTAGGTGTCTGGACCGTGTCTCAGTTCCAGTGTGACTGGTCGTCCTCTCAGACCAGCTACCCGTCATAGCCTTGGTGGGCCGTTACCTCACCAACTAGCTGATAGGCCGCGGGGTCATCAAGAAGCGCCAGGTTGCCCCGGCTTTGATGTCGCCAAGATGTCTTGGCTGATCATATGCGGTATTAATTCGCCTTTCGACGAGCTATCCCCCACTTCTCGGCAGATTCCCCACGTGTTACGCACCCGTTCGCCACTAAACTTTCCCAAGTATTGCTACTCGGAAAAGTCCCGTTCGACTTGCATGTCTTATCCACGCCGCCAGCGTTCGTTCTGAGCCAGAATCAAACTCTCCGTAAAAATTTGGAGCCGGCATCATTGCTGATCCCGGACAAAGTTTGCGCCGATCCCGCTAAAGGATCGACTATTTCTGACCATTCTTGCCTGCTCTCGTGCTCTTCAGCTCGAGGCAGGTTCGTCCGATCTTACTTAATTGAGATCACCGGTTCGTGAAAACCGGCGAAATTTTTAATCAAAGAAACTCGACGTATAACGCACAATTCAATTTTCGCTGACTTCTACCTTCTGGATTTCAAATAACCGAATCGTCGTGATGACGAAATCCAGAATTAAACTCTCAAAGATCTACCGTTCCCTGTTTGGCTGCGGGCGGCAGTCGACCGTTCGATTGGGATCAAACGTCGGCTCGCCTCGAGCCAGAGAAGAACACCTCGCTACCTGCGAGGCCGCTTACGAGCGGACGGTTAGAGTAAACGACATTTTGCAGTCGTCAAAAAAATTTTCGCGGGAAAATGCAGAATCTTATTATTTCTTCTTCTCCCCCGGGCGCCCCTCGGCGTCGGGCTCGCGTCGCCCCGGGCGAATGCGGATAAACTGATACCGCCCGCGAATATTTTCGGCAATGAAATGCCCTTTCGATTTGGCCGCAAGGAGCTGGCGATGGACCCGCGGTGGCACCTGAAGAAAGCGATAGACCGCGCCCCTAACGAACTCGATCTCGAGGGCGTGCAGCTGCCGGCTGTAGCCGATGCTGGCGACGTTGCTCGACGCCACCGGCACGCGTTTGATTCGAGATGGCGCGGCGGTCTCGGGCTCCGCCGGGGCCAGGCCGAGGAGGAGGAATGCGAGCGAGCAAAGCAGCGGGCGAGGGGAGATTTTCATCGGGCGGTGGCGGCAGTAAAGCGGAGGGCGGCGCCCGGGGTCAATCTGCTTCCTTCTCCCAAGGCGTCATGGGCGGGCAAAGGAGCGGGGCCGCTGGCCGTCCAGCGACCCCTTGAGGTATAGGGAAGGGCGAAACGACCGCCCAGCATTCCCGGCCAAACCGGCGGCCTTTTCGACCGGGCCAACGAAACCGCGAGCGCCATTTTCCGAGTGCGCACGGGGTCCTCGTAGCTGCGAGCCGGGGATGCGCGGCCTCTCGTGGCTGGGGCTAGGTGAGAAGGGAGCGCGGGCATGGCAATTTAATTTTCCTCCACCTAATACCACGGATTCCAAGCCGGGAAGTTCGCAAAAAGTTTCGCTCCCGCAGCAATGCCAATACTGAAGAGGAGCTCGCGCGACGGAGGTGAGACAACTCGCAGGCTTCAAAGTGGCCCGGGAAATTGCGCCGGGCCCATTCTACGGCAAAGGTTAGCCGCATGTCCGAGTCCGCTATTCCCTACGATCCTCTTTGGTACAAAGACGCGGTCATTTATGAGCTGCACGTCAAAACTTTTCACGACAGCGACGGGGATGGAATCGGCGATTTTCGCGGGCTGATCGAGAAGCTCGATTACCTCCAGGAATTGGGCGCGACCGCGATTTGGATCCTCCCTTTTTACCCCTCGCCGCTGCGCGACGACGGCTATGACATCGCGGACTATTTCGACGTCAATCCCAACTACGGCACGCTGGCGGATTTTAAGGCTTTTCTCGCCGCCGCGCACGAGCGTGGGCTGCGCGTCATCACCGAGTTGGTGATCAATCATTCCTCTGACCAGAATCCCTGGTTCCAGGCCTCGCGCCGTGCCGCGCCCGGCTCGCCCGAGCGAGAGTTTTATGTCTGGAGCGATTCGCCGGAGAAATACCAGGACGCCCGGATCATTTTTAAGGACTTCGAGACCTCCAACTGGTCCTGGGATCCGGTCGCGAAAGCGTATTACTGGCACCGCTTTTATTCTCATCAGCCGGATCTCAATTTCGACAACCCTGCGGTACACGAGATGGTGCAGAAGGTCCTCGATTTCTGGCTCAGCATGGGCGTGGACGGCCTGCGGCTCGACGCCATTCCCTACCTCTACGAACGCGAGGGCACGAACTGCGAGAACCTTCCGGAGACGCACAAATACCTAAAGGAGCTGCGCGCGCACATGGAGGCGAAATTTCCCGGTCGCATGCTCCTGGCCGAGGCCAATCAATGGCCCGAAGACGCGGTCAAATATTTCGGCGACGGCGATGAGTCGCACATGAATTTCCACTTTCCGCTCATGCCGCGCATGTTCATGTCGCTGCAGATGGAGGATCGGTTTCCGATTATCGACATCCTCGATCAGACGCCGGCCATCCCCGAGAATTGCCAGTGGGCCATGTTCCTGCGCAACCACGACGAGCTCACGCTCGAGATGGTGACCGACGAAGAGCGCGACTACATGTGGCGCGTCTACGCGACCGACCCGACGGCGCGGATTAACCTCGGCATCCGCCGCCGGCTCGCCCCGCTCCTGGCTAATAGCAGGCGCAAGATCGAGTTGCTGAACATTCTCCTTTTCTCCATGCCGGGCACGCCGGTGCTCTATTACGGCGACGAGATCGGGATGGGCGATAATTTCTATCTCGGCGATCGCAACGGCTGCCGCACTCCGATGCAATGGAGCAGCGACCGCAACGCCGGCTTCTCCAAAGCCAACCCGCAGCAGCTCTACCTTCCGGTCACGATCGATCCGGAGTACAACTACGAGGCGATCAATGTCGAGAACCAGCAGAAGAACCTCTCTTCTCTTCTCTGGTGGATGCGGCGGGTGATCGCGATGCGCAAAAATTTCCGCGCTTTCTCGCGCGGGTCGCTCGAATTTCTCCACCCCGATAATGCGAAGGTGCTCGTCTTCCTGCGCCAGTACGAAGACGAAACCATCCTGGTGGTGGCCAACCTTTCCCGTTTCTCCCAGCCGGTCGAGATCGATCTCTCGCGCTTTGCCGGGAGCGTGCCGATGGAGGTTTTCAGCCGCAACCTTTTCCCGCCGATCAAGAAGGCGCCCTACGTCCTGACCGTCGGCCCGCACGGGCATTTTTGGTTCGCCTTTCAATCGCAGAAGGAAAAACGGGCGACGAAGAAACGCTATGTGCCCACGATCGAGGCCGAGCCCAATCTGGCCGCCCTGCTGGTGAACAAGCAGCGAACCCAGCTCGAGCGCGAGATTTTGCCTAACTATCTCCGCACCTGCCGCTGGTTTGGGGCCAAGGCGCGCAGCATTCGCGAGATGCGGATCATCGAGCAAATTCCGGTGGCTGACGACGCCGGGCAGTTCTGGCTGGTGCAGGTCGATTACACCGACGGTGCGCCCGATGTTTATTCGCTCCCGGTGCAGCTCGAGAGCGGCCCGGCGGCCGAAGCTCTCGCCCGGGCCACGCCGCAGGCGGTCATCGCCCGGGTCGGCAAGGGCGTGCTCTACGATGCGCTTTGGGATCAGCAATTCCGCGACAAGATTTTCCTGCTCATGGCCAGCGGCGCCGATCTCACCGGCCGCAACGGCCATCTCGTCGGCGTCGGCAGCACGCTGCTGGAACAGGAGCCTAACGATGTTGCGCCGGCCTCGCAGGTGCTCAACGCCGAGCAGAGCAACTCCTCCATGCTTTTCGAGAACCGATTCTTCCTCAAGCTATACCGCAAGCTCGAAGACGGGATGAACCCCGATGTCGAGCTGACCCGTTTCCTGACCGAGCAGCAGCATTTCGCCCACGTCCCGGCCTTTGTCGGTGCGATCGAATACCGCCGCCCGCGGACCGAGCCGACTGTGGTCGCGCTCCTGCAGGCAGCCGCGCCTAACGAGGGCGACGCCTGGGCGCTGACGCTTGATGCCGTCGGCCGTTACTTCGAGCGCGTCCTGGCCATGAAAGGCGAGCTCCAGGCCGTCGGCGCCGCCCCCGGCCCGCTCCTGAACGAGCTGCTCGGCGGCATTTACCCCGAGAAAGCGAAAATGATCGGCCAGCGCACCGGTGAGATGCATCTGGCCCTCGCCGCCGAAACGATCGACAAGCGTTTTGCGCCGGAACCGTTCAATGCCATGGCGCAGCGCTCGGTTTATCAGTCGATGAGAGCCGCGCTCCGCCGCGCCTTTGCCTTATTGCAAAAGAAGCTGCCGGAATTGCCCGAAGCCTTTCGCGCCGAAGCCGCGCAGGTGTTGGCCGCGGAACAGCAGATCCTGGCTGCGGAGCAGCAGACGCTGGAACGGCACGCCAGCGCGAGTAAGATTCGCATCCACGGCGATTATCATCTCGGGCAGGCTCTGTATACCGGGAAAGATTTCGTCATTCTCGATTTCGAAGGCGAACCAGCGCGGCCCCTGAGCGAACGCAAGCTGAAGCGCTCCGCCCTGCGCGATGTCGCCGGGATGATGCGCTCCTTTCAATACGCGGCCTACAGTGCGCTCTGGCAGCCTTCCATGCGCAGCGAGGATGTTCCCTTCCTCGAGCGCTGGGCCGATCTTTGGTATCGCCAGATAAGCGCGACCTTCCTCGAGAGTTACCTCGCCGCGACCGCCGGGGCTTCCTTCTTGCCGAAAAAGGAAGGTGATCTGACCCTTCTGCTCGAGGCGTATCTGCTCGACAAGGCGGTCTACGAGGTCGGCTACGAGCTCAATCACCGGCCCGACTGGGTGGTCATCCCGGTGCGCGGGATCAAGCACATTTTAAGCGACATTAAATAAATGACGAGGGCCGCGGCTCGCTGCCTTGCAAGATCCCGGAATTGATTAGACCGGCGAATTTCGTCATTCTCCACCCTCCTTCAGCGATGTCCGGCAAACCACCGCAAGGCGATTCTCGCCTCGAAGCTTTTAGTGACGCCGTCTTCGCCTTTGCCCTGACCCTTCTGGTAGTCTCCCTCGAAGTCCCGCGCAGTTACGACGATCTGATTCGCCTGCTCAGGGGCTTTCTACCTTTCGCCTGTTCGTTTTCCGTTCTGGCCTGGATCTGGTACGAGCATCGCCGCTTCTTCCAGCAATATCCCCTGCACGATGCGCTCACCGTCGCCCTCAACTGTGCGCTGCTCTTTGTGGTGATGTTTTACATCTACCCACTCAAATTCATCTTCGAGTCATGGTTCGCGCGCTTCGGCAGTGCGAGCCGCGAGATGGTGCCGATGACTCTCACCCAGCTGGCCCATACCTCCGCCATCTACGGAGGTGGATTCGCTCTTCTCTTCGGCATGTTCGCATTGCTTTATCTTCGGGCCTGGCGCCAACGGCGCGCATTGGGTCTCTCCGCCACGGAGAGCTTTGACGCCCGGGTCGCCATCGGTCGCCAGATGGTCAACGCCGGGGCGGGGCTGACTGTTTTAGTCGTCGCCTTGCTGGTCCCGCGACGTTTCGCCTATTTGGGGCCAATGTCTTTCATGTTCCTCGGTCCGGCTCATGCTCTTTATGGCTTCTGGAGCGGGCGCCGGCGAGCGCGCCTCCATGCCTAACGAATTTGTCCTGGAATATCTGGCCGGCGCATCTCTCTTAGGGAGATGAAGAGAATCATTCTCGCAATGGCTATGGCCGCCTTCTGTATGTCGATGAACGCCAGGGCAGAAACGAAGTTTGTCAGCGGCCCGACCCAGACCGCGTTGGTCGAGCTTTATACCTCGGAGGGTTGCAGCAGTTGTCCGCCGGCCGAGGCCTGGATGAGCCGGCTACAGGGGTATCCCGGGCTGTGGAAACAATTCGTCCCGCTCGCCTTTCACGTCGATTACTGGAACTACCTCGGCTGGCGCGATCGCTTTTCCTCGCCCCAATGGACTACGCGGCAACGGCATTACGGCGCCCTTTGGCGGAGCGGCTCGGTCTACACTCCGGCCGTGGCCGTGAATGGCCGCGAGATGCGCAACTGGTCGGGTCTGAATCCGGCCCGGCCTAACGAGCAAAAGACCGGCCTTCTCAGCGCCCGGAGCAGCGACGGAAAAACCTTCGTGATCAATTTCCAGCCCGCGCCAGCGGCGGGCCGCGGATCGTGGCAGGCGCACGTGGCCCTGCTCGCCTGCGACATCCAGTCCAGCATCGGCGGCGGTGAAAACAGCGGGCGCAAGTTGAAGCACGACTTCGTTGTCCTCGAGCTGCGCGATGGACCGATGAAAGCGGAGGGCGGCAGCGCGCAAGCCAGCCTCACCATGGGCGGCGCGAGCGAAGCCGGCGCCCGCAAAGCGGTCGCGGTCTGGGTCACCGCCGGTGACGAACTCACCCCGGTGCAGGCGACCGGCGGTTGGCTGCCCTGATTTTCCAAAGCGACTCGCGCCGAAATAGCTGCGTTTTCCGCTCTTTCGGTAAAGGATACCTGAGCCGCCGGAGCCGCTCATGAATTTGAAGCCGCCGAAAACGCAATTCGCCCGTCGCGGCGAGGTGCAGATCGCCGACCAGGTGATCGGCGAGGGACCGCTCGACCTGGTCTATGTCACCGGCTGGTTCTCGCACATTGAGCTGGCTTGGGAAGAGCTCACTCTGGCCGCCTTTTTGCCGGTTCGCTTCTTTTTCCCGGCTCATCCTTTTCGTAAACGCGGCCCCGGTCTCTCCGATCGCGTGCCTAACGACAAGTTGACGTAACTAATAACGGACTTACGGTTCGGGATAGGTGTATTACGGCCCGAGCTCGCGGCATTAATTCACTGGGCCTTATCTGTAGCTCTGGGACAAAGTCGGATTACTCGAAAAGAACCGATATATCGTGCGACGCAGAAACTGCCCGTAGCCGCACCTTCTTTCCGGCTTGATCTGGTGTTGGAGGCGCCGACGGCAGTTGGCGTTAATCGCGGACAACAAAACGTTCGCCGCGACCCGGCCGGGCCAGCGAAGGTGGCGGGCGGCGCGGTGACCGAGCGGCACGTTCGCCGGCCCGGTGACGATCGACGCGAGCGGCTCCATCAACTTGATCCGCGGGCGATCCGTTTGTGCGGAAAGATCGGCCCTGCTTGACCGGATATTTCGATCCGGCCACTCTGCTGAAAATGAGACGTCTGGCCTTTTATCTTCTTCTCCTTCTGGCCAGCCTTGTTCCGTCGGCCTTCTCATCCGCGCCGGAGACAACGGTTACGGCGGTTTCCGTTTCGCCTTCCCCATCACCGAGGGCCGCGCCGACGCCCATTTCGCTGGCCGAGGTGGTGGCGCAGGCCGATGCGACCGACAGCAGCCTGCGCGAGATGCAGCCGGCGGCGATCGATCCGGAAGGGATCGCGCCCGTGGGCAATCTTCCGGCGATGAGCCGGGAGATCAGCGCCCAGCTGGCGGAGACAAATCAACTCCTCGCGCCCGGGGTTCTGCTGGAGACGCTGCGCGATCTCGAGATCCGCTGGCTAAAAATAAGCGAGCAGCTGGCTCTTTGGACCCGCAGCCTAACGACGAGAGCCAGCCTGGTGGACAGACAAATCGCGCTTCTCCCGGATTTGCAGGCGACCTGGCAAATCACGCGCGAGAGCGCGCGCACCTCCGACACGCCGCCCGAGATCGGACAGCAGATCGAAAATGTTCTCTCCGCCATCGGGCGGACCGAAGAGGTCTTGCAAAAACGGCGGGCCGCTATTCTCACCGAACAAAGCCGCGTCGCCGAACAGAGCAAAAGAGTGGCGAACGCGCTCGCCTCGATTCGCGCGGCGCAGAACGCGGCGGTGAGCCAGCTTTTCGTCCAGGATAGCCCACCGGTCTGGAGCGCGGAGATGCGCAGCCACGCCGCGCGCGATTTGGTCGAGGGGAGCCAGAACTCCTTCTCCGTGCAGTGGCTCCAGCTCCGCACGTATGTGGCGGCGAACTGGACACCTTTCATCTTTCTCGGGCTTCTTTTTTGTGGGATGGTGATCGCGCTTTTCTGGGTGAAACGCCGAGCGGCCCGGTGGACGGATGACGACCCACTCCTGGAACGGGCTAACCGTGTGCTGCGCTCGCCCATTGCGACGGCGGCGGTGCTCACGCTGCTGGTTTCGCGACCGTTCTTTCAGGATGCTCCGCGAATTTTCTGGGCCTCGATCGCGGCGATCATTTTGTGGCCGATTGTCTCCATCCTGCGGCGACTGCTGGATCGTCTGCTTTTCCCGATCCTGAGCGCGCTCGTCATCTTTTACGTCCTGGCGCAATTGCGGCGTTTGGTCGCCTCGTTGCCCGGGCTTTCCCGGGCCATCCTTCTTCTGGAAATGGTGGGCGGCTCCCTCTTTCTCCTTTGGTTCATTCGCTCGACGCGGCTGCCCGCACTCGCTACCAGCACGACCTCGCGCAAGGCGACTCGGGCCGGCACCCGAATCGGTCTGCTTCTCTTCGCCGCGGTCTTTCTGGCGGCCGCGCTTGGCTATTTTCGACTGGCAAATTACCTGAGCAGCGGCGCGCTCTTTGCGGCTTATCTCGCGGTCTTTCTTTATGCGGCGAGCGGTGTCGTAGCGGGGTTGATTTTTTTTGCGCTTCACGTCCGGCCTCTTTCCGTGCTCGGGGTGGTGCGGCGACATCGTCCGCTCTTACAGGCTCGGCTCACGCGAGGAGTTTTCTTTGCCGCCAGCGTGATGTGGCTGCTTTTGAGCCTGGACGCTTTTTCGCTGCGGTTGCCCCTCTTGGCCCGGCTCACTTCCTGGCTTGACGCAGAGTGGCGCTTTCAATCTCTCCACATCTCGTTAGGCGCGATTCTCGCCTTTATTCTCACCGTCTGGGCCGCGCTCCTGAGCTCGCGTTTCATCCGCTTTCTGCTCGAAGAGGATATCTACGATCGGTTTCATTTTAATCGCGGCTCCTCCTACGCCATTTCGACCCTGCTGCATTACCTCATGCTGCTGGCGGGTTTGCTGGTCGCGCTCGCCACCCTCGGGGTGGACATGACCACGTTTACCGTCCTGGCCGGCGCGCTGGGAGTGGGCATCGGTTTCGGCCTGCAAAACATCGTGAACAACTTTGTCTCCGGGCTCATCCTGCTCTTCGAGCGGCCGGTGAACGTGGGCGATGTGGTGCAGGTGCAAAACGATATCGGGGTGATCCGCCGCATCGGCATTCGCGCCAGCATCATCCGGCTTTTCGATAGCTCGAAGCTGATTGTGCCTAACGGACAGCTTATCTCCGATAAGGTGACGAACTTCACCCTGACCAATCGCCAGCGCCGCATCGATATCACGGTGGGAGTCGCCTACGGGACCGATCCGAAGCGAGTGATCAAGCTGCTCACGGAAGTGGGCGGGGCGCATCCGCTCGTGGCCCGGGATCCGGCGCCGGAAACGCTCATGACCGATTTTGGGACCGACGCCCTAAACTTTAGTGTCCGCGTCTGGACGGATGACTATGACCAATGGCTCAGGATCCGAAGTGACGTTACAGTCGCAATCACCGAGGCGCTCACGGCAGCGAAAATTACCATCCCTTTTCCGCAACGCGATCTGCATCTGCAAAGCATCGATCCCGCAGTGGCTGGGATTCTCCAGCGGGGCGAGAAATGATAGCGAGGTTGTAGCTTTGAAGCTCGCCCTGGCCGTTGCCTAACGACAGCGCAATTTACGAATAAAGGTATTCGTCGTGATACTCGCGCTGGGGCGCGAATTGCACATTCTCGTTCCCGGTCTCGGGATACTCGAAGATTTTGCCTTCGTAATTGCGAATGACGATTTTCTCGTTGTCGTGATAAAGAACGTAGCCGGGATTAATCGGCACTTTGCCGCCGCCGCCGGGAGCGTCGATGACAAATTGGGGAACGCCATAACCGGTGGTGTGACCGCGCAGGCCTTCGATGATTTCGATTCCCTTCGCGACCGAGGCGCGCAGATGCGAGGAGCCGTTAATTAAATCGCACTGATAGAGGTAGTAGGGGCGCACACGGCACATGAGCAGTTTGTGCACGAGATTTTTCATCGTCTCGAGATCGTCGTTCACCCCTGCGAGCAGGACGCTCTGGTTGCCTAACGGCACCCCATGGTTGGCCAGCATCTCGAGGCCGGCTTTCACTTCGGTGGTCAACTCCCGCGGATGGTTGACGTGGATGCTCATCCAAAGCGGATGATACTTTTGCAGCATCTGGCAAAGCTCGGGCGTGATCCGTTGCGGGAGGAAAATCGGGACCCGGGTGCCGATGCGGAGGAATTCGATGTGCTTGATCGCGCGCAGCCGGCTGAGAATCTTCTCCAGTTTGCCGTCGCTAAAGAGCAGCGCGTCGCCGCCGGAAAGAAGCACGTCGCGCACTTCGGTGTGTGCTTCGAGATACTTGAAGGCGGATTCGAACTCGGTGTGCAGTTCCTGTTCGCCGACGCCGCTGACGACCCGAGCCCGGGTGCAGTACCGGCAATAGCTGGCGCAACGATCGGTGACCAAAAAGAGCACCCGATCGGGATAGCGATGAACCAGCCCTGGCACCGGCATGTGCGAATCTTCCCCGCACGGGTCGGCCATGTCGTAAGGCGAGGCCCAGGTCTCCTCGACCCGCGGGATGACCTGACGCCGGATTGGGCAGTCGGGGTTATCGCGTTCGATGAGATTGAAAAAGTGCGGCGTGACAGCGAGCGCGAGCTTATCGCCTGAGAGCAGAACGCCGGCGCGTTCTTCGTCGGAGAGCACAAGGTGCTGCTCGAGTTGTGTCAGAGTAGTGACGCGATTTTTGAGCTGCCATCGCCAATCGTTCCAGAGTTCCGGCGCGACGTTCGGGAAGTAACCCGGTGCGTGAGAGACGAACTCTTTTCCGTCCATTTTGCCTGCGGCAAGAGTAACCATTTTGTTTAAGTAGAAAAAAGTTAAGGAGGTTAACTAATGTGTCAATGAAGGCACTTTTTAGTGCGCCTCATTCATCAAGGTTCCCTGTTTTCGTGCTCGTGCTCGTGCTCGTGCTCGTGCTCGTGCTCGAGGCGGGCGGGCGGAATAAAACTTCCAGGCGCGCCTCTCTTGATCTCGAAGTGCAGCCCCCGCTCGACGGACTCTCGCCCTGCTAAGACGGGTTCTCGCTTCTCCGAACTTCCTAACGGGAGCACGATTACAATTAGGAGCACGCGCTGCGCCCGGCGCGGGCGGCTGGCCGTCTTGCCGCTCGCACGCTTCCCGCTACTGTTTTGAACGGCGCCTCGCGCCTCCTGTCGATACTCGCCACATTATGCGTCGCCTCTTTTTGTTTCTCGTCACTTTAGCGAGCGCTCCGCTCCTCTTCGCCCAATCGCCCCCGCCATCTTCCGCGCCACAACCTACTCCGACCATCCCCGCCGCCGCCGCCGCGCCGGGCAAGGATGTGGTCCACCAGCTCAATAACGCCTTTGCCAAAGTCTTCGAAACGGTCGCCCCCAGCGTGGTGATCATCGAGGTGACGAAGAAGGCGGACGAGAACGAGACCGCGCTCGACGACCTCTTCTTCCAGGCGCCGGATAACAGCGACGCCACCCGCAATCGCCGCCTGCCCGGCCCGGTGCAGAGCGAAGGCTCCGGGTTCATCGTTAGGCAAGACGGCTTTATCTATACCAATTTCCACGTCGTCGACGGCGCCGATAAGGTAGTGGTGAAGCTGGAGGACGGCCGGGAGCTGCCGGGCAAAGTCTTCGGCACGGATGAGAAAACCGATATCGCGGTGGTGAAAGTGGAGGCGACTAATTTGCCGACCGTGGCTCTGGCCGACTCCGACGCGGTCCGGGTCGGCCAATTTGCCTTCGCCATTGGCGCGCCCTTTAAGCTCGACTACACTTTTACCTTCGGCGTGATCAGCGGGAAAGGGCGCAACAAGCTCTTCAGCGGCGGCTATAACATCGCGGAATATTTGCAGACCGATACCTCGATCAACCCCGGCAACAGCGGCGGTCCGCTCTGCGATATCGACGGCAAAGTGGTCGGAATGAACACCCTCATTAACGGCCTCAACCGCGGCCTCGGCTTCGCCATCCCGAGCAACCTGGTCAACGAAATCGGCCAGCAATTGATCGCCGGGAACAAGATCGTCCGGCCCTGGCTCGGCATCCGCATCGAGACGTTAGGCGACGATTCTTCCATCCGCGATCTCTTTAAAGGGATCGAAAAAGGCGTGGTCGTGCGCACGATCGAAGCCGACGCTCCCGCCTACAAAAGCGACCTGCGGCCCTTCGATGTCATTACCCGGATCGATGGCGAGCCGGTTGCGACCGACAGCCAGTTACAGCATGAGATTTTGAAAAAAAAGGTGGGCGAAAAGGTTGAGCTCGGGGTTTGGCGCAAAGGGCAGACGATGAAGATCGCGATCAAAACGGGAGAATTGCCTAACGAAATCGACCGCGCCGCCAATCCGCCCGCGCCTTCGCCCGAGCCGAAGGCGGAGGATACGAATCGCTTCGGACTGCAGGTGCAGGAACTGAGCAAGGAGGTGGCGACCCGTTTGAAATTGAGCGTGCAACAGGGTGTGATCGTGACCGACGTGGCCGAGAACAGCATCGCGGCCGAGCAGGATATTCAGCGCGAAGACGTGATCACGGAAGTAGACGGCCGCCCGGTCACGAGCGTGGCCAGCTTCCGCGACGCTCTGGGCCGGGCCGACGTGGGCCGGGGGATTTTGCTCTATCTCGATCGCAAGGGGAGCCGCACCTTCGCCGTCCTCCGCGCCGGGCAATAGTTCCATCGTTCATTTCATTCCGCTTTTCTCCGCCTCGCGTTATGATTCCGCTCCTTCCTTTTCGTCGCGCTTTTCTGCCCGCGATGCTCCTGCTTTTTTGCACGCTGCCGGCGACCGGTCAGGCGGAGTGGAAACTGCAGAGCGCAACGCGCGAGTCCTCGCTTAACGAACCAGTGGAGCATTGGAAGACCGAGCTCCGCGATGAGGCCAGCGGGCAGCGTGCCACTCTGCATAGCGCGCTCTTCTCGACCCGTGCCGCGACCTTCCAGGTCATCGATCAACCGACCGCGCCGCGCCGCTCCCTGGCCGAGGTGCTGCAGGAGACGAAGGCGCTCGCGGGAGTGAACGGCGGCTACTTCGATCCCGAGAACGCGCCGGTGGGCTTGCTGGTCAGCGACGGTCGGGTCGTCTCGCCCCAGAGCAAGGCGAAGTTGCTCAGCGGGATTTTGTTCGCCCGCGGGAACCGGGTCGACATCGTGCGCGCATCCGCTTTTTCGTTAGGCAAAAAAACCCGCGCGGCCCGGCAGTGCGGACCGCTCCTGGTCGAGCGCGGGAGAGCGGTGGCGGGCCTGAACGAGAGCCGGCCGGCCCGCCGCACCTTTGTCGCCGTCGATGGCAAAGGTCACGTCCTCCTCGGCGTTTCCTCCTCCGTCTCGCTCGCCCAGCTCGGGCAGATTCTTTCCCTAACGAATGCGGCGGGACAGATGAAAGTGGCACGCGCCCTCAATCTCGACGGCGGCTCCTCCAGCGCGTTTTGCTTCGACGGACCGGCCGGCGCCTTCTCCCAGCGCAGCCTGAAACCGGTGCGCGACTTCATCGCCATCGTCCCGCGCTCGGATCGTTAGGCGAGACGCACGCCGGCGCTCCGCGGCTTGACGAAATCCGCGCGCTGGCCAGACTCCGGGCGCGATGCGGACTTTCGGCGGTTTCCAGCACAAGGGCGCGCGGGTCTATGGCGAAGTGCGCGGTGAGCAGGTGCATTTTCTGCGCCGGCCCTTTTGGGAGGGGCTCGATTTCAGCGGCGAAACGCGTTCGTTAGGGGAGCTGGCGCTCGACCCGCCGGTGGCGCCGAGCAAGGTGATTGCGGTCGGTTTGAATTATCGCGAGCACATCCAGGAAATGCAGCGGATCGAGATCGGATCGCCCCTCATCTGGTTCAAGGCGCCAAGTTCGCTGCTGCCGCACGAAGGCACCATCCGGATTGCTTTTCCCGAGCACAAAACTGATTTTGAAACGGAGCTGGCGGTGGTCATCGGTGGAGCGGGGAAAAATATTTCGGCCGCGTACGCGCTCGATCATATCTTTGGTTTTACGATCGCGGAAGACATCAGCGACCGCGATTTGCAGAAGGCGGAGAAGCAGTTTTCGCGCTGCAAGTCGTTCGATACCTACACTCCGGTCGGCCCTTTTGTTTACACGGAGGTGGAGCCGGATGATCTGGAGATCTCGCTGACCCAGAACGGCGAAGTGAAACAAAGTGCGCGGACGAGCCAGATGATTTATTCGGTCGCGGCCATTGTCGCTTTTGCCAGCCAGGCGCTGACGCTTTTGCCGGGCGATTTAATCCTGACCGGCACGCCTTCCGGAGTGGGCGCAATCCGGGCGGGCGATGAACTAATCGCGCGGATCAGCGATTGGCCGGCCCTGCGCAATCGGGTAGAAAACGTCGGTCCGTGAGCAAAAAAATCTTGCGCAGGCGCAATTTACTAGGCTTCCTCTACATCCCACTGCAAAAGTGAATCCGAATTGTTTAAATAACGCCGCATGAATCGTCGCCGCACAAATCCGCTGAAAAGTTTTTGCTGGACGCGACCTCATCTCCTTTGTGATAACACCGGCAGCAAAACCGCCGGACTTCTGTCCAACACCAAACCTGCTCTTATGAAAAAAACGCTAATCGTTAGTCTGTGCTCCATCACTCTCGCCCTGACCGCCTTTGCCCAGGATCCTGCGGCCAGTCCGGCAGAGACGGCTCCGGCCGATACCACCGCTGCGACGCCTGCGGATGCCACCACGACCACGGTGGATCCGGCGGCGACTACTCCGGCAGACCCGAACGCGGCACCGGCCCTGGATACGGCTCCGGGCGCGACTGCGGCCCCGGCGGCGACGATGAACCCAGCCGCGTCACCCGCGGCAGCGGCGATGACTCCGGCCGCTCCGGCGACGGCGGCAACCTCGCCGGCGGTCGATCCGAACGCGGTCCAACCGACCACCACGACAGAAGAAAAAGGTTCCAAGAATTTCCTAATCTCCAACTTCCGGGCCGGCGGCCCGATCATGTGGCCGATCCTGATCGTCTCAATCATCGCCCTCATGGTGGTGATCGAACGTTGCTTCTGGTGGGGGGCACGTTTCTTCCGCCGCGATCCGAAGCGGGTCGAGAAGGTCTTCACCGCGATCGAGACGGGCGATGTGAACGAAGCCTCCAAGCTGGCTCGCGGTTCCCGCGATCCTGTTCTGCGCATGCTCTGGAACGGTTTGAACCATCAACACGCCTCGTTGCAGGGCGCGTTGCAGGTGGCGGCGGGGATCGAGATCAAGCGCGCCGGTCGTTTCCTGGTGGTGATGGATACGCTCGTCACCCTCGCGCCGTTGCTCGGTTTGCTCGGCACCATCACCGGCCTGATGAAATCTTTCGGATCGCTCGGGAACGAAGAACTGGCCGTGCAGGCGGTGACCGGCGGTATCTCGGAAGCGCTCATCGCGACGGCCTGCGGTCTCGGCATCGCAATTTTTGCGCTGATTCCGTTTAACTATTTCACTTCTCGTGTGTCTAACTTGGAGTTCGAATTGCAGACTGCGGCGACGAACCTGGAAGTGATGCTGGAAGCGAATTCAAAAGCCAAACGTGAGGCCGAGATGACCTCCACCACGCCTCGTTCCTAAGCTGCGATTGATTTAAAGAGCCATGGAATTCACCTCGCCCATCCCGCACAAGAAAGCGCGGATCGAGATCATCCCTCTGATCGACATCATGTTCTTTCTACTCGCCAGCTTCATGATGGTGAGCATCAGCCAGGTGCATATGAAGGGCATGAAGGTGGATTTGCCGACCGGGGTCAGCGGACAGACCCAGACGAAGCGCGAATACATCAGCTTGTCGGTCGACAAGGATGGCCAGATCTACTTCGACAAAACCAAGATGGAGCCGGACGAAGTCTATAAGACGTTGACCGAGGTCCACAGCACCAGCCCGGGAGCTAAAATCTTCATCCGGGGTGATCGCGACACCTATCACGGCGACATCATCCGGTTGATTGAGCAGGTTCGATCCGCAGGCTTCTACAAAATCGCCTTCGAGATCAAGAGTCCGTCGATCTCGAGCAGCATCGCAAATCAACCCAATCCATAGTCATGGCCAAACCGCAATATTACACTGGCATGCCGAAATGGCAGGTGTTTGCCTCGCTGGCCGCTGCCATTGCGATTGAATGCGCCGCGGTCGCGCTCGCCGGGCTGCACAAGGAGGAGGAGATTCCGGTCGATCCGGGTTTCGTTTCTCAGCAGCCGATCGACGCGGTCATTACCGAACTGCCGCCGGAGCCGACTCCGCCGCCAGAAGAAGAGCCGCCACCCCCGCCGCCACCACCTGATGAGCCGACCGAGTTCACCATCGAGGAACCGACTCCGCCACCCCGGCCGAAAGACGCTCCCAAGCCGAAACCGAAACCTCGGGTCGCTTCGTCCCGTCCGGTAAGTGCCGCTCCTTCCGGTCCGGTGAGCTTTGTTTCAGCCAAGGCGAACCTGGTCAGTGCGCCGCGTCCCACGTATCCCTACGAAGCGCGGCGTTCACGCCAGACCGGCAGCGGGAAGTTCCTGCTCGTCTTTAATTCGTCGGGCTCGGTCACAGATGTGCAGGTCGCGAAGAGCACCGGCAGCGCCATTCTGGATCAGACCTCGGTGCAAACGTTTCGTCGCTGGCGTTGTAAGCCGGGCGCCTACACCAAAGTCTACGTGCCTATCACTTATACGATGGAGGGGGCCCAGCTTTAACCTGAGGAATTTTCATGAGAGTCGCTTCGCCACTGCCACGTAAACACGCCCGCATCGAGATCATCCCGCTGATCGACATCATGTTTTTCCTCCTGGCCAGTTTCATGATGGTGAGCTTGAGCCAGACTCACATGAAGGGCATTCGGGTCAATCTTCCTTCGTCCGTCGCTGTGCCTCAGGCCACCCCGCCGCAGCAAAAGGATTTCACCAGCCTGCGCGTCGATGCCGATGGCTTGGTCCACTTCGATCAGCAAGTGGTGCCGGATGGCGATGTCATGCCGCGCCTGATGCAGATGCAGAAGGCCAATCCGAACGTGAAGGTTTTCATCAGCGGAGATAAGGAGGCATTGCACGGCGATGTCATCAAACTTCTCGACCGCGTGCGCTCGGCTCATATCGAAAAAGTCGGTTATGAGATTCGGGTGAAAGCGGGCAGCGGCGGCGGTGGTGGTGCACCGGCCGGTGGAGCTCCGCCCCCGCCGCCTCCACCACCTCCTTCTCCGTAGAGAGGACTTTCCTTCGTGCGGCTAACTCCCTCGGCCCGCCTCGGCTAGGAACTGTCGCAGGCGAGCGACCGCCAGAGCACGGTGGCTGATCTCATTTTTCTCCGAGGCGGAGAGTTCGGCCATCGTTCGTTCTAATGCCACTGGGCAGAAGATCGGGTCGTATCCGAAACCTTGATTCCCGCGCTCGCGGTCGATGACCTGGCCGACGATCTGGCCTTCCATCGTAGTGAGGAGAACGCCGTTCCGTGCCAGGGCGAGCACGCAACGGAACCGCGCCGAACGGTCGGCCCCGCTGGGAAGTGCAGCCAGATTCTCGAGCAGCTTTTTCCGGTTCTCCGCATCGGTCGCTCTTTCGCCGGCGTAACGGGCGGAATAAATGCCCGGCGCTCCGCCCAGCGAATCAACTTCCAATCCCGAATCGTCGGCCAGCACCAGGCCGGGCAGTTGACGCGAGACCGTCACCGCCTTGAGTGCGGCGTTCTCGGCAAAGCTCGCCCCATCCTCCACCACCTCGGCGATCTCCGGATGATCGCTCAGATCTCCCAAGACAAATTCCTCTCCCAGCATCTGGGCAAATTCGCGTCGCTTATGTGCGTTACGGGTGGCGAGGAGGAGGTGCAGCCGGTTCATGCGACGGTTCGTGGCGTCTCGGCGGATTTCAGTTCCGTTTGGAGCGGGAACGTTCTCCGAAGATCGCAGTTCCCACCCGGACCAGGGTCGCTCCTTCCTCGATCGCGATAGGGTAATCGCCGCTCATCCCCATCGAAAGCTGCGGCAATTTTACCTGAAACTCTGCTTCCACCTCATCGCGCAATTCGCGCAAAGCCGCGAAATAGGGTCGCGACGCCTCCGCCTCCGGAGCCAGCGGCGGGATCGTCATCAGACCTTCCACGGTCAGGCGCCCTAACGAAAGGAGCGCTTCCAGATCGCGTCGTAGCGCTTCCGGGGCAAAGCCGTGTTTGCTCGCCTCACCGGCCACATTGACCTCCAGCAGGATGCGCGGCTGCAGGCCTTCCTCATCCGCGATCCGCTGAATGTCCTGGGCCAGGGCGAGCGAATCAACCCCGTGAAACAGTTCAAAGAGCGGGAGGGCGTGGCGGATTTTGTTCTTCTGCAGGTGACCGATGAAATGCCAGCGCAGGCGCGAAGGGAGAAGGGGGATCTTGGCCCGGGCTTCCTGGACCCGGCTCTCGCCGAAAAGCGTTTGCCCGGCTTCCAGCGCCTCCTGCACCTGCTCGGCCGGGTGCATCTTCGACACCGCGACGAGCTCAATCTCCGCTCCCGGCCGGAAAGCGCGGTCGGCCGATGCCGCGATCTGCTCGCGCACCCGGGCCAGATTTTCGGCGATCGACTCCATCAGGCGCGCAATTGTTCCACCATCTCGAGGGCGAGCTTGGGGCCCATGCCGCTCTCTTCGTGTTTGAAATAGATAAAGGCATCTTCCCAGTGCGGGCTTTGTTCCCTAACGAGCGCGCTCCAGCGCGCCACCTCCGCGGGCCCGTAATCTGGCCGCCGCAAACGCAGGTAACCGTAGGGTGCCGTTGCCACCACCGGGGTGGAGAAGGTTTCGGTGTCGGCGAGGCAAAGGGCGACCCGGCTGGCCCGGAGCAGAGCGTAAATTTCCTCGTCCAGCCACGACTCGTGTCGAAACTCGAATGCCGCCCGAATCTCCGGCAGCTCGCGCAGAAACGAAGCGAGGAGATCGGCGTCTTTTTTGAAGCTGGGCGGCAGTTGGAAGAGCACCGGGCCGAGCCGGTCGCCCAGCTGGGCGACGGACTGACAAAAAAAGGCCAGCGTATCCTGGCAATCGCGCAGCTTGGCGAAATGGGTGATGCGCTGCGGGGCCTTGAGAGCGAAACGGAAATTCTCCGGGGTCAGCCGCTTCCAGTTCTCGATCGTCTTCTGGGATGGGATGCGGCGGAACGTGTAGTTGATCTCCGTCGTGTGCAGCCGTTCCGCGAAAAAGGGCAGCATCTTACTTGCGGCCAGGTCTTCCGGGTAGAAGGGGCCTTTCCATTCCGCATATTGAAAGCCGGAGGTGCCGATCCAGGTTTGCATGGCTCTCGATCATGCGCCGGGCCGGGGGCGCTGACAAATTTCTTTGCTCGTTAGGGAGTTTTTCCCAGGGTGGCCGGGACGGTGCGGTTGCGTCCTTTGACCGCGCCGGGATCGGCTGGCCAATTTACCAGCGCAAAAAGCAGGGACCGAACCGACCCCCGGGCTGCGAATGAAAAGAGATGCCGCAAAAGACCAAACTGCAGCAAGCGTGGGAGCTGCTGCGCAACTCCGTGGTCGAATGGTGGCAGGACAACACCTTTCGCCTCGCCGCTTCCCTTGCGTTTTACACCATTTTTTCGGTCGCCCCGATCCTGCTCATTGCGGTCGGCACGGCCAGCCTCTTCTTTGCTCGCGAGACCGCGGTCAATCGGGTGGTGGGCGAGATGCAGCGGATGGTGGGCGAGCAGGGGGCAAACGCGCTTCGGCAGGTGCTGGAATCTTCCGCTGGCCTCGGCAAAGGCGCTTGGGCGATCACGATCGGGATTGTGACCCTGATCCTCGGTGCCTCAGTGGTGTTCGCCGAGCTGCAATCCGCGCTCAATTACATCTGGGGGGTCAAAACGGAAGTCCGGCGCAACGTGGTTCTCGACCTCGTGCTCGATCGCTTGCGCTCATTTTCCATCGCGCTCGGAGTCGGTTTTCTCCTCCTTGTTTCCCTCGTCCTCAGCGCCGGGCTGAGCGCGCTGCAGGATTACATGACGAATTGGCTGCCGGCTTTCCCTTGGGTTTGGCAGCTGGGTAACATCGTCATCTCCTTCCTCGTCGTCGGTCTTCTCTTTGCCCTGATTTATAAATTTCTGCCCGATGTGGTGATCGAGTGGCGCGACGTCTGGATCGGCGCGGCGGTCACTTCGTTCCTCTTTAATGCGGGAAAATATCTGATCAGCATCTATCTCGGGCACGCCGCTATCGGCAGTGCCTTCGGCGCCGCCGGTTCCTTCGCCGTCCTCCTCGTCTGGATCTATTATTCGGCCTTGATCAGTTTTTTTGGGGCGGAATTTACCCAGGTCTACGCGCGGCGGCACGGGCGGCAGATTCAACCGGAAGCGCATGCGCACAACGCTCCGAAGGAAGACAAAGCGGAGGACGTTCCGGGCTAGACCGCTTCGCCCGCGGCGTGGCCGCTGGCCCAGGCCCATTGGAAGTTGTAGCCGCCCAGCCAGCCGGTGACGTCGATCACTTCGCCGATGAAATAAAGTCCCGGCACCCGCCGCGCTTCCATGGTGCGGGA
This sequence comes from Chthoniobacterales bacterium, assembly GCA_965217735.1. Classification (GTDB taxonomy): domain Bacteria; phylum Verrucomicrobiota; class Verrucomicrobiia; order Chthoniobacterales; family UBA10450; genus Palsa-1392. Next base: position 2,185,931 of record CBDCJE010000002.1, on the reverse strand, counting down.
GGAGAGTTCGCCGGTGTCGATCCCGCCCAGGGTGACCTCGGCTTTGGCGTAACCTTCGGTGTCGTTAGGCTGAAGCGGCCAGCGATGGAGCAGTCGGGCCAGGCGCTCCAGCTGCGCCGGCGCGGTCTGCGCCAGCGGCTTGAGTGGAGCATGGCGCTGGGCCCACGCTTCCGCAAACCTGGCCGGCCATTCCTGCGCGAGCAGATCCGCCGCCGTCGCCTTTCCGTGGCGCTGCGCCAGAAGCCAATCGGCTCCCGGCCGCGCGGGTAAGAGATCGAGTTCCACCGTCTGCCCCTCGCGCCAATAAGAGGAGATTTGCAGGATGGCCGGGCCGCTCAGGCCGCGATGGGTGAAAAGCATGGCTTCGGCGAAGGCCGCGCCGTTGCTGTGGGCCACCACCGGCAGCGAGACACCGCTGAGTTCCGCGAAACTTTCGTCCGGCGGCAGAGTCAGAGGGACGAGGCCGGGCCGCGACGGAATCACCCGAAGCCCAAACTGCTCCGCCACCCGGTAGCCGAAATCGGACGCGCCCAGTTTGGGAAAGGAGAGGCCGCCGGTGGCGATGACGAGCGAATCGCCTTCCCACGTCCCGAGATTTGTGCCTAACGAAAAGTGGCCGGTTTTCGCCACCGATTCGACTCGGCAGCCGCAGACCACTTCGACTCCGGCGGCGGCGCATTCGGCCAGGAGCAGCTCGATGATCTGGCGCGAGCTAAAGTCGCAAAACAACTGGCCCAGCTTCTTCTCGTGGTAGGGAATGTGGTGCTGCTCGACCAGCGCCACGAAGTCGTGAGGCGTGTAGCGGGCCAGGGCGGAGGCGCAGAAGCGCGGGTTGCCGGAGAGGAAATTTTCCGGGCCGGCAAAGAGGTTGGTGAAGTTGCAGCGCCCGCCGCCGGAAATGGCGATCTTGAGCCCGACCCGCCCGTTGTGCTCGAGCAGAGCGACGCGGCGGCCGCGTTGCCCGGCGGTTAGGGCACACATCAGGCCGGCCGCTCCGCCGCCGATGACGATGACGTCGTAGCGTTGCAATTGTTTTATTCCGTCGCTTGGCCCCCGGTCGTTCTCGTGGCCACGTTTCCGCCGCTCGTCGCCGATTCCTCCAATTGCCAGAGCCGCCAGCCGAGCTTCTTCTCGTCCGCGCGCGAGGCGACGAAGTCCATCGGCCGGGAGAGAAAGACTCGCGCGCCGCGCAGGAAATGATGCTGCATCGCCGGAGAATAGGGCGAGCGGGAGGGGAATTGAAGCCATCATTCGCCCGGGGTCGGCGCCCTTTCCGGCTCTGCTTTCCGTATTGACCGTCTCCTCGCCATCCGCTTACCTCCTGCCGTCATGCGCACACGATTCCTTCTTCCCGTTCTCTTTTCTGCCGCGACGCTGCTGGCCGCTCCGCCTGTGCATGGTTCCGTCGCGCTGAGCGGGCTCGATGCCTATGTCGTCTCCCGCGGCTATGGCGGAGCCCAGTTTCTCTCCGTGCAAAACACCTACCGGCTCCCGATCATCGCCAACGGCAAAGCTGGCGATCTCACCATCGATACCGGCGCGCCTACCACCGTCATTTTCAAGTCGACGGTGAAGAAGTTTGGCCTCGCCCTGACCGAGACGGAGCATCAGGTGCATGGTGCTTTCGGGAAAGGGACAGAGAAAATTGCCATCACCAGCATTCATCAGTTGGCGATGGGCAACTGCACCCTCATGAACGTGAAGGCTGCGGTCTTGTCCGACAGTCAGGGCGGCAGCCTCTACCGGACCTACGGCTCGAGCGACGGGCTCTTCGGCCTGCGCGAGATGCTCAAGTATGGCGCCGTGCTCGACATCTCGAATCACCTCCTCCTCGTCCATCCCGGCGGGGCGCAGAAAGGCATCTCGGCCGGCATCAAAGCCATCCTGGCGAAACAGGGATACACGGCGGTCGATCTCCAGTTTGTCGACGACCATCTGCGAGTCAAAGCAGTGGTGAACGGCACCGCCTGCCAGATGATCGTTGATACCGGCGCGTTCCTGACTGCCTTCGAGGAAGGCTTTGCCCGCCAGGCGCATCTCGGCAGTTATGGCACTGGTCTCACCGCGACTGGTTTGGGGACCAAAGGGCGCCCGATTCGCACGACGCAGTTTCCCGAATTCAAAATCGGCGATTTCACCATCGCCAACGCCAGCGCCACCGTCACCTCTCTTGATCCGGAGCTGCTTAACGGCGGCGGAAAACCGGCTGCCGGTTTGCTCGGGGCGGACTATCTCGGGCGACATGGCGCCATTTTTGATTTCAACGCCGGAGTACTGTATCTCCGGCCGAAGAAATAGTCGCTCACACGACGGCCGAGAACTGATCGCGTTCATCCCGTAAATCCGACGCAGATCAGAGTTTACGGCGCGTGCGCCGGAATAAGGCTAGTATGCTTGGCCCGAGGGGGGCCCGCCCATGGAACATATCGAACCCAATGAATCCGTTTCGCTTGCGCTGGCGAAGAACGAAGGGATGCAATTTTTGCCAAGATCCGCGCCTGCCGGAGCCCAGGCGGCGACGAACGAAATCATCATCGTCGGCGCCGGGCCGGGAGGTTTGGCTTCCGCTATTCTCCTCGCCGCCGCCGGGCTGCGCGTCCGCATCCTGGAGCGGTTGCCCATCGTCGGTGGCCGCACTTCCACGATCGAAGCCGAAGGGTTTAAGTTCGATCTAGGCCCGACCTTTTTTCTCTATCCGCGCATTCTCGACGAGATCCTGCGCAGCGCCGGCACCTCGCTCGAAGCCGAGGTCGAGATGGTCCGGCTCGATCCGCACTACCGGCTCACCTTTGGCGCTGGCGGCACGATGGATTGCACTTCCGACCGGGCCGAGATGGAACGCCAGATCCGGCGTCTCGCGCCTGACGATGCTCCCGGTTTCGAGAGCTTTCTGCAGGATAACCGGCGCAAGCTAGCGCTCATGCAGCCCTGCCTCGAGAACGCCTTTTCCGGCTGGGGCGATGTCCTCACCGCCCGCCTGCTCAAGCTCCTCCCCATGCTGCGCCCGCATCAATCCGTCGATCGCTATCTGCGCCTCTTCTTCGCCGATGAACGCGTCCGGCTCGCCTTTTCCTTCCAGTCGAAATATCTCGGCATGTCGCCTTTCCGTTGCCCGAGCCTTTTCTCCATCCTCTCCTTTCTCGAATATGAATACGGCGTCTTTCATCCGTTAGGCGGCTGCGGTGCCATGACCGCCGCCCTGGCCCGGGTGGCGCGCCGGATGGGGGTGCAGATTCATCTCGATGAACCAGTCCGGGAAGTCCTGATGGAAGGCCGTCGCGCGGTCGGGGTGCGGACCGATCGGGCGCGCTACGGGGCCGATGCCCTGGTCCTCAACGCCGATTTCGCCCGCGCCATGAGCAGCCTTTTCCCGGCGGAAAAGTTAAACCGCTGGAGTCCGCAACGCCTGGCCCGGAAGAAGTTTTCCTGCTCCACCTTTATGCTCTATCTCGGGATCGAAGGCCGCTACGACCTGCCCCATCACAACGTCCATATCGCGACCGATTACGCGCGGAACCTGGACGAAATTGAAAATCGCCACGTGCTTTCCGACGATCCCTCCTTTTACATACAGAACGCCTCGGTCACCGATCCGACCCTGGCCCCGCACGGAATGAGCACGATCTACTGCCTCGCGCCGGTTACGCATCAGCACGAAAACGTTGACTGGTCTCAGGAGAAAGAACACTTCCGCGCCCTCCTTCTCCGGCAGGCGGCCAAGGCGGGCTTCACCGATTTGGAGAAGCGGATTCGCTTCGAGCGCGTGCTGACGCCGGACGACTGGGAGCACCAGTACGAGATTCATCGCGGCGCCACCTTCAACCTGGCCCACAGCCTCGGTCAGCTCCTCCATCTGCGGCCGCACAATCGCTTTGAAGATGTCGACGGTGTCTATCTGGTCGGCGGCGGGACCCATCCCGGGAGCGGGCTGCCGGTCATTTTCGAGTCGGCCCGCATCAGCTCGCGCCTGCTCCTTTCCGATCTCGGAATCGCCACGCCACCGCCGCAGACCACTGCGATGGAGGAAGTCCTCGCATGAACGAGGCGATCGCTGCCGCCCGCCTCGCCCAGCAGCGCTGGGAAGCGGTTCCATTGCGTAAAAGGCTTGCCCTCGTCGGACAGCTACGCGTGCAGATCGCGGAACAGGCCTCGCACCTGGCCCAGCTGACCGCCTCGCCTAACGAACGCCCGGTGGCGGAAAAATTGGTCGGCGAAGTGGTGCCGCTGCTCGATGCCTGCCGCTTTCTGGAACGGGAAGCGCGCCGTGTCCTGCGTCGGAAGAAATTTGGCGCGCGTAGCCGGCCGCTTTGGCTCAGCGGCAGTTCGTTTACCGTCGAGCGCAAACCGGTCGGGGTCGTTTTGATCGTCGGCCCGCGGAATTACCCGCTCTTCCTTCCGGCAGTGCAACTGCTCCAGGCCGTGGTGGCGGGAAACGCCGTCCTGCTCAAGCCGGCGGAAAATTGCACTGCTCCGCTGCGCTGGCTGGTCGAGCGCCTGCGCGAGATCGGTGGACTGGAGGAAGACCTCGTTCAGTTGCTGCCCGAGACGCCGGAGTCGGCCCGGCGGGCCGTCCGGAGCGGGGTCGACAAGGTGATCTTTACCGGCGCGTCGGAGAACGGTCGCCAGCTCCTTGCGCTCATGGCGGAACGAAATATCCCGGGCGTTTTCGAGCTTTCCGGAGCCGACATCGTTTTCGTTAGGCAAGATGCCGACCTGGAACGGGCCGCGCGCGCGATCGTTTTCGGGCGGGAATTGAATGGCGGCCAGACCTGCATGGCGCCGCAATTCGTCTTCGCCCACCAGACGGTGGCGGCCCGCCTAACGAATCGTCTTTGTCAACTGGGCGCGGCCGAGTTGGAGGTGCGAGCTTTTGCCGACGATTCTGCCGTCCTCGCCCTGGCCCGGGCGGCCGAGTTCGGTTTGGGCGCCTCCATTTTTTCGCGGGACGAAGCGGCGGCGCGGGAGCTGGCCCGGCAATGGCCGACCGGCTTCGTCACCATCAACGATCTGATTGTGCCAACGGCCGATCCGCGCTTTCCATTTGGCGGGACGAGGTCAAGCGGCTTTGGCGTCACCCGCGGGGCGGAGGGATTACTCGAGATGACCTATTCCCACGTCGTGGCGGTGCGACGGGGCCGCTGGCTGCCGCATCTGCAGCCAGCGCAGCCGGGCGACGCCGCGATTTTCCTGGCCTACATCGGGCTGGCCCATCGACGCGGATGGGCCCGGCTGCGTTCGTTAGGCGAATTCTGGCGCGCGGCGCGCCGGTGCGGTGATGCTGCGGGGGCGCCGGCAAAGGGCCCGGAACTAGGGAAAGCCGCCACGCCGCCCGTAGCCGCGACTACCTCATGAAACGAGTGGGCGTTATTGGCGGTGGTCTCGGCGGATTGGCGGCGGCTTGCACTCTGGCCGCGCGCGGGCACTCCGTGGTCCTTTTTGAACGAAATTCCTGGCTCGGGGGCAAGGCCGCTACGCTGGAGCAGGACGGTTTTCGCTTCGACATGGGGCCGACCATTCTCACTTTGCCCTCGGCCCTGCGCCGGATTTTCAGCGAAGCGGGACGCGAGCTGGAGGATTATCTCGATCTCGTTAGGCTTGAGCCGCAATGGCGCTCCTTCTTCGAGGACGGCAGCGTGCTCGATCTCGATTCCGACCCGAACAAGATGCGCCAGGCGCTGCGCAAGTTTGCCCCCGGGACCGAGACCGCGGCCGGCTATGAGCGTTTTCTTCAGCTCTCCGAGCGGCTCCATCGCATCTCGCGCAATTGGTTTTTCTACCGCCCGGTCGGCGGGCTGCGCGACATGTTTAGCGCCGGCAACATGGTCCAGGCCGGCACCCTGGGTGACGTGCTCGCGATGCGAATGGGCCGCAGCGTCGCCGGGACCGTGCGCAGCTTTGTGCCCGACCAGCGCGTCGCGCAAATGGTCGATCATTTCACCCAATATGTCGGCTCCGCCCCCGACGCCTCGCCCGCCGTTCTCTGCGGCATCGCCCACATGCAGACGAGCGAGGGCATCTCCTATCCGCGCGGCGGCACCCGGGAAATTCCGCGCGCGCTCTGCCGGCTGGCCACCGAGCTCGGGGTGGAGATGCATACTTCCTGCGGGGTGCGCGCGATCAGGGAAAGCGAGGGCGCGGTCACCGGAGTCGAGCTGGAGAATGGGCAGCTCGTTAGGCTGGAAGCGGTGGTTTCCAATTCCGACGCCGTCCGAACCCACCGCGAACTGCTCCGTGGGGTGAAAAAGTTTGAACGCCGCCGCCGCTACGAGCCGGCCTGCTCCGGCGTCGTTCTCTATCTCGGTCTCCGCCGGCGCCAGCCGCAGCTGCTGCATCACAATTTCGTTTTCTCGCGCGATCCGGAGGAGGAATTCGACTGCATCTATCGCAAGGGCGAGCCCGCGCCCGATCCGACCTGCTACGTTTGCGCGCCAGCCCAGACCGATCCCTCGGTTGCGCCGGAGGGTGGTGAGGCGCTTTATGTTTTGGTGCACACGCCCTATTTGCGTCCGAGCCACGACTGGAAGGCGATGTTTCCGGCCTACCGAAAAGTGATCCTCGAAAAATTGCGCCGGACCGCTGGGATCGACCTGGAGGGGGAGATCGTGAGCGAAGCCGCTCTGACTCCGCAGGATATTCACGACCGCTACGGCGTGCTCGAGGGCGCCATCTATGGCATCGCCAGCCACGGTCGTTGGATGGGCGCATTCAAGCCTAACAATCGCAGCCCGGATCGGCGCGGTCTTTATCTGGCCGGGGGCGCGGCTCATCCCGGGCCGGGCATGCCGATGGTGCTGATGTCGGGCTGGATCGCCGCGGATGCGCTCGATCGGGATTTTGCTCCGCCGCCGCCGCGGGCGGAAGCGGTTGGCTCAGCCTTGCAACCGGCGTGAAGACTTCCGGATCGCTCCCGACCATTTCCCCGTGGTTCTTGCGTTTCTTTGCCCGCTATTCCAGCCGCTACCTGAAGCGGCATTTTCACGCCCTGCGCCTGCTGCGCGCGGCCGGTCCGCCGAACGAGACTGACGCGCCGTTGATTGTTTTTCTCAACCATGCTTCCTGGTGGGATCCGCTGGTTTGTCTTTTCCTTGCCCGGCAGTTTTTCGGCGGGCGCGATTGCTACGCCCCGATGGAGGAGACGGCGCTGGCCCGCTATCGGTTTTTCCGCCGGCTCGGCTTTTTCCCGGTGGAAATCGGGACGCGGCGCGGCGCGGCGCAGTTTTTGGGCAGTTCGCGGGCCGTGCTCGAGCGCTCAACCAGTGCGCTTTTTCTCACTCCGCAGGGGAGATTTGCCGATGTGCGGGCGCCGCTGGCTCTCGCTCCGGGGCTGGAACATTTGGCCGCGCTCTCGCCCGATGCCCTCTTCGTGCCGCTGGCGATCGAGTATTCGTTTTGGGAAGAGCGGAAACCGGAAGTGCTGCTGGCTTTTGGTGAAGCGCGCCCCGCGGCGGAGGGCGAACCGTTGGCGGCGCGACTGGAAGAGATGCAAAAGCGGCTGGCCGCGGCGGCGCAGGCTCGTTCCCCTAACGAATGGAAAATTCTTCTCCGGGCGAGCAGCGGGGTGAATCGGCCCTACGATCTCTGGCGCTGGGCGCGAGCCCGGTTGCGCGGAGAAGCGTTTCGCGCCGATCATGCTCCGCTATGATCTGGCTCGCGGCCTTCTCTCTTTTGGCAGCGGCCGGTCCTGCTTTTCTCTTTCTGCGCAATCTGCCCCTGCTGCGGCCGCCGCCGTTGCCGCCGACGACTCAGGCCGCGGCCGCCGTTCTCATTCCGGCGCGGGACGAGGAGGGAAACATCGAGGGCGCGATCGAGGCGGCGCGGCAGAGCGGTGCGGCCGAGGTGATCGTGCTCGATGATGGCTCGAGCGATCGAACCAGCGAGATCGTTAGGCAAATGATCACACCGGCTGGCGCGCTTCGTTTGCTTCAGGGCGAGGCGCTGCCGCCGGGTTGGTGCGGCAAGAATTTTGCCTGTGCCCAACTGGCCGCGGCCACGGCGCAGCCGGTTTTGATCTTTGTCGACGCGGATGTGCGGCTGGCTCCCGGTGCGGCCGAGCGATTGGTGGCGTTTCTGGATCAATCAGGAGCCGAACTGGTCAGCGGCGTGCCGCGAGAGGTGACGGTGGGTTTTTCCGAGCAACTGCTCATTCCGCTGATTCACTTTCTCCTCCTCGGTTTTCTGCCGCTCGGCCGGATGCGGCGTTCGCTCCATCCCTCCTACGGCGCGGCCTGCGGGCAGCTCATGGTTGCCCGTCGTTCTGCTTACCGGAAGTCAGGCGGTCATGCGGCGATCCGGAGTCGGATCCATGAAGGGCTGGCCCTGCCGAAGAATTTCCGTCAGCACGGTTTCCGGACCGATCTTTTCGACGCGACCGAAATCGCGAGCTGCCGGATGTATCGGCAGGAAGCGGAGGTGTGGCGGGGGCTGAGCAAGAACACGCACGAAGGACTGGGCGCGCCGAAGATGATCGTCCCGATGACCCTGATCCTGCTCGCCGGCCAGGTGCTGCCGTTTTTTCTCCTTCTGGCCGCGACCTCAGGATTGACGCGAATGCTGGCTGCACTTTCCGTCTTCTTCGTGTTTCTGCCCAGACTGGTGGCGGCGAGGAGATTTCGCCAACCGCTCCTCTCCGTCCTGCTTCATCCGGTGGCGATCTGTGCGCTTCTCGGCATCCAGTGGTTTGGGCTGGTGCGCTTTCTTCTCGGCCGGCCCGCCCCCTGGAAGGGACGCACTTATGTCGCGCCTTAGGATGTCGTTAGGCTGAGGGACCCGGAGAAGGCGAGGCGATGGGCGTGGGCGGTGTGGCCGGGGCCGGAGTGAGTGTTTTCCGGAGCAAATCGGCCAGCCGCCAGCCCGCGCGCTGCATCTCCTCCAGGACCAGGCGGGCCGACCACTTGCTGTAGGAAAGGCCGTCCGGCATCGCTCTTTCGACCGCTTCGCCCTCGGCCACCAGGTTTTCGTGGTGCAGTTGTGGGGCGACGTTTTGGTAGCTCAGCCGCTCGTGCAGCGCGCGCGCCACCGGCAGGATTTCATCGGCCCAGGCCTCCGGGTAATCAGCCAGCGGGAGACTCTGCGGCAGTTGCCAGGCGACTGGTTCGGTCCTCGTTAGGCGTGCGATCAATTCAGTCTCGGCCGCGTCCATTTTGGCCTGGCGTTCTTCCTTGGCCATGGTCTCGGGGAAAACCGGCAGATTGGCCAGAACGGCATCGCCATCCATGAAACTGTGCAGCCTGGGCTCTCGCTTCCGCGCGACAAAATCGCGGGTCAGTTTCAGGCGGAGAGAATTGCCTCCTTCATCGGGGAAACTCTCTTTCACTCGATCGGGATTTACCGGGCGACCGGCGGCGTCGAAATACTGCGCGCCGACATGCAGCGGCTGGTGGATATCGCCAACGAAATGAGCCAGGAGGATGACCGCGATCGGCTTGGTGATCTTGCGCGGATTCTCCTCCGGCTCGCGCCCCTGCAGGACATCGATGCAGTAGCGCATCATGTGAACGATGTCCCACTGGCTCCGGCCCACTTTGCCCTCGGCGTATTTCTCTTCGCCGACCAAAGGGACGTCGGTGTAATGGAACCAATGGTGCGAGGGAAGGGGTGATTTATTGTCGTTGATGGGTGGGTTGGCTTTCCAGAATTCGCGCAGCTGGTGGGCGATCCTGGGATGCGAGGAAAAGTATTTTTGCACCTGAGGATCGTCGAGCCCGGGCTTGTCCCATTGCTTGATCGTGTCGGCCATGATGGCGGCTTCGGCCAGGGTGTAGCCCTCGAGCAGCGCGGTGACCCTGGCGCCGGCCGGGGTGCCGGACAATTTTCGGTCAGCGATGCCGCCGACGATTTTATGGCCGTCGGGACCGTAGGCCTGGAGAGGAAGGATGGCGGCGGAGGTGAGGGCGATGAGAATGAGAAGCCGTTTCATCATTTCCGGCGGGCATTCTAACCGGTTTGAATCCGGCTGGGCAGAGAAACCGGACAGGCGGAAACCTTCCCCTCGGGCGGCTTCGGCTCCATCCACCTAACGAGTCACAGCGAGCTGCTCGGAATCGGCTTGGGCGAATTCGAGCGGCTTCTGTTGCGCGGGCGCGGCTTCCCCTTGGGCGGGTGCAGGCTCTTCCGCCGGTTTGGCTTCGCTCAACCGCATCCCAACCAGCCGGCTGATGCCGCGTTCTTCCATCGTCACGCCATAAAGAATGTCGGCCTTGGCGATGGTGCGTTTGTTGTGGGTGATGATGACGAACTGGCTCTGCCCGATGAAGCGATCGAGCATCTTGAGGAAGCGATTAATGTTCGATTCGTCGAGCGGCGCGTCCATTTCGTCCAGGATGCAGAACGGGCTCGGCCGCACCATGTAGATGGCGAAGAGAAGCGCGACCGCCGTCATGGTCCGCTCGCCGCCAGAGAGGAGGGAGACGCTTTGCAGTTGTTTGCCCGGCGGCTTGGCGATGATGTCGATGCCGCAATTGAGCGCGTCGGCTTCATCGAGCAGGGCGAGATCGGCCCGGCCGCCGCCAAAGAGTTCGCCGAACATCTCGCGGAAGTTGATTCGCACCTGGGCAAAGGTCTCGGCGAAGAGTTTCTCGGTTGTCTGGTTGATCCGGGCGATGACGTCGAGCAGCTCGCGGCGCGAGTTCGTTAGGTCGGTGTTCTGCGTTTCGAGGAAAGTGTGACGCTCTTCCAGTTCGTCGTACTCGTGCACGGCGTCGAGGTTGACCGGGCCAATGGCGTCAAGCTGGCGGGTCAGTTGCTCGATGATCTCGCGCAATTGCGCTTTGTCGAGGGCGGCGGATTCTTCCTCGTTCGCCTGGGCCTCGAGCTGGCCGCGCTGCTTGAGCTGAGCGCGGAAGGTCTTGGTGAAAGCATAACGATCGGGGGCAAATTCGCGCAGATCAAGCTGGTAACGCCGCATGACGTGCTCGCTTACGCTCTCGATCTTGAGCTGCATCTGGGTCTGGCGCACTTCTTCCTTGCCCCGGGCGTCGTGCAGCTCGCTCAACGCCTTGCGCTGGTTGCGCAGGTCGGCTTCGAGGGCGTTCACTTCGGCCAGGCGCTCGGTCCGGTGGGTGGCGATCTCGTTCACCAGCGTCTCGGCGCCAATCAGCTCGCCCTGGTTTTGCTCGATCGCCTGCTCGGCGGCGACGGTCTCTTCGCTTTGTTGAACGCGGCGGGCCTGATAGCTGGCGATGTCGCTCCGGCGCGTCTCGATCAGCTCGCGCAATTCCTCCTGGCGCGCGGCCATCGGCTGGCGCTGGGTGCGGAGTCCTTCGTGGCGCTGGCGCTCGGTGGCAACGGCGAGACGCAGCTCGCTCAGTTGTTCGGCCAATTGATCGTCGCGCAGGCGGGCCGTTTCGGCGGTGGTCTGCACCGTCTGCTGCCGTTCGCGTTCGGCCTCGAGGAAGGTGCGCTGGCTGGCCGCTTCGTGCTCGAGATGGGCGATGCGCTCGGCGGAAGAAGCGAGCTGCTGCGCCAGCGTGTTTTGTTCCCAGTTCACGGCATCGACTCTGCGGGCCGCTTCGTGCAGCTCGCGTTCGATGGTGGTGATTTGTAGCGCGGTGGCGGAATGTGCGCCGCGAGCAGCCTGATGCTCGGCTCGGACCTGTTCGAGCTGGGCGGTGCTGACGGCGAGTTGTTCCTGGACCTGCTCACGTGCGTAACGCAACGCCTCCTGCTGCTCGAGCAGTCCGCGGTGCTCAGCGGCGAGTGCGGCGATCTGCGCTTTGCGGGCGAAAAGCGAACGGTTCTCTTCGTTGACGCGCCCGCCGTAGATGACGCCTTTGGCCGAAACAACCTCGCCGCCTAAGGTCGCGAAGGCGAGGGCGGGGTAATCCTGTTTTAATTGCCGAGCCTGCTCCAGATCACGCACCAGGACGACTTCGCCTAACAAAGGCCTAACGATAGCCTGGAGATTTTCCGGCGCGCCCACCTTGTCCATCGCCCAGGCCAGTGCGCCGGAGGGCAGCTCGCTCGGAACAGACGCGGCCGATTGGCTGAGCTCCGGGATGAGGAGCGCGGTCTGGCCGAGTTTCCCGGCGGTGACGCGGGCGATGATCTCGCTGGCGAGGGCGCCATCGGCCAGCACGATGGCGTGCAGGTTGCGGCCGAGAGCCGCTTCGATCGCGGGGATGAATTCTTCCTCGACCTCAATGAGCGAAGCGAGCGCGCCGGTGATGGCGGGCAATATGCGATCCGGCTCGTCCAGCCCGCGCAGAACCGCCTGCGAGCCCTCGGTCAGACCTTCGCCTTCCGCGTTCAATTGCTGCAGAATTTCGAGCCGCGATTGGCGCTCGGCCACCGCGCGGTCGCTGGCGATGAGCGCGGTTTCGGCTTCACGCAGGTTTTGTTGCTGGCGGCCGAGTTCCTCTTCCGCGGCGGGGATCTGCGCGGCCAGCATTTGCAGCGCTTCGTGCTGTTCCTCGCCGCTCAGGCGCAGAGCGGAGACCTGGGCGGCGATGCGGTCACGCTCGGCCGCGGCTTCGCCTAACGACATCGCGAGATCAGCCAGACGCGGCTCGGTCGCAGCCCGGCGGGCGGCGGTCTCGGAAATTTCCGCTTCCAGATCGGCCAGCCGGTTTTCCGCTTTCGAGATGGCCAGCTCGATCGTTTGCAGTTCGCGCTCGCTCTCTTCGCGGTCGCGCCGCACCTCGGCCGCGCGGGCGTTCAGTTCGCTCAGCTCGGTCTGCTTCGCACCGAGCAGGCGCTCGGTTTCGGAAAGGAGCTGATCGGTATCTTGAATCTCAGTTTCCTGCTGGGCCAGCTTTTCCTCCGCGGTCGCAACGTCGCTCTGGTAACGCTCGATTAACCCGCTGAGTTCCTCGGCCCGTTCGCGATTGAATTCGACCCGGTTGCGATGCGAGGCGATCTGGTTTTGCAGGCGCTGCACTTCGGCCCGGGCCGCGTTCATCTGGCCATCGACCTCTTCCAACTGCCCGCGCTGACTCGCGACTTCGTTTTCGCGCGCTTCGATCTGGCCTTCGGTCTGGCGCTGTTCTTCGTCGAACCGGCCGGTGGCAGCGCGGGAGGTTTCGAGTTCCGTCTCGAGCGAGTCAAGCTGGGCGCGGGAATGATGCGTGTCGAGCACCTGCAAGTCGGCCATTAACGCCTGGTAGCGGCGCGCCTTGCCGGCCTGCCGCTGGAGCGAGCCGATCTGCCGTTTCACCTCCTTGATGATGTCGCTCAGGCGCAACAAATTCGCCTCGGTCGCCTCCAGCTTGCGCAGCGCCTCGCGCTTTTGGCCTTTGTATTTAGTGATCCCGGCCGCTTCTTCGAAAACCGATCGCCGATCTTCCGGACGCGAGCTGAGGATCTGGTCGATCCGGCCCTGTTCCATCATGGAATAAGCAGCGCGTCCGATGCCGGTGTCGGCGAAGAGGGCCTGGATATCCTTCAGCCGGCAGGTGTTTTTATTAAGCAGATACTCCGAAATGCCGTCGCGATAGACGCGGCGAGTAACCCGCACTTCGTGCCAGTCGACTCCCAGCTCGGCCGCGCAATCGGCGAAGGTAAGGGAGACTTCGGCGTAGCCGACCGGCTTGCGATTATCGGTGCCGTTGAAGATGACGTCGGCCATCTCGCCCCCGCGCAGCGCCTTGGCCGATTGCTCTCCCAGAACCCAGCGGACGGCATCGAGCACGTTCGATTTGCCGCAGCCGTTAGGCCCGACAATGGCGGTCACGCCTTCGTGGAAATTGAAGATTGTTTTATCGGCGAAAGATTTGAACCCGAAGAGCTCGAGGGATTGTAAATGCATGCGGTGGAAAGCTTCGCAGTTGCATACTCTCCAGCGCGATGAGTGACAAGGAAAATAACGCTATTCAAAGTGGCGCCGGGTAACCACCGCCACAAGATATGGTAGGCGATCCGTTAGGGCTTTCGCCGTTTCCACACGGTCTGGACGAGGAACAAAAGCGAGGCTGCGGTCAGCACTAGAGCGGTGATTCCGAGCTCGTTAGGAGTGGCCTGGGCCAGAATCCAGAGGCTAATGACGATCCCGAGGACTGGGAAGAGGCAGGCGCCGCTGAAGTGGAAGGGCCGCTCGGAGCCGGGCTGGTCGCCGCGCATGAGCTGAATTGCCGCCCCACAACTGAGGAAGTAGAGCACGAGAACGGCGACGTTCGAGAGAATGGCGAGCTGCTGGAAAGTCGAGCTGAGCGAGAGCACAGCTGCGATCGCGCAATAAGTCACGATCGCGACATCAGGGGTGCGAAAGCGTGGATGCACGTGGGCGAAAGCCTTGGGCAGGAAACGGTCGCGTCCGAAGGCGAAAAGGATGCGCGGTGAGCTCAAGATGTCGCTGACCAGAAAACCAAACGCCGAAACGCTCGCTCCGATCAGCATCAGTTGTCCGCCCGGTTCCCCCAGAAAGAGAGAAGCGGCTCGAGCCAAGGGCGCGGTAGAAAATTTCCCCAGACTGCTCCCGAGGAGGCCCTGCGCGACCAGTTGGATGAGGAGATAGAGAATGGTCGTGACCGCGAGGGCAGAATAAATCGCGCGCGGAACCGTCCGGGCCGGATTTTTCACTTCGCCGCTGGGAATGAGCGCGACCTCGATTCCGACAAAGGCGAAGATCAGGAGCAGAACGGAACGCCCGAGCGGGGAAGCGCCTGGCCAGGCGATCGTTAGGGCGTCGGCCCGGCGCATGAAAAAGATGCCGACTCCGACAAAAATGAAGAGCGGGATGAGCTTGGCGATGGTGATGACCCAGACTGCGGCCGCGCCCGATTGCACGCCCGAGATGTTGATCCCGGCTAGGACGCCAAAAACCAGCAGCACGATGAGGAAATGCATCGGCCCGTGGGCAAAGATCGGTGCCATCGCCCCGATGGTGTCGGCAAAGAGCGCGACGATGCCGGAAGCGGCCAGGATGGCGGTGAGAAAATAGAGGACGCCGGCGAGGAAGCCGAGGTAGCGCCCAAAGGCGGCTTCGACGTAGGCATACATCCCGCCGGTTAACGAAACCCGGCTGCCGGCGATGGCAAAGGAAGTGACGAAAATCACCATGGCCAGCGCGCAAAAAACAAACGCCAGCGGCGCTCCCGGCCCAAGCTGGGCGGCGACCAGCGCGGGCAGAGCGAAGATCCCCGCTCCGACGGTGGAGTTGACGATATTGGCGGTCAGGCTGGGCACACCGAGCGCGCGGACGAGTTGGTTATCTTCCGCGGGTGGAATAGGCGCGCTCATCGTGGCAGCAGGCTGCGCGAGACGCGCTCGGTCGACAAGTCGTTAGTTGTCGCGCGACGAAGCTGCTTTACTCTTCGGCATGCGCGATTCCTATCTCGAAGAGTTCTTTACCTTTCTCCGTTTTCCAAGCATCTCGACCGACGATGCCTACGCCGAAAAGCTGGGCGAATGCGCGCATTGGTTGGTGGAAAAGCTGAACGGGATCGGCCTCGAGGCGCAGCTCGTTTCGACTCCGGGGCATCCGGTGGTTTGGGCGAAAAACAAACATCAGCCCGGTCGCAAAACGGTCATGCTCTACGGCCATTACGATGTGCAACCGCCCGATCCGCTCGAGCTCTGGGATTCGCCGCCTTTCGATCCGGTTTTAAAGGATGGCTACGTCTACGCCCGCGGCGCGACCGATAACAAAGGCCAGATTTTTGCTCACATCCTCGGGATTCAGGAAATGATGGAGGAGCACGGCGATCTCCCGGTGAACCTGCATCTTGTGATCGAGGGCGAAGAAGAAGTCGGGAGCGATAATTTGCCTAACTTTCTCGAGGAACATCGGGACGAGATAAAGTGCGACGTGGCGGTCGTCTCCGATACCGGCATGATCGCGCGCGGGGTGCCGACCCTGAGCTACGGGCTGCGCGGAGTGACGGCCTGCGAGGTGCGAGTCACCGGCTCGTCGATGGATCTGCACTCCGGTGTCTTCGGCGGCGCGGTGGCCAACTCGATCACCGCGCTGGTGCAACTGCTGGCGACTTTGCACGACGAAAACGGGCACATCGCGATCGAAGGTTTCTACGATGACGTGAAACCGCTGGAGGATTGGGAGCGCGAAGCGTGGCGCAAATTGCCGGTCGATGCCGACAAGGAAATCCTCGAGGAAACCGGCTCGCCGGAGCTCTTCGGCGAGAAAGGTTTCAGCACCCTGGAGCGGCTCTGGGCGCGCCCGACGGCGGAGATCAACGGCATCGGCGGCGGGTATCAAGGGAAGGGAACGAAGACGGTGATCGCGAGCCACGCCATGGCCAAAATCACCTTCCGATTGGTCCCAAACCAGGACGGCGCCAAGATCTTAAAATTGGCCCGCACCCACCTGGAGAAGCATCTCCCGCCCGGAGTGAAAATGGAAATCATCGATGGCCATAGCGGCCCGTGGTATCTGACCGATCCCCATTCGGCCTTTGGCGAAGCGGCGCAGGAGTCGCTAAAGGAGGCTTTCGGCGCCGATGTCGCGCTGATCCGCGAAGGCGGGAGCATCCCGATCGTCTCGCAATTCCGCGACATTCTGGGAGTGGAGACGCTGCTCTTGGGCCTGGCGCTGCCCGATTGCCGGGCGCATTCGCCTAACGAGAACTTCCCGCTCGAGAACCTGGAAGCCGGGATCAAGATGAACAAGGCCATCCTGGCCAAATTGGGCGGTATTCGTTAGGCGGTTCCCGCGTCAGCCATGATTCCGCGCCGCCGAGTTCGAGCGTTGATTGGTCGTCGGTGGGCGGCGTTCCTGCTCGCCCTGCTCTTTCTCCCACTCCCGGCGCTGGAAATGCGAGCGGCGGAAGAGCCGTCGTTAGGCGAGAGGATTCGGGATTTTTTCGCCAGCCCGACGCCGACCCCGGCCCGGCGGCGGCAGAAGCGTTCGAGCAAGAAAAAGAGCACGCCGACGCCGAGCCCGACCCCGCGGAGCAAGAAAAAGGCCTCGCCCACTCCGACGCCGGAGGAAGAAGAGACTCCGTCGCAAAAGAAGAAGAAGTCTTCCCCGACGCCTTCCCCCAGTCCCTCTCCGAGCCCGAGTGAAAGTCCCACTCCCACTCCGGAGGAATCCTCCAGTCCTTCGCCCTCGCCGAGCCCGGAGGAGAAAGTCGCGACCGTCGCGCCGGAAGAGATCAAAGATTTCGACCAGAATCCGGAGCCGGTGCGCAAGCTGTTGCGCGACGCGCTCGACCTCACCAAGCGCAACCTGGATTACAAATACGGCTCGGCCGACCCGGAGAACGGCGGGATGGATTGCTCCGGCTTCATCTATTTCGTCCTGCGCGAGAACGGAATGAAGGATGTGCCGCGGAGCGCGAGCGAGCAGTATGTCTGGGTCCGCAAAGCGGGAAATTTCCGCGCCGTGCTGAGTCGCGAACTCGACTCCTTCGAGTTGGACGAACTGAAGCCGGGCGACCTGCTTTTCTGGACCGGCACCTACAGCGTGGAGCGCGATCCGCCGGTCACGCACACCATGATTTATCTCGGGGAAGAAAAAGATTCAGGCCGGCCGATCATGGTCGGGTCGAGCGACGGGCGCACCTACGAAGGCGAGCGCCAGTTCGGGGTCAGCGTCTTCGATTTCAAGACCGCCAGTTCGAAAAAGGCGACCACTTCCGGGCGGCGGCCGCGCTTTGTCGGCTATGCGCGCATTCCAGGTTTAGGCGAGAAGTCGCCTAACGAGGAGTAGAGATCCCGGCCGGCGAAGGCGAGGCGGGCTGCTCGAAGTCGTTAGGCGGCGAGAGCGGCTTCGGTTCGCGATGCCGATAGTGCTGGGTAATCAAGCCAAGCATGATGGCGAGGACGATGAAGGCGACGGTGCGCTGCTCAGAGCGGGTGAGGGGGAAGAGGCCGAACGAGGACGGCAGCTTCATCGCGCGTAGGGGATCGGATCCGTGAGGCCAGCCTGCTGGAAGCCTTGCAAACGCAATAAACAGGAATCGCAGACCCCGCAGGCCAGGCCATCCGGGGTCGGATCGTAGCAGCTGTGGGTGAGGGAATAATCCACCCCTAACGAAACTCCGCGCTGGATGATCTCGGCTTTGCTCAGGGCCAGGAGCGGGGCGTGGATCTGGAAGCGCGCTCCTTCCACTCCCGCCCGGGTGGCGAGGTTGGCCAGTTGTTCAAACGCCCGGATGAATTCGGGCCGGCAATCGGGGTAACCACTGTAATCGACTGCGTTGGCGCCGATGAATATATCGGTCGCGCCCAGCACCTCCGCCCAAGCCAGGGCATAGGAAAGAAAGATGGTGTTACGCGCCGGCACATAGGTAACCGGGATGTCGTTTAACATCTCGGCCGGCGAGCGATTTTGCGGCATGGCCAGGTCGCCGGTCAGGGCCGAGCCGCCGAAGAGGCGCAGATCGATTTCCGTGATGCGATGCGCTTTCGCGCCTAACGAAGCCGCGATTTGTTGCGCAGCCTCGATTTCGCGTTCATGCCGCTGGCCGTAGCGGAAGGAGAGGGCGTAAGCCTGGTAACCGCCAGCGTGGGCCAGCGCGAGGACGGTGGCGGAGTCGAGTCCGCCGCTGAGGAGAACTACCGCCGGCTTCATTCCGCGGACTCAGATGCGCCGGAGTGGCTGGCGGTGATCGTTAGGCTAATCCCGCCCCGGGAGGCAAACTCGGCCCGCACGATCATTTGCCGCGGCTGGCAGGCAGCGACCAGGTCTTCCAGGATGTGGTTGGTGACCGCTTCGTTGAAGGCGCGTTCGTTGCGGTAGGAAGCGAGGTAGAATTTGAGCGACTTGGTTTCGAGACAACGCGCCGCCGGTTGGTACTCGATCTGGAGGGCGGCGAAATCAGCCTGGCCGGTGATCGGGCAGAGAGAGGTGAAATCGGCCGAGTCGAAGCGGATCCAATAGGGGCGCTCGGCGGGGTTGGGGAAGGTCTCGAGGATCTTGACCGAGGGGGAAGAGGGAATTTTGCTTTCGCTTCGCCCAAGCAGGGTGAGGCCTTTTTTGCGCTTCGTCTTTGCCATAGCGGAAGGCTAACGATCGGGCGCCGGGCTTCAATGCAAAGTTGGTCAACGCCCCGCTGCTAGTCGGGATGATCGAGCTTGCGGCTGAGCAGGGCGCGCTTGCGATCGCCGAGATCGTGATAATTCCAGTAATCGACTTTCAGGCTCCGTTTCAAGCGCATCCGGCTGCCATCGGCCGCTTCCCAAGTCCGGAGCAGGTACGGAAAATCGCGGTCGAGGACGAAGCGGTCGGACCCCTTTCCGTGCTGGACGGTGACGTAAATGGCGCGGTCGGTGGAATCGAAATGTACCTTGGCCGGCTCCCAGCTGAGGGTGTCTTTTTTCGAGTTGATGATGCTGGGCGCGAGCTGAATCTCGAAGTCGCCCCGCGGCTGCGAGAAATCGATCGTGCGCACTCGCAGCGGAAGCTCGTCGTAGAAGAATCCGTTAGGCTGGAGGCTGACTTTGGCCCGGCCTTCGGCCATTCCGTCCCAGTAGGTGTGCCATTGATAATGGAAAGTCTCGCCCCCGCGCCGCGCCTCCTTGTAGGTGTTGCCGCAGCTGTCGTTGCTCGTCAGGGAAAATTTGGCCAGCCGGCCGTTATCGGCCCGCCAGTAGTTCGAGTGCATCTGCTGATAGACGTAAAGCCCGGTCGGGATGTGCAGGATCTGGTTCATCTTCAGCACCGGGATGACACCGGGGCGCTGCCAGTTGTCGGGTTTGACGTATTGCCGGTAATCGAACGGCTCCCGCACCAGGAGGTGGATCACCTCGGTCTGGCGCGGCTGCCCGTAGCGCATGATTTGCGCGTTGTAGAGATTGAACTCGGCTTTGCCGTCGTTCCAATAACTGGCGTTCTGGACCAGCGCCGGGCTGAATTGGGCGAAAGCCGGCGAGACCCAGGCGAGGAGGGCAAGGAGGAAAGCAGATGCGTATCGCATGGCTCGCTCAATTCTAGCCGCTCGTTGCAAATTGAATAGTCATTCCGTAAGGTCGCCCTCCCATGGCAGAGGACTCTCCAAGTATCGCCCCGAGCTCGAATCCGGCTGGAGTCGAGCAACCCGGCGTCATTGATTTCTTCGCTCACGACCCGAAGACGGATGCGCTCATTCTGGCCATGTATGAAGCGCGTCCGTGGAACGGCTCCGATCTGCAGCTTTTCCAACTGCAGGAAAAATTTAATGCCTATGTTTCCTTCCTGCTCGATGGCGAGTTGGCCGAGTCGCACCCGGAGTTGGCCGGAAAAAGGGCGCGGATCGAGCTGCGTTGCGCGGAAATGCCGAGTGGGAGTGCGCTCGATCTGCTCACGATGATCCATGATCAGCTCGCCTTGCAGGAAATCGCGGTCGAGGTCATCGCGGGGAGCCAAGGCTGCGGCGCGGGCTGCACTTGTCACTGAGGAGAATTTTTTAACCGCGGATTACGCGGATTTCTCGGATGGGAAAATACTCGCAGCCGGAGGAGAGGGGCGGAAGCCGGTTTCGCGCCTTCGCGACATCCGCGGTCAAAATTTGAGAAACGTCATCACCGGCGTGGGAGTGAGCTTTTCCCGGCCGTTGAGAAATTCGAGCTCGATTAAAAACTGCGCCTCGAGTAATTCGCCCCCGACCTGTTTGATCAATGCCGCCGCCGCCGCGGAGGTGCCGCCGGTCGCGAGCAGGTCATCGATGAGCACGATCTTTTCGCCCGGCTCGATGCTGTCGACATGCATCTCCATTTCGGCATCGCCGTATTCGAGCGAATAGGCCGCGCTTGCGGTCTTGAACGGAAGCTTCCCTTTCTTGCGGATGGGGACAAAGCCGACCCCGAGCGCGTAGGCCACAGCTGAGCCGAAGAGAAAGCCGCGCGCATCGATCCCGACCACTTTATCGATCGGCAGGGTGCGACAGCGGTTGAGGAAAACGTCAATCGATTCCCGAAAAAGCTGCGGGTCGACCAGGATCGGGGTGATGTCTTTAAAGACGATGCCGTGTTTGGGGAAATTGGGCACATCGCGGATCCCCGCGCGCAAACGAGCGATCGAATCATCGGCCATGGCGGGGAGGCTAGCGGTTGGACAGGAATCGTCAACGCACACCCGCGCTAGCGAATGCGCACAGACTCACCTTTGTGCCGCGGCGACAACGCCAATGCGAAGACGCGGCGCGCGGTCAGCACGCTTAAAAAGCGAGCGTGGGCAAGCCGTCGTTACCGATGCGCACCCGCACGCAGGCGTCGCTCGGGTCGCGTGCGGCGTGGTAGCGCTGCCACTCGACCCGGGCTCGCTCGCGGAGCTGAGCGTAGCTTTTGTCGAGCGCTTGCTGCAGGGCATCTTTCTCGCGGGAATATTCGTTCTTCTTTCGGGCCAACAGATTCATCTCGGTAGATTAAAAAGCAGGAAGCGGGCCTGCTTCGCCTCATCCCGAACCGCCGTTGCCAACCGGCGCCCCGCCTTTTACCTTCGTGGCCGATGGATCGTCAGCTCCTGATCGTCTCCACCCTCTTCTTTTTCCTGGCCATGGTGCGCACCGGGCTGGCTGTTCGCGTCCGGGCCTATCGCGCCGGCGGCTTTAACTTTTGGACCATCGCCCTCGGTTTTATTTTCCAGACCGCCTTTCTCACCGTGCGCGGGGAAGCGATCGGCCGCTGTCCGCTGACCAATCTCTTTGAGGTCTTCATCTTCCTCGCCTGGTCGGTCACGCTCATCTATCTGCTCATCGGGCCGGCCTATCGGCTCTCGCTCATGGGAGCGTTTACGGCGCCGTTCGTTTTCGGGTTGCAGACCCTGGCCCTGCTCGCTCCGGTGGATCGGCCGCACCCGCGCTTTAGCTCGCCTTCGCCCTGGCTCGAGATCCACGCCGCGGTTTCGCTCGTGGCCTACGGCGCCTTCGCTCTGGCCTGCGTCGCCGGTTTGATGTACCTTGTCCAGGAGCGCCAGCTAAAGTCGCGACAGCTCAACTCCATGTTCTATCATTTTCCCCCGTTAACCGATCTTTTCGCCGCCATCACGCGTTCGCTTTGGCTTGGGTTTGTTTTACTCACGCTCGGGATCGCGGCCGGATTCTTTACTGGGCAACCGCTGCCCTACGCCAAGATCGCCTGGTCGTTTGGCGTCTGGATGCTTTACGCCGCCATCCTGCTCGCCCGGCATCTCGGCACCACGGCACCGCGCCGGATCGCCGCTCTCTGCGTGGTCGCTTTCAGCGCCGCGCTCACCCTGCTCTGGGGCATCACCTTTTTATCGCAGGCTGGCACGCTCTGATGAATCTCTTCTGCGTCGGCCTCAGCCATCACACTGCAAACGTCGAGACCCGCGAGCGGTTTGTCGGCCACGCTGCGCTCGATCGTGTCCTGCGCGAGGAAGCGGGCTGCACCGAAGCGCTCCTCCTCACCACCTGTAACCGGGTGGAAGTCTACGCCGCCGCCCCCACCTCGATCCCAACGGCACAAATCGCGCATTGCCTGCTGGCCAGTGGCATCGCCCCGCAGGAGGATGAGATGGAGGTGTTCTATCGGCACGAGGCGCAGCAATGCGTGCAGCATCTTTTCCGGGTCGCTTCCGGGCTCGACTCGATGG
Source organism: Chthoniobacterales bacterium (assembly GCA_965217735.1). Lineage (GTDB taxonomy): Bacteria > Verrucomicrobiota > Verrucomicrobiia > Chthoniobacterales > UBA10450 > Palsa-1392. The sequence goes on along the minus strand of CBDCJE010000002.1, from coordinate 2,163,508 downwards.
TGATCGGGGAAACGGAGATCCTCGGCCAAGCCAAGAAAGCCTACGCTGCGGCGCGCGAATCGGGCGCGGCCGGTCCGTTTTTGCATCGGCTTTTCCAGCGCGCCTTTCGGGTGGCGAAGCAGGTGCGTTCCATGACCGGCATCACCCGTGGCGCGGTCTCGATCGGCTCGGTCGCGGTCGATCTCTCGGAGCAAATTTTCGGGCATTTCGAGACGCGCAAAGTGCTCCTGCTCGGCGCGGGCGAAGCGAGCGAACGGACGGCGCGCGCGCTGCGCAAGCGCGGGGTCGGGGACATCCGGGTGGCGAATCGTTCGGTCGAACGCGCGGAAGCGCTCGCGGCGCAGGTTGGCGGCCGCGCCATCGCCATGGCGGATTGGCAGGAGCACTGCCGCGAAGTCGATATTCTCATCACCTCCACCGCCGCCCCCAGCCCGCTGGTCACGCGCGAGACGCTTGGCCCGCTGCTGCACGATCGGCTTGATCGCCCGCTCTTCATTATCGATATCGCGGTGCCGCGCGACGTGGCCCAGGATGTGAACGAAATGGAAGGCGTTTTTCTTTACGACATCGATTCTCTGCAATCGATCGCGCAGCAATCGCTCGCGCTCCGTCGGGAACAGGTGGCGGCGGGCGAGGAGATCATCGCCGGGCATGTCGACGATTTTAGTGGCTGGTTCGTCTCGGCGCGGGAACGGTCGCTCGCTGCGCCGGCCTTGCCCGAGGCCAGGCTGCGCGTCTCGGAAAGCTGAGTGGGTACCGCGGGCACGATCACGCTCGGGTCGCGCGGGAGCGATCTGGCTTTGACCCAGGCCCGAATGGTCGAGCAGGCTCTGCGGGCGGCCTGCCCGGAACTGGAAGTGCGGCTCGAGATCATCCGCACCAGCGGCGACGAAGGCTCGCGGGTGGAGCCGGTGGTCGATCGCAAAGCCGGCCGCAAGGGGATGTTTACCCGTGAGATCGAGAAACAGCTTCTCGTTAGGCGAATCGACCTCGCGGTGCATAGCGCGAAGGATTTGCCGAGCGATCGCGGGGAAGAGCTGGAAGTGCGCGCGGCCCTGCCCCGGGCGCACACCGAAGACGTGCTCATTCTCAAGGAGGCGGCCGGCCTAACGGGTCTTCCGGCCGGGGCGACGATCGCGACCGGCAGCATCCGGCGGGCACACCAATTGCGCTGGCAGCGGCCCGATCTGCAGGTGGCCGATTTGCGCGGGAACGTGCCGACCCGGCTGCGAAAATTGGGCGAAAACCCGGACTGGAGCGGAATTATTCTGGCCCGGGCCGGGATGGAGCGTCTGGGGATGTCTGTCGGGCAGCCGAAGCGGCCGCCCTACAATTGCCAGATCTTGTCGCCTAACGATTTTGTCCCGGCAGGCGGGCAGGGAATTATCGCTCTGCAGATTCGCCGGGAGGATGAGCAAGTGCGAGCGCTGGTGGACGCAATCAATCACGCCCCAACGCTGCTGGCCTTGCGCGCCGAGCGCGAATTTTTGCGCCTTCTGGACGGCGACTGTGATTCGCCGGTCGGCGTCCAAGCCACGATCGCAGAAGACGAGATGACGTTGCGGGCGCAGGTTTTCACGGAGGAAACTTCTCCGCCGCAGGCGGGCGAAGCGCGCGGCCCTGCGAGCGAACCGGAAAAGCTGGCCGCCGAACTGATGGAGAAACTTTATGGCAACTAAGAAACAAACCGGCTGCTGTTACCTGGTCGGGGCCGGTCCGGGCGATCTGGGGCTGGTCACTTTGCGGGCGAAGCAGCTGATCGAGCGGGCCGAGGTGATCGTTTACGATTATCTCTGCAATCCAGAGATGCTGGCCTGGGCGCCGGCGGAGGCCGAGTTCATCTACGCGGGCAAGAAAGCGGGCGCGCACACTTTGAAACAGGACGAGATCAACGCGCTCCTGGTCGAGAAGACTCAGGCCGGGAAAGAGGTCGTTAGGCTAAAAGGAGGCGATCCTTTTCTCTTCGGCCGCGGGGGTGAGGAAGCGTTGGCGCTGGCCGAGGCCGGCCTGTCCTTCGAGGTTGTGCCGGGCGTCACTTCCGCCATCGCCGCGCCGGCCTACGCGGGCATCCCGGTGACTCATCGGGGCATCACTTCGCACGTCACTTTTTTTACCGGACACGAGGATCCGGAGAAAACGGAAAGCTCGATCGATTTCGCAGCCCTGGCCCGGCTTGGCGGCACCCAGGTGATGTTGATGGGAGTGGAGCGGATCGAGGCGATCGCGCAGCAAATGCAGGAGCACGGCGTGCGGGCCGATCTGCCGGTGGCGCTGATTCGCTGGGGCACGACCGGCCGGCAGGAGATGCTGCGCGGCACCCTGCAGACCATCGCGGTTCAAGTGGCGGAAAATGGCTTTGCCCCGCCGGCGGTAGCGGTTTTTGGCGAGGTGGTTTCGTTAGGGAAACAACTTGACTGGCGGAAAGAAAAGCCGCTCGCCGGCCGGCGGATCGTCGTGACCCGCACCCGCAAACAGGCCGGCGCTTTGAGTGCGCAATTGCGCGAGCTGGGAGCGGAGGTGATGGAATTGCCGACCATCCGGATCGCGCCGCCGAGCGATCTGCGCGCCTTCGCCGAGCTGGTGCAGGACGCGCATGGCTACGACTGGATTGTTTTCACCAGCCCAAACGGCGTCACTGCGTTTTTCGAAATGTTTTACAAACTCTACGACGACGCGCGCGACCTCGGCGGCGCCCGCATCGCCGCGATCGGACCGGCGACGGCGCAGCGGGTGCGGGAGTTTCATCTCAAGGTCGATCTGCAGCCGGACGAGTATATCGCCGAGGGCGTGGTGCGAGAATTTAAGAAGGAAGGGGACATCGAAAATCTGCGGATTTTGATCGCGCGGGCGGAAGAGGCGCGGGACCTGCTACCAAAGGAACTCGGAGCCATGGGCGCCATCGTTGATGTTGCTTTTGCCTACCGAACCGTAGCGGAAACGGACGATCGGACGGAAGCGAGATCGCGGCTGGCCTCGGAAGGGGCGGATATGATCACTTTTACCAGTTCATCCACAGTGGAAAACTTTCTCGCTCTCGGCCTGGCCTGGCCGGCCGGGATGGAGGTGGCGAGCATCGGACCGATCACCTCGCGGACCGCGCGTGATCGCGGCCTAACGATTGCAGTTGAAGCTACCCAGCACGATGTGCCGGGATTGGTCAAGGCCATCCGCCGCTATTTCAGCTCCCGCTGAGACACCATGGAACAGGCGATCGAGGTCGATTCGGATTTCAGCGCAGCAATGCACGAACTAAGCGCGGAAGCGGCCGCGCCGCCGAAAGCGCCGGAGCCGGCCGCGGCGAATCTCACCGTCCTCATCGATGCGGTTTACTCGCTCGGCCTGCGCCTCGAGGCGCTGGAGGAATCTGTCCTGCGCAAATTTGAGGCGGTTCACTTTGAGAAAATCGAAGAGCAACTCGCGGTCATCCGTGATAGCGAGACGGTGAACCAAAAGCTGTTCGATTCGCTCCACCAGGAGTTGATCAGCTATCGTGATAATTTCGTCCGCGACGCCCTCCAGAAACCATTCATTCGCGATCTGCTGGTCTTGTTCGACGACCTGAGCGCGATCGCGGGCCAGGTCGGCGCGGCGGCGGAGGATGAGACGAGCGGCGCGGAGCACGCCCGCTCGCACGACAACCTAACGAACATTCTACATTTTCTGCTCGAGATCCTGCATCGCCTGGAGGTGAACGAGATCGAGACGAAAGAGAAAGTGGATCGCGCCCTGCATCGGGTGATCAGCTTTGAGCCGGCCGAGAACGCCGAGGAAGATGGCCAGATCGTGAAGCGGCTAAAGCGCGGCTTTACCTGGCACGGTCGGGTGCTGCGGGCCGAGGAAGTGATTGTGAAACGGTTCACGCGCCCGGCGGCCTCTGCCTAGGCGAGGGCAGGGAAAGGCGGGAGCGAAAAAAGATTCGCTCAGAATTCAAACGGCTGAGGCATGAAAACTGCATTCAGTGGTGCGCAGTCCGGATTAGGTAATTCAAGGAGACTTAAAACCACATGAGCAATCGCAAAGCAGTCGGAATCGATCTTGGTACGACTTTTTCCGCCGTCGCCCACATCGACGCTTACGGGAAACCGCAAATTATCCCGAACGCCGAGAGCGAACGCATTACTCCGTCGGTCGTCCTCTTCGACGGCAGCAACGCGATCGTGGGCACGATCGCCAAGAATAACACCGTGGCTGAGCCGGAGAAGATCGTCGATTTCGTAAAGCGCGAAGTCGGCAAATCGAAGGAACAATTCCACCGCGAATTTGGCGGGATCAATTATTCCGCGGAAGAGCTGTCCGCCCTCATTCTCAAGAAGCTGAAGTCGGATGCCGAGAAATATCTCAAGGTGCCGGTGACCGACGCCGTCATCACTGTGCCCGCTTATTTCAACGACTCCGAGCGCACCGCCACCATCACCGCCGGCCGTCTGGCGGGCCTGAATGTCTTGCAGATCATCAACGAACCGACCGCGGCCGCGCTCGCCTATGGGCTGGACAAGCTCGACGAGGACCAGACCGTGTTCGTCTTCGATCTCGGCGGCGGCACCTTTGACGTCACTCTCATGCGGATCGAAGGCCACCGGCTCGAGATGGTGGCGACCAATGGCGATCATCGTCTCGGGGGCAAGGATTGGGACGACATTATCGTTAACCATGTCGCGGAGGAATTTGACCGCGCGCATGGTGAGAATCCGCTGCTCGATCTGCAAAGTTACCAGGACCTGCAAAGCCGCGCTCTCGCGGCCAAGATCCAGCTTTCCAGTCGCGATCGCACCACCATCGTGCACAGCCATAACGGCAAGAGCATCAAGATCGAGCTCACCCGCGATGAGTTTGAATCGATGACCAAACATCTGGTCGAGAAGTGCAAGGCGATCTGCGAGATCGTCATGCGCGAGGCCAAGATGGAGTGGTCGAAGGTGAACAAAATTCTCCTCGTCGGCGGGATGACCCGGATGCCGATGGTGCGACAGATGATTGGTCAATTGACCAGCGTGCCCCTGGCCGAAGATGTAAACCCGGATGAAGCCGTCGCCGTTGGCGCAGCCATCCAGGCCGTTCTTTCCCTGCTCAACGAAGAGGAAGAAACCGGGGAGCAGATGCTGCCCTCGGAGACGCGCCAGCAGTTTTCCTCGCGCGACGGCGGCCTCATCCAGGTGCGCAACATTACCTCGCACACTCTCGGAGTGGTGCTCTGGGATGAAGCGCATTTGGAGGAATACGTCTTCCCCATGATCAAGAAAATGACTGCCATGCCGGCGGTGGCGAAGAACTCTTTCGGCACGGCCACGGCCAACATGCAGCGCGCCATCGTGCGCATCGTCGAGGGCGAAAGCACCCTGCCGCAGGAATGCACCCCGCTCGGCATCTGCGACGTCGAGCTGCCGCCATTCCTGCCCAAGGGCTCGCCAGTGGAGCTGACCTACGAATACAACGCCAACCAGGTCCTGGAGGTGGCGGTGGAAGCCTGTGGCAATACGGCCACGGTCTCGATCGAACGCAAGACCGGGCTCTCGGAATCAGAACTGGATCGTGCGACGGCGGCTTTAGGACAACTGAGCGTCGTCTGAGATGCTCAGTCCGATGGTCAGTTTCCCGATTCCGTTGCCGGACGATCCGCGCAAGTGGGACGGTTGGAGCCGCTATAATTCGCCCGATCCCTACGAACGCCTCGGGCTCGATCCGCAGACGAATCCGAGCAACGAGCTGATCGAGGAACGCTTTCACGAGCTGCTCCTCTGGTGGCAAAAAAAACTCCCGCTCAAGAACCAGCCGAGCAACCCGCTGGCCCAGCTCCTTCGCTCCGGCCTCGACGAATCCTCGCGTTTTTTAACCGAAGCGCGGGTTGAGTTGCTCGATCCCGAGCGGCGGCGCCAACTGGACCAGGAGATCGCCGCCCGGGCCGAAGAGCACGCGGTGGCCGAGTTCAATAAATACCTTTCCTTCGCCCTCAACGACAAAACTCTCACTCCTCAGGAAGAGGAAACGCTTCTCACCCTCGGCCGGCAAAACGGTCTCAACCCCGAGCTGATGGCCGAGATCATCAGGGTCGAGATGGAAAAATGCGGCGCTATCCGCGTGACTCCGCCAACCCCTGAGGAGTTGGCCGCAGCCGCCGCCGCCGCGGCTGAGAAAAACGCCGCGCCGCTCGATCCCAAAGAAGATTTCATGCGCATGCTCCGGTTGAGCGGCCTCGACGCCGACGACATGACCGACGACCAGCGCGATGCTTTCATTAACATGGCCGAAAATCTCGGCCTTGAGCCCGGCGACGCGGAAGACATGGTCGACCTCTACCTCGAGGAGATCGAGGAGGAGGCTGCGCCACCAACACCCAAAGCCGCCACCGTGATCGCGCCCAGAGCGGCTCCAGCTTCCAGTAACGGCGCCGACGCCGCTGCGGTGGCGAAAACGGTCCCGCCGATGGATACGGTGACGGAACGAGCCCGATTTCCGAATTTCGTAACCGGCATCGGCGCCGAGATGCTCCTGGTGCCATCGGGCGCGTTCCAGATGGGTACCGACGCCGCCGATGCGCCACCAAACGAGCGCCCGATCACCCCGGTGACGGTGAGTCGTTTTTATCTCTCCCGATACCCAATCACCAATGCGCAATACGAGATGTTTGATCCCAGTCACGCTCGTAAACGCGCGCCTGGCGCGGGCGATGAGCATCCGGTGGTTTACGTCAGCAGCACGGAGGCGACCAAGTTTTGTCAGTGGCTCGGGGGGCGCGAGAAGCGCCGCTTCCGGCTCCCGACCGAGGCGGAGTGGGAATATGCAGCGCGCGGGCCGGATGGCCGAAAATATCCCTGGGGCAATCAGGAAGGGCGCGGAGACCTGGGGAATTTCGCCGACCGAAACACTTCCTTCGCCTGGAGTGATCGCTCGATCGATGACGGGTTTCCGGAGAGCTCCCCCGTCGGATCGTTCCCCCGCGGGGCGAGCCCGTTTGGGGTTGAGGATATGGCGGGCAATGTCTGGGAATGGTGCCTGGATTTCTTTGAAGCTTACCGAGGTGCGCCCAAGACGAATCCGCGCGGGCCGATTTCCGGCGCGAAGCGGGTTTACCGCGGTGGCAGCTGGAAATCCCGCTTTAACAGCCTGCGCGCGACCACCCGCGGGTCAAATGTGCCGAACTACACCTGTAACGACCTCGGCTTTCGCATCCTCTGCGAGTGCGAACTTTAGCCGTTTTGCTCTGCCAGCGCGGCCGGCGAAACATTCGGCACTCGCGACTGGTCGGGTCCCGCGACTGATCGCCAGCCTTGGCAACGGGACCGCCCACTGGCTGCACGCTTTGCCAGGCAAAGCGGCTACCGGTTATGGATGAGAGATTTACGACGCGTTGAAGCGAAACTTGGCGCGGCCCCGTTTGGCGTTGGCTTTCGCCTTGCGACGGGTCTTCTGTGAAGGCGTCTCGAAGGCACGCAGGCGGCGCACCTCCTCCAAAATCCCTTCCGCGTCCAGCTTGTTCTTCAGCCGTTTCAAGGCCCGGTCCACCGGCTCACCTTTACGAACGATCACTTCTGGCATGCGATTTTTACTCCTGAGCTTATTGAAATTTGAAAAGTTCCTTTGCTGATTGGCCTGCGACCCTACGGCTCCGCTCACCCAGCGTCAACTGCGCGTTTAGGCGGCCGAGCTCGGCGTTGTGACCGCTGTTTTCTGAGTCACTTCCCTCCGTAAACTACTCGCGCTGCCGCCGCGCGCCCGGGTCCACCAGAGGACGATCGGGGCGGCGATGAAGACCGACGAGTAGGTGCCCACGATCACCCCGATGATGATGGCGAGCGCGAAGTCCTTCAAGACCGCGCCGCCGAGGAAATAGAGACAGAGGATGGGAATAAGGGTCGTGCCGCTGGTCAGGATGGTGCGGCTGAGCGTCTGGTTGACGCTTTCGTTCATGATCTGTTCGATCGAGCCCTTCTTGCCGCTGGCCAGGCCTTCGCGGATTCGATCGTAGACGACGATGGTATCATTAATCGAATAACCCGCGATGGTGAGGACGGCGCCGACCATGGTGAGGGTGAGCTCGCGCCCGAGAATAGCAAACATTCCCACCGTGATGAGCACGTCATGTAGCAGGGCGACAATGGCGCCGACGGCGAAGGAAAATTCGAAGCGAAAAGTGACGTAGATGAGAATGCCGAGAATGCCGAGCCCGAGCGCGATGAGGGAGCTGCGGGCGAGCTCGCCGCCGACCAGGGCGCCGACACGTTCCGAGCCTTCGATCTTGAAGCCTTCGTTAGGGAACCGCTGCATGATTTCGTGCTCCACTTTGTCGCTCGTATTCAAAGGGCTGCGGATGGTGATGTAGCTGCGGTCGCCTTGTTGCGACTGCTGGATGGAGGCGTCGGCCAGGCCGATCGGCTTGAGCGCACCGCGCACCTGCCCGAGGTCGACCTTGTGCGGCGCACTCAGGGTGGCGAGATCGCCCCCCCGGAAATCAACCCCGAAGTTCTTCTCGCCCCGGGCGTAAAAGGCCGCCGCGCCGCCGAGGATGAGGGCAAGCGAGCAGAGGCCGGCGATCCTTCCCTTGCTCAGGAAATTCCAGTTCTTGGTCGAGATCAGATGCATCATCGTGACCTTGGTCAGGCGACCGCTCTCGACCAGCCAGCTCAGGACATTCCGTCCCACGATGAGCGCGGTGAAGAGGGAGGCCAAAATGCCGAGCATGAGCACGATGGCGAAGCCTTTGACCGGTCCGCTGGCGTAGAAGAAAAGAATCGTGGCCGTGATCAGGGTGGTGACGTTGGCGTCGAAGATGGAGCTAAAGGCCTTGTCGTAAGCCGCTGGCAGCGCCGCTCGCAGCCCTTTGCCGCTGGCCATTTCCTCGCGCAACCGCTCATAGATGAGCACGCTCGCATCCACCGCCATGCCGATGGTGAGGATGATACCCGCGATACCCGGCAGCGTGAGCACGACCCCGCCCGGGATGAGCTGGAATTCGCCCAGGAGCAGAATCAGGTTCACGATCAGGGCCAGGTTCACCACCAGACCGGCGAAACGGTAATAAACCGCCACGCAAAGCAGCGTAATGGCCAGACCAATCAAGCCCGCCCGAATGCTGGCCCGGATCGAATCCATGCCCAACGTGGGCGAAACGCTGCGCTCTTCCTCGATGCTGACCGGGACCTGGAGCGGATTCTCCAGCACGCTGGCCAGGCCGCGCGCTTCCTCTTCCCCAAAGCTGCCAGTGATGATGGCGTCGCCGCCGTAGATCGCGGTGCGGATGTTCGGAGCTGACTGGATGACGCCGTCGAGCACGATGGCAAAGCGATGGCCGACGTTCGCTTCGGTGATCTGGCCAAATTTCTTCGCTCCTTCGCTGTTGAATTTGAGCTGCACCGTCCAGCCATCGTTCCCGTAATATGCGGCCGACTGGCTCACGCTATCGCCGCCCAGGTCGGCTTTCTTTTTCACCAGCAACCGCTCTTCCGCCGGCTTCTCGCCCGGGTTTCGCGGCTGCATTTTGTAGGTCTCAATCCGATATTCCGGCGGGATCACTTCCGTGCCGGCATCGATCGCGCGCAGGCGCTCGCCGTTATCGGGATAAACCAGACGAAACTCGAGCTTGGCCACCCGCGACAGCTGGTCGCGCGCTTCCTGGATCTTGGCCGCGTCCAGACCGGGAATCTGCACCAGGATGCGGTCGGTCCCGACCGGGCTGATCACCGGCTCGCCGCTGCCAAAGTAATCAACGCGTTTGCGGATGACCTCGACCGCCTGATCGAGCATTCCCTTGGTCAGGTTTTTCTCCTCGCTCTTCAACCGGATGAGGAAGGAAGTGCCGCCTTTGATGTCGAGGCCGAGCCGCACTTTTTTCTGCAGCGGCCAAATGCTCCAGATACTGAAGAAGACGAGCAGGACGACCAGCACTGCAGCCAGGATGTGCTTCCGCAGCCCGCGGTCGGTGGCGAAATACCACCCAAAAAGAACGAGCAGGCCGAGGCCAATGAGAAATTCGAGCATTGAGTTCATTGGTCGTGAGTCAGTTAGAAAGAAGGCAGAAGTGCATGGAAAAGGTGTTTGTCTCGGGCGGTCGCAGCATCAGCTTTTGACCACGTCCGTCTTCGCAACGTTCGTCACCGCCGATTTTTCCATCTCGATTTTGACGTTGTCGGCCACCTTCACCGTGACGGTGGTGTCCTTGACGTTGGTGATCATGCCGTGAATGCCCGAAGCCGTCACCACCCGGTCGCCCGTTTTCAGCGCCGAGACGAGTTTTTGCTGTTCCTTTTGCCGCCGCATCTGCGGACGGAAGAGGACAAAATACATGATGATGAAAATGAGGATGATGGGGATGAAGGACGAGAGCGGATTCGGTCCGGCGTTGGCCGGAGCGGCCGCTTGGGCTTGAGCGAGAAAGGTAAGTAGCATCATGGAGTAATCTTGGGCCGCGCCCGGGGAACGCCTCGCGGCGCGACCGGCCTGCGGAGCGGCATTCCATTGAGCACAGATGCGGGCCAAATGCAAGGAGTTGCATCGTTTTCGGACGAGTTGTGAGCAGCTTTCGGTGCGGGTTTTGGCCAAGGACAAGTCTGCCGTTTCGGCAGGCGAATCGGGTGGCCGGTCAGGCCAAGACCGCACTGCCGGCGGACCGAAACCAGGTGCGCCGATCGCTCCCCCAATTTTACATGCCCGACCGCGATGTTAGGTTTTGCTCTTGAATCAAAACCCGCCATTTCCCACACCGGAAGAGCTGCAGGCCAAGCTCTCCGAGTTCATGAAATCCAACTTCGGAGAAAAGGTCTCCTTCGCCAGCTTCGCTCAGCCCGAGCAAGCGGAAGCCGGTGACGAAGAGAAACCGGTAAAACAATCCGGCGAGCAATTCGTTTTCGACTTCCTCCCGCGCGACATCAAAGCCCATCTCGACCGCTTCGTGATCAAGCAGGATGAAGCCAAGAAAGTCCTCTCCATCGCGGTCTGCGATCACTACAACCACGTCAATTTCCTGCGCAAACTGGAGAGCGAAGACGCCCTCCGCGCTGAGGAAACCGAGTACGCGAAACAAAACGTCATCCTGGTCGGCCCGACCGGCGTTGGAAAAACCTACCTCATCAAGCACATCGCGGAGCTGATCAAAGTGCCGTTCGTGAAAGCGGACGCGACCAAGTTCAGCGAGACCGGTTACGTTGGTGGCGATGTCGAAGATCTCGTGCGGGAGCTGGTTCAGAAAGCGGACGGCGACGTCGCCCTGGCCCAGTTCGGCATCATCTACATCGACGAAGTGGACAAGCTCGCCTCCGCTTCCAACATGGCCGGCCGCGACGTCAGCGGCCGCGGCGTGCAGACCACGTTGCTGAAGCTGATGGAAGAAACCGAAGTGCCGCTGCGGAGCGCGAACGATCTTCAGGGCCAGCTCCAGGCTGCCTTCGAATTCCAAAAACGCGGCAAAAGCAAACGCGAAACGATCAGCACCCGGCACATCCTCTTTGTCGTCAGCGGCGCCTTCGAAAAACTCAAAACGCAGGTGGCGAAGCGGTTGGCGCAGGGACAGATCGGCTTCAAAGCCGAGCCGGTCGAAGTGCTCGACAACGAGATCTTTCAGCAGGTCGGGACGCAGGATTTCATCGAGTACGGCTTCGAGCCGGAGTTCATCGGCCGCCTTCCGGTGCGAGTCGTCTGCGAAGAGCTGACCGCGGACGATCTCTACAAGATCATGAAGTTTTCCGAGGGCAGCATCCTGCGCCAGTACGAGCGCGCTTTCCGCGCCTACGGGATCGAGATCAGCTTCGAGGACGAGGCGTTACTCCTCATCGCCAGCGCCGCCGCGCTCGAAAAAACCGGCGCCCGCGGGCTTCTCACCGTCTGGGAAAAGCTGTTCCGCGATTACAAATATTACCTCGCCGGCTCCGGCCTCACCCAGTTGCGCGTGACCGAGGAACTGGTCCGCGAACCGCAGCAGGTCCTGCGGCGGCTGCTGGCCGAAGGTCAGCAGCACGAAAAGGAAACGATGCGGCACGAGGCGCAGATGTTCGCCGATCGTTTCTCGGCCGAGCACGGGGTCGAATTGCAATTCGACAACTCCGCCCGCGACCGGCTGGTCGAGCGCGCCGAAGCGGAGCGGATGAACATGAACGACCTCTGCGCGCATCTCTTCAAGGATTTCCAATTCGGCCTCAGCCTGATCAGGAAAAACACCGGCAAGAACAAGTTCGTCCTCGATGCCCGGGCGATCGATGCGCCGGATAAATTTCTGAGCGAGCTGGTCCTGCAATCCTACGGCCCGGGCGGCGATCGCCCGGTGCAATGAAGCGCGCGCTGCTCGGCACCTTTTGGATCGGCGCGGTCGCAGCCGCGATCGCGATCGGCTTGCAGTTGAGCGGACTGCTCGCTCCGCCCTCGGCCGCCCTGGCCCGGGCGCTGCGCATTTCGCCTAACGGCGCCGCCACCTTCGAGAATTTCGTCATCGCGCTCGGCCTCAGCTTCGCCGTTGCCTGGACCATGCTGCAGGCGATCTCCCTCGGCCGGCAACTGCTCCTGCTCGTCCTCCTCCTCCTGGAAATCCTCGGTGCCGCCTGGCTCCTGCACGCCTTTGGCATCTCCTTCTTCGATCCGGCCCCGGCGCTGGTCGCGGCTTTGCTCGCGACCGTCCTTGCCCTCGCGCTTCATGCCAGTGCCTCCGGCCGCCGGCGGCGCGCCGCCCTTCGCGCTTTTGCCGGCCGCCTCGGGCAGGAGGGAATCGATCGCCTAACGATTGCCCCGCTCGACCTCTCCCAGCCCGGCGCGCACGCCGCCAGCTGCGTCTTTTGCGAGATCGCAAATGAAGCCGAGCTCATCGACGACCTGCCCCCGGCCGCCTGCGCCGAGCTGACCCGGGAATTCATCGCCAGCGCTTCCCAATCGTTCCTCGAGTCGGGTGGTTATCTGCATGGAGTCGATGGCGAAGGGGTGCGAATCGTTTTCGGTTTTCCTAATCAGAGTCCGCAACATGCCGTCGCCGCCGCCCGCGCCGCGCTCGCTTTCCGCGACCACTTTCGCGCCGCCGCCGCGGCCCGGCCGGAGTCGTTAGGCAAAATCGATCTCCGCCTCGGGGTCAGCTCCGGCACTCTGGTGGCCGCGCCCGGGAGCGCCGCGCCTAACGAAATCGTCCTGGCCGGCGAGCCGATCGAGATCGCGCGCCGGCTGGCCCGGGCCAACCAGGTTTACGGCTCCGAAATTCTGCTCGACCCGCGCAGCTTTCACGCCGCCGGCAAGGCGATCGTGGCCCGCCCGATCGACTTCCTGCGCAGCGCCGCCGCCCATGATCGGCTGGAGGTTTATGAACTGCTCGCGCTGGCCGAAGAAGCCAGTCCGGAAGTGATCGCGCGCCGCGACCAGTTTTGGACTGCGATCGTTTACTATCGCGAGCGGCGCTGGAACGAAGCCTTCGCCGAATTCCTCCGCGCTAAGGGCGACGACGGCGCGGCCGATGGCCCGCTGCAATGGTATCTGCGCCGGCTCGAGCCGGTCTGCCTCAAAATGGCGCCCGAGCCTTCGCCGGTCGCGGAACCGCTCGTCCCGATTTGAAACGAACCGAATATCCCGTCCCGCTCCGCGAACTCATCGTGCAACTGCGCCAGATGCCCGGCGTCGGTCCGCGCTCGGCCGAACGCATCGCCCTCTGGATCGTGCAGGCCCGCGAGCGTCAGCCGGAAGGGATCGCGCAGGCCATCGCCGCCACCCGCGCAGCGGTCCATCCCTGTGTCCGGTGCGGCTTTTTCGCCACCGCCGAGCTCTGTGAAATCTGCGCCGACGATACGCGCTCGAGCGAGCTGCTCTGCGTGGTCGAGCAGCCGACCGATATTTTGCCCCTGGAAAAAACGAGCGCTTTCCGCGGCCGTTATCATTCGTTAGGCGGCCGCATCTCGCCGCTCGACCGGGTGGCGCCGGAGGATTTGCGCATCGCCTCCCTTCTCGAGCGGGTGGAAAAGGAAGCGCCCAACGAGGTCATCTTCGCTCTCGCCGCCGATGTGGAAGGAGAGGCGACGACCAATTACCTGGTTGAGCTGCTGAAGAAATTTCCGGTCAGCCTGACTCGCATCGCGCACGGTCTTCCGGCCGGTGGCGGGCTGGAGTCAGCCGATGAGCTGACCCTTTATCGCGCGCTCTCCGGTCGGACGAAATTATAAGGATCCCCGCGTTCTCGGTAGGGCGAGAAACACGGACGGGACGGCGCCCGTCCCTCCAGCGCGGGCTTATTCACCTCACTCCAGCACGATCTCCGCGCCTTCCCGCGCCGCGCTCACAATCATGCCTGAGCCCGCCTCGGCTACGCGCTTCTCCGCCCGGGTGATCATCGCGACCATCTTTTCGTCCTGATGATCCGGGTCGTGGTGAAAGAGAAAGAGGTGTTTCACTCCGGCACGCATGGCCAGCTCGACCGCGTCATCCGCGCAGGTGTGCCCCCAGCCGAGGCGGCTCGGGTATTCGGCCGCGTCGTATTGCGTGTCGCCGATGACCACGTCGGCGTCGCGGAAAAACTCGACCACTTTTTCGTCCTGCAAGCGGGCGTAATCGAGGCTGCTGGGCGAGGTTTCGCCGGCCAGCTTTTGTCGCTCGATCTCGTGGCGTTCGTAGCCTTCGTGATCGGGCATATAAACCACATCGCCTTTCGGCGTGCACAAACGATAGCCAAGGCAAATCCCCGGATGATTCGCGAAAATGGTGTGGACCGTGACCGCGCCGATGCGGCATTCCATCTCGCTTAATTCCTCGAAGGTGACGTGGCTCGCCATCTGGTTGAGGCCGACGGGAAAAAAAGCGCTCTGCATTTGCTCAAAGAGCGCGCCGCGCAGTCCGTGCACCGCTCCTTCGTAGCCGACGATGCGCACTTTCACCTTCGGGTTGTAGGCTGGAATGAAAAACGGGAAGCCCTGGATGTGATCCCAATGCGTGTGGGTGACCAGCATCGTCACTTCGAGCGGCTTATCGCGAAACTCGCGCGTCAGCGCCTGCCCGAGCGCGCGGATACCGGAGCCGGCGTCGAGGATGATGACCTGCTCGCCGACCCGCACCTCGACGCAGGAAGTGTTGCCGCCGAAAACCGAGGTCTGAATGCCCGGCGTCGGGATCGAGCCGCGCACGCCCCAGAAACGAATGATGGTCGGGCCGGTCGCGATCGATGTGGCCGGAGCGGCGGGCAACTCCTCGGCGAGATCGTGATCAAGGGCCGCGAGCAGCTCGGCCGGCACGATCGGTTTGACCAAATAATCGTCCGCCCCGGAAGCGAGCGCGGTCTCGCGGTCGTTGGCGTAACGGCTCACGCCCGTGAGGAGGACGCGGGTCGACTTGAGCGAGGCGTGGTCGCGGATGAGCCGGCAAACTTTGAAGCCGTTGCGCTTCGGCGTGCGCAGGTCGCAAATCACCGCGGCAGGCTGATTCTGCTCCACCAGCTGGAGGCCGGCTTCGCCATCTTCCGCCTCGATCACCTGCCAGCCCTGCCCGCTCAGGCATTGCGAAAGGAGGGCGCGCGAGAGGGCATCGCTATCGATCAGGACGAGGGTCTTCATGCCGCCTCGTTAGTCGTTAGGCGAACCCAGAAACCGTTCCGGCCTGCCGGCGTCTTCCGGCAGCCCATTTCCCCGTCGCAATTCTCCACCACGATGCGGCAAAAATGGAGACGGAGGGCGGCGGCGGGGGAGGATTCCTTGGCCGGATCCCAATTGATAAAAAGGTTGGCGCAGGCGTCGGGACGGATCGCGCTGCCGTCATCTTCCACTTCCCAGAGAAACGCGTCGTTCTCGCGAGTCGCCCTAACGACGACCGTGCCGCCGGCCGGGGTTCGTTCGAGCGCGTTCTCGAGCAGGTTGGCCAGGAGACGTTTCAGTTGGGCCGGGTCGCCGGCGATGGTCGCGGTCTGGCTCGCGGGCGCGGGGCGTTCCAGGCGTACCCCTTTCTCGGCGAAAAGCGGCGCGGCCGCGTCGAGCGCGTGTTGCAGGACGGCAGCGGCGTCCGCCTCCGATGTCGTTAGGCCGTCGCTCGCTTGGGCGCCGCGCAGCTCGTTTGCAAAGACGGCCAGGATGCGGTGGATGAGCCGCTGCTGCTCCTCCGTCGCGCGGGTGGCGAGGCCGAGCAGGAGCTTGCTCCGCGGGCCATTGTCCTCCTGCTCGATCAGGCGCAGGGCGGTGATGGCGTTGGCCAGCGCCGCGGTCATTTCATCCGCCACGCAGTGGAGCAGGATTTCCTTTTTTTGAATCTCGGAGTTGAGCCGCTGATGCGCGATGACTGTTTCGCGGGCGCGCTGCAGGAGGTTTCTTTTCGCTGCAAACGCTTCCCCCAGCCGTTCCAGCAACAGCAGCGCCTGGCCATCCACGGTCAGCGCGGTCGCCTCCAGTTGGCATTCCTTGCCGGCCGCATCCTCTTCCACCCACGGGCCGGATTTCGCGCGCTCGGCGCCGCCATTTTGCCAGCATTCCTCGGCATCGATGAAGAAGTTCTCCAGGAAGGGCGAAGCCTCCGCCAGCGGCAGCAAGCCGTCGTTAGCCGTTAGGCCGGGCCAAAGCGCCACCAGCCAATCGGGCGGCTTGCCTAACGACCGTAGCGCCCTGGCGCTCTCCCGCGCAAAGAGCGCGTAACCGAGCTCGGCCAGCACGGCTTGGGCGGGCGAGGCGGCTTCCGGCATCGTCGTTAGGCAGGCTGGAGCATGCGCCGGGCCAGGTCGGCGAAAGCCTGCTCCACCCCGGTGCCATCCTTCGCGCTCGTCTTCAGGATGGTGAAATTCTTATTCGTTAGGGCGGCGATCTGCCCTTCCTCCACTTCCCAGTGCGGCTCGAGGTCGGCCTTGTTCAGGGCCAGGAGAAAAGGCGCCTCCCCCAGCGTTTGCGCGACCCGTTTCTGCAATTCCAGCGCCAGGTCCAGCGTCACCCTTCGGGTGCCATCGGCCACCAGCAGGTAGCCGCTCGTCCCGCGCAGATAGGAGGTTTGCAGCCGTTGGAAATCGTCGTCCCCGGCCAGGTCCCAGATCACCAGCGTGACCTCGCTGCCGTCGACCGCGACCACCTTTTTATCGATCTTCACCCCCACCGTGGTGAGGTATTTCTCTGAGAAAAGACTATGCACATACTGCGCCACCAGGCTGGTCTTGCCGACTCCGGAAGTGCCGAGCAGACAGACTTTTTTCTGGATCATAATTTTGGCACCACCTTGAGCGCGACCCGGCGATTCGACTGGTCGGCATCCGCTTCCGCGGCGTCGTTAGGCGCACCCATCCCCATGGCCTGGAAGAGTGACGGTTCAAAGCCGCATTTGACCAGAAAATCGCGCACCGCCTCGGCCCGGCGCTGGCTCAGCTTGAAGTTCTCGGTCTCATTCCCCACCGCGTCGGCCGAGCCGCGCACCTCGATCTGCACCTCCAGCCCGAGCCGGCCGGTGGCGGCGAGGCAGCGCCGGATTTCATCCGGCAGGCGCGACAGGGCGGCGAAGCCCTCGGTGGCAAAGTTGTCTTTATCTGGCAGGAAATAGACGAACGCGCTTTCGATGACCGATTTGGCCTGCTGGTAAGTGCGCTGGTCGAGATCAGCCAGCCCGTTCTCGTCGATCTTTTTGATCCCCGGCACCGTCGGCGCGCCCCGGCGCACCCGGGTCAGCCAGGCGTGCGGCGCTTCCCCGGTCAACACCAGCACTCCTTTATCGACCGTGGCGTTGACTGAATCGGGCAGATTAAACCGGTCGATAAAACGTTGCAGGACGAGCCCGGGATCGTAGCTGATCTGCAGGTTCTGGTCGGAAATGCCGGTGATGCCCGGCAGCCGGGTCGCGCCCGTGCGGACCGGCGCGATCCACTCGTAGGGTGCGATGCCGGAGAGGATGAGCGTGCCGCTGGCCAGCGCCGTCTTCAGCCCCGCGGGTGGGGGGAAAGCGGCGCGAAAACGTCCAAGCGCCTGGGCCGGGTCGTAGGTCAGGTGCAGATCGTTTTCCACCACCGCCGTCACCCCCGGCGATTGCAGCGCGTCGTGTTCCACTCGCTGATACCACTCGTAGGGCACGGGACCGCCGATGGTCAGAACGCCATTCGCCAGGCTGACCTCGGTTTCGTCCGGTTTGCCGAAGCGTTTGATGAAACGATGCAGGATGCTGGCGTCATCGAGCGCCAGATAATCCTTCCACTCGAGATGCACCCGCGCCGGGTCGACTCCGGCCGTGCGGGCGATGGCACGCGGGTCGGCCACGGCCGGGTCGCGCAGGCCCGCGATGAGGGAGGGGCGGAGCCAATGGTGCTCCGCCTGGGTCACGGCGAGACCAGGCGAGGCGTTTAATTGCCTAACGAAATCGTGCCAGCGCCGTTCGCTCCGTGCGCTGACGATGAGTGCGGCCAGCAGAAGGCCGGCGGCGGCAGCGAGCGCGATCCAGCCGCGGGTGCGGTTTCGGGAAGTCCTTTGCGGTTGATATTGCGCCCGCAGACAGGGCTCGAGCTCCAGACGGAGCGCAGCGAAGGGCGCGGCGTCGCCGTTGAATTTGGCCAGGGCCGAACCGCGCAGAATGTGAATGCGATCGACCGCGTCCTCCAGCGCAGTGCGCAGCTCGCGCGGCGGATTGGCGCGGATGACGGCGGCCAGATAAGCGTGCGGGCCGGGCGCGATCCAGACCTGCAATTCGCCCACCCGGAATTCCTCCAGCGCCTCGTCCTTCCCGGTCTGGAAAGAGTCGCGGGTGAAATCCTGGATCGCGCTCAGCATCCCGGCCACCATGTCGGAATCCTGCGCCCCGCTCGCATCCGCGCTGAGATGGAGGAGCGAGAGACTGGTCTCGCGATGGATGAGAAACAGCTGCTCCACCCGGTAGACCAGGCTGCGCAGCATCACCACCTCGGTAAAACTGCGCCCGGTCCGCAGCGCCTCCAGCCGCCACTTTAATCCCTGCCAGGAGAAACTCTGCTCCAGTGATTGATTGAGCGACTGGAGCAGCGCCCGCATGCTTTCGGCGATCGATCGCCTCACGACCGAGCCGATGATGGGATGGAGCGCGTCGACGAAAATCTCCGGCCGTTTCTCGATCGACTCTCGGACCGACCCTTCCACCGCCGGGCGCAGAGCGCGGCTCAGGTCGGCACTGCGATCGGTGCTGAGGGTGAGCGCTTCCGGGAGGATGGCGGCGGTCTCGTGCGCGCGACGTTCCCTATCGTCCAGCCGATCCTGCAGATCCTGCAGTTCCTCCTGTTCCGGCCTAACGAGAAGCCGGCGGAGTTCGTCCAGATCATCGAGCGGTTTGCGCGCGGAACGATGCATCGGATCAACGCATCCGGCGGCCGGCGCAGGGCGGAATGGAAGCACCGCTCCTCGCCCCGGGCGCATGATTCCACGTTGCGAATTCCGCCAGCGGCATTGGCCTATTGTGCGCCGGGGACGCGGAATTCGTTTTTGAGGCGGAGCGCGATCTCGCTGAACATCTCGGCCAGCGCTTCCCGGCCGGTCATGGCGTTGCGGATCTGCCCGGCTTCGTGGTCGAGCTGGCCTTTCATCTGGTCGTGCTTTTCCTTCAGCTCAGCGCTGAGCGCTTTCGATTGTTCGAGCAGTTGCTCGCGCAGATCGCGAATGTCCTTGGCCGTCTGGCTGTCGAGATTGCTGATCTTCAATTCAATCCCGCGCACCGTTTCGCCGATCTCGCGCGCCAGTTGCTGGATCGCCTGCACCCGCTCGGATTGCTCCGCTTTCACCCGGTTCGTCATCGACTCCACCTCGCCCTTCATGAACGCTTCCAGCGCCTGGAGCTGCCGCCCGAGATCGCCCCGCAGCTCACCCGCTTCGCGCGAGAGCCGCTCCTCCAGTTTCTGGAAACGTCCGTCGTAATCCCGCATCTGCGGCCCGAAGAGAATGTCGCGGATGCGGTCGACGTTGCCGCTCTCGTCGACGTTGCCGTTGCCGTGGTGAGGTTGCTGATTTTCTTGTGAATCCATGAGTGAACGCTGCGGTGGTTAAAGTGCGAGCGGGGAACGGTTTTGGCCTGCGATGGAAGCAAAAGCCGGCGCAAAAGGCAACCATCTTCGCCACTCGCCGCCTCTTTTGCGGCGGAAGAGGCGCGCTGGCCAGGGGAGCGGGGGATTTTTGCCTAACGAAAAGCCATCAGAGGGATTGAGCGTCACGGTCCACGGCAGCCGGCTTGACGCCCGGTTATTCCCGATTCCTGTGCCTGCGGTGTCCGATCTTCACCATTTTTATCACATCTATGCTGATGGAGATTGGCGCCAGCCGGTAGAGGAACACCTGCATGCTTTGGCCGCGAGCGGCCTGGCCGCAGCGAAAGGTTTCTCCTTCAAAGTCGGCCTGGTCGGGAGCGATCGGAACGCCGCCGCCGTGCGAGATTGTTTGAATGTTTCTCCCATTCCGTGGACCGAGGTGGCCCACAGTCGCGCAGGCTGGGAACAGGTCACCCTCGGCGCTCTGGCACGAGAGAGCCATACTCTGGATGGCTTCGCCTTTTACGCCCACACCAAGGGCGCGTCGTCCCCGACTCGCTTTAATACCGAATGGCGGCGCCGGATGACTCACTTCACCGTCTGGCGCTGGCGCGACGCATTGCAAAGCCTCGAGACGCATCACGCCTACGGATGCCATTGGATGAAGTTGCAGGAGTTTTGGCTTTTTGGGGGCAACTTTTGGTGGACCCGAATGGCATTCTTGCGACTGCTGCCCCCTGTCGGAACGAATTCTCGCTGGGCCGCAGAAGGGTGGATCGGGCTTTTGCAAAAATACGTCGATGGCTTCTCCGCCTGCGACCCGGCCGGGCCATTTCCGGGAAAGGTTTAAGTCCCTTTCCGGCGGCCGATGCGCCACCCGAGCACGAGCAAGGAGCACGAGCACGAGCACGAGCACTGGAGGGACGGGCGAAGTCCCGTCCGTGTTTCCCTCCGCCTGAAAAGCCGGGGAAACGCTTTAGCTTTTCAACCTCGCCCCGCTGCACTACTTTTCGCGCGAAATGTCCTGCGCTAAAATCGATCCCGCGCTCCACCAGGCGCAGAAGCCGCCCTGGATCAAAGTCCGGCTGCCTTCGAACCCGGTCTTCTTTTCCACCAAGGCGCTCATCTCCGATCTGCGCCTCCACACCGTCTGCGAGAGCGCGCAATGCCCAAACCGCTGGGAATGCTGGAGCCAGGGCACCGCCACCATGATGATCGCCGGCGAGCGCTGCACCCGGGCCTGCGGCTTTTGCGCCGTCAGCACCGCGAAACCGTTCGCGCTCGAGGAAGACGAGCCGCAGCGCGTGGCCGAGGCGGTGCGGCGGCTCAAGCTCAAGCACGTCGTCATCACCGCCGTCGCCCGCGACGACCTGAAAGACGGCGGGGCCGACCATTTCGCCCGCACCATTCGCGCGGTGCGCGAGATGGATCCCAGCATCATCATCGAGGTGCTGGTGCCCGATTTTCACGCCCAGGATTGGTGCATCCAGCTCGTGCTCGACGCCGCGCCCGAGATCTTTAATCACAACATGGAAACGGTCGAGCGCCTCTCGCCCTCCGTCCGTTCCCGGGCCAAATACCGCACCTCCCTGCAAACCCTCCGCCGGGCCAAAGAACTCTCACCCACCGTCGTGACCAAGAGCGGCGTCATGCTCGGCCTGGGCGAGACCGAGCCCGAGCTCTTCCAGACCATGGACGACCTGCGCGAAGTCGGCTGCCAGGTCCTTACCCTGGGCCAATACCTGCGCCCGACCCCGAAACATCTCCCCGTCGTCAGCTACGTCACTCCCGAGCAGTTCGATCTCTACGGCGAGATCGCCCGCGGCAAAGGCTTCGACCACGTCGCCTCCGGGCCGCTCGTCCGCAGCTCCTACCACGCGGCCGATTTCCATCCCGTCGTCCGCCCGGTCGCCGGCGAGGCCGTCCCCGGCCCCGACCGCGAACTCGTCCGCTAGCGATGGAGAGCGCGGCCCCGTCACCAGGCCGGCCGCTCGCTCGGCATAACGTCGCCGCCGTCATCCCCGCCTACCACGAGCAGGCCCACGTCCGCGCCGTGGCCGAGCGCGCTTTAACCCATCTCGACCACGTCCTCGTCATCGACGACGGCTCGACCGACGCCACCGCCGCCCGCGCCCGCGAGGCCGGCGCCCAGGTCATCGTCCACCCGCAGAACTGCGGCAAAGGCGAAGCGATCAAGACCGGCCTGCGCCATTGGCTCGGGCGGGAAGAAATCGCCTACATCGTCCTGCTCGATGCCGACGGGCAGCATCTCCCCGATGAAATCGCCCGCTTCCTCGCCGCCGCCGCCGCCACCTCGGCCGGCCTCTTTGTCGGCAACCGCATGGACGACGTCGCCGACATGCCGTTCATCCGGCGCACCGTCAATCGCTACATGAGCCGCCGCATCAGCCGGCTCTGCGGCCAGGAAGTGCCCGATACCCAATGCGGCTACCGCATGGTGCACCGGGAAGTGGCCCCGCTTCTCCTGGCCGGCACGAGCCGGTTCGATTACGAGACCGAGATGCTCATCCTGACCAGCCGGGCCGGGTTCCGCATCGCCTCTGTCCCCATCAGCACCATCTACAGCGATGAAGTGAGCAGCATCCACCCCGTGCGTGACACCCTCCGCTTTCTAAAACTCATGCGCCGCTACGAGAAGGAGCGCTAGCTCCGGGGAGCTTTCAGCTTCTCAGCAATTCAGTTTTCAGTTTTCAGTTTTCAGTTTTCAGTTTTCGGTTTTCGGTTTCAGCTTGTCAGCATTTCAGCTTTCAGCTTTTCTCATCCCCTCCATGCAGTGGATCGCTCCCTCCGACAAAGAGACCGCCAAGAGACTGCGCGCCCGCTCGACAGGACGAATGACCGCGCAAACGCACTCCCAGCTCGCCAGCTTCATCTGGAGCATCTGCAATCTCCTCCGCGGCCCTTACAAGCGGAACGAATACCGCAAAGTCATTCTCCCGCTCACCGTCCTGCGCCGGTTTGATTGCCTGCTCGCACCGACCAAAGCTGCCGTCCTGGAGGAATATCCCGCAATAAAGAATAAGCCGGAGACCGTCGTCCGCAGCCTCCTCCAAAAGATCACCAAGCGCCCCTTCTACAACCTCTCGAAACTCGACTTCAAAAAACTCCTCGACGACCCGAACCAGCTTGCCGCCAATCTCACCAGCTACATCAACAACTTCTCCCCGAACGTCCGCGCCATCATCGAGAAGTTCCGCTTCGACGAAGAGATCCAGAAGATGGCGGACAAGAACCTTCTCTACGAAGTCATCAAAGCCTTCGCCCGGCTCGACCTCTCCTCCTCCGAGATCGATAACGCCCAGATGGGTTACATCTTCGAGGAGCTCATCCGCATCGGCGCGGAGCAGGCCAACGAAGAAGCCGGCGAGCACTTCACCCCGCGCGAAGTGATCAAGCTGATGGTGAACCTTCTCCTCGCCCCGGAGAAAGACCTCACCCACAGCCACGTCGTGAAGACGATCTACGACCCCGCCTGCGGCACCGGCGGCATGCTCTCTGTTTCCGAGGCTTACATCCGCGAGCTGAATAGCGAGGCCAAGCCGATGCTCTACGGGCAGGATTGGAACGACGACGCCTGGGCCGTCTGCAAATCCGACATGCTCATCAAAGGCAAAGACGCCGATAACATCATTCTCGGCGACTCTTTCCTGCGCGACGGCTTCGTGGACGACAAGTTCGATTACATGCTCGCCAATCCGCCCTTCGGCGTGGAGTGGAAACAACAGCAGCGCGAGATCGAGAAAGAGCGCGACTCGTTAGGCTTCCAAGGCCGCTTCGGCGCCGGCACCCCACGGGTGAACGATGGCTCACTCCTCTTTCTCCAGCACATGCTCTCCAAGATGCGCGAGCCAAAGAAAGGCGGCAGCCGCCTCGCCATCGTCTTCAATGGCTCGCCCCTCTTCACCGGCGACGCCGGCGGCGGCGAATCCGAAATCCGCCGCTGGCTCATCGAGCACGACTGGCTGGAAGCGATCGTCGCCCTGCCCGATCAGCTCTTCTACAACACCGGCATCTCCACCTACCTCTGGATTCTCACCAACCGGAAAACCAAATCGCGCCGCGGCAAAATCCAGTTGATCGACGCCCGCCAGATGTGGATTCCGATGAAGAAAAGCCTTGGCAACAAGCGCCACAAGATCGGCGACGGCGCCCTCGGTGAGCGCGACGACATCGGCGAGATCACCCGCATCTACGGCAATTTCACTGACGGCGAAACGCGCGCTCTCACCGCCGATGGCGTGACCAAGGAGCTCGTCGTCAGCAAGATTTTCGACGACGAAGACTTCGGCTTCCAGAAGATCACCGTCGAGCGCCCGCTCCGCCTCGCCTTCGAGATCACCGATGAAAAACTCGACGCGCTCGAGCACGCCACCACCGGCCTCCCGAAGCTCGACAAACTCCCGGCAGAAACACGCGAACACGTCGTCGAGCAACTCCGGGGCAAAGCCCGCCCCGGCATCTTGAAGAACCGCGAAGCCTTCGACGATTGGCTAAAGCACGCGCTGTCCGGCGACCAATACATCACCAAATCCCTGCGCATGGTTTTGCGCGACGCCTTCAGCGGGCGCGACGAAACCGCCGACATCTGCACCGACGCCCGCGGCAATCCCGAGCCCGACGCCGACCTGCGCGACACCGAGAACGTCCCGCTAAAAGAGAAGATCGAAGACTACTTCCAGCGCGAAGTCCTCCCGCACGTTCCCGACGCCTGGATCGATAAAAGCAAAACCAAGATCGGCTACGAAATCCCGCTCAACCGCCACTTCTACCGCTACGAACCGCCCCGTCCGCTAGAAGAGATCGAGTCAGACATTAAAACTCTCGAAGGCGAAATCCTCGCTCTGCTGAAAGAAGTCACCGTGTGAATCTACGCCGTTATTCGACATACAAATCGAGCACCATCAATTGGGCTGGAGCCGTACCAAATGATTGGGAAATTTATCGGCTCCGCGACACTGCCAATCTGATTAATGGGTATCCATTCGACTCTTCTCTTTTTGGTTTAGGCGACGGTTTACCCTTGGTTCGCATCAGAGACATCAGAAGCACGACTACAGAGACGTCGTGGACGGGCGCTCCGGTCGAATCTGCGCGAATTAACCGAGGCGACATCTTAGTTGGTATGGACGGGGACTTTAATGTCGCAAGGTGGTCTGGTGACTCAGCGATGCTAAATCAAAGAGTTTGCTGTGTTCGTGCAGACGAAGCGCGACTGGACTCTCGATTTCTTTTCTACTTCCTCCCGTTTCCGCTGACGGCCCTCAACGACGTTACCTACTCAACTACCGTCAAACATCTGTCTTCGCTCGATCTTCTAAAGTTCCGCTTCTACGCACCAACTCTTCGAAAGCAGCGAGCGATTGCGGACTTTCTCGACCGTGAGACGGCGAGGCTGGACACGTTGGTGGGGAAGAAGCGGGAGCTGATCGAGAAGCTGAAGGAAAAGCGCACCGCGCTCATCTCCCGCACCGTCACCCGCGGCCTCCCGCCCGCCGCCGCCCACGCCGCCGGCCTCAACCCAAACCCCAAACTCAAACTCTCCGGCATCGAATGGCTCAGCGACATCCCCGAGCATTGGAAGGTCAAATTACTAAAGAGGATTGAGAACATTAGCTACGGCGTCGGTGGAGAGATTGATCGTTCACTTGAGTCGGGCCTGAAGACACTCTCACTCCCGAACATCGACATCGAAGGTCGATTAAGTCTGGATGACGTTCCTTTTGCCGATGTCTCCGAAGCCGAGAAGCGCAAAGTTCTTCTTCGCAACGGCGACTTACTCTTCAACTGGCGAAACGGAAGCTCTGATCATTTGGGCAAGACCGCGTATTTCCAAGCACAAGGAGAATTTTCTCATGTTTCATTTCTCCTTCGTCTCCGTTTCAACCCGGCGAGAAGCGAATCGCGTTTTTTTCAACGATTGATTGCCGGCTATCGAGCGACAAGATTCTTCTCCCACTCGAAGGCGGGCGTTAACAACACGTTCAACATGTCGGAACTCGCTTCTCTGCCCGTTATCTGTCCACCCACCGAAGAACAGCGAGCAATCGCTGAATATCTCGATCACGAAACCGCGAAGCTGGACCGGCTGATGGAAAAGGTGGCCGCGGCGCTGGAGAAGCTACAGGAATACCGAACCGCCCTCATCACCGCCGCCGTCACCGGCAAGATCGATGTGCGGAATAACGCTGGGTAATGTGCACCGCGTTTGATATTGTTCGCCAAAGGAAGCCGCAATAGCTTCGAAAAAGCGGCTATCTTCACCTCAGAGATCCGAAGTAATGCCAAAAAAACAGCAGCGCGTAGTGTGCCGGACAGGAAGCGGCCGATGGGTCAATAAGCCGTCTAGCGGTGCAAGACCCTCCACTATCCATTCGACGCAGTCCGATGCTCGCCGGAGTGCTCGTCAGATGCTCAAATCGGAGGGCGGTGGAGAATTGGTCATTCACAAGAGCGACGGCGCAGTTCGCAGCAAAAATACAATTCCGGCCGCGGAGCATTCACGTAAGAATATTCGCCGCCTTGTGTCGGGTTCCGCCCGAACGCAACATGTTGTCAGCCGCTCGGACGGAAGCTGGAGCGTCCGAGCAAGTGGCGCTGATCGTGCTTCAAAAACATTCCCTCGGAAAGGTGACGCGATTGATTATGCGAGAACCGTTGCCAAGAACGGCAGGGTTGAGCTTTATATTCACGGCCGGGACGGGCGCATCCAGGATCGCGTAAGCTATGGGTCAGACCCTCGCCCGCCCCAGCGGTAAGACGCGCAGTCGCCGACTGCCTTCGTTTGACCGTGGTGTCTTTATCAACTGCCCTCTAGATGATGAATACTTGCCATTGCTGCGGCCTCTCCTCTTCACGGTTGTTGCGCTAGGACTGGAGCCACGTCTTGCGATCGGTCGTTCCGACGCGGGTGAGACTCGCATTCAGAAGATCATTGATCTGATAAAGCAGTCTCGTTTCAGTATCCACGACCTTTCCCGATGTCGTGCGCAACGAAAAGGCGAATTCTTTCGACTTAATATGCCGCTGGAGCTGGGTCTAGATCACGGATGCAAAGTCTTCAAAAGCGCAAAGTGGCGGGGGAAGCGGTCATTAGTCATGGAAACAGAACGCTATCGCTTTCAAGCAGCGATTTCCGACTTGTCGGGCGCTGACATCGTCGCTCACGGTGACCAGCCGGAAGAAGTGGTTCGCGTCGTCCGCGATTGGCTTGTTCAAGAAGCGAATGCTCCATCAATCAGCGCGTCGAAGCTCTACGGCTTATTTAACGACTTCATGGCCGCGAATTACGAACGGCTGACCCTGGCGGGCTACTCGAAAAGGGATATTGCACGTTTGCCAACCGCTGAACTGCAAACGCATATGCAGGATTGGGTCGATGCATATCTATAGCTGAGAGCGTCAAGCGCATCTCATCCCCGGTAACAAGAGGCGGGCCGGAGTTCCGGCCCGCCTCCGCTTACTGATTAACCCGCAGGCGGGTAGGGATCGTGGCCGTGCGAATCGGGGTCGCGAATCTGTCCGTTCGGTCGATGGATGTAGAGTTCTACACCATCTCGCTGAGCGGCAGGACGCGATTCCTTGATCGCTTCACCCTGGGTATCGGTGATTCGAGAAACGCGTTCCGAATCCTCCCGGCGCCAGGCCCACTTATCACCATGAGGAACTACATGAATTGGTTTTGCCATATTCTGTTGAGCCTCCTAGTTGCAATCCTCCGTGTTTGACACCCATTCAGCGAACTGGCAGTATGCGGGGAACAATTCACCACATAAGCCTCTGATGGGCGCGTCTCCAGTGAGGGCACCATCTGGAGCGTAGAGCCGGCCACGAGTTTCAAGCTCATCGCCGGCTCTTCCGTTTTGGAGTTCGACCTTATCCATTGCCGGAAAGATAAGGTTGACAGAATCTGTCGTCAATTGAGATTCTGTAAACATGAACGAAACGAGACAAATCTTTGCTGGTCGTCTGCGTCAGGCGCGTGCAATTCGAGGCATGTCGCTCAGGGAGTTGTCGGAGGCGGTAAGGAACGCGGTGTCGCACAACGCACTCGCCAAATACGAGAATTCGGAAATGTTGCCCGGCTCGGAAACGATCGACTTGCTGGCGGAAGCGCTTCAGCAACCGGCTGATTACTTCTTTCGGCCTTTCACCCTGAGCCTAGACCGGATCAGGTTCCGCAAGCGTGCCTGCCTCAGCAAAAAGGCGGAGAACTCGATTCGGGAACAAGCCACCGAATACTTCGAGCGCTACCACGAGATCGAGGAGTTGCTTGGTGAGGTGCGGAAGTTTGGAGGCAAGCTGCCAGGAAAGGTTATCGCCATGCCGGAGGAAGCGGAAGCGGCAGCAACCACGCTTCGAGAGCGCTGGCAGCTCGGCTGTGATCCGCTGCCCAATTTGGTTGAGCTTCTCGAGAAGCAGGGAATCAAGGTCTATGAGACCGAACTGGAAGAGAAAGATTGTGACGGTTTTTCGGCGGATACGGAGGTAGGCCCCGTTATCGTCGTCGCCCTCAAAAATAATGTGCTGAGAAAGCGGATGACGCTGGCCCACGAGCTGGCGCACGTCGTCTTGCGGCTGAATGATTCGCTTTCAGCCAAGGAGGAGGAAAACGTGGTGAAGCGGTTCGCCGGCGCGCTGCTCCTGCCGAAGGAAACTTTCCGAGCCGAATTCGGAAACATGCGTAGCGCGATCAGCCAGGCGGAATTGATCGAAATGAAGGTGAATTTCGGGGCATCGATCATGGCGATCATGATGCGAGCAAAGCAGCTCGGCCTGATCACGGAGCCGAAGTTCGTGCGCTTCTGTCAACAGACGGGGGATTGGCGGAAAACGAAGCGGGAACCGGGCGATGAATTGTATCGGGGGAACGAAACCCATTCCCGGTTCAGGCAACTGGTCCAGCGGGCAGTGGCGGAGGATCAGATCAGCATGTCGAAGGGGGCAGCATTGCTCCGTCAGAGTCTGGGAGCGTTCCGACGCGAGCTACAGGAGGTTTTCGTCTGACCCCCGAATGAAGGTAGCAGTCAAAGATGCTTGCGTGCTCATCGACCTCGCCAACGGCGATCTGCTCGACGCTTGGTTTCGGCTCGGCATCGAGACGTTCACGACGAATCTCGTCATCCGGCAGGTTAAGACGGATCATCAATGGAAAGCGGTATCGGTTTTTATTGAAGCAGGGCTTCTGCGGATCGAAACGCTGACCGGCGATCAACTCGAACGGATGGAGGAGATGCTGCCGAGCCCACGCATCGATGCCGCAGATCGCAGCGCCCTCTTTCTGGCGATCGAGCAGGGAGCAGTGCTGCTCACGGGCGACCGGCGGCTTCGGATCGAAGCCGAGAGGCGTGAGATCGAAGTTCGAGGAGTCCTCTGGATTTTAGACGAGCTTGTCGCCCGCGACGTTCTCCCGCCTGCGCTGGCTGCATTGCGGTTGCAGGCGATGCGTGACGAGGGGGCACGGCTACCGGCGGATGAGTGCGAAACGCGCCTTCGACAGTGGACAAGCGACGACATTTCCCGCTAACCGGTTGAGCACATCGGGGCGGCAACCTTCTCCCCTTGAGCACCGTTCGCAGTCCGGGTATTATCGTAGACATGTCGGGAGTGAACGAGATCGAAGCCGCCATCAGCGGATTGCCGCGGGAAGACTTCTTCCGGCTGCACGCCTGGATGAAACAACGTTTCGAAGATCAGTGGGATCGGCAGATGCGTGAGGATGCGGAAGCTGGCCGGCTCGACCATGTCGCCGAGGAAGCTCTGGCAGAATATCACGCCGGAGGCACGACCCCGTTTCCGCCCGATGAAGAGCCGGGCGAGCAGTAAATTCTGGGACTGCTACGCGGCGCTCTCGCCGCAACTTCAGCGCCTGGCACTAAAGCAATATCAGCTTTGGCTGAACGACCCATCGCATCGGTCGGTGAATTTCAAAAAGGTGGGACGCTATTGGTCGGTGCGGGTAACGGACGACTACCGTGCGCTCGGCGTGCCGGCGGGAGACACTGTCATTTGGTTCTGGATTGGCTCGCATTCCGAATACGAACGGCTCATAAAGCGGAGTTAAGCCATGCCGCAGACAAACGAACGAGCATTTGAAACCTACGTGGAGGAAGTCCTCCACGGGAAGGCTGGATGGCAAAGCGGGAACAAGGCGGAGTGGGACAAGGAGCGCGCGTTGTTTCCGGCGCGGGTTGTCGCCTTTCTGCAAGCGACGCAGGCGAAGCTCTGGAGCGAAATGGAAGCGCTTCACGGCGCTGGTCTCGAACCGCTGCTGATCAACTCAGTCGTGAAGGAACTCGATCTGAAAGGATCGCTGCACGTCTTGCGGCATGGCTTCAAGTTTTACGGAAAGACTTTCCGGCTCGCCTACTTCAAGCCGGCGCATGGTTTGAATTACGATGTGCTGGATCTTTATAATAAGAACTCACTGACGCTGACTCGACAGATTCCTTGTCACGCCACCGATGGATGTACTGTGGATCTGCTTTTCGCGGTGAATGGGCTGCCAGTGGCGACCTGCGAACTCAAGAACCCAGGGTCTGGGCAAAGCTGGCGGAATGCGGTGAAGCAATATCGGGAAGATCGCGACCCGCGCGCGCCCCTCTTTCAATTTAAGTCGCGCGCGCTCGTGCACTTCGCGGCTGATCCGGACGAAGTGCACATGACAACGAAGCTGGAGCGGGAGAAGACGCATTTCCTGCCCTTCAATCGAGGGAGTCACCCGGGCGAGGTGCAGTGTGGCGCGGGTAACCCGCAACATCATTCGGGTTATCGGACAGGTTACTTTTGGGAAGAGGTGTTACAGCGCGACAGCTTCCTCGATGCGCTCGGGCATTTCATGTTCGTCGAGAAGAAGGAAGAAAAGGTCGATGACGGCAAGGGCGGGAAGAAGCGCGTAATGAAGGAGACGATGATCTTTCCCCGCTATCATCAGCTAGATGCCGTGCGCAAGCTCGTGGCGAACGCGAAGACCGAGGGACCGAGCCACAATTATCTGATCCAGCATTCTGCTGGAAGCGGGAGACAAATAGCATTTCCTGGCTTTCCCATGGGCTCGCGAGCCTGCACAGCAGCGGGACGAAAAGGTGTTCGACTGCATCATCGTCATCACCGATCGGCGCGTGCTCGATAAGCAGTTACAAGATGCCATTTACCAGATCGAACACGCGCAAGGCGTGGTGAAAGCAATCGACGAGGATTCGCGCCAGCTCGCTGCCGCCTTGGTGGACGGGACAAAGATCGTCATCACGACCCTTCAGAAGTTTCCTTTCGTCCTGCGCGGGCTGCTCCATGTCGCCGGCGCCGATAGCTCTGAGCAGGCGACGGCAGAGGAGAAGGAAAAGGCCAGCGCGTGGCAGCAGGCCATCGCCGCGCGTAAATACGCCGTGATCGTGGATGAGGCGCACTCCAGTCAGAGCGGGGAAACGGCGCGAGAGTTGAAGGCAATCCTAGGCGCAAAAGTCCCGGCAAATGGCGAAGAAGAGCCCGATGGCGAAGACCTTCTTAATCAGGTGATGCAGTCGCGCGGAAGACAGCCGAACCTGAGTTTCTTTGCCTTCACGGCAACGCCGAAGGGCAAGACGCTGGAGCTATTCGGCCGCAAAGGAGCTTCAGGAAAACCGGAGGCTTTCCACCTCTATAGCATGCGGCAGGCAATCGAGGAAGGTTTCATTCTCGACGTGCTCAAGAACTACACGTCATATAAGACTTACTATCGCCTCGTGAAGGAAGCGGAAGACGATCCCGATATCTCCAGAAAAAAAGGGGTGCGGGCGTTGGCGCGATTCATGTCGCTGCATCCGCATAATATCGAGCAGAAGACTGAGATCATGGTGGAACACTTCCGCCGCCACGTGCGCCATCGCTTGAATGATCGCGCCAAGGCGATGGTGGTGACTTCATCGCGCCTGCACGCGGTGCGCTACAAGCTGGCCTTCGATGCCTACCTGTCGCGTCAGGGCTACACTGACATTCGCCCCCTTGTCGCCTTTAGCGGCACGGTGAAGGATCCCGAGACCGGCCTCGAATATACGGAGCCGGGCATGAACTCCGATTATGTGACCGGGAAGCCGATCAGCGAGATGCAGCTGCCTGAGCGCTTCGGCTCCTCCGATTACCAGGTGCTCCTCGTAGCCAATAAGTATCAGACAGGTTTCGACCAGCCGCTTCTTCACACCATGTATGTCGATAAGCGACTCGACGGCGTGCAGGCGGTGCAAACGCTTTCACGATTGAACCGAAGGATTCCCGGGAAAGACGAGCCCTTCGTCCTCGATTTCGTAAATCCGCCGGACGACATCTACAAGGCCTTCAAACCCTACTACGATGCCACAAGTCTGCAGGAGACCTCCGACATCACCAAACTGGAGGCGCTGAAACACGAGCTCGACGGGGCGCAGGTCTATCACTGGCCGGAAGTCGAAGCCTTTGCCCATATCTTCTACCGCGCCGCCGCACAGCAGAGAGCGGCAGATCATGCGGCGATGCAGAAGCAGCTTCAGCCGGCGGTCGACCGCTTCAACGCCCTGCCGGACGAGGAGCAACGGGCGGGGTTTCGCGACAAGCTGAATGGCTATGTACGGGTCTATGCCTTCATGAGCCAGATCATCCCCTACGCGGACCCGGAGATGGAGAAGCTCTACAGCTATGGCCGCTTTCTCGTCCCCCATTTGCCCGCCGAGCGCGAGCCCGCGATCAAACTCACCGATGAAGTGGGTCTGCGGTATTACCGGCTGGAACGCGTCTCCTCAGGCGCGATCACCTTGAATGAAGGAGAGCCGGTGGGCGTGAAAAGCCCGACCGATGTAGGGACCGGGAAGGCTAAGGATGAGAAGGCGCCACTCTCCGAGATCATCACGGTGTTGAATGACCGGTTCGGCACCGAATTCAACGAAGAAGACCGGCTTTTCTTCGAGCAGATTAAAGAGCGAGCGGTCAAGAACGAGCAGATTATTAAGACCGCGCTGGCAAATCCGCAGATGGAAAAGTTTCAACTCGGCATCCGTAAGCTGATCGAAGAAATGATGATTCAGCGGATGGGCGAGAATGATAAGATTGTCACTCGCTACATGGATGATCCCGAATTTCAGAATTCCGCGTTCCCCATTTTGGCGAGGGAGATATTGAATTCTTTGAACCGAGAGCAGGCATTGGAACAAGATCACACGTCGCTGAAAAATTAGCTGTCTAAGATCGTGGTCAAAGCTGATGAGGCCGCGGTCGAAGGCGGCGTCGTGCAGCCGCGAGAGGCAAAGGCCGGTTGCGGACGTTGAGCCGCTCCGCGACATGAGTGCCCACGGGAGGATGTGCGAAGCAATCACTACTTCGCGCACGGCCAGCTCCGTGATTCCGCAACCGCTAACAGAAAACAAACGTTTCGTCCTATTGTCCATGACTCGCCGAGAAACCTCTTGAGTGATCGACCGCGATTGAATACCCTGTCTCCTCAGAAAAGGGGCCTCCCCCACAGTTTACTAAAAATGAAGACCCTCTCCCGTTTGCCCCGTCGCTTTCTTCTTTGCTTCTTTTTGCTCGTGTTCGGCTTATCACAGGCCTGGGCGCAGGGTGCGGCAGAGGATTCACACGGGTTATCGAAAAACCGGAGTGTCTGGCAACCGACCGGGAGTATGCAGACGCCGCGTTGGATTCATCGAGCGGTCCTTTTGCCCGATGGGAAGGTGCTGGCTGTCGGCGGTTATACGACGTCGGGGATTGCTCTTAACAGCGCCGAACTCTTTGACCCCGCCGCAGGAGTCTGGTCCTCAACGGGAAGTATGACTACTGCCCGCTATTATCATACCGCGACTGTGCTCCAAAGTGGGAAGGTGCTCGTGACGGGCGGCTACGATTACAGCCGCGACGGCCTCTATGCCAGCTGCGAGCTTTACGATCCAGCGACTGGGAAATGGGGTGCGACGGGTAGTATGCAGACGGCGCGCTTCGTTCATAGCGCGACACTCTTATCGAATGGAAAGGTGCTGGTGGCGGGGGGCACGGGGGAAAGCGGGTTTCTGTCTAGTGCGGAGTTATATGACCCCACGACGGGGGCTTGGTCCGCCACCGGTTCCCTGAACGTGAAGCGTGAACAGCATACCGCCACATTGCTCAAAAAAGATCGTGTCCTTATCTGTGGTGGCGCGGGCGGTGGAGTGATCGGGGACGCCGAAGTTTACGATCCCAGGCGCGGCACATGGTCGGTAACTGGCAGCCTGCGGCAACGTCGGAGTGACCATACGGCCACGCTTTTGCCCGGGGGCAAAGTCTTGGTTGCCGGCGGTTACGACTACGATACCGACAATGGCGGTCTCACCAGCGCCGAAATCTACGACCCTGCTAGTGGCACTTGGAGCGACACGGCTCCCCTCAGCCATGGCAGGAATACACATACGGCAAATGTGATCGGCCGAGGAATGGTCCTGGTAGCGGGAGGAGTAAACAACGATGGAGTGTTGGCGAGTTCGGAGTTGTATCAGCCTGCCACTGGAACCTGGAGTGCTGCGGCAGACTTAGCCGATGCGCGAGTTTTTCACACCGCCACCACCCTTCTCGACGGCAGGGTGCTCGCTGTTGGCGGAGCCGGCCTCGGAGTCTTATCTAGCGCCGAACTCTACGGCCGCGCTCGCTGAGTAGCGTCGGGTCGCGCGAGGATGTGGAGTGAAGATTTCAGGTTTCTAGGGTCGGACCGGCCCGAAAGCGACGGACGATTAGCATCACGCCTGACTGTACAGTGGCGGGGACGATGATCAGCGGAAAACGTGGGCGGGAGGATGCGCGAGCGCTGGCTTTCACAGGTGATTTCTCTTAATCTTGGCTCATGAGCACCGTTGACGCAGGACACTGAGGTGCTCGGTGGCGAACCAGTCTTTGCCGGTACGCGTGTCCCGGCCAGGAGCCTCTTCGATCATCTGGAAGCGGGTGACTCGATCGATGAGTTTCTGAAGGGCTTCTCAAGTGTACGACGCGAGCAAGTCATTGCTTTACTTGAAGAGTTCTGCGCCCATCTCCTCGCCGCTGGCTGATGTGCATTCTGCTTGACGAAAACCTGGATTGGCGGCTGCAGAACTTTTGCGGCGCGCGCGGCCCGCTTGAAGAGGTGTCTTCCAATCGAGAAGCCGTCCGGGTGGCCGGGCCGGCCGAGCTTGGTGCGGCAACATAGGTTCTCCAACCCTGCCCAGGGGAAGTTGTTGGTATGGATAGAAGCAGGGAAATCGCGAGGCGCGATCTCCAGCACGCGAGGGCGTGTGCGCTTACCGGTCCTTCTCAGAGCAGAGGCGAGTTGCCCTCGCGTGCGGAGGAGGCAGCATGGCGATGGCGGGTGGCCTAGACTTACGGGCGGAACCCGGATCGGCCGCGCTATGCTCTCCTGCTAGGTCGCGCGGGTGGCTTTGAGCAGGTCTTCGAACTCGGAGGAGTCATTGGCGTATTCAGGATAGGGGCGGGTGGCTTCGCTCGGACGGTAGCGGAAATGTTTGTAGGGCCAGAGCCAGCTCTGCGGGTTGGCCAGGAGAAGGGGCTCGAAGATGTCCCAGCAGCGCTGGGCGATTTCGTGCGGGGTAGCGTCGGGCGGCCATTCTACCGGCGGGTGCGCGATGACCCGGCAGGTGCCGTCGGGCAGGGGCTGGGTTTCCATCGGCACCAGGAGGGTGCCAACGCGATGGGCCAGGATGGGGTGCAGGACGCTGACGCACATTTTCAAGCCGAAGCCTTCGATGATGGTAGCGGCCTGGAGGGGGTGGAGGGTGAGGTCGAGCAGCATGCCGGTGGCGCCGCCGCGCTTGGCGATCTTGAGCAGGCGGAGCATCGATTTCTCCTGGGGGATGATGGTGTGGCCGCTCCATTCCCGGAGTTCTTTGAACCGCTCGGTCAGGCGCGGGTTTTTGAAATCCTCGGTGACGATGGTGAGGGGCCCGAAGGCGAAGCCAAGAGCGAGGCTGGCCCACTCCCAATTCCCCTGGTGCACGGTGACGGCAATGGTGCCGCCGGGGTTCTGCGCGTGGCGGGCGCGCATTTGCTCAAAGCCCTCGAGATGCAGGTAGCGGCGGTAGTTGGCCGGGGTGATGTTGGGTGACCAAAAGAGATCGACCATCGTGCGGGCAAAGTTCTGGTACGAGCCGCGGGCGATCCTCCGGCGCTCGGCCGCGGTGTAGCGATCGCCAAAGGCGCAGGCGAGGTTCTCCAGAGCGACCGCCCGGCCGCGCCGGTCGAGGAGGTAGGCGAGATCGCCGAGGAGGTAGCCGAGGGAGACGGCTTTGCTGCGCGATAATTGCGGGATGGCCCAGGAGAGTAATTCCAGCCCGCGATGCTCCAGCCGGTGCCGTGTTTCTTTCCAAGAAGCCATCAGCCGATGAGAGAGTAAGTTTCGCCGCCGCACTGCGGGGGACGACCGGCCGCAGGCCCCACCTTAACGCCCGCCACGCCGCTGCGAACCTCCCGGGCTGCTCTGGTGGGAGGGGGCCGGCCGGGCGGTCTCGGGGCCGGGCGCAGGTTTGAAATCATTTTCGATCCGCATGCTGGCCTCATCCTAACACAATTCTGCCTCCCGCAGGGGGCGTTCTCCCCGACAGAAGAAAGGATGCGGCGCGGGTATGGACGGAGAAGTGCGGCGGCGCCGGACGTCCCGGCTAGAGCGAATCGAGGAAGGAGACGAGCTGGCCCTGTTCTTCACTCGTTAGGCCATGGTAGGCCTCGACGACGCTGGTGGCCTGGCCGGCGTGGCGCTCGATCGCTTCCTGCCGGGTGGAGGTGAGGCCGTCGTGCATGAGCCGGTTCTTCGTGCGCAGGCCCCAGAGCGGGGCGGTGCGGATCTGCGGCGCAGTGGAGGCATACTCGGGCTGGGGCAGGATGGGAATGCCGTCGCCGGTGCCGATATCGTGCAGGAGGAAGTCGCTGTAGGGATGAATAATCTTGCTCCCGAGGGCGGCCGGGACGGTGAAGGAGCCGCCATTGATGACCGTGCCGGCGGCGGCGGTCTGGATGCTGGGGAGGTGGCAGACGGCGCAACCGACCTGGGTGAAGAGCTGTTCGCCAGCCAGGACGTCGGGGGTGATCTCTCCCCGGGTGGGCGCCTTGGTCGAGCGCATGAAGTTGGCAAAGGCGAGGACGTCCACGCCCTCGTCTTCCGGCTCGGGCACGGGATCGTATTCGGTGCCGTAGCCGACATATTTATCGCCGGAGGTGTTTTCCTCGGGGAAGAGCACGCTGGTGATACCCATTTCGTTCAGGTAAGCGTCGGCGGAGAAGGATTCCAGGCTGGCGTGCTGGTTCTTCCAGCCGAAACGCCCGAAGCGCGCGGTGCCGTCACCTTCCAGAACCGGCACCATGACGGCGCTGCCGCGCAATGCCCTGGGCTGGCCGCGGCCGATGGCGAGGAGGGTGTTATCGGCGATGCACTCGACGAAGCCATCGCCCAGAGTGCTGGTGGACATGCGGAAGGTGCGGACGTCGTCATCGGGCGAGATGCGCTCGACGATCTCGGGATCGGTGGCGCGGGATTGAATAAGGGAACCGCCTAACGACTCAAAGAACTGGCCATCGACGACTTTGCCGGTGCGGTGTTCGGCGATCTGGCTGGCGCCGCCGGTGGCGACGTTCTGGTGGCAGGCACTGCAGCTTTGCGCGTTATAGGTCGGTCCGAGGCCTTCATCGGCGGTCTCGGCCTGCTCGAAGACGAAGCGGCCTTCGTTAAAGGAACGGAGCGGTTGCACGTTATCTTCGTCGATCGCCTCGTAAGGCGGGCCTTGTTTTAGAAAGCCATTCGTGCGGCTGTCGAACCCGGTGGGAGCTTCGTCGCCGATCACGCGCTGGCCGAAGGCGCCGGCTGGGCCTTCGCCGGACACGGTGCCGCTGTGCCGGAAACGCTCGAACTGTGTTTTCCCGTGCGCGCGCCGATCTTGCGAAAATGCGGCTGCGGCCAGGATGAGGGTGAGGCCGAGGCCGGTCAAAGGGGCAAGTTTGCTCAGTTTCATAGGTGCAATCGATTGATTATGGGCTGGATATCTGTCGCGCGCAGGGGCCGCGCAGTGGTCGATCACGGCCACAGGAGATGGAAATCGACGGCGGCGGATCGTCTTATTTACTCGGCGAGGGGAATAAAAAAGTTGGCTGCTGTCAAGCAAACTCGGGCGGCGCATCGCGGCTAACCCACAGCTCCCGGCGAAGAGCTAGACCAGGCCGCGGCGGCGAAAATCGCCTAGGTTCCCGCCGCTGGAACGCTCGATCAGATCGATGGTGAACTTGAGCAGGCAGACCTCCCAGGCGTCGTCGACGCCCTGGATGACGGCGCTGAGTGGCTCCTCGGAGCGCTCCACGGTGGCCTTCGTCTGCTCGATGACGGCGGCCATGCTCGCGCGCACGGTTCTTTCCACCACATCAGTCTTGCGAAACTGGAAGCCGTAGCGCAGGACGGCGAACTTCTGCGCCTGGCCGCGCAAGGCCTCGGCGTAGCGGGCGGCTTTGTCGCCGAAACCCTCCAGGAGGAGGCGGGCGTAGTGATCGGGCGTCATGATCTGCGGACGCTCGGCATGGATGCGGCCGTCGCGCACCCGCACTTCGTTCACCTGATCCATCAGCTCGCTGATGAGATAAAAGCGAAAGCTGGTCTGGCCGAAGGTCGCGATTTTGGACTGCGGGGCGAGGATGACCTCGGTGTTCTCGACCGCGTACTGGAAATCGTCCTCGCTCCACATGGCGGAGAAGGGTAACACAGTTCCGGGGAGCAGGAGCAGGCTGGCTTACCTCTACCCGGCGCACTCTGGGAGAGAAGGGGGACATCGGGCTCCGGGGTGGTCGATCACGAGCACGAGAACGAAAGGGGGCGGCTTCACGCGGCGCGGCTATAGTGGCTCCAGCACTCCTGCTTTCTGTGAGCGCCAGTGCCGCACGGCGTCTCCGGTGAAGATTCCTAGCGCGAGCCAGATGAGGGCAAAGGTGAGGAGCTGCCCCTGCCGGAAGGGCTCGTGATAAACAAACGCGCCCAGGAAAAAGGTGCAGCTGGGGGAGAGATATTGCAGGAAACCAAGAGTCGTTAGGCGCAGATGCCGGGCGGCATGGGCAAACCAAAGCAGCGGCACCCCGGTTACGATCCCGGTGCTGATGAGAAGAAGCGATTGCCACGGCCGCGTCGCGCCGAAATGAATCGTGCCCTCGCGCGCAAAGTAAAGCAGCCCCGCCAGCGCGAGCGGCACGATCACCGTCGTCTCGATAAAAAGCCCCGGGATCGGGGCCGCGCCCGAGATTTTGCGCAGCAGCCCGTAGCCGCCAAAGGAAAAGCAAAGCGCCAGCGCGACCCAGGGCAGGCGGCCAAAGCCCAAGGTGAGATAACAGACCGCGCCGGTCGCGAGCAGGACGGAGACGAGCTGGGCCCGGGTCAGCCGCTCGCGCAGCACGATCGCCCCGAGGAGGACATTGACCAGCGGGGACATGAAATAACCGAGACTGGTCTCGAGCACGTGCCCGGCATTGACCGCCCAGATGAAAACGAACCAATTGATCGCGATGGACAGCCCGCTGGCGGCGCAGAAAAGCGCCGTCCGGCGGTTACGCAGATTTGCCCTCACTTCCGGCCAGCGCTTTTGCCAACTGAGGAGCAGGACCATGAAGACACAGGTCCAGACAAAACGATGGGCCAGGATTTCGCTCGCGGGGGCAAAGCGCAGCAGCTTCCAATAAACCGGCACCAGCCCCCAGGTGATGAAGGCGGCCAGGCCGGCGATCAGCCCTGAGGTGTCGTTAGGCTGGCGCGGCGGCTGCATCTGCGGCTCCTATTTCACCGGAATGGAGCCGTGGGCAACCGGGCACCGGTGTGTCTTCGCCAGGTTCAGAATCCTCCTCGGTCGCGATACGGTTTTTTTTGCCGGTAAAGGCTGAGCCGATGGACGAAGCGCTGGCGATAGGGATCGGACTCTGGCGTGCATTTGAGCGCTTCCATCTCCGAGGTGGCAGCCCGCTCGAAGTTGCCTGCCTCGGCATAGGCGGCAGCGAGGGCGTCCAGCGCCTGCGGCGACTGGTGGGAGAGCTCGAGCGCCAGCTCGCCTTCGCTGATCGCGAGCGGCCCGCTCCGGAACGCGCCGTTTGGGCAGGTGGCCAGGAACCAGGCCCGCAGCAGATGGGCTTCGTAGGCGCCCGGAAAATCAGACGTCGCTTTCTCCAGATCCTGCCGGGCCAGTTCATAATCTCCGGCATAACCCTCGGTCAGCGCTCGCCAGGCGATGGCCCAGACGAAACCGGGTTCTCGCCTGATCGCTTGATTAAACTCTTCGATCGCTGCGCTGTAATCGCCCTCGAACGAATGCGCCAGGCCGCGGACGTAGTAGGAATACTCCCGCGTCGGGTCGAGGGCGATGGCGCGGGTGGCGTAGGCCAGAGCGCTGGCCGGTCGGCCCAGCCACAATTCCGTCTGGCCGCGGTCCGCGTAGGCCATGGCAAACTGGGGGTCGCGCCGTATCGCCTGGTCGAAATCTTCCTGCGCCCGCTGCGGATCGCTCTGCTCCAGCAGAATCAAGCCGCGCGCAAAATAGAGATCGGAAGACTCTGGATGTTGGTGCAGAGCGCGATCGACGAAGGCCAGACCCTGCTCCGGCGCTCCCCGCGCGATAAAAACTTTTCCTAAACCCCAGTAGGCGTCGGCTAACTCGTGCGCCATATCGATGGCCGACTCGAAGCTGGCCTCGGCCGAATCCAGGTCTCCCTTGAGCAGAAACAGCTCGCCTCGTTCCACGTAGAGATAGGGAAACGCCGGGGCGCAGCGGATGGCTTCGTTCATATCCGCAAGCGCCTCCTCCAATTGCCCGGCGCGGGCACGAATGGCCGCCCGATTCCGGTAGGCTTGCCTAGCGTTCGGATCCAGCGCGATGGTGCGATCGTAATCGGGCAACGCCTCCGAAAACCGACCCAGGGATTGGAAGGCGAGGGCTCGATCGAAGTAGATTTCGGCGGATTTCGGGGCCATCCCCAGAGTGGCGCTGAAGTCGGCGATCGCTTCCTGGGCGCGCGCGCGCTGAAGATAAGCCCAGCCTCGACCCGCCAGGGCACGAGCGCGTTCTTGTTCGCTCAGCCCTTGACCCAGCGCGGTGGTGTAATCGCGGGTGGCGGCGGCGTAGTCTTTCGCCACCAATTCGGCCCGGGCCTGCAGCAAAAGTTTCGTTAGCCGGCTGGCTTTGACGCCCGATTTCACCATCGTAAAAAGCCCGAACCCGAAAAGCGAAAGGCAAACCAGGAGGAGGCTGGCGCCAACCAGCTTTACCACCTCGGAATGAACGAAATCGTGCAGCAGTTGGCTATCGAGCAGGCCGGGGTCGGGTTTGATGCGGGCGCCGAAATTCGCGGCCGGTGGACCCGCCTTTTCCGGTGGGAGGTTGCTCGGCTCATCCATGGCGGCATTTTATTTCACGGAATCGCACCCGCGGCAACCCGGCGCGGATGATGCCATCCAATTGCGTTGCGTGGCGGTCGCGTGGACGCTCGGCCTGTGATTTCCATCACCGAAAAACTCCTCTCCGGCGCCGGTGGCTGGCAGGCGATGAAGGCGGGGCGCGAGTTGCTCAAGGCCGGGCGCGTCTCAGGGGCAAGCTACCAGCCGCCGCTCCTCGCCGGCGAAGTGCGCGAGGGGCAGAAGACTTATCGCTCCGGATTGCGCATTCGCAGTGCGCTCGAGATCGAGAATATTTGCACCTGCCGGGAGTCGAAGCAGTGGGGAAAAATCTGCGCCCATTCCCTCGCCGTCGGGCTAGCCTGGCTGGCGCCCGCTCCGGTGGAAAAAGCGGTCGCGCCTAACGAGGCCCGAATTGCATCTCCGCGGCGTCGTTTCTCTTTCTTAGGCGAGGCGGGGACGCGTTCGCTCAGCCTGCGCTTCATCCTGCCGCCGAATTTTTCCGTTGCCTGGGCGAAGGGAAAAATCATGGTGGTGGTGGAAGCGGACTGGGAAGGCCGCCCGTTCATGCTCGAGGCGCTGCCCGCGGGCGAGCGATTTCTCTGCGACGAGCACGACCTGGTTGCGCTCGAGAACCTGGCGGACTCGTTAGGCACGGACGTTGCCGGGATGAATACGCTCACGGCCAGCGCGTTTCTGCGCTGGTTGCCTGCGTTGCACGGGCATCCGCGGCTCAGCTTTGGTAAGAGCGCGCCGGTCAGCGTCTCGAGCGAGGCGGCCCGGCCGTTGATCGAGGTGCAACGGCAAGGGGGCGACCTCTCGCTTTCGACCAGGAGGGGAAATGACGAGTCCTATCTCGTCGCCGGGGCGGAGGCCTGGCTCCGGCGCGGGAACACGTTCCAGCAGGTCGGAAGCGATATGCCCGCGCGCCTAACGAGCGTCCTGGAGGAGCCGTTGCGGCTGAAGGGTGAGCGTGCGGATGAGTTTCTCGCCCTCGAGTTGCCGCTCTGGCGGGAGGTGGCAGAGCTGGAGTTGCCGGACGGGCTGGCGCTGCCGGCGGTGGAACTGGCCGTCCCGCGTTTCGAGCTAAAGATCGAAGGTTCGCTCCAGCGGGTGCGCGCGACTTTGCGCTGTCGCTATGGCGAGCGGCCTCCTTTTCCACCCGCCTCGGCGCCGGAAAACCGTTTCGTCTGGCGCGATCCGGCGCGTCCGGCAGCTCTTTTCCTCCGCCATCTCGCGGCGGAAAAAGAAGCGGTCGCGCGCCTGGAGCGGGCCGGATTTTCCGAGACCAACGACGGCTACGAAATGCGCGAGCCGCCTCGGGTGGCGCGCTTCTTCGCCTTCGAATTTCCGGCGTTGGCGAACGAGTGGCAGGTCTCGCTCAATCCCAGCCTGGAAAAGGCGCAGCACGACCTCGAGCCGCTCGCGCCCACGATCGAGATCGTCCGCTCGGGCGAGGATTGGTTCGAGCTCAACTATTCCGTCGCCACCGGGGCGGGCGAGGGGATTCCGCTGGCTGAGGTGCAGCGGCTGCTCCGCTCCGGGCAGAGTCAGGTCCGGCTCAAAAATGGCAAAACCGCCGTGCTCGATCCGCAGGCGCTGGACGATTTCGAGCAGCTGCTGCGCGATGCCGATCCGCGCCAGAGCCAGGCTGGCCTTTACCGGCTGGGCAAAATGCAGAGCGCTTACCTAACGAACACGGCGGAGGAGATAGGTGCCCGTCTGGTCGGCGCGGGCCAGTTGCTCCGGGAGGAGGAAACGGTCGCCAGCCTAACGACGCGCCTCGGCTCCCTCGCCGCTCAGTTGCGCGACTATCAGCGCACCGGGGTGGCCTGGCTGAGCGCGCTGGCCGGGCAAAATCTCGGCGGGATTCTGGCCGACGAAATGGGTCTGGGCAAAACGGTGCAAACCCTCGCTCTCCTTCGCTTGCGGAAAGGAAATGGGCCCGCCCTCATCGTTTGCCCGACCTCGCTCCTCTCCAATTGGCAGCGTGAAGCGGAACGCTTCACTCCCGAGCTGCGGCTGCTTCGGATCGACGGCCCGCAGCGGGCGGAGAAGATCGCGCGCCTGGCCGAGTATGATCTCGGCCTAACGAGCTACGGATTGCTGCGACGCGATGTGGAACTCTACGCCGATCGTGCTCTCAGCACGGTGGTGCTGGATGAAGCCCAGCATATCAAAAACCCCGAGACCCAGAACGCGCAGGCCGCTTTCAGCCTGCAGGCGCGGCAGCGTTTCGTCCTCACCGGCACCCCGATGGAAAACTCGGTGCGCGATCTCTGGTCGCTGATGAATTTCGTCGCCCCCGGTTATCTCGGGACGCGGAACGATTTTCGCGAACGCTACGAGCGTCCGCTGGCCGGCAGTCATCCCGAACCGGCTTTGCAACGGCGATTGGCCCGGCGTTTGCGGCCGTTTCTGCTCCGCCGCCGCAAAGCGGAAGTGGCGCGAGAACTACCGGCCAAGATCGAACAGGTGGTGCCGTGCGAGCTCGGCCCGACCCAGCGCGCGACCTACAATGCGCTCCTGCGCGAGATCCAGCAGGGCCTTGGGACCCAGGCCAGCGACGGCGCCGCCCGGATGAAAATGCTGACCGGCCTGCTGCGGCTGCGCCAGACCTGCTGCGACCTCCGCCTGCTCGGAACCTCGCCTAACGACAAGCAGGAAACCTCGGCCAAGCTCGATCTGCTCGACGAGTTGCTGGAGGAAATGGTCGACGGTGGCCATCGTGTCCTCATTTTTAGCCAGTTCGTCAAAATGCTCGACCTGATCAAAGAACGGCTCGCGGCCAGCCAGACCGCCTATTGCTATCTGGCTGGCCTAACGAAGGATCGGCAGGCCCAGGTCGACCGGTTTCAGAACGACGCCACCATCCCGGTTTTTCTGATCAGCCTGAAGGCGGGCGGGGTGGGCTTGAATCTGTCCGCCGCCGATAGCGTGATCCATTTCGATCCCTGGTGGAATGCGGCCGTCGAAGCGCAGGCGACCGACCGCGCCCATCGCATCGGCCAAACCCGCGTCGTCACTTCCTACAAGCTGATCGCGCGCGACACGGTGGAGGAGAAAATTCTCAACCTGCAAAAGCGCAAACGCGAAATGGCCGCGGCCATGCTCGAAAACGAGGAACCGCTCATGACCGGCCTAACGAGCGAGGACCTGTCGGAGTTACTCGCGTGATGTTGCGCA
This sequence comes from Chthoniobacterales bacterium, assembly GCA_965217735.1. Classification (GTDB taxonomy): domain Bacteria; phylum Verrucomicrobiota; class Verrucomicrobiia; order Chthoniobacterales; family UBA10450; genus Palsa-1392. Next base: position 2,119,064 of record CBDCJE010000002.1, on the reverse strand, counting down.
ATGGAGGGAGGGCGCTGTCCCGTCCGCGGGTCTGAAATACGGGCGACGCGGCGGTCGTCCCTCCAGCTATAAGCGGCCGCTAACCGGCGATCGCTTCTGGATGATGTTTCTGCCAGTAGCGAATCGAGGCCGTTACCGCCATGAAACTGGGGTCGGCCCGTTCGTAGTCTTCCACTCGGTCCGGCGCGGCGCCGGAGGCGATGATGTCTTCAGATTCGTAGCGGGCGAATTCCGGAACCAACTCCGCCTCGTTCTTCCCGGCGCGCAGGGCATCGCGAAACCAATCGGCCCAACGCCGGACGCGTTCGGCCAGGGCATCGAAGTGGCCGGTCAGGTTTCCTTCGACCAAACCAAAATGCGGCAGATAAAGATGATTCGCGCCTAACGAACGTAGGAGCTTGATCGAGTCGAGCCAGGATTCCACTTGCAGCTCGGGCGGGACGAAGGGCGGCACCGGCGGGCCATCGTTCAATCTCACTCCGGCCACGTCGCCGCCGAAAATGTTGTCGTTCCATTGGTAGACGTTGTGATGAGAAGCATGGCCGGGAGTCGCGAAAGACCGCACCTCATATTGCCCGATCTGCCGGGGGCGATGGTCGTCGGTGATCTGCACCTGATCCTCGGCGATCGGCCGCATTTTGCCCCAGAGCCGGGGCATTTCGTCGCCGAAAATACGGCTGGCCGAATCCATCAGGCGGGAGGGATCGAGCAAATGCCGCGCGCCTCTCGGGTGCACGTGGATGGTCGCGCCCGTCTCCGCGAAATGCCAGGCGGCGCCGGCGTGATCGAGATGGATGTGGCTCAGAAAAACATGGCGGACATCGTGAGGCGAGAAGCCCGCCTTCTTCATCGCCTCGGCCATATGCGGGAAGGTCGAATCCGCGCCGGTATCGAAAAGGGCGATCCCGTCCTCGGTCTCCAGCGCGGTCGCGGCGATGATGCCAGGCCGGCCGAGATGCCACGTATCGAGGATGTGAACCATGAGTAGCGAAAGCGGCGGAATCTCTACCGAATCAAAAAGTCGCCTTCACTCCACCACCGACTCACTCCCACTCGATTGTGCTCGGCGGCTTGGTCGAGATGTCGTAGCAGACGCGGTTGACGCCTTTGACTTCGTTGACGATGCGGCTCGAGATGCGGGCCAGGATTTCGTAGGGCAGCCGAACCCAATCCGCGGTCATGCCGTCCTGACTTTCGACGATGCGGAGCGCGATCGTGTTTTCGTAGGTGCGCTGGTCGCCCATGACCCCGACCGATCGCACCGGAAGGAGGACGGCGAACGATTGCCAGACTCGGTAATACCACTCGGAGGATTTCATTTCGCTGACCACGATCGAGTCGGCGTCGCGCAGGATGCGGAGGCGTTCTTCCGTCACCTCTCCGAGGATGCGGACGGCCAGACCCGGGCCGGGAAAGGGCTGGCGATGTACGATCTCGTTAGGCAAGCCGAGCTGCAGGCCGGCCTGGCGCACTTCGTCCTTGAAAAGCTGCCGTAGCGGCTCGACCAGCGCGAAATTCATCTTCTCCGGCAGTCCGCCGACGTTGTGATGGCTCTTGATCATGGAAGCGGGGTTGCCGCCGATCGCCACGCTCTCGATCACGTCGGGATAAAGTGTGCCCTGGGCGAGGAAGTGATAGCCGGCGTGCGGGCGCTTGTCGGCCCGGTCCTGTTCCAATAATTCCACCGTGGCCTGCTCGAAAACCCGGACGAACTCGGCTCCGATCACCTTGCGTTTCGTCTCCGGATCGGTCACCCCTGCGAGCAGCCTGAGGAAGCTTTCCGAGGCGTCGACGTATTTGAGTTTGATCTGGAAATTTTCGCCAAAGACGCGCTGCACGGTCTCGGCTTCGTTTTCGCGCAGGAGGCCGTTGTTGACGAAAATGCAGGTGAGCTGATCGCCGATCGCCTTGTGCAAAAGCGCGGCCGCGACCGAGGAATCGACCCCGCCGCTTAACCCGAGCACGACCTTTTCCTCGCCGACCTGTTCGCGGACGCGGGCGCAGGCTTCGTCGATGAACGAGCCCATCGTCCAATCCATCGCGCAGTGGCAGATGCGGAAGAGGAAATTCTCGATGATCTCCTTGCCCCGCGGGGTGTGCGAGACCTCGGGGTGAAACTGGAGGGCGTAGAGCTGGCGCTCGCGGTCTTCGATCGCGGCGAAAGCGGAGTTCTCCGTCTGGGCGATGGCGCGGAAGCCTTCCGGCAGCGCGGTCAGCTTGTCGCCGTGGCTGTTCCAGATGTCCATTTGCTCGCCCAGGCCATCGAGCAGCGGCGTCTCTTCCTTGATCTCGAGCAGCCCCGCGCCGTACTCGCGCCGGCCGCTGAATTCCACTTCGCCGCCGAGGTGGCGGGCCATTAATTGCATCCCGTAGCAGATGCCGAGAACCGGGATGCCTAACGAAAAAATCTGGAGATCGATCTGGGGCGCGCTTTTCTCGTAAACGCTGGCTGGGCCGCCGGAGAGGATGATTCCCTTGGGCGCGAGCCGCTCGACTTCGCCCGCGCTGATATCGTGCCTAACGATTTCGGAATAGACCTGGCATTCCCGCACTCGGCGGGCGATGACCTGGGTGTACTGGGAGCCGAAATCGAGGATGAGAATGCGGGAATGCGCCGGTGTTTTCACGGCTGCAAAGAAGGCGGAGAGTTAGCCGGTGGCGGGATGGGCTCCGCCGGATCGCCCAACGGAACGATCTTTCCTTCGCCGGAAAGACCGCGTTCGAAGTGGTCGCTCACCACCTCGGCCGGCGGGGTGTTTTGGGCGCAACCGACCGCCAGCGCGACGAGCAGGATGGCAAGGAGGGCCTTCATCGAGAGAGGGTATCGGGAGTCATCTGCTTTGCAAGAGAAGAGCCGCGCGCGCGGTGGCTGGCGGTCGATTCCAGAGCGAAGTGTGCTGCGCATGATTGATCCCGACCTCCTGCTCGAAGCCTATCGGCTGGGCGTTTTCCCGATGGCGATGGAGAACGGCGAGATCCGCTGGTTCTCGCCCGACCCGCGCACCATTTTGCCGATAGATAGTTTCCACGTGCCGCATGGCCTGAAACGGGAACGGCGGGCGCGGGCGCTCGAGATTCGGATCGACACCTCCTTTCTCGAGGTGATGCAGGGCTGCGCCGAGCGCGAGGACACCTGGATCAACCAGGAAATCATCCAGAGCTACACCCGGCTGCACGAGCTGGGCTGGGCCCACTCGGTCGAGGCCTGGTCGGCTAACGAACTCGTCGGCGGCCTCTACGGAGTCGCGATCGGCGCCGCCTTTTTCGGCGAATCGATGTTCCACCGCGTCACCGGCGCCTCCAAGATCGCGCTCTGGGCTCTGGTCGAGCGAATGCAGGAACAGCGTTACGCCTTGCTCGATACGCAGTGGATCACTCCGCATTTGCAGCAATTCGGGGCCCGGGAAATTTCGCGCAAGCTTTACCTGCACCTGCTGCGCCAGGCGATCGATCTGCCGCGACGTTTTGCCTAACGTGATCCCGCGCTTGCCCGCGGGAAAGAATCCGCCATAGTGACAGCCCGGCGTGCAAATCGCTTTTGAATTTCGAGATTCGGATTTCGAATTTTGCCGCCGAGCGGCTGGATAGCTCAGTTGGTAGAGCAGAGGACTGAAAATCCTCGTGTCGGGGGTTCAATTCCCTCTCCAGCCACCTCCTACGCCTCGTCCGGAGGCGAGCGGAGAAGGCCGCGCAAGAAGAGGTTTCCCAAGCGCGTTTTTCTCGGCAATGTGCTCGCTGCGCCCATGATGAACCGGCTTTTCCCACTCGCGCTGCTCAGCCTCACCCTTCTCGGGTTCGGCGGCTGCACGACCGTGACCGAAATGGTCGAGGCTCACATCCCGATTCGCGAAACCGGGCGGCCCTCGATCGTGATCAGCCTGCGCGCGCAGGAAGCCTATCTTTACCGCGGCAAGACGCTGGTCGCTTCCTCCCGCATCTCGAGCGGGCGGGAAGGTCATCGCACGCCGCTCGGCCGGTTTCGGGTTACCCGCAAAGACATTGATCACACCTCCAGTCTGTACGGGAATTACGTCGACAGCTCCGGCCAGGTGGTGGTAACAAACGTCGACACCCGCAAGGTGCGCAAGCCGCCACGAACCCACTACGAAGGTGCGCCGATGCCGTTTTTTTTGGAATTCTCGCCCGGCTACGGATTGCATCAGGGTTACCTGCCGGGTGAACCGGCCTCGCACGGCTGCATTCGGATGCCGTACTGGAAAGCGCGCCAGTTTTACCAGATCGCCAGAGTCGGCACGCCGGTGACGGTGAAACGGTAGTTGCGCTCAAGCCGCGCGCTCGGAGCGCTCACGCGCGCTCCGCCGAAAGGACCAGCTGCGCGGTGACGACATCCTCGATCGCTACGCCAACGGATTTGTAGAGGGTGATTTCGTCCTCGGATTCGCGACCCGCTTTCGTGCCCGCCACCACTTCGCCCAGCTCGGCAAAGATTTTTCCCGCTGCAATGACGTCGCCCGATTCCCGGCTGGCCGCTTCGCGCGCTTCGACGTAGAGCTTTGCCCTAACGAGGACCTCGTCGTCCAACTCGCGCCAGTTTGGGCGAGTGGCCCCGACGGCGTTGAGGTGGACGCCACGCGACAGCCATTTTCCCTGCAAAATCGGTGTCGTGGCTGAGGTCGCCACCACCACCACATCGGCGCCGCGGACTGCTTCCTCCGCCGAAGCACTGGCGCTGATGCCGTGCGTCTCGGCGAAACGGCCGGCGTGACGCGAGCTCCAAACCCGCACCTGGCGAAACTGCCTAACGAGGCGGAGCGCCTGCAGATGGCTCTGCGCCTGCACGCCGGAGCCGAGGATGGCCAGCGTCTCCACCTTGCGCCGGGCGAGCAGATCGGTCGCGACCGCGGAGACGCGGCGGTTCGCATTTCGGTGATGAGACGGCCATCCATCGTGACCAGCGGTTCGCCCGTTTCGGGGCGGAAGAGCAGGATCATGGCGTGATGAGTCGGGACGCCTTGATTGTCGGGGAAAAAAGTCACCATCTTGGCCCCGAGTGCGCCGCCGCCCCAGGCGGGCATGGCAGCAAAGAAGCCACCGTGTTCTGCGATCGGCACGACCTGTCGCAGCGGCTGCTGCACCTCCCCGGCCGAGAGCTGTCGCATCGCCTCCGCCATCGCCGGGATCAGATCTTCCATCCGCAGCCGGGCCCGGACCTGCTCTTCATCGAGAAACTGCATCACTGAAAATTGCCTTTGGCGCCGGGGTGGCGAGCATTTTGTGGAAACGCCGGGAGCGGTGCAAGCTCCTCACTTCGCCTCGTTAGGCAAGGCCGGGAGATCGATCAGCTGGCAGAACTTCTGCAGATCGATGTTCCCGCCCGAGACAATGCAGACCAGCGGGCCCGGGCCGGCTTTGCCGCTCAAGGCGGCGGCCAGAGGAAGAGCTCCGGCCCCCTCCGCGATGACCCGCGCCTTCTCCGCCATCATCCGCAGGGCGCGGCGGGTTTCCTCCAGACTAACGACTAACGAACGATCGAGCAGCGGCTTCATCCGCTCCCACATGCGAGGAAAGACACTCTGCCCGCCTGCGCCATCGACGAATGACGCCTGCCAGCCAGGAAACTCCTGCGGCGCCCCGGCCGCGAGGGAACGGGAAAGCGGGGCGGCCGTTTCCGGTTCGACCGCGATGATTTCAATCTCGGGCCGGAGGGCCTTGACCGCGCTCCCCACGCCCGCGATCAGGCCGCCGCCTCCGACGCTGGCCAGGATGGCGGCGGTCTCGGGCGCGTCCTCCAGAATTTCGAGGCCCATCGTGCCGTGCCCAGCGATGAAATTATCGTCGTCGAAGGGATGAATGAAGGTGCCTTCGGCGCCGGGATAGGCGCGCTGCTCGAGCGCTTTCCAGGCGACGTGGTAAGGGACGGTGAGCAGTTTCGCGCCCAGCGCCCGCATCCGCGCCAGCTTCGATTCCGGCGCGGTCTCGATCGCCACCACGGTGCAGGGGATGCCGGCTTTGCGGGCGGCGTAGGCCACGCCCTGGCCGGCGTTCCCGGCGCTGATCGTCCAGACCCCGCGCGCGCGCTCCGCCTCGGACAAGAGCGCGACGGCGTTGGCCGCGCCGCGCAACTTGTAGGCATTGATCGGCTGCAGATTTTCCAGCTTGAGCCGGATCTCGGGATAATCCGGGCCCAGTTCCAGCCTAACGAGCGGCGTGCGCACGATGGTCTGCGCGATGCGGGACTGGGCCTGGCGGATTTCCTCGAGCGTAATCGGACGAACGGGCGGCGGAGTCATCTTGGAATGGTGGAGTATTGAAGTGTGGGATCGGCCTCACGACGCTACAATCTTTGCCGTGGCGAAACCGCTTTTTCTTTTTGCTCCCGGGGCCGGGGCGCCTTCGACCCACGGGTGGATGCAGCGCTGGCGGGTTTATCTGGAAGAACTCGGCCGGGTCGCGACCTTTGACTACGACTACATGCGCGAGGGACGCAAACGGCCGGACCGTCTGCCGCAATTGCTCGCCGCCCATCGGCAGGCGCTGCGGGAGGCTCGCGCGGAGCAGGAGGCCGAGCGCGTTTTCTTCGTCGGCAAAAGCATGGGCGGCCGGATCGGTTGTCACCTCGCGCTGGAGGAGAAAGCGAACGGCGTGATTTGCCTCGGTTACCCGCTTTGCGCCATGGGCGATCGGAGCAAGCTGCGCGATGAAGTGCTGCTCGCCCTGCGCAGGCCGGTCCTTTTCGTCCAGGGAACGCGGGACGCGCTTTGTCCGCTCGATCTTCTCGCCGCCGTGCGCGCGAAAATGAGCGCGCCGAATTTTCTTCACCTGGTCGAGGAGGGCGACCACTCGTTAGGGGTAAGCAAGCGCCAGCTCAAGGCCGCAAACGAAACCCAGGCCGAGGTCGACCGGCGCCTTCTGGCGGCGATCGCGGCCTTTGCCGCGGCGTGATCAAGCCGAGATTTGGCAGCGGCCCGGGCCTGATTATCTTCCGGGATGGCTACGGAAGTGGAAGCAATCGACCTCGAGCAACTCGCCGCCCGGGTGGGCGAACTGCGGAGGTTTCTTTGACCTGCCCAGCCTGCAATCCCGCCTAACGGAACTCGAAACGCGGATGGCCGCGCCCGATTTCTGGTCGAACCGCGAGCGTGCCCAGGGGGAGGTGGAAGAGGTTTCGCGCCTGCGCGGCTTGATCACGCCGATGCAGGAACTCCAGCGTGCCTTTGATGACTTCGAGGCGCTGCACGAACTGGCGGCGGAGGAAATCGATCCGGCGGCGCGCGCCTCGGCGGAAAAAGAGATCGCGCGCGAGCAGGAGACTCTGCTGAAGAAGCTGGAGGCCTTCGAGCTGCGGCAATTTCTTTCCGGCGAAAACGATCGCTCGAATGCCTTTCTCACCATTCACTCCGGCGCCGGCGGGACGGAGTCGTGCGATTGGGCCGACATGCTCCTGCGCATGTATCAGCGCTGGATTGAGCGGAGCGGTTTCAGCGCGCAGACGATCGACATTCAGCAGGGGGACGAGGTCGGGATCAAATCCGTCACCCTCCTGGTCGGGGGCGAGTACGCCTACGGTTATCTCGGCACCGAGCGCGGAGTGCATCGGCTGGTGCGGATCTCGCCTTTCGACGCGAACAAGCGGCGCCACACTTCCTTTGCCAGCGTCGACGTCACCCCGGAAGTGGCCGATTCGGTTCCGATCGAAGTGAATCCGGCCGACGTCGAGGTCGATACTTTTCGGGCTGGCGGCAAGGGCGGCCAGAACGTGAACAAGGTCGAGACCGCGGTCCGCATCGTGCACAAGCCGAGCGGGATCGTGGTCGCCTGCCAGGCCGAGCGCAGCCAGGGGCGTAATCGCGAACTGGCGATGAAAATGTTGAAGGCCAAGCTCTACGAGATCGAGCAGGACAAAAAGCGGGCCGAGATCGATCGGCAGTATGGCGAGAAAGGCGACGTCGCCTGGGGGAGCCAGATTCGGTCGTACGTTTTCCAGCCCTACCAGATGGTGAAAGATCACCGCACCGGGGCGGAGACGAGCAACGTGCAGGCGGTGATGGATGGCGACATCGATCTTTTCATCCAGGCGAAATTGCGCGGGCAGAAAGCGGGCAAGGGCGACACGACGGTCGACGACGCCTAACAGATGCTCCGGCGGGCGACGCTTATGATGCGCTTGGAGAGCGGAGCGTCGACAGTGCGCGCGCGACCGCCAGCGACCGCAACAGGTTCCAAACTCACGCGGACGAAGGAGACGGTGAATCGCGTAGACATTGGCCGGCAAAGGCGGCAAGCCTAGCAGCGTGTCCGAATGCCGACCGACTGCGCGGCGACCGATCGCGGATGTGTTTCGGCGCACCGCGCAGGGGGCGACGCGCCTCTGTCTGCGCGCTGGCATAGCGGCTGATGCCATTTCCTATGGCTCGGTCGTGGCGGCGGCCGCGGCGGCTCTTTGTTTCTGGCGTTCCGGTTCACATCCGTGGCTCTTGCTGGTCGCGCCGCTTTTCTGTTTTCTTCGCCTCTGGTGCAACATGCTCGATGGGATGGTGGCGCTGGCGGCGGGGCAGGCGAGCGGGCGGGGCGAGATCGTGAACGATCTGCCGGACCGCGTTTCCGATGTGCTTATTTTTGTCGGGGCCGCTCATAGTGGCTGGATGGATTCGCTCTTTGGTTATTGGGCGGCGCTAATGTCCCTGGGAACGGCCTATGTCGGCACGCTCGGCCAGGCGGTGGGAGTGCGGCGTGAGTTTAGCGGCTGGATGTCGAAGCCGTGGCGCATGGTGGCGCTGGCCGTGGGAGCGTGGGCGACTTTCTTCCTCTGGCGCCGGCAGCATGGGTCGAGTGCGCTCGGTCCTTTGCGCAGTCTGGAATGGACCTGCCTGGTGGTGGTGGCGGGTTGCCTGCAAACGTGCGCGCAGCGGCTGACTCGGATCCTGCGCGCCTTGCCGGCGAAAGGGGCGTGATGTCACCAGGCGCGGCGTTTTCCGATCCCGTATTCCGCGCCTACCTCGGAATCTTGGCCGGCGTGCTCCTGGTGGCGGGACTTTTGCTCGGCAGCCTGACCTTTTTTTTTCGAATGGAGCTGAGCGGCGTCTGGAAAACCTATCGTTCGTGGCTCTGGATGGCGCCACTGGCGGCGACCTTGATTTTTGCCGGACGCGGCTTTTTCATCGCCGGGGTCACGGCGTTGTCTCTGCTGGCCCTGCGGGAGTTTGCGCGGGTCTCGGGACTGGCTCGAGACCGGTCGATGTTTGCCCTGGTCGGAGTGGGAATTGTGCTCTTCGGGATCAGCTCCTTCCTGCAGCAAAGTGCGGCCGGAGTGGCAATCGTGGTCAGCGGCTTCCTCCTGCTCCTGCCCGTCCTGAACAATCGCGCGCAGGGTGCGCTGCGCCGGATCTCGTTAGGCGGAATCGCTTTTCTTTATCTCGGGCTCATGTTTGGCCAGCTCGGCGTTTTGGCGAATGAACCGAACGCTTACGGCTCTCTCTGCTATTTGCTTTTCGCCACTGAAGTGAGCGATGTGGCCGGGTTTGCCTTCGGGAAACTTTTTGGCCGTCATCCTTTGCGGAGCGAAATCAGCCCGCGCAAGACTTGGGAAGGGGCGCTCGGTGCGCTGGCCGTCGCCCTCGCGCTCCCTTGGGCGCTGCGCTTCTCCTTCCCATTTTTTGGGCCGTGGCAGTTGCTCGCGACCGGCTTGATTGTCGGGATTGGTGGATCACTCGGCGACCTCTCCCTGAGCGCGTTAAAGCGTGACCTGGGGGTGAAAGATTGGGGCACGGCCATCCCCGGCCATGGCGGCGTGCTGGACCGGATCGACAGCCTTATTTTTGTCGCGCCGCTATTCATGTTCCTGGCCAGCTCCTATAATCCGGGGCGATGATAAAACTGGCGAACGGAGCGGCCCTGGCGCTGGAAGGGCGAGCGGTCGATCGGCTGCGCCGTTTTCCGCGCGAAAGAGACCCGCTGGTCGATCTCTTGCGCGCGGGGCTGGCCCTGATCGTGCGGGCCTTGCTCCGGCTCTATCTCCGCTTCGAGATCGTGGGGCGGGAGAATCTGCCTAACGACAAGGAATCGTTTGTCCTGGTCGCAAACCACACCAGCCATCTGGACAGCGTCTGCCTGCTCGCGGCGCTGCCTTTGCGCCGGCTGCCCTCCACTTTTCCGGTTGCGGCGGAGGATTATTTTTTTCGCAGCCGGGCCCGGACCTGGTTTGCCGCGGTGATGATGAATGCGCTTCCGTTTGGCCGTCAGATGCGGGTGCGGGAAAGCCTCTCGATTTGCCGGCGACTCCTGGCCGAGCCGGGCAACGCGCTGGTCATCTTCCCGGAAGGAACGCGCTCGCGCAGCGGGGAGATGGATGTCTTTAAGCCGGGCATCGGAGCGCTTCTGGCTGGGACGGAGCTGAAGGTGGTGCCTTGTTATGTGGAAGGGGCGTTCCGGGTTTGGCCGAAGGGGCGGCGGCTGCCCCGGCCGGGGAAGGTGCGACTCCTGATCGGTCGCGCGCGCCATTTCGGCGGAGAAGACGAGCCGGGGGCGGTGGCGAAGGAATTGCAGGCGGCGGTGGCCAGGCTAAAAAATGGACGCGCTTGAGCAGACGATGCGGAGCTGGGACGGCGCGGAGCTGTTCTATCGCGCCTGGCTCCCTCACGACGGCAAGGCGGAGAAGGCGCTCCTGCTCTTCCATCGCGGGCACGAACATTCCGGCCGCTGGCAGGAGACGGTCGATTCGTTAGGGCTGGGCGCGGTCGCCATTTTTGCCTGGGACGCGCGCGGGCATGGGCGCTCTCCCGGCCCGCGGGGCGCGGCTAATGATCTAACCGATCTGATCAAAGACGTAGACGTGTTCGTCAGGCAGATCAGCGCGCAGCACGGCATCGCGCTGTCGGATATGATCGTGCTGGCGCACAGCCTTGCCGCGGTCACGGTCGGCGCCTGGGTGCATGATTACGCGCCACCGATCCGCGCGCTCATTCTGGCCACGGCCGCGTTCGAAGTGAAACTCTACGTGCCGCTGGCCATCCCGGCCTTGCGCCTGCAGCAGAAGCTTTTCGGAGGCGGCGAAGTGAAGAGCTATGTCAGCGGAAAGATGCTCACCCACGATCCAACCGAAGCCGCGCGCTACGCCGCCGATCCGCTTATTTTTCGTCAGATCGCGATCAACCTGCTCCTCGACCTGCACGATACTGGACAGCGTCTGCTGGCCGATGCCGGCGCTATCCAGGTGCCGACGCTCATGCTGGCGGCGGGGCGGGACTATGTCGTTAGTCTGGAGGCGCAGCGGACTTTTTTCGACCGGCTCTCGTCGCCGCTCAAGCAGATGCACGTCTTCCCCGCCATGTATCACGCCCTTTTTCACGAAGGGGATCGGGCGCAGGTGATTGAGCGGATTCGCGATTTTGTCACGGAACGATTTGCCGAAGGAGCGATGACCACCTCGTTACGGCGGGCCGACCGCTTTGGTTATACCTGGGAGGAACATGAGCGGCTCAAGCTGCCAGGCGGTCCGCAATTCAAGCTGGCCAAAGCGGCGGTGAAGATAGGTGGCTGGTTCAGTAAAGGGATGGAGCTGGGTTGGAAACGCGGCTTCGATTCCGGGATGTCGCTCGATTACGTTTACCAGAACAAGCCGCAGGGATCGTCCCGCCTCGGGCGGCTGATTGACTCTAATTATCTGAACAGCATCGGCTGGCGCGGCATTCGCCAGCGCAAGACTAACCTGGAAGCGGCTTTGCGGCGGGCGATCGAGGCGACGCAGGCGGAAGGCAGGCGCGTCCACCTGCTCGACATTGCCACCGGAACGGGGCGTTACGTGTTGGAAACGATGAGGGCAATGCCGGATCGTTCGATCAGCGCCCTGTTGCGAGATAATCGGCCGGAAAACATCGAGCTGGTGCGTCAGGCCGCGTCGGAGTGGGGGTTGGCCGAGGTGAAAGCGGAAGTCGGGGACGCGTTTGATCGCGCCTCCCTGGCCGCGATCGATCCGCCGGCGACGATCGGCATTGTCTCGGGACTCTACGAATTATTCCCCTCCAACGACTTGGTCGCGGAATCGTTAGGCGGACTGGCCGCGGCGATCGAGCCTGGCGGATATTTGATTTACACCAACCAGCCGTGGCATCCGCAGTTGGAATTCATCGCGCGCGTCCTGCGCAACCGGGAAGGCCAGCTCTGGATTATGCGCCGGCGGACGACGGCAGAGATGGACGAGCTCGTCCGCGCGGCCGGCTTTGAAAAATGCGCGATGGAAATCGATCGCTGGGGAATGTTCACCGTCTCGGTGGCACGCCGGGTCCGCTCCTGAAGACAGACGGCGTAGTTTCACGCGGGCGAGCGCTGAGGGTTTCGGCGGCGCTTTCCCTTCTTTTCCTCTTCGTTTACGGCGGGTGTCTCTGGATCACCGCCCAACGCGGCGATGTTGGCGTCTATTATTTCGGCTGGGAAAAAGAGATCCCGTTCGTCCCCTTCATGATTCTTCCCTATCTCTCGATGGATCTCTTTTTTATCGGCGCGCCTTTCCTTTTTCGGCGCGCCAGCGCGCTCCGGATTTTTTCCTTTCGGGTCGCGGGCACGATCTTGGTGGCCGGAGTTTGCTTCCTGCTCTTTCCCCTGCGCTACGCATTTCCCCCGCCGCCACTTGCAGGATGGCTGGGGACGCTTTTCCGCTGCTTTCTGAGCCTCGACGCGCCCTATAACCTCTGCCCTTCGCTGCACGCCGCTCTGCTCCTTCTGCTGGTCGACGCCTACGCTCGCGCACTGCGCGGGCTGTTGCGGGTCGCGGTGATGGGGTGGTTCGTCCTTATCGGGCTTTCGCCGCTGCTGACTCATCAACATCATGTCATCGATATTCTGGCCGGTTTCGTTCTCGGCGGGCTCTGTCTCGCGCTGATCCGGGATAATTTTACCTCGCCTGCGCGCGGCGAAAGCGGTAATCAGGCGCTTCCATGAACTACAACGAATTGATCCAGCTTTATTTCGATCGCTCCACCGCGATGCAGAATTATTGGAATCTCTACGTTGTCATCGTGGGCGGGATTCTCGCCTTCTCCTCGCTGCGCAAAACACCGGCCACGCTCACCACTTTCCTGGTTTGTCTGCTCTTCGCCCTTTTTGCCTATGAAAACCTGGGCGCGATGAAGGATTGCACCGCGCAGCGTTTCGCGGTGCTCGATTCGATCAGGCAATACGACGCCAACGGCGGCGCCACCACCAATCCGCGGGCGGTGCGCGAACGTCTCGAACCCACCCTGACTCCCGCGACCTGGGGCAGCGTGCAAGTGACGCACCTGGTCAGCGACCTCCTGACCATCGCCGCGCTGGTGGCGATGGAACTGCGCCGGAGGACGCGCCAAGAACTGCCTGCGGTTCATCCTTAATCCGAGCGCCGCGCCTGTTATTTGCTCCGATCACGCCATGATTTTTCAGTTTCGCAGAAGTCTCCTTTGTCTCTGTTTTCTCGCCTTGCTCGGCAGCGGCCAGTTCGCCTCAGCCAATCCGGTCGGTGATTTTTTCAAAAAAGTCGGGCGCTCCATCTCGAAGATCGGAAAAAGCTCACCCCCGCCGAAGAAGACGCACAAGCTGAGCAGCAGGCAGCGCCAGAGCGCTCCGCCCGCGATCAAGCCTTCGCCGAGCCCGACTCCATCGCCGACTCCGCGGCCGCTCGAGATCCGGCCGGCGACCGGCGCGCCGCCTTCGCCGCAGCCGCGGGACGTGCCCTACGGCGTGGCGGTGCCGGACCGGCCGGGCCTGGTCACGAGCCCGTATGCGCCCGACGAAGGTTTGGTGGACGTGCGCGGATTTCCCAGCTCGACTGAGGTGATGGATCCTTTTACCGGCAAAATTTTCCTCACTCCATAGGACAGTTGGCGATGGCCGCTTCGGGCCACGATCCGGGCGCTGGGGCGGCCTGAGTCTTGCTACTTGTGGCAGGCGGTGAAAAAGAAAACCGGTTTGAAGATTCTAACGGTCGAGGATGAGTCGGCTGTGGCGCAGTTATTGGCGCTGGTGCTCTGCGGTCCGCAATGCACCGTGACGGCGGCGAGCGACGGCTGGGAAGCGCTGGCCAAGATCGATGCGGCACTGCAGCCGTTCGATATCGTGATTACCGATCATCAGATGCCGCGGGTGACCGGGCTGGACTTGGTACGGCAGCTGCGGGTGCGCAAGTTTGCCGGCAAGATCGTGGTGCTTTCGGCCTTTTTGAATGAGAACAATGCGCGCGCCTACAAGGCGTTGGAAGTGGATCTCATGATCGAGAAGCCATTCGACATCGATGAGCTGCGCCATGCCATCGCGGTGCTGGCTGATGAAGCGCCGGCCTACGCGCAGCAGCGCGCCGCCGGCTGAACGAGCAGCTTGGTTAAAAGTCACCCTTCCCCCGCGGGTCCCTTCTTTTCCAACGCGGCAGCGACTCGTTAGGGCGCTCCAGGGTATGCCGTCTGCTTAAGTGAAAGGCGACTCTTTTTTATGGGAACTGCACTTAAAATTCTCTCGGTGGATGATGAACCTTCCGTCGGCATTTCGATGAAGTTCATCTTCGAGCGACCGACTTATGAACTGGCCAGCGCGCAGGATGGGGAGAGCGCTCTGGTCCGCCTGAAAGAGGCGACCGACTTCGATGTCGTCATTACCGATAACAACATGCCGGGCTTCACCGGGATCGAGCTGGTGCGCGAATTGCGCGCGCGCAATTTTCCCGGCAAAATCATGATTCTCTCGGCCCATCTCTCGAGCGACGTGCGCGCGGCCTATGAGGAAATGGCGGTCGACGCCATGATCGAAAAACCGTTTAGCGTCAAAGCGCTGCGCCAGGCGCTGGAGCAGGTCGCGGCCTAAGCGCGCGAGAGCGTCGATCGCGTCGTCCTAGAGGTCGCGGCGCATTAGCTTTTGCGTCAGCGATTCCCGGGTGAAACCGAGCGGCGCGAAGATTTTCTCCCCCAACTCTTCGGGAAAGAGCGGGCGCGCAATGAATTCACGCTCCGGATAACGCGCCAGGAGCGCGCCCAGGATCTCCGTCGAAGAGACCGTCTGCACCCGGATCGGCCCCGACGCGGCAGGATCGCTGATCACCGCCAGCGCGTGGGACAGAGCGAAAGCGCGAGCGGAGGTGAACTTGGCCACGGCGTGGCGGGAGATTTGCCAGGGCAGCGCAGGATACTCGGGCGCATCCGATCGCTGGCTCGCGACCAGGAGGGGAATCTCCTCCAGCGCCGGCGACGGATCCTGCAGGCCGTGGCCGGCGGCGCGCCGCCAACCACAGAGCCGGGTGAGCACGCGAAAGCCTTCCTTTTCATAAAGGGCGACCGCGGCGGGATTTTGCTCGATCACTTCCAGCACCATGGCGCGATCGCTTCGGTGACGCGCCTCCTCGAGCAACTGCCCTAACAATCGCTGCGCCACGCCGCGGCGGCGGGCCGGTGCGGTCACTCCCATGCCGGCGAGGCGGGCGATCTCGCCGGTGCGGTTGATGTAGCCAAAGCCGCAAAGTGCGCCCTCGAAGCTGGCCAGGCGGCTGTGGCAAAGGTCGATGCCCTGCGCGCAGAAGAACGCTGCCAGAGCGGTCGCGTCCATGGTGAAGGAGCCGCCGATGTAGCCGGCAAACGCGGCACTGAAGAGCCTCGCCTGATCGG
Source organism: Chthoniobacterales bacterium (assembly GCA_965217735.1). GTDB lineage: Bacteria > Verrucomicrobiota > Verrucomicrobiia > Chthoniobacterales > UBA10450 > Palsa-1392. Next base: position 2,103,489 of record CBDCJE010000002.1, on the reverse strand, counting down.
TCAGGGCGACTTCCGCGGCGGGAATAATCTCGATCGCCACGCCGCCTATGCCGCCGTCCCGGCCAGCCCGAGCCGATCGGCATCGGACTCGAGGGCGCTGATGACTCCGGCGATCACTTCTTCCAGCGGCAAATTCAGCTCGGTCGCGCCGCGCACGATATCCTCGCGGTTCACCGCCCGGGCGAAGGCTTTGTCTTTCATCTTCTTTTTCACCGCCGCCACCTCCACTTCGCGGATGCTTTTGGAAGGCCGCACCCGCGCCACCGCGGTGACGAAACCGCTCAGCTCATCGACGGCGTAGAGCGTTTTTTCCATCGGCGTGATCCGTTCCACCCCGGAGTAATCGGCGTGCGAAAGGACGGCGCGACAGACTTCCTCGCTCCAGCCATTGGCCCGCAGCCACTCCGCCGCGACAAAGGGATGACCACCGCTCGAAGTCTGCTCCGGGTTTGGATGCCGCTCGTAATCCATGTCGTGCAAAAGACCGACCGCGGCCCAGAGATCGGGCTCGCCCTCTTGCGCGTGAGCGAAGTGCCGCATCGAATCGGAGACGGCGTAACAATGTTTGCGCAGGCTCTCCGATTGCACCCACTCGTGCAAAAGCGAAAGCGCGCGATCGGCCAGTGACGACATGCGCTCCAACTCCTCAAGCATTACGCCGCATCACTACGGAGTGTTCGCCCGGTTCGACCACTTCAAATCCGAAGCGCTCGAACAGCCGCACCGCCGGGCTGCGTGCGTTCATCTTCAGCGAGATCAGATTCATCTGCGGGTTAGCCCGCGCCACTTGGGTGAGGAGCGAGGCGCCGATGCCGTGTTGCCGATGGCCCGCCCGCACCACCAGGGCCAGCTCCGGGGCCGGCTCGCTCGCCTCCACCTCGAGGGGAGCGCGCAACCAGGCCGCGCCGAGCGCGATCCCGCCGTGCTTGTCGTGCGCGAGGAAACCGCGATCATGCGGGCCGCCCCAGCCTTCGACGTAGCGGGCGTATTCCGGCCGGTGCACCACTTCGGGATCCGGCCCGCTGCCTTCTCCCGGGCTGAGAGCCTGGTAGACCATCTCCCAAAGAATCGGCCCGTCTTCCGGGGTCAGCGGGCGGAGGTCGTAGTCGGCGCGGGTAGACATCGGGTGAGCGGGGTCATGGTTCTCTTCCTTGGCCTGCTTGTCCAGCCGTAGCTGCGCCCGCGGCGGATTTGCGGAAGAGCTCGCCCAGCTCGGCAAAGGACGCTCCTTCGGCCAGCCGGCTAAAATTTAGCTGTGCTGCGATCTCCTGCGCCGCCCGGGTAAATCCGCCCCAGGCCGCCAGAGCCAGGCCGGAGCCGAGCGAGATGCGGCGCACGCCCAGATCGGCTAATTGCCGGGCGGGGAGCTGCGCATTAAAACCGGAGACAAGCACATTGACCGGCCGGGGTTGCACTGCCCTAACGACCGCCTCTATTTCCTCAGGAGCAGTCAGGCCCGGCGCATAAAGGCAATCGGCTCCCGCTTCCGCATAGGCCACCAGCCGCGCCAGGACAGTGGCCAGCGGCTCCGGATGATCGACCAGAAACGCCTCGCAACGCGCCGTGAGCACGACCGGGATCTCCCGGATATCGATGGCCGCGCGCGCGGCGCGGACCCGCTCGATCGCCAGCGCCTGCTCGTAGAGTGGATCTTCTTCCCGGCCGGTCGCGTCTTCGATCGAGAGACCGGCCACCCCGGTGAGGAGGCAACGGGCGACGTTCGCGGCCACCTCTTCCGGTTCATCGGCAAAGCCATTGAGGAAATCGGCGTTGACGGGGAGTGGCGTGGCGGCGACAACCTCGTGAATGTGCCGCAGCATTTCATCCCGCGGAATCCCGCCATCAGGTCGCCCGCGGCTAAAGGCAAAACCAGCCGAGGTGGTGGCGAGGGCCTGGAACCCCAGATGTCGCAAATAAAGCGCTGTCCCGATGTCCCAGGGATTTGGGAGCACGAAACAACCTTCCCGGTGCAGGTTGCGAAAGGCCGCGACCGCGGAATTTTGAGTCTGGTGCATGAGGGAAATTCATATCGCGGCGAGAGAGCAATGGCCAGCCGCTCGCGCTCGAGAAAGGTGCGCATCAGGGGCGCGTCCGGCTTTTTTTGGCTTTTGCCCGCCGCTTGGGCCTTCAAACTGCTGACTCCATCTGGTTCATTCTGCTCATGACCGGCCTCGTTAGTATTATCATCCCGACCTTTGATCGGCCTCTCTATCTGCGAGAGGCGATCGATTCGTCCCTGGCTCAGAAGCATCGCGAGGTCGAGGTGCTGGTTTTCGATAACGGCACCCTCGAAGAGACGCGCGCCATCGGCGAAGCCGCGATGCAGAGTGACTCTCGGGTGCGTTACCGGCGGAACGAGCGCAACCTCGGCATGTCGGGCAATTTCAACGCTCTGGCTGCTGCGGCAAAAGGGGAGTTTCTGGTCGCGATCGGAGATGACGATCGCCTCTTGCCGGATTTCCTGAGCCGGCTGCTGGCGGCGATGCAGCCTGATGTGCGGGTGGCGTTCGCTAACCACTACCTGATCGATGCCGACGGCCGCCGGCTGGAGCAGGAAAGCATCGCCTATAGCCGGCAGTACGGCCGCGACGCCATCCCCGCCGGGCTGCTGGCAAATCCCGAACCGGCCGCCTGGCGGCAATCCATCCCCATGTCGGCCTCTCTTTTGCGCACGCAAGACATGCGGCGGCTTGGTTTTCGCGAGGATCTTAACACCCCCGATGCCGAGTTTTTCATCCGCCTCGCTCACGAAGGCGCCCGCTTCGTTTTCGTGCCGGATTACCTAATGGAGTATCGCATCCACCTCGGCGCCGTCACCGCCGGCGGTCTCTGGAGCGAGCAACTGGTGGAATGTCTTACCCCGCTCGAAGTCCGGCCCGAGGTCGAGCCTTATAAACGCCAGTTTCTAACTCCGATGGTGGTGAACGCCGTCAGCCGTTGCCTGCAACAAGGCGAGATGGAGCGGGCTCGCGCCTTTCTGCGCAATAAGTATTACCCGCGCGGCCAGCGGCTCCCGCAGGGTAACACGGTCGAGCGTCCACTTTCTTCCGCCTCGGTCCTGGCCGATCACGACGCCGCCGGCTCGCCCCTGCGCTATGCGCTCGGCCGATTCCTGCAAGGCTTTTGCGCTAACCTGCCGGCCGCAGTCGGCTCGCCCCTCTACCGGGCCGCACGCAGAGTCAGCTCGCGTCCCTTGTTTAAGAAAGCCTAACGAGCAAAGATGGGTCTTTTTTCCGGACAAACATATCTCGTCACCGGCGCCAGCGGAGGGGTCGGCGGCGCCATCGCCCGCCTGCTCGGGCAAGAGGGCGCCACCGTCTGCCTCGGCGGACGCGATAGAGCCAGGCTACAGCAGGTGGCGGCTGGCATTCCTGGCGGGCGCAGCCGGTCTTACCCGGCCGACCTGACCAAGGATGAGGAGTTCGAAACTTCGGTCGCGGACGTCCTGCGGGAGAATCCGCGAGTCGATGGCCTGATTCATTGTGCCGCGATCATCGAGATGGACGAGATTGCCCACGCCAGCACGAGGGATTTCGATCGACAGCTCAAGATCAACGTCGTCGTACCCTTTCGCCTGACAAAGAGGTTGTTACCATCACTCCTTTCGTCCCAGGGGCAGGTCGTCTTTATCAATTCCAGCGTCGGTCTCACTTCGCGCCCAGGGATGAGTCAGTACGCCGCGACCAAACATGCCCTCAAAGCTCTGGCCGACGGCTTGCGCGACGAATGTAACCCGGGCGGTGTGCGAGTGTGCAGTATCTACCTCGGCGCCACCGCCACCCCGATGCAGGAAGAAGTGCGCGCGCAACAGGACCGTGGTTACAATCCAGACCGGCTCATCCAACCCCATGACGTAGCTGGGCTGGTCAGCTCCGTCCTGGCTCTCCCGCGCACGGCCGAGATCACGGATGTCACAATGCGCCCCATGAGGAAAACATGAGCCAAACAGGAGTCAGGGAGACCTTATGAAGGTTTTGGTCACAGGAACGGAGGGCTATCTTGGTTCGCTCCTGGCCCCCTTGCTCAGCCGGCAGGGCCATGAGGTGCTGGCGGTCGATACCGGGTTCTATAAGTCAGGCTGGCTCTACCATGGCCTTTCCGAAACTCCGAGGACCTTGAACAAGGATATCCGTGAGATCGAAGCCGCTGATTTGACGGGCATCGAAGCCGTGGTGCACATGGCTGAGCTCTCTAATGACCCCACCGGAGAGTTATCACCGAATATCACCTACGATATTAACCACAAAGGATCCGTCCGCCTGGCCGAATTGGCTCGCGACGCCGGGGTTCACCGCTTTGTCTATATGTCGTCCTGCAGTGTCTACGGCTTTGCCTCGGCCGATTATGTGACTGAAGACTCGCCGCTTAACCCGCAGACTGCCTATGCCAAGTGCAAGGCCCTTGTCGAGCGGGACCTCAAACCGATGGCTAGCGACAGGTTTTCGCCCACCTGCATGCGCAACGCGACCGCTTATGGCGCTTCGCCCAGGATGCGCTTTGACATCGTCTTGAATAACCTTTCCGGGCTGGCCTGGACGACCAAAGAAATCAAGATGGTAAGCGACGGCACACCGTGGCGACCTCTGGTCCACGGGCTCGATATCGGGCAGGCGGTCGCCTCTGTCTTGGCCGCGCCCCAGGAAGCGATTCATAACCAAATCTTCAACGTCGGCGACACCAGCCACAATTATACCATCAAGCAGATTGCGGAAATTGTGGCGGAGGTGTTCCCCGGTTGCGAGTTGACCTTCGGCCAACAAGGATCCGACAACCGGAGCTATCGTGTCTCCTTCGACAAAATCCGGACTCATCTGCCGGAGTTCAAATGCGGCTGGGACGCCCGGCGCGGCGCCAGGCAGTTACACGATGTCTTTCAGCAGATCGAGCTTACCCCAAACCTCTTCAAGGCCCGCAGCTTTACTCGTCTCAAGCAACTAGAGTATCTGCTCCGCACCCAGCAGATCGATCAAAACTTCTTCTGGACCAAAAGCCCAACGGAAAAGTGATTTTCACTGAAACTCCACTGCCAGGAGCTTATCTGATCGAGCTCGAACCACATCGAGATGAGCGAGGCTCTTTCGCGCGGACATTTTGCGTAGAAGAATTTGCGCAACAGGGGCTAAACCCTGGCGTGGTGCAATGCAATCTTTCGACTAATCTTAAGGCGGGAACCTTACGCGGAATGCATTATCAGGCCGCACCGTCGAGCGAGGCCAAACTGGTCCGCTGCACACGCGGCGCAATTCATGACGTGATCGTCGATCTTCGCCCGCGATCTATTACGTATCGCGGTCATTTTGCGGTGGAGTTATCGGCTGAGAACCGAAAGGCTCTCTACGTCCCGGAGTCGTTCGCGCACGGCTTCCAGACCCTGGTGGACGATACGGAGGTGGAATACCAGATGAGTGAATATTACTCACCGCAGCAGGCGCGTGGGCTGCGCTACGACGATCCGGCCTTTGGGATAACCTGGCCCCAACCGATAGCAGTCATTTCCGAACAGGACCTGAAATGGCCGCCTTTCAATGAAGACTAACGAACGAGGGGCGGCAATGCACGCCTTCATCGCGCGGCTCTACCCGATCTGCCGCAGCATCACCGGCGAGGGAACGCGTGAAACGCTCCGATTGCTCCAGGAGCAAATCCCGCTGGTGATTCACGAGGTGCCGACGGGGACACCGGTCTTTGATTGGACCATCCCGCAGGAATGGAATGTTCGGGACGCCTGGGTGAAGGATGGCGCGGGACGAAAGTTAATCGACTTCCGCGAGAACAATCTTCATCTCGTTGGTTACTCCTCACCGGTCTCGGGCAAGATGCCATTCCGCGAGTTGAAGGAACACCTTTTCACTTTGCCGAATCATCCTTCCTGGATTCCGTATCGCACGAGTTATTATAAAGAGAACTGGGGCTTTTGCCTTAGCGAGGAGCAACTGAGTCGATTCGACCCGGAAGCCGAATACGAAGTCTCGATTGACTCAACGCTCGGGAATGGCTCGCTCAGCTACGGGGAATGCTTTCTTCCGGGACAAGATGGCGGAGAGATTTTGATCTCGTCCCATATATGTCATCCCTCGCTCGCAAATGATAACTTGTCCGGGATAGCGGTCGCAGTCGAGCTGGCTCGTGAGCTGGCGAACAAGCAGCGCCGTTACTCCTATCGGTTCCTCTTCGTCCCAGGCACAATCGGAGCCATCGCCTGGCTGGCGCGGAATGAGGATATATTGCCTTCCATCCAGCACGGGCTGGTGCTGACCTGTCTCGGGGATTCCGGCGACGTCACTTACAAACGGAGCCGGAGGGGCAAGGCGAGAATGGATCGTGCGGCCGAAGTCGTTCTGAGAGATTCTGGCGAGCCGCACACGCTTCTGGATTTCTCGCCTTACGGATACGATGAGCGGCAATATTGCTCGCCGGGGATCGACCTGCCCGTCGGCTGCTTCATGCGCTCCCGTCACGGCCAGTTTCCGGAGTATCATACTTCGGCTGATAACCTGGAATTCGTGCGACCGGAAGCATTGGCCGATTCGCTAATAAAGCTCCGAGCGATTCTAGACGTGCTCGAGGGGGACCGAACTTACCTGAACCGGAGTCCGAAAGGGGAGCCGCAGTTAGGAAAGCGTGGACTCTACGGCAGTTCGCCGGAGCTGAATCTGGCCACGCTCTGGGTTCTGAATCTGTCCGATGGCCGGCACTCATTACTCGATATTGCCGAGCGGTCGAAGCTCACGTTTGAGGTTGTCGAACGAGCGGCCCTGGCCTTGGCTAAGACTGATCTGTTGCAGGAGATTTCATGAAGGAAGTGGATTGCGCCATCGTCGGAGGAGGAATCGTTGGCCTGAGCGTTGCGATGCATCTCCTCCAGCGACAACCTGGCCTGAAACTGGTCGTGCTGGAAAAAGAGTCCGGGTTAGCGCGCCATCAGTCGGGACGCAACAGTGGGGTCATCCATGCTGGTATCTATTACAAACCCGGAAGCCTGAAGGCTAGGTTCGCGCGGGAAGGCAATCGTTCTATGGTCGCCTTCTGCCGAGCACACGGCATCGGTCACGAAGTCTGCGGCAAAGTCATTGTGGCGACGAGTCAAGACCAGCTTTCGCGCCTGAAAGCCCTCCAGGAAAGGGGTCTGGAGAATGGCCTGGAGGTCGTCCGGTTATCCTCCGATGAAGTAACCGAATGGGAGCCGCACGTACGGGCGATCGCCGGGCTTCGCGTTCCTTCCACCGGGATCGTCAACTATGGTGACGTTTGCCAAAAGTATGCGGAAGTCATCCAAGAAAACGGCGGTCGTATTCGGCTCTCAACCGCGCTCACTGGCATAACCACGAAGGGAGAACGCCATCTCCTGCACAGCCCTAACGGGGAAACCGAGGCCAGATTCGTCATTAACTGTGCGGGCCTACAGAGTGACCGTATCGCCCGATTCGCGGGGGTGAACGTGCCCGCTCAGATCGTTCCCTTTCGAGGCGAATACTACAGCCTGGTGCCGAAGAGACTCCATCTGGTTAAGGCGCTTGTCTATCCCGTCCCTGATCCTGCTTTCCCTTTCCTGGGCGTCCATTTCACCCGTGGAATCGACGGTTCGGTTCATGCCGGACCTAACGCGGTGCTGGCTTTCGGCCGCGAAGGTTACCACAAGTCGGACGTCGTCTGGAGCGACCTGCTCGAGACTCTCACTTTTCCTGGATTTTGGAATGTCGCCCGACGCCATCACCGGGAAGGGTTAAAGGAAATCTGGCGGTCTTTGAGCAAGCGAGCCTTCGTCAGAAGCCTGCAGGAATTAGTGCCGGAGGTGGAAGAGCACGATCTCCTTCCGGCTCCAGCGGGGGTGCGGGCACAGGCTGTGCTTCCTGATGGAAGTCTAGTCGATGATTTTCTTATCTTACCTGGACGAAGCTCCATTCATGTCTGCAACGCGCCTTCGCCCGCCGCCACAGCTTCGCTGGAGATCGGCAAATATGTCGCCGCCCAGGTGCCGGAGTTGCGCACCGCAAACGTGCCGGTCGCCACGGGCTTTGTTTCGATGAAAGACGAGCGTTGATGGAAGTGCGAGAGACTCCTTATCGGTGCCGTTTTTGCGCAACACCCTTGCGGGAGACGTTTGTCGACCTGGGGTTATCTCCGTTATGCGAAAACTATATCCCGGCCGCGCGCCTCACGGAACCAGAGGTGTTGTATCCGCTGCATAGCTTTGTCTGTGAAAAATGCTTTCTGGTGCAGTTACCGGAACATGTCTCGGCTCAGCAAATCTTCGAAGAGTACGCCTACTTTTCCTCCTATTCCGACAGTTGGCTCGCGCATGCCCGGAGATACGTGGAGATGATTTCGGATCGCCTCCGCCTCGGACCTGGATCACTCGTGATCGAGATCGCCAGCAACGATGGGTATCTGCTGCAATACTTTAAGGAAGGCAGCATACCGGTTCTCGGCGTCGAACCGGCGAAGAACGTGGCCAAGGTCGCGATCGAAAAGGGGATTCCGAGTGTGACCGAGTTTTTCGGTTGTGCCACCGCGACGAAGCTCTTAAACGAAGGGAAGAGAGCGGACTTGCTCTTGGGGAACAACGTCCTGGCGCATGTGCCCGATATCAATGATTTCGTCGCGGGCATAAAAATACTGCTTGCTCCGGGCGGGGTGGTGACGATGGAGTTTCCGCATCTGGTGCGCCTGGTGGAAGAGAACCAGTTTGACACCATCTATCACGAACACTTTTCCTATCTCTCGTTTACCACGGTCGAACAAATCTTCGCCGCTCATGGGTTGACGCTCTTTGATGTGGAAGAGCTAGCGAGTCATGGGGGTTCCCTCCGCATCTACGGAAAACATAGCGCGAATGATGGACATCTGGTAACGGACAGAGTCGAAGCGCTGAAGGAGAGCGAGGCGGCCTGGGGAGTGAACGATCTGGCCCGTTACCGGGCTTTTGGTCGAAGCGTCGAGGCAACCAAGAGGGATATCCTGCGGTTTCTGATCGATGCCAAAGAAGCGGGTAAGGCGATCGCTGGTTACGGCGCGCCGGGAAAGGGTAATACCTTGCTCAATTACTGCGGGATCCGCACCGATCTGCTCGACTACACGGTCGATCGCAATCCTTACAAGCACGGCAAATATACTCCCGGAACGCGGATTCCGATTTATCCGCCGGAGCGGATCAAGGAAACGAAGCCGGAACTGATTTTTATTCTGCCTTGGAATTTGAAGAAAGAGATCATCGAGCAGAATGCCTTTGTGCGGGAGTGGGGCGGACAATTCGTGGTCCCGATCCCGAAGGCGGAGCTTTGTTGATCATGGTAATGGTGATAAAACCGCTTGTTTCACCGCTGGGCGGCGCGTAACGGTGATGGCACTGCCAGAGGCAATCTTCACATGAAAGTAGTTCTATTTTGTGGTGGACAAGGCATGCGGCTGCGTGAGATGCCTCAGCCGGTGCCGAAACCGATGGCAGTGATTGGCTATCGTCCGTTGCTTTGGCATCTGATGAAGTATTACTCCCATTACGGGCATAACGACTTCGTCCTCTGCCTGGGGTATGGCGCCGATGTGATTAAGGAATCCTTCCTTAACTACAACGAATGTGTCTCGAACGACTTCATCCTTTCCGGCGGGGGCAAGAAGATCGAACTATTGCGCCAGGACATCGAGGAGTGGCGGATTACTTTTGTCGATACAGGTCAGAACGCGTGCGTCGGGCAGCGGCTGATGCGGGTCAGGAGTTTCATTGGTGACGATGAGATGTTCCTGGCCAATTATGCCGACGGCTTAACTGACTTGCCGCTGCCGACCTTGGTCGATTACTTCAAAGCGAGCGGGAAGATCGCCTGTTTTGTCGGGGTCACACCGACAGCGAGTTTTCATCAGGTCTCACTCGAGCCGGACGGGGTGGTGCGGGAGATTGCGCATATTGCTCGCTCCGGCAGTGTGATTAACGGCGGGTTCTTTGTCTTCCGCAGGGAGATTTTCGATTACATCAGGGAAGGCGAGGATTTGGTCAACGAGCCTTTCCATCGCCTGATCGCGGAGAAACAGTTAGTCGCCTATCCTTACGACGGTTTCTGGGCCTGCATGGATACCTTTAAGGAGAAGCAACAGCTGGAGGACCTGCATGCGACGGGGCATGCTCCGTGGCAGGTCTGGGACGCCGGCGTGACTGTCTTGGATGGAAGATAGGAGATGCTGAAGCTCGATCTCAAGGGAGCGAAGAAGCTGCTCTTTCTCGGGGCGCACTCCGACGATATCGAGATCGGCTGTGGCGGTACCATTCTAACCCTGGCGCAGGCAGATCCTGGGTTGGATATCCGCTGGGTGGTTTTTAGCGCGGAAGGGAAACGGAAATCCGAAGCGCAGGCCGGTGCGCGGCACTTTCTCAAGGGATTGACGCGAGCAAAGGTTCTAGTGAAACAGTTCAAGGGAAGTTATTTCCCGAGCCAGGTGGAGCGGATCAAGACTCACTTCGAGACCCTCAAGTCGTATCAGCCGGACGTAGTCTTTACTCATTATCGCGACGATCGGCATCAGGATCACCGGGTGCTATCGGACCTGGCCTGGAATACCTTTCGCGACCATCTCATTCTCGAGTATGAGATTCCGAAGTATGATGGGGATCTTAGCCAGCCGAACTTCTTCATTCCTCTCTCGCCGGCGGTGAGTCGACGCAAAGCGGAAGCCATATGTCAGGCTTTTCCATCGCAAAAGAACCGGCGCTGGTTTGCGGAAGAGACTTTCCTCGCCTTGCTCCGCCTGCGTGGGGTGGAATGCGCCTCCCGCTACGCGGAAGCGTTTTATTGCCGGAAGCTGATCTGCGGCTAGTCCGACCCTGCCTTTTGGCAGGCGCGGGAAAAGATCGCGTGTCATTACCAGTAATTGGCCGATAGTCCGGGGACTGTGTCCTTTCGCTCTCTCGGTCTCGACGACCGCATCTTCAAAGCCATCCAGGAAGCTGGCTACACCGAACCCACTCCGATCCAAACCGCCGCCATCCCCGAGGTGCTAGCGGGCCGCGACGTGATCGGTATCGCCCAGACTGGAACCGGCAAAACGGCAGCTTTCGTCCTGCCCATCCTGACCCGACTGATCCAGTCCGGCGGTGATGGTGATGGAAAACGCCGTGGCACTCGCGCCTTGATTGTCGCCCCGACCCGAGAGTTGGTGGTGCAGATCGAGGAAAATGTGCGCGCTTACGCCAAGCATCTTCCTTTGCAAATGGCGACGGTTTTCGGCGGAGTGAGTGAACGTCCGCAGATCCAGGCTCTGCGCGCCGGCGTGGAGCTGGTCGTAGCCACGCCGGGTCGGCTGATCGATCTCATGGATCAACGCCAGACTAACTTTTCCGCGGTCGATTTCCTGGTCCTGGATGAAGCCGACCGGATGCTCGACATGGGCTTTCTCCCGCAGATTCGCCAGATCGTCAGGGCGCTGCCCAAGAAGCGACAGACCCTGATGTTCTCGGCTTCGCTTTCGCGCGAGATCGAGGCTTTGACGCATGAGTTCCAGCACTCGCCGAAAGTGATCGAGATCGGGCGGCGGGCGAACCCGGCCGAGACCGTGACGCAACTGGTTTACGAAGTGCGCTCCCATCTTAAGCCGGCCCTGCTGCAGCATCTCCTGGCCGATCCGGATTTCGATACCGTGCTCGTCTTTACCCGCACCAAACATGGCGCCGATCGGGTCGCGCGCCGGCTGGAGAGCAGCGGGATCAAGGCCGGAACGATCCATTCCAATCGTTCGCAAAATCAGCGCCTGCGCGCGCTAAAGGATTTTAAATCGGGCGCGGTGCGAGTGCTGGTGGCGACCGACGTGGCGGCGCGCGGGATCGATGTCGACGGCATCTCGCACGTGGTGAATTACGACTTCCCGATGCACTCGGAGGATTACGTCCATCGCATCGGGCGAACCGGGCGAGCCCAGGCGGTGGGCGACGCGATCAGTTTCATCACCCCGGAAGACCATGGCCCGTTGCGCTCGCTCGAGCGCTTCATCGGGCGCGGAATCGTGCGCAAGCGGGCGCAAGGTTTCGATTACGAAGCCGCCGCTCCGCCCCGGGAAGATCGGGTTCGGCGCGAGCCCCGGGGCAACAATGCGGGTGCAGCTCCGCGTGCGGCCGGGCCGAACGACTCCCGCCGCGGGCCGGGGCCACGACGGAATGGTTTCCGAAGCGGACCGAACCGGGGCGGCGGACGAGGCCGTCGTTAGGCAGAGGAGGGGACGGTTTGGCGAGGTCTTTCGCTTTTCTCCGCGCCATCAATGTGGGCGGTCGCACGATCAAGATGGAGCCGTTGCGGCGGGAATTTGAGGCCATCGGCTGTACGGCGGTCGAGACGTTTATTGCCAGCGGCAATGTCATCTTTGAATCGCGCGCCCGGGAGGAGGCGGCGCTGGGCAGGAAGATCGAAGGGCAATTGGCCAAGGCTTTTGGCTATGAGATCGAGACCTTCCTGCGTTCGTTGCGCGAGCTGGAGCAGATCCTGGAGGATCAGCCTTTTGGCGAAGTCGATGCGGCTGCCGGGCAGAGCGTGATGGTCCTTTTCCTCTCCGAGCCGCCGGCGCCGGTGGCGGCGAAAAATCTTTTGGCCGCCAGTTCGGAAACCGATGAATTTAGTCTCCATGGGCGGGAAATTTATTGGTTATGCCGGGGCCGATTGAGTGAGTCAAAATTCACCGGGCCGCGCCTGGAGAAAATCGTCGGGGCCCGCTCGACGGCGCGCAATCTCAAGACGGTGGCCCGGCTGGTAGCGAGATATCAGTGCTGACGCCGGAGCAGCACTTGGCCGCCCGTGATCGCCGGCTGTCCGCGCTCATTGCCCGGGTGGGGCCGTTCACGGTCCGGCCGGGCGTGGTCGTTAGGCCGTTCGACGCCCTGGCGAGGTCGATCGCCTACCAGCAACTGACCGGCAAAGCGGCGGCGACGATTTTTGGCCGGGTGCGGGCGCTCTATCCGCGCCGGAAATGGCTTTCGCCCGAGCAGGTCCTGGCCACGCCGGGCGAGACCTTCCGCGCCGCCGGCCTCTCCGGGGCGAAGACGGCCGCGCTGAAGGATCTGGCCGCGAAGACGCTCGACGGCACGGTCCCGACGCGGGCCGCGCTGGAGCGGATGAGCGATGAGGAGATCATCGCTCGCCTAACGACCGTGCGCGGCATTGGGCGCTGGACAGTGGAAATGTTGCTCCTCTTCGATCTCGGCCGGCTCGACGTCTGGCCGGTGGACGACTACGGGGTGCGTAAAGGTTACGCCAAAACTTTTGGCAAAAAGGAGCTGCCCAAGCCGAAGGAACTACTCGCGATCGGCGAACGCTGGCGGCCCTATCGTTCCGTCGCTGCCTGGTATTTCTGGCGCGCGCTCGAGACAGCCGTTGGCTAGGGCTTTCGCCCGATGTCGTCGTCCGCGGCGCCGCGATGGGCGCGCAGGAAGGCGCTCGGGTCGAGCCAGCCGCGGGTGTCTTTGCGATAGCCGGCGCCGATAAATGGCGTGACGAAAGCGCGCATCTCGAAATGCAGGTGGGCCAGATATTTCCCGTCCGCGGTGCCGACGGTGGCGATCTGCTGCCCGCGTCGCACCATTTCCCTTGGCGCCACCGCGATGGCCTGGAGATGGCCATAGAAGGATTGCACATATTTGCGCTCTCCCTTTTCGCGGTAGGCGTGCAGGACGATGATCACTTTTCCCCACCCAGGTCCGCCTTCGCGTGCGGCCAGCACCTTTCCATCCGCCACCGCGAAGACCGGATCACCCAGGTCGCTGTTCTCGCCTCCGATGCCGTTGAGATCGTCGCCGAGATGCAGGTTTTGGGTAAAAGGCTGAGCGTCGTAGGCCATCGCGCCGTGCTCGGTTCCGATCGGGAAATCGAACCGCCTTGCGGTCGGAAGCGCGGCTAATTCCCGCGGTGAGACGAGCGCAAAATGCGAATCGTAGGTTCGTCGCTGGAGCAGTTCGGGCCCGAGACGCCAGGCCAGATCTCCGAGGAGGGCAAGGAGAAAGAGGAGAGCGGCTAACGCCGACCAACGCCACCATTTGGGGCGCGGTTTATTTTCAAAATCAGTCGGCATGACGGGACGGCGAAGGACTCGGCGCGGTTCTCCTCTTGCCCGCTCATCGCTTCCTCCTTACCCTCGCGCAATGAAAATTCTCGTCACGGGCGGCGCCGGCTTCATCGGCTCGCATCTGGTGGAGAAGCTGCTCGGTGCCGGGCACGAGGTCGCGGTCCTGGACGACTTCAACGATTTCTACGACCCGAAGATCAAGCGGCACAATCTCGCCGCGGTGGCGGAGCAGGTCGCCGTGCACCAGGCCGATCTGCGCGACGCGGCCGCGGTCGACGCCGTTTTTCAGGGCGGGAAATTTGAGACCGTTATTCATCTCGCGGCCCGCGCCGGGGTGCGGCCGTCGATCGGGCACCCGCAGCTCTATTACGACACCAACGTCGGCGGCACTCTCCATCTGCTGGAAGCGGCCCGCGCGGCCGGGATCGAGCGCTTTATCTTCGCTTCCAGCTCGTCGGTTTACGGCTTGGAAAAGACGGTGCCGTTTTCCGAGGACCTGCATCTCACCCAGACGGTGAGCCCTTACGCCGCGACCAAGATCGCGGGCGAGTTTCTTTGTTCCACCTATTCGCATCTCTACCGGATGCGGATCGTGGCGCTTCGGTTCTTCACCGTTTACGGGCCGCGCCAGCGACCCGATCTGGCCATTCATCAATTCACCCGTCGGATCTGGAACGGGGAGCCGATCGATCAGTTCGGCGACGGCACCACGCGGCGCGACTACACCTACATCGATGACATCATCCAGGGCGTGATGGCGTCGTTAGGCTACGAAGGGCCGCTCTTCGATGTCTTTAATCTGGGCGAAAGCGAAACCATCGAGTTGAAGGACCTGATCGCCGCGATCGAGCACGCGCTCGGCCGCAAAGCGGAGATCAACCGCCTGCCCGAGCAACCGGGTGACGTGCCGCTGACCTGCGCCGATATTTCCAAGGCGCGCCGGCTCCTTGGTTATCGGCCAGCCACCTCGCTCCGGGAAGGCTTGCCTCGTTTTGTGGAATGGTTTCACCAGACGCGAAACGGCGCGTGACCTCGGCCCGCGCCCGCCTAACGATCTTCGTGGCAGCCGTCGTGCTGCTTCCTGCGCTCGCGTCGCACCTCATCCCGGTCCGGCGCGATTTCGATCCAAAACCGATCGCGCACCTGCGCAAGACCCAGCCCGAGGTGGTCATGATCGGCGACTCCGTCCTCGGCGGCTCGATCAACCCGAAGCTCTTCGCCCGGGAGACCGGCCTGCGCGAGGTCGAGCTGCTCTGGAACGGCGGCGCCGCCTCCGCCGCCTGGTATCTCCTGCTCAAGAATTACGTCGTTGCTTCCGGGGTTCATCCGCGGCTGGTCTGCATCTTCTTTCGCGAGCGGATGCTGACTGACGCGACCTTTCGCACCACCCCGACCTACCGGCATTTCCTCGAGTCGCTCCGGCACAAAAAGGAACCGGTTTATCATGCCATCCTGCGCGGTGACGAAGAAGAGCGCGGACCGCTCGGCGAAGCGGTCGACTGGCTCTACCCGCTCAACACCCGGCGCCACGTGCAGCAGGAGAAAATCAGCCGGCTGGCTTTCCGCATCGCGGCCGGCGGGGTCAGCATCGGCCCGCTCCGCCGGCGAGTGAACGAGATCTTCGATCCGGTGAAACTGCGCGACGAAATCATGAACGAATCGGCCGAAGTGACTGGTGAAACGCCGGAAGAATTCAGCGCCGATCCGCAGAAGAACTTCCTCCCGCACCTGGTGAAAGTGGCGCAAGCGGCCGGGCTGCAACTCTGTTTCGTGCGCGAGAAGCGCTATCCCTTGCCTAACGGATTCACCCCGCAGCCGGAAGATATCCAGCGTTACATGGCCGACCTGCGCCGCTGGGTCGAAAGCCGGGGCTGCGAGTTTGTTGACCTAACGAATAACCTGAAGCCGGATCAAGCGATGTATACCAAGCCGGGCGACGACCACATCCGGCGCGGGGCGAAGGATGAGGCGACCAAAATTTACGCCGAGAAACTGAAGCCGTTGCTGCAGCGCCAGCCATGATCTTTCACTCGTTAACCTATCTCGTTTTCCTGGCTCTGGTCCTGGCCGTCTATTGGTCGCTCCCGCGGCGGGGACAGAATTTCTTTCTCATCGGCGCCAGCTACCTCTTTTACGGCTGGGAGCATCCCTGGTTTCTTCTTCCGCTCTGGGCTTCGACCCTGGTCGACTACAGTTGCGCGCTCGGAATGGAGAGCTATCCGCGCCGGCGCCGCGTCTTTCTTGTCACCAGCATCACCGCCAGCATCGCCCTGCTCGCGACCTTCAAGTATTACGGTTTCGCGCTCGAGAACATCAACGCCATCCTGGCTAACTTTGGCCAGGACCCGGTCCGGAACGCGCTCCGGCTTGCTCTTCCCGCCGGCCTCTCCTTCTACACCTTCCAATCGATCGGCTATGTCGTCGATGTCTACCGCGGCAAGATCAAAGCAGTGCGCGATCTGCCCGACTACGCGCTCTACGTTACTTTTTTTCCCCAGCTGGTAGCGGGCCCGATCGAGCGCGCGGCCCATATGTTGCCGCAGTATCGGACCGAGCGGAAATGCGACGCCGAGACCTGGCGGATCGCGCTCGGCCTCATGCTCTGGGGTTACTTCAAGAAGGTCGTCATCGCCGATAACGCCGCGGTGGTGGCGAATAAGATCTTCGCCCTGACCGATACTTCTTTCCCGATCATCTGGGCGGGCGTTTTTGCCTTTGCGGTGCAGATCTACGCCGACTTCTCGGGTTACACCGACATCGCGCGCGGGACGGCGCGGCTGCTCGGAATCGATTTGATGCGGAACTTCAATCATCCCTATCTCGCCACTTCGCCGGCTGATTTTTGGCGGCGCTGGCACATCTCGCTCTCGACCTGGCTGCGCGATTTCATTTACATTCCGTTAGGCGGAAGCCGCTGCTCGACCGCGCGCGCTTCCTTTAACCTCATGGCCACTTTCACCATCAGCGGCCTCTGGCACGGCGCGTCCTGGAACTATGTCCTCTGGGGCGTCTATTGGGGCGCGCTCATCCTGCTGCAACGCTTCCTGGAATGGCTCGGCCTGACTCGCCACATCCCGTGGCTGGTGAAGGTCGTGATCATGTTTGGCATCACCTGCTTTGGCTGGCTGCTTTTCCGCGAGCGAAGCCTGGTCCAGATCGGGCACGACCTCTCGCTCTCGCCCTTTGCCGCCAGCGCCGAGCAATGGCGGATGGCGATCTATTTCGTCGCGCTGGTTTTCATCTACTCGCTCCCGCTGGTCGTGCACATGCTGGCCACGGGCTTGCCCGGCTGGCAATTTGAGGCGCGGTTATCGGAGCGCGCGCGGTTCATGTGGGAAACGGCGATCGCGGTTCTGCTTCTCTTTGGGATTGTCACCATTCGCGCGGTCGCGACCTCGGATTTCATCTACTTCCAATTCTAGCCCGGCCTTCAGCCTAACGAATGGCGCTCGCGCTTGGAAAAACCGGAGGCGCCCGCTAGCCTTGTCCGCTTGAAGCTCACCGAATCGATCGCCAAACTGGTCCAGCCGCTCACGTACCGGCGCAGCTGGCGTCGCCTCCGGCGGGTGCTCCATCCGATCCGGATGACACCGCTGCTGGCCCGGATCGATCGGCAGCGGCTGGAAAAATTGCGCGCGGAATATGGCGCCCTTCCGCCCAGCGCGCCGCCGCTCTGGCGGCATTACGCCAAGTATCTCGACCTCGAGACGCGGCTTCCGATTAACATCCAGCGCGTGCAGGATCTGCGTCTGCAACGTCTCCCGCCGCAGCAGATTCTCGATATTGGGTGCGGCGGCGGCTTCTTCCTTTTCGTCGCGCAGACGCTCGGGCATCACGGCCTTGGGCTCGATGTGGAGGGCATCCCGGTTTTCGACGGTCTGGTCGAGTTGCTCGGAGTGGAGCGGCGCGGTTACCGGATCACCGCCTTCGAGCGTATGCCGGATTTCGGACGCAAGTTCGATCTGATCACGGCCTTCGCCACCGCCTTCCACGGCGGGAAAGAGGACGACTGGCGCTGGGGTGCGGCGGAGTGGGATTTCTTCCTGATCGACCTGAAGCGCCATCTCACTCCCGGCGGCCGGATTTTCTTCGACCTCAACGCCGCCTACGAAGGACAATATTTCACTCCTGAGATTAAGGAGATGATCCTGCGCCACCATGGCGAGATCGAACGCGGGACGGTGCTCTTTACGCTCCCAGCTTGAATCTCGCGAGCGAGAATCCTACTATCCGAGTCCCACGCTTCTCCCGACACAATCACACCATGTTTCGACCGAAGAAGACGATAGAGCGCCTTGATTTCATCATCGCCGGCACGCAGAAAGGCGGGACCAGCGCGCTCCATTATCATCTCGATCAACACCCCAACATCACCATGGCGCACCCGGAAGAGGCGCACATGATCGATCACCCGCGACGGCACTTCTTTGACGATGAAAAGCGCTACGCGGCCGGCGAGGTGAGCTACGACATCCTGCACGAGGGGATCAAGCTGAAGCGCCGTTCAATGGTCGTGGGATCGGTCACGCCGATCTACACTTTTTGGAAGCCGGCGATGGAGCGGATCGCGGCCTATCATCCCGGGATCAAGCTCATCGTCCTCTTTCGTAACCCGATCGAGCGCGCCTTTTCGCAGTGGAACATGAACACTGATCGTGGTCGCGAGAAGATGGGTTTCCTGGAAGCGATCGAGGAAGAGCTAAAGCAGAATCGCCAGCCGGATGAGCCGCAGGCCCGCCGCACTTCCTATCTCGACCGTGGGTTTTACTTCGAGCAAATCGAGCGCGTTTATCGTCACTTCCCGCGCGAGCAGGTTTGCGTGCTCAAGTTTGAAAACCTGCGTCAAAACACCGACGAGGTAGTCAACGGCGTCTTCCGGTTCCTCGGCGTCCCGCCCCTGGCCAAGCTGAAGAACAAGGAGCAAAACAAGATCCCTTATCAGCGGCGAATGACCCCGGAAGAGCGCGCCTATCTCTACGACTTCTATCGCGAGGATATCGCAAAGCTGGAGAGTTATCTCGGCTGGGATTGTTCCGATTGGAAGAAGGTCTAACACTTAGCTAACTCCGTGTCGTTTCTTCTCACCCTTCGCACCATGAAACCATCGGCTTCACCTCCCGGGCTTACCTGCTGTCGGCTCCTGATCACGCTCCTCCTGGTTCTGCTCTTCAGTGGTCAGAGCCGCGCCGCCGGGATCGGCGCCACCCTTTATGAGACGAACTTTAAGGCCAACTCCGTCCAGGCCTTTACTCTCGATGGAGCCAGCCTCGGCTTCTTTGGCTCGCCCGTCAGTCCCACCGGCATTGCGGTCGATAGCACGGGAAATATTTACGTCGCGAACGACAAAGCGTCCGGTTACGTCATCCAGAAATACACCCGCGACGGGCAAGCGAGCATCTTTGCCGACACCGGCCTGAATGCGCCGCACGGGATCGCCTTTGATAAAGCCGGAAATCTTTTCGTGGCCAATGGCGTCGGCGACACGATCGAGAAATTCACCCCCGATGGAGTCGGGACGGTCTTTGCCGACGCCAGCGACGGGATCGCGCAGCCGACCGACCTCCTCTTTGACGACGACGGCAATCTCTTTGTGACTAACGCCTATGGCGGATGGACCGGCACCGGCTCGGTGCAGAAGTATACTTCCGCCGGGGCGGGCACTCTCTTTGCCGAAGGAGTCTTCAACACGGCCTACGGCCTGGCTATGGATCGCGCCGGTGCTATCTATGTCTCTAACTTTGTCGGCGATAATGTGCTCAAGTTTGCCCCCGATGGCACTTACCTGGGGGTCTTTGTCAGCGCTCCACTCGATGGTCCGCACGGCATGGTCTTCGACTCTCTCGGGAATCTCTATGTCGCGAATAACGTCAAGAGCACGATCGAGAAGTTTTCTGCCACCGGCGCCTATCTCGGAGTCTTTGCTTACACTGGGAGCGGACCGCATTTTCTCGCCCTTGCGCCCCAGCCACCGGTGCCGACCCCAACCCCGACGCCCGCCCCTCCCACCATTGTCACGCAGCCGTCGAATCGGGTCGTCGTTCTCGGGGCCACGGCGAACTTTAAGGTGGTGGCGCAAGGAAGCGATCCCCTGACCTATCAATGGCGCAGAAACGGCGTCATCATTAGTCACGCCACCCATGACTCCTATACCACTCCGCCGACCATGGCCGGAGATAGCGGCTCGCTCTTTTCCGTCCTGGTGCAGAACGATTTGGGCAGCGTAGTGAGCAATACCGCGACGCTGACGGTGAAAACCCCGCCCATCATCACCCAGCAGCCGGCCGATGCGATCGTGAAGCCAAGCGAGAGCGCTACTTTCACTGTCGTGGCCACCGGGATGGCGCCTTTGACTTACCAATGGCGCAAGAACGGAGTCGAGATCGCCGGCGCGACCAAGGCTTCCTACACCACGCCCCACACCGTGCCGGCGGATGGCGGCAGCCTTTTCTCCGTCTTCATTACAAACGTCCTCGGGAGCGCGACGAGTAACGACGCTCGCCTCACCGTCCTCTCTTTCTCTGGCGGCTAACCGCATCCTTTTTCGACCACCCCGCCGCCGGATCTCGAGCGCGCCCGGGAGTTGTAACCTGGCCTTTGTTGACGCCGCCCGGTTCCGACACGATGGCTCGGCGCGACGGGCCGCCGCCATGGCCCGCTAATCGCTCACACATTCCGCATCACCATCATGAGCACCTCCGAGATTTTCCTGATCGCGATGACGATCATCTATACGGTTCCGTATCTGGTTTGGCGGCTTTTCCGGACCGAATACTACGCGCCGCTCGTGGTGGTGCAGATCGTCGGGGGCATTCTTCTCGGCCCGGGCGTGCTCGGGGCGCTCTTCCCCGACTACTATCAGTTCGTCTTTAACCCCAAGGTCATCGGCCAGCTCAATGGGATCGCGCAATGGGCGGTGATGCTCTTCGTCTGGGTGGCGGGAATCGAGCTGGATCTCGGGCAGGCCTGGCGCCATCGGCGGGAGACGGCCATCACTTCCGGCCTCGCCCTCGGCGTGCCGTTGCTCTTTGGCTGCGTCGCCGCCTTTCTCATGCTCTCGCTCAGCGGCGGCTGGATCGGGCCCGAGGGGCACACCTGGCAACTGGTGGTCGGCATTGGCATGGCCTGCGCCGTCACCGCACTGCCTATTCTTGTTCTTTTCATGGAGAAGCTGCACATCCTGCGCGAGCCAATCGGCCAACGCATCCTGCGTTACGCCAGCCTGGACGACATCGCCATCTGGGGCGTGCTCGCCCTCATCCTGCTCGATTGGAGCCGGGTCCAGCGCCAGGTGAGCTTCCTCCTCCTCTTTGCCCTCGCGGCTTGGCTTTTCCGCAAGCTCATGCGCCGCATCCCCGAGCGCGATCGCTGGTATGCCGGGCTCATCTGGCTCGCCGCTACCGGCTTTGCGGCCGATTGGGCCGGGCTCCATTTCATGGTCGGCGCCTTCCTTTCCGGCGCGGTCCTCGACGCCGATATGTTTAATCAGGCTCAGATGGATCAATTCCGCGGCCACATCCTGCTCGCCATCATGCCCGTCTTCTTCCTTTCCACCGGGCTGCGCACCACCTGGCAGGTCGGCGGCCTGCTTGTCTTCGGCGCTGCCGCCATTCTCCTTGTCGCCTCCGTCAGCGGCAAACTAGCCGGCGTGCACCTGGCCGGCAGGATTCTGAAATGGGAGAAAGGGGAAGCCTCCATCATCGGCTGGCTCCTGCAGACCAAGGCGCTCATCATGATCATCTTCGTTAACATCATGCTCGATAAGAAGATCATCACGAGCGAGACCTTCACCGCCACCCTGCTCATGGCTCTGGCCAGCACCATGCTCAGCGTGCCCTCGGCCGCGCCCCGGCTGGCCCGGCTCAAGGGCATCATCGCCAAATCCGCCTAACGAACAAGACCTGCCCCGAAGGCGACGACCGGAGGGCGCGATAGCAGGCCATCGCCGCCGCCGGAAAGCCGAGCCGCTGGCGCCGGATTGACCGCGCTCCCGCGCTTTCTAGCTTTTTCCTCTGAGCATGGCCACTCCTCTCGCATCTCCGCCCGCCCGCGAGCAGAAGATCGTCGGCTCGCCACGTCGCCGCCGCTCCATCCTCATTTCCACATGCACCTGAGCCGCCGCATGCGCGGGCATGGCCTCGCCTTCGGGATCGGACTCGCCGCGGTCCTCATCGCCACCTCGTCGGTCGCGCAGGAATTACCCCAGTCCGATAATTCCTTCGAAGTCGAGCCGCCAGTCCTCGTCCCTACGCCTTCGGCGGATACCGCCGCGCCTTCCGACCCCGATGCGGAAGAGCCGCCCGCCTCGATCGAGACGCTGGAGAAGCGCCTGGCCCGGAGCAAGGAGGATGCGGCCGACGCGGCACGGCTGGTCAAGAAAGGCATCCTCGCCCAGGTAGAGGCGGAGCAACGCAGCCTGCGCGTCCTGCGAGTCGAGGCAGCCCTGGCCCGGGCTCGCAGCGAGCTGCAGGAAACGCAGGTCACTGAGCAGAAGAAGCGCCTCGCGGCCGGCCAGATCAGTCCCGGTGATCTGGCCGCCGCCAGCGCCGCGGCCGAGCAGGCCACGAAGGCGGCCGAGAGCGCGCAAGCCGCCTACGAGAAAGCCCGGATCGAGGCGGCGGAGCGCGATCTCCGCCGGCAGAAGAAGCTGCTCGCGCAGGGCAGCGCGCGGAAGGCCGATGTCGCCCGGGCGGAAGAAAAGCTCGCCGCCCTCCAGCCAACTCCCAAACGCTGAAAAGCTGAAACGCTGAGACACTGAAATGCGTTCAGCATATTTCTCTCAGCGACCTCGCTGCTTCCCGTCTATCTCGTCGGTCCCGCCTCCTCGATTAGTTGTCAGCTCTCAGCATTTCAGCTTTTTCCCTCAGCCATAAGGCGCGCTTATGCCGGCCAAAGGAACTAAGTATTACCCAGAGCCTTTTGCAAGACCGTTAGTAGGGCATGCAAACAACCACATTTAGCAGCAACGGTCGTTACGGTCAGCTGCTCACTGCGAAGACTCCGATGCGCGCGCGCGCCTTTCGTTTCCTGAGCGAACGCTACGCGCAACGGGAGCGCCCTAGCACGGTGGCCGAGTCTCTCCTTTTCGCCCTGATCGTTCTCATCTCTTCCTGGCCCATGTTCACCCTGGCCCAGGTCATGAGTCTGCGACACTAAGACTCGTTAGTCTTGCCTTGAGATCGTGTTCAGCCTGCCCGACCGGCCACTGGTCAGGGTGATGAAGGCTGCCGTAGCTTCCGATCGGAACGCCGCGGCAGCTTTGCTTTCGAAACGCAGCGGATTGCGCAGCAGAGTCAGCTCCCGGGTCGGCTCCGGCCGGGCGAAGGGGATGGCCACGCAGCCGCGGGTAAACCCCGCCTCTACCATCATCTGCGGGATCACGGTCACTCCCAGACCCGCCGCCACCATGCTCGCGATCGTCACCAGCTGAGCCCCGCGCAGCACCACCTCCGGGTTCAGTCGATTCTCCACCAGGAGCTGGCGCACCGTCTGGGCGAGCGAGTGCACCTCGTGCAGGAGGAGGAATTTCTCCGTCGCCACCTCGCTCCACTTGATCCTCTTCTTTCCCGCCAGCCGATGCTGCTCCGGCACCAGCAGGAGCAGCGGCTCGCGGGCGAGCGCATGGCGCTCCAGCGCGGGGGATTCATCGCCCGAGGAAGCCAGCACCACATCCAGGCTGCCGTTCTCCAGCCGCTGCGAGAGCTTATCCGTCGTATCCTCGAAAAGCTCGAAGGTCACCTTGGGATAGCGTTGCTGGAATTGCCGGGTCAGCCGGGGTAGCACATAGAGCGCGATCGAAGGCACCGCGCCCACCGCCAGCCTCCCGGCCACCTCCTTTTCCAGCGCGCCGACCGACCGGCGGGCATCGTCGATCCCAGCCAGGATCTGCCGAGCGTAGCCGAGTAATGTCCGGCCCGCATCCGTCAGCACCGTGGCGCGCGGGAGGCGATCGAAGAGCTGCTGGTTGAGCTCCTCCTCCAGCTTATGGATCTGCTGGCTCAGCGCCGGCTGCGAGACATGCTCCCGCTCCGCCGCGTGGGAGAAGCTCCCTTCCTCCACCACCGCGACGAAATAGCGGAGTTGATGCACCTCCATGTCCGGACCTTCCGCTGGGCCCGTCGCTTTGTCTAAAAGAGGAGCGCCCACCTGAGAACAATCTCACCGCCAGCGGCGGCGACACCCAAAGGAGAAAGCTCCACCGCTGTCGCCCCGGCTGCTTCCCCGCGGTCGGGCGCAGCGGCCGCTAAGCCGCTGCGCCTTTTAACCCAGGCCAACTAACGAAAGTCAGCGAAATGTTCTGCGGCGGATCCCCAATGGCCTTTAGCCGTTAGGCAGCTTCTGCGCCATCTGCAGGTGCTCCCGCAGCGTGGGCAGGAGGTTGCTCGCAAGCTTCTTCACATCAGCGCTCTTTGCGCTCTGGCTGGCCTGCTCGCACATCGCCACCATCTTGCGGTGATCCTTCACCATGGCCGCGGCATAGGCCTGGTCGAATTGCTTGCCGTTCAAGCGCGAAAGCCGGTCCGCCGTCTTCTGGTGCTCCGGCACGTGCTCCGTCGGGACCGCCACCCCTTGCTTGTCCATCACCCGGCGGAACTGATTCGCCGCCTGGCCGTGATCACGCAGCATCTGCTGCGCAAATTGCCGCACGGACTCGCTCTGGCCCTTGGTTTGCGCCATCCGGGCGACATCGATCTCTGCGTTATTTCCATCCACCGCCTTTTGCAGGAACATCTTGTCGCCGGGATAGCTGGCCATGCCGTGGTCGCCGTGGTGCCTCTTCCCCTGCTTCGCCGAGCTGCCGCTCTGGTCGCTCTCCCCTGCGCCCTGGCTGGTCGAGCTTTGGTTGCCGCTGCCCTGGCTCATCGAGCTGTCGCTCTGGCCACCCTGCATCGTCGCCTGCTGTCCGCTCATCTGGCTATTGGCCGGGCTGGCGCCTGCTTCAGAGCTGGTCTGGGCGGTTCCATGGGGCCCGCAAATCGCCGCCGCGAGAACGCAGGCGGCACTAATCAGAATTCGTTTTGTTTTCATACCCGGAACTACGAACCCGCCCCCAAAGGCGGTCGCAAAGGCAAAGCCTAATCAGCGAGTCAAAATAAGACGTAGCTCAACTTCAAAGAAGTCAGATATCTCAATGATGCCGGGCTCCACTTCAGCAAGCTTGGGCCGGGGATTCGCCTCTACAGGGCGCCCGGTCGACCGATGGGCCGACCTTCGGCGCCACCACCGGGCCGGCAAGACCCAGCGTGGCCCGGCCCGGCCCTCCCGCGCCCCCGAGCAGCCGCGACACATCTTCCACTCCCGGCGCCATTACCGGGAGCTGTCCGACACCAAGAGCGGCAAACGTCATCAACCCGAGGCCGAATCAGTTGTCAGATCGCCTGCGAGCGCGGCTACCGCGGCACCGTGAGCGAGCGGATCCGGCTCCTGCGCGATCATGCCCGGGCGCCTTACCCATGAATGTCCTACTTTCCACTTTAAACCGCATGGCGCTTTCTCGATTCACGCTGGACAAAGGCGGGGCTGGTTCGGTAATGCTAAGCGCAAAAGCCGTCTGGACCCCATGAAATGCATCCTTCCGGCCAGCCTCTTGCAGGGGCCACATCGTAGCACCCGCTCGTTACTCCGCGGCGTAGCGGCGTTGCCCATTTGCCTCCTCGCCGGCTCCGCCCTGGCGGCGGCCGTCACCTTCCAGTGGAGCAACACCGCCAGCCCCAGGACCGGACGTTTCCGCCAAACGGGACCACCCTGAATGATGGCCGGGTCCTGGTCGCAAGCGGCTATTCACCCACCTTTTTCGGCAGCGGTGCCTACCAGAGCACTGAGCTCTACCACCCGGCGACAGAACGCTGGAGCTCCTCCGGCAATCTGCAGGAGGCGCGCTACTTCCATTCCGCCACCCTCCTGCGCGACGGCCGCGTCCTCATCGCCGGGGGCACTGGGTTCCAGGATAATGATTTCGAGCCGTTGGCCAGCGCCGAACTCTATGACCCGCCACCGGCACCTGGTCCTACACCGGCAGCCTCTCGGCCGGCCGCACTTCCCATACCCCGACTCTCCTCCGCAACGGCAGCGTGCTGGCCGCCGGCGGCTTCGGATTTAACGGTGCCCTTAGCAGTGCCGAGCTCTATAACCCGGCTAGCGGCATCTGGACCCCGACCGGCAGCATGCACTTCACGCGCTCTCTCCACCGTGCGAACCTCGTCGGCAACGGCCCAGTCCTTGGGAGTGGCGGCGTCGGCGACCGGGGACCGCGGGCAGTGACCGAGACCTGTAACCTGCGCACCGGAGCCTGGACCACCAGCGGCGATCTTAACCATCCGCGCGCGGAACATACCGCCAACGTCCTCGCCGACGGCCGAGTCCTGGTCGTCGGCGGCATGGATGCCGTGGGGAGCGCGGAGCGAGCGAGCCGCACCCCCTGATCGACTCTTGGGGTAGGGGGACGACCGCCGCGTCGTCCTCCCATCCTCATCTCATCTCGGGCCCAGCTGCGGACTACCCGCGACCCGCTCGCGCGACACATCTTCCACTCCCGGCGCCACTATCGGGAGATGTCCGACACCAGCGGCAACGCCACCAGACCGGGGCCAGAATCAGTTGGCAGATCGCCTGCGAGCGCGGATTGAAACTGGCGCGAACATTTCGAGCCGGTCCTGCAGATGTCGCTCGCTCACGAGCGAGCGCGGATTGAAACACAGTAAAAGAAGGACCGGCTTAACCAGCATCGTCCAGGCGCGGGAAGTGTGGACGCGATTCCCTAGAATCGCATCGGCGCGCCGTAATTGTGTCAGCCCAGAGGAAGCGACGGCGTGGACGCTCGACCTGACCGGAAAAACTGACGCCGGGCCTGGCTATGCCCGTGTCGACGCCGAGACGACCTTCTCAAGTTTGACGAGAGATCGGGCGCGCGAGACCCCAATGTATGATCCCGAATCTGGAAGCATAACATTTAGAATCCTCTGAGGCGATCGATGGCATGAAGGCTCTCAATCGGACGGAGCCTGTGACACGCCGGCCAGCGTATCCAGAACCAGGACGCTGAGCGCGACGGAGCCACCGTTGTGGTTGGTCAGAACCGGACTTGTAAAGAGTCCGGAGACGTAGGCGACATCGAGCGAGTTCGCCCAAGCGGGGGCTTCGGCGCCGCCGGCGAGGACGAAAGGTCGGCGCAAAGCGGTGCAGCGCTCCTTTAGTTCCCGCTCAAGGAAGAACGCGCTGAGCTCATCCAGCGCGGTAAAGTCTGTGTTGCCGGCTTTTCCCAGCTGGAGCGAATGGTAGATGGAGAGGGTATTGCCTTCGAAGCCGGCTGTGACCCGCGTCGAGTTAAAGTAATCCGCGGCGTTGAACCTGGGTGGACTCCCCGGCATGGGGAGACCAAGTCTTTCACCGGCGCTTTGCCACGGCGACCAATCGGCCTGCATTTCCTCGAGCAGTGAGGCGATGATGCCGCGATAATTAAACCGAATCTCGAGGAAAGGGGAGGCCGCGCCGGGCAATCTTCCCGCGGCGGCGACCCACTCCGGTGCATTGGTTTTCGCGAGGGAGGTGCGATCGACAATGTCCCAAGTCGTCGCGCGCGAGCCGGGCCGGTCCCTGGCGACGAGGCGGTAAAACTGTCGGGACGAAGGTGCGCCCGGTGCAGCCTCCGCGATCCGAGCGATCTGCCCGGCATTAAGCAAGGGCAAGCCAGCGAGTCGCTCGAGATCGACCGACCCGGTCATGACGGAAAGCGCTTCGGTCGTTGCGCTATTAAAAAAGCGAGAATCGATGGGTGGCAGGGCGGCAACGGCGGCGGCGGCGGTAGCGGGGTCCAGGGTATAACTCATGAGATCGATGGCAATCCCATGCGGGCCTTCGGTGCGGAAACTGTAGGCCACAGCTCTCAGGCCTGGCATCTGACTAACGATCACTTGCGCCACCTCCGGCACGCCGGTCGCCCCGGCGGTGGCGACGCAATTGGGGATATCGGTATAAATCCAGATGAGGGAATCACGCAGCGTCGCATCGCGTGACTCGCGAAAGGCGGCGCTCGCTCCGAGGTTATTCGCTTCTTCTTTACCGGCCGCTCGGACGGCTTTCTCGACCGCGCTCAACTGGTGGGAGAGAAAGAGCCAGTCACCGGCATGGGCGACGAAGACCTGCTCGCCTTTCCGGGAACCCACTTGAAAGGTTATGCCAGCGGCGATTAGCTCGCTCCAGCTAAAGCCGGCTTTCGAAAACGCACGGCGAAACATCCAGGATGAGAAGGAAGCGTTGAGACATTTGCCGCCGAGGAGGACGGAGAAATCGTGCGTGCCCTCCGCCGGCGCGAGCATGGCCGCAAAATAATCGCTGAGGATAACGCCGCCGGAAGTTTCCATCAGCTCGTCCTCGGTCTGCCGGATAGTTTGCGCCGGCTGGGCGTGGAGGATGGGGTTGGATTGGCCGCGACGATCCGCGGCGACCAGGGTGGGCGAAGCGAGGGAAGATTGATGGTATTTAAAGAAGCGGGAATAGAATCTCGGCACGCTGGGGATGTAATACAGGTAAACCGTCGCCGCGGGCGCGACGTCCCAGGCCCGAAGATCGGCGGGTCGCGGGTGGCTCAGCCGATGCCATCTCCACGCGCCAAAAGCACCGAGGGCGAGCACGAGGAGAGCGAGGGCGATGGTGGCTCCGAGGATCCGCCTCAATAGGTGCGATAACATTTCCAGTGGGGAGAACGGAATATGCTCCGAGAACAGGCCGTAACCACTGAAATATGCCAACTCAAAATATCATTCCTTCGTCCGAAGTCCTCGATGTCCTGGTGGTCGGGGCTGGCCCGACCGGTCTGGCCCTGGCGGGTGACTTGCTCAGGCACGGCATGAAAGTGCGGCTGATCGATCGTGCGCATGAGCCGACGAATCTCTCGAAAGCCGTTGTGCTCATGCCGCGGACGCTTGAAGAATTTGCGGCGCGAGGTCTGGCGGAGGAGGCGATCCGGCTGGGTGAGAAAACAACCAGCCTTACGACCTATTGTCAGGGACATGTGATTTTTCATTCAGAGTATGACAAGCTCTCGACCGATTACAGTTTCCTGGTCAACATTCCCCAGGCCTCCACTGAATCGGTCCTGCGTGGGTATGTGAATCGCTACGGTGGAGAGGTGGAATGGGATACCGACCTGCTTTCGTTTGAAGAAGATGCCGACGGTATCTGTGCAACCTTGCGACGACCTGATGGCAGCACCGAGCTGGTGCGAGCGCATTATCTCACCGGCTGCGATGGGGCACACAGCATCGTCCGGCATACGCTTGGTTTTGAGTTTCACGGAGCTGCTTATCACGACACCTGGCTCTTGGCCGATGTTAAGATCGATTGGCGGCTGCCGCACGGGCACACCTATCTCTTCTTTATCGAGAATGGACTCTTCTCTGTCTTTCCCATGCCTGACGGCCGTTATCGTATCTATGTCGTCGAGCCGCTTAAGGAAAAGCTGGGTCGTTCTCCGACTCTGGAAGAATTCCAGGTCATAGCCGATCGCTTCGTCAACGACGGCTGTATGCTATCCGATCCGCATTGGCTGGCCGAGTTCCACTGTCACCATCGGAAAGTAAAACACTACAGCCGCGGCCGCGTCCATCTCGCGGGCGACGCGGCTCATGTTCATAGCCCTGAGACAGGGTTGGGGATGAACACGGGCATCCAGGATGCATTCAACCTTGCCTGGAAGATCGCCTGGGTTGGCAAAGGTCTGGCGGGCGAAGACCTCCTGCAGTCCTACGACGCCGAGCGCAGCTTTGTTGGGCAGCAGGTGGTCGCGCTTTCTGACTTCACTCACAAAGTCTGGGCGCAGTTTGGCACCCTGGCCGCGACCATCCGGGAACCGATGTGGCGCTTCTTCAATAACTACTATGCGCATCACTCCGAGAAACTGGAAGAAGCCATGCAAATCCGGATTCATTATCCCGCGAGCCGTCATGTGGTCTCGCATGGCCAGCCGGAACATTCGCATACGACGGTGAAGCCGGTGGAAGCAGGGATGCGTCTGGTGAATGGACAAGTGCAGCCGGCCGCTGGTTCCTGCGCCGAGGCTACTGATTTGTTTTCGCTTCTGGATGCCTCAAAGTTCCGGCTCCTGATCTTTACCGGCTCGCACCCGCGCGACCAGGCGGTGGAGGATATTAAAGTGCTGCTCGAGATTGCCCGCCCCCACGCGGTCTATCTCCAGCCACTGCTCATCTACGGTGGACAGGA
Source organism: Chthoniobacterales bacterium (assembly GCA_965217735.1). Lineage (GTDB taxonomy): Bacteria > Verrucomicrobiota > Verrucomicrobiia > Chthoniobacterales > UBA10450 > Palsa-1392. The sequence continues at coordinate 2,073,240 of CBDCJE010000002.1, read as the reverse complement.
TGCTTCCGCTTTCAGCGAGCTAACTCCTGAGCTTTTCATTGATCCTACGCTCGACCTTCACTTTCAATATGCGGCGCAGAAAGGTGCGACTTACATCGTTCGCCCAGATTTGTATGTCGGTTACAATGCCTATGGCTTTGAGGCAAAATATCTCCAGCAATATCTCGCGACACTCTTTGACGCCGGCCAGGCCGCTCAGCCGCGCCGTCCGGTGTCCCTCATAACCGGGCTGCTGGAGCAGGCGAACCGTCACGGGATGCCTCTGCCTGCGTTCGTCGCTCGACATTAGCCCTGCCCTGCATCTCGGTCCGACATAGGGTGGACTGACATTGAGTGACTCGCGCGCGAGCGACCCTGCGCGCTCGAGGTTCCACGGGCACGCGCCGAACTTCTCTGCTGGCACGGTGGACCAGTCCGGGGTTCGGGCGCGGAGTTACGCCGCGGTCATGGCAGAACTCGGCGCGCCGCGACATTTCAGCGGAAATCATACGGCAGTTGCAGGGCTGGCTTCCGAAGTAAGGGGAACTTCCAATCCATCACTACCATGTCACGCACTGCCACCGAACAACTGGTCCATTTCCTCAGCGATATGTATTCCGTCGAGCAACAGGCGCTCGCGCAGCTGGTCACGGCGCCGAAGCTGGCCGGTGATCCCGGCCTGGCGGAGGATTTTCGGCTCCATCACGACGAGACGGAAGACCAGGCCGAGCGGGTGCGGGAGCGGCTGGAGGTGCTGGGCGGCAGCCCCTCGGCGGTGAAGGACGCGATCATGAAGCTGGGCGGGAAAGGCTTCCTGCTTTTCGCCCGAATGATGCCGGAAACCCCGGGCCGCCTGGCCGCGCACGCCTACTCCTACGAAGCGATGGAATGGGCCGGCTACGAAATGCTCATTCGTTTTTCCGAGGCGGCGGGTGACGATCAGACGGCGACCGTAGGGCGCGAAATTCGCGACCAGGAACGCACCATGATGGAACGGCTCGAGCGCGGATTTGATGGCGCCGAGTCGGCCTCACATGGAGAGACGAAAAGCGACGATCTGCCCGAGCATGTGCGCACCCACCTGAACGAAGCGCACGCCCTGGAGATGCAGGCCATCCAGCTCCTCGATAAAGGCGACGACATCGCCGGCGATGGCGAGCTGGCCCAGGTCTGCCGGAGCCATCGGGAGCAGAGCCGTGAGCATGCCGCCCGGCTGGAACGCCGCCTGGAGGCGCTCGACAGCGGCGAATCCAAGACAAAAGACGCTGCTCTCGGGATGGGTGGCCTGAACTGGAGTTACTTCTTCCAGGCGCAATCCGATACCCCGGCAAAGCTGGCGGCATTCATCTACGCCTTCGAGCATTTGAAAATCGGCGGCTACGAGCTCCTGCTCCGCACCGCCACCCGCGCCGGCGACCCTGCGACGCAGCAGCTCTGTGAAGAGCTGCTGGCGGAGGAACGGGCGATGGCCGGGAAAACCGCGGCCACCTTCGATTCCGCCGCGCGCGCCACCTTAGCCGCAGTGGAGAAGGCCTGACGCCCGCTTTTCCTAGCCGCCATTTTTGACCGGCAAAAAGGATTCTCGGGAACACATGAGGCATCGCCGGCAGATCACCCGGCGCACTCTCCAGCAGCTCAGGCCGCCGCGATCGCCATCCCCGTCTGTAGCGGAACCGGCCCGATTGCTTTGCGGGATGCGATTGGTTACACGTCAGGGATGAGCGACACCCTGCAGATCCTCGGCATCGCCGGAAGCCTCCGCCGTAAATCCTACAATCGCGCCGCCCTGCGCGCCGCGATCCAGCTCGTCCCGGCCGAGACCACGTTGGAGATTTTCGACCTGGATGGCATCCCGGGCTTTAACGAAGACAAAGAACAGAATCCGCCGGCCCAGGTGGTGGAGTTGAAAAAGCGGGTGCGGGCGGCCGACGCTCTCTTTTTTGTCACTCCGGAATACAACTACTCCGTTCCCGGCGTGCTCAAGAATGCCATCGATTGGGCTTCGCGTCCCTACGGCGATAGTGCCTGGAGCGGAAAGCCGGCCGCGATTATGGGCGCCTCCACCGGCGCGATCGGGACGGCGCGGGCCCAATATCACCTTCGCCAGAGCTTCGTGTTTCTGAACGTCCTGGCGATCAACCAGCCGGAAGTGATGATCAGCAACGCCGCCAGCCGGTTCGATGACGAGGGAAACCTTACCGACGAGAAGACGAAAGGGTATATCCGCAAGCTGCTGCAGAGCCTGGTGGATTGGACGCGGCTGCTGCAAAAGCGCGACTCAGCCGGCTCCTAGCCGCACCCTGTCGCTCTGACGCCACGGGGGCGCCTGGTGGTTCGACGCGTGCAGCCGGTGCGTTACGCGGCGTTTAGGACCTTTCGCGATAGATTTGGCGGAAGCGCGCAAAGTGCTCCCGGCGTCGGGCCCTTCGTCAATACCTGGCGGCTGCGGGAAGCGTGGTCGGCTAAAGGGAGCGGGAATGTCGACAGGCGTTTACAACCTTGGCAGCCACCGGACAAGATCGTTCCCAGCCGCTAGGGATCACTGAATGGTAAGGACGGCGCCGTCGCTGAGCACGCTACCGGCGCGGCTGCTGACCCGGACGGTGAAAACGGCGCCGTTATCCTGCAGCGTGGTGGCGGGGGTTTTGTAGGTGGCGCCGGTGGCGCTGGGGATGTTGGCGCCGTTCTTTTTCCACTGGTAGGTGAGGGGCTTGGTGCCGCCGGCTTTGACGCGAAACTTCGCCACGGCTCCCGCTCTCACGGTGGTGTCAGCCGGTTGCTGGGTGATGGAGGGGAGAATTGGCGGCACGGCGTTGAAGACGTTAGTCGTGGCCAGGGTCAGGCGGTCGATCGTGTCGGAGGTGGAATAGGAGGTTAGATCGGCGGTGGAAGTCATGATGGTGTAAAGGACCAGGTTATCAGCCGGCTGCGGCGGGATGGTTGCGGTGTAAGTATTCCCCGATGGGATGGCTTCAATCATCTGTGAGGTGACGAAGGAATCGGTGGATAGCCGCACATAGATATGCTCTTCGGCCGATTTCGGCGCGCTGGTGGCGATCTTCACCTTGATTGGATCGCGCGGAGTGGGGTTGGCCGGGGTTTGCCCTGCGCGGCTCGGAATGATAGGTGGGGCTGACGTTTTCAGAACGGCCAGCTTGAGTGGGTTACCGACCAGTTGGGGCAGATCAAGGATGCGGAAGGAGTAATAGCCTTCGCTAAAGGTGATCGTATTCAAAGGCCCGAGGCCGCTCCCGGAAAAGTCCGGGATGGTGGTTATAACATCCACGTCGACGGGCTCGCCTCCCCATTGGACCGAGTAATCCCGTTGACCGATGAGGCCAAAGGAGTGCTGACCCGGGGTCGTATCTCCGCCGGTGGGCGCGACGTGAATGGTGTTCATGAGCCAGTCATAGGCATCGGGCGTTCCCTGTAGGTCTGGTGCGCTGACCTTGGTGAGGTTCCAGGGCGGGCTCAGGTCGTCTTTGTTGAAGCCATTCCAGTCGCCAGCCAGGACCAGCGGCAATAACTTGTTGTCGTCGTGGGAACGAAAAATGGTAGGGACGGTATCGAGCGTCCATTGCGCATAGCGCGCGCTGAGTGAGCTTACGTCGTCAGGTTGGGTGACAGCCAGATCTTGGAGTTCTGCGATGTCGCTCTGCAAATTGTAGAGCGCCGGCGGGCTGGAGTCCGCTCCTCGTTCGACGATGAGCTTGAGCGGCCCGCTGCGCACCGCCCAAATGGTATTGCGATGGTCGGGGCTGTCGGGACCTAACCCTGGGAAGCGCCAGAATAGCGTCCGCGCCGGGCTGGCCTGGGTCCCTCGCAGGTAAGGCAGAATGTCGATGCCATCGTAAATTCGGTCCAGGGGCAAGGGGACGCCGGCGACCTCGGCGGCGGTCGTCACGATATCGAGCGATGAGACCGGCTCATCATAAACTCCGCCGGGTGGCAGCTGAGCGGTCCACTGGAGAGCGAATGGAATACGCACGCCGCCTTCCAGGACATTCGACTTATAACCCCGCAGCGGCGCGTTATTAGAGATATCGCCATCTGTTGCGGCTTCCTGCGGCGCGCCGTTATCGCTTAGGAAAATGACCAGGGTATTCTCCAGCAGGCGATGGGTCTCAAGGGTGTCTAGTATCTGGCCGACGCCATCGTCCAGGGCCACCGTCATGGCGGCATACCGCTTCCGGTTTGGATCGGTGATGTAGGAAACCCGGTCCATATAGATCTGCGGAGGAGTATCGTAAGGCTTGTGAACGGCGTTGTAGGCCAGGTAGAGAAAGAAAGGCTCGGGGGCGTGGCGATTGATGAAGTCGACTCCTTCGCGGGTGAAGGCATCGGTCAGATATTGGGTTTCAACCAAAGGCGTCTCATTGCGTAAGACTGCGGCATTGTAGTAGGGGGAGCCAGCGTCGAGGAAGCCAAAGAACTCATCGAAACCGCGCCGGGTGGGGTAGAGCTCGGGCACATAGCCCAGATGCCACTTGCCGATGGCTCCGCAGACGTAGCCAGCCGGCTTGAGTAACTGCGGCAGGATCGTTTCTGTCATCGGCAGACCCAGCCGCGGATTAGCGGAGCCGAGAGTCGGCCCGAAGTCTTCGCCATAGCGCTGATGATAACGCCCGGTAAGAAGAGCGGCACGCGACGGGCTGCAAAACGGCTCGGTGACGTATCCATTGGTGCAGCGCACACCGTTGCTCGCGATTGAGTCGATATTCGGAGTAGGAATATCTCGACAGCCATTGAAGCCGACATCTCCGTAACCTAGATCGTCGGCCAGGATCACCACGATATTAGGAGGCGCAGTCTGGCCCAAAACTGTGCTGAACGAGGTCAAGGCGGAGAAGAAGAGGAGCGGGAGATATGTTTTCATCATCAGAAACAAAGGGTCGTGCGGGATCGTAGGGAAAAGGTTGGGCAATCGCAGTGCCGGTTGTCAATCCGCAACTGACAAGCCGCGGGCAGCAGCCTAGGATGACCGGAAACCGGCAGAAACGAGGAGTTGATTGAAAAGGAGCACTTTCGCCATCGCCAGCACGCTGGCTATGAGCTTGTTATCAGTTGCGGCCGCCGCTGCGGCGGGGTTCACGCCCACGATCGCGAACCGCACCGGGCCGAGAGGCGAAGCGCCTGAGGGAATGGTATGGATCCCGGGTGGCGAATTCTCCATGGGGGCGGCCGGCATCGATGCCGAGCCGGTGCATCGAGTGCAGGTGGACGGTTTCTGGATGGATGCGACCGCTGTGACGAACGAGCAGTTCGAAAGATTCGTGAAATCGACCGGCTACGTGACTCTGGCGGAACGGACTCCCAGCAGGGAGGAGTTTCCCGGCGTGCCGGCAGCGGATCTGGTCGCGGGCGCGACCGTCTTCACCCCACCCAAGCATGAAGTTGCGCTCACCAATCACTATGATTGGTGGCGCTACGTGCGGGGCGCTGGCTGGCGCCACCCGCTGGGACCGGGAAGCGATCTCCAGGGCAGGGAGAGATATCCGGTGGTGCAGATCGCCTACCCGGATGCCGAGGCCTACGCCAAATGGGCCGGCAAACGTCTGCCGACGGAGGCGGAGTTTGAATTTGCCGCTCGCGGTGGCCTGGCGGGCAAGACCTATGTCTGGGGAGAGGAGTTTCGCCTGGCAGGGAAGTGGATGGCAAACACGTGGCAGGGAAAGTTCCCGCTCAAGGATACGGGGGAGGACGGTTATGCCGGTATCGCGCCGGTGGCCAAATTTCCGCCGAACGGCTACGGCCTTTACGACATGGCAGGCAATGTCTGGGAATGGTGCAGCGATTGGTATCGGCCTGATTACTACCGGAGGCTGGCTGAGACGAAGAAGATCGCGCGCAACCCGCAGGGTCCTGCTTCCTCCTTCGACCCGGCGGAGCCGGAGGAGAAGAAGCGGGTGCAGCGCGGCGGCTCGTTTCTCTGCAGCGACCAATATTGCTCGCGCTACATCGTCGGCACGCGCGGCAGAGGCGAGGTCAATACCGGGACGAATCACCTCGGCTTTCGCTGTGTGAAATAGCGCCCGCGCGGGATCGGGCCGCCGGGGCCTTGAAATTCTCCACCCCGGAGGAATCCGGCGTAGCTGGCGACAGCTCCGGTTAAAAACGCTCCCGCACCATCCATTTTGGGCTGGAACGGAGCCGCGGCGCTGCGGAGCTTACGGCTTGCAATAACGGACTCTTCGGGAATAGTGTGCGCCGGTGCCGGGGAGCCTAGGCGTATGTCTGCTCCCCCGCGATCTTCCAGTTTTTATGATGCCGGCTTTCTTCTTCGTTTCGAATCGGAAGCCGCCTCGGAGATCGCTCGCGGACAGGCGTTTGCCCGTTACCCGGCCCGAAGTGGCGGAGTTTCCTTCGGCCGCGCAGTCTGCTCTCGAGCTGCTGGATGGGACCTCTCGAGGTCCGCGCGCCGTTGGCCGTGCATCGCGTGATGCGCTCCGCCCGCAAGGTAACTGGTTTATAACCGAGGATCATTATGAAATCTCAATCCCCCGGGAGAAGCTCGCGACGTCCGCGTCGCGGGAATTCCCGACGGCGGTTCGATACGCGCGACGAACGCACGGTATCGAAGGCTCCCGCACCAAAGAGCTTATGGCAGAAAATCACGGCCTTCTTCGGAGGCGCCGATAGTTCAACCCGGCCCGCCGCGGCCCCGCGCGCGGCCGCCCGCAATGGTGCGCCGCCGGCCCGTAATGGGGCGGCCCGGCCCGAGCGCGCTCCGCGCAGCAAACCCGAGACGATAGAAGTGACCACGCCCCGTCTTTACGTGGGCAACTTGTCCTTTGAAGCGACCGAGAGCGATCTCTTCGAACTCTTCAACGGCGTCGGCCAGGTGCAGAACGCCGAGGTCGTGACCTACAAGCATAACGAGCGCTCGAAAGGGTTTGCCTTTGTCCAGATGCAGTCGGTCGAGGAAGCGAAACGCGCGGTGGAGGAATTGCACGACAAGGAGTTCCTCGGACGCAAGCTGGTGGTGAGTGGCGCGAAGAGCGACAGCCATTCGCGCGACTAACGACGCACGCTGAATCCCTTCGAACCGGGAGATCGGGTGGCGATAAGCTGCCGGGTCTCCCGGTTTTGGTTTTTGGGATTGGAACCACGGATCACACGGATCACACGGATCTCACGGATGGGAGGATGGGACTTTAGTGATCCGTTTCTGAGCCGCGTCATCGGCGTAATCCGCAGTTATAATTTGCCACTGGCGACCGCGGATTACGCGGATCTCGCGGATGGAAGAGTTAGCCTCCTGCTTCCAATTTCTGATCCGTGCAATCCGTGGTTAAAATTCCCTTTCGCGGTCGTTTCATGAATGCCTTTTTTATTGTCGGGCCGACGTCGAGCGGGAAGTCGGAGCTGGCGGCGGAGGTCGCGCTCCGTTGCCAGAGCGAGATCGTGAGCGCGGATGCGTTTCAGATTTACCGCGGGCTGCCGCTGCTGACGGCTCAGCCTGACGAAGCCACGCTGCGCAAGGTGCCGCATCATCTCGTCGCCGCGGTGCCGCTGAGCGAGGAGATGAGCGCGGAGAAGTTCCGCGAGCTGGCCCTGAGCGCGATCGAGGAGATCAACGGCCGCGGCAAGCTGGCTCTGGTGGTGGGCGGGAGCGGGCTCTACCTCAAGGCGCTGACCCACGGGCTGGCGCCGCTGCCACCAGTGGATGCGCAGCTGCGTGCGGATCTGAACGCGCTGTCGCTCGATGAATTGAACTCGCGCCTCCTGGCGGTGGATCCGCTCGGTGCGGAGACGATCGATCGGCAAAACAAGCGGCGGGTGGTGCGAGCGCTGGAGATTTTTGCGCAAACGCAGGAGCCGGCCTCGGCGCAACGCCGGGAATGGCAGGAAACGGCGGCAAACGCGCCGGGCCTGTTTATTTTTCGCGAACGCGAAGAGCTTTATGGCCGGATCGATCGGCGGGTGGAGGAGATGTTTGCCGAAGGGGTGGAGGAAGAAGTGGCGCGGGTGAGCACGCTGAGTGTGACCGCGGCGAAGACGCTCGGCCTGGCCGAAATCCGCCGGCTCCTGGAAGGAAAGATGAGCGTGGAGGAATGCCGGCAGGCGATTCAGCAGGCGACCCGTCGCTATGCCAAAAGACAATTGACCTGGTTCCGGCGGCAAACTAATCTCAAGTCACTGAATTTGTCTTCGCAAAAGGATCACGCATCAGCGGTGGATTGGATCCTGCAAAAGGTAACGCTTTTGCCACCCCGGGAATGATCGTCACCCAGCCGCAACGAAAACAGGAGCGGGCGCTCCTCATCGGCCTCGAAAAAGAGGGCATCTCGAAGTGGGATTTGCGCGATTCGCTGGAGGAATTGCGTGAGCTGGCAAACTCGGCTGGCGCGCAGGTGGTCGATACGGTGACACAGAAACTGCCGAAGCCGACCGCGCCCTACTACATCGGCAAGGGAAAGGCCGAGCTGATCAAGGAGTCGTTCCAAGGCCAGCAGGTGACCTCGGTCATCTTCGATAACGAGCTCTCGCCGGCGCAGGGGCGGAACCTGGAGAATCTTTTTTCGCGCAAGGTGATCGATCGCACCCAGCTCATCCTCGACATCTTCGCGCAACGCGCGCGCAGCCGGGAAGGGCGGCTCCAGATCGAGCTGGCCCAGCTGCAATATCTGCTCCCGCGCCTGACCAGAATGTGGACGCACCTTTCCCGCCAATCGGGCGGCATCGGCACGCGCGGGCCGGGTGAGACGCAGCTCGAAGTGGATCGCCGGCGAGTGCAGGAACGGATCGCGCGGCTGGAGCGCGATCTGCAGGAAGTGCGTAAACATCGCGCCGTGCAGCGGCAGGGGCGCAAGCGCCATCAATGGCCGGTCGCAGCCGTGGTTGGCTACACCAACGCCGGCAAGTCGACCCTGCTCAATCTGCTTACCGGCGCGGGCGTTTTGGCGGAGGATAAACTCTTCGCCACCCTCGACCCGACGACGCGCAGCCTCACCTTGCCTAACAAACAGCGTGTCCTGCTCACCGACACGGTCGGTTTTCTGAGGAAACTGCCGCATACTTTGATCGAGTCGTTTAAGGCCACGCTGGAGGAAGTGGTCGAGGCCGATCTGCTCATCCACGTGGTCGACCTGAGCCATCCGCGGCTGGATGAGCACATGGCGGCGGTCGACGCCGTGATCAAGGAAATCGGCGCCTACGGCAAACAGACGCTGGTCATTTTCAATAAAATCGACGCCCTGCCCGACCGGGATCTGATTCAATTCTACCAGGAGAAATTTCCCGGGAGCGTAGCCATCTCGGCGCGCACGGGCGAGGGGGTGAGCGAGCTCATCCCGGCGCTGCAGGAGACGCTGAATTCATGGCGTCTGCGCGCCCGCTATCGTGTGCCGCAAAGTGAATCGGCTCTGCTCGCGGAGGTGCATCGGATCGGGCATGTGCTTGAGTTGCGCTATGAGAATGAGTTTGCCGAACTGGTCGCGCACGTCCCGCCGCAGCTCGAACAAAAGCTGGCGCCGTTTCTCGTTTCCACCGCGGAGGAGAGCAGCAGCGACGGTTCCAGCTGACGAATCGTGAACTGGTACGGGCGTTGGATGCACCGGCTCGGGCTGGAGAACCGGCCGCGGATCCGGAAGTTAATCGTCGGAGTCATCGGCAGCACGGTGGTGCTCTTCGGGCTGGCGCTGGTCGTCCTGCCCGGGCCGGCGGTGGTGGTGGTGCCGCTGGGGCTGGCCATTCTGGCGACCGAATTTGCCTGGGCTCGGCGCCTGATTAAGAAGGGCGGCGCCGTCTGGGAAAGGGCTCGCCGCCGCACCTGGGGCGGAGAGAAGGAGACGACAGCGACCAGCTCGTCGTTAGGCCATGACCAAAACTGAACGGGCCCGGAAGCTGGTCGAGGCTTTGCCCAGGGTTTACCCCGAGGCGCATTGCGAGCTCGATTTCAAGACGCCGCTGCAACTGCTGGTCGCGACCATTCTCTCCGCGCAGTGCACCGATAAGCGGGTCAACCTGGTCACGCCCGCGCTCTTCCAGCGTTACCCATCAGCGGCCGATTTCGCTGCCGCAGAGCCGGCCGAGCTGGAGAAGGCGATTCAATCGACCGGGTTTTTCCGCAGCAAAGCCAAGAGCATTCGCGCCGCGGCGGAGATGATCGAGAAGGAGCACGGCGGGAAGGTTCCGCCGACGATGGAAAAGCTGAACGCGCTCCCGGGCGTCGGCCGTAAAACAGCCAACGTCGTCCTCGGGAACGCCTTTCAAATCGACGAAGGGATTGTGGTCGATACCCACGTGACCCGGCTCTCGCAGCGGCTCGGCCTAACGAAAGAGCAGGACGCGGTCAAGATCGAGCGCGACCTGATGAAGCTGATCCCGCGGGAGCATTGGACGAACTGGAGTCACTGGCTCATCTGGCATGGGCGACGCCGCTGTTTTGCCCGCAAACCGGATTGCCCGAACTGCGAGGTGCTCAGTCTCTGTCCCTCGGGCCCGAAATTCATTCGCAGCGGCGTGGCCAAGACGTCAGCGTGAGGCGGTCTTGCCGCCGATGTTTTGCAGGACCTCGGCGGTTTGCTCCGAGCGCTGGCGGAACTTTTCAAATTCCTCCTGGAACTCCTGCAGGTCTTCATCGGCGAGCGCTTCCCGATCCATCAGCCGATTGCGTGCGCCGGAGACGCTGCGGATGGGTTGGTCGAGTTCGAGATGGGTCGCTTTGGAACCACGGTTCTGGATGGGTTGAATCAGGAACACCATGAGGAAAGTGACGATGGTGGTGCCGGTATTAATGATGAGCTGCCAGGTATCGGAGTAGCGAAAAATGTGACCGGTCAGCCCTCACACGACGATGACCGCGACCGCTCCCATAAAGGCCCAGGCGGTCCAAGGACGGCGGAAGTCTTGCGCGCGGCAAGGCGAAAGGCATCCTGCATCCGACAAAAGATGTCGCGCTCGGCCGGCTTTTTCTTGCGATTGTTGATGCGTTTGACGATGGCAAACTACTTTTCGGTTAGGCCAGGCTGGCCGCGCGCTTCGCTCCCGTTTTTTCATGTCCGCCACCGCCATTCACCTCAACCTCGACGACGCCTGGCAGCTGCGGGACTTTTCGCTGAAGACGATCGAGGCGCGGGAATGGGGACCGCGGCTGCGCTTTTGCGCGCCGACGCGGGAGATCGAGGCTTTTTATCAAGTCGTGGGCGCGAAGCTGCCGCCGTTTATCGTCTACGGCTCGGGCGATTTCCATCATCTCAGCGCGCTCTGGCTGCGGCGGCTGCCTGGCCTAACGACGGTGGTTTCCTTTGATAATCATCCCGATTGGGACCTCCGTCCGCCGCGCTGGGCCTGCGGCGGCTGGGTCAACCGCGCTCTCGCCCTGCCGCAGGTGGAAAAGGTGAGCGTGTGGGGTTGCGGGAATTTCGAGTGCTGGTGGCCGGGCCGGCTTTTTGGTAACAACCTGGCGGAACGCCGCGGCCAGCTGGCGGTGCATCCGTGGGCGGACGAACGCAGTGCGCGAGAGCAGAAACGCCGCGGGGCCATCTTGCAAGACAACTGGCGGGAGAAGTTTGGCGAATTCGTCAGGCAGCTGGGGAACCGGCGGGTTTACGTGACGATCGATCTCGATTGCCTGCGCGCGGAGGATGCGGGTACCAATTGGGAGAACGGGCGTTTTACCGTCGCCGACCTGGAATGGGCGCTGGCCCTGCTCGGGCGCGGGAACCGGATTTCGGCCGGCGATATCTGCGGGGCCTGGTCGCCGGCTCGTTATGCGCGCCGCGGGCAGCGTTTCGTGGCGCAGATGGACCATCCCCGGCTGCCGGCGCGCGAACCGGCGGAGATGCGGCAGACGAATGAGGCCGCTCTGGCCCGGCTCCTGCCGCGCCTAACTCATCGAGACCAGGATGATGCCGAGCGCGATCACGATCGATCCGATCGTTAGGCGCGGAGTCAATTTTTCCTTCAGCAGCCAAGCGCTGGCGAAGGCGATAAAGACCACGCTCAAGCCTTGGAAGGGGAAAAAGTAACTCAGGTCGAAGCGCTGCAGGAGCCCGATGTTGACGAAGAAATTTACCCCGAAAACCGCGATGGCGGAGGCGAAGACGAGGGCGGCTTGCCAGCGCGAGTAGGTCTCGCGAGCCATGATGTCCATCGCGTGCTTGAGCAGGATCTGGCCGGCGACGATGCAGACGACTGAGACGAAAATGAGGAAGCCGGCGAAGAAGGTCATAGCTTCTCCTCCAGTTTGGCAGCCGGTTTGGCCACGATATAGAGCCCGAGCAGGACGAGCCCGATCCCGTACCAGCGCCGGGCCAGGATGGCTTCACCGAGAAAGATCCAGGAAGCGAGCGGAACGAGAATGTGGACCACGTTTCCGACCGGAAAGGCAATCGTGAGGGGAAGTTTGCTGATCGTGGCCAGCCAGTTAAACAAGCTGATGACCGAGGCGGTGATGCCGCACCAGACCCAGCCGGAGCGCAGCCCGGTCAGTCCAGTCCAGGACCAGGCGCTAGAGGGATCGACCGTGGCCTCGGCGCCGAGCTTGAGGAAAATCTCGGAAGCGGTTGCGAGCAGCACGCAGATGGCGAGCTGGGTCCATGGACTAACGAACCAACGCCGCAGAGCGGTCAGCGACCGCATCTAGAGTTCGTGCGCGTTGGCAAACTGCCGCAGAACCGGATCGTGCCGGGTCGGCTGGAGGAAGCGCAGGGCGCGGCGGAAGATCGGATTGAGCAGCGCGCCGGTGTGCATGACGTAGAGATCGAGCGGCACCAGTTCGCAGCCGAGATGCAGCTTGGGGTCGTAGTTGAGCGGGCTGCTGCAATAGGAATGCAAGCCCTGCCCGAGCGCCCAGGTGATGATGTCGCGCAGCGTGTAGAAGTAGAGATTGAGATCGAAGGCGACGCTGTAGTCCATCCCCAGATACTCGTCGTAGATGGTGCCGTTGTGGACCAGGCAGAGGCTGAAGGCGATCGCCTTTCCGAGCTGGCGCCAGACGAAGAAGCGGGTGCGCTCCGGCATTTCGCGGCCGAGACGGCGGAAATAATCAGGGGTTAACTTCTCAAAATGCAGCTTCGAGCGCTGGTGCACCTGAAGGTAGAGTGGATAGATCTCATCGATCACTGGGGTGGCGTCGTGCAGCACCTCGCACTCGATCGGAGCGCGGGTCGCGGTGTGGCGAAACTTGCGCCGCAGATTCTTGCGGGTGGCCTTGCCTAACGACTCCAGGTAGCTTTCGAAATCGCGATGTTGCAGCGAGAGCCGGGTCATCGGCATGCTGGCGACGCGGGCGTAGCCGTTATTGGAAAAACTGCGCAGCGGTTCGCGGTAGCGCGCGGAAAAATCCTTCAGCACGACGAGCCGGGCGCGGGAGTGGCGGGCAAAAATCTTCAGGCAGGAATGGAGCGCTTGCGCGACCCATTCTGCGTCTTCCGGGGCACAGGCGCCGAGGTGGCCTTCGCCCGCGGTGCAGCCGACCATGAGCGTCTTCATGGTGAGGAAACGGGGGAACTTCTGCCGGATGCGGTCGATCAATCGCCGGACCGTGCCGCCCACGCCTTCGGTCAGATTCTGCTGGACGAAAAAGAGCGGTTGAATGGCCCGGACCCGCTGTTTTTCATCCTCCAGGACGAGGAAAAAATAGTCGAACGAATCAGTCAGCGTCGTCCCGATGAGCTCATAAAAACGGTGATCCTTGCACTGATCCTGAAACGCGGCCTGCCAATCGGGACAATCACGCAGATCGGTCTGAGTGACGAGGGTGGCAAAGCCGTTCGCGATCTGGACAGTGTGGCCAGATTGCCGGCGCGACAGACCGCGCGAAGTAAGAGAACAAGCTCTGGTAAGAATGCGTACTCAGTAGCTAAAGCAGCAGAAATTTCAAGCGCGGCCCTGAAAAGCGAGACTACTCGGCCGGTTCTCCCCGATCCTCATTTTCCTGCGGCGCACGGCGCGATTGCACCTGCAGCACCCCGCTGCGGATATTGAGATCGCGTTGCGGGAACGGGATTTCGATCTTGGCGTCGCGAAATTTTTGGTTGATCGCGAAATTCAAATCGCTCCGATAGCGCCGGGGGCGGTGGCTCATCTCATCGCTCCAGGCGACGAGCTCAAAGTTGAGCGAGCTATCGCCAAACTCGACGAAGAACACGCTCGGAGCCGGATCTTTCAAGGTGTGAGGATCTTCTTCCGCAGCCTCGACCAATTTCTGGCGGACCAGTTCCACGTCGCTCCCGTAGGCCACTCCCACCGGGATGCGGAAACGCACCCGCGGGTCGCCGTAGGTCCAGTTTGTCACCGGCGAATCGATGAATTTCTGGTTCGGAATGATGGTGGTGATGTTGTCGTTCGTCACCACCACGGTGCTGCGGGCGCGAATCTTCAGCACCTGGCCGGTGACCCCCTCGACCTCGACCCGGTCGCCGATCGAGATCGGACGCTCGGCCAGGATAACGAGGCCGCTGATGAAGTTACTGGTCACATTTTGCAGGCCAAAGCCGATACCGACACCGACCGCGCCGGCGAAGACGGTCAGCGCTTCGAGGTGAATGCCGGTGTTTTGCAGAACAATGAAAATGCCAACGACCAGGACGACGTTGGAGGCGATCTGCGAGATGGCGTACTGGAGAGAACGATCGAGCCCGCTGTGGACGAGGAAGCGATTAAAGAGAAAACGCTTGGTGCGGGAGGAGAACCAGAAGACCAGCATGAGCAGACCAACGAGGAGGAAGATCTGCACCAGGCTGATCGAGATCCCGGGCAGCGGCGCGCTCCAAGAGAGGGGAATGCCGAGAGCGTTAACAGCGCTGACGGTAAAGAAGACGATCGCGGCGACACTTAGAATCGTCGTGATGATGGCGACGAAATTGGTGTCGAGCTTAAAGCGGCTGAAAAATCGCCTAACGAAGTCGCTCTGCAGCAGCCGGGCCACGATCAACCCGAGCGCGACCAGCCCGACGCAGGCCGCGATCCCGAGGATGGAGATGTGATGTCCGGCGAGGTCGAAGAGCGGGGCGCTCAGCCAAAGGAGATTCACGGGTTCTATTTTCTCCGTCGGGTGCGGGTCCGCAATGCGGGAAACAAAAAACACGGCCGAAGCCGTGTCTTAGGTTGCAGGACGAACGAATTACGCCCCGGGGGCGGTGGCCAAGCTATTCGGCCTTGTTGGCTTTTTCTTCGATGTACTTCACCACGTCGCCGACGGTCTGCAGTTTCTCCGCATCTTCGTCCGGCACTTCCACCGAAAATTCTTCCTCAAAGGCCATCACCAGCTCCACGATATCGAGGGAATCGGCGCCGAGATCCTCAATAAAGGAGGCGTTGGGTGTGACCTGCTCCGGATTCACCCCGAGCTGCTCGACGATGATGTCCTTCACTTTTTCTTCGATCGGTTTATCCGACATACAAATATTTCTCCTTGGTTGGCTTGTTGTGGGTGACGGCTTAAAGGCGCCGCGACCTGTTGGCAACTAAAATAATTGGTTTCGTTGTCAATTTCTTTCGCGCCTGGGGGCTTCGTTGCGCGCTCCAAATCATGCCGCCGATTTTACAACCGTCGGCCTTCGCGTACAGACTCCTATGTCTGAGGAAAACGCTGCGCCGGATCTGATCGATCTAAAATTTTTGCCTGCGTGGGTTAAGGAAACGCCCAACGAAAACCGCTACGCTGATTATGCCGGGGAGGAGAATGTCGCTCCCGGCATGCGCGACCGTCGCGGGGGCGGTGGTGGCGGCGGCGAACGCCGCGATCGCGGGCCGCGCCCGCCCCGAGCGCGCGAAGGTGCGCGTGAGCAGGGTTCACGAGGACCGCGTGATCGCGGCGACCGGCGGCCGTCCGGACCGCGTCCACAGGAGACGCGGCGGGTGGAAGAGCCGCGCATCCCGATGCCGCCGCTGGAGGTGCGTTTCGTGCCCGACGGGCGAGTGCTGGAAAACGTCCTGGCGCAGATCAAGGCCGGCCATTTGGCCTACTCCGTCTTTACTCTGGCGCGCACTTTTCTCGATAAACCGGAGCGCTACGACGTGCGGCTAAAGGCCGAAAGCGAGAGCCTCTTCCAATTGGGCGAGAACGGGCCGGTGGCGGTAGATCGCCGACTCCTGGAAAACGGCGCGTTCGTTAGGGAAAAAGACAATTTTTATAAGACGGAGGTGACGCAATCGGAGCCGATCAAAGGCAACTTTACCGCGGTGGCGCGCTGCCGCCTGAGCGGGGTCTTGCTGGGCCCGACCAATCACCACGCCTACCAGCCGCAACTGCGCGCGCTCTACGAACAGCGCTTCAGCCGCCGGATGAGCTTCCCCGATTACCAACGGCAAATCGAGATCGTGAGCGATCCTGAAACGGTCGAGCGCTGGAAGGAAGAGGCCCGCAGCGTCACCACCTACACCACCTTGCAGGAGGAGCCGGCGCAGACTTTCCAGAGCGCGGCCGAAACGGAGCGGCATTTTCGGCAGACTTACCTGCCCGGTCTGCTCAAGAGCAGCGCGGAGCTTTCGCTCGACGGGGTGGTCAGCCGGCAACTGCCAGATCGTTCGTTAGGCCGGGTGATCGAGGACGCCTGGGCGCAGGAATTCCGTTCGCCCACCCGGATGATGCAGGAGCTGATCGGCGCTTTTCGCCAGAACGCGCTGCACATTTTCCGGCACCGCAAAGGGATGCTCTTCGTTTCCCCGGTGCGGGCCCGGCCGGTCTCGCAGGATGCCTCCGCCCTTTCCACATCGGTCGCGGCCATCCTCCGCATCCTGGGCGAAAACCCGGGCATCAATCGCAAGCTCCTGCTGGAGAAATTGCCTGCGGTCGGCAGCACCGAGCCGGAGGCGGTGGAAAAGCGCAAACTCGCCCTCGCTTCCAACCTGCATTGGTTGATCAGGGAAGGCCACGTGATCGAATTCAACGACGGGGTGCTCGATCTGCCCCGGGCCAAATCCGCCGCGATAGAAAAACCGCGTCGCCGCGCAGCTGAATCGCCTAACGGTGCCGGCGAAGCGGCCGATGCGCCGGAGACAGAGAACGTGTCCGCTTCCGCTCCGGCGGATGAGGCCGCCACCACTCCGCCACCGGCGTCGGCATCGTCTGCCGCGCAGCCGAGCGAGTCATCTAGTCCTGCACCTCAGCCCGAGGCGGCTGAAGAGAGCGAGCAGCCGACCGCGGCCGGCTCGGAGCCCGCAGAGGTAGCTGCTAGCTTAACCGCCGCACCGGCGGAGAGCCAAGAACCGGCCGAAGCGAAGACCGAGCCGGAGGCGGAAGCGCCGGCGGTCGAAGAAAAAGCGTCGTCGACGCCGGACTAGGCCGGGAGCAGGCCGGCTTTTTTCAGAGTCGCGTAGGCGCCGTTCTTGTTGATCGTCTTCAAGCCGCGCGCACTCACTTTGACCCGCACGAATTTTCTCAACTCGGCCACCCAGATGCGTTGCTCATGCAGATTGGGCTGGAAAGTGCGGGGCACATTCTTGGTGACGTGACGGCCGACGCCGCCTTTCTTTTTAGCCATACCGCGGCGATGAATCACGCTGCCGCGAGAAGGTTTCGATCCTGTTATACTGCAAACTTTTGACATAAGCCGGGCTTGAAGGGGCGTAAGCTGCCGTCGGTCGACCGGATGGTCAAGGGATACTTCGGCCGCGCGACCGTTCGCTCGCCGTGTCACTGACGGACCCGGCAGGGTGGGGACAGGAAACGGCCAGTGGCGGCAGAACTCAATCTGCCGACGAATCCTTCACCTTACCGCAACATGACTTCCATCGTCATAAAGTCGTTTCGGGTTGAACAGCCATCCCAAACCGTGGTCAAATGACGTTCCTGCCGCTAAACCAATCGTTATCTCTTCCGTATGAGCCAGAAATCCAACCACAAACTACGCGTCGGCATCGTCGGAGCCGGCGAGATCGTGAAGCGACGCCATCTCCCGGCCCTGCAACGCCACGCCGACGTCGAGGTGGTCGCGATCTGCAACTCCAGTTACAGCAGCGCGGAGAAGTTCTGTCGCGAGAACGCTCCGCATGCCACTCCGATGCAGAACTGGGCCGAACTACTCGGGATGGATGATCTCGACATCGTCTGGATCGGCACGCCGCCTTACATGCATTCCGCCGTCACCGTCTCGGCCTTGGAGGCGGGGAAACATGTCTTCTGTCAGGCCCGCATGGCGATGGACCTGGCCGAAGCGGAGGAAATGTATGCCGCCTCGCGCCGTTACCCCGAGCTAGTCACCATGCTCTGCCCGCCGCCGCATGGGATGCGTGGCGATCTGGTCATGCAGAAATTGATCGCCGAGGAGGCGCTCGGTCAGCCGCATCACCTCCGTCTGCAGAGCCTGAACAGCCAGTTTCTCGATCCGGAGGCGCCGGCGCACTGGCGGCAACGCGCCGAGATGAGCGGGCTTAACGTTTTGACCCTCGGGATTTACGCCGAGGTGTTGCAGAAATGGTTTGGCGAGATCACCGAAGTCTTTGCCCGCGGCAAAATCATCCAGCCGATGCGGCAGGGCTACGAAGTGCTCATCCCGGACGCGCTCAACGTCCTTTGCACCTTTGCCAGCGGGATGGAAGGCGTGCTCGAATTCAGCGCGATTGATCCGCTGGCGCCGGCCGACCGGCTCGAGGTCTACGGCGATGCCGGCACGATCACCTACGATTTCGGCTCCGACCTCGTGCACGCCGGCCAGGTCGGCGACCGCGCCTTGCATGTGATCGATTTACCGGGCGAGATGGAGACGAAATGGAACGTGGAAAACGATTTCATCGCTGCGGTGAACTCGCGCGGCCGGGTCAGGCCGCACCCGGATTTTGAAGATGGCGTGCGTTATATGCGGGTGGTCCAGGCCGTGGCCGACTCGCGCGAGCGCAATGAATGGGTCGCGATCGCGCCCGTCCTCGCCTAACGACGCCCTCCAGTTCTTCCTTATCCTGCTCCCTCCGATGGTGCCGGTGAGGACTAGGAGTTGGAGCAGGAGGAGATCGCGCGTTTCGCTACAACAGCGAGCCGTGGAGGAGCAGCAGCGCGATACTGAAATAAATCACCAGCCCGGTTACATCGACCAGGGTGGCGACAAACGGTGCCGACGAAGTCGCCGGATCCGCCCCCAGCCGGCGCAGCAGGAAGGGCAGCATCGAGCCCGAGAGCGATCCCCAGAGCACGACCCCGATCAAGGCCAGCCCCACGGTGAGCGCGATCAACATCCAATGCGGACCGTAGACATCGGAAAACTGGGCCCAGATCGCGACCCGCAGAAAGCCGATCGAGCCCAGCACGAGTCCGAGCATTAACCCGGCCAGAATCTCTTTCCGCATCACCCGCCACCAATCACGCAGCGTCACCTCGCCCAGGGCCATCGCGCGGATGATCAACATCGAAGCCTGTGAGCCGGAGTTGCCGCCGCTGGAGATGATCATGGGCAGGAAAAGCGCCAGCACGACCGCCTTCGCGATCGCTCCCTCGTAATAGCCCATGGCCGACGCGGTCAGCATTTCTCCCAAGAAAAGGATGACCAGCCAAGTGGCGCGTTTACGCACCATCCGCCCGAGCGGGATGCGCATGTAAGGCTCTTCCATCGCCTCCATGCCGCCGAACTTCTCCATGTCCTCGGTCGCTTCTTCTTCCGCGACATCGAGCATGTCGTCGATCGTGACCACCCCGACGAGGACGCCGTTGGAATCGAGCACCGGCAGCGCGCTGCGGTCGTATTTTCGAAAGACGTTGACCGCTTCTTCCTGTAGATCGGTCACGGTGAGGGCGATGAAATTTTCATCCATCAGATCGCTCACCCTGGTCTCGAGCGGCTGGAGCAGGAACTCGCGAATCCGGATGTCGTCGACCAGCCGGCCGCGCCGATCGACCACATAAATCACGTTGAGCGTTTCCGAGTCCTGCCCGTGCGCGCGGATGTAGGCCAGCACCTCCTGCACCGTCGCGCTGGCGTCGACCGAGATCAGGTCCGGCGTCATCAAACGCCCGACACTGCCCTCCGGATAACCGAGCAGCGCCTGGGCGACGCGGCGTTCTTCCGGGGTGAGCAGGCGGATGAGCTGGCGCGCGGCCGCACTCGGGATTTCCTCCAGCAACGCCGTGCGATCGTCCGGCGACATCTCGTTCAGGATCGAGACCACCTGCTCGTGCGCCATGCCGCGAAGCAGTTGTTGCTGCGCCTCCACATCGACGTCGAGATACTCGAAAACATCCGCCGCCAGCGCATGCGGGAGGATGCGGAAAATAATCACCTGCTCGTCCTCGGGCAGGTCGAGAATGATCTCGGCCACATCCGCCGGCGGCATTTCGGAGAAAAGCTCGCGCAACGCGGTAAAACTCCGCGCCTCGATCAAGTTCTGGATTTCGGGTAGAAGAATCCTGCCGACCATAAGTTGCGCGTCCTCGCCTCGACCGAGGCCAGAGCTTGTAACATCGGCACCAGCGCCACGCAATCGCCCTGGCGCAGAACGGGGTTTTCCCCGGAGTAAGCGGCTGGTTTTGCGCCTCGCGCTTGGATTTTCCCCGAAAGCAGCCAAACTAAACCCGATGAGTTCATCTTCTTCCGCGCCTTTCATTCGGCGCGACATCGGCGACGACGGCGTTTGTGTTCTGACTTTTGATCGACCCGACTCGGGCGCGAATATCTTCGACGCCGGCGCGATGCAGGATCTGGCCAGTCAGCTCGATTTCATCGAGAAAGAGAGCAGCCTCAAAGGCGTGATCGTAACCTCGGCCAAGAAGTCGATTTTCATCGCCGGGGCCGATTTGCAGACGCTCCTGCGCCAGGCCCAGACGGGCGAAATGCGCGCCTTTATTGCCGAAGGTCAACAGGTTTTCAATCGCCTGGCCGCGCTGAAGATTCCCACCGTGGCAGCCATCCACGGCGCCTGTGCCGGCGGCGGATATGAGATCACGCTGGCCTGCGATCATCGTGTTGCCTCCGACGCGCCCGCGACGCGTATTGGTTTGCCTGAGACGACTCTTGGCCTCGTCCCCGCCTGGGGTGGGGCGACCCGGTTACCGCGGCTGATCGGTCCGGAAAAAGCGGGCGAGGTCATCCTGAAAGGGAAGCTCTACACCGCGCCGGAGGCGTTGAAGCTGGGTCTGGTCGACGAGGTCGTGCCGCAGGAGAAGCTGATGGAAGCCGCACGCGCCGCCTTGCAGCAAACCGTTTCCAAAGACAAAGGCACGGTAGCCGGACAGGAATCCACGCGGGTCGAAGCGCCCCGCAGCCAAAATCCCGCTCCGTCGCGCGCGGCCGAGATCATCAACCAAAGCCTCAGCAGCACGATCGACCAGTCGCTCCAGCGCGAGCTCGACGCCATCGTCGAACTGGGAGAAATCGAGTCGACCCGCAACCTGATCCGCAATTTCTTCCTGGCCGACAAATACAAAAAAGGCACGAGCAAAGCGCCTAATGAGAAATTTGCCCATGCCGCCGTCATCGGCTCGGGGGTGATGGGCTCCGGCATCGCGCAATGGCTCAGCGCTCGCGGCATCTCCGTCATCCTGCGCGACGTTAGCGAGGAAGTGCTGCAGGGCGGCCTGGCCCGGATCGAGAAAACCTACGGCGAAGCGGTCAAGCGCGGCCTCATGAGCGAGGAAAAAGCCCAGGAAGGCCGTTCCCGCATCGTCGCCTCGGCCAACCCCGGCCCGATGCGCGACGTGCAGATCGTGATCGAAGCCGCCTCCGAGAAGATGGAGGTCAAGAAGACCATCTTCCGCGACCTCGACAGCAAGATCGACGACACCGACATCCTCGCCACCAACACCTCCGCGCTCTCGATCGGCGATCTGGCGGCCGAGACCAAACATCCCGACCGCGTCATCGGACTCCACTTTTTCAACCCGGTCAGTCGGATGAAGCTGATCGAAGTGGTCATCGGAAAACAAACCTCCGAAGAAACCCAGACACGTGCGCTCGGCTTCGCCCGCCAGATCGGCAAGGTGCCGGTGGTGGTGAAGGATAGCCCGGGCTTTCTGGTCAACCGCGTTCTGTTTCCCTACCTGCTCGAAGCGGCGGAATTGTTCGAACAGGGAATCGAGGCAGAAGAAATCGATCGCGCCCTGGTGGAGTGGGGGATGCCGATGGGGCCGCTCCGCCTGATCGACGAGATCGGGGTCGACATCACGGTCGATATCGCGGCGACCCTCGGAAAATCGTTAGGCGCGCGCGCCGCCACTCCTGCGATTCTGCGTAAGATGCAGGAGGCGAAAATGCTCGGGCGCAAAAGCGGCCGCGGCTTTTACAAATACGAAGGCAAGACGCAGTCGCCTAACGAAGAGCTGCAGCCCTGGCGTCAGCCCACCGGTGAGAGCAAGGCCGGCGAAGATCTTGCCCTGCGCTTGGTTTACCTGATGGTGAACGAAGCCGCCCGCTGCCTCGAGGAAAAGGTGGTGGCGACGCCGGAGGATGCCGACTACGGCATGATCCTCGGGACCGGTTTTGCTCCCCTGCGCGGCGGGCCGCTCCGCTTTGCCGATCATTTCGGCCTGGAGAAAATGGTCGCGGCCGGCGATCGCCACGGCGAAAAATTTCAACCCTGCGACCTGCTCCGGCAGCAGGCAAAAGATGGAACCAAATTTTATGAAAACACCGCTCGAAGCGCCTAACAAACAAGTCTCCGAAGAAACCAGCGCCCAGCCGCCCAAGGAAGAGGGTCAGTCGGTCATCGACACCTCGAAGATGTCGGCCGGCAAAGCCGCCGCCCTCGACCTGGCCGAAAGCTCCCGCGATCCGCTCGACGAACGCGGCAGTTTCGCGAGCAACCTTTTCGTTGGCCGCTACGATTTCGAGCGCATCTTTCCCTTCCCGGCCCAGAGCGCGGAGGACAAGGCCAAGGGCGATCCCTTCCTGAAAGAGCTGCGTGAATATCTCGAGGCCAAGGTCGACGCGGACGAGATCGATCGCACCGGGGAAATCCCGCGCCAGAACATCGAAGACCTTTTCGCCATGGGCGCTTTCGGAGTCAAAATCCCGACCGAATACGGCGGCCTCGGGCTTTCCCAGGTTAACTACGGCCGCGCCGCGATGTTGTTAGGCAGTTGGGATGCAAATCTGACCGCGCTCGTCTCTGCTCACCAATCGATCGGCGTGCCGCAGCCGTTGCTCATCTTCGGCACCGAAGAACAGAAGAAAAAATATCTCCCCCGCGTGGCGCGCAAAGAGATCTCCGCCTTTGCCCTGACTGAAACCGAGGCCGGCTCCGATCCCGCCAACATGAGTTTGCGCGCCGATCCGACCGAGGACGGCTCCGCCTTCATCATGAACGGCGAAAAACTCTGGTGCACCAACCTGATCAAAGCCGGTGTCCTGGTGGTGATGGCAAAGACGCCGCCCAAGATGGTGAAAGGCCGCGAGCGCAAACAAATCACCGCCTTCATCGTCGATGTCGATACTCCCGGGCTCGAGATCACCTATCGCTGCCATTTCATGGGCCTGCGCGCGCTCTATAACGGCATCGTCAAATTCACCAACGTCCGCGTCCCGCGCGAGAACATGATCGCCAAGGAAGGCCAGGGGCTGAAAGTTGCCCTAACGACTCTCAACACCGGTCGCCTGACGATTCCGGCCGCCTGCGTCGGCTTGTCCAAGCGCCTGCTCGAGATCTGCCGCAAATGGGCCAGCGAGCGGGTGCAATGGGGCGTTCCGATCGGACAGCACTACGCCATTGCGGGCAAGATCGCCGAGATGGCGGGCAACGTTTTCGCGATGGAAGCGATTACCTTTATGACCAGCGCGATGGTCGATCGCAAGGCGGGCGATCTCCGCATCGAAACCGCGATGTGCAAAATGTGGGCCACGGAAGCGACCTGGCGCATCGCCGATGAAGCGATGCAGGTCCGCGGCGGCCGCGGCTACGAAACCGCGCAATCGCTCGAAGGCCGCGGCGAAGAAGGCATCCCGGTCGAGCGTTTCCTGCGCGATTGCCGCATCAACATGATCTTTGAAGGCTCGAGTGAAATCATGCGCCTCTTCATTGCCCGGGAAGCGCTCGATCCGCATCTCAAGGTCGGCGGCGCGATCTTCAATACTCAACTTCCGACCTCGGACCGAGCCAAGGCAGTCTTCCAGTCGGGTAAATTCTACGCCAGCTGGTACCCAAAACAGTGGACCCTCGGCACGCCGGGAAATCTCGAAAACCTGCACGTGAAACTGCGTTCGCACGTTCGTTATGCGGCCGGCGCGAGCAAGAAACTGGCTCGCGGTCTCTTCCACGCCATGACCCGATTCGGTCCGCAGCTCGATCGCGAGCAGTTGTTGCTGGCCCGTTTCGTCGGCATCGCGACCGAGCTTTTCGCCATGAGCGCGACCTGCGCTTTTGCCCAGCACAAGATCGATAGCGGTGAGCCGGAGGAGGAGATTCTTTCCGTCGCTAACTACTTCTGCCGCTCGGCCAGGATGCGGATCGACACCCATTTTGCCGGAGTGACGGAGAACGCGGACAAGTCTGGTTATGATCTGACGCAGGAGTTGATGGCCGGCAAGCATGCCCACTTCAGCAAGGGGATCGTTTAAAGGCTCCGCTCCAGCGCCTTTGGTTGACCAACATCCCCCCGCCAGCTACCCTCAGCGGATGAGTATGCCTTCCATGCTCACCGAGGCGTCCACCAAGCAGTCCGGCGGCCGCGTCAGTGCGAGCGAAAAACCGAAAACCACCTCAAAATCGAGCGCGCTCGATCGTATCGCGGAGCACGTCCTGCTGGACGGTTTCCAGATCGTGATCGACCTCGAAAAGAGCAAGGGCTCTTATCTTTACGACGCCGCGCACGACCAGCGCCTGATCGATCTCTACGGTTTCTTCGGCTCCAATCCGGTCGGGTTTAATCATCCGCACTTCGACAAGCCGGAAGTGAAAGCCGACCTCCTACGCGCCTCCGAGATCAAGATCGCCAACTCCGACGTCTACTCGGAAGGTTACGCCCGTTTCGTCGACGCCCTCTGGCGGGTGGTCGGCATGCCGCCGCTCGAGCGCATGCTCTTCATCGAAGGCGGCGCGCTCGCGGTCGAGAACACCCTCAAAGCCGCGATGGATTGGAAAGTGCGCAAAAACATCGCCGCCGGTCGGGGCGAACGAGGGACCGAGATTCTCCACTTCCGCAAAGCCTTTCACGGCCGCAGCGGCTACACCATGAGCCTGACCAATACCGATCCGGTTAAAACCGATCTCTTTGCCAAGTTCGACTGGCCGCGGGTCTCGACTCCCTTTATCGACTTCTCGTTAGGCGAAAAGGAGCGGGTGGCGGACGTGATCGAGCGCGAGAAGAAATCGGAAGCGGAGATCATGCAGTTCGTTAGGGAAAAAGGTCACGACATTGCTGCCATCATCATCGAGCCGATCCAGGGCGAAGGCGGGGACAACCATTTCCGCGGCGAATGGCTCCAGACTCTGCGCCGCATCTGCGACGAGAACGAGATGCTGCTCATTTTCGACGAAGTGCAGTGCGGCATGTGCGCCACCGGGCAGAACTGGTGCTGCGAGCATTTTGGCGTCGTGCCGGACTTGATGGCTTTCGGAAAAAAAGCACAGGTCTGCGGCATCATGGGCGGTCCGCGGCTTGACGAAGTGAAGGAGAACGTTTTTCGCCTGCCCAGCCGGATCAACTCGACCTGGGGCGGCAACTTCACCGACATGGTGCGCTCCACGCATTTCCTCCAGATCATCGAGGAAGAAAATCTGGTCGAGAACGCGCGCGTGGTCGGCCAGTATTTTCTCGATCGCCTGCTCGAGCTGCAAAAGGAAAACCCAGCCATGACTGCGGTGCGCGGACGCGGACTTTTCCTTGCTTTTGATCTGCCCGATCCGGCGACGCGCGATAAATTTTGGAAAGGCCTCTACGAAAACGGGGTCTTCTCGCTCAAGTCGGGCGAGCGCGCGATTCGGTTTCGGCCGGCGCTCGATATCACCATGGAAGTGGTCGACGAAGCGATCGAAGTGATCCGCAAACAGGCGCAGCGCTAGCGCTCCGCTTCCATTCGTTTTTCAACCTTCGCGCCGGCGAAAGCTCGCGCTCTCATTATGCAATCAGTCCTCAAAAATCTCGGTCTTTCGGCAGAAAATTTCGGCGCCTTCTCTGGCGAATGGCACGGGAGCGGACCGGTGATCGAAAAAATTTCGCCGGTTGATGGAAAATCGTTAGGCAAAGTCAAAACCGCTTCGCCGGATGACTACGAAAAAGTGATCGCACGCGCTCAGGAAGCATTTGCCACCTGGCGAACAACGCCCGGCCCGGTCCGTGGCGAAACCGTGCGGCAGCTCGGCAACGCGCTGCGTGAACACAAGAGCGACCTGGGCAAACTCGTCTCGCTCGAAGCGGGCAAGATCGTGGCCGAAGGCGAAGGCGAAGTGCAGGAGATAATCGATATCTGCGACTTCGCCGTCGGTCAGTCGCGCATGCTTTACGGGCTCACCATTCAATCCGAGCGGGCCAGTCACCGCCTGATGGAGCAATGGCATCCGTTAGGCCTGGTCGGGGTCATCTCGGCGTTCAATTTTCCGGTCGCAGTCTGGTCCTGGAACGCCGCCCTGGCCGCCGTCTGCGGCGATTCCACCATTTGGAAACCGTCCGAGAAAACGCCGCTCACCGCCGTGGCGGTGATCAAGATCGCGGAGAAGGTCTGCCGCGACACCGGAGTCGATCCGGCCATTTTCACTCTGCTCATCAGCGATGGACCATCGTTAGGCCAGAAGATGTCGCAGGATCACCGCATCCCGCTCGTCTCCGCGACCGGCTCGACTCGGATGGGCTTCGACGTCGCCCAAACCGTGCACGGCCGCCTCGGTCGCACCATTATGGAATTGGGCGGCAACAACGCGCTCATCGTCACTCCAAGCGCCGACCTGAAGATGGCGACCAGCGCGATTTTCTTCGGCTCGGTCGGCACGGCCGGCCAGCGTTGCACCTCGACCCGGCGCGTGATCATGCACGAGTCGGTGGCGAAGGAAGTCGAGGAATCGCTCCTCCGCGCCTACCAAGGTGTGCGCATCGGCAGCCCGCTGGAAAAAGAGACGTTGATGGGTCCGCTGATTGATCCTGCGGCAGTGGAAAACGTCCTCGATTCGATCGAGAAATTGAAAGCCGAAGGCGGGGAAGTCCTCTACGGCGGCGAGAAGCTGGACGGGGACAAATATCCCGGCGGCTGCTACATGACGCCCTGCCTGGCGCGGGCCAAGCCGGATTACAAAGTGGTGCAGCACGAAACCTTCGGGCCGCTCCTTTATCTCCTGACCTACTCCGATTTCGATGAAGCGCTCGCCATCCATAACGGCGTCGAGCAGGGCCTCAGCTCCTCCATTTTCACCAACGACATGCGCGAGGCGGAGAAGTTCGTGAGTCCGCTGGGCAGCGATTGCGGCATCGCCAACATCAACGCTGGCACCAGCGGCGCGGAAATCGGCGGCGCGTTTGGCGGGGAGAAAAACACCGGCGGCGGGCGCGAAAGCGGGAGCGATTCCTGGAAGAGCTACATGCGGCGTCAGACCAACACGGTGAATTATTCGACCGAGTTGCCGCTGGCCCAGGGCATCCAATTCGGCAGTCCCGACGAAGGCAGTTCGACCGCCTAGATCACCCAGCCGCACGACTCCAAATGCTATGAGCACAACCACTCTCGACGCGCCCGCCGAGGCGGAAAATCAATTTAACTGGCCGCTCTGTTATGAGGCCGAAAATTTCCTGCTCCAGCGCATCGGCGCCTTTCTGGAGCAGAACAGTTTTGCCCGCATTCTCTCCGACCGGATGCGCGATGAGACTGGGACCATCTTTATCGACTGGGTCGATCACCTCATCTTGCCCGCGTCCGACGAAGCCGTGTTGCGCGAAGCCGGTTATGCCGACGATCCGTTAGGCGAGAACAAGGACGGCCTGAAGGCGCTCTGGCATCCCAAGGCGATGCTGCCGCGGGTGCTGCTGGCGGATTCGGAGCAAAAGTATCCGCTGGCCATCGCGGTCCGGCCGGAGTTCGTGGCTGATTTTGCCGCCGTTCACGGGATCACGAACGAGATTGAGGGCGAGGTTTATGCGCGCTTCCGAAAGTTGCTCGCGTTCGAAGAAAACGACGCGGCCTTTTACGCAATCGAGCGGCGCGGTTATCGCGGCTACGTTTCGCAGGCTCCCGATTTGAAGAAATTCCTGGCTGCACGCGAGATTTGGCGGACGCGCCGCCGCCGCTGGGACCGCGATGTGAAGGGTTACGCCTACTCGCTCGAGCGACTGCAGGACGTGATCGATCTTGTCGGCCCCGATCTCGCTTGTCATCTCGTTTTCGAGGAAGAGCGCGCCTTCTGGCAGAAGCGCAATCGCGCCGCCATCGAGCAGAAGCGGCGGCAGGATTCGTTAGGCTTGGGCTGGGCGAATCACGATCACCATACTTTTCGTTCGTCGCGCAAACATTTCGTCGATCTGATGAAAGCCTGGGACATGCTCGGCTTCCATCGTCGCGAACGTTACTACGCCGGGTCGCAGGCGGGTTGGGGCGCGCAGATCGTCGAGCAGCCGATCGAAGGCATCACGATCTTCAACGACGTCGACCTTTACTCGGACGAAACCGAGATTGATTTCTCCACCAAAGCTTTGCCGCCAGAGGAGAAGCAATTGCGAACGGTCGGGCTCTGGGTTGGGTTGCATGGCGAGAGTTTTCTCGATGCGGGAATGCATCACTTGGAGTGCCGTTTTGATTACGCACTCCTGCGCGAGCAACTCGCCGCCGCCCATATCAAGACGATGGCGCCGTTTTCCGATTTCCCTTTCCTGAAGCAGGCGTTCACCCAGGGCGAGCGCTGGGCGGTGCGGCCAGAACGAATCACCAGGCTGCGGACGAGAAATCTCCTCACCGACGAGCAGGCGCAGAAATTTGCGCAGGAAGGGGCGATCGGAAGTCACCTGGAAAACCTGCAACGCAAAGGCGGCTTCAAAGGTTTCAACCAAAAGTCGGTCAGCGTGATCATCGAATTGACCGATCCGCGCAAACAGGACGCGGTGCACAAGTCGGCCTAACGAGCGTTGCTAGCTGGGGCATCGCGGGCGCAGACATTTTATCGTTAGGCCAACTTCGACGCCGCCTTCGCGTCCTTCACTTTAGATGCTCTTTGATCCATGCAGGCTTGCGTCTGCAATCGACCACCGCGTGAATGAAAACAGTTTCGCCCGAAAACGTGTAGAAGATCGCAAACGGAAACCGTTTGCTTAGCGATCGATGATAATGCCGATATACGATGCGATGAACACCGCCATGAACTCGGAGCGAATCAATGTCCGTGGCTAAAGCTTCGAGAAAGTACGTGCCGAGACCAGGCTGCTGCGCCTCGTAGAATTCGAATCCGTCGACGAAGTCATCCTCAGCCCTGTCGAGGATCTTGACCGTCACGAGGTCCGATCACGGATTCGTTTCCGGGCCGACTCCCAGTCCGAGAACTTCGCTTCGCCCGTATCGATCTGACGTTGCCGCTCGTCGAGTAATTCTTTCTGCCAATCGGCGACCGGAATTTGAGTCTCGTGCCGGCAGAGATCATCCCAAAGCGCTTCAATCGCCTTCAGTTTTTCTTCCACCGTCATTTGAGCCAATGGCAGCACCGCGTCCACAATCGCAATTATGTCCTCTTAACGCTCAACCATCAACTCTCAACGTCTGAATTTGCCCCGTCGAGGTGCGAGCTGGCATAACGAACGACGCCACCGCTTCGAGCGTGCGCGCGAGCTTTACGCCGACCAGGGACTCGGCTTCAGCAAGGTGCAATTGCATCAATGGCTCTAGGAGGCCGGCTTTGGCAAAACTGGAAGTCACGGTCGTATCGCGGGAGAAGGAGAGTGCGGATTTTCAGACGGTCATCGACGGGCTCGAAACAGGAGCGGGTAATTCAGCCTTGAGTTTCGCCCCTAGCGACGCGATCAAATCTAGATGCAAAGGCGAGCGGCGATCATCACGGCTCTCCGAACACCTGTCGGCCGGCACGGGGGCGCACTGGCGTCGGTTCGCCCCGACGATCTTGCCGCCCACGTCATCAAGGCCGTCGTGGCGCGATCCGGCATCGACCCCGCCCTGATCGAGGATGTCTACCTCGGCGCTACCAACCAGGCCGGCGAGGACAACCGCAACGTCGCGCGCATGGCCGCGCTGCTGGCGGGCCTCCCCGCGTCCGTGCCGGGTTCGACGGTGAATCGCCTCTGTGCGTCGGGGTTGGAAGCCGTCAACATCGCGGCGCGCATGATCGAGGCGAATCACGGCGATGTCTTCATCGCGGGCGGCGTCGAGTCGATGAGCCGTGCCCCTTATGTGCTGAGCAAGGCGGAAACCGCGTTCGACCGGTCGCAGCAGATCTTCGACACTTCGATCGGCTGGCGCCTGGTGAATCCTCGCATGGCGGCGCTGCATCACCCCTTCTCCATGGGCGAGACCGCCGAGAATGTCGCCCGCAAGCACAAGATCAGCCGGGCGGATCAAGATCAGTTCGCGCTCCAGAGCCAGCAACGGTGGTCGGCGGCGCACCAACACGGGCTGTTCGCCCAGGAGATCGTGCCCGTCGAGATTCCGCAGCGCAAAGGCGCTCCGACCCTCGTCAGCGTGGACGAGCACCCGAGGCCGGACACGACGCTGGAGAAACTCGTCAGGCTGAAACCCGTATTCTCCAAAGACGACCAAGGCACGGTGACCGCGGGCAATTCGTCGGGGATCAACGACGGCGCGGCGGCATTGCTGATCGTTGAAGCCGGGCTGGCCAAATCGCTGGGTCTTGAGCCGATCGCCTTCATCGGTCCGAGCGCCGCGGCCGGCGTCGATCCCGCGTTCATGGGGCTCGGACCCGTGCCCGCGATTCGCAAGGCGCTTCTGCGCGCGAAACTAACGCTCGACCGCATCGACCTGTTCGAGTTGAACGAGGCGTTCGCCGCGCAGGCCCTCGCCTGCCAGCGCGAGCTGGGCATCGACAACGCAAAATTGAACGTCAACGGCGGCGCGATTGCGATCGGTCACCCGCTGGGTTGCAGCGGCGCCCGCCTGGCCACGACGCTGATCCACGAGATGGCTCGCACCGGCGCCGCGCGCGGCATCGCGTCGCTCTGCGTCGGCGTAGGACAAGGCTTGGCGACGGTCTTCGAGCGGGAGTGAGTTTGGAAATGGACCTGACGGTCAGACCGTTCGAGCGCTGAAGCGTCTATCTCCCGGCAGCAGATTTCTGCTCGTGGATGATCTTCGCCAGCGCTCGCAGTGACCCGTTTACCGCTTTGGCGCTCGGGAAGGCGCGGGCGACGTCGGGTTCCAGTACGACAACGTTGCTTCCTTGCGCATAACGCCCAGCGTATTTGCCACGCGTACCGTCGGCGAAATCGTATTCCGGCTGGATGTCGGGATCGATTTGCTTACCTGTTTTTTCCATACGTCCGTCGTTCGCGCCTGCTCGCAGGTCGAGCGCTGATGATGCGAATATTGTAGCCTCTGTCGGTGTGAACGACAGCTACGCATTCGAGCCAAAGTTGAACCATCCGAGATCGCGGCCGATCAGCAGCTCGGTCATTTTGGCATGGTGCGTATTTTTCATTGCCACCGGCTTCGTCTCGAATCCGAACTCGGCGGCTAACGCCGCGATTTCAGGAGTGTTGTCGTAAGTCATCAGGAAATCGCCTTTGCAAGCATGCATAGCGGCGAACAATCGACGATGGTCGATT
Source organism: Chthoniobacterales bacterium (assembly GCA_965217735.1). Classification (GTDB taxonomy): domain Bacteria; phylum Verrucomicrobiota; class Verrucomicrobiia; order Chthoniobacterales; family UBA10450; genus Palsa-1392. The sequence continues at coordinate 2,041,694 of CBDCJE010000002.1, read as the reverse complement.
TGCCATTTCGTGTAGAGCCGCCGCGCCGCGAGGGTGTACGGCGGGTCAATGAAGAAAACCGCGTCCCTATCTGCCTTTTGTTCTTCGAGAAGCGCAAAACCGTCGCCTTCCACAAATGTCAATCGATCTTTGAGGTGATTGATCTCGCGTATTCGCCGCGCGAGCGTCTCGGGATACCACCGGGACATTAGTCCCCGGCCATTTTCGCCGGCTTTTACCAAGCCCGCGCCGGCAGCCATAATTCCGCCACGCTGAACACGGTTCCGAAGAATTGTCTGGAAAGCTTTGTCTCTGATATTTTCCGGCGAAGCATCAAGAAGCCGTCGAACATTTGGCAACGAGAGTTCAAAATTCAGTATCTCCTTCGCGAGCCATTCTGCTTGACCGTTTAGCACAACGCGCCAAACAGCTGCGACGCCCGGATCGAATTCAGCGAACACGACATGCTTTGCGAGCCGTTCAAAGGCTACTGTTAAACTGACAATCGCGCCGCCAGCGAACGGCTCAATGAAACGAGTCGGCAGCTTCGACTTACTTCGGAGCCAGTCTCGCAGGTATGGGACAAACCAAGTTTTGCCTCCAGGATACCGGAACGGGCTTCGCTGCGGAACGCTCGCAACGTTGATCGGGCGATCGGCGGTGTAGCGAACGCGCCGCGTCGGTATCAACTCCAAGACCAAACAGCCAGGCTCCTCGCGAATGCGAAAACTACCTGATTCGTCGAAACGCCGTGCAACTTGGAGAAGGGCATCTGCCATTCCGACCGGGACGCGGATCACTGTAGTCTTGTCCGACGCCCACTTGCGCGGAAAGGTCGTTGAGGAGCGTGCCACGAGGGAGATTGAACGATTACGCTCATTGCGTCAACGCTGTAACAGGGAAATTTTCCTTGTTACAGGAGATCGAACGGCAGCCGGCAGTTGTGACGGCGAGTATTTCCGCTCGCGCTCGGATTGAGAAACCGCAATATGCGGCGTGGCATTCAGAATCACCGAAGTGTTTGGATATTCCGTCGAGGATACGAGTGAAGAAGCGGTCGCTTCCCGCATGAAGAAGCCGTGTCCCTTCCAAGCACCGGGGACGCCGTGCACCAAGGTTTCCGTTTCCGATCCACTGGGTGTTTGCATGTTTGGCGAGACGCATGTCGGGACGCCTGTATGTCCCGTGCGGTTCATCCAAAACAGCCAGATCTTTGCCGATGTAGCCACCGCTGCATTTGGCAGCGGCTGCAAGATCGTCGTCCGCCCCGAACTCCGAATCCTTCGAAAGGAAAATGGAAAAAAGGCCGGAAAGGTGGACTACATCATTGCCCGGCTTGGAGACAATGGAAGACCGGTGGATTTCTGTGCTTTGGAAGTTCAAGCCGTTTATGTCTCCGGTAGTTCCTACTATCCGATGTTTCACGAATTCCTCGCGACGGGTGTTCCTCCTACCGAGCAAAGAGGCATGGACTGGTTATCCAGTCGCAAGCGTTTGATCTATCAACTGAATCTGAAAGTGCCGGTGTTCCGCCGATGGGGCAAAAGATTCTTTGTCGCCGTGGATAAGCAATTTTTTAGTGCGCTGCCGAAGATGAAGCCCGTGGCAGAGCTAGAAAACAGCGAGGTAACGTGGGTGCTGTATGATTTCAGACGGCGTGACGAAGGAGCCCGTTTCAGCATTAGCCCAGCAGAGTTTTACTATACGGAGTGGGCGGATGTCGAAGTTGCATTGCGCGAAGGAGTTCCCCCAAAACAGCAAGAGATCCTCGATGACGTTTACGCAGCTATGATCCGGAAGAGAGCTCCCATTGCGATCATGCAGATTTAGATTCCGGTATTATCAGGTTCTACAACTAGGAAAAACGGGTGACAACTTTTTCATCCACAAATGCTGAAACCTCATCAGGGCCGATGAGGCTCCCCGTCTTTGCGCGCTTGGCCGAGAAACAGTTCTGAGCGGATCATCGTCAAAAGCGACATCCGGCGTGGGAATAGCCTCTGCGTGTTCTGAAAGCGCCACCGTCGTGCCGGGTAGGACTCACTGGCTTCTTCGGCGCAGGGGTAACCGGCGTCGGCGCTGGCGGCACATCCGGACCGTCACCGTCCTGCCACACAAACACGATGACTGCGTTCCCTCCTGCAAGAATGTCATCGGGTGTGACTACGCCACCTGCGGGAATATCATTGAGGGTGATTCCGACTTGAGCCGCAGCCCATTCGACGAGGCCGACACAATTCAATGCAGCCGGGGCGGTAATGCCTGGCTTGCGGCTGTTCAGTTTGAACTTTTCACCAAGAAGTTTCCACGCGGCGGCGACCATCGCTCGTCTCTCTTCCTCCGTGCAATTCATGCGAGCGATAGCCACTTTGCCGCACATCGGATACGCCTTCGCGCCCGTCAGACGCACGTCATCCTCATAGGCGTGGAGAACGGCTTTACCGGCTGGCGTCTGAACAATCATCCCGACATGAGACCAGTCGCCCCAAGGTGCTGCGATGTCCCGCCCGACGAGAATTACATCACCTGGCTCTGCCACGTTGATTGCCCGCACCAACGCGGCACGGTAATCCTGTCGGTCATACGCTCCAATGCGCTTGGCAAGACGCCCGGCAAGCTCCCAAGGACCGAGCAAGAGCAGGACTTTCAGGATGAACCCGAACCCACGCTTGGCTTTAAGCAGCGCCGACGGCGAGGTGCGCGACAAAGCGCAAGAGCGGCCGCGACCGATGAAGAAAATGAGCAGCCCCAAAACGGCCACGGCACCGACGATGCGCGCCGTGACCGGCATCTCCGTGACGTTGCCCACGGACCGACTGACAACGTAGCCGAGTGACAAAAACCACGTGGCGTCCAACAGTGCCGCACCGATTTCGAGGGTCAGAAACCGAGTCCACGAGATTCCAGTCAAACCCGCAGCAGGGGCGACAATGTTTTTGAGGAAAGGCGACAAGTGCGAGCCGAAGATGAACGCGACCCGATGACTTTTGAGCCGGCGCTCCGCCCTGTCCAGCGCACCTGCTACGGTGCGCCACCTGCGGAGGACGTTGCCGAATTTTCGGGCCAGCCAATAGCTGACCACGTCGCCGACCAGGACGCCCAGCCAGACCGCAATGAAAGCGGCAGGGCCGTTTAGTTTGCCAGCTTGAACCAGACCTCCGGCGGCGATGACGCCGAGTGTGCCGGGAATCAGGTACCCGAGGGGTGACGCCTCCACCGCCGCGAGAGCGGCGAGGCCCAGATAGATGATGAGCGCGTTTGTCATACGCGCTCGATTGGCGGGCTCGGATGATTCCGAGCCGATTATCCTACGGTCGTCCGGGCGGGACCAACGACCATCCGAGAGAGGCTCGGATACTCAACTTGCAGGCTTGAACGTCCAAGTTCCCTTGCTCGGCCAGACCTTCAGAAGCTCTTTTGCGGTCTCGCTATCGTTATCAGCTTTTGCACGGAGGCTCTTTTCAGCATCGTCTTTCAACGTGCTGACAGGGTTCGTATCATACGTCGTTTTGGTTCGGTCGGCAGGGTCAGGTTTAGGGAGGCCCTCCAAAAGTTTTCTGAGTTTGTCCGTTGCTTTCACGTTGAGCGTCGCGCCGCTTGAACGGTGTCGTTCTAGCCACTCCACAACTCCCTTCTGAACATCGAGTGCCTTCCATGAGGTCTCTGCCTTCTGTAACACTGCGACCAACGCGAAGTGCGTGGCCGTGAGCGTGCAAGAATCGTCTCCAAATTCGACAGCCAATTTCGTTTCATTCAGGTGGATTGCCCCTTTCTTCGCACTTGGAGATGTTGACGGTTCGGCAATGACTTGGCGTTTGCTTGGAGGTGAGTCCGACAGTGATTTCACGTTCTCCGCGTTGAGGTAAAAGTGCCCAACGCTTTCGGCATCGAGATTCCCGCAGGTGACCTGTTGCCGCAGCAGTGGAAAACCGATAGCGGTAATCGCTCGAACGTCTGCAAACGTCAGTGCGACCACCTCGGCCTTATCAACGCTCCACGCCCCGAAGTCGTTTTCTGGGAACAGAGGGCTCTTGTCAGCGTGCTGTCTCCAAATCTCGTGCGGTGGGCCGACGGCACAAGACTGGAGGGTGGCGAACCCTTCTAAGCCTCCGTTCGCCGCGTTGGCCGAGTCTTCAATGAAAAAGAAAATCTTTGCTCCCGGCTTCAAATACTTTCCTACCGGCCCTCCCTTGAAGTAGGTGCGTTTCCCGCTTCCGCGCAGCACTTGTTCGCGGTATTTCGAGTTAACACGCACGATGATTCCCTGAACTTGCTCGCGGGAAAATTTGGGCACGTCCAAGGCAAAAGCGGACTGCATTTCTTTGAGCAAGCTAACTTGGTCATAAACGCGAAGGCGGTGTGCCTTGCATCGCCGGAGCGCCTCCGCAGATACCTTCCTCGCAACCACAGCGATTAATGGATACCCTTTCTCCTTTTGAAGTTCTTGGATTTTACTGCCGGGTAGGTCGGAGGATGAATCCCAAACGTAAGCCAAACCGCGAATCTGGAGCGCGTCCGAGGTTCCTGTCGTCTCGTAGTAAAATCGCCCTTCCGAATCGCCATTTACTTTGGAGTCAACGACACGGAAACCGAGGTTGTTTTCAAACAACCATGTGCTCAAGCGGAACAGATCAAACGGGTCACCGGTGTATTTTGCCGGGAGCGGCTTATACATCCGGTAAATCCGGTCACCTTTCCGATACGGTGAATCCACCAAGTTTTGGACGAAAAAACCCATCAAGTTGAGGAAATTGACCGTGCCGCTTTCGTCAAATGGCACTTCTGTTTCGATACTTGTCGAGCCGCGCTTGATACAGAACTGCTCAACCGCCTCGAATAGCTTCCTTCCATACTGCTTTCCACGGTCTTCGCGACGCATATATAGGTTCTTCAGTTGCATCACATGTGAATACGTTTCCTTCTTCAAAATGATGGAGCCAATCAGTGTCGTCGCCGGGTCTCCTGCCGGCGTAAAAGCTGATTTGTAAACCCCGAACGCAAACCGTTTCCCGTCAACAATCTCTTGAATGGCCATTTTCAACCAATCGAAGTGGCGGGGATAATGGCGGGCAAACTCGGGTGCCGTCCGCTGTAGCGTTTGTATCGCTTCAGCGTCCTCGAGAAGAAAGATTCGCCTTATCTGAATGTCCGACGGATTTGGCTCTGGCGCTGTCGTCATATCGCGGGTCGTCATTGCGCATTGGCGGCAGCGGGAAATCCGAAGACTTCAGCGAGCGGATGCTTGGACTGTATTTGGTTTGCCATTTTGAAGTGAGGTTACGCGGGTATGTCGAGTGCAATGCATCCCACCAGTCCCAATCGATCCGTCCCTCCGCTCGCTCAGCCCATCGAAGCCAGCTTGGCAAAGCCGGATTTGAACGCCCCCACCAGGGTGTCGATCTCCGCTTCGGTCATCGGCGTGGAGAATACGCACGTGCCCGTGCTGATGATGCTGCAACCTTCGTTGTAGAGGTGATCGAGCAACGCCTTGAGTCGGCGCGACTCGTCGGGCGTCGGGTAGGCTTCGCGGTAATTTCGGGGCGGCGTCTGCTTCATGTGCACCAGGAACATCGAGCCCGCCCCGGTGACGCTCGCGGGCGCGCCCGTCGCGCGGATCGCGCTTTCGATGCCGTTCCTGGCCCGATCGGTCAGCGCGTTGAGGCGCGCCACCGCGGGTTGGGCGAACTTGAGCATCGCCGCCATGCCCGCGGTCATGCTGATCGGGTTGGCCGTGAATGTGCCGGAGTGCGGGAACACGTAGCGGGGCGATTGCGGGTTGAGCACATCCATGACTTCGGCGCGGCCGGCGACGGCGCCAATGGGAAATCCGCCGCCGATGATCTTGCCCAGCGCGGTCATGTCGGGCGTGACCCCGTAGCGCGCTTGCAAGCCGGAGTGCTCGGCCCTGAAGGTGATGACTTCATCGAATACCAGCAGCACCCCGTGGCGCGCGGACCACTCGCGCAACGCGGCGACGAACTCGACATCCGCCGGACACAAGCCGACGCGGTGCGGCATCAGATCGATCAAGACGCACGCGAGGTCCCTGGCGTGCTCGTCCAGGATCGCCAGCGTGCGCTCGGTATCGTTGAACGGAAAAACAACGACGTCCTTGAGCGCGGACTCGGGTGTGCCGTGCACCAGCGGAACGCTGTTCGGATGGTCCCTTTCGCCCCAGGTCGCCGGGGTGGAGCCCTGGCTCACCTCGGCGTAGTCGTAGACGCCGTGGTAGGCGCCCTCGGCCTTGGCGATCTTCGGCCGCCCGGTAAATGCGCGGGCCGCCTTCAGCGCGACCATGATCGCCTCCGTGCCCGAGTTCATGAAGCGCATCTTCTCGAACGAGCGGTTGCGGCTGCACAAGTGCTCGGCATAGCGCACCTCGATCTCGGTTCCCATCATGAACGCGGTGCCGCGGGTCATCTGCTCCGTCACCGCATGGACGATCTCGGGGCAGGCGTGGCCGTGGATCAGGGACGCCATGTTGTTGGAGAAATCGATGCGCGTGACGCCCTCGAGGTCCGTCACGCGGCAGCCCTTGCCGTACTCGACGTAGGTCGGGTGCTTCCCCCGCAGGATCGCGTTGCGGCTGACGCCGCCGGGAAGGACTTTGAGGGCCCGCTCGTAGAGGGCGGCGCTGCGCGAGAGGTCGGTTTGCGTGGGCATGTCAGCGTAGTATTCGTTGATTGTCAGTTAGAGTCCATCGAGGCAAAAAGAAAGCAGCAGGAGCGCGCGATGATGTCAATCGCCTCGCGCACGCAGGACGCTAGCCTTCAGCAAATGCAGTTCGCGGTGCGCAACTCGCCGTCGAAAGATCGCCATTGCTTGCCGTAGACATATCACGGCAGTAGACAAACGCACTGCCTCGTTCACGCGTTCAGCGTGCGAGCGATGCGTGGAAGCTCTTGCGCGATGTTGGATTTCACGCGTTTGAGTTCTTGCGGCGGCACTGGTCGCGCCTACCCGCAGGAGCGGGGAATAGTCTCAATCGTTGCAGCGAAATGCTGTAGCAGCCATCGGCGACGACGGTCGGTCGTCTCCAGGTCACATTCAGACGTCGAATCCCAAGAACCCCGCGATCACGGCAAAAGTGTTGATGAAATCGTGCGCCGGAATACTGGCCACAAATTGCGGCCTGATACTATGTAAGCCACTCCGAGGATCAGCTCTGCAATTCCGGAATCGATGATCTGCCGTCGCGTAAGCGCATTGAGATCAGGCCGAGGACAAAGAGAATCGGCACCTCGTTCGGGATGACACGAAAAACGTTGTGCCCGATAACGATGGATGCGCCGACGATGAACTCAGCGAGAGAAAAAAGACGCGCGCGCGGCGATACTTCCTTGTTCGAGAATGCTTCGAGGTCATTTGTGTTTTTGTTTGTCGAATGACAGAGGCTAAGAAGTTTGATCGCGCGCCTCTTTCCCAATCTTGCGAAAATCCCTGACTAACAAGTCGCTCGACTGATCGGGCGATCGACTTGTCCGTCAGAATCTCGACAAGCCGCTCAAGCTGGAAGTTGTCGCCCGGGCGGCATGTTTCTCGCCCTTCCATTTTCATCGTATCTTCCGATCTCTCGTCGGCGAATCCGGGCCAAAGCAGCGATGCGGAATTCCCGGCAGTGGCATCCTTTTAGCTTTTAAGGGGGAAATCCCAATGGCTCGCATCGACGCATTCTTCAAATTGATGTCGGAGGAAAAAGCCTCCGACCTTCACCTCGCGACCAATAATCCGCCGATGCTGCGCATCAATGGCGATCTCGTCCGGGTCGACTATCCGGCGCTGGAGAACGACGACCTCAAGGCGATGGTCTACGAGATCGCGCCCGAGGGAAAAATCAAAGTCTTCGAGGAAACCGCCGACGTCGATTTCGGCTACGAGGTGCCGGGAGTAGCGCGCTATCGTGCAAATTTTTTCCAGCAAAAATACGGCATCTCCGCCGTCTTCCGCCTCATTCCATCGAAAATCCTGACCGTGGAAGACCTCGGTTTGCCGCCGGTTTTAAAGAAGTTTCCGCTCCTGAAAAAAGGGCTCGTGCTCGTGACCGGGCCGACCGGCTCGGGCAAATCGACCACCCTGGCGGCGATGATGGATTACGCCAACCTGCAGCGGCACGACCACATCATCACGGTGGAAGACCCGATCGAGTTTGTGCATCGGAGCCAGAACTGCCTGGTGCAACACCGCGAAGTCGGCGTCCACACCCGCTCCTTTGCTTCCGCTTTGCGCGGGGCGCTGCGGGAAGATCCCGATATCCTGCTCGTCGGTGAAATGCGCGATCTGGAGACGATCGAGCTCGCTCTGACTGCGGCTGCGACCGGGCACCTCGTTTTTGGAACCCTGCACACTTCCAGTGCGGCCAAGGCGGTCGATCGCGTGATCGATGTCTTCCCGACCCATCAGCAAAACCAGATCCGCGCCACCCTGGCCGAATCGCTCAAAGGCGTGGTGGCGCAGAACCTTTTCAAACGCATCGACAAACCGGGCCGGGTCGCCGCCCTCGAAGTGCTGGTGGTCGACGTCGCCATCGCCAACCTGATCCGCGAAGCCAAGACCCACCAGGTGCCGGGCATGATTCAGGTCGGCAAAAAGAAAGGCAATCAGCCGCTCGACGACGCCATCATGGAGCATCTGCGCCAGATGCGCATTTCGCCCGAGGAAGCGTATGAGAAGGCGATCGATAAGAAGAAGTTTCGTCCTTTCCTCAAGACACCGCCCGCCGACGAGTTTGAAGAGTAAGCCGGCCTGCGATGAGAACGCCCGACCTCGACCGCATCCTCTCGGCGATGCTCCGGACCTACGAAGGCATCTCCGACCTCCACTTCTCGGTCGGGCACCCCTTGCAGGCGGAGGATTACGGCGAGCTCAAGCCAGTCTACGTCGATCCGCCGCTGGAGCAGCTCACTCCTTACCAGACCGAGCATCTCGCGCTCACGCTGATGCAGGGCGACCGCCGATTGATGCGGGAATATCTCCGCAGCGGCTCCTGCGATTGCAGTTATTCGCTCGACGACGAGGCGCGTTTCCGGGTCAATATTTTCCGGCAGCAGGGCCACTTCGCGGTCGTCATGCGCAAGCTGCAGGCTGAGATTCCATCGCTTACCAGCCTGGAGCTGCCGCCGATTTTCCAGGAGATCGCGCGAGAAAAAACCGGCCTCGTCCTCGTCACCGGCGCCACCGGCAGCGGGAAGACGACCACGCTGGCCGCCCTTCTGAATGAGATCAACGTCACCCAATCGGTCCACGTCATCACCCTGGAGGATCCGATCGAGTTCATCCATCCGGCCGGCCGCGCCACCTTTAGCCAGCGCGAGTTGGGGCATGATTTCGATGATTATCCCAATGGCTTGCGCGCCGCCCTGCGCCAGGCGCCCAAGGTGATCCTGGTCGGCGAAATGCGCGACCGGGCCACGGTCGAGGTCGCGCTCATGGCGGCGGAGACGGGCCACCTCGTGCTCAGCACCCTGCACACGGTCGATGCCGGGCAATCGATCAACCGCATCCTCGGCATGTTCTCGTTAGGCGAAGAACAGCAGCTGCGCCTGCGCCTGGCTGACAGTCTGCGTTACATCGTGAGCCAGCGGCTCGCCCCCCGGGTCGCCGGCGGCCGCCTCCTCCTGACCGAAATCATGGGCCATAATCTGCGCACCCGCGAGACGGTCGCGCTAGGCGAAGGAGAAAATCGCAGCTTCTACGAGATCATCGAAGCGAGCTCGCCCTTTGGCTGGACCACCTTTGACCAGTCGATCCTCGCCGCCTACGACGCCGGTACGATCAGCGAAGAGACGGCCCGGCTTTTTGCCTCCAAGAAAGGGCGGGTCACCCGCGGGATCGATCTCATCCAAAAAACCCGCGGCTTCGAGGCCGAAACCGAAAACGGGCTCCGGCTCGACCTGCCCGCCAACGCTTTTCGTTAGGCGAAACCATGAGCATCGAACAGGAAAGCGGCTTCTTCGACCTGGGCGACAAGACGGCCCTGGTCTGCGTCGATCACCCGCAATATCAGAAATTGATCGTGCCGCAGTTGATCGAGCTCGGCTACAAGGTGCACCTCGGTCTTTTCGAGGACGACGTCCTGCTCAAGCTCGCCACCTACAGCTATAACGTGGTCGTGATTCACGAAAACTTTAAGGGCGCGAGCGCGGGCGAAAACCCGATCCTACGCGAGATGGTGAAGCGTTCCAGCGCCCTGCGCCGCGAGCATTTCGTCGTCCTCCTGACTCATCACGCGCCCACTAACGACGCCATGAGCGCCTTCGTGCAGAGCGTCGACCAAATCCTTAACATCGCCGATATCGCTAATTTTAAGCCGGTCCTCCGCCGGGGCGTGGCCCAGCACCGCGATCTCTACACCCCCTTTCAGGAAGCGCTGCGAGTGGTGCAGGCGCACTAGCGCATCGGTTTTTTCCTCATTTTCACCGAGCGGCGCGATTTTAGGAATCGCCAGTTGCGAGTCCGGCAGGGCCCGTGGTAATTTCGCCCCCCGCACATGAAGCTGGTTCAATGGGTTCGTTTCAGTTGGGATTTGGACAAGCTTCCACCGCTCACGGACAGCCTCCCGCGGCATTATTCCTTTACCGATGCCACCCGGGCCGACGAACGCGACCTGCGCCTGGTGATTGGCCGCTCTTTCGCTCACGACACCGCCTGGGGCGACGCCATCCATGAAGTCGACGCCATGGTCGATGGCTGGCTCGAGCAGGCTTTTGCCCCCGAAAAAGGCGGCCTCTGTCTCGCTCTCCGCCACGGCCTGCGCATGATCGGGGCGACCATGCTGGTGCCGGAGCCGGCCAGCGTGAATCATCTCGCCCCGGGTCCGTGTGTCCTGATGGAATATCGCAACCGCGGGCTGGGCACGGCGCTCCTCGGCGAATCGCTGCGCCGCCTGCATGAAGCGGGCCTCTCGCGCGCCGCCGCCCTGACCAAACACAACGCGCCGGTGGCCAAATTTCTCTACCCGAAATTCAACGGCGTCCTTCTCCCTGGCGATGCGCCTCTGCTCGCCGCCTGAGCCCCTGACGACGGCGTGGCCTAACGGATAATCCCGCGCTCACTCTCCTCGATGAAGCGCACGATCGACTGCACTTCTTCGCTCTCACCCACTTTCTCGCGCAGAATCGAAACCGCCTGGGCGGTGTTCATCTTCCCGCGATAAATGACCCGGTAAGCTTCCTTGATCGGCTTGATTTTTTCTGGCCCGTAGCCGGCTCGTTCCAGCCCGATCTGATTGATCCCCCGCACCTCCGCCGGGTTGCCATCGGCGATCATAAAAGGCGGCACGTCCTGCACGATCTTCGAGCAGCCGCCGGTGATGGCGAAACGCCCAATGCGGCAAAACTGATGCACCGCGGTCAGCCCGCCGATGACGGCGTGGTCGCCCACCTGCACGTGCCCGGCCAGGGTGCCGTTATTCGAGAAAATGACCGCGTCGCCCACCGCGCAGTCGTGCCCGATGTGGGAGTAGGCGAGGAAATTTCCGCCGCTCCCGACCCGGGTCTGGCCCGTCGCGGCCGTGCTCCGGTTGATGGTGACAAACTCCCGAAAACAATTCTCGTCTCCGATCACGAGATAGGTCGGTTCGCCGCGATACTTCAGGTCCTGGGTCTGCTGCCCGATCGAGCAATAGGCGTAAAATTTGTTCCCGCGCCCGGCCTGGAGCGGGCCTTCCAGGGTGACGTGATGTTGCAGCCAGCAATTCTCACCTAACGAAACTCCGGCGCCGACCAGGCAATACGCGCCCACCACCGTGCCCGCCCCGAGCTCCGCGGCAGGATCAACGATCGCAGTCGGGTGAATGGACATGTTGAGAATGATTAATGGGCAAAGACGAAGGGCGAAGGAGTGGCGGATGACCTAACGACCGACGAGTTCCTCATTTTTGCGCCCGGGAAATTCGCCTTAGTCATTCCTCCGCTCATTTATCGATAAAGGTGAACATCAGCTCGCCCTCGGAGACGACCGCATCGTTCACCACGCATTTGCACTTCGCCTTGGCCAGCTTGTTGCCGCGCGATTTGGTCAGCTCGGCATGAATGAAGAGGGTGTCGCCGGGGAAAACCGGTTTCCGAAATTTCACCCCGTCCGCGCTCATGAAATAACCGACCCGGCTCGCGCTTTTGCTGATCCGCATCATGAGCACGCTCGCCACCTGCGCCATCGCCTCGACCTGGAGCACGCCCGGCATGACCGGGTGCCCCGGGAAATGTCCCTGGAAAAAGGGCTCGTTGATCGTGACGGATTTGATCCCGAGACATTTCGTGTCGCCCTCGAAGGAGACGATCCGGTCGACCATGAGGAAGGGATAACGATGAGGCAGAATGTTCATCACCTCGTTGATATCGAGCCCGCCTTCGCCCGCCGGGAAGTCGCGTTTTGGCAGCATCGCCTCGGTCGCTTCCATCAGCTTGGAGAGCGTGCGGGCCAGCTCGGTATTGACCCCGTGCCCCGGCTTCACCGCCACCACGTGCCCGCGGATGGCCCGGCCGAGCAGGGCGAGATCGCCCACGATATCAAGGATCTTGTGCCTAACGAATTCATCGGGAAAGCGGAGCGGCTCTTTGCTCAGGACCGATTCTCCCCTGACCACGATGGCGTTCTCCAGGCTCCCGCCCTTGATCAGGTTTTTCTCCATCAGCGCCTGCACGTCTTCGTAGTAAACAAAGGTCCGGGCTGGGGCGATCTCCCGCTCGTAGATGGCGGGCGTGATCGTGGTGGTCATGAACTGGGTGAAGCGGCCTTCCGGTCCGGCCTGGGTGCAGGAGATGCGAAATTCGTCGTCCGGCAGCAGGACCAGGAGCGAGCCGCTCTTGGTGTCGACCGAGATTGGTTCCCGCACATGGAAGAAAGCCCGGGGCGCTTCCTGGGCCACGATCCCGGCCTTGCGGATCGCCTCCACATACATGAGCGCGCTGCCGTCGCCGATCGGCGGTTCATTTGCGTCCATCGCGATGATGGCGTTATCGACCCCGAGGGCGGAGAGGGCGGAAAGGACGTGCTCGACCGTGTGCACCCGCATCGAGCCTTCGCCGATGGTGGTGGCACGCTCGACCGTTTTCACATTTGCGATCAGGGCATCGATCGTCGGCTCGTCCTGCAGGTCGGTGCGCTTGAATTTCACTCCATGATCGACCGGCGCGGGCAGGATCTGGAGCGATACCTTGGCGCCGGTATGGAGTGAGGTGCCGCTCAAGAAAGCGGCCTTGGCGAGAGTATGCTGGAACTCGGCGGCGGAAGGCATGGCCCGCTACCTAACAGAATTTTGCGGGCCTGACCAGTGGCGCTTTGACCTCAGAGGCCTAACGTGCGCGCTGATGCAAAAATTCTTCCTCGGCCTCTTGAGCGTCGCCCTCTTCGCTTCTTCCGCGCTGGCCCGCGACCTCGTCGTGCACGCCGGAATGCTCCTCGACGGAGTCTCCGACGCGCCGCGGAGCAAGGTTTCCATTCTGATCAAGGACGACCGGATTACCGCGGTTGAGCCGGGGTTCGTGAATCCGGCCGGCGCCGAGGTGATCGATCTCTCGGGCGAGACGGTCATGCCCGGCTTTATCGATTGCCACGTCCACATCGCCTCCAAGCTGCCCAGCCGCAGCAACGCGACCGAGGACTGGCTGACCCATTCCGCGCTCGCTCGCGCTTTCGACGGGGCGGTTTTTGCCCGCGCCATGTTGCAGGAGGGGTTTACCGGCGCGCGCGATGTCGGTGGCGGCGACGACACCGTCGCCTTACGCGATGCGATCAAGGCCGGGAAGGTCTCCGGCCCGCGCCTCTGGGTGTCGCTCGAACCGCTTGGGCCGACCGCCGGTCACGGTGATCCGCGCAATGGACTCGACCCCGGCCTTTCCCATCCGGGTTGGGAAAATGGGATCGTCGATACGCCGGAGCAAGCTCGCCTGCGAGTGCGCGAACATCGGCGGCGCGGGGCGGATTTGATCAAGATCATGCCCTCGGGGGGAATCGCTTCCACCGGAGACGACCCGCACCAGCAGTTAATGACCGACGACGAGATGAAAGCTGCGGTCGAGACCGCGCATTCGTTAGGCATGAAAGTGGCGGCGCATATTTACCCCGCCGGAGCGATCGAGGCGGCGGTCCGGGCCGGCGTCGACTCGGTCGAGCACGGCTCCTTTGCCACCGCCCAGACCTTTTCCCTGATGAAAGAGCATCGGACCTATCTCGTCCCGACCCTGACCGTGTATGAGATTTTCTATCGGGCAGCGCGCGATCATCCGGAGCTGCTCACGCCCGGGACGGCCCCGAAGGAGTTAGCGAACGACTTGTTTCCAAAGAAAAATTTCCCGCTGGCAGTGAAAGCGGGCGTCAAGATCGCCTACGGCACCGACATCGGCGAAGGGGACCACACGATGGAGTTTGGCCTCCTGATTGCGGGCGGACTCACTCCGATGAAAGCTCTCTTCGCCGCCACCCGCGACGCCGCTGATCTGGTCGGCGCGGCGGATCGCGTTGGCTCGATTCAACCTGGTCGTTATGCCGACCTGGTCGCCACCACGGGCAACCCGCTCGACGATCCGGCCAAGTTCTCGAAGGTCGACTTCGTCATGAAAGGCGGAGTCGTTTATCGACAGGGTGGCCACCCGACCGTGGCCGGCACAGACTAACGAGCCATCACACTTTTGGCGGTCCGCTCCCGAAGCTGTCATTCCGACCCGCCGGAGGACGGAGAGGGACCTCCCAATTGCAACTTGCGCCTTCTCCTCGCGAGCAGCCGCGGATTGCGATTGCGAGGTCCCTCTTCGCGCTGCGCCGAATCAGGATGACAAAAGGGAGAGAGGCTGCGTCCCCACGACCCGCGGAATTTACAGCCCGCGGGTGTACCAAACGCCACCCGGCCCGCTGTAGCTTGCCCCTTCACCCCAGATCACATGGTTCACCCCCGCTCCATCGACCGAGAGGGCAAGGTAATCCCCATACGGAAACAGATAACCAGCCGGTGTCTTATAAGGCGCGCCCTTCCCGCGATCGGAGAGCCGCACCGTTTCACTCCAGGTCGCGCCGCCATCAGTCGTGCGCCGGTAAAAAGTGTTCCATCCGTGCGGGTCGCCATTGTCCCCCTGCCAGACAATCCGGAAATCGCCCGCTACCGGCCCGGCCGCCACCGCGGGGAAGCCATTGGTCGCCTCCTCGTTAGGCTGCGATACCTGCATCCGCGGCGTCCAGGTCGTCCCATCGCGCGACGTGCTTACCCACATCGGCTGCGGTTCCTTGGTCATGTCACTGGCGTGATAGAGCAACATGATCTCCCCACTGGCATCGATCGCCAGGCTGGCGGTGGTGGAGAGAAAACCGTAGTCGCAGCCCGGCACACTTCCGCAACCCGGCGGCGGCGCCGAGCGATCCACCACCACGCTCTGCCAGCTCGCCCCGCGATCGTGCGAACTCACGACATTGATCTCGGCGGGCCCTTTATAGTCGAGGTGAAAATTGATCACGACATAGTAGATGCTGCCGTCCGGCGCGATCGCGGCGCCGTTCGCGTCCCACCAATGTCCCGGTGTCGGCTCAGTGTTGGTCCGGATTGGCCTGGCAAAACTCGCTCCGCCATCATGCGAAGCGGCGATGTAACTGTCGTCCTTATTAAAGCCCACATACACATCCTGCCCATCGGGCGAAACCACCAGCCAGGGGTGATCGGTCCAGTGAATTCCAGGCGCGATCACCACCGGCGCGGTCCAGGTCGCGCCGTGATCGTACGATTTCACCAGCTTGCTCTCCCAATGCGGCCCGTGCAGCCAGACCGCGAAGACCGTCCCGTCGTCGGCCACCTGCACCTGCGGATCGGCTTCCCACGCATCGACCGGCGCGATGAGCTGATCACGCTCCCAGCTCCGACCGCCATCGCGCGAGCGGCGGATGAAGATCCCGGAGGAGGGCGCGTTGAATCGCGTCGTCATTTGATAGACGTAACTGGAGGAACGATCTCCGGCCACATATGGCTCCCAATCGTCCTGCCCGCTCCAGACTCGTTCCGATTCCCAGCCCGGCGCGGTTGCGGAAGCGCGCGGCTGCGATTGCACATCGGTCTGGGCGGCAAAGTTCCGTCCGCTCGAGCGCTCCTTTCGTTCCCCGTGCGGCCGGTCCGAGTCCCGTCTTGCCGCCCCGGCGACCAGGAAAAGCATGAGCACGAGCAAGCCGACTGCGATGCCTGACGATCGCCCCAGCCACCTGCGCCGCTTTCGAGCAGGCGGGTTATTTATAATCCGGAGCACTTGGTCCGACCTGATTTTGGTGCGCTCGCTCATCGTTCTCGACCATAGCGAATTTCACTCGTTTCTGGCCAGAACAATGAGCACCGGAGCGAGCTATGACCGCTTGAGCGAGGACTTTGCCGATATCGATCTGACGTTGAAAGATCTAACCCGAGCTCGTGCTCTTGAGCGGTTTGACAAGCTCATGGCGGTGCCTAGCCTGCGAAGGTGATCACCACGATCGGACGCGCCATTCTCATCCTGGCGCTGTGTCTTTCGATCGGATTGCAATGGTTGGCTCTGCAATCAGTGGCCTGGACGGCCATGCTGGTCGCGAATGTTCGCCATTCCGCTCTCACTGAGGCGGTGGCGAAAACATTCGATGGCAGTCATCCCTGCGACCTTTGTCACTTCGTGAGCACGGGTAAGAAATCGGAGAAGAAGTCCGACGTGCTCCCGGCGAGCGCCAAGATGGATCTCTTCTGCACCCAGGCGGCGGTGGCTCTGCCGCCGGCTTCGGTGGACTATGAGTATGTCGTTTGCCATGCCGTCGGGCAGGCGCTGACTCTGGCGCCGCCCACTCCTCCTCCGCGCTCTGTTCCTGGGCTGGTCTAATATTCGTTAGTCTTAAGCTGTCGCGTGCGAGTGCACGAGACACAGCTTGCACACCAATCACCCGGGAAAATCTGTCCGGCTTTTCGCGCCGGTGGTTTCCCATCTTTCCAAGGAGGAACATGAAAATTTTGCCTGCTTTTATCGCGCTGCTCGCCTCAACCGGCGCCGCTGTCGCTTGTGACTTATGCGGTTGTTATACCCCGCAATTAGAAACCTTACCGCCGCCAGCCGGCCTTTCTGCGCCCGGGTTTGGCGGTCTCTACGGCGCTGTCGCCGAACAATACACTTACTTCAACACGGTGCAGGTGGATGGCCGCGAGGTAGCTAACCCGACCAGTCAGCATCTTGATAGCTCGATTACTCAGGTGGTCGGCGGTTATAGCTTTAAAAGCCGCTTCGCTCTCCAGGTCAACCTGCCCTTTATCTATCGCTCCTTCTCGCGTCCGGAAGGGTTTGCCACCGACCGCGGGACGGAGTCAGGGCTGGGCGATGTCTCGCTGCTGGGCAAGCTGGTGGCTTTCCACCGAGAGATCGGCGGTGGCCGTGAGGTCTCCTTCGCGGACCCAAAGTCGCCGCGCATGATCGATCACGAGCCGGTTTTTACCGCCTCCGTCGTCCTGCTCGGAGGGGTGAAATTCCCGACTGGCAACAGCAGCCGGATCAAAGAGGAGTTTAACGAAGTGGAAGTGGAGGGTGCGCCGGAGAGCGGGATCCACGGGCATGATCTCACCCTCGGGACGGGTTCCTATGATGGAATCTTTGGCGAGCAAATGGCCCTGCGCTATCGCAACTTCTTCTTTGAGCAGAACGTGCAATTCACTCTGCGCGGCGACGGCTTGCACCAATACCATTTCGCTAACGATCTCTCCTGGAGCGGGGGCCCCGGCTACTATTTCGTCCGTAACGAACGCATGATTGTCGGGCTGCAGGGTGTCGTCTCCGGTGAGTATAAGGATGTCGATCGGTTCCAGGGCTACGCGGCGGAAGATACCGGTGTCACTTCGGTATTTCTCGGTCCGAGACTTGTCGCGTCGTTCGGAAAGATCAGTGCGGAGCTCGAAGCGGAGCTGCCGGTATCGATCCATAACACGGCGCTACAGGTAGTGCCGGATTATCGGATTTCGGCGGCCTTCGCGATTCGGTTCTAAAGGAGTGTCATCTCGCTGAGTCATTCATGAGCCATCGTAAGCCTTCCATTTCCGACACTTTCGGGGACGAATAAGGGATTAGGTGCCGTATCCTACTCTTTGGTGTCCGAAAGAGTTGGCCACTTATCCCGGCGAGTAACGCGCTACGTTCGAGTGCCGCTCGACAACGAGGAACTACTGAAGCGGCACTGAGCTTCAGACTGCATCGTGCGATGGAAAAAATCCGTTGTCACCATCAGCCGTCCCTGCCTATGGTGCGGTCCCCATGCACTCCCGGTATCACATTCAGCAGAAGGATCATCCGCGTTTTGTTACCGGCTCGGTGGTCGCCTGGCTGCCGGTTTTTACCTCGGCCGCGCGCTGCGATATCCTGGTTGAGGCGCTCGCTTCTTTTCGGGCGCAGAAAAGACTCGAGGTCTACGGGTGGGTGATCATGGATAGCTGCTTCCGCGCCGTCCTGCGGGCGCCGCGTCTCCCCGCGGTGCTGGCTGATCTGAAACGTTTCACCGCCCGCCGGAGTATCGAGCAACTTGAGCAGGAAGCCTGCGGGTGGTTGCTTAATCAGTTTCGTCGCCAGCGAACGGGACCGAAGGGTGACGGCCTGCCGCAGGTCTGGCAAGGGCGGTCGCATCCGGAGCCAGTGATGGACGATCGGACGATGGAACAAAAGCTGGATTATCTGCACCATCTCCCGGTGAAACAGGGGTTGGTCGCATCGCCGGAGCATTGGAGATACTCCTCCGCCCACGGATGGCTGCCGGGCGCCTACCCGCTGTTGCAGGTGGATAACTGGCGCGCGGCCGCAGTCTGGAAGGAATTGCGCTTTCGCAAGCAGGCGCTGGGCGCAGACTAACCGCGGGATAGTGGCTGCTGATCGGCACTGAACGAGGTTCTTTCAGCGATCTCCCTTATCGCCTGGAATGTCGCACCCGGGTCGCGCGCCGCACCGGCACGGGCGTCCCTTCCTCCCGAGGATACTTCTTGGTCGTGGGCCAGATCAGTCGCCAGGGCTGGGTGCGCAGGGTGGCGGTGAAGTCTCTGGTGTTGCTGATCGTTTCCTTGAGCTCGGGGGTGAGACTGTCGAGCGCTTGCTTCAGTTTCTCGGAACTTTCGTGGAAGTTCGCCAGCGTGACTTTGATGTTGTCATTCTCGGTCAGTTGATGACTTAGCTCCTCGATATGGGCGAGGGACTTGGTCAGGTTGCTGTCGGGTGCGGTGATTTCGTTCAGGTGCTCGGTGAAGATCTTGAAGTTACTCAAGGCCAGGGTGAGTGGAGCGTCGTCGTCGGTGATCTTATTCAGGTGGGCGGCGGTGTTTTGCAGCTCTTTCATGGTGGCGGTGGCTTCGGTCGCGACCGGGCCGACGATGCCGAGGAGTTTGCCGATCGCTTCGGAGAAGTCGGGAATGCGATTACCCACGAAGACCTGGCCAGCCTCGGCCGTGCCCGAGTGATCGTTGCCGCCCGAGATATCGATCGCGGTCTCGCCTAACAAACCTAAGGTCATCAGGCGGACGTTGGCGTTTTTATAAACCAGAGCGGCACGATCGACTTCGACATCGATCCGAACCTCGAGGCGCGGAAGGGATCCTGGAGTCTGCCCGCTCGGGCCGGTGACGGTGCCGAGATTCGCCGCCGCTTCCACCGCGTGAGCCGCGTCTTCGCGTGAGACGGGGGAGTTAAGCGATTTAACCTGGCCGACTTTGCGACCGGCGAGGAGAACGGGCGCACCCAGCTTGATGCCCGCGGCGTTATCGAAATAGAGCTTGTAGGTGACGAGCGGGCGGAAAAGACCGGGCGCCCCCAGCATGATGAGGATAAAGGTAAGGACCGCCACCGTGCCGAGCACAAGCAGGCCGGTCATAATCTCATTTCGTCGCAACTGCATCTTTGCTTCCTTCCAGGATGGGTCCTTCGGTGCTGCCGCTCAGGAACTGTCGCACGACCGGGTGCTCCGAGCGTTTAAATTGCTCCGGGGTGGCGTCGGCGATGACTTTCCCGCGGTAGAGCATAGCCATTCGCGTGCCGATGCGGAACGCGCTGTCCATTTCGTGAGTCACGATAATGGAGGTCACCTGCGAGCGTTCCGTTAGGCTGATGATGAGCTCGTCGATGACCGAGCTGATGACCGGATCGAGTCCGGCGGAGGGTTCATCGAAAAGGATCAATTCTGGTTCCATGACCAGAGCGCGGGCGAGGCTGACCCGCTTGCGCATGCCGCCGCTGAGCTCAGAGGGCATCTGGTCTTTAGACTCGAGCATGCCGACCAGATCGAGCTTTTCGTCCACCGCCCGATCGATCTCGGCGGTGGTCTTGCGGGTGAGTTCCTCGAGTGGGAGGGCGATGTTATCGCGCACGGTGCGGGAGCTGAGGAGGGCGGAGTATTGGTAAACCATGCCGATGTGAGTGCGCACTTGCTGGAGCTTGCGCCGTTTCAGCCGGGTGACCTCGAATTGCTTGAAGAAAATCTCGCCGGCGGTCGGCTGCAGGATGCCGAGAATGAGACGCAGGATGGTGCTCTTGCCGCTGCCGCTCTGGCCCATGATGACGAGACGATCGAGCGGCTGGACCTGGAGCGAGACACCGTCGAGCACCTTTTTCTCCGAGAATGCCAGCTCCACCTGGCGCAGCTCGATGACATGATGTGGCGGCGCGTCGGTCATGGAAAAAAGACGATGTAGACGATGTTAAAAATCGTGTCGAAACCGATCACGACCGTGATTGCAGTGACCACGCTGGAGGTGGTGGCCGTGCCGACACCGGCCGCGCCGCCCTTGACCGAGAGACCGCGATAGCAGGCGATGCCTCCGATGATTAAGCCAAACATGAAGCTTTTCAGAATGCCGGTGATGATGTCGCGAATGAGCAGGCTATGCAGGACGAGATCCTGGAAATAGACAAAGGCGATATTGAAATAGGCGCGCGAGATGAGGGCGCTGGCGAAGATCGCGGCCATGCTGGAGATGAGGCTGAGGCAAGGCATGAGGGCGATGAGCGCGAGCATGCGCGGCGCGACCAGGAAACGAAGCGGCCCGATTCCCATGGCCTCGATCGCTTCCACTTCTTCGGAAACCTGCATCGTGCCCAGCTCGGCGGTGAAAGAGGCGCCGATGCGGGCCGCGATCATGATGCCGGTGAGGAGCGGCCCGAGTTCGCGGGTAAAGGCGATCGCGACCAGGCCGGGCACGAGACGTTCCGTGCCGAAACGCTCGAGTTGGTAGCCGGTCAGCAGCGCCATGGTAAGGCCAAGAAAGAAGGAGACCATCGCCACCAGCGGCACCGAGCCGACCCCGGCGCGTTCGGTATAACGAAAGAAGCTGCTGGCGCGAAATGGGACCCGGCCGCGGCGGATGCGGTCGAGAGATTCAGCTACGGTGTTGATCAGAAACCAGAAGATGCTCCCGATCTCGCGCAGAACGGAACGGCTCCACTCGCCGACTCCGGCGAGGAGATCGCCGGGCACATAGCCGTTAGGCGCGGGCGCGCCCTGCGGCGGCGGGGATGCGTTCGCAGCCATTAAGTGGTGAAGTTGCCTTAGTTGGGATGAGCGGCAAGTTACACCTCAGCAGGGATCGGGCCCGAGGATGACGATCCTGCCTAACGATTCCCGATTATGATCAGATTCCTCACTGCAGTCACTTGTCTCCTGCTCAGCGGAAGCGTCTTTGCTGAAACAAAAAACGAGCCGATGAAATTCGGAATGGTTATCCATGGCGGGGCAGGAACGATCGAGCGCAGCACGATGACGCCGGAAAAGGAGAAGGCTTATCGCGCGGCACTGGAGCAGGCGCTCAGGGCGGGTTATGCGGTGCTGGAGAAAGGCGGCCCGAGTCTCGATGCCGTCGAGGCGGCGATTCATGTCCTGGAGGACAACCCGCTTTTCAACGCCGGCAAAGGCGCGGTTTTCACCCACGAAGGGACGAACGAACTCGATTCGTCGATCATGGATGGCAGGACGTTGCAGGCGGGGGCCGTCTCTGGATTGAAACATATCAAGAGCCCGATCAGCCTGGCCCGCCTGGTGATGGAGAAGTCGCCGCACGTGATGCTTTATGGCGCGGGCGCGGAGGCTTTCGCGAAGGAACAAGGCGTGCCGATGGTGGAGCAGAAGTATTTCTTCACCCAGGAACGCTGGGATGCGCTGCAAAAAGTGAAAGCCTCGCCCACGCCGGCGAGCGACGAGGATCGGCACGGAACGGTTGGCGCCGTCGCGCTCGATCAGGCGGGGAATCTTGCCGCCGGCACTTCCACCGGCGGGATGACGAACAAGCGCTTCGGCCGGATCGGCGATTCACCAATCATCGGCGCCGGCACTTATGCCGATAACCGCAGCTGTGCCGTTTCCTGCACCGGCGACGGCGAATATTTCATCCGCGAAGCGGTGGCGCGTGAAGTGGCGGCGATGATGGAATTCAAAGGGATGACCGTGCAACAGGCGGGCCAGGCGGCGATCGAGCGGGTGGGGAAGATCGGCGGCACCGGCGGCCTCATCGCGCTCGATAAGGACGGGAACTTCGCCATGCCGTTTAATACTTCCGGGATGTATCGCGGCCGGATCGACGCAGACGGAAAAGTAAGCGTCGAGATCTACCGGTAGCCGCCTAATCCTGCTCCTGCACACGCAGAGATCTGGAGCAGGAGCAGGATTGGGAGAGAAGCTGGCTACTCGATGATATCCAACGTGGCCTTCTCCCCATGCCGCGCCGCCGCACTGGAAAGGAGCGCGCGAATGGCCCGAATGGTCTGGCCATTTCGCCCAATGATCCGGCCGACATCGGTCTGGCGCATTTGCAGGCGGAAAACGGTCATGCGGCCGTTGGCGATCTCTGAGAGCATGACTTCGTCGGGGAATTCGACGAGTTGGCGGATGATAAACTCGAGGAACTGTCTCACGCGTCGAGCTTAGCGACGCCGGTTGAGCTTGTCCAATCGGTGCTCACACCTGGGTGCGAGGACACCCGCTCTGGCGCCCGAGGCCCGGTATCGCGGACGGGCGCACCCATCCCCTCCAGCGCGTTACGGCGCGGGAGTTTCTTCCGCGGGAGCTTCGTCCGCCGCAGGGGCGGACGCTTCCGGCGCCGGCTCGGCGCTGGCGCTCGGCTCTTCGGCGGCGGTTTCCTGAGCGGCGGGCTCTTCCGCGGCCGTTTCGACCGGCGCAGGTTGAGCAGGAGCGGCTTTGGCTGCTGCTGCTTTCTTGGCGGGCTTGGCTTTCGCCGGAGCCGCCTCTTCTTCTCCCTCGGCTGGAGCTTCCGTTGCGCGAGCCTTGTTCTTCTTGATCAGACTGCGAACGGTGTCGGAAGGCTGGGCGCCACAGGAGAGCCAATGCTCGGCTCGATCCATCTTCATCGTGCTGTTGTCGCCCTGCACCTTGGGATCGTAGGTGCCGATGATCTCGATGAATTTCCCGTCGCGCGGGCTGCGGCTATCCGCCACCACGACTTTATAATACGGGCGGTTCTTGGTGCCTTCCCTGCGTAATCTGATTGAAACGGCCATGCTGCGCTAAAGTTGTAAGTTGGTAGTTGAGAGTTCGGTCGAGGGCGTCCGGGGGAGGGAACGAATCGCGCAATTCCGCGAAATCGCAAGTCAGCTCTTCGCCCGGGACATCTGCGACATCATCCGCTTCATTTTGCCGGCGTTCTTCATCAGCTTGCGCATCTGGTTGAAGCGCTGCAGCAGGTCGTTCACCTGCGTCACGCTGCTCCCGCTGCCGCGCGCGATCCGTTGCCGGCGTTTGGCGTTGAGAATATCGGGCCGGCGGCGTTCTTCGTCAGTCATGGAGAGGACGATCGCTTCCGTCCGCTTGATCTGATTTTCGTCGATGTTCAGGTCCTTGATGTTTCCCATTCCAGGGAGCATGCCGAGGATGTTCTCGAGCGGGCCGAGCTTTTTCATCATCTTGAACTGGGCCAGGAAATCGTTGAAATCGAAGGAAGCGGTACGGAGTTTTTTCTCCATCCGGGCGGCTTCTTCCTCGTCGATCGCCTCAGCGGCTTTTTCGACCAGACCGACGATGTCGCCCATGCCGAGGATGCGCCCAGCCAGGCGATCGGGCACGAAGACTTCGAACTGATCGAGCTTCTCCCCCACGCCGCCAAACTTGATCGGGCGCTGCGTCACCTCGCGCATGGAAAGGGCCGCCCCGCCGCGCGCATCGCCATCCAGCTTGGTCAGCACGATGCCGGTGATGCCGAGCGCTTCGTGGAAATGGGTCGCCACACTCACCGCCTGCTGGCCAGTGGCGGCATCGGCCACGAGCAGCACTTCCTGCGGCTTGAGGAATTCCTTCAGTTGTTTGATTTCCTCGATCAAGACCGCGTCGATCTCCTGCCTGCCGGCGGTGTCGAAAATCTGCACATTGCCCGTTTGCTCCGCCGCCCAATCGAGGCTGGCCGCAGCCACTCGCTTGACATCCTTTTCGTTAGGCGCAGGAGCATAAACCGGCACCCCGACCTGTTTGCCTAACGTGGCCAGCTGCTCGATCGCGGCCGGCCGATGCAAATCGCAGGCGATCAGCAGCGGAGTGCGGCCCTGCTTTTTTAGATAGGCGGCGAGCTTGGCCGAGGAGGTGGTTTTGCCGGCGCCGTTCAGCCCGACCATGAGAATGCGGGCCGGTTTGTCGAGATTGAGCGGCTCGGCGTCGCCGCCCAGGAGCGCGGTCAGCTCGTCGTGGAATATCTTCACCACCTGCTGGCCGGGAGTGACGCTGCGCAGGACGTCTTCGCCCAGCGCCTTGTCCTTCACCCGGGCGACGAAATTTTTCGCCACCTGGTAATCGACATCCGCCTCCAGCAGCGCCAGCCGCACCTGGCGCATGGCGTCGGAGACGTTCGTCTCCGTGATCGAGCCGTGCCCGCGCAGGTCCTTGAAGATGTCCTGAAGTTTGTCGCCGAGTTGTGAAAACATAATTCGTTAGGCGAGGTCGCCCTCCGGGCCGGTTCACTAGCACGGAGTGGGCTTTCTTTCCAGCCGCCTGAACGCGCGACCTCCCACTTCGCTTATTCGCCAAAGCGGCCTCTTCGCTTCATGTTGGCGGAGATGACCTCGGCCTCATGAATAACACCGTCCTCCTTCATATCGTGGAACGTCTCGAAGGCTTCCTTGGCAAGCTGCCCGATTCCATCCGCAAACCGGTTCTGAACGAACTGACCCCGCTGAAGGAACTTTTTCTCGAGCAACGGCCGCCGCGCTTTGTCCTGACCGGTTCGCATCCGATGCCGCTGCTCGATTTCGCGGCCCAGATCTTCGCCGCGCCGGAGAGCGAACCACCGGCCCGCGAGACGCTGACCGGCCTTTATCGCTGGCAGAAGATTACCCTCAGTCATCACGGCGCCATCCAGCTCCTCGATGCCCGCGGCGCGGACGAAGCGGCGCTGAGCGCAGTCCGCGACGAATTGCAGCGGCAGCCGGCCGACCTCTTCTTTTTCCTCCCGGCGGAGCGCGATGCCAAAGTGAGCACGCGCAAGGAAGCGGAGCGGCTGGAGAAACTGCTGCAATGGAACAGCGGCTTCGGCGTCGGTGCCAAACTGATCGAGCTGCGGGTGGGCGGCGCCGACTCGGCCTGGCCGCTCGCCCAGGCGATCGAGGTGCCGGCCATTCAGGCCAGCCTGATCGGCCTCTTTTCGTTAGGCCGAAGTCTCGTCGCCACCCTGGCGAGCGAATTGCCTAACGAAGCCCGGGTCGAGATGGTCCGGATCGGCGGCGATCGCCAGGCCCAGACGCAGATCGCGGAGATGCTGGTGAAATCGACCAGCGCCATCTGTGCCGCCATCGGTGCGCAGCCGATCCCGCTGGCCGATCTGCCTATCCTGACCACCCTGCAACTGGTGATGGTCTCCGGGATCATGTACATCGGCGGGCGCGAGCGGAGCATGCGCGCGGCGACCGAGTTTGTCGGCGCGATCGGCGCCAATGTCGGCCTGGGGATGGTCTTGCGCGAAGGCACCCGGGCGGCGCTCAAGTTTTTCCCGGGCTGGGGCAACGTGGTCTGCGGCATGGTGGCGGGCGCGGGGACATTTGCCATCGGCCGGGCCGCGACGGCCTATTTCATCGAGGGCGCCACCTTGCGCGACGCGCGCAAGGCCTTTGTGCAAAACAAAAAGAAGCGCATCGCCTTCCCGGGGCAAAAACCGAAATCGCTCCCTAAGCGCTCCAAGTCGTAGACGCCAATCTCGGCACAGCGCGGGACCAGGATTGAAGAGATCGACCGCCGAGCTCGAAAAGGAAGGCAGACACAGGAGCCGCTTACCCGAGACTAGAGCGGAAAATCCCAGCCCAAAAGGAACAAGAATAACTTGTGAATAAACTCCCACTTTCGGTGCAAACTGTTCACTCCACTTTGTGAACAAGCCGCCCTTTTCCTCCGTATTGCCGGGCCAGCTTTTGCCCTAACGATGAAGCTCTCGGAAATCGGCCCGACGCTGCGCGAGATTCGCGTCACCCCAGTCAAAACGCTCGGGCAAAATTTCCTGCACGATCAAAATCTGGCTCGCTGGATGGTTGAGCAGGCAGACATATCACGGGGAGATTTTGTCCTCGAGATAGGTCCCGGCCTCGGAGCAATTACGGAGCCGGCGCTGGAGGCCGGCGCGGAGGTGATGGCGCTGGAAAAGGATGGCCGGCTGGCCGATTTTCTTCGCACCAAATTTGCCGATCGCCGGTTGGAAGTGATTCACGGCGACGCCCTGCAGTTCCCCGTAGCCCGGCTTTTCCCGCAGGCGCCGGTGAAGTTGTTAGGCAATCTGCCCTACTACATCTCGACCCAGCTGCTGCTGCGATTTCTGCAGCAGCCGACGCCTATCAGCGTAGCAGTGTTGATGTTACAGAAGGAGGTTGCGCTGCGTCTCTCGGCCTCACCGCGCTCGAAAGACTATGGGATTTTGACGCTCATCGTCCAATCCCAATGTCAGGTGGAATATCTACGCACCATCCCGGCGACGGTCTTTTTGCCGCAGCCGGAGGTCGACTCGGCCTTCGTTCGCCTGCGGCCGCGCCTGCCTGACGAGTTGCCGGATTTCGAGCGCGACCTCTTTGCCGCCCTGGTGCGGCGGGGGTTTTCCCAGCGCCGTAAACAACTGGGCAAGCTGCTCAAGGAAGCCTTGCCCGACTGGCCCGCGGCGGCCGCTAAACTCGGGGTGGCGGTAACGGCGCGGGCGGAAGAACTCTCCCTCGCGCAGTGGATTGCTCTGACCAATCTGGCGCAGCCGGCGAGCCGGCGCAGCGCCGGGACTGACCCGGCGGAGGAGTTCCCGGTGGTCGATGGAGAGGATCGTGTGATCGGCACGGCGCCGCGCGCGGAAGTGCATGGGAATAACTTGCGTCACCGAGCGGTGCACCTCTTCATTTTTAACCAGGCCGGCGAGCTGCTGCTGCAGAAGCGCTCCTGCTGGAAAGACCGGCATCCGAACGTCTGGGATTCCAGCGCGGCCGGCCACGTGAATGCGGCCGAGGAATACGACGCCACCGCACGGCGGGAGCTGCGGGAAGAACTCGGAGTGGACACGGAACTGGTGCGGGTGGCGAAATTGCCGGCCACAGAAACGACCGGCCAGGAATTCATCTGGCTTTATCGGGGGGAAGCGGAAGGGCCTTTCACGCCAGCCCGGGCGGAGATCGATCTGGTGGAATTTTTCCCGCTGCCGGCGATTGCGCAATGGCTGGAGAAGCGGCCGGGCGACTTTGCGCCCGGCTTTCTCGAATGCTGGGGCGCCTATCGTTCGGGAAAGGAAACGCGCCTAACGAAAGCGATCGACGCCTAACGTTTGCTTTTGGCCGCCTTGGCCGGGGTCTTCTTCGCGGCCGTCTTTTTGGCGGCGGGAGCTTTCTTGGCCGCGGCGGCCTTGTTCTTCCGGTCGGCCCCGACCAGGGTGGTGCGAGGCGGCAGGTCGCCCATCACTTCGCGGCGATATTTGCGGGCGGCCTTGCGCGCCTGTTCCTTGCCGCCATAGACGGCGTCGCTGAACATGCGGGTGCCGGTGGATGAGCCCCTAACGAAATGCACCTGAAAGCCGTGGGTCTGTTTCTTGGCCCGCGGTTTGGTATCGATGCGCTTGATGTTCTGCTCCGAATCGGGATTGGATCGTTTCCTCATAGTATGTCTTGGAATGTGTTTTGGCCTAACGAGTTGAGGGTAAGGTCAAGTTTTCCGTTATGCAAATGCAGGCCGCAGGAATTTTATGATTTCTCAGGGAGTTCCAAGCAGGGCGGGCGCGGGTAGCTGCCAAGCTTCTGCTTTGCTCTGGTAAAGCGCGCGCGGGAGAAGGACATAACAGGGATGACGCGCAGCCCGCAGCCAGGTGATCAGCCTAACGAGATCAGCCTGTGCCATGGTGGTGCAGCCGGCGGTCGGGCGTGAGATCCCGCGCCGGATATGGAAGAAGATGGCGCTGCCTTCGTTAGGCTGGGGTGGGTCGGAGTTATGCCGAATCTCGAGCAGCCAGCGATAGGCAAAGTCGTTATGCCGCATTTTCTGCTTGGCGAACCAGGGTGGGGGATGGGCTGGATCGTCGATCGTGACCAACTGGTTGTAATCGGGCCGGCGCGGATCATCGATCCAGGCGTCAGCCGCTGTGACCTGGTGAAAGGGATAGTCGGCTCCGGGTGGGAGCGACGCATCGTAGGTGTAGATCTTTCCGAGCTCGAAGACCCCGGCCGGGGCGCGGCCGTCGCGTTCCTTCTTGTGCCGCCCGAGCTCGTCCTGGCCGGCCAGCCCGCGACCCCAGGCGAGGCCGTTTTTGCCAAACAGAACCGGGATCGGATCGCCCACCCGCTGCCAAGGACCGCGGCCGGCGCGCTGGAACCGCTGCAGCTCGCCTTGCATCGAATCCCAACCCGGCGCGACCGCCACGATGAGCTGCTGGCAATCGTCCGGCACCCCGGCGGCATGAGCGCTGCTAGGCAGGAGAAGCAGAGCGGCGAGCAAGCAGGAAACAAAGAGGCGCATGGCCAAACTTACACCTGCCCGCACACCCATCGAACAAGTTGAAGCGCGAATGAAAAAAACCTGGACCTCATTTTGCCTGATTCTGCTCACGCTGGCGGTTTATGCACCGGCCTTGCGGAATGGTTTCGTCTGGCAGGACGAGGCGCTCATCCTGCGCGATCCGCTGATCCGGAGCTGGCATCTGATCGGTGAAGGCTTCGCGCACTTTCTTTATCTCGATGCGGGGCCATCGGAGTTCTATCGGCCTGTTCTGCGCCTGAGTTACACGCTGGATTACGCGGCTTTTCATTTTTCGCCCTTCGGTTATCACCTCATGAGCATCCTCTGGCACGCGGCGGCGGCGGTGGCGTTTTTCTGTTTTGCGGAGGAATTCCTGAGCCGCGCTCAGCTGGAGGAACGTCGCCGGGTCTGGAGCGCCTTTCTCGCCGCGCTGGTCTGGGCAATTCATCCGGTGCAAAGCGAAGCGGTGGTTTATGTGGCCGGCCGGGCGGATTCGCTGGCGGCGCTTTTCGGTTTTCTGGGTCTCTATCTCGGCATGCGCATGCTGCGCGCTTCGGGGAATGGACGATGGGCTTTTGGAGTTGGTGCGGGTCTCTGTCTGCTCGCCAGTGCGCTGAGCAAGGAGCTAGGTCTGATTTTCCTCGCCCTTTGGTTGTTACTCGCCATCGGGCTGCGTCCGCGTGCGGCCTCGTTAGGCGCGCTAGCCCTGGTGCTGGCGGTGCTGGTGGCCTATGGCAGTCTGCGCCTGACGGCGGAAGAGCTGGCGCCGCCGCCGCGCGTGGCCATGCCGCTTCTTGTCCGGCCGATCGTCGCCGCGCGCGCCCTGGCCGAATACGGCGGGCTGCTCCTTTTTCCCTGGCACCTGCAGGTGGAACGCGATGCCATCACCCATCTGAGCGGAAACCAGGAGGCGCGAATGACGATGGCGGCTTGGCGGGAGTTGCAGACGCTGCTCGGCCTCCTCCTCGCGGCCGCAGGTCTTTACGCGCTCTGGCGCTCGCGGCGACGGCCGGCGGTTTTCCTCCCGCTGCTCCTGGCGGCGGTTTGTTTTCTGCCCATGAGCGGGCTCTTTCTGACCCTCGAAGCTACGGTGGCGGAGCATTGGCTCTACCTGCCGAGCGCGTTTCTCTTTTTGGGCGCGGCGGCGGCCGTGGCTTCGTTAGGTATGGTTGCTCTTGCTCGCCGGAGCCGGGTGATCGCGGCCGTGGTCCTGAGCACCTGGCTGGTTTGCCTGTCCGCCCGCAACTTTAGCCGCACCTTTGATTGGAAAGATGAACGCACTTTTTTCGTGCGCACGGTGACGAGCGGAGGTGACTCGGCTCCCCTCTGGCTGGCTCTGGCCGGGCTGGAGCTCAACAAGAATCATCCCGCCGCCGCCCGCGCCGCGGTTGGACGCGCCCTGGCTCGCGGTCCCGGCAATCCGCGCGCGAAATTGGACTTGGCCGCGGTCGAGATGGCGCAGGGGCACTTGAGTCAGGCTCGCGACATTCTGAACAAAATCAGTGAGCCGCCCGAGATGCAGGCTCGCGCGCAGGAGAGCCTGGTCCTGCTCGAGAATCGGGAGAGCGGCAAAGTCGATCTGATGCGTCTGCGCCTGGCCACCCGCCTGGGGGCGCCGAACTGGTCGATCGAGAAACGTTACCTCAAGGCACTGGCCGATATCGGTTCGCCGGAGCGCGCGCTGGCGGAACTGCAGAACATCCTCAACCTCGCTCCCTACCGGGCTGAGAGCTGGGAAATGATGAGTTTGCTCCTGATCAAGCTGGGCCGGCCTAACGAGGCCGCGGCCGCCCTGAAGCAGGCGGAGTGGTGCGATGTGCATCTGCACCAGCGGGCGGTCCTGCTCCTTTAGCGCGGCCGGCTACATCCGTCCGTTGTGCGGGCGCCGAAGCATTGGTGGTGAAGAACTGGCTCCAACTCGCAGCCCTTTGTCTCCTCGTCGGCGCGCCCCAGGTGCGCGGGCAGGTGCCTAACGACTCCGCGACTCCGCTTCCCAGCCCGGTAGTGCCACCCGGCCCTCGGCCCACCGCCACCGTGACCCCGCTGGAGGCGACCCCGCAGCCCACCGCCACCATCACTCCGCTGCCGAGCGCGTCGCCCGCCGGCACCCAGCCGGTGACGACGAACACAGTCACGCCCAGTCCATCGCCGATCGTTAGGCGTTAGTCGTTAGGCAAAGGGGCGACTTTTTCCACCCGCTCGGTATCGGCTCCGAGATACTTCATCCCGGCGAGCCAGATGAGCCCGGCCAAGAGCATCATGGCGGAGATGACGGCAAACCCGATATTCATGCTGGTGTGTCCGGAGACATAGCCGATGACGGGGAAGGCAAGGGCGTCCCCGAGAGCGTGGATGACCAGGATATTCAGGGCAAAAGCAGTCGCGCGGACGGCGGGGAAAGCGACGTTAGCCAGCGCGGTATTCGAGGGGCCGGTATTTAGAAAACCGAAAAAGACCGCGCCAAACAAAAAACCCCACGCTCCTGGGAAAGGGGTGAAAAGCATGGCAACGAAGAGCGGCGCCGCGAGCAACATCCCAGTCCCGGAGACGAGGAAGTACGAGCCCGGATAACGACGCTGCAGGCGATCGGCCACCACTCCACCGAGCAGAGTCGAGAGCAGGCCCGCCACCGCGGTGATCCCGCCAAAGATGGCGGTGGCTGAAGCCGGCTGGCCGCGATAACGGAGGTAAGCCGAGATCCAAAAAGCGAGCCCGCCGAAGGCAAAGGTCATGGCCGTCTGGGCAAAGCAATTGATCACGTAGGAAGGGGTCTGGAGCAGCGCGCGATAGTCGCTCCACTTCGGGCGATCTTCTTTCCGACGGGCTACGCCCCGCCCGCGAGGATCGCGCTGGGTGAAACAGAGCAGGCCCAGC
Source organism: Chthoniobacterales bacterium (assembly GCA_965217735.1). Classification (GTDB taxonomy): domain Bacteria; phylum Verrucomicrobiota; class Verrucomicrobiia; order Chthoniobacterales; family UBA10450; genus Palsa-1392. The sequence continues at coordinate 2,009,939 of CBDCJE010000002.1, read as the reverse complement.
AGCAGACCGGGCGGGGTGACCAGGTAAAAGGCCCAGCGCCAGCCCAAGTGGGCGTTAATCAAACCGCCCAGGACATAACCGAGCGCTCCGCCGACCGGGATGGCAGCGCAGAAAATCGACAGGACGCGCCCGCGCACCGCAATCGGGAAAAGGTCGGCCAGGATAGTCGGCGCGGCCGGACCGTAACCGCCTTCGCCGATGCCGACCAGGACGCGGGTGGAAAGCAGAATCCCGAAGGTGGCGGCAAGTCCGGAAGCGCCGCTGGCCAGGCTCCAGAGAATGACCGCCCCGCCGACGATGATCCAGCGCGAGAAGCGATCGGAGAGCCAGCCCAGGGCCGGAGCGGAGAGCATGTAAGTGACGAAGAAAGCCGTGCCTAACAATCCGCTCACGGCCATGGCGTTGGCGTCCCCGGCGTGAAAAAAGGCCGCGCGAATCTCCGGTTCGACCGCGGCCAGGACGTAGCGATCGATGTAGTTGAAGAGGTTGATCCCGAGGAGGAGAGCGAGGGCGGTGAGGGCCCCGGGTTTGAGTGCGGATCGAGTGGTCATCGGAATTGCCGATTGCAGTGAGCGGCGCCCAGATTGTAAACCATAAAGCAATGCCGCCAATTTCCACCGCCGAGCGCCTGCTTCGTTTCTTTGGTTTGCCGCTCGCGCGGGCGATCTATCACGTTACCACCATCGGGCTGGAACATTTGCCCCGGAGCGGATTCCTGCTTTTGCCTAACCACATCACCTGGGTGGATGGGATCATCCTGGCCATCGCCTGTCCGCGCCCGATTCGTTTCATGATCGCGGAGGAATATTATCGCCTGCCCTGGATCCGCTGGGTGCTGAGGACGACCGGCACCATTCCGATCGCGCCGCGGCGGTCGAAAGAGGCCATGCAGCGCGCGGCCGAGGCGATTCGGGCGGGCGAAATCGTCTGTGTTTTTCCCGAGGGCGAATTGACCCGCACCGGGGTTCTCGGCGGGTTGCGGCGCGGCTACGAGCTGATCGCCCGCCGGGCGGAAGCGCCCGTTGTGCCGGTGTATCTCGACCAGCTTTGGGGCTCGATCTTTTCCTTCCAGGGCCGGCGTTTCTTTCGCAAATGGCCGCGCCATTTTCCTTATCCGGCGGCGGTGGAATTTGGCCAGGCACTGGCGCCGCCGGAGGCTGATCTGGCCACGGTGCGGGAGCAGCTGCTCAAGCTCGGGGAACGCTCCTTCAGTCGGCGGCGGGCGCTCCGGCTGTCGTTAGGCGCGACCGCTTTGCGCGGGCTGGCCCGGCACCCTTTCCGCATCGCGGTGGTGGATGGAACGGATGGCTCTTCTCTCAGCCGCAGTAAGTTGTTAGGCGCAGCCGCCGCCCTTAGCCGCCAGCTTCGCCGGACCTGCCCGGAGAAGCGCATCGGCATCGTGCTCCCGGCGAGCAAGGGTGGGGTGGTGGCCAACCTGGCCGTGGTCCTGGCGGGCAAGGTGCCGGTCGGGCTAAACTTCACCAGCGGCCGCCACGCGGTGCAGCGGGCGCAGGAAATCGCCGGCCTGACGACCGCCATTTCGGCTCATGCCTTTGCCGAGCGCATCCCGGATTTTCCCTGGCCGGAGAAAGTCATCCAGCTCGATGAGCTGCTTCCGGGGATGAAGCGGGAGATTTTTCTCTGGTGGATGGCGGCGATCATTTTCCCGGCCGGCTGGCTCATCCGCTGGCTGGAAGTGCCCGAGGAAGGCGACCACGAAGAGGCGGTGCTGCTCTTTACCAGCGGCAGCTCGGGCGATCCCAAGGGCGTGATGCTGAGCCATCGCAACCTCGTCGGCAACGTGGCCCAGTTCCGCGTCGTGCTCGATGCGACCAAGGACGACCTGATGCTGGCGTCGCTCCCGTTTTTTCACAGCTTCGGTTGCACTGTGACCCTCTGGTTCCCCCTCATCGACGGAGTGCGAATTGTCACTTATCCGAACCCGCTCGACGCCGGCAAATGCGCGGAGTTAATCGGCCGCTACAAGGTCACCGTGGTGCTGGCGGCGCCCACTTTTCTCCGCGGCTATCTGCGCAAAGCGACCGCGGAGCAGTTTGCGCAGGTGCGACTGGCCATCACCGGGGCGGAGAAACTGCCCCGGGCGCTGGTGGACGCGTTTGAGGAGCGGTTAAAGCAACCGGTCTTCGAAGGCTACGGCCTGACCGAGACCTCGCCGGTCGTGAGCGTGAACCTGCCCAACCCGACGCCGCCTGAGTCGGGCGGAAACGTGCAGCCGACCAGTCGTCCGGGCTCGGTCGGCAAACTGGTGCCCGGTTTAGCCGCGGAAATCCGGGAGCCGGAAACGGGAAACAAACTCTCCCTGCACGACTCCGGCATGCTCTGGCTGCGCGGGGCGAACATCTTCGAGGGCTATCTGGATGATCCGAAGCGCACGGCCGAAGTGCTGCAGGACGGCTGGATTAAGACCGGCGACCTGGCCCGTTTCGACAGCGATGGCTTTCTCTTTATCGAGGGCCGGCTCTCGCGCTTCTCGAAAATCGGCGGTGAAATGGTGCCGCATGAGACGGTGGAGCAGAAGCTGATCGCGGCCCTCGGGATCGATAACGAAGGCGAGCGCACTGTCGCGGTGGCGGCGGCGCCGGATGAAGCGAAGGGAGAGGTGCTGGTGGTTTTGAGCACGATCGAGATCGATCAGGCGACGCTCCGGGAGAAAATGCAGGCGGCCGGGGTGCCGAATCTGTGGATTCCGAAAATCGTCAAACGAGTCGATGCGATCCCGGTCCTGGCCACGGGCAAGTTGGACCTGCGCAAGTGCAACGAAGTCGCGGCCGCTCTCACTGCGGCCTGAGACCTTCTGCGCCCGAGGAAAATCGCCTAACGAGAGACGGAGGGGGTAACCTGGCAGGAGCCGACAAAGGCGCCCGGGTGTCGATTGACGAAAGGGCCTGCGCGGCTGGAGGGGATGCTGCGCTGGCGCCCGTTATCGCGGATCAACACCACCGGCTCGCCCGGCCTGAAGCCGCCACCGCCGACGCCCAGCTTCGCGAGGTCAAGCGAAGGCCGGGCAACGATTGTTAGGCGTCTGCGTATTCCGGAAGGAGGGCGCCGGCCCCTGGCCTGCTCGGCTCGCTCTCGGAACCGAGATCAGTCCCCGGCTCTTTACGATGAGTGCGGGCGATCAAGACATAAAGCGAGGGCACGATGAAAAGGGTGAAGACGGTGCCGATGCTCATCCCGCCGACCAGGACGAGACCGATCGAGTTTCGCGCCTTGGCTCCGGCCCCGGTGACGAAGATGAGCGGCATGTGGCCGGCGACGGTGGCGATGGTGGTCATGAGCACCGGCCGCAAACGGATGCGGGCAGCCTCGGAGACGGCTTCGATCTTGGAACGGCCTTGTTCCTGCAGCTTGTTGGCAAACTCGACAATGAGGATGGCGTTCTTCGCGATCAGGCCGACGAGGGTGACGAGGCCGACCTGGGAATAGATGTTAAACGAAGTCGTGAAGGCGTTGGTGAAGAACTTCATGTTCGGGTTCGGCAGCTTCAGGAACATGAAAATCATCGCCCCGAAAAGCGCGAGCGGGACTGAGCCTAACAAGATAATGAGGGGATCGCGGAAGCTGTTAAACTGTGCCGCCAGGACGAGGAAGATGAGGACGACCGCGAGGCCAAAGGCGGGCAGAAATTTATCTCCCTCGACCCGGAGCTGGCGCGATTCACCGGTGTAATCGATCGAGTAACCGGCGGGCAGAATCTTGGCCGCTTCCGTCTCGAGCAACTTGAGCGCCTGGTCGAGCGGACGGCCCGAGACGCCGCTGATGGTGACGGCGTTGAGCTGCTTAAACCGGTTCAGGGTTCGCGGCACCGTCTTTTCCCGGATGGTGGCGACGGTGCTGAGCGGGATAAGTTTGTCGTCCGGCCCGGTGACGTAGATGTTCTTGAGTTGATCGGGGTTGAGCCGATCGATCCGCTGCACCTGCGGGATCACCTTGTAGCTCCGGCCGTCGATGTTGAAGCGGTTGACGAAATTGCCGCCAAACATGGCCGAGATGTCGGCACCGATTTGCTGCAGGTTCAAGCCCAGCGCGGCGACCTTGTCGTGATCAATGACCAACTCGGCCTGCGGCTGATCGATCTTGGTGTCGATGATGGGCGGGAAAAAGAACGCTCCGCTGGCCATCGCCTTGGCCTGGAGTTCCTTGGCAAATTGCACCATGCGCTCCGGTTCATCGGTGGAAAGGAGGACGATCTCGACTGGAAATTGGCCGCCACCCGGAAGCGCGGGAGGCATGACCGGGAACATTTCGATCCCGGGCACGGAGCCGAGTTTTGCCTGCACCTGCGGGAGAAGCTCGAAGGCGGTTTCATCGCGTTGATCCCAGGGCTTTAGAACCATGCCGCCGAAGCCGCTGCTCGGGAAGGTGATCTGAAAGGTAAAATCGGTCTGCGGGAAACTGTTGAAGACCTTTCCCGCAGCATCGGCAAACGCGGCCGTTTGTTCGATGGTCGAGTTGGCCGAGGCGTTGACGATGCCGAAGATGACGCCCTGGTCTTCGGTCGGCGCCAGCTCCTTCGAGGCAAAGGTGGGGAGCAGGAAAAACATGATCGCGGCGATGATGGTGAGGCCGATCCAGGCGGTGTAAACCGCTGGACGCACACGCAGGGTGGCGTCGAGATGGCGGCCATACCAATCGCGCACCCGATCGAAGATGTGGTTCACCCGCGCGGCAAATCCACGCTCGGCGTCGCCCGCGCGCAGGAAAGTCGCGGTCATGACCGGCGACAGGGTGAGCGCGACCACGCCGGAGATGGCGACCGCGCCGGCCAGAGTAAAGGCAAACTCGCGGAAGAGTGTGCCGGTGAGACCGCCCTGGATGCCGACCGGAATATAGACTGCCGCCAAAGTGATGGTCATGGCGATGATCGGCCCGATCAGCTCCCGCGCGCCGAGGAGGGCGGCGTTCACCGGGGTCAAGCCATCGCGCAGGTGGCGCTCGACATTTTCCACCACCACGATGGCGTCATCGACCACCAGACCGACCGAGAGGACGACGGCGAGGAGGGTGAGCAGATTGATCGAGAAACCAAAAACCTGCATGAGAAAGACCGCGCCGATGAGCGAGATCGGGATTGCCACCACCGGGATGATGGTGGAACGCCAGGAGCCGAGGAACAAAAAGATGACCACGCAGACGATGAGCAGCGTCTCGGCCAGCGTGTGATAGACGTCCTTGATCGCGGTGTTGATGTAATCGGTGCCGTCATAGGCGATGCGGCCCTGCATGCCGGTGGGCAGATCCTTGGTGATCGATTCCATCTCCGTCCGCACCCGCTTGATCACGTCGATCGAGTTGGCGTTGGGGAGAACGAAGATGCCCATGAAAACCGCGCGCTGGCCGGAGAAACGGACCTCGGAGTTGTAATCCTCCGCCCCGAGGACGACGTCCGCGATGTCGCCCAGCCTGACGAGGGCGCCGTTCTCTTCCCGCACGACCAGCTTTTTAAAATCCTCCGCGGTGTGCAGATCGGTGTTGGCGGTGAGATCGACCTGCACGAGCGAGCCTTTGGTGCTGCCGAGTGCGGCCAGGTAATTATTGCTTGCCAGCGCCTGGCGCACCTGTGCCGGGCTGACGTTGAGGGCGGCCATGCGGTCGGGCTTGAGCCAGATGCGCATGGCAAAAGTGCGGCCGCCGAGGATCTCGGCCCGTTGCACGCCCTCGATCGCGGTCAGGCGCGGTTGCACGATGCGGGTGAGATAATCGGTGATCTCGTTCGCCTGTAGGATATTGGAGGTAAAGCTGAGATAAGCCGAGGCAAACTGGGAGTCCGCCGGCTCGATGTTAATGATCGGCACTTCGGCTTCCGGCGGGAGATCGTTTCGCACCTGATCGACCTTGGAGCTGATCTCGGAGAGGGCCTTGGTCGAATCGTAGTTCAGCCGCAACCGCGCGGTAATGGTGGAGACGCCCTGCGAGCTGGTCGATTGCAGATAATCGATCCCGTCCGCCGCCGCGATTGCTCGCTCCAGCGGGGTGGTGATGAAACCGCGAACCAGGTCTGCGCTGGCACCGACATAAACAGTCGTGACCGTAACGGAAGCGATGTCGCTGCGCGGATATTGCCGCACGTTGAGCGACGAAATCGCCTGCACGCCTGCGATAATAATGACCAGGCTCACGACCAGCGCGAGGACGGGCCGGCGAATAAAGAGATCGGTAAAGGATTTCATCGGTTAGGCCTGCAAGCGGCAGATCGGGATGCGGAGGCAATTTCCACGACCAGGTCGCGGAGGAATAAACGCGTCTGTAGCTGACTGGTTCCGGTCATTTCGCACCTGGTGCTGGTGTGGATTTCGCCCATTCGGAATCGCGAAAGTTCCCCTTAGGTGTTGGGCGGGCTCGGATTCAGCTTGGCGTCGGGAGCCAGCTTGTTGTCGACCGCCACATTCATACCGTTACGCATCTTAAAGACGCCGGTGCTTACGACTTCCTGGCCTTGTTTCAGGCCTTCGGTCACCGCCACGAAGTCGCCCCGGGTTTTGCCCGTGCGCACGAATTGCTGGCGTGCGATCAACTCGGTTTCGCCAGTCTTTTCATTCTTTTTCGATTCGATCAGGTAAACCGAATTACCAAAGGGAGCGTAGGCGACGGCAGTGTTGGGAATGAACAGCGTCGGCTCGATCTCCGGCAGCAGCACTTCGACCCGGGCAAACATCCCGGCGCGCAAGGCATGATCCGCATTATCGATCGTGGCCTGGAGCGAGACGTTGCGGGTGGCGGGATCGACCGCGGAGTTAATCGCGCTCAGCGTGCCTTTGAATTTGCGGCCCTCGATCGCGTCGGTCGTGAGGACGACCGGGAGCCCAACTTTGAGCTTATTCAGATCCTGCTGCGGCAGGGAGAAATCGACGAAGACCTTATCCAAAGCCTGCAGGGTGACGAGCTGCTGCCCAACCGGCACCATCTGCCCCGGGTTCACTTCCCGAATGCCGGCGATGCCGTCGAACGGAGCGCGGATTTCCTTTTTGTTGATGGCCGATTGCATGTTTTCCACCGCCGCCTTGGCCTGCGCATACTTGCTCGCCGCGGCGTCGAATTCGGCTTTCGAGATGACGTTGCCCTTGGACAAATTCTGCGCCCGCTCAAACTCGGCCTTGGCCAATTCGGCATCGGCCTGGGCGGAGCGGAGCTGGGCTTCCTCAGCCGAGATATCCAGCTTCACCAGCAGGTCGCCCTTTTTCACCGGCTTGCCCGATTCAAACCCGATCTCGCTCACTACCCCCGGGAGCTCTGCACTGATGGTCGCGCCTTCCACCGGCGTGATCGATCCGACCGCGGTCAGGGTAGGGGACCAATCGCCTTTTTGGACCTTGGCGCTGGTCACGGTGGTCGGTGGCGGCACCATCGCCTTGCCGGCCGAGATCATGGAGAAAATCTGGAAGCCTTTGATCCCGGCGATGAGGACGAAGATCGCGATCAGGCCGGCCACGACCAGGATGACGGAGCGGGTCAGCCGGCGTTTTTGCGGCGGTTGAGCGGTGCGCGGGAGCGCGTGCGAGGGAGGGTTACTGATGGCCGTTTGCATGGATATTTGGATTAAAGAGGACGCGCCAGAGAGCGCGGGCGACATTGAGTTGACGTTCACGCTGCTGCGCAACGGACATTCCGGCAGAGCGAAAGACGCTGCGCATCATGGTCCCATCATTCACAGCAAAAATCATCTCGGCAACTTCGTGCGCGTCGAGCCCGGGCGCGATCTGCCGGGCTTCCGGGGAACGGGCGATGAGATCGGCCACGCCGTCGGCCTTGGCCTTGACCACATTCCGCACCACCTTGGCCACTTGGGGATTACGGCTCGCCTCGGCAAATAGATCGAGGACAAAGGCGGCCAGGATCTGGGGCGAACGGTCGTCGCAATGGGAGGTGAAAAGAATTTCCATCGCCTCCAGCAGACTGGGTGCTTCCCCGGCCCGCTGGAGCAGTGCGGCGATGTCTTTTTTGTGCTCCTCGGCCAGAGCGGCGATGACCTGTTCCTTGTTTTTAAAGTAGCGATAAATCAGCCCGACACTGATCCCAGCTTTGGTGCTGATGTCGTGCATGCTGGTCTGGTGAAAACCGCATTCGGCGAAGCAGACCATGGCGGCTTCGAGGATCTGTTCGCGGCGATCCAGGGTGGATTCGGTTGATTTGGCGGGCATTGGCAGGGCACACTGAATGAACGTTCATTCAGTGTCAAATGGGAACATTCAAAAAAGAGCAGACGATGTGCCCGGCAAGGAGAAGAGAGAAAATTATTAGTCGCCGCGAAAGCGATCGCTGCGGAGGGGAAACTGCCAGGGGGGAGAGTTGAACTCCCGACCAAGGGCTTATGAGTCCCCTGCTCTACCACTGAGCTACCCTGGCGTTTTCGATCGCGTCGGCGCCCGGAGCGGCGAAGAAAATCGACCGACCCCGAGGCTTTAGGGCTGGTCTCTCACGGAGACGCCCTGGCGCGAGCCGGTATAGTTGAATGGAGCGCCGATTGTGTCAACGCGCACCGGCGCAGAGCCCTCGCCTAACGACTACACTGGCCGGAGACGGTAGCGGCGATGATAGCGGCCGCCATTAAAGGTGCGGCAACAGGCCAGGCAGGCCGAGGGACGCCGCAGCGGCCGGGCGCGCGCGAATTCCCGCCGGCAATGCGGACAGCGATAACGATAGCGGCGCGCCAGGCGGCGGACGGGGAAGGGGAGCTGATGGCAGCGCGCTTCCCCCGCGATCCCGAGATCGGCGCAGGCACGCCGCCAATCCGCTCCGTGCGGGGCGAGGCGGCGGCGGCCGGCGCGAAACTGGGCCAGGAGATGGGCCAACTCGTGGCGCAGGGTGCGATCGATCTCGGCCGCGCCGTGGGCGGCCAGGCGCGGATTCAAAAGCACCCGACTGCGGGAAAATTCGGCCCGGCCGGCGGCGGAACGCAGGCGCCGCGACCATTCCACCTGCACGCGTCCGGCCAGGGCGATGGCGGCATTCGCGATTAGGAGCTGACGCGCCAACGCTTCCAGCTCGGCATCGCGCCCCGGCGCAGGCTCGGGGATCGCGGTCGCCAGCGGCAGCTCGAGCTGGGCCTGCGGCTGCAAATCGCGCGACGGCGACTGTCCGGGGTCGTTCCGGTCTTTTCCGCGATCGTTAGGCGCAGTTGCGCTAGACCAGGGCATGCGGCGCAGGCTCTGCTTTGGCTGACGCTTTCTCGCGTCGCTGCATGATCCGACCCACCGCCGCGACGGTGGCTTCGATCTCCTCCGCGGTGGTTTCTTTGCCTAACGAAAAGCGGACGGCGGAAGCAGCCCGCTCCGCCGGCAGCCCCATCGCCCGGAGGACGTGGGAAGCGACGACCGAGCCGACCATGCAGGCCGAGCCGCTCGAGACGCAGACCCCTTCGAGGTCGAGCGCGATAAGGAGCGTCTCGGAGGAGAAGCCGGGAAAGCTGACGTTGAGAGTGTTGGCCAGGCGGGGCGCGCCCGCGGCGTTCTGCTGCGCCATCGGGGAAATGCGCGCAATCCCGCGCCAAAGCGCATCGCGCAAGCCGGCCTGGCGCGCTTGTTCGTTAGGCAGATCGCGCAGCACTTCTTCGGCGGCGGCGGCCATTCCGACGAGAGCGGGGACGTTCTCCGTCCCCGGGCGGCGTTGCCCTTCGTGAGCGCCCCCGAATTGGATCTGATCGATCGGCAGGCCGGCGCGCAGATAGAGAAATCCGGCGCCTTTCGGGCCATAAAATTTGTGCGCGCCGAAGCTGGCTGCGTCGGGTCTGCCTTCTCGCTCGACCGGCGGAACTTTCCCAAAGGATTGCACCATGTCGCTGTGCAGAAGGGTCCCCAGTTTTTGGCAGCGGGCGGCGATTTCCTCCATCGGCTGGAGCACGCCGGTTTCGTTATTCGCGGTCATGATCGAAACCAAAGCAGTCTCGGGCCGAATCGCTTTCTCGAGCTCCTCGGGGTCGACCAGGCCGTCGCTCGAAACCTCCAGCCAGGTGACTTCAAAGCCTTCCCGTTTCTCCAGATACTCCAGCGCGTGCAGCACGGCGTGGTGTTCGGCCCGGTTGCTGATGAGATGCTTCCCCCGGGGCGCGTGCCGCCGGGCCAGGCCGAGGAGGGCGAGATTGTTTGCCTCCGTTCCGCCGCTGGTGAAGATGATCTCGTGCGGCTTCGCGCCTAACAATGCCGCGATCCGGTCGCGGGCCTCATCCAGCGCCGCGCGGGTTTCGCGCCCGGCCCGGTGCACGCTGGAAGGGTTGCCAAAATGCTCGCCGAAAAACGGCTGCATCGCCCGCCAGGCCGCGGGAGAGAGCGGGGTGGTGGCGTTGTGGTCGAGGTAAATCATCGCTCCACCGTGGCGGTCGGCTCCGTCACCTGGCGCCCGCGTTTGAGCATGATCTGAAACGGTTTCCCATCGTAAGCCACCAGTGAACCCGGCGGCACGCTTTGGGTCAGGAAAACATTCCCGCCGATGGTGCTGCCGGCGCCGATCACGGTCTCGCCGCCGAGCACGGTCGAGTTGGGATAGATGGTGACGTTATCCTCCACGTTGGGATGGCGTTTGCCGCCTTTTTTGATGTGCCCTTCCTCATCTTTCTGGAAGCTGCGCGCGCCCAGCGTCACCCCATGATAAAGCTTCACGTGCGAGCCGATGACGCAGGTCTCGCCGATGACTACACCGGTGCCGTGGTCGATGAAAAAATGGCTCCCGATCTTTGCCCCGGGGTGAATGTCGATCCCGGTCCGGCTGTGCGCCCATTCCGTCATCATCCGCGGGATGAGCGGGACGGATTCCTGATAAAAAACATGGGCCAGCCGCTGGATCGCGATCGCCTCGAGCGACGGATAAGCGAGGATGATTTCCTCAAAGCTGGAGGAGGCGGGATCGCCTTCGTAGGCGGCATCGAGATCGGTCCAAAGGATTTCCCGGAGAGCGGCGATCTGAGAAAAAAAGCTGCGCAAGATGCGTTCGGCATTTGGTTCGACCGAACCGTTCCCGCCGGCGCGAGCCAGGCTCTTGCACATCTCGGGGTGGAGCCGGGCGTGTAAGCCGCGGATGCGGGTGCGGGTGAGCGCGGGCAGGTCGCTCGGGTGAACGATCGGTTCGCCTCGGAAGCCCGGGAAGAGCAGGCTAAGCAATTCGACGCAGGCGGCATCGATCGCCGGGCGCGACGGCAGGGTGGCGGCGGCATCGAGGTAATTAATCCCGCCATCCGCGCTATAGCTGCGGAGCAGAGCTTCAGCCGGGTCTTCGTTAGGCGATTTTGCCATCGGGTGAAATTATCGCCGACGAGAAGGCAGAATGAAAACGAAAAGGGCGCTCGGTCGCGGCCAGGAGGGGCATCGTGCATCCGGGCAAGGCGCGCTTTTCCGTGTTTGCGCCGGCTCGATTTCCGCGGCGGATCGATCCCCGCCGTTGCAAAGCCGGGCACCGCCGTTAGTCTGATTAGGTGAGTTCATTTGCCATTCACCCCATCGATCCGAACGAAATCGCCGCTCTGCTGCACGCCTCGCATTCCGATCCATTTCGGGTCCTCGGTCCGCATCGCGCGGGCGACGATCTCGTCATCCGCGTCTTCCGTCCGGAAGCGAAGGAGGTCCAGATCGTCTCGGCCCAGGATCAGAGCCAGGTCTTCGTCGCCGAACGCCTCCACATCGAGGGCCTCTACCAGGCCACTGTGCCTAACGAGACGCGGGACTTTTCCTATTTGATCAAGGTGCTCGGTTTTGATGGCTCGGAGCAACTCCTGCGCGATCCCTACAGCTACGGCGCGATCATGGGGGGGATCGATCTCCACCTCTTCGGCGAGGGAAATCACCAGCGCCTCTACGATAAATTCGGCGCGCACCTGCGCGAGATCGGGGGCGAACACGGAGTCTATTTTGCCGTCTGGGCGCCGAATGCGTCACGGGTCAGCGTGGTAGGCGATTTTAACTTCTGGGACGGCCGCGTGCACCCGATGCGCAAGCTCTCCGGCGGGGCCTGGGAAATTTTCATCCCGGGAATCAAAGAAGGCGCTCATTACAAGTTTGAGATCAAGACCGCGAAGGGCGCGCTTTTGTTAAAGAGCGATCCCTTCGGCTTCTTCGGCCAGCACGGCGTGAAAACCTCTTCCCTGGTCTATGACCTCGAGCGCTACCAATGGAGCGACGAAAAGTGGATGCAAAAGCGGGCGGAGAAGGAGTGGCAGAAAAGCGCGGTCAGCATCTATGAGGTGCATCTCGGCTCCTGGCAGCGCAAAGCCGAGGAGGGAAATCGGTTCCTTAGTTACATCGAGTTTGCCCACACCCTGCTCCCCTATGTGACGGAGATGGGTTTCACTCACATCGAGCTGCTGCCGATCGCGGAGCATCCGTTCGAAGGCTCGTGGGGTTATCAGGTCACGAACTATTACGCCCCCACCAGTCGTTTTGGAAACCCGGATGAGCTGCGCCACTTCGTCGATGCCTGCCATCGCGCCGGGGTCGGGGTGATCATGGATTGGGTCCCGGCTCATTTCCCGAAAGACGCACACGGCCTGGCCGAGTTTGACGGCACTGATCTCTACGAGCACGCCGATCCGCGACAGGGCGAGCACCAGGATTGGGGCACGCTCATTTTCAACTTCGGCCGCAACGAGGTGCGCAATTTTCTCACCGCCAACGCGCTTTTCTGGCTGGATAAATATCACATCGACGGCCTGCGGGTGGACGCGGTCGCTTCCATGCTCTACCTCGACTACTCGCGTCAGCCGGGACAATGGATTCCGAACGCCCACGGCGGCCGCGAAAATCTGGAAGCGGTCTTTTTCCTGAAACAGACTAACGAGTGGTGCTACGCCAACTTCCCCGGGGTCATGACGATCGCGGAGGAATCGACCGCCTGGCCCGGCGTCTCACGACCGACCTATCTGGGTGGGCTCGGCTTCGGCTTCAAATGGAACATGGGCTGGATGCACGACTTCCTCCATTACATGGCGCTCGATCCGATCTATCGGCGCTTCCACCAGGGCAACGTCACCTTCTCCATCATGTATGCCTTCCAGGAGCACTTCATCCTCGTGCTCAGTCACGATGAAGTGGTGCACGGCAAGGGTTCGCTCATTAACAAGATGCCGGGCGACGACTGGCAGAAATTCGCCAACCTGCGCATGTTCTACGCCTGGATGTTTGCTCATCCCGGCAAAAAGCTGCTCTTCATGGGGTGCGAATTCGGCCAGGCACGCGAGTGGAATCATGATCGCGGACTGGATTGGGAATTGAACCAGGAGCCACGCAATGACGGCCTGCGCCGCCTGGTGCAACATCTCAACCACGTCTATCGCAACGAGCCCGCGCTTTGGGACATGGACGACTCGCACGAGACTTTCGAGTGGATCGATTTCCACGATGCCGATAACTGTGTCGTCGCCTTCCTTCGCCGCTCCCGTGCCGGCGAGATTCTCGTCTTCGTCATCAACGCCACTCCGATCGTGCGCTATAACTACCGGCTGGGCGTGCCTAACGAAGGTTTCTATCGCGAGATCATCAACACCGACGGCGAGACCTACGGCGGGAGTAACGTCGGCAACCTGGGCGGACTCGACGGCGAAGCGGTCGAGTGGCAGGGCCGCACCCATTCCATCGTGGTCAACCTCCCGCCGCTCGCTCTCCTCGCCTTCAAGTGCGAAAGACCGACAGATATCGCTGCTATCGCGGAAACGGAAACCGCCTAATGGCGGGCCCGGGGAGGGCCGGGCGGTCTGATAAATAACAGTCGTTTTTTCCTGCTTGACGCATTTCGGCCGGATGGGCAGTCTCGCGTCAAATACCCACTCCCATGAAAAAAACTACTGTTGCCTTCACCCTCATCGAACTCCTGGTCGTGATCACGATCATCGCCATCTTGGCCAGCATCGCGCTGCCTGTTTTTAACAGCGTAACCGAGCGGGCCAATCAAACCAAGGATCTCTCCAACGCCAAACAGATCGGCCTCGGGTTAAAGCTCTTTGCCGGCGATAACGATGGAAAGTATCCCACCGCCACCACGAGCGCGAACGATGCCTTTGCCCAGCTGGTTCCGCAGTACATCGCGACCGAGAAGGTCTTCTACCTCGCTAAGTCCGCCTGGACGCCCAATCCTCCTGATGAAGTGGCAACCAGTACCGCGACAACTTTGGCGGCGGGTGAAAACCACTTCGCTTACGTCAATAACTTGACCGACACCTCCAATCCCAGCTTCCCTCTGCTGGCGGATGGCTTCGTCTCGGGAACTCCCGGCACCTATAGTAGCGCGGAGACCGATAAGGGCGGAGTCTGGAAAGGTAGAAAAGCGATTGTCATCCGTGCCGATCTCAGCGGTAGCGTCGAGAAATGCACCAGTGACTATCAGATCTTCGGTAAAACGGGCAGCGGCTCAGGCGATGCTGACATTTTCGCGTCTGGCGACAATTGGCTGGCCGCCACTCAGATTCCGGTCAATCCTTTGTAAGCCGGTCGACCAGCGTCATCGGCCGCTTCGAAAAGGCCGCCGCTCCACGTAAGCCGATTCTTGACGGCTGAGCAGGCCGAGCAGAGCTGAGTTCTTCGCCGGGTCAGTTAGAGACATGGCTTTTCTAGCGCTGGCCAGCGCCGCTGCAAACTGTCCGTCTTCGGCATAAGCGGCGCCGAGGGTGGAAAGCGTGACCGGGTTAGCGTGGTGAGTCAGCTCGCAGGCGCGCAACGCCAGCGACAAAGCTTCTTTGCCGTTGCGTAGCGAGGGATCTCGGCTGGTGCTTTGAATCCAAGCCAGCTTATCCAGAGTGAGTGCGGAATCCGGGCTTAGCCGCAATGCCTCGCGGAACTGGGGCAGGGCCTCTTTGTCCCGTCCTCCTTCGAGTAGGGCATTGCCGTACTGATAGTGGCCGAACGCCGAACCCGGCTCGAGCCGGAGCGCAGCTTGGAAGTGAGCGCTCGCCTCCTTCAGCTTGCCCACGCTCGCCAAGGCGGTGGCGAGATTGAGGCGAGCATCGAAGTTATCCGGTTCCAGTTTGATCACAGTCCGGAGACGCTCGATCCCGCTAGCGGTATCGCCGGTGCTCAAGAGCGTGTTCCCGACCACCAGCTGAATCGTGGCGTTGTCCGGCTCGATCTGAAGCAGGCTCTCATAGTGCCGCAGTGCTTCGGCGACGTTCCCGCTCTTTAAGAGCGAATCTCCCAAAGCCTTCAAGTTTTTCGTGTAAAAGGGATCAATCCGAAGAGCGATTCGAAAATGTTTCCGCGCTTCCTCAGCGTGTCCCATGCTGGCTAACACGAGCCCAAGGTTGTACTGCGCTTTGGCGTTGTCCGGCTTGATCTGCACCGCGGCCCGGTAATGCTGGAGCGCTTCCTGGTTTTTACCCTGGGCCATGTAGGCGGCGCCGATGTTGATGTTGGCCACCAGGTTTTTTCGCGTCAGAGCGAGCCCGTGGTTAAAAAGCGTCACGCTGTCTCTCCAAAAGCGCAGCTGGTAACTCGTCGCCGAGGCGCAGGCGATGAGGACCACGCCCGCGATAGAGGTCGCATATAGTCGTCCAAATCTTGCTCGCCAAAGCCAGTCGCTGACGGTCCAGACACAGGCGAGGAAGATGCCAATCGAAGGAAGATAAGTGTAGCGATCTGCCATCTCCTGCGAGCCCACCTGCACCAGTCCGATCACCGGGACGAGCGTTACCAGATACCAGAGCCAGCCGAAAAGCAGGTAGGGAGCCCGAATGCGCAGGAGCCACATCGCCGACGTGATGATGAGCAGAGCCAGCGCGCACGAGACGACCGCACTCGTCGGATGAGTGATGGGATGCGGATAGAAAAAAGCCAGCTGCGCCGGCCAAAATAATTTTCCGAGATAGGCCAGGTAAGTGGTGATGGCATTGCCCAGGCGCAGCGGCAGCGATAACTGCTCCAGCTGGACCACCGCCAGCTGCCTTTGCACCAGGAAAGTCACGAGGGAGGAGGCGAGGGCGAGGCCGAGGTAGGGCAGCTTTTCCAACAACAGGCGGCTAACCTTGCCCGTGGCGAAGCGCCGCAGAGGCCAGTAATCCAGTAACAAGAGCAAGACCGGCATCGTCACCAGCATCGGCTTCGACATCAAGCTAAGGGCGTAGAAAACGAGCGAGGTCACATAACTGAGCGACCGATAAGTCCTGGCATAGGTGAAGTAATGCCAGAGAGCGAGAAATCCGAGGAACGTGCTCAGGACATCCTTGCGTTCCGCGATCCATGCGACTGACTCCACGTGTAACGGATGAAAAGCGAAGAGGGCCGCGACACAGAGGCTGCCAAACTCACGGCCGGTCACTCGCCGCAGGAGCAGAAAGAGCAGGGCCGTGTTTGCGGCATGAAAGAGAACATTAACCAGATGCATGGCCCCGGCGTTGCTGGCGCCAAACCATTGGCAATCCAGCATGTGCGACAGCCAGGTCAGCGGGTGCCAGTTACTGGCGTGCCCGGTGGTGAAGGCCCATTTGATTGCCTCTGCGCTGAGCTCGCCCTGGACATGAGGGTTAGCGCTAACGTATTCGTCGTCGTCGAAGTTGATGAAGCCGGAGCGGGTGACCGGCCAGTAGAGTGCGAGCACGGCCAGGGCGAGGGCAAGACAACCCCAGAAGGCTCGCCGCCTGGGATCGGAGATAGCCCGAGGGATGCTCAACTTAACTCGCGGATCGAGCTGCGAATCTTTCCTGCAGCGAGCAGAGTGACAATCTCACCCTCTACCATCAGCTCTGCGGTGGAGCGCACCACTTTTTCCTGCGCATCCGTGGTGATGCTATAACCCCGTTCTAGGGTGGCCTGCGGGCCGAGGATGCGGAGCATGCCGCTGCTTCGCTGCCAGCGCTCGCGCGCCTGGTGCAGGCGTTGCCGCGAGCGTTCGCTCAGGCGGCGTTGGATTTCCTGCAGGCGCTGGCGGCGGGCGGCGAGTTGCTGGGCCGGGTTGTGCGCTTTTAAAGCCAGTTGCGCGTTCGTTAGGCGCATTCGCTCCTTTTGCCGGCGCTGCTCCATGGTCCGCAAAAGCGATTCCTTACTCAGGTCGAGTTGCTGCTGCGCCTCACGCAGCCGCCCGGTCAGCTCGCGCGCCAGCGCCTTCTCCGAGACCGCGCTCAGCCGCTGGCGGGTGCGGATGAGAAAATCGCGCCATGCTTTCGTTAGGCAGTTTTGCAGCTCGCGGGTGCGGCGCTCCAGCTCGCGCACGTCGGGCACGACCAGCTCGGCTGCCGCGCTCGGGGTGGGCGCGCGCAGATCGGCCACGAAATCGGCGATGGTAAAATCGACTTCGTGCCCGACCGCGGAGACGACCGGAATGGCGGCATGGTAAATGGCCCGAGCCACAATCTCTTCGTTGAATTCCCACAGATCCTCGATGCTGCCGCCGCCTCGGGTGAGAATGAGGAGGTCAAGGGCCGGCCAGGAGTCGTTAGGCGCACTTAGCTCGCGGATGGCGGTGGCAATTTCGAGCGCAGCGCCGACGCCTTGCACCCGCACCGGGCTGATCAGCACTTCCACCCCCGGGGCGCGCCGTTGCAGAATGTTGAGGATGTCCTGGATGGCGGCGCCGCTCGAGGAAGTGACGATGCCGATGCGGCGCGGAAATTTCGGCAAAGGGCGTTTGCGGGTCGGCTCGAAGAGTCCCTCCGCTTCCAGTTTACGCTTGAGCGCTTCGAACTTTGCCTGAAGCAAACCGAGCCCGCGCGATTGCAGGATTTGCACGCTGAGTTGGTACTGCCCGCGGGCTTCGAAGACGGTCAGGTGACCCATCACCTGCACCTGCATGCCGTCGGTCAGCGGAGTCGGAAAGGGCGGGAGAGTGTTACGAAAAATGACGCAATTGATCGCGGCCCGCTGGTCTTTGAGGGTGAAATATTGATGCCCGGAAGGATGCTTCTTGTAGTTGGAAATTTCACCCTGGACCCAGACCGCACCGAAACGGTTTTCGAGCAGGTTCCGGATCGAGCGAGTGAGTTCCGCGACGGAGAGGACCCGCGCCGTCTCAGGGAAGAAATCGTCCGGTAACATGCGTGGCCTAGGATCCAAACAAGTCGTTCTGCGGTCCGGCCGGGACCTTCAATCCCAGTTTTCGGTAGGCGTTAGGCAAAGCCACCCGGCCCTGGGCGGTGCGCTTGATGTAGCCTTCCATGATGAGGTAGGGCTCGTTCACTTCCTCCAGGGTGCCGGCTTCTTCTCCAACCGCGACCGCGAGCGAGCTCAAGCCGACTGGGCCGCCGTTGAATTTGTAGATCAAGGTTTCGATGATTCGCTTGTCCCATTGATCGAATCCGTCGCGATCGATTTCGAGCATGGTGAGCGCTTTGTCGGCCAAATCGGCGGTGATTTTGCCATCGGCCTTCACCTGCACGTAATCGCGCACCCAGCGGAGCAGGTTATTGGCCGTGCGCGGCGTGCCGCGGGTGCGGGTGGCGATTTCGGCGGCGCCGCCGGCATCGATTTCCACGCCTAACAATCCCGCGCTGCGCAGGATGATCTTTTGCATTTCCTCTGCGCTGTAATAATCGAGCCGGGCCGTCATCCCAAAACGCGAACGCAAGGGCGCGCTCAACATGCCGGAGCGGGTGGTGGCGCCGATGAGGGTGAACTTCGGCAGCCGCAGTTGCAGGCTGCGCGCCTGCGGTCCCTGGTCGATGATGATGTCAAGTTTGTAGTCCTCCATCGCGGGATAGAGATACTCCTCGATCGTCGGCTGGAGCCGGTGGATTTCGTCGATGAAAAGGACGTCGCCCTTCTCCAGGCTGGTGAGCAGGCCGGCCAGTTCGCCCGCTTTTTCGATCACCGGTCCACTGGTGTTCTTTATGTTCACGCTCATGGCGTTGGCGATGATGTGGGCCAGGGTCGTTTTCCCTAAACCGGGCGGACCGCTGAGCAGGATGTGCTCGAGCACGTCGCCCCGTTTCTTGGCCGCCTCGACCAGGACCTCGATCCGCTCACAGACCTTTTCCTGGCCGGCGAACTCGCTGAACATCGGCGGCCGGAGCGAGATTTCGAAGGCTGGATCAGGTGGCGGTGGTTTCGTCATCAGGTCGGAAGAATGAACCACGGATTACACGGATGACACGGCTGGGATGAAGACAAAAATCAGGGCGACTCGCCGTCGCCCTCTCTCATCCGGGTGGATTTTGGAAAGCCGTCGTCGATAATCCCGCGTCTCCGAGAGCTGCTTACTCCAAATTTTTCGTTAGAACCAGCTCCGTGCCGCGGCGGCGCAGAACGTAGTCGACCTGGTCGAAGGCGTTGCGGATCAAATGCAGGCCGAGACCGCCAGGTTTGATCAGATCAGCTGGCCGGCCTTTCATCGCACTTGGTTGCATTTGGCGGCCGTAGTCGCGCAGGCGCAGGCAGACGCTGTCATTCTTGCCCTCGAGCGAGAGGGAGATCGGCTGGTCGTCGCGCAGGTGATAGGCGTGGCGGATGATGTTGGTGCAGGCTTCGTCCACTCCCAGAACCATGAGGGTGCGCTGGCGTTCGGAGAAGGGGAAGGACTCGAGAAAATGGCGCACGCAATTGCGCATGAGCGCGAGGTTGCCGGTGTGGCTGCAGAATTCGATTTGTTTCTTTTTCCTCATCGGCCGGAAACGTGCCTAACAAGTCCTGCGCTCAGGAACGCAGGCAAGCTGACGAATTTCCGCTCCGCTGGCAACGAGTTTCGTCACCGGAAGGCGGACTTTCTCCCGATTAAGGCGGACACCGCTAGTCTCCCGCTACCGGCGCGAACGGCCTGAGTGGGATCAGCGCTGGTAATCGGCTCGCAGACATGCACTATTTTTGCATGTCGAAATGGCTTCTCGCGCTTCTCGTTTTCGCCACCCCGGCCCTGGCCCAGGAACAGCCGACCGCCTACCAGGCTCTGCGCACGGTCGGGACCCAGCTCAAGCGCGATTACGTTAACCACGTCATCTCCGTCAGCGGCACCGACGGCGATCCGCAACCGGCGACCTGGCGCATCCTGCTCGACGATCCGCAGGCCGGCGGCGGTGTGCGCGAAGTGGAGGTGAGCAACGGCAAGATCATCTCGGAACGGACGCCGCTCCGGTCGGCGGTCGAGGGTTCGTTAGGCGCGACGATCGATACCGCGAAGCTGAATCTCGATTCCAGCGGCGCCTACACCGTGGCCCAGCAGACGGCGGAGAAATCGCACGTCCCGTTCACCACCGCCGACTACACTCTGCGGGTCGACGAAAGGGGAAACCCGGTCTGGATCGTGGCCCTGCATCGGCAGGACGGCGAGCCGGCTGGTGCGATTCACATCGGAGCCAATCACGGCACGATCACCCGCACCGAAGGGCTCTTCAGCGGGAACGATGGCACGGCGGTTTACGACGAATCCAGCGAGCAGCCTAACGACACCGAGAGCGGGGAGGAGGGGGACGACGGCGACGAGAACATCGTCAAGCGTCGGATCAAGCAGGCCTTCTACCAGGCGCGCGACGATGTGAAGCGCACTTTCTACAAGGTCCGCCGCTCCTTCGTCGACTTCTTCCAGGATAAGTGAGGCTGCGATCGGAAGGGGCCAGATTCTGTCGCACCACCGACAATGGCGCTCTGCCGCCTTCTGCCTTGCATTCTGCGGCTGAAACCCGAAAATGACCGCCATGAAAGGCGAACTTCCGGCGCGGGTCGCGTGGACTAATGTCCGCCACGGCTGGCAACAGCTTTACGGCAGCTTCGAGGAAATGGGGGTCAGCATCGAGTGGCACGATTTCAAAACCAGCCGGCCGCTCGATTGGGCGGAGAGCTTTCGTCCCAGCAGCATCGAGTTTTGCCTCAATCTCGACGGGCGCGGTGCGATCGGCCGCGGGACCAGCGCGACCCGCGACTACGGCCCGAGCAGCTCCGGTTACTACGCGCTCGGGGATGAGCCGCTCCGCGCCACCCGGCAGGCGCACGATCGACATCGCTTCGTCACCCTGGAGTATTCGAGGGCACATCTGCAAACGCAGTTCGCCGAATCCGAAGCGGAACTGACCCCGGCCATGCGCTCGGTTATTTTTCCGAAGAAAGAACAAAGCGTCGTCTCCCTCCCGCAGCCGATGTCGGCCGAGCAGCGCACCATCGTGGCCAGCCTGGCCGAGCCACCGGTGCCAAAAGCGGCCCGCATCCTCTGGTACCAGAGCAAGGCGCTCGAGCTTCTCTCTCATTTCCTCTTTGAACCGAAAGATCCCGAGATGTTCTGCATGCGGCAGAAACGGGTTGCGCGGGATCGGGTGGTGCGGACGAAGGAATTGATCGGGCGCGATCTGGCCAACCCGCCTTCGCTCGAAACGCTGGGGCAGGAAGTTGGTTGCAGCCCGTTTTACCTGAGCCGGATTTTCTCGCGCGAAGCCGGCCTGACCATTCCGCAATTCCTGCGCAACGCGCGGATGGAACGAGCGGCTGAGCTTCTGCGCAGCGGCCGTTATAACGTGACCGAAGCGGCGACCGAAGTCGGCTACTCCAGCCTGAGCCATTTCAGCAAAGCCTTCTGCGAAACGATCGGGTGTTGTCCGGTGCTTTACCCGGCGGCGAAGCACATCGTGCTCGATCGTTAGGCCAGAATGAGCGCAGCGGCCGCCAGCGCCGGAGGCAAACGCTCCGGCTTTTTCCTTTTACCCACCGCCACTCTCTGGCAGCGCGAGGTGGTGCGCTTCTATCGGCAGCGCAATCGAATCATCGGCGCGCTCCTTTCCCCGTTGGTTTTTTGGTTTGTCATCGGCTCCGGGATTGGTCCCTCCTTTCGGGTCGGGTCCGCGCCGCAGGGGATGAATTACCTCGAGTATTTTTACCCCGGCACGCTCATCCTGATCATGCTCTTCACCGCCATCTTCTCCACCATCTCGATCATCGAGGATCGGCGGGAAGGTTTTCTGCAGTCGGTTTTGGTCGCGCCGATTTCGCCCGGCAGCATCGTCTGCAGCAAAATTCTCGGCGGCACCACCCTGGCGCTTTTGCAGGGATTACTCTTCCTCCTGCTCGCGCCTTTCGTGGGTCTGCACATTTCGCCGGAGCGGATCCTGGTCTGTCTCGGCACGCTCTTTGTCGTTGGCTTTGGCCTAACGGGTCTCGGTTTCCTGGTCGCCTGGCCGATGGAATCGACCCAGGGCTTTCACGCCATCATGAACGTCTTTCTCATTCCGCTCTGGCTCATGAGCGGGGCGCTTTTTCCCGCCACCAATCCGCATTCCTGGATCTATTGGGCGGTGCACCTGAATCCGGTCACCTACGGAGTGGCGGCGGTGCGACGGGCGCTTTACGCCGGCGATCCCGGCGTCCTCAACCTGCCCAGCTTTGCCTTTTCCATCGGCGTCACCGTCGCCTTCGGCCTGCTCATGTATACGATCGCCTACTTCCTAGTGCAGCGAAAATCTTCATGAAAATCCAACGCGCTCTACTTTCCGTTTCCGATAAAACCGGCCTGACCGATTTCGCGCGCGAACTCGAGCAGCAGGGGGTCGAGATCATCTCCACCGGCGGCACGGCCACGCTTCTGCGCAAGGAAGGGATCAAGACCATCGACATCTCCACCTTCACCGGCTTTCCGGAAATGCTGGAAGGCCGGGTCAAGACGCTCCACCCGAAAGTGCATGGCGGTCTGCTTTATCTGCGCGGGAACGAGGAGCACGAAGCGGCGGCGGCCAAACATGGCATCGCGCCAATCGATCTGGTGGTGGTGAATCTTTATCCCTTCGAAGCCACCATCGCCAAACCGGAAGTGCAATTGGCCGAAGCGATCGAGCAAATCGACATCGGCGGACCCTCCATGCTGCGCAGCGCGTCGAAAAATTATCAGTCGGTTACGGTGGTGGTCGACCCGGCCGATTACCCCGCCGTCCTGGAGGAAATGCAGGATCGCGAGGGCGAGACGACGCTGAAATTACGCGAGCGTCTGGCCATCAAAGCCTTCCTCAAAACCTCCGATTACGATCGCGCCATCGCCACTTTCCTGGCCGAGAAGAAAGAGACCGAGACTTCGTTTTCGCTCTCGCTCCCGCTGGTCAGCCGGTTGCGCTATGGCGAGAACCCGCACCAGACCGCCGCCCTTTACGGCACCTTCACCGAGCAGTTTGAGAAGCTGCACGGGAAAGAACTTTCCTTTAACAACCTGCTCGACATCACGGCCGCGGCCGACCTGATCGAGGAGTTCAGCGAGCCGACGGTGGCGATCCTGAAGCACACCAACCCTTGCGGTGTGGCGAGCGATCCCGACCTGAAAGAAGCCTGGCTGAAAGCCTTTGCCACCGACAAGCAGGCGCCCTTTGGCGGGATCATCATTTGCAACCGCCCGCTCGATCTGCCGATCGCCAAAGCGATCAGCGAGATCTTCAGCGAAGTGATCATCGCGCCCGATTTTGCCACCGACGCGCGCGCCTTGCTCCAGAAAAAAAAGAACCTGCGCCTGATGCGCGCCCTGCCCAGGCCAGCCCAGCCTAACGAGAAGCAGGAAGTCGACCTCCGCTCGGTGCGCGGCGGTCTGCTCGTGCAGCAGAAGGATGCGGCCGAAGTGGACCAGCTAGAGGCGAAGGTGGTGAGCAAACGGCCGCCCACCCAGCAGGAGATGACCGCGATGCTCTTTGGCTGGCGCGTGGTCAAGCACGTGAAATCCAATGCGATCGTTTATGCCGGGGCGGATCGAACTTTAGGCATCGGCGCCGGCCAAATGTCGCGGGTCGATGCCTCGCGTATCGCGGTTTGGAAGGCGCAGGAGTCGGGCCTTTCCCTGGAAGGCAGTGCAGTGGCGAGCGACGCCTTTTTCCCGTTTGCCGATGGCCTCATCGCCGCGGCCGAAGCGGGTGCGACGGCGGCGATTCAACCCGGCGGTTCGGTGCGCGACGAGGAAGTGATCGCTGCGGCCGATGAGCGGAACGTGGCCATGATCTTCACCGGCGTGCGCCACTTCCGGCACTAGCTCGCCCAAATCTCGGACGAGTTCTCGTCGGCTCGCGCTGAAAACGGCGGAAACTGTCGCTGATCTTGACATCTGCCGGGGCGTTGAAATTTACTGCGCCCATGAAATCCCTGTCTTCCATCTTCACCACCGCAGCACTCAGTTTCTCGGTCCTGATACCGGCTGCTGTCGCTCGGTCAAACGATTCGATTCCTGAAGGTCTGCGCGCGGAATATTATCGCGCCGCCGCCAGCGAGTCGGCCAGCGGCTATCAATTTAATCGAGACAGCGCCGCTTCGTCGCGGGCCACGAGCCACCCGATCTGGCAGAGCCCGGCAGGCTGGCTGGAGCAAAAGCTGACTGCCGACGATGGACAGGCCAACGATCTCTTCGGATTCCGCGTCTTGATCCACGGTGAAACAGCCTTCGTGAGCGCTCCCGCTCCCATCTTTCGCCCGGGGTCGGTCTACGTCTTCAATAACGTCAACGGCACCTGGACCCAGACGCAGAAACTGGTGGCCGACCCCGACGTCACACCGCCGCCTAACTGGTCAGATTTCTTTGGCTGGTCGCTCGCTCTTTCCGGCGATTCTCTGCTGGTCGGATCGCCCTTTACCTTCGATGCACAAGGTCCGACCGGGGCCGCATTTGTTTTTACCCAGTCGAACGGAGTCTGGACCCAGTCGCAGCAACTCAAGGCTTCCGATGGGATCGCTAGCGATTACTTCGGGCAAGCAGTCGGGCTGGCCGGGACTGAAGCGGTAGTAGGCGCCTATAACAAGAATGGTGGCCAGGGCGCGGCCTATGTCTTCTCCAACTCCGGCGGGGGCTGGAGCGAGATTCAGAAGGTCACGGCCAGTGACGGTTTTCCCGGCGATGGGCATCAGTTTGGCGGCGCCTTGGACTTTGACGGTCGCGCCATTGTCGTGGGCGCACCGGGGCCGGATTACACTTCGACCGGCATCTATCCGCAGGGCGCAGCTTACGTCTTTCGAAATACGACCGGCACCTGGAGCGACGTGCAGAAGCTGAGTGCGGAGGATGGGGCACCGGGCGATCAATTTGGTTTCGCGATTGATCTGGCCGGCAACCGGCTCCTGATCGGATCACCCGCGGCGGACATCGGCGGGAACTTGCACCAGGGCGCGGGTTATTTCTTCGGGCGAAGAAATGAGGCTTGGACGCAAACGCAGAAGGTCACGGCGAATGATGGAGTGGCCTACGACCAATTTGGCCAGTCGGTCGCCCTGCAAGGCCGGACGGCGCTCATTGGTGAATGGAGCCACGATGACGACTTTAATCATGCGCCGCCGCCGCCGAAGCACGGTGTGAGTTACGCCTTCCGGTTGGCGGGTGGCTCATGGATGCAAGCTCAGGAACTTAGCGCGAGCGATGGTGAGACCGGTGATTCTTTCGGCTGGGATGTGGCCTTCGACCGGGAGACGTTTTTAATCGGTGCGCAAGGGACGGTAAATGGCAACACTTACCAGGGCGCCGCGTACCTCTTTCAGCGCCCGACCGGTCAATAACGTGGTGCAGGTCCCCGTCCTGCCACTCTCTTTTCCACTCTTTCCTGTCATCTGCGCCGGCCGCGACGAAACATCGCGGCCTGCGCGATGATTCCGAAAACTGCCAGAACAAGCACGAGCACGGTCGTACCGGTGGAAGGCAGGTGGACGGTGCTGGCGATCAGACGCGCGCCTTCGATCGAAGAAAAAATGATCAAGGCCCAATCGAAGAGCGCGAGGAGCAGGAGAGCGCCGACGACTCCACCGATGACAAAGATGAGCCCGTAGTTTTGAGTCGAATTGACGATCAAGGCGGCCATGATGGCTTCCGCGATGCGGCCGCCGACGAGAAAGCCGGCGATCCCAATGGCCAGCTTTTGCAGGAGAAAGGCGAGCAAGGCACCGAGCAATCCGAGCCCGAGGGAGACGACGAGCGAGAGCCAGGGCGGCGGGTTCTGCATGATGTGGGGGGCGAGTTGCAGGCCAATAGCAAAGCCGATTGCGGCCACAAAAAGCCAGAAGAGGCGGCGCCCAAAAAAGAGGAGCGCGATCCCGACCAGCAGGGAGATGATCGGAACCGGCAGATTGGTTCCGTCAAAGAGCGAATTGAGCGATGGCGACACGACCAGGAGCGGTGAGCTATTTTTTCTTCGCCATCATCGCATCGCGCTTGGCCTTGAACTCGGAGTCCGGCATCCAGGCTGGGTATTGATCGCCGTTGGCGACCTGATAGCCGACCTCGAAGAGCAGCTGGCCGTCCTGCACCGCGCCGGAAAGATCCCAGGCCGGATTCACTTCGTCGGAGACCTGGTGGTAGTGATGCAAAGTGTAGTCGTCGCTTTTCTTCTGCCCGTAATCAGCCGGCTGACCGACGAAATCTTTCGGCCGGCTGCCCGGGTAGAGCGAAGGCACGCCTAACTTTGAGAGCTCGAAATGGTCGGCCCGATAAAAACCGCCTTTCTCCGGTTCGCTGTTCGGTTTCGCGACCCGGCCCTGTTTCTGAGCGGCGGCGGTGAGCCTGTCGTCGAGGGTAGAATTGCCCGCGCTCACGTCCTCGATGTCATGCGTTTTTCCCCAGGCGTTCACGCCGTCGATATTGATATCGGCCAGGGTCTGATCGAGCGGGTAAAGCGGATGTTCGGCGTAATATTTCGCCCCTAACAAACCCGCTTCCTCGGCGGTGGTGGCCATGAAGAGGATGCTGCGCGGCGGCGGCTGCGGCAGTTTGGTGAAGGCCTGCGCGATCTCGAGCACGCTGGCCACGCCGGAGGCGTTATCGAGTGCGCCGTTGTAAATCTGGTCGCCTTTTAGTTTCGGATCGCGTCCGAGATGATCCCAATGCGCGCTGTAGATGACGTATTCGTCCCTCTTCTGCGGGTCGCTACCTGCCAGCTTCGCCACCACGTTGCGGGACTTGAATTCGTGAATCTTGTTCTGGATCGCGAAGTCGGCTTTTGCGCCTAACGAGACGGGCTTGAAGTCCTTGCTCAGGGCCGACTTTTTCATCTCCTGGTAATCTTTGCCCGCGGCGGCGAAGAGTTTTTGGGCGGTGGCGAGGGTGATCCAGGAACGGACCGGGACCGTCTTCATGTTCTTATCCGGCGCGTCGATGACGAAGTTCTCTTTCGCGTTGCTGTTTTCCACCACCGACCAGGGATAAGCAGCCGGAATGGTCTCGTGCACGATGACGGCGGCGGCGGCGCCTTTCTCTGCCGCGATTTCGTATTTGTAGCTCCAGCGACCGTAGTAGGTCATGGCTTTTCCCTTAAACATCTTCGGGTCGAGCTTCGCGGGATCGGTAGGGTCGGCCACGGGTGGATCGTTGATCAGGAAAACAAGCGTCTTGCCTTTGAGGTCGACGCCTTTGAAATCATCCCAGCCATATTCAGGCGCGACCACCCCGTAGCCGACGAAGACCATCTCGGAATCCTTCACCTCGATCGAGGGCGTGATCTGCTGGGTGAAAGCGACGTAATCGTTAGGCGAAGTCAGCTCCATTTTCTTCTCCCCGGCGGTAAAAGAGGCGGTCGGGCTGCTGAAAATGCCCGCCAGCGGCACCTCCTGGGTATAGCTGCCGTTGGGATTGCCCGGCTTGAGATCGAGCTTCTTGAACTGCTCGGTGATGTATTCGACCGAGAGCTTCTCGCCGTTGGTGCCGGGAGCGCGGCCTTCGAATTCATCGGAGCCGAGCACCTTGATGTGCGCGAGGAGCCCGGCGGCGTCGATTGCGTTCTCGGCTTCCTTGGGCGGTTCGATCGGGCTGGCGGCGGCGAGGAAGGGGAGGAGAACGAGACCGAGCGAAAGATGCAGAATACGTTTCATGAAGCTGGCAACTTAACCTGAAAATGCGCCCGCTTCATCTCTCGGCCCCGATCGCTATTCCAGGTAAACGTATTTATAAGGATGATGATCGAGAAGAGTCGGCCACCAGCCTTTCACCACCGGGCGGATGAGGAAGGAATGAGTGTAAAAGTAAACCGGCAGAACCGGCGCCTGATCGAGCAGGATCGCCTCGGCCTGCTGGAAGGCGCGGTAGCGCGCGGCCTGGTCGTTAGTCTGGGCCGCGGCCGCGATGAAGTGGTCGTATTGCGGGCTGGACCAGCCGGTCTGGTTGTTCGTCCCGTTCGTCACCCAAAGATTGAGAAATGAATTGGGATCGACATAGTCGCCGATCCAGGTCGAGCGGATGATCTGGTAGTTCATCTGCCGCCGGGTGTCGTAGTAGACCTTGAGCTCCTGGTTGACCAGGCGGGCATCGATCCCGAGCTGTTTGCGCCACATCTGTTGCACCGCTTCGGCGATGATCTTGTGGTTCTCCGAGCTGTTAAACAAAATCTCGAGTGGGGGAATGCCGCGCCCGCCTGGGTAACCGGCTTCGGCCAGGGCGCGCCGGGCGCCTTCCGGATCGTAGGGCAGGGAGGATTCGCAGGTGTAGCCGGCGGTGTTTGGCGGAGTGAAGGAAAAGGCCGGCAGCTGCCCGCCCTTGGTCACGTGCTCGACGATGCTCCGGCGATCAATCGCCATCCCGAGCGCCCGCCTAACGAGGCGCTGATTGAGGATCGGGCGGGTGACGTTGACCCGGAAAAAGTAAGTGCCGAGATAAGGATCGATCCGGAGCAAGCCCGGCTCTTCGCGCCGGTAACGATCGATGCGATTGATCGGAACGGTGTCGGTAAGGTGAAGCTGGCCGGAACGAAAGGCGCGTTCCTCCACATTATTGCTATCGATGGTGTGAAAGACGATGCCGTTCAGGCGGACCCGGCCGGCGTCCCAGTAGGTCGGGCTTTTCTTTACCTTGATGTCCTGGTTCAGGCGCCATTCTTCGAGGGTGAAAGGCCCGTTGCCGACAAAGCGGCCAGGCTTGGTCCAGTAACTGCCGCGCCCGTAGAGCGGTCCGTATTTCTGCACGGTTGGGATGTGGACCGGGAACCAGGCGTCGTAGTTGAGCAGGGAGAGGAAGTAAGGAGTCGGATTCGTGAGGGAGATTTGCAGGGTCCAGTCGTCCAGGGCGCGGAATCCGACCTGATTAAAATCCTTTACCGCGCCTTGGTTAAAAGCCTCGGCCTCGCGCACCACGTAAAGCATGTAGGCGCCATCGGAGCCGAGCCCAGGGGAAAGGATGCGATGATAGGAGGCGACGAAATCATGCGCCGTGACCGGGTCGCCGTTGGACCACCTGGCGTTATGGCGCAGGTGGAAAGTGTAGGTCTTGCCATCGGGCGAGATATCCCACTTCTCTGCCACGCCCGGAACGGGATGAAGATCGTGCGGATCTTCCGCAACCAGGCCCTCGAGCAGAGCGGAGATCACATTGTATTCGCCTACGCCGTTGACGATCTGCGGATCGAGATCCTGCACTTCCTGGCCGTTCCCCTTGTGCAGGATTTGGGCGCGATTGCCTTTCTCGACATTAGTCTCAGGTCGATGACAGGCGGCGCTGCAGGCGAGCGCGAGCAGGCAAAGCGCGCGGATCGCTTGAGCACCACCGCGCGCGATGGAAGTTCGTCGGCGGAAACTCCGCCGGCCCACGGTTTGGCAGCCCGTGTTCCCCGGAAGAAGCGTTCGCCGCGCGAGGCGCACTACGGTTTCGGCGGCGGCGGGGCAGCGCCGGTGCCGCTCTCGGCCGAGGGACCACTCTTCGCTTTCTCCGGCGTCTTGATGGCCAGTGTTTTCAGGAAAGGCTGAATCGAGCGGTCGCGCCCGAGGAAGTCGTGGATCGAGATGTCGATGTCGCGCGAACCGCCCGGAGCGTAGATTTCCTTGCGCAGCTTCATCCCGGCGTTCTTGTCCAGAAATCCGTTAGGCGCTTTTTCAAAAACGGTGGCCATGTCGGCCGCGATCGCATCGGCCCAGGCATAGCCGTAGTAACCGGCGTCGTAGCCGGCCAGGTGGCCAAAGTAGGCGACAAAGGCGGTGTCGGGATCGATCGGGAGAAAGACTTTTTGCAGAATGGGATTGGAGATGGCGACGCAATCATAGGGCTGCCCCTCGGGATGCACGTCGTGGAGGGCGAGATCGATCGAGGCAAAAGAAAATTGCCGCCGATAGTTCACCGCCACCGTGGCCAGCTTGGCCTCTTTCATTTTCGCGATCGTCTCAGCCGGGATCTTCTTTTTCGGGTCGCGATAATCGGCCGCGAAAGTGTCGAGCACCTTCTTGTCCCAGACCCAGTTTTGCAGCATCTGGGAGGGCGCCTCGACGAAGTCGGCCGGCACGCTGGTGCCGGAGAAGCGGACGAATTTCGCCGTCGTCACGATGGAGTGGAGGGCGTGGCCGAATTCATGGAAGAGGGTTTCGACGTCGCTGTGGCTGAGGAGCGATGGGGTCTCTTTGGAGGGCGGGGGGAAGTTGCAGATCAAGGCGACCGTCGGGCGTTGATATTTTCCGTCGGCCAACCGTTTGCCCGGCACGATGCCAAACTCGGCGAAGTGGTTGAACTTCCCCTCGCGCGGGAACATATCGAGATAGAACAGGCCTAACGGCTCCCCGCTGGCGGCGTCGGTCACGACGTAGAGCTGGAGATCGTCGACCCATTTATCCGGCGCGATGATCTTGGTAAACTTCAGCCCGAAGATGCTTTGGTAGATGTTGAACATCCCGTCGAGCACATGCTGGAAAGGGAAATAAACCCGCAGCGCCTCGGTATCGACGGTGTATTTTTCCTTCTTGAGCTGGTTGGCGTAGTAGCGCCAATCCCAGATGTTGATTTGGGCGTTGGAATCTTTCGTCTCGGCCACCTTGAGTTTGCGCAGCTCGGCCACCTCGGCGTCGAACTTGGGCTCGATTCCCGCGACCAGGTCGTTGATGAAGGTCTTGGCCGCGGCTCCGCTCTTGGCCATTTTGATTTCGGTCTGGAAATCATCCCATGATTTGTAGCCGAGCTTAAGCGCGATCTGGTTGCGATGAGTCAGGATGTCATTCAGGACCGGCACGTTCTTATCCCGGGCCAGGTTGAAACGCACTTTGTTGAGATGTTTGCGGGTCTCTTCCTTTTTCGCCGTCTCCTCGACTGTGTTGTATTGGAAAGTGACGTTGGCCAGGATGGTGTAGGAATCGTCGCCCGTCTTCACCCCGGGGGATTCGAGGATGGTGTCGGGAACCCCTTCCAGCTCCGCCTTGGTGAAAACAACCGGGGCTTTGACCGCCACGATGTTGCTCTGGAAATCGGTCTCGAGCTTGGCCAGTTCCTTGCGCAGTTTTTCGACTTCGGACCGCTTCTCCGGCGGGAGGGCGAGGCCGGCCCGGCGGTAGTCGCGCATGGTGTATTCGAGCAGGAGCGCGTCTTCGCCTTCCAGCTTTGGCTTGGTGTCGGCATAGGCTTTGACCGCCTTGTAGACGTCCTCGCGATAATCGATCCCGACCGCCCAATCCTGGAAGACCTTGATCGCTTTCTCGGCCGCGGCGCGCATGTCGGCGTCCTGATTGGTCTGCTGGATGATGACCGTTTTGTTGATCGCCTGGGACGCTTCATTCTGGATCTTGTCGAGTGCGCCGACGGTGCTGTCGAAAGTGACCTTGCTCAGGTCCTGCTTGGCCACGACATCGAGCGCGGCGTCGGCTTGGGCGATGGCGGTGTTGATCTCGCCCTGGACCGCCACCGGAGTTTTGGGCCATTCCGGGATGGTGAGGACGACGTTGGCTTTCTCCTCCGCCGGCTTGAAATCGGAGAGGCTCTGCACGCTTTGGGCGCGGAGCGAGACGGTGGAAAGAAGCGCGAGACTAACGAATAAGAACTGTTTCATAGGACGGTTGCTGCCGCGCTCAACATTGTGTAAATGCGAGAGGCGGTAAAGCAATTTGCGTCCGGCTGGAGCGGAGCGCTGCCTCATGAAAGATTTCGCGACCAAATTTATCATCGCCTTCATCCCGCTCTTCGTCGCCATCGACGCCATCGGGATGGTGGCGATTTTCATCGGGCTGGGGGCAAACGTGGATGCGAAACGCCGCCAGCAGGAGGCGATGCTGGGGATCGGAACCGCCCTGGCGATTTCGGTCGGGTTCATGTTTCTGGGCAAGCTGATTTTCAAAGCGCTCGGGATCACGGTGGCCGACTTTCAGGTCGCGGGCGGGTTGCTCCTGCTCGTCTTTGCGGTGCGCGATCTGCTCGACATCGGCGGGGAGAAGCGGACCACGACGGAGTCGTTCGGGGTGGTGCCGTTAGGCATGCCGCTCATCGCCGGGCCGGCCCTGCTCACCGCGCTCCTCGTTCTGACCGATACGGTCGGTCCGACCTATACCATCCTCGCGCTGCTGGCCAACCTGCTCATCGTCGTGCTGGTTTTTCGTTATGCCGATTACTTCGCCAAATGGATGGGCAAGCAGGGAATCAGCGGCGTCTCCAAGCTGGTCTCGCTCCTCCTCGCGGCCATCGCGGTCAGCCTCATCCGGCGCGGCTGGCTCGGGCGTTGAATAAGTTTCGTTAGGCAAAGGTTTGGCTTTCGTTAGTCGAAATGGTCTTGCTGAGCCATTTCTTTTTTGTCATGCTGGCTCGGGCCATAAATCTAAACCGCAGCTGAAGCGCACCGATGTTCGAATCGCTGGCCCGATCGTCACGGCGGGCGCCAATCGAAATTTATCATGACCAAAGCCGTTTCTTCATTTGCTCGCTGGCCCCTCTCCTTTCGCCTAATTCTCCTGGCGCTCGTTTGTCTTGCGATTTGCCCGCGCATGGCTCCGGCCGCCGCGCCGCGGGACGCGAGTTCGAGCGCGTGGACGTGGCAAAATCCGCTGCCGCAGGGGAACGACCTGCGCGGCGCTTCTTTTGTCGATGGCGAGACCGGGACGGTGGTCGGGTTCTACGGCACGATCGTGCGGACAAACGACGGCGGAAACAATTGGACCATCCAAAGCAGCGGCACGGCGCAGAATCTTTGGGCCGTTTCCTTCAGCGATGCCGATCACGGCACCGCCGTCGGCACGGGCGGGACTATTTTGCGGACAACGGATGGCGGGGCGAACTGGGACAGCCAGACCAGTGGGACGACGGCGGAGCTGCGTGGCGTCTCCTTCGCGGACGCCAACAACGGCACCGCGGTCGGAGAGAGCGGCCTGATTCTTCACACCGCCGACGGCGGCGCGACCTGGGTCAAACAAACTAGCGGCACGGTCTACACGCTCTTCGGTGTCTCCTTCTCCGACGCGGATCACGGCACGGCGGTCGGGGGCACGATCGGCGAGGGGGTTATCCTGCACACGATCGATGGAGGGGCGCATTGGATCGCTCAGAGCAATCCCGCCCAGCAGTTCCTCTTCGACGTTTCCTTTGCCGATGCGGACCACGGTACGGTGGTGGGAGATGCCGGAACCATCCTGCACACAGGCGACGGTGGCGCGACCTGGATGTTGCAAACCAGCGGCACCTTTAAGACGCTTTATGGCGTTTCTTTTGCCGACGCGGAAATCGGCACCGCAGTCGGGTTCGAACTCGGCGGGACCGGGATCATCTTGCACACCACCAATGGCGGCGCGAGTTGGACGGAAGAGAGCACGCCGACCTCGAATCTCTTTTATGCCGTCTCGGCGCCCGACGGCAGCAACGCCGTGGTGGTGGGGAACTCCGGCACCATCCTGCGCACGACGGACGGAGGCAGCGATTGGGCTTTCACCCAGCCGAGTGCGACCTTTCAATATCTCTACGGAGTCTCGTTCACCGATGCCAACACGGGCACCGCGGTCGGGTACGATTACCCGGCCGGCACGATTGTGAGGACAACTGACGGCGGGAAGACCTGGACTCGGCAGGAGAGTGGCATCAGCGACACCTTTGGCGGGATTAACTTTTTTGGGGTCTCGTTCAGCAGCACAGACATCGGCACGATCGTGGGCCAGGATGGAATCATTCTCCGCACCACCGACGGCGGGCAGACCTGGGTCGAGCAGGTCAGCGGTTCGAACGATTATCTCTACAGCGTCTGCTTCACCGATGACGACCACGGCACCGCGGTCGGTTTCATCTTCGGCGACATCCTTAACACGACGAATGGCGGTCAGACTTGGGTTACCCAAGACAGCGGGACCAACGTCGGCCTGCTCGGGGTCGCCTTTACCGACGCAAACACCGGCACGGTGGTGGGCGACGCCGGCACGATCCGGCATACCACGGACGGCGGGCTGACCTGGCTGCCGCAGAGCAGCGGCACGACCAATCAGCTGCGTTCGGTTGCTTTCGCCGATGCGGAGAACGGCATCATCGTTGGCGATCTGGGAACGATTCTTCGCACCACCGATGGCGGCCAGACCTGGGCGAGCCAAAACAGCGGCACCAGCACCACGCTCCTGGCCGTCGCTTATCCCGACCCTGATCACGCCACCGCCGTTGGCCAGCTGGGCGAGATTTTGAAGACAAGTGACGGAGGCGCGACCTGGACCCCGCAGGAAAGCGGGACCAACCAGGACCTTTACAACGTTGCCTTCCCCGAAGTGACAAGCGGAACGGCGGTCGGTGGCTTCGGGACCATCCTGCACACGGTCGAAGGTTCGGGAACGAACGTCTGTCCGCAGACCATTAAAGAATGGAAGCATCAACCGGCGCAGTGGCCGGTCGACAGTCTCGAACTCGGCAGCCAGTCCTACGAGAAGGAAGAACTCCACGTCCTCCTAACGACTAACGACGGCAAATCCGACGCCAGCCTGGTTCTGGCTGGGCAGCTCATCGCGGCCAAGCTGAACCTCGCCCACGGCTCCGACCCGGGACCGATTGCAGGAATTATCGCCGACGCGGATGTCCTTCTGGCGGGTTTCTCCGGCAAATTGCCCTACGAGGTGGAGCGGAGCTCCGAGACCGGCCAGGAAATGCTGCACGCTGCGGCAAACCTCCGCCTCTACAACGAGGGCGGGCTGACCCCGGAATGCGCGCCGTGATGGCGTAAAAATTCAGACGATCCAGCAACTAGAACAGACCGGCTCGCAGCATCACCAGGGTGCACCCTTCGACCACTTCGATGCCCGCCCCGCTGGCGGCTTCGGCCAGGGCGTCGTTCTCCGCGCCGGGATTCATGATGATGCGTTGCGGATTGGCCGCCAGGATCTCGTCGATCAACGGCGTCGAACGCGCCGCCCCGAGATAAAGTGTGACGGTGTGAATCGGTCCCTCGATCGCTGAGACGCTTGGGTAGCAGACCAGCTCCTCCACCTCGGCGAAAGCAGGGTTCACCGGGATGGGCCGGTAATCATATTGCTGGAGCATGCGGATCGCCTTGTTCGCGTAGCGATCGGGCTTGGGCGACGCGCCCAGGACGGCGACGTTTCTCTTTTCTTCAGGAATCTGCGGCATCCTGGATAGAATCGGCCCAGGAGCTCTTCACAGCCGCTTCCTGCTCCGGCCGCCGGCCCGCTCTGCCGGCGTCTTCCCTCCGCATTGCGCCAGAACCCGGCCTTTGGCCTCCCGCGACGCCGGGGGGGCTCCATTGACAGTAGGTGCCCGCTTGTTAGTATCCCGCACCTATGAGATTTCCTCTCGCGCTGACGACGAAGATCGCTGCCTACATCGTCGGGCACAAGCTGCGGAAAACGGAGAAGTTCGCCACCGTCCTCCAACTCGAACCCCTCCACACCTGTAATCTTACGTGCACCGGCTGCGGGCGGATTCGCGAATATTCCACCAATTTGAAGGACCTTCTCCCGCTCGAGGATTGCCTCTCGGCGGCGGAAGAGTGCAACGCGCCGATGGTTTCGATCTGCGGCGGTGAGCCGCTCATTTATCCACAAATCGAAGCGCTCATCGGTGGTCTGCTGGAGCAGAAGCGTATCGTCTACGTCTGCACCAACGCCATGTTCATGCGCAAAAAGATGCGCGAATGGCTCGCGGCCGAATACCCGAAACGCGCTACCTGGGTGGAAGAAAAGATCACCGCGCTGATGAGCGCCGGGTTGATCGCGGAAAAGGATGCCACCGTCATTCAGCAGGGCCCGAAAGATCCGGCCAAACCGACCATCGCCCCGAGCAACTGGATGTATTGGAACGTGCACCTCGACGGCCTCGAACGGACGCACGATCTCATCGTGGAACGCGAAGGCGTCTTCCGCGAGTGCATCCTCGCGATCAAGATGGCGAAAGAGCTCGGCTACCAAGTCGCGACCAACACCACCATTTATAAAGAGACCGACATGGAAGAAGTCGAGCAGATGCTCGATTTCCTGAGCGACCTCGGGGTCGACGGCCACACCATCACTCCCGGCTACGAATACGACGCGGCCAAGAAGGACATGATCTCGCGGCTCAATCTCCAGCCGGAAAACTTCTTCCTCACCCGCAACCTGACGGTGCAGAAATTCGCCAAGATGGAGGAGTGGATGAAGCGCTACACCTTCTTTGGCACCCCGGTTTATTTCGAATTCCTGGCCGGCAAACGTGATCTGACCTGCTCGGCCTGGGCCATCCCCACCCGCAACATTCGCGGCTGGAAAGCGCCCTGTTATTTCATGACCGACACTGTCGGCTCGAAGGGCCACTACGACACCTACGCCGAGCTGCTCGAGCATGTCGATTGGAGCAAATACGGCGTAGTCGATGGCGTGGCCAAGGATCCGCGCTGCGAGAATTGCATGACCCATTGCGGCTACGAACCCACCGCCAGCCTCGGGCTGAACTCGAAGCCGGGCGACACTTGGAAGACAGTGAAGTTTAACTTCGGCTCCCGGCCGAAAGCGACCGGCAAAGGAAGCGAGATCGCCGCCTACAATGGCGTCACGGTCGGGAACGGCCATCTCACGGGCAAGAAAGCGGAACCCACCGCGAAAGCGTCTTGAGCGCCCTCCATGGGTAATCCGTCCGCCAACATCATCGCCTTGCCCCGCGTTGCGAAGGAAGAGTCCGCCCGGCTGGCCAGCCCCCAGGAACTGAAAGAGGCCATCGGCCTCGCCCAAGGCAACCTCCTCCGCCAGCAGAAATCCGATGGCCACTGGGTCGGCGAGCTCATGGTCGATAGCACCCTTTGCTCCGACTACGTGCTTTTCATGCACTGGCTGGGCGAGGTCAACGAGCCGCTGCAACGCCGCTGCGCCAAACACATCCTCAAGCGCCAGCTCCCCGATGGCGGCTGGAATATTTTCTACGGCGGCCCGAGCGAAATCAACGCCTGCGTCAAAGCTTACTTCGCGCTCAAGCTCGCCGGCCACAGCCCCGACGCCCCCTTCATGCAGGAAGCCCGCGCGAACATCCTGCGCCTCGGTGGCGTCCCGCGCATGAACACCTACAGCAAGCTCTACCTGGCATTGTTAGGGCAGTTCCCCTGGAAATATCTCCCCGCCATCCCGGTCGAGATGATCCTCCTCCCGACCTGGTCGTTCTTTAATATCTACAAGATGTCCTCCTGGAGCCGGGCCATGCTCATCCCGCTCGCCATCATTAATCATTTCAAACCGACCCGCGAGCTGCCGCCCGATAAACAACTGCACGAGCTCTACCCGGTCGGGACGGAGGGAAATGACTTCACTCTCGCGCGCGATCAACGCCTCCTCACCTGGCGTAATTTTTTCCTCCGCGCCGATCGCGCCCTAAAGGTGCTCGAACCGTGGCACAATCGCCCGCTGCGCCAGCGCGCCCTCGAGGAAGCGGAGCGCTGGATGGTGGAGCGAATCGGCGAGGGAAGCGACGGCTTGGCCGCGGTCTTCCCCGCGATGTTGAATTCGATTATCGCCCTGCGCGCGCTCGATTATCCGAAAGACCATCCGCTTTACCTAAAGGCACTGCACGATTTCGAAGGCCTCTTCGTCGACGACCCGGAAGATTTCCGCATTCAGCCCTGCCTCTCACCCGTCTGGGACACCGCGATCAACATCATCGCTCTGGCTGAGTCCGGTTTCCCCGCCCAACATCCCGCCCTCCGTCGCGCGGCGCAGTGGCTGGTCGATAAGGAAGTGCATGTCCGCTGCGACTGGACGGTGAACAATCCGCACCCCGAAGCGAGCGGCTGGGCCTTCGAGTATAACAACGTTTTCTATCCCGACACCGATGACACCGCCATGGTGCTGATGGCGCTGCGCCTGGTTCGGCCTAACGAGCAAAGCGAGCTGGCCGAGATCTTCGAGCGCGCTTTGGAGTGGCAGCTCAGCTTCCAATGCCGCGACGGCGGCTGGGCCGCTTTCGATAAGGATGTCACCCGCCATTGGCTGGAGGACATGCCCTTTGCCGATCACAACGCCATCCTCGACCCGACCTGCAGCGACCTGACCGCGCGCACCTTGGAGCTGCTTGGCTACATCGGCTTTAACCCTGGTCGCCCGCTTGTCCGTAAAGCGGTGCGCTATCTGCGGGAGACCCAGGAAGACGATGGTTCCTGGTATGGCCGCTGGGGCGTGAATTACATCTATGGCACCTGGCAGGTCCTGCGCGGCCTGCGCGCGATCGGCGAGGACATGGAAGAAGATTGGATCCTGCGCGGACGCGACTGGCTCGAGAGCTGTCAGAACGACGATGGCGGCTGGGGCGAAAGCTGTGCTTCCTATGAAAATCCCGACCTCAAAGGCAAAGGCGCCAGCACTGCGTCACAGACCGCCTGGGCTCTGATGGGCCTCTGCGCCTGCGGCGACCTCGACCGCCCGAGCGTGCAGAGCGGGTTGCGTTATCTGCTCGATACCCAGCGAGCCGATGGCGCCTGGGACGAGTTGGAGATTACCGGCACCGGTTTTCCGCGCGTCTTCTATCTGAAGTACGATATGTATCGGCAAAATTTTCCGCTCCTCGCCCTTGCCACCTACGTCAACTACCGCAGCGGTGTCGGCCACTACCAGAGCTTCTACCGCTGGGTCGGTAAGTAGGTCGCAGAACCGGGCGCGCGAAGCAGCGGTCGCCATTTCGTCGATAAAGACTGCACCGACCTAAGCGACCCGTTCCCGGGGCGACTTTTAACCGGGCCTTTCGGCAACGAACTGCTATTTTCGCGGTCAGGATGCGCCCTCTCTTCTTTGCTCTGATTCTGACCGCCATTTTGCTCACTGGTCGCGCCGCGCCGGCCCAGGGCAAAGAAAAGAAGAACGACCGGCCTAACGAACCCCTGACCGCCATCGCCGAGAAGACGCGCGGGCTGCAGGCCATGCCCGGCTACTTCAATCTCTACTGGGACGCGCGGGCGGGGAAGGTGTGGCTGGAGATCGATAAATTCGACTCCGACTTCCTCTATGTCGTCTCGCTCGCGGCCGGTGTGGGCTCGAACGACATCGGTCTCGATCGCGGGCAATTTGGCGACCTGGAAGGGGACAGCGGGAGCCCGGAGCATTTGGTCCAGTTCCAGCGCGTCGGGCCGAAGGTGCTCCTGCTCGAGAAAAATCTGAGCTATCGCGCCGTCACCACCAATCCGGACGAACAGCGTTCGGTCGAAGAAGCCTTTGCCCGCTCAGTGCTTTGGGGGTTCAAGGTCGAGGCGGAGGACAAAGATCGGGTCCTGGTCGATGCCACCGGCTTTCTCCTGCGCGATGCGCATGGCGTGGCGGAGAAGCTCAAAGCGAAAAAGCAGGGGGATTACAAGGTGGAAGAGATGCGTTCGGCGCTCTACCTGCCCTCGACCAAAAACTTCCCCAAGAACACGGAATTTGAAGCGACTCTTACCTTTACCGGGGAACCAAAGGGGGACTGGATCCGCTCCGTCACTCCGAGCGCCGACGCCGTGACCGTGCGCGAGCATCAGTCCTTTGTCGCCCTGCCTAACGAGGATTACCAGCCGCGTGCTTTTGCTCCTGGCTCCGGGTTTTATCCCATGAGTTATGCCGATTACGCCAGCCCGATCCAGGACCCGCTAATGAAGCGTTTCATCATCAGGCATCGGCTGCGCAAGAAGGATCCGGCCGCGGCCAGCAGCGAGGCGGTCGCGCCAATCGTTTATTATGTCGACCGGGGGGCGCCGGAACTGGTCCGCTCCGCCCTGATCGAGGGAGCTTCCTGGTGGAATCAGGCCTTCGAAGCGGCCGGTTACAAGAATGCTTTCCAGGTGAAAGAGCTGCCCGAGGGAGCCGATCCGATGGACCTGCGCTATAACGTGATCGAGTGGGTTCATCGCTCCACCCGGGGATGGTCTTACGGCAACAGCATCATCGATCCGCGCACGGGCGAAATCATCAAGGGCCATGTGTCGTTAGGCTCACTCCGGGTGCGGCAGGATTTTCTCCTCGCGCAGGGATTGGTCGAGGCTTACGCCGATGGCGCCACGCCCGATCCGCGTCTGCTCGAGCTTTCTCTCGCCCGGCTGCGCCAATTAGCCGCGCATGAAGTCGGTCATACCCTCGGGTTGCAACATAACTTCGCCGCCAGCACCCAGGATCGCGCTTCGGTCATGGATTACCCGCCGCCGCTTATCGGGATTGATGACAAAGGCAATCTCGACCTTAGCCATGCCTACGCGGTCGGGATCGGCTCCTGGGATAAGCGGACCATTCTCTATGGCTACCAGGATTTCCCGAGTGGGACGAAGGAGAGCGACGGTCTGGCCACCATCCTGCGGGAGAACCTCAGCCAGGGATTTCGCTACCTGACGGACGAAGACGCCCGCCCGCCCGGCAGCGCCAATCCCTATGCCCACCTCTGGGACGCGGGCGCTTCGGCGACGGAGGAGTTGAACCGGCTGACGAAGGTGCGCGCGATCGCGCTCAGCCGCTTAAGCGAAAGAAATATTCGGCCGGGTGCGCCGATGGCTGAGTTGGAGAAAGTGCTGGTGCCGGTCTACCTGATGCACCGTTTCCAGGCGGAGGCGGCGACGAAACTGATCGGCGGAGTGAATTACGCTTACGCCAGCCGGGGCGACGGCCAAGTGACTAACGAGCCGCTCCCGCCGGAGCAGCAACGCGCCGCGCTGCGCGCCGTCCTGCAAACCCTGCGCCCCGACTTTCTCGAGCTGCCGGCTAGGCTGATCGCGCAACTCCCACCCGCTCCGCCCGGCCACACGCGCGATCGGGAGTCGTTCGATTCGCACGCGGGGATGATCTTCGACCCGCAGGCCGCGGCCGAGAGCTGGATCGCCAATCAGCTCGATCTCCTGCTCAACCCAGAGCGTCTGACCCGGCTGGTGGAGCAAAACGCGGCCAATGCCAAAGCGCTTTCGGTCAACGAAGTCTTCGACGCAATTCAGCAAACGACGGCGCGTTCCGCCAATCAGTCCGGACGGCAGAAGGAGATCGCGCGGGCGACGGAACGACAGTTCCTCAGCCACCTGCTACAACTGGCACTCAACCGCGAGACCGAGCAACAGGTCAGCGCCTACGGCCTGCAACGGATCGCCGATCTGGCCGGCCAATGGAAAAACCGGGCCAGCGCCGATCCGGCCGAGAACGCCCAAACAGCCTGGCTCCTGGCCCAGGTGGAGCAATTCCATCGCGATCCGAAAGCGCTCGACCTGCCGAA
The DNA here is from genome assembly GCA_965217735.1 of Chthoniobacterales bacterium. Lineage (GTDB taxonomy): Bacteria > Verrucomicrobiota > Verrucomicrobiia > Chthoniobacterales > UBA10450 > Palsa-1392. The sequence goes on along the minus strand of CBDCJE010000002.1, from coordinate 1,968,788 downwards.
ACCTCCGCGGCTGCCGGATGGGTCGCCCATCGGGCAGGCGGAACGGGAGGCTGACGACTGCAAACTGACTGCTGCGGGGCCTTTACTCGCTGGGGAAAGCAAGCTGCAGTCGCGGATGGACCTCCGCTCACGAATCCTCTCATAAGCCGTCGGAGCGATCACGGCGGCGATCACCTGGTCAGGCTATACCGTTTCGCTGCCGCGCATGCCCAACCGTGGCCGCTGCGCACGATCCCGATCAAGATCCTCGGAATCGCATACCCGCCTCGCGATTCGGCGGAAGCGGGTTCTGCACGAGTTCGAGGGCCGGGCGACCATTCGGGCAAAACTTTTTTCCAACATAAGAACCTGCTGTCTGATGATTTATATCGTGCCGTAAAACTGTTAGTTGAACCTTGGATCGCGCTGCTCGTGATTTACCCGACATATGCAAAAAATAGCCGCAGTTATCCTCGCCCTCATCACCCTCTCTTTCGCCAGTTGTGCGACGCAACAGCCGACCACGACCACCAGCAATCAGTCGCCTATGAGCCGCGACAATGGCAACGGCTTGGCCTCGGCCATGCACTAGCCCTGCTGGGCACCCTTTGGATCGGACGGCTGCGGCAGTCCCCGCCCGCAGCCGTCCTGACCAGAGAAGAGGGAATCGCGAGCCGATTCGAACAACGCGGCGTCGGGTTTGGTTCGGAGAAGGTCCGAACACTCAGTCTCGAAGCACGCCGGCCCTCGGCGGCTCCGGGCGCGCTGGCTAACGCTTTAGGGAAATTTCGTTTTCCACGTTCTGCACTCCCGGGACAGACTTCGCGAGGGCGTTGGCAGCTTGTTTTTGATCGTCGGAGACAACAAAGCCGCTCAGCTGGACGGTGCCCTTAAAGGCCGCGACCTGCACATCGGGAAACTTAAAGCTCTGCGAGGTAGCGAAGGTGGCCCGGACTTTTTCGGCCAGCTTCTGGTCTTCCTGCTTCTCGGTGGCGGTGCGCTCGGCCGGTTCCTTGTTGCAACCGCTAAAGGCGGGAAGGGAGAGGGCGAGCAAGGTGACCGCCAAGAGCAAAGCTGGGGTTCGTTTCAGGATGAGTGTGGTGGTTTTCATGGTGGATCCGATGCGCGGCATTCCCGGGACCATAGCGAAACTTCTCCGCCTCACAATCCAGCCTTGCCCGGAACGAACATCTGGCGCGGCGACCTGGCCCACATCTGGGCGAAGTTGAGCCGCGCGCCAGCGTTGGCTAATCGGCTGCGCTCTTCAGTTGCTCCGCCGGCGGTCAGTCCGGGATTTCGACTTCGACCAGTTTGCCCAAAAGGATGAGCGATTCCTGCCAGCCGAGGTAACACATCTCGGCCGGGATCATCTCCGGGATTCCTTCCTGCACGATCTTGACCTCGGTGCCACAGGAGACAGGGGTGAAGACGATGGTGGTCTCCATTTCACCGGGCAAGCTGGGATCTTCAAAGGCATCGCTGTAGCGGATGCGCTCGTTAGGCACGAGCTCGCGATAGGTGCCTCCGAAAGAATGTCTCTTGCCGGTGCCAAAGTTGATGAAAGACATGCGATAACCGCCGCCGACTTTGGCTTCCATGGTATGGACCTCGCCGGTGAAGCCATTTGGAGGCAGCCACTTCGAAAGCGCCGCCGGCTCGAGGAAAGCGCGGTAGATTTTTTCGGGCGCGGCCCGAAGGACGCGATGGAGTCGGATGTTGTTTGTCGTCATGGTGATGGGTTTCTTTGCTGAATCTCTCTTCATTAAGCAACGACGAAGGTCGAGCGCGGAATCGGACCGAAACCGCGCTTTTTTTCCGAGGGCGCAGGCTGGGAATCGGTCAGTTGCTTTCCGGTCGCGCGAAATCAGGCGGCGGGTTATTGCTTGGCCACGATGTTCCAACATCTCACCGACCTGATCCTCCGCCTCCATAACTGGGGCTACGTGATCGTGTTTCTCATCGTCATGCTGGAGTGCCAGGCTTTCCTCGGCTTTTTCATGCCGGGCGAGAGCATGGTTGTGGTCGCCGGTTTCATGGCGGGGCAGGAGGTGCTGGATCTGCGGGTCTTGATCGCCGTGGTCGCTGGCGGCGCGGTCCTGGGGGATAGCATCGGCTATGAGTTTGGCCGGCGGTTGGGGCGCGAATGGTTGCGAAGGCATGGAGAGAAATTTTGGCTAAGGCCGGAGCGGCTCGATCGGATGGATCAGTTCTTCGCCCGCTATGGCGGGTGGGGAGTGCTCTTTGCGCATTTTCTTCATTTCGGCCGGGCCCTGATGCCTTTCCTGGCCGGGGCGGCGCGACTGCCTTACCTGCGCTTTCTCGCCTTTAACGCGATCGGGTGCGTGCTTTGGGCCACGATCTTTTCGCTCCTCGGTTATCTCTTCGGCCAAAGCTGGCATCTGATCGAGCACTGGATCGGCCGGGCCGGGATCATCGCGGCCATTTTGGGGGCGATGGTGGTTTTGACCATTCTCCTCTGGCGCGGGATCGCGAGTCGGGAACTGGAAATACGGGAATGGTGGCGGCAGGTGCTGGCACGACCTGGGGTAGTGAGTTTCCGACGGCGCTTTGCCCGGCCGATCGAATGGCTGGAGGGAAGATTCTCGCCCGAGGGTTACCTGGGCATTCACCTGACGGTAGGCCTGTTTCTGCTCGTGGCCGCGGTGGCGATCTTCAGCGGGGTGCTGCAACAATTCGGCACCCATGGCTGGGTTGTGCTGATGGACCAGCGGGTGGCAGAATGGTTTGCCAACCGCTCCGGTGGCGCAGTCAGCGGAGTCATGAGAAGGCTTTCACTCCTCGGCTCCCTTTACTGGTTAGGCGCGCTTTTTTTGGTCGCGATCCTGCTCTGGCGGCACTATCGGCACCGGGTGCGGCTGCTCCTGATCGCAGCACCGGGCGGGTTGATTCTCGATTTGCTCCTCAAGTCTCTCTTCGCCCGCAGACGCCTGGGGCTGGGGGAGGTGGAGGGGGTGCGCGGGTTGTTTAGTTTACTGGAAGGGGACCTGATTACCGCGACCATTCTCTATGGCGCGCTGGCGTACGTCCTGGTGCGCACTTTGCAACGCTGGAGCGCGCGCACCCTGGTGATCGTCGGCTCGATCCTGGTCATTTTGCTGGTGGCTATGAGTAGTCTCTATCTTCATCACGCGCGATTGAGCGATGTGCTCGCAGCCATGATCGAAGGCGCGGCTTGGCTGCTTTTCTGCATCAGCGGAGTGGAGATTGTGCGCTGGCGGGAGAGGGTGCCGCCGGCCCTCGCAAGGGAGGCGACCTAGGTGTCTCGCTCGCGGTGGCAAACGGCGGAAGGAGCCCGATCGTTACTGACCCCGCGAATGCACGTGCCAGAAACGCCCTGCTATTCGCCCATCCGCTCGCGCAGGCTGGCGATGGCGTATTCGCGATTCATCTTGGCGATAAAACTGGCGCTGACCTCGGCCGGACAAACCGCTTCGCACTCGTAGGTGTTTGTGCAATTGCCGAAGCCTTCCTGATCCATCTGCCGCACCATGTGCAGGACGCGGCGCCGGCGTTCCGGCTGGCCCTGGGGGAGAAGAGCGAGCTGCGAAATCTTAGCCGAGGTGAAGAGCATGGCCGAGGCATTGGGGCAGGCGGCGGCGCAGGCGCCACAGCCGATGCAGGCGGCCGCTTCCATGGCCAGATCAGCGCTATGTTTCGAGACCGGGATGGAGTTGGCTTCCGGGGCGGAGCCGGTCCGGGCGCTGATGAATCCGCCGGCCTGGACGATGCGATCGAGCGCAGAGCGATTGATGACCAGATCGCGCACGATCGGAAATGGGCGGGCGCGGAAGGGCTCGATCGTGATGGTGTCGCCATCTTTGAACTGGCGCATGTAAAGCTGGCAGGCGGCCGCGGGATGGGACGGGCCGTGGGCCTGCCCGTTGATCGTTAGGCTACAGGTGCCGCAGATGCCTTCCCGGCAGTCGGAATCAAACGCGACCGGCTCGTCGCCTTTGGCGGTCAGCTGCTCGTTCAGGATGTCGAGCATCTCGAGAAAGGAGGTGGCGGGCGAGATATCGGTGATCTCGTAGTTCTTCAATTCGCCCGCCGCGTCGCGGGTCGATTGCCGCCAGATCTTGAGTTTGAAATTCATTCTTGGTTAACCGCAGAGAACGCCGAGGTCGGAGAGAGGAAGAGATTCAGAATCCTCCGCGCGCGCTGCGTCCTCTGCGCTGAATAATGAACCTTCATTTATAGCTCCGGGTGGCGAGGTGGACCGCTTCGTAAACGAGCGGCTCGGTGTGCAATTTCGGTTCGTTCGCCGGGTCGCCCTGGTATTCCCAGGCGAAGACATCGGCGAAATGTTCGTCGTCGCGCAATGCTTCGCCTTCCGCGGTTTGATGTTCTTCCCGGAAATGGCCGCCACACGATTCGTCCCGCGCGAGCGCATCGCGGCACATCAATTCGCCAAACTCGAGAAAGTCGGCCACCCGGCCGGCACGCTCGAGCGATTGATTAAAGGTCTCGCCGTAGCCGGGGACGTTGACGTTTTTCCAAAATTCTTCGCGCAACTGCGGGATGCGCGCGATCGCCTCCCTTAAGCCGGCGGCGTTGCGGGCCATGCCGCATTTATCCCAGAGGAGCAGGCCGAGCTCGCGGTGGAAGGAATCGACCGAGCGTTTCCCGCGGATGTCGAGCATGCGCTTAGTCCGTTCGCGCACGTCGCCTTCGGCTTTGATGAACTCCGGCGCATCCGTCTTCGGGCGCTGGCCGATCTGGCCCGCGAGATAGTTAGGCAAGGTGTAGGGGAGGACGAAATAACCGTCGGCCAGCCCTTGCATGAGCGCGCTGGCCCCGAGGCGGTTGGCCCCGTGATCGGAAAAGTTCGCCTCCCCGATCACGTGCAGGCCGGGGATGTTGCTCATCAAGTTATAGTCCACCCAGAGCCCGCCCATGGTGTAATGGACGGCGGGGTAAATTCGCATCGGCGAGTGGTAGGCATTGTCGCCCGTGATCTTCTCGTAGATGTCGAAGAGATTGCCGTAGCGCTCGCGGATGGTGTCCTCGCCCAGGCGCGAGATGGCGTCTCTGAAATCGAGATAAACGCCGCGACCGCCCGGGCCGACGCCGCGGCCTTCGTCGCACACTTCCTTGGCGCTGCGAGAGGCAATGTCGCGTGGAGCGAGGTTGCCGTAGCTCGGGTATTTGCGTTCCAGGTAGTAATCGCGATCGGCCTCCGCGATTTCGTGAGGCGCTTTGCCGCAATCTTCCTTCCGCTTCGGCACCCAGACACGACCGTCGTTCCGGAGCGACTCCGACATGAGGGTGAGCTTCGATTGGTAATCGCCGCTGACGGGGATGCAGGTGGGATGAATCTGGGTGTAGCAAGGATTGGCGAAGAGAGCGCCTTTCTTGTAGGCGCGAAAGCTGGCCGTGACATTGCAGCCGCGGGCGTTGGTCGAGAGATAAAAGACGTTGCCGTAGCCGCCAGTGGCGAGCACGACCGCGTCGGCCGCGTGCCTTACGATCTCGCCGGTGACGAGGTTGCGGGTGATGATGCCCTTGGCGTGGCCGTCGACCAGCACGAGATCGAGCATCTCGGTTTGCGGAAACATCTTTACCGTCCCGGCCGCGATCTGGCGGCAGAGGGCCTGGTAGGCGCCTAACAAGAGCTGCTGTCCGGTCTGCCCGCGGGCATAGAAGGTGCGCGAGACTTGGGCGCCGCCAAAGGAGCGATTGGCCAGGAGCCCGCCGTACTCGCGGGCGAAGGGGACGCCCTGTTCGACGCATTGGTCGATGATGAGATTGCTGACCTCGGCCAGGCGATAAACATTCGCTTCGCGGGAGCGGAAATCGCCGCCCTTGATCGTGTCGTAGAAGAGCCGATAGACGCTGTCGCCGTCGTTAGGGTAATTCTTGGCCGCGTTAATCCCACCCTGCGCCGCGATGCTGTGGGCCCGGCGCGGGCTGTCCTGGTAACAGAACGACTTCACGTTGTAGCCCTGCTCGGCCAGAGTGGCCGCGGCCGAGCCGCCGGCCAGGCCAGTCCCAACCACGATGATCTCAAACTTGCGGCGATTGTTGGGCGCGACCAGACGGGAGTTGTTCTGGTGCCGGCGCCATTTCTCGGGCAGCGGGCCTTCCGGGATCCTAGAATCGAGCATGCCGATCATGGGTGCGGATGCATTTTTACCCAACCGAGCAGAATCGCGGCCGGGATGGAGCTGTAGCCGAAGAAAAGAAGCCAGGCGAAGATGCGACCACCAAGGGCGAGGCGCGGGGCCAGGTTCTGGTTGTTCAAACCCAACGACTGGAAAAAGCTGGAGGAGCCGTGGCTCAAGTGCAGCGCGAGCAGAAACATGGCCAGAATGTAGAAACCGGAGACCAGCGGGCTCTGGAAGCCGAGAATCATCATCGAGTAAACGTCGTAATGATTGAGCGGGTCCTGCGGCAGGGTGTTAAAGCGCGGATCGGTCGCGCGAACGGTGAAATGGAGGATGTGATAGATGATGAAGGCAAGGAGGACGAGCCCGCTCAGAACCATGCTGCGGGAGGCGAGGGTGGCCTTGATCGTGTCCTTGCGCTTATAACTCTTGGGGCGTGCGCGGCGATTCTCGATCGCCAGGCGGATGGTGTAATAGATGTGCACGATCACGGTGATGAAGAGGATGATCCGCACCAGCCAGAGGATCGGCCCGAGCTCGCGCAGGTGCTCGGCGTAGCCGTTGATCCATTCCGGCCCAAGGAAAATCTGCAGATTGCCGAGGAGATGGCCGATGACGAAGAGGATCAGGATCACGCCAGTGACCGCCACCATGATCTTTCGGCCAACAGATGAGCGATGAAAGGCGGCGATATTGGTCACAAGAAAGCGCCGCAGGAGCGGACGAGGTTTACCGTATGGGCCGAGTCAGCAGTGTCAAGCTGCGCCGCGCTAGGCGGCATTTCGAGCCGGGCCGACGTGAATGCTGGCGGGGAAGATTCCTCAGTGGTTCGCTCTGGCCGCTCCCGCCAGGGTTGGTTGACGATCCGGGCCCAAGCCTCTGCTACGATGGCAGATGCGGCGGATGTCGGGCTTCTCACCTTTCAATGCACCGTCTGCGGCGAAGCCTGAAATTCCCACTCGATCGGATGGGGCGCAAGACGGTTTCGTGTCCAAGTTGTCACTCCACGCCGCGTCTCGGGTTGTCGTCAAGATGTGCGCCCTCGAGTTGCTGCAGCAGGATTTACCTTTGCGGGAATTCCCATCCCTGCCCGATTGCAGGGAATTGGGATGACTGATGCGGACAATCACGCTGTGCCCCTGACAAAAAAAATTCTCCTATCGAAACTCCTATCTGCATAAGCCGCCGGTGCTCGATATTTCCGCCGAGCTCTCCCCCGAGAGTCTCATTTGCTATGACTTCGTTATCTCCTCCGAAGTCTTCGAGCATGTCGTTCCCCTAGTCGGTCGGGCGTTTCGAAACGTCTTTCGAATGTTGAAACGAGGTGGCGTCTTCCTGCTAACCGCCCCCTTCGGCTCGCCACCGGAGACGATCGAGCATTTCCCCGAGCTGTATCACTTCAAAGTGGAAGACAGGCAAGGCGGACTGACTCTAACGAACGTAACCCAGACCGGCACGACGCAGAGATTTGATAAGCTGATCTTTCACGGCGGTCCGGGGACCACGCTGGAGATGCGAGTCTTTGCTGAGGAGGATCTCAAGCGCCAGTTGGCTGCGGCCGGGTTTACTCAGATCAAGGTGCATCGGCAGCCCTGCTTCAAATACGGCATTTGGTGGCCGGAAAATTGGTCTCTGCCAATCTCGGCGCGGAGGCCCGCCGAAGCGAATCCAGCCTCCAGCCGCCGCGGCGGTGGCGTTGGTTAAAGCAGAGTTGCTGCCCAGGCGCAGCCTCTCCGGAAGATCTACGCCGCCCCATGGGGGAAGAACAGGGTTGACGTTGCGTCCCACTTAGAGCAAGAACGGGCTCGGCTTCCATGGCTCCAACTCCTGGGCGGATGGTAGCCGCACCGCCATGTTCCATTTTCACCTGCCGGAGATCGTCGGACACGTGGAAGCTGCCGGCCGGCACGCCTTGGCCTGCTGTCACGCCGCAGGTCGCGCGGCCGTTGGCACGCTCTACCGGGTCGAATCTCCCCGCGACGCTTTTCGGGTCGCTTTGCGGCAAGCGCGATTTTTTCGCCCTCAGGCGATCCGTCCGGATGGGAAAACGCCCAGCCGCGGCACGCCATTGCTGATCCACTACCATATCTTCAAGAACGCCGGCACCTCTTTCGAATGGGCCTTGCAGGAAGCCTTTGGGAAGGGATTTCGCCTGCACGATTCGCCTACCGCCGGGGGAATGGTTTCCGCCCGCGACCTCGCCCGCCTCGTCCGGCACGAACCGGAGCTAGCGGCCATCTCCAGTCATCAGGCGCACCCGCCCGCGCCTCGAGTTCTGGGTCGGACGGTCCTGACCAGCATCCTGATCCGCGATCCGATCGCGCGCATCGGCTCGATCTATTCCTTTGAAAAAGGCCAGCAGGCTGAAACCCCTGGCGCTAAAAAGGCCAAGGAACTCGACTTCCGGCGATATGTGGAATGGCGGCTTAAGACTTCGCCCACGCTCTTCTGTAACTACCAGGTCTATGTCTGCGCCGGACGCAAACGCCGCTCCGCGGTTTGCCGTCAGCGGGATCTCCAAGCAGCCATCATTCGACTCGATGCCATCGACATTGTCGGCACGGTGCAGAGATACGACGATTGGCTCGCGCTTGGGCAGACAGTGCTGAAACAGGCCGGCCGTGCGGTCATCCTCGCCCGTGTGCATCACAACCAGTCGCGCAAGGAACCGGTCCGCAGGGAAAGCGAAATCTTGGCCCGGCTCACCAGTGAGTTAGGTTCCGATCTCACGGCAGAGTTACTGGAAAGAAACGAGCTGGACATGTGCCTGCACCAGGTTGCCGACGCCTTGCTCAGCCGGCGGTTGGCGGAACGAGGAGTCAGGATCACTTTGCGCGATGCCTATTTGAGCTGTGAGCCAGCCAGCGCATTAGCGGACTCGCTGTAGGTCGCGATTTGCCTGCGCGATCCGCCCGATAACAAAAGCGCGATCGTTCTTAAAGCTGACGTCCATCGTCTTTTCCTGCCTAGAGTTATCGAAAACCCAAAAGGCGGAAAGGGGAATGTGATTTTCCTGAATCGCCCGGAGATATTCTTCCGTCTGCTCACGAGTGCGGACAGGAAATTCCCCCAAAAAAAGCGGCTTACCCGCGCGGCCCGCGGCCTGGCTATAACGCTGCAGGAACTGGTTCACACTTTCAGGTCCGAAAGGGGCGAGCTTTTGTGACTTCTGGTAGACGTGCACCGAGAGGATATCTATCGGATCCGGATTATACTCCTGGAGCATGGCATAGGAGTGACTCGCGCTATCAGGCCCACCCGGCTCGCCATGAGCGTTATGCCAGGCCGCCGGCCGCGGGATGGTTGTGCCGGTATCGATGATGCGGCTTGGATCCAGGCTCCGAACAGTCTTGGCAAAGGCAAGATAAGCCGTGCGCAGCTGCGCGGTGGTAAGGCGAATGCCGCCGTCGTCGAAAGCATTTTGGTTCCTTCGGCCCGCGCGGCCACGGGCGCCGGATGGCTGTGGCTTCATATCCACTCCCAGGTTGGCTTCATTCCCAAACTCCCAGCCCCAGATCGCCGGAGAGTCTTTGTAACGCAAAACCATCTCTCGCGTGTAGCGCTTAATGAAAGCCTGGGAACGGCTTCCAGGGTTGGCCACTTCCCGTGGTGCCTCCTTCATCAGCTCGCTCACCGTCGCCAGGCGCCAAAAGAGGGAGGGAATGAGGCCGATGTCGTTCTTTTCCGCACATCGCACCACCTGATCCATCCGGCGGTAGTACTCGGTCGGGTCATTGAGATAGAGCCGTCCGTTCTGGGGCCAGAAGCCACAGGCACGAAAACGGACGAATGGGATCCCGCTCTTGGCTAGCCGACCCAGATTCTCGAGCGACGAAGTGTCATCCTTGTTCTGCAGCAGGCGCCCGAACAAGGTGTCATAGTTGGCTCCGATGCCGAGATAGGGCTTGCCTCCACGCATGACGGTGCCGGTTCGCACGTAGAGACCCTTAGGACTACCGGCCGACTCCGGAGCGCCGTAGGTCGGCAGCGTAAGTAGAAGGAAGCCCATTAAACAGGCCGCGGAAGCTTTCCTCCAGTTGAGTGGCTGGTTCTGTTTCATATGATGCGAGAGCTAGCGCTGAAATTGGATGACCGAGAGGTAGTGGTGCGCCCAGTTGTCGCGACCACCGGAGAAATGAGCCTAAAGCTTGAAGCCAGCCGCCAGCGCGTCTTCGTGAAACATTTTCACGGTGTCCAGCGACAGTTCTTCCAGATCTCTACGTGCCAGTTGCACGGTCTTCTTCAGAATATCATGCGGCACCGTGACGATATGGCAGCCGCACTCCGCTGCCTGATAGACATTGAGAACCTCGCGCACGCTGGCCCATAAGAGTTCGGCCGCGGGAAGATGGTGCAGAAGGCCAAGCGATTCCTTCATCAGTGGAATCGGATTTACGCCCGTGTCCGCGACCCGGCCGGCGAAGACTGAGACTACGGCTGGAATCTCTTCGGATAGGGCCGCGCCGACCGCGGTGACTTGGCGGGGAGTCAAAAGCGCGGTGACATTGAGTTTCACGCCCTCCGCAGCCAATTCCCGGATCAGAGTCACAGCAGAGTCGCCCTTGGTATTGGTGACAGGTATTTTAACGTAAACGTTCGCCTGCCAATCACGCATCTGCAGAGCCTGGCGGCGCATCTCATGAAAATCGTCAGAAAAGACTTCGAACGAGATGGGCTTATCCTGGACTGACTCCAGGACTGAGCGAGCAAACTTCTCGTAGTCCTGGATTCCAACCTTGCGCATTAAGGTCGGATTAGTGGTGAGACCTTTAATGTAGGGCTTACGATAGAGGTCGATGATCCCTTCGAGATCGGCTCCGTCCGCAAAAATTTTTATCGGCAAATCGGAAAGATCGTAAGTCATGGTTGGAAAGTTAATTGCCTTAGATGCACTCCTCAGAATGTAGTCCCGACTGCGTCTCGCACAACACGGCATTCACGGCTTCGGCGAAGCTCGTCACAATTTGATCGGGGGCGGCACGGAGCGTCTCGCCATAGTGGCGATCGATGAAGATAGCGCGACAACCGGCGGCGCGGGCGCAGTCGATGTCGCGCCAGCGGTCGCCGATGAGATAGCTCCGTGCGAGATCGATCCCATGTGCGGCGGCGGCGGATTGGATCATTCCCGGTTGAGGCTTGCGGCAGGTGCACGGCTCGCCCTGGCGTGCACCGGCGTGGTAACAGACTTCGATCCCAGCGATCTCCGGCACCTGGTGGCGCAGTTTGCGGTGCATTGCTTCAACCACGGAGCGATCTTGCGTCCCGCGTCCCACGTCGGGTTGATTCGTCGCCACCAGCAGGATGAATCCGCCTGCGCTCAGTGCCGCACAGCCCGCAGGCACGTCCTGGTAAAGTTCAAACTCCTCCAGGGTGGCGGGAGGATAGGGGAGGCCGCCGCGAACCACCGGGCGATTCAGCACTCCGTCGCGATCGAGAAACACAGCCCGCTGCCCTAACGAATGCTTTCCCACTTTGTTTCGCTGATCTTAAGGGAAGGGTGAGAGACAAAAAGGTGCCACACCACCGCCTGAAAGGCTTCGCTGTGGGGCGTGGTGTTGGCCGGGTTGACTGTGGGGATAACGATCGCGACATCAGCGACTTGGGCCGTATAGCCGCCGTCGCGGCCCACAATTCCGATGACTGTGCTCCCTCGTTCCTGGGCAAATTGCAAAGCCGCCACCAGATTAGGGCTAACGTTATTCTCCATGTTGCCCCCGCCGACCGATAGCACCAGAAGCGCATCCTTTTCATTCAAATGACTGCCTTTAAGCCATTCACTGAAGACGCTGGCCCAGCCTTCATCATTGGTTCTTGCGGTTAGCTCGGAAACGTTGTCAGTCGGAGCATAACACTCGATGCCGGCTATCTTGCGGAAATCGTTCACGGCATGCGAGGCGTTCGCCGCGCTGCCGCCGACTCCCAGGATGAAGAGCCTTCCTCCCCGCTTCCTTACCTCCGCGAGGAGGTGAACCGCTCTCTCACACAACTCGGGATCCAGGCGGCCAACGATTTCCGCCGTCTCCCGCAGATGTTCTTTTGCGTAACTCATAGTTTCACTCCATCGGACTTCTGACCGAGCAGCGCATCGAGCTCCGCCAATCCCTGAGCGGAGCCAATCTCGTAAAATCGCTCTTTTATTTCATAGCCCGCCATCCGGCCCTGCTCCACTAGAATTCGGTAAACCTCGGCCAAATCAAAGACCTCCCGTTCCTGAACGACGTCAAACGCTCGCTGACTCAAAACTCCGAGCCCGTAATCGATGTAGTCCATCTCCGGAGAAGGCTGCACTTTGTTATAAGACTGGATGCGATCGTCGCGGAAGAGGACGTTACTCGTGTCCCATCGGCCCGCGTTGCGATGGATGGTCATGAGAGCGTCCTGCCCGCTGTCCAGGAAAGCCTGCACCACTGGCCGATAATCGATCGGTAAGTAGGAATCTCCATAGAGCACGACGAAGCGCTCGCCCAAAAGTCCCATCGCCTGGCGAAGGGCTCCGCCGGTTCCGACCAGCTTTTCGCCATCGTATGAATATTGAAGCCGCAGACCCAGCTGAACGCCGTCGCCCAAAAGCGCTTCGATCTGATTTCCAAGATATCCGAGACAGAGCACAAAACGACGGAAGCCCGCGGCTTTGAGGAGGCGCAACTGGTGGATGATGAACGGCTCTCCCGCCAGCTCGAGCAGGGCCTTGGGAACCTTTTCCGTCACCGGCCGTAGTCGGGTGGCGAGGCCCCCGGCCAGAATAGCGACTGGCCAGGATGCAAGCGTGCGATCCTCCGGCCCGTTCATTGGTTCAGAATCTTTGTCCCTTCAAAATCGAAACGGAAACGCACTTCGGCCAGACCTCTCTCCCGCATGGCGTGGCGCAGGCGAGCTTTGTCGCCGGCATAGAACATCAAAAAACCTCCGCCGCCCGCGCCGATGACCTTGCCGCCGAGCGCACCGTTCGCCATCGCGCAATCATACCACTCATTAATCTGAGAGTTAGTCATGGCATTGGAACGTTTTTTCTTCCGCTGCCAATGCGTATCCATCAGACTGGCGAAATGCTCCAGATCGCCCGTCTCAAGGGCACGGCGGCTTTCCAGACCTAGTTCTTTCACGAAATGCAGGTTGTCGGTCATGGCCTGGTCGTCATCCTTACTCTTATCATCCTGCTCCTTGAGAATGGCGGAAGCGGAGCGGGAATAGCCGGTAAAAAAAAGGAGAAGGTTATCTTCCAGGTCGAAAAGAGTTTCTTCGGTGATTTCGAGGGGCCAGGCTTTCACCGTGTCATCCGGCCGAAATTCAAAACAGGTGATGCCTCCGAAGGCGGCGATGTATTGATCCTGCTTCCCGATCGGTTCTCCTAACTTTTCCAACTCGATCGTGCAGGCCTGCTCGGCCAGCTCTGCCGGGTGAACCAAATTCTTTTTGAAAGCGTGCAGAGCCTTGAGCAAGGCGGTGGTGAAGCTGCCGGAAGAGCCAAGCCCGGTCCCCGCGGGGATATCAGCCATGCTCGTGATCTCGAGATTGCGCTGCTGGATGCCGACCAGGCGGATAGCTTCGCGAATGATCGGATGCTTGATTTCATTCACGGTCGCGGCCTCTTCGAGGTGAGAATACTTGAGAAGGAAGTTTTGCACGAAACGCTGGTGCACGTTGATATAAATGAACTTATCAACCGCTGCCGCGATGAGAAATCCGCCGTGTTTCCGGTAATAGGACGGCAGATCCGTGCCGCCCCCGCCGAGCGAGATTCGTAAGGGTGATCGGGTTATGATCATGCGTCTGGTGCGGCGGAAGGGGGTGACGGTGAAGATCGGGGCACGACTCGCTGAGTCATCTCGACCAGGAGGGTAAAAACGAAAGTTTGGAAGCCGAGGATGATAAGCAAAAGCCCGAGGATTGCGGTGTAAGAGAGGCTCTCCAAACGCAGGCCATGATTAATGTATCGCCAGACGAGCGAACCAGCCAAACAGAGGCCCGCCAGTCCAGCGCAGCCCGCGACAGCCATGCCACGGTCGTAGGTAAAAAGACGCTCAAAGCGCGTCACCAGGAGGGGGCGCAACCCGTGTAACATTCGGGAGAGAATCCCGATCTGTATGCAGCTATAACCCAAAGTCGCAAGGGTGACTCCCAGGAGCATCCAGTAGAGGCTAAATACGATGTTTCCGAACCGGATCGGGCCATTAACCAAAGAGAAGGAGAGCAACAAGCCAAGAGTCATAGCAATGAGCCCCGGCTTGAGCAGGAATGAATCGGGAGTGTAAATCAGCATCGCCTTCAGGTTGAGCCAACCCGCGATCCAAGGCGAGATCCAGCCCATTCGCTTGTGATGACTCACGCGGCCGGCTCGATCCTTGTAAAACTTCACCGGAACTTCCGCAGTCCGGAGCCGGTAACGAGCTGCTTTTAAGACCATCTCGCTCGCATACTCCCACGACTGCGATCTGAGATTGATCTTGGCCAAGGCAGAACGCGTCAGCCCGCGCATCCCACAATGAATATCGGAGTAGCGGCTTTGGTAGATACGATTCAAGAGCCAGGTGGTTAACGGAGTACCAAAATAACGATGGAGTCCCGGCATGGAACCAGCCTCGATTGTCCCGCGAAAGCGACTGCCCATGACAAACTCAGCTCCATTGCGGAACTCCTGCACGAAGGGTGAAAGTTCGCGAAAGTCATAGGTAAGGTCGGCGTCTCCCATCACAATCCAAGGGCCGCGGATGAAAGGAATAGCGTCGATGTAAGCGCGGCCCAAGCCCCGTGGCGGCGTGCGCAGAACCTCCGCGCCACGGCTGAGTGCGATCTCCGCCGTTCGGTCACTCGAGCTGTCGACGATCAGGACTTGTCCACGAATGCCCGCCTTCTTGAGTCCTTGCCGGCACCAATCGACAAACTCGCCTACGGTGAGCTCTTCGTTCATGGCCGGGACGACGATGGAAAGATCTACTTCGTCCGCTTCGACACCGTCTGGGAGCAGATGGACAGGATGGTGATCCGGCAAAAGGTCCATTGCAATCAAGCGGAAGCAGAAGCTGAGATTTCTGCAATCATCGAACGAATGGAGTCACGCACGGCTTCTCGTGAGCTCCGTTGCGCCTCCCAGCCAATTGCTTTGATCTTAGCGACGTCGAAGCGGACGACTGGGACATCGCCCTTCCAGCCCCGATCGCCCCCGGTGAATTCATAGTGCACCTGAGCCGGTTCGAGACCGGACTCTCTTACCGCAATGTCGGCTATCTCTTTCACTGTGATGTAGTCGTCGGTCGCGACATTGTAGATATCGAATGGCTGCCTCCTGGAGCGGCCAGCCTGACGGATCGCGCGCAAAACATCCTCCACATAGATATAGGACTTACTCTGACTGCCATCACCGAGGATGCGCAGCTGGGTGGGATCTTTCTTTAGGCGACGAATAAAATCATAGCCGACACCGTGGGTTTGCCGTGGACCGACCACGTTGGCGAAGCGAAAGGCGCGTCCGTGAAGGCCAAACATGTGGCAGTAAGCGGAGATGAGGCCTTCGCAGGCCAGTTTACTGGCGCCGTAAGTGGAGATGGGTCGGCAAGGCCCGTAAGTTTCTTTGAATGCCACCTCGGCATCTTCCCCGTAGACGCCGCTGCCCGAGGTATAATAGATCTCAGGCACCTGCGTGAGCCGCATCGCCTCGAGAACATTCTGAGTAAGATAAGTGCCTTCCCAGAAGTCGATATCGGGCTGAGTGACTGCTTTGGCGATGTCGGGATTAGCGGCCAGATGATAGACCACAGTCGAGCCAGTCATGGCTGCGGTGATATCACTCACCTCTTTCAAGTCAGCCTGTACAATAGCGAGCCGGGAGTCAGCTCGCAGCGGCTCCAGATAGGACCACTGGCCAGAGGTGAAATTGTCGTAAACGACTACTTGGGCGGCGGCATTGCTTTCCAGCAAATGACGCACGAGATGACTGCCAATAAAACCAGCTCCACCGGAAATGAAGGCTTTCATAATGTCACAGGCCGGGAGGTAGCGCGATAACGTTGGATAAGATGATGGACAAGAAGGGCAAAGATAAGAATGGTAAGAAATGACAGCGGCTGCAGATAGCGCACGCTGGCCGTGACGGCCAAAAAAGAATTCGTCGCCAGGATGATGCCGCTATGGACCAACAGAAGAATATGGCTTGCCTGCCATGTCAAACAGATCAGCAACAAACAAGCAAGCGGCGAGAACAACACGACAAAGTAATAGAGCTGTGCGTGCAGGAAATAAGCCTGTAAAGGAGAGTAATATTTTTTTTCGGCCGAGCGTGGTGGCGCCAGGCGGAAACGGGAAGCGATAGTTTCAGTCATCCCCTTGGGCCAATCGCCTTTGCCGAGGTCGTATTTCGCCTGGTGATGCGTCGACTTCCAGTCGAAATAACTGGCAAAGGTTTTGCCGCCCAGCGCCAAAACTCCAATCGGATGGTGCACTAGCGAATGAACGGCCGTTTGTTTGGCGATGCTGTCGGCCGTTCGCAGGTCGGGCTCCGCTGCTTTCCAGCGACTGACTAAATAGTTGGGAGAGTAAAGCTGCGCGTTCCGCAGGCGCATGTTGCGGAGACGAAATTGGTCGCCTTTGGCGATGATGGCGGCGAGCCGAGGGTCGGGGGAGTCACCCGGTTGCAGATTAGGCGCCCAGGTCGCCAAAATGCTGAAACCGCTGGAATACATGTAGGCCGCTTCGCGGCCAGAGAGAGAGCCATTCAATCGTTTGTAGCCCTGGTGAAGGCCGAAGAATAGAACAAGGCTGACCAAAAGATGCAGCCCGGAACGCTTCGCGGTTGCGGACCAGGGATGTGCAGAGCGATGCAGCCAGTCAGGGGCGAAAGCGAGAAGAGGAAGCAGGACCGTTTCCGCCTCGACCACCAGAAGGTAGCTGATTCTAAAACTGATCAGCAGGACTCCCGAGATTTGGACCAGGGCCAGTAGCCATAGGCGGCGTCGTTGCAGATAGAGCAGGGAAAGACCGAGCATGACGGCGTAAACAGAGAGGCTGATTGTCTCCGTCATGAGATAGCGTTCCCAAACCCATTGCAGCGGATCGATGGCACTGAGGAAGCCGAGCAAGCAGGCGGCCCAAACTGGAACCTGATAAAGTCGAGCGATCGCAACCATGACCAGAGCGGTCAAAGCGCTGAGAAATGTCTGTAGAATCAGCAGGGCGGTCAGACTATGGGCTGCCAGCGCGGTCCAGCGGATGAGGAAACCGTAGAGAAAAGATCGGTCAGGCGGAATCCAGCCGGAAAAGGCCGTCCAGAGGTAACTGCCGGAATCGCCCATGAAGAGCCGGGGTAAAGGATCGAAGGCGAGAGCGACGAACTTCAGGACAACAATGAGCAGCGCGCAAAGCGCCCAGCACGATAAAGGGGACAGGTGCCAACCATCGCCTCGGACCGGATTGCGGATCGGTTGTTCAGTCATTGAGCCCGCTCGGCGACCGGAGGTTTTGGGAAAATGCGCTCAATCTTTTCGAAGCCAGTCGCTCAGCTGAAAAGAGACGCCGGAGCTGTTTGGTGGCAGCGTCGTGGGAATAGAGGTCCCGCGTGATCTCGAGGCCCGCAGCCGATAGTCGGTTCCACTGCTCTTCGGTCTGATAAAGCTGGCAGATGGCATTGGCGAACTCGACCGGCTCGTCGGCCAGGCGCACATTTTCCATATCATGTAATCCCATTCCCTCAGCTGCAATCGTCGTCGCAACAACCGGGACGCCATAACCCAAACTCTGGTTGATCTTACCCTTAACTCCCGCGCCGTAGCGAAGCGGAGCGATCGACAGCTTGATGTTGTCAAAGTAAGTGCTGACATCCGGCTGAAAGCCCGCGATGATGACGTTCTCATCGGCCAGTGCAATCACCTCCGGAGGCGCATGATCACCGATAACGTAGAAGGTGACCTGTGGGATCTGCTGGAGAACGAAGGGAAAGATTTCACGCACGAAAAAGAGGATGGCGTCAACATTTGGCGGGTGTTGGAAGCTGCCGATAAAAAGAATATCCCGGCGCAGGTCATAGGGATTTTTCGAGCCAGGAATGTCGACGATGTTACTGACCACTTCGATGGTAGCGCCGGGGCAGACCTCCCTTAGCAGGTCGGATTCTGCGGGACTCACGACCCAGGTCTCGGCAGTGGTTTCGATGAGTTGATACTCCTGCAATCGTTTGGCCGCTGCCTTTGCGGTGAGGTCGTCATCCCCGATCAGGCGGGCGCCGCGTTCTTCGCGCAGGAAATGCAAGTCGACGGTGTCGAAAATGAGACGCGCCTGCGGTGCATGAAGTTGCACATCGAGCAGGTGCTTTTGCGCGAAATCACAGCGGCTCAAAATGACCGCATCGAAGCGCCCACCCTCGACGCCGAGGTATTCCCTGACAGAGTTACAGTAGGGGTGATGAATCACCTCCACGCCGCGGGCCCTGAGTCTGTCGCCATATGGGGGCAGGTCGGCCAGATTATCCGGGATGAAGGTGACCCGGTGCCCGAGCCGGCAAAGGATGGAGAGGATGTGAAACATTCGCAGCGAGCCGGAGTCGCGATCGGCCAGAGGAAGGTGGTGGTCGATGACCAGAATCCGAGCCTTTCCCGGGGGCGGTGAATCCCATGCCGCGATATCCGCATTCGGCGGCCTCTCGGCCAGTTCTTCCGCCCAGGTGTTCAGAAAAGTCTCGCGATTCACTTCCTGATACTTTTTCGTGCCGCTGCTGAGATCAGTCCCCCCAGTAGCTCCCTCGCAGTGAAAAACCACGCTTAAAGGTTGATAAAGGACCTGGTGGCCGGCCCGCCTGACCTTGAAGGCCAAATCGGTATCCTCGTAGTAGGCCGGCGCGTATTTAATATCAAAACCTCCGAGCGACTCGAAAAGCGCCTTCGGTATCATGACGCTCGCGGCGGAGCAGTAGTCCACTTCCCGCAGGTAATTGTATTCCGGTTTGCCGGCATCCTGGTACTTGCCTCGATTCCACCCGGAGCCATCCTGCCAGATGATCCCCCCCGCCTCTTGCAGGCGGCTGTCTGGGTAGAGAAGCTTCGAACCCACCAGGCCTGCGCCCGGTCGGTGAGAGAATGTTTCTAGCAGATGAGTGAGCCAGCCGTTGATCACGACTGTGTCGTTGTTCAGGAAGACGAGGTAACGGGATCGCGCTTGGCGCGCGCCAAAGTTACAGGAATGGATGAAACCGGAGTTTCTCTCGTTACGGAGATAAACGAGACCTGGGACATGGGACAGAGCTTTCTGGGTCCCATCGGTCGAGCAATCATCGACCACGATAACTTCGTAGGATACTTCGTCGGTCAATGCGGCGAGGGCGGCGAGGCAGGCGTGGGTAAGAGGGAGCTGATTGAAAAGCGGTATGATGATCGAAACATCAGACCGCAAATCGGCCTCGAAGCGAAGGTCGGCCAAAGGCGGGAGCGGGAGCGATGGGAACGAAACTGTGGAAGCGGACGTTTGGGATATGGTGGTTCGGGGGTTCAGAGATTGGATCGATGCGTCCAAGGTGGCGAGTTCCGGGTGATCTTCTCGCCAGCGCATAAATTTGCCTATGACTTTCTCAAGATGGCCGAAGCCTGGGACCTCGGTTTGTTTCCACCCCGATTTGGCCCACGCCATGGGATTCGAAATCTTCCAGCGGCGAGATTGCCGCAGGCGCTGAGCGGCGATGAGGGTGTCTTGAAGAAAGGAATGTAGTTTCCTGGTCGTCTTGAGCTGATCGCGAAGCTGGCGCGTGAGGTCTACGACCCGTTCTTCAGCCTGGCTTAGTGCGATGCTCTTAAGTTGAAAAAGTTGGTTGATTTGGAGGAAGCGGATCCGGAGGTTTTCCAGTCGCGACTCGGAATCTTGCAAGCGCTCCGTGAGCCGGTCCCATTGGGCATCTTGTCGCTGCGCTGCTCGATCCACTATCAGAGAGTCGACTCGGTTCGTGGCTGCGGGCGCCGTGGAGGGGGACTGTAACTCCTTGGGAGGTAAGATTGCGCTTGGTCGACCGGTTGAAGAGGCCTCGGCGACCAGGCATTGGTAGAGGTCGACGACCTCGGAGGAAACGCCGGCTGCCTGCATCTCCGTAATGGTAAAATGCGTATGTCGACGATCGGAGGCGACCAAGTCAACAGCGCGGCCCAGTGCGTCCTCGGGTAGGCCAAGTGCCAGCCCCAGCCTTGTTAGTTCGGATTCCGGTTCCCCAAAGAATCTGTCGTAATGGGTTACAAACCGCTCATCGGCAGTTGTGGTGGAAAGAAGTCGACGGTTATAGCTCTCCCAAAGCTTCAACCCGAAGGCGTGGGAAGTGCCATTGCGACGATGCATCGAGTGGGAGACCTCCAGGGGATTACGCGCTATGATGACGATTCGGAGGTTGGGTATAAGTGCTTTCCAAAAGGGCAAAGTGAGCGAGTTCCGCGGATCCTTCCAGCCCCACAACGGCTGGTCGGCAAAATCCGCTAAGAGTGAGCGCGCCTCTTCGCGTATCGGATCGAGCGACGTCTGCTGAAAGGCCTCTCCGGATGAAGGCGGAAGATCCCACGCGCCACCGAGGTGGGTAAGGATCTGGTCGTTTATGCGAACGAAGCGAAGATTTTCCCAAAAGCCATCTGGATTATCGGATTGAGCCGGCATGAGATCGCATTCCGGGCCGAGCTGCAAACCGGCGGCGTGCAGCAGTCGGGTGAGCATCGAGGTGCCGGAGCGGTGAGCGCCAGCGATACAGATTGGAGAAAATTTGCTGGTAGAACTGTTCAAGTGAATCTCCAGGAATAGGAAGGGTGCGGGAGTCGAGTCAAATTTCTCTCTTGCTGGATTCGAGCGGAGCCAAGTCTTTGCTCAAAAAAAGCTCACGTTGATCTTCCGCCGGACTCTTGCGCATCGGCGCGGAAGAGGTGACGACATTCTTCCCGAAAGCCGCCGAAATAAAGTGGAGGACGAATGTTGGTGGAATATGGCTCACCCACGATCTGCTCATATTCTGCCGCCATCATTTGCCACGGATGTTCAGCGATAGGCACGTTAGTGGCCACTCCCCCATGGTATTGATGAAAGGTGGCCTCGCCTAGGAGCATGATCGGTTCGAACCAGGCGTAACTGTGGAGTCGATTAAAGAGCTCCAGATTGCACAGCCCGCCTCCAGGGTATTTAAAGTCCGTTTTATAGGATCCAGCGGCAATAAAATCATCTTTCCGCAGGGCAAAACAGTTACTTTCGGCGATCTGAGAAAAAAAGCCGAGCTTGGACGAGAGAGCAAGGCTTGAGATAGGAAAAAGGGAGTAGCCGTTATCTGGCCAGTCGGTTGACGAGAGGATTCTGTCCTCCAACAACTGATTGTAACCTTCGCTGACGGAAAAGTTTTGCGTCTTAGGTCCCAGATGCATCCCGAGAGTATAAACCAGCGGGTGGTCGAATGTCTTCAACGCAGTCAGACTAAGGCCCACGATGCCCGGAGAGAGAATGCGAGCTCCATCGATCAGGATCATTACATTCCCAAAGCGAGCCCGTTCCACAGCGTGGTTGATTGCCTGGCAGGGGCTTACCTCTTCTGTCTCAATCGCGCAATGCCGAAATCCCGGCCCGAAGCTCTCTACAAAAGGTTTGGAAAGGGGCAAGGTCGAACCGTGATCGATGGCGATGACCTCATAAGGCTGGTCAAATTCGAGCTGCTGGTAGGTGCGGGTTAGAGACCGAAGGGTGCGGCCCGCCTCACGGCGCATGTTGTGGAACACCACGATAGCTGAAAGGCCGTCGGCGTCGGAATCAGCGTTTGTAGTCAAGGCAACCAATCCTCCTGTGCGGTCGTCCCGCGTCCGCTGTTTTCCGGTGCCGCCGGGAGAACCAGAAGTGATGGCGGCATAGCGCCAGAAGGTGGGACGAAAAAAGGCACCGCGGACGCCAGATCTGCAACTGGCGCAACCTCATCCTCGTTGGCGTTCTGAGCAGCGCAGGTCATTTTTTGCCTGAGGCGCGCTGCGGCTGCCGCTGGACGCACGGCGGCCGAAACAAGGAGGATTTGCAAAAATTTTGCTTCATCGCGCTCACCATATTTGCAGTCTCCATCATGGCGAGTGAAAATTCCCCGCCTTACCGGTGCAGCTTAAGATGGGGAAATTTTGAAAAGTATGCTGAGTTGCTTTCAACCGAGTGATACGGCGGAAAGCGTAGCGCTCGATCTTCGGGCGGCTTCCGGGGAGGTGTAGCAAGCGACCGGCGATGTCGGGAAGGCGGAATTCGCCCGGTTGCAAATCCCTCGAGCGCTGCTAAGGATCACGATTCGGAATGCAGGGTTCGTTGATAGGCCGCGAACCGCCTCCGGTCGAATGCGGAAATACTTCTATAGAAAACTTCGTGAGTATCTCGATCTCTACGTCCGCCCAGGCGACCGGATCGTGGAGATAGACGCCAAGGGCGCGGCAGGCTGGCTGGAGTTTGAAAATCACTTGGTCGTGCCGGCTGCCACATCTTCGGCGACCGATGATAGCTCCGCCTTGATCGAGAAGTTTGAACCAGATTACGTTCTCTTAAACGGCAACATTCACTATGTAACCGACATCCAAAGCTTCATGGAAAGGCTGCGAGATGCCATCTCGCCTGAGACCAGGGTGATCATCACTTTCTACAACAACCTGTGGCGCCCGCTGCTACGCCTCGCCATCGCTCTGGGTTGGCGCACTGAGACGGCGGAAGAGAATTGGATCGCCCCGGAAGACCTTCGGAATTTGCTGTTGCTGGCGGGATATGAACTGGTGCGGGAAGAGAGCAAGCTGCTTATCCCGTTCTATGTCCCATTGCTAAGTTATCTTGGCAACCGTTTCCTTGCGCCGCTGCCGGGCTTTCGTCTCTTCAATCTGCTCGTCATTGCCGTAGCGCGCCCGATAGGGCAGGGGAGCGCCGAACCTCGTTCGAGCCCGTCTGTCTCAATCGTAATCCCGGCACGGAACGAGGCCGGAAACATCGAGGCCGCCATTCTGCGCACTCCTGCGATGGGACCGGATGACGAACTTATCTTTATTGAAGGGAATTCGACCGATGACACTTGGGAGACGATCTGCCGGATGGAAGAGAAATATGGCGGACAACGCAAGATTCGGATTGGCCAGCAGGAAGGGAAAGGGAAGGGCGATGCCGTTCGCAAGGGGTTTGCCATGGCGGAAAAGGAAATCCTCATGATTCTGGATGCTGACCTGACGGTTCCACCGGAGGAGCTACCTCGTTTTTACGAAGCGTTGGTGAGCCGGAAAGGGGAGTTCATCAATGGCAGTCGACTGGTGTATCCAATGGAGAAACAGGCGATGCGGTTCATGAATCTGCTCGGGAACAAGTTTTTCGCCCTTATGTTTTCGTTTGTCCTCGGGCAGCGATTCAAGGATACGCTTTGCGGTACGAAAGTCCTCACCCGCGCGCATTACGAAAAACTTGCTTCACACCGCAGATACTTTGGCGAATTCGATCCTTTCGGCGACTTCGATCTCATTTTCGGGGCCGCCCGCATGGTCTTGCGCATTGTTGAAGTTCCTGTGCACTATCGCGAGCGCACCTACGGCTCCACCAATATTGACCGTTGGAGACACGGCGTGATCCTCCTGCGCATGCTGCAGTTCGCCGCGGCCAGGATAAAGTTTATCTGAGGTCAAATCCTGATGAGCGATCGCCTAGAGAATGAAATCGAGCATGGAAAATATCTGCTTGAACACGGGGCCGGAGAGGTGTGGAACTGGGAGACGCCGGCTGGGCGTCTGCGCTGGGCGCGGCGGATCAAGATGCTGACCAACCATCTGCAGCCTGGAGATAAGGTGCTGGAGCTTGGCTGCGGTACAGGCTACTTCACTCGTGCTCTGGCGCACAGCGGAGCACAGGTCACGGCAATCGATATCTCACCTGGCCTCCTCGAGGTCGCGCAGCGTGAATGTGCCCGACCTAACGTACAATTTGAAGTTCAAAACGCCTATGAGTTGACCTATTCTGACGAAAGTTTCGATTCCGTCGTCGGCAGTTCCGTTTTACATCATTTGGAAGTGGATGCCGCCCTCTCTGAGATTTACCGGGTTTTAAAGCCGAGCGGCACCGTTTATTTTACCGAGCCTAATATGATGAATCCGCAGATAGCGGTGCAAAAAAATGTGCCGGCCCTGAAACGGCGGTTGGGAGACTCGCCCGACGAGACGGCTTTTTTTCGATGGTCCCTGCAGCGGATGATGTCCAAACACCGCTTTCGCCGGATCCGGATCCAGCCTTTTGACTTCCTCCATCCTCGTGTCTCTCCCGGCTGGATTCCTCGGCTGCAAGCGTTAGGGGAAGTCTTAGAGCAGACGCCGCTCCTTTGCGAGATTGCTGGTTCGCTCTTCATCAGAGCGGCGAAATGAAACCAACGGTCGCGCCTTCCCTGCAATACGAGAAAGACAGGGCCGTGACCCGGCGAAACCGGGCGAAGCTCAGTCGTAACAGTAACCTGCTTTATTGGTATGGTCAGCTGTACCGGGATCAATTCAAGGATTACCCGAAACCGGGGCAGATGCGAATCCTGGAAATTGGAAGCGGCGTCTCTCCTCTTAAGCGCTTTCAGCCAAATGTGTTGACCAGTGACGTGCTCGAGTTCGACTACCTCGACTATGTGTTTGATTGTCACTCGATCGATGAGGTGGAGTCGATCCCGGATGAGAGCCTGGATATCATTACACTCACCAATGTGCTGCACCACTTACAGGATCCAATCTGCTTCTTGAACAGGGCGGCGAGCAAATTGAAAGCAGGGGGGCAGGTCATCGCGACGGAACCTTATTTTTCCAATCTATCCTCGTTCATTTTTCGGCGCATTCATCATGAGCCGGTTGATCTTGATATAAAAGAACCAGTTCTTGCTGAGGTTCTCGGGCCTCTGGCTTCGGCGAACATCGCGTTGCCTTGGCTCATCTTTAGTAAACATCCCGAATGGAGTGCCCGACTTCGGGAGCGTTTTGAGTTTCGCGAAGAAGGCTTTCGGCCATTTAGCAGCCTCTCCTATATGATGACTGGGGGAATCTCGCACCGACTCCCGGTCCCAGGCCCGATTTTTCGGATCGCTTTTCAAATAGATCGCTGGTTAAGCGACATCTTTCCCAAACAGTTGGCTTCGTTCTTTACGATCAGGCTACTTCGCAAGTGAGTAATCTCAGGCACTTTGGGCGTCGGCTCGGGAATTGTCTCTATAAGACAGCGTTTCCTCTCTACCGGCTGCTCTACGGCATCTTTAAGAGTCGGATTGACCGCGTCGAACGAAAGCTTCTGCGAAAGCACGTGTCCGCTGGATCGGTTGTAGTCGACGCCGGTGCAAACATCGGGATTTATAGTCAGTTTCTGGCGGGTTGCGTAGGATCGAGCGGTATCGTGCATAGTTTTGAACCCGACCCGATCAACTTCGCTCATTTGTCCGCCATGCTTTCACGTCGGCCGAACGTTCGCCTTAACCAGGCTGCTCTCAGTGATCGAGCAGGAGAATCTGTTCTACATATCTCTGACGACCTTAACGTCGATCACCGCCTCTACGAGACGCCGGGTGAGAAACGACGCGCTATCACGGTGCAAGCCATGGCCCTTGATACTTACTTTCAAGCGTTCGAACGAGTCGACCTCATCAAAATGGATATTCAGGGATTCGAGCTCCACGCTTTAGAGGGCGCCAAACGGGTCTTTGCGGATAACCCGCAACTAAAACTGTTGATAGAACTTTGGCCGTACGGACTGCGAGCGGCTGGAACGGATTGGCGAGACGTAATCTCCTTTCTGGAGACGCGTCAGAAGTCGGTCTTGCACATCAGCCACGGAAAGTTGCTCCCTTTCCGTCCGCAGAATACCAGGGAAGAGCGCGACTGGTTCGTCAATCTACTTGTGGTTCCGGCTTGAGCTGTGGATGGGGAATTCCGGAGGCGGGCCTTTCGCGAAAGAGCAGTATTTCGAAAAATGGATAGGTCATATCAGGTGGGAACGACCACAAATTAGGCCAATAGCCGAGAAAATGCGGAGCTATACCGTAGCTCTTCACGAAGCGAAGCTGGAAGTGGCTCCTTGCCTCGATTTGGCGGATGAGCCTTCTCCGGTTCTTCGCGATGTTTGGTGTTCTCAGCGCGACAAGGTATCCGTCTGCGGGCTTTTGAGGCTGCTGCAGTGCAAAATCCAAGCCTTCACTCTTGAGCTGCTTTAAAAGCGGAAACAGAGTGTAGAAATAGCCTCCGGACCGTTCGACGCCAAACTTGAGAGGCCCCATGCGGAGAGAGTTCTTTAAGTCAGCTTGCAGCAAGATTCGCGGATCGGCTTCCTGCATTCCGCGAACATAAGCAAGGTCGAAAGCCAACGAGGGAAGACTCAAAAGGAGAAAACAAGTGATAACCAATGCGCGGATGCTGACGTTTGGCGTTTCGGCCGTTGGCGGAAACCGCACGGGATACTCTGGCCTGGGATGGAGCCGCTCAAAAAGCTGATGCCAGGCGAGAGCGGCGAAAATACAAAAGCACGGGAATAGCGGCATCGTCGCGCGGGCGAAGAGACCGGTGGAATAACCTTTCGCCATAAAATACAGGTAGCATGCGCAAAAGGCGAAGAGAGGGACAGTGATATGAAAAACCTTACGGGAGAACAAAAGGTAGATGATGGCGGCATAGAAAGGGATCCAGAGAGCTGGCCACGTCCCGCAGGAGATTAAGACGGTTAGATATTTCCAAACCGCCGCAAGATCAATAAAGTGCCAACCGCTGAACTGCTCGAGCGGGATGAAACGCGCGGAGTCTTTGAGGAAGGCCGCAACCACGGCTCCAGGGTCTATGAAGATCATAGGGACACCAAGGAAAAGCCCAAGAAGCAGTCCAAGGGTGATCCACCAGACGGGACCCTTCAGAAAAAGTTGCACGGATCGAAGCCAACGACGACCGGGTTGTCCCGCTAACTCAGAGGCCGCAAACAGACTGCAAAAGCAAGGCACCATCACTATGATTCCCAAGGGATAGCGGGTTGCTGCAGTGAGGCCGGAAAAGAACCCCGTGCTCAGCAGCCAGATTCTTTGGTTACCGGCACGCAGCTTAAAAGACAACCATAGGACAACCGTGCACAGGAGGTCCGCCAGAACGTGCGGACGCATAAAGTGCGCATAGATCACTTGCACCGGGATGATGGCGTAAAGGAAAGCGGCCGCCAAAGCAGGATACGACTTTCCCACGGCTTCGCGTGCTGCCAGAAAGACCGCCAGGACCGTCGCCGTTCCGAAAGCAACCGTCATCAGACGTGAGAGCAATAGAATCCGCCCATAATGTTCCGGATCTAATTTGTCCTCACTCTTCGGGGGCCAGGCGTCCTGGTTGGAAGAGTGAAGCAACCTGACGGCCGCTACCGGAAGGGACCAGAGGTAGTAATTGAAGGTGCCTTCAAAGTAAGCGGCGGGCGCAGT
Source organism: Chthoniobacterales bacterium (assembly GCA_965217735.1). Classification (GTDB taxonomy): domain Bacteria; phylum Verrucomicrobiota; class Verrucomicrobiia; order Chthoniobacterales; family UBA10450; genus Palsa-1392. The sequence continues at coordinate 1,941,293 of CBDCJE010000002.1, read as the reverse complement.
AAAATCGGCCCGCAGAGGATCCAGTTGCATGACTCCCCGCATGCTGACTACCTCGTCGGGATGATAACCGCGCTGCAACCCCCATGTAATCCCAGACAGCCGTAAATAGCTGCCGATCGCCAGAACTGCCAGGAGAAGGCCAGACGTGATGAGTCGACTCTTTGTCGTCTGCAACATTCTAATCGCCTTGTCTGTTTGTCTGTCTGATGAATTGCCTCGCACCGATGGTCCTAGCCTTACCGGAAGAGGTTGTATTTGAGGATCGCGCGAATAGCTCCCAGCCCGTCCCGCCAGCCGATCTTCTTTCCCTGTTCATAGGTACGTCCGTGGTAAGATATTCCCACTTCGTAAAGTCGGAGCTTTGCCCGAGCCGCTTTCGCCACAATTTCCGGCTCACATCCGAACCGCTCTTCTTCGATAGAAAGAGAGTCGATTGCCTCGCGCCGAAATGCTTTATAGCACGTCTCCATGTCGGTAAGATTAACGTTCGTCAGCATGTTGGAAAAGAGGGTCAAAAGGCGATTGCCTACCATGTGCCAAAAATACACCACTCGATGCGGACGCCCGCCCATGAAACGCGAACCGAATACGACATCTGCGTGTCCGGAAAGGAGTGGATCGAGAAGGAGCGGGTATTCCCGGGGGTCGTACTCCAAGTCGGCGTCCTGGATGATCACGAAGTCGCCTGTCAGATGACGAAGCCCAGTGCGCAAGGCCCCTCCTTTCCCGCGATTTTTCTCGTGATAGAGAATCTTGTCGACCCAGCCCGGGGGCTTTCGTTGCAGGAATTCTCGCGTGCCATCAGTCGAACAGTCATCTACGAGAATAATTTGAACGTCAGGGATCGGTCCAGACCGAATGGCCGCGACGATTTGATCGACCGTAAGAAGTTCGTTGTAGCAGGGAATGACGACGGATACCTTCATTTGAACGAGCGTTGTAATTAGCGGGGCCGATGGTAGAGTCAAGCCTCCAGCGGCCCTCGGATGGAATTAGCCATTCCCGAAACCGGCCGGGGAGGGCGTTCGCTGTGGAAGAAGCTGTGACAAAATCAAGACCTGTGGCTCCCGATAGCGGCCTTTGGCGTGCATATGTGCCGGCCATCCTCCTCTTAGCCGCGACCTTCTTCTGCGCCTGGCCCGTCGTGAGGGGAATGGCCACAACCTCATTGTGGAACGACGAGATTTTCAGCATCTCACGCTATAGCTCCAACGGGCCTCTCTATACGCTCACAACGTACCACCAGCCCAATAATCACATATTTTTCAACCTCCTGAACTCTGTCACGCCCGGGCAAGATCGCTACCAGCCTTTTCGGGCACGCTTCTGGTCCTACCTCCTAACGGCGTCGACCTGTCTCGCCCTTCTGATTTACCAGGCGCGGGCCGGCGATTTGTATGCGGGATCGCTGCAAAGCTTTTTCTTCCTGGCTAACCTTAATTATCTTGATCTAGCCTTACAAGCTCGCGGCTACTGTCTCCTCGCATTGGCCGCCACCGCCTGCGTAATTTTGACGTGGGATTACTTTCGTCGACCGTCGCTGTGGTCGCTGATCGGCATCCCTCTTGCAGTCTGGATTGGCACCTGGAGCGTGCCCACCTTCATCCTTTTTGGCGCTTCCCTGTTTTTTGTTCTGCTATGTTACACTCGCGACTGGCGTTGGATTCCATCTGGCGCCGCTGCGTTATGTCTTTGCTGTGTTGTCTATTGGCCGGTGCGAATGGAATTGCTCCACGCTTCAAGCACCTACGCAGGCGAATGGGGTAAAGCATTTGCTGATTGGAGAGCAATCGGCGAGATATTCAATGATTACTTCGTGTTTGGTGGTCACAGCTGGGGAGCCTTCCTGCTGGTGGCCGCAACTGTCATCGTCTTTCTGGTTCAAGGACTCGAGACGGAGGCGGATCGCGCTGGTTTTTGCCTGGGGGTGGCGATCGTCTGCACGCTTGCAGCCTGTTTGGAAATGGAGACGCCGATGAAGCGAACGGTTGCTTTTTTGGTGATGCCATTCGGATTCATCATGGTGACGGCTTTCTCCAAGTCTCTCCGCGCCTTACAATTCGCAGCCTTTCGTGTTTCAGTCATGTATGGAATCGCGGTCATCGCATTGGCGCATGGCGTTCATGTCTTCTCCACTTTTCATTACGTCCCCTACGAGGCGTGGATGGAAACCGCGGATAAGGTAAAAGAAAACTTTGCGAAAGGCACCTGGGTTTTTGCACCTTTTCGTCCTGACCGCTTGAGTCCTTACTTGTCGAAGGATTATCCTCTGACGAAACGGCTGCACCCGGCTAGGGCAGTCGCCGGCAAAGAGATCGTCGTTGATTCCGCCTTCACTGATAAGCAGAGGCTTTCGACGGACCACTTGCCGCCCGGTTACAGTGTGTTGTTGGTGCCTCAGCGACGAGGCCATACACAGAAGATATACTATTGGCCGGGGAAGTGACGCTGCTTCAGAGCACCATGACGGAACGACCCGTGGCACGGACGCTGGATTGATAAGAAGATGCCGCGTTGACGCAGTCTGTCCTGCCGTCGCACTCAGCATCTCTGTTCTTCGCTTTCTTTCCTCAAAAGCCCACCCTGGGGTTGGACTTGCGTGGAAACCGTGCTAGTCGGAAATCATGCAGTTGTTCGTCATCGGAATGCATCGCTCGGGCACCTCCGCGGCGGCGCGATGCTTGAATCTTTTGGGTGCGTATTTTGGGCCTGAAAGTTCATCCATGGGGGCGAATGCAGAGAATCCGAAGGGATTTTGGGAGCGCCGCGATGTTCGCGAGCTGAACGATTCGCTATTGCACGCGGCAGACGCCGACTGGGACCGAATCTCGGAGTTTTCTATCGACAGGATTCCCGACGATGACAGGAGGCAGACAGAGAGGGAGATTGCGTCGCTGCTCTTGGAATTGGACACACACCAGCCCTGGTTCATCAAAGAGCCTCGACTATCGCTAACCTTTCCTGTCTGGCGGACCTTCGCGACGGCCGCCGTCGGTCTCCACGTCTACCGGCACCCGCTGGAGGTTGCCCTGTCGCTGCGCAAGCGAAATGGATTCTCCATCGCCCTGGGGTTGGCTCTTTGGGAACGGTATATGTTAGCCGGCTTTGCCGCGACCTACGGCCTGCCTCGAATCATGATATTCCATCGCGACCTTTTGACTTCCCCTTGGAATACAACCCGCCAACTGCTGGCGGAACTGGAGGACGTGGGTGTAAGCGGGCTGCATGCGCCGGCCAGGCAGGTGGTGGAGGCATTTATCGAGCCACAGCTCTATCATCATCGCATAACTCCGAAGGCCGCTTTCGATCATCTTCACTCAGCTCAGTTAGAGTTAGTCGAAATGATCGAGTCCAAAGCCATTCTTGATCGGGCGCCTGAGGCGCTACCCGCTCTTTCGCCCGCAGCGGCCGATCTGCTGGCGGCTCATGACATTAACCAACGAGAAACAGCGGACCTGAAAAGGGAAAGGAAGAAGCTTCAGGAAAAGGTCGTCGCTCGTGAGAAGACGCTGGAAGACCGCTCTTGGAAATTCGCGAACGTTCTTAACGGTCTGAAGCGAACGCTCGAAGAACAAAGGAAAAGCGCAGACGCTAAGAAGCGAACCCTGGAAAGACGGGAGCAACAGCTGAAGCAGATTCAGGATTGGAAGGTTTCGGCCCGCGCGACAATTGAGAAGCGAAATCAACAAATCGCTGCCCTGAGCACGCAAACTGAGAAGCTAAAAGACAAAGAGAAAGCTCTTCAAGTGCACTGCGACGAATTGCGAAGGCAGACACGAGAGGCCGAAGACCGCCGGAGCCGCGCCGAAGCGCAATCTGCACAAACAGAGATCTGGCGTCGTGAAACGGCGAAACAATTGCGAGCCGGTTTTGACGCTTTGGATGAATGGGTGACCTGCCTTGTCGGTAATTATGAGCGCATCCTGCAGTCTTTCCCATGGCGCATAGGATGCTGGGTGAGCTTTAGACGTAGTGGTAGTCACAGCGTTGAATCCCGGCGCTTCGCTCGATTATTGGAAAAGAAGCCGAAACCCTCACGAGTATCCGAGAAGCTGTCTAAATTCGAGCAGGGAATGCATTCTGGAGAAACGCCCTCGTCGAATCCTGAGTGCTCCACCGCCGACACTCGAACTCTTACCGCGGTAGACGCCACTTCGATCAGGCCCGAACAGCCGGATAATGCTCCGCAGAATCCCGAAGTGGGCGGTTCTCCAAGGGAGGCGGACACTGCTTCGATCGCACCCGGTGCAGCGGCAAAGGTGATGCCTCGCGATTCCAACAAGGCGAAAGCCCCCGAGAGGATGCAAAAGCCGGATGCAGATCGTCATTCCTCGCGGCATTCGAGAGACTCCTTAACGGCGGTTGAGGCGACAATGATCGCTGATCACTCCGACCGAACCAGCTCGAGTCTTCAGTCGAGTCCGTCCGCCAAGATCACAGCTGACATCGTCGTCTGTATCCATGATGCTTTAGACGACGTGAGTCGGTGCCTGGCATCCGTCGTCTCCCACTGGGGACCTGCTTGCAACAGCTTGATCCTGGTAAATGACGGATCTTCTCGAGATACCGCCGACTACTTGAACACGTTTGCGGAGCAAACCGAGATACCTTGCCGTCTCTTCCAGAACGCGGAGCCTCACGGTTACACCCGCGCTGCCAATCGTGGACTCAGGGCCAGTGCCGCGGATTATGTCGTTTTGTTGAACAGCGATACCGTGGTGACGCCGGCATGGGTTGAACGAATAATCGCCTGCGGCGAGTCGGATCCTGCGATTGGTATCGTCGGTCCGCTTTCCAATGCGGCTAGTTGGCAATCCATTCCTCATCGCTTCGGCGACAACGGGGATTGGGCTGTCAACCCACTTCCGCTGGATCGCCTACCGCGGCTGAGTCGCAGCTTTACTCTTTTGCAATCTCCGGTTTACCCGAAGGTGCCCATCGTAAACGGCTTTTGCTTTGCCTTGAAGCGGAAAACTATCGACAGGATCGGTTTCTTTGATGAAGCTCTTTTTGCGGCGGGTTATGGGGAAGAAAATGACTATTGCCTGCGAGCGGGTAGAGCGGGAATCAAGATAGCCATCGCCGACGATTGTTTCGTTTTCCACGCTAAGTCCAGGAGTTATTCTCATGAGACGCGTCGAAGTCTTGCAAAGCGATCGCAGAATATACTGAGGGAAAAGTATGGAGGCGAGTTAGAGGAGGCTACCCAGCGCCTGCGTGACTCGGCTGAACTGGCCCGGGCGCGGTCGCTCTTCGCACGGGTGATTGATGCCGACCCATGCCTGGTCCTTTTCCTCTGTCCATTTCGGAGCGCCGGTGGCGGGACTAATTCAATCATTCAGGAAGCTACAGGACTGAGAGAGCTTGGCGTTGCCGTGCAAGTAGCGATCCGCAGCCAAGACGAAGAATTCTACCGTGAGCGGTTTCCCGGTGTTCCAAACGACCTGTTCTACCGCTTCGACAACGTGGACAAATTGATCGATTATGGTGGAAGTTTCGAGTTTGTCGTTGCAACCTTCTTTACGAGCGTCCGCTTTTTGCAGCAGATCCTCGAAAGGTACCCGAATGTTATTCCCTGTTATTATGTTCAGGATTACGAGCCGAGCTTTTTCCACCGCAGCGATTCATCATATGGGGAAGCTCTTCAATCTTATAAATTAATACCCGCTATTCACTGTTTTGCGAAGACAGACTGGATTTGTGAGACAGTGAGGAGGGAGCAGGGGATCACCGTTCAGAAGGTGGAGCCGAGTATTGATCATGTCGTCTTCTTCCCAGACGATACCGTCAAGCCGGGTCAACCTTTCGTGATTGGCGCAATGGTGCGACCGATGACCGAAAGGCGCTCGCCGGGGCTTACCTTGGAAATTCTGGATCGGATCAAACGGGAATATGGAAGTGCGGTCGAGATCAGGCTCTTTGGCATAGAACCGGGGGATCCCTACCTTTATCGTCGATTTTCGGTATTTCAGCATACGGTGCTTGGTGTTTTGACTCGAGAGGCGGTGGCGAGCCTGCTGAGATCATCGTCACTGTTCATCGATGCTTCGGCCTATCAAGCTTTCGGTCGAACCGGTTTGGAGGCAATGGCCTGTCGATGTGCAACAATCCTTCCGAGAGGTTGCGGGATCGATGAGTATGCCGTGGACGGAATCAACACTCTCCTGGCAGATCCTGAGGACGCCGGGGAGTTTGTGGAAAATGTTCAGCGCTACATGCAGAGCAGAGGGCTATATGAAAGCATTCTCGAACGCGGATTAGAGACAGCCTCTCGTTACAGCATCGAAAAGGCCTGCCGTTCGGAGTTGGAGTTCTTTACGTCCGTTCGACAAGCATCCGGCGTGGCTCATACTGCCGCGCAAGGCAACTGCACTTCTTAGCTGTGCCGGCCACAATGCAAGGCTTGAGGAATCATCTGCAGAAGGCGGTACGGGCGCTTGCGAATGATTCTGCTGCCAGTGCCTGGCTGGCTTTTGGCCTTGCCTTCGTCGTCCGTCTCTGCTTCGCGCTTACTCATCCTCATCTTGATAATGTCTTTGCAGTTCGCGGAGTTCCCTACAGTGACGCGCAGCAATGGACTTCGGGAGCGCTTTGGCTTACGCAAGGGCAAGGTTTCCAAAGCATCCTCCGGCCGGGATTGTCGTGTGTCCTCGCTCTGTTTTATGTCTGGTGGGGATACTCCGTCATAGTCATCACGGGCCTGAACATTTTCGTCGGGGCGTGGACGGCGGTTTTCCTCTTTTTGGTTGGGCAGAGAATCTTTCCGCGACCGATTACTCTCACGGCGACTCTCTTCTATATCTTTGATCCCTCGCAGATCATCCAGATTCCGCAAGCTACGACAGAGCCTTTGGGACTTCTCTTCTTCGCGGCTTCCGTCTACTACCTCCTCCTCGTTGAAGACATCGGAAAGCCCGGCTATGCCCTCTGTGCCGGCTGTCTTCTCGGTCTCTCCAATCTCACCCGCCCGCTTACTCTGTTTTGTGCTCCGTTCTATGCCGCAGTGATTTTCCTCAGCGGCTGGTGGCGATACCGAGACTACAGGAGATCGGTTCTAATGGCGATTTTCTTCTGCGGAGCTTTGGCTCTCACTTTGGCGCCCTGGCTGATCCGGCAGAAGTCTGTTCATGGGGTGTGGGCAGTGTCGACTAATCTCGGAGAAGCGTTTTATGGGGCAACGTCTCCCAAATATAAGACTTGGACGTCGCTGGTCCGTGGGGATGCGGATCGAGCTGGTATCGCGGCGGAGGCCGGGGCTCGCTACGACTACTTTATCAGCCATGGGCTAGAAAATATCCGTCGGAATCCGGAGTTTTATTCGAGACAGGTGTCTCAGGCGTTTTCGAATTATCTGACCTCGTTCGACCTGCAAACACGTGCGAAACGAAGGGAGTTCTCCTATCGTCAATGGACCCGCTTAGCCGAAGCGCAGGTTCTCTTTCGCTGGGTTGTCGCTTGTTCGCTGCTAATCGAGGCGCTGGTCGTGTGGAAGCTGTACGGACGTAGGCCGGCGCTCGTGTTCCTTGGCGCCTGCGGTCTCCTTCTTTGTGTGTGGCATCTTTTGCCATCCTTCGCCGGAATTTTGATTCTAGCTTTGGGCGTATGCAGCATACGCAAAGGACTTCGCACCAAGTTAGCGGTGCTCGTTGTCAGTTTACTCGTCACTGGCATCGGTGGCGCACTCTTTAATAACGCTATCTTCTATCGTGCCGTTTTGATGACGGATTGGATCTTCGCCCTTCTGTACATAGCAGCCTTCCACTTCAGTGCGCGGTTTCTAACAGAAGTTCTAACGAGGACGTGCCTTTCAGGTCTCGATCGCGGGGTGAAGACGCGCGGGCGAGCCTCTCGCCAGGCGCTTCCAGCCCAGCACAGGTGGAGAAGGGGCCTAACGAAAATTGGCGTTTGCGGAGCAGTCTTATTTATCAGCGCAGGAACCATTCGTTTATTCGCTCTGAATCTTGTTTTCTCCCCGCCACGCTCTTCGCCGGAACCGTATCTTTCTGCCGAGACTAAGGGGAAGGTGATTACTTTTGTGGGCCAGAAGCTCCAGATGTCTTACCCACGGTCGGTGCCGCTTCTTCGCCAAGCCGTCGATAGTGGCACACTTTCGGTGAGCCGCGAGCGGCTTTCTTATTACCTTTTCCAATTTCCCCGTGGCGCCGAATTCGCGAGGCGCAATCCTGTTTTCCACCGGCGTGCGTTCGCATGTACAATATTTTTTTCGTCGTTGGGAGCGGCCATCTCCGCAGCGAAGGTTCCAGACGCATTGCGTGGCCGTGAAGTCGTGCTTGTGCAGTGGATCGAAAGTCTGGGCGCAAATAAAAAACGGCGGGACATGGTTACACAGTGTGTAGCGATTATTCCCGTCGAAGGAACGGAACTAAAATATGCGGAAGCGCTCGTGGCCTCCCCCAGACCCACCGACGGCATCTTATGATTAGCTGTTTCGCTTGCGGCAAGTCTTGAACCTGTTAAGAAAACAATTGTGCAAAAACACGCTGATCGGTTCCTGAAGGCCGCTGAATTGGGCTCCATTTTCCCTGCTTACCAGCCTACAGTCATGTTCCCCGGCCAATACATCGACAGCTTTCACGAGCTGATTGGTGCGTCGGCGAAGGGCTCGGGTCTGGTTGACATGGGGACGGCATTGGGAGTGCCCGTTAAAGGATGGCTTCGACGTGCCGATGCGCTTAAGCTCTACGAGCTCGGCTATTTCGCAAACGGCGATATTCTCGAGCTGGGGTCATACCACGGCTTGAGTACCTGTATCTTATCTAAAGCTAATCACAACGCTGAGATACGGCAGCACATTGATAGCATAGATCTTGACCCGCAGAACTGTAAGAAGACTTCCGAATCGCTGCGAGCTGCTGGACTGGCTGAGAGTGTGGAAGTGCATTGTAGCGACGCAGCGCAAGCGGTTATGCGGCTGGCGGCAGATCACCGGCAGTTTGAGTTTGTTTTCATCGATCATTCACACGCCTATCAACCAGTTTATAATGTCTGCCGAGGCCTTGCGGAAGTGGTCAATCCGGGGGGCTTTTGCCTTTTTCATGATTTCAACGACCGGCGCAATGCCGATCCTGCGGAGACAAATTACGACGTTTATAGGGCGGTGACCGAGGGGCTGGACCCAAAGGTCTTCGAATTTTACGGGATCTACGGCTGCACGGCGCTGTATCGGAAGCAGTAGGCCCGGATGGCGGACGATGTGTTAGGACTATCAGGTCCCGTAAAGAGCCTGATTTAGCGATAGTGCGGCTGAGGCCGCCGATTTAGCATATGAATAAGGAATACCTTCAAAAGCTACGCGATACAGAGGCGCGACGGTGTCGCGAGGTTGCGCGGCTGGAGAAGTGGTCGGATCGAGTTATTCACGAGTTGGAGCGCCTGCTGCATTCAAACCGTTGGCGTCTGGGGTGCTGGCTTAGTTTGAAGCGAGCGGATGACGAGAGTAAGGAGGCGCGGCGCCTCGCCGAGTTGCTGGCTTCGCGACCTGTTCTAAGTACAGAGCCGATCGCCTTCGCAGCGGAGCCCGAGACAAAGCCGACGGCCGTTCCGAAGCCGGTGCAGGTGAAGCAGATTCCAAGCGGAGAAAGACCCACCGCTTTTAAGCGGAAGGCGCAGCTGCAACATGTGCAAGGTGCGGCGCACCGAAATGCCAAAGCTATGGGTCAGTTCATCTCCGTTATCATCCCTGTTTATAACGCATATGATGACCTAGTCCGCTGTCTTGCGTCGGTGCAAAAACACTCCCGCCGCGATCAGCCGGTGATCGTGCTGGATGATGCCAGTACGGACGAGCGGGTCTGGCCCCTGCTGCAGGAGTGGCAGGTAAAGTCTAGGAATTTTCGAGCGCATCGCAATGAGGCGAATCTTGGTTATACGGCGACAGTGAATCTCGGCTGCGACCTCACAGGTCCAGGTGACGTCATTCTCTTGAACAGCGATACTGTCGTATCGGCACATTGGATCGAACAGTTAGGAGCCTGCGCTTACAGTCGGTCGGGAGTGGCGACCGTGACGGCAATCTCAAATGCCGCAGGCGCTTTTTCTGTCCCGCGGAAAAATGCTCTTAACTCCCTGCCTGCGGGCTGGAGTGTTAGTGAGATGGCACGATTCGTCGAACAGACCTCGAAACGGCTCCGTCCGATCGTTCCTACCGGCAACGGGTTCTGCATGTATTTGACCGCGGCTGCGCGAGCTGCTGTCGGAAAGTTTGATGAAGTGAGTTTTCCCGACGGTTATGGTGAAGAAAACGACTTCTGCATGCGTGCCGCTGCTGCTGGATTACTCAACCTGATCGATGACGCGACCTATGTCTTTCATAGCCGAAGCGCATCCTTCGGATCCCGAAAGGAGGAGATCTTGAAAAGCAGTCGCGCGACTTTAGATCGACTCCACCCAGACTACACACAAAGGGTTCTCGCATGGAGTCAGAACGATTCGCTCGACGCGGTGCGCGTGGAGATGGAAGAACTTTTGGGAAGCGGAATGGCGGGAAGAGTCATCGATGTTCTGCCCAACGAGAGCAGAGCCAGTCTTCTCTACGTCCTGCACGACGGGACCGGGGGGACTCGCTTTACGAGCGCAGATCTGTGCCAAGCGGTGTCTCAGCGCTACCGGACTTACGTCCTTCTAGCGGCGCTCACTCATTGGACCCTCTGCGAATATGCCGAAACCGGAATATGCCCTGTGCGTCGTTACGCTTTCAGCCGTCCGTGGCAGGTGGATCGTCCGCTGGCAGCCGAGCAGCTGGAAGTGCTAAGAGAGGTCTGCGCAGAATATGGAATGAAGTTGGCACATGTTCGCCATCTGCTCGGCAGTGGGCCTGAGCTGCTCAAGGTCCTGCACGAGCTGAAGGTTCCGATCGTCTTTTCCTTCCACGACTTCTACACCGTTTGCCCGACGATCCAGTTGCTTGATGAAAAGAGAGCCTATTGCGCGGGGATTTGTACGTCTGGGGCAGGCGATTGCCCGCTGCCGAGTAATTGGTTTCGTCCGCCACTCCCCTGGTTAAAGCATCGGTATGTCCACGAGCACCAGAGGGTGATGGCCGATGCCCTCATCCTCTGTGACGCCTGGATCACTACCTCGGCGGCCACCCGCGGCGTAATCACAGCCCATTTCCCGGCGCTGGACAACGAACGCTTCACCATCATTGAGCACGGGCGGGACCTTGAACGACTGGAGTTAGCACGGGCTCCCGTTGCAGGCGAGCCGATACGGGCTGTCTTCTTCGGCGATCTCACGCCAGCCAAAGGGCTGCAACTTATCATAGATCTTATAGCAGAAAATCAGCGGGCCGGGCAACCTGTCGAGCTCCACCTGCTGGGCCGCAAAGTAGGAAATTTCGAGCCCGAGGAGCATGGCATTCGCTATCACGGACCGTATGATCGGGGCGAGTTGGCGGAGCGTCTTCAGGCGATCGGTGCTTCCGTCTCACTTATTCCTTCTCCCTGGCCTGAAACCTACTGCCATGTGCTTACTGAATCATGGGCTATGGGCATTCCTGTCCTCGCCTCCGACATCGGCACCCTGCGCGAGCGTATCTTAAAAAACGGCGGCGGCTGGCTCCTGCCATTGGACGATGCTGCGCGCTGGCTCGCGAAGTTGCGCGAGCTAAGCGAAGATCCCGAAAGCTATGCCCATGGCCTCGAAACGATTCGCCAGATAGAGCTTCCGGACATTGCCCAGATGGCTTACCAATACGAGCTTGTCTACGATCGTTTGCTCGAAGAAAGCAAGCAGCAGCCGAGCAAGATGCTCGTTAGGTAGTCCCGTTAACTGTGGGAAGAAGATTTCTTCTGAGTCTCGTGCACGACCTGCACCTTGCCTAGAAGCTTATCATGCTGCGTGCCTTCATAGAGGCGAAACTCATAGCGGGTGTGAATACGAATCCACTTCACTTCCGAAGAACCTGATGCGCCGGTCCCAAAAAGTTTCTCCGGTCCGTCATCCTTGGCGACGAATACCTGGCCGGATTCGTTGCCCCCGGTGTCCCAGGTAATTGTCGTTGTTCCTAGCTCGCCGCCCGGCGGAACCGGATTGGGATCGGCTTTGATAGTGGCAGCACCATTGGGGACTTTTGCCTCTTCGGCAGAGGAGTTTTTATTTTTGGCCTGGGTCGAGTGATGCGATGCACCGCAGGCGGAAAGAACGAAACCGAGGATGACGACAAGTAGAGCTTTCATTTTGGTCTCCGAGATTATGGGCAATTCCGTTTTGTCGCAAATCAGTTTCCAAGGCTCCTTTTCAGGTTCGAGGATTGCATTATTTGCTTCCGGGTTTGATCGCCGGCACGTCCCGCAAATCTAACGGCAGTGTATCCGCCGGAAACGTTTCCACCGTCATCTCGATGAGGCTGAAAAAGGGGCAACCGAAACCGGGCCGGCTCCCGCCGCTGCGATCGACGATCACTCCGATGCCAACGACTTCGCCACCATGCTGCCGCACGATGTCGACCGTCTCCTGCACACGGCCGCCGCGGGTCACCACGTCTTCCGCGACAACGAATCTTTCCCCAGCCGAAATCTGAAAACCACGGCGCAAGACCAGTCCTCCCGCGTCCTTCTCGGCAAAGATATGGCGTTTGCCTAACGACCGCCCCACTTCCTGCCCGACCACGATGCCACCGAGGGCGGGGGAGATGATGGCGTCGCACTCCAGGTCGCGCAGTTTATCGGCCAGCTCGGCGCAGACCCGAGCCGCGATGGCGGTGTGCTGGAGGAGGAGCGCGCATTGGAAAAATTGCCGGCTGTGCAATCCGCTGCGGAGGATGAAGTGCCCATCGAGCAAGGCGCCGGTTTGCCGAAAGAGCGCGAGCAGATCTTCGCTCATGCCGCGCCCTAGCCGGAGGTGTCGCTGACGGTCTTTCCGCCGCTGGCCGGGTTTTCGCTCGCCGCGGCGATCACTTCGATCTCCACTTTGGCGCCCTTGGGCAGAGCCGAGACGGCCACGGTGGAACGGGCCGGCGGGTTTTCACGAAAGTAGGTGCCGTAGACTTCGTTGACGGTCTGGAAATCGTCCATGCTGGTGAGGAAGACGGTTGTTTTCACGACGTGATCGAAACAGAGATGCTCGGCTTTGAGGAGGGCGGCGATATTCTCCAGCACGCGCTTCGCCTGCACGGCCACGTCGCCCTCGACGATCTGGCCGGTTTTGGGATCGAGCGGGATCTGCCCGGCGCAATAGAGCATGGTGCCGCTGCGCACCGCCTGGGAGTAGGGCCCGATCGCTGCCGGCGCGTTGCTAGTGGAGACGATTTTTTTCATGGCCCCGAGCTTAACTGCAAAATGCAGCGGCACAATGGAGGGAAAGCCGCCGGCGATTGATCACGAGCGAATCTCGTTGATATTGCCCACCTCATGGTCAGTTGGATTTTAAAGAAAATACTCGGGTCGAAAAATCAGCGCGAGATCAAGCGCCTCCACCCGATCGTGCGCTCGATCAACGAGTTCGATGAGCAATTTAAGGCGCTCTCGGACGACGATCTGCGAGCCAAAACCGCCGCCTGGAACAGCGAGCTCTCCGGCCTCGAGGATCCCGAAGCGCTGGCGCAACGGCTGGATGAAATTCTTCCGGAAGCTTTTGCCGTGGTAAAGAACGCCGCCCGCCGGCTCACGGAACGCCAGGAGACTTTCTCCGTTTGCGATCAGCCGATGACTTGGAACATGGTGCACTTCGACGTGCAGCTGATCGGCGGCATCGTCCTGCACCGCGGCCGGATCGCGGAGATGGCGACCGGTGAAGGCAAAACTCTCGTGGCTACTCTGCCGCTCTATCTTAACGCGCTCGCCGGCCGTGGTGCCCATCTCGTGACGGTGAATGATTATCTGGCCCGACGCGACGCGGAGTGGATGAGCCAGCTTTATAATTTTCTCGGGCTCTCCGTCGGCGTGATTCAGCACGATCAGCCGCCCGATTTGCGGCGCGAGCAGTACGCCTGCGATATCACTTACGGCACCAATTCCGAGTTCGGTTTTGATTACCTGCGCGATAACGGCATGGCCACCACACGCGAGCAGCAGGTCCAGCGCGGTTATCACTACGCCATCGTCGATGAGGTCGATTCCATTCTCATCGATGAAGCGCGCACCCCGCTCATCATCAGCGGCCCGGCGACCGTCTCGACTCATCAATACGATCGGCTCAAACCGTTGGTCGATCAGCTGGTCAAAAAGCAGAACATGCTCTGCAATCGCCTGGCCAGTGAAGCCAAGGAAGCCTTTGAAAAAGGCGATCCCGAAGAGGGCGGCCGGCTCATGTTTAAGGTGAAACTCGGGCAGCCGCGCAACAAACAGCTCCTGCGCATGATGGAGGACCCGGAGAAGCGGCGCGCGATCGACAAGGCCGAGCTCTCGTTCTTCCAGGACACGCGCAAGGAAGAACTCTTTGCCCTCAAGGAAGAGCTCTTCTTTACTATGGACGAGAAATCGCATGAAGCCGATCTCTCGGAGCAAGGGCGCGCTTTCCTGAATCCGGACGATCCCGACTCCTTCGTGCTCCCGGATTTGATCAGCGAATTCACCGACATCGATCTCAACCGCACCCTCTCTGACGAGGAAAAAGATCGGATGAAAGTCGAGCGCCAGGATCAATGCGATAAGCAGGCCGAGCAGATCCATAACATCTCGCAACTCCTGCGTGCCTACTGCCTGTTCGAGAAGGACGTCGCCTACGTCGTGGAGGAAAACAAAGTCGTCATCGTGGACGAATACACCGGGCGCAAAATGCCGGGCCGGCGCTGGAGCGATGGTCTGCACCAGGCCGTCGAGGCGAAGGAAGGCGTGCAGATTGATCGCGAGACGCAGACCCTCGCCACCATCACGATCCAGAACTATTTCCGGCTCTATCACAAGCTCGCCGGCATGACCGGCACCGCCGAGACCGAGGCGAACGAATTCCACGACATCTACAAACTCGATGTCGCTGTCATCCCGACCAACCGTCCGGTCGCGCGGCAGGATGCGAACGATCGCATCTACAAAACGCGCCGCGAAAAGTACAACGCCGTCATTCAGGAAATCCGCGAACGCCACGCCGCCAGTCAGCCGGTCCTGGTCGGCACGGTCAGCGTCGAAGCCTCGGAATTGCTCAGCCGCATGCTGAAGCGGGAGAAAATCCCGCACAACGTTCTCAACGCGAAATATCACCGCCAGGAAGCCGAAATCGTGCAGCGCGCCGGCCAGCCCGGCACCGTCACCATCTCGACCAATATGGCCGGTCGCGGCACCGACATTAAACTCGGACCAGGCGTCCCCGATGTCGGCGGCCTTTACGTCATCGGGACCGAGCGCCACGAATCGCGCCGCATCGATCGGCAGCTTCGCGGACGTTGCGCGCGCCAGGGCGACCCGGGTGCGACTCGTTTCTACGTCAGCTTCGAGGACGACCTCATGCGCAACTTCGGCGCGGCCGATCGCATGACTAAAATTATGGAGCGTTTCGGCCTCGAGGAAGGCCAGGAGCTGGAACATCGCTGGCTCAACAAGTCAGTTGAAACCGCGCAGAAACGGGTCGAGCAGCGCAACTACCTGGCCCGCAAACGCACGCTCGATTTCGACGACGTGATGAATAACCAGCGCGAAGTCGTTTACACCTACCGCAACGAGGTCATCGATACCGAAGACCCGCACAAACTGGTCTATGAAGTGATCGACGAAGCGGTCCCGGCCAAGGTGCAGGAATATCTCGGCACTGGCGCCCCAAGCGATGAGCCCAACCATGCCGGTCTGCTCAACTGGGTCAACATCACCTTCCCCCTCGGCCTCACGAAAGATCGGGCTCAATTCGAAACGCGCAGCGCGCAGGAGAATGGCCAGTTCCTGATCGAGCGAATCAAGGAAGCCTACGAGCGCAAGTCGAGCCATGAAGAGCCGGGCGCGGTCAAGAGCCTGGAGCGTTACATCATCCTGAACGCGATCGACCGTCTCTGGCAGGAGCATCTCTACGCCATGGACGCGCTCCGCGAAGGCGTCTACCTGCGCGGTTACGCGCAAAAGGACCCACTGATCGAGTACAAGACTGAGGCCTACGAAATGTTCGTCAACCTGATGGCGAGCATTAAGAACGAAGTGCTGCACAACCTCTTCCGCAGCACCTCCAACCTGCAGGCTTTCGAGACTTTCCTTTCCACCCTGCCGCAATTCCTCATGCGCGAGCAGGGCCCGACTGCGCCGACCGCCAACGGTCCCGTTCCGGGTCGTCGGCCCGAGCGCATCGGGGCGCCCGTGAGCGAAAACGGAGACAACAACGGCGAGGGCGACGAAGTAAAACTCGAGTTGGCGCCCGTCCGGCGGGAGCTGCCGAAAGTCGGCCGGAACGATCCCTGTCCCTGCGGCAGCGGGAAGAAATTCAAGAACTGCTGCGGCCGCGTCGCCTAACGAAAGCGGCGGTGCCGCAAGTTCCGGATTAGCGCCCACCTCCCGTGGGCTGGTCTCGGGATGCTACCGCGGCCAACTTTCCTCGCCCTTCATCGGCGGTTGAAGGGCCAGCCTTCAAAAAAGTTCGCGCCGGTAGGACACCGCCGCTCCAGCCTGGTCGGCGAAAAAGATTGTCGCTGCCGCGTCGTCCCGACAAGAATCGTCGGTCGTGCAGGTTTCGCCTCCAGATCGCCGCCAGTTCCTTCGCCTGCTTGGCGGAGCCGCCGCCGCCGCACTCCTGCCGCCGTGGGCGCGGGCCGCGGCGAGCGATGATGTCGTTAGGCTATCGCTCATACATACCACCGATCTGCACGGCCACATCCTGCCGACCACTGACTACGCCGGCCGGCCCGACCTCGGCGGTCTGGTTCGCTGCGCCACCCAGATCGCCCGCTGGCGGCAGGAAAATCCGCATTCGCTCCTGCTCGACATCGGCGACATCTACCAGGGGACCCAGTTTGGCCTGTGCGACCACGGTGCGGCCATGGTCGAGCTCTTCAACCTCCTTCGCTATGACGCCTGGATTATCGGCAATCACGAATTTGACTGGGGGGTGGAGCCGTTCCTCCGGGCGGTGGCCAAATCGCGCATGCCGGTCCTGGCGGCCAACACCACCTTTGCCGGCAAGCCGGCCGGCCTCTTCGCCGAGCGCAACCATTCCTTTGCTCGCATTCAGCCTTTCCTGCTCAAGGAAATCGGCGGGATTAAGCTGGCCGTCGTTGGCCTAACCACACCTGGGATGCCGTTCTGGTTCCTGCCCGGGTTCACGGACGGGATCGAATTCCAGGATCCGATCGAGCCGGCCCGGCGCGCCATTCGGCAGGCCCGTTCGTTAGGGGCAAACGCCATCGTCCTGGCGGGTCACATGGGCCTGAAGGAGCGCACCGGAGGCGACGACTTCGCCAATCGTGCCATGTCGCTCACGGCGGAGTTTCCCGAGGTGGCCGTCTTCATCGCCGGCCACACTCATCAGGCGATCGAGAGTCGCCTAACGAACGGCGTGATTCTGACCCAGGCCGATCATTTTGGGATTCATCTCGGCCGGGTTGACCTGTTCTTCGATCGCAACTCGAGGAAACTTCTCCACCAGGAAGCGATCACCGCGCTGATGGACAGCCGGGTTGCGCTCGATCCGGTCGTGCTCAGTCGGGTGCAGCCGCAGCTCGCCGCCGCGGCCGATATTCTCACCCAGCCGGTGGGTGAGCTGGCCGAGACCCTGAGCGCGCGCGCCCGTGCCGGCGAGCAAAGTCCAATCGTGAGCCTGATCGCTGCCGCGGTCACGGAAGCACTGGAGGAGACCGGCCTCACCATCGCCGGCGTCTTTCACGGCCTCTTCGACGAACATGCCCTGCACAAAGGGACGAAGACGGTGGGCGATCTTTGGGCCGTTCTTCCTTACGAAAATTTCCTGGTCACGGCGGAATTGGATGCGCTCGCGATCAAGGTCATGATGCAGGAAACCTTCGAGAGCCGCGAGCGGCGCAGCCTGGCGGGTTTCCGCTTCGAGACAGCGGGCGAGGGGTCCCAGCGGCGCCTAACGAATCTGCGCCGGGCCGACGGCCGTCCGCTCGATTCCACCCGCCGCTATCGCATCGCTCTCAACACCTTTGACGCCAGCAGCGCCGGCCACCGTTTCATGAAGCTGCGCCAGATGCTTGAACGTCCGGAAGCACGCCTCACCACCCACCGAGTGCAGACCCGGGAAGCGCTCATCGCCTATTTCCGCCGGCATAAGGTCGTCCGGAAATCGATGTTCTCTTCGCCGGAGGAGCCCGCGGACTAAGCCCAGGGCCTCCCTCTGTTTCAGAGACTCGGACGGGACAGCGCCCGTCCCTCCAGTTATCGTCCGCCGTGCTTTTACAGGATTTTTTTACTCAGGACCCGCTGGCCTGCGCGGAGGCGCTCATTGGGACCGAGTTGGTCTGGGGGAAATGTGCCGGGCTGGTGGTCGAGACCGAGGCCTACCTGGTGGAAGGGGATGAAGCCTGTCACACCTTCAAGCGCCCGAGCGCGCGCGAGTTCGTTAGACGAAACCAGGCCGGCGCGGCTTACATTTATTTTAACTACGGCGTCCATTGGATGCTGAATGTGCTGGTGAAAGGCGGACCGCGCGATGGTCTCATCCTCTTCCGCGCGATCGAGCCGCGGCTCGGCCTCGCCCTCATGCGCAGACGCCGCGGCCTCGAGGAAGTGCGCCGCCTTTGTTCCGGCCCGGGCAAACTGACCCAGGCGCTCGACATCACCAAGCGCCATCACGAGATCGATCTATGCTCCGATCCGGCCCACAGTTTTCGGGCTCGGCCTAACGAAGACATCGAAGTGGTCGCTGATCCGCGCATCGGCATCAGCCGGGCGAAAGAATTTCCCTGGCGTTTCACTCTTCGTGACAGCCCGTTCGTCAGCGTGCCCGTGCGACGGAGCGCCGTCCGAGCATCTAAACCTCGCCGCGGCCTGATTTGAAGAATTAGCTTGCTACCTTGGGCAGATAGCTTACGCCTCGGCATGCTTCCTTCCAGATTCACCCTTCTTGTCGTTCTTTCTTTACTCGCTCCAAGCTCCGGAGTGAAGGCCGCTCCCGCTTTTCGCCCGGCTCTGGTCGGCAACGGCGCCAAGTCGCTGGTCAACCTGATCGACGTCGACCGGCTGGTTGCCAAAGGGCAAAAGGACGCTGTCATCATGTTCGAATGTTATGTCGGACGAAACGGCAAGGCCGAGGATGGGACGACCTACCGCGGCACCCCCGATTCGAAGCGGCTCGCTGAGGCAGTCAAAGCCGCGCTCGAGCGCGCTTACTTCATCCCCGCGCTCTATAATCAAAAGCCGACCGCGGTTTATTTTGCTGGCGCGGCCATGTTTTACGCGCTGAACGGCCGTCCGCAACTGCACGTCTACGCGAATCAAAATGCGGAAGACCTCAGGCAGGGGAAGGATTTCATCGCTCCCCAGCTGATCGCGGGGAGCGACGATTGGGAGTCGGCCAAACCGGAACTGGAGAAGGCGCGTCTGCACCAGCGAAACGGCGCGGCCGTTCTTGCCATCTCGGTCGACTCCACGGGCAAGGTAACAAAGATGAAGGTCGCCTCAGAAGACCCGCCGAACTACAACTTCGGACGAGCCGCTCTCAAGGAATATGCCAGCGCGCATTACATTCCCGGTTTCCGCAACGGACAACCGGTCGCCTGCACCTTCGATTACACCAGCTACGTCTCTACCTACCGAAAAGCTCGCTACCAAAGATTGAATCCCACCATCATCGGAGCGCAGGAGTAGATCCGGCTTCGCTTCCAGGCGATATCTGGCCGCGCGGTCCGACGCGTTGACCGGGTCGGCAATCGCACCGACTTTACGCGCTCGCAATGAACGGAACCAAACAGCGCGTCCTGCTCGGCATGAGCGGCGGGGTCGATTCCAGCGTCGCCGGCTATCTGCTGCGTGAGCAGGGCTACGATGTCGTCGGCGTGACGATGAAAGTCTGGCCGCAGGATTGCATCTCTCGCGCGGAGGACAAATGCTGCGGACCGCAGGCCATCGCCGACGCCCGCAGCGTTGCCCACTCGTTAGGCATTCCGCATTACGTGGTCGATGAAGCCGACCAGTTCGAGCGCGTCGTAATCGATTATTTTTCGAGCGAATACCAGGCCGGCCGGACCCCAAACCCGTGCGTGATGTGCAACGAGAAGCTCAAATTCGGCAGCCTGTGGGAGAAAGCCGAAGCCCTCCAGTGCGACTTCATCGCCACCGGCCACTACGCCATCATCGAGCAAACGCCGGAGCGCGCCATCCTGCGCAAGGGCGTCGATCCGGGCAAGGACCAGTCCTATTTTCTCTTCAGCCTGCGCCAGGCGCAGTTGCGCCATGCCCTGACGCCGCTCGGCACGATGGCGAAGCCGGAGATCCGGGAAATTGCGCGGTCGTTAGGCCTGAAAGTGGCGGATAAGGTCGACAGCCAGGAAATCTGTTTTGTGCCGGGCAACGACTACAAGGCCTTCCTCCGCGGGCACCTCGGCGAAACCGAGTTTCATCGCGGTGGGATCTTTGACCTCTCGGGCAACTTCATCGCCGAACACGAGGGGATTGAAATGTTTACCATCGGGCAGCGCAAAGGACTTCCCGGGGGCTCGCCCAGGCCGCGTTACGTGGTCGATATCGACCCAGAGACGAATCGAGTCTTCGTGGGCGACGCGGAAGATTTGCTGGTGGAGGAATTTGAAATCGACCGGGTAAACTGGAGCAGTCGCGCCCGGAGCGAGGAGCCGCTCCCGATTACGGTCAAGATTCGTTACAGCCATCCCGGCGCCGAGGCGACGCTGCATCCGCTGCCGGGCGATCGGGCGCTCGTTAGGCTGACGCAGCCGCAGAAGGCGGTGACGCCGGGGCAGGCGGCGGTCTGTTACCAGGGCGATGCGGTGGTGGCGGGGGGCTGGATCTGCCGGCACGCGGCCGTGGCCGCGCTGGCCTAACGAATCCATGGCGGGCGAAGTTCTGCTCGTTTTGAGCACCTTTCCCGATCCGGAGACGGCGCGGCGTATCGGGCGCCAGTTGGTCGAGGAGCGGCTGGCGGCCTGCGCTAACCTCCTGCCGGCGGTGGAGTCCATCTACTGGTGGGAAGGGAAGGTGGAGACAGGCCAGGAAACGCTCGTCCTTTTTAAGACGCCGGCCGATCGTTATGCAGCCTTGGAGGAGACGCTGCGCCGGCTGCATCCTTACGACGTGCCCGAGATCATCGCGGCGCCGATCGAGCGTGGGTTGACGGATTATCTGACCTGGGTGGCGCGCAGCTGCGAAGCGCGGTAGCACGAGTGGCCATTTCGGCATTGCCGAGCAGGGCGGAAACCGGCGATGTTGCTGCCCAAGATGATCATTCGCGAAAAAGAACCGGCCAACCTCGAGATGCCCTTCGGCAAGCTCGATGGATCCATAACGCCTAACGAACAATTTTACATTCGCTCGCATTTTCCCGTCCCGGCGCTCGACCCCAAGAGCTGGCGGCTCAAGCTCGAGGGCACGGTGGAAAACGGGCGGGAGTGGAGCCTGGAGGAGCTGCGCGCCCTTCCCGGCACCACTTTTCCCGCCACCCTGGAGTGCGCCGGCAACGGACGCGTCTTTCTCGTCCCGAAGGTCAAGGGAACGCAATGGGAGCTCGGGGCGGTTGGCAATGCCGAATGGACCGGAGTTTCGTTAGGCGAAATTCTTCGTCAGGCCGGAGTAAAAGAAGGGGCGTTGGATGTGATCCTGGAGGGAGCGGATGAAGGAACGCTAAGCGAAGCGCCCAAGCCGGCCGGGAAGATTCGTTACGCGCGCAGCGTTCCGTTAGGCAAGGCGCTCGACGGCGTGCTGCTCGCCTACGAGATGAATGGCGAGCCGCTCTCGCCCGCGCATGGGTTTCCGCTCCGCGCCATCGTGCCCGGTTGGTTTGGGATGGCGGCGGTGAAATGGCTGCAGCGCATCGTGGTCACGGATCGGCCCTACCAGGGCTATTACCAGACGGTCGATTACGCTTTTTGGCGGCACGACGGCGCCGGAGTGCAGTTGGTCCCGATCACCGAGATGCAGGTCAAGGCGTCGATCGCTCGGCCGGGAATCAACGAAGTAATCGCGGCCGGGAGCGATTACCAGGTGGTGGGCGCGGCCTGGACCGCGGAGGCCGATATCACCAGGGTCGAGCTGAGCACCGATGGCGGAAAGTCGTGGCAGGAAGCATCGTTAGGCGAAAAGCCGGTGCGGAATTGCTGGCGACTCTGGGAATGGAAATGGACCACGCCAAAAAGGCCCGGCCCGCAGGTGCTGATGGCGCGGGCGACCGATTCACGCGGGCGCACCCAGCCGATGGAGCGCGATCTCAACCGCGGCAGCTACGAGATCAATCACTGTCTGCCGATCGAGGTAGAGATTCGTTAGGCGCGAAAGCCCGATCGGAGTCCGGCGGGTTCACAGTTCCCAGTCGACCTCGACCCGTTGCTTGCGGGCGAAGCGGTCGTGAAAGAAAAGCTCCTTGTGCCGGCAGCCATGCTCATGCACCAGCCGCGTCACTTTCACGTCGAAGCAGCAATACTCCGCGACTTCGAGGAAGCGGCCTTCGCGCCACCACTTGATCGCGTCCAGACTGATTCCGGTTTTCCCCACGCCTAACGTCGCCTGGGCGATAGCGTCGAGGCCGAGGCGATGGCCGAGTTTTGCCTCCATGTCGACCATCAGATCGACCGTCGGCAGCTGATGCGCGAGATCGAGCACGGTGTAACCCATCAGCACGTGATAATCGAAATTAAGCACGTTATAACCGACCACGAGATCGGCCTGGCGGAGTTGCTCGATCAAGTCGTGCACGCGCGCCTCGTCGAAGATTTGGTAACGCTGCGTCCGGGTGCTGTAGGTGACGCCGATCGACATCTGCATGTTGCCTTTCCGATCCCAGCCGCCGGCGTCGTTGGCGGTGCGTTGCGTTTCCAGATCGAAATAAATGATGTCGCGCTCCATCGCCCTCACTTCAGCTCGAACTGTCCGCCATCGAAAGCGATCATTTTCTCCAGATTGGATACGCGGAATTGCTCCACCACCGCGCCGTCGTCCTGGAAAATATCGGCCGCTTGCGCGCCGCTCCGGCTGATCAGCGCGCGGGTAAGATGGGGCGTGTCGCTGATCGTGCGCAGCGGCAGGCCGTCGCTCGTTTTCAGGAAGCTACCATCGGGGTCGTAGCCGATCGCGAGCTCGACTTTGCCGGCCTGATCTTTCTGTAATGGGTCGGGTTGCAGCGTCTGGCTGATCTTGTCGAATCCGGCCGAAGGCGCGGCGGCCGCGACCGGTTTGTCGTTCACGATCGAGAAAGTTTGATGCGCGATGATCTTGTGCTCGAAGAGATTTTTCCAATCGGAGACCGGCCCTTCGGCCGTGTCGCTGAGGGTGCGGACGAGTTGGAGACCGCGCAAGCGCTGCAGAATGTTGCTCTCTTCGACGAGGAAGATTTTCTCGGCCACCGGGGAGGCCTCGATCCGTTCCGGCCGCGGGTCGTCGCGGACGTAGTCCAGCCGGCGGAGGACCTCGCCGTCGTGCGCGACCTGCTTCACTTCGCGCGCCGCGTTCTCATCCGCGGCGTCGATGAACCAGCGCGTCTGGTCCTTGCCCGCCGCGCAATCGATCGGGTGGACGACGCCGGCCGGCGCGGCCGGTGCATCGCAGTGCACCCCCTCGGTCGGCGGAACTTCGCGCACAATGGCGCCGTGGTTTTGGTCGCAGACAAATTCGCTTTTCCGGCCACCGGCGAGCTCGACCGTGACGTGCAATTCGCCGTTCACCATCCAGAGCTGGGTCAGGCGCTGGATGTGCGGTGATTTCTCATCCGTGACCCAGTCATTAAAAAAATAGTCGATCCCTTCGACCTGGAGATCGCCCACGACGTAGCCGCGGGCGCTGTATTTTCCGTTAGGCAAAGGCTGGCCCCGATCATCCTTCCCGTCCCAGGCCGTCTCGAGCGCGTCGTGGCCGGCGGTGAAATCGGAAACGTCGTCCTCACGATGAAGGACACGGACCAGTTGGCCGCTCGCGTCGTAAATCCCGAGGCTGATCGTGCCCTCGAGCGGCGGCAGGGCGAAACGGAGCGAAACACTGCGAACCGGCGCCGGACTGGGGGATGGCGATGGCGATGGCGATGGCGAAGCACTCTCGGTAGGCGTGGTGAAAGGCAGCGGAGTTGGGATCGGTGTGAAAGAGGGAACGGACGGCTGCTGGGCGTAGCTGGTGGCGGCGGCGAACAGGGAGCAAAGAAAAATGGCGAAGCGCATGCGGAGTGAAGCTAGAGAAAGTGTCGCCAGTTTAAGGTGGGAAACAGGTTAGCGCGCCCTTCGCGTTCGCCAAGGAAATCGGACTCGATCTTTCCCCGCTCGAGGTTTCCCGCGAGCCGTTGGAAATAGCGGAGATGATCGCGGGTGCGTTGCGCCGCGTATTCCGGGGCGCTGCCGGTCTTGATCAGAAAGGCCCAGTCGCTCGCCTGCGCGAGGAGCAGCTCGCGAGCGGCCTGGCGAAGCGCTCGTTCAATCGTGGGATCAGTCGTGGCGCGATGCCGGCGGGCGAGGTCGATCATGCGGCGGGTGGCGGCGTGGAGCGGCGGATAGATCCAGGCGCAGCTCTCATCCAGCCAGACGCCGCTAAAGCCGTGCTCGCCCCAGCTGGAAGGGCTGATTCTCACGACCTGCTGGGTCGGCTGCGCCGTCAGAAACTCGCTCGGAGTGGCCAGCCGAAAATCGTCCGCCGCCCGCGCCGCCCGGCGGAGGAAGCTTTCGAGAAATCGCGGCCCTTCAAACCACCAGTGCCCGAAGAGTTCGGCGTCGTAGGGGCTAACGATGACCGGCTCGAAACCGAGCGTGTTCAAGTCGCGGAAACGCGCCTGGCGTTTGACCAGAAAATCCTCGGCGTGCGCGTCGGCCGCGGCCAGAGCCGAAGGCGGGTGGTAGAATTCCTTCGCGCCCGTGCCGCCGGTGACGCGGTGATATTTCAGCCCGCTAAACTTCTGTATCCCACGCGGGAAAACGAAGTCCCGCAGATCCTCCGGATTGCGCTCGAAACCGATGTCGCGATAAAAATCGCGATAGACCGGATCGCCCGGGTAACCGCACTCGGCGCTCCAGACAGCGCGACTTGATTCGGCATCGCGGGCAAAAGCGGCCGGGCCGGCCGGGGTGTAGCACGGGGCGAAAATGGCATGTTGCGGGCGCGGCCGGGCAAACATGAGACCGTGGGTGTCGACCACGAACCAGCGAATATCGGCGGCCTGGAGCTGGCGGTCGATCCCATCGCTGTAGCCGCATTCCGGCAGCCAGAATCCGCGCGGTTCAGAGCCGAAGGAGTCGCGATAGGCATCGCAACCGATGGCGATCTGGGTCCGCTGGGCCGAGGGAAAATCCTGGAGCAGGGGGAGAAAGGCGTGCGTCGCGGCGCTGGCCATGATCTCGAGCCGGCCGTCTTCCTGCAGGGTGCGAAATGCCTTCACGACATCGCATTGCAGTTCCTCTGCAAAGAAGCGGCGCGATTGGGCGAAAAAGCCGGCGTAGAACGAGGCCAGGCGGGAGATCTGCGGGTGGTCGCGGTGGCGCTCCACTTCCTGGCGCGAGAGACCGATCAGGCGCTCGAGATGGCGCAGGTAGCGTTGCTGGAGCAGCTCGTCCCGCAGCATGGCACAGAGGGTGGGGGTGAGGGAGAGAGTAAGCCGGAAGCCGACGCCTTCATCGACCAGGCGGCGCATCATGCGCAGGAGCGGCAGATAAGTTTCGCTCAGCGCTTCGAAGAGCCAGTCTTCTTCGAGAAAGTCCGGGTGTTCGGGGTGTCTAACGAACGGGAGGTGGGCATGAAGGATGAGTGCAAACGAGCCGGGCATTACGTGAAGCGGACTCTAGCGCAGGGCTCGAGTTTGCGGACCGCGAAAGTTGCGCATTCCATCGCCGGTTACATCCCATCCTGCAGATTTTTCAGGGAGACGTTTCCGCTTCCAATCTGGACGCCGATGCGACCATCGCGCAGCTCCCGTTTATGGCGAAGCGGGGAGTGTTGGTGGCTGCCGCTACCACTTCCAGCTGCGGTGGCCGCCCGTTTCGCGGCCAATTTCGCAACGATCTCAACGGTTTTATCAGTTTCCGCTTTGATGTCGGGAACGGCGTCCAATACGGCTGGGCGCGAGTGAGCGTGCGCGGACTGACTTTGGCAAACTTCGGCGTGCTCGATTATGCCTACGCCGATCCGGGCGAGCCGATTTTGGCCGGACAAAAAAAATCCGAGAGAGACGCTGGACCGGTAGCGGAGGAGTCGTTAGGCGCGCTCGCTTTGGGCGCCGCGGGCCTCCTGGCCTGGCGCCGGCGCCGTGAAGAGCGTCCCGAGCCGCGTGAGTGAAAACCTGGGATAACCGGGCCGAAGCGGCTACAGCGTGCGGCAGAAATCCTGGAACCGATCGAGACCTTTTTTGATCACGTCGATGCTGGTCGCGTAGCTCAAGCGCACAGTGCGATCGTCGCCAAAGGCCGCGCCGGGGATGACGGCGACGTTGGCTTTGCTGAGGAGGCGATCGGCAAAGTTCTGCGAGGTCAGGCCGAGCTGGCTCACATTGACCAAGACGTAGAAGGCGCCTTCCGGTTTGACCGCGGTGATGTTGGCGATCTTTGAGATGCGGTCATACATGTAGTTGCGCCGCATATCGAACTCATCATGCATGTCGGAGAGCGGCTGCTGGTCGCCCTTGAGCGCGGCGATGCCGCCTTTTTGGGCAAAGGAACAGGGATTCGAGGTGCTGTGGCTCTGGATCGAGTCGACCGCTTTGGCGATCGCTTCCGGCGCGCCCATGTAGCCGAGCCGCCAGCCGGTCATGGCGTAGGATTTACTGAATCCATTCACCGTGATGGTGAGATCGTAGGCCTGTTTGGAGAGGGAGGCGATGCTGACGTGTTTGACGCCGTCGTAGACCAGTTTCTCGTAGATTTCGTCGGAGAGAATGTAGATGTCTTCCTCGGAAGCGACCTCGACGATGGCTTCGAGTTCTTCCCGGCTGTAGACCGAACCGCTCGGGTTACCCGGGCTGTTGATGATGACCATCTTGGTCCGCGGAGTCATGGCGTTCTCAAACTCTTCCGCGGTCATTTTCCAACCGTTACGTTCGTTAGTCTGGACAATGACCGGCTCGGCCCCGGCGAGGCGGACCATGTCGGGATAGCTGACCCAATAGGGCGAAGGAATGATGACTTCGTCACCCGGCTCGCAGGTGGCGAGGATGGCGTTGTAGCAGGAATGCTTGGCCCCGTTGCTCACGATGACCTGGCTGGGGCGATATTCGAGGCCGTTATCGGTGGCAAACTTTTCCGAGATGGCCTGGCGCAGCTCGGGCAGGCCGGAGCTGGGCGTGTATTTGGTGAAGCCTTGCTGGAGGGCGGCGATGGCGGCCTCCTTGATGTGCTCCGGCGTATCGAAATCGGGCTCGCCGGCGCCGAAGCCGCAGATGTCGAGACCTTCGAGCTTCATCGCCTTCGCTTTGCTATCGATCGAGAGGGTGAGCGAGGGAGTCAGTTGAGAGGCGCGCGATGAGATTTCCATGGCTGAGATGTTCAAAATGGTTGTGCGAAAAAAGGGGAGCGCAAGCTATTGGCGAGCGTAGAAGTTTTCAATCAAAGGTTTCAGGTTGTTCTCGCTCACCTGCACGATCTCCATCTCCCGTTTGGCGTTCTCGGCCGAGTCGGAGGCGTGGGCGGCATTAATCATGATGCTCTGGCCAAACTCACGCCGGATCGATCCCGGCGGCGCCTTGCTCGGATCGGTCGGGCCAAGCACGTCGCGGATTTTGCGGACCGCGTCTTCGCCCTGGTAGACGATGGCGATGCATTTTTCCGTTCCAGCGGCCGGGCGCTGCATGTCGCTGGTGGCACTCGGGCGTCCGCCGGACATGAATTCGACCACGTCTTCCCAGGCTTCGCGGCCTTTGCCGGCGCCGAGTTTATCTTCCAGCACGGCCAGGACCGGGCCGTAGAATTGTTCCGCCTGCCCCACGCTCATGCGGTGGACTTTGAAGCCGATAATGGAAAGCCCGGTGCGGGAGAACACCTCGATCACGCCGCCGGGGCGGATGTTAGGGAATTTGAAGTTGTCCGGCTTGATCAGGACGAGTGATTTCTCCACTTTCGCGCCGCTCGGATAGGTGATGACGTCGTCGAGAATGCCGCCGTCGGAATCGGAAAACTGGGACCAGAGCTTCAGGTTTTCCTCGACTGATTCGGCATCGAGCGAAGCGAGCACCGCCGGCTCGAAGTAGGTCACCTTGCCGGTCTCATCGGTAATATAATCGCCGTAGGTGTCGCGAATCGTCTCACCGCTGGTGCGTTCGTGGACGATGTGGCCAACCACATGGCGGATTTTCTCGATCGCATCCTCACCGCGGAAGACGAGGAGCAGGACGCGGGGACGCTGCCCGTCGCGTTCGCCGGTGAAGTTCTTCTCGACGTAGGACTTGATCAGCTCCTGGGTGGCGCGATGGCGCGGATCCTTGGAGGAGACGATGCCCTCGGTGTAGCGCCGAACGAGCTCTTCGCCGGGCGCGAACATTCGGCCGCCGACCAGATCGAGACCGGTGCGGGAGATGAGCCGGGAGACGATGCCGCCGGTGCGCGATTTGCGCATGGAATAGGGTGTAACGATGACGTAGGAAAGTTCTTCTGCCTGCATAAAGAGATTGGAGCGGCTGACGGATTAAGCCGCGGGTTTGCAGGCAATCGGGTCGCTCGAACGCGAGGAAGGTAGCTGCCGCGCCGAAGGCTTCAACTAGGTTTTCGGTGAGACGATTCCCTCCGCGGAGTCCAGCTGCGAGCGGGTGCTACCGCCCAGAGAGCGGCGATCCATTTGCCGCGTCGCCGCTTTCTTTCCAGGTGAAATCCTTCCTTGCGCAACGCACGCGCGACCGGCTCGAATTGGTCACGCAGGATGCCGGAGACAATCAGGCGGCCGTCCCCGGCCAGGGCGCGGCGGAGTTTCGGCATCGCGGCGATGAGCAGCTCGCTGAAAAGATTGGCCGTGATAACGTCGTAGCGTTCGGGCGCTTTCCAGGTCAGCACATCGGCCACGAAAAATCTGGCCCGCGCAAGATGATTGAGTCGAGCATTTTGCCGGGCGTGAGCGATGGCGCGCGGGTCGTTATCGAGCCCGCACACTTTGTCCGCGCCGAGCCGGAGCGCGCCGAGCGCCAGGATGCCGGTGCCGGTGCCGGCATCGAGCAAACGCCAGCCGGGCGCGCGGTTCCGCGTCACTTCCTCGAGCAGGCGCAAAGTCATCGCGGTGGTGGCGTGTTCGCCGGTACCAAATGCGCCCGCGGCCGGGATGACGAGCTGCGTCACCTCCGGTGGTGGCGACGGCTCGCTCACGATCTGGAGACGGCGGCCGATGCGGATGGGCGGATGCGATGGAGCCGGCTGCGACCAGGTGCGCGGCAGCGGGCTGAGTCGCCCGGCAAATTTTCGCTGGAGCGACACCGCCTCGGAACGTCGCCGGCAAACCACCTGGACCACGCTTTGGACACGGCCGGGCGCGGTCACGACGGCCATGGTGGCGCCGGCCCGTTCGAGTAACTCCGCTTCGTGCGCGGCGAGCCAGCCGGCCGAGGCTTTTCGGTGCCACAGAATCATGAGCGGCGGCGGAAATCGCGGCCTATCGCGCCCGCTCGTGCAGATAGTAGCGCAGCTCTTCTTCGCTCCCGTGCAGCGCGATCATAAAGCAAACTCCGTCGCGCCGTTGCACCGCGCCGGCCCAGCCGTCGCCATCGACAAAGCGCCAGACCGGCCGCCCCGCCTGCAGCGCGCCCGGATCGGCCGTTTTCTCGGCCGGGTAGAGGAAAAACTGCATCCCGCTCTCCGCCAGCACGACCTGCGCGACGCGGTGCCCGTCTTCATCGTCGAAAACGCGTGCCGCCTTCGCCCGCAGATCGGCGAACTGCATCGGGATATCGTAATGCTCCAGTTGCGACTTCATGAAAAAGTAGTCGCCCAGATTGATCGCATCGGTATTGAGCTGATCGAACTGGTAGCGCCGGGTGGAAGCGGCCAGCACGAGCATCTTCTTGGCCGTCTCGGAGCCGGGAAATTCCTGCAGATGCTCGACAAAAAAGAA
Organism: Chthoniobacterales bacterium; assembly: GCA_965217735.1. Classification (GTDB taxonomy): domain Bacteria; phylum Verrucomicrobiota; class Verrucomicrobiia; order Chthoniobacterales; family UBA10450; genus Palsa-1392. The sequence continues at coordinate 1,911,246 of CBDCJE010000002.1, read as the reverse complement.
GATTCCAATCCCGGCCATGACCAGCACCGCGAGCGCGGTCGCGAGAATGGCCGGATGGCGCGCCGTTCTTTGCCAGCTTCGTTTCGATCCCTGGAGCAGCTCGCCATTAACGAACCATTCCTCCGCCTCTTTCGGAACGGTGATTTTTTCCACCAAACCGGCCAGCGCGACATCGAAGTGGTGTTGCGCGCTGAGACTGGCGGCGGTCTCGGGAATGGTGCGAGCGGTTTCCAATGCGGAGCGCATGGCGCGGTCGCTAATCGGAGCGTCGCTGATCGGAGCGCACTCGATCAGGGCGCGTTTGCGGCGCGAGAGCCAGCGTCTCACCGCGCCTCCGTGACGGTGCGAAGCCAGGCCTGAAACTGCGACCGGCCGGAGGAGATGAGGCTGGCCAGCTCGCTCATCTTCAGGTCGAGCAGGTTTTGCATTTCGCGATGGGAAAATTCGTTCAGGTAAAAATAGGCGAGGGCGCTGCGTTGCGGTTCAGGCGCAGCTGCGATCCAGGCCGCGAGTTGATCCGGCATCAACTGAGCGACCCGCGCAGCGGACTCGGGCGCGACTGGCTCTTCCGCAGTGGCGCGGGCGGCTGCGGGTGGGGGATTATCTTTCAGCAGCTCGAGACATTGATGTCGCGCCTCGTGGAAAGCCCAGAGGCGATCGGGCGGCAGCTGCCGGCGCGAGGCGAGCAGGGCGGCGGCTCGCACGGTGTGCTGGAAGGCGGTCAGCGCCTTCTCGGTCTCGCCCGTCACCAGAAAACAAAAGCGGTAAAGCTGAGGGAGAAGCGGAGAAAAATCCTGGCTCTGATGTTTTTCCAAGCCGCTAAGTTGTAGGGCGTCCCGACCGCGCGCAAGGTCGCTCTCGCCCCGCCGCTCTCATCGTTCTCCGGCTCATGCTCTTACTCCTGATCGCGCATCCTTCGGGGCCCGAGAACGGCGGATCAGGAGCCGGCTTACGAGAAGGGCGATTCGCGCAGGCGGCGCGCGACCTCTTCTGCGTTCTCGCGGCTGTTAAAGGCCGAGATGCGGAAATAGCCTTCGCCTTCCGAGCCAAAACCGCTCCCCGGAGTGATGACGACATTCAGTTCGTGCAACATGCGGTCAAACATCTCCCAGCTGGTCAGCGCGCCGGGAGTTTTGACCCAGATGTAGGGCGCGTTCTTCCCGCCATAAACCGTCAGCCCGGCGGCCCGCGCCGCTTCTCCAAGCAGGCGGGCGTTACCCATGTAATGCTCGATCAACCCCCGCACCTGCGCCCGCCCCGCCTCGCTGTAGAGCGCCGCCGCGCCGCGCTGCACCGGATAGCTCACGCTGTTGGCCTTGGTGCTCCAACGCCGGTGCCAGAGTTTGTGCAGGGGCAGCTCGCGGCCATCGGTCGTCTGGGCCAGCAATCGCCGGCTCATGACCGTAAACCCGCAGCGGACCCCGGTGAAACCGCCGGTCTTGGAGAAGCTGCGGAATTCCACCGCCCGCTCCAGTGCGCCCGGCAGCTCAAAGATCGAGTGCGGAATCTCCGGGTCGCTGATGTAGCCCTCGTAAGCGGCGTCGTAGAGCAGAATGGCCTTGTGCTCCTGCGCGTAGGCCAGCCACTCCGCCAGCTGCGCCCGGGTCGCGACCGCGCCGGTGGGATTGTTAGGGAAACAAAGGTAGACAATATCCGCCGGTTCGTTAGGCGGGGCCGGGACGAAGCCGTTCTCCGCCCGGCAGGAGAGGTAGATGATGCCTTCGTAGCGGCCGGCTTCGTTCGCCGGCCCGGTGTGCCCGGCCATCACGTTGGTATCGACGTAGACGGGGTAAACCGGATCGGTAATGGCGATGCGATTGCGATCGCCCAGGACGTCGAGAATGAAACCGCAGTCGCTCTTCGACCCGTCGGAGACGAAAATTTCGTCGTCCGCGACCTCGATCCCGCGGTCGCGGTAATCGATCTGCGCGATCTTGCTCCGCAGAAATTCGCCGCCCTGTTCGTGCCCGTAGCCGCGGAAAGTCTCCCGCACTGAGAGTTCGTCGATCGCCGCCTTCATCGCCTCGACCGCAGCCGGCGGCAACGGCTCGGTCACATCGCCGATGCCGCAGCGGATGACTCGTTTGGCCGCTGCCGGGTTCGCTTCGCAGAATTCTGTTACCCGGCGGGCGATCTCGGGGAAAAGATACCCGGCCTGGAGCTTGAGATAGTTTTCGTTCAAATAAGCCATCGTCGTCGTGTCGCTGCCGCGGAAATTAGGAACGCCGTCATGCAACAGGAGCCGCCGCAGCTGTCAACGAAATCCTCCGGCGCGGAGGCGAAGAAAAGCGCGACGGGAAGTGCTTCGAAGGCAGCTAGGCGCGCTCCGCCTGCTGCGGCACGTCGATCGCTTCCGGCCGGAAATTTTTGGCCAGCCATTGCACCGCCGCGGTCCGATCGCGCGCGATGTGAATCGACCAGCCGAGATTCTCCACCAGCGCCTCCCACTGCCGCGCCACCGCGAGCAACTCCTCCGTCGGCGCGACGATGACCACCATGGCGTGCGGGCGAAAGAAGGCGGCAAAGCGATCCTGTTCCGCGATCGCCTGCAGATGAGCCGGCGAGATTCGCACCTCGGTCGCGCCCGAGAAGTCGACCAGTTCGTAGTGAAAATTGGCCGTATTCTGCACCAACTGCGCCACCGCCCGACTTCCGGCAAGAACGTCCTCGCCCGTGACTACGCCGGTGCCCATGTGCACGATCCCCATGTAATCCTGGGTCAGTTCAGTCGTGTAAGGCATTCCGCTTTTCCTAGTCTTCGACGCCGGCAGTGTAAACTCAGAAACCCTTAAGACCAAACGGACTTCTGTCCGACAAAAAAGGACTACGATTCGAAGCCTGGTTGAGTCTGGGCGAATCCGGCCGCGCCCTGCAGGAGAGGCAGGACCACAGCCAGGTCCGACTCACGGCGGGCGTGGATCAGCATCAGCGGCTCGCCAGATTCAACTCGTTCTCCCGGTTTTCGGAGAGCCGAGACGCCGACGGTGAAATCGACCGCGTCGGTCGCCTGAGCGCGGCCGGCGCCGAGGAAAAGAACCGCCCGCCCGATCGCTCCCGCGTCCATCCGATCGATCACGCCGCCCCGTGGAGAAGGCAGGGGATGAACGATCGGCGCGGAGTGCCGCTCGCGCAGATTTTCCAGCGCAGTCGCGTCGCCCTCCTGCGCCTCCACCAGCGCGACAAATTTCGCCCAGGCCGAGCCGTCGCGGAGCCACTCTGCCAGTTGCGCGCGTGAGGCGGTCGCGACTTTGGCAGCGAGGTCGAGGGTGAGCTCGATCAGGTCGTCAGGCCCGCCGCCCTGCAGTGTCTCGATGGCTTCCGCTGTTTCCAGGGCGTTTCCGGCCGTGCGTCCCAGCGGTGTGTCCATCGGGCTGAGCAGGTGCGAAATTTTCACTCCCATCTTTTCTCCGACGATGGTCATGGCCTGCGCGAGTTCCGTCGCTGCCTGGCGGCTTTTCATGAAGGCGCCGGAGCCAAATTTCACATCCAGCACCAGCCGATCGAGATTCTCCGCCAGCTTTTTGCTCATGATGCTGGCCACGATCAGCGGCTGCGACGGCACTGTCCCAGTCACGTCGCGCAGGGCGTAAAGCTTCTGATCCGCCGGGCAGATGTTGGCCGTTTGTCCGATCATGCAGACCCCGATTTTTTCCAACTGCCGCAGCGCGCGCGCTTCGTCCAGATGAACATTGAAACCCGGGATGCTCTCCAGTTTGTCCAGGGTGCCGCCGGTGATCCCGAGCCCGCGTCCGGAAATCATCGGCACCCAGACTTCGTCGCAGGCCAGGAGCGGGGCGAGAACGAGCGAGACCTTGTCCCCGATCCCGCCGGTGGAATGCTTGCCCACCTTGGGCGGCGAGTCTTTCGGATAGTGCAAGGTCCGCCCGCTTGACCTCAAGGCGGCGGTCAGGTCTTGGGTTTCGTTAGGCGTCATCCCGCGAAAGAAGATCCATGGCCAAGGCGCTCATCTGCGCGTCCGGAATTTCGCCCCTGGTAAAGCCGGCGATCAGAGCCGCGATCTCGTCCGCCTCGAGCGCGTGCCCGTCGCGTTTGCGTTCGATCAGAGTCGGGATGTGCATGGAGCGAGAAGCGATGTTCCGTTTGGCCACGGGGCCGCCGATTCAAAATACTCGGCCCGGATGGCGGCGCCGCCGGCAAAAGTCTGGCTCGTGCCCAAAGCGCGACCTTCGCACTCGTGCAGCAGAAAGAGCGGCACCGAACTCGCGCAGCGCCCGGGCGTAACCGGCCACCTCTAGAGCCCGATCGGGTGCCAGGCCGTTTTCATCTCGATCGTATCGAGAATCCAATACGGGTTCTCGGCCGCGTCGCCGCGCCACTCAGCCCGTTTGAGGTTCCGCGCCAAGTAACGTTTGACGTTGAAACCGCCGCCCTGCTGCAAAGCCAGGCCCAGCTCGTCATCGCCCGACGCATCCACGATCGCGTTCACTTCCATGTGACCGGCGACATGCGGCGCCAGCTCGGCCGGCTCCCCCGCGAGGAGGTTGAGCACCCCGGCGGGCAGATCGCTCGTGGCGATGATCTCGGAAAAGGTCAGGGCCGGCAGCGGCTGCGTGCTCGAAGTCAGCACCACCGCGGTGTTTCCGCTCAAGATGACCGGCGCAACCAGCGAGACGAGGGCGAGCAGCGGCGGGTCGTTAGGGCAAACCACCACCACCACGCCGGTCGGCTCCGGCAGGGTGAAATTAAAATGCGCGCTCGCGACCGGATTCACCGCGCTGAAGATCTGGCTGAACTTATCCGCCCAGCCGGCGTAATGCACCAGCCGCTCGATCGTCAGGCTGGCTTCCTCTGCCGCTTTGCCGTGCTTGCCGCGGGCCGCCCGGGCCAGCTCGGCTTCCAGTTCCGGCCGCCGCCTTTCCAGCATCTCCGCCGCCCGGTAAAGAATCTGCTCGCGCAGATAGGCGCTCGTCCTGGCCCAGCTAGTCTGCGCTTTGCGCGCAGCGCTGACCGCATCGCGAAAATCCTTGCGCGATGCGCGGGCGAAATTGGCCAGGAACTGGCCGCCGCTGACCGCCGAAGCGACCCGGCCGCTCTCGCTCCGGACAAACTTTCCGCCGATGAAAAGCTTGTAGGTCTTCTGGACTTCGAGTCGTGCTGCTTTCCTGGCCACGGGGCGGAACATGCCTCAATGGCTTGAAAAAAGGAACGGCAAACGCATGCTAGGCCCAGCCTGATGGACAAGGACGACACAATCTTCATCGCCGGCCATCGCGGCCTGGTCGGCAGCGCCATCCATCGACGCCTAACGACGGCGGGTTTCACCCGCCTCCTCACCCGCAGCCGGGCCGAACTCGATCTCACCGAGCGCGCGGCGGTGGATGATTTCTTTGCCCGGGAAAAACCGGCCTGCGTCATTCTGGCCGCCGCCCGCGTCGGCGGGATCAAACGCAACAAGGAAGAGCCCGTCGAGTTCCTGCTCCAGAACCTGCAGATCCAGAACAATGTCATTCGCGCCGCCTACGAAAACGGTGCGCGCAAGCTCCTCTTCCTCGGCAGCTCCTGCATCTATCCGAAGCTGGCCCCGCAGCCGATGCCGGAGAGCGCATTGCTGGGCGGGCCGCTCGAGCCGACGAACGAGGCCTACGCCATCGCCAAAATCGCCGGGATCACCCTCTGCCAGTCCTATCAGCGCGAATACGGCGCGAACTTCATCTCGGCCATGCCGACCAACCTTTACGGGCCTAACGATAATTTCGACCTGGCCAATTCTCACGTCCTGCCCGCTCTCCTGCGCAAGGCTCACCAGGCCAAAGAGGCCGGGGCGAAGGAAATCGTGGTCTGGGGTTCGGGCCGGCCGCGGCGTGAATTTTTGCACGTCGACGACCTGGCGTCAGCCTGTCTTTTCCTCCTTCAGCACTACGACAGCCCGGAGATCATCAACGTCGGCACGGGCAAGGACCTGACCATTCGCGAGCTGGCCGAGATGATCTGCGAAGTGGTTGGGTTCGAGGGCGAGCTGACCTTTGACCCGACCCACCCCGATGGAACTCCGCGCAAGCTGCTCGACGTCTCCAAGATGGAGTCGTTAGGCTGGGAACCAGCCATTCCGCTCCGGGCTGGCATCGTCGAGACCTACGAGTGGTTTCGGCGCCATCGGCTGTCTTAGCGTGCCGGCGCTACTTCCGCTGCATTATCCGCATCAGCTCCCGTCCTTCACGCCCGGGATGGGTCCGCTCCGGCACCCATTCCTTTTCCACAGTGAAATAGGAGCCGAAGAAGTCTTCCAATTCCTCCCGGCTGACCCGATACGGCGGGCCATCCTCCTGGTGATCGGGATTCAGGAAAAAGATGGCCAGCATTCGGCCGCCGGGTGGGAGTAGTCTCACAATGGCTTTGACGTAATCCGTCCGCCGGCTCGGATCGATTGCGCAAAAACAGGTATGCTCGAAAACCCAGTCGAAACTGCCCTCAAACCGCGCCGGCAGGGCAAACAGATCGGCGCAGAAATATTCCTCGCCGGCGACCGGACTGCGGTTGCTCGCCTTGGCGATGGCGCGCGGCGCGATATCCACTCCGACGACATGATTTTCGGCGGTGCTGAGCGCCCGCACGTCGTGCCCGGAGCCGCAGCCCGGAACGAAAATCTCGCCCGGCAAAGGCCCTTCCGCCGCCAGGTAATCGACCAGCGCCGGATGCGGCTGCCCCTTTTCCCACGGCGTCTCGCGGCGCGCGTAGGCTTCGTCCCAATCAGTTTGCGTTTGTTTCATGGCTGCGGTTCACTGGCAGCTTCTCGCATGTTTGCTGCAAATTCTAATCGGTCGCGCCCATGAATTCGCTTCGCCTCGGAGTGGTCGGCGTCGGTCACATCGGGAAAAATCACGCCCGCCTCTATGCCGAGATCGAGGCGGCGAATTTCACTACCATCTACGACACCGACCCAGCCCACGCCGCCGAGGTCGCGCAGCAATACAAGGTGCGCGCGGCTGGTTCGCTGGAGGAATTTGCCGAGCTGGTCGACGCCGCTTCCATCGCCACTCCGACCAATTCTCATTTCACGATCGGGCAGCAGCTTTTGGAAAAGGGCAAACATCTCCTGATCGAAAAACCGATCACGGAAGAGACCGCGCAAGCCAGCCGGCTGGCCGAGTTGGCGGCGGAACGAAAATTGGTGTTGCAGGTCGGACACGTCGAGCGTTTCAACCCAGTCCTGAGCGCCCTGGAAGCGCGCCTGACCCATCCGCGTTTCATCGAAGCGCATCGGCTTTCGCCATTCCCAAATCGCAGCACCGACATCGGCGTCGTGCTCGATCTCATGATTCACGATCTCGAGATTATTTTGCATCTGGTCAGGTCGCCGGTGCAGACGATCGACGCGGTCGGCGTGCCGGTCCTGAGCCGGGGCGAAGATATCGCCAATGCGCGGCTCCGGTTCGAGAACGGCTGCGTGGCCAACATCACCTCCAGCCGCATCAGCCCGGAGCGAATGCGCAAGATTCGCGTCTTCCAGGAGGACGCCTATCTCTCACTCGATTACCAGGCGCAGACCGGGGAAATTTATCGCAAAGTCGGCGGCGGAATCGAGCGGGCCGAGGTCGAGATCGAGAAAGAGGAGCCGCTCAGGCGCCAGATTCAGTCCTTCATCGAATGCGCGCGCGAAGGTCTGCAACCAAAGGTCTCGGGTTTCGAGGCGACCGCCGCCCTCGAGCTGGCGGTGGAAATCACAAAACGCATTAGCAGTAGCGCGAGCTTCCAGCTTGCCGACTGAACCGCGCCAGGCTGCGGGCTCGCGCTGATGAAACTCTACTTCGTGGCCGGCGAAGCGAGCGGCGACAATCATGGCGCCGCGCTCATGCAGACGCTGGGGGAACGCCAGACCGATCTGAAGTTGTTAGGCCGGGGCGGACCGCGGATGAAGCAAATCGCGGGCGACCGCTTCTTCGACTGGAGCGAAGCGGCCGGAGTGGTCGGCCTCTGGGAAGTGATCAAGCATTACCCGTATTTCCGGCGCGAATTTGCCAAAACGATCGACGAGATCGCCGCGACCAAACCGGACGCCGTGGTGTTGATCGATTACCCCGGCTTCAACCTCCGCCTGGCTCGTGCCCTGCGCGAGAATTCGTTAGGCGGGAAAATTATCTACTACATCAGCCCGCAGGTCTGGGCCTGGAACCGCGGCCGGATCCCGAAGATGGCGCGTTGGCTCGACCTCATGCTCTGCATCTTTCCCTTTGAGGCCGAGCTTTATCAGCAGTCGGGTCTGCGCACGATTTTCGTCGGTCATCCGATGATCGAGACGCTGGCAAAGAAGCGCTCCGGCTTGGCGCGCGATCCTGATCTGATCGGGCTTTTCCCAGGCAGCCGCAGCCGGGAAGTGCGCAAGCTGCTGCCCATCCTGCTCGCCACCGTCCGCCTCCTGCGGGCCCGGGAACCCGCGCTTCGTTTTGAAGTCGCGGCCGCTTCCGAAACCCTGGCCACGACCATTCGGCGTGAGCTGGCGGCGGCCGGCGGCGAATCGTTAGGCAAAATCGAAGTCACGGTCGGTCAGGCGGCGGAGGCGATGCAGCGCTGCGCCGCCGGGGTGGTCGCTTCCGGCACCGCCACCCTGGAAGCGGCCTTTTTCCGGCTGCCATTCGTCCTGGTCTACAAAGTGGCCGCCATGACTTACTTTGTCGGCAAGATGTTGATAAGAGTTAAGCACCTCGGCATGCCTAACGTGCTCGCCGGCCGCGAAATCGTGCCGGAATTCATCCAGGGCAAAGCGGAAGCGGGCGCCATCGCCGAGGCCATCCTGCAGTTGCGCAACGAGCCGGCGCGGCGCGACCGGATGCTGACTGATTTCGACCAGGTGATCGCCAAACTCGGCCGCGGCGGTGCGGACGAAACCGCCGCCCGCGCCATTTTGGACGCGCTCGCCTAACGCCCAACCATGACCGCAACCGAAGAACGAATCGACCGACTGCACGCCGACCGCCTGGTCGATCTGCATTTCGATCTCCCGCTCGGCCTTTTCCTGAAACGGGAGCGGCGTCATGTCATCGTGAGCGATTTTCTGCCCGAGTTCGCGGCGGGCGATATCGGGCTGCTCGGGGTGGCGCTTTACGTGGAGGACAAACATGTGCCGGCTGATTCGTTGCGGGTGGCGCTCGATCAGGTGGCGCTGCTTTACGAAGAGGTGGCGGCCACCCCGCAATTGGCGCTTTGCCGAAATTACGCCGAGATCGAACGGGCGGCAGCGGCCGGTCAGATCGGCCTCCTTCTCACCATGGAAGGGGCCGAGCCGCTTGGTGACGATCCGCTTTTGTTGCGCGTTTTCTACCAGCTCGGCCTGCGCGCGCTCCTCCTCACCCATGTGCGGGAAAACGCCGCCGGCGCCGGCGGCATCTTCGCCTCGAGCGGTTCGCCCGCTTATGGCCTGACCGATTTTGGCCGGGAGCTGGTCAAGGAATGTGAGCGCCTCGGGGTGATCCTCGACTTGGCCCACATCAACCCGGCCGGTTTCGAGGAAGTTTGCGCCCTAACGACCGGGCCACTGATCGTCTCGCACACCAATGCTCGGCATTATCACGACATTGAGCGCAACATCAGCGACGACCAGATCAAGATGATCGGCGCGCGTGGCGGTGTGATCGGCATTAACGCCATCCTGGTCAGCGCGAAGAAAGAGGAAGCGACCCTCGATCGCTACGTCGATCACATCGAGCACGTCGCGAATCTAATCGGGATCGACGGGGTCGGAATCGGCTTCGACTTCTGCGAGTTCCTCTGGCGCCTGATCCCGCCCGCCGAGGTGCAGGCGATGGAGAAAAAATTGACCGTGCCGCAATTCCTGCCTGAGCTGACCAACCACAGTCAGGCCCGCAATCTGACCCGCAAATTGATCGAGCGCGGCTTCCGCGACGAGCAGATCGAAAAAATTCTGCGCGGCAATTGGCTGCGGGTTTTGCGCCAGCTATTATAGCGCCGAGCGCATGACGAAACGGATCCAGAATTTCATCAACGGAGAGCTGGTTGAGCCGGCCACGGGCAAATATCTCGACAACATCGAGCCGGCCACGGGGCAACCCTATTCGTTCGTCCCGGATAGCGACGGGCGCGACGTCGAGCGGGCGGTGGCCGCGGCGGAAAGGGCCTTTCCCGCCTGGTCGCGCACGCCGGTGGCGGAACGGTCGCGGCTGCTCCTGCGCATCGCCGAGCTGATCGATCGCGACCTGGAGAAATTCGCCTGGGCGGAATCAGTCGATACCGGCAAGCCGATCGCGCTCGCGCGCACGCTCGACATTCCGCGGGCCTCGAGCAATTTCCGCTTTTTCGCCACCGCCATTCTGCACACCGAAAACGAGGCGCACGTCATGGATGGAGTGGCTTTTAATTACACCCTGCGCCAGGCGCGCGGTGTGGTCGGCCTCATCTCGCCCTGGAATTTGCCGCTCTATTTATTGAGCTGGAAGATCGCGCCGGCCCTCGCGGTCGGGAACACGGCGGTAGCCAAGCCGAGCGAACTGACCCCGATGACGGCCTATCTGCTCTGCGAAGTCTGCCGCGAAGCTGGTTTGCCTGAGGGCGTCCTCAACATCGTGCACGGAACCGGGCCTAACGTTGGTTCCGCCATCACCGCGCATCCGAAAGTCAGCACCATTTCCTTCACCGGCGGCACCGTCACCGGGCGCAAAGTGGCGGAGGCTGGGGCGCCGCTTTTCAAGAAGCTTTCGCTCGAACTCGGGGGCAAAAATCCCAACATCATCTTCGCCGATGCCGACCTCGAGGCGGCCATTGCCGGGAGCGTGCGCTCTTCTTTCGCCAATCAAGGACAGGTGTGCCTCTGCGGCTCGCGCGTTTTTGTCGAGCGGCCGGTTTACGATGAATTCGTGAGGCGATTTGTCGATCGAGTCGGGCAGCTAAAGCAGGGTGATCCCTTGGAGGAAGGCACCGAGCAGGGCGCGATCGTCTCGCAGATGCAGTTGGAGAAGGTGAAGTTCTACGTCGAGCTGGCCCGGGAAGAGGGGGGAACGATTGTCCTCGGCGGCCAGGCGCCGCCTCCGCCTAACGAGCGCTGCCGCGAAGGCTTTTTCTTTCCGCCCACCATCATCACCGATCTGCCGGTCGCCTGCCGCGTCAACCGCGAGGAGATCTTTGGCCCGGTCGTGACCATCACGCCCTTCGATGCCGAAGAGGAGGTGATCGCTTACGCGAACGACAACGAATACGGCCTCGCCTCCACCGTCTGGACGCAAAACCTGAGCCGTGCTCATCGCGTGGCCGAGCAAGTTCACACCGGCACGGTCTGGGTGAATTGCTGGCTGGTGCGCGATCTGCGCGTCCCGTTTGGCGGCATGAAACAAAGCGGCGTCGGCCGGGAAGGGGGCAACGATGCGCTGCACTTTTTCACCGAGCCCAAGAACGTCTGCATCGCGCGCTAGCGCCGCAAAATTAACATGAGTGAATCTTTCGAAAGCTCGCGCGCGGCCGAACCGGTCGGCGCTTTTCCCCATGCGAAGCGGGTGGGGGATCTGCTTTTTCTGTCTGGGATTGGGCCGCGGGTGAGGGGAAGCAAAGAGATCCCCGGCGTGACCCTCGGCCCAGAGCGCAACGTGCTCAGCTACGACATCGAGGCACAATGCCACGCCGTCTTCGAAAACGTCCGGCTCGTCCTGGAAGACGCCGGGGCGAAATGGAGTGACATCGTCGACGTGACGGTTTTCCTGACCAACATGAAGACGGATTTTCCGGTTTTTAATCGTATTTACCCTGACTACTTTGCCGGCCGCGGAAAACCGAATCCCGCTCGGACAACCGTCCAGGTGGGGGCGCTCCCGACGCCGATCGCGATCGAGCTGAAGGTGATCGCAGCCTTCAGCGGAGAGCCCGGTGGGGCGCGAGCGCCCAGCCCATGATTACTCGGCCCTTCCGGATTCGTGCGGCCGATCACACTGGCTTCACCGTAGCCAACATCGATCGCTCGCTCGCCTTCTGGCAGGACGTGCTCGGCTTCGAGCTGTCGCACCGCGCCCATCACACCGGCCAGCTGGCCAGCGAAGTCACCGGCGTGCCCGAGGCGGAGATTGCCATCGCCGTTCTAAAGGCGCCCGGGCATCGCATCGAGCTGCTCGAATATCTCGCCCCGTCGGAACGCAAAAAGTTCGCGCCGCGGCCCTGCGATATCGGTTCGGTCCACCTCGCGCTCATAGTCGATAACCTGGATGCGATCCTGCAACGGATCGCCGCCTCTGGTTGGAAAGCGGCCGGCCAACCGCAGATTCTCACCACCGGTCCGAACGCCGGCAAGCGCATCATCTACGTGCGCGATCCCGACGGCACCACGATCGAGCTGATGCAGCCGCCCTCGGTCGAACGTTAGGCCATTTTGACGACAAGAGCCGCTGCGTGCAGCATTGCGCGATGTCCATGAACTATTCCGCTGAGGAAGATTTTGCCCGGCAGCTCGATGCCGAGGATGCGCTGGGAGGATTCCGCCAGCGCTTTCACATTCCGCTCGATGCGGCCGGCCAGCCGCTCATTTACTTCGTCGGCAATTCGTTAGGCCTGATGCCGAAGGCGACGCGCCAGATCGTCGAGCAGGAATTGGAGGATTGGGCGCGGCTTGGTGTGGACGGGCATTTCGACGCCGCCACCCCCTGGTATACCTACCACGAGACGGTGCGCGATCCGGTCGCCCGGCTGGTCGGAGCCCAGCCTAACGAAGTCGTCTGCATGAACAGCCTGACGGTGAATCTGCATCTGCTCATGGCGAGCTTTTACCGGCCAAACGAGAAGCGCGCCAAGATTCTCATGGAGGCGCCGGCTTTTCCATCCGACACCTACGCGATCAAGTCGCAGATCGAGCATCACGGTCTCGATCCTAACGAGTCACTGCTGGTCGTGCGTCCGAGGGGAGGAGAGGAAACTCTGCGCACGGAGGAGATCGAAGCGATGATCGCGCAGCATGGCGACGAGATCGCGCTCGTGCTCCTGGCCGGGGTGAATTTCTTCACCGGACAGCTGCTCGATATCGCCCGGATCACGGCCGCGGCGCAGAAGAGCGGCTGCCTGGTCGGGATCGATCTGGCTCACGCCGTGGGGAACGTTCCGCTGGCCCTGCACGATTGGAAGGTCGATTTCGCAGTCTGGTGTTCCTACAAATATCTTAACTCGGGGCCGGGCGCGGTGGCCGGCGCCTTCGTGCACGAGCGGCACGCGACCAATCGCGATCTGCCACGCTTTGCCGGTTGGTGGGGCAATGATCCCAAGACGCGCTTCCGCATGCAGTTGGAGCCGGATTTCATTCCCGTGCCTTCGGCCGATGCCTGGCAGCTGAGCAATCCGCCCATTCTCGCTCTCGCACCGCTCCGCACTTCCTTTGCCATCTTCGATGAGGCCGGTGGAATGAAACCGCTCCGGGAAAAATCGGAGCGTCTCACCGGTTACCTGCAGTTCCTGCTCGATCGCGCCCCTTCCGATCTCGTCAGCGTCATCACCCCGCGCCAGCCTAACGACCGTGGCTGTCAGCTTTCCATTTTGGTTCACGAACATCCGCGGCAGCTTTTCGAGAAACTGGAAACGGCCGGAGTGAAGACCGATTTCCGCGAGCCGAACGTGATCCGGGTCGCGCCCACCCCGCTTTACAACACCTTCCACGAAGTCTGGCGCTTTGCTCAGCTTCTCGCGGAACATCGTTAGGCTAAGAATCGGATGGAGACGTCACACATCCTCGTCACCGGCAGCACGCGTGGCATCGGGGCCGAGATTTCGCGCCAGCTCAAAGCCAAAGGCGCGCGCGTCGTCGGGCATGGCCGCAACACCTCGGACAACGAGCAGGTGGCGGCCGACCTGGCCCACCCGGGCGCGGCGGAATTGCTCTGGAACCAGGCCCTGGACCGCCTCGACGGCCGCATCGATGTGCTGATCAATAACGCCGGCATCTACGAGCCGATCTCGATCGGCGAAAGCCCCGAAGTCTGGGCGGCGGCCTGGCAGCGCACCCTGCAGGTGAATTTGCAGGCCGCGGCCGACCTTTCCCGGTTTGCGGTCGGCCATTTTCGCACCCGGGCCAGCGGCGGGCGGATCGTCAATGTGGCCAGCCGCGCGGCCTACCGCGGCGATTCGCCGGAGCACTGGCACTACGCCGCGGCCAAGGCCGGGCTGGTCGCGATCACCAAAACGATCGCGCGCGGTTTTGCCGGGGAATCGATCTACGCCTTCGCCGTCGCGCCTGGTTTTACCGTTACCGGCATGGCGAGCGATTATCTGCAAAGCCGGGGCGGCGAAACCATCCTGGCTGATATTCCCCTGCGACGGGTAAATCAGCCTGACGAAGTCGCGAACGTGGTCGCTTATCTCGCGCTGGAGGCGCCGGCGGCCATGACCGGCGCGGTCCTCGACATTAACGGCGCCAGTTACGTGCGCTAGCTTCCGGCCTAACCAGACAATTCGCCAGCTTCGCGCCTAACGAGACAGCTCGTGCACGCAGTGGATCAGACCTTTGATCGGAAACGGTTTGACCAAAAACTTCACTTCATTCTCGACCAGGAAGGAGCGCAGGACCGGATCGGTCGCGTAGCCGGTGATGAAAATGAAGCGATCCGACAGCGCCGGACGCAGCTCACGGGCTTTGAGATAAAATTCGTCCCCTCGTAGCTTCGGCATTTTTAAGTCGCAGATCACGGCATCGTAATCGTGCGCTTTGACCTTGAGAATGGCCTCTTCACCATCAAAGGCGACATCGACCAAAAAATTCGCATCGGCCAGGATCCATTGCAGCGCGGTAGCCAGCTGCTGATCATCATCCACCACCAGGATGGCCTTGAGCTCGAAGGTCTTTCCGGAGTTATCAGGCTGAGATTCAGGTTCGGGATTCATTGGGTTGGAACCATCACCTCAGCAGTCATGGTGCCAATTGCAGCTTTTACGTGCAAAAGGTCAAGTGCCGTCGCGCATGCTCCAGACTTGGCAAAGCCGCGGAACTGGTCACCGTAGAGCGCGCATGGGATCGAACTACACCCTTATCGGGAGCGGATTGGCTGGCGGCCTGCTCGCCACTTTCCTCGGCCGGCGGGGCGATGAGATCACTCTCTACGAACGCCGCTCCGATCCGCGCGCCGGTAATACCGTGGGCGGGCGGTCGATCAATCTGGCCCTCTCCACTCGCGGCATCGAGGCCTTGCGCCAGCTCGGGTTGGCCGATGAAGTGTTGCAGCACGCCATCCCGATGCGCGGCCGCATGATCCACGACACCTCCGGCGCGCTCCATTTTTCGCCCTACGATCGCGATCCGAATAAGTGCATCAACTCGATCGGCCGCGGCGCGCTCAATACTGTCGTGATCGAAGCGGCCCAGCGCCATCCCAACGTGCGCGTCCTCTTTAATCATCGCTGCACGAAGGTCGATCTCGATCTTCCGGCGGCGCATCTCATCCAGACCGAGACGAACGAACCGGTGGAAGCGCGAGCCGATGCCATCATCGGGGTCGACGGCGCTTTTTCCGCGGTCCGCCGCTCGATGCAGCGGCTCGATCGTTTCGAGTACAGCCAGAGCTATCTCGAGCACGGCTACAAGGAGCTGACCATCCCGCCGGCGGCCGATGGTTCCTGGCGGATGGAGAAAAACGCCCTCCACATCTGGCCGCGGCGCACTTTCATGATGATCGCGCTGCCGAACCCCGACGGCTCGTTTACCTGCACCCTTTTCTGGGAATTTGAGGGACCGCGCAGCTTCGCCACGGTGCGAAGCGACGAGGAGATTCGCCGCTTTTTCGACGAGGAATTTCCCGATGCCGTCCCGCTCATGCCGACCTTGCTCGAGGAATACAAGGAGAATCCGACCGGGTCGCTGGTCACAGTGCGTTGCGCCCCCTGGCATTATCAGGACAAGGTCGCGCTGGTCGGTGACGCGGCCCATGCGGTGGTGCCGTTTTACGGGCAGGGGATGAACGCCGCCTTCGAGGATTGCGTCATCTTCGACCAATGCCTGGCCGAGTTCCCTCACGATCGCGGGCGCGCCTTTGCTGAATACTCCGCCCGCCGGAAAGAGAACGCCGACGCCCTGGCCGACCTGGCGGTGCACAACTTTATCGAAATGCGGGACAAGACCGCTTCGCCCACCTTCCGGGCGAAGAAGAAGCTCGACCACGCGCTCGAGGGCTGGCTGCCCGGCACCTATCTGCCGCTCTATGCCATGATCAGTTTCACCTCCATTCCCTATGCCGAAGCGGCGCGCCGGGCTCGGCGGCAGGATACGATGGTTTACGCTGGGTTAATCCTGCTCGCGCTCCTCGTGCTCGCGCTCCTCGGGCGCCTGCTCGGCGGGTGAGCGGTCGCTAGTTCGCCTTCGACTCGGCCCGCTGCTCGATTTGATCTACGCTCGGCTCTGAGCGCCGAATCCAATCGCGCACACCCTGGATCTCCTGCTGGGCCGCGACCGTGACCGGCGGCTTCGGTTGCGCCCGCGCCACCATCTTGCGGCCCACCTTCACCGGCTTGGCTTTTTTAACCGAGAAATCCCAGTGCCAGACGAAGCGGATGAGCGCGTAATACATCGTCTTGGCCTCGACCGCGCTGACCCCGCTGCAGCGCATGGCGTGGTAAAACATGCGATCGCAATCGCGCGCCGGACGATTCTGCATGGTGTAGGCGACGTCGTGCAGGACGGAGGCATTGCGATATTTGCCCTCAAACGGGCCGCCCATCAGCGTCCAGAGCGCGCGCGGGATGGAAGCGCCATCGACGACCGAGCCGGCCGGCGCAACCCAGAGAATGCCCTCGGGATCGACGTAACGCAGCGAGTGCAGGAGAGTCATGCTGCGGCCGTCCGGGTTCCACTGCGTCACCGGTGCACCGATGTAGTAACCCCACGGGTGATCCTGCGCCGCCGCCTCCTGCCAGCTGGCGGGAGGTTTCGATGCGCAGCCGGCGAGCAGAAGCGCGGCCAGAAAAAGGGCAGGAAGACGGCTCATGGAATGGAGACGATTGGCCATTGTTATCGGGACGCAACTATGATGAGCAATCCCGGATTCGTTAGGCGGGCCGCTTCGGCTCGACCCTGCCGACCGGGCCGCGATAGCTGCGCGAGGAGTGGAGGCCGAGTTGTTCCAGGGCCGGATCGTATTCGCGCCGCTTGATCCAGAGCTTTAGCTCATCCCGGAAAAGCGCCGACTCGCAGTCATAGCAGGAGGGAATTTCATCGGCGTAGCCGGCATAAGTCACGACCCGGGTTCCGATCGGTTTCTGGCCGAGCTGGGTGGCGACGTGCTGGTTATACTTCTTGAACAGGAGCGGCGAGAGAGGCACCGCGGTATCGATCCGCCGGTTGCGCAGCATGTTTTCCTCAAAGGGATTGTAGAGATAGAAGGACTCATAGTTTTCAAAGGCGAGATCGATCAGGTTGCCGTGGATGATCTCCACCTTGGTCAGGCCGAGGCTGGCGACCGCTTCGCGGGCGGCCAGGGCGAGGTCGGCGCGCTGCTCGATCCCGGTGAAGTGCCCCGCGCTTAGCGTCGCGGCGACGAGACAGAATTTTCCCGGTCCGCAGCCGAGATCGAGCACGCGGGTGCCGGGCGCGGTGACCAGCAGCCGGGCCGCTTCCTTCGCCACCCGCACCGGCGTGAGATGGAGCGCCGAGATCTTGCGGATCCGCGCCGGATAAAGTTGATCAAACTTCAGGTCTTCCAGCGTGAGATCGTCTTCTTCTTCGGTCTCGTCTTCCATCGCAGCGAAGTTCCCTTCACCGGACCAAAATTCAAAAGCGATAGCCGGAAAACGTTTGTCGCGGCCAGGTGCGCCGGTAGTTTGCTCCTGTAACCGCCGCCGCTCGCGCGCACCACGCGGCGCCGGCCTCACCACCACACGAAAGGAATTCTTATGAGCGATACTTATGTTCCACTGATCAGCTCCGGCACCGCCGGTCCGCTGGGCGTTCTCCATCTGCCGCGTCTCTGGCAAAAGGTCTCGCTCGAGTCTCAGGGCAAGCTGGCGGCGGGTTACCCGGGCATCGGCCGCGGCTTTGATGCCATGACCTGTGCGTCGCTCGGGCTGGAGGAGGACGCGGTCAGGAATTTCATTAAGGAAAAAAAGCCGACCTACCCTGAGTTTGAAGCCTGGGTCAAGGAACATGCCAGGTCACTCGATGCCGCCACGATCGAGAAGCATAACGCGGCCGTCTCCGGTTATGAGCACGACGATGAGACGCGGCAAAACGTTCTCGGGAATTGCGACCTGCCCGATGACACCTCAGCTCCGAGGGATGCGGTGAATCTTAACAACCTGGACGATTGGTATGAGTTTCATCAGGCGGTCCTGAAGTAACTCTCTCGTCCTTACTCGTGGGGTGAGTCAGCGCTTGCCGGGCGATCAAGACTGAGCTGTCTCAGAACACCGGCGGTGTAGATGAGGTAATAGCCAAGAACCATCGCCCCGACCGCCAGTGACCCCGGCACCCCGGCGTGCGCCACCCAGGAGGCAGTGGCGCCGTGAGTCGCCCAGGTGCGCCAGGCTCTCCAGAGCGCGTAGATCAAGCGCGCCGTCACGGCCAGGGTGAGGAAAAGAACGAGCCAGCGGTTCGGCGTGTAGTGGAGCGCGTGCCGGCTTTTTTCCCAGCGGGTCAGGCGCAACCCCACCAGCGCGAGAAGACCGCCGGCGACCAGCCCAGCGACCGAGAAAAGGAGAGCCCGCGGCGCCCAGAAATTGGAAATCGCCGCCACAACCAGGAAGAAGAAGCCGGAAAGAGTGAGCAGGAAGAGGCTGAGTTTGCTCGCCCAACGTCGCCCGCGACGCCGCGCCTTTCCCAGGCGATAACGCTGCACCAGGAGCAGCGGCACCGCCAAAGGCAGGAGGAGAAGCAGCAGTGGGACAAAAGGCACGGCCCACACTAGCCCAGCAGGGCGCTTCTGCTCGCGGTTGCTTCGGGGCCGTGGAGCGGGGTAGGCTGTGAGCCATCGTGATCTCGCCGACGACTACCAACCCTGCTCCCGAGGCCGCTGCCGTGGTGCCGTTAGGCGAGGAGACTTTGCCCCAGCGTTGTTTTATCTCGCCCGAGGTCTTTGCGGAAGAGCAGGCGAAGATTTTTTCCCGGCAATGGGTCTGCGTCGGTCACCAGAACCAGCTGGCCGGCGTGGGAGATTACCTCCTCGCCGAAGTGGCAGGAGAAAGTCTGATCATCGTGCGCGACAAGGAGCGAGCGCTAAACGGCTTCTACAATGTCTGTCGACATCGCGGCACACGGTTGTGCGAAGAGGCGGCCGGACATGCCTCCGCCATCCAATGCCCTTACCACGCCTGGACCTACGCCCTCGATGGCCGGCTCATCGGCGCCCCGCACATGGATGAGGTAGCGGGCTTTGCCAAAGCCGATTATCCGCTGCAGAGGGTGCACCTGCAACTTTGGGAAGGCCTTATCTTCGTTAGTCTGGCGGAGTCACCGCCGCCCTTGAGCGAGTTTTTCGCACCGTTGGAAGGAAAATTTTCGCACTGGAACCTGCCGCAGCTTCGGTCCGCCCGCCGCATCACTTACCAGGTGGCGGCAAATTGGAAGCTAGTCTTCGAGAATTACTCCGAGTGTTACCACTGCCCCGGCGTGCATCCCGCCCTGGCTCGAGTCTCACCCTACGATTCAGCCGAGAACGATCTCTGCGCAGGCCCATTTCTCGGCGGCTTCATGAAGATCGCCCAGGGCGCCAGCCTGACCATGAGTGGCAAAGCCTGTGCCCGGCCGGTCGGGCCGATCGCCGACGCCGATCAGGCTCGCGTTTTCTATTACTCAATTTTTCCTAATCTGCTCCTGAGCATGCATCCCGACTATGTCATGCTGCACCAGCTCTGGCCGCAGTCGCCCGGGCATACGCTGATCTATTGCGACTGGTTCTTTCACCCCCAAGCGGCCGCTGACTCAGACTTCCACCCGGATGACGCGGTCGAATTCTGGGATATGACTAACAAGCAGGACTGGCATGTCTGCGAGCTAAGCCAGTCAGGCATCGCCTCGCGCGCTTACCGACCCGGACCTTACTCCCCGCGGGAGAGCATTCCCGCGGCCTGGGACCGGGAATACCTGCGCCAGCTCGGCTGAGGATTTTCCTCCCGCTTAGCCGCCCGCCATCGCCCCGACGATGAAGAACGGCTCCGTCCCATCCGCTATCGCACCGGGCAAGGGCGCGTCCGGCTCCGCGTGCGAAAAATCCTCGCGACAGCAAAAAAATCGAACCAGCGGACGGCGCCTTTGCGTGGCTCGATCGCGAATCGTCCCACGCAAGATGGGATAACTCGTCTCGAGCGCGTCGAGAATCGCACGCTGCGTGACGGCGCCCGCGATCTCCAGCTGCACTTCATCGCTTACCCGCGCCAGATGGCGCAGGTACACCGGTAACACCACCCGGATCATGGCAGGGTTTGCGCTTCAACCGAGAGCACGGCCGGTAAGTCGCGCACGATCGCGTTCCAGCTCTCGCCGGCATCGGCTGAGCCGTAGACTTGGCCTCCAGTGGTGCCGAAGTAAACCCCACACTTATCCAGCGCATCGACCGCCATCGCGTCTCTCAGGACATTCACATAGCAATCCTGCTGTGGCAGTCCCTTGGTCAGGGCCTCCCATTGATTGCCGCCGGTGCGGCTGCGGTACACGCGCAGCTTCCCTTCAGGCGGGAAATGTTCGGAGTCACTCTTAATCGGCACCACGTAGATGGTCTCGGGCTCATGCGCGTGCACATCGATCGGAAAACCAAAGTCCGAGGGCAGGTTATCACTCACTTCCGTCCATAAGTCTCCTGCGTTATCGCTCCGCATCACGTCCCAGTGTTTCTGCATGAAGAGCACTTCCGGCCGGGAAGGATGCATCGCGATGCGGTGGACACAGTGACCTACTTCCGCCGCGGAATCCGGCAGCTCGTAGAGTGACTTCAGTCCTTTGTTAATCGGCATCCAACGCTGGCCGCCATCGTCGGTGCGGAAAGCTCCCGCGGCTGAGATCGCGATAAAGATGCGATCAGGATTTTTCGGGTCGAGCAGGATGGTGTGGAGACACATGCCGCCCGCGCCCGGTTGCCAGAGTTTCCCCTTGGCGCTGCGCAGGCCGGGTAGCTCTTCCCAGCTCTTGGCGCCGTCGGTGCTGCGGAAGAGCGCCGCGTCTTCCACCCCGGCGTAAACAGTGTCGGGATCACTCAGCGACGGCTCCAGGTGCCAGACCCGTTTAAACTCCCACGGATGCTGCGTGCCGTCGTACCATTGATGAGTCTCCGGCGTGCCTTCGTAGGTAAAGTCTTTCCCGACCGGTTCCCAAGTCTCGCCGCCGTCATCCGAACGCTGGATGAGCTGGCCAAACCAGCCGCTTGATTGCGAGGCATAGATACGATTCGTATCGACCGGCGATCCCTTCAGGTGATACATCTCCCAGCCGGCAAAGTGCGGGCCGCTCACTTTCCAGTCTTGGCGCGTGCCATCGGAGCTAAGGATAAAAGCTCCCTTTCGCGTGCCTACCAGTAGTCTTACTGCGCTCATATCGTGACTTGTTTTAAGAGGTTGGTTGTTGGTCGGAGTCTGCCTGGCGCCCTGCCTACGGGCAAACCAAATCCCACCGGCCATGATGGTCTGTCTTCATCACAGCGACGAACCAGCGCGACGCTTTCGGACACGCGCGCTGAAAAATGTTTGTCCGCCCGCGCCGTTCCTGTTCGTTGTAGAAGATGAGAGCCCGCGCCGCGGGTTTAATAAACCAAGACACGCCATGGAAAAAAATCATACGCCTTACATCCTCTTCTTTCGCAATTCCGGCCCGGAAACCCACGCCCACCTCTCGGCCGATGAACGTCAGCAGCTCATGACGCGCTGGAACGCCTGGTACGACGAGCTCGCGGCCGACGGCAAAGCGGTCGCCGGCACGCCACTCGAGCTCGAGACCCGCATCGTCTCCGGCGCGCGCGGCGAACGCGTCGTCGATGGCCCCTTTGCCGAAGCCAAGGAAGCGATCGGCGGCTACGTCATGCTCATGGTGGCCGACCTGGAAGAGGCCACCCGCATCGCGCAGCAGCACCCCGGGCTGGAGCACGGGCTCGAGATCGAGGTGCGGCGGCTGGCGGAAAGCTGCCACCTCGGGGTCAATCATCGCGAACCCGCAGTGGCGCACGCCTGAGGTGCGTCGAAGGAAGAGCCGTGCCTGAAGAATCCGTGCTGCCGGGCGCGCGAGCCGTCGCTGCGGGACCGGCACAGCTGGTCGAGCATTTCTTCCGGCACGAGACCGGGCGTCTGCACGGGACGCTCATTCGACTGCTCGGCGTGCAAAACCTCGCCCTGGCCGAAGACATCGCCCAGGAAGCGATGCTGCGCGCCTTGCGCACCTGGTCCATGGGCGGTGTGCCGGAGAATCCTTCCGCCTGGATCACCCGGGTGGCGATGAACCTGGCCCGGGACGCCCTCCGCCATCAGCGCATGTCGGCGGCGAAAGAGTCGGCCATCATCACCTATCTCGACCAGACCATTGCCTCCTCCAGCAGCGGCCGCCCCTCGGAGCACGAGATCCGCGACGACGCCCTGCGCCTCATGTTTGTCTGCGCTCATCCCGCCATCGCCAGCGATGCCCAGGTTGTGCTCGCGCTCAAGGTCCTCTGCGGATTTAGCACGGCCGAGATCGCCCGCGCCTTTCTCAGCAGCGAAGCCGCGATCGAGAAACAACTCACTCGTACCCGCCAGCGCATCCAGGAGGCCGGCATTGGCTTTGAGATCCCGGAGGGCGAAGACCTCGCCCCGCGGCTGCACGGCGTCCTCGCCACTCTCTACCTGCTCTTTAATGAAGGCTACAAAGCCTCCTCCGGCGATTCCCTGCTTCGGGTGGAACTTTGTCGCGAGGCCATCCGGCTGGCCGCCCTCCTCGTCGCCCACCCGGCGGGCGACCAACCGCGCAGCCACGCCTTGCTCGCCCTCATGCTCTTGAGCAGCGCCCGCTTTTCCACCCGGCTCGATGACACCGGCGATCTCCTGCGGCTCGACGCGCAGGATCGCTCACAATGGGACCAGGCCCTGATCGACCGCGGCCTCCGCCATCTCGCCGCTGCGGCCTCCGGTGAGGAGCTGAGCGATTATCACCTCCAGGCCGGCATCGCCGCCTGCCACTGCCTCGCTGCCGATTCCGCCTCGACCGATTGGAAACGCATCCTGCGCCACTACGATCAATTGCACCGGCGCAATCCCTCGCCCGTCATCGCCCTTAATCGCGCCGTCGCCGTCGCCCGTGTGCACGGCCCAGAGGCCGGGCTGGAGGCGATCGAGCAGATGCCGCGGCCCGAGTTGATCCGGGCAAATCATCTTTATCACGCCGTCATCGGCGAGCTCCAGCAGCAGCTCGGCCGGTACGCCGCCGCCGCGGCCAGCTATCGCCGCGCCCTTGAGTTAGTGCAGGTCGGCCCCGAGGAGAAACACCTCGCCCGCCTCCTGCAGCACTCGGATTTTCCGCCCCGCC
Organism: Chthoniobacterales bacterium; assembly: GCA_965217735.1. Classification (GTDB taxonomy): domain Bacteria; phylum Verrucomicrobiota; class Verrucomicrobiia; order Chthoniobacterales; family UBA10450; genus Palsa-1392. Next base: position 1,887,854 of record CBDCJE010000002.1, on the reverse strand, counting down.
CAACCGACGGCCCGGGAAGGGCTGCGGAATAATCCGGCAGGCGGTCGGCGCGCGGGGGGGAGGCGCGGAAGAATCCCGCAGCCAATCCGCAGCCGTCGGAATCCAACGGAACAATCCCGGTGCCAACCTGCACGCGTGGAAAGGGTGCGGAAGAATTCCGCAGCCATGCCGCACGCGTCGGAAGCCAGCGGGAGAATCCCGGACGCATCCAGCGCGCGTCGGAGAGCTCGAGGATAATCCCGGAGCTAACCTGCGCGGGCCGACGAGCCAGGGCCTGGCACGCCGAGTGCTAACTCGATCACCCGTTCCCGCATCGGACGCCGGGAAGCCGCGGTCGCAGAGATGACGGCGTCACTATTATCTCTCACAAGTCACCCAAGGATAGACCTAATGGCGCAAAACCGTCTGCCCCAACAGCGGGCCCAGCTCACCGGCCTGGCGACGAAGATGCTGGCCGGGCTCAAGACACTCGCGGCCTCCCCCTCGGGATCACCCAGATCACCGAGACAGGCTTCAAGACCCTTCGCGACACCTTCACTCGCGCGCTCAGCACCTATAACCAGGCCCGCAGCTCCCAGCGGGTCGGCTACCATCTTTATCATGAGCGCATGACTGAGCTGGAGGATTGGTTAAAGGTCGTGCGCGGCATCCTGGCCGGTGATTTCGGGAACCGCTGGAACACCCTTTGGGCCCAGACCGGCTTCATCCAACCCAGCACCGCAATCCCCAGGCGAATGCAGAGAAGATCGCTCTCACCGCCAAGCTGGCCCAGTTCTTCACCGCCAACCCGGGCTACGAAGTCACGGTCAAAGGAGTGACCGCCGCGCAGCCACGGAGTTATATCACCGTGTCATCGCCGCCCAGGATGCGCTCCAGGGCGAAACGACGACTCTCAAGACCGCCGCCGATCACCTCCAGGCCAGCCAGCTGGCGCTCACCCAGGAGATGCGCCTGCTCATCGCCATCCTGCACCGGCTGCTGGGCCAGGAGGACCCGCGCTGGGAAGGCTTTGGCCTTCATCAGCCCGGGAGGAAAACCACCCCGGCCGCCCCCACCGGATTGCGCGCCACCATCGTCGGCAACGCGCTCCTGCTGGAAAACGACTTCACCCCGCTGGCCGATCGCTATCGCTACCGGCGCAAAGTGCTGGGAAGCGACAGCCATTATGAGCTGGTGGCCAGTTCACCCACACCCATGACCCTGCTGGAAGGGATCCCCGCCGGCCTTACGCTCGAGATCATCGTGCAAGCCGCCGCCGGCAACGTCCAAAGCGTCCCCAGCCACCGGTCACCATCAGGACGCCGCTTCCGTTACCGGCGCCGTTGGCTGCGTCCGCCGCGGCCTCAGGGCCGAGCAGCCTGACCTCCCTCATCCAGCGGACTCTTGACCCCGAGACCCGGCTTATTGAGCACGTGGGTATAGATCATGGTCGTGGAGACGTCCTTATGCCCGAGGAGTTTTTGCACCGTGCGGATGTCGTAGCCGTTCTCCAGCAAGTGCGTGGCAAAGGAATGACGTAAAGTGTGACACGTGGCGGGCTTCCCAATCTCGGCCGCTCGAACTGCCTTTTTCATCGCCAACTGCAATGAGCTCTCTTCCACATGGTGGCGGCGACTCTGAAGGGCAGCCGAGCCCTCGGCCCGAGGGTCGTGGGAAAGCCGAGAGGAAGGAAACATCCATTGCCAGCCCCACTCTCGCGCAGCGTTTGGATACTTTTGCGCCAAAGCATGAGGCAAGTGCACGCCGGCCACCCCTTCCGCCAAACCCTCTTCGAACTGAGCCCTCACCTTATTTGCCTGACGCTCCAATGCGGATGCCAGGTTCACTGGCAGCATGGTGACGCGCACCACCACCTGAGCGTAGCCAAAATCGACATCCTTTATTCTCAGGCGCACGCACTCCATCAGGCGCAACCCGCTTCCGTAAAGCAAGCCCGCCATCAAGCGCGGCGTTCCATGCAAATGCGCAAAAACTTTCCTGACTTCGTCCCGTGTCAACACGACCGGAAGCCGAGCCGGTCGTTTCACCCTTTCCAACCCGTCAAGCCAGCCGATTTCCTGCTTCAGCACTTCCTGGTAGAGAAAAAGGAGCGCGCTGAGCGCTTGAATGGAGCAGCTAGGTGGCTGCGACATAGACTGCGCGCAGCGCAGCCCGCAGGGATAGCTAGCCGGGCGGGCTAGCTAGTCATTCTGAGTAGAGGCGGCCACCTGACTGTCTCGCGCCAGGCTGGTCAGAAACTCCGTTACCTCCTGCTCCGCCATCTCCCGCGGATGCCGTTTGCGATGAAAAAGGACAAAACGGCGAATCCAACCGAGGTAAGCCTGTTCCGTGCGGAGACTGAAATGTTTGCGTCGTACGACATCGCGCACTTGATCCAATAATTTAGGATTGCCACTCCCTGACGCTCCGGGTAGGATTTCCGCCATGTTCGGCATTTTTCCTCCTGCTCCCTCGGAAGACAAGCTCAATACACCGAATCTTCCCGCCTTTAATTGCCGAATTATTCGGCCTACTTCTCGTTAGTTTTCAATTTACGTTCACTTATGAAACGTTTTGTTCCTGCCCTAATTGGCTTTGGGCTGATCATAAGTTTTTTAGGTATCACGGCTTACGTTAAACTGTTTTCGTATGTAACACTGCCGGCAAGCGGTATCGCGGACGAAGAGTCCATCCGCGTCATATATTCCCCTGCCCGCATAAGAGAAGCGCTCAAAACGTCGCCGATAATACAGCAGATGCGGGAAGCTCAACGGATGCGAACCCAACTATCAAAGCAGCTGGCTTCGCAAGAAAAGATGTATAATCAAATGACACAGTCAAAGACTGCCGAAGCGGAAAGGGTTGCACAGCTCTACCCCGAGGCGCTTATTCTTGAATTCCCGGAGGACACAAATGAGCTGGCAGCAGTTCCACCTGATAAGCCGCCTGTTGTACAGCACAATTCTGCGCATCCCGCGTTGGACACGAAGCAGTTGCAGCAGGCACTGGGTATTAGCTACGCGCAAGCCTTGAAATTGAAATGGAATACAAGCGATACAATACTTGAGCCAGGGGTCTCGTATGAACGAGAGCGTGGCATCGCAAGGGATGCTGCTATTCGAGCGATCAGCCACCGATTTGAAGCCGAGCTTGCCAAGAAATACGGAAAAACTGAGAGAGATGTGCAAGCCGACATCAAAAGCACGCAGGCCCTTCTCGCGCAAACTGACAGAATGAAATCGGGTTTGGAAGACGACGCTTTTAAGGCGTTAAAAAATACCGGTACAGATATGACGGCAATTTCGCGGTTTCGCGTCCGGAGAAAATCTACATTACTTATCTTCAAACGGCATCACTGTGTTATTGAGCTTACCGGAGCCGAATTCTGGATAGCTATCAACACTGCCGAGCAGTGCGTTGCACTTAACGAATACCTACTTAAACACTTATAGCCAGGAACTGCTATGTGGTGTTTGTGTAAGCGAAATCTAACCAAGCGATGGAGACAGGCTATGACTGGTGTCAAGGGACTTAGGCGGCATTTGTGAGTAAGACTGGTGCCATAGGGCGATAAGGTTGGTGGGAGCGGAGGACGGCGACGAGGCGGCGGGTGAGGATGCGCATGAGATGACTGAGGGCGACTTTGTGGGGTTTGCCCTGGGCGCGTTGGCGCTGGTAGAAGGCCTTTAACTCCGGGTCGTGCTGGCTGGCGCTAAAGGCGGCCTGGAAGAAGGCGGTGCGGAGTGGTTCGACGCCGCGTTTGCTCATCTTGACTTTGCCTTGGAACTGGCCGCTTTCTTTCTGCCGCGGATCGTTGCCCATGAAGGCCTGGAGGCGAGTGGCGGCGGTGCGATTGCTGCCGGCTTGTAAGACTTCTTCGGGCAGGTAAGCGATAAGTTTGGCGGCGGTGATGGGGCCGAAGCCGGGGAGGGTCTGGAGGAGTTGCTGACGAACGGGATCAGCGGCTTGGAGGGCCAACTGTTCGATCTGGCGGTCGAGGTCGCGGAGACGGGCTTCTAACTCAGCCATGCTCTGGAGGAGGGCGAGCAGGGCCGGAGCGCTGGCCGCGGCCAGGTCGGGGTCGGCGATGGAGTCGGCGGCGAGGGCTTTGAGCTGGCGCGCTTTGGGCCGCAGCTTCCAGTCCTGCTCCAGGGTGGCGAGGCGGAGCCGGGCGATGGCTTGCGGGGTGGGCGCTTTTTGCAGGAGGGCACGGATGCCGACACCGTCGATCTCCAGGAGCTGGCCTAACTCTGGGAAGATGAGATCAAGCAGGCTGCCGTAGGTCTTCTTCAGGTTGGTCAGGGCGTGGCGAGCGCTCTGGCGCACCGTCTCGAGCCGCTGCAGAGCGCAGCGTTCCGGCGCGAGGGCGAAGCGATACTTAGCCAGGAGCTCGGCGCCATCCCGGTGGGCCAGGGCGCAGAGTTGCCGGGCATCGATGGCATCGGTCTTGTTCTCGCGCAGGGAGTTTTTGACCCGGTAAAGCCGGCGCGCCATGAGTGGGTTAATGACCACGACGGCATGGCCGGCTTTGCTCAGGGCGGCGGCCCAGTGGAGGTGGAGGACGCCGGTGGCTTCGATGAGCACGAGGAGGGAGGCGCCGGGTGGCAGGTGTTGCCCGAGCAGAGTGAGAAGTTCGCGCCGACCGGCGGCGCTCACGGGCAGATCCTTTTCCAGGAGGAAGCGCTCGCTCGTGCTCCCGCGCAGGGCGAGGCGGACTTTATGTTTTGCGGCATCGAGGCCGAGGTAGTAATCTATTTTCATTGAGGTGGGTGGTTGTTGAGTTTTTAAGAAGATGGCCGCGATGGCTTTAGCTTATGGCCAGGTGAACGTTTCCTTTGTGGGGTGCGTTGCAGGCGATCAAAGCTCAGCACGGCCGGTTCCAAAGTGCGGGGCCGCCCGGTCTCTTCTCCGTCCAATGCTCCCCCAAGGGGCATGGCCAACCGGCGAAGACTCGAGCGAACCCGAAATCCATTAAACCACAGCCGCCCCCTCAATCCACTTCTCCACCACGATGCGTGCATCCCACCAAGCACATAAGCGAACGGCGGACCGCTGTACGCTCCACATTTTGAGATGACTTCCACATTTCCACTCCGAGCGACGCGCGCCCTCGTCCGCCGTCGCTCATCTTGTTCTCGTTAGGCCTGTGCGCACCGTCCTATGCATTATCTGCAGCTATTCTTTCGCGATCGTCTAAATCCCATCTACGTACCGGTGGCGGAAGACGATCGTGCGTTGCTGAACGACGTCCAGGACCGAGCCGAACCTCTTGGCTTCGTTCAGTTGGGGAGCATCGTAGACCACAACATCTGGCTAAATGGAGGGAGACTTCAGATTGCGCGTCTCCTGCTGGAGATGGATGCTGCCCCGTTCACGGTCGACGCGCTCAAGCCTTCGATGCAATACCCCGAGAACGAAGAGGACGAACCCGATCTCTTTGAGGTTCGTTGGCAGGTTTCTTTCTGGATCAGGGGTAGAAGCGCGCCCATCAGCGTTCACGAGCTTTCCGGACACGACTGGGTCGAAATCTACACGTCGTGTGATTGCGCCGAACAGTTTCTCACCGTGACTGACGAGGACGGAGAAGAACTGGTCGTGTGCGTTCCCGATGTTGATATGGTTTGCGGCTTGGAGGTTGATCGCTACTCGGATGCGCAGCGCGAAGTTGCCGCGACGCTCATTCGCTATGAACCGGCCTAACCAGGCGGCGATGGAGCGAACGTCGGACCGCTGTACGCTCCACTTTTGAGATGACTTCTACATTTCCACTCCGAGCGAGGCGCGCTCTCGTCCGCCGTCGCTCCTCTTGTTCTCGTTAGGCCGATTCGCGCGCTTGCATCGATAGGAGAATCGTTTTACGATACTCGAATCGATATGGATACCGTCACTCTTTCACCCAAATTTCAGGTCGTCATTCCTCAGGCAATTCGGGAGGCTCTGCATCTCACGGCAGGTGAGAAGCTCCGTGTTTTGCGTTATGCCGACAGAGTAGAATTCATTCCCGTTCGACCGATTCAGCAGATGCGCGGCTTCCTCCGTGGCATGGACACGACCATCGAACGGGAGGATGACCGTTTGTGAGTGCCGCCAATGTCGTCGATTCATCCGGCTGGCTGGAATACTTCACGGACAGTGACCGCGCCCCGTTATTCGCAGCCGCCATCGAGGACGCCGAGAACCTTTTCGTGCCCGTCATTTCTATTTACGAGGTTTTCAAGAAAGTTCTTCGAGAGCGCGGCGAGGATGACGCGCTCCAAGTCGCCAGCCTGATGCAGGGCGGCCAACTTATCGACTTGGATTGTGCGCTAGCATTGGAGGCTGCGCGACATCTGCTGCCGCTGGCAGACAGCATCATTTACGCGACCGCGATGCGCCACGAAGCGACTCTCTGGACGCAGGACGAACACTTCAAAGACCTTCCGAATGTGCGTTATTTCCCAAAACAACCAACGGCCTAACCATGCGCGCTGCAGCGAACTGCTCCGGTCTGTCACGCCGGCTGCTTGCGCAGCCAGCGCGCCAGCCCTCCGCAGTCGCTGAGCTTGAGGTCGTTAGATCGTGAGAGCGTTCACCGTAGTCCTACTGGTTTGTTGCTTCTCGTCCGTTGCAACCGCGCAGGCAGCTATTCATATTTCGTCGCGTGATCGCGCGGAGGTTTGCGCCGCCGTACTCTCTGCCACGCGAGAACCGATCCTTGACATGTCGCCCATCTACGAGAGCCATGCTGCGTCCAACTCCATCCCGCGGAAGACTGTCGAAGTCCGCCTGGAGCACGGCAAGGTTACAAACATACCGATCATTGTTTACGAGCGCACCGATCGTGTCAGCGTTCGAACTGGCTCGGACGCCAATCTCACCGGCGGTTCATACATCGTGCAGCGAGTCGGGCACGCTTGGAAGGTGATCGACAAAGGCTCCTGGATCCATTGAGCGAACGATCTAACCATTTCGATGGAGCGAACGGGCGGACCGCTGTACGCGCCACTTTTGAGATGTCCACCCTTCCACTCCGAGCGACGCGCGCTCTCGTCCGCCGTCACCCATCTTGTTCTCGTTAGATGGATCTCGCCGAACGCTTTCGCAGATATGGAGGCACGTTTATCACGGGCGTCGTCGCAGCTTTTTTCGTTGCGGCTCTCGTCGGCAAGGTTTGGCCTGATGCTTCCCACCTCGTCTTCTTCGGCCTCGTCCTGTTCTGGCTTATCGGCTTGGTGGGTGTAGTTGTTCGCGATATTCGGAGTCGTGACGCGGCGGTCTTTTCCGATCCTTCGCATGGGCGCGCGGACGAGTTGCCTCTGGAGTTTCGGTTTATTACGCGTGAGACCAGTCTGCACGAGTTGGAGAGCAGCCTCGGGCCCTCTAGCCAGGTTGCCGATACTGGCGCGGTGCGATGATTTGGGCTCTGGAGGCGCGCTGTTTATCCACTTCGATCCACCCGCCACGCCTGATCGCAAGGTGCGCGGCATTCAGCTCTATCGCTCAGAGGAGTCCGTTCCAGTCTTCGGATGATGACGGAAAACACCTAGGCTCAACGTTGTAGTGCAACATGGGCTAGGTCTGAAGGAAGCATCGATTAGGTGTTTTGTAGCCATGTCTTTTTCTCGGTCGGTTATTAAGGTGTTGGGCGATTAGATCGCAGTCGCGTTGCGTTATGCGGGCCATGGTTTGGCCTTTGGGCAGATACTGCCGGATCAGCCCGTTGGTGTTCTCGTTGGTCCCGCGTTCCCAGCTGTGATGCGGCGTGGCGAAGTAGAACTTGACCGGGCTCTGCGCTTCCACTTCCCCATACCAGTGGAACTCGGTCCCGATGTCCGCGGTGATCGTGCGCGTCCGGCCGAGATGATAAGAGTGCGAGTAAGGCGCGGTTGGTCTCGGCCGCGGTCCGGGCCTGGAGTTTGCCCATGAGCAAATAGCCGCTCTTGCGTTCGACCAGGGTGAGCACGCAGTGACTGTTCTCGCCCGGGCTCTCTCCCATCATGGTGTCGATCTCCCAGTGGCCGAGCTGCCGCCGCCACTCTACGCTCGCCGGCCGTTCTCCGATCATTCTTTTCCCCGCCAGGCGCCCCCGGCTGTCGTAACGCCCGTAGCGTTTCCGGCAACTCTTGCGCGCTCCGCGCAGATGTTCGTGCAGAGCGCCGCCACGGCGCAGATCCCGCCAGATGTGCCGGTAGATGGTCTCGTGGCTGATCCTCAGTTCTCTCTGCAAGCGCAAGTGCCCGGAGACTTGTTCCGGGCTCCACGCTTCCTTCAACAACCCGTCCACCCGCGCCCACTGCTCGCTCCCAAACTGGCTGTTGCGCCGCGAGTGCTTCCGGCGCGCCTGCGTTCGCTCCTGCGCCTGATTCGCTCGATACCGGCCGTCGTGCCGCGACCGGTTGCGCCGCAGCTCCCGCCACACCGTGCTCCGGTGCCGCCCCAGTTCCCGCGCGATCGCGGCCTGCTTCAATCCCACCCGCCGCAACGCCGCCAAGACGCTCCGTTCCTCTCCACTCAGTTGCCGATACTTCATCCCCACTTTCCGGCCAGCTGTCTTCCCCCTCCACACCTTTCTTTTTCCCTTCCCTCCACACGTCGTCGGTGTTGCACTTAGTCTGTGAATCCGCGTCATCTAACCAGTCAGCCGAGCTGACCGCCACCCGCTCTACGCTTACGTTTAGATGACTAGAACGTCTTCGTTGCGGGCACCTTCCCTCCGAGCGGGAGCGGCGGTCACACACGCGACTCATGCTCTCCTACACTGAAGCGCAATAAGCATGGGAGAAAGGTTCGTTGGCTGCTGGGAGCATTGCTCGCCTCCATGACCATGCTTGCCTCATGCGCAAGCACCACCCGAGCGGTGATTGAGCCATTGTCGCGGCAGGCGCCGACTGCCACTGATATTACAGACATTCCCATCACGAAAATTGATGTGAAGGGCTATCGTATGCAAAGGGCCTTAACAATGATCTCTGGCGCGATTGAAACCCGATCGAAGGGTTCTCTGCATTTCTTTACATTTGATACTTGAAGGCCCGGAATCTCATCAAGATCCACTGGTGCGACTTGAGATGGCGGACACAACTCTGAAGGAGGTTCTCGACAGACTGTGCGGGCAAGCTGAATGGGAGTTATGGATTTACGCCAGCCGGATATAGGTTTGCGAACAACAGGGGTTTTATTTGGTATCTCCCGGCGACCTCCGGGCGGGTCGTTCCTTGACTAGGCTCGGCAGGGTTGCCGACGGGGAAAGTGAAGAGTCACCCGGAGTCGGTTTCTCTCTATATATGATAGAGGGTAGTCAGATTCCTGCCGGTGAGCGGACACGGGCCTCGCCCGCAGAGACCGTGATGCTGGCCGGCTTCATTCATAAGAGGCGTCTGTGCGTGAAAGCCATTCGCTGAGAAAGACTGCGCCGAAGGAGAGGAGGACGCAGATCGCGACGAGACGCCACGCGGTGCCGTCCTCGCCTAACTGGACGGCTTCATAGATGCGCAGGGAGAGGGTGGTGGTCTTACCCGCGATATTACCCGCCACGAGGATGGTGGCTCCGAATTCTCCCAGGGCGCGCGCGAAGGCGAGAACGATCCCGGCGGCGATGCCGCGGGCCGCCAGTGGGATAGTGATCGCGAAGAGCACTCGCAACCGGCCCGCACCTTCCAGGTGGGCCACTTCCTCCAGGGCGCGGTCGACTCCTTCAAAGCCGACGCGCGCGGCGCGGACGAGGAGCGGGAAGGACATGACGGCCGAAGAGATGACGACGGCTTTCCAGGTAAAGACGATATCCCAGCCGCCGTGGCGATAAAGGAACCCGCCGATGAGGCCGCGTCGCCCGAGCAGTTTCAGGAGGATGAGGCCGGTCGCCACTGGTGGGATAACGAGGGGAATGGCGACAAGCGCTTCCACCACAGTCTTCCCGCGCCAGTGTTTCCGCGCCAGCAGCCAGGCGAGCCCGAGGCCGAAGGGCGTGATCAGAATGGTGCTGAGCGAGCAGACTGCGAGGGTAAAGAGAATGACATGCCACTCGTCAGCCATGCGGGTGTCGGCTTAGGGCTTCACGATGAAGCCGTATTTCTGGAAGACTTTCCGCGCAGCATCGCCAGAAAGATAGGCCAGGAACCTGGCGGCCTCTGGCTTTCGCTCGGACTCCTGCACCACCGCGATCGGATAAAGGATCGGGGGAACTTCCGCGCCGGCAGTGCGCAGGACAATCTTCACCTTCTTCGAGATCCGCGTGTCGGTGGCATAGACGAAGGCGACATCGGCATTGCCCGATTCCACCACGGCCAGGCCGGCGCGCACGTTTTCTGTCGGGACGATCCTGGGTTTCAGCGCGTTCCAGAGGCCAGCCTGCTCGAGATACTTACGGGTGTAGACGCCGACCGGGACAAGCTTTGGATCGCCCACGGCGATTCTTTGCACCTGGCGCAAATCCGCCGCCGCGTGCAGGCTGAGTGTGCTCTCCGCCGGTGCGATGATGACCAGGGTGTTGGAGAGCAGTTCGTGCCGCGACCCGGGCGCGATGTGCCCCCCTTTTTCCAGCCGATCCATCTGTGCGTCGTCCGCGGAAAAGAAGATGTCGGCCGGTGCGCCTTCTTCGATTTGCCGGGCGAGCACGCTAGAGGCGGCGAAGTTGAAAGTGAGCTTGTCGCCGCTCAAGGATTGGTAGGCCGCGCCCACTTCTTTTAAGGCATCCGTCAGACTGGATGCGGCGCAGATCGTGATCTCCTGCGCCTGGGCATAAGAGGTGAAGAGAAGGGCGGCGAGCAGGGCCAATGTCCTTGTCATAGGGTGGGATCGTTCGGAGAAGGAGTTACATTTCTCTTTGGGAGATGGAGACGTTGGTCGCTTTGATGAGGGCAAAGACGGGATCGCCCACCTTAAGACCCAGGTTCTCGACCGAGTGAATGGTGATGACGGCGGCCACCTCCCCGGCGGCGGTCTCGATCACTAATTCGCTGAGAACCTTATCAGCGACGATGCTCTTGATGGTGCCCGGCAGACGGTTACGGATACTTTCTTCCATAGTGGTTTGATTATCGTGCCATGTCTCTCAAGAGATGTTTAGTAGAGCAGGTATTTGGCGCGGCTGCGGCGAAACTCATCCTCGTTAGGCCACCAGGCGGCGATGATGCCTCCGGGCGATTGGCCGGTGCGGACCTGGGCCTGGATGAATTGGCCGCCGCAGACTTTGTAGAAAATGTCGAGCTTGCTCGCGCTAGTGCGGCGGAAGAGGTCGGGGCGGGACTGGCGGTTGAGGGCGTCGAGGAAATAGATGCCGAGTCCGGTCAGGTTGGTGTGGGCGTCGGGCGAGATGGTGAGGCTGCTGCCCTGGGCGCCATCTTCGCGCCAGGGACGGAACTCGACCCCCGGGGTCTTGAGGCCGCGCAGGTAACGAGTGAAGCTCTCGGCGTTGACCCAGCGCGCGCCGATGCTCTGGAAGGGTCGGGAGCCGGGGATGCCGATCTCGGGGCCGCTGAGTTCTCCGACCAGGCCGGTGGCGATGTAGTAGAGGGGGGAGTTGCCGCGGGGGATGTTGGGCGAACTGGGGATCCAGCGCAGGCCGGTGTCTTCCCAGGTCATGCTGCGTCGCCAGCCGCGCATGGGCACGACGGTGAGGTCGCACGGGGTGGAGATCCAATGGAGGCCGTTCACCATTCGGGCCAACTCGCCGACGGTGAGGCCGTGGACGTAGGGAATTGGAAACTCGCTGACGAAGGAGCGCCAGCGCGGCTCGACCGATGGACCTTCCACCCGCAGACCGCCGACGGGGTTAGGCCGATCAAGAACGACGAAGGGAATCTTGGCTTCTCCCGCTGCCTCCATGCAGCGCCCCATGGTGCTGATGTAGGTGTAGCTGCGGCAGCCGATATCCTGCAGGTCGAAGACAAGGACATCAATGCCGCGGAGCATGGCCGGGGTCGGCTTGCGGGTCGGCCCGTAGAGCGAGTAGGCCATAACGCCGGTGAGCCGATCGCGCCGGGTCTTGACGTAACCGCCGGCTTTCTCGGTGCCGTCGAGACCGTGCTCGGGAGTGTAGAGGGCGACCAAGTTGCAGTGCCGTTTCAAGAGGAGGCGCGTCTTGCTACCGCTGGAGTTGATCCCGGTCTGGTTGGTGATGAGGCCGACCCGTTTGCCTTTGAGGAGCGAATAATCGCGGCTCGCCAGCACATCGATGCCGAGCTCGACCGCGCCCTGCGCGCTGCTCGCGCAAAAGAAGAGCACGATCAGCTTAACGATCCATTTTTTGTTTCGCGCCGTCGTCATTCGATCCTAAGGTCCGACCTTATGGAGAGCGCTTCCCTGGGTCAACTGCTCCTCACCGGCGTGCCCGGGAAGGAGATCGATGCGGAGACGGCGGCTTTATTTCGCAGGGTGCAGCCGGGCGGCTTCATTCTCTTCGGGCGCAATATCGAGAGCGCGGTGCAATTGCGGAAGCTGATCGATGATCTGCGCGACCTGAGCGCGATCGAGCCGATCATCACCATCGACCAGGAAGGGGGCCGGGTTTCGCGCCTGCGCCTGATCGGGAATGAGCCGCCGAACGCGCAGCAATTGCGGGACAAGGGCGATCTGGATCTCGTTAGGCAACATGGCGAGCTGACCGGACGGCTGCTGCGATTGTTTGGGTTTAACCTCGATCTCTGCCCGGTGCTCGATCTCTCGTTTGACGATGAGGCGGATAACTCGCTCCGCGGGCGCTGCTATGGGCGCGATGTGAGAGAAGTGGTGCGGCTGGCGGGAGCCTTTAATGACTCCATGCGCGGGGAGGGGATCGCGAGCTGCGGCAAACATTTCCCCGGCTACTCCGCGGCCACGATCGATGCGCACCACGATCTGCCGCTGATCGAGCGCAGCCGAGCCGAGCTGGATGAGAACGAGCTGGCGGTCTTCCGCCCGTTTGCCGCCCGGGTCGATAGCATGATGATCTGCCACGGTTGGTATCCCTGTTTCGAGCCGGAGAAAACCGCCGCCTCCCTCTCGCGCCGGATCGTGACCGAGCTGCTCCGGGGCGAGCTTGGTTTCCAGGGATTGATCATGACCGACGATCTCGATATGGGCGCGATTCTGAATGAATACGGCCTGGAGGAAACGATCCGCCGGGCGATCGGAGCGGGGAACGATCTGGCCATGATTTGCCATCGGGTGCCGGCGATCGAGGAAGCGCTCGGCTACATCGAGCAACTGCCGCGGCACGATCTCGATCGGGCGCTGGAGAGCATCGCGCGCTGCAAGGCGAAGCTATCGCCGCCTAACGAATTCTCGGAGGCAGTCTTTGCTGCGTTGAATGAAGAAGTGTGGGACCTGCGGGTGACGGTGCTGGGCGAGGAGCGGGCGCTGGAGTTGAGTGTGGAAGATGGGAAACGCTCGCCGGTCGAAACCTACTAGCGATTTCCGCCGGTCCTTCCTCTGGGGAAAGAGCGCCTTTTTTAGTTAGCGATCGAGCCTATCTTTGCCGCCGATGTCTTCAGGCCGGCTTTCACGATCGATCTTTCCCATTCTGGCGGTGATGACAGCCGCGGCTCTGCTCCAGAGTTGCGCCAATCTCCATTGCGGTGCGACCCAGGATACGCCGCGACTTCGCGCCCAGCTCGCCGCGCAGGCCAAAAGCTGGGATGAAGCGATCGTGCGCAAAGATCGCGCCGCGATCGAAGCCAACATGGCGGACGATTTTCGCCAGATCGATGGCTACGGCAATGTCTATGACAAGACCGCTTTTGTGAAAGAGCTGCTCGATCCCGCGCTCAGGATCAATCCCTACGCGGTCGAAGACTTCGATCTCCGCCTTTACGGGAATGTCGCCCTGCTCAGCGGGACGACGCGAATGAGCGGGCGGTTCGAGGGCAAACCGTTCAAGAGTCACTATCGCTACATCGACGTCTACGTTCGTCGCGCGGGCGCGTGGAAAGTGGTCAGCGTGCAGATCTCAAAATTTCCCAAATAGTCGCGGAGCCGAGGGAAAAGCGGACGTTTTCGCGGGCCACGGAAATTCTTCCACCCGCGACTTGTCGGCGGGCCCAACTTCGCTACCTTGGGGCTCCCGCTCGCTGGGAGTTGCTGGATTTTTCGAATCTCGATGGCGATTTTCGATCGACGCGACTGGCGTTGACCCGCTCCTTCGCGCGCTTCCCAGAGATCGACAACCGTTTAAGAAATCCCAAGCATGAATACTGGTAATATCGTCCAAGTGATCGGTCCCGTCGTCGACGTGGACTTTGCCGACGCCGGCAAACTGCCCGGCATCTACAACGCGCTCGAGATCGAGTACGAAGTGAACGGCAACCCGACCAAACTGACTCTCGAAGTGCAGCAGCATCTCGGCGAAAGCTGGGTTCGCTCCATCGCCATGTCCTCAACCGAGGGCCTGAAGCGCGGGATGAAGGTGAACGACACCGGCGCACCCATCTCGGTCCCGGTGGGCGAGGGAACGTTGGGCCGCATCTTTAACGTCACCGGCGACCCGGTCGATAATCGCGGGCCGGTCTCTTTCACCAAGCGCTACCCGATTCATCGCAAGGCGCCGGAGCTGACCGAGCAGGACGTGCAGGCCAACATTCTTGAGACCGGCATCAAGGTTATCGATCTCATCTGCCCCTTCACCAAGGGCGGCAAAGTCGGCGCCTTCGGCGGCGCGGGCGTGGGCAAGACTGTCGTCATCCTCGAGCTGATCAATAACATCGCCAAAAACCACGGCGGTTTCTCCGTCTTCGCCGGGGTGGGCGAGCGCTCGCGTGAGGGTAATGATCTTTATACGGAAATGAGCGAGGCCGGCGTCATCGACCAGAAAGACCTGAGCAAGTCGAAGGTCGCGCTGGTTTACGGGCAGATGAATGAACCTCCCGGCGCGCGTCTCCGCGTCGCGCTCTCCGCGCTCGCGATGACGGAATATTTCCGCGACGAACGCAACCAGGACGTGCTCCTTTTCATCGATAACATCTTCCGTTTCTCCCAGGCGGGCGCGGAAGTCTCGGCCTTGTTAGGCCGCACCCCGAGCGCGGTCGGTTATCAACCGACCCTGGCGGCGGAGATGGGCGATCTGCAGGAGCGCATCACATCCACGACCAAGGGCTCGATTACTTCCGTGCAGGCGGTGTACGTGCCGGCGGACGATCTGACCGACCCGGCCCCGGCCAATACTTTCGCGCACCTTGATTCCACCATCGTGCTCGAGCGCTCCATCGCCGAGCTCGGCATTTACCCGGCGGTCGATCCGCTCGCTTCCACCTCGAAGGCGCTTGCGCCCGACATCGTGGGCGAAGAGCACTACGCCGTCGCCCGCGGCGTGCAGAAGGTGCTGCAGCGTTATAAGGATTTGCAGGACATCATCGCCATTCTCGGCATGGACGAGCTCAGCCCGGAAGACAAGCTGACCGTCTTCCGCGCCCGCCGCATCCAGCGTTTCCTGAGCCAGCCTTTCCACGTCGCGGAAGTCTTCACCGGCACCGCCGGCCAGTACGTCCCGATCGCTGAAACCGTCCGCGGCTTCAAAGAAATCCTCGATGGCAAACATGACGATGTGGCCGAGCAGAATTTCTACATGAAGGGCGGCATCGACATGATCAAGGAGTAGCATGGCGCGCACGCTGCGTTTGGAAATTGTCACCCCTGAGGCCAAGGCCTACTCCGAGGATGTCGACATGGTCGTGCTCCCGGGGCGGGACGGCGAGCTGGGCGTTTACCCGCAGCACGTGCCTGTCCTGACCACGCTCAAGCCGGGCGAACTGCGCGTTTTCAAAGGCGGCCAGGAGACTTCGCTCGCGGTCGGTGACGGCTTTGCCGAAATCACCGGCGACTCCATTTCCGTCCTGACCGACATGGCGATGGAATCGACCGCGATCGATGAAGCGGCCGCGGAAGAAGCGGTCGCGCGGGCGCAGGCGGCGATGAAGGACGATCTCGGCTCGGAAGAAGTCGCGGCCGTCCAGGCTTCGCTGCAGAAAGCGCTGGCGCAGTTGCACGTCAAACGCCGCCGTCGCTAACCGCGGGGCAGCGCGAGCTTCCAGCTTGCGGTTTCGTTAGGCACAAGGCGGCTGCACCCGCGCTTCCCGTGGTGCGAATTTTGCGCTAGAACTTGCTCGCCATGCAGCCGCCACCTCAAGCGTTGGGGATTATCGCCGGGAGCGGAGTTTATCCGCTCCTGCTCGCGGACGCCGCCCGCGTCGCCGGGGTGAAACGGATCGTGGTCGCCGCGTTCACCGACGAGACCTCGCCCGAGATCACCAATCGCGCGGACGAAATCGAGTGGCTCCGCGTCGGCCAGCTCGGCAAGCTGCTGCATTTCTTTGGCGAAGCGAAGCTGCAACACGCGATCATGGCCGGCCAGATCGCGCCGGGAAATCTCTTTAACCTGCGCCCCGATTTGAAGGCGATGCTGCTCCTGGCCCGGCTCCGGCAGCGCAATGCCGAATCGATCTTCAGCGCGATCGCGGATCAGCTCGGGGAGGTCGGAGTCGAGCTGCTCCCGGCCACCACTTTTCTCGATCATCTGCTGGCGCCGAGCGGGCACATCGCGGGGCCGAAATTGAAGGAGCGCGAAGAGGGCGATGTCACCTTCGGATTTGAAATCGCCAAGCAACTGAGCGCGCTCGATGTCGGCCAGACCATCGTGGTCAAGAACGGGACGGTGCTGGCGGTGGAAGCCTTTGAAGGAACGAACGAAGCGATTCGGCGCGGCGGTTCGTTAGGGAAAAAGAACGCCATTGTGGTCAAGGTAACGAAGCCGAACCAGGACATGCGTTTCGATGTGCCGGTCATCGGGACCGAAACGGTGCGGATGGCGGCGGAAGCGAAAGTGCGCGCCATCGCGGTCGAAGCCGGGCGCACTCTGCTGCTCGAGAAAGCGGCGTTGATCGACCTGGCCGAGCGCTCAAAGATCGCGCTGGTCGGTCGCCCGTAAGGGAGCGCGGATCGTTAACCGCCAGGGAGTCTCGCCTTACCGTGGCGGGTTTTGCGCGGGTAGGTTTCTTGTGCGGCACAGTCGATCGAGCACGAATTCTTTCGTCGCGGGCGCAAAGGCGGTGGCAAATTGCACCTTTCGGCCCGCTTCGCCGGTTTCGTGCCTCACGATCAGCTCGCCCTTCGTCGTTAGGGAAGCGGAACGCGGCTCAAAGGTGAGCAGGTCCGGCCGCGCCGCCGCCACCACTGCGAGCGGGTCGAAAATCGGCCCACCCTCGGCCTGCGCGATCTGTCTCCAGAACCAGAGCCAGAGCTGACTCTTCCGGGCGATGAAGCGAGCGGGCCCGCCAGCCTTTTCCAGCCGGCCAAGATCTTTCGCGTTTATCGTTAGGCGTGAGGCCGTCTCAATCGGCACGATGACCAGCGGAATCCGCGCGGCTAGGACGACGCGAACCGCGACCGGATCCTTGACGAAGTTGGCGTCGTGAATCCGAAAACGTTCGCCGGGTCCGAAGCCGAGGGTCGCCTCCGGCGATTTGCCCGCGATCATGATGATCTGGCCGATCCCGGCGGCCGCGCGCGGGTGGAGCTGGAGAAATGCAGCAAGATTGGTCAGCGGTCCGAGCGCAAGATAAGAGACCTTTTTCTGCGAGCGCAACGCCGCAAGGAGGCTTTCACTGGCTGCGCTGGGCCTGCCGATGTCGTTAGGCGAAGCCGCGCCCGGATTTACCATGACCGCAGAGCCAAGACGTCGCACCAGGTCCCGCGTGCGGCGGGTGCTCGCGGCCAGCGAGCCATTGCCGTAACTGCTGCTCAAGCCGATAACCCGCAGCTCCGGTGAACGGAAGGCCAGGACGAGAGCGTAGCCGTCGTCTACTTCGCGGAAGGGGGAGCCGATGGAGAGGTCGGTATCAATCCAGATCGGATGCGGTTTTTCGCTCGCCCCGCTCGTCGCTGGAATTCCGCAGGCCAGGAAAAGGAAAACCAGGCCGCGAAAAGTTCTCTTCACGGCAGTCGGCAAACGAAGAGCCAGCTTCCTAGGACTCGGCGAGCAACCCACGCAGCTCGTGGAAATCGAGCGGCTTGGTCAAAAAATGATCAAACCCTGCGCTCAAGCATCGCTCGCGATCGTCGGGTTGTTCCCGCCCGGTTAGGGCCAGCGCCTTCTTTATCCGCTCGCCTTGCTTGGCCCGGCCGACCAGCTGAAGGGCCTCGCCGTCGGGCAATCCGATATCGCTCAGGAGAACGTCGTAGCGCCCGGTGCTGAGCAGGCCGTTCGCTTCCTGCAGGCTCCCCGCCACCTCCACGCGAAACCCCCAATGGGAGAGCAAGCGGGCTACCGTCGTCCGGCTTTCGCCGTGATCTTCGACCAGCAAAATATTCACAAACTACAAATCGAAAGGACCGCCCGCGGCGCGTGTCGGAATTTTTTCCGCGGTTTACGCTCTTCTTGCGGGGCTGAAGCGCGCGGGGCAAACGGGGAGCGGATTTCTCTTTGCAAAAGGCAACGCGACCATCGAAACTCGACCTCGCTCGGGGTCTTAGCTCAGTTGGTAGAGCGCCTCAATGGCATTGAGGAGGTCAGGGGTTCGAATCCCCTAGGCTCCAGGGATTCGCCGACACGGCCGGCAGAGCCGTTGCCCTGGATTCACACTGCACGCGCTTTCTCGTGCGGCATGGTGGCGAAATCATAGATCGTTCCCAGCGCTCCGAGTGCACCCAGAGATCGCGCACCAAATAGTAGGTGCCGATCATCTACCCGTGCCGCCCCGGATCGCAATAGGAAATGATCAGCGCCGTGCGCGGGGTATCGCCAAACTCCTCCAGGCCGCGGAGCGCGAAGGCCAGCACCAGCAGGGCGAAGCTGTTGGAGAACCAGAGCGCGATCGGGAAGAGGGTGAACATGATGAAGGTCACGAAAACGAACGGCTCGCGCCCATATTTATCGTAAAAATAAGAAGCGGGCAGGATGCAAAGCGTCGCCGCCACCATTTCGATCGTGATCAGGAGGCCGACTTGTTCGGACCCGAGGCCGACGTCGTCCATGGCGTAAATCACCACCCAGGCGAAGGGAATCCGTTTCGCAGAAACGGACCAGGATGTCGCTCAGGAGCAGGCGGCGGAGCGGGGTGCTGAAGTTGCTCAGGCTGCGCCAGAAGGTCCAACGGTTCGGTTTCGTCACCTCCGCCACCGCTGGCGCACGCAGTTGCCATCGCACCGCCAGGGTCGCGCTGGAGAGCACGATCGAGACGCCAGGCCGATGCGCACCCCGGTGATGATGCCGAAACGATCGATCAGGAGTTCGCCGAGGATGGGCGCGATCATGATCGGGAGGCGTTTGATGATCGATTGCACGCAGATGCCCATGGAGTGGCGATTAGCCTCGAGCGTCTCGGCGATAAGCGAGAAGGTGGCGGGGAGGGAAAAACAGGTCCAGGAGAGGAAGAGAAACGTCGCGCCGAGGACCGCGCCCGAGTGCGGCACGAGCAGGACGACGGCGTAGCCGGCGAAGGAGAGACGATTAAAAAGGATGAAGGCACGGCGAAATCCCCAGCGATCGACCACCAGCCCGCCGGGGTAGGCGTGGATGGCGCCGAGGAGGGTGCGGAGGGCGTCGAAGGCGCTGATGACAAAGACGGTTGCGCCTAACGATTACAGGTATTTGGGGAGGAAACGCATCCACAGTTCCTCGCCCGCGCCGATGGCAAAGATGCTGACGAGGAGGAGGACGAGGTTGCGGCGCAGGCCGAAGAACTCCTTGAGTGAGCTTCGGCTTTTCATCGCTGCCAGAGTAGAGGCCCATTCCACTCTGCAAAGCGGAAAGGCGCTCCGCACTTCGTGCTTGTCGCTCCGGTTGCGGCCGATATTCTCTTCCGCATTCCCCGATGAAACCGATCGTCCTCATTCACGGTTACAGCTCGGAAAGCCCGACGGCCGAGCCGGCTTCGATCGAGAGCATCTACGGCGATCTGCCGCGCCGCCTGCGCCAGAGCTACGAGGTGGTGGAGGTGGATCTCTCGCGCTACGTCTCGCTGAACGACTCCGTCTCCATCACCGACATCGCGCGCGCCTTTCACCGCGCCCTGCTCGAGCAGCATCCGGAGTTACTCGAGAGCGGCTTTCATGTCGTGATCCATAGCACCGGCGCACTGGTCATTCGCAGCTGGATCCGGCTTTTCAGCCCGAAGCCTTCGCCGGTGCGGAACCTGGTCTACCTGGCCGGGGCGAATCTCGGCAGCGGCTGGGCCAGCATCGGCCAGGGGCAGGTGGCGCGCTGGGGCCGCTTCGTTTTTGAGCGGGGCGCGCAGCGCGGGGTGAAAGTGCTCCAGTCGCTCGAGCTCGGCTCTTCTCCGACGATCGATCTCCAGCTCTCCTTCCTCCAGCCCAACTCGCGCATGCTGCAGGATTACAAGGTGCAGGAGTTCATCATCATTGGCAGCCAGGCTGATCCCGATTGGTTTACTTTCCCCATCCGCTTTGCGCATGAAGATGGCTCTGATGGGGTAGTCCGGGTCGCGGCCGGTAATCTCAATTTCAATCATCTGGTCATCACGCCTAACGAGCCCGCATCCCTGCTCCCGTGGCCAATTGTCCAGACCGCTCTGCGGGCAGCGGCGGTGAAAGGGAAGTTCCCCGAGTATTACTCCGTCACCGCCCAATCCAACGCCGGCAAGGATCGCCCGATCGTTCCCTGCGGCATTCCCTATCGCTGCGCCCATTCCGGCGATCAGATGGGGATCGTCTCCGGCACCATCCCGCGCGAGCAGGTCGAGCGAATGCTCAGGCTCGCGCTCGAAACCACCGAGCGCACGAACGCCGCCTACCAACGCACTGCCAACGCTTTCGACCACGAGACCGCTCTCACCTACGAGAGCGCCAAGTCGATGCAGAAGCCCGGCTTCTTAAATTTCCTCGACGACCCGCGTAATCAATATGACCCGCACGCCCAGGTCATCTTCCGCCTGCGCGACCAGGATGGGCTCCCGATTCCGATCGCGAGCTCCGATATTTTCTTCGTTTCGGAGCAGGGGGAGAAGGGAACGATCCCGATCCAGTCACTCATCCAGCACACCACGGTGAGCGGCATTTCGCCTCATGTGATCGTGTTTTATCTGCGGGTGGAGAAGTTCGATCGCCGAGCCAAAGGCTGGGTCGACCAACTGGCCAACGTGGCCGATTTCGAGCTCGAGATCACCGCGATCGAGCCGGCCGCGCCGACCCAGAATCCGCTCGTCTCCTATCTCCCGCTGCGCATACCGCTCGCGGGGAAAGAGGTGAAGAACCTGATCCAGCCTCACCGCACCACCATCATCGACGTCACCCTTTTGCGGCTGCCGTCGCCCGATCTCTATCAGCTGATCAAATCGTAGCGCTCCGAATCTCCTGCCCGGTCAGAGCGGGTGGCGGCTCAGAAAAGCTTCGGCATCCCAGTGCAGAATTCCTGCGCGCAAAAGAAGGTGTGGAAGCCGTGGCCATCCTTCGTCTCCCGGCAACTGCAGCCGAGGAAGCGCGCGTCCGATTCCAGGATATTCTTGCGGTGTTCCGGCGAGTTCATCCATTCAGTGAGCAGGGCGCGAGCAAATTCCAGGTAGGTCCGCATTTGGATCGGCTGGCCGTCAGGAGTGCGACTGAGGCGGCGGGCGCCCTCGTCCATCTGCACATAGACTTCCTCACCGCTCCGGTATTCGAGGCCGGAGATGGTGGCCACATTCTCGGCCAGAAATTGCGGATCGAGTCCGAGCGCACGGTAGCGATCGAGCGGAGAACGGAGCTTCGGCCGACCGGGATTCACATGTTCGATCGTTCCCTTTTTCATCATGATCTCGGCCTGCACCGCCGCCGCCTGGCGCAGGGTGGGGAGATACTTGAGCGGCTTGAAGCCGTGCTCCTGCCGCCGCCGATTTGTCTCATGAAAGATCGCGGCCGAGAGCAGGTCGAGGTCGACCTTATCGGGATCGATCCGCTCGTTAGGCGGCTTGCACTGGGCAAAGCTCTCCGGGGTGTAATTGGCGAAGAGATGCTCCGACTGCCGGTAGTGCGCGGCGTCGCCGGGCGAAAGCAGAGCCCTGGCCGGGTTTGTCTGAGCGGGCGCCGGACTGGCGCTGGGGGAGGGTGACTGGGCCGCGGCCATCTCAGGCCCAGCGAGACCGAAAAGCGAAAGCAGAATGGCGAGACGAAGGATCACACGGGTGAACAGCTGAGACATCGTGAAAGATCGCGGCCGAGGACTAAAGCCGATGTCTTTAGTTGACTCCCGAGCCGCGCGACACTCTTTTGCGTCTGTTGGCCGCGCCAGAAAAGACCCATAGCTCAACCCTTTATCTTATGATGCACACGACACCATTCAGCACCGTCCGACGCCTGACCCTTCTCGGGATGGCTCTTGCCCTTCTCGCTCCCGGCCTCTTCGCCGCCGAGCCGGAGGTAGAATTCCCTGACGCCAGCCAGCACGCCACCATCACCCAGCGCGTCGGCCTGACCGATATCTCGGTCGATTACTCCCGGCCCAACATGCGCGGGCGCGACATCTTCGGCGGCCTCGTCCCCTACGGCCAGGTCTGGCGGACCGGGGCGAACGATCCGACCAAGATCAAATTCAGCGATGCGGTCAAAATCGAAGGGCAGGATCTGCCGGCGGGCGAGTATGCGCTCTACACTTTGCCTAACGAAAATGAATGGACCATCATCCTCTCCAAGAACACCAAGCTCTGGGGCGCCTACGGTTATAAGCCGGACGCCGATGCCCTGCGGGTCAAGGTGAAAGCGGCCACTCTGCCCAACCCGGTCGAGACTTTTACCATCGGCTTCCACGACCTGAAAGACGACGGCGCCACTCTCGCGCTGGAATGGAATAAAACGCGGGTGCCGATACAACTCAAGACCAGCACGGCCGAGAAAGTGACCAGGCAAATCCAGACCGCGCTGCAGGATCCCGGCGACTTAAAGCCGGCCTTCTATTACCAGGCTGCGAGCTATTACTACGAGCACGATCAGGACCTGGAGACCGCCTTGAAGTGGATCGACCAGGCGCTCGCGAAACAGGATCCGCCGCGCTATTTCATGTATTACAAAAAGGCGCAGATCGAGGCCAAGCTCGGGCATCGCGAATCGGCCAAAGCAGCGGCGGAGAAATCGATCGAGCTGCTCAAGGCGGGAGAAAATCCCGATGCTTCCGCCATTCGCAACAGTCAGATGCTGATCGACACCCTCAAATAACCGACTGCCAAACTCGTGCCCTCTCACCGCCACGTGACCGCGCCGTCCCAGCTCACGCTCGCTCTTCCTCGGCGCGAGGAACGGCCTTAACCCGGTCGCTCTCACCCACGTGTCTCGGATCTGGCGGTGGCTCACTTTATGCGGTCTCGTTAGTCTGGCCGGCCTCACCAGCGCGGCGGTCGCACCACCGGAAATGGACTCTGCCCGCCTCCGCCTCGCGCTCGAGAAACTGAACGTCCTCGGCCGCGTCCTCTACCTCGCGGCGCATCCCGACGATGAGAACACCGGCCTCATCTCCTACTGGGCCAACGGCGCACTCTACGACGCGGCCTACCTCTCGCTCACCCGCGGCGATGGCGGGCAAAACCTGATCGGGCCCGAGCTGCGGGAATCGTTAGGGGTGATTCGCACCCAGGAGTTGCTGGCGGCGCGCCGGATCGATCACGGCGAGCAATTCTTTACCCGGGCCAACGACTTCGGCTTCTCCAAATCGGCCGCGGAAACACTCCGCATCTGGGATCGCGAAAAAGTATTGGCCGATATGGTCTGGGTCATCCGAAAATTCCAGCCCGATGTGGTCGTGACCCGTTTCCCAACCGACGACACCCAAACCCACGGGCATCACACCGCCTCCGCCATCCTGGCCGCGGAAGCCTTCCGCGCCGCAGGCGATCCGAAACGATTTCCGGAGCAACTTAAGTTCGTTAGGCCGTGGCAGCCCGCGCGGTTGTTCTGGAATTCCTGGGCCGCCTTTCGCGCCCGCTCTCGTCACGAGCCGCTCGATCTTACCGGGCTCATCCCGCTCGAAGCCGGCGGCTACCAGCCGCTCCTGGGCAAATCCTATCCCGAGATCGCCGCCGCCAGCCGCAGCATGCACAAGAGCCAGGGTTTCGGAGTCGAGATCGAACGCGGCGAGCGGAAGGAGTATTTCAAGTTCCTCGACGGCAAACCGGTCCCGGAAAACGGCGGCATTTTTTCTGGCATCGATACGAGCTGGGCGCGAGTGGCCAAGGGCGTGGGCATCAGCGGCAAGATCAAATCAATCCTGGAAAAATTCGACGCCACTAAGCCTTCCGCTTCGGTCCCGGGGTTGCTCGAGCTGCGCCAGCAATTGCGCGCTCTGGGCGATGATCCCTGGGCGCGGGAGAAGCTGACCGATCTCGACCAGATCATCGGCGCCGCGCTCGGATTGCATCTTGAAGCGATTGCCGAGAAACCGGTCGCGCAGCCGGGCGAGCATCTCCCCCTTCAGGTTGAGGCGATCAACCGTTCGCCGGTCAAAGTGGCCTTGGAAAGCGTGCGCGTCGCCCCGCTCGATGCCGTCACCTCCGTTGCGCAGCCCCTTGCGCCTAACGAGCTCCTGACGAAAAATATCACCGTCGCCCTCCCGGCGGATCTGCCTTTCTCGCAGCCCTACTGGTTGCGCCAGCCTGGGACCGTCGGCACCTACTCGGTCTCTGATCAGATGCTCATCGGCCGGCCGGAAAATCCGCCGCCGTTTACGGTCGATGTCACACTCCAAATCGGCGACGAGAAGGTCACCTACGGGCTCGCGCCGCGCTTCCGCAAAGTCGACCGCGTGGCCGGAGAAGTGAGCGAGCCGCTCGTCCTCGCGCCGCTGGCCTTCGTCCAATTGCCTCAGCCGGTCTTCGTCTTCGGCAACGAAAAGATGAAGACGATTTCGGTCCGGGTGATCGCCACGGCGGATAAATTCAGCAGCAACGTGGCCCTGGCCGCGCCGGCTGGCTGGAAGGTCGCGCCCGCTTCCGTGCCGGTGCAGTTGGAAGGCGCGGAAAGTGAGACCACCTGCACCTTCCAGATCACCCCGCCCAAGGCTGCGAGCGAAGGCGTGCTTCGGGCTGTCTTCATGTCGACCGGCCAGCGCCGGGAGGCCTTTGGCCGGCAGCGGATCGATTATCCGCACCTCGAGCCGCAGACGTTGATCTCTCCCGCGCAAGCCAGGCTGGTCCGGGCGCAGATCGAAAACCGCGCCGCCGCGGTCGGCTACATTCCCGGAGCTGGGGACGCCATTCCGGAGAGCCTGCGCGAGATCGGCTCCGAAGTGAAAGTGTTAGCCGACCAGGAAGTGAAAGCGGCCAATCTGGCCCGGTTCGACGCCATCGTTCTCGGGGTGCGGGCCTACAACGTGCACCCGGAGCGGCTCGCCGCCTGGACCCGCGAGCTCCTCGCCTACGCCAGGCAAGGCGGAGTAGTGGTGGTGCAATATAACACCACGCCCGGCCCCAAGCCTAACGAGCTGCCGCATCCGCTCCAGGTCTCGCGTGACCGGGTCACGGATGAAAAGGCCGAGGTCGGCATCCTGGCGCCGGATCATCCGGTAATGAATTTTCCAAACAAGATCGGCCCGCAGGATTTTGCCGGGTGGGTGCAGGAACGCGGCCTTTATTTCCCCGACCAGTGGGACAAGGCCTGGACTCCGATTCTCTCCAGCCACGATCCTGGCGAACCGCCGCGCGATGGAGGCTTGCTCGTCACCCGCTGCGACCAGGGCTGGTTCATCTACACCGGCTACTCCTGGTTCCGCGAGCTTCCCGCTGGCGTTCCCGGCGCTTATCGGATTTTTGCCAATATGATTTCGTTAGGCAAAGCCGCGCCATGAGCCGCTCCTTCTGGAGGGAAGACCGCCGTCTCGACCGTGGATCAGCTCGAAACAGCGACGGGACAGCGCCCGTCCCGGCAAAGTGAAGCAGGACCGCTCCCCTAACGATTTCGGTCGGCCGGTGCCGCTCTTCGGCCGCTGGCGCAACGCCTACTTTGCCGTGGTCGCGATCTTTGTGCTCGAAGTCGGCTTCTTCTATTTCGTTAGTCACTACTTTTCGTGAGCGCACTCGATTACACGGTGCTCTTCGGCACCCTGCTTGCGATCGCGCTCTATGGCTGGTGGAAGACCCGCTCGGATCACGATCTCGGGCATTATCTGCAGGGTGACGCCAGCATCCGCTGGGGCACGATCGGCCTTTCCGTCATGGCCACCCAGGCCAGCGCGATCACTTTTCTTTCCACCCCGGGCCAGGCCTACGAGAGCGGGATGGGATTCCTGCAGAATTACTTCGGGCTGCCCTTCGCCCTCATCGTGGTTTGCGTGGTTTTCATCCCGATCTATCACCGGCTCAAAGTCGTGACGGCCTACGAATATCTCGGGCAGCGGTTCGATCAAAAGACACGATTGTTAGGCGCGTTTCTCTTTCTCCTCCAGCGCGGGCTGGCCGCCGGGATCACCATTTACGCGCCGGCCATTATTCTTTCCGCCCTCCTCGGCTGGAACTTGCGCCTAACGATCCTCCTGGCCGGCTTGTTCGTCGTCCTCTACACCACCTCCGGCGGCACCACCGCGGTCAGTCACACCCAGAAGTGGCAGATGGCGGTGATCCTGGCCGGCATGGCGGTGGCCTTTGGGATGATCCTGCACCGGCTGCCCCCCAGCGTCTCCTTCCTCGACGCGCTATCGTTAGGCGGAAAGATGGGCAAGCTGGATGCGGTCGATTTCTCCTTCGATTTCCAGAAGCGCTATACTTTTTGGTCGGGGCTGCTCGGCGGCTTTTTCCTCGCCCTCTCTTATTTCGCCACCGATCAATCGCAGGTCCAGCGCTACCTCGCCGGCGGGTCGATCGCCGGCAGCCGCTTCGGCCTCATCTTTAACGCTGTGCTCAAGCTGCCGATGCAGTTTTTCATCCTCCTCACCGGGGTAATGGTTTTCGTCTTTTTCCAGTTTGAAAGGCCGCCGCTCTTTTTCAACCAGCCCGCCTTCGAGCGGGTCGAGCAGAGCGCGCAGGGCGGGCCGCCGCTGGCCGCCCTGCAGACCCGCTACGAGGCCGCTTTTACCGCGAAAAAAGCGGCGGTGGGACACTGGCTGAATGACTCGAGGCCCGAGGCTTTTGCGGTCGTTAGGCAGGAACAGGCCAGGGTGGACGAGATCCGCCGGGATTTGAAGAAGACGCTGAAGCAAGCCGATCCCAAACTGGAGACGAACGACGCCGACTATGTCTTCATTAGCTTTGTCCTGAACTATCTGCCGCACGGCGTCATCGGCCTCCTCATCGCGGTGATTCTTTGCGCGGCCATGTCCTCGAGCGCTTCAGAATTGAACGCGCTCGGTTCCACCACGGTGGTCGACTTTTACCGACCGCTCGTTCGTCCCGGGGCGAGCGACGGGCATTACCTTTTCGTCTCGAGGCTATTCACGGCTCTATGGGGCGGAGTGGCGATCTCCTTCGCGCTTTTCGCTAACCTGGTCGAGAACCTGATCCAGGCGATCAACATTCTCGGCTCCATCTTTTACGGAAGCATCCTGGGAATTTTCCTGGTCGCTTTTTTTCTTCGTTTCGTGAGCGGGACGGCGGTCTTCATCGCCGCCATCTTCTCCCAGGCGCTGGTCCTGATTTTGTTCTATAGTACCTCGATCGGTTACCTTTGGTACAACCTGATCGGCTGCGCCGTGGTCATGGTGCTCTCCACTCTTTTGGCGAAGACAATTTTCCGCTCCCCCGCTCCGGCCTAAAGAAATGGACGCTCCCATTATCTGTTTTGGGCAACAGCCGTGCGGGATTTTTCCGCGCCGCTTTCTTTTTGCCAAGATCCAAACCGCCCGGCGGCTGCAACGTGAGCTGGGCGGCCAGATTGTCTTCTTCTATCACGACGCCGACCACGACCCGCGCGAGACCGTGACCATCCTGCGCGACCGTAAGAGTGGTCAGGAGCAGCGGCTCAATTTTCGTTTCGCCAACAAGATCCAGAAGCAATTTTCACCGTTGTTTGCCAAGCAGGTGCTGCCGGATTGGCGGGAGGAGACGGCGCGGCAGTTACCCACCTACGTAGCTAAACCGATGGCCGAAATATTCGAGGCGGTCGAGGCGGAGAACGTGGCCGATTTCTGCCTCGAGATGTACCGCGGCCTCGGCTTGCTCCAAGGGATGAAAGTGGTGCGATCGGGCGATCCGGATTTCCGGCGCCGGGCCGTCCCGATCGATGATTATTTCGTCGACGTCCGCTACAAGAACGACCTCGTCCGTGCCCGCCACGGCTCCGATGCGCTGCTGCTGCACAAGGGCGGGGATGCCTACATCCGGCTGCCGCTGGAAGAGTTTGAGAGGGAACAGATCAGCCCGGCTCGCGACCCGCGCTTCCGCTGGATGCAATCGGTGGTGCAATGCACCCACTACGTGGCCGGCGCGAGTGAAGTGGAATATTTAAACCGCGCGGATGCGGCCGGGATCGAGCTCATCCGGCGTGATGAGATTACAGAATCCGACCGCGCTTACCTGCCGGAGGAATAAGGGGCCAGCCGGAGCCCGACTCCGATTGCCAGGCGGAGAGGGCCGTTGCGTCGGGCGGCCAGGCCCGCCGGACCCAGAGCGCTGATGGACTTCCGTCGCCGTGTTCGGCGGAATCTTCCTGGTTTAGGCGGTTTGATTTTGCCCCACAGCACAGCGGGAAATTTCACCCGGATGCCGTTCGCGCGCCGCGGGCTTGCGCTACAATGCCCGGTGGCAGGGATGAAAATATTGGCGCTTGGCGCGCATCCGGATGACATCGAGTTCGGCTGCGGCGGAATCCTTGCCGCCGAAGTCTCTGGCGGAAGCGAGCTGGCTCTCTTGCTTTGTTCTCTGGGCGAGGCGGGCAGCAATGGGACGCCGGAGGAACGGGAAAAAGAAGCGCGCAAAGCGGCCGCGCTCCTCGGTGCGGCGCTCGAATTTCTCGAACTGGGCGGCGACTGCCATCTGGAAATGACCCCCGCCAATCAGATCGCGCTCGCCCGTCGGATTCGTCTCTGCCGGCCCCAGGTCCTGCTCGCCCCGAGCGCGGTGGCCGATCAGCACCCGGATCATGTCGTGGTCAGCCGGATGGCGCGCAATGCCGCTCGTCTCGCTCGCTACGGCGGGTTGGCAGAGTTGAGCGATTTGGCGCCGCATGCGATCGGCCATTTTCTGGAGTATGCGATCACGCCCGGGGCGGAGCCGCCTAACGATCGGGTAAAAATCGTGATCGATATCGGTTCCGTTTTCTCGCGCTGGGTCGAGTTGATGGTATGTCATCAAACGCAGTTGCGGACGCGCCGCTACGTCGACCTGCAAACGGCACGGGCGCGGCTTCTCGGTCTCTCCGCGGGGGTGGAATACGCGCAGGCGCTTTATCCGGTGGATGATCTTCTTC
Source organism: Chthoniobacterales bacterium (assembly GCA_965217735.1). Taxonomy (GTDB): domain Bacteria; phylum Verrucomicrobiota; class Verrucomicrobiia; order Chthoniobacterales; family UBA10450; genus Palsa-1392. The sequence continues at coordinate 1,858,616 of CBDCJE010000002.1, read as the reverse complement.
TTCGCGGCCTGAGCGAGCTGCCGGCGTCGGTCCGGGTGTTCTGATGATGGACGTCTCCTCTCATCGCGGACCAGCCCTTTCACAGCGGTGCACCGGAACTAAAGTCCGCGCTCGAGGATGAAGATCGGGATCACCTGTTATCCGCTCATCGGGGGGAGCGGCATTCTCGCCACCGCGCTTGGCTCGGAGCTGGCGCTGCGCGGGCACGAGGTGCATTTCTTCAGCTCGGCGCTTCCCGTTAGGCTCGATCTGGCGCAGCCGCGCATCTTTTTCCACCAGGTGGTGGTGAACGAATACAGCCTTTTCACTTACCCGGATTACACACTACCGCTGGCTGTGAAGATGGCGCAGGTCGCACGCGAGGTCGGGCTGGATGTCTTTCACGTCCACTACGCGGTGCCGCATGCGACAGCGGCCTACCTGGCGGTGCAGATGCTCAACGGCACTCTCGATCACGCGCCGAAGATCATCACCACGCTCCACGGGACGGATACCACCCTGCTCGGGCAGGATCCGAGCTACCGGCCGGCGATCGAGCACGCCCTAACGAACTCCGACGCGATCACCACGGTCTCGGAAAGTCTGCGCCAGGAAACGGTCGCGACCTTTCTCCTGCGCCGTCCGGTCGAGGTCATCCGGAATTTTTTCGTCCCCTCAGGTGAGCTCCGTTCGCGGGAGGAAATCCGGCGCGAACTTGGCCTCACGACTAACGACTTTCTCCTCGTTCACATTTCCAACGTCCGCCCGCTGAAGCGGGTCGATCTCCTCCTCCGGGCTTTCGCCGCCGCCCGGAGTGAGCGTCCGCTGCGGCTGCTGATTTTGGCCGGGAGTTCGTTTGCCCCTTACCGGCCGTTGCTCGACCAGCTGCAACTGCGCGAGCGAGTGACGGTGAAGGAGGAGGTGCGCGAAGTGGAAGAATATCTCAACGCGGCCGATGCCGGTATTTACACCTCGGAGAGCGAAAGCTTTGGGCTGAGCATCCTGGAAACGCTCTTCCACGCCAAGCCGGTGGTGGCGTTCCGGGTCGGCGGAATTCCGGAGGTGGTGATCGATGGGGAGAACGGGTTCCTGCACCCTTTTGGCGAGGTCGAAGCCCTCTCCGGGTCGATCGGGCGACTGGCCGATGCGCCGGAGCTGGCGCGGTCGTTAGGCGAGCAAGGCCGGCGGCGAGCGTTGGAGAATTTTAGCGCCGATCACATCGTGCCGCAATACGAGGCGCTCTATCGGCGCACGCTCGGGTTGCCGGGGTAGCGCCGCGCTACGGCTGTTTGGACGCGCGTCCGCCGTTGCCTTCGAGGAAGTAACGGCTCGATCCCACAGTCGTTAGGCGAAGAGTCTGGCGCCAGACGCTTTCGCCGAGATCGCGCTCGGCCGCGAGATCCTGGGGATTTGAGACCGGAGCTTCGCCGCCGTCGCGCAGCGCTTCGAGCAGGACCCGGCCGTCGGGCGGCTCTGGCGGCTCGAGGCCGAGGAGGTGCATGATGGTCGGGGCCACGTCGATGTTGCCGGTCGGTGTTTCCTCTTTCCAGCCCTGGCGAAAATCCGGTCCGCTGGCGATGAGGGTATTGTTCAGGTCGTAGGGGCTAAAGGTGCTGTGGCTTCCCTGGCCGGCGTTTTTGCCCAGGTCGGAGGCGATCTCGCCTTCGGTGCCGAATTCGTAAGGCCGCGCGCTCCAGCGATTCGCGACCAGGAGGTCGGGCGCGTTGGCCGAGTTCACCTGCGCCTGCGCATAGGTAAAAGTTCCGGGATGCGGCGCGCGGGTCAGGATGACTCCGGCAAACTTGGAGCGCTGGAGGAAATCGATCAGCTTCTCCAGCACCGCCCCGTCGTGGCCGGCGATGTAAAACGAGACGCTCCCGCCTAACGTCAGCACCAGGATCTGGCCCGGCTTCGGTTTGCCACTGTAGGCGCGGACCGCGTCGAAGCCGGCTTCGCGCAGCAGCTTGGCCACGTCGAAGGAGCGATGGATGGTCGAAAAACCATGATCGGAAACGACCATGATGTCCGTGGTCGCGAGGGCATTCTTGGCGCGCAAGGCTTCCAGGACACGACCGAGATTATCGTCGTCGCTCTTGATCGCGGCGAGCGCATTGGGCGAGCCGGGGCCGAACTCGTGCTGGCTGAGGTCGGGCTCGCTCAGCCAGAGGAGCGAAAACTTCGGCACCTCGTTCTTCCACATGAATTCGGTCAGGGCCCGGGTGGTCCAGGCGTTCTCGGCCGAGCGCGGGAAAAACTTCTCGTTAGGGTAAGCGCCGACCGTTTTCGTCACCGCCTTCTCGATTTTTTTGGGGAGGAAATGTCCGCGGTAAACCACGGCTGATTGCCTGGCCGCGTCGCTCTCTCTTTGGCGGGCGCGGTCGAACAATTGCGCGACCGGCTTTGAGCCGGCGACGGCGGTGCGGAAGCCGGCTTTCTGCACCAGCTCCGCGATGGTCGGCGCGCCGAGATAGTGGACGATGACGTCGCTTTTCGGGTCGTCGAATTTCGGGCAATCGGAAGTGTCGAACGGCTTGAGCGGATCGATCTCCGGACGGTATTCCTGGTTCGCGATGATCCCGGTACGCTCGGGCGCGTCGCCGGTGGCGAGAACGGCGCCGTTCACGTTGGTCGAGCTGGTGTAGGCGGCGTGGTTGTTATTGAAGAAGACGCCGGAGCGGCTGAGTGCGGTCAGGTTGGGCGCGTTCTTTTCCGTGACGAAATCGGGTCGCATCCCGTCCCAGACGATGAGCACGATATGCTCTGCTTTAGCGGTCGCGCTGGCGTTAGGGGCGGCGACGGCAAGCAGGCCAACGAGAGCAGTAACAAAGAGCCAGCGCAGCATGTGAAGGGTAATTTGATCTTTCGCGAGAAAATTTCGAGCCGGCCTTTTGTGACGATTGGGTGAACGTCTCGAACTTTGCCGCTCATGCTAAGCTTCTGCCCCTTCGTATGACTCACCCGCGTCTTTCATTCCCGGCCGCTCTGCGTTTGCAGCGGAGCCGTGATTTCGGCCGGGTCCGAAAAGAAGGGCGCACCGTGCGCGGCGGTTTGCTGATGCTCGGATTGCTGGACGTGGAGGGCGTGACGGGGTTTCAGGTCGGGCTGGTGACTTCGCGGCGCGTCGGTGGCGCGGTGGTGCGGAACCGGGTGCGGCGGCGGCTGCGCGAGATTGTGCGGAGGCATCAGCATGAGGTCAAAGCTGGCTGGTGGCTGGTGGTGATCGCTCGGCCGGGAGCGGGGGAGGCGAGCTCGGCCGTGCTGGAGAAGGAATGGTTGCGGCTGATGCGGCGGGCCCGGCTCATGCCGGACTCTCGTGATCGTGCTTGAGATGTCCCTGGGGTCGAGCACGAGCACGAGCACGATTACGATTGGGAGCAGGAGCGGGGAGGATGAAGATTTGCGCCTCGGGCGGCGCGCTTCTATCCTACGCCCCTGACGATGGTTTTGCTCGTTCGTTTCCTCATCCGCGCCTATCAATGGACGCTCTCGCCGCTGCTTTCGCTGCTGGGTGGGCCGTCAACGGGCTGCCGGTTTCACCCGAGCTGCTCAGAGTATTTTCTCGAGGCGGTGGAACGGCACGGCGGGTTGCGCGGCAGCTGGCTGGGCCTGAAACGGCTCGGGCGCTGCCACCCGTGGGGCGGGCAGGGGGAAGACCCGGTCCCTGAACCCACCGATCGTCGCCTCCACGCGCACGGCTTGGCCTGCAAATAACTCCGCCGTTTTATGGACCGACAAGCCTGGATTGCCGTTACCCTTTGTATTCTCGGGCTCATCGCCTGGCAGGTTTATTCCGTTAAACATCCGGCGCCGTTGCCGCCGAAGGTGCTGGCTTCCCCGACGCCGCGGACGGTGGCCGGGCAGGCCAGCGCGTCACCGGGATCTCCTGTTCCGGCCTCCGCTGCCGCTTCCCCCGGCTCGACGGAGTCTCGCTCTGCCGGGATTGGTTCGTCGAACGCTCCCACCCCGACGCCAACGCCTTTCGTCGAAAAAACCGCCACCTTGAGCAACGGCGATCTGCAGTTGCTCCTGACCAACCGCGGCGCCGGCATCGCGGAGGCCATCCTGCCTCGCCACAAGGCCGAGAGCGGCGCACCGGTGAAATTGAACGCCCGCCAGCGCCTCCCGATCGGCGCGATTCTGGAGAAACCGGCTGCGCCGAACCTGGACGAGTTCAACCTCCTGCCGGGCAAGGATGTGGTGCGATTTGAGCGGTCGTTGCCGGACGGAGTGAAGCTGCGCAAGAGCTTCAGTCTGCCGACCAATCCGAAGGAGAAGGATAACTACATCGCGCAGCTCGAGATCGCCTACCAGAACAGCGGCGCGAGCCCTTACAGCAATCCCGGTTACTACGTCGCGCTCGGCTCAGCCGCCCCGATTCATCATAACGATCTGCCCAACTACACCCGGGTGACCTGGTGCATCAATGGCAAGACCAAGGCGACCGATGTGAGCTGGTTCGCGGCGCAGACTTACCCGATCGTCGGGGTGCAAAAGCGCGCTGCCGAGCAGTATTTCGACGAGAAGATCAGCAACGCGGAATGGGTGGGGGTGAGCAACCAGTTCTTCGCCACCCTTCTCACTCCGCTCAGTGCGAAGGCCACCGGAGTTTGGGCGCAGCGCTTCGAGTCTTACCAGAAACCGGATGGCACCGAGGAGTTTGGCATCGAAGCCGCCATGGGCCTGCCGGGTTTCCAAGTCAAACCCGGGCAGACCGCGACCGCGCAATTCCAGCTCTACGTCGGGCCAAAGCTCTACCACCGCCTCGCCCAGCTGACCCACGACGAAGCCGAGATCATGGACTTCGGCCTCTGGAAACTGGTTAGCGAAGCCCTTCTCAACATGATGAACCTGATCCATCGGTTCGTCGGGAACTACGCCGTCGCGATTCTCATCCTGACCGCGATCATCAAGCTCATCCTCTGGCCGCTTCAGACCAAGGCGAACAAGTCGATGCGCCGCATGGCCGCGCTCTCCCCCAAGATGCAGGAGCTGAAGGAGAAGTACAAGGACGACCCGACGAAGATGAACGCCGAGGTCATGCGGCTTTACAAGGATTACGGGATCAATCCGGTCAGCGGCTGTCTCCCGATGTTGATCCAGATCCCGATCTTCTTCGGCCTCTTCACCATGCTGCGCCAGGCGGTCGAGCTGCGGAACGCCAGCTTTCTTTGGGTGCACGATCTTTCCCAGCCCGACACCGTTGTGCGCCTGCATCTCTTCGATTGGTCGATCCCGATTAACATCCTGCCCATGCTCATGGCCGGGACCAGCTTCTGGATGATGCGGATCACGCCCAAGAGCGGCGACGCCACGCAGCAGAAGGTGATGATGTTCATGCCGCTCATCTTTGTCGTCTTTTGCTACAATTTTGCAGCCGCCCTCGCTTTGTATTATACAACTCAGAATCTCTTTACGATTTTGCAGCTTTACCAGAATCGGAATCAGCCGATGCCGACTTTGGAGAAGGTGAATCAGCCAGCGAAACGAAAAGGGAAACAGCGCCGATGAGTCCGGAAGTCCAACCGACCGCCAATCCGAAAGAGCTGCTCGACACCATGTTGGGTTACCTCGGCTTTGTGGTCGAGATCGAGGAAACCAGGAGTGAAAGCGGCAATCCGACCTTGCAGATTTACACCGAGGAAGCGGACCGCCTGATCGGGCGCGAAGGCGAGACGCTCGATGCCGTTCAATTCCTTCTCAACCGCGTTCTCCAGGCCCGGGATCCCGAAGCGCCGAAATGGATCGTCGATTGCGAGATGTACCGCTCCATGCGCCAGGACAAGATCGTGCATCACGTCCGGCAACTGGCTGAGCGGGTGCGCCTTTCCGGCCGGCCGCTCCAGCTCGAGCCGATGAATTCCTACGAACGCCGGATCGTGCACGAAGCGTTCAAGGACGATCCGGAAGTCGCGACCTGGAGCCCGTCGGATTCTTCGCGCATCAAGCAGATCACCCTGATGCGTCGCCCAGCCGACAAGCAAACCACGCCCTCTTCCTAAGGCCGCGATCCGTGCGGCCGGGAAAGGGAAATTGCCGTCTCGAAAAAGAAAGGCGCGTGGCCGGAGGACCACGCGCCCGCCCATCAACCTGGACGAAACTATTCTCCCATAACTACGTTCGCGACTCCGTCCCGGATGCACCCCAGGCTTCAGCCTGCGCCCGAAGAATCCAATCAGCCGCGCTTGGGCGATTGTCTTGCAGGTGCAGGCGGAGTTGTTTCGCGGGCGGTGCTTTTTCGCTAGTCCTTCGTCCCCCCAAGCCGGAACGGAATCTGGTGGAAACCAGAGAAGCTGGGCCTTTGGTTGCCGCCGCTTTCAACTGAAACGCCGGAGCTGAAGCAGCTCCTTCGACAGGCCGGCTGGCTGGAAAAATAATTGGGTGAGCTGCGATGTCGTAAGCCATCTGCCCGCCTTTTATCGTTGCCCTGAGCGCGAAGTTGGATTGGATGAAAAGCGCATGCGTAGCCGAGGGTTTTTGCCTCGCCCGGAGTATCCACGGCCGGACCGGCAGCGGGGTTTCGTGCAGGGGGTCGATTGGCTCAATCTCAATGGCGCCTGGGAATTTCGCTTCGATGGCGAGCGCCGGGGCGAGGCGGAGCGCTGGTTCGAGACGGGCGGAGAATCGTGGACCGAGCAGATCATCGTTCCCTTTTGCTGGGAATCCCTCGCCGCCTGGGGCGAGACCGACGCCGCCGGGAACGACAACTACTACGCCACTCGAATTTATCGCCACCCACTTCGAATCACGGCGGAGAACTACCGCAGTGCTGAGCGTTTCGAAGTGGGCTGGTATCGCCGTCGGGTCACGATTCCGCAGAACGAGGCTTGGAGCGGCAAGCGGGTCATCCTCACCATCGGAGCAGCCGACTTTTTCACCGACCTCTGGTGCAACGACCGCCACCTCGGCCGTCATGAAGGGGGTTACGATCCGATCGAGTTTGACCTGAGCGACACGCTTGCGCCAGACGAGAACGGGCAGTTAAGCGCCCTTCTCGTAGTGCGAGTGGAGGATCCGATGGACAACCGCGAGCAGCCGGTCGGGAAACAATGGGCCTGGTACAGCAGCGTGAGCGGGATTTGGCAGACGGTGTTTCTCGAGCCGCGTGCGGCCGACTTCATCGAGCGCTTCCAAATCACCACCGATCTGGAAAAATCTCAGGCGCATTTTCGCCTCTTCACCAGCAGCGACGGTCCGCTGTCGTTAGGCATCACCAGCCCGGATGGGAGGGGAATCAGCGCGGTTGCGGTGGCCCGCGAGGGTGTGGCGGAATGCCTGGTGTCGTTAGGCAAAGCCCTCTGCTGGGACACCGAGGCGCCCCAGCTCTACCGTGTCCGCTTCACTTTCGGGGAGGATGTCGTCTGCGGCTACTTTGGCGTCCGCAGCCTGGCCGCGGGGCCGGTGGCGGAGACGGGGCTGCCCTCTGCTCTCACGCTCAATGGTGAACCGATCTACCTCCGCGGTGCGCTCTATCAATCGTATTACCCGGACGGGGTTTACACTGCGGCGGATGCCCAGGCGCTGCGCGACGACATCGCCTATGCCAAGCGCGTCGGCTTCGATTTGTTGCGGATCCACATCAAAGTAGACGACCCGCTTCTGCTCTATTACGCCGACACCCTCGGGATGCTGCTGATGTGCGACCTGCCAAATTTTGGCGAAGGTGGCGACACCCCGACCGGCCGGCGGCGTTACGAAGAGACGATGCGGGCGGCGATCGCGCGCGATTTCAATCACCCTTCAATCGTCGCCTGGTGTTTGTTTAACGAAACCTGGGGTTTTGGCGGGCAGAGCGAATTTGCCCACGTCATCAACCCGCTCCTGGCGTCGCGGAAGGAAGGCCAGCCCGTGCTCGAGCAGGGATTGAAGCTGAGCAACGAGCGGTCCTACGACTGGATCCAGCAGATGTGGCAACTGGCGAAGCAACTCGATCCCACCCGGCTGGTCGAGGACATGAGCGTGGTCGCCTGGGCTCACCTCCAGTACTACGGTCACGGTGCGACGGACGTGAATTCCTGGCACTTTTACATCAATGATTACGCTCGCGCGCGGGCCGCGATCGACGATGTCGTGGCGCAGACCTATGCCGGTTCGAACTTCAATTATATCCCCGGCTTTCAGCAGGGCTCGCAACCGTTGATTTGCAGCGAGTATGGAGGAATCGGCGCCCTCGATGGCGATGTCGACACCAGCTGGTCGTTCAAGTTTTTGACGAACGAACTGCGCCGTCACCCGCAGCTTTCCGCCTACATTTACACCGAGCTGCACGACGTGGAATGGGAGCGTAACGGCTTTCTGAACTACGACCGGACGCCGAAGGATTTTGGCTACGACCCGCTGATCGTCAATCAGAGCGATGTCCTTCCGATCAACAGCCCGCCGATTCGGCGTTGCACTCCGGGCGAAGAAGTCACGGTCGAGGTTTGCTCCTCGCATTTTTCGCGTCAGCGCCGGGCGGAGGTGTCGCTGCACTGGCGTCTCGGCGGCATCGATTCGTTAGGTCGGATGCACGATACGATCGCGTCCGGGGTCGCTCCGATCGAGTTTCCCCACCGGCGCCTTGCTCCGGCCACGACCCTCCACCTGCCCATGCCGCGAACGACGATGCTTTGCACGCTCTGGGTGCGCGCGGTGGTGCCGGATGGCACGGTCGTCGCGGCCAACATCCAGTTCTATGTCGAGGCCGGATCTCCTCCACGGGAGCAGCTAAACCAGCGCGCTGTTTTTCGTCTCGGCGCGGAGAACTGGAGCAGTTCCGACTGGAACGCCGGCGCTTCCAGCCGGGAAGAAGCGGTCGCCAGCGGTGTCGCTCATGGTCGCGGACGCGGCTGGTTCGAGTGGCGATTTCCCGTCGGCGTGGACGTCTTGCGCGGCGCGAAACGGATCACCTTGCTTTGCGAAGCCTCCTCCTTTCGCGAAGGCACGCCGCAGACCGATCGTTTCATCCAGCCCAGTACGCTCCGGCTCCTGCTCAACGGGGTGCCGGTTCATCGCACCATTTTGCCGAACCATCCGCACGATACCCGTGGCGTGCTCAGTTATCTCCGCGGCGGCCGCGGCGCCTATGGTTACCTTTGCCATGCCACGATCGAAGGCGCGCTGCTCGAAGAAGTGCGCTGCCAAGGCAAAGGCAGTGATTTGCGCCTGCGCTGCCAGGTTCCGCGCACGAAGGACCGAGCAGCGGTCTCACGATTTACGGCTTCGATTGCGGGCGTTATCCGATCGGTCCGACGGTGATTGTGGAATGAGCACCCGCCACGCTGCCGCTTGGGCGCCCGGTCGAGTCGAGCTCCTGGGCAATCACACCGATTACAACGAAGGCGTGGTGCTCGGGGCGGCAATTGATCGCGGCATCACCGTGCGAGGCGCAGCGCGTTCCGATGGCCGCATTGCGCTTGTCTCCGCCACGATGGGCCGGATCGAGATGGCCGGCGACTCGTTCCTGCCGCTGCGCGAAAATCGTTGGGCCAACTATGTCCTCGGCGTGGTGAGCGAGCTGCGGGCGCTGGGGATCTCGCTCGGCGGTTTCTCTGCTGAGATCAGCAGCGATCTTCCCCCCGGCTGCGGGCTCTCCAGCTCGGCCGCGCTCGAGCTCGCCAGCGCGCTCTTTCTCCTCCAACTCGCCGGGCGCGAGCTGCCGCCGCTCGCGTTGGCCAAGGCCTGCCAGCGCGCGGAGCACCATTTCGCCGGAGTGAAATCCGGTCTGCTCGATCAGGTCATCTCGCTCTTCGGAAAGGCGAACTACGCCGTCTTTTTCGATTGCCGGAGCGAGGAGGTGCGAACGGTTCCATTTCCTCCCGGCTTGGCGTTGATCATCGCCAAGTCAGGGAAAGAGCGAGAATTGGCCAGTGGCGCCTATAACCTTCGCCGGAAGGAAACGCAGTCTGCCGCGCGGGCCCTGCAGGTGCCAGCCTTGCGCGATGCCACCTTGGAACAGCTCGATCGATTGCCCGATCTGCTCCGTCGCCGCGCCACTCACATCGTCGGAGAAAACGAGCGGGTCTGGCGTGCGCTCGACCTGCTCGCGAGCGGCGATGGCGCCGGTTTGGGAGCTCTGCTGAACGAGTCACACGAGAGCTCCAGGGTGAACTTCGAGAACAGCACACCGGAGCTGGATCAGCTGGTCGAGATTGCGCGAGAGATTCCCGGCGTCCTCGGGGCAAGGCTCACCGGCGGAGGTTTCGGCGGGGCCACGGTCACCCTCTGTCTGGCGGAGCGCGCCCCAGAAATCGCTTCCGAGCTTTCCCGTCGTTTCGACGCGGCCAGCGGCTCTCGTAGCCGAGCGCTGGTGGCGAAACTCGCCGCCGGTGCGCACCCGCTGGTTTAGGTGGAAAGCTTAGCTCTCGGCGCGCCGCAGGGATAAGCGCAACGGATTCGTGAGAGGCGAATTTACGCGAAACATGGAATCGACAATCAGCAGCATGGTTTTCCCTCCAAGAAGCTCGACGATTGCACCCGATCGCTACCCAATCGTGGTTCATTCTCATCTCGCCTGGGATTGGGTGTGGCAACGGCCGCAACAGTTCATCTCCCGGCTCTCGCAGCGCCATCGCGTTCTTTTCGTGGAAGGTCCGCAGCCTTCCTCCGCCGTGCAGCGGACGGAGGAGACGGTGCGTGAATCGGATGCCTTTCCCAATCTCCTCATCCTCCAGATGAAGGTGCCGGAGTCGCGCTGGCAGGACGGAGAATGGGTCGATCTGGAGCGGCGCCGCGTGCTGCAGCGGGTCCTGGCCGGACCGCTCGGGCAGGAATTCCAGGCGCCGGTGCAATGGTTTTATGATCCGATGGCGGTGACCGCTTTTGCCGGGCATCTGAACGAACGTGCGGTCGTTTACGATTGCATGGACGAGCTCTCCCTCTTCCGCGGCGCGCCGCCAGAACTCGTGCGGCGGGAGCGTGAATTACTCAGCCTGGCTGACCTCGTTTTCGCTGGCGGTCCGCGCATGTGGGAAGCGAAACGACAGCTGAATCCAAACTGTTTTTGCTTCGGCTGTGGAGTCGATCACGAGCACTTCGGGCAGGCCCGCCTTCCGGCCGCCGCGCTTCCACCCGAAGTCCGCGATCTGCCCGGCCCGGTTTTTGGCTACATCGGCGTGGTCGATGAGCGGATCGATTACGATCTGCTGGCGAAACTGGCTGATGCGACCGCGGGCAGCGTGGTCATCGTCGGTCCCTCGACCAAAGTTGATCCCGCGACTTTCCCGCAACGGCGGAATTTGCATTGGCTGGGCGGACGCGATTACTCACAGCTGCCAGCCTACGCGGCCTGCTTCACCGTCTCTCTCATGCCTTTCGCGATGAACGAGGCCACCCGATTCATTAATCCAACGAAGGCGCTGGAATACATGGCGACGGGCCGGCCGATCGTTTCCAGTCCGGTGCCGGATGTGGTGAGGCAGTTCAGCGAGGTGGTGCTGATCGGGCGGGATCACGACGAGTTCATCGACGCCTGTGAGCGAGCGGCACGAGCACCCGATCCCGGACGGATCGAGCGTGGGCTGGCCCTGGCCCAGCGCAATTCCTGGGAATCCATCGTCAACCAGCTCGAGGGTCATCTCGCCGACACCCTCGCGGCCAAGCTCGAACTGCAAAGCCACGCCGCATGAATACGAGCTACGACTATCTCATCGTTGGTGCCGGTTTCGCCGGCAGCGTGCTGGCCGAGCGTCTCGCGGTCGGGCAGGGGAAAAAGGTGCTGGTCTGCGACCGGCGCGATCACATTGGCGGGAACGCCTACGATCATCCCGATGCCGCCGGTATTCTCGTGCATAAGTATGGGCCGCATATTTTTCACACCAACTCGCCGGAGATTTTCGGGTATCTCTCGCGCTTCACTTCCTGGCGTGACTACGAGCATCGGGTTCTCGCCTCGGTCGAGGGGCAGCTGCTCCCGATCCCGATCAACCTCGATACCATCAATCGCCTCTACGACCTCAAGCTGGAGGAGGAAGAGGTGGCCGCTTTCCTCGCCGCGCGGGCAGAGAAGATTGCCCATCCTCGCACTTCCGAGGAAGTGGTGTTGAGCCGGGTGGGGCGCGACCTTTACGAGAAATTCTTCCGCAACTACACCCGCAAACAATGGGGACTCGATCCTTCCGCGCTCGATGCGCAGGTGACCGCACGCATCCCGGTGCGGACGAATCGCGACGACCGCTATTTTACCGATCGCTTTCAGGTGATGCCGAAGCATGGCTTTACCCGGATGTTTGAAAACATGCTCGACCACGAGAACATCGAGCTGGCCCTGGGCGCGGACTTTTCTGAACTGCGGGCGGAGGTCGATTTTCAGCAGTTGATCTATAGCGGGCCGATCGACGAGTTTTTCGATTATCGCTTCGGGCGGCTGCCTTACCGGTCCCTCCACTTTGAGCATCGCACTCTTGCTCGTGAGTGGCTCCAGCCGGTGGCGGTGGTGAATTACCCTAACGAACACGCCTACACCCGGATCACGGAGTTTAAACATCTCACCGGACAGACGCACCCGCGCACCAGCGTCGTTTACGAGTACCCGCGGGAGGAAGGCGACGCCTACTACCCCGTCCCGCGCCCGGAGAACGCGGCCGTCTATGCCGAGTATCGCGCCCTGGCCGAGCAGACGCCGAACGTCCACTTCCTTGGCCGGCTCGGCACCTACCGCTACTACAACATGGATCAGGTGGTCGGCCAGGCGCTGACCCTCGCGCGGAAACTTGCCGCGGCGGAGGAGCAGGTGAGCGCGGGCGGACCCTCCGCCGCCGGTCATGCCAGCTCGTTAGGCGAAAGGCTGGCTCGCTCGGCCTGAGCGGGCCGCCTTTAAGCCAGCTTCATCGTGGCAGCCTTCCTTTGGAAACACTCTTGGACTTGCGCGAGCCTCTTATCCCTGAAACTTTCGCCAGTTTCTTCCTTGGCGGTTTTGAATGCTCCACCCATCGCTTGAGGAATGGGCGCCGTCTCGACCTCGTCGCCGCAACCGCCCACGACCGCTTCGCCGCCCGCGATTATCGACTCTTGCAGGAGCACGGAATCCGAACGGTGCGCGAGGGATTTCGCTGGCACCTGATTGAGGCCACGCCGGACCGATTCGACTTCGCCAGTGCGGAGGCCATCGCGCGAGCTGCCGCGGGCACCGACACTCAAGTCATTTGGGATCTCTGGCACTACGGATGGCCGCAGTATCTCGACATTTTCAGCCCGGAATTCATCCACCACTTTGCCGCCTTTGCCGAAGCGACGGCGCGCTTCCTCAGCGAGATCGAGGAAGCTCCGCTGATCTGCCCGATGAACGAGATTTCCTTCTTCTGCTGGGCCGGCGCCGACGCCGGATTTTTTGAGCCATTCATTACCGGCCGCGGGGACGAGATGAAGCAACAGCTCGTGCGCGCGAGCATCGCCGCGATCGGAGCCATGCGCGCGGTCAATCCGGCGATCCGGTTCTGCCACATTGACCCGGTCATTAGCATTCAGCCGGAACGACCGGAGCTGACTCGAGCAGCTCACGCCTATCACCTGAGCCAGTTTCAGGCCTGCGACATGATTCTCGGCCGGCGCTGCCCCGAGCTCGGCGGGCAGGAGGATTTCGTCGATCTGATCGGGCTCAACTATTACATCAACAATCAGTGGATTCACGGTGGCACTGCCATCGTTCCATCAGATCCTCGTTATCGGCATGTGCGCGATCTCCTGGCGGAGAATTTCTCTCGCTACCAGAAGCCGATCTTTATTGCCGAAACAGGCATCGAAGACGCCACTCGTCCGGCGTGGTTAGGCTACATGTGCAACGAGGCTTTTGCGGCGATGAATGCGGGCGTGCCGGTGCAGGGCCTTTGTCTTTACCCAGTGGCGAATCACCCCGGCTGGGACGACGACCGGCATTGCCGGAATGGCCTGCTCGATTATCCCGATCCGCTGGGCCGCCGGCCGGTCTACGAGCCGCTGGCGCAGGAACTCCACCAGCAGCAGGCGGTTTTGGCCCGGCTTCTCTCCGGCGAAGAGGAATTTGCCGATCGTCTCCTGACCGACATCTCCGCGCTGGATTGGGCGGCACGCCTGATGGAAGAACGAACGCAGGAGGCGCGTCCGACCTCATGAGCCCTTCGCGCTTCCTTTGGCCGGGCGGCTTTTTAGCAGGACCTGGAGCCCTTTCAGGAGCGGAGACCGCGCCCTGGCTTTCATGACCACGAACGCTACTACCATCCCTTTTTCTCCCGCCGACGCTCTCGCGCGAGGGGAGACTGCTTCCTTCACCAGGTCCCCGATCGAGCGGCCGCGGAACGCGCGTTCCGTCTGGGGTCTGGTGCGCGAGCACGCTTGGAATCATCGAGGGGCGCTCCTGCTCGCGATCGTGCTCAACGCCATCCCCGGGTTCGGCGTCGCAGTGCAAACTCTCGCGCCGAAATACCTCATCGATAGCGTGCTGGTGCCGGCGGATCTCACGCCAGGCTCGCGCCTCTTCCGGCTTGGCCTGCTCCTGGCCGTCTATCTCGTCGCCGCGCTCCTTTTCCGGATGGCTGCCTGGTACGCCTCTTACAAAGTGTGGACCCGCGTGCGCGAGCAGATCACGATGGAATTGCGGTCCAGATTCTTCCAGCACATCAACCAGCTCTGCCTCCGCTTTCATGGGCGGCACAGCAGCGGCGAGCTTTTCACCTACGTCATGGGATCGCCGCTGGGCGAGATCTCCTCCTTCTATCACAACATCGTGATGAATGTGCCCAACGCCCTCAGCGCCTTCGTCTTTTCCGTCTTCCTCATCGGCCTCTGGGATTGGAGCCTCACCCTGGTCCTGCTCGTGCTCGTCATCTCCACCGTCCTCGCGATGAGGGACGGCAGCACGCGGCTGCAGCGGCTGCATGAGGATTTTCAGAGCGTCGAAACCCGGATCATTGGAAGGCTGACCGACATCTTCCGCGGTAATCGCGACGTGAAGATGTACGCGATCGAAGATCGAATGAACGCGGCCTTTGAGCAGAACGCCGACCTTCTCCGGGCCAAGGCCTGCGATCGCGACCTGCAGATGCATCGGGTGAACATGCGCCAGGAAGCGATTGGCTACTTCTGCTTTGCCCTTGTCTGCGCCCTCGGCGCCTGGCGCTATTGGGCCCACGGCCTCACCATTGGCGAATTTGTCGGTTATCTCGCCGCCTATGGGGCGCTGCAGGGGCCGGTCGGCCTCATGTTTGGCCTCGGCACTCAGCGCGGGCGCGTCCGGGCCAGTTTCGAGCGGCTGGCGGCACTTCTTAACACCGCCACCACCACGCCCGACCCGGAGCCACACGTGACCAAGCCGCCGCCGTCTGGGGCCGATCTCGTTCTTCAGAACGTCGATTTCTCGTATCTGCCGAACCAACCGGTTTTGACCGGGATCAACCTCACCATCCCCTTTGGCCAGCGCGTCGCCTTGGTCGGGCCGAGCGGTGCGGGAAAAAGTACCCTGGCCAAGCTGCTCCTTCGCCTCTACGACCCGGACGCAGGCACGGTGTGGCTCGGGGCAGTTGATTTGCGCGACTGTCAACCGCGCGCGATCCGGCGAAGCTTCGGCGTTGTCCCGCAGGATCCTTACTTCTTTTCCACCACCATCCGGGAAAACCTTCTGGTGATGAAGGCGGAGGCCACGGAGGACGAGCTGCGTGCGGTCTGCGAGCTCGCCTACGCCTGGGGATTCATCGCCCAAATGCCGGATGGCCTCGATACCCTCATCGGCGAAGGCGGCGCGCGGTTGAGCGGGGGCCAGCGCCAGCGGCTGGCCATCGCGCGCGCGCTCCTGCACGATCCGCCCTACATGATCTTCGATGAGGCAACCAGCGCGCTCGACACGGTGAGCGAACGCATGGTGCAGAAGGCGCTCGCGCGGGTTTCCGGCGGAGGCCGGCGGACCGCGATCTTCATTGCGCACCGTCTTTCCACGATCAAGAATTGCGACCGGATTCTCGTCATCGACGAGGGCCGGATCGTGCAGGACGGAAGCTTTGATGAACTGCGCGCCGCTCCCGGGCTCTTCCAGAAGATGGTCGAGAACGATCGCTTTTAGCGGCGCTTCTTCCGTCGGCCGCAGCGAGTGCCTGAGCAGCTCCTAGCTCTTTTTCTTCGGCAGGTTTTTGCGCTTCGTGCTCGCCATCTTCTCGAGCTCTTTTTTGCTCATGGAATCGGCCATGCTCTTGGAGGCGCCTTTGAGCGAAGATTTTTTCTTCTCGCCGCGTTTCGCCGCCAGAGCTGCCCCGGCGGCCATTTGCTGTTTTTTTGATTTTGCTGGCATACATATGGCTCTACGCAGAGGGAATAACATCTGGATTGGTCGCCCTCGCCTTTTTACGGCCGCGCGGTGATTTTCATTGCCGTTAGGCAGCAGATGTTTCATAATCCGACTTCATGTTCGCCCGTCGTTACTTCGCCCTTCTTCTTGCTGCGCTCCTCCTTGCCGGGAGCGTCTCGGCGGCGACCGATTGGAAGATCGTCAAGATCCGCGGCCGCGAATATCTCACCGTCGACAATGTCGCCGCCTTCTACGGCCTGCCCACCGGCGTGGTCCCGATCGAGAAACGCATCCGGCTGGATAACGGCAAGAACTCCCTCGAAGTGCAGCTCGATAGCCGCGAGATCATGATCAACGGCGTGCGAAACTGGCTCTGCTTCCCGGTGGCGGAGAAGGATGGCGAGTACCTCGTCTCCCGCGTCGATCTGGCCAAGACTCTGGAGCCGGAATTGCGGCCGCAGATGATCAGCAACCTCGGCCAGTTCAAAACCGTCGTGCTCGATGCCGGCCACGGCGGCTACGACAAGGGCGCGACCAGCCCCTACGGCTGTGAGAAGGATTTCGCCCTCGATGTGGCCCGCCAGCTCAAGCCGCTCCTCGAGGCCAAAGGGCTGACCGTGAAAATGACCCGCGACAGCGACGTCTTCGTCCCGCTCGAGCTCCGCGCCCGCATCGCTAATGCGGCCAAGGACGCCATCTTCGTCAGCATCCATTTTAACGCCACCGACTCGAACCCGAACGCCCAGGGCTTCGAAATTTTCTCACTCACACCGCGCGGCGCGCCGTCCACTGCCGACGACGCGCTCGCGCTACGGTTTATGAACATGCAGGCCGGCAGCCCAGTCGACGCTCCCAGCCTCGCGCTCTCCATGAGCGTCTATCACTCGGTCGTCGGACATTTCTCCGAGTTCGATCGCGGGATCAAGCGCGCCCGTTTCGCCGTCCTGCGCCTGACCAAGATCCCGGCCATTCTAATCGAAGGCGGCTTCCTCACCGCGCGCGGCGACAGCCGTGAGATCGCCAAGAGCGATTGGCGCGCGCGCTATGCCCAATCGATCGCCACCGGCATTCTCGGCTACAAGGACCTGGTCGAAAACAAGAAGCGCCCAATGATGGTGGCCGATTACCGGCATGAGCTGGAAGGCCAGCTCGTGCTCAAAGACGCCACCGCGCCGGCCAAACCGGACGCTTCCCCGGCGCCGGCCGTCATCCCCACCAGCAACTAAGCGGCCCCGCACGGCGCGCACCGACGCCGCCAGCTCGCGGCGAGCACTCGTAAATCTCTTTGGCCGAAAGAGTTTGACCGGCCTTCCTGATCTGCTCAGGCTCGGTTTCCTATGAAAAAACTCCTTAGCTGTACCATGGTCGCGCTCTTTGCTGCGATCACCGTTTCCATCGCCGCGCCCGACCGGGAGGCGATGATGGAGAAAGAAAAAGCCGCCTGGCAGGCTTTCAAAGACAAGGACGCCGCCGCCTTCCAGAAACTGGTCGACCACGACATGGTTGGCGTTTACCCCGACGGCATTGCCGATATGGCCAAGGAGATGGCCGACATGAAGAAGTGGGACATGAAATCGTTCGAGATCAGCGATTTTAAGAGCCACTCCGATGAGAAGGACGTGGTGGTCATGAGCTACGTCGTCACCCTCAAAGGCACCTACGACGGCAAAGACGCTTCCGGCACCTACTACGCCGGCTCCGTCTGGAAAATGGAAGACGGCAAATGGCTCGCCATCTTCCACACCAATGCGCAGAAGAAGGAATAACGGCGGGCCTCGTCGCCGGATAACCGGGAGCCCCGCGTCGATTCAGGGCGCGCTGCTTTCGGCATCCTTCGTTGACTTCAAAACCAGCAGCCTTAGTTTCCGTCCGTAGTTATTGCGGGGGAGCCATTGGCTGAGAGTTCGGCGAGAGATTCGCCGGAGACCCCTTAAACCTGATGCGGGTAATGCCGCCGTAGGGAGCGAGGAGTTAGGATTTTCAGCCATGCGTTTCCGCGCATGGCTTTTTGGTTTCTGCGGATGACTGAATTTGGAAACCAGGAAGCCAAGGAAAAAAACCATGAATCAGGAAGAAACGAAAATAGGAAACAGGTCCGTCACATTCCCATTCCTGGTTTTCTGGCTTCCAAATTAATCCTGCCTTTATGATCGCACCCAAAGACTCACTCGAACCGAAATCCACCGACTACGTCATGCCCAACTCGCGGCGCGTTTACCTCGAGGGCGAAATTCATCCCGACGTCCGCGTCCCGATGCGCGAGATCAGCCTCGCGGCGACGAAGGATTTCAGCGGCAACCTCGAGCCGAACGAACCGGTGCGCGTTTACGACACCAGCGGACCGTGGGGCGATCCCAATCAATCGCCCAATTCCGCCAAAGGCCTCCCGGCCCTCCGTGCCGAATGGATCAGCGGGCGAGGCGACGTGGCCGAATACGACGGCCGCGAGATTAGGCCCGAGGACAACGGCTACCTCACCCGCGGCCACGAAGAATTCGCCAGCCAGGCGGAGCGCAAGAACCGGCTCGAGCAATTCAACGGTGGCTCCCATCGCCGTCCGCTCCGCGCCTCGGCGAATCATCCGGTCACGCAGCTTTGGTATGCGCGTCAGGGCATCATCACGCCCGAGATGGAATTCATCGCCATCCGCGAAAACCACAGGGTAGCGCAAGCTTCCAGCTTGCAGTCTTCAAACGGGAGCAAGATGGAAGCTAGCTCTCTCGCGCATCAACATGCCGGCGAGTCCTTCGGCGCCGCCATCCCGCAGGAGATCACCCCCGAGTTCGTCCGTTCCGAAGTCGCCCGCGGCCGCGCCATCATTCCCGCCAACATCAACCATCCCGAGCTCGAGCCGATGATCATCGGCCGCAATTTCCTGGTCAAAATCAACGCCAACATCGGCAACAGCGCCGTCGCCAGCTCGATCGAAGAAGAAGTCGAGAAGATGCGTTGGGCCACCAAGTGGGGCGCCGACACCGTCATGGACCTCTCCACCGGCAAAAACATCCACGCCACCCGCGAATGGATCATCCGCAATTCCCCCGTCCCCATCGGCACCGTCCCCATCTACCAGGCTCTCGAGAAAGTGAACGGCCGCGCCGAAGACCTCACCTGGGAAATCTTTCGCGACACCCTCATCGAGCAGGCCGAGCAAGGTGTCGATTACTTCACCATCCACGCTGGCGTCCTCCTCCGCTTCGTCCCCATGACCGCGCGCCGTATGACCGGCATCGTCAGCCGCGGCGGCTCCATCATGGCGAAATGGTGCCTCACCCATCATCGGGAAAGCTTCCTCTACGAACATTGGGACGACATCTGCGACCTCATGGCCGCCTACGACGTCAGCTTCTCTATCGGCGACGGACTCCGCCCCGGCTCCATCGCCGACGCCAACGACGAAGCGCAATTCGCCGAGCTCAAAGTGCAGGGCGACCTGACCGAGCGCGCGTGGGCCAAAGGCGTCCAAGTCATGAACGAAGGCCCCGGCCACGTCCCCATGCATCTCATTAAAGAGAACATGGAAAAGCAGATCGAGGGGTGCCACGAAGCGCCCTTCTACACGTTAGGCCCGCTCACCACCGACATCGCCCCTGGCTACGACCACATCACCAGCGGCATCGGCGCCGCCATGATCGGCTGGTATGGCTGCGCCATGCTCTGCTACGTCACCCCGAAAGAACACCTCGGCTTACCAAACAAAGACGACGTCAAAACCGGAGTCATCACCTACAAACTAGCCGCCCACGCCGCCGACCTCGCCAAAGGCCACCCCGGCGCCCAATACCGCGACAACGCTGTGTCAAAAGCCCGCTTCGAGTTTAGGTGGGAAGATCAATTCAACCTCTCGCTCGATCCCGAAACCGCCCGCTCCTTTCACGATGAGACCCTTCCCCAGGAAGGGGCGAAGACTGCTCACTTCTGCAGCATGTGTGGACCTCATTTTTGCTCCATGAAAATAACGGAGGACGTCCGCAAGTATGCAGCCGAGCAAAATGTCTCGGATGAGGATGCGCTGAAGGTCGGAATGGAGCAAAAATCGCGCGAGTTCCACGAAGCGGGATCAGAGATCTACACAAGCGCTTGACCAATCTCTGCGCGAGTTTCACGATGAATGGAGCCGATGGGAATCGAGCGACATAGACTGATCGAAGATCAGCCCGCCAGGGCGAAGCTGATGGGCAGCAGATTCGTCAAACCTTGCCCCAAGACCGCGCATTTTTGCTCAATGTGCGGCCCGCATTTCTGTTCCATGAAGATTACCGAGGACGTTCGACGATATGCGCAGGAACAAGGCATTGCTGAAGGTGACGCCCTACAGGCCGGGATGGAACAGAAAGCGCGCGACTTCGCCGACGCCGGCGCGGAGGTCTACACGACGGCATAGTCTGGCTGTTTTCTTTGCCGCAGGAATGGAGGCGATCGGGATGAGCCGACATAGACGGACAAGCCCGCGATGGGAGCGGGTGGAGTGCTGGGCAGCAACGACATCAAGG
Organism: Chthoniobacterales bacterium; assembly: GCA_965217735.1. GTDB lineage: Bacteria > Verrucomicrobiota > Verrucomicrobiia > Chthoniobacterales > UBA10450 > Palsa-1392. Next base: position 1,837,919 of record CBDCJE010000002.1, on the reverse strand, counting down.
GGCGAAGAGTGCACATTTTTGCTCGATGTGCGGTCCCCATTTCTGCAGCATGAAGATCGCCGAAGATGTCAGAAAGTATGCTGCAGAAAATGCCATCGAAACGGATAACGCGATCGAACAGGGTCTTCGTGAGAAGGCTGCAGAATTTCAGCACAGCGGAGCAGAATTGTATTCCCAACCACGATGAATCGAGCCAATGGGGATTGAGCGAGATAGACGTCAGCCCGAAAGGGTGAGCGAGGGGCCGAGCGAATCAATGGAGCCGACCGGGATGAGGCGACATAGACTGATCGGAGCTCAGCCCGCTAGGGCGAAGCTGATGGGCAGCAGCTTCGTCAAACCTTGCCCCAAGAAGGCGCCAAGACCGCGCATTTTTGCTCAATGTGCGGCCCGCACTTCTGCAGTATGCGCATCACGGAAGACGTTCGCCGTTACGCCGCCGAACAGGCAGTGAGCGACCAGGCTGCTCTCGAGCTGGGGCTGCAGGAGAAAGCGAACGGGTTTGCCACAGCCGGCGGCGATCTCTATACGAAAGCATGATGCGCATGTCCATGAACACGCGATTGAGCGGGAGCGGGCGGGTAGACAGCACGGACGTGCTGCCGTCAGGTGAGCTTCGCGGGCGGACGAAGCTCATCAAGATAACCGAGGACGTAAGGAAATACGCGGCGGAACAGCAGCTCTCAGAAGACGACGCGTTGCAGGCCGGCATGGAACAGAAGGCCCAGGAGTTTAGCGAAGCCGGCGCCGAGATTTACTCGAAGGCTTGAGGCTGGTAGAATCGTCTGATGAAAGCCGCTTTCGCTGAACCTGAGATCATCACGAAGAAGGGGAAGCCCGTTTCCGTGATTTTACCGATCAAACAGTATCAGGAGATCCTGGAGCGTCTTGAGGATGTGGAAGACGTCGCGTGGTTGAAAAAGGCGCGCAAAAAAAAGCTGCATTACCGGCCTTTGGAAGATGTGCTCGCCGATCTCGCAACGAGCTAAAGGATGTATCAGGTCCTCGTCGAGCGCTCGGCCGAGAGAGACCTGAAGCGTCTCTCATCCGGTATTAGATCTCGCGTCGGGAATGCGCTTCGAGGTCTCACCGGAAACCCGCGTCCGCCCGGCAGCCGCAAACTCGCGGGAACGAAGCACGATTGGCGGATTCGAGTCGGCGATTACCGGATCATCTACGAGATCGCCGATGTGATTCGGGTTGTGCGGGTGCAGCGAATTCGTCATCGCGGTGATGTTTATCGCTGACGAACCATATTCCGTTCTATTCCGCTCACGCCATCTCGGAGGCCCGGGCCAATGCTTGGGTGTCGATATACTCCCGGATGTTTGTCAGTTTGCCGTTTCGAACGGTAATGGAGAAGACCCAGTGGTCCTCGAACGTCTTATTCGTGGCTTTGGTTTTCCCCGTGGCGAAGCCGATGACCATCACTCGGTCGCCTCGCGCGACGAACTCGGGCGACTTCGGGTAGGAGGTTTCCAGAGTGTCGGAAGCCTTCTGCAGTAAATCCGCCAATGCCGCGTGCCCGCGGTGTGTGCCGGCCAGCGGCCAGCCCTGGCCTGGAATGATCCACTCGATGTCTTCGGCAGCCAATGCCTGCAAGGCTCCCGCATCGCCGCGCCCCATGGCGGCGAAAAACTCCTTCACAATCTGAACGTTCGATTCTGTGCTCATAACATTTCGAGACGCGACCACGCCGGGGTCAGACCTGCGCCATGCCGCCATCGACCGCGAGATCTATCCCAGTGATGTAAGAGCTTTCATCGGACGCCAGGAACAGGACGGCGGCCGCGACTTCCTCGGCCTTCCCTCTGCGGCCGAGCGGAACTTCCGACGCGAACTGCTCCGCCACCTGCTTTACCTGTTCCGCGGTGAGGCCCGCGTTTTCCAAAGCCGGGGTCTCGATCGGGCCCGGGCTCATCGAATTCACCCGAATCTTGCGACCCTTCAGTTCCACCGTCCAACCGCGGACGAAAGAGCGCACCGCCGCCTTGCTCCCAGCGTAGGCGGTAAACGCGGCATCTCCCCGCACATTCGCGACTGAGGAGGTCAGGATGATCGAGCCGCCATCTTTGAAAAGGGGGAGCGCCTTCTGTACGGTGAAGAACGTACCCTTCGCGTTCAGGTCGAAGGTCTTGTCAAAGTGAGCCTCGGTTGCCGTTTCCAGCGGCGCCACTTCCCCCCAGCCGGCGTTGGCGAAGAGAATGTCGATGTGGCCGTGCTTCTCTTTCACGACGGCAAAAAGCCGGTCCAGATCCTCCAAGCGCGATACATCGCCCGCGACCGTCGTCACGTTTTTCCCGATCAAGGCTGCGGCCTCTTTCAGCTCTTTCTCTCGTCGGCCAGTGATCACGACGTGCGCCCCTTCTTCCACGAAGCGCTTGGCCGTGGCCAGGCCAATCCCACTATTTCCGCCTGTGATGACCGCGATCTTTCCCGCTAATTTTTGTCCGTTGTTATTACTCATATGTTTTACCCTTGGTTTTTGTTCTTCGTTATTCTTGAGAAGGTGAGAGTTAGGCTTTTCCTCCGAAGCTGACGTAGTCATCGAGTTCGCCGAATTCGAAGAAAGTCTTGATGTCTTCCCGGGTTTTGGAAAGCCGGCCCAGGCTTTCGGCATAGAACTCCAGCGTCTCTGCGTCGCTGTCCGGCCCGCGCTTTTCCATGAAGGCGGACCAGCCCTCGACTTCCCAGGGAGCGCGCGGGATCTTCGAATGGGCGTGAACCCATTCCAGCATTTCCCCGTCCCCTTTGCCGGTGGCCAATTCCTTCGACATCGCCTTGGGATCGAAGCCAAGAAATTTCACCAGGTGCTGGTCGGTAGGGGAGTTGTAGATGTATTCGCCATTCTTCCCGGCGAGGGTCGCCCGGCCCTTGTCGAGCATGCGCGCCAAAATCACGTAGTTGCCCAAACGGACACGAAAGCTCCGGGGCGGGCGTTGCGTGAGATCAAGATGGAAAGGTTGAGTCTTCATAGGTTGCTCCATTTTGGATATGGCGAATCTCCGGCTTCACCATCCCCACCGCTAATGCCGGTTCGTCATTGCCGTGATGCGAAATGCGCATCACTATCCCGATCGTGCTGGAGAAACTTCGTCTGTTCCTCGTGATCCTGGAGGAAGGCAGCCTCCGTCGCGCGGCGGACCGCCTGCGCATTTCTCAGTCCGCTATCACGCGCCAGATCCAGGCCCTCGAATTCGACCTCGGCGGGCCCGTCTTGGAACGAACCTCCGCCGGGGTCCGTCCGACGAATGGAGGACATCTTCTTGCCGGAAGGGCGAAACGCCTCCTGGCAGATTACGATTCCACCATGGCGGAAGTCCGCCGGCTGAATCGCGGAGAAAGCGAACAATTGCGGATTGGGTATATCGCGTCGGCGGTCCAGGAGTATCTCGGGCCGGCCCTGGCGGTGCTGCGGCGCGATCATCCACGACTGAAAGTCAAAATGCTGGATCAAACGCCCGGCGAGATGATCATCGCCTTGCGACAAGGCAAAATCGATCTGGCCTTGACCTTGCACGGGATCGACCTGCTCTCGCGCGATTTCTACATTCGGAAAATCGCGACCGTCAGGAGCCTCGTCGCGCTTCCCGTCAGCCACCGGTTCGCGACCAAGCGGCAGGTGTCTCTCTCACAACTGAAGGGCGAAACCTTCGTGCGCGGATCGGACGACGCCGTGCCGGGATACACCCAGAGAATCATTCAGCTCTGCCGCAAGCATGGCGGCTTCCGTCCCCGCCTGGCCACCATTGATCAGGCCGCGAGCCTGGTGGAATCTCTCGCCGTGGCCGCGAATGAAGAAGCGATTTCCATTCAACCCGCCTTCATCTCGCATCTGACAGTGCCGAACGTGGTCATGGTCCCCATCGCGGATGCGGATGTCACCTGGGATTTATTCGTGGTCTGGCTCCGCGGCAAAACGGCCGGCCCCTTGCGCACCTTGCTCCGCGAACTTAACCTGAAGCCACATTAAACAAGGAACGGCGCTGCAGGATGACAGCAGGCGAAGCGGCTTGCCAGCAGCACCGGCAATGATCTAAATATTGCCCGGCAGCTCATCCGTTCATGAGCGCGAGAATAAGAAGGCGGCGAAAGAGACCCCTGCATTTGTCGCCCCGGGCCCGAGAGAGCCCTCGCGCGGAATGAAGTCGATGGGAATGGAGCCGATGGGAATCGAGCGACATAGACTGATTGAAAATCAGCCCGCCAAGGCGGAGTTGCTGGGGAGCAACGCCGTCAAACCCTTCCGCAGGAAGGTGCGAAGACTGCTCACTTCTGCAGCAGGTGCGGACCCCACTTCTGCAGCATGAAGATAACGGAAGACGTACGGAAGTATGCAGCCGAACAACAGTTCTCAGAAGACGACGCCTTACAGGCCGGCATGGAGCAAAAATACCCGCGAATTTACCGAAGCGGTACCCGAGACTTACTCGAAGGCTTAAAGCTGATAATCTCTCTTGGATGAAGGCCGTGCTTCCAGAACCGAGATCATCACGAAGAAGGGGAAACCATTTCGGTGATACTGCCGATCAAGCAGTATCAGGAGATGCTGGAGCGGCTTGAGGACGCAGAATACGTCGCTTGGTTAAAAAAGGCGCGCCAGAAAAAGCTCCACTATCGGCCCCTGGAAGAGATGCTTCGAAGATGAGCACGATCACAGAGATTCAAGAGGCGATCAGCCGGTTGGCCGCGAGCGAAAAATCGGCGCTTAGCGCATGGCTTCAATCGCAAGAAGAGCCGGTGATGTCGGAAGCTGAAGAAGCGTCTTTGCTCGCATCCTCGATAAGGCTGCGGCGGAGCTCGACGTTGGTCAGGGGATACCCATCGCACGCGTCCGCGGGGACATCCGCCGATGAGCTGGAAAGTAGCCTTCGCTCCGCAGGCGCACCCCGCCTCGAAGAGGTTGTCCGATGTCGCGCTATCGTCGCGGCGGATTAGGCGGCTATCACGAGTTCAAAAGAAGACCGTCGCCACTGTTATCGCGGCGGTCTACGGATTCCACCTTGCGGCAGAGACTCACGAGCATTGATCTGCCGGCGCAAATATCTTTAACAAAAAGGATCGGAAGGGTACAATCTCCGCAGCTCACGAATCTGTCTGGCCCGGACAGACAAGATGAAACTCAACGACTGAGACTATGAAAACGTTCCATTCCCTGATCTGCGGCCTGGGACCGCTTTCCTCGAGTCTTGCACGGCGGATCGCATTTCCGCTCCTTCTTCTCGGTGCGGGGCTGGTGCTGGCGCAGCCGAGCGCGGGTGCGCCCTTTGTTTTTACGACCACCGGCAACCTCGCTAACGCACGTTATCGGCACACGGAGACGTTGCTGCTTGACGGGCAGGTGCTGGTCGCAGGAGGAGAGAACGACGCCGGCCTGATTTTGACCAGTGCGGAATTGTACGACCCGGTGGCCAAAACTTGGAGAGCGACCGGCAGCCTGAACACCGCGCGCGCCGCACACACGGCGACGTTACTGCCCGATGGCAAAGTGCTGGTCGCTTGCGGTACCGGCGGCGCCGGCGCTCCCTCGAGCGCGGAACTCTATGATCCGGCAACGGGCATCTGGACAGCCACCGGCCGCCTCGTCGCCGCGCGCGTTAACCCGACGGCGACGTTGCTCGCTAACGGCAAGGTGCTTGTCGCCGCCGGTGGCGCCCCGGGTGGCAGTGTGGCGAGCGCGGAACTCTATGACCCGGCAACGGGAGCCTGGGCGGCGACCGGCAGCCTGAGCATCGCACGCTCGGACCACACGGCGACCTTGCTGCCCAGCGGCAAGGTGCTGGTCGCCGGCGGCCTTGGCAGCAGCAGCGCTATCGCGAGCGCGGAACTCTATGACCCGGCGAGCGGAAGCTGGACGATGACGGGCAACCTGAGGACCGCGCGCGACTCCCATACGGCGACCCTGTTACCCAGCGGCCAAGTGCTCGTCGCCGGCGGTCAAAAGGCGGTCCCTCTCGCGAGTGTGGAACTGTACGACCCTGCGTCCGGGAGATGGACGTCCACCGGCAACCTCGCGAACGACCGAAGCCTTCACACCGCGACCCTGCTTCCCAACGGCAAGGTGCTCGTCGCTGGCGGCATAGATGGGACAGGCTCAGTTCTCGCCATTACAGAGGTTTTCAATCCGGCAAGCGGCAGTTGGATGCTAGCCGGTAGCCTGAATACTGGACGATATATTCACACTGCGACCTTGCTGAGCAACGGCCAAGTGCTCGTCGCCGCCGGTCTTGACCCGACCTTTCACGCTCTCTCGAGCGCGGAACGCGGTGCCCGTGGCAGGCGGTGAGCGCGAAGGTCTCCCTTCGGTCTTCCGGGTCCCGCCCATCTGACAAAAGGAAATCCGTGGGGTCGCGTCTCGAACATTCGACACTCACTGTGGCGATGTGCGCGCCGACCGAAGTTCCCGGAGCGCAGCAGCTGCTTGCCAAGCACCTGCGCTTAGGTGGTCTTAGGTAGCGCGGAGAACATGCGCACTATCCGCAGCGCGAACGGCTTCGTCCGATCCCGCGAGTTTTCTTTCTTTTTCCATTCTTCCTTTTTACTTCACCCGGCGCGACCTACTGTCCGCGGCGAGCCAAGAAACCAATCGATGAAATTGAAATCAATCAGTCGAAACCTGATCGTGGCAATTTTAGCGCTCACCGCCTTCTGCAATGCCTTGGGAGCGGACGACAAGTGGCTGGAGAACGAAGCCCTGGGCAAAATCAGTCTTGGGCGGAAGGCGGCGGAGCTGAAAGCCCTCATTGGCACGCCGGAGAGCAGAGGCAAGGAGACCGAATGGGATGCGATTGGTGAGTGGGTGCAGGAGTGGCGCTTCAAGTCGCACGGGCTCGTCCTGCACATGTCATCCAAGTCCAAAGGAGGCGCGAAGTCCGTCCTCACCATCACCGCCACGGCGCCTTGCCAGCTCACGACGGCACGCGGCATCCACCTTGGCAGCACGATCGCCGGCGTGACCAAGGCGTATGGCAGCGTTCAGGACAAAGAAGAAAGCATGTCGGGCGAAACCTTCGTCGCCGGCTCAGTCTATGGCGGCATCATCTTCACCTTCACCGACGGTAAGGTATCGAAGATCTTCATCGGCGCCGCAGCGGAGTAAGCGCCACCACGGCCGACCGGCGATCACGGTATCGCTGCTGGTGGGTGCCACCGACGAGCCGGGTGGCGCGCAGGAGGCATGAGCGGGGAACATCCGCACGATGCGCATTCTGCACCTGGGTCGGGGTGAGGGTGGTCCGCTGGACCAGCGGGATACCGATCGCGGCAGGTCGGTCAGAGTCACATCCTTGACCGGCGGCGCGTCCGCCAGGAAAGCGATCCGCGGAGAGACGTCAGAGCTTCCCTTGCAGGATCTTTTTGAGCGATGAGCCGTCGTCGTAGCGAATGTCGCTGATTTTCCAGCCGTCTCGCTCATGGGCGAGAAGGTAGACGACGCGTGCTGGCTTACCGATATTCTTGAAGCGAACAGTCACCCGGATTTCTCCGCCGGCTCTTTCCGGCGGCGAGATGGAGAAGTCGGTGATCTCCATGTCCTGCGCGTTGTAGAGCGGGTCGCCATCCAGCCGGCCGACCTCGCCCTTAGCTTCCCGCCGGTCGTTCAAGTAGAGCTTCACCAGGGCGGAGTCGAGATAGCGGCCCAGCAGCCCGGTCTCTTCAAACGGGTCGTGGTCTTTCGAACGGTGCGCCTGATAAAGCTGCGCGACGAGATCTTTTGGTGACAGGTCTCTCCCGATCGGGGTCGCGGCAGGAGGAAGGTTTACATCCGCCCGGGAATCCTTCCCATCGGCGCCCTGACAGCAAACGGAGAGCAACAGGAGCAACGAAACGATCGGTAATTCTTTCCTCATCGCGCAACCCTAACGGCCGGCCAATCCGATGGGAAGCAATGCGCGTGAGAATCGGCGGTTGTATTCGATAGAACTATCCCTGTTCCTGATCTTGGCTGATTTCGGATTCCCAATTCCGCCTGCGCCAGGGTGTGGCGGAAGACGTCTAGGAAGCAGCCCCTCCATCAAGACCTTCCATCACCGCACCCGAATGCCTCTGTCTTCCTTCTCCCAGCGCCGCGGTCGATCACCTGGGGCAAAGTTGATCCTTGACCTGCGGGAGTGACTTGCTCACGCTCCCCTTTAAGAGTTGTCGGCCGCACCGCGGCCACTCTTTTGAATCCAAAACAATACTTCCAATGAAAGCTCCACTTACTCCACAAGTGTCCGTTGCTGCTGTTCTCTGCCTGCTCCTCGCGCTCGGATCGTTGCTCTCGCCGCCGCAAGCGCTTTCGGCTGGCTGCCGACTCAGTTTTAGCTACACCTATCTCGGGCCGAACGGGTCCCAGGAAGGGACTTACGACACCGCCGTGGCTGACTTCGATGGTGACGGCCACCTCGACCTCGCCGTGCCGCTCGATGTTTCGGGCATCCTCCAAATCTATCGTGGCAACGGCGACGGAACTTTTGCGGCGCCGGTGCAGTATTCGGTGCCCTTTGTGCATTCGATCATCGCGGGCGACTTTAATGGGGATGGGAAACCGGATCTGGCGGTCGCGGCGTCCGCATTACCCGAATTCGGAGGGGGCGTGCGGATTCTCCTCAACGACGGAAGCGGTGGGTTCGGTGGGCCCTCGACGCTCTTCCCGGCCGGCTCCCTCCCGTCCCAAGTCGTGGCTGCGGATTTCAACGGCGACGGCAAACTGGATGTCACCGTGCCGGATTTCGAAGCGGGAACCAACCTGGTGCTTTTGGGCGACGGCCACGGCGGACTCAGCGCACCGGTTTCATACCCCGGCGGCGGCGGCTACGCGGTCGCGGGCGACTTTAACGGTGACGGCAAGATCGACCTCGCGGTCGTCAACACTGACCTAAAGATATTGCCTGGCGATGGCGCGGGCGGATTCACCGTGGCCGGGAGTTATCCCTTCGGGCCTGGCAACCCGACGCAGGTGGCGGTGGGCGATTTTAACCGCGACGGCAAACTCGACATCGCCGTCCCGGTCGTGAATTCGGACCCGCAAGTCTACACCTTCCTCGGAAACGGGATGGGCGGTTTCGTCGCGTCGACGCCGGCTGGCGATACTCACGCCTGGGGAATCGAGGCGACCGACCTCGACGGCGACGGCAGAGTGGACATCGTCACGGCGGATTTTGGCTACAACACCATCTCCTTTGCCAAGGGCAATGGCCGCGGGAATTTCGCGCCGCTGAAGACCTATCCCTTACCGCGCAATCCAAGAAAGCCGATGCCGATTAACCTAACGACGGGCGACTTCAATGAAGACGGCCTTCCCGATGTGGTCACCTCAAATTACGGGGTGGGCGGCGCGACGATCGCCATAACCCAGTGTCGGTGAACGCGACCGGGTCACCCGTCTCAGCCCCCAGGCAGTCGTCGTCCTTGCTTTGCTAACGCCGGTAGCGGCACTGGGGGCGTTTCCCGCCTCCGCGGAAAATCCACGATGAACGGAGCCTGTGGGCACAGAGCGACGTAGACAACGCGAACGCATTGGGCGAAGCCCGAGATCCGAGTGGCTCAAGTCAATCAATGGAGCCAAACGGGCGCGGCTGGATAGACAAGCAACAGGATTGCCCGGAGGGCGAGCTTCGCGGGTGGGCGACGCTCATCAAGAGAACGGAAGACGTCCGCAAATATTCTGCGGAGCAGGGCAGCCCTGAATCAGAGGCTTTGGAATCAGGAATTCAGGGCGTAACGCAGCGCGACAGCGCGAGGCCGGGCCTTCCAAAAAGGAAGGAGTTTGCCGACAAGGGAGCCGCGCTTTACGCGAAGGCGTGATGCTGACAGAACGGTGATATGGAAATCAAGTTGACCGCAGTCTTCCGCAGATTTCCCGAGGACTACGCTGCTTTTGTCGAAGAGCTGCCGGGAGCGAACACGCAAGGCGCGACGTTGGAGGAAGCGCGAGAGAATCTGAAGGAAGCGGTCGAAATGGTATTGCAGGTGAACCGTGAACTTGTTGCCGCATAATGAGTACCATCAGCGAAATTCAGCAAGCGATTAACCGATTGCCGGCAAGCGAAAAATCGGCACTCAGCGCATGGCTTCAATCGCAAGAAGAGCCGGTAATGTCGGAGGCCGAAGAAGCGGCGCTTCTCGCGTCACTCGATAAAGCTGCCTCCCAGCTCGACGCGGGGGAAGCAATTCCCATCGCGCGCGTCCGTGATGACATCCGCCGATGGGCTGGAAAGTAGTCTTCGCTCCGCAGGCGCACGCACGTCTCGAAGAGATTGTCTGGTTCATCGCACGAGGTGATCCGTCCGCCGCGATTCGCTTGGGCGACTGTCTGCTGGACCGCCCCGGGTCGCTGGCGGGCTATTCTAGAGCTCGGGACACCCTATCGGAAGCGAACTGACGTGCGTCAGCTCCGCCAAACCTTATTCTCGCTTCGACGATTCAGGTCGACCAGGATGTTTGAGATGAAGCGACATTTACTCTGCCTCTTTCTGTTTACCCCGCTCGCTCTCCTGGGAAAGATGGCGGCGGCGGCCGAAGCCCCCGCTTCGTCCTACCAATCATTGGCGACCTTGTTCACCGACTGGCGCGCGTTCAACCATCCCGCCATCGTCAAAGGCCGGCCCGATTACAGCGTCGCCGCCATGGCGAAGAAGGCCGAAGGGCTCGCTGCCTTCCGCGCGCGTCTCAAAGCCATCGACCCCAGCGGCTGGTCGACCGAGCAGAAGAACGACTATCACATCGTCGAAGCCGAAATGAACGGCCTCGATTTCTTCCTTCGCATCCTTAAGCCATGGCAGCGCGATCCGGGCTTCTACGCCACCGTTTTCCCGGAAATGAGCGACGTTCCCGCGCACGAAGGGCCATCGGCCGAGCCGAACGTCGATCTCTTCGCCTGCAAATTCCCCTTGTCGCCCGCCGACGACGCCCGGCTCACCGAATTGCTCGGCGCGATCCCGGCCCTCCTCGCTGACGCCAGAGTCAACCTCGCCCGCAGCGTCGCCCACGACCTCTGGGCTTGGGGCGATCAGGCCTTTGCCGATCAGGCGGATTTTCTCGCCCAATGGCAAAAGGGTGACCTGCAACTGCGCGACCTCGGCGGCACCCGCAAAATCTCGCTCGACGGCGCGAGCCCGGCGCTCAAGGCCGCGGTCGAGAAGGCCCGCGTCGCCAGCGCCGACTTTGCCGCCTATGTGAAAGCCGAGGCGCCCAAACGCCAGGGCCCGTCGGGCGTCGGCAAAACCAATTACGATTGGTGGCTCCAGCACGTCATGCTCTCACCGTTCACCTACGACCAGCAGGTCGAGCTGCTCCAGCGCGAGCTCGACCGGTCGCTCGCGTCGCTCCGGTTGGAAGAAGCGCGCAACCGAGAGAAACCGCCGATCACGCCCATTGACGATCCCGCCGCCTATGCCGCGATGAGCCGGGCCCATGCCGAGAAACTCTACCGGCTCTGGGTCGACACTGGCACGATCGCCGATAAACCGTATGCGCACGACGCGCTCCTGGCCCAGGCGCCGACCTACGTCTCCTTAGCCGACCGCAATTTCTTCAGTCACGTTACCGCGCTCGACCCGCTCCCGCTTTCCAGCCACGAATTCCATTGGATCGAGCTCGCCCGGCTCGCTCACGAAACGCAGCCTACGCCGGTCCGCTCCCAGCGACCGTTGTTCAACATGTATGCCGACCGTTCCGAAGGATTCGCCACCGCGATGGAAGAGATCGCGATGCAGGAAGGCATCTACGACGATGAACCGCACGGGCGCGAACTCGTCTGGGCCATGCTGGCCAATCGCGCCGCGCGTGGGCTCGCCTCGCTCCGGGTCCAGAACAACGAGATGACCTTGGCCGAAGCCGGCAAATTCCACGCCGGCTGGACCCCGCGCGGCTGGTCGGACGCGAAGAGCAAACTGGTCGGATTCGAACAGCTCCTGTATCTGCGCCAGCCCGGCTACGGCCCGAGCTACGTCGTCGGCAAAGCGCAGCTCGACCACATGATTGCGCGCGCCAGCCACCAGTCCGAAGAGCCGCGTGAGGCGAAGCCTTTTACGCGGTTCAACCTCCAGCAGACCTTCGCCGCCATCTGGGCGTCCGGCATCGTCCCGCCCTCGGTCATCGACAACGAATTCCTCGAGCGCCTGCCCTGACCGCAAGAAACCTCCACTTTCTAGCCAGCCTCACATGAGCGAAGAACCACCAGCCATCCCCCTGGCGGATGTTCTCCGTGCCGCAAATGACCTGGTCGCGGCCGGCCTTATCGAGGACTACGCCCTTGGCGGCGCACTCGCCGCCATCTACTATGTCGAACCATTCACCACCTACGACGCCGACATCATTTTCGTCGCCGCCGAGAAAGGGTTGAGCGCCGGCATCCCTGCGATTTACTCGCATCTGCAGGAGCGCGGCTGGCGAGTTGAGCGCGAGCATCTCCTCGTTCACGGATTCCCGGTTCAGTTCCTCGCTGCCGCCGGACTCACCGAAGAAGCGGTCCGCGAAGCGCGCACGTCGAATTCGAAGGTGTGCCGGCAAAGATATTTCGTCCCGAGCACATCATCGCCATCGCGGCCAGCGTCGGATTTGGCCCGGATCGAGCAGCTCCTGGAGCAAACTGAAATCCACAGAACGCTCTTGGACGACATCCTCGGAAGGTATAATCTGCAACTGCCCAAGCCATGAACAACACGATGCGCCGTGAGCTGGCCCGACAGCCCTTCGAAGAAAAAATCCGCAAGGTCGGCCAGCTCATCAAGCTTTCTGCGACTATGAATTCCTCACGCGTCCGCGAAGGAGATAAATCCGCGTCGACCCGCAGGGCAACGGGCGGCCCGGAGCGAAACAAAATGTCAAATGTATAGACACGACCCCGGTCAGGACGCGCGGATGGCGGGACCGCCATCAATGTCGATCTGCTTTCGCAATTGATCCCCCAGGCGAAGCCGGAGGCAGGCACAACACTTGCCTTGATAAGCGTTTCCCAACTTTCCGCGAACCGGCCCGTGGAAACGTGGATTTACTCGAGCAACCTCTACCACCTGCCTATCTTTGTTGCGGCGGCAGATGGATCCGTATGGGCTATCGCGAACGATCGAATCGTCCGAGTGGACGCAAAAGGCCCGAAGAACCATCTCGATATTTTGAATAAGCGAGCTCCGGAAGTGCCATGGTAAAATCGGCCATGGTTCCAGCAACCGGATCAGACTCGGAACGGCCAGCGAAATTTATGAAAAAGCGTGATGCGCATTTCAATGAACGGAGCCTGTGGGCACAGAGCGACGTAGACAACGCGAACGCATTGGGCGAAGCCCGAGAATATGGAAGATGGCGAATGGAGCGAGCTGGGGAGCCGCGACATAGACGAAGCCCGAAGGGTGAGCGCCGGGCAATGCGTACATCTATGGAGCCGACCGGGATGAGGCGACATAGACTGCCGGGAGGGCAGCCCACAGGGGCGACCGAGCGGGCGGCGAAGGAGTCAATCGAGCGACTTAGATGGGCAAGCCGGGGAGGCCGAATGAGCGGGCGTGAATAAGTGAGAGCCGCCGTTCAGGATTGCCTGCCGTGGTCATTTCTAACGAAAAACCACAAGCCGGAAAAAGGAGAGGACGAGTGTCGAGAGTGATTTCTGACCCTTATCTTATTGATTAATCGCCCGTTGCGGTGAGCCGACTAGCGAAGACTAATCTTGTTCGCTGAGTCGCCACGAGTGTTTGTTACCCACGTATCTTGCCCGTCGTAAAGAATGCCGCCCGGGTTAAGACCAACGCGCAGCTTGCCGCGAACTTTACCATCGGCGGCACGCAGGTGCCAGACCGTGTTATCAGCGTACATCGGCACCCAAATATCCGTGCCATCGAAGGAGAGCTGCTGCGGACTGTTACCAACCGGAAACGTGTTCAGCAACGTGCCGTCGCTCGCGCGCAACTTGCTGAGGGTGTCGTCACTCGTATTACTCACCCAGATGTTAGTGCCATCAAAGACAAGGCCCTGTGGAGACCGTCCGACGTTAAAAGTCCCGAGGACCATGCCGTCACTGGGCCGGAGTTTGGTTACAGTGCTATCGAACGTATTAGTGACCCAAAGATTGGTCCCGTCGAAGATAATAAATTCCGCTCCCGCACCTATCTGGAAGGTCCCGATGATTGCGCCATCGCTTGAGCGCAATTTGGTGACCGTCCCCGGACCAAGGCCAGGTTGATTGACGACGTACAGGCTTGAGCCATCAAAGGTGATCCCGACCGGTTGCGCTCCGCAAGGGTAAGATCCCAAGTTCGTTCCGTCGCTGGCCCGAAGTTTCGTTAGGTTGCCGTCCGAATAATTTGTGATCCACATGTTTGCGCCATCGTAGGCGCCTTGGATCGGGGTCAGGCCGACGGTAAATGTGCCAAGGTTGGCTCCGTCACTGGCCCGAAGTTTCGTCACCGTGCGATTTAGCTGATTCGTGATCCAGATATTAGCTCCGTCGGATGCAGCCGTAGTGGGAAGATCGCCGGTCTTAAACTTTTCTACCGTGTAGCCTCTGGCGACCGCCGAAGCATTAACGCTGAGCGAGAGAACCGCTGAGGCGAATAACTGAAAAGCGCCTGAAATCTGGTGGAACTTTCTCATGGTTGCCGAGGCTCTAACGATCAGTTTCAACTGTCAAGCGTAAACTTGGCGCTAAGGCAAAAGGTCGCGAGGGTTTTTCGCGATGTGCCCGCGACTAAGTTATAGCGGAAAGCAAAACCTCTGTCATCCAGGGCAGAGCGCAGTCGAGGCATCCCGTCGTGCTTCGTAAAAACAACGATTATGAAACACCGCTGGGGCGGAATCGGGGTCAGATAACGGCAAACGGTTCGCCACGGCGTAAGCTGTGGGCAAAAGGAAAGGAACTGTTACTATGAACTACGTTGGGATCGACATTCACAAGAGTTATGGTGAAGACAATCCGGTTAGAGCTACTATCGACACTCGCGAACCGACTCTCGTCGGATGCACTCGCCCTCCAGGCAAAAAGAAAGCGCCGGGAGATCTCTCCCCCGGCGCTCCTTTGTTTGTGATCCTGCGAATCGATCAGACCACCATGATCATGGCCGGATCGCTCCAGGGCCCGGGCCCGGCGATATTGCGCGCCCGCACCCGGAACCAGGTATCCTTCCCCCGTTCCAGCCCCGTCCAGGCGAACGCCCTCGAGTTCGGGAAGGTGAGGATGGCACTCCACGTGTTCCCGTTCGGGTCGAGCGTCCACTGGCCTTCGTAGAGCCGCACCATCGGCTTGGCCGGTGCGCAGGTGCCCAGCACGGTCCCCGGCTCCCGGCCGTGACGGGGGGAACCGAGTGTGTGCAGCTCTCGGAGGCTTATTTTCGTGCCAGCCAGAGTGGAAGGCAGGCGCGCCACGCACCAGCACTGGCATGAGCAGTTCCGACCTTTCCCGAGATGGTCTGGATGCTGCGCGAGACCGGCTTCAAGGGTGGAGTGCCAATAGTAAGGCACCGACCCGGTTTAGACTCCTACAGGACCATGCCGCCACCTTTCTACGTGGCGCCCGCGGCCCGGGCCGCCCGTGAGCTACTTGCCACCCCGGCGATGGGAATTTTCTTGACGGCACCCTTCGTGTCTTTGCAATACTCCGTGATCGCCGTCACAAGCGCGAACCGTTCTCGATCAGCCTGAGCAACGGCTATTCCGCCAGCGGCTCGCTCACCAGCGGCGATATTGTCATTCGATAGCCCAGTTAATCTCCAAAAAAAGCAGACATAGGAACACGCAATGGACAACCGGACCAACCTCAAACCACAGATCGCCTCTCTCATCCTCGTCCTTTGCGCCGGCCTGCTGGCGCGCCCGGGTATCGCTGCTCCCGGAGAACGGCAGGGCACTGGAAGCCTCCACACGGCGGCTCCCGGTCAATGGGATTTTGCCGGCAGCATGAATACTGCCCGCTCCGGGCATGGCGCCGCCCTGCTGGCCAACGGCAAAGTGCTCGTCGCCGCCGGTTCCAATAGCGCCGACCTCTCGAGCGCAGAGCTCTACGATCCGGCGACGGGCAATTGGACTTTCACTGGAAGCGTCCCTTTCGCAAGGGAAGTGCCCACCGTAACGACGCTCAGCGACGGCAAGGTCCTGCTGGCAGGCGGCACCGCGATCTCCAGCGGGGGACTCCCGAGCTGCGCCCTGTATGACCCGGCCATCGGCACTTGGGCGAACACCGGCTTACTCAAAACCGGCCGCTACTTCCACACGGCCACGCTGCTTTCCGACGGCAAGGTCCTGGTCGCGGCGGGCATTGGCGGCGTCTTCGCAGAATTGGCGAGCGCTGAACTCTACGACCCGGCAACGGGACAATGGACCCTCACCGGCAGCCTCAGTATCGGTCGCGACAGCGGGACGGCGACCCGCCTCCAGGATGGCAGGGTGCTTTTTGCGGGCGGCTACAACAACGGTGCGCTCGCGGGTGCGGAATTGTACGATCCCGCGACCGGAACCTGGAGTCTCACTGGGAGTCTGAATACCGCCCGTTACATCCACTCCGCAACGCTCCTGCCCGATGGGAAAGTGCTCGTAGCCGGCGGCTATAATAAGGGCGCGCTTACCAGTGCCGAGCTCTACGACCCTGCGACCGGCGCGTGGACGGTCACCGGCACCATGGTTTATGCCCGGTTGCGTCACACGGCGACCCTGCTCAACGATGGCCGCGTCCTTGCTGCCGGCGGCCAGAGCGCCTTCTCCAACTTCGGCACCCCCTTCGCAGAGACCTATGACAGTGCAACCGGGACCTGGACGGCTACGGGCAACCTCAACTTCGCGCGCACTTTTCATACTGCGACTCTGCTACCCGATGGTCGCGTGCTGGCCACCGGTGGCCAGGACACTAGTGCTACCAATACGGCGGAACTTTACACTCCCGGCACGACGACCGATGCGACCACAGTTGACGGCACCGGAGTCGTTCCCGCCGGGAGCGGCAGCGCGAGGTTCACGCTCCACGCCAGCCTGTCCGGGAATCGCGCGAGCGGCTCGCTCAGCTTCCAGGATGTGGGAGCAGGCATCGCCTTTCAGAGAGCAAAGGTGCGCAGTTTTGACATCAACGGCCAGAGCGCCAGCCTGACCGGCTACGCGCGCCTGGGCGACGGGACCAGAGACGTCTACACCGTCAGAGTGACCGATGGCAGCAGTGACGGCAGCCCGGATACCTTCAACCTCACTCTAAGTAATGGCTACTCTGCCGGCGGCACAGTAACCAATGGCGATATCTCCATTCAGTAGCACCAGTTAACCTCAAAACCTATAAAACAACCTATGAACAAGCCCACCTACCTCAAACCCCGCATCCTCTCGATCATCATGATCTTCTGCGCCGCCCTGCTGGCGCGGCCGTGCGCCGCCGCGCCCGGGCAATGGGATTTCACCGGCAGCCTCAATACGGCTCGCGATGAACAGACGGCCAATCTTCTGCCTAACGGGAAGGTGCTCGTCGCGGGCGGAAGCAGTAGCTCTCTCGTCCAGCTCGCCAGCTGCGAACTCTATGACGCGACGACCGGCACATGGTCGTTCACCGGCAGCCTCCACATGGCGCGCCACCAGCATACCGCCACCCTCCTGCAAAACGGCGAGGTCCTCCTCGCGGGCGGCGCGAATCCCTCCCGTCTTTCTTCCGCCGAGCTTTACGATCCGGCCACCGGGCTGTGGACCGTGACCGGCAGTTTGATTACCGGACGGCACCGTCACACCGCCACTCTCCTGCAGAATGGGAAAGTGCTTATCGCTGCCGGCGACGACTCTGACTTCGACCTCGGCACCTGCGAACTCTACGACCCAGGCACAGGCACCTGGTCCAGCACCGGCTACCTCGCTCCCGAGCGGGTCGACCACACCGCCACCCTCCTGCCTGATGGCAAGGTCCTCGTCGCCGGCGGATTCAATGACAATGTCTTCTGGCTCACCAGCGCGAAACTCTACGACCCCGCGACCGGCAGCTGGACCGCTACCAGCAACCTCAATACCGCGCGCGCCTCCCATACCGCCACCCTCCTGCAAAACGGCCTGGTCCTTGTCGCCGGGGGAGACAGTAACGGTACCTCCGCCCTCGCCAGCGCGGAACTCTACAACCCCGCGGCGGGCATCTGGACGGTCACCGGCAGCCTCCACGTCCCGCGTCGCTCCCACACCGCCACACTCCTCTCCAACGGCATGGTCCTTGTCGCGGGAGGATACGATGACAATTTTACCGTGCTGAGCAGCGCCGAACTCTACGACCCGGCCACCGGCACCTGGACAGAGACAGGTAATCTCAACACGTCGCGCACCGCATTCACCGCCACCCTCCTGCCCAGTGGCATGGTCCTCGCGGCGGCGGGGTTACCATTCGATGGCGCAAAGGTCTATCTCGCCAGCGCGGAGCTTTACGACCCGGGAACGGTCACCGAGGCCACGACGGTCAACGGAACCGGTTTCGTGCCCGCCGGCGGGGGCAGCGCGAGGTTCACTCTCCGCGCGACCCAATCAGGGAACCACCCGAGCGGCTCGCTGACCTACCACGATGTGGGGGCGGACATCGCCTTTCAGAAAGCGAAGGTGCGCACTCTCACTTTCAACGGCAACAGCGCCGCCCTCACCGGCAACGCACGACTGGGCGACGGAACCAGAGTGACCTATAGCGTCACCGTGACCGATGGCAGCAGCAACGGCAGCTCGGATACCTTTAACATTACCTTGAGCAATGGCTACTCCGCAGGTGGCGTAGTCACCAACGGCGATATCTCGATTCAATAGTCTTGTTCTCTGCCTTCCCAGCCGCGGCGGTGAACCGGGGTCGGTCTGTGAAGCGCGGCTTAATCGGCTGGACAAGTGATCTTAGGCGCGGGTAGAGAAAAGGGATGGCGCGCAAAGCTCGTTTCGAACCTGCCGTAGCGCTTGGAAAAGTTCGCATTCCGCCGGTGCCAGCCATTGACTCGAGGTTCCCGGCCTTCGGGCTCCGCCCAAGCTTAGCACTGTCTACGGTTGTGGCGGCGTTCCGTCCCCGCCGTCGCGCTCCAAGAAAAAGAAAGCGCCGGGAGATCTCTCCCCCGGCGCTCCTTTGTTTGTGATCCTGCGAATCGATCAGACCACCATGATCATGGCCGGATCGCTCCAGGGCCCGGGCCCGGCGATATTGCGCGCCCGCACCCGGAACCAGGTATCCTTCCCCCGTTCCAGCCCCGTCCAGGCGAACGCCCTCGAGTTCGGGAAGGTGAGGATGGCACTCCACGTGTTCCCGTTCGGGTCGAGCGTCCACTGGCCTTCGTAGAGCCGCACCATCGGCTTGGCCGGTGCGCAGGTGCCCACCACCGTTCCCGGCTCCTGGCCGTGGCGCGTCTGGAAGCTCTCGCACTTGGCGGGCGGTTCTGTTGTTCGCGGTCCCGGCTTTTCCAGGACGCGCAGGCCGATCTGGGCCAGGTCCATGTCCGTGATTTCCGGGATCTGCGGGGCATTCATCGCCACATCGGCGAGGAGGTCCGCCAGGTTCATTCGTGCCGCCAGGAGCGCTTGTTTGCGCCCCGGCCCGACCATATCTCTCGCCGCGCCGTATGCGTCCGTCGCGGCGATGATCTCAGCCGACGTAGGCTTCAAGGTCGCCAGAATGGGCTTGCCTTGAATGTTACTGCCGACCGTGCTTCCGAGATGGTACATTCCATCTACGGTTTCGTGACTGAATCCTGTTTGGAGTTCGATCATAATGACCGTCCGAAAAAGCAGCTGGCCAGCCAGCGTGCCGTCGCGCGGCCAAAATACGGGTTTTCACCACTCCGGAGATACGGGAAAACCCTTATTCGCTATCTGTTTCGCGCGGGTAACTCGATGAAATAAGCCTTGCCATAGCTGTCGCAAGGCGCGCGGTAACTGTTTCAAGGCTCGCCATGGTTGTCGTGAGGCCCGCGGCAACTGCTTGAAGGTTTGCGATAGCTGTGGTGAGGGCCGCGACAACGGTCGGAAGTTTTGCCACAGCTGCCGGATGGCTCGCAACAGTCATCGAAGGGCTCGCAACCGTTGTTGAAGGACTCGCGACAGCTGTCGAAGAGGTCGCAACAGTTCTGGAAAGACTCGCCTCAGCCGGCCAAGGCCTTTCGCCGGGCAGCGGAGCCCATGCGACGCCCGGCTCGACGCCCCCGCCGGCCGAACTCGGTGTCCAACTCTTTTCCTCGAAATAAAACTCTTCCCACCCAGCCGCATCCCCGTTAAAAAAAGGCCCAACATGATCCTCACCACCCAAACACGTTTCTCCCCAAATGAACCCGGCTCGCATCCTCATCATTGATCCCCACCCGGCCACCCGGGAGGGCGTAAGACAGTTCCTCGCCGCCGACCCGGGGCGGTGGGAAGTGTGCGGCTGCGAATCCAACGCCTTGCAGGCCATCGCCCAGCTCGCGCACCTGCAACCCGATCTCGCCATCGTGGAGTACGAGGGCCACGGGATGGATGGCCTGGAGCTGGCCGCGCAGTTAGGCCGCCTGCCCCGCACGCTCGAAGTCATGCTTTATACTGCGAATACCCTTCCCAGTGTCCTCCAGCGCATCGCCGCCGCCGAGGTCGCCGGGGCCGTCCTGAAGACTGAGCCCCTCGACGAGCTGGCCCTCGGCCTGGAAACCATTCGCCGAGGCCATCGTTTCCGCTCCGGTGAGATCACCCGCTTATGCCGGCAGGCCGAAGAAGAACTCCAGCGCACCGATCCACTCAGCCCCTCCGAGAAGGAGATCTTGCAGCTCACTTCGGAAGGGAAAGCGACCAAGGAGATCGCCCTGCATCGCGGAGTCAGCATCAAGACGATCGAAGCGCAGCAGCGCAGCATCCGCCAGAAACTGCGCGTGCCCTGCGCCCCCGCCGCCGTCGGCCTGGCCCTGCGCCACGGCCTCATCCGATGAGGCCGAAGCGGCAGCTTGCCGCGATCGTGAAGTCGTCGCTCGCGCACGAGGGGGAGATGAATCCGGGTCGACCTGCAACACAACGGCCGGCCAAGAGCGGAACAAAATCTCAAATGTTTTAGACGCGATCCCGTCATCCCCCGCACGCGGTTAGATCGGGCCACTCCTCATAGCCCTCCAAACATGCAGGAACCGACCCCAATTTGGTGCCCTAAATGTTTTGCGGGGGTTCTTGTCGCGTGCGCCAGATTGCGGCGCAGGCTCCCACGCGAGTTTCGACTCCCAGCTTCTCCAAACAAGCGCGGACGTGCTGCTCCACCGTCCTAACACTAATCCCCAAAATGAGGGCGATTTCAGCGTCCCGTTTGCCTTCCGCCAGCCAATGGAGCACCTCCCGTTCGCGGGGCGTCAGGGGCCTCTCGGTCGCTAACTTTAAATACTGGGTGGAACGCGATAGCACTCTCTCAACGTGGGGCTGGAGCAGCGCCAGGGCCGTGATTTCCTCGTCCGTGATGGAGCGATCGCGATTGAGGGCGAAACCTAACGAACTGCCTGGTAATCGAACTGGCAAGGCGGCCTGATCGCGCCATTTCGGGAAGAAACCGACCATTTCGTTAAAGTAATCCGTGAGCTTGAACTGGCGCAGAGTGGTGAAATCTGAGATCCGCAGGGCGGGGGAAAAGTTCCCCGCGATCGCGTAGCTGACTACCGGGTTCTGATGGCAGAAGAGGGCAATCTTGTCCGGTAACTGAGCTACCGGTTCGAGACGACGGCCGGACACATGTTTCACCCGGCCGGTGTCCAACGACACCTCGTCGACTGAGATCCAACAGTTTGGCAGCAGCGTCTCGATCAGTTCCACGATCGACTCGATGGGATTCGGCTCGGAAACGTCCTCATAAAGGGCGAGCAGAACCCGGTTTAGGACGGAAAGCTGGGAGGAAGTCAGGCGGGTCATGGTCTCGAGTAAAGAACTTAAGCCAACTAAGGACAGCGTTAGCAAGCCGAAAATGCGTATTTCTACGGATAGCCGAACGAGCATTCATCTGATGAAGTGGCTTCCCAACAAGTCCGATGACTCTCCCGGCCCACAGTTTGATTATTTCAACCAGCCAAAATACCGGCGGCTTTTCTCCCTTGGTCCCGCTGCTCTCCTCTCCATCAGAAGCCTCGACGAACAGATTCAAATACCAGCGCCCAACTAGACAATATCGCTGAAAATCCACTTATGAACGTTTTCTCACTTAGAAATACCTCCATCTATTTGCTTTTTTGTATTTTAGGAATGTTTGTAGGTCGGAGTTCCCGAGCCGGACTTGTACTCTGCGACCTCAACTCCAGCACCTTCGGTCTTACTCACACAGTAAAGACACCCGCTTTGGTGCTCTCTGAGACTTCTCCCGATCCGGTTGGTCTTGGGTTGGCGTCACGTCCTGAGACGCGAAGGAAACAGATCGGAATACCGCATTCCGCGTCGGAGACGGTCGTTTCGAAAGGCCTCACGGGCTCGGAGTTGAGAGACATTCGGATAGCATATGAAGCGAATCGACACAGGATAACACCATCAGCGGGAGACCGATATCTCGCCCAAAACCCGGAGCAGCAGTGGCGAATAGAGTTCGATGGTCGCGGATTTATTACCCGGCCGAATGCAGGAGGCTGGGAGTGGGGGTTGGCATTGAAGAGGTATGGTTTCTCAGGAAGCATGCGTGAGATTAGAAATGGCTCGGAGTCCGAGGTCGCCGGCGATCGCTTAACTTATTTGCATGATCCGGACTTGCGCGAGTGGTTCGTCAACGATTCGCGTGGATTGGAACACGGCTTCACTCTTGAGCACCCGCCTCTCGGTGAAGCGAAGGGGGCGTCGCTTCAATTTGATCTCGCCGTGCGCGGTGATCTTCGCCCCGATATTTCTTGCGGTGGCGCCACGCTTCTCTTCGTCGATGCACACGGCCATACCGCTCTTACCTACTCAAACTTGGTCGTCCGGGATGCCAACGGCAAAGTTTTGCCATCGCGCTTCTTGGCGCAGGGCGATGGAGTTCGTCTTTCCGTGCAAACGAGGGGAGCATCTTACCCGATTACGGTGGACCCAATTGCCCAGCAGGCTTACCTCAAGGCCTCGAATACCGATGCTATGGACCTCTTCAGTCTATCCCTGGCGATCTCGGGCGACACGGCAGTCATTGCAGCGGTCGATGAAGATAGCAACTCCCGCGGCATCAACGGTGACCAGACCAACAATAGTGCGCCTGACGCTGGTGCAGTCTATGTCTTCGTTCGCAGCGGCGCCATTTGGACACAACAAGCTTACTTGAAGGCTTTTAATACCGACGAAGGCGACCATTTCGGTTATTCAGTCGCGGTCGACGGAGACACGATTATTGTCGGGGCGACTTCGGAGGACAGTAACGCCACCGGTGTCGACGGTAACCAAAACGACAATAGCGCCGCTACAGCAGGCGCGGTTTACGTATTCGTGAGAAACGGCGTCACCTGGACCCAGCAGGCATATTTAAAGGCTTCTAACACCAATGCTGGTGATGGCTTCGGTACCGCCGTTGCGCTGTCCGGAGATACCATAGTGGTTACGGCAGGATCCGAGGACAGCAGCGCCACCGGAATTAATGGTGATCAAAACGATAACAGCGCGCCGGGGTCCGGTGCAGCTTACGTTTTCGTTCGCAACGGTAGCACCTGGACCCAGCAAGCGTACCTTAAGGCATCAAACACAGACATTGGAGACTTGTTTGGTTTGGGTGCAGCAGTTTCAGGTGACACCGCTGTAATTGGGTCTCTTTTCGAGGCTAGCAATGCGACCGGGGTGGGCGGCAATCAGGGAGATAACAGTTCGCCGGGTGCCGGAGCCGCCTACATTTTTTTCCGCAACGGAACAACTTGGAGCCAGCAGGCGTATCTGAAAGCGTCTAACACCGACGCCGAGGATTCTTTCGGGGGCAGCTCCGTAGCCGTTTCAGGGGACACAGTCGTGGTCGGGGCGTACTTAGAGGACAGCGATGCCACCGGAGTCAATGGAGACCAATTCAACAACAACTCACCGGAATCCGGGTCTGCTTATGTTTTTGTCAGGGATGCAGGCACCTGGCGGCAGCAAGCCTATTTAAAAGCTTCGAATACCGACTCGGGCGACCTTTTTGGTGCATCCGTAGCCATCAACGGCGACGCCTTGGTCGTTACAGCTGAACACGAGGCTAGCAATGGGACCGGGATTGGTGGCAACCAGGCTGACAATAGTGCAGCGGCGGCGGGGGCCGCTTACCTTTTCGTCCGCGATGGCACAATTTGGCGTCAGCAAGCATACATCAAAGCATCGAATACGGACTCTCAAGACGGCTTCGGGAGTTCGGTTGCACTAGACGGCGGGACATTAGTCGTGGGTGCCGCTGCTGAAGCGAGCAGTGCCAAAGGAATTGACGGTAATCAGTTTGATAATAGCGCTCCTTTCGCTGGCTCCGTTTACACTTTTACCGGCGTTGAAGCTACCGCTGTCCCAGTCATCGACAGTCCAACTTCGGCCAACGCAACCGTAGGCCAATTTTTCACTTATCAAATTACGGCGACCAACTCGCCCACTAGTTTTGACGCGGCCGGGTTACCGGCGGGCTTAGCGGTTAATACCAATACTGGGTTAATCAGCGGAACGCCTGCAGAGGCCGGTACGTTTGTCGTTGCCTTGAGCGCGACAAATTTGGTCGGAACCGGAACCGCGACTCTCAATCTCGCCGTGAGCTCGGGACCCACGCCAACGCCAACCGTGACTCCAACGCCTACGGTCACTCCCAGTGCCACCCCAACTCCAACAGCAACCCCGACACCAACCGCTACTCCAACGGCCACGCCGATGAATATGACGCTGGTGAATATCTCGACGCGTCTGGGTGTGGGGACCGGCGACAACGTGTTGATCGGGGGGTTTATTATCACTGGAACAGCACCGAAGAAGTTCCTGCTGCGGGGGATTGGGCCATCGCTGGTGAAGGCCGGGCTCAGTGACGTCCTGGCCGATCCGGTGCTCGAGTTGCACAACCCCGACGGGACAATCGTGAGCAACGACAACTGGCAAGACACCCAGGAGAGCGAGATTGCGGCCAGCGGATTGGCGCCGGGCGATGATCGTGAGTCGGCCATCATCGTGACGCTCGAACCGGGGGCTTACACCGCGATCGTGAGTGGAAAGAATGGCGGTACGGGGATTGGGCTGGTGGAAGCCTACGATCTGGACCAAGCGTCCGCTTCGACCCTGGCTAATATCTCGACTCGCGGCTTTGTCCAGACGGGTGACAATGTCCTCATTGGCGGGGTCATCATTGGAGGGAATTCGAGTCAGGTGTTGGTGCGCGCGATCGGGCCGGCCTTAACCGCGCAAGGGGTGAGCGGGGCATTGGCTGATACGACCTTGGAATTGCACGACAAGGATGGCGCGCTGATTACCTCCAACGACGACTGGAAAGACACCCAACAAGCCGCGATCGCGGCAACCGGGTTGGCGCCAATCGATGATCGCGAGTCTGCCATCCTAATGACCCTGGCCCCGAGTAACTATACCGCGATTGTCCGGGGCAAAAACGACATCACCGGCGTCGGCCTCGTGGAAGTCTATAATCTGACCCCGTGAAATCACTCACGTCCCGCGCGACGAGTCCCTTGGCGAGCCTGCGTCAGATTGGAAAGAAGTGTTTTCTCATATCTGCTCTCGGGTTTTGTGCGGTAGCCGGGATCATAGAAGCCGCATCTCCCGACTCTCCGGACCTTTTGTTCCGGCCGTTTTCTCAGGAGACCAGCATCGAAGGCTCGTGTCGTTCTCTTCGATCTGAGTCTTCTCCTATTGCGAACTCCGTTGGCCGATCACGGTTGGCGAGCGGTCGGAACTACGGCCACACTGCCAAAGCGGACGCGACGGCATGCTTCCCGTCCGAATCCACGGTGGAACACACTTTTAACAGCGGCGGAACTTACACGCTTCACGCTTTTAGCGGTAAGTATGTGCAGTATGAGATTCCTGATTCATGGCTGGGACAGGACGCTCTTAGCCCGAGAGAGATTCGCGACTTAGTGGACCTAACCGACATGTTATACTCACAGATGGCCGAGCTTATTCATGGCGAGCCATCAGGCGACACGCTTCTCACCATTTCAGTCAACCCGGACGATTCCGGTACGGCCGGGCTCGGATGTGTCGGCTGTAAAGGGGTGGAGTTGACCGGCGGCCTTCTTTTCTACATTAAACGCGATATTGATGTCGGTGTCCCCAATGACTTCGTCTACCACGAAATGTCGCACAACTTCGATATCTACAATCAATACATCGGATCGTACTACGGTGACTGGGGTCACGCCTGGACGCGCTTTTTGCAGTATTACTCGCCTTTTTACACGCGCCGCGGGGATCACCTGGGTGGACCGCAAGATGCGCTCGACCGCCAGTTGGCGGAGGACATCGTGCCTTGGGATGCGCTGGGCAGCAGTGCCTCTTGGAATAAGTGTGTGAAGGATGGCGGAGGTTGCGAGAACGATGGCGTTTTAGCGAACAACGCATGGGCCGGACTGATGATGCGGTTTGCGCGTTTACATGGCCCCGGGGCACTCCAGGCGGCCTTTGCCTACCTGAGCGATTATGAGGCATCGAATCCCGCTCCAACGCTGGCGGAAGAGAGGAACGATCTCCTCGTGAAAATGCTGGCGGCCGGGGCCGGTCTCGATATTAGCTGTGAATTGGATACCTGGCACTGGGAGTTTTCCGTGGGGGTTAGGGCCGAATTGAGCCAGGCTTATCCTACGTCGGTGACCGCCTGTACGGATGAGGACGGAGATGGCTACACCCCGGCGGCGCGAGATTACGACGACCGTGACGCCACCATTCACCCGGCCGCGGTCGAGGTCGTTGATGGCAGAGATGAAGATTGTGATGGAGTGATTGATGACGTGCTGGTGAGTGAGGAAGACGATTTCATAGAAAACGCCTGTGTAGCGCCCATTTTCGATCTTCCTGCACGCGTCAGCGGTCGCATTGCGAGCAACGTCGACAAAGACACATTCAAGGTGAATGTCGGCGCGGGTAAGTACGTCAAGACCAGAGTCTGGAGTAAACAGGGCTTGACCGGTACGTTTTGTCTGGGGGAGATTTTGAATTGCGGCTTTGGTTGTGGAATTACGACTTTTGCCGCAAATCAGGTCGATAATCTATATAATCCTGTGACCTTAGGATCAATGGGAGCGGTGGCCCTCTGGCCCCTGGATTTTCCGGGAGTGAGCACGACGCAGATAATTCAGGCGCCACGTCCTGGGGATTACGAGTTAATCGTCGATACCAATCAACCCCAGGTGCCAAACCCGGTTAAGTTACTCACGTCGTTCACCGATTCGGGCGCGGTCGAGGTGACGGCGACGGTCAACACGGATTCGATCGACGGAGAGGCACCCACCGCCATCCGCTTTTGGGTGAACGGCGTCGGTTTTATCGAGACGTTGCCCGTGGCCAAGAGTGTTTCGCTTGAGTGGACCCCACCACAGACCTATTGCGGTCTGAGAGGGATTCGCGCGCAACTACTTTCCGGAGACCATCCCATATCACCCGCAACCTCACTGAACCAAGAAATAGTAAACATCTCCACCCGAGCCAGGGTTGGAATGGGCGACCGGGTTTTGATCGGAGGGTTCATCGTTACCGAAAGCCTGCCAAAACGGTTGCTCATTCGAGCGATCAGCAGCTCGCTGCCTCTGGCTGGGGCTTTGGATGATCCGCAGCTGGAGTTACACGACGCATCCGGCCAACTCATCGCGTCGAATGACAATTGGCGCGACAGCCAGGAACAGCTGCTAATGGAGGCCGGGATTCCTCCACCTAACGATAAGGAATCCGCCCTCATCATGATGCTCGATCCCGGTGCTTACACGGCAATTGTGCGCGGAACCGGTGATGCCACCGGCGTTGCCCTGGTCGAAGTTTATGACCTTGATCAAAGTGCCGATTCGACGCTGGCCAATATCTCGACGCGCGGTGTCGTTGAAACTGGCGACAACGTGATGATCGGAGGATTAATCATCTCGGGAGATACGCAGGCGGACGTTCTGGTTCGTGCGATCGGGCCGGCGCTAGGCGAGCAAGGAGTGAGCGGAGCTTTAGCGGATACGACGTTGGAGTTGCACGACAAGGATGGCGCGCTCATCACCTCTAACGACGACTGGAAAGACACCCAACAAGCGGCCATCGAAGCAACCGGGCTGGCGCCGACGGACGATCGTGAATCCGCCATCCTAATGACCCTGGCCCCGAGCAGCTACACCGCGATTGTCCGGGGCAAAAACGACACCACCGGCGTCGCCTTAGTGGAAGTCTATAATCTCAGCCCGTGACCCTGAAGTCGCATGACAGAAGCGCTAACTATAAAATAATGAAGTGACCGCGAGAGGCGAATGAATAAAGGTCCGCGCCGACTAGCGGACTGAGTGCAGCCCAGTCACGCCGCTACACGTCCGTGCGCTCGCCTCTCTCGAAAAGCTGCGCACTTAACCGGCGCGCAGGCAGGCACTATCTGGGGCGGATGAAAAGCCGTAGTTCAGGATTTCCTGCCGTCGTCTTTCCTAACGAAAAGCTATCGGACGGAAAAAGGAGAGGAACGAGTGTCGATAGTAAGCTCTTCTCTGAAAGAGATAAGTCAATAGGAATTAGGATTATCGGTTACTCGCAAGGGCTGGTGGGAAGGAAGAGGCGCGATCATTCTTCTCTGGGCGGCGCTGACGGCCAGCTCGCATGGTAAATAATCAGATCCCCGGCTCTCGATCCTGACCCAAGACGCGCGTTTTAAGGTCTCAACCAAGAGACCGCCGTCAGAGCTTACGCGGAGCAACCGGGGACGCGGGTAATTTGCACTCTGGGCGGACGTTTTTCAAAGCTTCGTTTTTGCGCCAGGAGCTGATAGAGGATGCGACACATCCGTCGCGCCACGATGGTGATGGCAGTGTTCGCCTTCTTCCCCCGAGCGCGCTGCTGGCGATAGAGCGAGCCGAAGTAAGGCGAGCAGCCAATGGCCACCCAACTGGCTTCGATCAGCGCCCAGCGCAGCCACTTGTTACAGTAAGGCAGGAGGCGGCCGTGGTGGACTTTACCTCCGGAGCTGTGCGTGGTTGGGACAACTCCGGCATAGCCACAGAGCTTGTCCGCGCTTGGGAAGCGTTCGATCTGGTCGATCTCCGCCGCCAGGACCGCGCCCAAGGTCGGTCCCACTCCCGGCAGGCTTAAGAGCCGTTCGTAGATTGCCTCGAGTTTAAATTCCGCGGCGATCCGCTTTTCCTGGGCCTTCATCTGCTGGGCGATAAGGTCGTGCAGGGCCAACGCCTCCCGGAGCAGAGTCCCATCCGGCTCGGGTAACTCCAGCCGGCGCAGGAAGCCTAAGCCCCGTACCTCAAAGATATCGCTGCACTGCGGTAACTCCAGGCCATGCTGCCGATCGAGTAAGGCATGGATGCGATTGCGCAGGATCGTGCGCAGGCGCGACCAATAGAGCCGTTGGCGTAGGAGGTTCTTGCGCGCCCGCATCTCCCTGCGCGGGATGTGGGCCCGCGCCACCAGGTTCCTACGCAAGAGGGTGCCCAGGGCAAAAGCATCCAGCCGGTCGGTCTTGATCTGGGCATCGGCGATCAGCCGAGTCTTGAGTGGATGGGCCAACACCACTTCTTCCACTTCCTCGATCTCTTCGAGTAAGTCATGGGTCAGGCCCCAGTTCCAGCACGCCTCCAGGACGGCCTTACTTGGCCCGGCCAAAGCGCCGAAAAAGCGCGCATAATCCGGCCCACTGTTCCCCTCGATCCGGGCCTGTTTTAACTTCCGCGCCCGCGCTCGTCCTGAGCACACAGCGCGCTATACTTCTTGGGAATATCGATCCCAGCGTAGTTCATGGAAACAGTTCCTTTCTTTTTCCTCAGAATCTACGCTTCGGGCAACCGTTTTCATGTTACCTGACCCCCCGTTGATCTCCCCACCTCGTTGCGCCCGCTATCCCTCACTGCACCGTCAGCGTAAGGTCATTCCCGTCGCCGCCTTCGTAGTTGGCTTGGAAGTTGTTCCCGTTCACCGTCACGATCGCGCCGTCGGGGAGGTTGCTGAAGGTGCCGCTGATCGGGTTCGCGCTGGTGTTACTGAGCACGGTGAGGGTTAGCCCTTGCCGGAGCTTCCCTTGCGCCTGCCCGCTGAAGCTAAAGGTCGCCCCGCTCGCGATCGTGATCCCGTTGGCCGTGACGAGATCGGTGCGGGCGCGTTTCTTCTTTGCCTTGAAGGTATAGGTATAGGTGGCGTCGGCTTGTAACGTAAGGCTGCTTTGCAGGGTGAGGGAAGTCTGCGCCCTGGCCCCGGCGGCGGGAGCAATAAAGGCTCCGTTGCCGCTGCCTGTTCCCACAGTTACAGGACCGGAAATGATCCCTGCGCCTGCCAGCGTCCCAGCGTTTACCGTGAGCGCCCCGGTTCCTGTCGCCGAGCCGCTTTGATTGCTAACAGTAAGAATCCCTTCGCTGACGGTGGTCCCGCCGGTATAGAGATTCGCGCTCGCCAGGGTGAACGTCCCGGAGCCAATTTTGGTCAGCGAACCGCCGGCGAAGTCTCCGTCCTGGATCGTTCCGGAGAAGACGGTGCTCAATCCGTTTGCCCCGATGGTCAGGTTGAAGAATCGGAGATAAACCTGGCCGTCGCCTTCGAGCGAGCCGACGGTACTGGTAGCCCAAGCGAGGAAAGTGGCATTGCCGAAGACTTCGACGCGCGGCTGCGCTCCATTGGTCGAAGGGCCAGCGAACCATAGTTGCCCGCCGAGGCCCCCGTTGGTGCCGCCGTTGATGATCAGCGTCGAATTCGCGGTTTGGCCGCTGATGAACTCGAGGGTAGCGCCGTCAGCTGCCTCCGCCGCCCCGCCGTTGACGGTGATGGTCGCAAACGCTGCGGTTGAATTGTTTAAAAACTCCATGGCGGCGCCGGATCCGAAGCCTCCGGCCACGCTGCTGGCTCCTTCTAGAGTGATGGTGGCGTTGGCCGCCGTGGATGACTTGTCGAAGTACATAAAAGCTCCGAAACGGAAAGCATCTGTGCCCGCCGCAACGGTAAAAACCGCATCGCCAGCGCTGGTCGAGTCACGGAAACCGATCGAACTGGGGTAAGTAGAGTTCGTCGGACTGGCCGTGATAGCAGCGCTCCCGGCACTGCTCGCACCCAGAAAAAGAAGATTCGCAGAGTTTTGTCCGAACATCATCGGCTCGCCCGCGAGATAGATAGAGACCGGCCCCGTGATCGTGGCGCTGTTCGTTAGGTTGACGTCCGACACGTTGCTGAATACCAAATGCTGCTCCACGCCCGAATTGTTCATGATCCCCGCGCCGTCGATAATGGTGAAACCAGTGCCGTTGTCTGTGATCGTGTAGGGACTCGCGCCCGCGCCGAAGACGATGCTGTCGAGCGTGACCTTCCTGTTCAAGGTCACGCTGGTTTGGCTGGAGACTCCGAAGGTTGCGATATCGGCGGTTCCGTTCGGCACGTTGGCCGGGGTCCAGTTGGTCGCCGTGAACCAGTTGTCGCTAGAAGGATTAAGATCCCAGGTCGCACTGCCGGCGAGGGCAGACTGAGCACTTAAAGCAAAGAGCGCGGCCAGAGCCGCGCGGGGAAAATGCGTTTTCATAGCCGCCGTCTTACGTTGGCCGACGCGCCGACGTCAAGATCAAGATCGCAGGGAAGAGATCAGGCGAGCCTCAGGGCACCACGGTCAGGGTAAGATCGTTCCCGTCGCCGCCTTCGTAGTTGGTCAGGAATTTCGCCCCCGCGATGGTGAGAATCGCGCCGTCGGGGGAGATTGCTGAAGGGGGGAAGGCGTGGGGTCGCGGGAGAAATGGGGTCGTGTCTATACACTCGACATTTAGTCGCCCGGTTTCGAATCTCGCTTGATGGCGCGGCTCCTCCGGATCGAATTCGAGGACGCGATCTACCATCTCACGGCGCGCGGGAACGAGCGGCAAGCGATCTTTCGAAGTGAGAGAGACCGGCGCCGGTTTCTGGAGTTCCTGGAACGGGCCTGTGATCGTCTTGAGGTAAGGCTGGTGGCGTTTGTGCTGATGGGAAATCATTTCCATCTGGTGGCGCAGACGCCGCGGGGGAACCTGAGCCGGTGGATGCATTGGCTGCTGGTGTCGTATACGAGTTGGTTCAACTGGCGGTATCAACGGAGCGGTCACTTGTTTCAGGGGCGTTACAAGAGCCTGGTGGTGGAGGAGGGAGAGTATCTCCTGGCGGTGGGGAGGTATGTGCATCTTAACCCGGTGCGCGGGGTGAGTCTGGGTGAAGGGACGCCGGTGGAACGGCGGGAGCGATTACGCGGGTATGAGTGGAGCAGTTATGCGGGGACGGCGGGGCTGAGGGAAGGCTTTAGGTTTGTGCAGCCGGAGCTGTTGCTAGAGGAAATGGGCGGCGGGCGATCGGCGAAGGATCGGCAGTTGAGTTACCGGCGTTTCGTGGAGGAAGGATTAACGCGGGAGATCGAGAATCCACTGGTGGCGGCGCAGTGGCAGGCGGCGCTGGGGAGCGAGAGTTTTGTGCAGCAGTTGAAGGATCGATGGGCCGGTCGCAAGGGAAGGGACGAGGCTGAGGCAAAGCAGATTAGACGAGAACGCGCTCGGATGGCACCGAAGGAGGCGCTGGCGGCAGTGGCGGCGCGGTATGGAATTGGCTTGGAACAATTGTGCGGGACAGATCGACTGGCGAAAGAGGCGCGTCAGGTGGCCATGTGGCTGATCTGGGAACGCTGCGGAGTGAGTCAGCGCGAGATCGGGGAGATATTTGGCGGAGTGAGGGAGGCGGCGGTGGCGCAGCGCTTGCGCCGCGTGCCCGAGGAAGCACGCCGGGACGCGGACAAACTGCAAGAGGAAATGTCAAGTGTATAGACACGACCCCATGTCTTCCTGCGCCTTTACACGAAGGCGCTCGCCTGGAAGTCGGGGCTGGGCAATTCGGTTGTGGTCAGCGACGAGTGTGATAACACGGGACAGTAACGTCCCTTCCGACCGCAGTTTAAGCAAAGCGCGCCCGCCGAGTGTCTCGGTGGGCGTTCGTGTTTTCAAAAGGGTCGCGATAGCCTTCCAGTCCTCGAGTTCCCGCAGCTAAGACCGGAGAGAGCAAGCCTGAAAGTTGCTACGGTAATGATGGAGAGTCTGCCAACTCGTTCTCTAGGATGGTCAACGTGTCGTCAATCTCGGCAATAAGCTCCTCAACGAGATTTCCGGTGGGGTCGTTTTGCTAACCCCTTCATAATAGAAGACGCACTGAGATAGCACTTGCAGGATTTACGACTTGATCCGTTCTGATTCCCTCGCAGTCGTGAGCAACACTGCGACTCATGGGGCGCTCAACTTCTATGCTTGACTCCGGTGACAGTTTCAAATTCTCTGTCGCCATGCGCGCAATAAAACTCTTGGGCAGCGCAGCCTGCCTGGTCGCTGGTTGCATCCTGACCGTCTCCTCCATGTCGGCTGCGGTGGAGGCCGCTCTCGAGAGGGTGATCTACAGCTTCGGGGCGAACAAAAGCGGGAGCTTCCCGATTGGCCGCCTGACTACGACTGCCAATGGGCGCTACGGTGTCACTCAAGCAGGTGGCGGCAGCCAGAATTGCCGGGGCGGTTGCGGCTCGGTCTACCAGTTCTCCGGTAAAACAGTCACGCTGATCCACGGCTTCACCAGCGGGGCAGACGGGGATACGCCCAGAGCTGGCCTGGTGGCTGATGCCGCCGGCAATCTCTATGGCGCGACTGGCTATGGCGGGACCGTAAACACATCGTGTTTCCTGGGTTGCGGCACCATCTTCAAGATTACCCCGACGGGCGAGAAAACCACTCTCTACTCCTTCACCGGTGGCAGCGACGGACGTACTCCTAATGGCAATCTGCTGCTGGATGCCGCCGGCAACGTCTATGGCACAACCCAGCTGGGTGGCTCGTCTCATGTCGAGGGATGGGGAACCGTCTTCAAGATTTCTCCCGACGGCCAGGAAACTCAGCTCCACATTTTCCAAGGGTATGCAAATGACGGTGGGTTCCCCTACGGAGGGCTCATCGCCGACGCTGCCGGCAATCTCTACGGCACGACGAACGTTGGCGGCACGGGCTGCCGCGATAATCTTGGGTGCGGCACCATTTACCGGGTCGCCCCTGACGGTCAGGAAACGGTCCTCTACTCTTTCCAGAACGGGACTGATGGCGCGAGCCCGTATTGCCGTCTGATCGCCGATGCCGAGGGCAACCTCTACGGCACGACCAATGCCGGTGGCGCGAACAGCCGGGGCACGATCTTTAAGCTGGCTCCGGATGGCACTGAAACCATTCTCTATTCCTTCGACGGTGACGCGAATCCCTTCGGTGAACTGGTCGCCGATGCGGCCGGCGATTTCTACGGCGTTCTAAACGGGGGCGCGTATGCGGCGGGCCAGATCTACCAGATCACGCCTAGCGGCCTCTTCAGCACCGTCTACGATTTTGGCAGCTACGACGGAGACGGAGAAAGCCCGACTGACAGCCTCACGATCGACCGCCAGGGCAATTTCTCCGGCACCACCTTTTATGGCGGTGCGCTGGACAAAGGGACCATCTTCAAGCTGAAACTCTGAGGGGGAAGATAGGAATCGTGTCTATACATTCGTTCAGATTCGCCCCCGACGGCCCAGATGTCCGTCTCAGTCCGGGCAGCCAAGCAATAAATTTGCTTCCCATGCCTCGTTCCCTGCTCCAGTGTTTGAAAGCTTTTCAGACGGCTTCATCCCTTCTGCCTTCAAGCTTTCCTAGCCTCTCCTGGACCGACCGGTGAAGGAGAAATAAATGTCAAATGTATAGACACGACCCCGCTTAGTCCCCGCGCTCACGGTGGTACCATGGCAAACGTTGATTCTGCCCGTATGGGGCCCCGGTACTTTGCGCGGAGATTGACTGGTTAAATTCGCTGGGTAATCTCGGGCATGATTCGCAGCCTTAGATCGCTCGTTGGCCCGGCGCTTATTGGCGCTGGCTTGTTCATGTGCCTCCTCTCCGCTCGGGGCGACGTGGCAAACCTGGAGACGGTCATCCACAGCTTCCTGGGGGGCACGGATGGCTTGAGTCCGGAAGGCAGGTTGATCGTGGACGACGCGGGAAACTTTTACGGCACCACTAACGGTGGCGGGACAACCTGTAGCGAGAGCACCCAAGGGTGCGGAACGGTTTATACGATCACGCCCGGCGGGCAGGTCACCATTCTCTATTCCTTTCTCGGCGGCAGTGATGGTTACACCCCTAGGGATGGGCTACTGCGGGATAGCGATGGCAATCTTTACGGCACGACCTCGAATGGGGGCGAGAGCGACCTCGGGACGGCCTTCAAGCTTACGCCTGATGGCACCAAGACCACTCTCCATTCTTTTGCCGGCGGGAACGACGGCAGCACCCCCAATGGCGACCTCGTCTCCGACGCCGCGGGCAACCTCTACGGGACGACCGTTAATGGCGGGACCGGAAGGGGCGGTGGCCCTTGCCTGGATGGTTGCGGCACCGTCTTCAAGCTCACCCCCGCGGGGCAGGAGAGCGTGCTCTATTCCTTCCTGGGAGTGGGCCAAAGTGATGGTGCCGGTCCTTCGGGCGGCCTAGCCATCGACGCGCGGGGCAATCTGTTTGGTTCCACGTTTTATGGGGGCAATGCTGCCTGCGATGGAGGTTGCGGGACGGTCTTCCGCATCACGCCCCGCGGCCGGGCGCAACTGTTTTACAGTTTCCTTGGCGGGAGCGACGGCAGCGGACCTAATGGCAACCTCATTCTCGACCGCGCCGGTAATCTCTTTGGCACTACCGTAGCCGGCGGTCGGCGCAGCCACTTGAGTGGCACTGTTTTCAAGCTCAGCCGGAAGGGCGCGCATACCGTGCTCTATTCCTTCGCCTCCGGCACCGACGGCAATACTCCCGTGGCCGGGGTAGTAGCCGACAGCGAGGGTAATCTTTACGGCACCACCACGTCTGGCGGCATTGCCTACCATGGTACCGTCTTCAAGGTCACCCCCGACGGTCAGGAGACAATTCTGCACTTGTTCGAAGCGGGAGCAGACGGTTTTCTGCCCTACTCCGGCGTCACCCTGGATGGCGCGGGCAAGCTCTACGGCACCACCATCAGAGGCGGCGCGAGCGACTACGGGGTCGTCTATACGGTGGATCTGTAGCGAGCGCGTAGGGGTCGGGAAATTACACTCGTTGCAGAATTTTCACGTAGCAGCGTAGGCTCGTAGAGGGCATGAGCGGGGTCGAAGGGCATGAGCGGGGTCGTGTCTATACAATTGACATTTCGAGACGCTAAACGCGGGCCAAGACGAGTCGGGGACGCACCGGGCCCATTCGCACCGCCGGCGATGCGGGCGGCGTCGGGGTCATCTGGGGCCAGTCTGTGAATCGCGGCAGATGATCGCCGGAACGACGCCGGCGCGTGCGGCTAAGCTTTCCGTCCGAGTCGCCTTCTCTGCTCGCGGCTTAAGAAGGGGGCGCGCCCAAATTGCCGCAATTCACAGACTGACCCCGGTCCGACACCCCCCAGGCAATCTGAGCCCAGCGGCGGTGGGCCTGCGGCGGCCGGCCGACCTTCTGCGGAAGTGCGGGTGCTTCGTTGCTCATGCTTCCGTTCCCTTAGCCCGGGTGGAGTGTGCGGACCAACTCTCTTTTACCGCAGGGGCGCAGCAGACCATCCAGGCCCGAATTAGAGGGAAACCAACGTAGCCACAAAATAGAAAGAACACTCATGGGCCTCTTCAACACCTTAATGTCTAAAATCTTCAGCCACGCCTCCAGCGCTCCCGTTGCCGCGGGTACAACCGCCGCGCCTGCACCCGCCAGCGCCCCGGCCACCGCCGGCTCGTCCACACCGGCCATGCCCGCGCCGAGTGCGTCGGGTCAGCCGTCGGCCAGCACCAACCCGGCGACGCCCGCAGCCGCCGCGCCTGCGCAGCAGGTCGATCTCACCGCCGTGCTCGATCAGCTCGCGGCGAAAAACTCCGAGAAGCTTGATTGGAAACATTCCATCGTCGACCTGATGAAGCTCGTCGGCATGGACAGCAGCCTTTCCGCGCGCAAAGAGCTCGCGCAGGACTTGCACTACAGCGGCGACATGGGCGACTCCGCGGCGATGAACATCTGGTTGCATCAGGAAGTGATGAAGAAACTGGCGGCCAACGGGGCGAAGGTTCCGCAGGATTTGCTGCACAAGTAGGCGCTACTGCGCCGACGCCGCGCCGAGACCTAACGAGTAACAGGAAAAGATTGGGTCAGGAGAAATTCCTGCGTTGGTTCGGCGGGGAAGAAAGGGGGGAATCTAAACTTACCGATCGTTAATGACTTTCGGCAAGAATATCCTCCTGGGGTTGCCCTGATGACGGACAGTGGGCTTAGGGTCAAACACTCGAGGAGTCCACATGAAAACGCAGATCAGTAAGCCAGCTCGTGAGAGAACGAGCTAAACGGGCGCAAGCCACAGCGCAGCTTGGAGGAGTCGGAGACGGAGAACCATCGATTACGGGCGGAGAACGCCAAGCTCTTGGAGCAGCGTGAAGTGCTAAAAAAATCGCTGGGCATCCTCTCCGAAGTGCCGCACAGCGGTATGCCCGGATCGAACAGATGAGCGGCCAAAACTATAAGGTGGCCTGGTTATGCGAGGCTTTGCTGGTCTCGCGCAGCGGCTATTACCACTGGAAAGAGCGGCGTGAAAAGCCCGGTCCGCGTCGGCTCGAGACCAGCCGCTTACAAGCCCAGATCTGGGAGGAGTTTGCGCGCAGTCGCCAGACCTATGGCAGCCCGCGCCTGGCCCAGGTGCTCAGTTGTCCGGGACAGCGCAACCATATCGCCCAGCTCATGCGCAAGGAGAGTCTCTTTGCCCGCCAGCCTGTCCGAAAGAAACAATCCAAGCCCAGATCGTCGCCGAATTCTCCGTCGTGGTCTTACAGAAAGTTTTTGCCATTTTTGGGCGCTGACGGAATAAAGCGCCGCTCTCCCGTTCCAATGCGTAATGATTAAACTCCAAATCGCATCGCCGATACGCACTCTCACTCTTCTCAGCCTGGCCTTGAGCCTATTTCTGACTGCAACCAACGCGCGCGCGGTGACGCCACCGCCGGATGGGGGCTATCCAAATAACAACACCGCCGAAGGCGAAGACGCTCTCTTTCGCCTAACTCTTGGCGTGGGCAACACGGCGGTGGGCTATCGTTCCCTAAATTATAATACGATCGGGGGCGGCAACACCGGCATAGGTCAACTCTCGCTCTTCAGTAACCGTGTCGGGAACAACAACACGGCTTTGGGAAGCGCCGCCCTCTTCTCCAATCTGGCCAACGGCAACACCGCTCTCGGAGCCAACGCTCTGGTCAGTAACACCACGGGCGTGCAAAACACCGCCAGCGGTTTTGCCTCTTTGGAGAGTAATACTACCGGATTTTTCAACACCGCTTCGGGCTCTAGTGCCATGCTCCAGAATCAAACCGGCTACAATAACGTCGCCTCAGGTTATGCCGCCCTGCAGGGGAATATCAGTGGCGATAACAATACCGCCCTGGGCACGAATGCTTTGGGACTTAACACCACTGGGGATAATAACATTGGGATCGGCGCCGGCGGAGGCATCAAACTGACCAATGGAAATAACAACATCATCATCTTCGATCAGGGCGCGCCGGGCGATAACAATACCATCCGCATCGGCCAACAGGGCCTGCAGCAGACCACTTATCTCGCCGGCGTGAGCGGTACGACCGTCGCCGGTGGCGTCGGGGTGGTCATCGATACCAAGGGCCGCCTCGGCACCGTGACTTCCTCGGCTCGCTATAAGGATGGGATCAAGGCGATGGATAAGTCGAGTGAGTCCCTCCTCTCCCTGAAGCCAGTCACCTTCCGTTACAAAAAGACTCTCGACCCGAATGGTATTCCTCAATATGGGCTGGTGGCCGAGCAGGTAGCGGAGGTCGACCCGAATCTGGTCGCGCGGGACGCGACCGGCAAGCCTTACACCGTACGCTACGAGGCGGTGAACGCGATGTTACTCAACGAGTTCCTCAAAGAACATCGGCGCGTCGGACAACTGGAGGCCACCGTCGCCAGCCTGGAGTCAGCCGTCAAAGCACAGGCTGCACAGCTGCAGAAGGTCAACACCAGACTGGACGCGCAACCGCAACCGCGCATCATCGCAGATACCCGCTAAGTCGGAAGCTCATCGCAGCGAGCCGTCACACCTCATCAGTGTGGCGGCTCGGGCTGTCCGGAATGAAAGGTGGACCGGGGTCACTCCTGTTGGAAGGGCATGAGCGGGGTCGGCATGAGCGGGGTCGTGTCTATACAATTGACATTTCGAGACGCGAGACGCGAGACGCGAGACGCGAGACGCGAGACGCGAGACGCGGGCGAGGACAAGTCGGAGACGCACCGGGCCGTGCCAATCGGCCTTCGGGGTGAGTGTTTTGCCGCGCTGGGTGACGATAATCTCGCCCGCCCGGGCGGCGTCGCGCGCGGCTTCTCGCGCTTGAGGAAGGAGGGCGCGCCACTTCGCACCGCCGGCGATGCGGGCGGCGTCGGAGTGCGGGCGAAATCGGGGTCGGTCTGTGCATGTTGCCATCTTTACGTCCGCGAACTCCACCCAACTTTGCGTCTATGGCAAATTCGAGCCCACAACACCACTCGGGAAAGGCAATCCGCACAGACCGACCCCGATTCCCCCGTAGACGGAAGCCCGAAGGGTGCGGGAGCAGCGCGACCAAATCAAAGCGAGCGCGGAAGCGGAAGAAGAGGAACTAGTCATGGAATGCAGGGTGGTACGCCGGCTCGTGGTCAGCTCCATCGTCGCTGGGTTAGATGGTTTGGCGCACTATCGGCTGGCCGGTGTGGCGAAGGAAGCTTCAGAATCCCGGCGAGAACTTCTATTCAGTGACCTTTGAATGCCCGGCCCATTTCGCCCATCATTATGCAGCGGGGCACAAAGAAAAGGAGGAAAAAGATGATCGGACCGGCGAGGATCAGCCAAAGTGGAGGCGGGCGCATAGATTTGACGGAGCGGCTTTAACATCTAACGAGAACAAGATGAGCTGCCACGAGCGGGAGCGCGCGCGGCAGCGGGTAACAGTGAAGTAGTCACGGAAAGCGGGGTCGTACGGCGGCTCGTGGTCAACTCCATCGCGAGACTGTGTGGAAAGTATGTAGCGGGTGAATGATTTTCTTGTACCCAAAAGTTGGGCGGTCTGGCAAGCTCCGATCTCGAGATGAATTACATTCGCGGAAGCGACCGGGGCGAGGTGCTGCTTTTGCCCGAGGCGCTGGAGGATTACATCGCAGCGGAAAACCCGGTCCGCTTCATCGACGCCTTCGTCGGGCAGCTCGACCTGGCCCGGGAAGGGTTCCGTCATGGGCAGGTGCCCGAGACCGGCCGACCACCCTACGATCCGGGGGATCTGCTCCGGCTCTACCTCTATGGCTATCTCAACCGGGTCCGCTCCAGCCGGGGCCTGGAACGGGAAGCGGCCCGCAACCTCGAAGTCATCTGGCTGCTGCGCAAACTGCGGCCCGACTTCAAGACCATCGCCGACTTCCGGCGCGAGAACGCCGCCGGGATCAAAGCCGTCGGGCGCCAGTTCCTCCTCCTCTGCCGCAAGCTGGAGTTATTCGGAGGCGAGCTGGTAGCGATCGACTCGACCAAGATCAAGGGCCAGAACGCCAAAGGCAAGAACTACAGCCCAGCCAAAGTGCAGGTCCTCCTGGCCGAACTGGAGAAGAAGATGAGCAGCTATCTCGCGGAGCTGGAAGAGAGTGACCGGGCCGAGAGTGACCCGCCAGAAGATCGCCTCACTGCGGCCGAGTTAAAGGAGAAGATCGCCCAGTTAGAAGAGCGGCGGGGCGCGCTGCAAAAGGTGGCGGGAGAGTTGGAACAAAGCGGAGCCAGCCAGGTCTCACTGACGGATCCAGACGCCCGCGCCATGAGCATGGGGCGCGGGAGCACCATCGGCTACAACGTGCAGGCCGCGGTCGACGCCAAACACAGTCTGATCGTGGCCACGGAAGTGACCAACACCACCAGCGACAGCGGCGCGCTCGGCACCATGGCCCTCCGCGCCCAGAGCGCCCTGGGCGAAGAGAAGCTGAGCGTGGTCGCGGACAAGGGTTACTACAATGGGAAGGAAGTCCTGCTCTGTGATAGCATCGGCGTCACCGCCTATGTGGCTAAGCCATTGACCAGCGCCAACACCGCCCAGGGCTTGTATGGGAAAGAGAAGTTCCGCTACGACCCGGAGCGGAACTGTTACCATTGTCCGGCTGGACGCACCCTGACCTATCGCTTTACCACCGAAGAAAAAGGCCGGCCCCTCGCCTACTACCGGGCGCATGACTGTCGCAGCTGTCCCTTAAAACCACAGTGCACCCGGAACCAGGGGAACCGCAGCATCACCCGGGCGACCTTCGAAGAAGCCCAGGATGCGATGGCAGCAAGAGTCAAGCAAAACCCCCACCTGATGCGCCGGCGCAAAGCGATCATCGAACATTGCTTCGGCACGATCAAACGCTCCTTCGGCTATGACTACTTCCTCTGCCGCGGCAAACGCCAGGTCACGACCGAAGTCAACCTCACCGTCCTGGCCTACAACCTGAAGCGAGCCTGCAACCTGATCGGAGTGAGTAACCTGATCGCCGCCTTGAGTTAGGCACCTGCCAGAGGACTCTTAGGGCTGCTTCCTCTCCTGAGAACCCCTATAAGACCCCTGCACCGGTCAAGCCAATTCGGCATCCCTCCCGGCTAAACCCCGCCTCCCAATCCGAAAAAACTGTCCTCTTCACCTTAAAGAGCTGGTCCCAACCGCTGAACAGCTCACTCAGCGCGACTTATCACACGCCCTCTCGCCTGGTTAGATCTTTGGCGCTTCATATTGCGGTGATCGTGACTCGGTCCCACTGAGATTTCGGACTCACCACCCACCGGCCGTTTCGCTTTTCTACGGGGATCCAAAAGGTAGTATCTCCAACGTGCCCCGTGGGCCCAGTGATAACGAGCGCGCGTGTGGACGTGTTGGCCTGGATCTCGCCGATCGGCTTCGGGATGTCGAATCGCTTCCACAAAAGAAGCTCGATCTCATGAATGTCATCGGTGGACAAAGTGTAGTCACCGCTGACCACAGGCGAAATGCAGGAAGACGCAACAAAGAGCAGGCTGATGAAAGTCGCTAATTGGGCAGTGCGATGCATGAGATCTAACGAGAATTAGACGAACGTTCGTCTTTAAAGGCGAACAATTGTTCGTCTATCCGGGTGGAGAAAAAGTCGAAAGGCATGGGGTTCATTCGTGGTTGCGCGGAAGAATGGCGAAAATTAGGGCCGGTGGGAAGCGTTTTTCTTCTCTGGTGCGGCCCGAGGAAAGCCTAGAATCGACAATGACGCCGACAGTGGGCAGGAAAGCGTGGGCCGCACGTAAGTGACCAAAAAGCACAATACAGATCCCAGCGGCAGCAATGCCGCCTCCCACCAGAAACTTGGAAGGGAGACGCGGATTCACCTAACTAGAACAAGATGAGCTGCCGCGAGCGGGAGCGCGTGCGGCGGCGGGTGAAAGGGAAGTAGTCACGGAAAGCAAGATCGTACGGCGGCTCGTGGTCAGCTCCAGCGTCGCTCGCCTGGTTAGGCCTTTTCGGTACCACAAAACAAACGGCGAAATACATAAATGCCGACCGTCCACAGGTAGACGCTGACGATCGCGCTGGTCAAAAGCCACTCCAAGGCATGTCGGTGCGACCAGCCATGAGAAAATAGCGCGCCGAGAAAGTAGACAGGAAAGAGAATCCCGATTCCGACATCCACGGAATCGCCAAACTCATCGGACGAGCGATACGGCGCTCCGAACGCCGATGTGACGGAAAA
This sequence comes from Chthoniobacterales bacterium, assembly GCA_965217735.1. Classification (GTDB taxonomy): domain Bacteria; phylum Verrucomicrobiota; class Verrucomicrobiia; order Chthoniobacterales; family UBA10450; genus Palsa-1392. The sequence continues at coordinate 1,795,155 of CBDCJE010000002.1, read as the reverse complement.
GAACAACAAAGCGGCGCCCGCCAACAGTAAAAGTCCAGGAACAAGAGTCCAAAATCGCACAAACGGTGCAGCAGCGGCGCTGCCGGGAGGTCCGACAAGCGGAAAGAGCACACCGCTCAAGCAAAGTAAGAGCGCTATACTGAGGAGTGCGACAACTGGATCGAACATCGTGTTAGGCCTAACGGGAACAAGATGAGCGACGGCGGACGAGGCCGCGCGTCGTTCGGAATGGAGAGGACGGGCACGCCTCGACATAGGCAACAGGCCGAAGGCTGAGCGAGACGCGCGAGCGAACCAATGGAGAGGACGGGCACGCCTCGACATAGGCAACAGGCCGAAGGCTGAGCGAGACGCGCGAGCGAATCAATGGAACGGGCTGGCAAGCCGTGACATAGACCTCAGGCCGAAGGCTGAACGAGTCGCGGGAGTGAATCAATGGAGGTGTGGAAGTCATCTCAAAAGTGGAGCGTACGGCAGTCCGCTGTTCGCTCCATCCGCATGGTTAGGCCTTTTCACTCGCACTGATCCGGACGTTGCGTGAAGCACTTGTCTGACGGCTCTGGACGAAGTGTCACACTCGTGACCACCTCGCGAAAATCCGATGCTGCGCGGAGCGGCACCTCCTTGCCTGACGCATCAACGAACGTCGCCCGCGTCTCGATGTGCAACTCGTAACAAAACGGCTGCGGCGCTCCCTTGGTCTTGGCGGGGAAATTGTAGGGACCAATACGCGCTCCATTGAGTCTGACGTTCTCGACGCGGTTGATCATGCGCGCGCTGCCAACGCACGCGATGTCGAAATCGCTTAGAACGCGATCGAAAGACGGCTTGTTTGCGGCCACGAGGCCATCGATATCTCGCCAGGAGAGAGATCCAGCCGTGCCGCCGAACAGGTTGCCGACGCTCGCAAAAATCGCTGTGACAAGCAGAAGGCGCGTCATGGGCCTAACGAGAACAAGATGAGCTGCTGCGCCCGAGGGCGTGCATGGCAGCGGATGAAGTGGTGGAAGTCATGGAAAACGAGGTCGTACGCCCGGTCGCGGTCGGCTCCATCGTCGCATGGTTAGGCCTACGGCACCGGCTTGTAATCAGAATTAGGGGCATCCCAGGAACCGTTCTTGCGAATAAACTCTTTTTTGTTTCTCTCTGGGAAGAAGAGGCTGTGATGTAACAGGTCGATCTTCAACCCGTGAGACCTCTCCGTGCGGAGGAGTTTTCTCGCGGCGGCGACGGTATCGTCCCGCACCAGAATCAGAAAGCCTTCGGGTTTGTCTTGCAGAGAAACCATCTGCATCTTGCCTTCTTTGTCGTGGTAGAACTCAAGGATAATTCCGTCGAGTTGATGCGTTTCAAGCAGTTGTTTGACGTGCGCCTCGACGGCCCGGTAAGCCGGGCCTTGAAAACAGACGGCAACGTCTACCGCTCTGTCCCAGTCGTCCAAGGGGCACGCAACAGGCGGCACCACGACGACTGCAAATGCGATAAGGAAGAGAGCGCAACGTTTCATAGCGTGTTCTTTCGGCCTAACGAGAACAAGAGGAGCCACCACCGGCGAATGGAATGCGCTGCCAAGGCATGACATAGACAGAAGCCCGAAGGGTGCGGGAGCAGCGCGACCAAATCAAAGCGAGCTCGGCTCGAAGTGAAGAGGCTCTAGTCATCTGAAAATATGGGCGTACGCCGGGTGGCGGTCAGCTCGACTGATTGGTTAGGCCTTTCGGATACAAATTAGCTCTATTCTTTTGAAACCTCGTCGGCTATCGGCCTAGCCCATCCTGGGAGCTCAGCGAACGGCCGGTATGTGCCGACTTCGTCAATGAGCCTGCCCGTCTGGACGTCGTATTTCAGGTAAAACGCCGGCCCATGATAGCCCCCCGAGCGAAGAATTACGGTCCTGCCGCGATCGGCAAAACGCCACTCCGCAATAAACCGGGCGTCGCCGACGTCAGCCAGGGGTGAGAGCTCCAGCAACTTCCCGGCGAGTAGTCGAAGGTCCAAGAACTCCCTGCCGATGACGCGCATATTCGGGTGATCGATGCCGGTCCTTTCCGCGCGCACCCAACCAACGTCGCCTTTTGGCGACACATGGGCGTCAAGGCAGTCGCCACCGTGGGTCAACACTTCCGTGTGGTGATCGCGAAAAACGACCCGAACGTTCCCGGTCGGGGTTACAAACTGATCGAATTGCGAGGGGACGATATCGATCGAGGCTCGCACTGGAACTGGATGATCAGAGGCTTGAGCAAGTGCGGCCGCCAGTCCGATACAAACCAAAGCGGCACAAAACGAAGCGCGTAGTATCATGGGGCCTAACGAGAATTAAACGAACTTTCGTCTTTAAAGGCGAACAATTGTTCGTCTATCCGGGTGGAGAAAAAGCCGAAAGGCATGGGGTTCTTTCGTGGTTGCGCGGAAGAATGGCGAAAATTAGGGCCGGTGGGAAGAATTTTTTTCTCTGGACGTAACCTGCAGCAAAAACAGCCGGAGGCTCTCGTCTCCGGCTTCTCGCTGACCAATTTCCTGACCTCTGACTTCCGACCGCTAGAGGGCATGAGCGGGGTCGTGTCTATACAATTGACATTTCGAGACGCTAAACGCGGGCCAAGACGAGTCGGAGACGCACCGGTCCGCGCCGATCGGCCTTCGGGTTGAGCATTTTGCTGCGCTGAGTGACGATAATTCCCCCGCGCGGGCGGCGAAAAGCTCCCGACGACTCCGCTAGGAATCGGGCCGGGCACGGCAGGCAAGAAATCAGAAATGTCCAAATTGATTCGCCCTTTGCCTTTGGGCGATCGGATGACTACAATCGCGCGACGAGGGGCTTGGACTCTTTCGCGAAAGAGGGTCACTCAACCCAATGCGGGACAAAGAAAGGTCAGGATACTTCGATGAAAAAAATCACCTCGCGGATCACCCTTCTGGCGGCGGTCGTCCTCGTCGGCTGCGGCGGCGGCGACACGCCGCAAAGCCTCAGCAAGGAGATGATGGGCAACTTCAATGCCATGGCGGACATCCTCGAAGGCATTGACGACGAGGCCAGCGCGAAGGCCGCGGTGCCCAAGATCGACGCAGTCCGTGCCAGCATGCGCGACATCGCCAAACGATCAAAGGGCGTAAAGACCGATGCGGCGACCGACAAAGCGATCTCCGAATCGATGGCCAAGGAAATGCCGGCGGCGCAACAACGGATAGCCGCAGCGATGAGCAAACTGGTCGCCAAGCCCGAGGTCATGACGATTCTCCAACCGGCCATGACGGGGATGGAAAACGATTTGTGAAATAGGCGGGCGACGGCGTTAGCATCGCCCAATCCGCGGTCGCGCGGAATGAAGCGAAAACCAGCGATTCATCGATCGCGAGCAGGATCATGCCCATGATCCGGGTCATGACGGTGCGCTTAGAGGGCGGAAAGGGAGTCGTGTCTATACAATTGACGTTTCGAGGCGCTAAACGCGCGCCAGGACGAGTCGGAGACGCACCGGGCCGCGCCAATCGGCCTTCGGGTTGAGTGTTTTGCCGCGCTGAGTGACGATGATTTCGCCCGCGTGGGCGGCGTCGCGCGCGGCTTCTCGCGCTTGCGGAAGGAGTGCGCGCCAATTCGCGCCGCCGGCGATGCGGGCGGCGGAGGAGGGACAAATGGAGGAGATCGATGGCCGGGCGCGTAGGAGGACGCGGATGGCAGCCAGTAAACGATCGCGCTGACCGTCGAGAGAGACTTCTTTCCACCATTTTTCGCCGCGCTCGCCGAGCGCGACCTTGGCGTCCTGCACCCGGGCCCGATCTTGCACCCGACGCGCAGCCATTAGTTCCTTCACCAGCTCAGCGCGCAGCTTTTCTGGAATGTGCGGGTCGGTCTTGCGCCAGCGCCGGCCCTTGACCACGAAGTAATGAGCGTCCTCGACCGGCATGCTCCACGTTGGCGCGAGGCAGTTGACGAAGCCAGAGCGATGTCCGGGAGGCGCAGCCATGTTACGCGCGTGCGCGGCGCGAGCGTGGGGCGCGCGGACTTTACGATCTCCTCGCGCGGCGGCAAAGCGTGGTTCGCGTTAGGCGGCTTCTCCGAGTATAAAAAACTGTGGACCCGACTGTCTGTCTTCTCGGCGGTTGTAACGGCGCCGGTAAGACGACCCTCGCGCGGGAACTGTTGCCGCGGCTTGGTCTGATGCGTTTTCTCAATGTGGACGAGATTGCCCGGGGACTATCGCCACTCGACCCCGGACTTGCTGCCTTTCGGGCGGGTAGAATCCTACTGGAGGAAGCGCGCGCGCTCATCGCTTCCAGGTCCAGCTTCGCGATCGAATCGACGCTTAGCGGGAAAACCCTGCTCGTGCTCATCCGCGAGGCCAGGGCGAGGGGTTATCGATTTCTCCTGCATTACATTGTCATTGACTCGGCGGATCAGGCAGTGGCGCGCGTGGCTTTGCGGACGCAGATGGGCGGGCACGACGTGCCGGAGGCGGACGTGCGCCGGCGCTTTGCGCGGAGCCGGCAGAAGTGGCTGGAGCATTACCTGCCGTTTGCCGATGAATGGGTCGCGTGGAAAAATCAGACGCCGCCCCAGAGGCTGATGGCGGATAGCCAAACCCACACTCGCGAAGAACTACGCGCCATGCTCGATCCAAAGAAGGTCCAGGAAACGCCGCCGGTGGAGATGTCGGAGATGGCCAGGATCGGCCTCGAAGCGGGACGCGTGGCGACGGAGAAGATGCTCGATTATTACCGTCGCATGGGCATCGAGGTGACTCCGGAAATGACGCTCGCGCCAGAAAAGCCAGCTGCGGATAGTTTGAGGTAACAGAGGATTCATCCTCAGTGATTGCCGTCATCGGTCCCTGTCACGCCAAGACCTGGAAGCGCGCGCTTTTCCTTGATGGCGCTTCCTCAAGCCAGACCAGGGAAGACCGCTAGCAATCCCGTCGTCGTCATCTCGACGGCGATCGCGAGCAGGATCATGCCCATGATCCAGGTCATGACGGTGCGCATGGTTTCCGAGAGCGCCCGGCCAAAGTAGGAGGCGCCCATGACCGCGAGGCGCCGGACAGTCGTAAATCGTGTTTCTCCAGTCTCACGGCGCCGGGTTCTCACTTAGCCGGGGCCTCGCCGCTTCCACCGTCTCGAGTGCCTGTTGTCGTCCCCCCACTCACGCGGGGTCGGCGGCTAACTCCTCCAGCGACTTGCCACGTCCCTCCGGGCCGCGAATGATCCATGGCACCATCGCGATCGCACCCGCGAGATAGGCTGCGGCCAGGATCCCAAATGCCTGCATGACGTGGTCGCCAATGGCTACCGGCACGAGAAGCGCAAGGCCGGAACCGAGGTGACCGATCGCGACGGAGAAACCAATCCCGGTGGAGCGCAGGTGGGTCGGGAAAATCTCCGAGAAGGTGGGATAGGCGGAGATCCAGGCCATTGTGGCGCAAAAGTTAACCACGATGAAGGCCGCCAGGACACCGGCCGCGCTGCCGGACAAGGTGGCATAGCCCATTGCCATCATCGAAAGCGCGGCCAGCACGTAGGAGAGAGTCACAGTGATCTTTCGGCCGGCCTTATCCAGCATCGCGACGATGAGGAGCCCGCCGGCAAACGCGCCGACGTTGCCGATAAAGAAGAACCACGGAACGTTGGCATCGCTAATGTGGACCCGGGGCAAAACGATAAGCGGCAGAAAGGCGAAAATACCGTAGTAACCAACCGCTTCGGTAAAGTCGAGGATGGTGCCGAGCGCGAGACGGCCCGGGTAATCACGCATCAGAATCATCATCTGCCGGAAGAAGCCGATATTCTGGGTCGGCGCGACTGATGCCGCACTGACATCGAAGGTCGAAGCGCGTGCTTCGATTTGCTGCAGCACTTCGTTTGCCTCCGCGTGCCGTCCGCGAGCGGCGAGCCACCGGGGCGACTCGGGGAGAATTCGCCGCGCCCAGACGCTGAAGAGCGCTACGACCGCGCCGAGGCCGAAAGCGACCCGCCAACCGATCGAGCTCGGCAAAAGATTCAGGACGAAAAGACTCACGAGCGCCGCCAGGATGCTGCCGAGCGGCCAGAAATTCATGACCAGCGCGGTCGCCCGGCCTCGCACCCGGGCGGGAATCAGTTCGCCGATGGCAGCGTTCACGGCCGAGTATTCGGCCCCGACCCCGATGGCAGTGAGAAACCGGAAGACGAGGAAGAAATAGTAACCGGGCGAGACGGCCGAGATCACCGTGCAACTGGAATACAAGAGCAAGGTGGCAATGAATAACTTCCGCCGGCCAAAGCGATCGGCGAGATAGCCAAAGAACAAGGCGCCAATCATGATCCCGGCCAGCCACACCGTGACGAGGGCGGACGCCTGCACGTCGGAGATATTCCAGAGCTTTTTCAGGACGCCGAGCACGTTGCCGATAACGCTGACCTCGAACGAATCGAGCAACCAGCCGATGCCGAGCACGAGGGTGATGCGGGTATGGAAAGGCGTCCAGGTGAGCCGATCGAGGCGCTGGCCGATCCCATCGAGCGTCGCAGTGACGGTGTGTTTACTCATAGCTGTTATTGATTTGTGATTGGATGACTGACTGTGAATCCTGTCTGCGAAATGCCGCCGCGGGGTGGGTGGATGGCAAATAAGGCCGGCCGGGCCCAAACAGCTTCTCGCGAAAGGTGCCGGCGGCGTAACTAGTCTTATAGAGGCCCCGCCGCTGCAGCTCAGGCACGATGAGTTCCACGACGTCGCGCACATCGCGCGGGCTGACGACATAGACAAGATTAAAGCCGTCGAGATCGGCCGTTTCGATCCAGTGTTCCATCCGGTCCGCGAGGGTGCGAGGTGAGCCGACTTCGATGGGCGCAAAGCCGCCAATGCCGAGGAATTCCGCTACCTCTCGAAGGGTCCAGACACGCGCCGGGTCGGCCTTGGTGAAGATCTCGACAAAGGTCTGGATGGCATTGCTTTCAAAGTAACCCAGCGGGGTATCGAGATCCCAGCCGGCGAAGTCAATCCCAGTGTAGCCGCTGAAGAGCGTAAGCATGCGCTCGATCCTGACCGAGCGCCGGTAGGACTCGAACTTCTCCTGCGCCTCGCGATCGGTCGCTCCGACGACAAGGCAGAGCCCGTTAAAGACTTGCAGGTCGCCAGGCGCGCGCCCTTGGCGGACAGCGCGAGCGCGGATGTCCGCCGCCGCTTCCGCCGCCATCGCGGGTGTCAGCCCCGAGATGAAAACACATTCCGCGTGCCGGGCGGCAAACTCACGGCCGCGCTGCGAAGCGCCGGCCTGGAAAAGAACGGGCGTGCGCTGCGGCGATGGCTCACAGAGGTGGTAACCCTCCAGGTCGAAGTAGGGCCCTTTATGCCGCACCTGATGAATCTTCGCCGGGTCGGCGAAACGACCGGAGGCCTTATCGCGCAGGACCGCATCTTCCTGCCAGCTGCCTTCCCAAAGTTGATAAACCACCTCGGTATATTCCTCCGCCAACTCATAACGTTGATCGTGAGTCAGCTGGTCCTTGAGCCCGAAAGCCCGCGCAGCACTGCCAAGGTAGCCGGTGACAATGTTCCAGGAAAAGCGGCCTCGCGTGAGGTGATCCAAAGTCGAAACGCGCCGGGCAAAGGAATAAGGCGGCTCATAAGAAACGGTGCCGGTGACGCCAAAGGCGAGGTGGGTGGTGGCGCTGGCCATGGCCGAGACAAGCAGGAGCGGGTCGTTCACCGGAACTTCGACGGCATGCTGGAAGGCCGCCGCAGCGGTGGCGTCATACACATCGTAAACGCCGAGGATATCCGCGATGAAAAGAGAATCGAAGAGGCCGCGCTCGAGGAGCTTTGCCAGGTTGATCCAGTAATCAAGCGTGTTATAGCTCAGGGTCTCATCCGCCGGATGCGACCACATGCCAGGGCAGGCGCCGGGGCAGTTCATCTCCAGAAGATTGAGGCGGATCTTCCGTTTCTCCATTCCCAGGTAAGTCGCGCCGGCAGCTAGCTACTCAGAGGTTCCAGACGGCGATGAGCTCGAAGCCATCGTCATACTGGGCGGTGCGCCCGTGGCGATCGGTCACCTCCCACTTCACATACTCTGCATAAAAGGTGACGTTCTTCGTCAGTTGCACGCTGATGCCGGGGTCGAAGACAAACTGATGGCCGCCGGGGTGGTGGTCCCAACCATAGGAATAGTTCACATGGAAAGTCGCCGGCCCATACTTATAAGCGACGCCGCCGCGCAGACTATTGATCCGATCGCTCGGCCCACCAGAGACGTAACGCTGCGGATTAGTGACACCGTAACCATCGATATACTCACCGAAGACGCTGATGTTCCCGCAGGTAAGCGTCAGGTCTGTGCCCCAGGCGCCGCGGGTGTCGTCCGTCAGTGGGCTCGAGCTGCGAATGCCGCCGAATAACCCCGAGACGCCCCACGCCAGTTTCGTCGTGTCGTTAAACTTCCAGGTCGGGACCAGGCGCACCACGCCGGTATTGCGCTCACTGCCGCCCGGGGCGGATTCGGCATCGCCTCCCGCGATCGAACCGTTGACGCGGTCGGAGGCGAAGAAATATTGGGCGGCAGAGTCAATCGTAAGCCGAGGCGAGACCTTCCACGTGTTTTCCCAGCTTATTCCGTAATCCGGGTCGAACTTGTAGCCGTCGAAATAAGGCACGCCTTCCCACCAGGTTCCATCCCACGGCAGCCCAAACTGGGTGACAAGCTGCCCCGCCTTGAACTGCCCCACGTCCGTCTTTAGGTAGCCATAGGCTTCGTAGAACCAGGAGGTGCCGTAGTAGAAGCTGCGGAGCTTGTCGTTCTGATCTTCGCGGAAACGGAACTGCGCATGGGCGCCGACCGACTTGAGCCAGCCCTCGCCGATCTTAAACTCCGGATCCGCCGCGACATACCAGTAGTAGGTGCCGCTCTCGGTCGGCACCCCGTAGCCATTGCCGTAGATTCGTTTGTCGCGATCGACATGGAACCAATGATTCGCGCCGATCGAGATCGGAACCGACCAGTCTTTCTTCGCGGCCTCGATCTTGTCGTAGGTCGCATCCCAGGGATTATCGCGTCCGAAGAAGTATTCGGTTAGGCTTCCGCACTCGGCGAAGGAACGGGAGGCTGGCGGGAGCGGTGTGGGAGAAGGCTGAACGGCCGGGGCTTTGAGATGCGGCGGCTGATTGGTCGGCGTGCCGGCAGCCGGCTGCTCGAGCGCAACCTGGGCCGTGGCCGCCGAGGTAATTAAAAAGACCGAACCGAAGATAGAAATAGAGTGGGAAAAATTGAAAGTCATGGTGTGGCGATAGCCGCAGTGCGAGTGAGTGACAGATCTACCGCGAATGCTGCCGCAGCGGCAGGATCGGTGGTGGGCGAGAGCTGGCTAAGAGATCGCGAGCGGGGGCGGCCTTTGGCCGCGAACGCGCACGAGATGCGCGGCGGCATCGAACAACGTCACCGAGGCCCGGGCCGGGCTCGTTATTCCGCCGATCAGAAAAGCCGCCAGGCGGCCGAAGGAATCGGCCAGTCGCGCGAGGAATCGCAGGTCGCGCCAGGAATCGACATCCTGTTTCACCGCCAGCAGCGAGACTGCGCCAGCTCCAGATCGAGCCATGATCTCGGCGCAATCGCGATCCCGGTTCCAGCGCATTCCGGCCAGGATGCGGCGAGCCGCGCCTGCTCGCACACCGATCAGATAACAACCTCCGCGATGATCCGGCCCCAGGACGACTTCCCCCGTTTGCAGCCGATCGAATGCCAGCCGCACATCCGCCACGCAGAGCCCCGGGCAATCCTGCCCGATCACCACCACTTGCTCATACCCCTGCGCAACCAGGGTCGCGACCGCGCGCTCCAGGCGTTCGCCAAAACTTCGCCCTACCTGCCGGTGCACGCGCTCCGGTGAGACATCCACCGGCGCCCGGCCAAACCAATGGACATCGGCAAAATCGCGGCAATCACGCGCAGTCGCCTCGCAGTTCAACAGCCGCGACGCCGACGAGGGCAAAGCCCGACGCTGCAAATCGGAGGCGCGCGAGGCGGCGAAAACTAGAACTGTCCGGAGCATGTTCACAAGAGAGCTTCGGTGTAGAAGATTATTCCACGGTTAGCCATCCTTTATTTTACGCGCCTCGGTTGCACGGGCCTCTTTGAGGGATCGGGCGGCGCCATGGCCAGGCCAACCGGAACGTCACCGGCGCAGGCGACGAGGCGAGGTGAGTGGATTTCCTCAGCCTTCGCTCTCCGCTTTCGGAGACTTTTCTTCACCAGCGCGCGTTTGTGGTCGAATGGCACTCCCTCAAGCCAGACCAGGGAAGACGGCCCGCAATCCCGTCGTCGTCATCTCGACTGCGATCGCGAGCAGGATCATGCCCATGATCCGGGTCATGACGGTGCGCATGGTCTCCGACAGTGCCCGGCCGAAGTAGGAGGCGAAATAAAGCACCACGAAGAGCATTGCGATCACCGCCAGGATGATCGCGCCAATGGTGACGAATTCCTCCAGGCCTCTGGCTTGCCCGGTATAAACGATGGTGGTGGCGATCGTGCCCGGCCCCACGATCATGGGGAAGGCGAGGGGATAAAACGCCATTGCGTCCAGTTCCGCGAGACGATCCTTCTCTGCTTCCGAGCCATGATGGGAGGTGACACGTTTGCCGTTTAACATCGACCAGGCGATCTGGGCCAGGACGAGACCGCCAGCGATGCGGAATTCGTCGATCGTGATCCCGAAAAAGCTGATCACTCTTTGCCCGGTAAAGAAGATCACCGCGCAAAGGATGGTGGCGTAGATGGTGACTTTGATCGCCAGCTGACGCTGCTCCGCGAGCTCCCATTCGGAGGTCAGCGCGAGGAAGAGCGGCAGGATCATGAAAGGATTCATGATGGCGAAGAAGGCGCCAAACGATTCGATGATGAGTTCGTGTTCCATCTGCCCCTTTCTCTGGCGCGCGTGTCCGGGAGACAAGCTTTTTGCAACAACAGTCTTCGTTTTCCGGCCGATCAGCCCGAATCGCTCGACGCGGTAGGGATCAGGCCACGACCGCTTTGGGGGGCCGTTTAGAAGCGGCGCTGCCCTTGACGGGTCAGCACTTCGAGCCCTCGGAAGCGGGGGCGGGGAGGGATGGCCAGAAGTTACAACGGTGAAAACTTATCCTTCTCGCGGCCACGCGTCGCAGGGCTAAGAATTCGGGCAAGGAAACACAACCAGTTAACCACCATTGAATATGAACCTAACGAAACTCTTATGTCTTCTCACTTGCGCATCGGCTTCCGTGCTTTATGCGCGCAGTCCATTGGAACTGCCGAGCGCTGCCAACTCCCTCGCGCGGTCGTCGCATCAATCGGCGGCTTCCAGCGCACCGGCGGTTTTCCCTCGGGAATTCCGCTCCATTGATGGATCGGGTAATAACCCGATCGACGGCTCCCGCGGCGCCGCCAACAGCGCGCTCCTGCGACACACCACCATCGCCTATGCCGACGGGGTGGGCGCGCCCGCCGCACCGGATGAGCCGAGCGCGCGACTCATCAGCAACCTGGTGGTGGCGCAGCCAGAATTAATCCCGAGCCCGATCCCGACCTCGGATTACCTCTGGCAGTGGGGTCAGTTCATCGATCACGACCTCGATCTGACGCCTTCGATCGAGCCAGCCGAGCCCTTCGATGTCCTGGTGCCGGTGGGCGATCCCTCCTTCGATCCCAACGGGACCGGCACGCAGGTGATCGAGCTCGATCGTTCGCTCTACCAGATGATCAACGGCATCCGGGAGCAGATTAATATCAACACGGCCTACATCGATGCCTCGCAGGTCTATGGATCGGATGAGGCGCGCGCCCAGGAGCTTCGCCTGCTCGACGGTTCGGGCAAGTTAAAGACGAGCGCGGGCGATTTGCTGCCTTATAACGAACATGGCTTCCTCAACCTGCCGGATAACTCGACTAACTACTTCCTGGCTGGTGATGTGCGCTCGAACGAGCAAGTCTGCCTTACCGTCATGCACACGCTCTTCGTGCGGGAGCACAATTACTGGGCGACGAAGTTCAAGGCTCAACAGCCCAATCTCGATGACGACGGCATTTACTATCGTGCCCGCGCGATCGTCGGGGCGGAGATGCAGATCGTGACTTATCGCGATTTCCTGCCCTTGCTTCTGGGTCGGAATGCGTTGGCGCACTACACCGGCTACAACCCCGACGTGGACGGGGGAATCGAAAACGCCTTCTTCACCGGCGCTTTTCGGGTTGGCCATACCCTTCTCTCGCCCGTCCTGCAGCGGCTCGATGGGAATGGTCAATCGCTCGGCGGGCTCGATCTTTCCATGGCTTTCTTTGATCCCAGCCAGGTGACCAGTTTTGGCATCGAACCCTACCTGCGTGGACTGGCCAGCCAGGTGGATCAACGGGTGGACAGCTACATCGTGGATGGCTTGCGCAACTTCCTTTTCGGTCCTCCGGGAGCAGGCGGCTTCGATCTCGCTTCGCTGAATATCCAGCGAGGACGCGATCACGGCCTGCCGCGGTATAACAAAGTGCGGCGCAACTTTGCACTTACGCCGAAGGCGAGCTTTGCCGAGGTCTCTTCCGACCCAGTGATCCAGGCGAATCTGGCGGCGGCCTATGCGACGCCGGAGGATATCGATCTCTGGGTCGGAGCCCTGGCCGAGGACCACTATAACAATGGCCTCGTGGGCGAGCTGATCTTTACCATCGTGAAAGATCAATTCACCCGAGCGCGCGACGGTGATCGGTTTTGGTATCAGACCTATCTGCCTGCGTCGGTGGTAAAGGCCCTGGAGGCACAGCCATTGAGCGCCATCATCAAGCGCAACACGCCCATTGGCAGCGAGCTGCAGCGGAACGTTTTTCGCGTGCCGGCCACCCGCTGATTCCGCTGGTTTGCAGTCTTCCTGCCGCCGGTAGCTCCCAAGCTGCCGGCGGCCAGAGGCCGATTGGTTTCTCAGTTTCGCGCCGGGAGTTTTTCCAATCGCAGCGCGACCAGGGGACTGACTCGTCGCGCGACGGCGGAAACAGCCGGAGAGGAGCGCGGCGGCGCCAGGAAATGTCCGGCCAATTCGTAGCCTAAGTTGGAGCTCCCTATCGACACGATCTCTTATCAGCAGGAAGCAACCGCGTTTTCGGTTCAAAGACGTCTTTGCGTGTGTCGATAGTAAGCTCTGACCGTTAAATTGATTTTGAGCTCTGACGCCCACTTCCTCGCTAGCTGAGAAAGGAGGCAATTCGCGCTCGCTCTCATCCTTTAGCGGCCAAAGCGCGCGACAAAGCCGTGAATCGCACCAGAGGTAGCGGGATCTTGGATGAAACCTGAGATCAAATTGGAATTGTTGATCCCCGTGAAGAGCGTGAATCGGTATTGGTCATCGGGATAATCGTAGGAAATAAAATGGTTGGCGGAATTGCGCAGAAAGCCGTGGAAGTCGCCGGCTGCGTCCGACCATGCACCTACCACCAGGCCTTGGTCGTTTAATCCGTAAACCATGGTACTTTTGTCACCGGTATAGTTGATCGCAGTGAAAGTACCGTCTGTATCTCGGACGAAGCCGCTAAAGTAAATGTCGCCAATATAACCAGCCACTTGCCCTAGGTTATTGATCACCTGCGGGAAGGTAGTACCGGAGCCCAGGGCCTTAAAGGTAGTGAGCACTCCGCCGATGTTGACGAAGCCCGTATAGGAGCTGCCGTCAAAGTAATACCCAGTGAAGTCGCCCGCGTCATTGATACCATTGATGTGCGTGGAAAGGGCCCCCGGCACGTCGTACTGAGTATAAGTAGTGCCATCGAAAAAGAAGCCGTGATCTGCGGTCATCGCTCCGCCAGTGGTGAAGGTCCCGCAGACAAACCCAGCGGTATTGATTGCCTGCGCTGCGGTCTCGATCGAGCCAGGGAAGAAAATCGAAGCGCTAAAATGACCATTCGGTAACCGGTAGAAACCATGCGTCTTCCCGTGGAAAACGTACTGGCCGGCAATTTTCCCATCAGTAGAAATGCCCTGCCCGAGCGTCGCCTCGGAGTGCGGATAGTCGTAGATCGGGACTGTCAGCCGAATTATCGGCGCCGCCGAGGCTGCCGGGGACGATAGAAGAAGAGAGGAGCCGAGCAAGAGAGCCGAGCAAAGACTTGTGCGGAGCTGTAGGAGTCTTACGGAGATCATTCCCCGGCCATATCAAAACCGGCCCGCTCCCGCAACGAAAAAACGAGCAGGCGAATGTTTCGGTGCTGACGGCGATCATCACGAGGGGACCCACCCGGAAATCCACCCTTAAGGCAAAAAAAGCGCCGGAAGAGTAGCTCTCTTCCGGCGCTGGTTGATGGTTTCGTTCGGTAGCCTTAGGCGACCATTTTGACTGCCGGGTTGCTCCAGGAGCCTGCCCGTTTGACGTTGCGAGCGCGAACGGGGACCCAGACGTCTTTGCTGCGGGTCAGGCAATTTAAACGATGCTGCGCCAGTTCAGGAAGATGGAAGTCGCGCTGAGACTTCGCTGTTCGAGTCGAATCCGTAAGATCGGTGAGGCGGTGAATCGCGCGGCTGCCTGCGGCGTCGTCAGATCGAAGTGCTATGATGCAGCCTGCGCGTCGCTCTTATTCTGTTCTCCGCTGGTTCCTTCGCCGTTTACGGCGCAGCCTGTTTCTTTTCGGAGTATCTGAAGCGGGAGTTTGTGCGCTACGGGTTCCCGCGCGAGCGAGTGTGGGTGGGAACGCTGCAACTTTGCGCTGCGTGCGGCCTCCTGCTCGGGTTCGAGCTGCCGTGGATCGGCCAGGCCGCGGCCGCGGGACTCACGCTCATGATGTTCTTCGCGGTCAGCGTCCGCATTCGGATCAAAGACAGCCTCCTGCAGACGTCGCAGGCCGTGCTTTACCTGATCCTGAATGGCTGGCTTTGCTGGACGGCGTTCTAAACGCGCCCGCAAAGGAACACGATCACGCCGCACAGAATCGCGATCCCCGCGGCGGGGAGCGACTTCTGCAGCGGGTCCTTGATCTTCAGGTGCATGGCGACGGCGCCGAGCATCATCAATCCCATGCCGATGGCGGCGGGAGCGATCAGCACGGGGAACCAGATCCCGGCGATAAGGGCGAGCGCGAGCAGAATCTTAATCGTCCCGACCAGATACATGGCGGCTTCCGGCAAACCGTAAGCTGAAAACTCTGCGCGGAGATTGCGGGCGTCGCCGCCGCGGTAGGGGCTGGGCTTGTTGGCGCGCAAAAGCCAGACATTGAGAACGCCGAGAGCGACAAAGAGCTGGAGGGCGATGCGCAGGTAGAGCATGTAAAGCGAGGAGGAAGCGATTGCTGGGCTTCGATGACGAGCCAGCCTACGCCGCTCCCGGCCAGGGGCAAGAAGGCAAACCTGCCGGGCATGCGTCAGGGTTTGGTCGCTTTTTGACCAGGAATTGTGATTTAGGACCGCGGCTTAGTCCTAAGGGGAAGGTCTCCTAGATCTTTTCCCAGGCTCGCGTGGCGACGGGGTCGCGGCCTTCGTCGAATTCGATGCGGTCGATGAGAGTCTCGATTGGTTTACCCGTTAGGCAGCTTTCTTCGATACGCTGCGGGAGGACGTGGCTGCGTTCATCGCGCCAGCCGAGCTTGGCGATGAAGCGGTTCCAGACGTGGCACTCTTCGTCAGTGCGGGAGGTGCCGTGGCCGTGCGCCCAATTCAGGACGGCTTCGTCGGTCTCGCCCGCGAGCGTGCGCTCTTTGATCGCGGAGTAGGGAACGCCAAGAAACCGGGAGCAGCGTCCATCGAGCGTGGACTGTTGTTCGCCGAGTTTCTCCACATAATCCGGCGGGAGCCGACCAGCAGCGTGCAGGCGAATCTTATCCAGCATCCGCCCGAAGTAGATCAGGCGACCGACTTTCTCGTAGCAACTGCGCAGACCCGGGATGTTTGGCATGACCGCAACGATAATCAGTCACTGGCGAGCCGCGAGCGCAGGATTTGGCGCTGCGTGAGCAATCTCGATTATACCATCGGTCTACACGAGACGACGGAACGCTGCGCTCGGTGGTCTGGAATGGTCCCGGCGGGCCTCGGACCATTCCCAACTCAGACCCGTCAACACTGCCAATGCGATGGCCTCCAGCGCGAACTGGCTTTCGCTCGTCAGTGCCGCCATGACGGGCACCTTGGCAAAGGCGGCATAGATGAACGGCATCAGGAGTTGGTTCTTGATCGCGAGGATGAGCAAAGCGAACTGCAAGAACCGAAATCCGCGGGAAGGGGAAAGTCGGTCCCAGATCAACGCGGCCGCCGCGAAACAGGCGAGCGTCGGTTCTGCGAAAGTGAGATAGGCCGGCGCGAGGACGTTGGCGCCATAGGGCAGGGTGCACCACTCACCCGTCGGCGCCAGATTGGAAATGGATTGCATCACGTGCCCCCAAACCGCACCGAACAACGGGCTTGCCGCAAAGACGGCGAGCGCGGTGATGACCGCGGCGCCGACCACCTTCTGCCAGAGGAGAGGCAGGCGCGGCGCGGCGGCGACGACCAACGCACTGCTGAGGGCGATCGTCAGCAGCGTCGGCACGTTCCCGACGAAGGCGAAAAGGAACGCCGTCGTGCAGTAGCCTTGCATGAAGGGACCTCGGAAGAGGTTTTCCGTCAGCATGGAGGCGATGAGAAAGAGCACGCCCCATTGTTTCAAGAAGGAGGCACGCAGGTTCTGCGAGGCAGCCTGCCAGAGAAGAATGAGCCCGAGCGTGGCCACCGCCTTGATGAGGAACTTGAAGGGCGGGGTAATCACTGACAGATCGGGAAACGGAATACCGAGCAGCTGCAACATGCCCGCGTGCACGCTCAGGGCGCAGACGGCCGTGACGAAGAAACCGAGCACCAGACGGGGCCAGCGAATGTTCTCCAGCGGGCGGGTGTTAAGCATTTCCGACTGTGACAGCATTTGCTCTTACGTCACCGGCCGACGTTGAAGCCGGCGCCAGGATGATCCGTAGGCAATTGGTAGATCGCTGGAAGACTTAGGCGCGCGAGAAAGCCCGAGGAGCATGACTTAGGATTCTTTCTTCCACTCGCTGGCGGTTTCTCGCGCGAAGTCCTGGTAGCGGCGGGGTGGGTGTCCGAGCAGTTTCGTCAGGGTCTCGAGGTCTCCCTTTTCCGCGACGAAACCGCGTTCCAGATAGCCCTGGAACATCATGCGGATGTCAAAGGCCGACCACGAGGGGGTCTTATCCTGCATCTGTTTTTCAAAGCCGTCCATGTCTTCCCCGGGATATTGAATTTTCCGGCCGAGCAGCTCGCTCCAAATGGCGGCAACCTTTGATCCGCTGAGGACTTCGGGACCGTTCAAGTTATAGGTCTTTCCTTCGTGGCCGTCGGTGGTCAGCGCAATGGCAGCGGCTTCCGCGATGTCGCGCACATCCACGGCGGAGATGCCGGTGGCGCCGAGCGGCATGGGATAGATGCCTGGACCCATTAGGACCTCTTTGAGCGAGGCATCGTTTTGGTAGAAGTAGTTTGGCCGAATGATCGTAAAGGGCAGGGCGAACTCGCGCAGCGCGCTCTCTATCGCCACCTTCGAGGCGAAGTGCGGCACGTCCTTGAAGTGCTCCGCGCGGAAGACGGAGTGATAGACGACATGCTTGAGCTTCAGCTTCTTCGCCAGGTCATAGGCGATAAGTCCCTGGGTTAACTCATCGGGAGTTACTGCGTTCAAGAGATAAAGCTTATCGACTCCCTGGAGCGCTTGCTCCACCGAGACGGGGTCGAGCAAATCGCCCACGACTGGCTCCACGCCCTTGGGAAGAGACGCGTCTTTCTTGCGAACGAGCACCCGAATTTCAACGTCGCGCTGCTGTAGTTCCTTGACGACTTCGCCGCCGACGAGACCGGTGCCGCCCGTGACAAGTATTTTCATTCGCAAATCTCAGTCGCGACCGGAGCGCTGACTATTGCGTTGTCGGTTGCGTTTTGCTGTCAGTGCGGGCATCAAAGCGAACCGCGCATGGATTTTCGTCATCTGCACTCATTCATCGCCGTGGCGGAGGAGCTCTCCTTCCGCCGGGCGGCGGAGCGTCTGCATTTGAGCCAGCCGCCGTTGAGCCGGCAGATCCAGGCGCTCGAGGAAGAGCTCGGCGTGCAGCTCCTGGAACGCGACCGCCGCAGTGCGATCTCGCTCACGGATGCGGGTCGTGTCTTTTTGCAAGATGCGCGCCTGACGCTGGCCGCGATCGACGGCGCGGGCAAGCGCGCTCAGGAAGCCGCCCGCGGGCGCCGTGGTCGGCTCATTATCGCCGACATCTCCGGGCTTTCCGCGCGCGTGCTGCCGGGACTTCTGGGCGCCTTTCGCGAGCGAAGTCCGGAGGTCGAAGTCTCGCTCGTCGAGATGACGCGGCCGGAACAGTTGGCGGCGTTGCGCGAGGGACGTATCCACGCCGGGATCTTTCCCGATCTGGGCGCGCCGCTCGACCGGCGTTTCCAATCCCGCCCGCTCTTTTCCTGCCCGATGGCCGCAGTCCTGCCGGCCGGGCACGCGCTTGCCCGAGGTGCCAAACGAGAGATCAGCATCCATAAACTGGCCGGTGAAACCTTGCTGATCCCAGAACCCAAGGCTTCGCCCGGCTACGTTGAACGGCTGCAGCAACTCTCTGCGCTGACCAAGTTCACTCCGGCGGCCACGCAGTCGGTCAAAGGCCTGGCGAATCTTCTCAGCCTGGTCGCCGCCGGTTACGGGGTCTGCATCCTGCCCGAGGTTGTGTTGAGTTCGTCCGATCCCACCTATAGGATCCGGCGGCTCCGGGCTCCCGTGCCGGAGTTCCATCTCAAGTTGCTTTGGCTGCGAAAGAATCCGTCCCGGGTCTTGCGAAACTTCCTCGCGGTGGTCGAGCACTGACGCCATTGGAGGCTTCGCCAGAATCAATCACAAGGACGCGCAGGCGATTCGTGCGGCTAAAGATCAGAAGGCCGATAGCACGAATTTGCGCGCCCAATTGAACGCGGACGGTTTCATCGATCGCCACGACGTTGCGCTCTTCAAGACCTTCCGCGGCGACTCATTGCGCTTATCATCGAGACTAACGGACCGGAGCGAGGGAATCGCGGGCAGGTAACATGAAAAAGTTTTCTGCAGCTCACAACCCGGGCCCGAGATAAGGGCCACAGCGTGAACTCGGCAAGTCACACTGCCTTCCTGTATCTGTAATATATCCTCCGCAGATCACCGCGCCTCCTGGCGTCCGCATCGCGCCTAACGATCAAGGCAAGAGGGTTGCCGGTTTATCGTTCGGGGGCAGGGTATTTGAAGCGCCGGAGAGCGGTCGTCACCACGCCCCCACCGACTCGTGGCGGACGACCCGCCATGGTCATCGGTAGCGAATTGCGGGCACCGCCGATCGGCTCAGCCAGATCCTCGACGCGCCCGCAGCTACGGCGCCCGAATAGGGCGAAGGAACCCTCAGCCTGCAGCCGCTTCAGATAACTGCCTGCTCTTCATCATCTCATAACCAAAGGGATAGATGTCGTAGTCACAGTGGAGCCAGTCCCAGCGGCTGCCCATTCGCGTCTCAGGACGGAGGCCGGTCGCCGTCTTCCTTCTCGATCAGGTCGAGAACGCGTTCAGGAGCGACATCCTTCTCTAACTCGGCTAACTCTCCATCCTCACCGACCTCCACTCCAATGCGTTGTGCAATAGCTTTCACCAGGGTGATCAAATGCGTTACCTCATGCTCAGCCAGGAGACTTATCTGCAGGTCGAGATCGGCCCGCTTCGCCGCCCGCTGCGACATTCGATTTTGCGTGATCAAGACAAAGGTCGAGAGAAAGATCGCCTCGACCGAGGCCGTCATCGCCAGGACCACGAAGGAGCGGTCAAACTTTGGCAAAGGCGTATTCGGCAGATTGAACGTGATCCAGCCGCCGAAGATGAGAAGGTGGAGGTAAACAAACCACATGCTCCCAGTGAAATCGGTGATCCGGTCGGCCAGGCGATTCTGGAATGGAATCCGCCCCTGCTCAGCACGCTGACGTTCCAAGAGCACCCGCACATTGCGCTCCACCACTCCGGCCATGAATGCTCCCTCCGACCGGTGATGATCGCCATCTTCTCCTCCCACGGTCGCTGATGATAAAGGAAGTGCTTTAGGCATTACATTCTGCGTTGAAAGATGGCGCTTAGCCCAATTAAATCCCGTCTGGCTGGCGGCAATGATACGAGGACCGCATATGTATTGATTTCCATATGGATCCGTCGTTGTCATACAATCGGGTCTGCCATGGAATAGGATGCAGTCGCAATGGAGGAACTGTGGGTAAGATTCCCACCTAGGGGGAAGATAAAGCAGGGCCAGCTTCAGAACTTAGATCGCCGACGCTGGGCTCAGAGCGACGTCGCTTGGTGAGTTGCATGAAATAGTGTGCCGGAGCGCAGGCGGTGCCGGCGGTGCAGCCAAAGCGGGGATTGCGAAGGAATAGAGCGCAGACAAGAGGAAGCGTAAGGAATAGCTGGATTTCATGGCGACGACGCTAACCGGGCAGCCTTTTCCAGTGTCAATCCTTTATCACCGTTATGACTAAAGAACTCATGAAACCACTCTTTGCTGCGATTGCCACGAGCGGCCTCGTCTCGTCCTTCGCCTGGGCAAGAGAAGACGCTTCTAAGTGGAATCAAACCAGCGGCAGGTGCAACCTCGGCACTCTTGTTGCTGGTAATCGCTGTGCTCTGGGCAGCAAGGGCTTGGCCAGGCCGTTGGCTATTCCTTGCTTGCGAATAGCTTCACCCTAAACAAATCCTGCCTTCTTTCGTCACTCACTCATCGACTGAGTCGGGAAAGATCATCGTCCCGTCGGTATCGAATCC
Source organism: Chthoniobacterales bacterium (assembly GCA_965217735.1). Taxonomy (GTDB): domain Bacteria; phylum Verrucomicrobiota; class Verrucomicrobiia; order Chthoniobacterales; family UBA10450; genus Palsa-1392. Next base: position 1,774,382 of record CBDCJE010000002.1, on the reverse strand, counting down.
GAGAGTCAGCTTCGACGACCCGCCATGCTCATCGGTAGCGACCGCGGCGTAAACGCGACCGGGGATGAGCGCCTGCGGTCTGACCATCGTGGTGAAACCAGGAGGCGTAACCCCATACCGGATCGGCTGGGTCAGATCACGGCCGCTCAAGATGGCCCACATCGTTTTCCATTTATCGTCATCGGTCCGAACCGAAACCGTAAAGGACTTGATATCCGACTTCGACAGTGTGGACGAAGCGCGGTAGAACTCAAAACGAATGGGTGCGCCCAGTCGCCCTTGCGCCTTGGTCACGAACGAGTGCGAGCCCGCCTCTGCCGCGGCGGCCGCGAAGAGTAAGAACACGATTGCAGCAACCACGCGCATTACCATGAGACGAGACGATCGCTTGCGTCGGGCGAGGGCCAGAATGGCGGCGGGTGAAAAGTGGTGATCATTTGAAAGCTGATTGCTCCAGCAGCGAAAATCAGCCCCGTCACAGGCTGATGAGATCTCGCACCTCTGAAGATGCCGTTCCTACTGAAATAGGGCAAGATCCATTTTCTCCAGCGGGCGGTGGAATCCTGAAGAGGACAGGTTTCCGCGGCGATCTGGTCGAGGAAAGTGGCAGGCGCACCAAAACCTCGAAGCGCGGCGTCGAAACCATGATTCGACGTTTCGCCCCCCAACTCTCCAAGACACCTTTCCTCCTGGCTCCAGTTTAAGCCGGTTCCAGGTGAACAATGACATCTTTGATTCGCGTGTTCGCCTGCATGAGGACGGCCTTCACCTCGTGGCAATCCGGTGCCCCTCGCGAATCGTGGTCAGGGGGCGACTTCTATGTGTAACTCGACAAAGAGATCGATGCCGCTTTTGCGCACGAGACATTTCTCGATCCCCGTCACCCCGGCGATGGCCGTGCCGGTTTCCATCATGGTGCGCCGAACCTCGGGGACGACGGTGCGATCCACCGTATCTAAGAATGAGCTCTTCAAAATCCGCACCCCATTCGCGGCGATGACGACGCAGGCGATGAGCGCACCCCAGTCATCTGCCATCTCGTAACCTTTCCCTCCAATGAGCGCGACGGTGATGCCAGTGCTGGCCGATTCGATGCCATCGGCGATCAAGGCATAGGAGTTTCCGATCGTGCCGACCGATCTTGACGATCATGAGTGTGAGGTTGATGCCAATGGCGAGAAAGTCGAGGCGCAACGGATTTCCCGAGCTAGTCACAACGGGACAATCATCTCACGCGAGGACGGCGCGAATGAGCCTCGCCTCCTCACTAAAGAAGGTTCCTCCGCACGCTGGTCCGCTGGAGCGACCAGCAACACTCGCACTCGCCGCGCGGATGGCGGGCGGTTACTGATAGGCCTGCAGGAGCGATCGGTATCGACCGCGGGGACGCCGAGTTCCTTCAGGGTTTCGGCGTCGTAGGCGCCGCCATCCGAGCCGACGACTGTCCAACCGGAGGAGGCGCGATGCAGGACGACAGAGAGGTCGTTCTCCTTCTGCGAAGCCGTGGCCAGGGCCCAATCGTGCGCGATGGAGACGTGCAGGACCCTGCCGAACTTCGCGGCGACGACTTGGCGGACTTGTTTGACGTCATTGCTCCCGCCGAAATCGGCCGCCCCAGCCGGAATACTGAGCCCGCTCAAGGCGACAACCGCGCAGAGTGTGATGAAGCGGTTCACAAGTTCCATGGCTGAAGATTCTGCGCCAGCGCGGACGGGCTTGTAAAGAGGAACCGCGAGAGGGGCCGCAAGGCACATGGTCCGACCACGAGGGAGACCTTGCTGCGCACAATCCTTGTCTTTTCTCGCTCGTTTGGAGAGGATGGTTCATGTCCTTCACTCGTTATATTTCTCTGGTCGCCTGCATGGGTCTCTCTTTCGGCTACGTCCGCCCGGCGGAAGGTGCGGATGGGCAGAAGGAAGCGGCGAATGTGAATGCCGGGACGGGCGCTTACCGGCTGCTCGGCATTCTGGATCCCGAGCGCGACCAGATGGTGGCCTTCGCCCTGAAGGTGCCGCGGGATTGGCGGGCGGAGCAATCGTTTAAACGTCAATGGGAAGGCGCCCTCCCGCAGAACAAGGTTTACATCAGCCTGCGTTCCCCCGATGGCGCTTCGCAGATCGAGTATCTGCCCTCGGCGCAATATGTCTACTCCGAGGGGCCGCTGACCGAGAATCTGCGCCGGCAGCGTCGTCAGTTCGGTCTCCCGCCGCAGGCAAGCGAGAACGAGATGCCGCCGATGCAGCCGGTGGACTATGTGAAGAAAATGATGCTGCCCTACCTTGCCCGGAATGGCGCCACCCTGAGCGACATCGGGAACGAGCAGACCGCCCGCGAGGAGCGAAGTGAGAATGGCCAGATCACGCGGCGCGGCTCGGTCGATGGCACTTTGTCTAACGGACACAAGGCGCGAGTGGAATGTCGCATCGGCATTAACTCGCAGCGGATCAATGGCGAGACTTACTACAGCTGGAGCGTGGTGCCTTCCATCACCCAGACCACCGGCGACCTGGAAGCCGCGCATGCGCATACCCGCGTGGCGCAGGATTCCATCGTGGTGAACCCGGCCTGGCAAGAACTGGAACAGGCAGCGCAAAATCGGGGCGCACAGGTGAACAGCGAGGCGAGCCGTCGCCAGCATGAAGCGACCATGAATCAGATTCACTCCAACACGGCCGCCATGACTCGAGCGCACGAGCAGCGGATGGGCGACATTCGCCGTTTTGGCGAAGCCAACACCGCGCGCTTTAATCAGCGCATGCAGCAGATGGACGAGAACAAAGCGGCCTTCGATCGCCGGATGGGGGACATGGATCGCCAGCAGGAGCTGCGGGTGGATACAATCCGCGGGGTTTCCAAGTTCTCGGACCCGAGCACGGGAGAACGGGTCAAGGTGGAGGATGGTTACAATCACACCTATCGCAGCCGGCACGATCCAAACGTCTATTACCAGGCGAACACGCCGATCGATTCCGGCGAGGTGGACTGGCGGGAACTGCAAAAGGTCGACGCGCAGGATTACTGAACCGGCGTCGGAAGACAACAACGCGCCCATGGACATTCGGGTTAAGTTTTTGGACCCGGCCGAGTCATCTCCTTCCTTAGGATCGGTGCTCTTAGCGAGATGATGAATGCACTTGATACGCGCAACGCTGTTCTCAACATGAGCATCGGTCCGTATGAGCTCTTCTTTCGTGTCTGCGGCACATCCGGGTCCAGACGACTAAGATCCAAGTCCCAGTGATTCCTGGCCCTTCACCGGTGAGCAGGCTCTGGATATCGCGCAAGGAATGCTGGTCGCAGGCTAGCTATTTCATCAAGGAAAATGTGCGGGCGACGCTAGCTGGCGAACGCAATTCCTGGTATAAGCGAAGCGCGCGGTCGGCGGTGCGGTTCGTTAGCCGAGGGTCTTTTCCAGTGCGCTCCATTCCTCGTCGCTGAGCTGCAACTCCGCGGCCGCGGTGTTCTCTTCCAAATGTTTGACCGACGACGTTCCCGGGATCGGCAGCATGACGGGCGAACGATGCAGCAGCCAGGCCAGCGCGAGCTGGGCGACAGTGGCATCGTGCTTTTTCGCCAGCTGATCGAGCGGGCCGCCCTCCTGCGCGAGATCGCCCGCGGCCATCGGGAACCACGGGATGAAGGCGAGTTCGTGCTCTTGGCAATATTGCAGCGTGTTCTCGCTCTTCCGGTTGCCGAGGTTGTATTCGTTTTGCACGCTTACGACGGGCAGGATTTTTCGTGCCTTCTCGATCTCCTTCGGGGTCACTTCCGAGAGGCCGAAATGCCGGATCTTTCCCGCCTGCTGCATCTCGGCCAGCGCGCCGAGAGTTTCCTCAGCCGGCACTTTGGGATCGATACGATGGAGCTGGTAAAGGTCGATCCGCTCGACCTTGAGCCGGCGCAGACTCATCTCGACACATTGCCGCAGATACTCCGGACGGCCATCTGGTTTCCATTTGTTAGGCCCCCGGCGGGTCAGGCCGCCCTTGGTCGCGATGACAAGGCCGTCGGGATAAGGATGGAGCGTCTCGGCGATCAGGCGCTCGCTCACTTCCGGGCCGTAGGAATCGGCCGTGTCGATAAAGTTAATCCCGAGCTCAACCACGCGCTGGAGGACGCGCCGCGCTTCCGCGGGATCTTCCGGTTCGCCCCAGATGCCGGGACCGGTGATCCGCATGGCGCCGAAGCCGAGCCGGTGCACGGGCAGGTCGCCGCCGAGATGAAAGGTGCCGCTGGCCGCGGCCGCTGTGTGGTCAGATGCGCTCATAAAAAAAGATTCGCTCCTGCGCGCTCCGGGGCTTGTATCGAAATGCCGATCGGCCTGAACGGGGTTCCAGTTCCGCCCGATCTTCTACTTGTCGGAAAAGATTTCCTCGATCGGGAGTTTGAAAAGGCGCGCGACCTTAAAGGCGAGGGGCAGGCTCGGATCGTACTTCTCGGTCTCGATCGCGTTGATGGTCTGGCGCGAGACGCGGAGTTTGACCGCGAGATCGTTTTGCGACCACTCGCGCGCGGCCCGGAGCCCGCGGAGCTGGTTTTTCATCGGTAACGGAAGGTCGAGATGGAAACGCCGACACTCCAAAGGAAGAAGACGGTGAGATAGACGCCGCCGATGCCGAGACCGGTAGGGTAAGCAACCAGCCTGACCCCTTCCGCTGCGCAGACATTGACTGCGGTGAGGACGATCACCGTCCCGACGAAGGCAAACCCGAGCGCTTCAGTCTGGATCCGGCGCTGGAGTTCATCCATTTGCCAGAACGATTTCAGCAACGCGCGCAGATAAAAAATCCCGGGCAGCAACGGAGCGAGGGTAACCGCGATGCGGGCCGCGGCTGACCAGCCCGGATGATGTTTCAAGAGCCAGAGGGAGATGAGATAAACGACGGTCGTAGTCGCCAGCCAGACGACGCCGGAGATGACTCGATGATGCCGGGCAGAGCAGGCCGCGTTATCGCTTCCGCGATCCGAAGAAGTGGTTTCAACGTTCATGAGACAAGGCGCTGACCGGGCTAGAGAGTGGGAAGTAGGAAGTAGGATTTGGGAAGTAGGAGGGTGAAGGGAACTTGAGGCAGGCTTGATCACATCATTTTCACGCGACAATGGCGCGCCGGAGTTAAGTGCAGATGTCGACTGTTTCTCGACCTATATCCTCGATCCGGATAGTCATAACATCGAGGCGGTGTGTCACGAGCCGGAGGAGTCATGCGAGGCGATGGTCGTTATGTGGAGTAATGCGACGGAGTAAGTGAGAGATAGAGGCCTGCGATCTGCGTGCTGCTTCTTAGTTGCAGTCCGTCTTGGTGTCTGACAAAGATGCGCTGTAATCGTGGGCGATCTTTCCATGATGCAATAGATGACGTCAAAGAGCGGTGCCTGTTGAGGCGCTTGCGCTGAAAGCTCCGCCTCCGCTCACGCCTTTGATGGTGGCGGCGCCTCGTTCTGACGGCCGCGCGGCCCGCCGCGTGCTCTCTGGGCTGTCGGCCGCTTATGAAAACCACTCAATCTCGTCACTCCTGGACCTTCAAGACCCTGCGACTCGTTGCCCTTGTCGCAGGCATTCTCACCTTCGCTGCCGCCTCGTCGCTCGCCCTGACCACACTCACGGTCACAATCAGCTCCGACACGCTCCCCGGAGGCCAAATCGACTCCGCCACGAGTGGCGATCTGCGCTATTGCCTGAACTACATTCTCGATCAACAGGCGCAAGGGGTCGCCCAGGATTACGAGGTTGTCTTTGCCCCCGGAATCACTTCGATTCAACTCAGCGCCAGACTCTCGATGGTGAACCTGCTGGGCTCGGATACCATCGTGATTGGCAACCTTGATCCGGCGACGCCGGTGGTTATCATCGGTGGCTCAAGCACGGGCGGGTTGTTCATTCGTAGCGGTGCTGTCACTCTCCGAAATCTCACTTTCGACAATTTCGATGCTGCCGGTGGCAGTGGCGGGGATGGCGGTGGCGGTGGCATGGGCGCCGGCGGCGCGCTCCTTATCGACACGGCCGGTGTCACGCTCCACAACGTCAATTTCATTGGCTGCTCTGCCATGTCGGGACTCGGAAACGGTCCCACTGGTTCGGGCGGTGGTGGCGGTGGTCTTGTCGGCAGCGGTGGCTCCGGAGCGGGTGGCGGGGGTGGTTTTGGCGGGAACGGTGGCGATAACTTCGGTGCTGGCGGCGGTGCGGGTGGCGATGGCGGGAGCAATTTCGGTGGCGGTGGCGGGGCCATTCTTGGCACCACTGGTGGGATCGGCGGCAGTTTCCCTGTCGATGCCGTGACCATTGCTCCGTTTTCCCTTTCTATCCCCGCCACTCCTTTCGTGGTCGGAGGAGGAGGTTCCGGCAGCCAGAACAATACTCTCGGGGGAACAGGGGCTGGCGGGAATAACGTGGGAGGTCGTGGCGGCTCCGACGGTGGCAGCAACGTGGGCGGCGACGGAGGTGATGCGGGTGCCCCGCAAATGGGAACTGGAACCGGAGGGAGCGGAAGCAGCTCTACCACTCTGCCCGGGTTTTCGGGAACGGACGGTTTGTTAGGCGGAATGGGAGGGGGCGGAGGAACCTATTTTAACGGGATCGTGGATGTGGGCAGTGGCGGCGGCGGAGGAGGCGGCTATAGCGGCGGCGGTGGCGGCGGCGGCAGCGGCAATGCCAGTGGAGGCGGCGGCGGCGGTGGGGGCGGGCTCGGCGGCGGCGGCGGCGGTGGTTTCAACGCCAGCGGCGGAGTTGGGGCCTTTGGCGCAGGAAACGGCGGCTTCTCGAGCATCGGCGGCGGTGGCGGCGGAGGCGGCCTCGGCGGCGGTGGCGGCGGCGGTGGGTTCGGCATCAACGGCATTGGCAATGGCGGGAACGGCGGCGATGGCGGCGGTGGTGGCGGCAGTTATTCGGGTGGTGGCGGCGGTTATGGAGGCGGTGGGGGCAACGGCAATAGCGGCGGATTTGGCGGCGGGGGCGGGAGCGACGGCTCCGGCGGATTCGGCGGCGGCGGCGGTAGTAATAATTCTGGCGGATTTGGCGGCGGCGGTGGCAGCAACGGGAGTGGCGGCACCGCGGGAACGGCCGGTCTTCCGACGGAGGGCGGCAATGGCGCTGCTTTAGGTGGCGCGATCTTTCTCGGCAGCCCGAATGGATCACCCACCCTCACTCTCACCGGCAATTGCAGCACCTCGAACAACTCCACCTCGAACAATTCCGCCGGCGGCTTCGCTGGCGGCGACGATTTCTTTCTCTACTCCAACTCGATTCTCAACCTGGCCCCTGGCTCGGCAGAAGCGATCTCAATCACCCAGTCGATCATCGACGACAGCGTCCAGTCCATCCCCCTGTCTCCCGATTGGACAGCAGGGAGCGGCCTGGGCGCCAGCCTGCAAGTCACTGGAGCGGGAACAGTCATCCTCGGTGGCACCAACAGCTATGTAGGACCCACCACCGTCTCTGCCGGAACTCTCTGCCTGGCCAATAGCACACTTTATGCGGGAGGAGCCGGCGCGAATAGCCAGATCACCGTGAGCACCGGGGCGGTTTTAAAGGGGACCGGTAGCATCAACAGCCCTGCCACCGTCATGGGAACCTTGTCTCCCGGATTCCCCACTGGCGTCTTACACAATACCGGCCCACTTGCCTTACCCGCCGGAAGCCTGCTTCATATTGGGATCAATTCCAGCGGCAACTCGTTAGTCTCGGTCACCGGCCCGGCCTCCTTAGCGGGTAACTTGCAGATCGAGCTGGATCAGAGCGCGCAACCGGGATCGTACACCATTCTCACATCGTCTGGACTTACTGGCACGTTTCACTCTATCACCTTTACCGGAGCTACCCCAAATTACGAGCTGTCCTATCTCCCGGCCGGAGCTCCTACCTATGTGCAATTTAATCTTCTGGCCCCTCTCCCAACGCCAACGCCCACGCCCACGCCCACGCCCACGGCGACGCCCAGCGCGACCCCAACCGCGACCCCGGAGCCGACACTGATGCCCGGTCAGCCAATCAATATCTCATCCCGCGCCAGAGTAGGGATTGGCGCCGAAGTGAGTACGAACGGTTTTATCATTAAAGGGAGCGGTTCCATGAAAGTCTTGCTGCGCGCGTCAGGTCCCTCTCTGGCGGTCCAGGGTCAACCGCTCCCGGGCGTTCTTTTGGATCCCGTTCTGGAACTGCACGATGGCACCGGGTCGCTCATTTTCTCCAATGACGACTGGAGCATGAGCCCGCAAAAGAGTGAGATCGAGGCCAGTGGCCTCGCCCCGAGCGACAGCCGCGAAGCGGCCATCATCGCGACCCTGCCGGAGGGGGCTTATACCACCGTCATCCGGGGCCAGAATAGCTCGACCGGAATCGCCCTGGGAGAAATCTTTGTCTTGCCGCCGGATAGCAGCGCAGAGCTAGTCAACATCTCCGGACGCGCCCTGACTCTTACCGGAGATGATGTCCTCATCACGGGCCTCATCATTGGTGGGCAGACAACGAGAGAGATCGTGATCCGGGGCATCGGCCCAAGCCTGCAGGCGCAGGGGGTAACGGGCGAGTTACTCAATCCTATCCTCGATCTCTACGACGACAACGGCACGATCCTGGGAAGCAACGATGACTGGACCTCGGCCCCAAACCAGGCCCAAATCGAAGCCACTGGCCTGGCTCCGAGCGACCACCGGGAGTCGGCCATTCTCATCACCCTCGTTCCCGGCAACTATACCGCGATCGTGCGCGGAGTGAACGGGAGCTCTGGCGTTGCTTTGTTGGAAGCTTACGCGTTGCCGTAAAGTAAGGGCTGAAAAGCCGAATGCGTTTCGGCCGGCCAGAGGGGAGGCTGGCAGTCGGCGGCACGTCGAAGTGATTTGTCACGAGCCGGAATAGCTCACGCGAGACGGTGCCGGCGGAAAGAAGCAGCGGGATCCTTGGCTAAGCATAGGGAGCAATTGGCGGCGCGGGCTACTCCTTTTCCAGCTTCCAGACGGTGCTTCCTTTTCCGTCGGGGGCGATCGTGGCGGTGATCTGGTAGCGCCGGCTGAGGCTGCCGATCGAGTCAAAGGTCTGCTTGCCGATCGTCGTCGGCCGGAGCACACCATAGTATTCGTGGCGTTGCAGGAGGAGCACGTTAGGCTTCCGCCATTTGACCGGCTCGGTGTAGATATGGCCGGGAACGGCCGTCTTTAGTTCCGGGTCGTCCTCCTGCCCGGGCGCCGCACCTAACGACAGCTCGACGCGAGTGAAGCCATCGCCGGCGAGTTGATAGACGACGGTTTGCTTCCGTTGCAGAGGCGGGCGCGGTTGGCTGAACAAATGACCCGGTTGTTCCGGCAGATCGATCGAAAGACAGGCCACCCGTTTTGAGTCAGGGGACCAGAGCGCTTCTCCTTCGCGCTCCGCCCCGCTCCCGATGTCGTCCGGGGTGAGATCGCAGAGGACGCGGCCGGTCTTCTTCTCGATTAACTCTGCCCGCACCACCTTGGACCCGCTCAGTTCGAACTGGTCACTAAAGACCTTACGAATGGCGTAGAGGTCGTTAGGCGAAGACCAGGCGACCAGCTCGCGGGGAAAGAGGAGCGGCAGGGACTGGGGAAAGTCCCGCGCGAACCCCTTGCCCTCCGCGCCGGCTGGATCACCAGTCAGGATCAGGTTCCGCACCATCATTCGAAACCCTAACGGCTGGGCGGCGAGAAATTGGGCAAACTTCTCGTCGCCCAGCAGATGGTAAACGACCGTCGGAACGCCCTGGATGCTTTCGGCGGCCGCGCCGTCGGCATCCCGCGCGAGCTCGAAGAATGTCTTCAGCGCCCTGAAGTCGCCGCGCGCCGCCCGGCGGGTGTCGCGGGCATAGTGAAAGCCACGACGCTGCGCCAGTTGGTCGATTTCCGAGGGACCGGCGGGGTCCTTCGCCAGCGAGGGCAAATCCTCCTCGGTGAAACGATGAGGGGTCTCCGCGCCATAGATGGAAGTGAGGGGCGCGAAGATCCAGATGGCGGTGAGAAGAAGGAGACTTCGCATCGGCGATTCGTTCGTTAGGGTTCTCAGCTGATCGGCGGTCTCGACTTTGTCAGGAAAGCGGCGGCGCTCAGATGGCCGCCTGGACTTCACTGCCCGGCTGCCGGTTACATAAGCTGAAGAAGGTGCTCGCGCATCTGAATGCTGTCATTGGGAACGCGATGGCGGCGGCTTCCGCAACGGACAGGACAAGCGATGGGCCTATGTTCCAGGTTGCGAAGGAGCCGATCTCGATTGAAATGAGAAGCCGTTTCCTCCTTTTAGAAGTCACCCGAGGAATTTGATGACGACCTGGCCCCAATTCTCTTCGATTCCGAGTGACGATGACTGGTTTGAGACTTACCAGATTACGCCCAACCTTTTCGTCTTTTACGAGCCTCGTCACTTCGAAGAGACGGCGGTAAGTCTGCTCATAGGAGGAGAGAAGGCGGTTCTGATCGATACCGGCTGCGGCATCGGCGATCTGCGCAAGGCCGTGCGAGCCGTCACGGCCAAACCCATCATGGTCGTTAACACGCATACCCACCCTGACCATCTGGGCGCCAACGAGCAATTTGACGAGGTGGCGATGTTCGATCATCCAGTGACTCGCCGCGCGGCGGAATCAGGGGTTCCGCAACCCGTCCTGGAAAAGGAAATCCTGGCCGAGCATCTCGTGACCGGGCCGTGGCCGAGGGGATTCGACCCGCAAGGTCGTTCTCTTCCACCGATTTCGGTGAACCGCTGGTTGAAAAATGGTGAGCGGGTTGAGCTGGGCGATCGAGAGCTTCTGGTCATTCCCACGCCAGGAGAGGCGCCCGACCACATCTGCCTGCTCGATAAGACCGATCGCATCCTTTTTTGCGGCGACATTCTTTTGCACGGTCCGGTTTGGACACATCTGGAAGGCGGATGTCTGAACGACCTGGTGACGAGTTACCGGCGACTAATGGATTACTTTGATGATTTCGATCATCTGATGCCGGGCCATAACGAACCCTGGCTGGACAAAGACCTGCTCCCGGCAGCGCTGGCCGGCGCCGAGCAAGTGCTTTCCGGACAAGCTCAATTTCTTGAGATCACCGATCCCTGGAAAAGACGGTTACGAGAATATTCCTTCGGCCGATTTTCCATCCTGACATCGCCTGCAGGATAGCTGGAGCAAGACGGGGCCAAAGGGCGCCTTGACAAGGTGTGTCTGCGCGATATATGGCTTGGCAACATATGTCGGCACAACTGGACCGGGAATTGAAGAAGGGGAGTGCGGAGTTGCTCATTCTCTCGCTCGTGGAAAACCAGCCGCGGCATGGCTACGAGATCGGGCAGTTGATCGAGCTTCGTTCCCGCGGTGCGCTCCGTTTCAACGTCGCCTCGCTCTATCCGCTGCTCTATCGGCTGGAGAAACGGAACTGGATTCGCGGCCGCTGGGTGGAGAAGGCCGGGCAACGCCGCCGCCGTTACTATCGCCTCACCCCGGCGGGGAAAAAGATGCTGGCCAAACAACGCGACGGCTGGGCCGAATTCGTCGAGGCGGTGCGCCTCATCACCGGGATCAAGCATGCCTGATTTCCGCGACGAGATCCGAGACCGGCTGGGGGAGCTCGGGCTCTCGGCGGCGCGCGAGAACGCGATCGTGCAAGAGCTTTCGCAGCATCTCGAAGAAGTGTATGAACGCGTCCTTCGCCACGGTGCAACCGAGGAGGAAGCGCGCCTAACGAGTCTGGAAGAGCTGCAAAACCCTGACTTGTTAGGCCCGGAATGGCAGAAGGTGGAACGGTCCGCTCGGCCAAATCCCGTCGTGCTAGGCGGAGGAAGTACCACCCTGCTGGGAGATCTTGGCCAGGATGTGCGTTATGGCCTGCGCATGCTCCGGCGCAGCCCGGCGTTCACCGCTATCGCCGTGCTCGTGCTCGCCCTCGGCATCGGAGCGAACAGCGCCATCTTCAGCGTGGTCGACGCTGTGCTTCTCCAGCCTTTGCCGTTCAAAAATCCCGATCAGCTTGTCGTCATCTGGGAAAACGCGACCCATCTTGGCTTTCCCAAGAACACGCCCTCCCCGGCCAATTTCCTCGATTGGCAACGCCTGAGCAGCGTCTTCAGCGGGATGGCGGCGATGGCGATGAAGAATTTCAACCTCACCGGCTCAGGCGAACCGGAACGCCTCGACGGCCGGCGCGTCTCGGCCAATCTCTTCGATCTGCTGAGCGTGCCACCGCAGCTTGGGCGCGGCTTTCAAGCGCAGGATGACAAACCGGGCGCGCACGTCGTGCTGCTCAGCGACGGGCTCTGGCAGCGACGCTTCGGAGGCAACCCGCAGATCATCGGTCAGCCGGTGAACCTGAATGGGGAAAGCTGGACCGTGATCGGAGTCATGCCGCCGGGGGTGCAGTTGCCGGGTTACGACGGGTGGCGGGATCAGCTCTGGGTGCCGACGGCCTTCAGCAGTGAGGAGGCGCAGCAGCGCGGGAATCATTTTCTCGAGGTGATCGCGCGGAGAAAGGCCGGAGTCTCTTTGCAGCAGGCGCGGGCGGAGATGGATACAATCGCCGCCCGGCTGGCACAGCAATACCCGGAAGAAAACCTCCGCATCGGCGCGGTGGTGAATCCGCTGCGCGACGAAGTGGTGGGCGACATCCGGCCGGCGCTGCTCGTCCTGCTCGGCGCGGTCGGGTTCGTGCTCCTGATCGCCTGTGCGAACGTGGCTAATCTTCTCCTAGCCCGGGCCGCGGCGCGGCAAAAGGAGATCGCCCTGCGCCTGGCGCTGGGAGCAAGCCGTTCCCGCCTAACGAGACAATTCCTGACCGAGAGCATGCTCCTGGCCTTGCTCGGCGGCCTTGCCGGGTTGTTTCTTGCCTTTGTCGGCCTGGACGCACTCCAGCATTTTATTCCGGATGGCGTTTTGCAGGCCGGCCCGATCGCGATCGACCGCCGCGTCCTCGGTTTCACCGCGCTCATCGCCGTTGCGACTGGCTTCGTCTTCGGCCTCGCTCCCGCCGCGCAGGCTTCGAACTTCAGCCTGAACGAAACGCTCAAGGAAGGCGGTCGTGATTTCACCGGGGGTGGCAAAGGCAACCGGCTGCGCAGTCTGCTCGTCATCGCCGAAGTGGCCGTTTCCTTTGTCCTGCTCATCGGGGCCGGGTTGCTGATCAATAGCTTTGTCCATCTGCGCAATCTCGACCCCGGCTTTCGCGCCGATCATCTGCTCACGGCGAAGATCGAGCTTTCCGAGGTAAAATATCCCGATCGCCGGCATCGGATTCCGTTCCTGGACGAAGTGTTGCGCCGCGTGCGCGCGCTGCCCGGGGTGGAGTCGGCCGCTCTCGCAGGCAACCTGCCGCTCACCTACAATGGCGATTCGACCTACATCGGCGTCGAAGGAATTCCCGACCCGCCGCCCGACCAGCAGATGGATGTCATTTATCGGGCTGTCGGCCCGAGTTATTTCAAGACGATGGGAATTCCACTCCGGCAAGGGCGCGACTTCGACGAGCGGGACACGATCGATGAAGAGACCTACAAGGTCATCGTGAGCGAGAAACTGGCGCAACATTTCTGGCCGGGAAAGAACCCAATCGGCAAGCGCTTGAAAACCGGCCCGGCCGCTTCCGAAGGGCCATGGCGCCAAGTGATCGGCGTGGTCAAAGATGTGCGACAAAACGATTTCCTCGCCTCGCCCAAGATGGAAATGTACTTGAGTTATCGCCAGCTCCGAGACCTGGCGCCGAACGCGCTCGTCCTGCGCACTACCGTCGACCCGCTCAGTCTCACCAGCGCCTTGCGCGGTGCGGTTTGGGCGGTGGATAAGGACCAGCCGGTCTCCGACGTTGAAAGCATGGAACACATCGTCGCCGGCGCGGTTGCGCGGCAACGTTTCAGCACCTTGCTCCTCGGTGTTTTCGCTGGCGTCGCGCTCCTTCTTGCCGCCGTCGGCATTTACGGCGTGATGAGTTATTCTGTCGCTCAGCGAACCCGAGAGATTGGCATTCGCATGGCCCTCGGCGCGCAAAGAAGCGAAGTCCTGCGCATGACGGTGATGCAAGGCCTGAAACTGGTCGGTCTGGGTCTCGCGGTCGGATTGGGCGCGGCACTTCTCCTTACCCGGGTCATGGCCAATCTGCTCTTCGGCATCAGCGCGACCGATCCCTTCACTTTTCTCGGGATCTCGATCCTTCTTCTTGTCGTCGCCTTCCTGGCCAACCTTCTCCCCGCCCTTCGTGCGACCAGGGTCGATCCCATGATCGCACTGCGCGCGCAGTAGGTTCTGGCAGACGATTGCGCCGCCCCTGCCAGATCCTCCGGGCTTAAATGAAGTTTAGCAGCGCAGCCATAGTTTCCTTTGGCCGCTCTTCCATGAGCCAGTGGCCGGTGCCGGGGAGAACGATAACTTTCACGTCTTTCGCGACCAGCTTCATCTGCGCGGCCAGCTCGTGGCCAAGTGATTTCTCGCCACCGATCGACAGGACCGGCATGGTGAGCTTCGTCCGGGCCAGCGGAGCAAACTCCGTCGCCAACTGCGGCCAGGAGGCAAAGTAGGCCCAGGCGGCCCGCATCCGCCCGGGTCGGGCATAGGCTGCGGTGTAGGCTTCGCGTTCCCCTTCGGGGATCGAGCGGTTGCGATCCGCGGCCAGTACATTCCAGAAATACTCGAAATAGGTCCGCTCTCGTCCCTGGACGAGCTTTTCCGGATATTCGCCGTTGAAGCGGAAGTGCCAGACGTTGGACGCGTCGTAGATCGGTTCCCAGCCTTGCACTCCGGGCAGGAAGGCATCCATGACGACGAGCTTCTCGGTTTCACCTGGGTATTGGGCCGCGTAGGCGTAGGCGACCATGAGGCCAATGTCGTGCCCCACCACGCGCGCCTTCTCGATCTTGAGAGAACGCATGAGCTCATGAATCTGCCGCGCCGCGATGAGCATGCCGGTGCGCGGGGGAATGGAGGAATCGCCGATGCCCGGGAGGTCGGGTGCGATGACGGTGAACTTTTTCGCCAGCTGGGGAATGAGCGGCCGCCACATGCGCGACGTCTCGGCAAAGCCATGCAATAGGAGGACCGCCTCAGGGGCGTTGCCCGCGCTCAGATAATGCAACTGCACCTCGCCTGCCTTCGCCTCGCGACTGGCTATGCCCCGGTCGAATGGTTCCGCGCGGAGGACACCCGACATCACCGCCATGGCTAAAAACCAACAAAGATGCGTTTTCGTGATCATATGATTCTACTTGCTCAGGGCCGGGCGCGGTATGGAGCGACCGGCTGCTGGATCGCCCCTCAAGGTTAGTCCCGGGAGGAGTCTCCAGTTTGTTTCCCGGTTGATAGCTGATGCCTGGAAGCGCCGTCAATGAATATCTTCCGGCGGGCCGGGCGAAAGGTTCCGGCCATTCCCGAGCGAGCCGATGGTATTACTGGCACGTTCGATTCAGTCACTTTTCCGAGAGGCACCTCAGGTTACTCGCTCTCCTACGTGCCGGCCGGGTTACCGACCTCCCTGCAACCTACTCTTCTCCCTCCGACTATGACGCCGTCGCCGACATCTACCCCACGCCAACCAGAGTCCAACGCCGTCGCCGACTGCAACCGCAACCCCGAGACGTAGTCCAAGTGCGACACCGTCTGCCATGCCGCGTCGGCTTACGTTGGCCAATTTATCCACCCGTGCCCAAGTCACGACTGGCGACAACGTGATCATCGCAGGCTTCATTATTACCGGCACCGGACCAAAGAAGCTGATGTGACGTGCCCTGGTCCGTGCCTAACGAGTGCAGGAGTGATGGGAACGCAACGCGATCTGGCTCTGGAACCGCGCTGGCGACCAATAAGAACTGGGGCGATGCGAGCAACCAACAGGAGGTCGACCGGCCGGCGAAAGGGCGGGAGAGGCTGAGCCACCCAATGCTGGTTGCAGAAACCGCGCCCGCCGCTACCATCGACGGCATGGAACGCCTCGCCGGCTTCGTCAGCTTTCATCCCTATTTCAGAGTTCCCTCGGACAAGCTGGCTTTTTTAAAGGTGATCCTGCCCGAGTTCGTGGCTCGGACGCGGAACGAAACCGGCAATCTCTTCTACGAGTTCACCATCAATGGCGATGAGGTCTTTTGTCGCGAGGCCTACGTGAACGCTGAGGCGCTCCTGGAGCACCTGGATAACATCGGCGAGATGCTCGCGGCGACGCTGAAGATGGCGGAGTTGATCCGCCTGGAAGTGCACGGCCCGGCGGCCCAATTAGAGCAACTGAAGGAACCACTCGCGCATCTGAATCCAGTCTGGTTCGTTATCCACTGGTAGAGATCCTAGACCCGGTGCGGGGAGGCCGGGGGCGGCCGGTTTAATAGGGGAATTCATCTGGCACGACGGCGAGGTCTGGCGGGAGGTCGTGGCGCGCGGTGAAGACCCAACGTTCGGCGCTAGCTCGATCGGGAAAAGCGGCGATGCGGCGGCTGGCCCGTCGGGTGAGGGTGAGGAAGTTCATGATCGCCTTCATCGGGCCGGCCTGTTTGCTCATGACCACAGCACGACAGATCGGCTTATCCGAGGCTGGGGAGCTGGCGACCAGCTCGGCGACGATTTCCTTGGTCACTTGCGCCTCGGTGATGGCGTAGAAGTCCCAGATGGAGTCGTAGTTTGGGTCAAAAGCCGGATCATCCAGCAACCGCTGGCGCGCGCGCAGCAGTTCCGCGTCGGTGACGATCCCGGAGCCGAGAGTAACGACCAAACGTTGTTCGGGGTCGATGATGATTGAGACCGGCATAACAAATGGATGTAGCAATATCTGTCCCACGCAGGGGCGTAGATGGAGAAGGGCGGCTTCGAGCGAGTTCTCCGGCGCGAGTCCGCTGGCCGAGAGTAAGTCCGCCTGCGCCGGGTCGTCCTGCCAGTCGTTATTGCCCTGCCAGAGCGCCATTGCTGTCGCGTAACTCCAGGGTCGGGTCCGTCAGCACCCTACCGTAGTCGTTATTCTCCGACCCGCCGATCACCAGCACGGGCCATCGGGCAATAAGTTTGCCGAGTGGATTGCGCGAGCGTTGATCATTCCTGTGGTCGCAGTGAAGGTGCCCGTACTCGGGTCATAGACCTCGGGGCTCTTCGTCAGTAGAAATTTGCCGTCGTATCCGCGGGCAAACGGGACTTTCCCTCCCGGGAGCAGGGTCTCGCGCGCGCTTGCACTCGCCGGGACTGAGGTTGCCGGTGGCTGTTCACGTCTCGGTAAAAATCCAGAGGCCGGCGATGAGAGCGAACGCGCCGCAGGAGTTTCGGCAGTGGTCGTAAGTGGGGCAACGCCGAATCGGTTGCCCACTCTCTCTCGCGAAAGAGCCGGCGCCTCGAAGCGAGCCTCCCGGCGGGGTCCTACACTGCCATCCGGGCGGGGAACGGCAGTACCGGCGTCGGCATGGTCGAGATTGACAACAAGCAATAGGAGTTAATCACCGGCATCGGCTCTGCGCAGCGTCGCTGGCCGACGCGGCCTAACCAACTAAGGTTAGCTAAGGATATTCCCCAACCGGCGCTTATTCAGCCGGCACGCCGATGCGGATGTGGCTGGGAGGAAAGCTCATCACGTCGCCGACATAAATGGTGGAGTTGCCATCGACCGCGATCGGGGCCGCGATGGCGAGGCGGGCGTCGGCGCCGATTCCATCGACGAAACCGCTCAGCCCGGGACTGCCCGCCAGGGTGGTGACGTTGCGATGCCGATCCATCTTCCGGACGGTATGACTGCCGGCGTCGGCGATGTAGAGATTGTTAGACTGATCGAACGCCATGCCAATGGGGAGGTTGAAGAGAGCGCTCGTTCCATTGCCGTCGGTGCTTCCCGGCACGCCGGGCTGCCCGGCCACGGTCGCAGTCGCACCCGCCGGGGTGACGCGGCGGATGACTCGGTTAGCCGAGTCAGCCACGTAGATGAAACCGCCGCGGCCTATCGCCACCCCGCGCGGCTGATTAAAGCGGGCCGCGCTGCCGATTCCATCGGCGTAACCGGGGGAACCGGACAGGCCGGCGATCGTCGTTACGACCAGGTCGGGGCTCATGCGGCGGATGGTATTATTGTCGCCTTCATCCGCGATGTAGATGTTGCCATTCCTATCCAGAGCGATGCTGGCGACAATACTAAAGCGGGCCGCGCTCCCGGTGCCGTCGACGCTTCCTCTTTCAGTATGGGAACCGGCCAGCGTCGTCACGACTCGATCAGGGGTGACCATGCGGACGGTGCTGCCAAAGAGGCCGTCGCCAAAGTAGAGGTTATCGTGGCGATCAAACGCTATCTTCCTGTCCCGGCAGAGCCAAATGCGCTACGGAATGAGCGTTAGCGTGAGGTCCGTCGGACCGCTCCGGTTCAAGGGCGGCACCTGCTATTGCTCGCTCGATTCCGACACGGTCACGGCCGATAAGTTGATTGCTCAAGGCGCTGAGGTGGCTAATGCCTTCCTGCAATTCGAGAGTGGAGATCACAGTCTTTCGGTTACGGCGGCGGGAGATTAGCGATTCCCCGGCGGGAAAGTTAAGATGATAAATAGCCCGCCGGCGCGCCAGAATTTCCCAGGGCGGCCGCGCGCATCAATCGCGCACTCGGCCAAGAACGAAAGCCTCAGGAGTTAACTCTTGCGATCGGGAGCCGCACCTGCTGCCCGGCCGGAAGACCTGGCTTCTGCTCAGCCCTATTTCGAAAGGGCTTTGAGGACGACCGCGAGTAGCTCTTCCGGTTCGTAAGGCTTCTCGAAAAATCCGACCGCGCCAAACTTGGCCGCAGTTTCGCGCAACCCTTCCTGCCGGCTGGCCGTCATAAAAATGAGCGGCACCTCCGGCATCTGCTCGCGCAATCGGTAGGCAAGGGAAAAGCCGCCGCCCGGAGGCATAAAGATGTCTGAGATAATGAGGTCGGGTTTGGACTCCAGCGCGAGTTGCAGGCCCTCTTCGCTCGTATGCGCGGTGAGGATTTCGTAGCCCGCCACCTTGAGGCGAATCTTCAAAACCATTGCGATATTCGGCTGGTCATCGACCACGAGGATTTTCTTTTTCGTGTCCATGGGTATCCTCCACCTGTCGGGCCGGAGGCCGGTGCGTCCAACTAATTCCTCCGACTTCCGTCTCCGCGCAATGGAGGCCAGACAAAGAAAGAGCCCGCCGGAATTTCTCCCGACGGGCTCTGCTGCACGATGAGGCAGTCTCAGTCGCCTCCGAACTCATGTTCTCGGGGAGATCTATTCCCCGGGGCCAATGGACCGTTCGTTTACTCGAGAGCGGGCGAATTTCCGGTGTCGTCGTGGCCGTGAGTCTGCGCGGTGGAGGTGCGCAGGTAGACCTGCGGCGGCGCCTCTTTCGCCTGCCTTGAGAAGACCTTTGTTGCAAGATCGAAACTCACTTTCGCCCCTGCGGAGATGCGGCCGAGCGTGACCACGATCTGGTTGCCCTGGAGGGTGGTATGATCGCTCAGGGTGCCGGCATAGGACATGCCTTCCGGAAGAGTCACCACGGCTTGGGCGCCGTTCAGCGCGAACGATGATCCATTTTCGATCTGTCCTTGGTAGTGCACGGTGCCGTTCGCGCTTTGGCCCCCTTGAGTGAGCGTGGTCGCAACCTGCTGGCGCAGATCAGGGCGCGTAACCTGGAAAGCGTCCAGCACCGCTGAAGGTCCTTCCGCTGGCGGGGTAACGACCTCGCCGGTATTTGGGTCGATGAGTGTATCCGGAATCGGATCGTTAATCGGCTGACCAAACACATCGGTCCCGTACGGCGTTGGATTCTCGTCCGTGGCCGAGGAGGTCGGAAGAAGAGGCTCCGAGATTTGGTAGAAGTTAAAACTGTTGCCTTTGATCACGGCCTGGCCAAAGGAGAAGACTTTCGCCTTGAAGCGGGCGGTTATTTTGGGTCCTTCACCGGCGTTCGGAATGAAGTTCCTCATCTGCACGTTGGTCAGATGAGTGTCGAGCCAGGAGCGGGGGCCGACCGGATAAGTCTCACCCGGCTCATAAGTATAGAAACCAGTGGCGGAGTCATCCTGATCGGCGTTGAAGCCGAGGCCGCGCGGTGGGAGCAAATTATTATCGAAATCACGGTCGCCGCCCGCTCCTTCGACCAGATAAAGAAGACCATCCGGCACCGTGTTCTTGTGGCCATCGAAGTTCGAGTCGAGCGCGACCACCGGAGGATGAGCCGTATCCGGCACTTCCGCGACACCGTTGAGCGCGCGGAGAGGAAGCGTGCGCTGATAGTTATGCTCGTGGCCATTGAAGACGAAGTTCACCCCGTGGTCCTGCAGGAAACGAACCACCCGGCGCATTTGATTGTTGCGCAGGGTGCCATTGCCGGAAGAGAAGGCCGGCTGATGGAAAACAGCGATCTTCCAGTCTTTATCGCTGCCGTCGAGATCGTTGATGAGCCAGTTGCGCAGGATAGTCGGATAATCGGGGAAGTTCGATGGCGCCTCGAGATAGATTGCGGTGTAATCGACCAGCGCATCGAAAAGGTGAGGATTCGCGTCCAGGAAGACGAAGTGCGCATTGCCATAATCGAAGGAGTAGTTGGCCATGTGATCGATCTGCCGTTTCCGTCCGTCCCCGGTATCCACCTTGGTGCTGGCGCGAAAGGCCTCAATCGCCGCTGGCGAGGAGTAAGTCGTGCCTTGGTAGCTGAAGTAGAAGCCGTTCCTGGTCCGGGTGTTGCCGTCAAAGAGATACTGCGCATCCACCCCACTGGGGCCGTTGAGCGGGAAATAGTAGTTATTGAAGTACTGCAGAGCGTCACCGCCATCGAGGTTCCCGCTGAAACGAGCGGAGGAATCGGAAGCGAGAAGATTGACGAAGTCGCCGTTACCCCCGGTGTCGTGATTACCCGCCACGATGTAGTAAGGGATACTGCGGACATAGGGTGCGCCGTATTCGTTGGCATCGCGGTCACTGTTCCAGACTGGCATCCAGAAATCGCGATAGTTCCCTTCGCCTCCGACATTATAGACGTTGTCGCCGGTGTTGAGGGCCAGGTTAGGCCGCGGCAACTTCACTCCGTAAGGAAGCGCAAGCTTGTCCGCGTTAAACATCGTATGCACCACTCGCGCCTCGAAGTTAGCGATATAGGGTGGGCTGAGCGGGTCCGTCGGGAAGAAGCCTTCGTCTCCCATGACCTGGAAAGAGAAGCTATCCGAGGTGGTCCGGCTGCCAAAGGAGGAGGCGAACCCCTCCTGCGGTAAGCCAGGCCCCGTCACCTGATATCCATAGGTTGTTCCGAAGCTGAGGCCGGTGAGGACGGCGTAGTAATTGACCCGAGGACCCGGCGCGGTGGGAGGTTGGGGCAGAGACCGGTCCGCCGCGAGATAGTTATCAACCACCCGGCCGGTTACCTTGGCCCGCTGATCGAGCTTGCCGGCTTTACCGAACAGCACCTGATATTGCTGAGGAGCGGGAGTCTGCTCGTCGGTTTGCCAGGCCACGACCATTTGATCGTTTGCCCCGAGACTGCTGGCATCGCCTGGTTGAATATAGGGCTGATAAGTGACTTGGCCGGCCTGGGCGGAAGGGTGGAGCGCGCACAGGCAAAGCAGACTCAACCCCGCGGCCGCGCGTCTCCACCTTTTCCGTGGCGTATTCGCTCCCGGCCTGAGCCGAGTGAGAGTTATATCAGATATCGTTTTAGAAGAGGTTAAGAGTTCCATGAGCGCAATAGGTCGCACCCGGACCGGCTTCTCAACGTGTCAGTTGTTACATCTCCGTCACGCCGAGGAAAACTGAGGCTCGGACGACCTCAAGGGACGAAGACGGGCGGAAATTTGAAACCGCCGGCCGGGAGCGGGCGGCGGCTGCGGTGCGCGCCCTGGAAAGATACTTGACGCGAGTTGCTCCAGTTCGTTAAACGATCGTCGGTCAATCTCCTGAAATTATGTCTTCACCAAGTCTCCGCATTCTGCCGTCTGCCGTGCGAACGGCTCTTTTTGTCTTCAGCCTCCTCTTTTCCCTCGGCAGAACGGCTTCTGCACAGGTCGGTTACACCGGCGTCTTCGGCGGCGGTCCGCTTTACATTAATGCGGCCAATAACATCAACGAGCTCAAGAACTCCGGTTTCACCGAGGTGATCGTCTGGAGCGTGGAGGTCTTCAGCAATGGCGATCTGAACTTCAACGGCGAGTTTCCGCTCACCTCTGGCGGCGTCTACGTTGGCAACCAGACGCACCCCGATTTTGCCGGCAATATAGCCCTGCTGAAACAGGGGACGGTCCAGCGGATCACTTTCAGTATCGGCTCATCCAACTTTGGGGACTTCCAGAACATCAAGGCTCTGGTCAATGCGCAGGGCACGGGCCCGGATAGTATCCTATACAAGGACTTTGCCGCGCTCAAGGCCGCCATCCCGGCACTCGATGCAATTGATCTGGATGACGAGAATAGCTATGACTCTGCTTCGACCATCGCCTTTAGTGTCATGCTCGGGAAGCTCGGATACAAGATAACTCCTGATCCTTACACTAACAGCAGCTACTGGATCAATGTCGTCTCTCAGATCAATAGCCAGCTGCCGGGCACAGTCGATGGCGTGCATTTGCAGGCCTACGCCGGAGGAGCGGGTAACAATCCCTGTGTCGGTTGGAACTTTGGCAGCGTGCCGGTCTGGCCCGGGCTCTGGGATTTGAACGATACGCCCAGCCAGGTGCAGAGCATCATGAGTGGTTGGAATCGCCAATGTGGCATCACCGGCGGCTTCATGTGGCTCTACGACGATTTCGACGGCACCGGCCTGGCAGCTCAATATGCAAGCGCGATTAATAACGCCGTTGCCAGTTCCGGCTTCACGCTTTCGGGCCCGAGCTCTATTTTCATCAACCAGGGATCGACCGCCAGTGCAACCATCACCATCACCGACTTCGGTGGGTTTGATGGCATGGTGGACCTGACTCTCTCCCGGCTCCCGCGCGGGGTGAAAGGATTGATTCAAGGCCAGGGAAATAGCCGCAAGCTCAAGCTCAAGGCTAATCCCAGCGCCAGCACCGGAACGTCGATCGTGACTGTGACCGGCACCTCAGGTGAGATCACCCAGAGCTTTAGCTTTAATCTTGCCGTCAGTGCGGCGGCCGGCGGCAACGGCAGCGGGAACCCGGTCGATCTGACCGCCGCTTTTAGCCGGAGCGGAATCTACCTCGATGGGTCGACTTTTCCGGCCAATGGTGGAATCGATGGTGGCGGTTACTCCTATTCCGCTAACCTCCTCGGCAACTCCCGGGTTCTCAGCGGCAGGCTCTTTAGCTTCGGGCCCAGCAACGCCCCCGACGTTGTGGTCGGTTCTGGACAAACCATCACTCTCCCGGCCGGAAAGTTTTCGACCCTGCAACTGCTCGGAACCGGTTTGCACGGCAACCAGACCGCGCAAACCTTCATTCTGCACTATAGCGATGGGACCAGCGCGCAGTTCGTGCAGAGCCTGAGCGATTGGTTCACGCCGCAACAATACGCCGGCGAAACTCTTGCCGTGGGGATGGCCTATCGTAACTCCAGCGACGGGAGCAAGGATAACCGCACCTTCAGCCTCTATTCCTACCAGTTGGGTCTCAACCCGGCCAAGACCGTGCAAAGCGTCAGCCTGCCTGATAACGCCGACGTGGCCATTTTGGCCGGCACCTTGATTCCCTGAGTGACGCCAAGGCCAGGTCCCTCGCTAATAGCGCCGAACGGAGAGCCACTAACGCGTCGCGGAGGAAGAAGTGGCCTAACGGCGCGGTGCCGCACTCAGCGCTGAACGTCGTATCGTCCTGAGTTTCCCGCTACTTCCCCCGCCGCAGAAAAACTGATCGCCCCCATCGGATTCGAGCCCCGACACATTCACCCCTGGAGGCAACTCAAGCGTTTCCTCGACCTTGCCGGTTTTGGGGTCCACCCGCCTGAGCTCGCTCTCGTCGTCTTCCCAAGTCGCGTGCCAGAGTTCGTGGCCGACCCAGGTCACGCCGGTCACAAAGCGATTGGACTCAATCGTGCGCAAGATGACGCCAGTCTTGGGATCGACTTGATGAATCTTGCGTTCGCGATGCTGGCCTACCCAGAGGGTGCCTTCGGCCCAGGCCAGCCCGGAGTCCGATCCGCCACCGGGTGCCGGGATGCTGCTGAGGACGCGGCCGGTTTCCGGCTCGATCTTTTGAATGCGATCCTCAGCGATCTGGTAGAGATGCTTCCCGTCGTAAGCTGTCCCCGCATGCGCGGCCACGTCGAGAGTGCGCAGAGTCTTTCCACTCTCTGGATCGAGCGCACTGAGCTTGTCGCCCAAGGCAAGCCAGATGTTCTGCCCATCGTAACTTACTCCCGCGACGCTCTCGCCTTTGGGGAAGGGGCCAAACTCGTGCACGATCTCGGTCGTTGTCTTTTGCATGGGGTAACTTAGCCGACCGGCAGCGGGCCCGGGAGTAACAAGATCGTCGTGAAATCCGGCAGAGGCGGAGTCAGCCAGCGTCGCGCCCGGCCGCGCCCAAAGTATTGCACTTTGTCCGCCGCCGCCAGCGACTCCAGCGCGCGCTGGATGGTGCGCTGACTCGCTCCCAGCGCCAGCGCTAACCCGGAAGTGGACCAGGACTCGCCGTCCGCGAGAAAAGCCAGGAGGGCGCCGTGTTCTTCCTCTACCGGGCGAGCCAGCACTGCGACCCGGCGAGCCCGCCGCGGGACGAGGGTGAAACCTTGCCTGGTCGCCTTCACCCCGGCCAACGGCCGCAGCATTCGACGCAGCCGCCCGACCTCGACCCGCAGGCGAGCGCGATGGGATTCGTCACTTCGTTTCGCCCCGAAGGCGCGGGCCAGGAGCGTTTCCCGCGGCACATCAGCCGGCCACGCTTCGCCCAGGGCGCGGGCGAGAGAAAACAAGACAGGGCGAGTAGCAAGTGAGGAGACCTGGCCGTCATGCCGCACCACGTGGCGGCAGGCATCCACCACCAACGCCTTCGACCGAAACAGCGCTTCCACCTCTTCGAGCAGGATGAGTCGCTCGCCCCCCTTGGTGATCAAGCGGGCTGCAGGGGTGTCGAGGATGCGCGCGACGCTTTCGACCTCCGCGGTCAGGGCCGGGATACCGGCTGCGCGCGCCGCGGCCTTTGCCCTAACGAGTGCAGCCCGAGCGCGCCGGGAACGGAGACGACGCAAGGCGATCCCGGCTGCCACTAACTCGTGGGCCGTCCGGGTTGCGGGCGGCAAAGGTCGCGGGTCGAGCCGGGCCAGAGCGCGCTCGGCCTCGTCGAGTTGACCGAGGAGAAGGAGGCGCCGCACCGCGAGATACCCGGCGTGGGCGGCGTTGGCCTGGTCGCCGTGCCGAGTGAGGGTGGCGCGGGCCAGCGCCAGGGTTTTGGCGGGGAAACTGAGATCGCGCGAGACCAATGCCACCTCCGCTTCCGCCACCACGCAGCGGGCCTGGGCCAGGCTCTCGCTGGAACCAAAGGCGCGGCCCGCCTGGCGCAGGAGGATCC
This sequence comes from Chthoniobacterales bacterium, assembly GCA_965217735.1. GTDB lineage: Bacteria > Verrucomicrobiota > Verrucomicrobiia > Chthoniobacterales > UBA10450 > Palsa-1392. The sequence continues at coordinate 1,749,008 of CBDCJE010000002.1, read as the reverse complement.
TGGCCCGAGCAAAGTCTCCCAGTTGTGCCATGGCGATGCCGCGCAGGGCGAGAGCGGGTGGGTCATTGCGCAGGGCCACGCGTTTCAAGGCGCCAAGCGGATCACCCTTGGCCAGGGCCTGGGCAGCAGCCGTCACGAGCGAGTCCATTTAAAATCCCGTCACATTTGTCACTCCCACCTCGGCGAAAGCGGGTCCTACGTTATCGCATGACGATCAAGGACCAAATCGAATCAGGAAATCAGTTGCTCGAGAAAAATGGAGCAGCGCAGCAAAGAGTCGGAACCCGCTCGGAGTGGCTCCGCGCCCGGCGCGAGCTGCTCAAAGCAGAGAAGGAACACACGCGGCGGAGTGACGAGATCACCCGTCAGCGAATGGCGCTTCCGTGGGTGCCAGTCGAGAAAGAATACCGGTTTGAGACCGAGGGGGGCCGCGCCACGCTGGCCGACCTCTTTCGCGGTCGATCGCAACTGCTCATCTATCACTTCATGTTTGGGCCCGATTACCTGGCCGGCTGCGCAACTTGTTCGACCATCGCGGATGGGTTCGACGGGTTCGTTAGTCACCTGGCTCATCATGATGTGACCCTCGGCGCGGTCTCGCTCGCCCCGTTGGCCAAGTTACAGGCCTACCAGCGACGCATGGGTTGGAAGTTTCCCTGGGCCTCGGCTTACGGGGGCGACTTCAACTTCGACTTCAACGTCTCCTTTACCGAAGAGCAGCAGCGTGAGGGGAGCATCGAGTATAACTATGAGCGAGGCGGCCACGCCATGGATGAGACGACCGTGCTGCCGGAGCCGGTGCGCAAGAACGCAGCCATGACTGGGACCGACACCGCCACTTATACGCGGGAGCGGCCAGGTCTGAGCGCCTTTGTCCAGGCCGAGGGCGTGATCTATCACACTTACTCGACTTATGCGCGCGGGCTGGACGAACTCTGGGGCATGTATCAGTGGCTCGATCGCGCTCCCCTGGGGCGTAACGAGACCGATACCTGGTGGCTTCGGCACGACGAATACGGTCAGCTCTAAGAGCCGGAGATGAAGGCCGTCGGGTTAAGTTTGGAAAGGGGGCATCCTATGCCGGGAATAGCTGAGCGGATTCTCCTCGGCCTCTCAACCTTCTTCTTCGCCGCCAGCGCCGCTGTCACGGTCGTCTCTTGCCTCAGGATGTCGGCCATGGGTGGAATGGAGATGCCTGGCGGTTGGACGGTGTCGATGATGTGGATGCGGCTGCCGGGCCAAAGCTGGCCCGGCGCCGCAGGGTCGTTCCTGGGCCTGTGGCTCGTGATGATGGTGGCGATGATGCTACCCTCCCTGGGACCCAGGTTGCAGCAGTATCTCCTCGGATTACCCGAGACGAACGAGACTCAGCGCGGCGGGATAATCTTGTGGGTCGCAGCAGGTTACTTCTGCATCTGGACCGCGGCCGGGTTACTCGTCTTTCCGTTAGGCGTGACCTGGGCGGAAATGACGATGCGGATTCCGTTACTGGCCAGGACCGCTCCGATGTTAGGCGGCTTTCTTATCGTCCTCTGTGGCGGACTGCAATTCACCGAATGGAAAGCCTACCACCTCGATTGTTGCCGAGAGAGACCCAGTAGTCAGTTACCGACCAGTTCTGTCTCCGCCTGGAGTCATGGTTTGCGCCTCGGACTTCATTGCACCGCCTGCTGTGCCAATCTAACCATGATCCTGCTCGTTCTGGGAATGATGGATTGGCGCGCGATGGCGCTGGTGACCACGGCTATCACGCTCGAACGTCTGGCTCCGGCGGGTCATCGGATAGCGCGTGGCCTCGGCTTTATCGCCATCGCTGCGGGTCTATGCCTGATCGCGCGCGCTGCCGGCAATGGCGGTTAGGCAGGTTAGCCTTCGGTGAAATAGAAGATGATCAGGCCGATGACGAGGAGGAGGAAGATGAGAGCGGCGATCTTGATCCAGCTCTTGGGATATTTGCCCGCCAGAGAGCCGGTCACGCCATTAGCGACGACGCGGTAAGTGCTGCCGGCGTATTGGTAGTTTAAGAGCCAGATCGGGAGGAGAACGTGCTTGAAGGTCTGGCCGCTGTAATCGGCGGTCACCTGCAGGTTGCGCTGGGTATCGCCGGGAACTTGGGCGGCGCAGAGCCGGCGCAGTTCCGTGTCCATCAGCTCTCGGGAGCGTTGCGCGGCGGCGACGAGGTCGATCTGGTATTGCTCGACCACCCAGCCGGAGACATAGCCGGCGTCATAGGGAACCAAATCTTTGGTCGGAAATGGTTCGATCCCCCGGAGTAAGTTGGGCGGCACGCCCCGGGAGGCGGCGACCAGCGCATCGTCGAAGAAGTGTTCGAGTGCGCCGCTGGCGTATTCCCAGCGAACGTGCTGCACCTGGCGAGTCTGAGTGTTGCCCTTGTCGTCGCGATAAGTCTCGGTTGTATAGTAATAGTAACCGGCTTCGGCAGCCCACTGCGCGGCGACTTGGGCGTCAAAGGTCCAGTAAGGGAGATAGAGACCGTGGATGGTGTCGGTAAAGGCGCGGCTCTTGAAACGATTCGGTGCAAACCAGCGGCTGCGATACCAGGCCCGCACTTTGTTGCGCACCTCACTTTCGCTAAGCTGGAATGGGAGCAGGCTTTCGGGGCGGATGGGGGCCTTGATTTCGTCGTAAGGGATGAGCGCGGGCGAACCGCAGAAGTCGCAGGTTTGCGCAACCCGATCGGGTTTGAAGACGGAGATGGCCTGGCAACTCTGGCATTTGACGGAACGGGTGGGGGTTTGCCAGCCGCGGTCGGCCGCCGGAATGGCGCGGAGAGCCTCGGCCAGGTCGAGCTCCTTGACCGCGCCTTCGTTAGGTTTGGGCGGTTGCATGGGGGAGACGGTGCCGCAGAAAGGGCAGACCAGGGCTTGCCTAGTCGGCGACCATTCGGCGGCGCCGCCGCAGGAAGGGCATTCGAACCGTTCGCGCGCGGTAAGTTCGCTCATGCCTGTGCTATGACAACGGCCGCGGCGCTTCGATTCCTAGCTTTGCAGGAACTCGTTCAAGGCTGCGCGGGTGATGCGGTAGGCCGAGCCGATCTTCTTACCCTTCAAATCGCCGCTCTCCAGGCTTTGCCTGACGTCGGCTTCGCTCACCCCGAGCGCCTCGGCCGCCTGGGCGGGAGAGAGAAGCTCGGGCAATCCGGCAGCGGACGAGGAAGAGCTATTCTCGTTAGGCGCAGCGCCGGCCACGCTGAGGCCGGGAGTGCCGGAGGCGGCGGTCGATTGCATCGAGTTCTGCTGTTGCATGATTTGGTTCGCCATGGCCAGGCCGACCGCCATTTCGGTCGCGACCCCGCCGGCGGAGCCGCCTTTCTCCATCCCCTGCGCCATCTGAAATTTCACGTAATCGTTCAAGTTCCCGAGCGCGGCCATGCTGGAGCGTTTGTCGATCGCCTGCTCCACTTCCGGCGGTACGGAGACGTTCTCGAGGACGAAGCTGGCCAGCTCGACCCCGTATTTGGCCTGGATGATCGGGTTGATGAGCGGGAGAAGCGCCGCGCCTACTTCCTGATAGCGCGAGGCGACATCGAGCACCGGGATCTTGGCGCTGGCCAGAGCGTCGCTGAAGATACTGACGATACGCGACCGCATTGTCTCGCTGAATTCTTCCAATCGAAAGTTCCGATCGGACCCGGCCACTTCCTTCAACATCAGTTTCGGATCGCTGACCCGGAAATCGTAGGTGCCAAAAGCGCGCACCCTCACAATGCCGAAATCCTGGTCGCGCATCATAATCGGATTGGCCGTGCCCCATTTGTTGCCGGTGAAAAGCCGGGTGGTGACGAAATAAACGTCGGCCTTGAACGGCGATTCGAAGCCGTACTTCCACGACTTGAGTGTGGTCAGGATGGGGATGTTATCGGTCGTGAGCGTGTGCTTGCCCGGGCCGAAGGTGTCGCCGAATTCGCCCAGGTAAACGAATTGCGCCACCTGCGACTCGCGCACGATCAACTGCGCCCCGCGCTTGATCTCGGCATCGTTGTCTTCGAAACGATAGGAGATGGTGTCGCGCGAGTCGTCGGTCCATTCGATCACCTCGATCAGTTGGCCGCGGATGAAATTCATAATGCCCATGGTTTTGTTCTCCGGTTGAGTTCTGCGTTGCGTCGGGAAAACGTAGCGCCCTCTCGCGAAACGCAAGGTTTTCTTGCCCGCTCGAATGCGATCTAACTTCCTCACTCCGAACGTGCGATAGTTGACGGTGGAGAAGAAACTTTTCGCGGAACTCGGCCTCGCACCCGAAATTCTCAAAGCCATCGAGCGGATGGGCTTTGAAGAAGCCTCGCCCATTCAATCCGCCGCCATCCCCGTCCTGCTGGGAGGCGCTGACGTGGTCGGCCAATCGCAGACCGGCTCGGGCAAGACCGCCGCCTTTGGCATCCCGGCGCTGCAACTGGTCGATCCAAATCTGCGCGCGCCCCAGGTCATTATTCTTTGCCCGACGCGCGAGCTGGTCGTGCAGGTGGCGGAGGAGATCGCCAAGCTCGCGTTTTTTAAGCGTGGGGTGCGCGAGTTGCCGATTTACGGCGGGCAATCCTACGAGCGGCAATTCCGCGGGCTGAGCGCCGGCGCGCAGATCATCATCGGCACGCCCGGCCGGGTGATGGATCATCTCGAGCGCAAAAGCCTGAAGCTCGATCAGATCAAGATGGTCATCCTCGATGAAGCCGATCGCATGCTCGACATGGGTTTTGTCGATGACATCAAGACCATCCTGCGGCAGGTGCCTAACGAACGTCAGACCGTCTTTTTTTCCGCCACCATCCCGCGTCCGATCGCGGAGTTGATCAAGAGCTTTACCAAAAATCCGGTCAACGTGCGGGTTGAAGCCGAGGCCCTGACCGTGCCGGCGATCGAGCAGATTTATTACGAAGTCGACCGGCGCTCAAAGCTGGAGGTGCTATGCCGGTTGATCGATCTCGAAGACGTCAAGCTCGCCATCATTTTTTGCGCGACCAAGATGATGGTCGACGATCTGACCGAGCATCTGAATGCGCGCGGCTACAATGCCGACAAATTGCACGGCGACATGACCCAGGCGATGCGCGAGCGGGTGATGGGCAAATTCCGCAAACGTGCGATCGAGATCCTGGTCGCGACCGACGTGGCGGCGCGCGGACTCGATGTGGACGACATCGAGGTCGTCTTCAATTACGACCTGCCGCACGACGGCGAAGATTACGTGCACCGAATCGGGCGAACCGGCCGGGCGGGGAAGGGGGGGAAGGCGGTCACCTTCGTTGCCGGGCGTGAGATTTATCGGCTGGAAAATATCCAGCGTTTCACCAAGAGCCGCATCCGCCGGGAGAAGATCCCGACGGTCGAGGAAGTGGAAGGCAAGCGGACCAACCTGCTCGCGGAAGCGCTGCGCGAGACGCTGGTGAAGGGGGAATACAAACGGCACGACGAGATGCTCGACCGCCTTCTCGGGCAGGATTATTCGGCGACCGATATCGCCTCGGCCCTCATTCATTTGTTAGGCGAAGATCGCACCCGCACTGGCCAGCCCATTCCGGAAGATCGGCCTAACGAACGCCGGCCCGAGGCCGGACCCCGGGGGCGGCGGGAGCGCTCGCGCACAGACTACGAGGCAGAGCAGACCGGCCGTGGCCGGCGCGAGCGGTCGCCTCGAGCCGAGCGCCAGGCCGCGCCTGAAGAGGCGGCACCGGTTTCGCACGAAGCGGGGATGGTGCGTTTGGCCTTCAATGTCGGCCGCACCCAGGCGGTGCAGCCGGGTGATTTCGTCGGCGTCATCGCCGGCGTTACTGCCATCCCGAAAGGAGAGATCGGCGCCATTCACCTGCAGCCGACCAAGACCCTGGTCGATGTGGCGGAAGAGCGGGTGCCATTGGTCCTGAAGAAGCTCAACGGCATTCAATTCAAGGGCCGCAAGCTTCTCGTTAGGGTTTCGAAGTAGCGGGAGCAGAAATGTGATAAGCTGCGGCCATGCAAGAAGTGACACAGATGGAGCAGCATTCTTCGCCGGTGGTGACGCCGCAGGCGCTGGCCTGGGACGGGAAGCAGCTTTGGCTGAGCTCCCGGGATGAGGGGCGAATCTGCCGGCTGAAAGCGGGCGAGTGGAAGGTGGAAGAAGAAATTCATCCCCCTGGGATCGCCTGGGCAGCGGTGATGGCGAAAGGCGTCCTCTATTTCACCATCGGCGAGGGATCGAATGACGAGCGCTATATCTATCGTTATACCGCTGACGAGGGCTTCATCCGGCTGTTTGCCTGCCCCGAGTTCACCGGCTCCTATCTCAGCTTCGATGGCGAATCGCTCTACCTCAGCCAGTGGTACAAGAAGCGGATCTTGAAAATGAACGCGGCCGGAAATGTCCTGCACGAGATCGAGGTTGGCGGCGAAATCAGCGGCCATACTTATGTCGATGGGTTCATCTACGTGCTGCGGGGGCGGGAGAAGCCGGAGGAAGAGTGGCGCCTGGCCCGGCTTGATCCGCGCGAAGAAACGCCGGTCTTGGAAGATCTGGCCAGCGTCCCCTTCGCCACCCGCTCGCTCGCTTTTGATGGCGAACGTTTCTGGTCGAACCATCGTGCGGCCAACCAGACAGTTTCCTACTCCATTGTTCGTTAGGTTGGCTGCGCGGTGGTGCGCTCGGCGCAGTGCGGGCAGGAGATCGACTCGTGGTAACGAGGATCCCGCTGCTCGGCCGCGGTGAGCGGTTCCTGACAGACAAAACAGACCGCCGCCTCGGTCTCGCGCAGGGCAGGATCGAGCGCGACTCGTTGATCGAAGACGAAGCAGTCGCCTTCGAAATGAGCCCCGCCGCATTCGGCAAAATAATTCAGGATGCCGCCATCGAGCTGGAAGACCTGGCGAAAACCGGCCTGCTCCAGCAGCGGGGCCGCTTTCTCACAGCGAATCCCGCCGGTGCAGAAGGTCACCACCGGCTGATTCTTTAAGTCGTTAGGCAAGGTTTCTGCGGCGGAGGGAAATTCGCGAAAGTGATCGAGCGCGAGCGAGCGGGCGCCGCGGAAGGTGCCGACTTTGACTTCGTAGGCGTTGCGGGTGTCGAGCAGGGTCACGGCACGACCCTGGTCGAGCCATTGCCTGAGCTGTTGCGGGCTCAGGCGGGGCGCGGGCCGCCCAGCCGGATCGATCCCGGCCACGCCAAAGGCGATGATCTCCCTTTTGATCTTCACCAGCATGCGATTGAAAGGGTGGTAATCGCTCGTGCTGACTTTTGCTGTAAGATCGGCCAAAGCCGGAATAGCGCGCAGCCGAGCCATGAATTGGTCTGCCGCCGCTTCTGCTGAGGCGACACAGAAATTAATCCCTTCGGGGCTGAGTAGGATCGTTCCGCGCATGCCGGCCGCGGCCGTCAGCTCACGCAGTTCGGCCTGGAGCGCGGGCAGCTCGCCTAACGAGGCAAACTTATAGCCGGCGAGGTTGACGAAGGTCGGCATACGAAAAAGCCGGCCCTAGTTTGCGTCGGCGGCCGGGATTTCTTCAAATTCCCCGCGCTCGCGATTCTTGCGGCATCGATCCCAGGGAAAGCACTTGCCATTCATCGCGATGTAAACCCCGGGCGGCAGGGCTTGCACAAAGGAGAGCGCGCTGCCGAGGTTAAAGAGCCCGTCGGAGCTGCCGAACGCCCAGGGAATCATCGCTCCGGTCAGCACTACCGTCTTGTTTTTGACTGCCGCGGCGACGGCGGCGCCGGTCTGGGTCATGGTATCGGTGCCGTGCGTGATCACGATCCGCTCTTCCTCGGCCTGGAGGCAATTCTGCACGATCAAGGCGCGATCGGCGTCGCTCATCTCCAGGCTGTCGACCATCATGACGGTGCGGATCGAGACCGGAACCTTGGAGCGCCCGCGCTGCAGCATCTCGGCCAGGTGAGTATCCTTGAAATAAAGCTGACCGGTGCGCTCGTTGTATTCCTTATCGAAGGTGCCGCCGGTGACGAGAATGCGAATGGCCATAGCTGAGCAGGTTGCCCACCAGAGCTAGCCGTTCCTCAGCCGATCTGCAAACGCCCTTCGATCGAGTCGTCCATCGTCTTCCCGATCGCGGCCCCGATCAGCATCTTGGCCTCGGCCACCGCCATGCCGTGTTTGGTGTCCCAGTAATAGCCGTCGGTAGGCACAAACTGGAGCACGGTGATGCGCGGGTCGTCCACTCCTTCGGTGAACCACGTTTTCACAATCGGTTCCCAGAGTTCTTTGATTTTCTCCTTGTCCCGCGAGATCGTCGCTCGCCCGCGCAGGGTGAGGAAATCGGAGTGGGCCGAGCCTTGAAAATAAAGGGTGACTGCCGGGTCGCGCTCGAGCTCGGCGTTTTTGTGACTGTCGTCCGCGCTCAGGAACCAAAGATGGCCGGCGTCATCCACCTGCTGCACGCTCATCGGCCGGGTGTCGGTCGAACTGCCGGTCTCATTTGTGGTGCAGAAGAAACAGGTCTGCGCTTGGTCGACCAGCTCTTTGATCTTCGCGACCGCTTCCGCGCCTTGGAGGTCTTTCCGATTCTCTTCCGCCTGATTTTGATTGATCGAGTTCATTACCACTCGAATCGTGGATGAGAGAATGGCTGGCCGGGAATCGCCGGCGCGGCCGACCGCACGCTGGAGCTCGCGCGCACTTTCCCCGCGTCGCTTGACAGACAAGCATATTGACGATTTTCCCCGCCGCTACGCAAAGGTCGCGCTGCAGTCCGCGATGGAAGGGGCATGTTTGCTCAGGGCGGAAAGGGCGTCGCGGGCGGCGCGGAAATTGGTCAGGGCCTGCCGCAACTTTCCTGGTAGCGCCTCGATCACGCCCTGCTTTCGCTGGCGTTAAGCGCGGGGACTCGCTCTGCCGCAGGGCGAGGGGAAAGCGGGCCGGTTTTTCCGGTGGTAAACTGCTCAGCTTATCCGCACCGTCGGGCGGTAGGTGATCCGAACGAGCAGGTCGCCCCGGCCGCCGCGCGGCCTGGGCATTCCTTCGCCCGGCAGGCGGATGATTTCGCCGCGTTTGACTCGTTTCGGGATCGTTAGGCGAATCATTCCCCCGGTCGGCCGCTCGATCATTTCGTTCCCGCCCTGTTCGGCCCGCGGCAGGCTGATGCGCAAGTCGGTGCGAAGGTCGGAGCCGCGCAGCTTGAAGCGGAAACCGGGGAGCGCTTTCAGGCGCAACTCGAGCTGGCCGCCACCGTCTTGTCGGGGCAGGCGGAGAGGCGTGCCCGGGGCGGTCATGGCCGGGATTTCGACCTGATAAATTTCGCGTTCACCGCTCTGGGCGGGATCGTTTACTTCGACCTGAAGCGACCTCCCACGCAGGAAATCCTCGATCCGCAGATGCACGTCCTGTTTGATATGCCGCTCGATCTTTCCCTGGCGGCCGGGGGCAGCGGCTTGGCTGGCCCGGTTGAGCTCGCGCTCATAGGCCCGGCGCTGAACCGGGTCGCTCAGAACTTCGTAGGCCGCGTTCAAGGCCTGGATGCGGACCTGCGCTTCGGCATCGTTTTGATTCAGATCCGGGTGATAACGTTTCGCCAGCAGGCGATAAGCATCGCGAATCTGCAGCGCAGTGGCGGCGCGATCGAGCCCCAGCACCGCATAGTGATCTTCCTCTGGCACGGCCTAGTTTCGCCAGCCCGGCCGGGAAGGCAATGGCCGAGGCGAAGAAGAGCGAGCCGCCTAACGAAACCGTGAAGGGAAGCGGTGGCTAATTCACCGTCAGGACGGCGTTGTTACTGGTGACGTTGCCGAGACTGTTACTCACGACGACGGAGAAGAGGCTGCCGTTGTCACCCGCTACGGTGGGCGGCGTGATGTAGGATGGCTTGGTCGCTCCGGCGATGTTGCTGCCGTTTTTCCGCCACTGATAGCTCAGTGGGTTATCGCCGGTCGCGGCGACGGTGAAGCGGGCGGTTCGGCTCACGCGCACCGTTTGATCGGCCGGCTGAGTCGTAATCATCGGCGGTGTCTTCAGGCTGAGCAGGGCATTATCACTGGTGACACTGCCACTGCTGTTGCTCACGACGACAGAATACAAGGCACCATTGTCCCCTTGGGAGGTGGGCGGCGTGGTGTAGGAGCGGCCGGTGGCGCCGGCGATGGCGACGCCGTTCTTGCGCCATTGATAGCTCATTGGGAGAAAGCTGCTGGCGCTCACTTTGAAGGTCGCGCTGGCGCCGAGGACGACGGAGGTGTCCTTTGGCTGAGCGCTGATGATCGGTGCGCTGGGAGTAGGAGTAGGAGTAGGAGTAGGAGTAGGAGTAGGAGTAGGAGTAGGAGTAGGAGTAGGAGTAGGAGTAGGAGTAGGAGTAGGAGTAGGAGTAGGAGTAGGCGTGGGCGTTGGCGTTGGCGTAGCAGCGGCAGTCGGGACCAGCTCGGCGGTTCCACTAAAGGAAGGTGAGCTGACTCCGCCTGCGATCATGATTCTTCCGTCCTGGAGCAGAGTGGCGGTGTGATTCTGGCGCGCCTCCGTCATGTCGCCGAAAAAGCTAAACTGCCCGGTCGCAGGATCGTAGAGCTCCACGCTGGTCAGCGCTTCTTCCAGACCGCCAAAGGCGCCGCTGCCGATGGCTGCGCCGCCGATAATGAGGACTTTATTCATCAACGGGCCCCAGGCCGGATGCGAAAGCAGCAGGGCAACGTGGCGTAGTCTTTCATTCGTTAGGCTGCCAACCTTGGAAAAGGTGTCCGAGGCAGAGTTATAAAGGTCGGCCTGGTTCTCCGCCGTGATGCCGCCGGTCATGACCACGTTACCATCCGGCAGAAGAGTCGCCTCATGCTCGGTCCGGCCCACGTTCATCTCCTGGCTGGTGTAGGTAAAGGTGCCGGTGGCCGGGTTATAAATTTCGCACGTCGGGGTGCCGGAGTCAGGAATGGTGCTGCCGTTGGAACCGGCCGCGCCGCCCGAGACAATAACCGTTCCATTCGGGAGCAGGACGGCGCGATGGCGTTTCCGTTGCAGATTCATCGGCCCGGTGGAGGAAAAGGTCTCGCTGACCGGGTCGAAGAGATCCGAGCGCGCCGTCGGCGTGGCGCCATGGCGTCCGGCGGCCATCAGGACGGTGCCATCTGGTAAAAGATTCGCAGTAAAGAGTGAGCGGCCGATCGTCATATCCGAGATATGGCGGAAGCTCATGGTCGAGATATCGAAGATATCGGCCTGCGCCGAATCAGCGTCGGCCGTCTTGCCACCGGCGATGAGGACCCGGTTAATATCCTGCAAGAGAGTCGCGCTATGACTCTTGCGCGCCTGGCTCAAATGGCTGCTCAGCAGAGTAAAAGAGTTAGTCGAGGGATTAAAGATTTCCGCCGAGTCGAGAAAGGCTGCGTCCTGGCTGCCGGCAGCGAGCAGCACCCGGCCATCCCGCAGCATGGTTGCGGTATGCTGATTCCTGCCGACGTTAAGGTGGGGCAGGGGAGTGAAGGCGTGGGTGACTGGGTCGAGCATCTCCGCCGACGACAAAGTGACACTGCCGGTCGCTCCGCCCGCCACCAGCACGGTCTGGTCCGGCAGCAGGTTCACGCTGGCGCCGGATCGGTTCTCATTCATGTCCGGAGTATTCGTCCAGGTCTGCGCCGTGGGGTCAAAGACTTCGTTCGTGGCCAAAAACCCACTCTCCAGCGTGGTCCCGCCGATCACCATCACCTGCCCATTGGCGAGCAGGACCGCGCGATGATTCGAGCGATGGAAATTCATCGGCGTGGTGGCGGTAAAGGTCTTGGTCGCCGGATTATAGAAATCCACTTCGTCCTGTGGGCTCGTCCCGGTGAAACCACCGGTTACCAGGACCCGGCCGTCGGCCAGCAGTGTCGCCTCATGATTGGCCCGGGCGACCTGCATGAGACTGTCGAGACGGGTAAACATCTTGGTCGCCGGATCGTAAATCTCCGCCATGCTCGTCGCCTGCCGGCCAACATAACCGCCGGTGATGAGCACGGTCCCGTCATTCAACCTTACCGTCGCATGACTGGAACGATTGAGCGGCACGCTCGGGAGCACGGTAAAGGTCTGTGCCACCGGGTCGCATAACTCGGCATTCTTGCCTCCCACGATAATCACATTCCCATCGGGAAGCAAAGTCGCGGTATGTTTACTCCTGGCCGTAGCCATGATGGAGGCAAACTGAGTGAACGTCCCGGTAGCTGGATTGTAAATCTCTGCGGTTCTTAGGCTCTGACCTGTTGATAAGTCGCCTCCCGTGATAAGAACCCGGCCATCGAGCAATTTGGTCGCGGTATGATCGCCACGGGCGGTGACGAGTGAGCCTGTCGGAGTAAGGCTCATGGTCACCGGATCGTAGAGTAATGCGCTACTGAGATCGCCGTCCTCGTTACTGCCGCCCACGATCAAGACTTGGCCGGAGTTAAGGGTGGTCGCGGTATGGCTGGCCCGCTCCGGAGCGAGGACCAGCGAAGGATTCGCCTGGGTCAGCGAAGAAAAGAGCAGGGCAAAGCCGAGGCAGAGGAAGGAACTAAAGGTGTTTTTCATGGCGAAAGGAGAGATCACGCAGCAGACAAAGAAATGTCAACTCGCCGCGAGCGTATCACCGACGGTCGGCGGTGACCATCTTATTTTTATGGCAAAGACGAGAAAGTTTTCCGGGGGTTTCCGGGGCCGCCTGCTGCGGCGGAGGCGCCTCCGCCACCTGGAGGCTCGCTTTCCCGGCACCTCGTTGGACGGTCGGGCGGCCTGCGGCCCGGAGAGACGAAATCAGAGGGTGTCGAAACGTGCCTCTTCCTCCAGCACGGCTTCGGCCCGATCGAAAATGGCCCGCGCTTCCTCTTCCGAATCGCCCACTGCGGTCAGCCCGAGCCGCCCGGCGCTGCCGAGAGCGCTGAGCATATGGAAGACGACCCCGGTTTGCCGCACCTGATCAAAGTGCAACCCACGTCGCACCACCAGGTCGAAGAGCGCGTCTGGCGTATAGCCCCGGAAGCGAGGCGATTCCATGTGGTCGCTCGCGACCAGAAACTTCTTGCGCCCGTTCGGCGTAGCAAAGGTGGCGCTCGCTGCGTCATAACTCCCGCCGGTGAGAAACTGCAAGGTGAGAAAAGGATGGGTGGTGCCGCCTTTGCGCAGATTAATTTCGATGGCAAAGGTCTCCCAAGGGGTGGAGTCGCTCTTTCGCGTGACCACGAAATCGAGCGCAAAACGCCCGATGACTCCGGCGTCGCGCAGCAGATCGCCCACTCTGGCTGCGTCGCGCGTGATGGCGGCGGCGTAGGCGGGATCGGCCGGGAAGATGCAGCCGAGATAGCTCTGCCCGCTCGGTCCGCCCAGCATCTGGTCATGGGTGGAGAGCACTTCCACCTTCCCCAGCGGGGTGATGCGTAACTGCACGCTCGGGCTGCGCACTTCTTTGGCCCCGACGCCGACGCGTTCCTCCACGATCCCGCCGCGGATGCGGAATTTTTCCCAGTAATCCTCGAAGCGGGTCGCGGCCAGCTCAAAGCGCATGCGGCGGAGCCGCTCCAGGATGGCGGCGTCGCCCGTGTCACTTATGTTCGTTAGGTCGACCAACGCGTTGCCTTCGCCGGAGACGCCCTCGTTCAGCTTCACCACCGACTGGGCGATCTCCGGCCGCTGCCCCCGCATCTCTTGCAGCGCCTTGACCACTTCCTCGAGGCTGCGCAGGTCATCGTAGCCGAGCGGATGACTGATGCCGGCCTGAGCGAAGAGCCGTCGGCAGCCAGTCTTGGTGCCGAAGGAAAAATGCGCCGGATCGGCTCCGTAGAGCGGAATGCCCAGGCGCAAAGCCAGGTTGCGCTCGAGATAGGTGGTGTTGTAGCAGATGAGGTGAGCCCGGTTCTTATCCGCGATACCGGCCATGATCTCTTCCAGCAGCGCCGGGCGTTCCAGGACTTTGAGACTGAGCGGCCGCGCTGAGTCATCGTAAGGGGCGAGCAATCGCAGTCGCCGCATGGCATGTCGCGGGATGATTCCCGGCAGAAGGTCGAGGTAATACTCGATCACGCTGGGATGGATCGTCTGGGAAGTGACATAGGTGAGGCGGGCGCGCGGCTGGGTGAGGAGCAGAAGGAGAAAGAGAAAGCGCTCTTCATACGCCTGCACCTCCAGCCCGGCGACCGTCATGTCGAGCGACATCGATGGCACCACCACGATCGTTTGTTCGTCCTGGTTAAAGGACTCGATCGAGTGCCAGAGCGGGACCAGCTTCTTTTGCAGCGCATCGAACTGTGCGGCCGCGTCTGCTGCCGAGAGGCCCGCGGGCAGGCCGACCAAAGCAGGATCTGTGTTCATGCCCGCGAGTGTATCCTGCTTGGCAAGCCCCTGTTCAGCAGGCGGATCGCTCGCTCGCATTCGTGCTGCGACTTCCCCGGCTGGTCGCAGGCACCAACTCATCTGATGGCGTGAAATTACCTTCGCTTCGTCTTCTCGAAATGCTTTCATGGCGCCGATGAAAGACACGAAAGCCGAATCCACTGGCGAAGAGCACAGCTCCTACGAGAAACCGGTCCTGCGCAGCGAAGCCTTTGCCCGCGCCCTGCGCGAAGCTGAGCTCCGCGTCGCCGGCGCGGGCGGGTTACGTTCGCTCTTCGAGAAAGCCGCCCCGGAGTGCGCCTCCCTTCCCCGAGCGCGCTTCAAAGGCAACTGGCCCTACCTCCAGACCATGCTCCGGCTCATCCGCGCCTGCGAGCAGGGAAGATATCCGCAGATCCCACCTAACGATCTGCTCTGGGTTGTGACTGCGCTAAGTTACCTGGTCGATCCCTTCGATCTAATCCCGGATAAAACGCCGTTTCTCGGCTTCGTCGATGACGCCATCGTGGTGGATTACGTCCTCGATAAAACCCGGCCGGCGCTGGACGAGTTCATGATTTGGGAAACCAGCAGCGCCAGCTAAAATCGTGCGAACGCTCTCAAGGAGCGATTTCAGCCTGTGCCGTCCGGCGCCGGGCCGGGGAGATTTTAACTCAGTGTGCCTTCCTCGCCGGCTTTTGCGGAAAGAAGAGGATGAGAGCCACGATCACGGCCAGCAAGGCAAGTGAAGCGGAGTAGCGGCTAAGGGAGAGACCTCCTTGCGCGAGCGGTTTATCGAGAAAATCGCCCACCACCGCGCCCAGGGGACGGGTGAGGATAAAGGCACCCCAAAACAAAAGGGCCCGCGAGAGGCTGGTGAAGTAATAAAGCAGAGCGGTCACGAGTAAGAGCCCGCCGAAAAGGCCGGCCGCGGCGAGGTAACCGGTGTCATTGGTGTCCGCCACCCAATCGCCCAAGGCTGTGCCGAGCGTCTGTGAGAACATGATCGTGACCCAGTAGAAGGTCTCGACCTTCGGTGTGTTGACCGTATCCACTGAGATACTGCCAGTGGTCCAACGCCAGATGAGAAGCGAGACGACCACGCAAGAAAGCAGGATGGCCGAGCCACCGGTGTAACCAATCCCGAGCGAGCGATCGCAATAATCCGCCAGAGTGGTCCCGACCGTGGTCGTAGCCACGATGGTGAGCCAGTAAAGAAACGGGTGAAACTTGCTCGCCCGGATCTGCACCAGGACCGCAGCAATGAAGATAACTCCAAAGATGGCGGTGCCAATGAGATAGCCGGTGCCATTAGCGGCCGCGGTTGTCTCCCCCAGCCACGACATGGTGACGGCGTCTCCTCCTGTTTCGCCCAGGGTGGTGGCGAGAATCTTGATGATCCAGAAGAGCAATGTCACCTGGGGGACCTTGGCTACCATCTCGCGATTTCTTTCGTGCATGTGGGTTCTTTTATTTCCTGGTTACTCTGTTTGCCAAAAATAGCAGAGATGTTCTCCAATGACACCAGGCGCCCGGGAGGGCTCGATCAATGCCGCTCTGCCGTCTCGTCTTTCGCTTTCTCTTTTGCCTGAGCGGCCGGCGTTTCCGTGGTGATATCGACCACTGCACCGTTCTTTGCATTGATTTGCCCCTCGGTGATTTCGGCGTGATCAGGCCGCACGATGTCGAAGGACCAGATAAGCGCGTGATGCTCATTTTCGAGTTCGGCACTCTGCACCTTGCCGTTGGCAACTTGGGCGAGGGCGATCTTTTCAGCCTGCGCCTTGGTCCCCCTGGCCTGCGCCAGGAGTGGGGCTTTGGTCTCAGCGGCGGCGCGATGTGCAGGAAGGGCAAGGCTGAGAATGGATATCGCGGCCAGGGCGAGAGTTTTATGAGTTATCATTTTTTTCATCATTCTAAATCTTCGCTCGGCGACCTGTCACGAGAAGGAGTTTTGCCGTTACGGATTTATTATTTTCTTCTCCGGTGCTGGCGGCCGGAACGATGAGGTGGTGCGCGCCGAAAGGCCCGAGCGCACCTGCCCTCGAGCGCCGATCGTAGCTCAGAACAGACCGGTTCCACGTTTCGCTCTTCATTAAAGAACGGAACGACCACTGCCAGGGCAGGGGCACGGGCCATTTGGCTCTCTTCATCCCAGAGCCTCGTCCTATCCGCCTGTCGCTCTGCCCGTTCCTTCCTTTACAAAGTTGTTATCTTTCCCGTCCACCCTCGCGCCCCAGGTGATTTCCCCTTACCGTCTCAGCCGATGCGGATCCTCGTGGTGGAAGACGAAAAGAAGCTGGCCACTTTTCTGCGCAAAGGTTTGGTGCAGGAAAATTTTGTCGTCGACCTGCTGCACGACGGAAGCGAAGCGCTCGACCACATCCTGAGCGAAGCTTACGACGTCATCGTGCTCGATATCATGCTCCCGGGTCGCGATGGCTTGAGCGTCTTGCGCGAAATGCGGCGACGGCATCTCAACGTCCCCGTGCTCCTCCTCTCCGCGCGCGGCAACGTGAACGAGCGCGTCGAAGGTCTTAATCTCGGCGCCGATGACTATCTGCCGAAGCCCTTTTCGATCACCGAAGTCGTGGCGCGGGTGCGCGCCTTACTCCGTCGCGCTACCGGCGAACGTTCTACCATGATGCAGGTGGATGACCTTTCACTGAACCTGGTCAGCCGCGAGGCCACGAGGGCCGGGGTGCGGGTCGAACTGACAAATCGCGAGTTTGCCCTGCTCGAATATCTCATGACCCACGCCGGCCGTGTCGTGAGCAAGACCACTCTCTGCGAACACGTCTGGGAACATCATTTCGATACCGGCACCAACGTGGTGGAAGTCTGCATGCAAAGGCTGCGGCGCAAGATCGATGAGGGGCATGGCCATAAGCTCCTCCAAACCATTCGCGGCACAGGCTACTCGTTACGCGGGGCGGCATGAAACCGAAAACCCTTCGTGGCCGCATCGCGCTCTGGAGCGCGCTGGTCGCGACCGCAGCCCTCGTCCTCTTCGGTTTTGTCGCCGCCTGGAACCTGCGCCGGGAGTTAGTGGCGAATCTCGATCAGGAAATGCGAAGCCAGGCAGCCGATTTCGCCGAAGAGCTGGATGAACAACAGATCCAGCCAAAAGCCGGCGGAAAACAGCTCGTCTTCTCCGGCGATGACCTGCCGCGATTCTTCTATGTCGAAGCGCGTGGCGCGGGCCGTCGCCTCGTTTATCGGTCGCCGGCTTTGCACGACACCGAGGCGATCCCGGTCCGGGAACCGGCCGGCCCCTATCTGGTCAGAGTTGATGGTAAGCCAATCCGCTTCGCCCTCTTTCACTATCGCGGGATCAGTTACTCTGTCGGGAAGAGCCTCGATAGCATCCAGCAGGCGCTCGATGGTTTATTGCGCTCGTATCTCATTGCGCTCCCGCTGGTCGTCCTCGCCATCGGCGCCGGAGGCTGGTTCATCGCCGACCGCGCCGTTAAGCCGATCCAGAATGTCGCCCGGCGCGCCAGTAACATTTCGGCCTCCGATTTAAGCCAGCGACTTCCTCCTCCAGCGGTCTCAGATGAGATCGGTCATCTGGTGCAGATCCTAAACGCGATGTTCGATCGCTTGCAGCGGAGCTTCGAGCAGGTCACGCGTTTTACCTCCGATGCTTCGCATGAACTAAAGACTCCCATTGCTTTGATGCGGCTGGAACTGGAGAGCGCGCTCGAGTCGCTCCCGCTCGATTCAGAAGTGCGCGCACTTCTCGAGAACCTGGGCCAGCAATGCTTCCGGCTGACGCAGATCATTGATGGATTACTCCTGCTCTCTCGCGCGGACGATCGCCGCCTTGCCTTGGAGCACACCGCTTTTGATCTCCCGACCCTGGTGCGCGAACTGATGGAGGATGCGGAGATCCTTGCGCAGCCTCTGGGGCTAACTCTGGAGTGCCAACTTAGCAGTCAGGCATTGGTCCTGGGCGACCGGCAACTGCTGGCGCGGGCGGTGATGAACCTGGTGGATAACGCCATTAAGCACAACCAGCCCGGGGGACGTGTCTCTCTCGCGGTCACAGCCGAAGACGGGCAGGCCAAGTTGCGCATCGGTAACACGGGCCGTGGCCTCCCCGCGGAAGCAGGGGAAAAGATTTTCGACCGTTTCTATCGCGGCGACCATTCGCACGGTGACGAAACACCTGGCCACGGTCTTGGGTTAAGCATCGCGCGCGAAATTACCCGCGCGCATGGCGGCGAGGTGCTGTTACTAAGCTCGAGTGCTAAGTGGACGGAGGTCGAGCTGGTCATCCCTCTGACCCCACCGGCTGACCTTAAAGCGGTCGAAAGCCGCTATTCGTTCTCGTGAATTCTGTCGCGGAGATATCGTGAAACGGATCTGGACAGTTATCGGGGTTAAGGTTCGCTACCGGAGGCAGGGTCAGTCGGCTCGAGGCGATGAAGTGGGTTACGAAAGATGAAGTTTGCGATCAAGGCTGAAATCAAGGATCCGGGCGCAGAGACTTTCGTCTTTCTCGCGCAGAAGACGATGTATGGCGGGAAGCAGATCGCGACAGGTGACCAGATCTTTTCTCTTTGCGAGCGAGAACGAAGGCGGGACGGGGCTCTGCGCGCGCGGAGTGGTCACCGCAGCGGAAGCGGTGGGGAAGATTCCCGGGCTGGCTCGCCAAACTCCGCGGGTGAGTGTAACGATCTGCCGGTTGGCGCGGGCGCAGCGGCCGCTGGGGCGAAAAGAGCTCAAACGGTTTGCCGACTGGGATGACGGCGGCCCGAGACGGAGTTGATTTCCAAGTTCTATCGGCAGGCGACGAATAAGATCGTGGCTATCTCTCCGCCGACAGCGGCTTTTCTGGAGCGATTCTTTTAGAGTCGCGGCGGTGGCTTAGACGTCGTGGGATGCGATGGGTAGAGACATGAGCCAGGATTTTGCCGAGTTGGATTATCGCCAGACGCCGCTGGGGGAATTGATCCTGCGCCGGCGCCGGATGCTTTCGCTAGGCGGGTTGGAAGTCTACGAGGTGAAACTGGGCGACGATTTCCTGATGTCGAGCCTGTTCCATGAGGTCGAGGAGGCGTTGGCGCACCGCGGGCTTTCCGAGTTGCCCGGGGAAAACTGGGAGGTGGTGGTCGGCGGCTTGGGGCTGGGCTACACCGCGGCGGCGGCACTGGAACATGCGGCCGTCGCTTCGCTCCTGGTGGTGGAGATGCTGGCGCCGGTGATCGAGTGGCATGAGAAAGGGATGGTGCCGTTAGGGCCTGTGCTGATGGCTGACCCGCGCTGCCGGCTGGTGCGGGAGGATTTCTTCGCCTGTGCGCGCTCCAATGACGGGTTCGATCCGGCGCAGCCGGGCCGGCTCTTTCACGCCATCTTGCTCGATGTCGATCATTCGCCCCGTCATCTGCTCGATGCGGGAAACGTGGATTTTTATCAACCGGAAGGGCTGCGCGCGCTGGGCCGGCATCTGCACCCCGGCGGCGTCTTCGCTCTTTGGTCGGATGACCCGCCGGATGATGATTTCCTGAGCGCACTGGGCGCGGCCTTCGAGACGGCGCGGGCCCACATCGTGCGCTTTCCCAATCCGCTCCTGGAGAGGATGTCGGAGAGCACTGTCTACGTCGCGGAAATGGCGGCGAGGCCGGAGCGGCCGCCGGTCGCGGTTTCGGCTTAGTCTCGTTAGGCCGGGCGGATCCTTTGCCGGACGACGAGGGCGATGCCGCCCAGGATGGCAGCGGAGGCGCCGAGGAAGCGCAGGGTGAGCGGTTCGCCGAGGAAGAGAATGCCGCCGGCCGCGGCCAGGACGGGGACGCTGAGTTGCACCGTGGCCGCGCTGGTGGCGGACAGGCTGGGCAAGGCGGTGTACCAGACCGCGTAGCCCAATCCGGAAGTGAGCGCGCCGGAGAGAATGGCGTAGCAGACGCCGGCGCGGTCGAATCGCAGACCGGGAAAAGCGGCCAGGCCGAGGAGAAAGGCCAGGGGCAGGGCGCGAAGAAAATTGCCCGCGGTGGCGCGGGCCGGGTCGCCGCTCCGTTTCCCGCGCAGCGAATAGATTCCCCAGGCCACGCCGGCGCCGAGCATGAGGAGGGACCCGCGCAGCGGCGGAGCCGAGATCCCCGGCAGAACGAGCAGGACGAGGCCGCCGAGAGCGAGGGCGAGACCGAGCAGCGCCCAGCCGCGAAGTTTCTCCCCCTGGCGCAACCCCCACAGGATCATGGTGGCCTGCACCGCGCCGAAGAGGAGGAGCGCGCCGGTCCCGGCGGAGAGGGTGAGGTAGGCGTAGGAGAAGGCGGCCGCGTAGGTGAAAAGGGCGAGCGCGGAAGACCAGTTCCCGGTGCCCGGACGACCGGGCGTGCGTGCCCGAACGATGAGCCAGAGGGCGAGCGCGCCGGAGCCGAGGCGGAGGAGGGTGAAGCCGGCGGCGTCGACCGCGGTCGTCTTCAGTGCCAGACGGCAGAGAATCGAATTGCCGGCAAAGGCGAGCAGGGCGAGCGCCGTGAGAAGGAAGAGACGCAGCGGGTTCAAGGCGACCTTGCTAACTCTATCCGCCCTCGAGAAGCGAGCGGAAAACGGGGCCGGCCGCCGCCCCGGATACGAATCAAAGAGGAAAGGCAGTTCGGACCTGCTGTCTTTAGCATCATGCCGCGCCTCGTTCTGACTTCTTTTTTTCTCTTCGCCTTGCTCCCTTGCTGCGCGGCCGACGCTCCCGCTACTCCGGTCGCGGCCACCCCGTGGCAGCTGGAAGGGAGTGGCGATCGAATCGTGATCTACAGTCGCACTCGGGAAGGCTCGCCGGTGAAGGAATTCAAAAGCGTCGGCGAGATCAACGCGCCCGCGCACGCAGTCTTCGCCGTCCTCGATGATACCGAGGCCTACCCCAGCTTTATGCCTTACTCGTCGGAGACGAAGGTGATCAAGCGCACCGCGGATACCACCGTCGCCTACCAACGCCTTGTCCTGCCTCTGGTCAGCGATCGCGATTACACCCTGCTCTCGGAGCACACGACGAAAGAGGGCCCCAATGGCGTCATTTACACCATTCGCTGGCACCCGGCGAACGACCTCGGCCCGGCGGAGAAGCCGGGCGTGGAGCGGGTGAAAGTATGCGAAGGCGCCTGGGTGATCGAGCCGGATGGCAAAGGGCATACCCTCGCCACCTATCGCGTCTATACCGATAGCGGCGGCTCCATTCCCGCGATCATCGCCAATAGCGGGAGCCGCACCGCCATCCGGAAAGTGTTCGCCGCCATCCGCAAGGAAGTGCACGACCCGAAATACGCGGAGCCGAAGGGTTAGGCTGGGACTTTGCTGCCCGGGCGCAGCTCGGAATGCCGCGGGCAGGTGACGAGATGGTCGTTCACCATCCCGGTCGCCTGCATGAGTGCATAGCAGATGGTGGAGCCGACAAACTTAAAGCCGCGCCCGAGCAGATCACGGCTCATGGCATCGGACTCCGCCGTGCGCGTCGGCACCTGCGCCATGGTGCGCCAGCGATGCTGGATCGGTTTCCCGCCGACAAAGCCCCAGAGATAGCGATCGAAGCTGCCCAGCTCTTCCCGCACACCGAGGAAGGCGTTGGCATTCTGGATCGTGGCCGCGATCTTGAGCCGATTGCGCACGATGCCGGCATCAGCCATCAACCGCTGCACCTCGCGCTCCCCATAGCGGGCGATCTTCTCCGGGCGAAAGCCCTCGAGTGCTTGGCGGTAGTTTTCGCGCTTCTTCAGGATCGTGGTCCAGCTCAAACCGGCCTGCGCACCTTCCAGGATGAGGAATTCAAACAACCGCCGCTCGTCATGCACCGGCACGCCCCATTCCTCATCGTGATAGGTGATGGAAGGCTCGACCGTGGCCCAGGGACAGCGTGGCATGGCGCAAGAATTGCCCAGTGCGCGCGGTTTGTCCGGCAGAATTCGAGGCGGCAAAGGCATCGTCGAGGGCTCGAGCGACGAATCAGTTTCGATGTCACCTCTTCGTTTCTGTCTGCTCGCTGCCATCCTATGTTCGTTAGGCGGCTGCTCGACCATGAAAGTATCTGATTTCGCCGCCGGCCGGCCGCTGCTCGACCCGGCGCAATATTTTACCGGCCAGACCAGTTCCTCCGGCGTCATGGAAACCCGCGCAGGCAGCCCGATGAAACGCGTCACCACCCAGACGCACGGCCATTGGGAAGGCGAGACGCTGGTCCTGGAGCAGGATCTGGAGATCGACGGCCAGGCGGAGCATCGTTCCTGGCGCATCCGCTGGCTGGACGCGCATCATTTTGAGGCGACCGCGAACGACATGGTCGGCACCGCGCGCGGCCAGGCCTGGGGCAATGTCTTTCACTGGGAATTCACCCTCGCGCTCTCTCCCGGAAACCCATTGGCCAACGTGCGGATGAGCCAATGGATGTATCTGCAACGGGACGGCCGCACCCTGCTTAACCACTCGACCATTCGAAAGTTAGGCATCGTGCTGGCGCAGGTGAGCGAGGAATTCCGACGCGAATCCGCGCTCCCGGCCGGCCAGGGTGGAAGTTGATCGAGGCGGACGACGACAAGCGGTGTTATCGTCCGCGATGTCCGATCCACGAAACGTCGCCCACGATAAGAAGGTCAAGCAGGAGAAAGAACACGAGAAGCCGGAAGAGAATGCGCAGCCGGCCGAGGCGGCACCCGCTCCTGCGGCCGCTCCGGGCGAGCCGTCGCAGGCCTCGGTCGACCACGAAAAATCGGTCGCGGTGCTTTCGAAGCTGAAGGAAATGGAATTCCATTCCCGGGCCAATATCGAGACCCTGGCGGAACTGACCCTAACGATCGACGACGAGCTGAAGCAGAAAGACTTTTCCGACCCGATCGGCGCGCTTTATGGCGCACAAGATCAGTTCCAGACCAAGGTCGCGGCCTTGATCGAGAGCTACGAAGCGCACGTCGACACGCTCAAGCCCACGGCTTAGCGCGCGTTGAGCGGCCGGTCCGCCACGAGGCGAATTCCGGCCCGGCTCCAAAAACTCGAGCGGCTGTCGCGGCGGCGGATCGGGCTGGCGCAAATTGCGCTGGCCAAAGGAAGAGAGAACCGTGTTAGATGCGGGCATGAAACGATTCGTGCTCGTCTCCCTGCTCCTGCTGGCGTTCCTTGTCCCTAACGGATTCGCGCAAAGCAAGATCGATCTGCAACCCGGCGATACCATCGAGTCGGTCCTCGCCCGGCAGGTCGGCAAACCGGTCGAACTGCGGATGAAGTCAGGCGAAAAAATCGCCGGCAAGCTGCTCAAGGTGAACGACAAGCTGGCCCACGTCTCGGAGCTGACCGACGCCGATTTCTATGACGCCGCGGTCGATCTGAACAGCATCGCCGCGGTGGTCGTCCGGGTGCGTTCCAACTAATCGCCGCCATGAAAAGCGACCGCTCGAACGCTCTCGGGTCCGGCTTGGCGCTGGCGCTGGCGAGCGGCTGCTCGCTCCTTTTCTCTTCCTGCAACGCCGTCCACCGCGAGCCACCGCAGCGGGTCGGTCCGCCGTCGTTAGTCACGCACGAAAATGAACCACGCCTCTGGCTCCTGCTCCGGCAGGAAGAGTCGCGCCAGAGAAGTAAACAAGTCGTCAGCCGGCACTCTGCCGGGAATCGAGTAAGCGAAACCTTCTACAATTTCGAGCTCCAGGCGCACGACGCCCGCACCACCGATCGCCTGTGGAAAAGACGCCTCCTGACCGTGCAGCAAAAAGAAGGCGGGCAGGGGGGCGGCGCGGCCATCCTCGGGCAGGACGGTTCCCTGGTCTGGATCTTCGTCAGCGATCAGCCGGTTGCAGTCTCCAGCGGCGACGGGAGCAAAAAGGCCGATCGCACCCTGCTCGAGGAACGGAATCCGCCGCTGCGCGGAGTGCTTTCGAGCGAGCAGAAATTCTACGCTTTTGATCACGGGCTCATCGTCACCACCGCCGATGCCCGCCGCTTCAAGATCCGGGCTGCAGATTTCCAGGCCGAGCCCTACCAACCGGCCGACGAGCGGGAATTTGCCCGCCAGGAGTTCATGGCCACGCAGTGGAACGGCGGCTATCGCACCGGCGACTTCCTCGTTAGGCAGGCGATGCTCGGCGGGCGCTGGCTCGGCCATTATTCCGAGAAGGAAGCGGCCGATGCCGGCAACGATACCTTTGGCCGCAAACTGGAAAACCCGGCCAGCGTGCACGATGACGGCGGCCGGGTGCGGCGCAGTTTCTGGACGGCACGCATCGGCAAAACCAGGGAGTTCACCGAAGGGGCGCACCAGCGTTTGTTCGACCTGAGCAAGGTCCCGAATACGCCGGATTTCCTGGCCGGCGGCATGCTGGTGAAGCAGGGAACTCGGCAGGCTTATGTGCCCGCCGATCCGACCGGACTGCTCGTGCTGCATCGCACCCGGCTCGATACCGAAGGCCGCGCGGTCCTGACCCGGCTGGACCAGGATTTAAAGGAAAAATGGAGCGCGAGACTCCCCTTTATCGAGCTGAGAAATCGATTCGAATTTCCCGATCGCCTGCTCATGTATGGCCAGCTGCAATTGGTCAAAAAGGGTGTGCACGGCACCCAGGAATGCCTCGCCTCGCTCGACCTGCACGACGGCGGGGTCAAAGCCTGGAACGTGACTCTCGATCGCAGTATGGCCGGGGACGAAATGCAGTAGCCGGGGGCAGAACAAAGCCTTTTCTCACCGGCAGGTGACATTAGATTCGCCCGATGAACTCGCCTGCTTCCCTCCCGCCCTCCGCTGCCGCGGGCCGCGACGATCACTGGAGATTTCTGCGCGACGTCGCCGTCTTCCAGCTCAAGATGCTGCTCGATAACGTGCGCGATTTTGCCCTCATGCCGGTGTCGTTAGGCGCAGCCCTGATCGATCTCATCTTCAAGGGCGAGCGGCAGGGCGTGCTCTTCTATCAGGTCCTGCGCTGGGGCGCCCACAGCGAGCGGGTGATCGACGTCTACAGCGCGATTGAAGAGCCGGCCGACCAGCCCGGGAAGCCGGATTACACCGTCGACTCCGTCATCGCCCGACTGGAGGGCGTGCTGGTGCGGGAATGCGCCAAAGGCGGCACCGCAACCAGCGTGAAGGCGGCGATGGATCGCGCCATCGCGCAGATCCAGATCGAGGCCAGCGGTCCGCGTGGCCGCGCCCGCGACGCTGTCGCCCGCGCAGCGGAGAAGTTTCGGATCAAGGTCGACCCTCTTCCGCCGGAAGAGGAGCCGCCGGGTTAGTCGAGCAACTCGATCTCATCACCTTCCCGAATCATTCCCTCGGCCAGAACGACGGCATAAACCCCAGCATAGCCATCATGCTTTTGTGCCACGGTCTTCAGGATCGCAGGCGACTTTTCGCCGGTCTCGGGGTCGAGCGTGATGATCATGCAGCGGGAATCGCGTGTGACGATGGCGAGAGAGACCTTTTCTCCGATGCGCAATGTCCGTCCGACCAGGCCATCCTCAGGCAAGCTACCGCCTGTCGTTAGGTCTAGGTAGAGGTTGGCGCGGAAGCGGCGCTGATCGATGGCGGCGCCGGTTTCTTCACCCAGGCGCGCCACGGATTGCAGCGAGATGAGCGAGATCGGCCGGCAATCAGTCAGGGCGCGCTCGGAACGGCGCAAGCTAAGGTGTGGTTTTTCGCGGAGACCCTCACAGAGTTCTTCGAGGAGCGCGGGATCATCGATCGCGAGCGTCGCGCCGGAGGGCGTTTCCACTTCGAGTCTAAGGGCGTCCGGTTCGGCGTAGAGCGGGGTCGCGCCCGGCCCGAGGCGGGAGGCGGCGGCCAGATTTGGCGGCGCGGTGGCAGCTTCCGGGAAGCGAAATCGGGGCCGAAAGCGGAGCATGCGGGTTTGCTCGCGCGCCGTCAGGTAGGGCAGGCCGGGCCGACTCTGCGCACTATGAAAAGCGAAAAGCCGGTCGCAATAAACCCCGGCAAAGCCCGCGAAAACCTCACCCAGTCGCTCGCCGCGCATGCTCTTGACCGGATAGCGCCAGAGGCTCTCGATCTTTCCGATTTTGGCCATCTCGCCGCTAACTAGAACGGATTCGCGGCGGATGCGAGTGTCGCTTCGCATTCCGCGATTCGTTTCTCGAGGAAAGCGCGCTCCGAGTGGACCTGGGTCAATCCGCTGGCACGGCGGAAATGCTCCAGCGCATGCGAGCGTTCGCCTAACGAGTGCCGAAACCGACCCAGGATCGCATGGTAAAGGTAGTAATTCTCGAGGGTGTGACGATCGGGCATTTCTTCGATCGCGGCCAAGCCGGCGGGCGCGCCGGCGACTTTGGCGAGGGCGATGGCGATGGCGCGATGGAGGGAATGATGGGGAGAACGGTTTCTCTCGAGCAGGGCGTCGTAGAGCGAAAGAATGCGCGGCCATTCCGTCGCGGAGGAGCTCGCCGCGAGGCAATGCTCGGCCGCGATGCCGGCCTGGAGGTGGAACTCGCTCAGCTCATTTCCTCGGGCCGATTTCCGGAGGTGCCGGATGCCTTCCCCGATCAGAGCGCGATCCCAGAGTCTACGATCCTGCTCCGCCAGCAGGAGAAGGTTTCCCCCAGCATCGGAGCGAGCTGGGAAACGGGCCGCGCGGCAGAGCATGAGCGCAAGGAGGGCGTGACTCTGCGGCTGAGCACCGGCTGGATGGCTAACGAGAAGGCGGGTGAGCCGAATCGCTTCGCTCGTGAGATCGGCGCGAATCAGTTCCGCGCCCCGCGAGGCCTTGTAGCCTTCGTTGAACAGGAGGTAGAGGACGGAGCGGACGGCCCCGAGCCGTTTTCCCAAGTCGGGGCCGGGGGGGATTTCGAGCGCGATTTTTTTTTCCCGGATCTCCTGGCGCCCGCGAACGAGGCGTTTCGCGATCGCCGCGCGGGTGGTGAGAAACGCCCCCGCGATCTCGCCCTCGCCTAGCCCGCAAAGTGTCTTGAGGGTGAGGGCGATCTGCGCCTCGACTGCCAGCGCCGGGTGGCGGCAAGCGAAAATCAGGCGCAATTGGTCGTCGCCGATCTCGTCGGCGAAGGTCTCGTCTTCGGGTCAGTCGCGGCCCCGCTGTTCCAGGAAAAGCGCGGTGACTTTCTCCTTGCGCCGGAAATTTGCTTCCGCCGCACGTGATCGAGTGCGTGATTGCGAGCGACCCGCAGGAGCCACGCCGCCGGATGTTGGGGAATGCCACCGAAAGGCCATTGCCGGACGGCGCGGAGCAATGCTTCCTGGATCGAATCCTCCGCCAAAGCCAGTTGGTCGAAGCCGAGGGTGCGAGCGAGAGTGGCGACCATCTTTCCCGCCTCGCGACGGAAAAGATTGTCCACCACACGATCGACTTCGGAGTTCATCGCGCTCCGCGAAATGCTCTCGGCTTAAACCCGGGACATCACTTGCACCGTTCGCACTTCGAACGGTCCCGTTGTTTTGGAAAATCGGGCATCCTTGCGCCCGTTCGGTCGCGTGCGCGAAGTCGCGCGCCGTCACGAGAACAAAGCCGCCCACTTCTTCCTTGCCTTCCGCGTAGGGGCCGTCGGTCACGGTTCCGCCGTTTTTGCCGGAAAGGACGGAGCCCTCCGAGTTCAACGGTTCGCCCGCTTCGAAGTGGCCTTTCTTCCGGAGGTCGTCGAGCCAGGTCCGCCAGACGTCCATGTTTCTTTTTAGTTCCTCGGGAGACATCTTCTCCATGTCGGCGCCGCCGCGGAAGAGGAAGATGAATTTGTTCGATTGTTCTTGTCAGTGTCTGTTTTCATACCGGTAAGACGAATCAGATCCTACTCCGGAGGGCACCATATTTTCGGTTACTTCGCCGGCTGCTGCTTTTCAGCTTTTTTTCCCTTGATTTTTGAGGCCAGAAGGTAATCGCGGAAGTCGCGCGCGGCCCGCGATAGTTCCCGTTTCTTATTCCAGATGAGCGCGATCTCGCGGGTCGGTTTGGCCTGGCCCAAGGAACGGTAAATCACGGACGCAGCGTCATGGCGCTGTCGTGCCATCGCCGGCACGATCGAGATGCCCATGCCGGCTGCGACCAGGGCCTGCACCGTCTCGATCTGGGCGCTGCGGCAGCTGATGCGGGGCGAGAAACCCTGGGCATAACAGAACTGGAGGGTCTGCGCCCCGAGGCAATGGGTGTCGGACATGAAAATGAAATTCTCCGGCTGCAAATCGGTCGCCCCGATGGAGCGCTTGCGGGCCAGAGCGTGACCGCGGGGGAGAGCGAGAACGAGTTCTTCGCGAAAGAGCGACCGCACCTCCATCCGACCGTCGGTGATCGGTAGACTAACGAGCGCGAGATCCATTTCCCGTTGGGCCAAAGCCCGCACGGCGCGGTCGGTGGTTTCCTCGTGCACGATCAACTGGACAGAGGGCGAGCGCCGGCGAAAACCGCGCAGAATCCCGGGCAAAAGATAGGGAGCGATCGTGGGGAGGGCGGCGAGATTGACCTCACCCCGCGTCGCGCCGCCGCGCGCGTCGCGCACTTCGCGTTTGGCTTCATGGATTTCACGCAGCACGCTCTCCGCGCGCGGTCGGAAGAGTTCGCCGGCGGCGGTGAGGGTGGCCTGGCGGCGACTCCGTTCGAAAAGCTTCTCTCCCAATTCTGCCTCGAGCTTGAGGATCTGTTGGCTGAGCGAGGGCTGCGCCACATGGCAACCCTCGGCGGCGCGGCTGAAGCTGCCCGTTTTTTGAATCGCGAGGAAATAGCGCAGTTGGTGGAGTTCCATAGGCAGCGCCTATCCATAAGATAGGCAAAGCGTCTTTCCTACCTATCGCAGAAATCACTAGCTTGCCAGCGCGCTCGTCTGAGCGCCCGAGAAAAACGCAGCAAGCCGAAAGGAATCCATGCCCAAAATCAAACGACCAAGGAACAACGACGCGAACAAGAAGATCGAAGAACTGGCCCCCGACATTTCGGAGATGGCCGATACCACCCTGACCTCGAATCAGGGCGTAGCGATCAACGACACCAACAACACGCTCAAGGCCGGCGACCGCGGCCCTTCGCTGCTGGAGGATTTCCTCATGCGAGAGAAGATCACCCACTTCGATCACGAGCGTATCCCGGAGCGCGCGGTCCATGCCCGCGGGGTGGCGGCGCACGGCTACTTCCAGGCGTACAAAAATCATTCCAACCTAACGAAAGCAGGTTTCCTGACCGATCCGGAGCGCCAGACCCCGGTCTTCCTGCGTTTCTCGACCGTGGCCGGCTCGCGCGGTTCGGCCGATCTGGCCCGCGACGTCCGCGGCTTCGCGATCAAGTTTTATACCGATGAAGGAGTCTTCGACATGGTCGGGAATAACATCCCGGTCTTCTTCATCCAGGACGCGATCAAGTTTCCCGACCTCATCCACGCGGTGAAACCGGAGCCGCATAACGAAATCCCGCAGGCCCAATCGGCTCACGATACCTTTTACGATTTTATCTCCCTCACCCCGGAATCCTTCCACATGCTGATGTGGGTGATGTCGGATCGCGCCATCCCGCGCAGCCTGCGCATGATCGAGGGTTTTGGCATTCACACCTTCCGTTTCATCGATGCCATGGGCCAGTCGCGCTTTGTCAAGTTCCACTTCAAGCCCAAGCTCGGGATGCATTCCGTCCTCTGGGATGAAGCGCTCAAGATCAACGGCAAGGATCCCGATTTCCATCGGCGCGATCTCTGGAATTCGATCGAGGCGGGCGCCTTTCCAGAGTGGGAATTTGGCGTGCAGGTGGTGGAGGAAAAGGACGAGCATAAGTTCGACTTCGATCTGCTCGATCCGACCAAGATCATCCCTGAGGAGTTGGTCCCGATCACCCCGTTAGGCAAACTGGTCCTGAACCGGAATCCCGATAATTACTTCGCCGAGACCGAACAGGTCGCCTTTCACCCCGGCCATCTGGTCCCGGGAATCGATTTCTCGAGCGACCCGCTCCTGCAGGGCCGCCTCTTTAGTTACACCGATACCCAGCTGACCCGTCTGGGCGGGCCTAACTTTGCCCAGATCCCGATCAATCGGCCGACCTGCCCCATGCATAACAATCAAAGGGATGGCTTTATGCAGCAGATCATCAATCGCGGGGAAACGAGTTACTTCCCCAATACGATTAGCGGCGGTTGTCCGATGGAAGCGAAGGAAAACATGGGTGGGTTCGTGAGTTACATGGAGAAGATGCAGGGGGCGAAAGTGCGGGGGAAGACGGATAAGTTCTTCGATCACTTCAGCCAGGCCGCGCTTTTCTTTAACAGCATGGCGCCCTACGAGCAGCAGCATATGATCAACGCGCTCACCTTTGAGCTCGGGATGGTGACCCGCCCGGCGATCGTGGAACGGATGCTGGCGATGTTGAACAAGGTGGACAAGCGGCTGGCCGGCGGAATCGCCCAAGGGCTCGGGATGAAAGTGCCGAGCAGTGTGGCAGGCCGGATCAACCAGGCCGTCGGGGCCGACGCGGGCCGCGAGACCGAGTCGAAACCGACTAAAAACACCTATGGCGGATCGCCTGCCTTGAGCATGGCGAATACGGTCAAGGACACGATCGAGACGCGCCAGATCGCCATCTTGGTCGCGCCCGGGTTTGACGAAAACGACCTCTCGGCGATGAAGGACGCCCTCACGAAACAAGGAGCGATGGTCAAGGTCGTCGGTCCGCGCGGCGGCACCTTGAAGGGCGCCAACGGGACCGAGGTCAAAGTCGATATGAGCCTGGTCAATGCGGCCTCGGTGCTCTTCGATGCCACCTACGTGCCGGGCGGCCAGAAGAGCGCCGACACTTTGGCGGCGGACGATCGCGCCATCCTTTTCGTCAACGAAACCTTCAAGCATTGCAAGGCGCTCGCCGCCACCGGGGCGGGAGTGGGAGTGTTGCGCGCTTCGGCCATCGACCTGGAGGCGGCCAAGGATGATCCCGCTCTGCTGGTGGAGGAAAAAGCCGATGCCAGAAAGGTCTCGGCCAGGTTCATCAAAGCCATCGCCCAACACCGGAACTGGGACCGCGAAGCGAAGGCCAACATCCCGGCCTAACGAGAACAGGTCGGCGAAAATAAGTCGGTAAAGCAAAAACTCCCCGGCCGGTGATTCGGCCGGGGAGTGATGCTTTGACCGCCGTTGCGGTTATTGCACCTTATAGACTTCGACCAGGGCGACGCCGGTGCTATCGCCCGAGCCGCGGACGATGGCGGTGAAGCTCCCGTCCGGTAAAGTGGCCAGGATGGCGGATTCCTTGTCCTTTTTCGGAGCCAGGCCGGTGGCCTGGATCTGCGCCTGCTGGCTGTCTTTCCAGTTGTCATTCGTCGCGATAGTGGCGCCGCTTTCGTTGTGCAATTCCAGCACCGGATCAGCCAGCGGATCGGTCACGCCGGAGTCGGAGAGGGAAGGGCCGATCGCCCGCACCACCACGGTGGTCTGGCCGATGTCGCCGATCGGTTCGCCTTTGACGATAAAGCCCCCGATCAGGACGTGATCGCCCGGTTCCACGTAGCCGCGGGTGGCGATGTTGAGCAGCTGGTGGATGCTGGTGGCGGCGGCGATAAACTGCGGCCCACCGAGGGTAGTGGAGACGGGGCTGATCGTGCCGTCGGGCGTGATTTTGAGGATCGAGTTACTGCCGGTGTCGGCCACGAGCAGGTTGCCCAGAGCGTCGACTGCGACGTCGTTAGGCGAGTCCAGTCCGGTCGTGACCCGCGAGGTCACGGTTCCATCGGGCGCGACCTGCAGGATGGAGTCGCTGCCCGTATCGGCTACGAGCAGGTTGCCTGCGCCGTCGAAAGCGAGCCCGGCCGGGCCGTTTAATCCCGTCGCCACGAAGGTGCTGGCGGTGCCATCGGGGGCGAGCTTGACGATGCGGTCGCTTCCGGTGGAGACGAGGAGATTGCCGAGCGCGTCAAAGGCCAGACCCTGCGGACCGTTGATTCCGGCGGCGAAGGTGGTCTTAGTGCCGTTAGGCGCGATCTTCAGGATGGAGTTGGAACCGGAGTCGGCGACGAAGAGGTTGCCTGTGGCGTCAAAGGCGAGGTCTTCGGGGCCGTTCAAGCCGGTGGCAAAGGTGGTTTGGTTGCCGTCGGTATCGATCTTCACGATTGAGTTGGTGAGAGTGTCGGCGATGTAGACGTTGCCCGATTTATCGTTCACCACACCGGTCGGGGTAGCGATCAACAGGGGCAGGGTGGTCTGCGTGCCGTCAAGCGAGACCTGGATGACGGCCGGTGGCGCCGAAACGAAGATGTCGCCGGAAGCCGCTCCAGCGGTTCTCGGGATGGATGGAGCTGTCAGGCCGATGGCGGCCAGGAGCAGTGGTAGGATTGATTTTTTCATAGGTATTGTTTTGTATCTCCTATAAAAACAGCCAGTCCCGTGCCACTTTTCTAGAAATTATAGATCGTCTAGCCGTTGCGACGTGTCCCCGCGACCGTCCGCTACTTTTTCCCCGGTGCCGAATTTGCCAGTTGGCGGATGGCCGGCTCCAATCCCAGCACCACCCGGGTCATTGCTCCGTAGTCGAGTTTATCGGGCGTATCGCTGGCCTGATGGTAGTGCGGGTAGCGGAACGGCGCCGTATCGGTCACCATGATCCCGGGATAGCCGTGCTGCCAAAAGGCCCATTGATCGGACCAGCCGACGCCGTTCACAAAGGCCGGCAGCACGCCGCCTTCCGACGGAATGCGGGCGTGGCTGCGGAACGTCCCGATTGTCTCGCGCAGCAGCGAGCGGGAGGCGACATTGCCGACAAAGCCGATGAAGTCGCCCCGGCGAGGGTAGAGCAGGCCGAGCCCAACGGCGGGGTAATGCTGTGAACCTTCAGCGCTTGAGAAACAGCCGATCGTCTCGAGACTGATCATCGCCTTGATACGTTCGCCGCGCTTGCGGCAGCCGGCGGCGTAGATATGGCTGCCCATGCGCGACGTCTGGAAATAGGGAGGCTCTTCATTCACAAAGGCGACCCAGCGGAGCGTTGCGGTGTTTGAGCTGCCGGCAAAGCGGCGGGCCAGCGCGAGGAGGGCCGAGACGCCGCTGGCGTTATCGTTCGCTCCGGGCGCGCCGAAGACCGAGTCATAGTGGGCGCCGATCAGGACGATATCGCGGGTCCGGCCGGGCAGCTCGGCTTCGAGATTGGCGCAGCGCTTGCCATTCACTTGGTACGGGTCCGGGCGCACCTTATAGCCCGCGGCCCTGAGCTGGCTCGCGATGTAGGCTTCCGCCTTGAGCAGCTGCGGGTAACGCGCCAGGTTGCGCTCCCCGATGTCGCCGCCCAGCACCTGCACATGACGCTCCAGTTCGCCCCGCAAAGCCTCTTCGGCCGAGGTGAGAGCGGGCGCCTTCCCGGTGAAGCTATGGCCCGACATCCGAATCATGAGAAACCATCCTGCCACACCTAGGCTGATGAGGAGGATCCAAAAAACAAGACGCCCAATTCGAAAAAGAGGCGTGCGCACCGCTCTGGCCATAAGCCAGTTTTATCCTTGCCCGGGGGAAACACCAGCCACTTCGGATCGAGAATGACGAACCGGATAACGCCGGTCCCTCCAGGCCTTAAATGGCCTGCTGCCGGCGGAAGTCCCGCCGGCAGCCCCAAAGATATATCACTAAGTCAGGCCCACTCGGCCGTGACTCAGGGCTTTAACACTACCTTCACGCAGCCATCCGCCTTATCGCGGAAAGTCTTATACAGTTCCGGCCCTTCCGAAAGAGGACGGTTATGCGTGATGATGTAGGAAGGATCGATCTCTCCCGCTTCGATCCGATCGAGCAGCGGCTGGGTGTAGCGCTTCATATGCGTCTGCCCCATCTTAAAGGTGAGACCCTTGTTCATGGCCGCGCCCATCGGCAGTTTGTCCACCGCGCCGATGTAGACACCCGGGATGGAAAGGGTGCCGCCCTTACGGCAGCACATGATCGCCTCGCGCAGGACGTGGGCACGATCGGTCGCGAGATAGACTGCCGCTTTCGCCTTGTCCATCACCGAGTCGAAGGTGCCCGCCCCGTGCGCTTCCGCGCCAACCGCGTCGATGCATCGATCCGGCCCGCGACCGTTCGTCATCTCCTGCAGGCGATCATAGACGCCGCCGTCGACTTTCTCGAAGTTGATCACCTCGGCCCGTCCCTTTTCCTCGGCCAGCCGCAGGCGTTCCGGCACTCGATCGATCGCGATCACCCGGCCGGCGCCAAACATCCAGGCGCTCTGGATGGCAAACTGCCCCACTGGGCCGCAGCCCCACACCGCCACCGTATCGCCCGGTTCGATGTCGGCATTCTCCGCCGCCATGTAGCCGGTCGGGAAGATGTCCGAGAGGAAAAGCACCTGCTCATCGCTGAGCGAATCGTTCTCGATCGTCAGCGGGCTCACATCGGCAAATGGCACCCGCAGATATTCCGCCTGCCCGCCCGGGTAGTGACCGGTGAGATGCGAATAGCCGAAGAGCCCGGCCGGAGCGTGCCCCATCATCTCGGACGCCTTCTTCGCGTCGCGATTCGTCGTGTCGCAGCAGGAGTAAAGCTCCTTCTCGCAGAAGAAACAAGTGCCGCAGGCGATGGTGAACGGCACTACCACGCGCTCGCCCACCTTGTGTTTCTTCACCTCGCTCCCCACCTCCACCACTTCGCCCATCGGCTCGTGCCCGAGCACGTCGCCCTCCTCCATCATCGGCATATAGCCGTCGTAGAGATGCAGATCCGAGCCGCAGATCGCCGTCGCGGTGATCTTCACGATCATATCGCGCGGATCCTCGATTTTTGGATCGGGAACCGTGTCGTAGCGAACGTCTTCCTTACCGTGCCATACCAGTGCTTTCATATTCTTCTCTCCTTTGGTTAAAATTCCTTTTCTGGTGAAACGCATGCTGGCGGAGGGGTGGTCGGGAAATCTTGCCGCTGGCTCGCCCTTTTGCAGCGCAGGGGTGGGCGGCGCCACCACCGGCCGCGGCGACAGAGAGAGAGCACCAGCGTGCGCTCGGGGTAGCGCCCGCACTGCCGGCGCCTCGTCATCCACGTTCCTGCTTTACTGAGCGATTATCTTTCGAGCACGAGCACGAGCACGAGCACGAGCACGAGCACGAGCACGAGCACGAGCACGAGCACGAGCAGGAGCAGGATTGACGAAGAGGGGGAGGGGGAAGTGGCGGCAATAACTTGCGCTCGACGGCGGCGCCATCATTCGCTACTACCCAGCGGGCATGGACGCAGTCGCTACTGCAGAGAGATCGGGCGCCCCAGGCCGCTTCCCCTTCGGTTGGCTGCGCCATCCGCGGGCCTGGGATTGGCCCACCATCGCCCTCGTCCTCGGGATCAAGCTACTCCTCTTCACCTTCGCCATCCAGGCGGTGGCCAGCTTCTCGCTCACCCATCCCGGCTGGCTCGCGAGCTGGAACCGCTGGGACGCCATCCACTATCTCCACCTCGCCCAGCACGGCTACGTCGCCGCCGGTGACGACCGCGTCTCGCTCGTCTTCTTCCCGCTCTACCCCTGGCTCGTCCGTCTCACCGCCTGGATCGTGCGCGATTACCAGGTGGCCAGCCTGGTCGTCTCCGGTTTTGCCTCCGTCGCCGCCGCGCTTCTCCTCTTCCGCCTCGCTCGCTGCGATGAGACCGAGGAAGTCTCTCGGCACTCCGTCTGGTTTCTTCTCATCTTCCCGACCAGTTACTTCCTCCACATCGGTTACACCGAGAGCCTCTTTCTCGCCTTCACCCTCGGCTGCTTCCTTGCCGCCCGGGAAGAACACTGGGCCCTGGCCGGCCTGCTCGGCGCCGGCGCCTGCCTTACCCGTGTCAATGGCCTCGTCCTCGTGCCCGCCCTCGCCACCGAAGTGCTCCTGCGGCTGTGGAAAACACGCCGCATCGATTGGCGCTGGCTCTGGCTCGGCTTTATCCCGTTAGGCTTCCTCGCCTATCTCTGGCTCAACCACGAAGTCACCGGTGACTACTTCGCCTTTACCAAAATCATGCACGAGCATTGGTATAAGACATTTGCCACCCCCTGGTCGGGAATCTACGACGTCTATCTCCGCGCCTGGGGGCTGAACATCAACGAAGGCTTTAACGAGCTGGTCGCTATTGTCCTCGTCACCATCTGCATGGTCTGGTCCTGGTTCACCCTGCGTCCTTCCTATGCCGTCTGGATCACCCTGAACTGGCTCCTCATCAATAGCACGGCCTACGTCCTCAGCGTGCCGCGTTATGCGCTGACGCTCTTCCCCATCTTCATCCTCTTCGCCCGGGCCTGCACCGGACGCCGCTTCTGCTTCGCCCTGCTCACTGTCTGGTCCATCCTCTACCTCGCCCTCTACACCGGCCGCTTCGCCCAGGGTATGTGGGCCTTTTAGCGGAAAACGACCCTGCGCGGCACCTTCATCACGCTCGCGCCGCCATTCGAGCACCCAGGAACGGTAATCCTTCTGAAACCTTTGTTCGTTAGTGAGACTCCCTTACTGGCAGACCGCGTCCATAAAGCATCCGCGGTGCTAAAAATTAGGGCCGAAGCAAATCCTTCGAAAGAAGCGCGCCTAATGTGAAAGAATGCTCAGTTTAGAATTCCGATCTTCTCGAACCGGCCGAGCACTGAGGAAAGTATCGACAAAGTCGATTCGGTCGGCCTTTCGAGGCCGTCCCGGCCTGCTCCCGGAGCACCGAGACCGCAGGTGCAAGAACCGGAGCGCGCCCCGGAAAAGCGGAGCACAAAGCCACCGCGCCTGCCAGGATGCGCCCTCATCTGCTTTTTCCTCCGATCCAACTGCCATCTGCATCCCGGAACCCCATTCATGGCACTGGCCCGCTCTCTTCCACCCGTTCCTGCACGGGCCGGCATTAAGCGCCGCCGAGCGCCTAAAGGCCAGGCGACATTCTTTTAGAAAGTCTTTTCACTTCCACCCACACCCATGACCCTGCTGAAAGGGATCCCCGCCGGCCTCCCCCTCGAGATCATCGTGCAAGCCGCCGCCGGCAACGTCCAAAGCGTCCCCAGCCACCGGTCACCATCAGGACGCCGCTTCCGTTACCGGCGCCGTTGGCTGCGTCCGCCGCGGCCTCAGGGCCGAGCAGCCTGACCTCCCTCATCCAGCGGACTCTTGACCCCGAGACCCGGCTTATTGAGCACGTGGGTATAGATCATGGTCGTGGAGACGTCCTTATGCCCGAGGAGTTCTTGCACCGTGCGGATGTCGTAGCCGTTCTCCAGTAGATGTGTAGCAAAAGAATGGCGCAGCGTATGGCAGCTTGCCGGCTTGCCGATCCCGGACAGGCGCACTGCCTTCTTTACCGCCTGCTGCAATGAACTCTCATCAACATGATGGCGCCGTCGTCTCGGCTTCGACACTCCCTCGGCCCGCGGGTCAAGCGAGAGGCGCGAGGAAGGAAAAACATACTGCCAAGCCCATTCCCCGGCTGCCTTCGGATATTTGCGGGCCAGAGCGTGAGGCAGATACACCTCCCCGCCGCCATCCGCCAGGTCCTGCGCATGTTGCCAGGCGATGCCTTTCAGATGGCGCTGTAGCGGCTGCGCCAGATTGACTGGCAACATTGTCACCCGATCCTTTCCACCCTTCCCGTCGCGAACCGTGACCCGTGCATAGCCGAAGTCGATGTCTTTGACCCGTAGGCGCACGCACTCCATTAGGCGCAGCCCGCTCCCGTAGAGCAGGCCAGCCATCAACCGTGGCGTCCCCTCCAGTTCCCGGAAGAGGCGGTGGACCTCGTCGCGAGTCAACACCACGGGAAGGCGCATCGGCTTCTTCGCTCGCTCTACCCCCTCCAGCCACCCGATGTCTTGTTTCAACACCTCCTTATAAAGGAAGAGGAGCGCGCTCAGCGCCTGGTTCTGGGTGGAGGCTGCGACCTGTCCCTCCCGCGCCAGGTGGGTGAGGAATGCCACCACCTCAACCTCGGACATTTCGCGCGGGTGCCGCTTGTTGTGG
This sequence comes from Chthoniobacterales bacterium, assembly GCA_965217735.1. Lineage (GTDB taxonomy): Bacteria > Verrucomicrobiota > Verrucomicrobiia > Chthoniobacterales > UBA10450 > Palsa-1392. The sequence continues at coordinate 1,710,952 of CBDCJE010000002.1, read as the reverse complement.
AAGCGGATGAACCGCTCGATCCATTCCCAGTAAGTGCGCTCCGTGCGAATGCTGTAGTGCTTCAAGCGCATCACATCGCGAACCTGCTCCAGAAGCTTTTTCGGCTTGCCTTCGACAGGCTGCGCGGGGAGAATCATCGCCATGCCCCCGTTTTTATCGCCCGCCTGCCCCGTAGGCAAGCGGATTAGACGGAATAATTCCGTCTTTAATTACGGATTAATTCCGTCTATTTCTCGTTAGGCGCTTCTAACACACTATCTCACATCCGATGCCACTAGATTTACTTGACATCCCAGCACTCAAGGCCCGTCTTCTCAAGAACCTCGAGACCTCCGCCACAACCGGCCTGTTCTTGCCGCCACTCGTCAAGCAGTACAATCTGCTTCCTGCCGACGTTGATGCGCTCATCCGCCGCCTGACCGCCGATGATCGTCTCCGTCTTGGTTCGCCGTGGACCTCAACTGACGGCGGAGTTCGCGAGGTGTCGTTCACGCGCGTCGATCCCGATTAGGCGTCACTGCTATGCTGATCATTATCGCAGGCGTCATTGCATTGGTTGCTCTTTGGCTGTTCATCTGCCGCCTCGTCGCAAAACAGGCGCTGAAGAACAAGGACCTAAAAGAGAGCGTCGCCCGCGAAGCGGTCGAAGAGCAGAAGTGGGCCGAGGAGAGTCGAGCCGCTCACGGGCCATTACACCGGCTGCACCACGCAGCACCGAACGAGTCTTCTCGAAGCGGCATGGCCTTCATGCGCGGCGCATTTTATTCCGCGATCGCTTTGATCATTCTTTGGCTCATCAGTTTGTTTCTGTGAGCTCCTCTCTTCGCCCGCAACGAAAGCGCCTAACCAGGCGAGAGGGCGTGTGATAAGTCGCGGCCAGCGAGCTGTTCGACGGCTGGGACTAGGTCATTGGGCAGAAGAGGACAGTTTTTTCTGATTGGGAGGCGCGTTTAGCCGGGAGGGATGCCGAATTGGCTTGACCGGCTCAGGGGTTTATAGGGGTTCTCAGGAGAGGAAGCAGCCCTAAGAGTCCTCTGGCAGGCGCCTAACTCAAGGCGGCGATCAGGTTGGGCACTCCGATCAGGTTGCAGGCTCGCTTCAGGTTGTAGGCCAGGACGGTCAGGTTGACTTCGGTCGTGACCTGGCGTTTGCCGCGGCAGAGGAAGTAGTCATAGCCGAAGGAGCGTTTGATCGTGCCGAAGCAATGTTCGATGATCGCTTTGCGTCGGCGCATCAGGTGGGGGTTTAGCTTGACTCTTGCTGCCATCGCTTCCTGGGCTTCTTCAAAGGTCGCCCGGGTGATGCTGCGGTTCCCCTGGTTCCGGGTGCATTGCGCTTTTAAGGGACAGCTGCGACAGTCATGCGCACGGTAGTAGGCGAGGGGTCGGCCTTTTTCTTCGGTGGTAAAGCGATAGGTCAGGGTGCGTCCAGCCGGGCAATGGTAACAGTTCCGTTCCGGGTCGTAGCGGAACTTCTCTTTCCCATACAAGCCCTGGGCGGTGTTGGCGCTGGTCAATGGCTTAGCCACATAGGCGGTGACGCCGATGCTATCACAGAGCAGGACTTCCTTCCCATTGTAGTAACCCTTGTCCGCTACCACACTCAGCTTCTCTTCGCCCAGGGCGTTCTGGGCGCGGAGGGCCATGGTGCCGAGCGCGCCGCTGTCGCTGGTGGTGTTGGTCACTTCCGCGGCGACGATCAGGCTGTGTTTGGCGTCGACCGCGGCCTGCACGTTGTAGCCGATGGTGCTCCCGCGCCCCATGCTCATGGCGCGGGCGTCTGAATCCGTCAGTGAGACCTGGCTGGCTCCGCTTTGTGCTAACTCTCCCGCGACCTTTTGCAGCGCGGCCCGCCGCTCTTCTAACTGAGCAATCTTCTCTTTTAACTCGACCGCAGTGAGGCGATCTTCTGGCGGCTCACTCTCGGCCCGGTCACTCTCTTCCAGCTCCGCGAGATAGCTGCTCATCTTCTTCTCCAGCTCGGCCAGGAGGACCTGCACTTTGGCTGGGCTGTAGTTCTTGCCCTTGGCGTTCTGGCCTTTGATCTTGGTCGAGTCGATCGCCACCAGCTCGCCCCCGAATAACTCCAGCTTGCGGCAGAGGAGGAGGAACTGGCGCCCAACGGCTTTGATCCCGGCGGCGTTCTCGCGCCGGAAGTCGGCGATGGTCTTGAAGTCGGGCCGCAGTTTGCGCAGCAGCCAGATGACTTCGAGGTTGCGGGCTGCTTCCCGTTCCAGGCCCCGGCTGGAGCGGACCCGGTTGAGATAGCCATAGAGGTAGAGCCGGAGCAGATCGCCCGGATCGTAGGGTGGCCGGCCGGTCTGGGGCACCTGCCCATGGCGGAACCCTTCCCGGGCCAGGTCGAGCTGCCCGACGCGGACCCGGTTGAGATAGCCATAGAGGTAGAGCCGGAGCAGATCGAAGGCGTCGATGAAGCGGACCGGGTTTTCCGCTGCGATGTAATCCTCCAGCGCCTCGGGCAAAAGCAGCACCTCGCCCCGGTCGCTTCCTCTGATGTAATTCATCTCAAGATCGGAGCTTGCCAGACCGCCCAGCTTTTGGGTACAAGAAAATCATTCACCCGCTACATACTTTCCACACAGTCTCGCGATGGAGCGAACGGCGGACCGCTCCGCGTCCACATTTTGAGATGACTTCCATCCTTCCACTCCGAGCGACGCGCGCCCTCGTCCGCCGTCGCTCATCTTGTTCTCGTTAGATGTTGAGAGCGCGTCAGCTAAACAGCACCGATCTGCGAGTCTTTGGCATTCCCTTTACCATTCTTGTCGTGCTCCCGCTGGCCTGTTGGCTTGTGGTGTACTTCACCCAGAGTCCATCTGGCATCACGTCGGACGGCATGTTCTATCTCTTCGTTGCGATCTCTCCTTGGGTGCTCATCCCTGGTTTTGTGTTTCGGCAGCCGCTGTTCGATCCGGTCGAGATTGGCTATTCCCCGCACGGATGGCTGGGTGGGTTTGTTGTTTTCCTCTTTTGGGTCGCGATTTCTCTTATCCTTTCGCTGGCGATCCGCTACCTTCTGCGACGTGCGCATCGATGCCAAGACATCTAACCAATCAGTGGAGCTGACCGCCACCCGCCGTACGACCTCGTTTCCAGATGACTAGAACCTCTTCACTTCGGGCACCGCTCGCTCTCGGTGGCGGCAGCTCACTTCCGTCTCGTTAGACGTAACAGCGATGGCAACACCTGATATCGACAGCCAAATCAATCATCGATACTTCTGTGACTTCCTCCTAAAGACGCTCACGGAGACGGCGAATTCTTGCCTGAAAGCTTTAACATTTTATTTCGCCATTATGGCCGCGCTGACTGGATACATCATCAGCCAGCGAATCTCACCGTTTCTGCGCGACCTGACGTTTTACGTAGGGGGAGTTGTCACGTTGTTCGCAGGCGTCACGAGCATCGCCGTCGCGATCGGACTTCATAGGGGCCTCCGAACCTATCAGCGAGCGCTTCGGCAGCTCGACCCGCAGACATTCGACCGGCTCGACGTCGGAGGTTTCTGTAGGCGGGGCTTGATCACATTCTGGGTCATTGCGACCTGCTTCTTCATATTGATCACAGTATTTTTAGTTGGGGTCGGAAAGCTACGCGGATTATCGCCGTAGATGAAACGTCTAACCAAGCGAGAGGCCGTGTGAAAAGTCTTCATGACCCTCAAAATGACCCGAAAAAGACCATCGAAACACCTTCCGAGAAAATAAAAGCGATTTATAGGGCATCCTCGCGCGTTCGATTTTCGGGCTTCAGACTTATTACACAGCCTCGCGATGGAGACAGGCTATGACTGGTGTCAAGGGACTTAGGCGGCATTTGTGAGTAAGACTGGTGCCATAGGGCGATAAGGTTGGCGGGAGCGGAGGACGGCGACGAGGCGGCGGGTGAGGATGCGCATGAGATGACTGAGGGCGACTTTGTGGGGTTTGCCCTGGGCGCGTTGGCGCTGGTAGAAGGCCTTTAACTCCGGGTCGTGCTGGCTGGCGCTAAAGGCGGCCTGGAAGAAGGCGGTGCGGAGTGGTTCGACGCCGCGTTTGCTCATCTTGACTTTGCCTTGGAACTGGCCGCTTTCTTTCTGCCGCGGATCGTTGCCCATGAAGGCCTGGAGGCGAGTGGCGGCGGTGCGATTGCTGCCGGCTTGTAAGACTTCTTCGGGCAGGTAAGCGATAAGTTTGGCGGCGGTGATGGGGCCGAAGCCGGGGAGGGTCTGGAGGAGTTGCTGACGAACGGGATCAGCGGCTTGGAGGGCCAACTGTTCGATCTGGCGGTCGAGGTCGCGGAGACGTGTCTCTAACTCAGCCATGCTCTGGAGGAGGGCGAGCAGGGCCGGAGCGCTGGCCGCGGCCAGGTCGGGGTCGGCGATGGAGTCGGCGGCGAGGGCTTTGAGCTGGCGCGCTTTGGGCCGCAGCTTCCAGTCCTGCTCCAGGGTGGCGAGGCGGAGCCGGGCGATGGCTTGCGGGGTGGGCGCTTTTTGTAAGAGGGCACGGATGCCGACACCGTCGATCTCCAGGAGTTGGCCTAACTCTGGGAAGATGAGATCAAGCAGGCTGGAGTAGGTCTTCTTCAGGTTGGTCAGGGCGTGGCGAGCGCTCTGGCGCACCGTCTCGAGCCGCTGCAGAGCGCAGCGTTCCGGCGCGAGGGCGAAGCGATACTTAGCCAGGAGCTCGGCGCCATCCCGGTGGGCCAGGGCGCAGAGTTGCCGGGCATCGATGGCATCGGTCTTGTTCTCGCGCAGGGAGTTTTTGACCCGGTAAAGCCGGCGCGCCATGAGTGGGTTAATGACCACGACGGCATGGCCGGCTTTGCTCAGGGCGGCGGCCCAGTGGAGGTGGAGGACGCCGGTGGCTTCGATGAGCACGAGGAGGGAGGCGCCGGGTGGCAGGTGTTGCCCGAGCAGAGTGAGAAGTTCGCGCCGACCGGCGGCGCTCACGGGCAGATCCTTTTCCAGGAGGAAGCGCTCGCTCGTGCTCCCGCGCAGGGCGAGGCGGACTTTATGTTTTGCGGCATCGAGGCCGAGATAGTAGTCTGTTTTCATTGAGGTGGGTGGTTGTTGAGTTTTTAAGAAGATGGCCGCGATGGCTTTAGCTTATGGCCAGGTGAACGTTCCCTTTGTGGGGTGCGTTGCAGGCGATCAAAGCTCAGCGCGGCCGATTCCAAAGTGCGGGGCCGCCCGGTCTCTTCTCCGTCCAATGCTCCCCCAAGGGGCATGGCCAACAGGCGAAGACTCGAGCGGACCCGAAATCCATTAAACCACAGCCGCCCCCTCAATCCACTTCTCCACCACGATGCCTGCATCCCACCAAGCACATAAGCCAACCACTGGCCGGCGTACGCCCAAGTTTTCCATGACTCCAACCCCACATCCCGCTGCCAGGCGCGCTCTCGCCAGTGGTGGCTCATCTTGTTCTCGTTAGGTCTCATGAACGCGCCGGTTAAGATCGATTCAACGACAGCGTTCGTCGCGGGCAACGGAGAGTTCGCGTGGCGTAGAGAGGACATCGATGCCGCACTCTTTTCGATTCGGGATTCGGATCATGCGACATTGGGAGGCGAGGTCTGGCTCATTACCGGCGAGCACTCTTGGGATGGTTTGATTCCGTCCATCGGCGGCGGCCCACCCGGCGTTTGGCATTGGGAGACCGAGCCTCGGGCCGCTTCCGAGTCGTGGCAGCAGTATTGTGCGCGCACCGCCGCAGAGAGCGTTGAAGCTGTTCGAGACATTCGCGTCGAGCAGGTGACGCCGTCCGAGTTGATCGACCGACTGCGATTCAACGTTACATATGGTGCCGAGCCAAAGACCTAACAAATCGCTGCAGCCAACCGCTGGCCGGCGTACGACCTCGCTTTCTCCTATGAAAACACATCCATTGCAATCCACGCTCGTTCCCGCCAGCGGTGGCTGAGCTCCGTCTCGTTAGGTGATATGCGCGCGTTCTGCCTTTGCTTGGTCTTGGCTCTGACAGTTGTAGCTCGCGGAGCTGACCTCGACGAGGGCGATCCGCGGTGCAACGTGCGCGTTGCAACTGCCACAACAACCGACAGCCATAATACTCCCAAGGACATGCTCAAGCTGCAACGGTTGCTGCGCGGCCAACACATCAAGAGCGAGTTAGCTTTATTAGATCGCCCGCCGAATTTAAAGCATCGCGTAGTCACCGACTGGTTCGTCACGGTATGTCCGGACGACGCTCAGCGGGGGCGGCAGTGCGTTGCCGAGGCTCGAAAGCGAGGGCTGCGGATCGAGCCTTCTGATCTTAATTCGGGGACTCCCTTGCATTGACCACGAAATCACCTAACCAGGCGCTGCAGCGAACAGCGGACTGCTCCGCGTCCACATTTTGAGATGACTTCCACATTTCCACTGCGAGCAACGCGCGCCCTCGTCCGCCGTCGCTCATCTTGTTCTCGTTAGGCCTATGCGTGCAGTCTATATCGCTGCCTACGTTTTCTTTTTGGCGGCATCTGCGTGGATCGGCTACTTGTCGATGATACCGGATGCGGTCAGTTCGGCTTTTGCTCGCACGCCCTCCGGCTGCTTGTCCGCGTTTGTCGTTATTGTGCTGATTTGCACGCTCGCTCTTTGGTGTGCTCGCCTCCGAGAGTGGCCGTTTTATTTTCCATCCCTGAGGCGTGGTTTTCCTTCGCCATTTTCTACCGATCCGTTGCAGGTTTTATACACAGGCAGTTTGGTGGCCGGGGCGATGGTGGTGGGAAGCGCGCTCGGGTTGCTGAGGAGCCCGTCTTATGGCTTGTGGGGGTTTCTGCTTAACGTTACTGTTTTGCTTTCACTGCTATTCGCACAAGCCATCAACTATTTGCTGCATCATGATATCATCCAAAAGATCTAACCAGGCGGCGATGCAGCGAACCGCCGCTCGCTCTGATGTGTAGCTTTCTTGTCATTCGTCCCTCCAGCTTGTGGCCATGCGCGCTCCCGGCGGCGGTCGCTGATCTTTTGTCTCGTTAGACGTATCCGATGAGCCCTAGTCATACGCCGCAGGAAAAGGAGCTTCAGCAACGCGTTGGTGAGGTCCTGCACTATTTGTGGGACCCCCTCAGCGTCAGTGATACGCCTGAGGCCCGTGATGAGTAAGATTCGTATGCGCCACACGTTTTCTCGCTTTTGCTTCGCCGTGTTCCCTCCGACGAGATCGCGAAGTTCCTTTACCAGACCGAGATGGGTCCAATGGGCCTTTCAGCGAGCGACGGGGCTCTCGACAGAGCGAGGCACATCGCAGAGCTTCTGGAGTCGTATCGCGACTGGATTGAGGAGATGCACGCCAAACGTCTAACCAATCGTCGCTCGAGGTGACTGCGAGCCGGCCTACGACCCTCCTTTTCCATGACTTCCACCGCTTCACCCGCAGCCACGCGCGCCCTCTCTCGCAGCAGCTCAGCTCCGTCTCGTTAGATCGTATGCGCGTTTTGCCATCAATGCCCGCAGCGATCCTTTGTGGATTGCTGCTCACGCCTCTGATGATCGCGGGTTGGTCATTCATCGAGCAGCGGACCCACAGCCAGTGGCTTCTCGTACTGTGGGCGGTCGTGGCCTTCTTCGCCCCTGTATATTTCTCCACGGTTGACCGCGAATATATGGCGAGGCGTCGGCGTGAGAAGGGCTTTTTGGCCTCGTTCATCCGGCCTGCGACCGTCGAGGCCTTTCGCGAGTCATACATTCCTACGTGGTTGCGTATGGGCGTGTGGTTTGCATCGTCCGTGTTTTCCGTCGGCGCGCTGAAGCTCCTGGGAGTCCCCTTGTGAGCGCATGCCCAAACGATCTAACTCCTATGAGAGAGTCAAGGGTGAGTGCGGATAAATTGGATTAGTTCAGTGGTGTGAGGTTTGGTTAAGGTGTGGGTGTGTGCGGTGGTGTCTTTGGGAACGTTTCCTCTTCCTTGATTAACGCGCAGGTTTGGTGTCCCCACGGCTCCTACTCCTATTTGCCTTGGTATAGAGAACGGCTATCCGCCTTCGGCTATTGTGCGTGAGCACGCGTGGTGCTCAGTAGCCATTTGATCAATGCGATCCTTGGTGGAAGAGGAACGGGCGGCGGCTCAATCTATAGCGTCGAAATGGAAGCATGGTCATCCCTGGCTCAGGTTAGACGCCGAGCGCGCCGCACGACCCAAGCGCTGGGGGGCGGCTGCGGCCCCGGCCCAGGCGGTTGCCGAACGACGGCGTCCTGGTGCTGGTGGACGTCGATTCCGAGCTTGCTCGTGCCGGGGCGGGCATTAAACTGCCGGCAGGTGGCCGCGAGTGGGACTAGCTCTAATTTAATCATGCTTGATCATCATTGCTCGATAGCAGGTTCAACACATCTTGTTCTCGTTAGGTGACTGCGCAAACAGTGAGAGCCGCATCCAAGGCCGAACAGCCCATCATTAGCTTCGTCTCGGCCGCGAAGTTCCGCCAATGGCTGAGCCGGCATCATGCGGACCATCCCGGGATTTGGCTGAAGATCGCTAAGAAAGCGAGCGGCATTCCCACGGTGACCTATGCGGAAGCACTGGACGAGGCGCTTTGCCTTGGCTGGATCGACGGCCAGAAGAAGGCCTTTGATGAGACGGCTTATCTGCAAAAGTTCACCAAGCGCGGCAAACGCAGTGTCTGGTCGAAGATCAACGTGGGCCATGTGGCACGGCTGGAAAAGGAAGGTCGAATGATGCCGGCCGGGCTCGCTGCTGTCGCTGCCGCCAAAGCCGATGGCCGCTGGGCGGCCGCCTACGACAGCTCCAGCTCCGCTGAGATGCCGGAAGATTTTCTTGCCGCGCTGGAACGAGAACCGGAGGCGAAAAGTTTCTTCCTTAGCCTGACCAAAACCCAACGCTATGGGTTTTTCTTCCGCATCACCACGGCCAAGAAGCCCGAAACACGGGGGAGGCGGATCGCAGAGTTTGTGGCGATGCTGAAGCGGGGTGAGAAGCTGCATTGAGACGCTTGTGCGACACTTCTTCCGAGCAATCGTCACGCCTGACCAATCGACGGCTGGCAACAGCCGCTGCCGCTTGCCAGTGCGATTGATCTGTGAAATTGATCTGTCATCACCGTATTCAGCGTCCCGCTCGGCGGCTGTGGCCGGGCGCGGAAGGTGAGAGGTGACAGCTTCGCCGATCATGAACCGATGACTAACACCGCCGAGGAGTCTAAGCCCCGCACATTCCTCCTCTTTCTGGGCGCTCTGGTTATTGGGGTGGCGTTACCTGAGCTGGGGTTGCTCTCGGCGATATCGCCCGGCGACGGGGCCGCGGCACAATTTGGACGTCAGGTCATTTGGCTCGTGATCGGCCTCGCGCTGCTTGCCTGGGTGCGCTGGGCGGAGAGGCGGCCGCTGTCCTCGATCGGTTTGAGGGAGCCAACCCTGGGAACTTTCGGATATGGCATCGCCGGTGCCGTGGCGCTGATCGCCTCCTTCGTCCTGTGCTATGCGCTGATCTTTCCGCTACTCGGGCTCAAGATGGATACGCAGCGAACGGGTTCGATCATCAGCAATCCCTACTGGCTGCAGCTACTCATTTTCGTCCTGGCGGCGTTCGTGGAGGAGATCATCTACCGCGGATACATCATCGAGCGGATTGAAGGATTGACGGGGAGCAAATGGCTTGCTTTCGCGGTTTCGGCGATCGCCTTCACCTTGGTTCATCTCTCTTCGTGGGCGTCTTCTCAGCTCATTGTTGTCGCCTTCGGCGCGATCATTATGGGATTGCTCTACCTGTGGAAGCGAGACCTCATCATGGTCATGATCGCTCATTGTCTGGCCGACGTGGTGGGATTTGCTCTGGCCGCGTTGCAGAGATAGGGCAAGGGAGCGGGGGCGTTCTGTGCGAATTGACATTTCCGAGCAACGCTTGGTAGCCTCCGTCAAATTAGACGTCCAAGTCACACCTACATTATGAAAAAGAAAAACAGACACTTCTCTGCCGCCGCTCTTCTCGATGGTCATGGTCGCTCCCTCAGCGCCCTGGCGGCCGGTTTCCTAGCCACTCAGCTCGCCCTGGCGCCGGCTTCGGCGCAGCTCCTGGAGCGGCCCGATGTCCGGCCCAAGAGCCTGCTCGGTTTCCTCGAGCAGAAAGTGACGCCGAGCGATGGGATGGCGAATAGCTTCTTTGGCTCCGCCGTGGCGATTGCCGGTTCACACGCGATCATCGGAGCGGATGGCGACGCCAGCTTCCGCGGCTCAGCCTATCTCTACAGCGAAACCGACGGCCTCTGGACCGAAGGTCAGAAGCTCACCCCGAGCGATGGCCTGGCTGGCGATGAGTTTGGCTATCGGGTCGCGCTCCAGGGCCGCACGGCGGTGGTGACGGCCTTCAGTGCCACGGTCAACGGGGTGGTGGCGCAGGGTTCGGCCTATGTCTATGTCGGAACGGGCACCCAGTTAGTCGAGAGCCAGAAATTGCTGGCGAGCGATGGCGGTTTGTTTGACGACTTTGGCGCCTCGGTAGCGATCGACCGCGATACTCTCGTGATCGGAGCCAACGGTGCCACGGTCGGGAACAACCCTGCCCAGGGTGCGGTTTATGTCTTCGTGAGGGCGAACGGGGTCTGGAGCGAATTGCAAAAGCTGGTCGCGGCAGACGGTGCCGCCTTCGATAATTTCGGCATCTCGGTGGCGGTGCAGGATGGCACGATCATGGTCGGCTCGTCGCAGGCGGCGATCAATGGCAACGGGGCCCAGGGAGCGGTCTACGTGTTCACCTCCGACAACGGTTCATTTCAGCAAACACAAAAACTGACCGCGGCCGACGGGGCCGGCGGGGACAGCTTTGGGATCTCGCTCGCGCTCGACCGTGATACCGCTCTGATCGGAGCCTATGGCGCGACGGTGAATGGGCATCCGGGACAGGGCGCGGCTTACTCCTTCGCGAAGGTGGAAGACAGCTGGACGGAGTCGCAGAAACTCTTCGCAGAAGATGGCGGTTCGTTCTTTAACTTTGGCAATAACGTCGCCCTCCATGGTCACAAAGCCGCCATCGCGGCCGACGTTACCACGGTGAATGGGCACACTTCACAAGGGAAAGTGTATGTTTACATCCGCCCAGGCGCAGACTGGACTTTGGAAGACACTTTGGTCTCAAGCGATGGCACGACCGATGACTTCTTCGGCGCCGCGCTGGCCCTGGGGCAGCACACCATCCTCGTCGGGACGCCGCACCCGACCATCAACGGAAACTCGTGGGAGGGCGCGGCGTATTTCTATCGCTACACGCCGGGCGGTGACTCGGAGTAGCTCTCTCTTTCCCTCTCTGAGATTCCGGGAAGGCTGCCGTAGCGATGCGGCAGCCTTTTTGGCTTCGCCGGGCGAGCGCTAATGCAGCCCGAGAAACTCGCGGGCGGTGCCGCTGAGGAGGCGCGTCCTGTCTTCCTGCGAGAGATCAGGCATTGATTCGATCAATTCGCCGGGATGCGCTTCGCCTAACGGGAAAGGATAATCGGAGCCGAGCGCGATCCGGTTTGTCCCGAAAAGTCGGCAGAGCAGTCGCAGGGCATCGGGATCGTGGACTAACGAATCAACGAAGAATCGGGCAGGCGTGATGCCGCCGCGCTCGTTGGCCCGGGCGAGGTAGTGGCGCGGGTTGATCTGGCTGTCGACGGCGACGAGGTCGGGCCGGACGTTAAAGCCGTGCTCGATGCGCCCGATGGTGATGGGAAAGGAGCCGCCGCCGTGGGCGAAGGCGACCCGCAGGGAAGGGAAGCGCTCGAAGACGCCGCCGAAAATCATCGAGCAAATCGCCAGGGCGGTCTCGGCCGGCATCCCGACCAGCCAGGGCAGCCAGTATTTCGGCATCCGCGTTTTCCCCATCATGTCCCACGGGTGGACGAAAATGGCGGCGCCGGTCTGCTCGGCCGCGCTCCAGACGACATCGAGGGAGCGGTGGTCGAGGTTGCGGCAGGCTGCCTGTTGGCAATGCTCGTTGGCATCGACGTGCGAACCGATCTGCACCCCGCGCAGGCCGAGCTCGCCCAGGCAGCGCTCCAGCTCGAGCGCGGCCATCTCCGGGTCCTGCATCGGGATGGTGCCGAGGCCGGTGAAACGGGTGGGATGGGCTCGCACTACTTCGGCGATGTGATCGTTTAACCGGCGCGAGAGATCGAGGGCGTCGGCCGGCCGGGCCCAATAGCTGAACATGACCGGCACGGTGGAGAGCACCTGAACGGAGACGCCGGTGCGATCGCACTCCTCGATCCGGCGCAGCGGATCCCAGGTGTTGTCGCCGACCTCGCGAAAGAAGTGGTCGCCGCGCATCATGCGGGCGCAGCAGGGGCGGTGGTGTTCCATCCGCACGAATCCGGGATAGCCATATTTGGCATCGAGATCGGGCCACTCGCGCGGCAGGATGTGGGTGTGCAGGTCGATTTTCATGGCGTAGAAGCGTCTTCTATTTAAGGGCCCCGGCTGAAACGCGCCAGAAATCTCGCACGGCTCCCAGGCGGGAATCCGCGAGCCGCTTGCAGGTGGAGCGTGGCCCGGCTACAACGGACCCGGATGTCGATGCGATCAACCTTCCCTCGGACCGCTCGCGCCGCCTCCGGTTGGCTCCTGGTAGGAGCGCTTTTTTATGCTCCCTGGGATTATGGGGCGACGGGGCCGGTGGCGATCCGGACGATCGAGGTGGTGCTGGGGGCGATGTTTTGCCTCTATCTCTGCGCACTGACGGGGAAGAGGCGACGCTCCGAAGCTACCGCACGCAGAGGGCGCCGGTTTTGGTCCTGGACGCTCCTGGGGCTGGGCGCGGCTTTGTAATTATCGGCTGGGGTGCGCAGGGACAAAGAGTTTGGGCAATAAGCGGAATTAGGCGGCAGTAGGTGTAAAGAGCCTCAGAATCGGGGCTTTACAAGTCGCCTGCCGCCCTCCCGAAAAAAAAGTAAATTATTACTCTTGACACCAATTGGGACGGTTCTCATACCGGATGCATGAAAAGCAAACCGACAGTATCACCCGCTAAGGCGCGCTTTATGCGGAGCCTCAGCCTCAGTTCACTCGCCGCGCTCGTCGCGGTGACTTCCCTTGCAGCGTTCCCGCCTACGTCCGCTCAAGCGGGCCCAGCGGCACCTGTGATCAGCGATAACGCACCTCACGTCAACTTCGCGACCGTCGCGATAACGGATTCTACGCAGGGTGCGATCATCTTCGTCAAGACAGACCACTTCGGCTTCCCATCGGACCCGACGCATAATGGCGCCACACCCACGAATGGAACCTTCATTTACCAGCATTCCTTCGCGGTGCCGTATGGGGAAGGGTATAACGATCCCGATTCCCGCCTTTACACGAAGGCGCTCGCCTGGAAGTCGGGGCTGGGCAATTCGGTTGTAGTCAGCGACGAGTGTGATAACACGGGACAGTAACGTCCCTTCCTACGTAGATTAAGCCAAGCGCGCCCGCCGAGTATCTCGGTGGGCGTTCTTGTTTCAAAGAGACCCCCGCTTCCAGGAAAATAAATGCCCCTGCAAGTCAGAAACTGCCGCGCGTTTGCGGCCGGCGCGGGTGGCTAGGGTGCGATGAACGGCGGCGAGGGCGACGGTCGCGCTCACGGCTTCGGTTTTTCCGTGGCGCAGCTCTGGGGCATGGCGCTCAATTCTCACGCCATCAATGATGCGGACTACAGCATCCGGTTGCCGCTGCCGGGAGCGCCGGGCTCTGCGGATTACGTGCTTAGTCTCGCCTGGATGCGACGCGGGACGGCGCTGCCCCCCGACTCTGGGTGATCGCTGACCTGGTGCAGGACGAACGATGGCTGCTGCGGATCGGCTGGGCGATCGGGCTGGCCGGGGGATAATCGCGCTCCTCGGTCTGGTGCAGAAAGAGACGGGGGCGGAGGTGCTATTCTGGCAGCCACGCAACCCAGGGGAGGAGCCGGTGACGACATTTTTCGCTTCGTTTTATTATCACGGAAATGTCGGGGCCTACCTGAACCTGGCTTTGCCCGCGGTGACAGAGGCATGAGCGAGGACGACGACTACGGAGGGATGAGAGCGAAGACAGCGGCGAGCCAGCGCGCCGCATCGCCACGGGACTGAAGGGACCAGCGAGCTCTCCTTCGGCGTCTCGATGATGGGGGAGGTGTAGGGCGAGCTTGCCTCCAGCATCCCCACGGGCCGTGAAACGTCCGCGAGCTCTCCCGGGGGCGTCCCCGCGACGGGACAGGCGCAGGCGAGCTCTCCTTCAGCATCCCCCCCGAGAGGCGCTCGCAAGCGTGGCAAGATCCGCGCCGTTATCTCGGCCGGCATTACTCTAAGCGATTGCTTGACAAGGCGCAGCGAGGCTCTCAACCTCTCGCTCGAAATGCCTTTCCGCCACCCCGCGCCACTTCGCGACCGCAATTCCCCGTGCCCCTCGATGAGCTAAAGACTACGCTGGCGCAATTCGTCAGCTTCGCGCGCGGCCTGCGCGGCGACGAGAAGAGCGAGGCGCAATCTTTCCTCGACCACTTCTTCCGCGCCTTCGGCCATCCCAGCGCCATTGGAGCCGGCGCCACCTTCGAATTTCGCATCGCGAAGAAACCCGGCTCCGCGCGACTTGAGCTGATCGTCGGCGGAACCGGCGCGCCGAAGCCGAAAGGGGGGAAGAAATTCGCCGACCTCCTTTGGCCCGACCGCGTCCTCATCGAGATGAAGTCGTGCGGCGCGAATCTGGAGAAGCACTACGACCAGGCCTTCGACTATTGGACGCACATCGTCCCGAAGCGCCCGCCCTACTTCATCCTCTGCAACTTCGACGAGTTCTGGATTTACGACTTCAACATCCAGCTCTTCGACCCCGTCGATAAGGTCACACTGACCAACCTGCCGGAGAGCATCAGTGCCTTTAACTTCCTCCTGCCCGAACCGAAGCGGCCGATCTTCGATAACAACCGCGTTGAGGTGACGAGGCGCGCCGCGGACTCCATGGCGTGGGTGTTGCGGGAAACGATTTTGGGCGGAGGCGCCCGCCGCCTCCGCCAAGCGGTTTATTCCCGTCATGACATCCGGGACGTTCCTCGGCCGCGAGAGGTCGCGCTTTTCGGCTGCAGTCTGCCTTCCAATTTGTGATTGCAACTCTATTGATAGAAAATTTTCGGGGGTTTGAGCACCACACGGTTCCGCTGAGAGATTTAGCGATCCTTGTGGGTAAGAATAATGCCGGAAAGTCCACGATAGTCGAAGCATTGCGACTCGTTAGCCTTATAACTAGTCGATACCAATCGCTGAACTATTGCGTGCTGCCTCCCTGGCTCGACCGGCCCAAAAGAGACAGAGCAGTTTACCCATCGACAGAGGGGATTGAATTTAACAGCGTCGGCGCATTTCATCGCTACGGGAATCCGCCTGCACGGCTGCTTGCCAGCTTTTCCACCGGGGAGGAGGTTGAGGTCCTGATCGGGCCCGAAATGGAGATCTTGGGGATTATCAAGGGCAGCGATGGGAATGTTATACGCTCTAAGGGACAAGCTCGCCAGCTCAGTCTGCCAGAGGTGGCAATACTTCCGCAAATTGGCCCCCTGCTCCGGGAGGAACCTCAGCGTGATCAGTCTTACGTTAGACAATCGATGCTGACTTCTCGTGCTTCGCTGCACTTCCGTAATCAATTGGTTATATTAAATTCTCACTTCCCTTCCTTTAAGAATGTGGCCGAAGAGACTTGGCCAGGGTTGGTGGTCAGCGAATTGAATATCGCGCGGCGTTCTCCCACCGAGGCAATAGTGACGCTGCTTATACGCGACATGGATTTCATCGCAGAGGTGGGGTGGATGGGCCACGGGTTGCAAATGTGGCTGCAAACCATGTGGTTTCTGACCCACGCGGCGAGCGCAAGCACTATTATCTTAGACGAGCCTGACGTTTATATGCACGCGGACTTGCAGCGAAGGCTTATCCGGCTGTTACGATCACGTGCGCATCAAACTATCGTGGCGACGCACTCAGTTGAGATAATGGCCGAGGTCGAACCCGACGAAATCATGGTCATCGACAAAAAACGGCGGCGTTCATTCTTCGCTGGTAAACAGGAGACTGTGCAGAAGCTTCTGGAGAACGTTGGGACGATTCATAACATCCAACTTGCGAGATTATCGAGCGCCCGACGTTTTCTAATGGTGGAAGGTGACGACGTAGACTTTTTGAAACGCTTTCAGAACACTGTCCTTCCTCGCAGTAATATGCCGATTGATACGATCCCTCATAAATCGATCGGCGGTTGGGATGGATGGGAGCGCGCAATCGGATCCGCCGCGATTCTCACGAGTTCGGCTGCGGGCGCCATAAAAAGCTATTGCCTGCTAGATTCCGATTACCATACCCCTAAAGCTCTAGCAGATCGGAAAAAATCCGCCAAAGCAAATGGTATCAATCTTCATATATGGGCGAGGAAAGAGATCGAGAATTATCTTCTAGTGCCGGCTGCGATACGTCGCCTTATGGAGCGAGGGGCAAAGCGAGACACGGTTCCCTCCGAGGAGGAAATTGAGAAAGAGCTGATCAAAATTGCCTCGGGTCTGCGCGACACGGTATTTAACGGAATGGCGGCGGAATTCGACAAGGAAGATCGCAGTCTCCGAATCACAGGAGCGAATAGGGCCGCTTCGGACCGCCTGAAGCCCCTGTGGAAGAGCAAGGTGAAACGGCTTGAGCTGGTCTCGGGGAAGACCCTGATTGGGCAGATTTCTGCGTGGTCGAAAGCTAAATGTAATGTTTCTTTTAGCGCGACAAAATTGGCTAATGAGATAAGTGCAGTCGAAATCGCTGATGAGGTCAAAACTGTTCTAACTGCTATTGAAAATCGTGAGGATTTTTAGGACGAGGGTGGGGAAAAGTGGCCAGGAGGGCAATGGCACCAGTGCGTCAGTCGTGCAAGTTACGCGACTTATTCTCCAGCATGGTGTCTGCCTCCACCGGTGGGCCAGCCAGAGTGCGGGTCAACTGCGCCAAAGCCTGTCATCCTCTAATGAGCAATAGTTCCTCGATATTCCGCACGATTCATGCGCTGACCCCTGCTCTCCCACTTAAACACCATGTTAGCAAGCATTGAGGTAACGGGACTTCGTGGATTCGCATCCAAACAAACCCTTCGATTAGCGGTCCCGAACGGTTTTCGAGGCAGTGGCTTAACCGTCATCGTGGGAGCCAATAATTCCGGGAAGTCAACGGTTATTGAGGGGTTACGTGCGGCAGCACAACAACAGCCTCCGAGCTTCAGTCAGGGACGACGCAACCTGTCTGCCGGAGATCAGGTGACTATCCGCTGTACCGACGGCCAAAACGCCAGTGTGCTTAAGAGTATCCGTCCGGGCACTAGCGAGACCGAACTCGTAAGGGAAGGAGCCGGCGTTGATTTTACTAAGGTATTGGTGCTCCCTGCGCGGCGCGTATTCAGCCCTTACTTCGGACGAGCAGAAGCCAAACGGAGCGCATATATGAATCAGATGGGGTTTCCCCCGATCAGAACTAGTGCACTCGATCAGTTCACCAATCGACTATTTTCAATTGCGAAAAATCGCGGCGCCTTCGACAGTGTACTAGCTCGCGTCGTGAATCCCGTCCCTGATTGGTCAATCGATCAGACCGATTCAGGCCAGTATTTTCTCAAGGTTAAGAAAGGTAACGCGACGCATAGCAGCGAAGGATTAGGGGAAGGATTGGTCAGCCTAATCTACATTATTGATGCACTGTATGATTCTCAGGATGGTGACGCGATCGCAATCGACGAACCGGAATTATCCTTGCATCCAGCGCTGCAGCGCAAGCTGTCGGACCTGCTAGTCGAATACGCTGGAACGCGGCAAATTGTCTTATCAACTCACTCGCCTTATTTCGTCGGACTTGATGCGCTAGCCAACGGAGCGTCGGTGGCGCGAGTCCATCTAGTCGAGGAACATTCTAGAATATCTCAATTGTCGGACCGATCTGGAAAAGCAATATCGGCCTTTCTGAAAAACGAAAATAATCCTCATATCTTCGGGCTAGCAGCACGCGAAATATTCTTTAGCGACGATCGCGTGATTTTGGTGGAAGGCCAGGAAGATGTAATCTTTTTCAAGAGGGTCGAGGCTGAAGTAGGCGCACTACGAGGAGTGTATTTCGGTTGGGGAATCGGAGGCGCAGAGAACATGGAAAGAATCACAACGGTCTTAGAAGACTTGGGATTTGAAAAAGTAGTGGGAATTCTGGATGGAAATCGTGCGGAATCGGTGCCGAAGTTATCGGAGAAGTTCCCCAAGTATCATTTCTTGGCCATTCCTGCTGACGACGTACGCACGAAGAGTGCCCTCCCTGCAAAGGCGGCGATCCCAGGTCTATTAGATGAGAGTAACAGGAACATCCGGCCGGACCTTGTTGATCGCATTCGCGATCTTTTCGGCAAGGCCAACGATTACTTGGATCGTTAGGGTTCGACGAGTAAAAGATTTGGTTGCAATTCACGCATCGAGTGGGCGGAGGCGACGTGGAATCCCGTAACTGGCTGCACGAAGATCAGCCCGGGCTGCAAGAATTGCTACGCGGAACGGCTGGCGTGGCACTTGCAAGCGATGGGGAGTCATCGGTATCGGCGAGGGTTTCGCGTCACTTTGCATGAGGATGCGATCGATATACCGCGGACTTGGAAGAAGACCCGCCGCATTTTCGTCAATTCGATGAGCGATCTGTTTCATCCGGACGTGCCGCTTCCGTTCATCCGCCGGGTTTTCCAAACGATGGAGGATGTCCGCAGCATTCATTTCAGGTGCTGACGAAGCGGAGCGAGCGGGTGCGCGAGCTGGCGCTGAAACTGCGCTGGCCGAAGAATGTCTGGATGGGTGTGAGCGTGGAAGACAGCCGCGTTTTCAATCGCATCGATGATCTCCGGGAAGTGCCGGCTGCGATTCGGTTTCTTTCGTGTGAGCCGTTGATCGGGTCACTGGCTGGGATCGATTTGTGGGCCATTCATTGGGTGATCGTCGGTGACGAGTCGGGTCCGCAGGCGCGCGCGATGAACGTGGAATCGGTGCGCGAAATCTTTCGCGCCTGCCGCAAGCAGAAGGTGCCGTTCTTCTTCAAGCAATGGGGCGGCGTGCAGAAGCATCGGACAGGGCGTGAGCTTGTTGGTCACACCTATGACGACATGCCGCGGCGGGCCGCCTAACGGCGAGAATGCCGCGTCGCTATTTCCAGTTTTGATCATAGGGGGGGCTCGTTGAACCGTTCTAGTATTTCTAACTAGCGCCGGGTTATCGGGGATACTCGCGCAAGCGAGCATAACGAGAGAAAGAATTTGGCATGGCCCATGCTGGTTAGGCGCGTGCCTGCGGTTCCCCAAAACGGGGATTCCCCCGGCGAAACTAACAACAGAACAAGGAGACAAACATATATGGCTAATCCATTGCCAAAAAACGCGGGCAAGATATTCAACCTTGCCACGAAGAACTACAACGGGATCGTCGCCAAAGGCGCCGGTGTGCCCGTTACGATGGTGACCGCAGCTCAGATGCTGTCAGCTAAGACTGCGTTCAAGAACGCCGAGGACGGTTTTAATACCGCGCGGAATACAGTGCGGACTGCTTACCAAGGCTTCAAGCCGGCCATGACCGTGCTTTATGCCTGGCTGGTGGCGGCGCGCACTGTGCTGGCGCTGCAGCTCGGCTCTCGCTGGTCGGCCGCGTGGGCTGAGGCCGGCTTCGTCGCGCCCAGTACTGCGGTGCCGGATACGATCGAGGGCCAGATCGCTCTCGGGTTGTCGCTGGTGAATTATTTCACTAACAACCCGGACGCCGAGCGGCCGGACGATGAAGTAACGGCGGCGAAGGCGACTGAGCTGACCAATGCAGCGGTGACGGCGCAAGAGGGGGTGACGACGGCGGAGGAGACGCTCAAGGCTGCGGACGAAGCGCGGTGGCCGTTGCGAGCCGATCTGCTGAAGCTGATGGCTACGCTGATCGATAACCTGAAACGCAAGCTCTCGCCGAATGATCCTCGCTGGCTGGCCTTTGGCCTGCGGCTGCCGAGCACACCGACGACGCCGAGCCAGCCGCAGAATGTGACGGTGATGTTGGCGGAGGATGGGACGCTGATTGTGAGTTGCGACCCGACAGCGCTGGCTACGCGTTACCGCGCCAGGATGCTGCTCGTTGGCGTGGAAACCGAATACCGTCTCGCGTTCAGCGGCCCGGTCCCGATGGGGAGTATCGCCGGAGTGCAGCCGGGTGTGACGGTGCAGATCGTGATGCAGGCGGTGAATGAGAGCTCGCAAAGTGTGGCGAGTGAGCCAGTCCGATTCACGATGCCGATGGTGACCGGGGCGACATTGCCGATGGAGAAGGCCGAGCTAGACCCGGTGGCGGCGATTGAGCCGAGCAGCAACGGGAACGGGAATGGCAGCAAGCCGGTTCTGGCTGGCGCCCGAGCCTGACGCCTAGATTCACAGATCGATAGTCAGGGACGGCCCGCGCTCTGTGCAGCGCGGGCCAGTTCTTTTCTTCTCCTGGGCCAGGATGCAGGGGCGCTTCAGGGAGCGTCGAGACCGCGATCCATCGCTCCCATCACGCCGAAGAACTCCGCGGGGAATCGTCCGTGCTCGCGGTAGGCCCAGCAAGTCACGCAATCGAGCAGGTCTTTGAAATGCTGCCCGGTGATCCAATCGGTGGAATGGATGCGGAAAAGCAAATCGAGGAAGCCGGAAGGAGATAGGACTTCGTCGGAAGAGAAGGCGCAGGTGGAGTCGTAGCCGAGACCCATGTAAATGCGAAACATTTGTGCTTCGGCATCGAATCGCACGAGCCCAAAAACAATGTCGCCGCGTTCGGGGAATGGTTGTGGAATCTCCATCGAGTGCATCCACTGCTGGACGGTATGATCCATCATTGTAGGCCGAAGAGCGTGTCATGATTGTCCTGCAACCGCAAGGTTGACAGAGAAAGGCGTGGCCGGGTGCGATGGTGAGCGCGCTGGCGGGTCGCAAAGGGTATCTCGGGTCCCCATTGTCCAAGCCCGCAGCCAATCTGCCCGGCTGATGCTACCATGAGAGTCATGAAAACGTTACTCGCCGCCGCTTTGGTCGCTCTGCCCTCGTTTGGTTCCGCGGCCAACCCGCCATCCTTTGACGCCAAGGCCGCGGAGCGTTTCGCCCGGCTCGCCCTGGCCTGCGTGCACAAGGAATATCCCAATAAGATCAGCCACGTCCTCAATAGCGAGGCCGATGTCGCTCCGCCGCACCAGCTCACCCCGGCCTTCTGCGGTTGCTACGACTGGCATTCCTCCGTCCATGGTCACTGGCTGCTGGCTCGTCTGGCCCGGACCTACCCCGAGGCCGACTACGCCGCCGAGGCGCGGGCCGCGCTGGGGCAGAGCCTAACGAATGAGAATCTTAAGCAGGAAGTGGCCTATATGAAAGGGAAGGGCCGGGCCAGCTTTGAGCGGCCTTACGGCCTCGTCTGGCTCCTCCAGCTCGCGGCCGAGCTGCACGAATGGAAAGACCCGCTGGCGCAGAAGCTGTCGCAAAACCTGCAGCCGTTGGAAGAGGTGGCGGTGGCGCATCTCTCCAGCTGGCTGCCCAAGCTCTCTCATCCGGTGCGGATCGGCGAGCACGACCAGACCGCTTTCGCGCTCGGGCTCATGCTCGATTATGCGCGGGTGACCGGGAAGGAGAAATTCGGCCAGCTGGCGGCGGATGCGGCGCGGAGGTTTTACCTCGCGGACAAGGACTGTCCGCTGGCTTACGAACCTTCCGGGGAAGACTTCCTCTCACCCTGTCTGGGCGAGGCGGATGTGATGCGGCGCATTCTCCCGCCGCACGAGTTTGCGAAATGGCTCGCCGGCTTTCTGCCCCAGATCCCGGGCAAACCGTCGACCGTCTGGCTGCCGGTGGCCGTTTCGCCCGATCCGA
Source organism: Chthoniobacterales bacterium (assembly GCA_965217735.1). Taxonomy (GTDB): domain Bacteria; phylum Verrucomicrobiota; class Verrucomicrobiia; order Chthoniobacterales; family UBA10450; genus Palsa-1392. The sequence goes on along the minus strand of CBDCJE010000002.1, from coordinate 1,689,100 downwards.
GTGATCCCAAGCTGGCTCACCTCGACGGCTTGAACCTGAGCCGGGCCTGGATGCTGGAGGGAATTCTCTCCGATCTGCCGCCGGATGATCCGCGCCGGCCGGCCCTGGCCGCAACCGCGGCGGCGAACCGTGAGGCCGGGCTGGCCGCGGTCACGGGAGCGCACTACGAAGGCGGGCATTGGCTCGGCAGTTACGCGGTTTATCTCGTGACCGGGCGCGGGCTGGATGGGAAAAAGCCGGCATCTCGTTAGGCCAAAAGGTTCCGGCCTGGTTTGCCGGGCGGGCGAGATCGTGCCAGTTCTCTCCATGGCGAGAGGGATAAAAGGCTGGAGTGGGATCCTCTGCGTCATCCTGCTCCTGGGAGCGGGAGGGAGTCCACTCTGCGCCGGCGAAGTAATGCCGGGGCCGAGCCCGACGCCGCCTCCGCCTAAGGTCGAGGCCTGGGCGATGCTCCTGCAGATGATGGATCGCCTGCGCGCGAGCATCGGCCAGGGCGACCTGACGGTGGTGCATAACGAGGACCCGGTCGCCAGCGCCGCCGTTTCCACCTTGCTCTCGCAGTTGGTTAAATCCTGGACCCCAAACGCGAGTGCGAAGAAGATCGCCTGGACGGTGTTTGTGCGCGACATCGCCGCCCTCCACACCGCCGCCGATGCCGCCCAGGCAGAGGCGTGCGCGGAATTAATGAAGCGAGCCGACGACGAATTCCAGGCGCTGGAGAACGAGGCCGACCCGGCTCTGCTGGCCGCGGCGCGCGCTTACGCCGAACGTTATACCTGTCCGATGCACGCCGATGTGATTTGCGGGAAGAAGGACATTTGCGGCAAGTGCGGGATGCCGCTCGATCAATTGGTCGTGCTGCTCCCTTCCGACGCGAGGAGTGGGCTGAGCGCGCAGCATGCGGTGCAGGCGACCATTACCACCGATGCTCCGTTGGAGGTGGGGAAACCGGCCCACGCCACTCTGCATTTGCGCAACGCGCAGGACGAGCCGGTCACCCTGGCGGAACTGATCGAGACGCACACGCGCAAGATTCACCTCCTGCTGGTCGATCCCAGCCTGACGGATTATCACCACGAGCATCCGCAACCGACCGATAAGCCAGGGGATTACCGCTTCGATTTTACTCCGCAGAAACCTGGAAACTACCTGGCCTGGGCCGATCTGCGTCCCCTTCCGCTTGGGCTGCAGGAGTATGAGAAAGCCACTATCGCCGGCAGCGGCACGGCCGAGCCGATCAGCAACAAGGAGCCGCGCTTTGAAGGAGACGCGGATGGGCTGCATTTCGTCCTCACCTTGCCGCCAGCGGAGGTGAAGGCGGGGCAATCGACGCTGGCCAAACTGCGCATCACGAAAAAGGATGGCAGCGGTTTCACTGAGCTCGAGCCGGTCATGGGAGCCTTCGCTCACCTGGTTGGGTTTAATGAAGATCGCGAGACTGTCCTGCACATGCACCCGACCGGCGCGCCGATCACGAGCCCGAGCGCGCGCGGCGGCCCGGAGCTTGAATTCAAGATCTACGCGACCAAGCCCGGCTTCATCCGCCTCTTCTCCCAGGTGCAGATCGGCGGGCGCCAGGTCTTCGTGCCCTTCAACCTGCGCGTGCTGCCCTAACGAGCATAACAGCGGCGCTAAGGCGAAGGCAGGACCGCGATCGGGATGGTGGCATGATCAACGAAAGTGCCATCGCCTGCTCCGAGGAAGATGGAGACCGTCGCGTCGGTGCGATTGCTCACCGCCAGATCGAGATGACCGTCCCGATTGAAGTCCGCGCTAAAGACACTGTGCGGCGCCACGCCCGTGACCAGCGGTGTTCCCGCGGTCAGCTTGCCCGTGCCATCGCCGAGGAAGATGAGGACGGTGGTGCTTCTTTCTAGAGCCTGGCTGGTCGTAATCGGAAAGGCGACGTCAGTATGGCCATCTCCATTAAAATCGCCCAGGGCGACCCGGCCGCCGAGGCTGCCATCGCCCAGATTCGTCGCCTGCGAGAGAGTAAACTGGCCGGTGCCATCACCGAGCAGAGTATCGACGAAGAGACCGGTTTCGTTCTCCGCCCCGGCCCCGGAGGCGATCAGGTCGAGTTTGCCATCGCCGTTCATATCCGCCACTTCCAGATCGGAAGGTTGCGGGCTGGTCAAGACCTCGGCCACGCGGGTGAACTGGCCGGTGCCATCACCCAGAAAAACGATGACGTGGCTGCCCGTCTCGCCCTTGTTGGTAAAGCTGGTCGCGGCGATGTCCTCGTTGCCGTCGTGGTTGAAATCACCGGCCGCGATTGAGTAGTCATTGGCGATATCTTCCAACTCAATGGCGGAGTTACTAAAGCTGCCGCCCCCTTTTCCGAGATAGACCAGGAGAGCGCCTTCCGCGGGAGCATTGGCCAGGATGTCGAGGTGGCCGTCGTTATTGAAATCGCGCAGCAGCATGCGGGTCGGTTCGCCGTCACCGTTCAGTTCATTGGCCACGCTGAAACCGCCGCTCCCATTCCCCAGGTTTACCTTTATGTTGTAACCCCAGGTGCTGAGCGAGACGATGTCGAGTCGGCCATCTTTGTTGACGTCTCCGACGTCGATTCCCTTCGGCAAGGTATCGGTCTCGATATGTCCTTTGAGAGTGAAGTTGCCCTGGCCGTCGCCAGTGAGAATGGCGATGTTATCGAAACCGGTGACGTTGAGGGCGAGGTCGAGTTTTCCGTCCCGGTTAAAGTCACCACCGACGATGATCTCGGGCAGAGCAAAATCACCGGTGCGGTGATTCGCGTAGGCGGGAAGGCAAAGGGTCGTGCCCAGGATGCAGGCAGCGAGGGTGATGGAATGAGTAAGAGGGATTTTCATGGGTTATCTCCGGGTTAGGGTTGGATTTCGATCTGACCGATTTGAAGGTGGGGCACGGAGTCGAGGTTAGCGTCCTGATGGGGCGCCCCCACGACCGGGGTGGCGATCTTATCGTGATCGAAATCGGCCGCGGCCACGCTGCTGCCAAACTCGGCCTGCACCTGTGGATTCGCGCTGGTGATGCTTTGCAGGAGCTTGCCGCGGGCACCGTCGAAGACAAAGACTTCGCCGGCGTGCAACACGTTCCCGACATCCTGATCGGGGGCCCCGACGAGGATATCAGCCCGCCGATCGCCGCTCACGTCGTCGCTCAGCACGACTGCGGCGCCGAAGCGAGCGTAACGTTGACCATTTCCAGGCCGGAGCCGGCGGAGAAGAGTTCCATTACTGCCGCTATAGACGTAGACGGCTCCCTGTAAGTTGCCTTGCAGCGGAGCGCCGACGACAAAGTCGGGGATCCCGTCGCGGTTAAGGTCTTTCCCTCCGGCTAACGAACTCCCGAACGAGGGCAGGGGATCGTTGACCGGGCTGGCCAGGTTAAAGAGCAGGGTTCCGGTCTTCCCGCTAAAGACGAAGACGCGGCCTTCGCCCGGTGCTCCGATCAAAACATCCGAAACCCCGTCATGATCGAGATCGCCGGCATTGGCGACCGCCGTGCCAAAAGCGGCGCCGGCCTCCGTTCCGCCCTGCGCCGGGTGATTCAGGATGCGAATGACCTGCCCGGTCTTCCCGCTAAAGACATAAGCCAGGCCGACGTTGGCGATCCCGTCTTCCTCGCCACCGATGTCCTTGCCCGGCGCGCCCACGAGCAGGTCGGGGGTGCCATCCCCATCGACATCGTCCAGGCCGGCCACCGCGGTGCCCATTTTCCCATCCTCCTCCGCCGTGGGATCGAATAGACTAACGAGTAAAGCCCCGGTCTTGCCGCTAAAGACCAGAACCTTGCCCGCATTGATCTCCGCCTCGGTGGTGAGGGGAGACTCAATGTGGTGCGGAACGCCCGCGATGATATCCGCCACCCCGTCGCCGTCGAGGTCCGCCACCGCGGCGAGGGAATTACCCAGTTGACCGCCAAAATGCTGCGTCTGGACGAGGGCAAATTCCGGGTCATCGAGTTGACTCAGGGTCGCGAGGGTGGCGCCATCGAGGACGAAGACTTTGCCCACGTTTTGAGGCCGCCCGTAGGATTCCGGAAGGGCGGTAAAATCGCCATCCTGGAAAGGAGCTGCCACAACGATATCCGGCACTCCGTCGCCGTTCAGGTCATCGATGGTGATAACGGTGCGACCGAAGAGGGTCGTGGATCTTTCCGGTAGCGGATCGAGCAGAGTCACCGCCTGGACGACAGGTGTGAAGAGGGCAAAAATCCCGAGCACGGAATAAAGGAGCCAGACGGGCCGGGAACCTGGACGGATCGCGGGCGAGCGGGCGGGCTTTTGTTCGAAGGGTAGTTTCATGTCCGATGTTTTGCAGCGGAACACGAAAATTTGGCAAGAAAAAAAATCCTCTTCCCCAAAAAAACGCTGTTGTGAGGGGTAAGCGAGCCGGATCTGGGATGAGAAAAATCCTGGCAGCGCGTACGGGGATCGAACCCGTGCACCAGCCTTGAGAGGGCTGTGTCCTAACCACTAGACGAACGCGCCAGTCGGAGCCGCCAAGTCTAACCGCACTGACCGGAGGCGGCAACTCCCGGTCTGCCGGGCCGTCGGCTCTTAGGGACGCTGGGCCGCGCTGGCTCGCGCCTGCACCGGAGTAGGGGCAGCGGCTGTGGTCGCAGCGCCGCCCGCCTTGGCCACGAGAGCGGCCACTTCTGCCTCATCGGTTTCATGGCGCACCCGCGGCTGAAGCAGGGCCAGCTCGTGGCTCGCCTCCTGCGCCGTGAGGTAAGACTTGAGTTCGGGCGTGGCAGCGAGGGCCCGCAGTTTACCGTAGTAGCGTTCGTAGTAGGCACGCAGACGATGACGCCGGATCAGGTCCGTCGGGGCGCGGTCGGCAGCGGCTCTGAGGTCATGCAGATCCTGATCGTTGCGGATTTGCACTTCCAGCTCAGCCATCTGGAGGTGGAGCCGATGTTCGTCGCCTACTTTGCCTAACGAGCTCTGCTTGAAGAGGGTGGTCAGCTGCTGCAACTCGGGCGCGTTCGGGACCGCAGGCAGTGAGCCCGGGGCGGGTAGAATATTTGGCGGAATAAGCGAAGGCGGTTCGATCGATTCGGTGACGGAAGGAGAGGGTGCGGCCGCGGTCGAGGTGGCGTTCAGCGCCGCGGCGGCCTGGGCGGAAGTGTTGTCGGGATTGGTGGTCGACTGCGCCTGCAGGCCGGAAGCGAGGCCGAGGGAGGCGAGTAGGAGAAGGGCAAGTTTCATCGTGCTCGGGACGAGTGTAGCTGCGGAGGACGAGGATTCAATCATGGGAATTCGCGAGGCCCGGCAGGATCAGCTCCGGCCTGCATCGTATCTGAGATTCTGGTGCCCGGGAGGCCTTTCGCGAGTAAGACCGCAGCAGTGCGCGCGAAGGGAACAGGACAAACTTTCAATGCGCCTGGCTCCGCCCCGTGTTATAGGGCTGGCGATAACGGGGTGTAGCTTAGCTTGGTAGAGCGCCTGGTTTGGGACCAGGAGGTCGCAGGTTCGAATCCTGTCACCCCGACGTTTGCCGCGCCTCTCAGCGTGTCCCGGGAATATCCCGACAAATCGTCTTGCCCTCTCGCACCCTCGCGGCGAAGCTAGCGCCGCTTTTTTCGCCGGCCGGCAATTTCTGCTGCTGCCTCAGCATCGACGGACATGTTTAAGAACGAGAAATTCAACATTGCCATTTTCACCATCCTGGTCGCGCTCCAACTCCTCGGAGTGGCCGCGGTCTGGACGCAGTTTCAGCTTTTTTATCTGCCGATCATGCTCGGTTTCTATCTCTGGATGGGCTCTCGGGACCACGCTCTATCTGCATCGCTATCTCACCCATCGCGGGTTTGAGATGCCGGGCTGGTTAAAGTTCCTCTTCGCCACCGGCTCGGCCATCGGGCTTTCGGGCGATCCGGTCACCTGGGTGGGCGATCATCGTTATCATCACCTGAAATCGGACACGGAGGAGGACATCCACAGCCCGCGCCACGGTTTCCCTTACGCGCACATGATGTGGCTCATTCGCAAGCCGCCCTCCTTCCGCGAACGCTCGCTCCGCTATGCGGCGGACGTGCGCAAGATCTGGTATTGCAAGCTCTGGGAAAATTCCGCCCTCTATGTCCTCCCGCATCTGGCCGCGGCGGCGCTGCTTTATTTTACTCTCGGGCTGGCCGGGATGCTCTGGTGTCTCTACGTGCCGATCCTGCTGGTTTACAATTTTACCTGGGCGGTGAACTCCATTTGCCACATGAAAGAGCTCGGTTACCGCAGCTTTGAGACCTCGGACGAAAGCCGGAACAACTTCTGGGTCGAGCTCGGTGCGCTGGGCGAGGGTTACCATAATAATCACCACGCCAAGCCGCGTTGCGCCGCGCATGGGTTGCAGTGGTGGGAGCTTGATTTCAGCCGTTACACCATCTGGACGCTGGAGAAATTGCACCTGGCCTGGAACGTGGTCTGGCCCCAGCCGGAGGCGGAGGAAAAAGAGAGCGAAGATTTGAGCACCGACGAAGCCGGCACCCGGCTCATCTCCCGCGCCGATCCTTCGCTGTAGAAGTTCGCGCTGCGAAAAGCGGGCGGAACCTCCGTGGCAGGAGGGCGACCGCGCATGAATAGCGCCGCGGCCACGAGGATGCTCTGGTGCGAGGGCGAGCGTCGCAGCGGCAATCAAGGGACGGCGACAAAACTCCGTGCCAAAATTAAATAGCCGGGTTTAGTGGCTGCCTCACCTGTGTCATTCGTCGCCCGGCAATTTCAGCGTCTTCCCGAATCGAGTCGCTCGATCCTCCTCACCGCGATCTACGGGCTGGCCGGCGGACTGGCGGCGGTCACTTTTGAGCTCGGGATCAACTGGGTTTATCTCTCCACCTTCGTTGCCCTCTCTCATCGCACGCTGACCATCTTCCTCCTCGGCACCCTCGCGGTGGTGGTGGTCTGCTCGTTAGGCGGCGGCTTTCTCATGTTTAAGGTGGACCAGAGCGCGGCCGGGAGCGGTATCCCGCAGCTTAAGTTCGCCTTTTGGCAGGATTTCGGGGTGGTCAAGCTGCGCACGGTGCTGGTGAAATTTTTCGCCGGCCTGCTCCATGTCGGCGGCGGGATGAGCCTGGGACGGGAAGGCCCCTCGGTCCACATCGCCGGCGGAGTCGCCTCGGAAATCGGCGGCGCGCTCGGGATGCCGAAACAACGGCGGCGCCGGCCCGCTGCCGCCGGCGCCGCCGCCGGTCTGGCCGCGGCCTTTAATACCCCGCTCGCCGCCATCACCTTCGTCTTGGAAGAGATCGTGCAGGATCTGAACAGCCCGCTCATCGGCAGCGTGATCCTGGCTTCGGTCCTCGGCGCCTTCACCGTTCACGCCATCATCGGCCAAAACCCGGCTTTCGTGCTGCCGCAGATCGAGGGCGCGACCTGGCGCGCCTACATCGGGGTGCCGATCGCCTCGGCTTTTGCGTCGCTGGTCGGAATTGCCTTTCAGCGCGTCACCCTTTGGCTGCGCGTTTTTTCGAAACAATGGACCGGGATTCCGCGCTGGATGCATCCGCTCTTTGGCGGCCTGACCGTCTGGATCTTAGGCGTGGGAATCTTCATGTGGTCGGGGCGGCTCGGAGTCTTCGGGCTCGGCTACGACGATCTCTCCGCCATGTTACGCGGGCAGATCCCGTGGCTGGTGATCGGGGCGCTTCTCATCGCCAAGTGGATCTCGACCGTGGCCTGCTACGGCTGGGGCGGTTGCGGCGGCATCTTTGCCCCGCTCCTCTTTTTGGGCGCGGCCGCTGGCGGCACCGTGGCCGGTCTCTTTGGCTATTTCATGCCGCTCACTTCCGACGGTGCGACGCTGCTCGCCATCATCGGCATGAGCGCCTGCCTGAGCGCCGTCGTGCGGGCGCCTTTTACCTCCATCCTCATCGTCTTTGAGATGACCCACCAATTTTCGCTCGTCCCGGCGCTCATGCTTGGTGCGCTGGTCAGCGAAGGCATTTCCCGCGCCCTCACCACCCACAACTTCTACGACCAAGTGCTGGCGCAGGATGGCAACGTGCTGGTGCACGTGATCCCGCCGCGGGATTTGCGCAGTTGGCAGGCCTACCCGGTCTCGGCCATCGCTAATTTCCGCCCGGTTTTTATCGAAGACCGGAGCCCGGAGAATCTGCGCCTCATTCTAGAAAAGAATCAGTTCAAGCGCTTTCCGGTGGTGGAGGAGGGGAAAGTCGCCGGCTGTTTCCGTCGGGAGGAGATGGAGGCGGCGCTGGAGGCGAACCGAGCGCCGGTCCTGGAGAAGGTCGCCACCTGCCGGCGCAGCTTCACCATCAGCGAAGTGGCCCGGCTGTTGATCGATGCCCCCGGCGGGTTCGCGGTCTTGGAGGCAGGGGATAAGCCGGCCGGAATCATCACCTTGCACGATCTGCTGCGAGCGCAGGAGACTCTGGCCAGTCGGAGCCAGCATTAAGGGCAGCCAGCATTAGCGCAGGGCGGCGCGGAGCCGGGGGCTCAGGAGAGCCGATGTTATGGAAATTATAAGGTGCGGCGCGCCATCTGCTCTAAATCAAGCTTCCCATGCGCCTCCACAAACCCCACTCTCAATCGGCTTTCAGCCTCATCGAGGTGGTGGTCGCCGGGGCTATCGCCGCTCTCATCCTCACTTCCCTCTTCACCATGAACGTCTCGGCCATGGACACCATCCGCGGGGCCAAGGAATCGATCGCCGCCAGTCAAATCCTGCAGCAGCGGATAGAATCGATGCGCATCGCCAACTGGCACCAGGTCACCGACGCCACCTGGCTGCGCGACAATCTTCTTAATGCCGACATTCAGGAGAGCACCTCGCTCCGGGACCTGACCGAAACCGTCACCATCGTCAACTACGGCGGAACCGGGGCGGGCAATACCCAGCTCAAAAGAGCCCACGGAAGCGCCAGCATCGTCTCGCAGGATGCGACCCTCCTCACGCAAAATGCCGTTAAGGTGCTCTGGACGGTCGCCTATACCGGCTCGCCCAATAGCCAGGCGGTTTCCCGCCAGATCGTCGCGATTTTGGCCAAGGGAGGCGTCGCGAAATGAAGCTCGCGCAACCGCGGCGCGGTGCCGGCACGCTGCTGCTGGAGACTTTGATCGCGATGTCGATTTTCACCGCCATCAGCATCTGCCTGCTCATGGGCTTTACCAGCCTGGAACGGAACTTTGCCGCCACGAGCGACTTTGCCACCAACCACACCGATGCCGTCCGAATAACACCGTCATCACCCTGCCGGCTTATTACGCGGCGGACGGTCTGCCGCAGACCCCGCACTTGAATGCGCAAGGTGCCGTCATTTATGGAACCGAGGGAACGGTGGTTCAGGTTCGCTATTTCCTGCTCGGCAACGCCATCTATCGTCAGGAAGGGGCGGCCCAGGCGGTCGCGATCGCCGAGAACGTCTCCGCCTTCGTCTTCAGTGTGACCGACCTCGGCAAGGTCGCGACCACCCGCATCACCTTTAGTCCCAATTTCAAGTCGAGCGGGGCCTCCCAGGCGGCGATGGCGGCCACGGCCGTCTACAACACCACCCTCCTGCGCAATACCCGCACGGACATCTCCAGCAGCGTCTACTAATGAAGAAATCCAACGGCCGGCAAAACGGCAGCATTCTTCTCTGGACGATGTTGGTCACTGCCATTCTTTCCCTGTTTGCGGTCGAGGTCATGCGCGCCGTTTCCAGCCGCTACCAACTCGGAATGCAGACCGCGGCCTGGCAGGAATCGCTTATGGCGGCCGAATCCGGGGTCGACTTGGCGGTGGTGGAACTGCGGAAATCTCTCTACCCCACGCCGAACCACGCCTGGGAGGGCTGGACCAACGCGCCCGGCAATGGCGTCATCAGTCACGGACTCACCACCATTCCCAATGCCGGCCTGGCCAGCACGCCGATGAGTGTCGAGGTAAATGTCGATGCTCCCTCCGAGTTGATCGACACCCGCACCGGCTGGCAATATTACCGAATTCGCACCCTCGGCACGATGCCGCTGACCGGTCCGGCGCGGATCGGGATGAACAAACAAGACAACCGCCTGCGCAAGCTCACCTTCCGCGCCCAGCGCTTCGTCGACAACCTGTTCAGCAGTGAAACCGACGCTCCGCACGCCGCGCGCCGGGTGGAAGCGGTGGTGGCGCCGGTCTCGGCTTTCAATCAGGCCATCTTTTCGGTCAGCAGCCTGAACATGAATAACCAGAATATCGTTGTCGACAGTTATGACTCGCGCTCGGACGAGAAATCAACCAACGGGCTCTACGATGAAAGCAAACGCCAGCAGAATGGGAATATCGCCACCGACGGCAACCTGATCGAAGCTGGCAACGCCCGGGTCTTCGGCGATGTTGCGACCAACTCTGGCAGTGCCACCGGCATCAACAACGTCACTGGCACGGTCCGGACTGATTTTTACCAGGAACCCCATCCCGGTGGGAGAACCGAATTGGCTGTCGATCAATCCTACCCCGTCGGTTGTTAAAGGCAGTGCGACCCTTAATGCCAACTCGACCGAGGGTGCCTCGATTTCCCGCTACCGGCTCAGTGCGGTTTCGGTCAGCGGCGGGCAGACCCTCACCCTAGCCGGAGCTCCCGACGGCAGCCCGACCTACATCGAACTCTACGTCACCGGCGACATCTCCGTCTCCGGCACCTCGCAGATCATTCTCGGCGACGGGGTCCGGGCCAAAATCTACTTCCGAGGCAACGTCGACATCGGCGGCAAAGGCGTCCTCAACCCCGGCAATCAGCCAGAAAGCCTGCTCCTTTACGGGGTGCAACCGCTCGCCGGGACCAACCCGCAGGTGACCCTCGACGGCAACGGCCAGATCACCGCCGCGGTTTACGCTCCCGATCACACCGTCACGGTCAACGGCGGCGGCAACAGCGGTCACGTCTTTGGCTCGGTCGTCGGCAAGACGGTCTCAATGAATGGCGTGACCAACCTGCACTACGACGAGGCGCTCGGGAGCTCGGGCACGATCAACAACTACCAGATCGTCAGCTGGGTCGAAGACACTCGTTAGGCGAGGACAGGACTCGGCGCGGTCGCTGGCTCATAGTTGAGATTAGGCGACAGCCACTTCTCCACTTCGCCTAACGATACTTCTTTGCGCTCGGCATAAGCCTGCGCCTGATCGCGCTCGATCTTGCCGACGGCGAAATAGCGCGCCTCCGGATGGGAAAAATAAAGCCCGCTCACGCTCGCACCCGGGTGCATGGCGAAGGATTCGGTCAGATTGATCCCGGACGTTTCCTCCGCCGCCAGGAGGTCGAAAAGAGTCCGTTTCTCGACATGATCGGGCGACGCTGGATAACCGGGCGCCGGCCGGATGCCGCGATATTTTTCCCGGATCAACTCCTCGTTCGTTAGGGCCTCCGTTGCCCCAAAACCCCAGACAACGCGGGCTTCACGATGCAGATATTCGGCAAACGCTTCTGCCAGCCGATCGGCCAGTGCTTTGACCATGATCGCGCTGTAGTCGTCGTGCTCGGCCTGAAACTCCGCCGCCAGCTCGTCCGCCCCGATCCCGGCCGTAACCGCAAACGCCCCCAGGTAATCCCTCCGCCCGGACCCGCGCGGCGCGACAAAATCCGCCAGGCAATAGTTGGTTTGTCCGGCCGGTTTCACCATCTGCTGCCGCAGAAAATGAAACGTGGCCAGAGGAGTCTCACGCGCTTCATCGGCATAAACGAGCACGTCATCGCCTAACGAGTTCGCCGGCCAAAAGCCAAAGACTCCCCGCGCGCTGAGGAGCTTTTCGTCCACCATCCGTTGCAGCAGTTTTTGCGCATCGGCGAAAAGCTCGCGCGCCTGTTCGCCCACCACCGCGTCCTCCAGAATGGCTGGATAACGCCCGCGCAATTCCCAGGTATGAAAGAAAGGCGACCAGTCAATGTATTCGACCAGCGTCGAAAGCGAAATTTTCCTCACGAGCGTCCGAGCAGTGCGGTAGCTGCTCTGGGGAGCGCGCGCGCCTCGCGTGCTCTCCGAGGCGCCTCGCCGAGGAGTCTCCGGCGTCCAAAGCCAAGGATACACTTCTCCCTCCCTAACGATCCCCGAATCCCAAGGATTCCGGGTGATATATTCAAATTTCTCCTGCAGATCCGACTCGGAACGAATGAGCCGATCAAACGATCCCTTATCCCAAACCGGCCCGGTCCGACCGGCCGCTTTGTTGATTCGATGGGCGGTCGTCGACTTGATTCCTTTGAGGATTTCGGTCAGCGACCAGAAGACGGCGTTGCCGACAGAGTCGGTGCTCTTGATCTGCGGCTCGAAAAGCAAATGCACCTGATCCGGCAATACACAGGCGGTGTAGAGTTCGATTTGATTACGGTCGCGCGCGGTCAGAATTGATTCGAGCACCATGTCCCGTTCGTTAGGCTCTAACGCGCGTTGCTCGTAAGTGGAAAACGCCACGGCGTATTTTCCCCAGGGGCGTTCGAAGTGGGGGAGGTTGCGCTTGCTATAGCGCACGGCCGGCTCCGGTGTTTTCGGCGAGGCGCCGAAAACAGCACGCGAGGCGCGTGCGCTCCCCGGAGCTGTCGCCACTATCCGGGTGCCCAGGAATTCGGGCACCGGCGGTTCGTAACTGCTCCAGTCGATCGTTAGGCGATTGACTTGCGCCTGCTCGAGGGTGAGCATTTTTTTCTCGCGTGTGCGATCGGCGTGCTCACCGCGCAGCCGCTCGTAATCGGTCCGCGTGGTGGCGTCGAAGGTCAGTTTGGTTTCGGGATTGAGGAGTGAATTGACCACCCCGACCGCGCGTGAGGCGTCGAGCACGTGGACCACACTTTGGTGGTAATGCTGGGCAATTTTGACCGCGGTGTGGGCGCGACTGGTGGTGGCGCCGCCGATCAATAACGGGAGGCGGAATTCCTGCCGCTCCATCTCCTGCGCCACGTGCACCATCTCGTCGAGCGACGGAGTGATCAGTCCGCTCAGCCCGATGATGTCGGCTTTTTTTTCGCGCGCGCTGGCGAGGATTTTCTCGGCCGGGACCATCACCCCGAGGTCGATCACCTCGTAGTTGTTACATTGCAGAACGACCCCGACGATGTTCTTGCCGATGTCGTGCACGTCGCCTTTCACTGTCGCCATGATGATGCGGCCCTGCGGTTTGGAATCGGACTGCTTTTCCGCTTCCATGAACGGCATCAGGTAGGCCACCGCTTTTTTCATCACCCGTGCGCTTTTCACCACCTGGGGCAGGAACATTTTCCCCGCGCCGAAAAGGTCGCCGACCACGCTCATGCCGGACATGAGCGGTCCCTCGATGACCTCGAGCGGCCGGGTCGCTTTTTGCCGGGCTTCTTCGGTATCGGTCTCGATGAATTCGACAATGCCTTTGACCAGCGCGTGCGAGAGCCGCTCCTCCACCGGTGCGCTGCGCCAGGCGGCGTCTTTGACGGTCACTTTGCCCTTCGATTTGACCCTCTCGGCGTAATCGACCAGCCGCTCGGTCGCATCGGGCCGCCGATTGAAAAGCACGTCCTCGACCAGTTCGCGCAGATCGGGCGCGATCTCTTCGTAAACCGCGAGCTGGCCCGCGTTCACGATCGCCATGTCGAGCCCGGCTCGGATGGCGTGATACAAAAAGGCCGAGTGCATCGCCTCGCGCACGGTGTTGTTGCCGCGGAAGGAGAAGGAAATGTTGCTCACCCCGCCGCTCACTCGCGCCCCGGGCAGGTGGGCCTTGATCCAGCGGGTCGCTTCGATAAAGGCGAGCGCGTATTCGTTATGCTCCTCGATCCCGGTGGCGACGGTGAGGATGTTGGGATCGAAAATGATGTCGTTAGGCGGGAACCCGGCCTGCTCGGTCAGGAGGCGATAGGCCCGGGCGCAGATCTCGGTTTTGCGCGGCCCGCTGTCGGCCTGGCCGCGCTCATCGAAAGCCATCACGATGACCGCGGCGCCATATTGCCTCACCAGCCGGGCCTGGCGCAGGAACTCTTCTTCGCCCGCCTTGAGCGAGATAGAATTGACCACGCCCTTGCCCTGGACGCACTTCAGGCCGGCCTCGATCACGCTCCATTTGGAGCTGTCGATCATGATCGGGATGCGGGAGATATCGGGCTCGCTCCCGATCAAATGGAGGAAGCGGATCATGGCCGCTTCTGAGTCGATCATCCCTTCGTCCATGTTGACGTCGAGGATGTTGGCTCCGCCTTCCACTTGCTGGCGCGCGACGACCAGCGCGCCCTCGAAATCATCGGCCAGGATGAGTTTGGAGAACTTGGGCGAGCCAGTGATGTTGGTTCGCTCGCCGACCACGACGAAGCCGAAATCGGGCGTGATATCGAGCGCTTCGAGACCGGAAAGATGAAGCACGGCAGAGCGCGGAGAAGGAAGAGATCGCGGGGCGAAATCGCGCACCAGAGCGGCAATGGCGCGGATGTGATCGGGAGTCGTGCCGCAGCAGCCGCCGACGATGTTGAGCCAGCCCTGGCGCGCCCAATCCTGCAACTGCGGCGCGATCGATTCCGGCGTTTCAGGGAAACCGGTCGGGGAGAGCGGATCGGGCAGGCCGGCGTTGGGATAGGCGCTGGTGAAACAGGGAGCCAGCCGTGCCATTTCCTCGACATGCGGCCGCATCTCGGCCGGGCCGAGGGCGCAGTTGAGCCCGACCACGAGCGGGTCGGCGTGCAGGATGGAAGTGAGAAAGGCGCCGACCGTCTGGCCGGTGAGGGTGCGGCCGGAGAGATCGGTGATCGTGCCCGAGACGATGAGCGGGACTTTTCGCCCTAACGACGCAAAGGCTTCGGCGATGGCGAAGAGAGCAGCTTTGGCATTGAGCGTGTCGAAAATCGTCTCGACCATGAGAAGATCGACCCCGCCCTCGAGCAGCGCCCGCACCTGCTCGCCGTAGGAAAGCCGGATCTGGTCGAAGGTGACGGCGCGGAAGGCCGGGTCGTTCACATCCGGCGAAAGCGAGGCGGTGACGGGGAGCGGGCCTAACGAACCGGCGACGAAGCGCGGAGTGCCGCTGTCGTTGGCAAAGCCTTCGACCGCGCGGCGGGCGAGCTGAGCCGCCGCCACGTTCATCTCGTGGGCGAGGGCAATCAGCTCCGGATCTTCCACCACGCGCTGGAAAAATTCGGCGTCTTTGCGGCCGTGTTCCGGCTGGCCGGCGAAGAGGAAATCGTGCAGGCCGATGGTGGTGGCGCTGAAGGTATTGGTCTCGATGATGTCGGCCCCGGCCTCGAGATACTGGGTGTGGATTTCCTCGATCACCTGCGGCCGGCTGAGCTGGAGAAGCTCGAGGTTACCTTTGAGATGTTTCGCCGGGTGCGAGGCGAAGCGGTCGCCGCGGTATTGCTCTTCGGAGAGCTGATAGCGCTGCACCATGGTGCCCATGGCGCCGTCGAGAATGACGATGCGCTGGCGGAGAAGAGTGGCGAGCGGATGGAGAGCGTCGGGCACGGCGAAGGGGCAATTAACGACAGAGCCGAGGGATCGGCAACTAACAAATTGACGCATCATGATGCGTCAATGCGTCCGAATCGTGAGCACGATGACGAGCGCGCGTCGGTTCCTTCTTCCTGCTCTTGCTCCTGCTCCAATTCTCCGCGGTCAAAGGATTAGGATTAGGAGCAGGAGAAGGATTGCCGCTGGCGGGGCGGAGGGGTAGAACCAGTTTCACCGTGGAAGCCATCCAAATCTACCGCTCCCTCAACCGCGCCCAGCGCCACACTTTCATCGCCTGCTTCCTCGGCTGGATGCTGGACGCGCTCGATTTTTTTCTCCTCACCTTTGTCGTGAAAGATGTCGCGGCCGAGTTCTCGGTTTCGATCGTTAGGGTCACTTTCGCCATTACCCTCACTCTGATGATGCGCCCGTTAGGCGCGTTTATCTTCGGCCGGCTGGGCGATCGCTACGGGCGGCGGGTGCCCTTGATGATCAACATCATCTTCTTCTCCCTGATGGAATTCCTGACCGCTTTCTCGCCCAGCTACACCGTCTTCCTCGTCTTCCGGGCGCTTTACGGAGTCGGGATGGGCGGGGAATGGGGCTTGGGCGCATCGCTGACGATGGAGAGCCTGCCGGCCAAGGCGCGCGGGCTGGCTTCGGGCATTTTGCAGCAGGGTTATTCCTGCGGGTTTCTCCTCGCGGCGGTCGTTTACTGGCTCGTTTTCCCGCACTTCGGCTGGCGCGCGCTCTTCATCGTCGGGGCGCTGCCGGCGCTGCTGGTGGTTTACATCCGGGCGCGGGTGCCGGAGTCGGAGGTCTGGGAACGGCAACGGGAAGCCGCGGCGCATTCGTTAGGCATGGGGCCGTTCCTGCGCGAGCATTGGCGGCTTTTGCTTTATGCCGTGCTGCTCATGACCGCTTTCAATTACATGTCGCACGGCACCCAGGATCTCTACCCGACCTTCCTGCAAAAACAGCGCGGGCTATCGATCAATCAAACCGCGCCGATAGCGATCATCTACAATCTGGGCGCGATCTGCGGCGGAACCTTGCTGGGCCATTTCTCGCAGAGCTGGGGCCGCCGGCGCACCATCATGATCGCGGCGGGCTGCGGAATTCTGCTCATCCCGGTCTGGATCTTTTCGCCTACGCTTCCGCTCCTGATCGCGGGCGGGTTCTGCATGCAGTTCATGGTGCAAGGGGCGTGGGGCGTGGTGCCGGTGCACCTGAACGAGCTTTCGCCGCCGGCCTGGCGCGGCACTTTCCCCGGCGTGGTGTATCAGCTGGGGAATTTCTTCTCCGCCAATGCCGCCATGCTGCAAGCCAGGCTAGCCGAGCATTTCGTGAGGCCAAACGGTTTGCCTGATTACGCCTTCACCATGGCCTGCGTGACCGCGACGGTCTTTCTCGTCCTCATTCTTCTCGCTGCCCTCGGGAAGGAAAAGCGCGGGCTCGAGTTTTAGGACGGCGCCGGCCTATTTTCGAATCGCCTAGGTTATTTACTCGGGCGGACTGATTTATGCTTAAAGGCGTTTGTCATTCGGGTGCGAAAAGATGTGCCGCAGGATCGGATGATGGGAACCTGACCGTTCCGGCTTGGACTCACAGGTCGCAGTGAGGTCGGATTTTTAAAGGTTTGCTGAGGAAAGACCGGAGGCTCGCGCAGCGGGGTCCGGAAGGGCAGTGACCTGGAAATAGATCGGACAATAAATCTTGAAAACCCTCATCGCGGATCACCTCCGCCCCACCCGAGCGCGACTATCTGAGGCCGCGTCCATTTCTCCCCCGTAGAAAGGCTAGGATGAAAAAAATTACAGCGATGCCGGCCGGCACAACCCTGCGCAAAACGAAGACCGGAATTCGAGGCTTGGATGAAATCACCGGCGGCGGGCTGCCCAGTGGCCGGCCGACCCTGGTCTGCGGCGGGCCCGGTTGCGGCCGATACGATCAAGGCAAAGCGAGTGGTGCGGGACACGAGCGAAGTGCTCTTCAGCGCCCTGGCTAACCAAACCGTGGTGCATTCCGAACTCATTCGCCTCTTTCGTTGGCTGAAGGAAAAGGGGGTGACCGTGGTCATGACCGGCGAACGCGTCGATGGCACGCTGACCCGTTGCGACCTGGAAGAATACGTCTCGATTGCGTCATCTCGCTCGACCAACGGGTGGTCGACCAAGACACAAGCGCCGCATCCGCGTGGTCAAGTATCGCGGCACGACGCATGGGACGAACGAAATTCCCTGCCGCCGGTGTCCCGGATGGAAGAGCCGGCCATCGGGAGCAGGTCGAAGCTCCTCGACAATTGCGACGGAGACGAAACCCTCCTCGGTCGGTTGGTCGCCCTCTTTCGCGAAAACACTCCGCGCCTTTTGGCCGATCTGCGCGCTGCGATCGACGCGGGCGAGGCGAGTGAGTTGGCACGCGCCGCGCACGCTCTGCTCAGTTCCCTCGGAGCCTTCGGGGCCACGCCGGCCCACGCCGAAGTGCGTCGCCTGGAATACCTGGGGGAGAGTGAGGAGCTGACCGGCGCGAGCGAAATCTTCGCCGCTCTGGAGCGGGAAATGGTGCGCGTCTTCGCCGCTCTCGACGAGCTCTCCGGGGTCGCAACCTGAAACGTTGAAAAACAGTGCCGGAAGCGTCTTCGGACGCGTCCGGCCTAACGAAAACTCGGGAGGAAGGAAGCTCCGCCGCCCGCTCGCGCCAGCCGCGCCGGCGCACTGCTGCGGTAGACGCCCTGGCCGTAGCGATAGTCGACGATCGCTTCCGCGATCTTATCCGCCAGCATCTCCCGGTATTTCGCGTCCGAGGCCGAGCGCGCTTCCGAGCGATTGCTCAGGTAGCCGCATTCCACCAGCACCGACGGGTATTGCGCATTGCGCAGGACGCGGAAACGCGCCGGATGTACCCCGCGATTCACCGTGCCTGGCAGGGTGGAGAGATTGCGCTCGATCCGCGATGCCAGGTCGAGAGCGTAGGGCGAGTGGTAATAAGTCTCCACGCCTTCAACCGACAGGCGGCGCGAGTCGTTGAAATGAATGCTCACGAAGATCGAATTCTTCTGCGCATTTCCCATCGCCACCCGGTTATCGAGCGGAATGAAGGTGTCGTTAGCCCGGGTCAGCACCGTCTTGAGTTGCGACTCGCGCAACTTACGATTCACCCGCAGCGCGACATCGAGCGCGACCGCTTTCTCCGGCGGCCCGTGGCGCCGCCAGGCCCCGCTGTCTTTGCCTCCGTGGCCGGCATCCACCACCACGGTGTCAAAGGTGTGGCTGGTATTGGTCGCGACTGTGGCGCAGCCGCCAAGAAGGAAAGTGGCCGCTAGAAAAAGCGCGGCGATGGAGCTTGGCAAACGCTTCATGGAGACATTTAAAGCCAATCGCGTGCCGGGCCAAGCGAAAGCCTTTCCCAAGGCCAAATTTCCTCTGCCGCGCTGCTACCTCTTCTGCAACAGACGCGAAAATCGCTTGTTTTTTTGGCGCTCGCACTTAATGGCTACCCTCGATCTATGCGCAACTTTTTTATCGTCATTTTACTCCTTTGCGGGCTGGCTCTCGGGGGCTGCAAAAAGGGGAGCCTATCCTCCAAGTCCAAGTCCCTCGCCAAACCCACCGCCACCCCCACGGCCGTGGTCGCGACCACCCCGACACCCATTCCCAGCCCGACCAAGCCGGCCATCGATCAGGGCGCCGAGGTGGTGGTGTTTGGGTATCATCGCTTCGAGAACAAAATCCGGCATCCCGACACCGAGATCACTCCGGAGGCGTTTGAGGCCCAGATGAAGGAACTCCAGGACAAGAAGATCCCGGTGATCAAGATGCAGGATTTCCTTGCCTGGAAACGGGGTGAAAAGAACATCCCGCCGCGCGCCGCCATCATCACCATCGATGACGGCTGGAAAACCACCTACGACGTCGCCTGGCCGATCCTGAAGAAATACAATTACCCCTTCACGCTCTTCATTTACACCGAGGGAATCAAAGGCGGAAAATACGGGGGCGGCGCGGCCATGAGCTGGGATCAACTGGCCGAGATGCGCGATGCTGGAGTTGACATCGAAGCTCATAGCGCCACTCACCAGGACCTGCGCAAGGCTTATGACAAATCGACCAAAGGCAAGCTCACTCCGGAGGAATACAAAGAGTGGCTCCAGCGCGAAGTCAGCGGCTCCCGCGCCACCCTGGAGCAGAAGCTCGGCATCCGGGTAAACTGTTTCGCGGTCCCGTTCGGCTACTACAATGAGACGGTCAAGAAAGCCTGCAAAGCGGCCCGGTTCGATGCCGTCTTCACCGTCTACGGCCAGAAGCTGACCTACGGCTCCGATAATTATTCGTTAGGCCGGTACATGATCGAGGCCAATAAGCCCAAGGTCTTCGAGACCGCGATCAACTTTGGCGGCTCCTCCAGCGGCGGCTCCGCCCCGATCGATGAGATCCCGCTCGGCAGCATCAGCCCGCAGCCGGCCGACGGCTCCACCGCCAGCTCAAAGCCACTGCTCAAGGCTAACCTCGGCGCCATCGGCGGCATCGAGCCCGGCTCGGTAAAAATGCGGGTCAGCGGTCTCGGGTTAGTCCCGGCGAAATACGATCCGCAGAGCAAGATCGTTTCCTACCAGGTCACGCAACCGCTTCACGGTGCCTCCTGCAGCGTGATCCTGGAAGCGAAGATCGGTGATCGCAAAGCCGAAGCCCACTGGGCCTTCACCCTCAACGAAGCCGCGGTCAAAGCCAAAGACGCCCCGGCCAACGTGGTCGCGCCGAAGAAAAAGAAGTAACCAGAGTCGTTAGACCTCGCTGCCGGCTCGGAGAACGCACGCGTCGCGCGTGCCGGTTGCGGTGCCTCCCCGCAAACGCACAGCGGACCGCGCTGCGAGCGCCATCAAAGCCCGCCGCCCCCAGTTGAAAGCCGATTGGCGCGAGCACCCCCTCGGCACAGCCACTTGCCCCCCCCAAAAAAACACCGTTTCCCCACTCGCCGACTTTAGCGCTAGAATGCCGGATGAGTCTTAACCTCGAAATCCTTTCCAAAGCCGCCGATCAGGCGCGCGGCCTCGCCATCGACGCCGTCCACGCCTCTAAATCCGGCCACCTCGGCCTGCCCCTCGGTTGCGCCGAGATGGGTGCGGTCATTTATGGCGACCTCCTGCGCCATAACCCCGATCTGCCGCGCTGGATTAACCGCGACTACTTCATCCTCTCCGCCGGCCACGGCAGCCTCTTCCTCTACGCCTGGCTGCACCTCAGCGGCTACGATCTGCCCATGTCGGAGCTCAGGAATTTCCGCCAGCTCCACAGCAAAACCCCGGGGCACCCCGAGTTCTTCGAGACTCCGGGGGTGGAATGCACCACCGGTCCGCTCGGCCAGGGCGTCGGGAACGCGGTCGGCGTCGCCATGGCGGCCAAGATGGCTGCGGCCCATTTTAACACCGACGAGCATCGCATCTTCGAGCAAAACATCTTCTGCCTCGCCGGCGACGGCTGCCTCCAGGAAGGCGTCTCGGCCGAAGCCAGCGCCTTCGCCGGCCATTTCGGCCTCGATAACCTCATCCTGATCTATGACTCCAACGCCGTCACCCTCGACGCCATGGCCAAGGCCACCCAGAGCGAAGACACCGCCATGCGCTATCGCGCCTACGGCTGGGATGTGCAGGAAATCGACGGCCAGGATATGACCGCTTTCCTCGATGCCGTCCGCGTGGCCAAGGATCGCAAAAACGGCAAGCCCCAGTTCATCGTCGCCCACACCCTCATCGGCAAAGGCATCCCCGAAGTCGCCGGCACCTCCAAAGCCCATGGCGAAGGCGGAGCCAAATACGCGGCCGAAGCGCGCAAAGGACTCGGCCTGCCCGAGGAGCCCTATTACGTCTCCGACGACGTCACGGCATACTTCGCCGAGCATAAAAAAGAACTCCTGGCCCACTACGATCGCTGGGATAAGACCTACCAGGCCTGGCGCCAAAAGAATGCCGACAAAGCCCAGGAGCTTGACGCCGCGATCGAGAAGAAAGTGCCGGCCGATCTTTTCGATCAGATACCGCCTTTCCCTAACGACACTAAGATTGCCACCCGCAAGGCCGGGAGCGAAGTGCTTCAGCCGCTGGCCAAAGCCATGCCCTTCCTCATCAGCGGCAGCGCCGATCTCCATGGCTCGACCCTGAATTATATCAAGGACGGCGGCGACTTTACTCGCGATAACTCCACCGGGCGTAACATCCACTACGGCATCCGCGAGCACGGCATGTGCGCGATCATGAACGGCGTCGGTTACCACGGCATCTTCCGCGCGTCCGGCGCCACCTTCCTCGTCTTTGCCGATTACTGCCGCGCCTCCATCCGCCTCGCTGCCCTCTCCAAGCTGCCAAACATCTACATCTTTACCCACGACTCCATCGCCGTCGGGGAGGACGGCCCCACCCACGAGCCGGTCGAGACCGTAGCCAGCCTCCGCGTCATGCCGCAGCTCGACGTCATTCGCCCGGCCGACCCCGAGGAAACCGCCGGCGCCTTCGTCGCCGCCGCCCAGCGCACCGATGGCCCCACCTTGCTCGCCCTAACGAGACAAGCCGTTCCCTTGCTCAGCGAGATCGACCTCGAGACCCGCCGCCAGGGCGTCCTCAAAGGCGGTTACATTGCCAAGAAGGAAACCGGGAAGCTCGACCTCATCCTCCTCTCCTGCGGCAGCGAACTCCAGCACGCCCTCGCCGCCGCCAAAGAGCTGGGCGAGGGGACTCGCGTTGTCTCCATGCCCTGCTTCGAACGTTTCGAGCGCCAATCGGAGAGCTACCGCCAGCAGGTCCTGCCCTCCGAATGCCGTCGCCGCGTCGCCATCGAAGCCGGCATCCCCCAGATCTGGTCCCAATACGTCGGGCTCGACGGCAAGATCATCGGGTTACATCGCTTCGGCCTGAGCGCCCCTGGCGACCTGGTCATGAAAGAATTCGGGATCGATGCTCAGCACGTGATCGACGCCGCACGCTCCCTCAAGTAGGACCTCCTACGGGATAGAAAGCGCCGCGCTCGGAAAATCGCAGCCTCACCGGGCGCGAACATGTGACCAACCTCCGCCGGCCGGGCCCAGCCTGGCCGGCTGGAGGGACGGGCGCCGTCCCGTCCGAGTATCCAAAGCCGACCCGGATCTCCTCGAGACCAACGCGCCAGAGTCCGCCCATAAACCGCGCTTCTCGCGTTGCGTAGCGGCAATCGCGCGGTGCACCTGTGCGAAAGCCTGTATGTGTAATAGAGAGGCTGGGAACCAGCTGTGCGCGCGGTACGGGGGAAACATTGTTCCGGAGCAAACCGGAGCGCTCGAAGGCCGCGAAAAGATCCCGGAGGAAAGCTGCAGATTCGGAAATCTGCGGATTAACTGTGGGGGGCCCGACCTCCTCCCTCGTAACCAGTCCAGGACGCCGCTTCCGTTACCGGCGCCGATGGCTGCGTCCGCCGCAGCCTCAGGGCCGAGCAGCCTGACCTCCCTCATCCAGCGGACTCTTGACCCCGAGACCCGGCTTATTGAGCACGTGGGTATAGATCATGGTCGTGGAGACGTCCTTATGCCCGAGGAGTTCTTGCACCGTGCGGATGTCGTAGCCGTTCTCCAGTAGATGTGTAGCAAAAGAATGGCGCAGCGTATGGCAGCTTGCCGGCTTGCCGATCCCGGACAGGCGCACTGCCTTCTTTACCGCCTGCTGCAAAGAACTCTCATCAACATGATGGCGCCGTCGTCTCGGCTTCGACACTCCCTCGGCCCGCGGGTCAAGCGAGAGGCGCGAGAAAGGAAAAACATACTGCCAAGCCCATTCCCCGGCTGCCTTCGGATATTTGCGGGCCAGAGCGTGAGGCAGATACACCTCCCCGCCGCCATCCGCCAGGTCCTGCGCATGTTGCCAGGCGATGCGTTTCAGATGGCGCTGTAGCGGCTGCGCCAGATTGACCGGCAACATTGTCACCCGATCCTTTGCACCCTTCCCGTCGCGAACCGTGACCCGTGCATAGCCGAAGTCGATGTCTTTGACCCGTAGGCGCACGCACTCCATCAGGCGCAGCCCGCTCCCATAGAGCAGGCCAGCCATCAACCGTGGCGTCCCCTCCAGTTCCCGGAAGAGGCGGTGGACCTCGTCGCGAGTCAACACCACGGGAAGGCGCATCGGCTTCTTCGCTCGCTCTACCCCCTCCAGCCACCCGATGTCTTGTTTCAACACCTCCTTATAAAGGAAGAGGAGCGCGCTCAGCGCCTGGTTCTGGGTGGAGGCTGCGACCTGTCCCTCCCGCGCCAGGTGGGTGAGGAATGCCACCACCTCAACCTCGGACATTTCGCGCGGGTGCCGCTTGTTGTGGAAGCGGATGAACCGCTCGATCCATTCCCAGTAAGTGCGCTCCGTGCGAATGCTGTAGTGCTTCAAGCGCATCACATCGCGAACCTGCTCCAGAAGCTTTTTCGGCTTGCCTTCGACAGGCTGCGCGGGGAGAATCATCGCCATGCCCCCGTTTTTATCGCCCGCCTGCCCCGTAGGCGGGCGGATTAGACGGATAATTCCGTCTTTAATTACGGATTAATTCCGTCTATTTCTCGTTAGGATGATTGCAGCGTCGTCCTTCGTTCGATACGCCCAATTCGGGCCGACACTACTGATTATTTGTCTCGCAGTCGGCTCATTCATGCTTTGGAGCCGGACAAGGCGCGCTTCGACTTTGATGCAGTTCATTTCCGCGACCGCCCTGTCTCTTTTTGGGTTGCTATTCAACATTCGCAGTCTTTTCGTCGATCCATTTCAGCCCCCACTTTTGGCTCGCATAGTGTGGTCTAACTCGGTCAATCAGATTATTGGGGTTGCTCAGGTTTTTTGTGTCGTGGCGTTCCCGCTTGGCTACCTCTGGTACGCGGTCCAACAAAATCATCTAACCAAGCGAGAGGGCGTGTGATAACTCTTGAGTCCAAAACTCAGGCGCACGAGGATGCCCGGTAGATCGTTTTTATTTTGTTCGAGGATGTTTCGATTATACTTTATAACGTCTTTCGAGGCTCACGCGGACTTTTCACACAGCCTCGCGATCGAGCTGACCGCGAGCCGTCGTACTATCCCGCTATCCATGATCTCAACCCATTTGCCTCCAGCCACACGCGCCCTCGCTCGCGGTAGCTCATCTTGTTCTCGTTAGATGGTGAGAGCGCGCCCTCTTCTGCTCGCATGCGCCGTGGTTCTTTGCTCGTGCGATGTGAACCTCTTCGGATGGAAAGCGGTCGCGGGCGGATACTATCTGGACGATTGGAGAGAGGGTGAGACCGCGTATATTCTATTCCCACCGGACGATGGTCCGGGACAGATTAGAGTTGGGCAGCTCGGATGGAAGAAGCCCTTCATCATCGCGCAGCCCGAGGACACCGCGAACCAGTGGGTTGTGATCGACACACGCACGAAGCAGCGCATTACTATCTCCGATGCACAGCGACGCAGCGATCCTACGTATCATGATGTTCCGGTATACGCCGCGACGGAGGCCTGGCACCGACTGAGGAGAAGCAAGCAATGGTAGTTTCAACCCAACCATCTAACCGGGCGATGGAGTCGACCGCGAGCCGCCGTACTATCCAGCTTCACTTGAGTACAACCCGTCAATCCGCAGCCGCGCGCGCCCTCGCTCGCGGCGACTCATCTTGTTCTCGTTAGGCCTATGAAAACTCCCATCATCCATTCTGTCGCAATGTTTATCGGCATTGCGCTATCCGCTTGTTCGACCACCATGCCGGTGAATTACATCCCGTCTCCCGTGATGCGTGGGGGCGGTCAAGTCAGCGTCGGTCGGTTTCGCTATCTTCCGGCAGAGCGAGGTCTCGTAGCGCCCGATCAGTTTCAGAAGGCCTCCGCCACGATTGGCGTGATTCACATGTCAGACCCGGCCGCTGATTTGATGCGCACCGCTGTTCTGAAGGAGCTTGTTGCCGCAGGATTTGCGGTGGGCGGCGCGTCACCCGTCATAGAAGGCGACATTGAGCGCTTCCTGTACGATTGGATCGGCTTCGTGGAAGTCGACTTCTATTTGGATGTCACTTTTCGGATCGTGCGCGATGGAAGAGTGTTCTTCACCTATAAAGCCAGCGCGCATAAGCGCGCACCTAAGACCGCATCACAGGCTCAGGATCCTGAGGCCATCCGTTCAGCTATTTCGCAATGCATCAACGACTTTTTCCTCGCTGCTCGAGCGCAGGGGCAACTGTAAGGCCTAACCAGGCGAGAGGGCGTGTGATAAGTCGCGGCCAGCGAGCTGTTCGACGGTTGGGACTAGGTCATTGGGCAGAAGAGGGCTGTTTTTTCGGATTGGGAAGCGGGTTTAGCCGGGAGGGAGGCCGATTTGGCTTGACCGGTTCAGGGGCTTATAGGGTTCTCAGGAGAGGAAGCAAGCCTAAGAGTCCTCTGCCAGTTGTCTAACTCAAGGCGGCGATCAGGTTACTCACTCCGATCAGGTTGCAGGCTCGCTTCAGGTTGTAGGCCAGAACGGTCAGGTTGACTTCGGTTGTGACCTGGCGTTTGCCGCGGCAGAGGAAGTAGTCATAGCCGAAGGAGCGTTTGATCGTGCCGAAGCAATGTTCGATGATGGCTTTGCGGCGGCGCATCAGGTGGGGGTTTAGCTTGACTCTTGCTGCCATCGCATCCTGGGCTTCTTCAAAGGTCGCCCGGGTGATGCTGCGGTTCCCCTGGTTCCGGGTGCATTGCGCTTTTAAGGGACAGCTACGACAGTCATGCGCCCGGTAGTAGGCGAGGGGCCGGCCTTTTTCTTCGGTGGTAAAGCGATAGGTCAGGGTGCGCCCAGCCGGGCAATGGTAACAGTTCCGCTCCGGGTCGTAGCGGAACTTCTCTTTCCCATACAAGCCCTGGGCGGTGTTGGCGCTGGTCAATGGCTTAGCCACATAGGCGGTGACGCCGATGCTATCACAGAGCAGGACTTCCTTCCCATTGTAGTAACCCTTGTCCGCGACCACGCTCAGCTTCTCTTGGCCCAGGGCGCTCTGGGCTTGCAGGGCCATGGTGCCGAGGGCGCCGCTGTCGCTGGTGGTGTTGGTCACTTCCGTGGCTACGATCAGACTGTGTTTGGCGTCGACCGCGGCCTGCACGTTGTAGCCGATGGTGCTCCCGCGCCCCATGCTCATGGCGCGGGCGTCTGGATCCGTCAGTGAGACCTGGCTGGCTCCGCTTTGTCCCAACTCTCCCGCCACCTTTTGCAGCGCGCCCCGCCGCTCTTCTAACTGGGCAATCTTCTCTTTTAACTCGACCGGAGTGAGGCGCTCTGGCGCCAGATCACTCTCGGCCCGGTCACTCTCTTCCAGCTCCGCGAGATAGCTGCTCATCTTCTTCTCCAGTTCGGCCAGGAGGACCTGCACTTTGGCTGGGCTGTAGTTCTTGCCTTTGGCGTTCTGGCCCTTGATCTTGGTCGAGTCGATCGCTACCAGCTCGCCTCCGAATAACTCCAGCTTGCGGCAGAGGAGGAGGAACTGGCGCCCGACGGCTTTGATCCCGGCGGCGTTCTCGCGCCGGAAGTCGGCGATGGTCTTGAAGTCGGGCCGCAGTTTGCGCAGCAGCCAGATGACTTCGAGGTTGCGGGCCGCTTCCCGTTCCAGGCCCCGGCTGGAGCGGACCCGGTTGAGATAGCCATAGAGGTAGAGCCGGAGCAGATCCCCCGGATCGTAGGGTGGTCGGCCGGTCTCGGGCACCTGCCCATGACGGAACCCTTCCCGGGCCAGGTCGAGCTGCCCGACGAAGGCGTCGATGAAGCGGACCGGGTTTTCCGCTGCGATGTAATCCTCCAGCGCCTCGGGCAAAAGCAGCACCTCGCCCCGGTCGCTTCCGCGAATGTAATTCATCTCGAGATCGGAGCTTGCCAGACCGCCCAACTTTTGGGTACAAGAAAATCATTCACCCGCTACATACTTTCCACACAGTCTCGCGGAACAGCGGACCGCTCCGCGTCCACATTTTGAGATGACTTCCACATTTCCACTGCGAGCAACGCGCGCCCTCGTCCGCCGTCGCTCATCTTGTTCTCGTTAGACCTATGCGCGCGGTCCACCTCGCTGCTTACGTTTTCATTCTGGCCGCGGGGGCGTGGGTTGGCTACTGGTCGATGATACCAGATGCCGTCAGCTCGGCTTTCCCGCGCACGCGATCGGGCTGCTTGTCGGCGTTTATCGTTATCGTGTTGATTTGCACAATCGCTCTTTGGTGTGCTTGCCTTCGAGGCGGGCCGTTCTATCTTCCATCCCTGAGGCGTGGTTTTCCTTCGCCATTTTCTACCGATCCGTTGCAGGTTTTATACACAGGCAGTTTGGTGGCCGGGGCGATGGTGGTGGGAAGCGCGCTCGGGTTGCTGAGGAGCCCGTCTTATGGCTTGTGGGTTTCTGCTTAACGTTACTGTTTTGCTTTCACTGCTATTCGCACAAGCCATCAACTATTTGCTGCATCATGATATCATCCAAAAGATCTAACCAGGCGGCGATGCAGCGAACCGCCGCCCGCTCTGATGTGTAGCTTTCTTGCCATGCGTCCCTCCAGCTTGTGGCCATGCGCGCTCCCGGCGGCGGTCGCTGATCTTTTGTCTCGTTAGACGTATCCGATGAGCCCTAGTCATACGCCGCAGGAAAAGGAGCTTCAGCAACGCGTTGGCGAGGTCCTGCACTATTTGTGGGACCCCCTCAGCGTCAGTGATACGCCTGAGGCCCGTGATGAGTAAGATTCGTATGCGCCACACGTTTTCTCGCTTTTGCTTCGCCGTGTTCCCTCCGACGAGATCGCGAAGTTCCTTTACCAGACCGAGATGGGTCCAATGGGCCTTTCAGCGAGCGACGGGGCTCTCGACAGAGCGAGGCACATCGCAGAGCTTCTGGAGTCGTATCGCGACTGGATTGAGGAGATGCACGCCAAACGTCTAACCAATCGTCGCTCGAGCTGACTGCGAGCCGGCCTACGACCCTCCTTTTCCATGACTGCCACCGCTTCACCCGCTGCCACGCGCGCCCTCTCTCGCAGCAGCTCAGCTCCGTCTCGTTAGATCGTATGCGCGTTTTGCCATCAATGCCCGCAGCGATCCTTTGTGGATTGCTGCTCACGCCTCTGATGATCGCGGGTTGGTCATTCATCGAGCAGCGGACCCACAGCCAGTGGCTTCTCGTACTGTGGGCGGTCGTGGCCTTCTTCGCCCCTGTATATTTCTCCACGGTTGACCGCGAATATATGGCGAGGCGTCGGCGTGAGAAGGGCTTTTTGGCCTCGTTCATCCGGCCTGCGACCGTCGAGGCCTTTCGCGAGTCATACATTCCTACGTGGTTGCGTATGGGCGTGTGGTTTGCATCGTCCGTGTTTTCCGTCGGCGCGCTGAAGCTCCTGGGAGTCCCCTTGTGAGCGCAGGCCCAAACGATATAACCCCTATGAAGAGAGTCAAGGCGGAGTGTGAGTGCGGATAGATTGGATTAGTTCATTGGTGTAAGGTTTGGTTAAGCTGTGGGTGTGTGCGGTGGTGTCTTTGGGAACGTTTCCTCTTCCTTAATTAACGCGCAGGTTTGGTGTCCCCACGGCTCCTACTCCTATTTGCCTTTTGCTATAAAGAACGGCTATCCGCCTTCGGTGTATAACGCGTTGGGGCAGATCTTAAAGGCTTGCTCGCGGTCTCAGGGGGTGGCAGGTGATCTGCAGATGGGGGGAGCCTCTAGATGAAGCTGCGAATCCAACTGAATGGGTGCGTGCGAGCTGAGCGGTATCGGGTTTCAGGTGGCATACTCGGTCGTTGATTCTGCGTCTCTATCTTCGGCGAAGTGAACGATCGGGGCGGCCTGGAAGATGGCGGCGTCGATGCAGGTGGTGGAGGTGTGCTAGGGTGGTGGGGAATGAGAAATCCCTTCCAACCGGACCCGCCGCAGTGGCCGAAGATCCTGGGCACGGCGGCGGCGAGCAGCCTGGCCACTCTGTTTATCGCGCGCAATTTTTTCCCGGCGGAGAAGAAGATTCGGCATGCGATCAAGGCTGACTACGCGGTGGGGGATGATGTTTTCCTGCGCACGATGGGGCATCTGCTCGGGCCGCCCCTGGTTCCGGGAAATAAGATCACACCGCTGGAGAACGGGGAGGAGATCTTCCCGGCCATGCTGGCGGCGATCCGCTCGGCGGAGAGGACGATTACGATGGAGAATTTCCTCTGGAAGAAGGGGGAGATCGCGAGTGCCTTTGCGGGTGCGCTGGCGGAACGGGCGCGGGCCGGGGTGAAGGTGCATTTCCTGCAGGATGCGCTGGGCTGCAATGATGTGCACGGGGAAGCGATCCAGGGGATGAAGGAGGCCGGGGTCGCGGTGGAGATTTTTCGCTTCGTCCATTTCACCTGCATTAATTACCGGACTCATCGCAAGATCCTGGTGGTGGATGGCAAGCTCGGCTTCATCGGTGGAGTAGGGATAGCAGACAGGTGGAAAGGCGATGGGCGCACGCACGGTTACTGGCGTGATTCGCACTACCAGGTGGAGGGGCCGGTGGTGGCACAGTTACAACAGGCTTTCATGGATAACTGGATGCAGACCCGGGCGGAGTTACTGCATGGCGATCTTTATTTTCCGAAACAGGACGAGCAGGCCGGGGATGAGGTATGCCAGATCTTTAAAAGCTCGGCCGGAGAAGGATCCGATAGCGCGCGGCTGATGTTACTGGTCTCGATCGCGGCGGCGCGGGAGCGGATTCGGATTGCCAATGCCTATTTCATCCCGGGGGATCTGACCGTCCGAACGCTGGTGGCGGCTTTGCGCCGCGGGGTAAAAGTGGATATCATCACGCCCGGGCCGGATATCGATGCGCACATCGTGCGGGCGGTGGGGAAGACGCGGTGGAAGCCGTTGCTCGAGGCCGGGGCGCGCTTCTATGAATATCAACCGGCGCGCTTTCATTGTAAGTACCTGCTGGTGGATGACTGCTGGGCCTCGGTCGGCTCGGCTAACCTGGATAACCGCTCGATGTCGCTGAACGAGGAGGCGAACCTGAATGTGATGGATCGGGAGTTTGTGGCCGCTCATACCCGGGTCTTCGAGCAGGATAAGAGTTACTCCCGGGAGGTGACGCTGGCGGAGTGGAAGGATCGGCCATGGGAAGAGAAGCTAAAGGGTCGGGCGATGTCGATCTTCCGCTCCCAGATGTAGCCTGCGCGGCGCGCGAGACTAACGAGCATGAGTGAGCGCGGACACGTCCTGCAGGTGGCGACTTATAACGTGCGCGGTTGTGTCGGGACGGATGAGCAACGCTCTGAGACGCGAATCGCCGAAGTGATCGCTGAGCTGGGGGTCGACATCGTGGGTCTGCAGGAGCTGGATCGGAGCCGGGCCCGCTCTGCCGGGGTGGACCAGGCAGCGCTCATCGCGCAACAACTGGGCTGGCACTGGCATTTCCAGCCGGCGATGGCGCAGGGCGAGGAGCGCTACGGCGATGCCATTCTGAGCCGCTCGCCCATGACTCTGCTGGGGGCGGCGGTGTTACCGGGGGAGCCTCCGTTTTTTTGCCGGGAAAAGCGCGGCGCCCTGGCAATGGAAGTGGCGACCGACGGAGGACCGGTGCAGGTGGTGAATACGCATCTGGGTTTGGGCCTGGACGAGCGGCGGGTGCAGGCGGAGTGGCTGACCCGGGCCGATTGGATCGAGGGCCGCTCGGAGGACGTGCCTCTGATCCTGCTCGGGGATCTGAATAGCTGGCCCGGCGGTGCCGCGCACCGAGAGCTACGAAGCCAACTGCGCGATGTGCGGGCGCTAGTGAAGCCAAAGCGGGCGCACCGCACCTTTCCCACCCGCTGGCCGGTGCTCGCCCTCGATCACATTTTCATCAACGCGGCGCTGCATCCACTCAGCCTGCGCGTCCATCGCTCATCGCGGGCGCGAGTGGCGTCGGATCACTTCCCGCTGGTGGCGGCGCTGGCGCGGGAGTGATTTGCGCTTTGGCCTTGCGTAACGGGGACCCGCTTCCATGGTATCCGCGCTGATGAAACCCTCTCGCCGCTCTGCCACCCCGCGATGAAGAAGCGACGTGTCGGCAAAGGCGCGACGGTCGGATTCCTGATCGCGATGCTGGTCCTCCTGCTCAGTGGCGGTCTTTCGTACTTTAACATCCGGCGCATCGCGCAGAACGACGGACTGGTCGTGCATACGCATGAGGTGCTGGACGCGCTGCGGGACATGCTGGAGTCGGTGGCAGAGGCGGAGTCGAGCCAGCGCAGCTATCTCATCACGGCGGAGCGTGACTATCTCGATCCTTACCTGGCTGCGGTGACCACTTCGGAGAAATACTTTGCTCACCTGCGGGATTTGACCGCGGATAACCCGGCGCAGCAAAAGCGCCTGGCGCAGTTGCAGCCGATGATGGTGGACCGGCTAGGGTCACTCGAAGAAGGAATCGCGATGCGAGACCGCGCCGGCATCGAAGGAGGTCGAGACTACGTGCGGCAGGGTCGGGGCCGGCGCCAGATGACGGCGATCCGTACGCTGGTCGCTCAGATGAACCGGACGGAGCTGGATCTGCTGGAGCGGCGAGAGAAGGAATCGGCCGTGAGTTACCAGACGGCGGTGGGGACGCTCTGGGGCACGACGATCTTTGGTCTCGGGCTGGTGGTGGGAGCTTATCTGCTCACGGCGCGGGAGCTGGAAACCCGGCGCCGCGGCGCGGAGGCGCTGGCTGTAGCGAACGATGAGCTGGAAAGCCGGGTCGAACGCCGCACGGCCGACCTGGCCCAGGCGAACGAGTCCCTGCAAAGAAGCAACCGCGAGCTGGAACAGTTTGCCTCCGTTGCTTCGCATGATCTGCAGGAACCGTTGCGCAAGATCCAGGCTTTTGGCGATCGCCTGCAGACCAAATGCGCGCAGGGGCTGGGCGACCAGGGGCGTGATTACCTCGATCGCATGCTCGCCTCGGCCACCCGCATGCGCAGCCTGATCGATGCGCTGCTGACGTTCTCGCGAGTCACGACCAAGGCGCAGCCGTTTGTGCCGGTGGACTTGGGCACGATCGCGGCCGAGGTGGTCTCCGATCTGGAGGATCGGGTCGACCGCATGGGCGGGCGGGTCGAGCTGGGGGCGTTGCCTACGCTGGAGGCGGATCCGCTTCAAATGCGCCAACTGTTGCAGAACCTGATCGGGAACGGGCTAAAATTTGCCCGGCCCGATGTGCCTCCGGTGGTGAAAGTGTCGAGCCGCCAGATCGGAGAGGAATCGGAGAATGGCGCCATCCCTTGCTATGAGATCAGCGTATGGGATAACGGGATTGGGTTTGAGGAAGTGTATCTGGATCGAATTTTCGAGTTATTCCAGCGTCTACACGGGCGCCAGGAATATGAGGGGACCGGCATGGGACTGGCTATTTGTCGTAAAATAGTGGAAAGGCATGGCGGTATGATCACAGCAAAAAGCAGCCCGGGAAGGGGGGCGACATTTCTCGTCACCCTGCCGCTTCGGCAAGCATGAAAGGAAAAGAGCGCATGGAAAACATAGGCAAGCCAATCACCATCCTGATGGCGGACGACGATTCAGACGATCGCTTGATGACAAAGGAAGCTTTCGAAGAGAGCAAACTGGTCAACGACCTGCGTTTCGTGGAAGACGGCGTCGAGCTGCTCGATTACCTGAAACGCCGGGGCAAATACGAAGACCCGGCGACCTCGCCCCGGCCTGGCCTCATTCTGCTCGATCTCAACATGCCGAAGAAGGATGGCCGCGAAGCGCTGCGCGAGATCAAGGCCGACCCGAAGCTCAAGAGCATCCGCATTGTCATCCTCACCACTTCCAAGGCGGAGGAAGATATCTACCGCACCTACGACTTATCGGCCGCGTCTTATATCACCAAGCCCGTGACCTTTTCCGCCATGGCGGAAGTGGTGAAAGTGCTGGGCAAATACTGGCTCGAGATCGTCGCCCTGCCGGGCGAGGATAACGGCGACAGCGGGGCTCACGGAGGCGGGAATGGATAAGAGCAAAGGTCCGTTCCGGGTCCTCCTGGTAGAGGACGATCCGGACGACTACTTGCTGACGAGCGACCTGCTCCAGGAGATCCCTGGCACCCGGATCAAGGTCGACTGGGTGAAGGAATTCGACACCGCCCTGGTCGAGGTGGCGCGCTGCGATCACGACGCCGTCCTGCTCGATTACCGATTGGGAAAAGGGGACGGGCTCGACCTTTTGCGCGAGGCGCTGGCCCACGGCTGTCGCGCCCCGGTCATTCTCCTCACCGGGCAGGGCGACCGCGATCTCGCCTTGCAGGCTTTGGCGGCCGGGGCGGCAGATTACTTGGTCAAGGGCGAGATCGATTCGGTCGACCTAGAGCGGTCGATTCGTTATGCTCTGCAGCAGAAACGCCACGCCGTTGAGCTGGAGGAAAAGGTGGCCGAGCGCACGACCGAGCTGGAAGAAGCCAACAAGGCCCTGCGCGAAAGCGAAACGCAGATTCGCGCCCTTTTTGAAACCGCCGAAGCGGCCCGCGTAAGCGCGGAAGCGGCCAAGAGCCGGGCCGAAGCTGCCACCCGGGCGAAGGACGATTTCCTGGCCGCGCTTTCGCACGAGCTGCGCACTCCGCTCAACCCCGCGCTCCTTCTCGCCACTTCGCTGGCCGAGGATACGGCCTTGGCCCCACAGGTGCGGGCCGATATCGATGTCATCGCCAAAGGCATCGCGCTCCAGGCCCAGCTGGTTGACGATCTGCTCGACATCACCCGCATTACCGGCGGAAAGCTGCGTCTCGACCTGCGCCCGATCGACGCTCACGCCGCGCTCCGTCACGCCCACAACATCCTGCACTCCGATATCCAGGGGCGCGAGATCGAGTTCGAGCTCGATCTCGCCGCTCCGCAGCACACCATCCAGGCCGATGCTGTCCGCCTGCAGCAGATCTTTTGGAACGTGCTCAAGAACGCGGTCAAATTTACTCCGCGTGGCGGCCGGGTGACGGTGCGGACACGCAATTCGGCGCGGAAAGAAGGAACACTCGAGGTGGAAATCATCGATACCGGCGTCGGCATCGCGCCGGAGATGTTAGGCAAAGTGTTCGACGCTTTCATTCAGGAAGACAACAATCGGGGGCACCGATTCGGCGGCATCGGTCTCGGGCTCGCCATCACCCAGCGGCTGGTGGAATTGCAGAACGGTAAAATCCAGGCGGCCAGCCCGGGCCGGGGACGAGGTGCCACTTTTCACATCGAGATGCCTCTGGCCGCGGAAGCGCCGGTGGCTGACGCCATTCCGAGCTCGACCGCCAGCGCCTCGGCGCGGTCCGCCCGCCGGCGCATCCTCCTGGTCGAAGATCACGAGCAGACCCGCGCCACCCTGCAGCAGTTGCTGGAACGGCGCGGCCATTTCGTCTCCGGCGTGGCCACCATCGTCGCGGCGCGAGAGCGCGCCAGCCAGGGCGACTTCGATCTCATCATCTCCGATCTCGGGTTGCCCGATGGCGACGGCCACAAGCTCATGTTTGAGCTGCACGACAGCTACGGCCTGCCCGGCATCGCCCTCAGCGGCTATGGCATGGAACACGACATCGCCCGCAGCCGGGAGAGCGGTTTTTTTGCTCATCTCACCAAGCCAGTCGACATCCACGCGCTGGAATCCGCCATAGCCGCCGCGCCGCATCCGGCTTTGGCCAAAGCGGAATAGCTCGCGAGCTGCCGCATTTCGATCTGCCTCGCCCGCGGCGAGTTGCTTAATCTCCGGCCGTTGACCGCTCCTTCTCCGATTCCTAGCCCAATGAGGCGCACACACATCAAATGGCTGCCCATCCTGGTCGCGGCCATCTTTTTCACCTACCAATACTGCAGCTCGGAGAAATTCGTGAACCCGGAGACCGGCCGCAAAAGCCACGTCGGCCTCTCCACCGAACAGGAATCGGCGCTCGGCCTGCAGAGTTATCGCCAAGTCCTGGCCAAAGCCCAGGCGATCGACACCGGGGCGGAGGCGGAGATGGTGCGGCGGGTCTCGGCCCGGCTGGCCGGGGCGACGGGCGAGGCGGGGCGAGGATTCGATTGGCGCGAGTCGCTCATTCGCGACCCGCAGGTGAACGCATTCTGTCTCCCTGGCGGCAAGATCGTCGTCTACACCGGCATTTTGCCAGTGGCGAAGGATGACGCCGGCCTCGCCACCGTGCTCGGGCACGAGATGGCGCACGCCACTTCCCGCCACGGCGCCCAGCGCGTCCTGCAACAGAATCTCGCCCAGACGGCGCTCACCGGCGTCGCCGTTTCCCTCTCCGATATGGATTACAACAAACAGCGCGCCGTCATGGGCGCGCTCGGGGCCGGGGCGCAGTTTGGCATCCTCATGCCCTTTGGCCGCGAGCACGAATCGGAAGCCGATCATATCGGCCTCATCTACATGGCCCGGGCCGGCTACGACCCGCGCGAGAGCGTCCGCTTCTGGGAAAGGATGGAGCGCAACGGGAGCGCACAGCCACCGGAATTTCTCTCCACTCATCCGTCGCACGGCCACCGCATCCAGCAGCTGCAAGCCTGGATGCCGGAGGCGCTGGCCGAATACCAGAAAGCGCAGCCTGCCCTAACGAACTAAGGATTGGGCGCCCGGTCCGGCGCCCGCCCCGCCGCTGGCGAACGTGGAATCCTTCACCCGGGCCCGCAGCCAGGGCCGCGGTTCCTGCACGGGAGCGACCATTGCGCCGGGCACAATCGATCGGTAAGTACCTTTATGAAATTTACCTATTACGGTCACGCTTGTTTCGCCGTGGAAGTCGGGGGAAAACGGCTTCTTTTTGACCCCTTTATTTCCGATAACCCGCTGGCCGAGAAGATCGACCTCGAGCGAATCAAGGCCGATTACATTCTCGTCTCCCACGGCCACGGCGACCACATCGGCGACGCCGTCGCGCTCGCCAAACGCACCGGCGCCACGGTCATCGCGCCGTTTGAGGTTGGCTCCTGGTTGGAGAAGCAGGGCCTGGAAAAGGTGCAGGGCATGAACCACGGCGGCTCGGCCAAAGCCGGCTTTGGACGGGTCAAGCTGACCGCGGCTGTCCACAGCAGCTCGCTCCCCGACGGCAGCTACGGCGGGAACCCGGCCGGGTTTGTGGTCGGGAGCAGCGACGGCAACTTTTATTACTCAGGCGACACCGCCCTGACCATGGATATGAAATTCGTGGCCGAGCAGACTACGCTGCGTTTTGCGGTGCTGCCGATCGGCGATTTCTTCACCATGGGAGTCGACGACGCCCTGCGCGCGGCCGATCTGGTCGGGACCACCCGGATCGTGGGCGTGCATTACGATACGTTCCCGCCGATCAAGCTCGATCGTGCCGCGGCCAAAAAGGCGGCGCAGGCGGCGGGGAAGGAACTGCTTCTGCCTGGGATCGGGGAGTCGATCGATATCTAAGGGCGATCGAGCTCGAGGAAGATGAGCGGCCGTTTGCCGCCTAACGGCTCAAGGCCAGCATGCGCTGGATGGGAAGCTCGGCGCGCTGGCGGAGCGGCTCGGGGAGAATGATCTCGGGCTCGAGGTTGCGCAGCGCGTCGCAGGCTTTCTGGAGGGTATTCATCTTCATGAAACGACATTCCGCGCAGGCGCAGCGGTCGGTTGGCCCGGCGATGAAAAGTTTGCCCGGCACCTCTTTTTCCAGCCGGTGCAACATGCCGGCTTCGGTCACGATGATGAATTCCTTGGCCGGCGATTCCCTGCAGTAGGTGACCATTTTTTCGGTCGAGCAAACCTCATCGGCCAACAAGCGAACAGCGTATGGGCACTCGGGATGAGCGACCACCGGCGCGCCCGGATAGCGCTGGTGAATGGCGGCGATGCTCCGGGCGGTGAACTCGACGTGGACGTAACAGTTGCCCTGCCAGAGATCCATCGGCCGCCCGGTGCGCTCGATCACCCAGGCGCCGAGGTTTTGGTCGGGCACGAAGAGGATGTTGCGGTCGTCAGGTGCGGCTCGGACGATTTTCTCCGCGTTACCGCTGGTGCAGATGACGTCGGAGAGGGCCTTCACCCCGGCGCTGCAATTGATGTAGGCGATGACGTAGTAATTTTTCTCGGCGTGCTCCTCGAGATAAGCGGCCAGCTTTTCCGGTGGGCAGGATTGGGAAAGCGAGCAGCCGGCCTCGAGATCGGGCAGAATGACTTTCTTGCCTGGGTTGAGAATCTTGGCCGTCTCGGCCATGAAGTGGACGCCGCAAAACAGGATCACCTCGGCATCGGTCCTGGCCGCCTCAAAACTTAGGCCTAACGAGTCGCCGACAAAATCGGCCGCGTCCTGAATTTCCGGCACCTGGTAGTTGTGCGCCAGGATAACGGCGTTGCGTTCCTGCTTCAGCGCCTTGATTTCCTCCGCTAGATCAAGACCGAAATTTACAGCAGCGCTTACCATCGGTTAATATCCGCTCATCCCATGAGTTTACAAACCAACGACAGGCGAACACGGCTCGGATTTATCGGTGGCGGCAAGCTGGCTGGCGCGGTCATGCGCGGGCTGGTGCGGGCCGGATATTGCCAGCCGGACGAGCTACTGGTGAGCGAGCCGAACGACTCCGCGCGAGCGGAGCTGGGCGGGCAGCTGGCAGGCATCGGGCTGACCGCGGAGAACATCGAGGTGGCAGCGCGGGCGGAGGTCATTCTCCTCGGGGTCAAGCCCGGGGTGGTGCTGCCGGTGATCGCCGGCCTCGGCCGCGCGCTGGAAGGCAAGCTGGTCATCTCGCTCGCGGCCGGCGCGCGGGTGGCAGCGATGGAGGAGCAGGGGAATGCCCGGTTCATGCGGGCGATGACGAACACGCCGGCGGCCGTCTGCCAGGCGGCGACGGCGATCGCGCGAGGTGCGCGGACGACGGAGGAGGATTTCGCCCGGGCGCGAGAGATTTTCAGCTCCATCGGCACGGTGGTGGAGGTGCAGGAAGATCAGATCGATGCGGTGACGGCACTGGGCGGGAGCGGGCCGGCTTTCGTTTACAGCGTGATCGAAGCGCTGGCGGTGGGCGGGACGAAATGCGGGCTGCCGGCGGAGGTGGCGCTGGCCCTGGCCACGCAGACGGTGCGGGGCGCGGCGCAGCTGGCTCTGGAAAGCGGGCGCACGCCGGATGAATTGCGGGCCATGGTCATCACGCCGGGCGGGACGACTGCGGCCGGGCTGGCAGCGATGGAGAAGATGGGAACGGTGGCCGGAGTTTGCGCGGCAGTGGAAGCGGCCAACGCCCGGGCCAAGGAGTTATAGCGCCGGCGCGAGGCGGTCGTTAGGCCGGCGACCATCGGACTCGTTAGGGGCGATCTTTTTCCGCCCTCCGGCAGAACGAGGAGCCTAGTCGCCGGGCGCAGGGCTGAGGTCGTAGACTTCGACCACGGCAGTGCCGACGCCACCGTTGACGCCGCGGACCACGGCGGTGTAGGCGCCGGGAGCGAGGGTGGCTTCGAGAGCCGATTCCTTGGCATTGGTCGGCG
The DNA here is from genome assembly GCA_965217735.1 of Chthoniobacterales bacterium. GTDB lineage: Bacteria > Verrucomicrobiota > Verrucomicrobiia > Chthoniobacterales > UBA10450 > Palsa-1392. The sequence continues at coordinate 1,650,318 of CBDCJE010000002.1, read as the reverse complement.
CCAGCCCGGCATCGTCGATCGCCTTGAAATTGGGACCCTGCTGCCAGTTATCGTTCGTTTTCACGATGGCACCGCTGCTGTTGTGCAACTCGAGAATGGGATCGGCCAGCGGGTTGGCAATGCCCGCCCCGCTCAACGATGGCCCGATGGCACGCACCACGACGGTCTTGTTTTCCTCGCCGCCGACAATGAGGCCGCCGATGAGCACGTTATCCCCGCCCAAGACCTGAGAGCGGGTGGAAATGTTCCCGGCCCGGCCGCCATTAGTCCCGAGGTCGTAAAGTTCGATCAGGCCGACCCCGCTGCTCGGAGGCGTGTTTGCATCGCTGTAGCTCTGTAAGACCGCGGTGTAGGCGCCGGGTTGGAGGGTGAGATAGAGAGCCGATTCGCGGCTGTTGTGCGGGTCGAGATTAAAGCTGGCAATGGTGGCCGCGTCTTTGCCGGTAAACCAATCGTCGTTGCTCGCGATCTGGCGCTGGGTGGAATCGTAAACCGTGACCATCGGATCAGTCAGCTCGCCCGCCAGGCCTCCCTCGGCCAGGGAAGGACCGATACCGCGCAGAATAATCGTAGCCGGCTGCGAGCCCTGCACGATGAATCCGCCGATGAGGACGCCGTCGCCGGTGCCGACCAGGGCGCGGGTGGAGATGTTTTTCAGCACCGGTCCATCGATGGAAGCAAGATAATTCGGCCCTTTGCCGTAGAGCGCGTCCACTCCGGCGATGTCGTCTGGCTGCAGGTCATCGATGCCGCTGATGTGCGACGTCATGACCGAGGCGATCATCTGCGCGTCGGGGTGGTCGAGGCCGAGAGTGTGACCAAACTCGTGCAGGGCGACCCGGCGGAAATCAACTACATCGGCCCGGAGCGAGCCGCGGTAGGAATCCCAGGCGAGGGCGGAGTTAAAAATGGTGTCGCTTTGCTCAAAGGTATCGGTCCGGTAGCTGAGGAGGGTAATGGCGAGAACGCCGTCCCCGAAGTCTTCCCCGAAGACGGTGGCAGAGAAGAAGCAGGAAAGCTCGTCGTCGTCCTGGCTGGGCGCGACCGGCGAGGCGAGGACGGAGGCGAACTGGAGGTGAGCCAGGTGCTCGTTCCAGATCTCGAGAGCGTCTTTGGCGGTTTGGTTAAAGGACGGGGAGCCGTCCATCAGCTGACGCGGCGCGCCGAGGGAGAGCTGCATCACCACGGTGCGATTTGGCGTCCAAGACTGGCCTTCGAGAACGTAACCGAAGAGCGATGAAGTGCCGAGGGCGAGCAAGGCCGCGAGGAGAGCTTTGGTTTTCATAGGAAGAAGATGGATAAGTCGCGCGTAGTATGCACGAGAAAGACGGAATTTCCATCCAAGGGAGCACTTTTCAGACGAGATCCGGTCAGACTGGGACCAGCTCTGGTTTCCGAGGCAGGAGACGGTCAGCCTTGGCCTCGGGGAAGGTGAGGGTGACGGTGGTGCCGTGCTCCAGCTCGCTTTCCACCGCAACGTCGCCCTGATGGATCTGCATGATCGATTTCACGATCGCGAGGCCGAGCCCGGTGCCCTGCGCGTTGCGGGTGGCCTCGCCCCGGAAGAAGCGGTTAAAGACGTTGGGGAGATGCTGGGACGGAATGCCGCAGCCGGTATCGGCGACTGAGACGCGCGCCTCTGACTTGAGCTGGGAGAGTGTGACGGTGATTTGGCCGCCCGAGGGCGTGAAGCGAAGGGCATTGGTAATGAGATTAATCAGGGCCCGCCGAAAGAGCACCGGCTCGGCATACACCTGACCTTCTCCGCGGCAGATGATCTCGACCTGTTTCTCCTGCGCGACCGATTCGTAGAACTCGCTCAACTTCTCCAACGCTGCGCGGCCATCGAAATGGTCGCGCTGGAAGGAGCCCGGCGTCTCGGCCCGGGCGAGGAAGAGGAGGTTGTCGATCATGCCGGAGAGGCGTTGCAATTCCTCCAGGCTCGACTCGATCACCTCGCGATACTGTTCTTCCGAGCGCTGTTTGGTCAGCGCGCCTTCGGCTTCCCCGCGCAGGATCGCGATCGGCGTGCGCAGCTCGTGAGCGAGATCGGCAGAGAATTGCGAGAGCCGGGTAAAGGAATCCTCCAGCCGGGCCAGCATGCGGTTAAAGCCGGTCGCGAGCGGCTGGATTTCATCCGGCCAGCCGTCGGCCGGCACCCGCTCGTCCAGGTGAGTCGCGCCCACGCGTTCAACCGATTGGGCGAGATGCTTCAGCGGGCGCAGGCTGCGCCGGGTGACGAGCGAGGCGACGCCGGCGCAGGTGAGAACGGCGGAACCGAGCATGGCGGTGAGAAGGGCGGCGTAGTGGGCGACGAAACGTTCATCGTGGGTGCGATCCTGGGCCAGCTGCAAGGTCAGGCGTTCCCCGCCGACCTCCGCCGTGGCTGTGACCAGGGCAAATATTTTCCGGTTCTTCGCCTGGTAGGCGAGGGTGGCCGGCCGTTCCCCGCGCACTGAGAGCGTGGTCGGGAAAACGCTAATCGGCAGACTCGTCGCCATGCGCGGGCTCTCCGCCACCACCTGCCCGGCGGCATTCAGCACCCGGACCGCGTAGGTCTTATCCGCCGCCCGGATGATTTTTAGCTCGCGGCTGAGCGATTCGGGACCGGCGTCAGCCGCGATGTCGGCCCGGACCGCGGCCAACTTTTCCGTGATGTAGCGATCGTTATCGTGGTCGACATGCTGCATCACGGTCCAATAGGCCGCCGCCATCGCCAGGAGGAGAAGGAACGCCGCCGCGACGGTGAAGAGCAGGACGAGCCGGAGCGTGATCGACCAGGAACGGGGCGCACGAGCCAGCGGCCGCGGCGCGGAATCAGTCGGCTTTGAGGACATAACCAACGCCTCGGATCGTCTGGATCATCTTATTCTCGAAGGGGTCGTCCACTTTCGCCCGCAGCCGCCGCATCATGACGTCGACCACGTTGGTGCCGGTATCGAAATTGATATCCCAGACTTGCTCGACAATCTCAGTGCGGGAGACGATGTCGCCGGGCGAGGCAGCGAGGAAGCTGAGCAAAGCGAATTCTTTCGGGGTGAGATTCAGGACGGAACCGGCCCGAGTCACCTTGTGCCGGCGGGAATCGATCTCCAGCTCGCCCACCGTGATGATCTCCTCTTTCCGCTCCGGCGAGCGACGCAGAAGGGAACGCACCCGCGCCAGCAGCTCGGAAAAGTGAAACGGCTTGATCAGGTAATCATCCGCTCCGAGGTCGAAACCTTTCACCCGATCCGGCACGGTATCGCGCGCGGTGAGGAAGAGCACCGGGCTCTGGATTTCGGCCTTGCGTAATTCCATCATGACCGACCAGCCGTCCCGTTTCGGCAGGGCCACGTCGAGAATGATCAGGTCCATCTTGCGAGCCAGGGCGTACTCTAGCCCTTTCTCGCCATCTTCCGCCACGTCGACGACGAAGCCATTCTCCATCAGCCCGCGCCGGATAAAGGCGGCGATTTTCTCTTCGTCTTCGATGATCAAGATGTGCATGAGCTGCTGGTTCCCCGGGCCCGCGATTTGGCGTCGCCATCCTAGCGCCGATCTTCCCTCCTGCACAAGGACGAGCGCAGATCCGGCAGCCCAGGCTGATCTCAAGCCGATAAAAGAGGCCGTTTGTTCGTTAGGCGAAGAACGGCTCAGGCTGCGACCGAACGCCGCTTGCGTTTGACCAGCGACGCGGTGGTCTTGCTCGAAGCCGAGCGATCACCGGCGCTGCCGCTTTTCTTTTTCACTCCGGCCCGCTGCAGGCTCTGCTGCAAAACGGAAACCATGTCGATGACGTTAGGCTGGACTCGCGGCGCGGCCGGCTTGGCCGAGGGCTCGCGCTTTTGCGCCTTCTCCTCGATCAGCTGCATCAGCGCCGTCTGGTATTGATCCTGGTATTTCGTCGGCTCCCAATCCGTCGTCATGGCATCGATCAGCGCCGTCGCCATTTTCAATTCCTGCGGCGAGACGCTGCGATCGACGCCGCTGTTGAGAGAAGACGGCTCCAGCACTTCCTGGGCAAAATGCATCAGCTCGAGAATGAGGAAGAGCCCGTCCGGCTTGACCGCGGCCAAATACTCGCGCTTCTGGATCGCCACCTTGGCCACGCCGACGCGGCCCGAAGTAGTCAGCGCTTTGTGCAGGAGCGCGTAGGCTTTTTCGCCGCCTTTCTGCGGCTCGAGGAAATACGGCTTGTAAAAAAACTTCGGGTTAATCTGGGCCTGATCGACGAAATCGGTGATCTCGACCGAGTGGGTCGATTCAATCTGCACTTTCTCAAAATCCTCGTCTTGGAGCACGATCCACTTCCCTTTCTCGTATTCGAAGCCCTTGACGATTTCATTCGCCGGGACCTCCTTCTGGTCGACCTCTGCCACCTTCTTGTAGCGGATCGGGCTGAGATCACTCGCCCGCAGCTGCTTGAAACTGATCTTCTCCTCCTTCGTCGCCGGATAGACTGAGACCGGAATGTAAACGAGACCGAAATTGATGCTCCCCTTCCAGATCGCGCGCATAATGGGGAACCGTCAGCTACTTCTGCGCCACGTGTCAAGCCTAACGAAGCGGTTTGAAGCTCACCCAGCGCTTGACGCTAAGGTGAGCGAAGGAAACGGGCCGCCTCACTTCCGGTAACCACTTGAGCGAACCTAACCAAGTTTGTTCCAGCCGGCCTTCGGCGGTAGCCGCATTACCCAAGTCCAAGCACAAACACCCTATTTTGTAAATGAGGTCGAATCGGCGGCAGCCGCCCTCACGCCAGCCCGGCAGGTAAGATTAGGAAGTCTCTGACAAGTCAGTCGAATAAGTTGATTACTTACTACGCGCGCTGGCCGCCACTATCGTCCAGAGAAGAATGATCGCGCCTCTTTCTTCCGTCTATGAATACGGTAAATCCTAAAGCCTATCATTAGCTCTCGAAGAAGAGCGTGGATCTAGAAGTCTGCAGGAGATTCTCGTTTCGCTCGCGCCGCCGCCTCCTTGATTGCGCCGCGCAAGTGTGGTTCATGGGGGGGCGTGCAGGAATCGAGGAGAGCTCAAATCGTTGTCATCGGCGCGGGCGGCCGGCTGGGCGCGGCCTTGGTGCGTGAATACGCCGGCGACGGGGAAGTGACTGGCTTTCGCCACGACGACCTCGACCTGGCGGATCTGGAAAAGCTGCGCGCAACCCTGGAGACGCGGGCCTTTGACGTAGTGCTGAACGCCGCCGCCCTAACGAACGTCGATTATTGCGAAGATCACCGGGAAGAGGCGATGCGGCTGAATGCCGAGGCCCCGCGGCTGATGGCGGAGATCTGTCGCGCGAAAGGGGCGCGTTTCATCCATATCAGCACCGACTATGTCTTCGATGGCGAAAAGCGTTCGCCCTATCTGGAGGAAGACGCGGCGGAACCGATCAGCGTCTATGGCGAATCAAAGCGGCTGGGTGAAATCGCGGTGATTGAGACTAACGAACGCGCCCTGGTCGCCCGGGTTTCCTGGGTCTTTGGCCCGGATCGGCCCAGCTTCGTCGATGCGATTCTGAAAAAGGCGCGCACGGAAGAGAATGTGGCCGCCGTCGCAGATAAATTTTCCACGCCCACCTATACGCTCGATCTGGCCGATCTCCTGCGGCCATTGCTGGCTCGCGAGACGGCGGCCGGGCTCCTGCACCTGGCGAATCGGGGCGAATGCAGCTGGCAGGAATATGCGCAATGGGCGCTGGATTGTTGTCATCGTTTCGGCGTGCCGATGCAGGCGCGGAGGGTCGGTGCGACTTCGTTAGGCGCGATGAGCACCTTTGTCGCCCGCCGGCCGGTCTACACCGTGCTCGGGACGGAGAAATACGAGCGCGTGACGGGGCGTCCGCCGCGCGACTGGCGGGATGCGGTGGCGGATTACATCCAGAGTCACTACGCCCGGACCGGCGCCTAGGTGCCACCCTCGTTAGGTAAGCAGGCGTTCGAGTGGCCGGCGGCAAATTTCTTTCCCTTGGCTGAGCGCCATCTACCCCGGCGGTTCCGAGCCGCAGGGGGCCATTGACAACCCCGCGCGGCTGGCGTTTCATCGCGCCGAACATGAAGCGACTTTTTGTCTGTTCGATCCTGGCCTTTTCCGTCCTGGCGACGGCTGCTTTTGCCGGCGAAGTGGAAGAGCCCGTGATGGAGAGGGTGCGGCAGGAAGCGCAAAGCAATTTCGCCCGTGGGAGCATGGAGTTCCAGAACGTCACGGGCGCTTATTTTTATTTCACCACTTCGGAAACGAGCCGCCCGGCGATCGACCTGAGCGCTGATAGCATCCGCCTCGGGCTCATGCTGAACGATCCGTGGCAGGCCGGGCCGCTCTCGGGAAATTTTGAGCTCCTGGGCGAGGTCTTCGGCGGCCCGGTCATTAATGGACCGGGCGATGTCATCGCCGGCGCCACGCTTTTGTTTCGTTATAATTTCGTGCAACCGCGCGCCCGGCTCGTCCCGTATCTCCAGGTCGGTGCCGGCGGCGTTTATACGAACATCGGCGAGAAGGAATCGGGCGGGCTGATCAGCCTCCCGGTGGAATTCAATCTCCAGGCCCTGGCCGGTTCGCGCTTCATGCTAAACGATCGCTGGTCGCTCGTGCTCGAAGCCACCTACCGCCATATCTCCAACGCCGAAATCAAGAAACCTAATTACGGCATCGATTCCGTTGGCGGGAACCTCGGTTTCGGCTTCTTTTTCTGAAATCATCACACATGAAAATTCGCATTCTTCTCGCGCCGTTCGTTTTGCTCCTGCTCAATAACGTCGCTCACGCCTCGCTCACCTGGGAAAAAACCGAAGTCGATCTCCACCCCACGATGGACGACAAGACGGCGGTGGCTCATTTCAAATACAAGAACACCGGCGAGAAACCGGTCAGGATCACTTCCGTGCATCCTTCCTGCGGCTGCACCACCGCCGCGCTGCCCAAGGACGTGGTCGCGCCTAACGAGAGCGGCGAGATTACCGCCACCTTCACCATCGGCGATCGCACCGGGGTGCAGAAGAAGAACATCACCGTGCAGACCGACGCGGACGAAGGGCATCCGACGGTTTTGAAATTAACCGCGACCATCCCGACCCTGCTCGAGATTCATCCCGTCTTCGTTTATTGGTCGGCCAAAGATGAGCTCAAACCAAAGACGGTCGACGTCACGGTGGGCGATGACTTTAAAGTGACCAAACTGGATGTGACCTCGACCGACAAATCGCTCGCGACTAAGGTCGAGAAAGTGTCGGACAAGGTCTTTCACATCATCGTTACGCCGCAAGAGAGCGGCCGCCCGATCAACGCTGCGCTCAAGATCGTGCCCGATTATCCCAAGGACGCGCCGAAGAATTTCTACGTCAACGTCCGGGTCGATAGCCGGGCGGTGATGCCGCCAAAATAACGTGTGCGCACCTCGTTAGTCCGGCAGATTCTGCTCCTCCTCGGGCTGGCCTTTTTGCCTGCGATCGGGCAGGCGATCTACTATCGCAACGCCACTTCCTGGAGCCAGCCGCCGGCGGATTCCGGCGCCGTCACCCTCGCGCAGGCGGAAGCCTGGGGCGATGCCGTACTTTGGCTCGACGCCCGGCCCGATGCCCAGTATGAAACCGCGCACATCGACGGTGCATTACAGTTAAATCAGGACCGCTGGAATGAGCTTCTCCCGCAGATGCTCTCGGCTTGGGCACCTGAACGAAAGGTGGTGGTTTATTGCAGCCGGCAGACCTGCAATGCCAGCCACGAGGTGGCGGAGCGGCTGCGGACAGAAGCCGGCCTAACGAACATCTACGTCCTGCAAGGCGGCTGGGAAGAATGGGAACAGGCGCACCGATGAACGCGGCGGGCGAGAGAAGTGCGGGCTGGGGCAGGATTGGTAGGCTAATTCTCGGTCTGCTCGCCGGTGGAGTCTTCCTCTACGCCGGCGTGCTCAAGCTGATCGGACCGCCCCATTTCGCCTCCGACATCATGAATTACCAGATCGTGCCCTGGTCGGTTGCGGTGCGGGTGGCCTTTTATTTGCCGTGGCTGGAGGTGGCCTGCGGGCTGGCGATCATCTTTCGCCGCCTTTTCGAGGGCGCCCTCGCGATCACCGGCGCTCTCATGGTTCTCTTCATCGGCGCGACCATTGCGGCCAAGGTGCGCGGGATTGATATCAGCTGCGGCTGTTTCGGCAGCGCCAGCGGCAACCTTAGTTTTGGCTGGCATTTGATTCTCGATTTCATCCTGCTCGGGCTCCTCTTCCTGCTCTGGCTTTGGCGCGCTCCGCGCCCGGCCGCGTCTCTCTGAGTCGCCATCCCGGCCTGGCTCGGGTTTTCCTTCAGGTCCTCCACCGGACGCATCCGTCCTGCGCGCGGCTTCGTAGCATTCACGTTGCTACACAAGACGCGTGGCAATCTGACCAATAAACCCAACGAACAAAGGAATGCGGATGAACATTGAAACCATCACAAGAGAATTAACCACCCCGGTCGGCACAACCCGCCGCCAGGTTTTGAAGAGTCTGGGCGCCGGCGCCATCGGCCTGGCCGGCTTGCGCATGCTGACCGGATCGGCCCAGGGAGCGAGCGGCGCGGGACTGGATGCGGCAGTGCTGCAGTTCGCCCTGAACCTCGAATATCTCGAGGCGGAATATTATCTCTACGCCACCACCGGCGCAGGCTTGCCGGCGAGTGACATTGGTGGCGCCGGCACCACCGGCACGACCACGATTAAGGCCAACCCGAAGGTGCCTTTTGCCAACCCGCTCATCGCGCAATACGCCGCGGAAATCACCGCCGATGAAAAACATCACGTTGAATATCTGCGCGCCGCGCTCACTTCGCTCGGCATTCAGCCGGTAGCGCGTCCCAATCTCGATCTGCAAAACAGTTTCAACACCGCCGCCCAGGCCGCCGGCATCGGTGACACATTCGATCCTTTTGCCAATGACACGAACTTCCTCCTCGGCGCCTTTATTTTCGAAGACGTGGGCGTGACCGCTTATCTCGGCGGCGCCGGCTTGATCACGAACAAGGATTTGGTCACCGCCGCCGGCAGCATCCTGGCGGTGGAAGCTTACCACGCCTCCAATGTCCGCACCGCCATCCTTTCGGGCGGCGACCCTGGTATCGGGCTGGCGCAGAAAATCTCCGATCTGCGCGACGCGCTGGATGGTCCGGTCGACATGGACCAGGGCGTTACCAGCGACGGCACCGCTAACGGCACGGGCAATATCGTGCCGACCGACGCGAATGGGCGCGCCTATGCCCGCACCACCCGGCAGGTGCTCAACATCGTCTACGGCGCGGTCGACGCGAACAGCGGCCTCTTTTTCCCGAACGGCCTCAATGGAGCCATCAAGTAACCTAGCCATCCTGACGTCCCTATGAAAAAACCTATTTTCGCGATGGTGACGGCGGGAGTGCTTGCGTTGTTTGCAGGGTCGGAGCCGATGCAGGCTCAGGGAACCGCGAACGATCAGGTGCTTTTCGGCATCACCTTTCTCAAGAACGAACTCATCCGCATCGACACCGCGACCGGCGCAGGCACGCTGGTCGGGAACATCGGCACGACCGAGTCGGGCTACGGTCTGACGACCTCGAACGGCGGCCTCTACACTTTTAATCCCAACAGCAATACCATCGACCAGCTCAGCACGGTCGACGGCCGGGTGCTCAATAGCACCGACATCGGCGTGAGTGGTCTGGCGGGCGAAGGTGATGTGGTCATCGGTCCGGATGGCACCGGCTTTCTGGCCTCGGCTTTTGATTCGACTGGCGCGCCCACTCACCCGCTCTATCGCTTTAGCCTAACGACGGGCTTGAGCCTGGAGTTGACCGGCACCACGGTGGCGCTGGATGGCCTGGCTCTCGATGGCAATAACCCGTCCACCCTCTATGCCCTCGGGCAGGGCGATTCGATGGCGCAGGACCCGGCCACGGTCGATACCGAGCTATACATCGTCGATCAACTCAGCGGCGCCCTCACGCCGGTCGGGCCGATCGGAGTGCCACAGAATAGTCCGGTCGCGGGCTTGACCTTCGCGCCCGACGGCACGCTCTACGCCGCCATCGACGACAAGCTCTACACCATTAACACGAGCACCGGTGCTGCCACCATCGTGGATGCCGAGACGCCGGATTTCAGCTTTAGCAGCGTCTCCGGCCTCGCCTTTGCCAATGGCGACAGCGTGCTGGCGAATCTCGCCTCGCGCGCCAACGTCCTGACCGGCGACGACGTGCTCATCTCCGGCTTCATCATTGGCCCGGATGACTCGGGTCTGCCGGCCGGAAATGGAGCGACCAAGATGATCGTGATGCGCGGCATCGGCCCTTCGCTCTCGGTTGCGGGGCAGCTCATCACCGGCAGCCTGGCTGATCCGATGCTCACCTTGCACGATGCCAACGGCGACCAGATCGCTTCCAACGACAACTGGAAACAGAACTCCGAGGCCGACCAAACGGTGATCGAAAATCTCGGGCTGGCGCCGACCAACACCAAAGAAAGCGTGATCGTGGCCGAGCTGCCCGAGGGCGCCTACACCGCCATTCTGCGGGGAGTGAATAACGGCACCGGCATCGGCCTGGAAGAGATCTACGATGTGAACGAAGGCAACGGCCTGCGGGCCGATAACCTCTCGGCTCGCGCTCTGGTCTCGCCCGGCGATCACGCGCTCATCAGCGGCATGATCGTGGAAGGTTCGCTCGATAAACGGACCCTCATCCGCGGCCTGGGCCCGAGCCTGGAGGGCAAGGTCACCGACCCGTTGGCCGATCCCGTTCTCATGGCCTACGACGCCAACGGCACCCTGCTGGAGACGAACGATAGCTGGATGGATTCACCCGAAGTGGACGACATCAAGGCCTCCGGCATCGCGCCGGTCAGCCCGCTGGAAGCGGTCATCGATCGCATCTTTCCGCCGGGCGCTTACACCGTGGTCCTGACTGGAAACGGCGACGCCGACGCCGCCACCGGCACGGCCATGATCGAAGCCTACGACCGCGACTAACGGCTCTCCCTCCGCAATGTTGCTCGCCAGCAGGGACGTCTGCTGGCGGGCAACCGAGGGGCCGCGGGCGACCTAAAGGTGGGGCGGAGCCGATTCAGAGGCGATGGCAACACCCACTCTCTATGTAAAACGCGGCTGCCCCTATTGCGCCGCTGCGACCCAATATCTCGACCAGCACGACATCTCCTATCAGGCCGTGGAAGTGCGCGGCGATCCGGGCGAGATGGAAAAACTGAAGGAAGTCTCCGGCCAAACCAAGACTCCGACCATGGTCTGGGACGGCGATGTCCTGGCCGACTTCGGAACAGAGCAACTGGCCGATTTCATCGCCCAGCACAAGTCGGACTAACGACTAACGACTAACGCGGGAGGCCTTGAGCGAGAGGCTTGTCAGTTCCCCGTCCGGATTGAGTTCCACCTTTTCCAGTTTGAAGCCCCGGGCTGATTCGCCCGTCCTGTTTCGCAGCAGAACTTCTCCGGGGCGCGCCTGCAGGAGGAGCGCGGCGACCTCGAAACCGAGCGAGAGCTCGACCGCCAGCAAGGTGAAATTTGCGCTCATCCGCACCCGCATGGCTGGTCCGGATTGGCCGGTAAAATGGAGAGTGGTCCGGGCGTTCTCCTGCTCCACTCCGCTGGAACGGATTGCGAAAGAATGGTTCGGGACCGACAGCTGCGGCGGCTGACGCGTCGGGACCAGGCGCAGTGTCTCGAGCTCACCGTTCGCGCCTAACGACACCCGGCCCAGCCGAAAGCCGGCTTCGAGCGGGATGCCGTTCAATTCCTTCTCCTGGCCCATCTTTACCGCCACAATCTGGTCAAACAGCTGCAATCGTGCGTTTTCGATCTCGAAAGCAGAGGTGAGCCGCATCGAAACCATCTGCAGCGCCATGGTCACGCTCAGCGCGGTCGGCCTCACGTCGCCAGCCGGCGACCGGGCCGGAATGGGTGGGGGAATTTGTTCGGCCGGTGGCGGTAAGGCGGCCGGCGGAGGGTCCGCCACCGGCTCGCTTTTTACCGCGGGCGAAATCGAGAGAGGCGTTTCCACCTCACTTGTGGCCACGGCCGGGCTCTTGCTGCTGTGCCCGTTGGTCGACGGTGCGCGAATCGTTTCCACCCGTGCCGGCGGCTCGGGCGGCGGAGCGGCTGGTGGTAGCGGCGGTGTCGGTTTGACCGATTCCGGCGCCGCTGGGCCGGGAATGGGCGCGGGCTTCGGCTCAGGTGCGGCAGGCAGGGGGCCGGCGGAAAGCAGTTTCTCCACCGCATTGATCAGCGCGCCCGAGAGAAATGGCTTCGGCAAAGTCGCGACCACGTTCTGGTAATTTTTTGCGGTCTTGGCTAACTCGCTCAGATGTCCCGACATCATCAGGATCGGAATCGTCGCCGTCGCCGGATCATCGCGCAGCGCGCGGCAGACAACGTCGCCGGTCATATCGGTCAGGCTGTAATCGAGCAGGACCAGATCGGGCTGACTGCTTAGGGCCAGCTTGATCCCTTCCCCGCCGGTCGAGGCGGTCGAGATGCGGAATTCCTTATTCGCCGTAGCCAGGCTGTCGGCGACAAAAATGAGGAGCATCTCCGTGTCGTCGATGACCAGGATTTTCTTCCCGTTCTTGGGCGCAACCGGCTTGGGCGGAGGAGCGGGATTTCGCCGGGTCCGCCGTCGCAATCGTCGCACCACCTGCAGGAGCACCAGGTCCCAGCTTTCCTCGATGGAATGAGGCGCGCCCGGCGGCAGCTCCCCCTCGTGCGAAGTGGTGGCCGGCCAGCTCAGAATTTCCTCCAGCGCGTCCAGGCCTGTTTTGTCGCCGGTGGCGGCATGGGTGATCTGCCCTTTTTGAAAATGAATGTCTCCGGCGAGACCCGCGGCCGTGACTTGCACCGCGACGCTGCTGGCGGCGAGGCATTTTAACTGCACGATATCGAGGGTGTGCAGATCGCGCAGCGTGCCGCGGGGAGCCGGCGAAGGCGGCAGCGCCCAGGGCCCGAGCAAGGCCTGCACGGCCGCGCCGAACTCCGACAAGTCGAACGGTTTCTCGATGAACTGGATGGCCCCGGCGGTGCCGCGTTCGGCTCGCAGTTCGCGCGAAGTGCCGGCCGCGATGACCAGGGCGCGCGCTTCGGGGTAGAGGGTTTTGAGTTGATCGAGAAACTCTATCTCGCCCTGAGGCGGCGGGTCGAGATCGAGGACAAACAGCTCCGGCTGCATGGCTGCGGCCAGCTCGGCCGCCGCGGCAAAACCATGCGCTACCCGGACCTCGTGGAGGGGGGCAAACTTGCGCAGGGCAGAAGAGATCGCGACCCCCAGCGCACCATATTCCTCCACTAAAAGAATACCGCGCGGGAGGTTTTCCGAGACTGCAGTTGGAGGGTTGGTTGGCACGTTAGGCAGGCAGGGGGCGTCCGAGAATAGGGAAAGTGGCGCCCATGTCAAAGCAACCCATTGCAAGTTACGTGCCCGGGGGCGGATTTGTTAGGCGGCAGCTCCGCCGCGCCTATTCGTAGCGCAGGGCCTCGATCGGGTCGAGCGAGGCCGCCCGGTAGGCGGGATAAAGCCCGAAACCGATCCCGATGGCCGAGCAAACCACCAGCCCGGCAATGGCCCAGCCGACCGGGAATATCAGGTCCACCTTGAGCCAGAGCGCGAGCAGATCGCCCCCCAGCACCCCGAGGAGGATGCCGGCGATCCCGCCCGCCTCGGAGATGAAGACCGCTTCGGCCAGGAATTGCCGCATGATGTCGCGATTGCGCGCCCCGATCGATTTGCGCACTCCGATTTCCTTCGTGCGCTCGGTCACGCTCACCAGCATGATGTTCATAATCCCGATCCCGGCGGCGAGGAGAGCGATCGTGCTGATGACGAAAGCGCCGACCCGGATCACCCCGGCGATGGAAACGAAGGCGCTCTTGAGCGAATCGTTGGTGTAGATCTCGAAGTCGTTAGGCTCTTCCGCCTTCAGCCCGCGGGCGATCCGCATCGCGCCGACACCGCGATCAAAGGTGCGGTTGTAATCGAGCTGCGAAAAGGACTGGGTCGCGACATTGACCGTGCGGTTGGCGGAGCCGAAATCCTCGAAATAACGGGTAATGGGCAGGAGAACGATGTCGTCCTGGCTTTGCCCGAAAGCGGTCCCGCGCTCGCCCAGTACCCCGATGATGGTGTAGGTGTGCCCGCTCAGTTTCATCACCCGACCGATGGGCGATTCGTGCGGGAAGAGCCGCTCCTCGATCGCGCGTCCGACCACCGCCACCCGTCGGCTGAGGGCGACGTCTTCGTCGTTCAGGTTGCGGCCGTAGGCGAGGGTGTAGGCATTGGCGGCAAGAAAGCTCTTATTCGTCCCGACCACGCTGAGGCTGGGAGTAGTTTTGACTCCGTTGTAGACCGCCTGTTTGCCGCCGTCGAAAACCTTCAGGCAGACCTCGGCGGCGTTGCCTTCCATCAGTTCGGCGTAGCGCTGCGCCTGCCGGTAACTGATGTCGAGCCGGTTCTCATATTTCTCCGAGCCTTTGCCGCCGGGATTTACCGTCACCGGGTATTTGGCAAACTGGAAAATGTTCGAGCCAAAGAGAGTGAGTCCCGTCTCGATCGAAGCCTGCATCGCCCCGATCGCAGTCATGACCGAGATCACGGAAAAGACTCCGATGGTAATGCCGAGCATGGTCAGGGTGGAGCGCAACTTATTGGCCCCGACCGAAGCCAGGGCCATGGTTAGGATTTCACGAAACTGCATGGATAAAATTCGAATCTCGAATCTCGAAACACGAAGGAAATTTGAATGCCGGAAAAAGAGAAAATTCGGGACTCATTGTTCCTCGCACTTTCGGACAATGGCGCCGAAAATCTTCATGAGCTCTGTCGCCTCGGTCACCAGATTTTGTTGCTGGGCTCGCGAGCGTTCCTGGACCTCGAGGAGGCTCAGCCAGTAGCGGCTTTCCTTCGCCTCGCGCCGGCAGGTTCTGACCTTCATCAGGAAATCCTTTTTCCCTAAGGACTCGTTTGCTTCGATGTAGTTTGCACCGATCGAGCCGGAGGCTCTTACGAGTTGTTTTGCATCTTCGGTGTTAGCAATGGTCATCGGCAGAGTCTTCACGAAAACGCGGACCGCCCGAGCGAAAGCCAAAGTCCGATCTTCGAGGTCATACCGTTTTGGGTGCTGTTCACTCATCTGGGGTTTCGAATTTTAAACTTCGGCCTTTTGGAATTCCTTCGGATTTCGATATTCGGTTTCCGAATTTCACTCATACCTCAGCGCCGTTACCGGATCGAGGCGCGAGGCGCTCCAGGCCGGCGCGATCCCCGAGACCAGCCCGGTCAGGATGGAGACGATCATGCTCGCCACGACCAAGCCTAACGAAAAGCTGATGGGGAAAGAGGGGAACGCCTTGGCCATGCCAAAGCACATCAGGTAGGCCACCGCCAGGCCGATCAGGCCGCCGACCAGGCAGAGCGCGGTCGATTCGATCAGGAATTGGAGCAGGATGGTGCGCCGGCGCGCGCCTAACGCCTTCCGCGTCCCGATCTCCTTCGTTCGTTCTTTTACGCTGACGAAGGTGATGTTCATGATCCCGATCGCGCCGACGAAGAGGGAAAGGCCGGTGATGAAAAGTCCGGCAATGGCGATGGTCGCTTTCACTCCGTCGAGCGTGCTCTTGAAGGCCTGTTGCTCGTTGATGCTGAAGTCATCGCGCTTCTCCGGCGGAAGCGCGCGCAGCCGGCGCATGATCCCGGTCAGCTCGTCGCGCGCGTCGGCCATGTGCGTCTTGTCGCGCACTTTCACCCGCACGTCGGCCTCGCTTTTGGCGCTGAAGTATTTTTTGAAGGCGGGCAGGGGAATGACCACGATCGAGTCGAGACTGAAGAGGCCGAGAAACGTTCCTTGTCTCGTTAGGGTGCCGATCACTTTGAAGGCGTGCCCATTGATCAGGACCTTCTTGCCGATCGCGCTGCGCCCGGCGAAGAGCGCATCGGCCACGTCGTAGCCGACCACGCATTCCTCCGCGCCGCCGCGCGACTCCATCTCGTTAAAGAAGCGGCCTTCGCTGCAATCGAGAGTGGAGATGAGGGTGTAATCGGCCGTGGTGCCGAGGATGAAGACATTTTGCACGCTGTTGTCGCCCGCCTTCACGCTCCGGAGCAGGCTCATCGTCGGGACCGCGATCATGAGATTGGTGCTGGGAGTGGCGGCGATGGCGCGGTTGATTTTGTCCGCGTATTCGGTCCGGATTTTTTTGCGGCCGCGGTAGTTCCACCAATCGTTCATCCGCGTCCAGGGCCGCTGCGAAATGTAGAGCACGTCGTCGCCGATGATGGCCATGCTTTTATCGAAGCCGGTCGAGATGCCGTTGATCGCCGTGCCCATGAGGGTGACGGCGACGATGCCGATGATAACCCCGAGGGCGGTGAGCATGGAGCGTGTCTTATTCCCCGCCATCTGCGCGGCGGCGATCTTCCAGCTCTCGGTCAGCTCGTAGAGGAAGCGCTTCATGTTTTCGCTGGTGAATAATGAATGGCGGAGGAGGCAGCGTGCGCAGAGTCTTTTGCCATATAACCTCTGCGCACTTTGCGTCCTCTGCGGTTAAGGAACTTGAACCGTTTCAAACCGGTTGGAAGGCACCGTCTCATCACTCTCGACCACGCCATCGCGCAGGTGGACGCTGCGCCGGGCGTGGGCCGCGATGTCGGGCTCGTGCGTGACCACGATGACGGTGTTGCCCTGTTGGTAAAGGTTTTCGAAAAGCGCCATGATCTCTTCGCCGGTCTTGGAATCGAGGTTGCCGGTCGGTTCGTCGGCCAGGATGATCGACGGCTTGTTGACCAAAGCACGCGCGATCGCGACCCGCTGGCGCTGACCACCGGAGAGTTCGTTAGGCTTGTGGGTCAGGCGATCGCCCAGGCCGACTTTGCTCAGGGCTTCGGCGGCGCGTTCTTCGCGCTCCTCCGGGTCGACGCCGGCGTAGATGAGCGGGAGCTCGACGTTGCGCAGACTGGTTGAGCGCGGGAGCAGGTTAAAGGTTTGGAAAACAAAACCGATCTCACGATTTCGAATCTCGGCCAGTTCGTCGCCGTTCATCTCCGAGACGTTGCGGCCATTGAATTCATAGCGGCCGGAGCTCGGCGTATCGAGGCAGCCGAGCATGTTCATGAGGGTCGATTTGCCGCTCCCGCTCGGTCCCATGATGGCGAGGTATTCGTTGCGCCGGATCTGCAGGGTGACTCCGCGCAAGGCGTGGATGACCTCTTCGCCCATCACGTATTCCTTGGTGATGTTCTCGATATCAATGACGAGCGGGCCGGGCGTGCGCATGCCCTCGGAAGCGTTCATGTTTTTTTAAGCGCAGGGCAGGCGGAAGGCGCGGCGAGTTTGATCAGACCGAAGCGTTTCCTCGGCCTGCACTGCGATCTCGGTCCTGAATCGGCTCACTTCTTCGCTTCGGCTTTCTCGAGCATGACCGGCGCGCCCTCCTTCAGCTTGCGGCTGATCGCGCTGTAGCTGCCCGAGATGACTTCGGCGCCGGGTTTGACTCCGCTTTTGATTTCAATGTTGGCGTCATCCGCGATGCCAGTGGTCACTTCGACCATTTTGGCTTTGTCGCCTTGTTTGAGGAAGACCACTTTCTTCAACTTCTCGCGCTCCTCTTTTTCGGTCTGCTTGGCCAGGCGCTCGTTTTGCACTTCGGCGTTATTATCGACTTTCTCTTTTGCTTCAGTGATCTGCTTCTTCCGCTCGATCTCTTCCGGGCTCAGGTTGGTGTCGCCGGTTCGAATCGTCACGCTTTGGATCGGCACCGAGACGACGTCGCGGGCCATCGCGGTCTGGATGTCGGCCGTGCAGCTGAGCCCGGGCCGCAAGCGCATCCCGCCCTTGAGATCGAGTTGGATTTTCACCTCGAAATTAGTCACCTCTTCCTGGGTGCCGGTGCCGGTGGTCTTCCCGGTATTGGCGATCTGTTCCACCTTGCCGGTGAAAATGCGTTCGCCGTAGGCGTCGATCGAGACCTTGGCCGCGTCGCCGATTTTCACGTGCACGACGTCGTTCTCATTCACGTCCACCACCGCCTGCATGTGGGTCAGGTCGGCCACCCGCATCACTTCGGTGCCGGCAAACTGATTCGTCGCCACCACCCGTTCACCCAGCTTGCTGTTGAGCACGGTGACCACGCCGTCGAGCGGAGAATAAATGGTGGTTTTGGAAAGTTGATCGCGAGCCTGGCTGGAACTGGCTTTAGCTCCTTCGATGCTGTGCAGGCCGGAGTTATACATCGACTTGGCCGCGTCGTAGGTGGTCTGCGCTCCCAGCATCTCGGTCTGCGAGATCAGCTTCTTTTGAAAAAGATCCTTCGCCTGTTTCAGATCCTGCTCGGCCTTCTCCATCGCCGCTTTCTGCTGGCCGCTGACCGCTTCCGCGGTACTGATCGCGGCCTGTTGCTGCTCCAGCAGCGCCTTGTAAGAATCGGGGCGAATCTTCATCAGCAGCTCGCCCTTTTTCACTTCCTTGCCGTCCTCGACCGGCAGTTCGATGATCTCGCCCGCGACTTCGGGAGAAATCTTTACCTCGGTTTCGGGCTGCACTTTACCCGTGGCGGCGACGGTCTCGATGATGGTGCGGCGGGCGGCTTGCTCGGTTGTGACCGCGATCGGCTGCTCGCGTTTCCCGGAGAGGACGGAGCCGATGAGGAGGAGAAGAATGAGGCCGCCGATGCCGCCCCAGATGTAAAGCTTGCGGCGCGATTTTTTTCGGCGGCGAACGGTTGAAGTTGGTGCGGGGGTGGCAGTTTGGTGCATCGGCGGTGTAATGAGATTCAGCTATGAAGGTTCTTTAGACCTTTGCAAGTCTCTCCTGTTCAGAGGAGCGCAAGGCGGGGGTTCGGCCGAGGCGCCGGCGGAGGGGACGCGATGGACGCCGAGGCGGGCTTCGATTTGCTCGATCGCCCAAAGAGCATGCTCGACAATCAGCGCTTCGCAATCGCGAGTTGCCTCGCGCAAGGCGGGCAGATCTTCCGCCGTGCCGACGTTCCCCAGCGCCACGCAAACATTGCGCAAAAAGCCGCGCCGCTTGATGCGCTTAATCGGCGAACCGCGAAACATTTCCCGGAACTGCACCTCACCCAGCGCCAGAAAATCGCGCAGCGCCCTCGCCGTGGCCTCGGGTCGGACGGCGAAAGCGCTCTCGCGCGCCACCTGCGCGAAGCGGTTCCACGGGCAGGCCTCGAGACAATCGTCGCAGCCGTAAATGCGATCGCCGATGGCGGCGCGGAACTCGAGCGGGATGCTGCCTTTTAATTCAATCGTGAGGTAGGAAATGCAGCGGCGGGCGTCGAGCTGGTGCGGCGCTGTGATCGCGCCGGTCGGGCAGGCCGCAATGCAGCGAGTGCACGAGCCGCAGCGCGCCACCTGCGGCGGATCCGCCGGCAGCTCCAGCGTGGTCAGGATTTCCGCCAGGAAAAACCAGGTCCCAAGCTGGCGATTGAGCAACATGGTGCTCTTGCCGTGCCAGCCGATGCCGGCTTCGGCGGCGAAATCGCGTTCCAAGACCGGCCCGGTATCGACGTAGACCTTTTGCCGTCCACCGAGCGTCGCGAGGAAATCCTCCAGCGTTCTCAGCTTCGGCGCCATCACCTCGTGGTAGTCTTCGCCCCAGGCATAGCGGGCGATCCTTCCCTGCAGGGCGCGTGCCGCATTTTGCCTGCCGCCTTCCGCCCCTTGCCAGTAATTCATCGCCAGCACCACCACCGAGCGCGCGCCGGACAGGACCAGTTGCGGATCGCAGCGTTTCTCCGCTCCACGCTCGATCCAGGCCATCTCTCCGGCTGCGCCTGTGGCCAGCCAGTCGCGAAATTCGCGTCCGTGCGGTGGGCTGGCGGCGGCCGCAACCCGGCAATCATCGAACCCAAGCTCGATCGCGCGGCGGCTCAGCTCCGCCTTGATTTCAACTGGCGCGGGCAACTGCCTCCTCTATCGCTTGCACCACTTGGTCGTGATCGAGTCCGGTCGTCTCGACCGTAAAATCCGCCGCCGCCAGGTAATGCGGCCGTCGTTCGCACAGTAATCGCTCCACCGTTCCCGTCACATCATCCGTCTGCAGAAGCGGCCGATCGCTCCGGCGCCGGAGGCGGGCGATCAGCGTGGCCAGGTCGGCCTTCAGGCAGACCACGGTTCCCAGTTCGCGCAGGCGGGCCACATTCTCCGGACGCAGGACGATGCCTCCGCCGGTGACGATGATCGAGCGCGTGCCCGTCTCCAGCTTTCGCAAGACCGAGGTCTCCTCTTCGCGGAAGCGCTCTTCACCCAGTTCGGCAAAGATCTGCACCACTGGCCGTGCCAGCGCGCGGGCGACCATTTCGTCCGTGTCGTAACGCGGCCAGCCAGTCAGCCGCGCCAGCCGGCGGCCGATCGATGATTTGCCGCTGCCCATAAAGCCGATTAGCACGATGGAGCGATGAAAAGGCTTCACGGCCAGAACATGCCGCCGGTCACCCGGAAAATAAACTCTGCTCCAGCAAGCGCAGGCAAAACAAGCCGACGTCCCTGATTTCTGGACACGCCGGCGAAGAGATTGCTTTTGGTCTGGACGTTTTCCTGGCGCACCATCTTGCGCAATAACTGACCGGTTGCCTGCGATCCGATTTGACCCGTGGCTTTCGCCGGACTGTCATTGCCAGTAGGTGGCAAAATGATGAAAGATGCTTCGCTCGACGCTCCCGGCGGTTTCGCTGAGTTCCTCGCCTTGCCGGTTGATCTCGCGCTCGAAGAGCAGCTTCATCTGGTCGCGCAGGATTCTCGTCGCGATTTTCCGAAGCTCGCTCTGGATAACTTTGCCCTCAGTGTCATCGATCTCACTCGACCGGCACGGATGACAAGAGCCGACTACCAGGGCGATGATTCTTTCTATCCGGCTTCACTCGTTAAGCTATTCTTCATGTTCGCGACATTTGCTCAGGGTCAAATGACTCCGGAGACAGACCGCGCCTTGAGCGAAATGATTCGCGTCTCAGATAATGATGCCGCGTCCTACCTCGTGGATCTGCTCACCGGCACAACCAGCGGACCGGAATTGGCCGGTCCAGAATTGGAGGATTTTCTGGCGCGTCGGAAGACACTAAACCGTTACTTCATTTCTCTCGGCTACGACGTCAGTGTCATGCTTAAGCCCTGGAGTTTCGGTCCCTTTGGTCGCGATCAGCAGATCATGGGCGAAAACAGGAGCCGCCGTAACCGCGTCAGCGCCAATGCCGTTGCCGCGCTCCTTTTCTCCATCGTCCAGCGCCGAGCTATTTCCGTCCCAGCCAGCGAAGCGATGCTCCGCTTGCTCGAGCGCCCGCTCGCTCCACCGCGTCCAATGGAAAACCAGGTTAAAAGCTTCTTCGGCGAATCTCTTCCACCTGGCGCGCGACTTTGGTCGAAGGAAGGCGATACCAGCGAGGTGCGCCACGACGCCGCCTATGTCGAGTTACGGGATGGCGGCAGATACATTGTCGTCATTCTTTCCCGCGGTGCGGCTGATGAGCAAAAGCTGCTGCCCTCGATTGGGCGCCATCTGCTCCAGCGGATGGCATAACCCTAACGAGTGTAACGATCTGAGTTTTTCGCGCCTGCGAAACGACCCGAAAATCGACTTCGTTGCCGCCGAGGTCTACCGCCGCTAAACCCGGCGCGGCGCCGCCTCATAAAGAGTGGCGTAGAGTTTATCCAGCTCCACCGGCTTGGGCAGAATGGCCAGAGCCCCGGTGTCGATCGGCGGCGCCGGGCCGGCCGGGAGAAAGGTCAGGACGATCTTGGCTCCCGGATCCTTGGCCAGGATCATGCGCGTGGCGCTGGCCCCGTTCAGCCGCGGCAAGGCGTAATCCATCAGCACAAGATCCGGCACCAGTCGGTGGTAGGCCTGGATCGCTTCCAGCCCCGAGCCAACGACCGGCAGGACCTCGTGCCCGCACTGATTTACCAGAGTGGCCAGACTCAAACACAGATCCTTTTGGGCGTCGGCGATGAGCACGCGCATCTCCCAAAATAGCCAGATTCTATCGGAACGCGCCTGGCAAGTGCGGCAGGTGTCGCCGGGGCAAACTTCCGATTGTCCAGCAGCCGAAGTTCAGCCAAATTCTCTCTGCGCATGATCGGAGGAACGCTATGACGACGAAGATGGCCAAGGTGATTGCTTTTGAGCTCGGTCTGGTGATCGCGATCCTGACCTGGATCGCCTACGACGGATTGCCCTGGGCGAAGCCGGAGCAGGAACTGACCGTGCCGGAGATCGCGGATCAGTCGCTCGGGATGATCTCGCCAATCTACCAGCCGGTCCAGCAGAACGACCCGGTCGATTATCGGGCCGACGATCTCGAGACCGACCAATCGCTCGACGATCGCTATGCCGACCAAGGTTACGCCCACACTGTGGCCAACCGTAACTCTGTCGCGCCGGACGGAATCGTTTTCTCGCCTCGCGACCCAGCCGATTCCGTTGGGACTTTTCCAGAACCAGTTCTTGGGGATGACTTTTATTATCCAGGCTATAACTCCGGTTACGGATACTATTCTCCGGCCCAGATTGTCGTGCTCTCGCCGGCGCGGCAATCCGGACGCCGCGGCCATTATTCCGGTCGTGGCCATAGAAGCCTGCGCCCTGCTCACGTGCGCCGGGGGCCGAGCCGTTCCGCCCTGCAAAGACGTCCCGCGCCACGCCTCCGCTCCGCTCCCTGGATGCAGGGGCGGCGCATCGCTTCGCGCTCCGGGGGGTTGAGCTATGGCCGGGTCGCGATGCAGCGGAGGACGACGGTAGCCCGGCCGAGGATCGCGGCGAAAAGGTCTTCCCCCGCCTCACGCTCGCGTTCGGTGCAGACGAGGCGCGCCCGTCCGCAGCGGTAGCTTTGGCAGAAGCATAGCCACACGGCTGACCCGCGGCTAACTCTCGCGGCATGATTCGTTTTGCCTCTGAGCGAGTTGACTTAACCGCCGCGCTTTCTTGTCTCTGGCCGCGAGAGGCTGTTGATTAAGCAATGGCAATTGCTTCGATAAACCCCGCCACCGGCGAGACCGTGCAGGAATTTCAGTCGCTGACGGCGGCGGAGATCGAGCACAAACTGGCGGCGGCGGAGGCGGCCTTCCAGTCCTATCGCTGGAGTTCCTTTGCGACGCGAAGGACCATCGTAGCCAAGGCCGCAGACCTGCTTGAGGCGGAAGTCGATGCCCTGGCCCGCATCGTTACGCTGGAGATGGGCAAGCCGATCGGCGCCGCCCGGGCGGAAATAAAGAAATGCGCGGCGGGTTGCCGCTTTTATGCCGAGAACGGCGAGCGTTTTCTGGCCGAGCAAGCGATCGAGACAGAGGCCGCGCGCAGTCTGGTGCGCTGGGAACCGCTGGGCGCGATTCTGGCCCTCATGCCCTGGAACTTTCCCTTCTGGCAGGTCTTCCGTTTTGCCGCGCCGGCGCTGATCGCGGGCAATGTCGGCCTGCTCAAACATGCCGCCAACGTCCCCCAATGCGCGCTTGCGATTGAGGATATTTTTCGCCGGGCCGGCGCCCCGGAAGGTGTCTTCCAGACCCTGCTCATCGAATCCGACCAGGTGGAGAAGTTGATCGAGGATCGCCGCGTCAAAGCGGTCACCCTGACCGGGAGCGACAAGGCCGGCAGCGCCGTAGCCGCGGCCGCCGGGCGCGCGATCAAGAAATGCGTGCTCGAGCTGGGCGGGAGCGATCCTTTTATCGTTATGCCGAGCGCCGACCTGGAGTCGGCCCTCGCTTCCGCGGTCAAAGCGCGCACCCAGAATAGCGGTCAATCCTGCATCGCCGGAAAACGCTTTCTCATCGCCGATGCGCTCTACCATGATTTCGTCAGGCAATTTGTCGCCCGGATGCAGGCGCTGAAAGTGGGCGACCCGCTGGAGGAAACGACCGAGATCGGTCCGCTGGCGACCCCGGCAATCCGCGACGGGGTGCACGAGCAGGTGCGGAAATCGGTCGCGGCCGGCGCCAGGCTGCTGACCGGCGGTGCGCCGATGGCGGGGCAGGGAAACTTCTACCCGCCGACCGTGCTGGCGGAAATCCCAGAGGACGCGCCTGCTTACCGTGAAGAGGTTTTTGGGCCGGTCGCGCTTCTCTTTCGGGTCAAGGACGCGGCCGCGGCGATCGAGCTCGCGAACCAGAGCGACTTCGGCCTCGGGGCCAGCGTCTGGACCAGCGAGCCAGAGGAGCAGGAGCGTTTCGCCCGCGAAATCGAGAGCGGGATGGTCTTCATCAACGCCATGGTGGGGTCGGATCCGCCGCTCCCTTTTGGCGGAGTGAAACGCTCCGGCTACGGACGCGAGCTAGGTTCGTTAGGCATGCGCGAATTCATGAACGCCAAGACGGTGGTCTGGG
This sequence comes from Chthoniobacterales bacterium, assembly GCA_965217735.1. Taxonomy (GTDB): domain Bacteria; phylum Verrucomicrobiota; class Verrucomicrobiia; order Chthoniobacterales; family UBA10450; genus Palsa-1392. The sequence goes on along the minus strand of CBDCJE010000002.1, from coordinate 1,626,019 downwards.
GCAGTTAGTCCGGCGGCAGGGGCTAACTCCCAAACTGGTCTTCCTTGTTCTTGAAGAGGACGTTGAAGGTGGTGAGCGAGCCGTAGCAGCGAGTGATGTATTGCTGCAGATCGAACTTGTCGGCGTCGCTCAGCTTGTCGTTCGCATTCACCTTTTGCTCCAGCACGCGCAGGTTGTTCCGGATCATCACGATCTTGTGAAAGAAGGTCTCGAGCGGCACTTCCTTGGGCTGAAGCGATTCATCGGCCGATTTGAGGAGCAGGCGTCCGCGCTGCCAGCGGGTGGCGAGGCCTTCCACGAGTTGATCCTCTTTTTCCAGGCCGAGCGCCTCCACCATCGCCTGCGCCGTCTGCCGAATGAGGGTGGAGAGCGGCAGATCCATTTCCGTTAGGCGCGCGCTCGGTTCCGCCGTGCTCAGTTCGCTCACCGCCGGGTCGACCGTGCGCGGGGCGTCGTCGAAAGTGATGTCGGCGGTATGCTCGGTGAGGGCTTTGATTGTGCCGAGGCCGTAACGCGGATGGCGCACCTGCAGGCCAATGTGAAGACTTTGAATCGGGATTCCCATGACCTGTTGAAACTGCGGTGCGCTCTGCCGGGCGCAACCGGAAAGAGATTTCCCTTCGCCTGTAAGAAATCCCACGGCAGCGGCCACTAATATTCAAAATGGCAAAGGGAGATGACACCGGCACCCGCGGGAAGCAGAACCCGGCCGATGCGCCCTCCGGCGCCGAGGCGACCTTCGCGGCTTGGATTCGTGACTATGGCGGCATCCCGGTGAAGGTGGCGCGCTCCTTCGCCGCCAACCCGGAAGATCAGCGTGATCTGTATCAGCAGATGCAGCTGCAAATCTGGCGCTCGATCGCGAGCTTCGCCGCCCAGGCCCGGGTTTCGACCTGGATTTATCGCGTCTGCCTCAACACCGCTCTGACCTGGCAGCGGACGGAGAAACGCCGCCGCCTCTTTGTTGATTCGATCCGCCTGCCGGAGCTCTGGCCTAACGAAAAGGAAGAGGCCGATCCGCGCCTGGAGGCTCTCTACGCGGCCATCCGCAACCTGCCGCCGGCCGAGCGTGCGTTGCTCTTGCTTTACCTCGAGGAGCGGAGTTACCGCGAAATGGCGGAGATTACTGGCCTAACGGAAAGCAATGTGGGGGTGCGCCTGCTGCGTTTGAAACGCGAGCTGGCGGAGCGCCTGAGGGGAAAGGGACGAGACGATGAATGAAGAACTGAAGAATATCTGGGGGCGGCAACCGGCCCGCGGCCCGGCCATCTCGCCCGAAGTGATCTGGCAGGTGGCGCAGGCCAGTGCGCGCTTCGAGCGCACCATCTTCTGGCGCGACGCCCGGGAATGGGTGGCCACCGTTTTGGTCGCCGGTTTCTTTGCCTGCAACGCCTTCGCCCACGGCACGCTGCGCTGGCTCTCGCTGCTCGCCGCGGTGATCGCCTGCTTTCCCATGGCCTATGCCAGCTTTCTCCGCCGCCGGCGCCCGGTGGCGCACGCTGCTGGCAACGTGGCCGCGCACCTGCGAGCGGCGAGCGCTAGCGTGCGGCAGCAGGTCGGGCTCCTGAAGTCGGTCCTCTGGTGGTATCTGCTCCCGATCGCTTTCTGCCTGCTGCTCCTTTTTGTCGAGCGACGGCAGTGGGAACGGGGCTTGATTCCCAATCTTATCGCCCTGGCCTTTGTAGCCCTCATTTTCGTCGGCATCTGGCTGCTGAACCAACAAGCCGTGCGAACCGAGCTCGAGCCGCGGCTGCGGCAATTGGAGCGAACTTTGTGCGAATTGGAAACGGACTCCGCGAATTCAGAAGATTCCTGAATCCAAAGCCGGCCCCGCCGGCATCTCACTGGCGATGATACAGGATTTTAGGTTCGCCTTCCGACAACTGCTCAAGGCCCCCGGCTTCACCGCCGTAGCCATCCTCACTCTCGCCCTCGCCATCGGGGTGAACTCCGCCATTTTCGCCCTGGTCAACGGGGTCATCCTGCGCCCGGTGGTGCCGGTGCGCCCGGCGGAGGTGGTGAACGTTTTCACCGCACGTCAGGGGGCGGCGCACGATTACCGGCCTTTTTCCTATGCCGAATATCGTAACCTGCGGGAGAACAAGGAGGTCTTCAGCGACGTCGCGGCGATGGGCTTCGGCCTGGCCGGGATCGGTCGCAGCGAAGCGATGCGGCGCAGCTTCGTTTTCTTCACCTCGGAAAACTTTTTCTCACTCCTGGGAGTGCAGCCAGCGGTGGGGCGATTCTATAATGCGACCGAGTCCAAACCGAATGCGGCCATTCCCGTGGTCGTGGCCAGTTACCCCTATTACAAGAAGCTCGGCGGCCGCCCGGATCTGATGGGCGAGCCATTAGTCGTCAACGGCCGGAGCTACACCCTCATCGGCGTGACCCCGGAAGGGTTCGCCGGGACGAGCGCGCTGCTTGCGCCCGATCTCTGGGTGCCGTTAGGCGTTTACTCCCAGCTCGGCGCAGCCTTCAGCGAATCGAGCGCAAAGATGGATCTGACGGCGGCCAAGAACTATCCGCTTAACCTGGTCGCGCGGATGAAACCCGGCCTCACCCTGGAATCAACCAAGTCGCGCCTGCCCGCGCTGGCCCAGCGATTGACGGCGATCCAGACCCCGGATTCCACTGGCGCGCGCGAGCTGCAGATTCAAGCGCCGTCGCGGTTTAGCATCAGCACTTCGCCTAACGACGATGGCCCGATGGGGCTGGTCGGCACGCTGCTCCTGGCGATGGCGGGAGCGGTCCTGCTCATCGCCTGTCTGAACCTGGCCAACATGCTCCTGGCCCGCGGTGCGAATCGGGCCAAGGAAATCGCCCTCCGCCTCGCCCTCGGGGCCAGCCGCTGGCGCATCGTGCGGCAGCTACTCTGCGAAGGACTCCTCCTCGCCCTGGCCGGTGGCGCCTTTGGCCTGCTCATCAGCCTGCTGAGCAACGATCTCCTTCTGGATTCGTTAGGCGGGCTCTTCGGCTCGATGAATTTCTCCATCGTGGTGCAATTAAAACCGGATGCGACCGTGCTCGCGGTCACCTTCTTTATCTGTCTCCTCGCCACCCTCCTCTTCAGCCTCGGGCCAGCCTTGAAAGCCTCCCGGGCTGATCTGGTGCACGATCTGAAACAACAGGTGGGCGAGCCGGCCCATGTCGGGAAACTGAATCGCTTCTTCGCTGCGCGCCACATTCTGGTCATGACGCAGATCGCTCTTTCGCTCACTCTGCTCTTCAGCTCCGGGCTCTTCTTTCGTGGCGCGCTCAAGGCCAGCGGATTGAATCCCGGGTTCGATCGCCGTGGTGCGCTCTCGACTGAGATGGATTTCACCCTCGGCCAAACCAGCACGCAGGCCGCGCAACGGACAATGTTTGCCGCGCTCCATCGGGTCCGTGCGCTGCCCGGGGTGCGGGCGGCGGCGCTCACGACCATGTTGCCCTTCGGGAATATCACCAATGCGCGGCGGGTCATGCGGATGGATGAAACCATTCCGAGCAAGCCCGATCCGAAAGCGCCGGAACCAGGGGCGAGCGGGATCTTCACGGCGGTCACACCGGGATGGTTCCAGGCCATCGGCGTGCGGCTGCTGCGCGGACGGGATTTCACTGAGGCCGAGGCGGAGCAGAAGGATTCGCCCCGCGTCCTGATCATCGACGAAGTGATGGCGAAGAAGCTTTTTCCCAAGCGAGACGCGCTCGGTCAGCATCTGCGTTACACCCAGCCGCCGAGCGACGGTTCGCCTAACGACTTTACCATTGTCGGCATCGTCAGCGCGCATCGGCACGAGATCCTGAGCGAGGAAATGCCGAAGCGGATTTTTGCTCCGCTCGCCCAGGCCTACAGCGGTGGGGTGATCTTGCAGACCCGGCTGGAGCGCGACGATCCGGCGGCGGTGGCGGCCATGATCCCGACCATCCGGCAAACTCTGCACCAGGTGGACGCGACGATACCGATTCTGCGCATCGAGCCCTTCACAAATATCGTGGAGAAGGATGTTGGCCTCTGGGCGGTCAGGTTTGGGGCGATCTTGTTCGGCATTTTCGGCGGAGTGGCGCTGCTCCTGGCCGCGGTAGGCGTGTATGGAGTGAAAGCCTATTCCGTGGCCCGGCGCACGCGCGAGATCGGCATCCGCATGGCGCTGGGCGCGAACCGGAGCGACGTCTTTGCCTTGATCATGAAACAGGGCGCGTGGCAGACCGCCTTTGCCCTCGCGGTAGGAGTGCTCCTCGCGCTCGGTCTCGGCCGGGTTTTGGCCGGGATGTTATACCAGGTGAGCCCGAGCGATCCGGTCGCCTTGTCGGCGGCCAGTCTGCTCCTGGGCGCGGCGGCCTTGCTCGCCTGTTTTGTGCCGGCACGCCGCGCGATGCGAGTTCCGCCGATGACCGCGCTACGGACAGAGTAACGGTTCGGGGCCTGGCCTCGACGCGGAGGGGATTTCCGGGGAGCGAGCGCCGAGCGCCTGGCTTGCGATTCATCGGTATGAAACCGAAGCGCGAACAGACAGTGCCGGGCTGGCTGGGCGGGATCCTCGTTCTGGGCACCTTTGGACTGCTGGTCTGGCTGGAAAATCGCCGTCCGCTTCGGCACCGCGCAGTGGAGTCGAAACTGCGCCGCAACGTGCGCAATCTCGTGCTGGCGACGGCCGGCGCGGTCAGCGTGCAGCTGGCGGAGCAGCCGATCGTTAGGCCGCTGGCCCAGCTGGTCGAGCGTCGCCGCCTCGGCTTGCTCAAGCAATTCCACCTCCCGCTCTGGCTGGAGACGACGCTGGGGGTGGCGCTGCTCGATTACACTCTCTATCTCTGGCATGTCCTGACTCATCGGGTGCCTTTTCTCTGGCGCTTTCATCAGGCGCACCACGCCGATCTCGATATGGATGCTTCGACCGCGCTGCGTTTTCACTTTGGCGAACTCATCCTCTCGGTCCCGTGGCGCGCGCTCCAGGTGCTGACGTTTGGCATTTGTCCCTGGACGCTCTCGCTCTGGCAGACCGGCCTGCTGCTCGAGATCATGTTTCACCATTCCAACGTCGAGCTCTCGCCTGAGTTGGAGCGCCGCCTGCGCCGCGTCGTGGTCACGCCGCGCCTGCACGGGATTCATCATTCGATCGTGGAGGACGAGGTGAACTCGAATTGGTCGAGTGGCCTGACGATCTGGGATTGGCTGCACCGCACCCTGCGGATCGACGTGCCCCAGGAGGCGATCGCGTTAGGCGTGCCGGCCTTTCTCGCTCCGGAGGAGGTGGAATTGCGCGAGGTCCTGGAGATGCCGTTTGTCGAACAGCGGTCGCCGCGCTTCCTGCCCCCGCGTTAGGTGCGAATCTGGCCCTGGCCGCGGATGATGTATTTGTAGGTCGTCAATTCCTCCAGACCCATCGGGCCGCGGGCATGCAGCTTATCGGTGCTGATACCGATCTCGGCTCCGAAACCAAATTCGTGGCCGTCGGTAAACCGGGTGGAAGCGTTCCAATAAACCGTGGCGGAATCGACCTCGCGCAAGAAGCGCTCGGCCAGCGCTTCGTTGCGGGTCACGATGCAATCGCTGTGGTGCGAACCGTAGCGCTCGATGTGTGTGATGGCGTCGTTAGGCGATGCGACCGTGCGCAGGGCCAGGACAAGGTCGAGGAACTCGGTCGACCAATCCTCCTCCGTTGCGGCCTGCAATGGTTGATAGTTTTGTCCGCGTAGTTCCGCCAAGGCCGTTTCATCGGCCCGCAGTTCGACTTTTTTCCTGGCCAGACGCGGGCCGAGCAGGCGCAGGAAATCGGCCGCGATGGCGCGATGAATGAGCACCGTTTCAATCGCGTTGCAGACCCCGGGCCGCTGGGTTTTGGCGTTGAGCACGATCTCCGCCGCCATCTCCAGATCCGCGGCTTCGTCGACGTAAACAATGCAGATGCCGTCGGAATGTTTAATCACCGGCATCCGCGCGACGCTGACCACCGCTTCGATCAGGGCCTTGCCGCCGCGCGGCACGATCAGGTCGAGGTAACGATCCATCTCGGCCAGGTGGCGCACCCCTTCGCGCTCGGTCCGGGGAAGGAGCAGGATGCTGTCGTTAGGCAAGCCGGCTTTGCTCCCGCCGGTCTGGAGGGCGGCGGCGAGAGCGAGGTTGGAATGGATCGCCTCCGATCCTCCGCGCAGGATGGTGGCGTTGCCAGTCTTGGTGCAGAGGACGGCGGCGTCGCTGGTGACGTTAGGCCGCGATTCGTAGATGATCCCGACGACGCCGATCGGGACCCGGACTTTGGCAATGTGAATGCCGTTAGGCTGCGTCCAGGCCCGGATGATTTCGCCGACCGGATCGGGGAGGGCGGAGACTTCGCGAATGCCGGCGGCCATCTTTTCGATTCGTTCGTTCGTGAGGGTAAGGCGATCGATCATGGCTAGGGCGAGGCCGTTTTGCCGCGCGCTCGCCAGATCCTTTTTGTTCGCGGCCAGGATGGGCTGCGATTGGGCCACGATCTCATCGGCCATGGCGCGGAGGGCATGGTTCTTCTGCTCGGAATCGAGCTGGGCCAGCAGGCGCGAAGCCTGGCGGGCGCGGCGGCCGAGCTCGAGAATTTGTTCCTTTAAATCCAACACGATGTTTCTGCCTAACGAGTTTTATTCGCGCGGCGACGGCCTTTGGCGAGGAAGTGGGTCCCCTTGAATTCGCCCGCTACGGCCGCGCCGATGCGCTCGGGATGGCGGCCGTTGAGAATGAGAGTAGTGATCCCGGCATCGACGGCCATCCGGACCGCTTCCAGTTTGGAAGTCATGCCCCCGCGCGAAAATCGCCCGGTGCTGCCGTTGGCCAGGCTTTTTACCCGGTCGATATCGCGCACCCGCGGGATGACTTTCTGGTTCTTATCGAGCAATCCGTCGACCTGGGTGAGAATGAGGAGCAGGTCGGCGCCGGCCAGGGTGGCGACCTCGGCCGAGAGCCGATCGTTGTCCCCAAAAGTCAGTTCTTCGGTGGCGACGGAATCGTTTTCGTTAATGATCGGGACAACGTTGTCGGCCGCGAGCAGCCGCTTGAGGGTGTTGCCGGCGTTGGCGCGGCGGCGGCGGCTGTCGAGGTCGCTATGGGTGAGGAGAAGCTGGGCCACGTTCAATTTATGGCGGCTGAAGGCTGTCTCGTAGGCGCGCATCAGTTTGGATTGTCCGACCGCGGCGCTGGCTTGGGCGGTGGCGAGATCGGTCGGCCGTTCGCTCAAGGCGAGAACGCTGAGCCCGGCCGCGACCGCGCCGCTGGTCACGATGACGCATTCGTGGCCGCGCTGCCGCAGCTGGGCGACTTCGGCGCTGAGCCGGGAGAATTGTTTCGGATCGAGCCCGTGCGAGTTAGGCCGGGTCAAAGTGGCGGAGCCAAATTTCAGGATGATGCGCCGGTGTTTGGCGGGCGTTTTTTTTTGTTTGGACATGATTGGAAGCCCGGTCTCCTATCCGGCGCGAGGCAGAAAATTCCAGTGGAAATCTCTTTCCAACCCAGAGCTGCTATTTCACTCGGCCGTGGTCGCGGGCAAAGGGGATTCAGCAGGCGACGTGCCGATGCCCGGTCCGCGTTCTGCGCTCTTCAGCGGCGGCGTGGCGCTAAGTCTGCTCTGGAGTAGCGCGATGAGAAATTCGTCATGGGAAAATTTTTACGAGGCGGCGCCATCGGTGCTATCATGGCCGCGGCCGCCCATCCCCGCAGGCTTGGCTCCGTTTCGCCTGGCTTCTTTTCATTAACGAATCGTCTCCGGCTCTCGCCATGTCTATCGCACCACCACGCAAGCATCATCTTTGGGTCTGGTTCATCTGCCTGGCGGCTTTTTATGCCGTCTGGGCGGTGCTGGTTTTCGGCCAAGGCCGGCTGGGGGAGGCGCTCTCGCATTGGCCGATGGCGCTGGCCATGACCCTGGGCAGCTATGTCGCCGGGTCCACTCCGATGGGCGGCGGGACGGTCGGATTCCCCGTGCTGGTTCTTTTCTTTGGCATGCCGGCCAGCCTGGGGCGGGATTTCAGCTTTGCGGTGCAATCGATCGGGATGGTGAGCGCCGGGATCTTCATCATCGCGCGGCGCCAACCGCTTGCCTGGTCGATGCTCAAGGGCTCGATGGTGGGCGCGGTCATCGGGACGCCGTTAGGCATTTTTCTGCTCGCGCCGCTCATCCCCGAGCTCTGGATCAAGCTCGTCTTCGCCGTCATCTGGGCCAGCTTTGGCGTGCTTCACCTTTATCGGATCAACGAAATTTCCTCTCATGATGGGATGACTGAGTTTGATGAGCGCTGGGATTTCCGGGTCGGGCTGGCGCTGGGCCTTTTCTCCGGCGCGACGGTGGTGGCAGTGACCGGAGTCGGGATCGACATGGTGCTCTATGCCGCGCTCGTTCTGCTCTGCCGGGCCGACCTGAAGATCGCCATTCCGACCTCGGTTGTGATCATGGGTTTCACCTCGGTCGTCGGGGTGGTGGTAAAAATGCTCTCGACCGGAATGCAGCCTGACGTCTTCGCCAACTGGCTGGCCGCGGCGCCGGTGGTGGCGTTAGGCGCGCCCCTGGGCGTGTATGTAGTAAACCTGGTGGGGCGGAAGCCGACTTTGCTTTTCGTGGCGGTGCTTTGCGTAGGGCAGTTCATCTGGACCTGCAGCACGGAGCGGGCGGCGCTCGGGGTTTCCGGGATTGTTATTGCCCTTACCGCGGTGGCGCTTTGCCTGCTCGGCTTCGAGCGACTGCGGGCCTGGGGGGCGGTATTGGTGGGCGAACGTCAGGCGCTGCTCCTCTCGCGCGGGCCGGCGACGGCTTCTGCCGGAACGACGGTCAACCCGCCGCTCCCGGCCAGTCTCTCGAGCGAAAACAGCTAGCGCGAACGGCAGGAGATGGGTTCGAGGTTGGTGCTGGAGGGAGATTCATGCTTTGATTGCCGGCACACAATGGGCCTATAGCTCAGCGGTTAGAGCAGGGGACTCATAATCCCTTGGTCCCAGGTTCGAATCCTGGTGGGCCCAATTTTCTCTTTCAGAGGTTATCGCCTCTGCCGGAGAGTGTAGCGAATGCCGGAATCTCGACGGGGCGGATTTTCATCTGCGTTCAACGCCGGTCGCCTGCGCGCAGATTTGTTGTCCATTTTTGTCCAAAGGAGGACTTGTTTTTCCGTGGCGACGCGTCTCATTGCGGAGGTGAGATGCCGATACACGTTTCGGATCGATTCAAGCATGAAGCTTGATCCGCCAATTAGGTTTTCGTTCCAAGGTCGGCGCTTTCACTTCGATGCGGACGAGACGGGACGGCTTGTTGCATTACGCGTCGAGGTTGATAATTGCCCTCGGGAATCATGGCCAACCTTTCGAAAGCACGGCGAGGAGATGCCGACCTTGAAAATACCGTTGGACCCGAATTTGATCGCAATATCGCTGGACGTTCAAGCAGCCCGCGGAGCCCTCGCATTGTGGTGTATCCACGACATCGATACCGACTACCCCAAGATTGAGTGGATGCCTGAGAACGAACAAGAGAAGCATGATCTTGATGTCCCAAGCTTCAATTTTCAGAGAGGCAGTCCAAAAAGCCAGCTGGTTTCGGCACCGCTCGACATGCTTGTTCGCTGCGTGCTTTCAGCAGAACAGTTCGAGACTTACGCGATTCCGTTGGATTTTTATCGACGATGCTTTGAAGACATGCAGAACGAGCGCTACATCGAAGCGATCTATGACCTGTGGTTCATTCTCGAATATCTTTTCGGAGGTGGCGTTCATTCCAAGGCCGGAATAGAACGCGCATTCCAGCAGGATAGACAGCTGCTTCAATCACTGGATGCTCTTCGCGTTAATTGGGAGGGGCCGCCGGCCACTCATGAACAAGATTGGAGCGCAATCAAGGCGAAATACCTCAGCCGACCAAACCAAGAAATCATCAAGGATTTGGTGGCGATGCGAGGATTTTTGCACCACCAAAGTTTAAAAAGGAAACTGAACTGGAATCCGATGCGGCAACGAGGATATCGAGCTGACGCTGTGTTTTTGCGTTGGCTCTGCCAAGATGTCTTAATGAAGGTGTCCTGCGACATTATATTCGAGCCAAGCGCCGTCGATCAATTCAAGTCTATGGAAGTGACCGATCCGTTGGGACGGAAAATAAACTGGACGCCGCATCCCGGCCTTTCGTAGCTAGGGGCGCAAAAGACCTAACCGATTTTGATTCTGAGCTCAACCCGCGCGCTCGCGGTCGATCTCTCCTATAAACTTTGTAAAAAGACCGATCGCGTGGTTTGCCAGTTGCTCGGTGTCGTATGTGCGCTCGTCATAGGGCTCGACCCACACGAGGCGTTCCTGCCGAAGAAATTTCGGGCTTAATTCCTCCTGATGCAGATCGACCAGCCCCGAAGTGGGCCGTCCAAATTCATCCCAGTTACGATGAAAGATTCTGACCTCTAGGTGGCCTTCTCTGACCCAATCTGGAGCCATGTTGGCAGCCCGCAGCTGAAGATACATTCCATGAATCGTCCGAACAGATAGCTCGTTAGGATTTTTGGCGGGCGTCGCCGTGATCTCGAACTTGATGGGACTTGATGGATCATTACACACCGACAGGGCTTCTCGGATGAGGTCAAAAAGAGTTTGGACATTGCCCCAGATGATTTCGGCCCCTCTTTCAGAGAGTAACAGTGCCGCAGAACTTTTTCGATCCTCGACACTTTGTCGAAGAGCTTGAACGCTCTGTTGGGCAGCGAGGCCCGCGGACACCGTTCGTTGGCGTTCTGAGACGGTCGCCGCAAGTCTAATTTCATGCACTACCTTCTCAAGGCCCATTTCGGCGGAAACGGCCATTCGGCCCGCCAACATCGGAGAGAACGCCGCAACGTCCGCCCGGGCTACATCTAACCAGACCGGAAGGATCACTTTTCGTGACGCCGTTTCCAAGGCGAACAGTCCGTCCAATTCTGCGGAGGTCCATTGCTTCCCAAAGAAGGATTTACTTAGAACGACGATGCCAAAGTCAGACAACGCGAGACCTTCGTCGATTTTCTTTCGCAAACTGTCGCCCAAGGTTAGCTCATACTCAGAATACCAGACGCTGAATTCAGAGCTAAGCGCCTCGGCGAGCGGGCGGACGAATCCGCCTTGGTCTTCAAAGGCATGACAGATAAAAAGCCGAGTGGCAGCGTTTTCTTGGTCCATACGGATATGCAGTATAAGATCAGGCGCTAGCCGTGCGGCGGGAATGGATCGTGTTCGTGGCTGTCGGACTGCGAGATTCGGCCGTCCTTGTTGTGGATGACGAGTTCGGCGTGCTGGTTGCGGCTAATCTCTCGACCCCGCGCGACCGCTTCGGCTTTGGTCTCTGTGTGAGCGGCGGCACGACTTGCGCCGCCCGATTTTACATTCCATCCGCCCTGATGGGCTGGAGTTACGTGAACTGACTTCCTTGGCATTTGGTTTCTCCGGTTGGACACCGAACACGATGCCCGGGTCAACACCCTTTTAGCAGGTAAGGTACCAGTTATGCACAATCTGTAGGGGTCGCTTGTCAGCACACCACTATATGCAGCAAACGGCTGTTGCCGAACCCGTTATGTCCCCGGAAGGATTAGTTGCTCCGAAAGTTGTTGTGAGTAAGCGGCTTAAAGGGTGCGACATAGGGTCGCTTACCGACTAGAAAGAGGGAAAACCGCGCGGGAATTACTGACCCACTTGACGGTCTCTAACGCGATGCCATCGGGGTTCCGCGGGATAAGTCTAAGGGCACTCTGGATGAACCGTTGGTGGTTTCGGTGGTCTTTTGAGGCGCAGCCCCAGCAACGACGGTGTCTATAGCCAAATTCGCTGATCGGCTTAGGCACGTGGCAGTGCGAGCAGGTGCGCATCTCGGGCAAGGCCTCACATGGCTTGCAGGACTTTCGGCGGGGGCCAAACTCAGAAATTGGTTTCACTCCGCCGCAGGTTCGACATTTCCGCTCCTTGGGTTTTTTTGGCGCCGCGCGCCGGCCGCGTTTCTCCCACCCGCGCTTCGCAGCCGCGGCGTAGTTTGTCTTTCCACCCAATCGCTTTTGCACGCGAGTGTGGAATCCCCACTGCTTGCCGAAGTTTTGAGCTAGTATGCTAAGGGTGCACTTCGTACAGTCGATCCTAGGCAGTTTGCCAAGCTCCTCTAGCGTGAGTGGGCGGCCATGAATGCCCACCAGCATCTCGCTGTGCAGCATCCAAGCGACCGCAATGAACCGACGCATTGCGATGGCCAGGCCCTTCTCGTTGGTCGGTCGTCCGCTAAAGCAATAGCTAAACAGCTCTCGCAATGGACGGTCGGCGACGGCCATCATCGTCTGAACTGCGGCAGGTGAAAGCTCGAGGTGGTCGAGTTCGTCGAGCAAACCGCCAGCGATCGGAGCAACGCCTTCTTCGCCCTCACCAACCATCTCGATAAAGGCTGCCTCAGTTGCTTTGTTCATCGAAATAAAAGAGTGCCCGGTTTTCCATTACGGCCCCGCCGGGCTCGGGGATGAAACGAATTTTAGAGGCTGTTGGCTTGCTCGAAGTCGTCCAACGCAGACTGAGCTTTGCCGACCCTCTCGACCAGCGATGGGCGCACGGGCTCGTCGTAGTCGATAGTGGCTGCTTGGTGAGCTGCGAGGTCCGTGTAAACTTTGAGTCGCTGATTCAGATGGGAGGGAGTGCTGCTGTGGCGTCGAGAATCATCTTTGCCCCACACGGTAAGAACTCTTGATCGAAGATTCTCAAAGGAAGCTCTGTGACCCTCGGCTTGGGCGTCACCGATCACCAAGGCGTCGACGGCGTCGTCAAGGTTGCGCTGAAGGCGCGAGAGTGAGGATTGGATCGCTTCGGCGGCGGCGATCTTTTCATCTAGCTTGGCCTGCTGGAGTTCAGAGTTTAGCTTGAGGTCAGCAATCTCCTGCGACATGCGAGCGACGGCAGGAGAGGTGGGACGCGGCGGCTCCGCTGGCGTCTCACGGTGAGTGTCAGGGTCAGTGATTTCGGGGAGGCGACCCTCAGCGGTTGAACCGGTTTTGATCATTTCGACGCCCTCTGTTCGATCTCAACCTGGCGCGCCCCGATACACCGGCTCAAACCAGTGAGCTCGCAATTTCCGACCGTCAGGTGTGGCTTCGCCGCGCTGGGCGGCAGAGAAGGAACAGGTGGCGGAGTCACCGGAGCCGCGGCCTTAGGTTCGGCCTCTGCGGGTTCAGCGACTGGCGCGACAGCGGTCGGCTTCGCTGCAAGCTGTGCCTTCAATATGCGGCTCAAATTCACGTTTCGTAGTTTTGGTTTCCATAGTTTGTCAGAGTTGAATTTGATCTTTGATCGAGGCGACGCGCTCGGCTGGAACATGGAACACGGCCCCGGTCGCCGCGAAGCGCGGATGTCCACGAGTTGTCCACCAGTTCCTTGCCTTTAGGCAACAGGGTTGGCAGAGAAGGCTTTACGAAACCGAAGCGGAAAACTCATAATCCCTTGGTCCCAGGTTCGAATCCTGGTGGGCCCAGATCATTCGCGATTCCGAGTGCCAGTTTTGTGGTCCACCCTCCCACGCTGGATCATGCGCCATCGCAAGCTTCCATTCCTGCTCTTTGCCGACCAAAAGTGGTCCTAAAAGTCGGTCAGGTGCAGGATTTGCCGTAGAAAGTTGGCCGTTGCTCTCCCTAGGCGTTGACAGGAGGGGCGCTGGCTCATAATAATGCTGCGTGTTAAAGAAATTCATCCCACAGAGGCCCGCGCCGTCGGGCGAGACTGCTTCGCCCGGCCCGAGTCCTGCTGAGGTGGAAACCCCTTCTTCTCCGCGGGAAGAAGCACCAAAACAAACAATTAAGACCGAGCAAAAATATATGGCCGAACAACCTGGCAAAGACGTGCTCTCGAAAGATGTCGAGATCAAAGGCAGCATTAAGTTTCAAAAAGAACTGATGATCGACGGTAAAGTCGAAGGAGAGATTCACTCCGACGGCGTCCTCACCATCGGCGAAAACGCTGACATCCGTGGGGAGATCAAAACCAAGTCGATCACCGTCTACGGCAAGGTCCAAGGCAACATCACGGTAGGGGAACGTTGCGAACTGAAATCGCGCTGCACCCTGCAGGGCGACTTGAAAGCGGCCCGCCTCGTGATCGAGGAAGGTGCCACCTTCATCGGCAAGTCCGAAGTGACCAGCGGCAAGAACGCAATCAGCTCGAACAGCGGCAACAGCCGCCCCGAGGTGGTGCGTAACGATGAGTCGCCGGCCCCGGCCAAGGCGGCTTTTGCCGGTCGTTCCTAGGCGTTAGACACCAGCGGCGCATCTGTGGCCAAGTCGCCTCCCAAGGTCAGTGTGGACTGTCCACACTGTGGCTTTAAGCAGATGGAATATGCTGCGGCCAAGAACACCCTCTGCCGCCAGTGCGGCAAACACTTTGTCGTCGCCCATAGCGAACGGGTCGAGACGGCCCCGAAGCCTTCGCTCGAGTTCGGCGGAGTCGCCGCCGCCCAGACTTTGCTCCGACGTTTCGAGGGCATGTGGAACCGGCCGCGGATCACCTCCGTGGCCTGTTTCGATTGCGGCACGGTGCAGGAGCTAAACTCCGTCGCCACCTCCACCATCTGCCCTTCCTGCAGCGTCCACATGGACCTGCGCGATTATAAGATTAACACCGCCTTTAGCCGCGCTATCCGCACTCATGGCCAGGTCCACGTCACTGCTACCGGCGACCTGAGCAGCAGCAGCGTCGTCTGCCGTTCCGCTATCATCGACGGGCGGTTGCGCGGCACCTTGCATTGCACCGAAAAAGTGGAATTCCGCGCCCCGGCCAAAGTGCAGGGGAAACTAACCGCGCCAGAAGTCTTGATCGGGAAAAAGGCCGACGTGCAATTTTTCCGCCAGCTCGAGATCGGCTCGATCGAGATTCGCGGGAAGATGTCGGGCGAGATCCTGGCCGAGACGGTGGTCACGATCCGCAGCAGCGGCGTGCTCGATGGCAACGTGGTGGCGCGCTCGATCAACGTCGAAAAAGGGGGCACCTTCACCGGTCAGCTCATCATCGGGCGGAAGAAATGGGAACAGGCCGAGCTCCTGCCCGAGGTGGAAGAGACGACCAAGCCGCGCCGGCCGGGAAAAACGCAGGCTGCGCCGCCGCACCCTTTCGGTTTGCCGGCCACCTCGTAACGTGCGGTTGATGCAAAAACTGCTTCCGCGCAGTCCCTATCAGCGGCTGGGGGGATACGTTCACCTGGCGCGTTTGATCGACAAGGCGCGCCTGCATCGCCAGGGATTGCTCGACGGTTATAACTACAAGACGGTGGGCTTCGACAAGCATCTCCTCGCATTTCTGAAGGTCGATCCCGACGCCTTCGAGAAAGCGGCTAACGAACTGGATGACGACGAAGCGCTGCTCGCCTGGATCGCAGAACACGGGGTGCAGCATCCGCCCGAGGAGATCGAGCGCTGGAACCAGGCCATGATCTCACGCCATCCCGACACCGCGGAAAAGAAGGCGCGCTTTCTCCACTTCCTCAAAGAAGCCGGCGGCGCGGAGCGCCAAGACATCCGCACCTACTTCGACCTGATCGAATTCGACGAAGGCCGGCTGAGCTGACGCCGTGGTCGGCGCTTCCCTCTCCCAAACGGTGGAGAGCGCCGGCCAGAGAATGAGCTCCTTACAAAGGAGACGTCCGTAGTGCCTTCGGCCCTGGCTGCGGACGAGCACGAGCGCGATGAGGAGCGCTCTGCTGAATCAAGTCGTGCTTAGAACTTGGCGAAGATCTGGTTTGCTTCTTCCAGCGTCTCTTTGCTCCCGATGTCGTACCAAGTTCCTTTGATCTGATACGTCTTCACCGGGCGCCGGCTGTAGAGCCATTGGATGAAGCGCCCGGGTTGATCCGGATTATTCCCGGCTGCGATGTAGGTGGTGAATAGCTCGAGCGTTTCCGCCGCGAAGTAATAAAGCGCAATGCCGGTGAGGGTGCTCTCCGGTTTCGGCGGCTTCTCTTCGAAGTGGGTGATCGTTCCTTCTCCATCAATCTTAATGCTGGAATATTTTTTCATCGCCTCCAGATCGCCCACGTCGTAGGTCGCCAGCATCGCCGCCGTCCCCTTGGCTTGAACGGCGAAATCGTCCAGCGGTTCACTGAAAAGATTGTCCCCGCCGACTACGATGAGCGGCTCCTTCGCCAGGTCCTCCTGAGTGATAACGAAGCGAATGTCGCCGATCGCGCCCAGCTTATCCGCGTCGCTGGTCGAGCCGTCGTTCACGATCTTAAATGTCACCTTGGCGTGCGACTGATTGTATCGGTCGGCCCAATCTTGGAAATCGGCGGCAAACTTGTCGTTCGTGACCACGTAGACCGTGCCGAGGTCGGGGATGGGCGCGAGGTTGTCGAGCACCCATTCGATCATCGGCTTGCCCGCGACCTCGAGCAGCGGTTTGGCTTTCGTTAGGGTGAGAGGGTAGAGACGGGTGGCGTAGCCGGCGGCCAGGATCAAAACGTTCATTGCCGCGGAAGGTAAACGCATCAGCCGTTTCGGCAAAACGGCTTTCCGCGGGCTCGTTAGGTGACCGGATGCAGCGCAGCCTGCTCCAGCTCTTGCTGCAGCAGGGCGATCCGTTTCGGGTCGGTGATTTTCCCCCGCGTACTGGCGTCGGTCACGTAGAAGGTGTCGATCGCGGCCCCTTTGTCGGTGCTGATCCGGGCGAGCGCGATGTAGGCATTGTTCCGGCTCAGGCAGGCGACCAGATCGTAGAGAAGTCCGAGCCGATCGGGCGTTTCCACCTGGATCAGGGTGGAGGTGGGATGGCTTCTGTTCTCCAGCGTGATCTGGGTGGGAAATCCGAGTTCGGAAGGACCGCTCACCGGCTCGCGCGGAATGTCGATCCGCAGCGGCGTCGCCTCGGTCCGCTCCGTTTTCAAAGCATCGAGCAGGACCGATCTCACGGTCGCGATCGAGCGCGGATTGGTCACCGGTCCGAGCTGCCTGTTTCGCACCCGAAAGACATCGAGCACCAGATGATCGTCGCGCACGAAGATATCGGCGCTGAGGATATTGAGCGAAGCCGCCGCAAACGCGCCCGCGATTCCAGCGAGTAACTGCGAGCGATCCCAGGTGCAGATCGTGACCACGCTGTGGCCCTGTTCCGGCAGCGCCTCCCAGCGAATCACCGGCGCGTAAGCCGGCTTGTCGTGCAGATAAATATCGCGCCAGAAGGTGCGGAAAAGCTCGAGGTGCGCGGTGACTTCCTCCACCCCGAAGGCGCGAAAATAATTCTCCGGCATGTAGTCGAAATGCGCTTCGATCTCTTCGGCGAAATCGGGAGTGAGGCGGGCCGCGATGGCGTCGTGCAGGCGATCGCGTTCCAGTTGCAGCTGAGCGATGAAGCCTTCCTGGTCCTGCAGATATTTCGCGCTGGCATGATAGAGATGCCAGACAAGCGACTCCTTCCAATCCGACCAGGCGTCGGTCGTGCCCTGCCCATCGGCCAGGGTGAGGAGCATGAGCGCGTCGAGATTGGCCTGCGATTTCGCGATGTTGGCAAACTCGATCACGGTCGCGGGGTCGTCGATGTTGCGCTGTTGCGCCATGCTCGAGAGGGTGACGTGATGGTCGACCAGCCTCACGAGTGAACGACGCTGCTCGGGCGAGAGCTGGAGCCGCGCCGCCACCGTCTGGGCGAAGACGGCGCTCGCTTCCGAGTGCGGCCGCGCGCCCACGCCCTTGCCGGTGTCGTGCAGGAGGAGGGCGAGATAGAGCACGTAGGGATCGGGCAGCGCGTCGAAGAGTTTTTGGTAGGGCTTGAACTTCGGATCGTCCGTTTCGCAGAGGGCATCCAATTTACCGATGCAGACCAGGGTGTGCTCGTCGGCGGTATAACGATGAAAATATTCGTGCTGCACCAGGCAGGTCAGCGGCCCAAACTCCGGCAGATAACGGCCGAGAAAATCGACCTCGTGCATCAGGCGCAGGATGCGCGCGACCCGGCCCTTGCGGCTGAGGATGCGGGCGAAGATTTCCCGCGGCTCGGGCGCCTGGCGAAAGGCGCGGGTGACCAGCCGGAGCTGCCGGCAGAGGAGATCGTTCAGCTCGGGGCTCAGCGCGAGCTGGCGTTCCTGCGCATGCTCGAAGGCCTGCATGATCTGAGCCGGCTCCTTGTTAAAGAGATGCCGATCGCTCACGTGCAGCTGTCCACCGCGGCTGAAGAATTGGCCGAAATGATTCTCCGGCGTCTTGCGCCGCGAGAGGAGGGGCAGGAAGAGCCGTCGGGTGCTGGTGACGGTGCCGGTGGCGAAACGCTCCGTCAGCCGTTCGGTGATGCGGAAAATATTTCGCGTGTGCTCATAGTAGTCCTTCATGAAGGCCTCGCTCCGGCCGACCGGCGTGTCCTGGTCGTAGCCGAGGCGACGCGCCACTTCCGATTGCAGGGTGAGGTGAAGGACATCGGTCGCGCGCTCGTTGGTGTAGTGCAGCTGGGTCCGGACGCGGAGGAGGAAATCGTAGGCGGCATCGATCCGGCGGCGATCGCTCAGGCTGAGCCAGTTTTTGCCTTCCAGGTGTGTCGTGGTTAGGGCGCCATCCTTGAAGAAAGTGATCCAAAGCAGATTCTGGTAATCGCGCAGGCCGCCGCAGCCCCGTTTCACATTCGGCTCCTGCAGGTAGACGTTGTTGGCAAATTTCTCGTGCCGGCGCGCCTGATCTTCCATGCGCGCGGTGATATATTCCTTCTCGTGACCCTGCACGCATTGCTTGCGGAATTGAGCCCGGAAACGCTGAAACAGCTCCGGGTCGCCGGCCAGCGGTCGCGCCTCCAGCATGGCGGTCTTGGTCAGCATATCGTCGTTCGCCTGCGTGATCGCCTCGCGCACGGTGCGGGTGGAATGACCAACCTTAAAACCGATGTCCCAGAGAAAATAAAGCACCTGCTCGATCGTCTGTTGCAGTGCCGGCGGCAGCGTTTCGCCACGGGCGGTATGGAGAAACATCACATCCACGTCGCTGCCCGGATTTAATTCGCCCCGGCCATAGCCGCCTAACGCCACCAGGCCGAGAGGCGACTCGGGCGCGTCGTTCGCGCGCTGGGCGGAGGCGGTAGCCGCGGCGAAAATGTGCCGCAACAGCACATCGATCAGCGTGGCCCGGCTGGCGCTGACTTCCCGCCCGCCGCCACCGGCCTGGTGGCGCAGACGCAGACGGTGGTTCTCGAGTTTGAGGAAACGCTGATAGAGCGGCAGCAGATGCCCGCTCTCCGCGCCCCGCACCTCCGGGAACTCGCGCTCGGCGTGTTCCAGAACTTTCTCCTGATGACGAGTCACTTCGCCGGGAATGTAAGTTCGAAATCGCAAATCCGAAATCAGATGTCGGACTCACCTTGGCGCCAGCGAGGGCGAGCGCACGAGGAGGGGGCGCGGCCGGCCTACAGCTGGATCGCGTAACGCTTCATCTTGTTATAAAGCGTCGGGCGCTGGATGCCGAGGAGCTCAGCCGCCTTCTTTTTGTTCCCGTGGCACTTGGCCAGGGCATCGAGGATGGCTGAGCGCTCCATGTCGTCGAGACTCCGCACCGGCCCGTTGCCCTGGGCCGCCGCCGCGCGCTCGGTTTTCTGCAACACCACCGGCAGCCGCACTTCCGCCGGTAATTCTTTCACCGTGATCTGGCCCTGGCGCGAGAGGACGACGGCATATTCGATCGCATTTTGCAGCTCGCGCACGTTACCGGGCCAGCCGTATTCGAGCAGTTTCTGAAACGCTTCCCCGGTAATCTCCGGCTCCGGTTTGCCCAGTTGTTGCGAGAAACTTTTGACAAAGGTCGCGACCAGCGGCGGGATGTCCTGCGTGCGTTCGCGCAGCGGCGGCAGCTCGATCTGGAATGTGTTGAGCCGATAATAAAGATCGGAGCGGAGCCGGTTTTCCGCCATCGCCTGGTGGACCGGGCGATTGGTCGCCGCCACCACCCGGAAGTCGGCCTTCATCGTCTTGGTACTGCCTAACGGGCGGAACTCCCGTTCCTGCAGCACGCGCAGGAAGCGCGTTTGCAGCTCGGCCGGCATCTCCGAGATCTCGTCCAGAAAAAGTGTGCTCCCGTTCGCTTCCGCGATCATGCCGCGAAAGTCGCTCGTGGCACCGGTGAAGGCGCCTTTGACGTAACCGAAAAGTTCGCCCTCGATCATGGCCTGGGGGAAAGCGGCGCAGTTCAATTTCACCATCGCCTTTTCCGCCCGGCGGCTGCGGCTGTGGATGACATTGGCGATCACTTCCTTGCCCACGCCGCTCTCGCCGGTGATGAGCACGTTGGCCTCCGAGGGCGCCATGGCCGTGATCAGCTCATCGATCTGCTGCATCACCTTGCTTTTGAAAACGGGCGAGAGCCGGGTTTCCGCCTGGGCCAGTCGCTTTTTAAGCTGCTGAGTCGTTTCCCGCAGCTCGAGCGTCTCGCGCAGGAGCGATTGTTTCTCCAGCGCCTTCTCGACCAGGCTGAGCAGCTCTTCCGGCGCATACGGCTTGCTGATGAAATGGTAGGCGCCGCGCTTGATCGACTCGATCGCGTTGGCCAGGGAATCGTGCGCGGTCAGGATGATGACCTGGGTGTCGGGGTGGGCCTGCTTGATTTGCTCCAGCATCTGCAGGCCGTCGGCATCGGGCAATTGCAGGTCGAGCAGGACGACGGCGTGAGATTTATTCTCGAGCAGGCGCATGCCGCTGGCGGCGTTGGCGGCGACGTCGACCTGGTAACCGTGCCGCCCGAGGAGCGCCTCCAGCGTCATCAGGATCGGACGTTCGTCGTCGATAATAAGAATGCGTCGGTGATCGGAAGTCATGCCAGGAGAGTGCCGGGGAGAAGCCGCGGCGCGCGCTCAGGCCGCAAGCAGGGGCAGGCTGACGATCGTGACCAGCGTCGAACTGCCGGCCTCAAATTGCGCGCGAAAATGACCATGGTGCGCTTCGAAAATACTGCGCACACGGTAGAGGCCAAGACCATAATGCCCGTGCCGCAGACTGCGGAGCGGCCTTTCCCCCCAGCTTTCGGTCGTACCCTCGAAGTTTTTTTTCGTTTCCCGCAGGGTGAACTCGACCGATCGCTCCACCGCCCGCGCGCTGAAGGTGAGCTCCGCCTCCGCCTCGCCGTGCAGAGCGGCATTGCGGAAAAGCTCGAGAAAGGCCGACTCGAGCAGGGTCGGATCCATCTCCATCGCCTCCTCGCCTAACGACACTTCCCATTTCACCCGCCCGGCCTGCTCCGGCTGCTCGCGCTTTAATTTCGCTTCCAAATCTTCGACCAAATCGCGCAGCAGATAGCGCATGGGATGGAGCCGGATCGCGGCCAGGGAACTGGAAAGACGCTGCAGTTGCGCCCCTAGCTCGCCGGTCATCTCCCGCAGCCGTTTGACCTCCGCCTTCATCTCGCCTTCGGGCGCGAGCTCGTTCAGAAAAGCGGATTGGAGCTCGATCGCGTTGAGGTGATTGCGCAGGTCGTGATTGAGCTGCCCGACGAACTTCGTCAGGTCGCTCCATGGGATATTGGGCTCGTTTTGCACAGAGAAAACCGCCCAGCGAATCTAGGCGAGGAGTCGTTCCACGCTACCCGATCCGCGAAAATTTTTCATTCCCCGGCGCGTCCCCGCCGGCCTGGGTAATCTGGTCGTTCGCCGCCAGATGCCGCAGGACGTGGTAGACATCCTCCGGGTCGGCATCGATGGCGTGGGCGATCGCTTCCGCCGTGCCTTCGCCGGTGGCAAGGTGCGCCAGCACTTTGGGCTGCAACTCCAGGATGCGGCTGGCTGCTTTCTTGCCCGCTTCCACCCCCGGCTGATGGTAGGCGTTGACGTGCACAAGCGAGCCGTAAAAGCCGACCGCACGTTCGTAGAGAGCGATCAGGGCGCCGACCTGATACGGGTCGACCTGTGAAATGCTGAGGGTGATCGAGTCGCGGCCGCCTTCGTACAGCGCCGCCCGCGTTCCGCGCAGGAAGCCCTGCAGATAATCGCCGCTGGTCACGCCGCGCTCCACTTCGAACCGCGCGCTCGTGCGATCTTTGCGCACCTCGATGAAGGTGGCGAAAAAGTTGGCCACGCCATCGCGCAGTTGCTGCACATAGGCATGCTGATCGGTCGAGCCCTTGTTGCCGTAGACCGCGATTCCCTGGTGCACCACCTTGCCGTCGAGGTCCTTTTCTTTGCCTAACGACTCCATGACCAGCTGCTGCAGGTATTTGCTGAAAAGGGCGAGCCGGTCCTTGTAGGGCAGAATGACCATGTCCTTCTTCCCCTGGCCGTCGCCGGCGTAGTACCACATTAAGGCCAGGAGCATGGCTGCATTTTGATCCCGCTCCGGCACCCGAGTGTGGGCATCCATCGCGGCTGCGCCGTCCAGAATGTTCTGGCTGTCGATCCCCTGCAGTGCCGCCGGCAGGAGGCCGACCGCGCTCATGACCGAGGTCCGGCCTCCGATCCAGTCGAACATCGGGAAACGCGCCAGCCAGCCGTGGCTCTCGGCATACTGATCCAGCTCACTCCCGACCCCAGTCACCGCCACCGCATATTTGCCGAAATCCAGGCCGGCCTTCCGGTAATGCGCTTCCGTCTCCAGCATGCCGTTGCGGGTTTCCTTCGTGCCGCCGGATTTGGAGATGACCACGACCAGAGTGTGATCGAGCCCGCGATCGATTTTCGCGAAGACGCGATCAAAGCCATCGGGATCGGTGTTATCGAAAAAGAAAACCTCCATCACGTCGCGCGCCGACCCGAGGGCGTCGGCGGTGAACTGCGGGCCGAGAGCGGAGCCGCCGATGCCGATGACGAGCAGGCGCTCGAAAGGGCGACCACCCGGGGCCGGGATGCGGCCGACGTGAATATCGGAGGCGAACTTTTGGATCCGTTCCTTTGTCCGGGTGACATCTCGCCGCAGCTCGTCGTTAGGCGCGAGCTGCGCGTTGCGCAGCCAATAGTGGCCGACCATGCGGTTTTCGTCCGGATTGGCGATGGCGCCAGCTTCCAGCTCGCGCATGGCGGTGAAGGCCTGCTCGACCTGCGGCTGCATCTTTTCCAGAAAGTCATCGGGGAAACGCATCCGGCTGATGTCGAGCGAAAACCCGAGGTCGTCGTAGCGGAGATAAAATTGCTGGAAACGTTGCCAGAGAGATTGCGATGCCATGGCGGCACGGTAGCCGAGGTTCAAATCACAGGGCAAGCACCGCAACTCCATCGTCTCCGAAAAGGATTACGGCCAGCGGCCTTCGGACCGCAAGACTGCGCCTGGAGGGACGACCGCCGTGTCGTCCGTGTCTGTCGTTCTCGGCGAGGGAAAAGCACTCATCCCAGAGACCACCAGGCCTCGCCACCTCCAGCCGACCGCTCTGTCGGCCTAACCGTTCTCTTCGCTGCTCGGGCTCGCCTGTTTTTCGCGCTGCTCGCGCTCTTCGCGTTCCTGCTCTTCGTGATCGCGAATCTCCTCGCCTTCGTCCCAGCCGATTTTGCGTCCTTTATTCTGCTCCTCCAGCCAGGCCATGAGCGGCTGGAAATAGTCCACCATCGCGCGGGTCGAAAGCTCTTCGCCGGTCGCTTCCTTCAGCACCTTGCGCCAGTCCTCGGTCCCGCCTTTTTTGAGAATATTCTCCAGCCAGGCGCCGACCTGTTTGTTGCCGGCGTAGTTACACGATTGCGGCGGCTGATGCAGAATCTTGCGCGCGATGTAGTCGTGCAGTTGGAACTTCAAGACCGTGGCCACGGCGTAATTGTAATAGTAGGCGGGGGTGTCGTTGATGTGCGTCTTGGTCGCGTAATCGGCCAAATCTTCCCCGCGCTTTTCCGGCGGCTCGATCCCCTGGTATTTGCTCACGTATTGCCACCAGCGCTCGTTCCATTCCCCGGCGTCGAGCTGGTGCGCGTAAATATCAGCTTCCCAATGCGTCATCGTGCCGGAAGCGAAAAAGATGAACGGGACCGAGCGCGCGAGCGCATCGTCGAGCAGCAGCGCGGTCTTATCCGCCTTGTAATCCGCCGGCAGAACTCCCTTCGCCTGCAGATACGGCACCTGGCTGGAAGCGAGCGCGATCAGTTCGCCGACCCCTTCATGAAAACCAGGCGCGGCCCCGATGCGCAGAAGCGGCGGCACTTCCGGCCGGGTGTAGGATTGGAAGTAATGCCCATGCCCCAGCTCGTGGTGGGCGGTGAAGAACCATTCCGAGTTTGGCTCGATGCTTTGCAGCGAACGGATGTCGTTCTCGAGATCTATATGCCAGCAGGAGGCGTGGGTGTTCTTCTTGCGCTTCTCGTCTTTCGGCACCGGGTAGAGATCCGATTTCACCCAAAAGCTGGCCGGCAGCGGTTTGAACCCAATCCCGGTGTAGAATTCTTCCGCCGTCTTCGCGATCCACTCCGCGGTTTTGCCTTTGAAATAAGGATCGAGATCGACCGAATCGACCAGCCCGGTCCAGTTCTGCGCCCAACGATTGTTAATCCAATGCGCCGGGATTTTATCCGGAACCGGCTGATGATATTTCGCCGCCAGCTTGTATTTCGCCCAGGTGTGGAGCTGGCGATAGAGCGGGCGCAGCACCTCCATGAACTGCTCGTTCATCTTCACCATCTCGTCCGCCGTCATGTCGTAGGGCGCGACCTCGAGCGAAAAGTAGTCGGGATAATTCAGCTCGCCGGCGACGCCGTTGCGCAGGTCGCGCAGCGCCATCAGGCTCAATTTCAGCGGCGGCCCGATTTCCTTGGAAGCTTCCCAGACCGCTTTGCGCCGCGAGAGATCGGTCGTGGTCACGAGCATGTTATCGATCTGGTTCGCGGTGATCGGTTTCCCATCCAACTTATAGACGAAGCTGTTCATCATCGAGGCCTGCTTCGTTTCCAGCTTGATCCGGCGCCCGACCAGGAACGGATTGGTCATCGGACCTTCCGCGGCATTGAGCAGCACCTGCTTCAGTTCGCGCTGGGTCAGGTCGTTCAGCTCCGACTTATGTTTGATCAACTCCCGCGCTTCCTTGATTACCGCGGGGTTGCCGGTGAAGGCGGCGTAGGCGCGGCCGGCCGTCTCCATCGCGGCATCGTGTTCCGGGGTCACATCGGTCACGGCGTTCCACTGCGCTTCGCTGTTCACGCTGTAAAGCGCCTGGTAACTGGCATTGACCAAGGCGAGGAACTCATCGGCCCGCTGCTGCGCGGAGAGGGCGCCGGCGGCCGGCGTGGGCGAAGGCGAAGCCGCGCGCAGAAGCGAGAGCGGCAGGATCGTTAGGCCGAGGGCCACGGCAAAGAAGCGGAAGCGATGCATGGTCGCAGACTTAATCCGACCGCGCGAGGAGGGCAAGGGTTGGTCGTGCCGAGGCTCGGCCGCTGGAGGGACGGCCGCCGTGCCGTCCGTGTTTGATGAGAACGGTAAATCCCGCCAACCGCGCTGCGGCAGAGACACGGACGGGCAGCGCCCGTCCCTCCATCACCAGCGCAACAGATTCATCTCACCTCGAAAGGGCACTCTTCCGCTCTCTCGACCAGGAGCCCACGCACCGGATTGGCGACGACATAATCCCACTTCTGGTCATAACTCTGTCCCGGCCGCAACTGCGTATCCCAGAAATGCCGCTGCCACACCGGCTTTTCGTTAGGTCGCGGCCAATGTTGAGCGGAACGCGACTTCCAGAAGCTTACCCATTGCAGAAGCGGTCTGGGATGCGTCTCCGCAGGCGCACAAAACAAATGCA
This sequence comes from Chthoniobacterales bacterium, assembly GCA_965217735.1. Classification (GTDB taxonomy): domain Bacteria; phylum Verrucomicrobiota; class Verrucomicrobiia; order Chthoniobacterales; family UBA10450; genus Palsa-1392. Next base: position 1,600,399 of record CBDCJE010000002.1, on the reverse strand, counting down.
AATGATCGGGCATCAAAACATAACGACCGACCAGCCACGAACTCGCCTCCTGCCAGGCATGGACGAGGTGCTCCTGCACGTCCGGCGCAGCCAGAATTTCCTTCCGATCCTTCGTGCAAACAGTCAGAAAAACGAGCGCGGCCACCCCCGATCGCTCAAAGACTGGCTGATGAACCGGAGATCTGCGCCCGGCTGGAGGGCCAACCGCTGTGTCGTCCGTGTCTCTGGAATTTGGAGGCAAATCCTTCAAAACAAAACCAAATCCGGACGGGACGGCATCCATCCCTCCAGCCCCGCCTGACGATTACATGTGCTCGATCACGTTATCGCCAAAGGCCGAGCACTTGATCTCAGTCGCGCCTTCCATCTGGCGCGCGAAATCGTAGGTCACCCGCTTGCTCGCGATCGCGCCGTTCAGGCCTTTCACGATCAGGTCGGCCGCCTCCGTCCAGCCCATGTAGCGGAACATCATCTCGCCCGACAAAATGACCGAGCCCGGATTCACCTTGTCCTGATTGGCATACTTCGGCGCCGTGCCGTGGGTCGCCTCGAAGACGGCGTGGCCGGTGATGTAGTTAATGTTGCCGCCCGGCGCGATGCCGATCCCGCCCACCTGCGCCGCCAGCGCGTCGCTCAGGTAATCGCCGTTCAGGTTCAGAGTCGCGATGACATCGAAATCTTCCGGCCGGGTCAACACCTGCTGCAAAGTGATATCGGCGATCGCATCCTTGATCACGATCCCGGCGCCCGGTTTGCCTTCCGGGATCTTGCACCATGGGCCGCCGTCGAGTTCTTCCGCGCCGAACAATTTCTTCGCCACCTCGTAGCCCCAATCGCGGAAGGCGCCTTCGGTGAACTTCATGATGTTCCCTTTGTGCACCAGGGTGACACTCTTGCGCTTGTTTCTGATCGCGTAGCTGATCGCGCTGTGAATCAGGCGCACGCTGCCCGAGTAACTGACCGGCTTAATTCCGACGCCCACTTTCACCTCGCTCGGGAAATTCTTATCACCGACTTCGTCCCAGAACTCCTTCGCTTTCGCCTCGGTGCCGAAGCGGATCTTGCTGAATTGTTTCGGGAATTCCTTCTCCAGAAAACCGAGCACCTTGTTCGCTTCCGGAGTGCCGCCGGCCCATTCGATTCCGGCATAAATGTCTTCCGTGTTCTCGCGGAAGATGATCATGTCGACCTTCTCCGGATGTTTCACGGGTGAGGGGACTCCCTTGAAATACTGCACCGGGCGCAGGCAAACGAAGAGATCGAGCATCTGGCGCAGCGCGACATTGAGCGAACTGATCCCGCCGCCAACCGGAGTCGTGAGCGGTCCTTTGATCCCGACCAGGTATTCCCGGAAAGCCGCCACCGTGTCGTACGGCAGCCAGTTATCGAATTTGTCCTTCGCCGCCTGTCCGGCGAAAACCTCGAACCAGGAGATCTTTTTCTTCCCGCCGTAGGCCTTCTCGACCGCGGCATCCATTACCCGCTCACTCGCGGCCCAGATGTCGGGGCCGGTGCCGTCGCCCCGGATAAAAGGGATGACCGGGTTATCCGGCACGCTCAGTTTATCGGTTCGGGTAATCTTTTCGCCCGCGGGCGGAGTGAGGTCTTTGTAAGGCATGGCCGAATGTAAGTAGAAAGTGAAAAGTGGAAAGCAGAAGGTGCAATGAGAGCCGCTCGAAGCGCTAATTTGACCAAGGATGGCACGGATTCCACGGATGGGAATGAGGCCGTGATCGTGGACTGCGAATAAAGGAGAACCGACACCCGACCTTTCGAGATCCGCGCCCTCCGCGGCTAAGGGAGCGAAGGAAAATTGGACCGCGGATACCGCGGATGGGATAACGGGGATGAGCGTTTCGGCCCTAAACCGTTCGCCAGCCCGAACGATATTTTGCTATCCGAGAAATCCGCGTAATCCGCGGTCCAAAGAATCCCCGCCTAGGCGAGGCGATAGACGATGCGCGCCTTATCGACATCGTAGGGCGACATCTGCAACCGCACCCGGTCGCCGGTGGTCAGTCGGATAAAACGCTTCCGCATTTTGCCCGAAATATGAGCCAGCACGACGTGTTCGTTCGCCAGTTGCACGCGGAACATGGTCCCGGCCAGCACGGCCAGCACTTTGCCTTCGATCTCGATCGCTTTTCTTGGGTCTACAGCCATGGATGTTTGGAAAATTTTGCCTGGGGCGGGCGAACCGGGGGGATTTGGTCACTGGGAGGCAAGGCCGGCGCCCGTGAACGAGCGCCGGCCTGCAAATTCAGACCTGGTGGATTACCGGCGTCCGCCGGCAAACGAACCGGAACGTTCTTCCCGCGCACGAGCTTCGTTCACGGTCAGGGCGCGGCCCTGCACTTCTTTGCCGTTGAGGGCGGCGATGGCGGCGTTGGCGCCTTGTGCATCCATGAAGGTGACAAAGCCGAATCCGCGCGAGCGGCCGGTTTCGCGGTCATTCAGGATGGCGACATCGGTCACTTTGCCGTGATCGGAGAAGAGGTCGCGCAGATCGTTTTCAGTGGTCTCAAAGGAGAGATTTCCTACGTATAGTTTCATTGTATTTGTGATTTTGGAGCAAGGAGCTGCGAGCTACAGAGCCGTTCCCGGGAATCGGGTTTCAGAATCACCAATGAGGAAACTCACCTGACGATCTACCGCACTACGAACAGAACAGAACTTATCCAAGAACGAGGACAGTCGATGGTATTTGGAAATAAGCAACCCGGAAAGGGAAACTGAGACTGCCTGATCCGGTAAGCCTTTTCCCCGCAAGGAGGACCAGAGATGAGCCGCGAATGACACCGACGGAGACGGCAGAGCCGCATGGAGGGACGGGCGCCGCCCGTCCGTCTTTCTGATGATGCGAGCCGGAAAACCCGCCGTCCTTCCGCCCGCTCTCCAGCGTTGATCAAAGATTAGCCCACGGACAACACGGATGGAGGGACGGGCGCTGCCCGTCCGTGTTTCTGCTCCCGCGAAAGCGGCGGTCATCCTTTCCCAGATCAGCCGGTTGAATCAGCCGTCGGGTTTCAACTTTGCTGTTTTATGTCCGAAGAGCTTCCCGATCGGGGAAACGTGTTTGGCCGCTGCCGGGTGCGCAGCATTCCGCGGCGCCGGCGGCACCATCCAGAGAGCAGCCACAGTCAGCGCGACCGCGAGCAGCCACACAATTACATGAAGTGCGCGTGGCCGTTGCGAATTACCGGGGTCGTCGAGCAGAGGCATATTTGCGGTCGCCCCGGGGTCGCGCCCAATATGAAAAAACCGGCGCACAGCGTCAACCCGATCTTGCAAAAAGAGTATGCGCCCTCTGCAAACAAGTGGAGGAACCAGTGATGCCGTCTCATGGTTAAACGCCCCAGTGCGAGCCGCTCAACCGCCCTCCAACCCCGATTCAACTCCGTCTCTCTTCGGCGATCTCAGCAGACCTTTGCCTGGGTGATCCGAGCGGCCGAATAGAGTCTGGGGCCAGAAACAGATGCGAGAGCTCCGCCGCCAACCGGTTTACCGCTGCACCTTCCCGAGGCTGGAAGGAGACTGAGTGCCAGCCTCGCCGGCTCGGGCGCGGGAAGGAGGCGCCGTCCAGATCGCGAACAGAATCGCGATGATTGTGATGAGGATGAGCAGCAAATCAGCCGCCCGCGCGCTCGAGGTGGCATAGGGGTCTTCTTTTGGTGGCATGAGCTTTTGGAAATCGGGGATGAGAGTCGGAGGCGAGGTGCGCTTTTAGGGTGATATCAAATAGAGGCGATCAACGCCCCATGGGCAGATTGGAGGCGCCGTCCGCCCGAGAGCAGCACTTCCGCTCCGAATCGAGCGAGCAGGCGGACCAGCCAGAAAAAGGAGAGCCTGGCGAACGCGGCCGAGAAGATCCCCGCGAGCGGGAGGAACCGGCCGTGAGGCGAGGGGGCAGGGTGGGAGCAATCTTAAATTCACGGGCGGGGTGTCGGGTTGCACGGAGCGAAACAAAATCGAAAAAAGGCGTCAACCTATTTTCGATATTTGTTTCCTCTCCCCGACTGCAACCGTTCCACCTCCCGCGCGCCCTGCACCCAGCGCGGGGGGAACAGGCCTCGGAGGGCCACCGCGGTCTCGCCTCAGGATCGAAAATCCGGAGTCGCTAGATAAATAGCGGTCGAAAGAATCCGGGCCAGGAAAGGGCGTCGCGAGCAGCTGAACAGGAGGTTCTGCTTCTGCCGGAATTTCAGACTCTAAACCGTCTGAGCTTGCTCCCGCTTAGCCGTCGACGCTGCGTGTAACCGACGGCGACGACCGCCAAAATACCGGCGATCCAGGTAGAGGGTTCGGGAACAGCGGTTAAGGCGAAGACCTCGTAATAGCTGCCGAAGTCGTACAAGCCGTATCCGGTGATACCATTAAACATGACGCTGTCCTGGTCATAGGCGCTCATGAATGTCGACGAAGTTCCCGAGAATAGTAATTGGTCACCACCCCCGGACGTTCCGGCCGTACCTTGCCAATTCGTGATCTGGAGAGTCCCCGCCATATGGCTTCCGACAGCGCCGAATTGGATAACGTTAGTGCCGGCCAGATTTCCAAAATCGATGGTTGAAGTTGAAGTCAGGGTCAGTGCACCCACGCCAGCAGTTCCGGCTGCACCCTCGGAACGGCCGCCAAGATTAAAGGTTCCTCCGGAAAGAGTAATCGTTGCCGCGTTGCTAATCCGATTGCTACTTAGCGTGTTCGTCGAATTTGCCAGAAGCAGTGTCCCGCCGGAGTTAACTGTCACGTTGGATGTCCTTGCCAACCGTGCCGTCGTTGACCCTGCACTGTCCAATCTCATCGTGCCGCCGTTGATCATCGTACCACCCGTGTAGACGTTTGTGCCCGTAAATGTTGTTGTTCCAGCCCCGGTGGTCGTCACTGTTTTCCCATCTCCTTGAACAACCGCCCGGATTTCAAATGAACCAGAGGCGCTGTTATTGGCGAAAGTGAAGCCGGACGCCGATGTCGAGAGAAACATAATAGCATTTTGAGAGCCGCCATCGCCAATCACTTGCGCGTGGGTTGTCGTGCCAGTGCGAGTAATATTACCTGTCGTTAAGGTAAGTGTCGCGTCGCCCGCGCCGGAGGCATTGGACTGGAGAAGGAAGTCGTTTATCAAACTGATGGTCAAAGTATTTGCCACCCGGTTGCTCGTGCCACCGAGAGTGATATTCTGAAGTGGATTTTTCAAGGAATTATTGAAGACGACATCATCCGCAGAAGTGGGGATGCCGGAAGGAGACCAGTTGGCATCTGTCCCCCAGGCAGTGTTTGTCCCATTAGGACCCCCGGAGAACTGCTTCGTAACGGCACGCGCGCAGTTAGCGCCGAAGCTTAGCGGGATAAAGAATATGATTGCCGTCAGAGCGAGAAATTTGTCGGTAAGAAGTGAAGTCCGTTGAAAAGATGACAAACCGGCCTCAATTACAATTCCCCGAAGGGGTTTTTTTTCGTCTTCGCTTCTTGCTAGCCGCGACGCGATAGACTTGCATGAACGGAGAGTGCTGAATGCAAGGGGGCTCTTTGGACGTGATTTGCATGTGCCGATAAAAGGTTTCTGCGGCAAAGCTTCAGTTGTATTTCCAGTGTTACTTTTCTTTGCACGCCGCGCGTGAACCATTTTCTCATGACTGGTGAACGTATGGAATGAGCTTGGAAGTGGCGCTTTCGACAACAACAGGTGATTCGAGTTTTTCTTCATCGTGTGGCGAAGGTTGAGTTGAAGCCGGAAGACGTCTTTCCCGAGTCCGATTGATGAGTCGGCGCCGTCCAGATGGCGAGGAGGATCGCCAGGAGGGTAATCACGATTAGGAGCAGATCAGCGGCCCGCGCGCTGCGGGTGGCGTAGGGGTCATTTTTGGGAGGCATAAACTTCCAGGGTTAGGGTCGCATTTGGGAGGGAATTTGCGGGGCGTCTGAAACCGTTTTCCCTCGGGGTTGGGTTATTTCGAAGCCGAGAATGAAGGATCAGCGGTTTTTGGCAAGAATTTTTTTCAACGGCATAAAAGACTTGCCAGCGTTCCAAGCGATTGCAGCGCCCTGGTGAGAAGTCCCGAAAGAGACAGGATGAATCAGGAAAAAGCTGAAACGCTGAAAACTGAAACGCTGAAAGGCTGAAATCGGAAGCCACGGGGACGTAGGATGAATCAGGAAGATCCGTCCCCATCCCATCCGTGAAATCCGCGTAATCCGTGGTTAAACCTCTCCCTGGTCCGTTGGCCGTGGGTCAGCTTTCAGTCTCTGGTCTTTCAGCGTTTCAGCGTTTGAAGAAACTCCGCTTCCTCGGGTAGAAGCGCCGCGGGGGGCACCTGGGCGGCTTCCTTTTCGGCCTCAGCAGTGTTGCCGTTGGCGGCCAGGACAGCGGCGTGCACGGCCAATGCAGAGGGAGTGAGGGCATTCCGCGGCACGTTCAGGTTTTCGTACACACCGAGCGCGGTCGCCGTCCGGTTTTCCTTCAGGTAAACGAGCGCGAGCAGGGTGCGATGCGGCAGGCTGGTCGGGTTGCGTTGAACCAGTTCCTGCGCCAGTCGCTCAATCTCGGAAAGCTGATTCGCTGATGGGGGAGAAGCGGACGCCAAGGCGGTGCTCCCCGCCTCTGATTTCAGCTTTTCAGGTTTCAGCGTTTCAGCTTTTTCCGCGCCGGCCAGGAGCAGGCGCGTATATGCTTCATCGTTCCGGATCGCAGGGTCTTTGGGCCATCGCTTCAACATTCCGGCCAGGACCGCGTGAATCGTCCGGGTATCGCGGCTGGCCTGGGCGAGGCCGAGTTTGCCTTGCCAGGCGGCGCGCGATTTCGGCGCGGCCGCGATGGCGGCGTCGTAGGCGCGACCGGCGATCGCAGTGGCGCCATTTTTGGTTGCGTAATCAGCCAGGGTCATGAGCTTGGCCGTGTCGCTCCCCGCCGCTTCCAAGGCGCGTCGCCAATTGTTCTCCGCCGCGGTCATTTCACCGAGCTGCTGGTTGCAACGGGCCAGATACATCCTGGCCACCATGGTCTCGAGCGGATAACTCTCGCTCTGCAGCGCTTCCTTGATCTTGTCCCAGCGTCCGAGCGCTCCCAGCGCATCGAGCCGTTGCCGGAAGAGCTCCTTCTGCCCCACCGCGCGATCCTGCGGAATGGTCGCGAGTTCGCGCTCGTATTCACCTTTTCCGTTCAACCAGGTGGCCAGGGCTACGAGCGATTCGGTCTCGCCGTTGCGGTAACGCGCGATGGCCGATCGGATAAGCGCTTCTTTCCCGTCCGGCGTGGCGTGGATCTGCAAATCCAGCGCCAGGAGTTGCTGCGGCGCCTTGGCCAGCGGGTGGTTGTTCAGAGCTTCGGCCAGCGCGGAAACGCTGCCTGTCGCTGGAGGGACGGGCGCTGTCCCGTCCGTCTTTCTCCGTCCAAGCTCTGGAGAATCGGACGACCCGGCGGTCATCCCGCCAGTGAGCTCGCGCTGGGCGAGCAGAACCAAAGCCTGGAGCCCGACCGCATCCTTGCCTTTCGCCAGCTTCTCGATCCACTGCCAGGCTTGCCTTCGCCGGTGCTGATCGGCCTCGGCGTCGGCCGAACCCAGCCGCAGTTGCGTGACCGCGGCCCGGAGCTGTTCCTCCGCCCTGGCCTTGCCCTCGGCGGCGGCATGCTCCAGGGCGGCGCTGGCCTCGTTAGGCGCGCCGCGTTGGGCGGCCAGTTGCGCCGCCAGCAGCCAATCACCCGGAGTCGCCTCGTGTCCCTTCTGCTCGAGGAGAGCCTCAACCGCGTCCGACGCGCGGCCGGTTTCGCCCAGCGCGAGAGCGACAGCCGCCTCGTCGCGCAGATCCTCGCGGGTCAGCGGTTGTTTCCGGGCCAGGCGTTCCCAAAACTCCAGCGCCTCTGGCTGACGCACCCGGGAGAGGAACCGCGCCACCGCCCGGATCGCTTCCGGCTCGTTAGGCGAGAGCTGGTAGGCGACGGTCGATTCCTGCTGCGCCTCGCTCCATTTTTGCGCGTCGATAAGAGCAAACGCCCGCTCGGCGTGCCGGCGCGCCTGCCAAGCCTTGATCGCGTGCGCGGCGGGACGACCGAGCACGAGCAGGAGCACGAGGACGAGAACGAGAGAAAGACCGGCCAGGAGAAGACGACGGCGCTTTGTCCGGCGCAGGCGGCGTTCCGCGTCAGTGATCAGGAAATCCTCAGCAGCGGACATGGGGGTTTAAAAAGCTGAGACGCTGAAACGCTGAAAAGCTGAAATGGGGAAAAACTGAAACGGACGAACAGGACGTGGACGGCGCGCACGAAAATTTCAGCATTTCAGCGTTTCAGTTTTTCAGCGTTTTAGAACCACCGCTTCGCGTGCGATCCTGGCCAAGACGGTCTCCGCCTTTTCCTGCCCGATCTCCTCCGACGTGAGCAAGACCATCTCCAGCACCTGCTGGCCTTGGTTGCGCAGACCCTGCGCGACCACTCGCACCCGGTCGGCCCGCATCCAATTCCCGGTCCGGCCGCTGGTGGCGTCGGAACGGTCCGGTCTTGCCGGCGGGACGCGGTCCTCGCGCTGACAGAAAAACGCTTCGGCGAAAATCCGCCGCCCCGCGACCGACTCGCGCACGAAACGAAAATGCCGGAACGGCAACTCCAATCCCGCAGCCACCGGGTAAGTCCGCACCCCCGCGTCTGCGGTCAGGCGCCAGCCGGTGTTGGGCAGACAGATATCGGGCCGATGCGCCCGCGCCCGCAGGAGGCTGGCCGAGCCCGCTTCCCAGCGGAAGAAAAACATCGTGCAACTGGCTGGCGTCTTTTGTTCGTTAGGCATGAGCTCAATCGGCCACATCGCCTCGCGACCCTGGTCGTAGCGCAGGGTGCTGCGGATGTTTCCCGCGATCGGCAGCTCACGGAATCCGGGCGCCTGCTCCGGCCATCGCACCGTCCAGGATTTGGTCGCGATGAAACCGCGCTCATGCCAGCGGTACCAACCGGAGACGCCGGCTTCGACCAGGAAGAGGTAGAGAAAAGCTGAAACGCTGAAAACTGAAACGCTGAAACGTCGGTTGAGCCGACGAGGCGAGGTGACCGGGAAGTCCTCGGTCCTTTGGCTTCCGTTCCCCGTTCGTCCTGCTTCTTCCTTCGGACTTCGTCCTTTCGTTAAGGCGGCGGCGAGCGCGATCGTGCCGAAAAAGACCGCGCCGACGATGGCGTAGCCGGCCAGGTCGTGCCAGCGCTCGACCGCGGACAGATTCCGTGTCGCCGCGATCCAGACGAGGAAGAAGGCACGCACGAAATTGGCCAGGAGCGCGATCGCCAGGGCGCCCGCAACCAAGCCGATGCGTCTTATGGTCGTTAGGCGTTTTAGTTCGCCCAGGAGCAGCCCGATCATGAGTGAAGTCTGAAGCGAGCGCACTCCGCTGCAGGCTTCGTTCACCCCCACCACGCCGGTCGCTACCCGGATGAGGCTTCCTTCCAATTGCGCCGGGATACCAAAAAGCGTCAGCGTCTCCGTCGCCATCGCCGCCACCAGTCGCATCAGGCCATGCACCAGCGGCGCTTCGATCGGAGTCAGCCACGGCACCGCCACCAGGATGAAGCAGACCGGAAAAGCGAAGTGCCGCGCCGCCGCCCTCCCGCCCCGGTGACCGATCAGCAACAAGGTCAGACCCACCACCACCAGCGCGTGCGCCCAGCTCAGCGGCCGCCAGTCGGGGTTAGCCACTTCGAAGAGTCGAATCGGGAACAGGAGCAGCAAGAGGATGCCCGCAGGAAGTAGAGATGCGCGCAGCCCTGCGCCGCTGGAGGGACGCCCGCCGTGGCGTCCGTCGCTCGGACCGCGGGATTGATCCTCGGCCCTTTCCCCGGTCCGCCACTCCTCCCAGCGCAACCAAAAGAGAAATGCGGCCAGGAAGGGGACAAACCAGCCGTAGCTGTATTGCTCGTTAGCCGACCACTCGTGGCTCAGTTGCCGGCCGAGCAAGAACCAGAGCAACCCCAGAGTAGCGACAAGCAGCAGCGCATCGGGGGGAAGGACAAATCTGGAGGGACGGTTCGCTTCAGGCGCAGCCCGTCCGGGAATGTTCTCGGAGGCCATGGAATGCAAGGGCTGGCGAGAATAGCAGGGGGCGCAAAAGCTGAAAAGCTGAAACGCTGAAAGCTGAATGGAGCGACTGGGGTGGAGCGACATAGACGAAGCCCCGAAAGGGTGAGTGAGCAGGCTGCGAGTGAATCAAAAGCTGAAAGCTGAAACCTGAAAGCTGAAATCGGAGGCCACGGAGACGTAGGTTGAAGCAGGAAAATCCGTCCCCATCCCATCCGTGAAATCCGCGTAATCCGCGGTTAAATGAAAAAAGCTGAGACGCTAAATGGAGCGACCGGGGTGGAGCGACATAGACGAAGCCCCGAAGGGGTGAGCGAGCGGGCTGCGAGTGAATCAAAAACTAAAACGCTGAAATCAGAATCCCCGGGAAGGCTGGATGAATCAGGAACGCAGGAAAATCCGTCCCCATCCCATCCGTGAAATCCGCGTAATCCGCGGTTAAAAATTCCCCCATCCACGTTATCCGCGGTCAAGAAAATCAGCTGACGTTCTTTTCCAAAGGCGGCAGCCGATCGCGATAGCGCGCGATCAGCCAGGGCAAACGGCGCGCGCTCCAAAAGCGCGGCACAAACACCTTCGGCTGCGCGAGCGAGCGGAAGAACCAGCCCAGGTAATACTTGTCGGCCCAATCCGGGATGCGCACCTGGTCACCGGTCAGGAACCCGATCGCCGCTCCGATGCAATGCACCGCCGGCCGATAATCCAGCCCTTGCAGAAGATAACGCCCCAGCTTGTCCTGATTCCCGCCCCCGACCGCGATCACGATATGTCGCGGTCGCTTTTGCTGAACGAGTGCGAGCAAGGCCGCGTCCGCCACCGGGCGGGCATATTTTGGCGCCACGTAAACGGTCGGAAAATGCTGAGACGCCGAAACGCTGAGACGCTGAAATGGTAGATCGGCCGGGCGCGCCTCCGTCGAGCCGGGGACACGCGACGCCGACCCAACCGCTCCCGACCCGTCCAGAAACTCGACCAGCTTCTCGCGCGACCGCTCCGTCGCCACCACCCAGAGCACCGCGCCAGTTTCCCGCACCGATTCGTGCTCCAGCAGCCGTTTCACATGCTCCAGACCGGATATGCGCGGCACCTTTTCCCCGGTGAAAAGCCGCCAGAGCAGCACCATGAAGCCGCTATCCGCGATCGTCATATCCGCCCCCAGCAGGGCCTCCCGATAATCCGCGTCCTGACAAAGAGCGATCAGCGACGGCGCGGCCGGGGCCGAGAGCAGCCCGCCGGTGCGAGAAATTTCCTCCACCGCCTCGCGCGAACTGCCGCCGAAAAATTTGATCCCGAGGATTTGGTGAATGTTCAAGGAAAAAGCTGAAACGCTGAAAAGCTGAAAAGCTGAAAGGTGAAAAGCTGAAACGCTGAAAACTGAAAGCGGAGAACTGAAAGCTGAAAGCTGAAAGCTAAAAGCGGAAATTGGAAAGCTGAATTAGGAGCCACCCTTCGTTCGCTTGGCCATTGTAATGAAAATTGCGATCAGCTCGTTGGTTTCCGTCAGGAGTTCAGTCAACAACTCGTTTCTAACGCCGCAATCGTCGCGCAATAACTCCAACCAGAGGTCGGATTCGTCTGCCTCCTGGACGCAAATCTCTAGCTTCGAAGCAAATTCCGCCCCGCTCCGCGCGCGCGAAGCTTCCCTGAAGTTGGCCGCGACGGAAGTCCCGGAGCGAAGCAGTTGTTTGCCGATTATTTGTATCGCCATGCCATTCTTCGGCAGGCCGACAACAAGCCGGATCACGGACGACGCATAGCGCTTCGTTCGCTCGCGCAATTCACTGGAAACGCGGCTCATTCTTAAAAAGCTGAAAACGGAAAACTGAAAGTGAGTCTCGAGTATACAATTGGCAGTAGCCGTCAGCATTTCAGCATTTCAGCATTCAGATGTCAGTTTTCCGCTTTCAGGTGTGCGCTTTCAGCTTCCAGCTTTCAGCTTCCAGCTTTCAGCTTTCAGGTGTCCGCTTTCAGCTTTCAGCTTTCAGCCTTCAGATGTCAGCTTTCAGCTTTCAGATGTCAGCTTTCAGATGTCAGATGTCAGATGTCAGATGTCAGCTTTCAGCTTTCAGATGTCAGCTTTCCAGCTTTCAGCTTTCAGCTTTCAGCTTTCAGCTTTCAGCATTTCAGCGTTTCAGAGTCTCAGCGTTTCATCCCGACCTCGGATCCGCCAGGAAGACGCGCTCCCGCTCGATCTCCACCTCGTGCGTATTGCCGAGCAATTCGAGCAGGATCGCCACCCGCTGCCGGGCCGGCATCACCCGGGTCACCAACGCGCGCAGACCGCGCATCGGCCCGCCCGCCACCACCACTTCCGAGCCCGGTCGCGGGTCTGATTCTACTTCCACCGTTTCGTTGTCCTGCACCAGCAGGCGCAGCTCGGCCATGATCTCGTCCTCCACCGCGGTGGCGCGATCGCCGAAGGTCACAATCCGGGTCACCCCGGCGAGGGCATTGATCTGACGCCGCCGCTCGAAGAAGTCGAAGCGGGCAAAGAGATAACCGGGGAAAAGCGCCTCCGTCGTCCAGAGAGGACGTCCCGCGCGCATGCGTCGGAACCGGATCCGGGGGGCAAAGACCGCCAGCCTCAGGTCGCGCTGGAGGAGCAGGGCGACCTTGTTTTCCTGTCGGGGCTCGGTGTGGAGGCAATACCAGTTCATGGGAAAAAGCTAAAACGCTGAAACGCTGAAAATCTGAATGGAGCGACTGGGGTGGAGCGACTAGACGAAGCCGCGAAAGGGTGAGCGAGCAGGCTGCGAGTGAATCAACCGCAGAATGAAGCGACCAGGGTGAGCTGGGAAAAAGCTGAAACTCTGAAAGCTGAAACGCTGAAAGCTAATGAAGCGACTAGGGTGAGCGACAAATATGGGGCGCCGCGTGGGTAGCGGAAGTGAGAGGGCACGAACGCATCAAAAACCGAAACCCTGAAACTGGAAAGCAGAAAAAACCTGAAACGCTGAGAGCTGAAAAGCTGAAAAACTGACATCAGAAGTCCTAGGGAGGAAGGATGAATCAGGAACGCAGGAAAGCAGGAAAAGCCGTTCCCACCCAATCCGTGAAATCCGCGGTCAATAATCCTCCAATCGCGTCATCCGCGAAATCCGCGGTCAAACCATCTGGAGAGAAATCCCCTCCGTGAAATCCCCATGTGATCCGTGGTCAAAAATTCCCATCCGCGGACAAAGCAGGGCCGGCGACTAACGACCTTTCAGCTTTCCGCCTCTCAGTTTTCACTTTTCAGCGTTTGATTCACTCGCAGGCTGCTCGCTCACCCTCGCGGGGCTTCGTCTATGTCGCTCCATTCAGCTCTTCCACCTTCGCCTTCCTCCCATCCGCGTCATCGGCGGAATCCGCGGTCGCCCTTCAGCTTTTCAGCTTTTCAGCTTTTCAGCTGATTTTACCCCAAGCCGATGAAAAATTCTTGACGGATTTCCCGCCGCCACACAACCTCTGCCCTTCATGTTATCCCCGCGGAAATTCTAAGCGTCTCCCCGAGCACCCAACCACAACATCGCCCCATGCTGCCCCGAAAAAATCCGGACGGTCGCATCAAGGGCGGCAGCATGCCCTGGCGCAGCGGCATGCGAGTGAGAAGGTGAAAAGTCCGAACGTTTGGAGGGGAAGAGGACGAATCTAGAACCTCGTAATGGCCCCATTTAGCCTTTCCACTTTCCCGCCTTCCGACGTTTCTAGGACGAATGAGCTTCGCGGAGCGGTTTGAAGATCTGCGGATCTGGCAGGAAGCGCGCGTGCAGGTGAAAGCGATTTATCAGGCACTGCGCAAGGGAAGTGTCGGCCACGACGACCACGGCTTCCGGGCGCAGATTCAGCGCGCCTCGGTTTTAGTTATGAACAATATTGCTGAGGGCTTCGAGCGGAACACGCAGAAGGACTTCGCCCACTTCCTCGACCAGGCGAAAGGCTCCTGCGGAGAACTGCGCAGCATACTCTTCGTGGCGGAAGATCTGCGGTATCTCGAGCCGGAGAGCGCCGAGGCGCTAAGAAGGTCGTCCGAAACCCGGAGCCGGGGAATCGCAGCGTTTACGAAACATCTTCGGCCGTAGTGGCATCGCACCTTCCTACTTTCGAACGTTCCAACCTTCCCACGGTGAAAAGCCCTGCTTTCAGCTTTTCAAATCTCAGAATTTCAGCTTTTCTCGACCACCGTCGCGGGATTCCCCCGCACGATGGTCGACGGCGCCACATCCCGATTCACCACACTTCCCGCAGCAACCAGAGAGTTTGGACCAACCGTCACTCCCGGCAGAATGATCGCGCCCGCCGCCGCCCAGCTCCCGGAGCGGATCGTGATTGGCCGGGTCACCAGATCGAATGTCTCTGACCTGAAATCATGCGAGCCGGTGCAGAGAAAAGCCCGTTGCGAGATGCAGACATTCGATTCGATCGTCACCTGCGCCAGGCTGAGAATCCCCACATCCTCCCCGATCCAGACATGGTCGCCGATCGTCAGCCGCCAGGGGAACGAGATGTTCACGCCCGAGCGGACGACTACACTATTGCCGATCTCGGCTCCAAATGCTCGGAGGAGCGCGACACGCAGCTCCGTAGGCCAAGGAGCGACTGTTTGAAAAAACATCCCCCGTACCAGCAGCCAGCAGAGTTCTTTGAAGCATGATGCCCCCCGGGAGAACTCTGAATTATCATATTGGCTTAACTGCATGTCAGCGTTTCAGTTTTCAGCGTTTCAGCTTTTCTTTGGACGGCCAAGGAATGGGGTTTCGAAAGAAGCAGCAGCTCACGAAGGCCCAACTGCCTCCTTCCAATTAGGCGCCCCCCGTTCGAAGTGCGAATTATCGTAGCGACTCAGATCCATTTCGGCATGTCAGCTTTCAGGGTTTCAGCTTTCCACTGATGCTCCTCGGCTGCAGTCTGAGTTGTCGTAGCGGGAGAGATTCATTTCAGTGTTTCAGAATGTCAGCTTTTGATCCGCTGCGCCGCTCACCCCTGTGGGGCTTCGTCTATGTCGCGGTTAGCTCCATTCAGCGTTTTAGTAGGTTGTCGTATCGAGCAAGATTCATCTCAGCGTCTCAGTATTTTAGGTTTCAGGTAACATGCTGCAAACCGGCCCTGATGAGAAGCGGGAATCGCTGCATTTGGCGAAGGCATCTTGCCTTTAGAGAGGTTCTTTGAGACATTCACACCATGAGTAACAGGGACATCGCCATCGACCTGATTAGGAAGCTGCCCGAAGATCTGCCGCTGAGAGAGATCGCCCGTGAAATTGATTTCATTGCGGCGGTGCGCGAAGGCTTTGAGCAGTTGGAGCGTGGCGAAGGCGTGCCGGCCGAGGAGGTGCGGGCGATGATCCCCTCATGGATTGTCAGGTAATCATTTCGCCACGAGCCATTCAGGATCTTGAAGAGATTGTCAGATACATCTCGTTCGATGATCCCCGAGCTGCCGAACGTCTTGGCTATACGCTGATTGATGCTGCTCTCTCGCTGGCGACCTTTCCGGAGCGGGGTCGTTTCGTCCCGGAGTTTAGCGATGGGAACACGCGTGAACTGCTCCACAATCCGTACCGTATCGTTTACCGGTTTGAAACTCTGAGGAACGCGGTCTTCGTTTCGCGCTTCTGGCATGCCGCGAGACCGTTGACTGCCGCAGAGATGCAAAGCGAATAGTGATGGTCGAAAAGCAAATCGGAGTAGATACGCCGCTTAAATACAGAAATTCGACTCGATTACGACAGGCGCGAGGCTCAGAATGCCGACATCCTCTCCGATCCAGACATGGTCGCCGATCGTCAGCCGCCAGGGGAACGAGATGTTCACATTCGCCCGGATCACCACGCCAGCCCCGATTTCCGCATCAAAGGCCCGCAGCAGCGCCACACGGATCTCCGAAGGCCAGGGCAGAGGATTCCGAAAGAAGAGGCACGAAATTGCCGCCCAGAGTGCTTCCTTTGCTCTCTTATCCTCCTCGGCTAAAGTCCGTGTTATCGTACGCGGCCAAATTCATTTCAGCATCTCAGTTTTCAGATTCTCAGCTTTTTGGATACGGCGCCCCCCGTTCGAAGTGCGAATTTCCGTAGGCGGCAAGATTCATCGCGCTCACGCTACCAAGCTTGCAGTTTAAGGGCGAAGTTTCAGTTGAAGTAGAGGGATGAGCGATAGCAGTAGTTTCGAGGATCTGGAGGTCTGGAAGCGTTCAAAGGCATTAGCCGTAGAAGTCTGCACGGTTCTTCGTGAATGCCGCGACTTTGGATTTCGTGATCAGATTAGCCGTAGCGCCGTGTCGGTGCCGTCAAATATCAGCGAGGGCGCAGAGCTACCGGGAAAGGCCGAGTTCCGGCAGTTCCTGGGTTACGCCAAGGGCTCGGCCGGCGAACTCAGAACGCAGATCATTATCGCGGGTGAACTTCAGTATTTGACGACGGAACAGACGGACAGAATGACAGGTGAATGTCGCGAACTCTCACGGATGCTTTGGGGACTCATGCGCTCGATGAGCTGACTTAAACTTCAACTTTCCACTTATACTTCTTTGAGCGAACCGATCATCACGGTAGAAGGCTTGGGAAAACGATATCGCCTGGGCGCGAGCCGGTCGAACGAGCGCTATACGGCGTTGCGGGACGTAGTCGCAGAGGCGGCCACGAGGCCGTTTCGCAGACTAAGCAATAAGTTTAAGTCCAAGAACGGCAGTGATGAAAGCGGTTCAACTTCAACTCAGAACTTAAACTCCTCGCGAACCGAGGAATTTTGGGCGCTACGCGACATAAATTTCGAGGTGAAGCGCGGGGAAGTCCTCGGCATCATCGGCCGAAACGGCGCAGGCAAATCCACCCTGCTCAAAATTCTCAGTCGAATCACCGATCCGACAGAAGGCCGAATTAAGATACGCGGTCGTGTAGCGAGCTTGCTTGAGGTCGGCACGGGCTTTCACCCGGAACTAACCGGTCGCGAGAACATCTACCTGAATGGGGCGATCCTGGGCATGCACCGACACGAGATCAAAGCTAAGTTCGACGAGATCGTCGCCTTCGCCGAGGTCGAGAAATTCCTTGATACGCCGGTGAAACGTTACTCAAGCGGTATGTATGTCCGGCTGGCATTTGCGGTGGCTGCGCACTTGGAGCCGGAAATACTGGTCGTTGACGAGGTACTCGCGGTCGGTGATACGGAATTTCAGAAGAAGTGTCTGGGCAAGATGCAGGACGTTGCTCAAGGGGGACGCACGGTACTGTTCGTGAGTCACAATATGTCGGCTGTGAAACTGCTGTGCACCAGAGCGGTCTTATTGACCTCAGGCTCACTCATCCTTGATGGCGACTCCTCGATTGTGACGCAGCGATATGGAGAGATTTTCATGACGACGAACCAGAGTCACTCACTGCCTCACCGGATTGTCAGAGGTAACGGCTTTGCCATTCACCCACCGGAGGTCAAGTTCTCCAATTTCGGTGGCGACAACGAGAGCCTGCTTTTAACGTTTAAGGTGGAATCGAGTGAAGCCCGAACTAACATCGGATTCGGTATCGCGCTGAAAACACACACCGGATTCGTGGTATCGAAGCTTTCTCCAGCAATGACGAATTTCGTGATACCGCAGCTGGTTGGAAGTCTTAACGTCACGTGCCGCATTAGAAATGTATCCAACTATATTGGTGGCGGACTATTTTTCCTTGATGCTTGGCTTTCGGTGCCCCGGATTGAGATCTTATTGGAGGCTGAGCGGATTGGCGAGGTGAACATTCCGCCGCGCGACGTATACGGCTTCGGAAGGGAGTTTAGTTCTTCTGATTATGGTGTTGTGCCGTTGGTGGCAACGTTCGGTGTCCTCTCGACCAGCCAGTCTCCACGTTCGAAATCACACACCCTCAAAGAAATAAGGAAAACATAGAGCCGAATGCCTAACGTGACGCGCATTTGTGGGTACCTTGCCCGGGAAAGCAAATTGAATATTGGACGTTTGCTTGCGGTTGCGCGCGGCACTTCTCTTCGATGTAGCCGACAACCCGTTTTTATATGCGGTTGTGGACACAGCGGTACCTCGCTCATGCTCAAGTTACTGGGTAATCACTCTAAACTATATGCAGTACCACGCGAAACTGGCTTCGCATGTGGTCGGAACCTCCAAAGTTTGGCATACCAATTCGATAGAGAGGCGCTCGGACACGGGAAAAGGCGATGGGTCGAGAAGACGCCGCGTCACTGCTATCACATCAACAAGCTATTAGCCAATTTTCCGAACGGCAAAATAATCTGCCTACGACGAGACGCAAGAGATGTGGTAGCTTCATTACTCGCAAGGGGTATGAACCTTCCGGAGTCAATCAGCCGATGGAGAGACGATAATGCTGCGATCGATCAATTTGCTGATCATCAGTCCCTATTTATCGTGAAGTATGAGGCTCTTGTCACAGAAATCGAGAGGGTCATGCATAACGTCCTCGCTTTTATCGGAGTGGGCTTCGAGGATGTCTGTCTAGCTCCGGAAAGGAATGCCAGATCCTTTTTCGGAGTCGGGCTGCCAAACTCTAGACCTGATGAACTGCCTGGTAACCACGAAATTTATCGAGGTTGGCAGGTGAATCAGCCCCTCTTCGACGGAAGGGGAAGGTGGAAGAGAGATCTCTCGGTAGAATCGCTTTCACGCATTGGGAACGAAATCGGTGCTCAAATGAAAGTCTATGGCTACCCTCGAGAGTGAAGGCTAGGGCGAATTGAATCGATTTCGTAGGTGCTCTGCCAAGAGTGTATCCGGAAGGATCGTCAGAACATGAATTGGAAAGGGGATGACGGCCAGACCGCTTCGTCGCTGTCTCTAATCGGACGGCGCTGACCAAACAAGAGCTTCTGGACTCCGGAAAGCGGGCCTCAGGCCGCATATTAAACGTCCTCCACTCCCTGCGACCAATGGCAGACGGGAAAAGAATGTCACCAATGGTGTTCTTGAAACGCCAAATTCGGACGGCGGTCGAAAACTCTTTCGGCGTTAGAATCTATCGAGCCTTGCCACGTGGCCTTGACCCTTTGCATGATTTGGAGCAACTCGTGCGAGGAGGATGCCCGCCGTGATCTTCGATGTTGGTGCTAATGTAGGGCAGTCGGCGACGTTGTATGGCAAAAGGTTTCCTGCAAGCACTGTTTTCAGCTTTGAACCGGCGGCAGATACTTTTCGGCATCTTCAATCCAACACGACCTCGTTTAGGAACATTCGCTGCTTCAATGTGGCATTCGCCGCGAAGCCCGGGATGGGCTTCCTGGCACATGGTGCCACGAGCGACTTGAACAAAGTTGTATCTGATCTGGAAGCTTGTGATGGCGCCGACCTCGGAGCTTGTGAACGCACTCGTCAAGAAACGATCGACGAATTTTGCGCAGAGAAATACATCCGGAGGATTGACTACCTCAAGATCGACGCGGAGGGGGCAGACTTGGATATCATTCGTGGGGCGGAGCGAATGCTGCGGCAGGCCCGAGTGTCTGTCATTGAAGTCGAGGTCGGCGTGGCTCCTGAGAATCAACTGCATGTTCCGCTGCACGAACTGAAACTTCATTTAGAGCAGCGGGAGTACCTTATCTTCGGCTTCTACGAGCAGACGTATGAATGGAAGCGGCGTTTATCTCATTTGCGCAGAGCCAATGTTGTCTTCATTGCCAGGAGTCTCTCGGGCCTGCCCTGATCAAGAACTAGTAAGTCATCGCTACGAGCTTGCCTTTGGAAGAATTGGATTTACCGGTTGTCAGCATAATAATTCCTTGCTACAACGCTGCGAATTATATCGGTGACTCTATCCAGAGCGCACTTGATCAGACCTACGCGAATTGCGAGGTTATCGTCGTTGATGATGGCTCGAGGGATGCCAGTTTAGACTTGATCAAGGACTTTGCTGATCGGATTTGTATTGAGCACGGTGCCAATCGGGGAGCGTGTGCAGCGCGAAACAGAGGCTTGGCTCTAAGTCACGGGCAGTTCGTAAAGTTTCTTGATGCGGATGACCTTATTGACCGCGATACCGTCAGTTGCCAGGTCGCTGCTTCCAGCGGATTATCTGCGACGGTCGCGTACGGGCCTTGGAAGTGGCTCAGAGCATCGTCGGGAGAGACGGAAATTGCTGACTCGACTTCACAGATTCTTCCCGGTGAAGATTTGCTAACTCAGTGGTTGTCGGACCGTTATTGCACGCCGGCGTCGCTCCTATGGTCACGAGAGGTCTTGAAGAAAGTTGGGAACTGGGACGAGAGTCTCACAGCCAATCAGGACGGCGACCTATTTATTCGTGCGGTGCTGGCCGGAGCACGATTTGTCCCTGTGGCAGATGGCACCGCATACTATCGAATAGATGACTCTAATAGCCAATCCGTAGGGAGCCGACGAACACTAGACTCCTTGCTGTCTCGTATCAAAGTCTTAGACAAACTGCAAACTGCGCTGATGGAGCGCGGTGAATTCCAGCGTTATAGAGGAGCGCTCGGCGTCGCCTACTGCTACCTTGCGCGCGTTTACGTTTCACTAGGAGCGAATGAAGTGAGCGAATGCTTCAAAAGGGGGCTGGGGCTGACGGAAGGAGCGATTCCTGGGAGCAAGTTACACGCAGCGCTGGTTAGAACGTTTGGGTTGCGGGGGAAGCAACGCGTGTCTTCAATGTGGCATTCGCTGCGGCGGAGGTTAAAATGCCTCGATTCGCAATAGTCATTCCGTCATACAACCGGCGGCCACTGTTATTCAAGGCGCTGGAGTCTGTCTGGTCACAGACACTTTCCGACTACGAGGTGATTGTCGTGGATGACGGTTCTACAGATGATACCTGGCATTCTTTGCAGTCCCAAGGAGGTCGTCTTCACGCTCTTCGCCAGTCAAATGCCGGAGCGGGCGCGGCACGAAATCTTGGAGCGAAAGGTTCGAAAGCTGAATACTTCGTCTTCCTTGATAGCGACGATCGGCTGGCGCCTTGGGCATTGGAGGTTTTTGATAAGGCCTTACAGCAGCATCCTGGGGCCGCCCATATGATCGGAAATGCGCAGAACATTCGATCGCCGGAAGATTTCAACATCGCCGGACTTATTTCGCAGCGTTACGAGGAGGAGTTCAGTGTCGATTTTCTAGCCTGCTCCCCGAAAAACCGCATCTGGGCAAGCGGTTTCGCCGCAATCAAGCGGGAGTATTTCGAGTTTGTGGGCGGCTTTGACGAGAGGCTTCGTTGTCATGAAGATCAAGACATGAGCCTCAGGCTGGCATGCGCTCCAGGATTCGTACGAGTCCTCTCGCCTCCAACTGTATTTATCAATCAGACCGAAGGCTCATTATCCCGAGGAGACATAGGAGTTATCTTCGACGGGATCCTGTCGGTCGTTAATCGTGAGCAGGTAGGGGCATATCCGGGAGGAAGAGGACGCCAAGCAGAGCGGCGCGCTTATCTGTCGGTGAATGCGCGAAACCAATCGCTACTGTTTGCTCGCAGAAGCTCTATTTGGTTCGCGTCGGTACTCTACTTAAAGACATTCGTTTGGCACATACGGCTGAGGCGGTGGCGCTATCTTTTGGGCTTCCCATGGGCAGTTGTGCGGATCCAAGTCGAACGCGTGGCTGCGTTTGGGCGCGGCGGATTATAGTCCTAAAATCAAAGATGAGAAGCTTATTGCTGTTCCTGCTCTCGCATCGATCTTTGAGCTTTCTTAAGACAGATTATCACTTTCTCGTTCTTCGGTTGCGGAACTGGTTTAGGCAGAAGCCCGATCGGATAAAGACCGCTGCGCGCTACCTAAATCTAGGATGTGGAGCGCACGGACTTGAGAGTCCGGTATGGTTTAACTTGGACGGCTGGCTTGGCAGTAATGTCGATTATGCTGCAGACCTGCGTAGGCGCCTGCCTTTTACAAATGACCGTTTCGATGGCATTTTTTGCGAACACTTCTTTGAGCATCTGACCTCACGGGAAGCAATCCATTTTTTGGGAGAGTGCTTTCGCATACTAAGATCGACTGGGGTGATCAGAATTTCGGTTCCAGATGGAAGACTCTATCTTACGAAGTACTTCGACGACAGGACGTGGATGCTGCAACGGCGGCAGGGGAGATTCCGGAATCCGATGGAGGTTGTAAACGAAGTCTTTCGGCAAGACTATGAGCATGGTTACTGCTATGACGACGAGACGCTCGAGGCGGCTTTGACAAATGTCGGCTTCACCGAGGCAACAGCAACGGGCTATCGGCAGGGCGCCGAAGTGGCTCTCCAAATTGACAGGGAAGATAGGGCTTTCGAGTCGCTCTATGTTGAGGCGATGAAGCCGTAAGAACACCGAAGAGGAGGAGCGAGTAGGCGCGCGCCATATCGCCGTCATGCAACAAACGCTGATTTCTGCCGGCCGTCGCGCGAAAACCTCGCTTGATCGTCTCTGTGTCAATCGTGACGCGGCGACTCGATTCCCTCTGGTGCTACCTGAATTCTTCTTGTTATAGTGACCTTCGTGCCCTGGGACTAATCTAGCGAATCGAAGATTAGACGCGTCGAAGTATGAGATTTTTTGCGCTCCTACCCGTTCGCGATGAAGGCGACATCATCGCGCAATCGCTCGATCATTTGCTCGCTTGGGCGGACTTCATTTATGTGTTCGATACAGGCAGCATTGATAATACGTGGGAGATCGTTCAGGACGCGGCGGTTAGGGACAGGCGGGTAATTCCGCTCCGAAAGGATCCGGTGTTCTTTAACGACACATTGGTTCGCCGTTGGATGTTTGAGCAGGCACGGACGCGAATGAACCCAGGCGACTGGTTTCTCCGTTGTGATGCTGATGAGTTTCATCATATCTCACCTCCGGAATTCGTTCGAACTCGCATTGCCAAACATGAAAGCGTCGTTTGGCATCAATATTATAATTTCTGCCTACTTGAGTCAGAGGTGCAGGCGTGGGAGGAGGGGGGGGGAGTCCCTCTTGGATCGAGCTCGTCTGATTAGTGAGCGACGGCAGTGGTATCTAGCTGGGATATACACGGAGCCACGCCTGTGTCGCTACCGTGATACAATGCGCTGGCATCCGAACAGTTCCTTCCCCTTCAATGCCGGGTTCATAGCTAAAGAACGCCTGCCTATCCGTCACTACCCGCACCGAGATCCCGCTCAGTTAGAGCGTCGCTGTTGTTTGCGAGCGATCATGATGGCCGACGTTGATAACCGTCGCAATTGGGCGCAGCCGGAACTGCACCATTGGGCTGAGACGGAGTGGCGGAAGTTTATCACGCCGGATCACGCGCCCAACTTAAAACAATGGGAGCTCGGTAGCTCTCTGCCTGAGATTCATGAACGGAACCACCTAACCAATTCTCTTAAGCGATCAGCGCAAAGAGTGGTTCACGCAGCCCTGCTCCCAATGATCGACCGGATGAGAAAGAAATGTGCATCCGCTTACCCAAAGCAGATTCCCGGAGACCTTCAACAATTGTTAGAGGAGTCTCAGTCACGCACCCGATGATACTCTACAGAGTTTTCCTTTTGATCCGGCGATTTTTCACGGCGCGTAAATTCGGCATCGCATTCAAGGGGACGTCTAGCTTCCGGATGCCGAATTTCATTTGGCTAAACGACCGTATGCTCGAAATTTCGGTGCCAGCGGAAGCTGGGGCGGGACTTGATTTCATCAGTCTCGCACTAGATGACGAATACGGGCTGCGTCGCATGCAGCCCCGACCGGAGACCGTTTTAGACATTGGGGCAAACTTCGGTCTGTTTTCACTCCTCGCAGGGCACTTTTATTGTGGTGCGCGAATTCACGCATATGAGCCTAATCCCCGAACATTCCCTTTCACGGCGAACAATCTTTCCGCAATAAAGGGTACTGCTTTCCAGGAAGGGATAGGGGCGCGCGCTGGATTTGCGGAGATTCGTGAGCTTGGAGAATCTCGCTTAGCCATGACGATCCCATCGCTCGACGGATCGATCCAGATCACGTCGCTTAGTGAAGCAGTAGAACGTATCGGTGGTGCAGTAGACTTACTGAAGTTGGACTGCGAGGGAGCGGAATGGGCAATTTTCGAAGATGAAGAAGCCTTTCGTAGAGTCCGAGTGGTGCGCATGGAATATCATCTGACCGAAGGTCGGGATCTGAGAGACCTCGAAAAATGCATAACTAAATTGGGCTTTCGAATCGACCGTCTAATGCCCAATCGGGGTTTCGGTATAGCTTGGGCGTCTAACCGACGACGCGACATCAGCGACTCATAGTGGCAAATGAATAAAGCTGCGTGCACGGCCGTAGTCACCGCTTGCGACCGTATGGAACAGACTTTTGTGACTATCGCTAAGATCCAGCGTTGTTGTCCAGCCCCGACGGAGACGATCGTCCACGTTGATGCTGGGCAGATCGAATTGAGCAATGCAATAAAAAGAACGTTTCCGATGCTTACGGTGCTTTATAGCGAAGCTTCTATTGGGCCGGGGGGAGCACGCAACAAATTGCTAGCCGCTGCGAATCAACCAATTGTGGCGAGTTTTGATGATGACTCCTATCCTATTGACGAGGATTATTTTGTTCGCTTGGAAGAGGTGTTTGAACGATTTCCGGCGGCTACCATTGTGTGCGGCGCGGTTTACCACCGCGGCGAGCGCGTTAGGGAAGACATTCGCTGCGGCGAATGGGTCTCCGACTTCATCGGCTGCGGCAGCAGCTATCGGCGGGATGAGTTCCTCGCAACCTCTGGCTACGTGCCTCTGCCTGTGGCATACGGAATGGAAGAAGTTGATCTCGCCCTCCGCCTACATGCGCGAGGCAAGAGGATCCTGCGGACTCCGTGGCTGCGGGTATTTCATGACACGGACCTGAGGCATCACGGGAGCTCACGAGTGACTGCCGCAAGCATCGCAAACCTCACTTTGCTGGCATATTTGCGTTATCCCGTCCTGCTCTGGCCGCTCGGGCTTCTGCAGTGTCTGAGTCGCATTGGGTGGCTCCTCCGAAATGGGCGCAACGCTGGTATCATCAGCGGGCTCACAATGATTCCCTCGTATCTGCGAGAATACGGTGAATTCCGTGAACTGGTCGAAGCGAAGGGCGTCGTATCGTATTTAGCGTCGCGTGGAGCCGGAAGGGCGGAGCTATTCTAAGCCCCTCAGCTTAGGCCGAAGATATAAGGAGATCATGCCCAACAATTGGATTTGCTGCCAACTCGGCGCCAGAGAACATTACGTGAATCCGCGCGCTTTATTCAAGCTCGGTCGTCTTGATCGGCTGATCACAGATACATGGGTTCGGCCAAACTCTCTGCTAACGAAGGCGCCTATGCCTAGAAAGCAAGGCCTTTTGGGGCGCTATCATCGAGATCTCGGAAAGGCAACCGTGGTGGATTTCACTGTTCGTTCGTTGTTTCACGAGATGATGCACCTCGGCCGAGGCTCGACATGGACGAAGATAATAGCGCGCAATGACTGGTATCAGGCGCAAGCGCTTGCTTATCTAAAGAAGCACACTAAGGAGCTGCCTGACGGAAATCAGACTGTTGTGTTTGCATACGACTATGTGGCGCGCACGATCTTTCGACATGCTAAAGAGCGAGGATGGCTTACTGTCCTCGAGCAGGTTGACCCAGGGATCGTCGAGGAAGAGATTGTGCGAGCAGAGCACGATAAAAATCCTGATCTCGAAACGGAGTGGCGACCCGCACCGAGGCGCTATTGGAGCGAGTGGGAAGAAGAGTGCGACTTATCCGATAGAATTGTGGTAACTTCCGACTGGTCCCAGCGAGCGCTCGAAACAGCCGGCATTGCTCGAAACAAAATAAGGGTGATCCCCCTCGCTTATGAGACAACTACAAAGCCGATAAACAGAACTTATCCGAGTAGATTCAGCAAGAAGAGGCCTCTTCGTGTATTGTTTCTCGGACAAGTCAATCTGAGAAAAGGCATAGCGCGATTACTTGAAGCCGCGAGGGGATTAGGCGAGCACCCTATCGAGTTTAGGGTGGTCGGCCCTTGTCAAATCAGTTTGACGGAAAACCATCGTCGCGTATCCAACATCCGGTGGTTTGGTCCGACCCCGCGGATGAGAACGGCTGGGTTTTACAGAGAATCAGATGTCTTTATTTTACCAACTCTTTCTGATGGTTTCGCACTAACTCAGTTAGAAGCACAGGCGTGGCGACTGCCGATAATCGCTTCTCGCAATTGCGGAGAAGTCGTTCGGGATGGAGAGAATGGCCTTATCCTACCCGAGGTGACGGAGGTTGAGATCCAACGAGCAATTCTGAAGGTTATGGACAATCCATCCCTTTTGCAACGCCTTGCCGCAAATTCTTGGATTGAGGATAAGTTTACGCTTAAGGCGCTCGGAGATAACCTCACCTCCCTTGAGGAGGAGTTAATCAGTGCCAGGAGCCGATGACTTACCCGCTTCCATTTGTCATCTGCGGTTCTGTGCAAGTGAGCTGGGTCGCGGCTTCAGCTTGGTGGGCGAGTCGGCGAGGAGACGAAATCCCGCTGATCACCTCCCTGTTCCTCTGCTACGTATTTTCGTTTCGCCTTTTTGCCATCCTAAATGGATGGGCAAGTCCAGTGGACATCAGCCAATTCGGTTTTCAGCCGATGGGACTCGACGAAGCTATGACCGTCATACAAATAGCTGTTCTTGGCGAATGTGTCCTTCTCTTTGTCTATACTCTCGTTCAGACCCGTCGAGTCGCCCAAGGTCGGATCTACATTTCTCCGTCTCTCGTCACTTGGCTCCGATCACGCACTTGGCTGATCGCGGCATTTTGCATCCCCACCGCGCTCGTGGCGCGCTGGCTAACGCGCGCGGAAGTGGCAGGCGGGAGTGTCTTGGCCTTCGAGAGTAGCGCGTATCTTTATCTTTATCCTTTCGTTCTCGTGAGTGTCGCTATTCTCGTTGCGCTGGTCTGGAAGGCTGGGGGGTTTTCTATATTTGGTCAAAAGCTCATGGCTCTTTTCGTGCTCGGCTGTGTCGCGGTCCTCACATTTGGACCGAACGGCCGTTTTCAGTTTCTCGGCTGGATCATCGCCTGCACCATCATCTTTTCCTACGGCGCGTTCATCGGGCGAAAGGCTCTGATCATGTGCAGCGGCATCCTGATTGCTCTTGTGCTTTTCGGAATCGCCGGGGCGCTTCGCGGCTCAGAGCAGGTCGATTTTGAGGTGGAGCAAAGCGCTTGGGAGCGGGTTGCCTTCGCAACGGATGCCAATATGCTCGATGGCTTTGCCATTCTGAAAACGGTTTATCCGGATATGCTTCGATACGAGTACGGTCGCGGGCACCTTGAGATCCTGGAGCGTCCAATCCCGCGCGCCTGGTGGCCGGGCAAGCCTGTTGGTGGCTATATGAATAAGCTGGGACTAACGAGTGTCGAAACGGGCGGAACTGTTGGCATCTCTCCAAGTTTGTTAGGTTCCTTCTATGAGGAAGGGGGCGTGCCCGCTGTCATCATCTTTTCCGTCCTTTATGGCGTATTTCTTGGATCGCTGGTGAGGTTGTCGACGACGATTTCGGTTGTCGGCGGAATCTTGATCCGCGCGATAATCTGCGCCTTTCTTATACCGCTGCTCCGAGGCGGCGACCTTCCCGGGATGTATGCATGGGCATTTATGTCCTTCTGGCCCTGCTATCTGCTGCTCTGGCTCGGGCGACATGAGTTGCTCAGAGTGCTGCCACCGCAGCGCTCCCTGCCGATGGTGTCAGTCCAGTCGGCGTCTGCTCGAGAGCTAACGCTGCCGATTTGATGCAGCGTTCCCTGGTTCTAATCTTCGATAACTTCGGTCCCTACCACTGGGCACGGATAACTGCGGCTGCGAAGGCTACACCGGTGCTCCCCATCCAGGTATTTGGCGAGTCCCATGAGTATGAGTGGAAGGATAGCTCGGGCTCTGATCGACAGCGGCTTCGAACTCTGCTATCGGTCGGCGGCCGAACCGACGGTGTTCAATCAGCTGCAATCCGGCGACATATGCTAATCGCGCTCGATGAAGAACAGCCCGCGGCAGTCGCAATTCCCGGTTGGTCATCCGTCGCGGCACTTTGCGCCCTGAAATGGTGCGTCCAAAAGCGGCGAATGGCTATCGTAATGTCCGAGAGCACCGAGCATGATGCCGGGCGCAAGGTGGCGACAGAAGGGATTAAACGGCAGATTATCTCGCTCTTCTCCGCAGCCTTGGTGGGAGGTCGTCCACAAGCTTCCTATTTGGAGGCGCTCGGGATGGATTCGAGGCTGATTTTCACCGGCTATGACGCGGTCGATAATTGCTATTTCACGAATGGCGCGACCCCAGCGCTGCGCTCATCACTCCTGGGCTTCGCTCCCGATCTGGTTCACACGCACGGGTTGTGGACCTATCCCTCTGCACTGGCCAGTCGATGGCACTCGCAGTTTCGGAAGCCGACGATCGTTTCCCCACAGGGGATGCTTGATCCCTGGGCGCTGCAGAATTCGCGCTGGAAGAAGAGAATTGCCTGGAATCTTTGGGAGCAAACACATCTGCGCGAGGCCGCGTGTCTCCATGCAGTCTGCCCAGCTGAAGCAGATGCCATGAAAGACTATGGTCTGCGGAATCCAATCTGCATCATCCCTAATGGAGTGGATCTTCCGCTCGGCGCACCATCTCTGGAGAAACCTCGCTGGGATAAGTTGGCGGCGGGACGAAAAGTCATCCTGTTCATAAGCAGACTCCACCCTAAGAAGGGGCTTCCGAATCTTCTGCGCGCATGGCGACAGGCGTTGAGCAGCCTTCCGGAAGCTAATAAGAGCTGGTGCCTTATTATTGCCGGTTGGGATCAAGGGGGACATCAAGCAGAGCTCGAGAGGCTGGTGCATGATCTGGAGCTTTCTGCGTCGGTGAATCTTGTCGGGGCCATCTTCGGTGACGAAAAAGATGCCGCCCTAAGGAGAGCCGATGCGTTCGTCTTGCCCTCCTTCAGTGAAGGTCTGCCGCTGGCGATCCTGGAGGCGTGGTCATACCGCCTTCCTGTGCTCATGACTCCGCAGTGCAACATCCCGGAAGGCTTCTCTGCGGATGCGGCCATTTCGGCTGAGCCCAACGTTCAAAGCCTGGCGGAAGGCTTGAGAGCGCTCTTCAGTCTCGATGACTCTGAACGTGCGGCAATGGGAGAGCGTGGTCGCGGATTGGTTGAGCAAAAGTTTTTGTGGTCGCAGGTCGCTGCTCGGATGAAAAAGGTCTACGATTGGGTTCTTGGCCAAGGCGAAATGCCTGACTCCGTAACAAGGTGAGAATGAAGTCGTCCTGCCTTCCGAAAAGGCTTCTCGCTCATTCTGCTTTCTGAGTCTCTCCGACCGATGGCACTCGGTTCCCCGTACGTTTCTTCGTCCGCTGGCCACTCGGTCCTCGTCCGCGGCGGGGCGGTTAGTCTCGGACTGATCCCGACTTCCCCGACCTGCATAGGTCTTGCGCCCGTTCTGCAAGCTGGGTTCTCCCGCGTTTCCCAATGAAGCCCCATCACGATACCCCTTCCGACACCGCTGCGCCGATTTTCCGCTTTCGCGATTCGGTTTCGATCAGGCGGAGCGAGGCGGAGGCGGATGCGGATGCCGCCTTAGCGGGCTCCGACGTGAAGGGCGCCCCGCCGCGCCGGCGCAGCCTGGTGGCGCGCGCTTCCGATCAGGAATGGGCGGTGCCGGCGTTACTCGTCCTGCTCGATGTCACCGCCTGGTTCGCCATCTATGGGTTTACCAGTCTGCTGCGGGGCGATGCTTATTACTCTTCGCCTTTTGTCTGCTGTCATCGATACGCTGCAGGTGACGGTGATCGTCCTGACTCTGTTTACCATTGGTGGCTATGATCGGAATACCGAGACGCGCGGGTTGCTTTATACCACGGAGCATCTTCTTGCCCTGGCCACGGCGGTTATGATCTGCGCGGCGCTGATTTATTCCGCGGCCAGTTTCGATACTTCGATGAAGCCGAGCCGCGGGGTGTTGCTGCTGAGCTTTCTTATCTTTCTCCCGGTCTCGCTCGAATACCGGCGCTGGTTGCGTGGCCAGGTTGCTTCGCGGGTGGCGCAACTGGCTTATCTGGTCATCGGCAGCGGCGAGATGGCGCAACGTTTCTATGTCGCCTATCGGCAGTCGCCTAACCGGCAGCGGCTCGAGTTTGTCGATGTCGACTCGGCTCGGACCGGGGTGCACATCGCCGGGCCCGGCTCGCCCATGGTGGAAAGCGACATCGAGACCAAGCTCGCCCGGATACGGGGTAACTACAGCGGGATCATCCTGGCCGATCAGGTGGACCGGATCCCGGGTGAGCTGGTGGAGCGATTGGTCCGGACGCAGTTTCAACGGGCGCGGGTTTATACGATCGAGTCCTTCTATGAGTCGCACTGGCGTTATGTGCCGCTGGAGGCGATGGATCCGGTTTGGCCGTTACAGACCGGGTTTCAGCTGGCGCGTAACTCTCCCTATCACTATCTCAAACGTCTCTGTGACCTGCTCGCGGCTGTCATCGGGATGATTGTCTTCGCGCCGCTCTTTGCCTGCTGCGTGCTGGCGGTGTGGCTCGGCAGTGGCCGGCCAGTGTTTTATAACCAGACCCGGGTCGGCCGGGCGGGCGAGGAATTCACCCTGCACAAGCTGCGCACCATGACCACGCGCGAAGAGGCTGACTCGGATGATATTTATACCCGCAAAGGCGATCCGCGGATCACGCCGGTGGGGCGCTGGCTGCGCAAGCTGCGGCTGGATGAGCTGCCGCAGCTATGGAATGTCTTTACCGGCGAGATGAGTCTGATCGGGCCGCGGGCGGAGTGGACCAAGTGTGCCGAGCGTTATGAGCGACAGATTCCGTTCTATCATTTCCGGCACCTGGTGAAGCCGGGGATCACGGGTTGGGCGCAGGTTAATTATCCCTACGGGGAGAGCGATGCGGACGCGATCGAGAAGCTGAAGTTCGATTTGTATTACATCCGGCGCTACTCGCTCAAGCTGGACGCGATGATCGCGCTCAAGACGGTGCACGTGATGCTCTTCAGCCGCGGGCAGTAAGGGAGGAAAAAGCTGAAACGCTGAAACTCTAAAAAGCTGAAAAGCGGAAAGCGGAAAGCGGAAACGCTAAAAAGCTGAAAGCTGATCCTGCCGCTCAAAAATTTCAGCGTTTCAGCGTTTCAGCTTTTTCCTAAACCGCTTTCACCGGCCCCGGCTTGGGCACTTTGACGCCGCACTTCTGGCAGGTGCGGCGTTTGTCGTCACTCCAGAAGTCGAGCATGGCCTGGCTGAAGGCTTCGACGATGTCGGCGCAGTCGAAATCGATGTCCTCGACCAGGGCGCCGCAGTTTTCGCAATAGAAGATGACGTGCTCGTGCTCGCCGGCCGGGCGGCGGCGTTCCACCACCACGCCGATGGTGTCGGGCGGTCGCACCGGAGCGTGGGGGACGTTAGGCGGAATGAAAAAGGTTTCCCCTTCGCGCACCGGATAGTCGACGATCTTCTCGCCCTCGCGGATGCGGACCTTGATGTCGCCTTTGAGCTGATAGAAATACTCCTCGGAATCGACCTGGTGAAAATCGTTCCGGGCATTCGGGCCCTTGATCACCATGACGAAGAAATCGCGTCCGTCGTAAAGATACTGGTTGCTGACCGGCGGCTGGAAGCCGGCAGCGTGTTCTTCGATCCAGTGCGGGAGGTCGATGGCCGGTGTGACTTTGGTTTCCATATGCTGCTGTTTTCTAATCTCCCGCAACCGTCGGCTCAACCTCAATTGCGGCCGGCGCGCCGATTGCGGCCTGCTCGGGCCGGATCGATTCTTCGCCTAACGACGGTGGCGTGGGCGAGGGGATCGGGGCCGGCTTCGGGCGTTCGCGTTTGCCGTCGTACCAAAGAGCGAGCCGCTCGCGTTTGCGCAGGGCGCGCGGCCCGCCGGCCAGGATGAGCAGGGTCTGGCCAAAGAGAAAGCCGGGCCGATGCATCCGCAGCTTCCGGGCGGAGGTGACGACCGGCCTGGGCAGAATGCGGAAGCGCCCGAGCCGCCGCAGCGCCAGGCTGAAATAAACTTCTTCGCCGGCGAAATACTGCTCATCGAACCCGCCGGCCTGGGCGAAGGATTCGCGGCGGGCAAAGAGGAAAGCGCCTGCGCCCAGTCCCGCGCCGAAATAGAGCGCGCTAAAAAGCCCGACCAGCAGCCGGGTGAATACCGGGAGCTGCCCTTCCATCGCCACCCGAGCGCCGCCGCCAACTCCGCCGGCCGCGATAACTTCGAGCGCGCCGCTGACATGCTCCGGCGCGATGTGGGTATCGGCATCGACGAAAAAAAGAATCTCGCCCCGAGCCGCGCGTCCGCCGGCATTCCGCGCCGCGGCGATCTGCCGGTGCTGAACTGTGAGCACGCGGGCGTCAAAGCTGCGGGCGATCTCGGCCGTGGCATCGGTCGAGGCGTCGTCGACCACGAGCAGCTCGTAGCTTTCCCCGGCCTGATCGGCCGCGGCCCGCAGCGCCCTCAGCGTAGCCGGGAGCTCGTGTTCTTCGTTATGCGCCGGGACGACGAAGGAGATCTTCGGCGGCGGCCCCGCGTTCCAGGAACGGAGGAAAATGGCCAGGACCGCTCGGGTGTAATCGCTGCCGGCGGGCCATTGGCTCCGGCGCGGCCCGGCTACGTTCAGAATGACGATCCGGTTCTGCCGCACGAAATCTTCCAGCGCTCGCGCGGCCGATTCGGGCGAGTGCTGGCGGGCGTCGAGGAGGAGCGCCGGCTTCTTCATTTCCCGGCAGAAATCAGCCGTCGCCCGGGTCCCGCCCTGCACCAGGCCGGGATGAAAAATGACTGTCCCGTCGGCCTCGCGCACATTGGCCGCGGTCCGCTCGACGTAGCCGGCGCCGGGTAATTCCTGCACCGGGTAATGCCGCGGAATCGGCCCATCCTCCGCGCGGCGCCC
Source organism: Chthoniobacterales bacterium (assembly GCA_965217735.1). Taxonomy (GTDB): domain Bacteria; phylum Verrucomicrobiota; class Verrucomicrobiia; order Chthoniobacterales; family UBA10450; genus Palsa-1392. Next base: position 1,567,513 of record CBDCJE010000002.1, on the reverse strand, counting down.
CGCCGGACAAAAGCCGCCAGCCGGAACGCCTAACGACAGCGCGGCATCGAGCGCGGCGCGATCGACGCCGGTTTGGCCGCCGGAAACGATCTTCATTTTAACCGGAACGGCGGGCGTCGGCATCGCGCGCCAGGTAATCGGTGCGCGGCGGACTGAAGGTGTCGATCACGCTGGTCTTCTCGATCGTCTCGGCCCGGTGCGGCACATTGGCGGCGAGGTAAAGCGAATCGCCCGCCGCCAGCTCGTGCGCCACGCCGTCGACAAACATTCTCATCCGCCCGGCGATGACGTGGGTGATTTGTTCCTGCGGGTGCGCGTGCTCCGGCAGACGGCTGCCTGCCGCCAGCTCGGCCCGCATCTGATACATCGTCGCCCCGGCGACGATGGTGCGGCGCCTGATCCCGGGCACGATCTCGATCCAGGGATTATCCTTCTCCTTCACGAGCAAGACGATGGGCGCGTTTCGGAGCAGGTGCAAAGCGCGAACACCGCTCCGGCGCTCGAGCGCAAGGCCGGTTGCCTGAGCGACCTCTCCCGTCGAACCTCCAGCGAGCACGATGAAATTTTTCGATATCACCCGCGACCTCGCCGCCGATCTCGCCCCCTGGCCTGGAGATGCCGCCTTCGAGTTCCAGCTGGCCGCGCGCCTGGCCGAAGGTTCCTCGGTCAATCTCGGGCGGATCACGACCAGTGTGCATTCCGGCACCCACGCCGACGGTTTTTACCACTTCGAAGAGGCAGGCCTAACGATCGATCGTTTCCCGCCCGAGCGTTTCCTCGGGCCGGCCGCAGTCGTCGATCTGAGCGATAAATTCAGCCAAACGCCGGGCGAGATCACCCAGGCCGATCTGGAAGGCGGCGCGAGCGCACCGCGCTTGCTCCTGAAGACGAACGCCTGGCCGGACTCGAGCAAATTTCCCGCCGCCATCCCGGCCCTGGCCGGCGGAGTGGTGGAATGGCTGCAGCGGCGTGGGGTCATCTTGCTCGGGCTCGATCTGCCCTCGGTCGACGCGATCGACTCGAAGGATCTGCCTAACCATCACGCCTTGGCCGCGACCGGGATCGCCATTGTCGAAGGGCTCGATCTGCGTGCGGTGCCGGCCGGCGTCTATTCTCTCTCCGCGCTCCCGCTTAAAATCATCGGCGGCGACGGGGCGCCGGTCCGCGCCGTGCTCTGGCGCGAAGAGTGAAGACGACGAGCGCCGTCTGGCTGGAGGAGCCGCGCACGCGCTGGGCCGTGCTGCTCTGCATCCTCGGTTTTTTTGCCATCACCAACCTGCCCTGGACGCTGGACGATTACGACCAGGCGAAGCAGGCCTACACTTCGTTTGAGATGGTGAACCAGGGACACTGGCTCTACCAGCACACGCCTAACGAGAGCGTCGCGACCAAGCCGCCGCTGGTGGGCTGGATCTCGGCCGCGCTCTTCGAGGTCACGCGCTGGTGGGAAGGGGCCTGGCGGTTGCCTTCCCTGGCCGCTGCGCTCGTTCTCCTGTGGCTGATCGCTACGGAAGCGAGCGCGGCCTACGGCGCGGTCGGCGCTCTCTTCGCCCTCAGCGCTCTCGGGCTCAACCTGCTCTCGCCTCGCCTCGCCACCCTCGTCCGCACCGACATGCCGCTGGCTATGGTCACTTACCTGATCGGGGCGCAGATCTGGCGGAAAATCCGGACTGCCCAGCCCTGGGCCGGGCGCGACCGGGTAATCGCTTTTTTTCTCCTGGCGGCGGCGATGTTGATCAAGGGACCGATCATCTACGCCTTCATTTTACCCGGGTTGATCGTCTACCAGATCCTGCGGCGCAAAGGCGACGCGCCGAGCGCCTGGTGCGGCTGGTGGCCGTGGATTTTGGCGCTGGCCATTTTCCTTGCCTGGGCCATCGGCGGGATCGAGCGTCAGCCCGGCTTTTACGACAGCGTGGTGGTGCGGGAATTTGCCGGGCGTTTCACCGAGACGATTCACAAGCCGCAGCCGGTCTATTTTTATCTGCCCCATCTGCTGCACAAGTTTGCTCCCTGGAGCCTGCTCATGATCGGGCTCTCGGTTTTCTTCTGGCGCCGGCGCGAACGGCTCTCGCTTCAGATGCGGCCGGCTACGGTCTGGCTGGTCTGCTGGAGCGTGGGCGGGTTGCTTTTGATGTCGATCATTCCCTCGAAACGGGTCGACCGCATTTTCCCGATCGTGCCGCCGCTTTGCCTGTTGTTAGGCGCGCAGGTGGCGCGGATGTGGCAGGAACCGCGCTGGCGAGTGCGGGTGCAGCCGTGGCTCGGGGTGGCGCTGATTTTTGCGCTCCTGTTTACCGGCGGCTACGCGGCTTGGAAGATCGGCTCGGCCCGGCACGAGCGGAGCGATGCGCTGGTGCGGTTTGGCGGCGAGGTGCGGCGCGAGGCGGCGGCGAAGAAATGGCGCTACGCGGTGGTCGGCGGGCGCGAGGAGGGGATGCTGCTTTATTTGCGGCAGGATCATTTTCTCGAGCCGGCAGAGGCGGTGCAGTTGTGGAAAAGCGGCGCGCTCGATGCGCTGGTGGTGAGGAATCAGCCGGCGCGGCCCTGGCTGGAGCAATTGCCCGGAGCGGAGGTGCAGCTGGTTTCGGGGAAGGCGAAGGGATTGCCGCAATACTCGCTCCTGGTGCGGCGGTGAGGTTTTGCTCGGGGAGCGAGCGATGGCGGAATCGAGCACGAGCATGAGCACGATGACGATGACGATTGATGGGGGAGGAAAAACCTGCGCTCGACATCCTCTCCCCAGCCGATACGCTCACCGGAGCGTTTTTGCCTAACGACCCGATGGAGTTTCCCAAAGCTGAGATCGAAGCCCTCTGGTGCCCCTGGCGGGTCGAGTATTTTGAAGAGGAAAACCGGGTGCCGGATTTTCTCTCCGCCGCCGCCCAGACGAACGATGACCCCGCCCACCTGGTCGTGGCGCGGAGGAAAAACGTCTTTCTGATGATGAACCGTTATCCCTATTCGGTCGGTCACCTGATGGTGGTGCCCTACCGGAAGACGGCCGACCTGGCGTCGTTAGGCGAGAACGAGATCCTCGAGCTCTGGGCTCTTGCGGTGCATGCCCAGGCGCTCCTGCGCGAGACGATGAAGGCGCAGGGATTCAACCTCGGGCTTAACCTTGGCACTGCGGCCGGGGCGGGCGTGGCCGATCATCTCCATCTCCACATCGTCCCGCGCTGGACCGGCGACACCAATTTCATGCCCGTGCTGGGCCGCACCCGGCTCCTCTCGGAAGGATTGCAGAGCCTTTACCAGAAACTGATCGAGGCGCAAAATCGCCTAACGAAGGAACCCCATGGCGACTGATTCGACGAATCCGGGATGGATCGAGCCGCCGCCCGCAAAGAAGAGCGGGATGGGTTGCGCCGGCAAAGGCTGCCTCTTCCTCGGTCTTTTCGCTCTCCTCACCGTGGCCCTCTTCAGCCTGGGCGGTTACCTGCTTTACTCCGGCGGCTCGAAGCCGACCAAGTTGCCGGTGGAAGAACTGCCGCCCGAGCAACTGGCCAGTGTGCAGGAACGGATCGACCGTTTCGAATCGGCCCCGCCCGCGGCGGTGCCCGACTACGCTCCCTCGGCCACGCCGACTCCGGCGGCTGAACCCGACGCCACACCCGATGAGACCACTCCGACGCCGACTCCGGATGGCCGGGAGCTCACCTTGAGCGCGGCGGAGATCAACGGCCTGATCGCGGCCAACCCGAAATCGCGCGGGCACGCGTTCGTCTCCGTCAGCGGCAACACCGCCAACGTGCAAATCAGCATTCCGTCAAGCAAAGTGCCGGGATTTCCCAAGGGATATTTGAACGGAAGTTTTGTCATCACGACCGATGGCCCGACGCCGATCAGTGGGCTGCAGGTGTCGAAGATCCAGGCCAACGGATTGCCGGTGCCGACGTCGATTCTCTCCATGAGTTATCGCGGGCATTCCATTCTTGGTTATGCCATGGACGCGGCCGCGCCCTACCAGGTAAGCACGGCGGAGATCCGCGACGGCGTCATCGTGCTGCACTAGCGGATGCTGCGGCCGTCGCTGGCCTGGCTGGACTTTGACTCAGACCCGGCAGGCGAAGCGTCCGCCCTACAGATTTTAGGCGAAGTGACCGCCCGACAAATTGAAAGCGCCGGGCAGGCGCTCAGGGCTTGATGATTTCCCTGACGAAGACGTTGAGCTGGCCGTCGGATTGGCGGCGCACTTCCGTGATCTCGTAGGGCCGGCTGGCGTCGCGCTGCAAGGTCGAGCCCGGCTCGGGCAGGGGAGCGCCGGCCGGATAATCGACGATCACCCGCAGCTTGCGCGCGGAGGAGCCGCCGGTCGGGCGCAGGACGGCGCGGTTGACGTCGGCAAAGTTGACCACGAATTGACCGTTAAGATAAAGCCGCTCTCCGCCGGTGCCGCTATTCGCCACCGCGCGCAGGCCGGAATTATCCAGCACTTTGCCGGCGGGCGCCTGCCCGGGAGCAAAGGTTTTCCAGGTCGCGCCGGTAGTCGAAGTGAGTGCGACCGCGGGCGAAGCGGCCGTCACCGGCAGAGCGCGCAGGACCGTGGGTGAGCTGGCCGGGGAAGCGGCGGCGAGTGCGGGCGAGGGTTCGTTAGGCGCGGTTTCGTCCCCAGCTCCGACCGGTTGGGCGCGGCGCACCGGCACTGAGGGCGCGGCGGCGACTGCGACCGGTTCTTTCGCCGGGGACGCGGACGGCTTGCGGCCGGCCCGGCGCAGGATCGGCAGCGGTGTTTCATCGGGCAACGGCATGGCCGGTTCCACCCGAACGAGCGCATCCTGCGGCGGCGGCGCGGTCTTGGCCGGGGGCAGACCGACGATCGGCAGGGTGCTGGTGGCGGGCGCGAGGCGGGAGCGATAGTTGTCGTAACGATTCTCGACCGTGCGGCGGGCGTCGGTTTTAAACAGAGGCCAGCCCGCGGCCAGATTCAGATCGGTCGGCGGCTCCAGGCTGAAGGTGCCGGTGCCGCGAGTCATGGCATAGCTGCCGTAGAGCAGCGGCACGGCGGTGATCTGGATCCGCCCGTCGGGCAGGCGCTCGACGTGAACCACGGCCGAGAGATCGTGGCTCCGCTCCAGGTTCACATCCATCCCCATGACCAGACGCTCCTGCAGCAGCTTGGCGTCGTGCTCGTTCGCAGTGGTAAAGACGTGCTCCATGAGCAGCTCCGGTTGATCGACCGCCCGGGCCAGGGCAACCGCGCCGGAGGTGAAGACGTCGTCGGGCGTGAGCTGGCGGGCGCCCATGATGTTGAAACGGCCGACCACGTAAGTGACCTGCCCATGCACCTGTTGGAAGTTGCGAATGAAATTGCGAGTCAGTTCCGCATCCTTCCGCGCCAGCTCGGCCGGGCCCATCGCCTGGTAGCGCTGGTAGAGCTTTTTCGGATTGAGGAATTCGCCCGCCGGTGCCGCGGTGAGGGCGAATCGTTTCGGCGGCTCGATTTTGTGCAGCTTCTGCAGAATCCGATAACTCTCCGGCCGCTCCGGTTGCCCGATGACGTAGAAACTGCCGAGCCAGGCGGCGAGGGCGGCGCCGATCAGGAGGAGGATGACGACCGTCCAGGCAAAGTAATTGGTCCGCTTGCGCTCAAAGCCGCGGTGATCATCGAAGCGAAAAAGATCCGGTTCCATGCCAGGGACGGCGGGCGTCGTCCGCGAAGGGGGTTGTTAGGCCGGCCGGACCGGTTCGAAGGAAGTGCCGCAGCCGCAGGTCCGGGCAGCGTTGGGATTGACGATGCGAAAGCCGCTCCCGGTGAGTCCGTCCTCGAAATCGAGAGTGGCGTCGCGGAGGAAATTGGCGCTCTCGGGGTCGACCAGAAATGCCACTTCCTCGCGTTGCACCACGGCATCGGTTTCCTGGCGCTGATCGAGCGACATCTCGTATTGCATGCCGGAGCAGCCCCCTTTGGCGACCTGCACGCGCAGGCCTTTGCCGGTGGGCGCGGCCTGCTCGGCCAGGAGCGAGCGGAGATGGGCGACGGCGCGATCGGTCACATTGATCATGTGGCAAAAGGCTATCGTGACGAGGGAGCAAGTCAACCGAAGCGGCGCGGGAAAACGCGGATCGTCGTTAGGCCGGCTCGTCCTTGTGCTCGTGCCCGGGAACCTTGGTCAGCGCTTCGAGCACGAGGACGATTAGGAAATTTTGGGCTCGGTTTTAACCCAGCAGCGCAGCACTTCGGCGACGCTCCAGGCTTGGGCAATGCAGCCGCGTGGGGTATGCGGCGCTTCGGCATCGAATACTTCGCTGATCGTGCCCAGGCCGGCTTCGCTCAGGTGCGCGGGGAAGGCGTCGAGAAAAGCGCGCGCTTTCTCCGGTTCGCCCGGGTGCACTTTCATCCAGGCATCGATGAACGGTCCGATCAGCCAAGCCCAGACCGTGCCCTGATGATAGGCCGCGTCGCGCGTTTTGAGGTCGCCGTGGTAGTTTTTTTTGTAGTCCGGGTTGTGCGGTGAAAGCGAGCGCAGACCGACCGGGGTGAGCAGTTCGCGTTCGACCACCTCGAGCACCGGGGCCCAATGTTCCCGGGCCAAAATGGGGTGATCGAGCGAAATGGCGAAGATCTGGTTTGGCCGCAGGGAGGAATCGTCGCCGCCCTCAAAGTCGACCACGTCGTAGAGGTAACCGCGTTCGGCAGACCAAAAGCGCCGGTTAAAAGAATCCTGCGCGCGTCGGGCATGGTCGCGGTAGCGCTCAACCGCTTCCTTCTCGCCCTCCTCCTCCAGCCAGCCGCAGAGGAGGGAAAGAGCGTTGAACCAGAGCGCGTTGATCTCGACCGCCTTGCCCCGGCGCGGAGTGACCACCCAATCGCCCATCTTCGCATCCATCCAGGTGAGCTGATAACCTTTCTCCCCCTGGCAAAGGAGGCCGTCTTCCGGGTCGACGTGGATATTAAAATCCGTCCCGGCAAGGTGGCGGTCGACGATATCGCGCAGGATGGGAAGGAGAATGGTGAGGGTAGTGCGGTCGCCGGTGGCGCCGAGGTAACGGTGCAGCGCGTGGAAGAACCAAAGGGTGGCGTCGGCGGTGTGGTAAAGCCCTTCGCTTTGCCCGTCGGGAAACATGTTCGGGATGAGCCCGTGCCGGACATAATGGGCAAAGGTGCGCAGAATGTAACCCGCCTCGAGAGTGCGCCCGGTGGTGAGGGTGAGACCTTCCAGGCTGATCATGGTGTCGCGTCCCCAATCGGTGAACCAGTGATAGCCCGCGATGATGGTGCGCACTTCATCGCCGAAAGCGTGGGCGCGGGCCGCTTCCTCGGCCCGGCCCGCCGGGGTAATGATGAATTGATCGGCGGTCAGCACGAGCTCCGCGGCGACGCCTTCGTGCGCCCCGGGTTGAGCGTGACTGAGCAGCCGTTGCCGCCGTTCGCGCTCGGCCTTCTCCGCGCCGGCTGGGTCGAGCACGTCGATGATATTCCATTCCTCGGTCGAGCCGACGATGGTGGCGGCCTGGCCCGGCTCGAGTTGCACCCGAAAGACGCCCGGGCTCCAGAGATCGCCGACGGAGTCGTAGCCGCGGGCCAGCTCGGTGCGGTAGACCACCTTGCGCAAACGGCGGGCATCGATGACAAAGTCGCATCGGCAATCGCAGAGGCGCATCCGGAAGGGCGGGAAAGCGCTCCCGTCGTCCACGATCTCGTAGCGGCCATCGGTCGACCTAATTTGGTAGGGCGTCTCGGGCAGTTCCTCGACCGAGTCTTCGTAATGGCGGAAATGGAAAGCGGGCCGGAGCTCGAGATGGGGCAGGGGACCTTTGCCCTCCACCCGATAGCCCAGGTGCACGGTGTTTTGCCCATGCGGCATGAGCAGACGCTTCTCGATCACAAGGTCGCGGACAGCGAAGACCCAGACCGGCAGGCCACGCTCGAGCCGGAACTCGCGCAGGTAATCGGCTCCCTGCAGATCGAGCTGCCCGCCGGCGCGCTCCTCCGCGCCTAACGACACCGCGTCCTCCGGGCCGAAGCGGAGGGTTTCGGAGAGATGGCTCCACATCAGGGTGCGGCCTGACGGCGCCGGCAGGGCGGCGGTAAGAAGCCCATGATAACGCCGGGTCACCGCCCCTGAAACGGTGCCGGAAGCGTAACCGCCGAGGCCGTTGCTGACCAGCCATTCCCGGGTCAGGAGCAGGTCGCGCGCTTGCTCCGCGTCCCACGGCATGCGGCGAGTATGGGATTGAGAAGAATTCATCGCTGGTCAGAGCGCGGCGGGGGCCCGCAGCGTCTGATTGGTCGGAAACGAAACGGATCGGAATAGCGCCACAAGCCGGATGGAGTCAGGGAATAAATGTCCTTGGCGCGCGCTCTGCACAACATCCAAGTTGGCACCATTCTCCTCCACATGTTCAATCCGCTGCAACGTTACACCCACTGGCTTCATACTCGCTGGCCGGCGGGCGTTGTCGAGAAATTGCCCGAGTCGGGAGAGTTTGGCGTCACCAATCTCCCCGGGGTCCGAATCGTGGGTGATCTGACCGGGATTCCGCTGCTCAAGTTTTCCTCCAAGACCGGGGCGGAAGCGGTCCACGCGATTCTGGCCGAGCCCGATTTCGCCCGGGCGGAAAGCGGGGGCGGCGAGGCATCGGCGAAGCTGCTCGACCTCGCCATCATTGGGGGCGGCGTCTCCGGCGTCTCGGCCGCGATCGAGGCGAAGAAGGCGGGTTTGAATTTCGAGATCTTCGAAGCCAGCCAGCCCTTCTCGACCGTGGCAAACTTTCCCAAAGCGAAGCCGATCTACACCTATCCGACCGATCTGAAACTGGAAGGCGGACTCCATTTCACCCAGGATGTGAAAGAGACGCTCCTGGCCGAGATGGAGGCGCAGCGGCAGGAGGCGGGGATCGAGTTTAGCGACGGGCGGATCGAGCGAATCGAAGCGACCGGGCGAGAGATTCTGCTCCACCAGGCCGGTGACATCGTCACCCGGGCGCGGCGAGTCATCGTGGCGATCGGGCGGAGCGGGAACCACCGCAAACTCGGTTGCGCCGGGGAGGAGCTGGACAAGGTCTATAACCGGCTTTTCGATCCGAAAGACTTTAGCGGGTGCGACGTGCTCGTGGTCGGCGGCGGAGATAGCGCGCTCGAGACCACCATCGCGCTGGCGGGCTGCGGGGCGAAGGTCACTCTCAGTTATCGCAAGGCGGAATTCTCGCGCCCGAAACCGGAGAATGTGGAGAAACTGGAGCGGCTAAAGCACGATCCGAAGGCGGAGGTGCAGGTGGAACGGCCGCGATCGGAGCGAGTGACGACGGCTTTCACAAGCGAAATGGCGAAAGGAATGCCGCCCGGTTCGGTCACGCTCGCCCTGGCCACCCAAGTGACTCGGATCGAGCCCGACAAAGTCATCCTGGCAAAGGAGGACGGGAGCGAAGTGACTTTGCCTAACGACGTCGTCTTTTCCATGATCGGGCGGGAGGCGCCGCTCGATTTCTTTCGCCGGAGCGGCCTGCACGTGCGCGGCGATTGGCGCCCGCTGACCTGGATCAGCTGCATCGCCTTTGTTCTCTTCTGCGTCCTGCTTTATCACTGGAAGAGCAGTCATCCGCAGGAATTTCCCGTGCAGCGCTACGCCAGCCAGCACCACGATTTTCCCTATAACGTGCCGCCGGTCATAGATTCGTTAGGCGGCAAGATTGCCCAATGGTCCAGCCGAGAAACCAATCTTCTCTACACCATCAAGCGCGGCCTGGGCAATCCCGCCTTCTATTACACTCTGGCCTACTGCACCTGTGTCTTTGTCTTTGGCATCCGGCGCATCCGGCGCCGGCGCACGCCTTATGTGAAGTGGCAGACGATCGTGCTCATCTGCTCGCAGTGCATCCCGCTTTTCATCCTGCCGGAGCTGATCCTGCCCTGGATGGGGCGGAACGGCTTCTTCGAGCCGGGCCAGCCGATGCATTGGCTGGCCGATCACCTGTTCGAGAGTTATGACGGAACCCTCGGGCACGAGCGGGCTTACTGGCGGGCTTACGGCTTTATCCTGGCCTTTCCGCTCAACGTCTACAATGTCTTTACCGATCAGCCGATGTGGCTCTGGCTCGGGATCAGTTTCGTCCAGACCTTTGTCCTGATCCCGCTCATCATCTTTCGCTGGGGGAAAGGAGCTTATTGCGGCTGGATCTGTTCCTGCGGCGCGCTGGCCGAGACGATGGGCGACACGCAACGGACCAAGATGCCACATGGTCCTTTCTGGAATCGGGTCAACATGGTGGGCCAGGCCGCGCTACTCTTTGCCCTTGTCATCCTCGGCCTGCGCATCGCCGGCTGGGCGCTGGGCGAGGGCTCGTGGGCGACCCATTGGTATCACAAGCTCTTCGAAGGGATTCCCTTTCTTAACTATGCCTGGAGCGTCGATATCTTCATGGGCGGCATTCTCGGCGTCGGTCTCTACTTTTGGTTCAGTGGCCGGGTCTGGTGCCGCTTTGCCTGTCCACTGGCCGCGCTCATGCATATCTACACTCGCTTCTCTCGTTACCGTATTTTCCCGGACAAGCATAAGTGTATCTCCTGCAATGTCTGCACCTCCGTCTGTCACCAGGGGATCGATGTGATGAATTTCGCCAATAAAGGACTGCCGATGGAAGATCCGGAGTGTGTGCGCTGTTCCGCCTGTGTGCAGCAGTGCCCGACCGGGGTGCTCTCCTTTGGCCGCTACGACGGAGAAGGAGGTATCATGCTCGATAAGTTACCGGCTTCGCCTGTGCTGATGCGAGAAGCTGGAGTTAGGCCTGAAAACGAGTGACCCGCGCCACCCGAAGGATGACGCGGGCCTGTTCCCCCCAGAACAACGTCAAATTGTTTGACGCTTAGGCAGCGCCATACTGACAGGATTGGTTAAAGCAGTGAGCGTGCCAAGCGTGGGCTGTTACGAGATTTCTTTTGCTCGCGCCTCTTTTGCGCACCGCCCTGAAACCTGATCGGAGCGCGACTGGCCGGAGATTGGTCTGCATCCTGCTCAAAGGCAGGGGCAATGTCTGAGAGAAGAGTGCGACGCGACGTCTCGCCAGGGACGATTCGCCCGGAAATGCTTTGGCCGGCCGCACCCAGGCTGCGCCTCGGAGCCAGACCACGCGCGGCCTTGACCATCGTCGAGACCGCCATCGCTGTCGCCGTCCTCGGTCTGGTCGCCGCCACTGCGATCGCGACCCTCGTCCTGCTCAACCGGTATTCGGTCAGCAATCGAGTGATGACGAATGCGCGCGAGATCGTGCAGCGCAATATCGAAGCGGCCATCGCCGCGCCTTTTACCACAACCAGTGTGCCCGCCATCCTGGTCAAAGCGACCTCCGCAGTGTGGGACGACGATGGCGGGGGCGATAATCTCGAGACCGTTTACGTCAATCGCGACGGCACTTCTAAGATCACGGGCAAACTGCTCCGCACCGTCACGGGCGAGCCTAACGCGGCCGGGGCAGATATTCGCCGGGTCACCTTTCATCTCGATTACACCCTTTCCGGCCGCGCCCTGAGTTATGAGATGACCACCATTCGCGCCCTCGATAAATGAAACATTCCGCTGACCACAGCCTGCGCGCGGCCTACACCCTGGTCGAGTTGATGATCGGCGTCCTCCTTCTGGTCGTGGTGGGTGGCATCGCTTACGCCATTTTGAGTAACTCGACCACCTTGCTGGCGAAGAACATTTCGATCAACTCCTCCAGCACCATCGTCCGCTCCGCCCTGGATCGGGTTTATACTGAGATCAGTCAGGCCAACGGCATGCCGAAATTGATCCAGGCCAACGGCACCCCCGCCAGTGCGGTCGGGCCCGCCGCCGGGATCGTCTTCGATCGCTATCTCGGCGGGCCTTATATCGTGACAAATCCCGGCACCACCGGGTTACCGGCTTCCGCCACCAGCCTGCAGCTGACCCTCTCCACCAACGCCCTGGCTTCTCCGCCGATTCCGCGGCCTAACGATGTTATTCGCATCGGCAGCAGCGCCCTGCGTCCCCTGGTGAACAGTTCTTCACCTGCGGCCCTGTCAGCGGCTCCTCCGGCCTTGCAACCGGTCACAGTCACTCTGAAGGCGGCGCTGGGAGAGAGTGTGCCCTGGACTCCGGATGTGAAGGAGAGTGCTTTCCTGATTCATCGCAAGGCCATCGTCGTCGTCCCGGTCAACGGTCGCAACGAGTTACGGCTTTATCCCGACGTCGAAACCACCTCCAATACTTGTGACCTGAGCACAACTTACACGGTGTTAAACCGAGAGATCGGCTCTCAGGCCGGGGAAAACACGCCCTTTAGCATTGTCACCTCCGACGGGGTGCCCCTGCTCAATGTTTCGCTCAGAATCGAGGACCAGCAATACAACAAAGTCCTGGCCAATAAACAGGCGCATGAGGTGAACACTTTCATTAAGATCGACGGCCGGGTGCGTCCCCGAAATTACCTCTAAGCCACATGAATATCAGGACCAAGAATAACGAACGTGCTTCCACTCTGGTTGTCGCCCTGCTGGTGATTTTCGTCGCCTGCGTCTTTATCGGTGTGGCGGTGAATCTCACCAGCAACACGGTGCGGCGCACCGACTCCAGTCGTGACTTTTCCTTCATCAAAGGATCGGCCGAGGGGGCGCTCGACTTCGCCTACGGGGTCTGGACGAAAACGGTGAACAGCTACTATCGGCCCGTAACCAAAGCACAACTGGCTGGTCCGATGGCGACCGTGCCTTCCTTTGACGGTCTGAGCTATGCCTCGGGCGCGCAGAATGGGCCGCTCCAGATCAACGCCGTGAATGAATATGGGCAGCCGCTGGCCAGCACCAGCGCCACGCCGGTCCCAGTCAAGATCAACGTCGATAACTATCCCGGCTGGATCGGTTATAACTCCATCTACCTGGCCAGCGTGCGCCTGACCGGCTCATTTACAGGCGGCCGCACGGTCAACTATGGCGCCAAGCGTTATATGACTTATTCCGTGGTGCCACTTTTCCAGGCGACGGCTTTCTTTGAGGATGACCTCGAACTCTACAAGACGGCCAAGATGACCATTGGCGGGCTGGTCCACACTAATAGCAAGGCCTACGTAAGCTCTCCCACGGATGGGATTCTGACCTTCACCGGCAACCTTTCTTTCGTCAAAGGTTATACCGACAGCGTGGAGCCGCCAGAAGCCGACACCTGGTCGGGCTACAGCCCAAATAGCACTCTGCCGCCGACTTTCCCCAATGGAGGATTCGACGAGCAAACGGCGCAGGTGAGCCGGATGGAGCCGCTGGGCGCGGATTCGAGCTCGTTGCTCGATACGAGTGACAGTAACCCGAACAACGACACCATGCGGGAGCTGATCGAGCCGCCGAACAACTCCTATCCCGATCCCACTCCGATCGCGGAGCGCCGGCTCTATAACAAGGCCGGAATCGTCATCCATGTCACCTCAAGCAAAGACTGGCGGGGCAGGGTGACCACGACCGAAACGGTCACGACGCAAAACGGCACCAGCCTGAATAACGGTCAGATAAATAACATTCAGAAAGCCCTTTCGCAGGAGACGATCTACGACCGGCGGGAAGGGAAATACGTTGACCTGACGACGCTCGATATGTCCAAGGCCAAGTCGGTCTTTAACGGCGCCTCCGGGTTCAATAACATCATTTACATCGACCAGACTGCCTCGGACGGCACCATCAGCACGAGTGACCCGAAGGGAATCCGGCTGGTTAACGGAGATTCGCTTCCGACCGATGGCATCACCGTCGCCAGCCAGAATCCGGTTTACATCGAAGGCGATTATAACACCAAGGGACAACAGGCTTCCTCTGCCGTTTTCGCCGACGCCGTGACCATCCTCTCGGATAACTGGGACGACAACCGGTCGACTTACTCGCTTTCCTACCGGCAGGCTAAGAACACCACGGTCAATACCGCGATCGTGGCCGGGTTCCTACCCTCAGGTTGGAAGAACCCGGACACCAATGTGACCTATGGTTACTCCGGCGGACTGAATAACTTCCCGCGTTTCCTGGAGGATTGGTCGAACGATACCTTCACCTATAACGGATCCATGATCGAGCTCTTTACCAGTCAGATCGCGACCGGAGAATGGGATACCGGGAATATCTACAGCCCGCCCAACCGAGTCTGGGATTTCGACCCGAAACTGGCCGCCAATCCGCCCCCGGGAAGCCTAGATGCGGTCGTGATCGGTCGCGGTGCGCTGGCGCGGTTCTAAAATCTTATGAAACGATTTTTCCTCACAGTTTTACTCACTCTTGCCTTCCTCGGCGACAAAGCGCTGGCCTTGAACCTGACTCCGCTGCGGTTCGTCGTGACCGGGGATGGTCCCCAGCGGGTGCGTTATTATTTTCGGGATGCGGACAAGCGGTTGACCTTCCGGATCGATCCGAAAATGACCGTCACCGGCTCGGCCGACGAGGCGGTTTTCCGCTTTGACGATATCCCGAGCGCCACCACCCGGTTCTCAAAGTCGCCCGCGGCCCCCGGCCTTCTCTTCGATGAGAAGGGCATCCCGCAATACGCCTCCCTGGCCCGGGCCGCCCTCCCCCCCGACGCCCAGAATGTGCAACTGGTCGAACAGGTTCCCGACGCGATCGCGATCAACGGCTGGAAAAGCCTGAAGCTGGTCTATACCTATCAGTTTTTCGGCCTGTCATATCGGCGCGCCATCACCTTCCTGAACTTCAGCCCCACAGAACAGTACGTCTTCGACGTCAGCTCTCGACAGGCCGATTACGCCCACGTCGATGCCCGCAGCTATCGCATCCTGAACTCGCTCTTTGAGATGCCGGCGAGCAAGCCCGCACCGGAAAGCTGAAATCGCGCCGCCTGTTTGGCCGGCATGGTTGAGCGCCTGCCTGCGTTCGGAGTGGTGCAGTCGCGCCTTCCCTAAAACTGGCGATCCCCTCGGTTCGCCCTCACCTTTGCTGCATGGCCAAACGCGGCCGCAGGCGCTTCAGCGACCACAATATCTGGGCGCTCCCCACGGTTCTGCCACCAAATCTTGAGATGCAGCCATACCTGCCGGGCCAGATTAGTAGTTGTTCTGAGGGTTCTTTTCGCCTATGTTTCCGCCTCGCGGCGCGCCCGCGTTTCTATGCTCCAAGCCAAAGACGAAATCGACGTTCCTAATCCACCAGCCGAGCGCCCCGCCGGTATCAGCGAAAGCCAGAAGTACAACGCCGCCCAGATCGACAAGCTCGAAGGCCTCGAGGCGGTCCGGAAAAGGCCGGGCATGTATATCGGCGACCCGGACGAGCGCGGGTTGCACCATTGTGTCTTCGAGGTGCTGGACAACTCGATCGATGAGCACCTGGCAGGCTACTGCTCCCGGATCGACGTCGCGGTCCATGTCGATGGCTCCGTTTCGGTGCGCGATAACGGCCGCGGCATTCCGGTCGACATGCATCCGAAATTCAAGATGCCGGCGGTCGAGCTCGTCCTGACCAACCTGCACGCCGGCGGCAAGTTCGGCCAGGGCGCCTATAAATACTCCGGCGGTCTGCACGGCGTCGGGGCCAAGTGCGTGAACGCGCTTTCCGATTGGTTTAAGGTCGAGGTCTCGCGCGACGCCAAGGTCTATCACATGGCCTTCGAGCGCGGCAAGACGACCGAGAAGCTGAGCGTCATCGGCGAGCTGAAGAATAAGAAGACGACCGGCACCCTGATCACTTTTCTGCCCGATCCGACGATCTTCACCATCACGACCGAGTTCAAATTCGAGCGCCTCGGCAGCCGTCTGCGTGAGTTGGCGTTCCTCAATCCGGGCCTCGAGATCACCCTCGCCGACGAGCGCCTCGAGCCGGTGAAAAAGGAAACCTTTTTCTACAAGCACGGCATCGAAGAGTTCGTCAAACAGCTGGGTGAGAATAAAAACGTCATCCATCCCAAGCCGGTCGTCATCTCGCGTCAGCGCGACGAGGTCTTCGTCGATGTCGTCCTGCAATACAACGATAGCTATAACGATCAGATTCTCCCCTTCGCCAACTCCATTCCCAACCCGGACGGCGGCACTCATTTGACTGGTTTCCGCACCGCCCTGACTAAGGCAGTCAACCAATATGCCCGCTCTAACAGTCTGCTGAAGGATAAGGATCCTGCCATCTCCGGCGACGACGTGCGCGAAGGGTTGGTCTGCGTCCTCAGCATCAAACTTCCTAACCCGCGCTTTGAGTCACAGACCAAGGTGAAGCTGGTGAACACGGAAATCGACGGGATTGTGAACTCGGTCGTTTACGATGGGTTAATGACTTACTTCGACCAGAATCCTCCGGTCGCGAAAAAGATCTTCGACAAGGTCCTAACCGCTGCCCGCGCTCGCGAGGCGGCGCGCAAGGCGCGCGAAACCATCCGCAAAGGCGCACTCACTGGCGGCGGCCTGCCCGGCAAACTGGCCGATTGTTCCGAGCGCGATCCGGAGCTGACCGAGCTTTACATCGTCGAGGGTGACTCCGCCGGCGGCTCGGCCAAGCAGGGCCGCGATCGGCGTTACCAAGCCATCCTGCCCATCCGGGGCAAGCTGATCAATGTCGAGAAAGCCCGGCTCGATCAGGCGCTCAAGAACACCGAGATTCAATCCATGATCACCGCCATCGGCACCGGCATTGGCCGGCCGAAGGAGGAAGGGGGCAACGGGAAGGAAAACGAAGGCACCTTCGACATCGCCAAGCTGCGCTACGGGCGCATCATCATCATGACCGACGCCGACGTCGACGGCTCGCACATCCGCGTTCTCCTGCTCACCTTTTTCTACCGGCAAATGACCGAGCTGGTCCGGGCCGGGAAGATCTACATCGCCCAGCCGCCGCTCTACCAGATCAAGCGCAAGAAGCGGGAAGAGTATGTCGACGACGACGTGCAGTTGAACAAGATCCTGATCTCGTTAGGCGCGGAGGATGTGCGGCTAAAGAACTTGTCCGACAACAAGGAACTCAGC
Organism: Chthoniobacterales bacterium; assembly: GCA_965217735.1. Classification (GTDB taxonomy): domain Bacteria; phylum Verrucomicrobiota; class Verrucomicrobiia; order Chthoniobacterales; family UBA10450; genus Palsa-1392. The sequence continues at coordinate 1,550,620 of CBDCJE010000002.1, read as the reverse complement.
ACCACACAGCTCAAGGACATTCTCGACCAACTGGAAAGGCTGGCCAAGTTAAGCGACTCGATCCGGCGTCATGGCGGCGATTTCGAAGTGTTTCTCAACCATCGCGACGTCAAGTCGGATAAATTACCGACCTATCTGGTTAAGGTGCGCGACGGGAACGACGAAAGCGTGCATTACTTTAACGACGAACGCTCCGTCCGCCAATTCCACGAAGCCAATCTCGATCTCAATCTCTTCGATGTGGAGATAGGCCAGGAGCTGCTGCCCCTGAGCAACGCGCAGGCCAAGGCAAGCAACGGGGGCAATCGGCGCCGCGGCACCCTGGTCGAGCTGCATGAGTCAACCACGATCCACAAAGTGCTCGGTGAGCTCGCTCGCAAAGGTCTCAAGCTCGATCACTACGCCGCGGCCGATCATCCGATCTTTGAACTGATCGAAGGGGAGGGCGAGCGCGCCACTTCCCATCCGCTATTTTCCATCCCGGAAATCCTGGAGAAGATCATGGAGATTGGCCGGCGCGGAGTGCAGATCAAGCGCTTCAAAGGCCTGGGCGAAATGAACGCGAAGGAACTTTTTAACACCACCATGGACCCGGAGAAGCGCAAGCTGCTCAAGGTCGATCTGAACGACGACAACGCCGTCGAAGCCGACCAGATGTTTTCGAAGCTGATGGGCGACATCGTCGAGCCGCGCCGCCAGTACATTGAGGATAACGCCCTTAACGTGCGCAACCTGGATGTCTAGGAATTGCTCGAGACCGCCGGGATGGAGCGCGCGAGCAAACCTGATCTCGAGCAAATTTACCGCCGTCAAAGACCAACCGTCGCCAACCTGGTAGTCATTAGTCATTCCAGATCCGTCCTTAGTCATTACCCAACGTGTATAACGCCAACGAAAAAGTAGAACCGATCAACGTCGCCGAAGAAGTCTCGAGGTCATTCCTCGATTACTCGATGTCGGTCATCATCTCGCGCGCCCTGCCCGATGCCCGCGACGGGCTCAAGCCCTCCCAGCGCCGCATCCTTTTTGCGATGCACGATCTCTCCCTTTTCCCCAACCGGCAGCATCGGAAGTGCGCCAAGATTTGCGGCGATACCAGCGGTAACTATCACCCGCACGGCGAAGCAGTCATCTATCCGACCCTGGTCCATATGGCCCAGCCCTGGGCGATGCGGGAACGTCTGGTCGACGGGCAGGGAAACTTTGGCTCGGTCGAAGGTGATCCGCCCGCCGCCATGCGTTACACCGAGGCGCGCATGACCCATCTCGGCGCCGCCCTCATGACCGACATGGAGAAGGACACGGTTGATTTCGTGCCTAACTATGATGAGACGCGGACGGAGCCGACCGTTTTCCCGGCGGCTTTCCCGAATCTGCTGGTGAATGGCGGCACGGGCATCGCCGTCGGCATGGCGACCAATATCCCGCCGCATAACCTGGGCGAAGTCATCGACGGCATCTGCGCGCAGATCGATGACCCGGATATCGACATCGACGGCTTGATGAAGTACGTCAAAGGGCCCGATTTCCCGACCGGTTGCGCCATCTGCGGCGTTGCCGGAGTGAGACAATATATCGAGACCGGCCGCGGGAGCATGAAAGTGCGCGGCAAAGCGGGGGTGGAAGAGCTCAAAGGCAACCGCGAGCAGATCGTCATCACCGAGATCCCGTACAACGTCAACCGTGCCACCCTGGTTGAGCGGATTGCTTCACTCGTTAACGAAAAAATCCTTACCGATATCACCGCCATCCGCGATGAGTCGGACGAGAACACCCGGGTCGTGATCGAGCTGAAACGCGATGCCCTACCCAAGGTGGTGATCAACAATCTCTACAAGCATACCGCGCTCGAATCGTCCTTCGCGGTCAACATGCTGGCGATCGACCACGGCAAGCCGAAGCTCCTTTCCCTCAAGGAAGCAAACCAGGCCTTCATCGAGCATCGGCGAGAGGTGATTCTGCGTCGGACGCGCTATGAGTTGCGCAAGGCGGAGGATCGGGCCGAGACGCTCGAGGGCTATCTCATTGCCCTGGCCAACATGGATGAGTTCATCCGCATCATCCGCGGCTCGGCTAATCGCGAGGAGGCCCGGGTGAAGCTGCTCGCTTTCGACTTTACCCGCCGCCAGGTGGAACAGATCGGGGTGCTGATTCGAAATGAGGTGCGCCTTAGCGAAGGCCGTTACGCCTTTAGTGAACACCAGGCCAATCAAATCCTGGACCTGCGTCTTTATCAACTCACCGGTCTGGAACGGGAAAAGATCGTTAACGAGTATAAGGAGTTGATCGAGACGATCAAGGATCTGCGGGACATTCTGGCCAAGGAAGCGCGCGTCTTTCAGATCATCAAGGAAGAGCTGCGCGAGATACAGCAAAAGTATGCCGGGCCGCGTCTCACTCAGCTGGTGCCGGACGAAGGCGAGATCAACATGGAAGATCTCATCGCCAACGAAGGCACCATCATCAGCATCACCCACAACGGCTTTATCAAGCGCACCGCCGTGAGCGCTTTCCGCGCGCAACGCCGCGGCGGCAAAGGAGTGATCGGGATGACCACCCGCGAAGGTGCCACCCAGGAAGAGGAGGGCGACTTCATCGAGCATCTCTTTACTGCGGCTACCCATGATTACTTGATGTTCTTCACCATGTCGGGCCGCTGTTATGTCGAGAAGGTTTACGAGATTCCAGAGATGGGTCGTGCCTCCAAGGGGCGCTCCATCGCCAATCTGCTCGAGCTGCGCAGCGGAGAGAAAATCGCCGCCACCATTCGCATCCAGGCCAAGAGCAGCGGCACCGGCGCCAATACGGTGGACGAGACCTGGGATAAGAACCTGCACATCGCTTTCGCGACTCGTAGCGGGATCGTGAAGAAATCGAACCTGTCTGACTACAGTAACGTGCGCAAAGGCGGCATCATCGCGATCAATATCGAAGAGGACGATTGTCTAATCGACGCCGTGCTGACCAATGGTGACAATGAAATCGTCCTCATCACCAGTGAAGGGATGAGTCTGCGCTTCCACGAGGATCAGTTACGCGACCAGGGCCGTAACACCGTTGGCGTCTGGGGCATTCGGCCTTCCAAGGGCGATCACATTGTGGGGATCGCCTTGGTCAATAACGACTCCATGTTACTGGTCGCAGGTGAGAATGGGATCGGCAAACGGACCGGCTTCGATAACTACCGCACCCAGAAAAGGGGCGGTAAAGGCATTATCACGATGAAGACCGGGGATAAGACCGGCCGGGTGGTCGGCGCCCTGACTGTGACCGATAAGGATGAACTCATGCTCATCACCACCAAGGGCCAGATGGTGCGAACCCGGGTTTCTGAAATTCGGGAGACGGGCCGCAACGCGCAAGGAGTCAAGCTAATGGACCTGAAGAGCGGCGAAAAACTGCAGGCGATCGCTCCGGTCGTGAGTCAGGAAACGGAAGAGGAAGTCGAAGCCTAGACGCGATCGGTCACCGGCGAAGAATGCCGGCCGACTCGATTGCGCAAAAAAGGGAGACGCGGAAGCGTCTCCCTTTGCTGTCTGATTCTTGAATGAGGACTTAGTAGCCGCCGGCGCTTTGCCGGGTCACGGTTGTGCTTGTGCTGGTCGGCGTGCGGGTCACGGCCGACTCGGTGTGGGTCGTGGTGGTGGTGGTGGCAGCCGGTTCCTTGACCACGGTGGTGCAGGAAGCGAGTGCGCCCAATGCAAGCGTCGGGAGTAATAGGATGAGTTTTTTCATAATAGGTTTGATGTTGACACCTCCGATTCGAAGCAAGTTATGGGCTCGGATGGGGCCCGGGGCGAAATTTCTTTCAGGCCCGCGCGATCGGCACCTCACGTCCGGTGCTGCTCGAGAGGTAGATCGCGTCCAGCATTTCCATCAGGTAGACCGCCTGCTGGGCGTTATTGATCGGCGCGCTGCTGCCGGCGACCGCTTCGACAAAGTTCTTCATCTGTAACTCAAAGGGATCGGTCTTATCACTCGGGCTGAGGCTCTGATCGCGCAGGGTTCCGTCCACGTCCTGGAAAAGAGTGAGCGGCTTCAGCCGCACCGTCGCTTTCCGCCCATAGATCGTGCAGTTATTTAACTCCCGCCCGAAATCAGTCCCCTGTGGGATTTCGTCGGTCAGGTTGCCGGCCCAGGAAGTCTTTAATTGCACCACTGCGTCGTTGGCGAAACGAATGAAAGCGAAAGCCGCGTCTTCAACATCGAAGGTCGCGCCCTGCACCAGCTGGGGGAAGTTTTGGAAGACCGAGGCCGTGACCGAGATGGGGCGCGGTGCGCCCATGAGATACCAGGCGGAATCGAGCGCGTGGATGCCGATGTCGATCAGCGCGCCGCCGCCGGAGCGTTGCTTTTCAGTGAACCAACCGCCCAAGCCGCTCGGGATGCCGCGCGAGCGCACCCAGGTGGCTTCGGCGAAGTAAATTCTGCCCAGCTCTTCGCGGACAATGAGCTCGCGGGCCATGCGCATGGCGGGGGTGAAACGAAACTGCCGGCTAAAGAAATAGACCAGCCCAAATTTCTCCGCTTCCTCCTGCAGGACGCGCATCTCCGCGCTGTTCAGGGTGGGCGGTTTCTCACACAGGACATGCTTGCCCGCGCGCAGGGCGGAGAGGGTGGCGGGGAAATGAAGATGGTTAGGCAGGCAGATCACGACGGCCTCGACCGCCGCGTCGCCTAACAATTCTTGGTAATCGGAATAAGCCCGGCGCGGGGCATACTCACGCTCAAACTGCGCCGCCCGTTCGTCGTTAGGCTCAGCCAGTCCTTCCAGCACCGCTCCGGGCAGGGCGTGAATGGCACGCGCGTGTTGTCGCCCGGGCCAGCCCGCTCCCACGATCCCGATTCGCAGCGCCTTTTGCACCAGGCGACGTTTAACTCATCCGTCCGCTTTGGCGCGGAGTTTTTTGAGCTGCGAGCGTTTTCGTTTCGACTCCAGGATTTTTCGTTTCAAACGCGGCGGCCGGGGCGAATTGCGCCGGCGCGCCTGGGCCGCGGCGGACCGCTTCTGTTGGCGGGCGTCTTCTTTCTGCCGCAGCACCGCTTCGAAGAGGCGTGCCCTCGCCAGTTGTCGATTGCGCATTTGCGAACGCGAATCCTGCACGGTGACGCTGAGGCCGCTGGGCCGATGGCGCAGGGTCACCGCGGTTGAGACCTTGTTCACGTGCTGGCCGCCGGGACCGGAGGAACGGGCGAAGGTCTCCTCCAGTTCGCTCTCGGGCAGGCTCCGTCCGGCGGCCGCGGCTTTGCTCGGTTCCATTCGCTCCTTGTCTCGTGAGAATCCCGCTTCCCGTCAAGGACGGCCTCTCGGATCGGGGCTGATTGGCTGGGCCGCTCCGGAGGCAAAATGCCGATGGCCGGACTCGAACCGGCACGGGCCGTTAAGCCCAACGGATTTTAAGTCCGTTGCGTCTGCCATTTCGCCACATCGGCGGCGCGGCGCAGTCTATCGCAAAAGCGGAGCGCTGCATGAGAATTATCCAGACGGAGCAGCCAGCTTCCGCTGCAGCGGCCGTGCGCATCCGCGGAAGCGGCCGCGAGCGATCTCTAATGAAAGAGCCGGCGCAATCAGGCGGCCGGCCCAACCAACAAACGGGAGACAATTTGAATGGCGAATGAATTGAATGGTAAGAAAGTGGCGATCCTGGTCGCCGACGGATTCGAGCAGGTGGAGATGACCAAGCCGCGCGAGGCGCTGAAAGAAGCGGGCGCGGAGACCAAGATCGTCTCGAACAAATCGGGCAAAGTGCAGGGGATGAATCACGATGAGAAAGGCGACGAATTCGAGGTCGACCTCACCCTCAGCGGCGCTCAGGGGCGCGACTTCGATGCCCTCCTGATGCCGGGCGGGTTGATGAATCCCGATGCCATGCGGCAGGAGGAGAGCGCGTTGGAATTCGTGCGCCATTTCTTCGAGGCGGGGAAACCGGTGGCGGTGATCTGCCATGGCCCGCAGGTCTTGATCAATGCTGATTTGGTCCGCGGCCGCACCATGACCTCATGGCCGGCGCTGGAGGTGGACATGAAGAACGCCGGCGCCAATTGGGTTGATGAGGAAGTGGTGGTGGACAACGGTCTCGTCTCCAGCCGCAAGCCGGACGACATCCCGGCCTTTAACAAAAAGATGATCGAAGAATTCGCCGAAGGGCGACACGGCCAGAGACATCAATCCCCGGAACAAAAGGCCGAGATCAAGCTCGAGACCTGATTCGTTAGGCGGCGAAGGCCGCGGTAGTTTTCACCGCGCGTCGGTTCCTCTTTCCAAGGAGGGCCGGCGCGCGGTATCTTTTGCCCGGAGCCGGGCGCAGAATGCCGCCGCTCCTCTCATGACCACGGCCAATAAGATCACCCTCGTTCGCATCCTGATGATCCCGGCCTTCGTCCTGATGGCGATCTACTACGGGGAGAGCATCAAACGAGGCGAGCCAATCGAGTGGCAACGTTATGCTGCCATCCTCATCTTTTTGGTCGCGGCGGCCAGCGACGGCCTCGACGGCTACATCGCCCGGCATTACAACCAGAAGAGCGCCCTCGGCGTCATCCTGGATCCGATCGCCGACAAAGGCCTGCTCCTGAGCGCGATCATCACCTTGAGCATCAGCAACTGGAGCAACGTCGATCCGCAGTACGGACAATTTCCGACCTGGTTCCCGGTCCTCGTCATCAGCCGCGATGCCGTCATTCTCATCGGCAGCGCGGTTCTGCATCTCTTGAATGGCAAGGTGCGGGTGCGTCCGGCCTGGACGGGCAAGGTGGCCACTTTTCTGCAGATGGCGGCGATCGCCTGGGTGATGTTGCAGCTCATGTTCATCCCTTTGCTCTGGGTCGTGCTCGCGGCCGGACTTTTTACCCTGGTCTCGGGCGTGATCTATGTCATGGATGGCTTCCGGCAACTCGGAGCCCATGGGCAGAGCGACGCCGCCTGATTCCATTACCGTAGTCGTTAGGCCATGAGTGAAACAAACCATCGTCAGGTCGCAATCGTCGGCCGGCCTAACGTCGGCAAGTCGGCGCTTTTTAACCGCCTGGTCGGGCGCAACATCGCCATCGTGCACGACCAGCCCGGGATCACCCGCGATCGCATCTCGGCCTCGAGCAAGCGGGGCCAGGAGCCGTTTCTGGTCTGGGACACCGGCGGCATCGGCGGCCATGGGGAAACTGAGCTGCTCCAGGAAGTGCGCAGCGCGGCCGACGCGGCCATGCGCGAAGCCGATGTGATTCTTTTCACTGTCGACGCGCAACAGGGGCTGACCCCGATCGAACGCGAGCTGGCGCGATTACTCCGTCGCTCCAAGCGGCCGGTCGTGCTGGTGGTAAACAAGATCGATCATCCCAACCACGAAGACCTGGTCTCGGAATTCAGCCAGCTCGGTTTTCCCGAAGTGCTCCCGATCAGCGCCGCGCACGGCCGCGGCATCGGTGAGCTCGTCACCACCATCGAAGAACTGCTCCCGGCGGTGGAGGAGAGCGATCAACCGGCGGAAAGTCCGCCGCTTTCCCTCGCCATCGTGGGCCGGCCTAACGTTGGTAAGTCTTCTCTGATCAATGCCATCCTGAGCGATCGGCGCACCATCGTGAGCAACATCCCCGGCACCACCCGCGACGCGGTCGACATCGCCTACCGACGCGGGAAGGAAACCTTTCTCCTCATCGATACCGCCGGCATTCGCCCTCGCGGCAAACATTCCAGCTCGGTCGAAGTCTTCAGCGTCATGCGCTCGGAGAGAACCATCCGGCGGGCCGATCTTTGCGTGCTGGTGATCGACGCCACCATGGGGGTCACGGCGCAGGACAAAAAGATCGCCGCCCTCATGCAGAAAGCGCACAAACCGTCGCTCCTGCTGGTGAACAAATGGGATCTGGTCAAACCGGAGCGCGGTGCAAAAGCGACCCTCGCCGAGCTGATCCAGGAAACGCGCGAGCGGCTTTTCTTCTTACCCTACGCGCCCATCCTGGTCGCCTCCGCCTTGACCGGGGAAAATGTTGATCGCCTCTTCAGCGCCATCGGCAAGATTCGGCGCGGAGCGGAAGAGCGGATCGGCACCGGGGTACTCAACCGGGTTCTGCGCGAAGCGTTTGAGGTCAACCCGCCGCCGATGGCCGCCAACCGCCGGATGAAATTGTTCTACGCCACCCAGCCGCGGAGCGAAAACCAGACCCTGCCGACGCCGGAGTTTGTTCTCTTCGTTAACGATCCGCAATTGTTGGGCGACACCTACGCGCGCTATCTCGAGGCGCAGATTCGGGCGGTGAAACCGTTTCCGGGAGTCCCGCTGATGCTGAATTTCCGGCCACGAACCGAGAGCTGAAGTTGGTCAGCAGACGCGCCGTCTGCCTCGCCCCCGCGGCCGATCCGAGTGGAGTTGGAGGGACGATCGCCGTGTCGTCCGTGTCTGGTGGGGGTGGTGCGACACGGACGGGCAGCGCCCGTCCCTCCAGCGCGGGCCGCGGCAGCTCGAAGCAGGCGGCGGAGATTGCAGGGCGGGCGCATCGGCTGCCCGGGTGCAGGATTTACAGAAGCGGCACGAGGCGCAGCGCGGGCAGCCAGGGTGCTCCGCTCACCCTTTGCGGTAGAGGCAGCCGAAGTGGATTCTGACTAATGATGAGCTTGCGGCGAAACCACCAGGGCGTAGAGCGGTCCGGCGCGATTGAGCAGCTCCGTTTTATCCTGCGAGACAGCGAGGTAGCCCTGCAGGATCCAGAGCAGGAGGAGCCCAGCCGCGCCTGCCCCTAACGAACGGGGAGTGAGTCGAAAGCAAGATAGACGGCCACCAAGATCACGCCCGCTAGCCAGCTCCAGACTGTGGAGGAGGAAGACAAAGCCGGCCGCGGCCAGAAAGGGATAGGCGAGCCAGTTAAAATAAAGCGCACGGGCAAACTCCCCGTGCAGGAGATGATGCAGCGCGCGAGTGCAGCCGCAGAAAATGCAGGGCAGCCCGGTCATCGCAGCACAGGAAGTCGGAAACGGGAACCAGTTCGGGAGCGAGTCTGGCCGGATCCAATAAAGGCAAAGCAGGACGCCCGGCAGCAGAGCAAGATAGATCGCGCGCCATGTTTTTCCCGCCGGCGTGAGGCGCGAATTCATGGCGCGGGCGGCGGTTCTACCTGCACTGGCGGAGCCGGCAGCGGCGGCGGATCTTCTGGCCTAACGACCGCGAAAGCATCGTAGCGGTCACCCAGTTGGCGCAGGAAACAAAGCGGATAGGCGAAGAGAAACATCACCACCGGCAGGAGAATGACCGTTCCGATGTAAGGCAAGGCGGCCAGGCAACAGGTGAAGCAGGCTGCGAGACACCCGATCATGACCGAGGCGACAATGAGCAGGAGATAGAAGAGCGCGAAAAGAACGAAGCTGTCCGGATGAGCCAGGAGCAGCGCCCAGACCTGAGCGAACGCATCGAGCGCGCCGCACCGCTGCCGATACATTACCGGCACCATCAATTTCATCAACAGGAGAACGACGAGCGCGACCAGGAAATAAACAACGCCGAAGAAAATGAGGAGCGCGATCGGCAGCACCGGGCGATTCCAGTACCAAGCCAGAGCCATCAGCGCGAAGAGGCCGGCAAAGACGAGCAGGTTGCAAAAGGTGACGCAAATCTGGAAAAGGAAATAGCGATTTCCTTCACGGCGGAATTCGCGCCAGGGCGCGACGATGGCGGCGCGGTCGTGCACGATGCAGTCGGTAAAAATAAACCGGCCCCGCGCATTCAACCAGGCGAGCAGAACGATGATCGCGATCAGCAGAAGAACGACCACGATCGCGGCCGGGATGACCCAGGCCGGCAGATCGTGGATTGAGACAAAGGTGCCGCCATGTTGCGCCTTCCATCGCAAATTCAGTTTTTCGGCGTTGCGCTGATAGTTAAAGCTGAGCCCGCTGGAAAAAGTGGCCAGCCAGGCGGCGAAACCGATCACCAGCCACTTCGTTAGGCGAAAAGGCCGGAAGAGAATCTGCCTGGTCAGCTCGAAGGCAGCGCCGAAGGGGGCAAAAATTTCGATCCGCGGTTCGCTCGGGTCCATGAGAAAATTCAGTCGGTTTCGCGGCTCGAAGCAAGCTTTCGCATCTTCCTGGCTACTCTTCGTTTCTAATCGCGCTGCCCGAGGAGAAAGCTAGTCCGTTCCAAAATAGCGGTCGCCGGCGTCGCCCAGCCCGGGCACGATGTATCCCTTCGCGTTCAGCTCTGGATCGACTGCCGCAGTGATGATCGGGACATCCGGATGCCCTCGCTGAAGCGTCGCTACCCCCGGGTGGGCAGGCCAGCACACAGAGGAATTGCAGCCGTTTCGCCCCCGCCGCCTTTACGATCGAGATCGCCTCGACCGCACTTTGTCCGGTAGCCAGCATCGGATCGAGTAGCAGCACCTCGGCCGCAGCGAGGTTCTCGGGCAGCCGGCAATAATACTTCACCGGCCGGAGCGTTTTCGGATCGCGACAAAGCCCGACATGACCCGTGCTCGCCTCCGGGAGCAGAGTCATCATTCCCTCCTGCAATCCCAGCCCCGCGCGCAGAATCGGCACCAGCACGGTCGGGCGAGCAAAGACCCGGCCCGGAAAGGAAGCGAGCGGACTTTCCATCGGCACGGCCGTGGTCTCCCAGGAGCGCGCGGCCTCGAGCAAAAGGAGGAGAGCGAGCCTCTGCAGGGCCCGGCGAAAGTCGTTAGGCGCGGTCGTTTCGGAACGCAGCAGGGAAAGCTGCGTCGCGGCCAGCGGATGATCGAGCACGGCCAGGCGGGCGACGGAATGATCGGACGCGCTCATGCCGGACGATGCCGCGCACTTCGACATTGTCATCACAAAAACGCAGGGCCGTTGTCTCCTTGATCTCCTAATCCTGCTCCTGATCCCGCGGAATGAGGAAAGAGCAGGCGCAGGAAGGGCGGCGGGGAGCTTGACCCGCCTACCGAGGAATCCGACACTCCTTCCTCTGATGCGCTATCAAACTCTTTTCGAGGCTCGCTGGATCTTCGGCATCCTCTTCCTGCTCGCGGCGCTCAGCCTTTTGCTCTCACCGTGGCTGGCGCTGCTCTTCCTCGCGCTGATTATCTACACCTTCGCTTTCTTCCGCGATCCGGAGCGGATCGCGCCAACCGAAGCGGAGGTGGTGGTGGCGGCGGCCGACGGCGTGGTGGTGGAAATCGCCGAGCTGGAGGAATCGGAAGTCCTCAGGGGAAAAATGCGGCGCGTCGCCATCTTTCTTTCCGTTTTCGACGTGCATACGAATCGCGCCCCGATCGAAGGCCGCATCATCTATCGCCAGCATCACGCCGGGCTCTGCCTCGATGCGCGCAACCCCGATTGCTCGGTCAGAAACGAAGCCATGACCTGGGCCTTCGAAAACCCGTGTGCCACCCTGGTCGTTAGGCAAATTACCGGCGCCATCGCCCGCCGCATCGTCGGCTGGTCCCAGGTCGGCGACCTCCTGGCCAAGGGCGAGCGTTTCGGCATGATCCGCTTTGGCTCCCGCACCGAAGTCTATCTCCCGCTCAGTGCCACCGTCCTGGTCAAGGTCGGCGATCGCGTCGCCGGCGGCTCGAGCCCGATCGCGCGGCTTTCCTGATTATGGAAAACGGTCACGGTCCCAAGATTTATCTCCTGCCCAATCTGATGACGGCGGGTAACCTCTTCTGCGGGTTTGCCGCCGTCCTCCGCATCTACGACGGGGCCCAGGAGACCGATTTCCTCCGCGCCGCGGCCGATTTTCACGATGCCATCTGGTTCATCCTCGCCGCCTGCATTTTTGATCTGCTCGACGGACGGCTGGCGAGACTCGGCGGACACGAGAGCGATTTTGGGCGTGAGTTTGATTCGTTAGCCGACATTGTCTCCTTCGGCATGGCGCCGGCGCTGCTCGTTTATCAGATCGTGCTGGGCGAATTCCAGAATCTCGGCTGGGTCATCGCCTTCATTTATCTGGCCTGCGGCGCGCTCCGGCTGGCGCGCTTTAATTGCGTCGCCGCGGCCGGCCCTTCCTCCAATCCCGACAAGAATTTTACCGGTTTTCCCATTCCCGCCGCCGCAGGCGTGATCGCTTCACTCACCCTGTTCATGCTCTGGCTCGATGAAGGCGAACGCACCATCGGACGCTGGAAATACGCCCTCCCGGCTTTGATGCTTTTTCTCTCCTTCATGATGTTTAGCAAGTTCCGCTACCCCAGTTTCAAGGCGGTCAACTGGCGGACGACCCGTTCGATCCCGCGCTTCTTCTTCCTTATCGCCCTCCTCGCCCTGACGGTGAAGTTCTACCATTGGATGGCGGCGGTCATCTTCCTCAGCTACCTGCTCTACGGCTTTCTCCGACCCTTCCTTTCGCCCAAACGCCGGCGGGTGATCGAGGAGGAGATCGGGGAAGAACCGGATGAGGCAGAGCCGATTGAGGAAACTCCCTAACGATCTTCCGTTTCCAGGCCGCTCGTCTGTTTGGGGGCGGTCGAGCGATTCAGCTCGGCCAGAATTTCCGGATCGCGCACGTCGGCCCAGGCGCCGTGCAGCTCCAGCGCCTGCACCCTTCGCCCGGATTGGGCGAGGGCACGGAGGGCGTCGGTCAGTTCAAATTCACCCCGGGGCGAGCGCTCGAGTCGCGCGGTAAACTCGAAGAGGCTGGGCCGAAAGGAATAGATCCCGGCGTTATACCAGGGGCTGGTCGGCTCGCCCGGCTTGGGCTTTTCCCGCAGGTCGATCAGCTCGAACCGGTCGTTGAGGAAGACCGCTCCGCCCTGGCTCACGTCGTCGCTCCGTTTCACGCTCACGATTGCTTCCGTGCCCGTATCCAGCGTCGTGAGCCGGAGATAATTCGCCGGATCGACCAGGATATCGCCGTAGCTCAGGATGAAGCTGTCCACCCCGACGAAGTCGCGTCCCAGTTCCACGACTTTACCGGTCCCATCCTGCACTGGCTGGGTCGCGTAACCGATCGCGACCCCAAAGTCGCGCCCATCGCCAAAGTGTTGCCTCACGCTATCGGCGTGCCAGCCGACGATGATGAGAAACTCCCGCACCCCGGCGGCGCACAAGCCCTCGACGATGTGTTGCAGCACCGGACGTCCCCGCACCGCCACCATCGGTTTCGGCAGTTCGTTCGTCAGCTCTCGCATCCGGGTGCCGCGCCCAGCGGCTAGGAGGATCGCTTTCTTGATCGGCCCCGCGCTCATTCGGCGTGGGCGTGAGGAAGGTGCTCGGTCGGGCAATCGTCACCGTCGCAGCGTTCAAACTGGATCGTGGTGTGCTCGATCCCGAAGCGTTCCTGCAAGTCGCGCGCGATCCGCTTGAGCAGATCGTCGTCCAGTTGCGGTTCGCGTTTCACCACATGTGCGGTGCAGGCGGTTTCGGTCGTGCTCAAACCCCAGACGTGCAGGTGGTGAATGGCGGCCACGCCCGGTAGTTGCTCGAGAAATTCCTCGACCTGGCTGTGATCAATCCCGGGCGGCACGGCGTCGAGCACGAGGTTAACCGAATCGCGGAGCAAGCCCCAGGTGCCGATGAGAATGACCACGACAATGGCCAGGCTGCTGAGGGGATCGATCAAAACCCAGCCGGTGGAAAGAATGATGAAGCCGGCGACGACCACGCCGGCCGAGACGGCTGTGTCCGCCGCCATGTGCAGAAAAGCGCCCCGGATGTTCAGGTCACCTTTTCGTCCGCCGAAGAACATCCAGGCGGTCAGGCCGTTCACCAGCACGCCGGCCGCCGCGACCCAAATCATCGTTAGGCCTGCGACTGGAGCCGGTTCACGCAAACGCCGGACCGCTTCCCAGGCGATCGCCCCAATGCTGACCAGGAGCAGAATGGCATTCGCGAGCGCGGCCAGGACGGAAGTGCGGCGCAGACCGTAGGTGTAGCGCGGGGTCGGGCTGCGGCGCTCCAAGGTGGTCGCGCCCCAGGCGATGAGCAGGCCCATCACGTCGCTCAAGTTATGCCCGGCGTCGGCCAGCAGGGTGAGCGAGTCGCTCATGAGCCCGAAGGTGACCTCAGCCGCGATGAAGGCCGTATTGAGCAGAATGCCAATGGCGAACGCACGTCCGAAATCGATCGAGTGTGAATGGGAATGGCTCATTACTGAAACAGGCTTTCTTATCGGAAGGCTAAAGCTAGCACTCGCAGCATCAGTCTTCCTAGGTGCTTTGGTCGTTAGGGCTACTCCGGTGCGACGGACGGACTGGGTGAAGGCGAGCCTTTGCCGGTGGGAGAAGCGCTGGCGGAGGGAGAAGGGCTGGCGCTCGGTCTGGCCGAAGCGGCCGGCGAGGGACTCGAAAGCGGCGCCGAGGCCGGATTCGGAGTCGCAAGCGCGCTCGGCACGGTCAAAGCCGGCAGATCCGCCTGTTTGATCATGTCGTTAATCTTTGGGATCTCGTTCGTTTTCAGCTGCCCCCAGGCCTGTAGCTGCTCCTCGAGCCGGCGATCCAGCATCTTAAAGACCTCCTGCTGCGGCTCGGTTGGCGCGGCGTCGGCTTCGATCACGCGGCTGAAGGTATAGAACTCTTCGTTGAGCTGATTTGGATATACCAAATTACCCTCTGAGCTTTTCATATTCACCTGGATCAGTTTTTCCTCGATCGCCGACATCTTTTTCGCCGTTTCATCCGCCGCGGCCAGCGCCGGCTTGAGCTGTTCGTGATCGCCAAAACGCAGGTGGAGCCCCTCAATCTGGGCCTTGGTCTGGCGAATCTGATTCACGGCCTGATGCAGCTGCGAGAAGCGCTCGTTCACCCGGACCGAGAGCTCAAAGGCCTTCCTGATTCCTTCCTCCGCACCTTTGAGTCGAGGGTCCATCGCCACACGCAGGGGTGCCGTCTGGCTTTGGCCGTTCACCGTCAGCTTGACTTGGTAATCCCCAGGAATGGCGAGCGCGCCCCGTGGGCCGCCGCCGTAATAGAATGCCCCGGCCGTCTGCACCGGATCGTTGTAACGCAGATCCCAGGCAAAACGGTTCATCCCTTCCTTGGCCGGAATGGTCTTGGCCGCTTCGATCTGGTCGGGCCATTCCGGCGGTTGATTATGTCCGCCTTCTTCCTTGCTCGAGAGATGACGCACTACTTTTCCGCTCGCATCCAGGAGGTCGAGAGTCACCTCGCCTGTGGGCGTGTTCTTTAAGTAGTAGTCGATAATGGCTCCGGCCGGCGGATTCGTTCCCGCGGCCTGGTGAGTATCGACCTCATCCGGGTAATGCAGGCGAATCGCGGTCTGTGGCTCGTATAACTTCATCTCCGCCTGCGCGACCTGGTCCGTGATCTGGCGCAGCGGAGTGACGTCGTCCAGTACCCAAAAGGCCCGGCCATGAGTGGCAACGACCAGGTCGTCGTCCTTCACCACCAAGTCACGAATAGGGGAGGTAGGCAGATTCATCTGTAGTGACTGCCAATGGCCGCCTTCATCGAATGAGACATAGACCCCCAGCTCGGTGCCGGCGTAGAGCAGGCCACGATGCTTTGGATCTTCACGCACCGCGTGCACATAGGCGCCTTCCGGGATGCCATTGGTAATGGCCGTCCAGCTATGCCCAGTGTCATTCGTCTTATAGATATAAGGCTTAAGGTCATCCAGGCGGTGCCGATCAACCGCGACATAGGCGCTACCGGCATCGAAATGGGAAGGATCGATCAAACTGACGCAGCTCCACTCCGGCATGTTGGGCGTCACCCGGGCCCAAGTGGCGCCATCGTCGGTCGTGACGTGAAGCAGACCATCGTCCGTTCCCGCCCAAAGCATTCCCTTCTTCAGGGGCGATTCCGCCAGGGCAAAGACGACGTCGTAATACTCAATGCTGGTGATGTCGTTTTGAATCGGCCCGCCACTGGGCTTTTGTTTGCTCTTGTCATTGCGAGTGAGATCATCGCTGATCGCGCTCCAACTATGCCCCTGGTCGGTCGACTTAAAGACGGCCTCGCCCGCGGTGTAGATCGTGTTCGGATTATGAGACGAAAGAAGGAGGGGCGAAACCCATTGGAAACGGTGTTTCAGGTCGCTGGCGCCATGGCCGGAGTTATCCAGGGGCCATACACTCACGTCCTGATATAGCTCCTTCGACTTATCGTAACGGGTGATGTAGCCCTCGTTATTGGAGTAAATAATGTGCCAGTCGCGCGGGTCGGGAATGACGAAACCAGTCTCGCCGTCCCCGGCCTGAAACCAGTCTTGCCGTCCGATCACCCCGCTCTCACCGCGGCTGGCGATGCCTAGATTCGAGTTATCCTGTTGCGCGCCATAAATATGATAGGGAAAGGCGTTATCAACCGCCACGTGATAGAACTGTGCGGTCGGCTGGTTATTCTGGGTCGACCAGGTTTCGCCTCCGTCGACCGAGACACTGGCGCCGCCGTCGCTGGCGTTGCCTAGTCGCTCCGGATCCTTCGGATCAATCCAAAGCCCGTGGTGATCACCGTGACGCGCCGGCAGGAGCTTAAAGTCCTTTCCGCCATCCACCGAACGGAAGAGTCCGGTGTTTAGGACATAGAGAGTATCGACCGCACGTGGATCTGCATAGATCTTGCTGAAATACCAGGCGCGCTGCCGGAAACGAAGGTCGTCATTAATCTTCTCCCAGTTATCGCCGCCGTCATCGGAGCGAAAGATACCGCCTTCCCTGGCTTCAATAATGGCATAGACGCGGTCGGGATCGGCGCCCGAGACAGTCACACCGATGCGGCCGAGGACACCCTTGGGCAGGCCGTGACCCTCTAAGTGTTGCCAGGTGTTACCGCCATCGGTCGAGCGATACAGTCCGCTCCCATCGCCGCCGCTGGAGAAAAACCAGGGCTGCCGTCGCACCTGATAGAGCGCGGCGAAAAGCGTGTTGGGGTTATGCGGATCGAAGACGACATCGATCGCGCCGGTATTTTCATCTTTGCCCAGGACCTTGCTCCAAGTCTTGCCGCCGTCGGTGGTGCGATAGATGCCGCGTTCGTCGTTAGGCCCAAAAGCATGACCGAGGGCGGCGACGAAGACGATGTCGGGGTTATCGGGATTGACAATAATGGCCCCGATATGGCGTGAGTCCTTTAGACCGACGTTACGCCAGTTACGTCCGCCATCGACCGACTTATAAACCCCGTCGCCATAAGTGATGTTACCGCGCAGAGCGGATTCTCCGCTGCCGGCATAGACGATGTTGGGTTCGCTGGGCGCGACCGCGATGGCGCCGATGGAGGAGGTGGAGTGTTGCTTATCGAACAGCGGTTTCCAATTGGCCCCGCCATCGGTCGTCTTCCAGACGCCGCCCGCCACCGCGCCAAAGTAATAGGTGTTTGGTTCGCCGGGAACCCCTTCAATCGCCACCCCGCGGCCGCCTCGGAAAGGTCCGACCAGGCGCCACTGCATCCCGCTCCAGAGCTTCTCGTCGAACTGTCCTTTCGCCTCTGTCGGGGCTGTGGAGGGAGAAGGTGACGGGGATGACGACTTGCTGTTTGGCGCGGCGGCAGGTGTTGGCTTCGGGGAGGTTTTGGCTGATTTCTTTTTCGGTTTGGCGCCAATGGCGTTGCTCAAACCGAGGGCCAGCCCGATAGAGAGGACGACGAGTAACAGAGCGCGCGACGCGCTCCTGAGATGTTTCTGCATCGCACAGTGTGGAACTGTTCCGGATACCTTCAACCGGAATGTCGGGGCGCCCGCGGCTAGCGTAGCCGTGTCCGCGGGCCGAGACGGTCGCCAGCTTCTGCAACCTTAGGCGACGGCTCTGGCTCTTCGCGCTTACGGCCCATCATCCGACGGTTTTCGATAGGAGGATGCTGCGTGTGGAAGTCCGGCCAGGCTGCGACGGCGAGAGTTACAAGATCCGTTTCCCCCCCTGGCTGTCGCGGGAGCACTCGGAGCCCGGTCAAGATCGAGAGTGGGGACGCCCTCACGTCTACAGCTCCGCCCTAGAAGCTGAGAATGACGTCCAGCCCGGCGGTAAACTGGTCATTATCGCTCGAGTGATCGAAGGGTTTGGTCCCATTGAGAGAGCGATCGTAGCGGACCTCCGGCCGGATCATCAGCGTGAGTCCTGATCTCGGGAACGTCGGTTTAATGGTCAGGCCGAGAGTGATTGCGCCGTAAGTGGTCCGGCCGCCGCCGACCGTGCGGGGATCGAGAGTGACGTTGCCCCCGCGTAGACTGTCGGCCGCGTCGTCGTTTTCGGCAAAGGAAGCAACATAGTAGCCATCGGCGTCGCGCCAGACTTCGCCGCGCAGGCCGAGCGAGATAAGGTCATTAAAGGCGTAGGCGAAATATTGCGCTATTCCGTAGCCGGCGGCGTCGGCGCCTTCATCGTAGATGTAATTAAGATCTGTCGTCGCGGTGAGCTGCTTGGTCAGCTTGGCCACGATCGTAAGGTCATTCAGATAACGATAGTCATGATTGTTGCCAGGTGTTTCCGGTCCGACGTGGGTGCTGGCTAGGGCGGTGACTTTGCCCTCGAGCAGATTGAAACCAATCCCGCCGTGGAAGCCGAGTGACTCGTTGTTATCTTCCACGCTGGTGTTGACTCCTCTGGTCAGGCCAGCATAGAGATCGAGCAGCGGGCTGGTGTGCCAGGTAGCGAGAGCGCCGGTGTGGTTAAAGGGCAGGCCGAAATTAAAGATGTAGCTGTGGGAATAGAAGATGTTGGCCCGCGGATCGATCAGCTCGGATCCCTCCAGGGTGGCGAACTTACCCAGCTTGAGGTCGAGCCCACCCGCGGTTAGGACCGGGAAGTGCAGGTTCAGGTAGGCTTCGGAGAGATCGGGCTGGAGAAGATCGTCGGTGGTGCGGTCAAAGAGCCCGAGCGAATGGAAGAAGCGGGCGTCGCTGCCGTAGATGAATTGGGCCTTGAACCCCCAGGCAAAATCCTGCGGTGAACTCGGGAAAACCCGCTCGAGCGTGACCGCGATTTGGTTGAGGAGCGGCTCATTGGAGCGATCGTCGAAGAGGCGGCCGAAGTTCTGGCGATCGCTGGGCCGATCGAAATTGACCGTGTAGCCGCTCTCGACCCAGGCGTAGACCTTGAAGAGGTCTTCCTCCTTCGCAGGCGGCGTGGTTGGCGGCGCGACCGGCTCGCCGGCCCAGGCAAACCTGCTGGCGCCTGCGCTGAGGGCAAAGAAGACAAGGAGCCACCTAACGAGCAAAGGCCTCATAACGGCTGCGCCACCCGCACCACCTCCACTTCGACATAGGCGGTCTCGCCATGAATCGATTCGTCCAGGCCGAGCGCTTCATGTTCATCCGCCACTCGCACCACCGTGATGCGGTCGATGATCCAGAGCATGCCGTAGGTGAAGATAAAGGCCCAGGCGGTGGAGAAGAGCCCGGCGGCGAGCTGTTTGAGGAAAAAGCTCGTGTTCCCGGCCAGGAGACCGTCGACGCCTCCGTTAGCGGCGGAATTCCAGGTGGTCGAGGCGAAGACACCGAGCAGGATGACCCCGAGCAGACCGCCGACGCCGTGCACGCCCCAGACGTCGAGCGCGTCGTCCCAGCCCAGCTTGTTCTTCAGGGCGCAGGCGTAATAGCAGACGACGCCGGCGATCAGGCCGATGACCGCTGCCGTGGCCGGCGAGACATACCCGGCCGCGGGGGTGATAGTGGCGAGGCCGGCAACCGCGCCGGTGAGGAGCCCGAGGAATTTCGGCTTTTTCGCCACCCGCCAATCGACGCAAAGCCAGGCGATGGCGGCGAAGGAAGCGGAGATATCGGTATTGAGAAAAGCAACCGCGGTGGTGGAATCGACCCGGAATTCGGAGCCGGCGTTAAACCCATACCAGCCAAACCAGAGCAGTCCGGTGCCGAGGGCGACGAGCGGGATGCTGTGGGGCCCGCGCTCCTCCACCTTGCGCCGGCCGACGTAGAGGATGGAGGCGAGAGCGGCGATGCCGGCGATGTTATGCACCACGATGCCGCCGGCGAAATCCTTCACCCCCCAGACCGCCAGCCAGCCGCCGCCCCAGACCATGTGGACAAAGGGGAAGTAAACCAGGACGAGCCAGCCGGTCAGAAAGAGCATGTAAGCCTGGAAGGTGATCCGGTTGGTAAAAGCGCCGGTGATGAGCGCCGGAGTGATGACGGCAAACATCATCTGGTAGGCGCAGAAAACGATCATGGGGATGGAATCGTTAGGCGAGGGCGTGCTCAGGCTGATGCCACGGAGGCCGGCCCAATGCAGGTTCCCGACCAGGCCGTAGAAATCGGTCCCGCTTTTCATGTCGCCGGAGAAGCAGAGCGAGAAACCGAAAGCCCACCAGAGGATGGTCGTCCAGCCCATCGAGACGAAGCTCTGCATCATGATGGCGAGGACGTTCTTGCGCCCGACCAGGCCGCCGTAGAAGAAAGCCAGCCCGGGCGTCATGAGCATGACGAGGCTGGCGCACAAAAGCATGAAGCCGGTATTTCCTGTATCGAGGTGTAGCATGGTATGATTTCGTTAGGCGCGAGTTGTCGCTGATCGGCGGAAGAACGTCAAGCATGGAAGCGCTCGCCGGGAAATCCGGCGTGGCGGAGGATCGCATTTCCGAGTAGCCTGCGCTCCATCGCATGAAGCTCATCCTTAGTCTCCTCTTCGTGATCCTGGTCGCCGTCGGCGGCATGCTGGTCCTGTCTCACCAGGACACCAGCGCGCGGGCGAATGCGGCCTATCGCAAGCTGGCGCCGATCTCCGCCACCTTCAGCCGCTTCCGGGCCGACAAGCAGCATCTGGTCACGGTGTATTGGCGTTTGCACTTCACCGGAAAACGGCCGCACATGCCGGAGACCGTCGCCTTCTGGTCGCTCCGGCCTTTTCGCCAGGTGACGCTGGTGAAGAAATAATCGCGCACCCTTGGAGGAGCGGTTCCGCCTCGCCATGGCCGCATTTCCCTTTGCCGTGGTCGTCTTCGATCTCGACGGCACGCTGATCAATACCGCGCCCGACCTGAGCGCGGCCTTGAACACCATGCTGGCCCAGCTTGGCCGCACCACTCTGCCGACGGCAAGAGTGATCGCGATGGTGGGACGCGGAATGCGCAACCTGATCGAATCCGGCCTTCGGACCACCGGGACGGTCTCGGAGGAATTGATCGAACAGGCACTCCCGATCTTCCTCCAGCACTATGCAGCGCACCTGGCCGATGAGAGCCAGCCCTACGCCGGCGCGGAAACGGCGCTCAAGCTCTTGCGCACCCGCGGCGCAGACCTGGCGATCTGCAGCAACAAACCGGAAGGCTTCTGCCGCCAACTGCTGGCCGCTTTTGGCTGGGAAGGAATGTTCCTGGATGTGATCGGCGGCGACACGCTGGCGGTGCGGAAACCTGATCCGCAGCCTCTGCTCGAAGCGATCCGCCGGGCCGGTGGCGGTCGGGCAGTTCTGGTCGGCGACTCCATCATCGATGTGGAGACGGCGCGAGCGGCGGGCCTGCCCTGTCTGGCGGTGAGCTTCGGTTTTCGCGATCGCCCGGCGGGAGCGCTGGGGGCGGCGGCCGTGATTGATCATTTTGAGCAACTGCTGCCCGCGCTCGAAGCGCTGGCCCTCGCGACCTGAGCGCCAATTTCGCTTTCGTTCGACGCTGAACTTCCGCAACCTTTCGCTATGACACGCCTTTTCTTACTTCTTTTCCTCATCCCGGTCTGTGCTCTGGCCGAGGCTGGCTTGCCGACCCAACCCTACATTTACGTGGAGGGACAAGCCGAGATCGGGCGGCCGCCGGATATGGTCACGCTCCGTTTTGAAGTGGCCGCGCGCGATCCAAGCCAGGCCAGGGCCAATGAGGAGGTGCAGTCCAAGGCGACCAAGATTCTCTCGCTGCTGGACGAGAAAAAGATCGCGGAGAAGGACGTCATCGCCGGCGACCTGCATTCCGAGGCGGAATACCAGGGCGGGAATCAAGCGGGAGAGCGGCGCACTTTTACCGGCTACCTCGTGACCCGATCGTTCACGGTGAAAGTGCGTGAGGTAGGGATTTTTCCAAAGCTGGTGAACGAGCTCCTGTCGCTCGGGGTGGAAAATTTTTCCGGGATCGATCCCGGCCTCGCGGACGAGAAGAAGCTGCAAGCCCAGGTCTGGGACAAAGCCCTGAGCGACGCCAAAGAGCGCGCGAACCAGACGGCGCAGGCAGCCGGGATGAAAATCGATTCCGTCTTTGCCCTCTCGCCGGTCGCTTTTCCTGAGATCAGCTCGCGCATCTTCGGCAGCGGCGGCGGCATGCAGGCCTATTCCATGTCCGCCCCCGAGCGAAAGCTGGACGCTTCGCAATATCGGCTGGCTCCGATCACGATCAGCCAGCGAATCCATGTCATCTATTTGATCTCGCCCTCGAAGTGATACCCTAACGCCATGGCTAAGAAAAAAGTGACCGTTCAGGCGAAGGCGAAAACTGCATTACCGGACTCGGCCAATCGTCCGAAAACGAAGGTGGCGGGTTCAACCAAGAAGAACACCCGGATGCAGCCGGCCATGAGCGCGAAGAAGGCGAAAGCGGCCAAGAGCAGCGTCGGCAAAAAGACCCGTTAGGCGAGGGCGGCACGCCGCGGGGCACTGCTTACATCATCCGCGGCTGCCAGGTCAGGGCAAAGACGAGGAAGAAGAGAATGCCCCCGAGCACGATCGCGAGCTGCGCCAGGCCGAGAATCCAGACCACGCGGTAGCGCGCCTGGTTCGGGCGCAGCCAATAAGCGATCACACTGAGAAGCGCGATCGGCTCGAAAAGCGCGAGAACGAGATTCACCGCATTTGGATCGTCCAAGGCATAGCGCGTCGTGAGCCAGCCGCCGGTGATGAGGTGAAAATAGACCGCACCGCCGACCGCGAGATGCAGGATGGAGAGGGCGGCGGCTTTGCGGGTGGTGGTCATTTCTTCAGCTGCGGCTCCCGAAATGTGGCGCGGCCGCGAGCGGAGTGATGACAGAGTTTGCCAGGCGATGCAGGTCGTTTCTTCCGCAGGCACGATTTACTTCTGATGAAACGATTCTTCTTGCTCAGCCTCCTCCTCCTTCTCAGCGGTCTGATCACGGCACATGCGGCTGACTCGGTGCAGGCGGCGCAGACCAAGTTGCGCGCCGAGGGGTATTATTTTGGCGACCCATCCGGCGTCTATGATAGCGCGACGGCGGCAGCGGTGACCCGTTATCAGATCAGGAATGGGCTCACCATCACCGGCAAGCTGGACGCGGAAACAGCCAAGGCGCTGAGCCTTTCCGCGCCGGCGGCCGAGGCGACTTCAGCAAAGATGGATTCCGAGACCTGGCGTCGTTTGCGCAAGAGCGACGAGCAATTCCTCCAGCGGTTGAACTCCGGCGCGGTGCCGCCGCCCGGCGCTGCCGCTAGTTCTCCTGCGCCCACCCGCGGGCCGGTCGCGGCGCCCCGGCCGCCATCGGTGGCTCAGGCTCAGATCGATCCGCATGCGCCGCCGCCCCCGATCGAAGAGGGGACTCCGCCGCCGGCTGCGCGTCGGTTGCCGCCGAGCCATTCCGGGCGCGTGCCTGATTATGCCGCCAGCCCGGAGCGGCTGCGCGATTACGTCGCCGCTTTTGTCCTGGCCGGGCTTGATCCGCAGGTCGGGGCGGAGCTCGAGTTCTTTGGCGAGAAGGTCAATTATTTCGGCGAGCCAGGCACCAGTCGGGAAAAGATTCGGCAGGATTTGCTCCGCTACGATCGGCGCTGGCCGCAGCGGCGTTTTGTCCTGGCTGGAGATCTACAGATCGAGCGGCTGCCCGGGCGGCTCTTGCGCGTCACTTTTCCTCTGCGCTACGAGCTGCGCAGCCGCTCCGAGCATTCCTCCGGCAAAGTGATGAAGACGATCACGCTGCGGAAGGTGGGGCAGGACGATTTCGAAATCGTCGCGGTGGACGAGAAGAAAGCCGGCTAACGGCTCGGCAGGTCGAGCGGAGCCGGCGCGGATGAGAATCAGCCCGCTGACTCTGCCGTGCAGCGGACCCGCCGGGCGGCGAAATAAGAGCCAATCACAATGACGGCCGCGATCAGTTGCGCGAGCAGCGTTTCGTAGGTCGGGAAGATCGCAAACCAGAGACCGGCCCAATCCGGGATGAGACTCTGCAGCCAGGAGACCGGGGTGGTCGAGATCCAATGCGCCAGCTGCATTTCCTGCGCCTGCTCGCCCACCATGACGAGGAGGACGCCGCCTAACAAGATGCCGGTGGTCACGAGCATATTGCGATAGGGCAATCGCTGTTGCATGACGAAGGTGAGCACCGCGACCACGGCGGAGAGAGCAAGCCCGAGCAGGGTGCCCTGGAGCACAACGCTGCCGCCGAGCCGCAGGTGATACGTCTGCAGGAAGAGCACGACCTCAAAACCCTCGCGGTAAAGCGAAGTAAATCCGAGCAGGATCAGCCCCCAGATCAGGCGCGTTTGGGAGGCATTGGCGCCTGCGCCGTTGGTCAGGAGCGCCTTGCGCCGGCGATTGTGCGACTTGATCCAGCCGCCCCAATAAATCTTGTGGAAGAACCAGTTCATGATCACGAGCAGCACCAGGACGGCGAGCAGGCCGGTGGCCGCTTGCAGGTTCAGCGCCGAGACGTTGTCGGCCAGCGTGCTCATGATCCGCACCGCGATCATCCAGGTGATGAGGGTGGCCAAAAAAGCCAGCCCGGCGCCCCACGCCACCGGCCGCCGGCAATGCTGGCGCGGACCGGTCATGCTGGCGGTGATGGCGGCGAGAACGAGGATGCATTCCAGCCCTTCGCGAAAAACGAGAATGCCGATGTCGAGAATGGCGACGCTATGGCTGGCCGTGTCCCGGGTCGGATCAGGATTTCCGCCAGTGGTGAGCCCTTGCCAGGTCATGGCCCCGAGCACGCCGAGAGCAGCGAGGACGAGGAGGATTTTGTGCATCGGCCGCAAGCGCAGGCGAGGCATCTCGGCGACCATGGGAGGTGCGGCGGAAGGCGCAGCGGCGGGTGCAATCACGGCTCAAGATTAGCACACCGCCTTGCAGCAGGCTGGCGGTGGATTGTCTTTTTCTAGCGGTAAATTGCGCTTTTTTGCCAGTTCCATCCGCCAGATTGTCGGTGTCGAGGATCCAGAATACCGGTTTACGGATGCCGATTCGCCAGCGTGGATGGGCCGCTGGCCAACGACACCATCACCTATGGCTACGACGAGCTGGGCCGGGTCACGAGCCGCTCGATCAATGGCGCGGCCAATGCTGCTTCCATGGTCTATGACGCGTTGGGACGGATGCAGGCGGCTACCAATCCGCTGGGGAGCTTTGCCTACGCCTACGTCAATGCGACCGGGCGGCTCGACCACATTGATCAGCCGGGCGGGCAGAAGAATCAATATGCCTATTTCGATCATCTGGGGGACGATCGGTTGAAGCAGATCAAGAACCTCAATCCGAGCGGGGGGATCATCTCGCAGTTCGATTATCTCTATAACCCGGTGGGCAATATCACGAGCTGGACGCTGCGCCAGGGCGGGGCGGCCACCTCGAGCAAATACACGCTGGGCTATGACGGAGTGGATCAACTGCGCAACGCGCCCTTGATCAAAACTCAGGGCGGCACGGTCTTGAAGCAATCCGAGTACGAGTACGACGCGGCGGGCAATCGCACCCTGGAGCGCTCATTCCATAACGAGCTGAACCAACTGGTGCTACAGAGCGGGGGCGGGGAGATGCATTTCCGGGGGACAGTGGACGAGCCGGCGGTGGTGACGGTGGGCGGCAAAGCGGCAAGGGTGGATGGAGCAGGGAACTTCGACGGGGTGGCGGAGGTCACGCCGGGCGGCAACACCGTGCCGGTGGTGGCGACCGATGGGAACGGGAACAGCCGAACGAGCAATTATCAGGTCACAGTCACGGGCGGCGCAGCCCGCACCCTGAGCTACGACGCCAATGGCAACCTGACCGACGACGGGAGCAAGACGTATGAATGGGATGCAGCCAATCGGCTGGTGGCGATCAACTACGCCAATACGAGCAACCGGACAGAGTTGAGCTATGATGGGTTGAGCCGGCGGGTGAAGATCGTGGAAAAGACGGGCAACAGCGTCACGAGCACGAAGAGATTCGTCTGGGATGGGTTGAGCATGGCGGAGGAACGCAATAACACGAACAAGGTGACGCGCAAGCACTATGCGCAGGGCGTGCAATTCCTGACCTACAATCCCAACACCTCAACCTCCTACTTCTACCAGCGGGATCATTTGGGGAGTGTTCGAGAAATGACCGACAGCACAGGTGCGATCAAGGCGCGATACGATTTCGATCCCTGGGGAGACCGGACGAAGACAAGCGGCGGGCTCGACGCCGATTTTGGCTTCACGGGGCATTACTACCATGCACCGAGCAACCTTCATCTGGCGCCGTATCGGGGTTACGATTCGACCGTTGGTAGGTGGCTAAGCCGCGATCCAATTGGAGAAGCGGGCGGATTGAATCTCTACGGATATGTTAGCAACAATCCCGCTTGCCATGTTGACCTTCTGGGGCTCTGGCATTTCACGATATATGGTGGCGCTGGGTGGGGCGGCTATTTATCTTTCGGATACAGTCCTACTGCGGCGCAATGGAATATCAGTGTGCGGGGAGGAGGAGGAGAGGGCTTATCAGCAATATATGACCCAACTGACCGAGGTTGCCAACAAGGAGGCTTCGTTCCCCTATCGGTCGCCGCATCCGTTGGGAATTTGGTTGGAGGCGTAGGCGGAGAGCTCACGGCCGGACCAGATGCCGTTTATGCGAATGCGTCGGGACGATTAGGCTTTACTGGTGTGACGGTTAGCGGAAATGTTGGAGGGCAAAACGGCAACACCTTTAATCCTCCGTCGGGATTCTTCGGCAATTCCGACACGTCGTCTTTTAGGAGCCCACTAACGGGGCCTATTACTAACACCAGTCGTCCGTTCAAGCTCGGCGCGTCTATATTTGTGGGAGCTGGATGGACCTTCACGGGAGGGGGCTAATGAACTGGGATATTCTCCTTCTTATTCCTCTGGGCTACACATTGTATGCTTTCGTGAGGCTACTGTGGGATCAGCAAGTGATTTGGCGAGAGTACGAGGTAATGAAGAAGCAAAATCGCATGGTAGAGGAAGAGTTAGGCCAGCCGGTTTCCCTCTTCGGAGCGAGGCGGTGGATGGAGCGTGAGCCTCCTGATTTCGTAAAGCGCGCTCCTACCCTTTCAGCTTCATTTCATGTCATCGCTGGACGGTTAAGGCAGTGGAATCGTTGGCGGTTTCCCATTGCGGTAGGTCTATGGATTCTCTGTGGCACTGCCCGAGCGCTGCTTCAACAATAATGGGACTTGGCGCAATATTATTCGCGTATCCTTCGGGAAGAGTCGGTCAATCGTGCTGCGATTCTCTTGCGGGGCGGCGACTTCGAGCAAATACACGCTCGGCTACGACGGGGTTGACCCAGGGCGAGGCGGTTTTGAAACAATCCGAGTACGACTACGACGCGGCGGGCAATCGCACCCTGGAGCAGAACGGGAGCGCGGTCACGAGCTCGTTCTTATAACGAGCTGAACCAACTGGTGCTACAGAGCGGGGGCGGGGAGATGCATTTCCGGGGGACGGTGGACGAGCCGGCGGTGGTGACGGTGGGCGGCAAAGCGGCAAGGGTGGATGGAGCAGGGAACTTCGACGGAGCGACGGAGGTCACGCCGGGCGGCAACACCGTGCCGGTGGTGGCGACGGATGGGAACGGGAACAGCCGGACGAGCAACTAAAGTGAAGCTCGGTGATTTTATTCGCCAATTCACATTTCGCGCTTGCTAAAAAAAGTGGCACGCGGTGACAGTGTGGCGCCCGATCTCCTTTCCACATCAGGAACCCTTCAGCTTTTTTCTCCTCCTCATCTCTCATTCTCGTCTTTCTACCGCCATGTCCTCAACACCTCGCGTTTTCCAGCTCGTCGCCAGTTGCGCATTCTTCTCCCTCTTCGCCCTGCGGGCCGCGGGAGACTGTGACGTCCCTCCGTTCTCCATCGCGACGCAGCTCCCGGTCGGCGGGCCTTCGCTTAATATCCTCACGGCCGACTTCAATAACGATTCCAAGGCCGATCTGGCCGTGACTAACGAGTCACAGGTAATGGTCTTTCTGGGCGATGGCAGCGGGGCTTTCAGTCCAGCGGCAGCCTACAACGCCGGCCGTCTCCCGCGCGGAATGGCAGTGGGCGATCTCGACAACGACGGCCGGACCGACCTGGTGGTGGTGAATTTGAACAACATCTCGGTCCTGCTCAATAACGGCACTGGTGGGTTCAAAGCTCCACTCGACTACTCCGCCGGCACGGGGCCGAACGCGGTCGGAACGGGCGATTTCAATGGCGATGGCAATCTCGACGCGGCGGTGGTGAATCGGGACAGCGACGACGTCACCATCCTGCTGGGTGATGGCAAGGGAGGATTTGGCGATCTGGTTCGCTACCCGGCCGGTGAACTGCCGCTCTCGATCGCGATCGGAGATTACGACGGTGATGGTCGGCTCGACCTCGCCATTTCCACTTATGCGTCGCAGGAAATTCGCATTCTGCGCGGGGACGGTCTGGGCGGATTTATCACGCTGAACAGCTATCCGGTGGGGGGCAACGCCAGCCGGATCATCGCGGACGATTTCAACCACGATAACATCCTCGATCTGGCGGTGGGGGTTTATAATATTTACCCGAACAATCACATGGCCGTTTTTCTTGGGCACGGGGACGGCACCTTTACCGAATCGGCCGACATTCCAGCGCCCGATCCGCAGGGCCTGGCCTCGGCCGATTTCAATGGCGACAACAACGTCGATCTCATTTCGACCAACTATTATTTCCCCACCCTGGTCCTGGGGCTCGGCGACGGGACGGGCAACTTCTCGGCTCCGCACAAGACGCGCCTGCAGGGCAGCCCGCTGCCCTTGGGCATCGTGACCGGGAATTTCAACGGCGACGAGAAGCCAGATCTCGCTTTGTCGAATTACGACAGCCTCAACGCCACCATCCTGCTCAATATCCCGCGGCTGCAAGTGCAAGCGGCCGATGCCACCGCGTCGGAAGCCACCGGCGACAAAGGCCAGTTTCAAATCTTTCGCACCGGCTGCTTCGAGGAGCCGCAGGTGGTCCATTACACCGTCCGTGGCTCGGCCCGGCCTGGGGTGGACTATAAGAGCTTGCCTGGAGTGGCGACGATCCCAGCCGGCGCGCGGTCCGTTTCCGTGCCGGTGATTCCGCTCCAGCAACCGCTCAGCCACGATAGCGCCACGGTCATTCTGACGATCGATCCGGATCCCGCCTACGTGGCCGGCAGAAACTCGGCGGCGATGGTAGTGATCACAAACAACTAAGCGGGAGGAAAAGACTGAGCGAGCCGCCGGGGGCAATCGCGACGGTTCCCAGAAAAGGGAATGCAGGACGGTGCCGCGCTGAACAATTTTCCTTCACGTTTCTCCTCCGGCTGACGCCAGTTGTCACCTAAAGGGCGGTTGTGATTTTTAAGCCGCGTCGTAAAATTCGCCCATGCAACGACGTGCAGGTTTTACGTTGATTGAGATCGCGATTGCGGTCTTCATCCTCCTCCTGCTCCTCCTGCTCGCCATCCCGAGCGTAAACGGTGTTCTGGCCAATCGGCGCCTGCAGCGTTCGCTCGACGCCATGAACGAGATCGTGCGCATGGCGCAGGAACGTAGTGTGATCGAGCGGCGCGCTTACCTCATCGAGTGGCAAAAGAAGTCGGTCATCCTGCGCCCGGAAGCGACCGTGGAAGGTGACTCCGAGGCGCCGGTCGCCACCCTCGTGCTCGATAAAGGCCACGCCTATCAGCTGCTTTTGCCGGCTGCGCTGGAGAAACCTCCGGTCGCGCAGTGGATCTTCTGGCCTTCCGGCACCTGCGAGCCGGCCAATGTGCAATTCAAAGGCCCCGCCGGCACCTGGGAAGTGAACTACTCGCCGCTCTCGGCCCGACCGGAGATCATTCGTTATGCGGCGGGGTAACCAGGGCTTCGCCCTTTACGAGGTGCTCCTCGGCCTGACGATCTTCGTCATCGGCGTCTTCGCCCTCGGCCGCGCGGTGGAAAATTGCCTGAACGCCAGCGCCCTGAGCGAGGAAGAAAACCGGATCCGCCTCCTCTTATCCAACCGGATGGCGGAAGTGCAGGCCAGTCCCGGCCTGCCCGATGCGAAGAAGGAAGATCAAATCGATACCGGCTATGGAGTGGTGAAATTGATTCAGAAAACGGCTCCGGAACAGATCGAGGAAAAAGATAACACCATCATCAGCGGCATCAGCCGGGTGACCCTGACCGCGCAGTGGTCGCGCGATGGGGCGAAGCAGAGCAAGCAACTGGTCTTTTATGTTTATCGGGCCGGTTAAGCGACGGTCCGGTTGGGCTTTTACTCTTCTCGAGGTGACGCTGGCGGTGGCGATCCTTGGGATGATGGCGCTGGCCATCTTCCGCTTCGTCGCCACGAACCTGACCGCCGTTCGTCTCTCGACCGAGCTGAACCAGGAAAATGCCAGCTACAACGGCCTGGCCAATCTCCTGACCGAGCAACTGCAGAATCTGCCCCCGGGGCAGGGGACGCTGACCGGCGAACCGTTTAAATTCAGCGGGATTTCGCGGGATGAGATGACCTGGATTTGCCCGGCCGGGCCCGGATTACTCACTCGTTATGCGCCAGGCGAGTACAACGTGACCATGCGCCTGCGCCCGATGAAAAACAGCGACCTGATGGAGCTGGGCATCGTGCGGGAAGGGGAGGACGAAGACAATCCAGTCCCGAAGAACCAGGCCTGGGTCACGCTCATGCGCGGGTTGCGCAGCCTGGAGATTCGCTATTTCGATCCGCGCCTGAACGCCTGGGTCGATCGCTGGACCGATCGCGGGACGCTGCCGCATCTCGTCCGCCTGACGATCGGCCGGGCTGGCGGTTCCATTCCCTGGCAGGCGGTGCTGCCGTTGCGGCCGACGCCTTTGTAAAAAATGAAACGGACGCGCCGCAAAAAAAGTTCCGGAGCCGCGCTCATGCTGGCGCTGTGGGCGCTTTTCCTGCTCAGCGCCATGGTGATCGCATGGGCCCTGGATATCGATTCGCAACTCGGCGTCACCGGCAACGCCAACCGCGTGGTGGAAGCGGAGGCGATGGCATCCTCCGGCGCGGAGGTGGCCTTGAACCCGGCGGTGGAAGCGAGTTCGAGCGCGCTTCATCGGTCGTTAGGCAGAAACCTCAGCTACGACGCCCGGATCGTGGGCGAGGGCGGCCGGCTGAATCTGAACTGGATCCTGGCGGGCGAGAATCCGCAGCGGCTCGATATCCTGCGAAAATATCTCGAACTCAAGGGAGTCGATTTGAATGAGCGCGATCGGATGATGGATTGCCTGCTCGATTATGTCGATCCGGACGATCTGCCGCGGCTGAACGGGGCTGAGTCGGGCGATGGTTACCAGCCGAAGAACGCGCTCTTGCAGAGGATCGAAGAGCTGAAGGGGGTCAAGGGTTGGGAGAAGTTCACCGCCGGCCGCGATTGGGATGCCGATCTCACCCTCTACAGCACCGGTCCGGTCGATCTGAGCTGGGCTTCGCGCGAGGTGCTGCTCTCCCTTCCGGGTTTCAACGAGCCGATCGTGGACCGCTTCCTCGAATACCGTCGCGGGCCCGATGGGATCGACGGCACGGAGGACGATCCGGCCTTCCAATCACTCGATGAGGTTCGGCTTGCGCTCGGATTCACACCGGAGCAATTTGCGCAGCTTTCCGGCCTAATCGGCTTCAAAGACCAGGTGGTGCGTGTCGTCAGCGTGGGGAAATCCGGCAACGTCACGCGCACCGTGCAGATGATTGTCCGGAAAAGCACCACGCCCCAGTTGATTCGTTGGAAGGAAATTTAATATCGACGCCGTATCCGACTCCGTTTTTATAGCGCCTTCCGGTGAGGGGTGGAATCTCTCCCGGGCCCGGGCCGGAAATAACGGCACCTGGGAAGTGCAATCGGTCGCCGACCTCGAAGCCGCCGCCGCCTTGCTCACGCCTAACGACGACATCGTCCTGGCCCTGCCGGTCAAGACCGTTCTGGCCCAGCGCCTCCGCCTGCCCACGGTCGACCCGACGGAGTTTGGTGAGATGGTGCGCTTGCAGGTGGAAAAATCGTTTCCCTACCCACCGGAGGAAGTGACGAGCGACTATGAGGTGATCGAACAAACGGAGAGCGAGAGCGTCGTTTCCTCGATCGCGGTCCATAACCCGAAGTTGCAGGACCTGGCGGCGCCTTTGCTCAATCGGGGTTACATCCCGCGGCAGGTCACCGTCTACGCCGCGCAACGGGCCGCCTCTCACGCCAGCGACGGCCGGGCGCTCATTATCTATCGAGAAGGCGAAAAGCTGGTCTCGGCCATCACCGAAAACGGCAAGCTCAGCGTCACCCGCACCCTTGATGCAACCGATCAGGCCGAAGGGCTGGAACGCGACCTGCCGCAACTGGCCTTGAGCGCCGAGCTGCAGGGAATCGACACCGCTTTCCCCACCGTGCTCCTGGATGAAAATTGCCTGCCGCTGCGCGACACGATCGAGCGGCTCTTCGAGCAACGCCCGCGGCTGATGGGAATGGCGACTCCGCCGGCCCGGCTGAAGCTGAATCTCGCGCCGGAAAGCTGGCGCCTGAGGCGCGCGGCGTTCGTTAGGCAAAAGGAATGGCGCCGGCGCGCGCTCTGGGCTGGCGGAATTTACGGGGGATTGTTTGTCCTCTTTGCCCTCTACGTCGCCTTCCTCCGTTTCCAGGTCGGCCACCTGCGCAAGGTGATCGAGCGCGATGCCCCGAAGGTGGAATTCATCAAGGAGACGGAGGCGGATTGGAAGGCACTCGCGCCCGCGATTAATCCGCATTATTACCCGATCGAGGTGCTACTTCATCTGTTCGAGAGCCTGCCGAATCCGGAGGTGCGAATCACCGTTTTCGATCAATCGCCCAAGAACATTGCGGTGCAGGGCGAAGCGCCTTCGGCCGCGCTGGCTTATCAATTTGCCGAGAAAGTGAAGAAGCATCCCGGGCTGCAGGCTTTCACCTTCACCCTCGGCACCCCGCGCATTTTGCCTAACGACCACGCCCAATTTCGGCTGGAGGGAAAAGCGAAATGATCAAACGTTGGCTGGCCGAGATGAACCAGCGCGAGCGTAATTTGGCGTTGGCCGCTGGGGGCGTGCTTTTTCTTTTGGTCAATTTCTTTCTCTGGAGCGCGCTCTTCGGGATGAGCGGCAACGCCCGCGAAGAGTACGCCACCGAAAGCTCGGCCCGGACGGAACAGAAGATCTATCTCGAAGAAGAGCAGACCTGGCAAAAGCGGGCCGACTGGCTGAAGAAAAATCAGCCGCGCCTGGACAACCCGGCGGAGGCGTCCTCCCTCCTCACTCAGGTGAAGCAGATGGCGCAGAAGTATAACGTGCAGGTCGAGAACCCGCAGATCGGGCCGGTCGAGAATACGCCCTCGCACCAGTCGGTCTCGGCCACTTTCGAGACCAAGAGCGGATGGGAGCCGCTGGTTCATTTTCTCTACGATGCGCAAAAGCCGCAGGCCTTCACCGTTTTCGAGACGGTCAACTTGCTGGTCGATGCCAGTGATCCCACAGTAATGCGGGGACGTTTCCGCATCGCGAAATGGTTCGCCCCGAACGGGAAGAAAAAATGAAGACAAACCGAACGCTGCTGGCCCTGGCCGCGCCGCTCTTTTGCCTAACCACGAGCGCTCTGGCCAAGGACGACATTCTGCCCAAAATGGACAAGTTTGCGCACTACGAGCCGCTGGTGAAGCACTCGCCTTTCGCCGTCGCCACCGCCGGCGCACCGCTCGCCAGCAGCCCAAACTTTGCCAAGGATCTCTACGTCGCCAATGCGGCCCATTCGACCGAGGGCGATTTCGTCACCATCGCCTCGACCACGAACAAGGATCTGAAGGAATACCTCAACACCATGGAGACGATCCACGGTTATTCTATCTCCAGCATTCAGTGGTCGGATCAGGTGGGCGAGACCAAGGTCACGATCGCGAAGGACGGGCAGTTCGCGACCCTCACCTTTAATGAGGCGCTGCTCAGCCAGGGCATTCACAATCCTGCTCCGCAGCCGATCCAGCCGCCGCAGGGGAACGTCCCGGGTCGGCCGATCCACAATCCCAATGTTCCGGTGGTGCAGCGCCCGATGCCGGTGCCGCAAATCCCGACCCCGCCGCCGCACACGCGCCCGGTGATCAGGCGTAAAACGGTTCCAAATCGAGCGCCGCAGCCGCCGGTGAACGAGGACGATTCCGAGCTCGATAATCCCTGACCGAGAGATCATTAGGCGCAGCTCCCCCCCGCGGGCGGGGGCAGAGCAGGGAGCTTTTTAGATCCCGCCCCAGTCGTCGTCCGGCGTGTCCGGTTTCCGATCCGGGCCGGCTGAATAGAGGTCGTAGCTGCCGGGATTCTTCCGGCCGGGATTGAGGTAGATGTAGTTGTTATTCCAGGGATCCTTGGGCAGCTCTTTGAAGAGCTGATACCAGCGCTGCGGCTGCGGATCGCTGCTCGGCTGCACCACCAGGGCCTCCAAGCCTTGCTCGCTGCTGGGATAAAAACCATTCATGCTCTCGTACAGTTTCAGCTGGGTGGAAATGCTCTGCATGTCCGCGGCAACGCGGTTGTGACGAGCATATTCGACGTTGCCGCCCAGTTTGTAGATGGCGGCTCCCATGAGCAGGGCGATGATCGTGACCACGATCATGATCTCGAGCAGGGTGAAGGCACTTTGTTTCTTGCGCATAAATAGAAGAGACACTGGAACTACTTCAGCGGTTCAAGCAGATAATCCGATTTGTCCCAGAGATACTTTAACTGGATCTGCGTCTCCCTGATGGCGGAGGCTGAAGTTCCGGCGCCAGCCAAAATAATCACATCATTCGTTCCCGCCTTCAAGATCGAGGCCGGCACGATCTTCTGCGCCCGGACCCAGCCGGTGTATTGGAATTGCATCGTCTGCACGAGCGAAAGGGAGAGACCGCGATAGGCCGGGTCGGCCAGATCGGGCAAGACCAGCGTGGCGGCGCCAATGTCGTGGCCATTGACGTAGATCTCTGGCGGCGACTCGATCTGCGGGCTGGCCACTTCAAAAGTGAGCAGAGCGATCAGCGGCTGCGATTCCATCCCAAATTGGAAGGCCGCCCCATCCTGCATGCTCGCGCCGATCGGGATCGTATCCGGGGTCAGCGGAGCGGTCACAGTGCCGAAGACTTCCTTATCTTCTTCCTCGGATTTGAGCGGCGCGGCGGCGGCAAAAGGCGCCGGTACCGCGTTCTCACTCTCCTCGTGGATCGGGCGCATGACCTGGCTTGATTTCATCCAGTCCAGGTACGCCCCGCGCACGCTGCGGCCGTCGCCCGGCACTTCAACGTCGATCGCGGTCACTCCGATCATCGGCACCACCGTGGTGGAGGAAGTAGCCAGACGGGTCTTTTGCCCGAGCGGCCCGGAGCGCAGAAGCTGCGTGCCCGATTCATCCCAGGCGATTAACTCCGGTTGTGCCTCCGGTTGATCATCGAAATAGAGGCGAAAGAGAAGAATCTGGCAGTTCTCGTTCGGCCGGGTGAGGCGAATGCGGAAGACGCTTTTGCCGGCGGCTTCCCCGGGCGCTTCCTTGGCCGGAGAAAAGGAAACCGATTCCACCCAGGGCGGCGCGACCTGCACTTTCGAGTGTGACGGCGTGCTCTGGCGGAGATCAAGCCAGGCGCTGTCGGGCGCGGCCTCGGCCGATTGGCTCGGCTTGAGCAACTGGCCCGGGCTGGACGGGATGGCCACCTGAGCACGGCTCAACCCGGCCAGACTAACGAAAAGCGCAAGCGCGAAAAACCGAAGAAGCATCCGGGGCCGAGGTTAGATTAGTGCGGCCGAAACTGCAAACTATGGGTCATCTCAAAGACGGCCGAGAGAATGCTGTAAACCACAAACCCAACTACAACCGCGATCAGAACGATGATGATCGGTGGGATGAGAGCCGAGATGATATTCACCGTGCGATCCAGCTCGCGCTCGTAGACGTCGGCGATCGTCTGCATGGTGCGGGCGAAGTGTCCGGTCTGCTCGCCCACCGCCATCATATCGGTGAATAATTCAGGAAAAAGATCTTCCTGCGCTAGCGCGCTGGAGAGATTGGCGCCGTCGATGACCGCTCGCCGCACGTCGCGCAGCTTGGCTTCCAGATATTTGTTGTTGGCGATTTCCGTGACCAGATCCAGCGCCTTGAGCAGGGTGATGCCGTTCTCCATCAGAGTGCCGAGGGTGCGGGAAAACTGGGCATAATATTGATGCCGCCGGATTCGCCCATAGCCGGGGATATTGAGGCGGAAACGGTCCCAGGTCAGCTGCCCTTCCTCCGTCCGAACAAAAGCGCGGAAGGCGCCGATCCCGGCCAACACCACCAGAATGAAGAGCCACCAATAGCGGGTAATGACGTAATTAGCGCCGAGCAGAATTCGGGTCGGCAGAGGCAGGCTCCCGCCGGTTTCCGACATGAAACCAGTCAACTGCGGGACCATGAAAGTGATGAAAATCACGATCAGAACCGAGCCGGCCAAGGCAAGGAAAGCGGGATAAATGAGCGCCTGCTGCACCCGGTCGCGCAGGTTTTTTTCCTGCATCAAATGCGCCACCAGACGCTCCAGGATATCGGGCAACGCCCCGCTCGCTTCGCCCGCGCCGACCATGTTGAGGTAGAGCGGCGGGAAGATGCGCGGGAAGTCGCGCAGCGCCTGTGAAAAGCTGCGGCCATCAATCAGGCTCTGGTGAAGCGAGTTTGTCATCCGCTGCACGCGCGGATGCTTGAGCCGTTTCTCCAGGATGCCGAGGCTCTCGTCCAGGGTCATCCCGGCCCGGATCAAATGCCCGAGCTGCTCGGTAAAGATGAGCAATTGGCTGTGCGGAATCTTGAGACTCTGCGTCGGGGCAGCGGCCGCGGTGGCCGGCGCGGCCTTGCCGTTGGCCGAGACTGGAGCGCCGCCAGCCATGGCTTCAATCCGGATCGGCACGCAATTCTGCTGTTCGATCTGCCGGATGGCGACCGAGCGATCAGCGACGTTGAGCACGCCTTCGACCAGGGCTCCCTGGGCGTCGCGGGCACGATAGGAAAATTGCGGCATCGGAGAAAAACTTGGGCGGAAGCTAACGCGACCGCTTTGCCACGTCCAATGAGCCGGTCAGGAAGGGAGGAATTTGTCGAGCGAAACGGCGATCTCGGGCAAAACTTGACCCTGGCCGTGATCAGACGCCGCGCCCGTCTTGAAAGCCCGAATCTTCTCCAAGGATCAGCGCGCGTTTGAACTTGATCCGCATCACGCGAGCTTCCGCGAATTAGCTTTTCCGAAGTCTTTTTTGCCGCAACCTTTTTGCAGGTTGGCGATCACTTCCATGTCTAAGCTGCGATGATGCGCCTTGGCTCGTCTCTTCAACGCCCGATGGAGTTCGGGTGGAATGTTCTTCAAGATGTTGGGCATGCCTGCGACCCCGAAGACACCGAAATGGCGGGCAAAGGCCTAACGAATCGCTTCGCGTCATGAATCCTTCGCTGCATCGGATAACGCTCGCCCGCGGGGGCCATCTCGCGGTTTCCGAATACGGCGACCCGGGTGGCGCCCCGATCTTTTTCTGTCACGGCTGGCCCAGCTCCCGCACCATGGCCGAGCTAACCGACATCGCGGCGCGCGACCTGAAAATCCGCATCCTTTCCCCCGATCGCCCTGGCATTCGGGATTCGTCGCTCCAGCCCGAAAGGAAACTGCTCCACTGGCCGCCGCTCCTGGCTGAGGTGGCCGATCAACTAAAGCTGAAGGAATTTCGCCTGCTCGGAATCTCCGGGGGCGCACCCTATGCGCTGGCTGCGGCCTGGGCCATGCCGGAACGAGTGCGGGCGATCGCGGTGGTGAGCGGGGCGCCGCCGCTGGCCGGGATGGATGATCGCAGCGGGCTGTTGCCGCTGTATCGCTGGCTGCTGTTTTTCTATCCGCGCCATCGCGAGTTGCTCCGCTTTTCCTTTCATGCGGCGCGGCCGTTTCTCTCCCTGAAGTTGCCGCTTCGGTTACGCCCGTTGCTGCTCAAGCTCCTGCAACCGTGCGACGCGAAGGTGATGCGCGACATCGCGGCTTTCGACGCCTGCTTCGAGAGTCAGCGCCAGGCTTGGCGAGCCTCGGCCGATGGACTGATGGTCGACGCCGAGATCTATGCGCAACCGTGGGGCTTCCCCCTGGAGGAGGTGCAGGTGCCGGTGCGGCTCTGGCATGGGAAGAAGGACCGCAGCTTCCATTGGTCGCTGGCGGAGTCGTTAGGCAAGCGGCTGCCGCGGTGCCGGGCGCGGATGGTGGAAGGGGAGGGGCATTATTCCCTTCCCATCCGCCACATGCACGAGATTCTGGACGGCCTGGTAACGGCCTAACGTCTCACTTTCCCTTGTTGCAGGTGCGGAAATCGCTCAAGTGGAGGCGTGGAAGATTTTACTGGAAGCGCCACGGTGGATCAGCCGGTCAGGCGCTATGCAAACATCGGGCCGGAATTCGAGGCGCGCATTCATCAGTTGGTGGCGGACTGGGGAGCGGAGAAGTCGCCGGAGTTAATCGAGGAACTCATCGTCACTGCGCTCAAGATGGCGCGCGACAAAATGGGGACGGGCGACCTCAAGCTGATGAACCGGGCGCTGAAGGAGCTGCGTTATGCCTCGAAAATCTTCGCTCCCTATCGCGGGGTGCCGAAGGTGGTCGTCTTTGGCTCCGCCCGCACCGCGCCGAGCGAGCCGGAGGCGCTGCAGGCGGAGGAATTTTGCCGTCAGATGGTGGCGCACGACTACATGGTCATCACCGGCGGCGGCGACGGCATTATGGGCGCGGCGCAGCGTGGCGCCGGCCGGGAAAACAGCTTTGGGCTCAACATTCGATTGCCCTTCGAGCAGCGCGCGAACGAGATCATCCATGGCGATCCGAAGCTGATTAACTTCAATTATTTCTTCACCCGCAAACTGAACTTCGTGAAGGAGACGCACGCCTATGCGCTTTTTCCGGGCGGTTTCGGGACGATGGACGAGGGTTTCGAGGCGCTGACGCTGATGCAGACGGGCAAGGCGTTGATCATCCCGATCGTGTTGATCGATCGACCGGATGGCACCTATTGGGAAACTTGGATGCGTTTCCTGACCGATCACCTGCTCAAGCTCGGACTGATCTCGGAAGAGGATTTTAACTTCATCAAGATCGCGCACAACGTGGCCGACGCGGTCGATCACATCCTGCTTTTCTACCGCAATTTCCAATCCTCGCGCTGGGTCGGTTCGCAGTTTGTGATCAGAATTCGTAAACGGCTGAAAGAGCGCGCACTGTCGGAGTTAAATAAGCGATTTGCGGACCTCCTGCGCAGCGGTCAGATCGAGCAGCGGAACGCTTTGCCGCAGGAGAAGAATCAGCCCGAAATCGCCGAACTGCCTCGGCTGGTCCTGACTCCGCATCG
Organism: Chthoniobacterales bacterium; assembly: GCA_965217735.1. Taxonomy (GTDB): domain Bacteria; phylum Verrucomicrobiota; class Verrucomicrobiia; order Chthoniobacterales; family UBA10450; genus Palsa-1392. Next base: position 1,511,260 of record CBDCJE010000002.1, on the reverse strand, counting down.
GCACCAGTTTGGCCGCTATCGGCAGCTGATCGACGCCATCAATCTGGCCGAGACGCAGTAGCTCAGGCCGCCGGGCGCTCGGTTTTCTCGACGATGTAGTCGTGGATCGAGTTCACCGTTTGCAGGGCTGTGCTGGCCACTTCGGAGTTGGGCACGCCGACGCCGAACCGTTTTTCCATGCTCACGACCAGCTCGAGCGCGTCGATGGAATCCAGCCCGAGGCCGCCCGGCCCAAACAGCGGGAGATCGTCAGCGATCTGATCGGCAGTGGTCTGCAGCATCAGATTTGTGACCAGCATCTCTTTGATTTGGTGGCGAAGATCGGGCTCAGTCATGATTGGAAGTTTTTGGGACGCTATGCTTAGACGCAAAGCCTCCGGATGTCATCGGATAAAAATCGCTTATACGGAGTCGAATCCGCTGCGGTTGGCGCGCGAAATTCGGACCGCGTGAGAATGCGGCCCGGCGGCTGGTTGGGCAGCTGCTGAGGCTAGACCGGCCGTTCTTCGGCAGGCTGCACTACTTCGTCCCGCGGAGGAGCCGGGGGCGGCACCTCCCGCGCGGTAGGCGCGTTATCAATCCGCGGCACGGTGGCATCGGCCTGGCGCACGTCCGGTTTAGGCGCGGGGGTTTTACCGGCATTCTGCAGCTCGTCGCTGAACTCGTCCTTCGCTTTCTGAAATTCCTTTACCGCCTGGCCCATCCCTTTAGCCAACTCCGGAAGCTTCTTTGCCCCGAAGAGCACCAGGACGATCAGGAGGATGATGATGAGGTCCGGACCGCCGAAATTGGACAGCAGCGCAAGGTAATTCATAACGTTGACCAACATCGGACCATCCCTCGGTGTTGCAAGACATTTCCCGGTGTCTTCATCGAAAGCGGCGGCAACTCGGGCGCGTTGTATTCCCAAGACCACGGCAATCCGATCTCGCCCCAGAGCGATTTGATCAAGGCTGGGAAGATAGTTTCGCCCAGGACGCTGTTCGACATCAGCAGGAGGCCGCGCTTTTTCCCCGGGAGCCCGATGGCCAGATTGTCGGTCCACTCGTTATGGCCGCCTTTGTAGAAGGCGGGACCTTGGCTGCTGGTGAAAAGGACGCAGCCGAGGCCGGCGGAGAGGCCCATCTTCGCATTAGCCGCGCTTTCCAGCGGCTCCAGGGTGGGGAATTGATGGGCGGAGCGAATGGCAATCTGTGGTTTCAGTATCTCAGCTCGAGCGGAAGCCGAGATCCCTTCGGCGCGAAGAAAGCCGGCCAGGAATTTCGCGTAATCTGTGATCGTGGTATCCATCGAACCGGCCGCTCGGACCGTCCCGCGCTGGTCGTGCGGCTCGCGTTTACCCTCGGCGTCGTAGCCGTCGGCAACGTTAGGCGGAAAGTCCTTTCGCCAGGTCATGCTGGTCCGCTTCATCCCGAAACGATCGAAGACGCGGTGCTGCATCTCGTGCCCGACCTCGAGGCCGAGCCCGGCTTCGAGGACAAACTGGAGCAAATTGATTCCTTCGCCGGAGTAGGCGTAGCGCGTGCCGGGATCGAACTTGAAGTCGAGCTTCCCATCCGGGTTTAGGAATCGGAAATTTGGGAAGCCGGTGGTGTGATCGAGCAGGATGCGCGGGGTCAGTTTGCGCCAGCGCTCATCGTTCGCCAGGTCGGCATACTTTTCATACTCCGGCAGCGGCTTGGGCAGATATCTGGCGATCGAGCGATCGAGGTCGACCACTTTTTCTTCGACCAGCTGCATCACCATGTAGGCAAAGGCGAGCTTGGTCAGCGACGCGCCATAGAGGATGGTATCGCGCTCGAGCGGTTGCTTCTTTTCGACATTGGCAAAGCCGTAGGTCTTGATGAAAACCGGCTGTCCCTCTTCGATCAAAGCGACGGCCAGACCAGGGACATTGCGGGCCTTCATCAATCGCGCGACTTCGGCGTCGACCTCTGCGCTGGTCAGGCGAGTGCCGTCAAGGCGGTGAGGCGAGCGGGCTGGCTCACCCGCGCCCGCTGCCTGGAGAAAGCAGCAAAGGCAGAGCGCGACCCAGCCTAACGACCAGCTGCCCTCGATCCTCTTTCGTCTCTCCACGCCGCTACGACTAGACGTCGTAGTACATTTGGAATTCATACGGATGCGGACGGAGCCGCAGGGTATCGTATTCCTTTTGTTTCATCTCGATCCAATTGTGGATGAAATCGGAATTAAAGACGTCGCCGCGGAGAAGGAAGGCGTGATCCGCTTCCAGGGCGGCAATGGCGCCGCCTAACGAGTCGGGCACGCTGGGGACGTTGGCCAGTTCTTCCGGTGGCAGTTCGTAGAGATTTTTATCCAGCGGATCGCCGGGATCGATCCGGTTTTGGATTCCATCAAGTCCAGCCAGGAGGAGGGCGGCAAAAGCCACATACGGGTTGGCCGCCGGGTCAGGGGTGCGGAATTCGATCCGCTTCGATTTCGGGTTGGCGGAGTAGGTGGGAATGCGGATGGCGGCGGAGCGGTTGCGCGCGGAGTAGGCGAGATTGACCGGGGCCTCGAAACCCGGAACGAGCCGTTTGTAGCTGTTGGTGGTCGGGTTGGTGATCGCGGTCAGGGCGGGAGCGTGTTTGAGCACGCCGCCGATGAAGAAGAGCGCCATGTCGCTCAAGCCGGCGTAGCCGTTGCCGGCAAAGAGCGGCTTGTCTTCCTTCCAAAGCGAGATGTGGGTGTGCATGCCCGAGCCATTATCGCCGAAGAGCGGCTTGGGCATAAAGGTCACGGTTTTGTTATGCTTCCGGGCCACGTTGCGCACGATGTATTTGTAATACTGCATCCAGTCGCCCATCACTTTCAGCGGAGCGAAACGGATATCGATCTCGGCCTGGCCGGCGGTGGCGACTTCGTGGTGCTGGCGTTCGATCGGGATGCCGGCTTTCTCCAGCTCAAGGCACATCTCGTTGCGGATGTCCTGCAAGGTGTCGGCCGGGGCGACCGGGAAGTAGCCTTCCTTGGCCCGGATCTTATAGCCGAGGTTGGGGAATTCTTCGCGGGCGCTGTTCCAATGGCCCTCGCTACTGTCGACGCTGTAGAAGGCGGTGTTGCCGGCGCAGTTATAGCGCACGTCGTCGAAGATGAAGAACTCCGCTTCCGGGCCGAAAAAGGCGGTGTCGGCAATGCCCGTGCTCTGAAGATAGGCTTCGGCTTTTTCGGCCAGGCCGCGCGGGTCGCGATTGTAAGGCTCGCGAGTGATCGGTTCCACGATCGTGCAGATGAGGCTGAGGGTGGGCTCCGCGTTAAAGATGTCGATCCAGGCGGTATCGGGATCGGGGATGACGAGCATGTCGGAAGCATTGATCGCCTTCCATCCACGAATGCTCGAGCCATCGAAGCCGAGGCCTTCGGTGAAAATCTCCTCGTTATACTCGGTCAGGGTGGTGGTGAAATGCTGCCAGGCGCCGGGCAAATCGGTAAATTTGAAGTCCACGAGTTTGACCTCGTGGTCCTTGATCATCTGGCTGACGTCGAATGGTGACTTTTTGTTAGGCATGGATGGTGAGTGACGAATGGACTGTGGCGAACTGCGAAGGAACGACTAATGACGAAGCCCGAACAACCTGCCGCGAGGTCATTCGGGCTTCAACACCAGCACCGATTCGGTCATTCGATCTTGGTCATTGATTCGGAATTGGTCGCTCGACCTTGGCCAATATGATCTTAGACCGCCTTCTCGCCGATCTCTTCGGTGCGAATGCGCACGGCGTGCTCGACTGGGAGGACGAAGACTTTTCCGTCGCCGATTTTGCCGGTCTTAGCCGCGCTCACCACCACGCTGACCGCCTTATCGATCATATCGTCGGGCAGGACCACTTCCACTTTCACCTTGGGCAGGAAATCCACGGTATACTCGCTCCCGCGATAAATCTCGGTGTGGCCTTTCTGGCGCCCGAAACCTTTCACCTCCGTCACCGTCATTCCCTCGATGCCGAGTTCGGCCAGGGCCTCTTTCACTTCCTCGAGTTTGAACGGCTTGATGATGGCTTCGAGTTTTTTCATGCGCTTCTACAGTGGTGGTGGCCGATCGTTTTTCAATCGGGAATGGAGCAAGAAAATCAGAGATGGCAGGGAGAGCGCAAGCGTTGATTTCTCCGGTCGATGCTTTTCCTGCCGGAAAGGAGCGTGGCCTGGTCTCGCGCAGAGGAAAGCGAAGCTGGAAGAGCGAAAACGATCGGCTGCAGAAATGAAAGAGCCGGAGGAATGAACCTCCGGCTTTTCCCAATTTGTCCGCACTGACGCGGCCGACTTAGTTCACGTGAAACACTTCGTCCTGCATCTCGCGGGTGATGGTGGTGTTCCGCTTGATGATGGCCCCCAGCGTCTGCTGCTGCACCGTGGCGAGGGTGTCCGCGTCGAGATAGGACTCATACCAGAAACGGTCGCCGTCGCGCAGGCGCTCAAACTGATCGGCGATAATGGTGTGGAAAGTCTCGCCGACTTGTCCGCCGTTGATGTGATCCTCGCACAGGCCGCCGACCCAGAGATCGACATCGTCTGGCGAGTTGTAGGCTGAAGCGAGACGAGCCTGGAAGTCGAGATTGGAGGTCATCTCAGCAAAGGTCGCCTTGGGCGCGAGGCCGTAACCGATTCGCACCTGATTATAGCTGCCGAGACCGTGATCGCGGCCGCGCTGGATGTTGAGCGAAGGCAGGTCGAAGCCCTGCGCGCGCACGCCGCCGATGAGGAAGTTGCGCACGGCGTCGATGACGTAGGCGTCAACTTGCTGCGGCACCTGTTTGGCCAAGCCGCGCAGGAAGGGTTCAATGCCGCCGGAAGTGATGAGCGGCGGACTGAAGAAGGTGGCTCCGAGTTCAATGTCTCCCGGAGTGGGTTTGCCTTTGGAGTTCAAGCGCATCAGCACCGGTGGAAGAAAGGTGTGACCGACGCGGAAAGCCGCGGTGGTAAACTCGATCGCGGCCCGGGGATCGACGGTCGAGTCATAGCCGGCGTACGGTTGAAGGGCATTGGGGCCGAGGATGATGGGCAGGAAATCGCGATAGGTGATGAGCTGCGTCTCCCCGTTCACGATTGCCCGGGCCCGGAAGAAAATATCATCATCGCTGAAGGTCGGGTTGGCAGCCTTGATCTGGTCGGCCCAGTAATTGTGCTCCCGCACGAAGAGCGTTTGCATGGCGGTCAAGCCGGCCTGTTCGTTGGCCCGCACGTCGCCGCCGAGGAAGAAGTCAGCCGGGTTAACGATCTTGCCGGGCTGGCTCTGCGGCTGGTTGGCCAGGCCGTTCACGTTCCAAGGCATGAAGTTGCCATCGCTGGTCGCGAGATGGCCGGTGCCATCGAGCGCCCGGAGAGCTTTGAAGCGAGCCTTATCGCCACCATAAATCTGCGAGGCATCGAGGAATGGGCTGTTGGCGTCGATTTGCTGGCGGATGCCGTCGACAAAAGTCCAACTCGAGCGTTGAAAGGCGAGGATCTTGTTGCCGCGATTTTGCGGGTCAAACTGCGGATCGCCTGCGGGCACCGGAATGTCGAACTCCTCCTTCGGATTGGCGTTCTTGATGATGCTGATGTCGTGGTCGGTAAACTGGCCCCACTGCCAGACGAAACTGGAAATGTTGTCCGAGTTCGGAAACACCTGAGCCTGCGCGTTGACCAGGTTGCTGATCTCGCGCGGGCTCTTGCGGTTGGCGCCGGCCGGTGAACCGATTCCATCGGTGTAACCGTTAGGCGTCTTGCGCAGCACCGTGGTGCCGGCGGTGCCGAGATTGAGAGGATTGTTGCCCGAGCCATCGACCGAGCGAAACTCGGTAGGATAAACCGCTGATGTGGTGACCATCGGGGTCGGAACATCGGGACTCTTCACCCCGCGGCCAGAGGCGTCGGAGTGGAAAGCGTCATAGACGCCGCGGGAGTTATGCAAGACCGAGAGAGGGCCGTCCGGCGCAGGTAGCGGAGCGGCCAAGAGCGTGCTCGCGCCGAAGCACAACACGAGACCGGTGACTTGAGGGAGCGTTTTTGATTTCATATAGTTGTTTGGAATCCTCCGTTTTTCGCTTTTTGACTGGTAAAGTCAACACTATTCGCTCAAGAACAGCCTGATTTCGTTCCCCCGAAATCATTCTTTCGGTCCGATTCCTTGCCCGCCCTGCCGCCAAGTTTATAGTGACGCCGCATGCCCTCTGACGCCTTCGTTCATCTCCATCTCCATACCGAATATTCGCTCCTCGACGGAGCGGTGCGGATGAAGGAACTGATGCAAAAGGCGGCGCAGATGAAGATGCCGGCCGTCGCCATGACCGACCATGGTAACCTGCACGGCGCGATCGAGTTCTACCAGGCTGCGACGGAGGTGGGGCTGAAGCCGATCATCGGGGTGGAATCCTACATGGCGCCGGGTTCGATCAGCGACCGGCCCAATTCGCAGCGCGACGCGGCCTACCATTTCACCCTCCTGGCCCGGGACGAAACCGGCTATCGGAATCTCGTCAGGCTGATGTCGACCGCGCATCTCGAAGGAATGCACTACAAGCCGCGAATCGACCGCGAGCTGCTCGCGGCGCATTCCGAGGGTTTGATCGGGATGAGCGCCTGCCTCAAGGGCGAGATCAACATGCACATCCAAGCCGACCAGCTGGACAAGGCCCGGGCCAGTGCGGCCACTTTTCGTGACATTCTGGGTGCGGAGAATTTCTTCCTCGAGCTGCATGACCATGGCATTGAGGCGCAGCACAAGTGCAACGCCGCTCTGCCCGCCATTGCGCGCGAGTTTGGCCTCGGGCTGGTGGCGGCAAACGACGTTCATTTTCTCGAGCGCAGCCATCACGAGGCGCACGACGTCATGATCTGCATCGGCACCGGCAAAATGGTGCACGACGAGAAGCGGATGCGTTACACCCCGGAGCTCTATTTCAAAAGCGCGGCCGAGATGAATGCGCTGTTTCCCGATCATCCCGAGGCGATTTCCAACACCGTGGCCATCGCCGAACGCTGCAACCTGAAGCTCGATTTCGGCACCTCGAAATTCCCCGAATACGAAGCGCCTGAAGGCAAAACACGCCGGCAGTATCTGCGCGAGTTGTGCGAGGAAGGTCTGCGCAAGCGCTTCGGGGAACGCGCCGCGACCGATCCCGATCTGCGCGCTCGCCTAACGAAGGAACTCGAGGTCCTGGAGAAGACCGGCTTCGTCAGCTATTTCCTCATCGTCTGGGACTTCATTCATTTCGCCAAACAACGCGGCATTCCGGTCGGGCCGGGGCGCGGTTCAGCGGCCGGTTCGCTCATCGCATATGTACTCGAGATCACCGATATCGATCCGCTGAAGTTCGGGCTGCTCTTCGAACGGTTTCTTAATCCGGAGCGGGTCTCGCCGCCCGATATCGACGTCGACTTTTGCGAATCGCGCCGAGGCGAAGTGCTCGAGTACGTCCGGCAAAAGTATGGCGAGCGCCGGGTCTCGCAGATCATCACCTTCGGCAAACTGAAGGCGAAGAGCGTGGTACGCGATGTCGGGCGGGTCATGGGCCTGAGCTACGGCGATTGCGACCGGATTGCGAAGATGATCCCGAACGAGCTCAACATTACCCTGGCCCAGGCGGCGGAAAAAACGCCCGATCTCAAGCGCGCCATCCAGACGGAGCCGGCCACCCGGCAGCTCTGGGATTTCGCCGGCCTGCTCGAGGGGCTTTCGCGCAACGCCGGAGTGCACGCCGCCGGCGTGGTGATCGGCGATCGCGATCTCTCCGAATACGTTCCGCTCTGCCGCGACTCGAAGGGGAACGACGTCGTCAGCCAATATGCGATGGGGCCATTGAACGACCTCGGCATGCTGAAGATGGATTTCCTCGGTCTCAAGACTTTGACCGTGATCGAGGACACTCTCGCGCTCATCCGGCAGCGCGAGCCGGATTTCTCGTTCAAGGACATCCCGCTTGACGACCAGGCCAGCTTTGCCCTCTTTAATCGCGGAGAAACGGTCGGTCTTTTCCAGATGGAATCGGGCGGCATGACCAGCGTCTCGAAACAGTTCGACGTGCAGAAGCTGGACGACATCATGGCTCTGATCGCCCTCTATCGTCCGGGCCCGATGGACCTGATCGGCGACTACATCAAACGCAAAAAAGGCCTGACCAAGGTCAAATACGAGCATCCGCTCCTGGAAGAAATCTGCTCCGAGACCTATGGGGTCATGATTTACCAGGAACAGGTCATGGCCGCGGCCAACAAACTGGCCGGTTATTCGTTAGGCCAATCCGATCTGCTGCGGCGGGCGATGGGGAAAAAGGATAAGGAGAAGATGGCCAAGGAGCGGGCCAGCTTCATCGAAGGCTGTGAGCAGACGAACAAGATTCCGGAGAAAAAGGCGAACAAGATTTTCGATCTGCTGGAGAAATTTGCCGGCTACGGATTCAACAAGAGTCACAGCGCGGCCTACGGATTGATCAGTTACCAGACCGCCTATCTGAAGGCGAATTATCCGGTGGAATTCATGGCCGGATTGCTCAGCAACGAAATCAATAACACCGACAAAATTTCGCTCCTGGTCGGCGAGTGCAAACGGATGGGCATTCCGATTCTGCCGCCCGATATGAACCGGAGCGGACTCAAATTTACTCCGGAGCCGCAGGAAGAAACGGTGGGCATCCGCTACGGCCTGGCCGCGATCAAGAACGTCGGCGCCGGTGCGATGGCGGCCGCGATCGCAGAGCGGGAACGGGGAGGGGACTTCGCCTCCCTGGAGGATTTTTGTTCCCGGCTCGACTCGCGTCTGGCCAACCGCAAAATCATCGAGAGCCTGGTCAAAGCCGGCGCCTTCGATTTCCTCGGGCGCGAGCGGGCCGAACTCTTCGCCTGCATCGAGGAAACTTTGGCTTCTTCCGCGGCGGCGCACCGCGATCGCGCGGCCGGGCAGGTCTCGCTTTTCGGCGATCTGCCGCCCACGCCGATCGTGAGGGCAGCGCACGCCTACAACGCCTGGTCGGAGCGGGAGACGCTTTCTTTCGAGAAGGAATTGCTCGGTTTCTACGTCACCGGTCATCCGCTCGATGCCTACGCCGCGGTGCTGGCGGGTGGGAAGTACCAGACCATCGCGTCGTTAGGCGAATTGGCCGACCGGGCCAGCTTCAAGGTTGCCGGAGCGATCGCACAGGTCGACCGGAAATTTACCAAGAAAGAAGGCAAACCCTTCGCCGTCGTCTTTTTAGAGGACTTGACGGGAATGCTCGAAGTGGTGCTCTGGAATGAGACCTACGTCCCGGTGGCGAACGCGCTCGAGCTGGGCAAAGTCATCGCGATTCGGGGCACCTTGGACAAGCGCGAGGATGCGGTGCGGGCAACGGCGCAGAAGGTCCAGCTGCTCAAGCTGGGCGCGGCTGTGCCTAACGACTCCAATGGCGCCGGTCATGACCATGGCGAGGAGGCGCCCCGGGTTCGGGAGACGGAGCCGCTCACCCTCCGTTTTGGCGCCGGCTTTGCCGCTGATGAATTGCACACCGTGCGCCAGATCCTCGCTTCCTCGCCCGGGGCGCAGCCGGTGACCTTGATGCTGACGCGCGAGAATGGCGGCATGGTGCAGATCGAAGCGGGCGATTGGTGCCGGGTCGAGCTCACCCCAGCGATCGAGCAGCAGCTCGCTCCCTGGCTCAGCTAACCCGCGGCGCTCTTTGCCCGCGCCGGTTTCAGCGCCTTTCCCTTAGTCGGAGGTGAAGACCAGTTTCCCGTCCTGCTCGTCGACTTTGATCGTCTGGCCTTCGTGGAATTTCCCTTCCAGAATCTGGAGGCTGAGCGGATCGAGAATTTCTTTTTGCACCGCGCGTTTGAGCGGACGGGCGCCGTAGACTGGATCGTAGCCTTCGCGGGCGATGCGTTCCTTCGCGCTCTCGCTCAACTGCAGCACGATTTTTTGGTTCTCCAAGCGTTTCGTTAGGCGGCGAAGTTGGATTCCCACAATCTTCTTCAGCTCTTCGTCATTCAGCCGATCAAAGATGATGATCTCGTCGATCCGGTTGAGGAATTCCGGGCGGAAATGCTGGCGCAACGCCTCCAGCACTAGCCGCGAGCGGCCTTCGCTCGAGGTTTCCTCCGTGATGAATTGGGAGCCGATATTTGAGGTCATGATGATGACCGTATTTTTGAAATCGACCGTGCGGCCCTGACCGTCGGTGATGCGGCCGTCGTCCAGCACTTGCAGGAGGACGTTAAAAACATCGGCGTGCGCCTTCTCGATCTCGTCGAAGAGGATGACCGAGTATGGCTTGCGCCGGACCGCTTCGCTCAGCTGCCCGCCTTCCTCGTAGCCGACGTAACCGGGCGGGGCGCCGATCAGGCGCGCGACGGTGTGTTTCTCCATGTATTCGCTCATGTCGATCCGGATCATGGCGTTCTCGTCGTCGAACAAAAACTCCGCCAGAGCGCGGGAGAGCTCGGTTTTGCCGACCCCGGTCGGGCCGAGGAAAATGAAGGAACCGATCGGGCGATCTTCGTCCTGAAGACCGGCCCGCGCCCGCCTCACGGCGTTGGAGACGGCGACGATCGCTTCCTTTTGCCCGATGACGCGCTGCCTGAGGCGCTCTTCCATTTGCACCAGTTTTTGCCGTTCGCCTTCCTGCAAACGCGAGACTGGAATGTGCGTCCAGCTGGAGACGACTTCGGCGATATCTTCCTCGGTCACTTCCTCGCGCAGAAGCCGCGGCCGTTTGTCGGTCGCCTCTTTCTCGGCAATCTCGCGCAGTCGCTTTTCCAGCTCGGGAATGCGGCCGTATTGAATCTCACTCGCTTGGCCGAGTTCGCCGCGGCGCTGGGCCCGTTCGAGTTCGGTCCGGGCGGTGTCGAGTTCTTCTTTCACCTTGGCCTGGGCGTCGATCTCGGATTTTTCTTTTTGCCACTCGGCTTTCATCCCGCCGGATTTTTCCTTGAGACCGGCGAGCTCCTTCTCCAGTTTCGTTAGGCGCTCCTTGCTCGCGGCGTCCTTTTCTTTCTTCAGGGCCTGACGTTCCATCTCCAGCTGCATGATTTCGCGCTCAATCACGTCGATCTCCGTCGGCATGGAATCGAGCTCGATCTTCAGCCGGGAAGCGGCTTCGTCGATCAGGTCGACCGCTTTATCGGGGAGGAAACGGTCGCTGATGTAGCGATGGGAAAGGACAGCGGCGGCGACCAGCGCGGAGTCGCGGATGCGGACGCCGTGGTGGACTTCGTAGCGTTCCTTCAATCCGCGCAGAATCGCGATGGTGTCTTCCACCGTCGGCTCGCTCACCATCACGGGCTGGAAGCGCCGTTCCAAGGCAGCGTCTTTCTCGATGTATTTCCGGTACTCGTTCAGAGTGGTGGCGCCGATGGTCCGCAATTCGCCCCGGGCTAGTTGCGGCTTGAGTAGATTGGACGCATCGACCGAGCCTTCGGCCGCGCCCGCTCCGACGATGGTGTGCAGCTCATCGATGAAAAGGATGACCTGACCCTGCGAGTCGGTCACTTCCTTGAGAAACGCCTTCAGCCGGTCTTCAAACTCCCCGCGAAATTTCGCCCCCGCGACCATGGCGCCAATGTCCATGGCGATGAGTCGCTTGTTCTTGAGCGATTCCGGCACGTCGCCGGAAATAATGCGGCGGGCCAGGCCTTCGACGATGGCGGTCTTGCCTACGCCCGGTTCGCCGATCAGAACCGGATTGTTTTTTGTGCGCCGCGAGAGCACCTGCATGACCCGCCGAATTTCGTTATCGCGGCCGATCACGGGATCGATTTTTCCCTGGCGCGCGCGCTGGGTGAGATCCTGGCCGTATTTTTCCAGGGTTTGGTATTTTCCCTCCGGATTCTGGTCGGTCACGCGCTGCGATCCGCGCACCTGTTGCAGGGCCTGCATCAACTTGTCGCGGGCGACGCCGAGTTCTTTCAGGGTGCGAGCGGCAGGCGCATTGGAGTTCGTGAGGGCGAGAAGGTAATGCTCCGCGCTGACGAATTCGTCTTTCAGCTTGCGCATTTCCTCCTCCGCACCGTCGAGCACGCTGCGGAGCTCGTTCCCGAGGCGGAGATCGACGTTGCTCCCGCTCACCCGCGGAAGTTTTTGCAGAGAGGCCTGTAGACGTTCCTGCAAGGTCGCGGCCTGAAGGCCGATTTTCTCCAGCAGCGGGCGGGTGATGCCGTCGGTCTGCCCGAGCAGAGCGAGGAGAAAGTGTTCGTTGGTGATTTCCTGCTGGCCCGCCGCCGAGGCGACGTCCTGGGAGGATTGAAGGGCCTCCTGCATTTTTTGCGTAAACTTATCAATGCGCATGGTGCAACCTATGGAACGCCGTTCGTCCCGCAATCAGGGGCATCCGCGGCCGAGGTTGTTCCCGCTGTTTGGATGCCGAGCGTGTCCGTGGCGGGGGTTGGACTGTAATGAAAACGTCGTTTTACTGGCTTATACGAGAAAAAGATGGACGTACCAGCTCGGTTTGCCATAGTGGGCGAAATAACCCGTTTCCGGGTTCTGCTCACAGATTTAGATTATGAAAACACTGCTTCTCCCCTTCCTCTGCTTCCTGGCTTTGGCTCTTGTGCCTTTGGCCCAGGCGAACCAATCGGTCGCACTCACTCCGGAGCGCGCTGCTCATAGCGCGACCTTGCTAAACTCGGGCAAGATCTTGATCGCGGGCGGGATCAATGAGAACGCCGACCTCAGAAGCGCGTTGCTCTACGATCCAGTCACTCGCACTCTCACCGCGACCGGTTCGATGGTCGACCCGCGGGGCGATCATACGGCGACGAAGTTACTCGATGGACGCGTCCTGGTCACTGGAGGCGACCTATCGACGGGGCAGGTCTTACGAACCGCGGAAATTTATGACCCGGCGACCGGGACCTTTTCTCAATTCGCTTCGATCATGGCGACCGGACGGAGCAAACATACCGCGACCCTGTTGCCCAGCGGTAAGGTGCTGATCGTAGGGGGAAAGAACGCGGAGCTTTGCGACCCGATTAACCAGACCTTCACGCTCCTGGATAGCATTCCCACTAATCGCGCCAGTCATAGCGCCGATCTCCTCGGTGACGGAACCGTCTTGATCACCGGCGGCTATGTTGGTCGGCTCGCAACCGATACGGCGGAGATCTACAATCCGGCGACGCAACAATTCACCGCCCTGCCGAATCTGATGACTGTGGCACGGGCTAATCACCAGACCGTGGTCCTCCCGGACGGCCGGGTCCTCATCACCGGCGGTTTCACCGGCACCAGCCCGCAGGATGAGGTCGATTTCTACGATCCGAGCACGCAGATCTTCACCTCGACCACGCCGATGAATTTTCATCGTTCCAATCACCGCCTCGTCCTGCTGCCAAATGGAACTGCGGTAGCTATCGGCGGGACGACGCTGGAGAGCGGATTCCTGGCGGTTAACGAGATTTTCGATCCGGCCGTGGAGACCTGGACCAACATGCCGGGTATGAACGAAAACCGCTCCGGCGCGAGTGCGACTTTGGTCGGGGACGGCAGCATCTTTGTCGCCGGGGGAGTGACCGGCAGCCTTACACTACAATCGGCTGAGATCCTGAGCCCGGAGACAATGCAGTTTTCCTTACTGCCGAACCTGACCGTGGGAAGAAACCAGCACACCGCCACCTTACTGCCTGATGGCAAGGTCTTACTCATCGCCGGCAGCCAGGACTCCATGCTGCTCAATTCGGCGGAGTACTTTAACCCGAACACGAATGTCTTTAGCTCCATCGTCAGCCGCCTGAGCCAACCGCGCAAGAGTCACACCGCCACCCTGCTCCAGGATAACAACCGTATCCTGATCGCAGGAGGAAAGACGGAAACGGCTGATTCCTTTCAAGCCGATATTTTTGACCTGACGACCCAGACCTTTCGGCACATCGCGGATATGACTATCGGTCGTTCGCTCTTTACCTCGACCTTGTTGATGAATGGAAACGTCCTCCTGGCTGCCGGCCGGCATGGCGCGACTCCGACGACTCGTGCGGATCTCTTTGACTCGGTAAGTGAGACCTTTTCTTCCACCGGCTCGATGAACCTGCAGCGGAAGCGCCATCGCGCGAATCTTCTGCCCGATGGGCAGGTCCTGGTCTCAGGCGGCGCCCCGGGCTCCAATGGTAGCACCATCCCCGACTCCGGCACTCCGACCTGTGAGCTTTATGATCCCATTACCGGCCTCTTCACCTATACGCAGGAGGAGATGAACATCGGCCGCACCGAGCACGAGGCCACTCTTCTTCCCGACGGCGACGTGGTGATGACCGGTGGAATCACCGGACCTAACAACGCCGACTTATATCATCCTGGGACCGATAGCTTCACCCAGGTGGGGAGCCTTGAAAATGAACGCCTGCGCCACGTCGCGATCCTGCTCAGCCATCCCGCTTGGGGCGCGCTGATGAACAAGGTTCTGATCATAGGAGGGGCGGCGATCGGTAACAGTGCCTTTGGAGGCCTGGAACAAGCTCTCAGCTCGGTCGAGCTCTACGATCCGGACACTCAAATGTTTAGTAACTTCAGTAACATGATCGTCCCGCGCCAGAATCATACCGCGACGATGCTGGAAGACGGGCGGATCATGGTTGCGGGTGGCGTCGGTGCACCGGCTTTTAGCGGCACCGGTGAGATCCTCGATACTGGCGTTTCTCCAACCCCAACCCCAACACCTACGCCGACGCCTACGGCCACTCCTACACCTACGGCCACTCCTACACCGACGGTGACGGTGACACCCACGCCCACCGTGACGCCGAGCGCGACTCCGACGCCCACGACGACGCCGACACCTACGGCCACTCCTACACCTACGGTGACGCCCACGCCCACTGTGACCCCGACTCCGACGTCGACACCAACCCCCACGACGACACCGAGCCCGACCAGCACGCCGTCGCCGACTCCTTCGGCCACTCCCACTCCTACGCCGGTAGCGCTGGGGAACATCTCCACCCGCCTCGTCGTCGGCACCGGCGATAACGCTTTGATCGGGGGCTTCATCATTAGCGGTAAGGAGGCGAAGAAGGTGATCGTGCGGGGCATCGGCCCTTCCCTCAGTTCCCCTGCTTTGCCTAACGCTCTTCAGGATCCCACCTTGCAGATCTTCAATGAGGGCGGCGAGGTGATTGCTGAGAATGACAACTGGCAGGAGGGCGGCACAGCGGCCGTGGCCGCCATTAGAAAGAGCGGAGTGCCGCCAACTGAGCCGCTCGAATCCGCGGTCGTCCTCACTCTCGAGCCAGGGGCTTATACCGCTATTCTGCGGGGGGCGAACGGCACTTCCGGCATTGGCCTGGCCGAGGTCTATGATCTGGATGACGCGTCTAACTCCACTTTGGCAAACGTTTCCACTCGTGGCTTTGTCGCGCCAGGGGATTTCAGTCCTATGATCGGTGGTTTGATTATCGTGGGAGATATCCCGGTGAAAATTCTTCTGCGCGGAATTGGCACCTCGATTGATCTGCCCAATGCGCTGCAGGATCCGACCTTGGAGCTCTACAACAAGGAGGGAGAGATCATGGCGAGCAATGACAACTGGCGCGATAAACAGGAAGCCGACATCATCGGCACTGGCGCGCAGCCGACGAAGGATAAGGAAGCCGCCATTCTCACCACGCTCGACCCGGGGTCTTACACCGCCGTCTTGCGCGGAGCGAACGGCACCAGCGGTATCGCGTTGGTCGAGGCCTACCGATTAAAGGACGATTCCACCAAGTAGGAGCAGCTCGCTCTTTGTCGCTTGGCGCCTCCAGATTTTCTGTCGTCTTGAGTCGGCTGCAGAATTCCCACTGGAACTGCTCCCGTAGCGAGCCGAAAGATTCCTCCGGCCTACGAGATGGCGAAGCTGGTTACAGCGGGCTAACAGGCTAACGAAGCTGGCCGAGCGACCACGCCATGCTTGTCCCAGCACGACGTGGCCGCTCAGGATTGCCCCAGGCCCTAAGAGCTAGCGGACGCCCAGCGGCGCGACGTAGAGGTCGAACTTGGAGAGGGTGCCATCCGGGTTCGTGCCGGTCGAGTTAGAGTTATCGGCGGCGGAGAAGTACATCATGCCGCGGTAGAAGGCGAAGCCGCTATAGTCGCCGTAATCCACTCCGTTGCGGGCGTCGTTGTCATTCGAAGCCCCAGCCGAGAGGCGCTGATTGCGGGCGAAGGTGAGGCCGCCATCCTTGCTCACGGCGGAGTAGATCATGACATCGTCGTTCGCTTTGCCATTAGTATCGGCCCGGCCATTATCGCCCAGATCGTTGCGCGCATCGTACCAGGCCACGGCGACATTTCCCGTGGTCAGGTCGAGGCCGAGCTTGGGATTGAACTGGCTGTTGGTGCCATTGTCGTCATTGACCCGCACCGAGCCGCTCCAGGTCGCGCCGTTATCATCGGAATAGCGGGTCTGGATGTCCGTATCGTTGCTCTCAGCCGGTTCTTCGGAGACGTAGACGAAGTAGAGCCGGCCGTGGTGCGGCCCTTTGCTCAAGTCCCAGGCCAGACCGCTCTCTGCGTCAATCGACCGGCCGGATTGCGCCGGGATAAAATCGAACCCGCCCACATTGGTGGTCTGGATCACGCTCGGCGTGCCAAAGCCCTGAGGTCCGAGGCCGTCCGGATCGAGTGCGCCGAAGATCGTCGACGGGCCTTCGCCGCCGGTCGGATTCTGATAAACGATGAAGACTTGGCCATTAGGGCCGACGGCGGTGTCGCCATAATCTCCAAAGCGGTTTCCGCCGGGGAGACCTTGAGCCGGGCTAAAGGTGCCGACCTGCCCGAGTCCCGTGACCGGTGCGCCGCTGGCCTGGATGCTGCCATCGAAACCGGTCCATGAAATCCAGACGGAGCCGGCGCCGGTGGCGATGGAGGGCTGATCGCCGCTCACGCTTTGCCCGATGCTGGCCAGGCTTTTCCAGGGAAAGACGGGCAGACCGACGGGGAGGGAAGTGAGGAAATCGAGCGGCTGGAAGGTGGCGCCGCCATCGATCGAGAGGGCCATCTTCACCGCGATATTGGAGGAGAGATAAGTGAGAAAGATGTTACCGAAATCATCCGAGGCCAGCTGGGCGTCGCAGCAGGCGGTGGTGAGGGAGTCGGAGCCGGTGGCGATGACGTCGTGGGACCAAGTGCGGCCGCCGTCGGCGCTCCAGCTATGGGAAAGGCCGTTGGCTTCCAGGTTGGAAACGCTGGTGATCATGCGCGGGTTGGTGCGACTGATGGCCACCGCGGTCTCGGATTCGTTACCGGGCCTTTCAGTGATGTCGACGTTGCGTGGCACCTGGCGCGAGAGAGGGCGCGCTGCTCCCTCGGGCGCGGCCGAGGTGGTGAGTGAAGTGCAGACAAATAATAGAGCGACTAAAAGTTTCATGAGGGGCGGATGCTGAGCGAAGCGGTGAGACGTTGGCAAGGAACAAATCCTACCTGTCAAAAGGGTAAGGAAGATCGGCTGCCATCGGGGCCGGAAAGGCACGCGCTTCGCAGGATGCCGGCGTTCCTTTTTTTTGCCGGCTCATCATTCCCCGGCAGCGGGACATGAACGGAAAGCGCTGCCACGGCCCCATAAGTGCTCGGGATTCTCTCCTCGATGCATAATCCCTCGCCACTTTATCGCGCCCCGACCTCCAAAAGCCTCTTCGCCGCCCGAGTTTGCATCGCCCTCGCAGCGCTGCTGAGCGCGTCGGTTATGATCGGCTGGTTCAGCCATTATCTGCCGCTCATTCGGGTGCGGCCCACGTTCGTGCCGATGGTTTTCAACACGGCTTTTAATATCCTCGTCCTGAGCACCGCGCTCTTTTTCTATTCCCGGCGGCGGGAACCGCTCGCGGCTGGCTTCGGAGCGATCGCCGTGCTCATTGGCGCCTGCACGCTGGCCGAATACATGACCGGGATAGACTTGCATCTCGATCAGTTGTTCATCCGCGACTACGTCCTCACCTTGGAATCACATCCCGGAAGGATGTCTCCGCTGACTTCGATCTGCTCGCTGTTGATGGGCCTGGCTTTGCTGGCGGCGGTCGGGAACCGGGCGCGGGCTTTCCGTATTCTCGTTTTTGGGTCGCTCAGCTCGGTGGTGCTGGCGCTGAGTGTGGTGGCGTTTCTGGGCTATCTCACCGGGCTCACCGGGACCTATGGTTGGAAGAACCTGACTCCGATGGCGCTGCACACCGCGCTTGGTTTCGCCTTGCTCAGTTGCAGCGCCGTAACGCTGGCCTGGCAGCGTGGCTGCCAAAAAGGAGGCCCCGCGCCACGTTGGCTTCCTTTCCCGGTCGCTTTGGCGGTGATGGTCGGTGCCATGGTCTTGAGCCAAGCGTTGCACCAGAAACAGGAGGGGGAATTGCGCCGCACGATCGAGGCGAAAGCGGAGGATGCGACCAGCCGTATTCGAGCGCAGTTGGATTCACGGCTTCTCGCCCTGCGAAGGATGGCGCAACGGCGCGGCGCAACCGATCAGCGCGAGTCGACCTGGCGGACGGATGCGGCGAATTACGTCGCCGACTTCCATGGTTTTAAGGCCATCGAATGGGCCGATAACGCCTCCATCATCCGATGGGTCGAACCGGTCGCCGGCAATAAGGCGGTGGTCGGCCTCGATCTCACTCTGGAAGAGCGGCGGCGCCGCGCGGTTGATTTAGCGGTCCAGACCTTCAAACCGGTGCTCACTCATGCGGTGCAACTGGTGCAAGGAGGCAAAGGTTTCCTCTCCTACATCGCGGTGCCGACGGCGCAGGGGAGAAATGGCCTGATCATCGGGGTCTTCAACAGCGAGAGGCTATTCGATTCCATCCTGCCGCCGACCGTGGCCAGCGGCTACGGCATCACCCTCCGCGACAGCAGTCAGGAGATCTATCAGCGGGCGCTGGATAAACCGAAGGATTTCGACGCCTGGGCGGTCAATCGAACCATCGACTTCTACTCGGTCAAGTGGTCGATCTCGATCTGGCCCAGCCCGCAATTGCTGGTGCAGCAGGCGTCTCCTCTGCCGACCGTAGTTATGATCGGCGGAGTTTTCGTCGCCCTGCTCTTCGGCTTCATCGTTTACCTGGCACAGAGCGCGCTCATCCAGGCGCGCCAGGCGGAGTTGGCCGCAACGGCATTGCACGATAGCGAAGAGCGCTTCCGCATGGCTTTCGACGATGCGCCCATCGGGATGGCCTTGGTCAGCAAAGAAGGGCGCTGGCTCCAGGTAAACCGCGCGCTCTGCCGCATCCTTGGCTATGAGGAGGAGGAATTGCTCCGGAGCGATTTCCAATCCGTGACCCATCCCGATGATCTGGATACCGACATCGACAAGGTGAAAAAAGTGCTCCGGGGCGAGATCGATTCCTACCAGATGGAGAAACGCTTTGTGCAGAAGGGCGGCGAAATCGTCAACGCCATGCTCAGCGTCTCCCTGGTCCGCGATGCCGAGGGCCGACCGATCCATTTCGTCTCCCAAATCGAAGACATTACCCAGCGCAAGCGGGCCCTGGAAAAGCTGCGGCAAAGCGAAGAGCGCTTTCGCCTGGTGGTCGAGGGGGTGAACGATTACGCCATGCTGACCCTTACTTCCGAGGGGAATATCGCGAGCTGGAACGCCGGGGCCGAGCGGCTCAAAGGCTACCGGGAAGAAGAGATCATCGGCCGGCATTTCTCCATCTTCTACCCGCCGGAAACCGTCGCCAGCGGACTGCCGGCGAAGGAATTGAAAGAGGCGGCAGAGAAAGGCCGCTACGAAGACGAAGGCTGGAGAGTGCGGCAGGATGGCAGCCGTTTCTGGGCCAGCGTGATCCTCACCCCCATTCGCGACGAAGCCGGCGAGCTGCGCGGTTTCGCCAAAATCACCCACGATCTCTCCGAGCGTCGCAGCGCCGCCAGCCGGTTGAGCGACATCGTCTCGCTGCAAAAAGCGGTGCTGGATAACGTGGCCTATTCGATCATCGCGACCGATCCCAGCGGCAACATCACCGTCTTTAATGCCGCCGCGGAACGGCTCCTCGGTTATTTGCCGGAGGAGATGATCGGGAAAACGACGCCAGGACATTTTCACGTTCTGGCCGAGATCGAGCAGCGCGCGGCGGAGCTAACCCGGCAGCTGGGCCGCCTGATCGAGCCTGGCTTTGAAGTCTTCGTCGCCAAGGCCCGCGAAAATCTGCCCGATGAACACGAGTGGACCTACGTGCGCAAGGATGGGGAGACCTTTCCCGTCCTGCTCAGCATCACCGCGCAACGCGACGAGGCGGGCGAGATCACCGGTTTTCTCGGGATCGCCAACGACATCACCGAGCGCAAGAAAGCCGGCGCAGCCCTGGCCGAAGCGAGCCAACGCCTGCGCCTGGCCACACAGATCGCCGGAGTCGGAGTCTGGGATTGGAACGTGCGCACCGGAGAGATTCTCTACGACGAGCAGATGTTTGCCCTCTACGGGCTGGAGAAAAAAACCATCAATTACCAAAACTGGGCCGATCAGGTCCTGCCGGAAGATTTGGAAGAGCACGCCGGCAGTCTTCGCAAGACGATGCGAAGCGGCGGCCGGAGCCAGCGCCAATTCCGCATTCGCCGCCAGAGCGATGGCGCTCTCCGCATCATCAACGCCGCCGAAATGGCCGTGACCGATGCAAGCGGTGAAACCATCCGCATGGTGGGAGTGAATCGCGACGTGACCGATATCGAGACGGCCATTGCCAACCTTTCCGCCGGCGAGGAGTTACTGCGCGAATTCATCAAGCACACGCCGGCCGCCATCGCCATGCTCGATACCGAGATGCGCTATGTGCATGCGAGCGAGCGCTGGATCCAGGATTACCACCTGGAGGGCGGCGAGATCATCGGCAAATCGCATTACGAAATCTTCCCCGATATCCCGGAAAATTGGAAAGTGATGCACCGCCGCGTCCTGGCCGGAGCGGTTGAATCCTGCGACGAGGATGAATTCCCGCGCGCCAATGGCCACTCCGAGTGGCTGCAATGGGAAGCGCGTCCCTGGTTCAAGGCCGGGGGCGAAGTCGGCGGGATCATTTTCTTCACCCAAGTCATCACCGAGCGGAAAAAAGAGGAAGCTGAAAAGCGAGAACTCAACCGCATCCTGGAAGAGAACAACCGCGATCTCCTGCGCCAGAATCGCGAGATTCAGAATTTCTACCACACCCTTTCGCACGAGCTGAAAACGCCGCTCACCTCGACCCGCGAATTTGTCTCTATCGTCCTCGACGGGATCGCCGGCGAGGTGAACGAAGAGCAGCGGGAATATCTCGAGATTGCGCGGAGCGGCTGCAAACAGCTCCAGGTCTGCATCAACGATTTGCTCGACGTCACCCGGCTCGAGACCGGCAAGTTGCATGTTGATCTGGTGTCGGCCGAATTTGGCCCTTTCCTGAGCAAGGTCGTGGGCGGGTTACAACCGATGGCCACCGAACGCGAATTGTGCCTCTCCCTCGAGCTCGCTCCCGACCTCGGCTCGCTGCCTTTCGACGGCGCCCGCATCACCCAAGTGATCAATAATTTGGTCGGCAACGCCTTTAAATTCACTCCGCCAGGCGGCCGGGTCACGGTCAGAGCCAGCCGGCTGGAGGCGCATCCGGGCTTCGTCGCCATCGCCGTCACCGACACCGGGCGCGGTATTCCGGCAGACAAAGTTGACCGCATTTTCGAGCGCCTCTATCAGGTCAAGGACAGCGATGCCGCGACCGAGCAGGGGATGGGCCTTGGGCTCTACATCTGCCGCGAGTTGGTCCAGCTCCATGGCGGCTGCTTCGAAGTGGAGAGTGAGCTCAATCGCGGCAGCGTCTTTACCTTCTACCTGCCGATGGCGCCGGCGGCCGGCCCACGTCCCAGCGTCCTGGTAGTCGACGATGAAAGCGCAATCCGCCAGGCGCTCCGTGAAGCCCTCGAACCAGCCGGCTACTCCGTCGCCCTGGCCGAGGATGGTCGCGAAGCAATCGATCTTGCATCCAAGAGCATGCCCGATCTCGTAGTGATGGACTTGAAGATGTCTCAGCTCGACGGAGCCAGCGCTTTGCAGGAATTGCGGCGGCAATCGCCCGAGCTGCACGTGATCATCCACACCGGCTTTCCCGACGGTCCGCTGATGCACCAGGCCCGCGAATTATCCCCCTTTACACTGCTGGCCAAGCCATGCAGCATGCAGCAAATGGTCCTCGCCGCCCAAGCTGAGTTGCATCGGCCTTTCCACCGCAACTGATGGCTCGTAAAATTCTTGTCGTCGAAGACGATCGCCTCATCGCCAAGGCGCTCAGCGTTCGCCTGCGTGCTTCCGGTTACGAGATCAGCGTGGCGAACGATGCCATCACCGCCGTCTCGCTCGCCCGCAAAGTGGAACCCGATCTCGTCCTGCTCGACATCTCGATGCCGGGCGGCAATGGCTTCAGCGTCGCCGACCGCCTGCAGACGCTTCTTCCGGTCGAGCCGGCGCTCATTTTTTTGACCGCGAGCAAGAACCCCGAGTTCCAGCTCCAGGCGCAGAAGTTCTCTCCCGCCGCCTATTTCGAGAAACCTTACGACGCCGACGCTCTCCTGGCCGCGGTCAAGGGCGCGCTGGGCGAATAGCTTTTCTCCGCCTAACGATCGAGCCGGCCCCGGCCCAGCACCGGGCCGAGTTGCAGATAGACCGCCGCCTGGCCGCTCCCGGCCGCGCCCACGCCTAACGACAACGATCCGATGATCGTATCCGCCCCCAGGAAGACGCTCCCCCCGATCGTGGTGTCGCGCAGATCGATCTTCCCCGGATCGCTCCAGACGTTGCCGGCTTCGAGCGAAGCGCCGCCGAAGATGCCGCTCCCCAGCACCGGCGGCAGCTTGCCCAGCTCGCGGTAATAGATCAGCTCGGCCAGCGCCTCATTCTGGTCGTAAAGTTCGGCCCGGGTGTAGCCGGAGAGATTCAGAAAGCCGCCCAGCCCAAACCGATCGTAGTTGGGGAGGCGACCGCCGCTGCTGCGAATCCCCGCCGTCACCCGCGGCAGGAGGGTATTTTTGCCAAAGGAAATCGGCGCATAAATCTCCGCCTGCACCCGGCTATAATCGTCCGCTCCGCCTAACGAACTATCCGACACTTCTGCCTCCAGCCGGGCAAACCACCCCCGGCGCGGAAAGCTCGTCCGATCAAGGGTATCGATCGTCGCCAGCGCGCGCACGAGACCGCGCTCCGTCGTTCCGCTGGCCCCGCGCGGCAGGTTCAGCGTCTCGCCGATATCGCTCAGGCCGTGCCCGTAGCCGAGCCGGATCTCGGCGCTCCGTCCCAGCCGCAGCCCCGCGTCGAGTTCGCCGATGAGCGACTGGAGCCGAAAGCGATGGCGATCGCCGCTGGCATCGAGCGCATCGATCAACTCGCTCCCAACCCGGAGCGAAGGAGCCAGGAAAAGCCGCCGGCCGGATTCCAGCGGCTGATACCATTCCGTCAGCAGATCGCTCAAGTCGCCGATGCGCAGGAGAGTGTCCCATTCCGCGCCTAACGAGTTTAACTCCGTCATGCGCCAGTCGAGCAGAATATTCGCCTCCGCCTGCCCCGGAGTGCTGTAGGCAAAGTCAGCCCCGAAGCTGAGAAAGTTCGGCCCGCGCGCCTTGGGCCGCGTCTCGAGCAGGAGGCCATACTGGCCCGCCCGTTCCACCACCCGGAAATCCGCCACTTCATAGTCGCGCATTCCTTCGGATTGCAGGAGCTCCTCCTGCAGCTGGGAAAACTCGATCCGTTCGCCGGGGTGAAATGGAAGCGTCTCGCGCAATTCCTGCCGCTTCACCCCCGAAGTTCCTTTCACCTCGACAAAGGAAATTCTCGCTCCGGTGACGCGTTCGCGGCGCTGCTCGGCCAGGTAATTTCTCCAGGCTGCCGGCCCCACTTCCAGCGGTTGCAGGGCGCTCTGCCGCGCCATCGCCGCTTCGTAGCCCGTTTCAATATTGGCCGGCGAGTGAATGAAATCGGCCGAGGAAGCGTTCGGCATTTCCAGCCGGATGTGAATGTCGCCCGGCCTCAGCTTGGCCAGTTGCGCGGTCCGATTCTGACCGATCATGATGTCGAGCATCTGGTTCGTAACCGAAACGACCGAATCGAGCTGGTCGGCTTTCAGAAGCGCCGGCGCGACGTCGACCGCGATGACGATATCGGCGCCCATCGCCCGCACCGTTTCGATTGGCAGATTACTCGTTAGGCCGCCATCCACCAGCATCTTGCCCTGCAGCCGGTAGGGCGAGAAAACTCCCGGCACTGCCATGCTCGCCCGCATCGCTTCGGCCAGGTTGCCGTGATCGAGCACCACCTTCTGTCCGGTCTCGATGTTGGTCGCGATGGCGCGGAAGGGGATTGGCAAACGGTTGAAATCCTCGATCCCGCGCACCGGCAGAGTCAGCTCGCGCAGATTCACCAGCAGCTTGCGTCCGGCCACCAGCCCCTCCGGCAGCTGCAATTGGCCGCTGCGCGAAAGGCCCACCTCGATATCCTGGTCGAGGTCGAAATCGCGCTGCTTGCTCCGGAACGTCTCGCTCCCGCGCGGGTTGGCATCGGAGAGCAGATCGCGCCAGTCCGCCTCGCGGAAATGGGCTTCGATCTCCTGGGGCGACATGCCGCTGGCGTAGAGCCCGCCCACCACCGCGCCCATGCTGGTGCCGGCGATGTAATCGATCGGGACGCCCATTTTCTCCAGCGCCTCCAGCACGCCGATGTGGGCCACGCCGCGGGCGCCGCCGCCGCCGAGGGCGAGACCGACTTTGGGCCGGTCTTTGCCTAACGTTGCCGAGCTCGCGCCCAGCCCGAGCAGGAGGAGGCAGAGAAACAGCTTTGCGGTCCGGGTGCGCATGGCTGTTGCACTATTACGGGCAAAAAGGGCATTGCAATTTTTGCCTCCGCGAGAGATGGGATGAGCTTCGGGAACGTATGGGCAAAAAACCTCTCGTTAGTGTCGTGATGGGGAGCGCGTCGGATTGGGAAACGATGCAGCACGCCGTTGCCCTGCTCGATCAGCTCGGCCTGCCTAACGAACACCGGATTGTTTCCGCCCATCGCACGCCCGACCGGATGGCAGAGTTTGCCCGGGAGGCCGACCAGCGCGGCATCCAGGTCATCATCGCAGGCGCGGGCGGCTCGGCTCATTTGCCCGGCATGGTCGCGGCTCAGACCTGGCTCCCGGTGCTCGGCGTGCCGGTGGAATCCCGCGCTTTGAAAGGGCTCGATTCGCTTCTCTCCATCGCGCAAATGCCGGCCGGTGTCGCCGTCGGCACCCTCGCCATTGGGGTGGCCGGAGCCAAAAACGCTGCCTTGCTCGCCGCCAGCATCGTCGGCTTGCACGACCGGAAGGTGCGCACCGCGGTGCAGAAATTCCGCCAGCGCCAAACCAAAACCGTCCTCGCGCAAAAGCTGCCATGACGGAGAACGATCCGCTTCTTCCGGGGGCGACCATCGGCGTCATGGGCGGCGGCCAGCTCGGCCGCATGTTTGCCATCGCGGCCCGCCGGATGGGCTACCGGGTGCATATTTACTCGCCGGAAAAGGAGGGCCCGGCGGCGCAGTTTTCCGATCACTCGACCGTCGCCGCCTACGATGACGAAGCGGCGGTGAGGAAGTTTTCCCAGGCGGTCGACGTGCTCACCTTCGAGTTTGAAAACATCCCCGCCGCCACCATCGGCTGGGCCGCGGAAAACCAGATCGTTAGGCCGGGTGGCGAAGTTCTCCGCGTTGCCCAGCACCGGCTGCGCGAAAAGGAATTCCTTGCCGGGGCTGGCTTTCCCGTCGCCCCTTTCCGCCGCGTCGCCAGCGTGGCTGACCTCACGAACGCGGCGCAAGAGATCGGACGTCCCGCCATTCTCAAGACCGCTGCCTTCGGCTACGACGGCAAAGGTCAGCAACGGATCGACCCCGAGACCGATCTCGGGGCGGCCTGGAAAGAACGCGCCCATGACCTTTGCGTCCTGGAGGGCATGATCGATTTCGAGCGCGAAATTTCCGTCATCGTGGCGCGCGGGCCGGGAGGGGATTCGGCTGTTTTTCCGGTCTGCGAAAACATTCACCGTCACCACATCCTGGATGTGACCATGGCTCCGGCCCGGGTCGCGGAAAGAGTCGCTTACCAAGCCTGCGAACTGGCCGGTGCGGTCGCGCGCAGCCTCGATCTGGTCGGCCTGCTTGCGGTTGAGATGTTTCTCAAAAGCGACGGCGAGTTGATCATCAATGAGCTGGCACCGCGGCCGCATAACTCCGGGCATTGGACGATCGAAGGCTGTGTCACGAGCCAGTTTGAGCAGCATGTGCGGGCGGTCTGCGGAGTGTCGTTAGGGGCGACCGCTGTCCTGCAGCCGAGCGCGATGGTCAACCTGCTGGGTGATCTTTGGGACGAGGGCGAACCGGACTGGGCCGCCGCCCTGGCCGAGCCGAATGTGCACCTGCACCTCTACGGCAAAAACCAGCCGCGCCCGGGCCGCAAGATGGGTCATCTCACCGCGGTCGGCGCCACCGCCGAAGCGGCCGCGGCCAGCGCGCAACGCGCCCGGGAACGGCTGGGCCGGTCCGCGCGAAAGTGAAGACGGAGATTGCGGCGACCGCGTCGCCTAACGAACAGGCGCAGACCGTGGCCCGCGCGGTCGAGCTGCTGCGGGCTGGTCAGGTGGTCGCGCTTCCGACCGAAACCGTTTACGGGTTGGCCGCCGATGCGCTCAACGCCGTGGCGGTGGCGAGGATCTTCGAGAGCAAGGAACGGCCGCGCTTCGATCCGCTCATCGTCCATTTGCCGGAGCACGGCTGGCTGGAGCGCGTCGCGATGATCGAAAATCCCATGCGCGCCCTGATCGAACGATTGGCCGATGAATTCTGGCCTGGCCCCCTAACGATGGTCCTGCCGCGGAGTGATCTCGTCCCGGGAATCGTCACCGCCGGGTTGGAGACGGTTGCGGTGCGGATGAGCGCGCATCCGATTTTTGCGGCGATCGCACAGACGTTCGGAGGACCGATTGCCGCCCCGAGCGCTAATCGCTTCGGCCGCATCAGCCCGACTGCGGCCGCGCATGTGGTTGAAGAATTAGCCGGCCGGATTCCCTTGATCGTGGATGGTGGCGCGGCTCAACATGGCCTGGAGTCCACCGTGATCGCGCTGCGCCGCGGCGGGATTGACCTGTTGCGGGCGGGACCGGTCACGCGGGAAGAGTTGCGGCAGTTTGGCGAAGTGCGCAGCGGACGAAAGGAAGT
The DNA here is from genome assembly GCA_965217735.1 of Chthoniobacterales bacterium. Classification (GTDB taxonomy): domain Bacteria; phylum Verrucomicrobiota; class Verrucomicrobiia; order Chthoniobacterales; family UBA10450; genus Palsa-1392. Next base: position 1,484,180 of record CBDCJE010000002.1, on the reverse strand, counting down.
GACTGAGTCACCCGGCCAGCTTGCGGCCCATTATCGGCCGCAAGCGCCGTTGCGGATTATCCGCCAGATCTCGGAAGTAGACGTGCCGAAGGGCAAACGCTACGGCGCGCTGTTGTGGAGCGATACGCCCTTTTCCGAGACGTTCGTGGAGTCGCGCCGCCTGAGCACGAAAGGCGATCTGCGCGAAGCCGCGGCCAATCTTTTCCGTCAACTCCGCGAGCTGGATCACGCCGGATTAGACCTGATCTTGGCCGAAGCGCTGCCGGAAGAAGGATTGGGATTGGCGATCATGGATCGCCTGCGGCGGGCCGAGCATTCATAGGAGATTTGACGGGTCCTCAGTCCTGATGCGCCAGGCAGGCGCGGATGAAGCCGCTGAAAAGCGGATGCGGCTTGTTTGGTTTGCTCTGGAACTCAGGGTGATACTGGCAGGCCAAAAAGAACGGGTGATCGCGCAGCTCGATCAATTCCGCAAGTGAGCCATCCGGCGACGTGCCGCTGATGAGGAACCCTTTTTCTCTCATCTGCTCGCGGTATTTCATGTTGAACTCGTAGCGGTGCCGATGCCGCTCCAGCACTTCGTCGTGCTGATAGATTTTTTCCGCCAGGGTGCCGGAAGCGATCTTGGTCGGCCAGGTGCCGAGGCGCATGCTGCCGCCTTTTTTGCGCACCTTTTTCTGCTCGTCGAGCAGGCAAATGACCGGGTCGGACGAGTTCTGGTCGAACTCGACGCTGTTGGCGCCCGCGATGCCACAGACGTTGCGGGCAAATTCGATCGTCGCCACCTGCATGCCGAGGCAGAGGCCGAGGTAAGGGACCTTGTTTTCGCGGGCGAAGCGGGCGGCCTGAATTTTTCCCTCCACTCCGCGCTCACCAAAGCCGCCCGGGATGAGGATGCCGGCGGCGTCGGCCAATTGCCCGTCCACTCCCTGCTCGAGCGACTCGGCATCGAGCAAGCGCAGGTCGATCCCGCAATCATGGCTGGCGGCGGCGTGGGTAAGCGACTCGTAGATGCTTTTGTAGGCATCCTGCAGGTCGATGTATTTCCCCACGACCGCGATCTTGACCTGCTTCTTCGGGTTCACGACCCGGTTAACGAACTTGCGCCAATCGCTCAAATCCGGCTCGGGCGAGTCGATCTGCAGGAGCTGACAGACGAGAGCGTCGAGGCCTTCTTCGTGCAACATGAGCGGCATTTCGTAGATGGTGTGCGCGACATCGCGGGCCTCGATCACGGCGTTCAGGCCCACGTTGCAGAACATGGAAAGCTTTTGCCTAACGTCGGGCTCGAGCGGCCGCTCCGTCCGGCAGACCAGGACCTGCGGTTGCAGACCGATCTCGCGCAACTTGGCGATGCTCTGCTGGGTCGGCTTGGTCTTCAGCTCGCCCGCAGCCCGGATGTAGGGGACGAGGGTGACGTGCATGTCGACCACATTTTGGGCGCCGACTTCGAGAATGAATTGCCGGATTGCTTCGAGGAACGGCAGCCCCTCGATATCGCCGACGGTGCCGCCGATTTCGGTAATGACGACGTCGACTTTTTCCGGATCGGCCACCTGGCGGATGCGGGCCTTGATCTCATCGGTGACGTGCGGGATGACCTGGACGGTGTTGCCGAGGTAATCGCCGCGCCGCTCTTTCAGAATGACGCTCTCGTAGACCTGGCCGCTGGTCAGGTTGTTATTGCGCGAGAGGACGCAATTGGTGAAACGCTCATAATGGCCGAGGTCGAGATCGGTCTCGGCGCCGTCGTTCAAAACGTAAACTTCGCCATGCTGGAACGGGTTCATCGTGCCGGGATCGACGTTCAGGTAAGGGTCGAACTTTTGCAGCACGACGCGCAGCCCGCGCAGCTCGAGGAGTGTGCCTAACGATGCTCCGGCCAGGCCTTTGCCTAACGAACTCACCACCCCGCCTGTGACAAAAATGTATTTCATCGAGAAGTTCTCCGGCGCGGCCGCCGGTCGCCGGCGAGGAGCTGACGCTCGATCGCCCGGACATCTGCTGGCGTGTCCACCCCGGGCGAGCCGCCTGCGGTGACGACCACGTGAATGTCTACCCCATTCTCCAGCGCACGCAATTGCTCGAGCGCTTCGGCCTTCTCCAGAGGCGACGGTTTCCACCGAACAAACCGTAAAAGCAGCGCGCGGGTGAAGCCGTAGATGCCCTGGTGACGATAAAAGCTGATCGCGGCGGAGGCCTCGCGCGGGTAGGGGATCGGCTGGCGGGAGAAATAGAGCGCGCGGCCTTTCCGGTCGAGGACGGCTTTAACCTGGTGAGGCGACTGGGCCTCGGCCGAATGGGAAAAAGGATGCACCGCGGTGATCATCTCGATCTGCGGGTCGCGCTGCATTTTGCGCGCGAGCTGGTTGAGGAGCTTCGGCTCGACCAGGGGCTCATCGCCCTGGATGTTGATCACGTGGCTGACCTCGGGCATTTTCGCCGCCACTTCGGCGATGCGATCGGTGCCGCTGAGATGGCGCCGACTCGTGAGGGAAACTTCTGCGCCCCAGGCGAAGGCCGCTTCCGCGATCCGCATATCGTCGGTCGCGATGATGACGGAATCGAGCGCCTTCGCGCGCCGGCTATTTTCCCAGACGTGCTGCAGGAGCGGCCGACCGGCGATGAAGTGAAGCGGCTTGCCCGGGAAACGGGTCGAGCCCCAGCGAGCTGGGATGATGCCGACGGTTTTGGTCATATCTGCGCTAGCCGGGAGAAGAATCGCCGCGGCTGTTTTCGTCCAGATCCAGAATGATATTGGCCGCACCGCGGAGATCGTCCGTCACCCAATTCGCGCCCGATTGCTTTTCCTCTTCAGCGCCGTAGCCGGTCCGGACCAACAGCGTGCGCAGCCCGGCGTTGCGGCCGCATTCCATATCGATCGCCTTGTCCCCGATGAAAAAGGAGCGGGCCAGATCGATCTCGTGCTCGCGTTGCGCTTCCAGGATCATGCCGATGCCGGGTTTGCGCCGATCGGTCGCGAGATCGGGGCGGTCGGGACAGAAATAAACGGCATCGAAAACGGCCGGCAAAACCCCGCGCGCCACTTCCGCCTCGACCAGGCGATATTGCGCTTCGGTGAAATAGCCGCGGCCGATTCCGGCCTGGTTCGAGATCACGATCAGCTTGTAGCCGGCCTCTTTCAGTTTCACCAGCGCTTCGGGCACGCCGGGGAAAATCTCAACCAGTTTCGGGTCGGCGCAGTAATTCACCTCCCGCATCAAAGTGCCATCGCGATCGAGAAAAATCGCGGCTGCGCCGGATTCGTTAGGCTTCATCGTCTTCCTCGAAATTGGCGATCAACTCCGCCGGGGTGACGGTGGCGGTGCCGAGCTTGCCGACCACGACTGCGCTGGCGTGATTGGCGATCTCGGCTGCTTCCAGCGGCGTGGCGGCGCAGGAAAGCGCGAGGGTGAAAAGGGCGATCGCGGTGTCGCCCGCGCCGGAGACGTCGAAGACCTGGCGCGCCTTGGTCGGGATGTGATGCGGCGGCTGGTTGCGCTCCAGGAGCAGCATGCCTTGCTCGCCCAGAGTGATGAGCAGCATCTCCGTCTCCCAGGCGGAAAGGAGACGGAGGCCGGCGGTGAGCAAGGTCTTGTCCTCCAGCGGCGGATCGATCGGATCGCTCGGAGGAAAGCCGGCAGCGTGCAGGGCTTCGCTGCGGTTGGGTTTCACCGCCGTCACCTGGCCCCAGGCGATGGAGCGATGAGGATTGGGATCGGCCGTGGCGATCTTGCCGGCGGCGCGGAGGTCGTGGGAAAGTCGCCTAACGAGCTCGGGGCTGAGGAATCCCTTGCCGTAATCTTCGAAAATAAAGGCGTCGAGCTGGGGCAGAAGGGCGCGCACTCCGGCGGTGATTCGGGCGACCTGCTCCTCCTGCGGGGCGCGAATTTCTTCGCGATCGACCCGCACCACCTGCTGGTTGCGGGCCACGATGCGGGTTTTGAGGATGGTGCGAAAGCCGGGATCCTCCAGCACCAGCTCGGTGCGAATTTTTTCCTGGGCGAGCAGCTCGCGCAATTGCCGCCCGCTGGCATCCGCCCCGATCGTGCCGATGACCGAGACGCCGTTGGTAAACTCGCGCAGGTTGCGGGCGACGTTGGCTGCGCCTCCGGGATAGAAGGATTCGCCCGTCACTTCCACCACCGGCACCGGCGCTTCCGGCGAGATGCGGCCGACTTTGCCCCAGACAAATTCGTCCAGCATCAGATCGCCCGCGACCGCGACCTGTTTGCCGGCGGCGCGGTCGAGAATTTCCCGCAGACGATCCAGTTTCATGAAAAGAAAACCGGCCTAACCCGATCGATCGGCTGGCACGGAAAGTGGTTGATCGAAGGGCAGAAAACTGGATCGTATCGCGATTTGTGCCCGGCGGCGGTTCTGCATAAAGTGCCCAACTAATCCTGAATACCTTCTCGAAATCAATAGTCGAAGCTGCGGATGAGACCTTTCTTTAATTTGTTTTTAGTCGTCGGCTGCCTGCTGGTCGCCACAAGCGTGGCCTGCGCGGCCACGGAAGCGCCGCGCAAGATCGACGTGAAACGGTTGTCGAAAAACATCGACGACGTGGTGGTGCCCTTGCCTAACGAAATCTTCGCGGCCCTGAACAAGCTCGACAGCGTGAACTGGAAAGAATTCGTGCGGACCAACAAGGGAACCAACTTTACCGAACGCCCCCGCATCGCCCTCCTCCTTGGCACCGTCATTGCCGACGGCTTCATCGCGGTGCAGGCGGAAGACGCTCCGAGCGTGAAGGAAATCGGGCAGCGGGTGGTGAGCCTGGCCAAGGGAATCGGAGTGGGCAACTCCATCGTGCCCCACGCCAAGGCGATCACCGAAGCGGCCGACCGGCGGAATTGGAACGCGGTGCGGACGGAGCTCGATCGCACCCAGAACAGCGTGCAACAGGCGATGAACGAAGTGCACGACGAGAAGCTTTCCCAGCTCGTTAGTCTCGGGGGCTGGCTGCGCGGGACCCAGGTCCTGACCGCGGTGGTGAACCGTCACTTTTCCGCCGATGGCGCCGAGCTGCTCCATCAGCCCGACCTGCTCGATTATTTTCAGAGGAAACTTTCGACCATGCCCGAGTTCAACGTGCCGGTGATCGCTCAGATCAAGACTTCGCTCGAGCAGGTGAAGCCGTTGATCGAAACCGAGAACGCCATCCCGGCCGGCTCGGTCAAGAAAATCAACGAGATCACGAGCCGCCTCGATGCCGCGATCGTGACTCGCAACCCGTAATTTTGCCCCCGATGCGCTTGCCGATCTCCACTACTCGTCGCACCGCCTCCCTCCTGGCGCTGCTCTTTGCCCTGCAAATCGCCGCCTCGCGCGCTTCGGTCGACGACGCGCATTCCTTCGCCCTGCAATCGGCCGAGCCCTACGTCAAACAGGGCTATCAGGTGCGGGAAGACTATTGGGGAGGCGACCTCGGGGTGGGCGAAAAGAAAGCCGTCCGCCAGCAGCTTTTTAAGGGGAACGATTATTGGTTTTGGATGGGGACAGAAGTGGAGAAAGCAAAAGTCTCGGTCCACATCTATGACTCCGACGGCAAGCTCTGCGAGCAGCCGGATAGCTGGCAGAAAGGGCATTTCGCCGCCGCTCATCTGATTCCGAAATCGACCGGCAGTTATTTCATCATCGTGGCGGTGGAGAGTTCAGCGGAAGAGCGCACCCATTGGGCGCTGGTCTACGGCTTCCGCTAAAAGCAACCGCCAGGGCGAGGCTCGGTCGAGTTGCGGAGCGACGCTGCCAACTGCCGAAGCGGTCTTCTTTCCCGCGAAAAAGAGAGAGCGGCGCGCTCCCGAAAGGTCTGCCGCGGTTTGACACTCTTCCCGCCGACGCCTTATCCTCGCGGCTGATGATATCCCGGCCGCGAGATGACTGAGACGCGCACCCTCCAGTTTGAAAATGCGCGCGCGGTGCAGTCGCTTTACGCGCACGACTTTAAATTGATCAAGAACCTGGAAGAATCTCTCGGCGTCAAAGTGACTACCCGTGAAGGCTGGATCAAGCTGGAAGGCGAGCCGGCGCAGGTGGCGAAAGCGGAACGCGTTTTCACCGAGCTGGAGACGGCGCGGCAGCGTGGGGTCGATATCCAGCGGCACGAATTTAACTATGCCCTTAATTCCGTGAACGAAGCGCGGCCGGATAATCTTGGCGACATTGTCTCGGTGAAAGTGGTCACTTCGGCGCGGAAACCGCCGATCGTCGCCCGCACTTTGGGACAGCGCAATTACCTCGAAGCCATCCAAAAACAGGACGTGGTCTTCGGCATCGGCCCGGCCGGCACGGGCAAGACCTATCTCGCCGTCGCCATGGCGGTGTCGGCCTTAAAGAAGGAACAGGTCGATCGCATTATCCTGACCCGGCCGGCGGTCGAAGCGGGCGAGGCGCTCGGCTTTTTGCCCGGCGATCTGCAACAGAAAATCACTCCCTATCTGCGTCCGCTCTACGACGCGCTGCACGACATGCTCGAGCCGGAGGAACTGGAGCGCTACGTTGCCCGCGAGACGATCGAGATCGCGCCACTCGCCTACATGCGCGGGCGCACCTTGAGTAACGCCTTCGTCATTCTCGATGAAGCGCAGAACACCACCACCGAGCAGATGTTCATGCTCCTGACCCGGATCGGCCCGCGCTCGAAATGTGTCGTGACCGGCGACGGCACCCAAATCGATCTGCCGGCGAACAAGCGCTCCGGCCTGCTCGAGGCGCTCCAGGCGCTGAAGAATGTCCCCGGAATCGGCTTCGTTTATTTTAACGACAAGGACGTCGTTCGGCATGAGCTGGTCCGGGCCATCATCAACGCCTACCAGCAGCACCGTTCGCCCGCCAACACCAGCGGCGCTCCGCGAAAATAGCGATGTTCGATTTCCTGCACAGAAAGAGCCTGGTCAAACGCGGGCTCGCTTCCGGCAAGACCCGCCGCCGCCGTGCTTCCAACGAGATGCTGCGCAATCTCGAGCACGCGCCCTGGGTGAAGGTGGCGATCTTCGGCGCCTTTGTTGCCGGCCTGGCCCTGCTCATCTTCAGCAGCCAGCAACCGGAGCCGACGCGCAACTTCGTCTTTGCCCTCCTCCTCCTCGCCACCGCCATGGCGCAGCTCTGGATTAACCAGCCCAAGACTTTCCTGCGCAACTCCCGCGTCTTTCTCGTCTTCGGGATCATTTTCCTGCAGCTGGCCGCGACCAAGCTGCTCATCGTCCTCTGCAACAGCGCCGTCTTCGCTTCGCTCAAACCGGAGACCGCCTGGCTCATCGCTCCCTACGCTTTTGCTCCGCTCGTCCTCTGCGTTCTGCTCGGGCGGAACCATGGCCTCTACGGCGCTGTCTTCGTTAGTCTCTTCAGCAGCATTTTGGTTAACAAGCTCGATGCGCCCATGCTCGTGATCGGGTTGATCAGCGGCTTCACCGCCGTCCTGCTCACCCAGCAGGTCCGCCGCCGCAGCCGGCTCATCCGGGCCGGGCTCTTCGTCGGCCTGGGCATTTGGCTGCTCTCGCTCACCTTTGGTCTTATCGGTCCAATCAACCTGCTCGATCCGGCGGCGATCGATTGGTCCATGATCGGGATCCAGAGCGCTTTCGCCATCGGCAACGGCATCGTCACCGCCATGCTCGTCGGCGGCGCGCTTCCCATCCTCGAGCAGCTTTTCCAGATCACGACCGATATCTCGTGGCTCGAAGCTTCCGACCTGAATCATCCGCTCCTCCGCCGGCTCACCATCGAAGCCCCCGGCACTTATCACCACAGCCTGGTGGTGGCGAACCTGGCCGAATCGGCCGCCGAGGCGATCGGGGCCAACGCCACCCTTTGCCGCGTCTGCTCTTATTTCCACGACATCGGGAAGCTGGTGAAACCGGATTACTTCACCGAGAACATGAATTTCGAGCGCAACCCGCACGACGATCTGGCTCCGACCATGAGCGCGCTCATCATCATCGCGCACGTCAAAGAAGGGGTCGATCTCGCGCTCAAACATGGCCTTAACCAGCAGGTCATCGATGTCATCCAGCAGCACCACGGGACGTCGTTAGTCTTCTATTTTTACAAACGCGCTCTGCAGCAGTACGAGGATGCCCGCGAAGGGGGCAAGATCATGAAGATGCGCGAGGAAGACATTCCCGAAGTGTCGGAGGAAAGCTTCCGTTACAGCGGGCCCCGGCCGCAAACGAAGGAGAGCGCCATCATCAGCCTGGCCGACATGGTCGAAAGCGCCTCGCGTTCGCTGGAAAAGCCGACCCCGCAAAAGATCGAGCAACTGGTCAACGACCTGATCGACCAGCGCCTGGCCGATCACCAGCTGGACGAGTGCGATCTGACCCTGCGCCAACTGCGGATCGTGGCTGAGCGCTTCCGTTTTACCCTGATGAATATGCTCCACACCCGCATCGCCTATCCGAAGGAGGGGAAGGAGAGCAAGCCTGTGACCGCGCGCGAGGAGGGCCTGCGTCCCGACGTCATGGCGGTGACGAAGCGGCCGCCGAATGCGCCGCCGGTTTCCGCGGCCTAACGAGTGGATCACTTCGCGAGCGAACGGCTGCGCGAATACGGGGCGCGCCTCGCCCTCGTCCTCGGTTCGGGACTGGGATCGCTAGTCAAAGAGCCGGCCCGCGACCGAATCATCCCCTACCGCGAAATCGGCGGGCTGCCCCGCTCGACCGTGCCCGGCCACAGCGGCCGTTTCGTCCTCGACGAGATCGGCCGCGAGCGCGTCGTCTTCGCCCAGGGCCGCGCCCACCTTTACGAGGGACACAGCGCATGCGAGGTCGCGGCCGGCGTTCGCTTCCTCGCTCGAGCCGGAATCGAGCGGCTCATTCTGAGCAACGCCGCCGGCGCGCTCAACCCGGCTTTTGCCCCCGGCTCCTGGATGATGCTGAGCGACCACCTCAATCTCACCGGCACCACGCCGTTGCTAGGCAAAAACGAGTTTGTCGACCTGACCGACGCCTACTCGCCCAGCTGGCGCGAGCATTTCGCCGCCGCCGCCGGCGCTGAGGGAATTGACCTCCACCAGGGCGTCTACGCCGGGCTGCTCGGGCCGCAGTACGAAACCCCGGCCGAAGTGAGAATGCTGCGCACGCTCTGGGCTGATGCGGTCGGCATGTCGACCGTCTGCGAAACCATCCAGGCCCGCGCCCTCGGACTGGAAGTGGCCGCTTTTTCTTGCCTAACGAACTGGGCGGCTGGCCTCAATTCCGCGCCGCTCGCTCATGGCGACGTGCTGGCGGCGGGCGAGGGGAGCAGCGCGGAATTCAGGCGCCTGCTGGTCGCTGCCTTATAGGAGCGGGCGCTATCGTGGCCGAAAGACGGTGCGGGTTTGAGGCTCGGTTCACATCCGCTAGACGCGGACGGTGGATGCGCTGGCCGCACTATCGGGTGCAGTGGCAGTGCGCCTGAGGATCTCGTCCACTTTCTCCGCCAGCACATGCGGGCTGAACGGTTTCTCGAGCAGCTCGACCCCGGGCTGGAGGACGCCGTGCAGGCCGATGTCGTTATCGGAATAACCGGAGACGTAAAGCACCTTGAGCTCGGGCCGTTGCGCGGAGAGGAGGCCGGCCAGTTCGTGGCCGTTCATCTGCGGCATGATGACGTCAGTGAGGAGGAGATCGATCTCGCCCTTTAGTTCCGCGGTCATTTGCAGCGCCTCGCTCCCGTTGGCCGAACACAAAACGCGATAGCCCTGTCGCTCGAGCACGTCGCAGACGAGTTGGCGCACGATTTCCTCATCTTCCACCACCAGCACCGTCTCGGCCTTGCGCGACGGAGCGATCGGGCGAGGCAGCGGCCGGACTTCGTCCAGCGGGCCTTCCTCGCACGGGAGATAAATGGTGAAACTGCTCCCCGCTCCGAGAGTGCTCTCGACCGCGATGCCGCCCCCGCTCTGGCGCACAATGCCGTAGACCGTGGCCAGGCCGAGCCCGGTGCCTTTGCCGGGCCCTTTGGTGGTAAAGAAGGGCTCGAAGATGTGCGAGCAGATCTCGGCATCCATTCCCGCTCCGGTATCGGTCACGGTCAGGAGGACGTAGGCGCCCGCGCCTAACGACGAGGAAACCCGGCGCGCCGCCGCCTCATCCAGCGTCTGGTTGCTGGTGCGAATGAGAAGGCGGCCGCCCTCGGGCATGGCGTCGCGGGCGTTCACTCCGAGATTCATGATCACCTGCTCGAGCTGGCTCGGATCGGCCCGGACGCGGCCTGCGCTCGCCTCGGGCTGGGTGACGAGCTCGAAGCGTTCGCCGATGACACGACGGAGCAGGCGTTCCATTTCCACCACCAGCTGGTTGAGATCGATCACCTTGGGCTGGAGCAATTGCTTGCGGCTGAAGGCGAGGAGCTGGCGGGTGAGAGCGGCCGCCTGCTCGCCCGCCTTGCGGATGAGCTGCGCACCCTGCCGCACGAAAGGGGCGTTGCTGGTCCGGTCTTCGACCAGTTCGGCGTAGCCGAGGATGGCAGTGAGGAGGTTGTTGAAATCGTGCGCCACTCCGCCGGCGAGACGGCCAATCGCCTCCAGTTTCTGCGCGTGGCGGAGATCTTCTTCGCTCTTGCGCAACGCTTCTTCGGTCGCCCGGCGCTCGCTCATTTCGCGAAGAAGATTTGCCCGCTGCTCGAAGAATGTCTGCACCGTCCCGGCCATGGCGCCAAACTCGGAGCTGTCCCCGCGCAAACGGTCGAGCGCACGCGGATCCTCGTGCTCCAGCGCTCGCATGATCCGCTGCAGCGGATGCCGCACCCAGCGCTGCAAAGAGACGGTCAGGAGCAGGAGGAGGAACAGGGCGAAAAAGATAAGCGCGAGGAAGAGCCGCTTGCTGGAACGATTCAACTCCCGCACCACCGATGAGTCGCTGCTGATCAAGAGCCGGGCCAGCGGCGCGCCGTCCCAACCAGGGAGCGGGCGGGAAAAGATAATCAGCCCGTTGCCTTCGTCGTTCTGCGGCCCCGCCACCTCCAGCCCGGCCGGCACCAGCCGGATTTCGTTATTGGTAAAAAGCGACATCTCGCCGATGACCGAGTCGTTCTTCAAACCGCCGGGGGAGCGCTTGCTCCAGAGCCGCCCGGCGAAGAGATAGCCGTAGGCCGGAGATTGGCGGCGGAAATCCTGCGACGGATGCACCGTGCCCGCCCAGACCTCCATCAGGCCGAGCGGGACATTGATGAAGAAATGCCGCAGCGGACCGGGGGAGAAAAGAGTGGCCAAGGCGTTCTCCGGGAGCGCCAGAGCGGGCTGCGGGTTGGTATGGAGGTTATCGTTTTGAAAAAGGAGGCTGCCGTCCTGGCGAAAGATCCAGACCGCGTTCGTCCGAAAGCTGCTCAGGGTGGAATCGTTGAAATACTGCGAGAGCCACGGCGTCTCCTCACGCGCGATCGCCTGCACCAGCCGATCGAGACAGGTCGAATCTTCCACGAAAGTCTGCAGGGGGAGACCGTAGGAAGCGAGGAACTTGTCGAACGATTGATTCCGCTCCGCGAACCGATCCTCGGCGATGCGCCGAAACTTAAGCTGCTCGTAGGATCGGAGCAGAGCCAGCCCGCCCAGAAACACGGCCACCACCGCGACCAGAAGGAGAGTGATTTTGGTTTGGACCTTCATGTGACTCTGGCGGCGGCGAAAGTTGCCCGCCTCTCCCGACGCCCGGTCGCTGTGGTGTTCGCTGACGGTTTCTGCTTCTTCCTATTCGCGCAGATGCTCCTCCCTGATGGCAATAATTTTCCACTCCTTGCCCTCCGGGCGCAGGGTCCAAAAATTGCGCGTGCCGCCGCTGGCCCGCCGCTGCCGGTTGCGCACCTGGAAGGAGATTGGGAATTCGACCAGCGTCTCGTCCTCGTTAGGCCCGGGTTTCACCGTCACCGGGCCGAGCAGCTGGTAATGGCGCTGCGGCCACCGCCGCATGTAGTTCGCATTGTCTCTGGCCACGAATTTCTCGCTCACCTCGCCGTGGTCGAAATAGTCGACCGGGTAGGCGTAATACTTGAGCTGAGCGCTGAGATTGTTGCCTTCGTTCGTGCGCAGAAAATCCTCCACCAGCATGGTAGCCTGCTCGGGGTCGAGCGCGGGAGAGGCCTGCGGTGTCGCGCTCGGGAGCTGCGGCGCGGGGGAGGCATCGAGATTGGCCAGCGCATTCTTCTCCAGCTCCGCCTGTTGCTCAGCGGAAAGATCGCGCGCTGCATCGCTCTTCAGCACCGGAACATCTGGCCATTTCACCCGGGTCGAGACGACCTCGGAAGTGACCGGTCCGAGATCGATCTGGAGCGAACGCGCAGTGACGGCATCCATCTTCCCGGTCGGCTCAAAACCTTTGTGCGTCTGGTAAAGCCGCAAGGCCGCGGCCAGCTCGGGACTGGCTCGGCCATCGATGTCGCCAAAGAAGAGATTTCGCCGGCGCAGCTCCTCCTGCACGCGCCGGATCGGCTCAGCCGCTCGCAGGTGGCTCGGCACGAGCAGGGCCAGGAGGAGCAGGCAGAGCAGGTTTCTCGGACCACGCTGGAGTTTCATCAAAGACATTCGGGAGCCCGCGGAGAAGTCTTTGCCTCAGGGAAGTCAGCCGGGTCTAAAGCGGACTGCGCGAGCGCGGCTCCCGATCTTTGGTTGTCTTGCTGCTCGGCTGAGTGACGAAAGGACCGCCTTCCATCGGCGCGGCGGAGGTGAAAGCGACATCGGGCATGTCGCTCGGCAGCCCTTCGAGCGGGAATTCCTTCCGCAACGGAAAATAAGGGTAGCCTTCCCACATCAGGATCCGGCGCAGGTCGGGGTGGTTATTGAAGCGGAGACCCATCATGTCCCAGATCTCGCGCTCGTGCCAGTTGGCGGTCGGCCAGAGATCGGAGACAGTGTCGATCGTCGCGTCGTCCTCCGAGAGATGCACCTTCAGTCGCAGGTGCACTCCTTTAGCTAACGAATAAAGCTCATAAACAACGTCGAAGCGGGGCTCGGCGCCAAAGTTATCCACGCTCGAAATATCGAGCAGGTAATCGAAGCCGAGATCGTCCCGGCAAAGGCGCGCCACCTCGTGCAGGTCGGCCCGCTCGATCCGCAGAGTGGTCTCGTCGCGGAATTCGATTCGCTCCTTGACTTTATCGCCGAGGAGTGGACCTAACGAGGATAGAAGCTCAGGGCTGGTCATTACAAATCAGGCCAGTTCCTGCAGTTGATGGGTCAGGGCCGGCTTTTGCGAGGTAAAGGAGCGTTCGCCAGCGATCTTGTCCTGGAGCTTCATCAACCCGGCGATGAGTGCTTCCGGCCGCGGCGGGCAGCCGGAGATATAAACGTCGACCGGCAGAAGTTGGTCGATGCCCTGGAGCACGGCGTAGGATCGATACATGCCTCCGCTGGAAGCGCAGGCGCCCATGGCGATGACCCACTTCGGCTCCGGCATCTGTTCGTAAATGCGTTTTACCGCCAGAGCCATCTTGTAAGTCACGGTGCCAGCCACGATCATGACGTCGCACTGGCGGGGTGAAAAGCGCATTACCTCGGCTCCGAACCGGGCGATATCGAAGCGAGCCGAGGCGGTGGCCATGAGCTCGATGGCGCAACAGGCCAGGCCCATCGGCATCGGCCAGAGAGAATTTTTGCGCATCCAGTTCATGGCCGCATCGAGCTGAGTGAAGATGACGTTGCCCTCGATCTTGGAATCGTAGGCGGCGGGAAGGAGCTGGCGGTCGGTCCTGGTGACGGCGGTGTCGTTCATGCCTGCGACAAGCTAGGGGAGCCGTCGGACGACGCAAGCCCAACGTCGTGGCCTTTTGCCGCCCGGCTGGCTCTAGGCCGTCTGCAATTCGAGCGCCGGCAGGGGCGGAAAGTCGGTTTTGCTGGCGGCGATGACTTCGTGCACCTTGCGCCCCAACTCAGCCGCCTCGTAAGGCTTGGCGATGACCCCGCGGAAGCCGAAATCCTCGTAGCGGCTCATGGTCGCATCCATGGCGTAGCCACTGGAGACGACGGCATTCACCATCGGATCGATCTCGATCAATTTCTTCAGCGCGTCCTTGCCTCCCATGCCGCCGGGCAGGGTGAGATCGAGGATGACGAGGTCGAAACGCTCTCCGCGGGCCAGCGCTTCGCGATACATTTCAATCCCGAGCAGCGCGGCCTCTGCGCCGGTGACCTGGTAACCGAGACGGCCGAGGGTGAACTCGACCAGGTCGCGAATGGCTTCTTCGTCGTCCACGATGAGAATGCGACCGCTGCCGTGCATCGGCGCCGCGGCCAGGACCGGCGCCGCCTCGGCTTCCGCCGCGTGCTGCCGCGCTTCGACCGCCGGCAGGTAGATAGTAAAAGTCGCCCCGCAATGCAGCTCGGATTCGGCGGTGATGAGGCCGTGATGATTCTTAATGATGGAGTAGGTGGTGGCGAGGCCGAGACCGTTGCCCTTCGGTTTGGTGGTGAAATAGGGATCGAAGATCTGCTTCAGATATTGCTCGGGAATGCCGACGCCTTCATCGCGCAGCTGTATGCGGATGTAATCGCCCGGAGGCAGATCAGGAATGGCCGGGCAGGCTTCGGAGTTGTGCTGGAAGTTCTCGCAACGGACATGCAGCGTGCCGCCATCAGGCATGGCCTGCTCCGCATTGACGACCAGGTTGGCGATCACCTGGCTGATCTGGCCGGGATCGAATTCCGCCGACCACAGGTCGGGCGCAATCTCCAGCCGGCAGCAACTGTTCGAGCCGCGGAGAGAGAAGCTCACCGTCTCCTCGATCAGGCAGCCGATGGAGGCGGCTTTTTTGATCGGTGCGCCGCCGCGGGCAAAGGTGAGTAGCTGCTGGGCGAGATCGCGGGCGCGCAGGGAGGCGTTCTTGGCATCGTCGAGCCGATCGGTCATTTCGTCGTCCGGCGGCAGAAGGAGCTGGGCGAGTGAGATGTTGCCGATGATGGCGGTAAGAAGATTGTTAAAGTCGTGCGCAATGCCGCCGGCGAGGAGGCCGAGCTGCTCGAGCGTCTCGGCCTTGCGCCGCTCCGCCTCGTCCCGTTGCCGTTCCGTGATGTCGCGAAAGACCAGGACCACGCCGCAAAGCTCGTTTTTGCCGTCGCGAATGGGGGAGGCGACCTGCTCGATGATCCGCTCGGTGCCGTCGCGCGAGGTGAGGGTGGAACGCTCTGGGGTGGAGTAAAGGATGGTCTCGGCTTCGTTGCGGAAACCGATTTTCCGTGGTCGATTCGAGCGCCGGGTCGGGTCGGCGGTGATGCGGAAGATAGTCTTGAGCGGCTGGCCCACGGCCTCGCTCGTGGAATAGCCGGTCATGGCTTCGCCGGCCGCGTTGCAGACCATGACCCGCCCTTGCAGATCGGTCGTGATGACGCCGTCGCCAATGGAGGCGAGGGTGACGGCGAGGCTCTTCTTTTCCGCCGCCAGTTCCTCCTCGAAACGCTTTTGCTCCGTGCTGTCGCGAATCATCGCGATGTAGAAGAGCTGCTTCTCCACCTCGACCTGGCTGAGGGAGATTTCGACCGGGAAATCGCGCCGGGCGCGGTTGCGGGCGAGGGCGAGGAAGGTGCCACCGGTGCGCTGCACCAGCTGGTTCCAGTCGCAATCGATCGGCATCTGATTCGGGCCCGCCGGAATGTGACGCGGGACCAGTTTGGTGAAATCCTCGCCCACATATTCGCTCTTCTTAAAGCCAAACATGCGCGTCGCGGCCGGATTCATGGCGTAGATGGCGCCTTTTTCGTCCAGCGTGATCATGCCATCGAGGATGCTCTCGATCACGGCTCGGATGCGGTGATCGGCTCCATCCAGATTGCGGAGCTGCCGGCGGCAAAGGACGAAGCTATAGAGGCTGGAGGCGATCATGAGGCCGACAGCCACAGCGCAGAGGAGATCAATGCCGGTGGTGGTCAGAATCCGCTCCCGGACCGCGGCAGCCGAACGGATTCGATAGATTTCCATCTGCGCCTGCTCAAATTCCGCCATCGCCTGGCGCACCTCGCCCATTAACATTTGGCTTCGCGCCGACGCGCCGGGATCGAGCAGGTTTTCGCCCCGCCGCTTGGCCTCGATGTAAGGCACGGCGCAGCGGGTGATCCAGGCTTCCAAGCTGGTGCGGATTCGCCCCAGTTGCGCAGCCTGCTCCGGCTCGTGCGTCACCAGGACCGAGAGGTAACCGTGATAGGTGTAAAAATCGGTCGTCGCCTTTTTATAGGCGTCGATGAAAATCGGGTCGCCGGTGAGCAGATAGCCCCGTTTTTCCTTCTGCATCTCGGAGGCCGCTCGCTCCATTTTTGGGATGAAACTGAGCACCTGAGTGGATTGCACCGCCCATTCCTGCTCGCGCACCCGCCGGTTGAGGTCGATCTCTTCCTCCCGCTGCACCGTCTGCAGGATCGACCGCGCCTCATTCAAGACGGGCGCCTTGAGAGCCGCCTCGGTTGCCGGTGCCTGGTTCGGCGCGTGCGGGCGAAACATGGCTAAAGCAATCGTTTGCAGCCATGTCTGGACGTTCTCACGCATCTTTAGGACACGCTTGCGCTGGGCTGAATTGCTTGCCAGCAGCTCGGTCAGCTCCTCGGTGTGCTGGAAAAAGAGGCCCTGCAGCCGGGTGGCATCGGCCTTGTAATCGGGCATATTGGCCAGCAACCGCCCGCGGTACGCGTTTTCCATTTCCGCGATGTCGTTTTCGACCACGCTGCTCAGGCGCATGATGTCGATCGTGTGGTCGCGGAAAGCGTCGCGCTGCTGGTTCTGTCTCGTGATCATGATGCAGGTGACGCCGAGGACAAGAATCACCACGACGCCGACGGCGCTGCCGAGGAGGAGCTTGAGGTGGAACATCTCCGGGCTGAGAAGCCACTCCATCCTGGAGCGCAGGAACCCGCGCCTGTGCCCGGAAGCGTTCCGGTCGGAGGCGGGGATGGGCACAGGTGACATTACCCTTGCAAAAGCATTTCTTCTGCCACCGGCGAGTCGACCGAGGCCGAGAAATGAAACAATTTTAGTAGCGCACGCGCATTAGCGTAAGCCCGGCCGCCGGTGCCACCAGGCGCACCTTATCGGACTGCTGGCAGGCCAGCCGGGCGCGCAATTCCGCGAGGGTATCTCGACCCGAAGCGCAGCGCACGATCGCGCCCACCATCAGGCGCACCATCTTGTAGAGGAAGCCGTCCCCCTCAAATTCCAGCGTTGTGATCTCTCCGCTCCGCCGCACCCGCGCCTGCCGGATCGTGCGCACGGTCGAGGTCACGGCGTGGCCACGATTGGCGGCGAAGCCGGCGAAGTCGTGGGTGCCGAGAAATTCGGCCGTGCTCGCGCGCAGCAATTCGTCGTCCAACTCGCGGATGACGTGCCAGGCGCGACTCAGCTCGAAAGGGGAGAGCACACGGCTGGTCGCGAGGCGATAGCGATAGACCTTGCCGGTGGCGGAAAAGCGGGCGTGAAAAGCGGACGCGACGAACTGGCAGCGCAGGATGCGAATGGTCGCGGGGAGCGAGGCATTGAGGGCATCGCGCAGGACGGCTGGGGCCAGTTTCGTGCGCTCGAGATCGGCGTGCGCGCATTGTCCGAGGGCATGCACCCCGGCATCGGTGCGGCCCGCTCCGTGCACCCGCACTGGCTTTCCCGTGACCTGCTGGAGGGCCTGCTCGAGCCGGGCCTGGATGGTGTCGCCCCGGGCCTGGATCTGCCAGCCGGCAAAATCCGTCCCGTCGTAGGCCACGATCAACTTCAACCGGCGCGCCCCGGCGCGGACCGGTTTGTCGTCGTCGTTAGGCAAAGGGATCCGGCACGAGGCCGCCCTGGTTGCCGGGCAGACTGTCGAGGTAACCCTGGAGAAGCATCTGGGCCGCCACCTGGTCGATGTAGCCGCGGGTTTGGCGGGTCGATTTGCCCGCTTCCCGCAGCGCGCGATGCGCCGCCACGGTCGAGAGCCGCTCATCCCAGGTGCGCACTTCGCAGTCCACTTTGGCCTTCAATTTTTCCGCAAACCCGCTCGCTTCCTCGGCCGAGACTCCTTCGCTGCCGTTCATGTGCTTGGGCAGGCCGACCACGATCCGCTCCACGTTTTTCTCCCTGGCGATGACGGCGATGCGGCCCAGCGGATCGGCCACCTTGGCCAGCGCAATCGTCTCGCCGGGGTGAGCCAGCATTTGCAGCTCGTCGGAGAGCGCGATTCCGATCCGGGCGGTGCCGTAATCGATTCCCATGATTCGTTTCATA
The DNA here is from genome assembly GCA_965217735.1 of Chthoniobacterales bacterium. Taxonomy (GTDB): domain Bacteria; phylum Verrucomicrobiota; class Verrucomicrobiia; order Chthoniobacterales; family UBA10450; genus Palsa-1392. Next base: position 1,466,034 of record CBDCJE010000002.1, on the reverse strand, counting down.
TCGTTAGGCTGCTCCCGCCAGCTACTGCAGTTCGACCGGTAGTTTGGCCACCAGCGCCTTGATTTTTTCGGCGTCGCGCCGGTTACAGATCAGGATGGTGTCGCCGGTCCGGACCACGATCAGGTTGTGCACTCCGAGGAGCGCGACCTTGGCCGAGTCGTCGCTGAAGATGATGTTATTGCTCGCCTGCAGGGTGGTGAGATCGCAGTTGGCGGCGTTGGAGTGCTCGTCTTTCGGGAGGTAATTTGAGACCGCGCGCCAGCCGCCCACGTCGTCCCAGTCGAAGCTCGCTTCCACCATCAGGACGCGATTGGCTTTTTCCATAATGGCGTAATCGAAGGAAATGAAAGGCAGCCCGCTGAAGCGCGTGCTCAGGGCCTTCTCCCAATTCCCCGGGGCGCGGATCTGCGAGATGAAATCGGCCAGCTCCGGCGCGTGCCGGTTAAACTCGCTCAGCACGGTCGGCACCGACCAGACAAACATGCCCGCGTTCCAGCGGAAATTGCCCTCGCGCACGAAGGCGTCGGCCAGTTCCGCATTCGGTTTCTCGCGAAAGCGCACCACCTTATAGATGTCGTTAGGCGGGGGCTCGCCCTTGAGCGGCGCCGGCGCACCCTGCTCGATGTAGCCGAAGCCCGGGCAGGCCCAGGTCGGCTTGATCCCGATCGTGACCAAGGCGCCGGTCTCCTCCGCCGCCCGCACCGCGGTGCGCAGGGTCTCCTGGAAGGCGGCGGCGTTTTTGATCACGTGGTCGGCCGGCAGCACTAGCATGGTGGCGCGATGATCGCGCACCGCGACCCAGGCGGTGGCGAGGGCGATGGCGGCGGCGGTGTCGCGCTTGGCCGGTTCGGCCACGATATTTTCCAGGGGCAAATCCGGCAGCAGTTCCCGCACGGCCGCGACTTGGTCGACATTGGTCAGCACCAAGATGTGCTCTCGCGGCACCATGCCCTCGAGCCGGTCGACCGTGTCCTCGAGCAGCGTTTTGTCCGAGACCAGCTTGAGCAATTGCTTGGGGCGCGCCCGCCGGCTCAGGGGCCAGAAGCGTTCTCCGCTGCCTCCTGCCAGGATGAGTGCATAGAGCGGTTTGGTCATGTGTGAGAAAAAGAGTGGCCGGGCGCGAGTGGGATTAATTCCCGTTTCCTTTTTTGGCTGCGGGAAGTATAAGGTTAGGCGATGTCAATTTCGTTATCCATTCCAAAAACGGCGGACGCTTTACCGTTGGACGGATTGCTCACTCTGACCCGCGCCGCGTTTGGTCTGGGAGTCGGTTTGCTGGTTGCGGAACGGCTCGACCGCCCCGCGCGCCAGGCGACTGCGATCGCGCTGGTCTCAGTCGGCACGCTGGCCGTCATCCCCTTGCTGGTGAAGAAGGCGATGGAGCGGATCAACCGTCCTGAATCCGACCGCAGCATGCGCCGCCGTCTCCGCTCCATTCGTGGCGACTGGGATTACCAGCCCGAGCACGAAATCTTCTAGCTTCCGCGCTTCGCGTCCCGCAGTGCGGCCGAGATTTTTCCCGCGCCGCGGAAAGCAGAACGTCTAGAGGCTTGATCGCTTGGCTGGTCCGAAGTAAGTCCAACCGATGACCGCTTCTGCCGACTCCGCCACGCCCAACGCCCTTCGCGAACGCTGCCAGTCCATTCTGCGCGAAGAGGAAATTCTCCGTGAAGGCGGGGGCAAAGTCGGCCAGGAACGCCAGCGCGCCAAAGGCCGCCTCCCCGCCCGCGAACGCATCGCCCATCTCCTCGATAAAGGCGCCGACTTTTTCGAGCTCGGCCTCTGGGCCGCCTATAAAATGTATGAGCAATGGGGCAGCGTCCCGGCCGCCGGCGCCGTCGCCGGCATCGGCCAGGTTGCCGGCATTCCCTGCATGATCATCGCCAACGACGCCACCGTGAAAGCCGGCGCCTTTTTTCCCCAGACGGCCAAGAAGCTCATTCGCGCCCAGCGCATCGCCTTCGAGTGCGCACTCCCGATTATCTACCTGGTCGATTCCTCCGGCGTTTTCCTCCCGATGCAGGACGAAATTTTCCCCGATGAAGACGATTTCGGTCGCATCTTCCGCAACAACTCCGTCATCTCCGCCGCCGGCATCCCGCAGTTCGCCGCCATCATGGGCAACTGCGTGGCGGGCGGCGCCTACCTGCCGGTGCTCTGCGACAAGATCCTCATGACTGAAGGCAGCGGCCTCTACCTGGCCGGCCCGTCGTTAGTCCAGGCTGCCATCGGCCAGGTGGTCGAGCAGGAAAAGCTGGGCGGCGCGCACATGCACGCCGAGGTCAGCGGCACGGTCGATTTTTACGAAAAGGACGATCCCTCCTGCATCAAGCGCCTGCGTTCGCTCGTCGCCCATCTTCCCGAAGCAGAAGCAGCGAAAAAGAACGGCGCCAAACCGAAAGTCGCCGGCCCGGCCAAGCCGCCCGAGGCGGTCTACGATCTGATCGGCCTCGAAGGCCAAAAGCAATACGACGCCCGCGACCTGCTCGCCTCCATCATCGATGCCGATTCGCTCGATGAATACAAGGCCGATTACGGCAAGACCCTTGTCACCGCCTATGCGCGCATCGGCGGGCGCTCGGTCGGCATTGTAGCCAACCAGCGCCAGCAGGTGCGCACCAAGAAAGCCGGCATCCAGATGGGTGGCGTCATTTACTCCGATAGCGCCGATAAAGCCGCGCGCTTCGTCATGGATTGCAACCAGACCGGGCTGCCGATCATTTTCTTCCAGGACGTGACCGGCTTCATGGTCGGGCGCGATGCGGAACAGAGCGGCATCATCCGCAGCGGAGCCAAACTGGTCAACGCCGTCAGCAACTCGGTCGTGCCCAAGATCACGATCGTCGTCGGCGGCTCCTTCGGCGCCGGTAACTATGCGCTCTGCGGCAAGGCCTACGACCCGCGTTTCATCCTGGCCTGGCCCAACGCTCGTTATGCCGTCATGGGCGCGGCCCAGGCCTCCGACACCGTCTTCTCCGTCCTGGCCAAATCGCGCGAGCGCGGCGACAAGAAAGCCTCGCCCGAAGAGCTGGAGCAATTGCGCGCCAAAGTGAAAGAGACCTACGAAGAGCAGACCGACATCCGCTATGGGGCGGCGCGCGGCTGGCTCGACGGCATCATTCAGCCACACGAGACCCGCGACGTCCTTATGCGCTTGCTGAGCTACGTCAGCCGTCCCATGCCGAAGACCCGCTTCCACATGGGCGTCGTGCAGACCTAGCGGACGCTGGTGTGCTTTGCCGGGCGACCGCTCCGGTTCTTCTCAACCTTGTTTTATTCGTTAGCCGTCATCCCGTTCTATCGCGGTGATGTTCTGGAGAGAAAACTGCGGGATTTGGCGGATGAAACGGATAAGATTGCTCCGAAGAGGTTTCAAGAAGAGCAGGTGATCAGCGCCGATCGGCGTTTTGGCGCATCCGGCTTTTGTTCAAAATTTCGCTTGCCCAGGTTTCTTGGCATCCGCGCCCGACTGCCGCCGGTCCGCCAGATGCGAAACGAACGTGCAGGCATGCCCGTTTTGCGCTGCCGGCGACAAAAATTACATGAAGGCAATGTTGCCTGTTGCCAAACGCTGAGGACTTGGACAGAATCGGCCTCCGCAAACCAAACCAATGCTCCCTCCCGGGGAAATCCAATATGAAAAACAACCAGCTTTACACAGGGAATGGCAAATCATGGGTCGGGGCACGCCGCATCTTTTCCGCGCTTTGCATCGTGGCGGGATTCACTTTGGCCGGGATTGCCCTGGCGGCTGGACCCAAAAACGGGGGCGATCAAAGCAACCAGGGGAAGGTGGCGACGGAGAATTTCAACCAGGAGCAGGAAGCCCTCGCCGCGCAATACAGCACCCTGGTCATGCGCGTCTACTTTCACGACCGCGCGGAGCGCGATGCGCTGGCCCAGGAGCTCAACGCGGAAGAGGTGCCGACGACCGGCGGCTATCTCACTGTCATTCGCGATCGCGAGCTCTTCGATAGCCTGAGCGCTCGCGGTCTCCGGGTCGAGGTCGACGAAGCCAGCAGTCGCAACCTCAGCGACCCGCAGGTCATTCTCGACACTTTCTTCAGCGGCTATAAGACGGTGGAGGAGATCTACGCCTATCTCGATCAAAAAGTGGCCGACTTCCCCGGCCTGGTCGAGAAGGTCGATATCGGTGACTCCTGGTGCAAGCTCCATCCCGGCGCCTGCACCCAGCCTGTTCCCTGGAATGGCTACGACCTCTACGCCCTCCACATCACAAACCGCAGTATCCCAGGCCCCAAGCCGGTTTTTTGGGCCGACGGCGATATCCACGCCCGCGAGATCGCCACGCCGGAAGTCGTCATCCGGCTGATCGACTACCTGACCAATAACTACGCGACCAATGCCGACGTGCATTGGCTGGTGGACTATCACGACATCTGGCTCATGCCGGAAGTGAATCCTGACGGTCACCACATCGTCGAGGCGGGCGGCAACGGCAACAGTCCCTATCTCTTCCGCAAGAATGGCAACAACACGGGCGGCGGAGGGTGTTCCTGGCCGCCGAGCTCGTTTGATCAGTTTGGGGTGGATAACAACCGCAACTTTCCTTTCCACTGGGGCTGCTGTAACGGCTCGAGCGGTTTCGTCTGCGACCAGACCTATCGCGGGACGTCGGCTGGATCAGAGCCGGAGACGATGGCCATCACGAACAAGCTGCGTGCTCTGGTGCCTGACCAGCGCGGCCCGCTGGATACCGACGCGGCGCCACTCACCGCCACCGGCGTTTACCAGAACATTCACACCGTCGTGCCTGTTAATCTCTTTCCCTGGGGCTGGTCGTCCGGCCGCATGCCTAACTTCGCCGAGACAAATAACATCGCCGCGCACATGGCGGCCAAGAACGCGGGCGGTAACGGTTACCCCTATGGCTCGATCATTGAACAGTTATACCCGGTGGATGGTGGTTCGATTGACTGGACCTACGGTGAGCTCGGCATGGCCTCCTTCTCGACCGAGTTAAGCGGCCGGGATTTCCTCCCGTCCTACTCCTGCATCGATAACCCCGGTTGCGGCACATCGGCGGGTATCTGGCCGGAAAATCAGGGGATGCTCCTCTACCTGGCGAAGATCGCCCGGACGCCCTATCTCACCTCGCATGGACCTGATGCCAACACCGTCGTCACCAACCCCGCCTCCGTGCCGCAGGGCACCGCCTCCCAACTCAGCGCCGCGATTAATTTCGCCTGGTCAAATAATGCCTTCAGCCAAAACGTCGGCGCGGCGGAGTATTACATTGATACCCCGCCCTGGGCTGGCGGCACCGCCATTCCCATGACCGGCACCTTCACTTCACCGACCGTGACCGTGAACGCCACCATCAACACTTCTGGCCTCGCGGCCGGCCGCCATCTGATCTTCGTCCGTGGACGCGGCGTCAACAGTTATCAGGGCTTCGAGACCTGGGGACCGATTAGTGCCGCCTTCCTCGATGTCACTGGTGGGACGACCTCACTCACGAGCGCCGCCTCGCGCCTCACTCATGGCGCGGCCGGGATCTTCGACATCCCGATGCCGCTCGCCGGCACCTCGGGCGTCGAATGCCGTAGCGCCACTACTTACAACGCCGTCTTTACTTTCGATGCGCCGGTTACGTCGGGTCAGGTCAGTGTTCTGAGTGGTAATGCCACCCTCGGTGCCGTCACCTTCAGCGGCAATAGCATGATGGCGCAACTTAGCGGAGTGCCCAGCGCCGGGATTGTCACTCTCCATACCCAGAACATTAATGGCGACGGTCAATCTCACGGAGATGTTCCCTTCGGTTTCCTCACTGGAGACGCCGATGCCAGCCGAGCGGTGAGTAAACCGGATCAACTGCTGGTAAAAGGCCAGGTAAACCAACCCGTGACCGGCGCCAATTTCCGCGCCGATCTCAACGCCGATGGCCGCATCAAGTCGTCCGACACCCGGGTCGTGGGAGCAAATAAAGGTCACTCAATTCCGTAACTCGGGAGAGGAGGACCGCGATTGACTTGGATGAAGCAAACGGATTTAGAAGAGGTTTTCCTTCCTAAGAGCTAGTTGGAAAGATGCGAAGGGGTGTTGCATCATTGCGCCATTCTCCCTCGCGCTAATGGCTCGGCGACCGGAGGCCGGGCAGTCGTGTCGGCGCGAAAAAGAGCACACCATCATCCGAAAATCTCTGTAGGTCGTAATGGGGAAATCCCGGGCCGGAGCGATAGTGATTGACTTTATCCCCTTTCGCGAGGTAAACGCCATCACATGCCTTTTCAATCCACCAAGAAGCTTTTTTTGTCATTCCTGCTCGGCGCCCTCGCTCTCGCTCATCTTGAGGCACAGACAATCTCCTGGGCTAATGATCCTCAAGATAGTAACTGGTATAACCCGGCTAACTGGGTGCCAGCGCAGGTTCCTGATGGTCCCTCGATCACTGCACTATTTGGAATGACCAGCAACACGTTGACCACTCTGCCGGAGGAGTCGACGACCGACCTGGCCGGCATTACTTTCACGGACCCAACCAACCCATATTATGGCTCCAGAATCGAGTTAGAGGATAGAGCCACTCTTACCCTCCATGGCCCTGGAGTTGTAAGCGAGGTCCAGGTGGGAACATCTGAATTCCTCACGGCTAACGACGGTTCGCGGATAGCTTTTCTTGGCCAGGCGGCGGCGGGCGGCGTCATTTACGATGTCTTCGGCGGTGAGTTAGACTTCTACGGGCAGTCTTACGGCGAGGCGGACTACACGGTCTACGCTCAGAACCAGGGCGGCACCCACGCTCAGGGTAAGGTGGTCTTTAATGAGAGGTCGTCGGTCGGCTCCTCCTTTTTCTCGGTCCAAGCCGGCTCGACCGGAAACCTCGGCGGTGAGGTGGACCTGAACGACAATGCCAACGCCGACCTGGCCTACTTCTCCCTCTTCGGCAATGCCACCATCGATCTCAGCGGCCACCGCGCGCCGGGCGTGACGATACAGCAGATCGACGGCAACGGCGGCTTGATCTATCTCGGCTCAAATAACCTGACCTTGGATACGCTCTTCAGCGATTATTGCAGCGCCTCGCTGCAGGATCTCGGGACCGCCGGGGGTCGCGGCGGCTCTTTGACCAAGTCGGGAGCAGGAAACCTCGTCCTCAAAGCCCCCAGCACTTACACTGGCGGAACAAAGATCATCGCTGGCACTCTGACTGTTCTGAGCAGGAACGGTTCTGGCACCGGCACCGGGCCAGTCTGGGTGAGGGGAGGCACTCTTAGCGGCTTTGGGATCATCGCTGGAGACGTCACCATCGGAAGCAGCGCTGCTGGCGCCAGCACTCTGGCCTTGGTCGGTAAAAGTCTCGGGACCATGAGCATCCAGGGACGCCTCGCCTTTCGGTCGGAGGGGGCGGCTCAGTTCGAGATCAGCGATGCGCAGCAAATCGCCGGCGCAGCCAGCGCCAAGGGCGTGCGCATTGATCCGGCGGCACAAGCCACCTTTTTGGATCGGCTGCCGGCCCCCGTGCCCAATGGCACAGTTATAACCTTGCTCGATAACACGGCGCTCACTCCCATTGCCGGCGCCTTCGCAAACCTGCCCGAAGGCGCGAGCTTAAAGGAAGGACCAAACACCTATCGCGTCACCTACCGGGGCGGCGACGGCAACGACCTTACTTTGACGGCGGAGTAACGCGTGGCTCCAGGGCAGTGGTCGTAGGTGCTACTCCTGCACCCCAAGCCTCCTCGACAGCGCTTCCACATCCACTCCCGGCCAGGCAACCAATGCGCTTTCATCGGTTGAATATCAATAGCTTCTGGTTTCGGAATCGGGACCGTGTCTCTTGCTGAACGAGCCGGCACGGACGCATGCCCCTGAAGGCATCGGGTTGCGCCGTTCAAAAATGGCAGAGACCGGTTGCTATCCGCGAAATGTTAAGGGACCATTCCCAGCAGTTCAGCATGCCGCTGAGCCTGTAAACGAAAGGTTTTATGAACACTGAAGAAGTCGGAAAAAAGGTGGTCGAGCTTTGTAACCAGGGCAAGTATGAGGAAGCGACCAAAACGCTTTATGCCGAAGATATCGTGAGTGTGGAGGCTTTCGCCATGGGTGATATCCCAGCGGAGATAAAAGGGTTTGATCAGGTCTGGGAAAAGACCAGATGGTGGGTGGAAAATCATGAAGTGCACAGCATGAAGGCGGTCGGGCCCTTTGTTGCCCGGGATACGTTCGTGGTGCACTTCGATATCGATGTTACGCACAAGCCTTCGGGGAAACGGATGCAGGCCTCGGAGGTCGGCATTTATACGGTGAAGGATGGCAAGGTCGTGAGAGAAGAATTTCTGCCCTTGATCGTGAACTAGCGCTGCCTCCGCCGTGCATCCTCGACCGCCGGCCGCGGTCTTTGGCTTGCCCGAATTTAACTTCAGACTCTCAGCTGTTTGCATGCGCAACCGCGGCTGACGCGGATGGGGACGGAACTCTCTTCGGGTTAGACCTTGGGGCATTGGGACGCCACTTCCTATTTGATGGATGGTCCTGTGGCGCACGGCAGTGCCCCTCGCGCGGTCAAAGCTTGCCGGGGATTGCACGGATGGAACGAGTTGACGCGCCCTGCCTCCGCCGCTGGCCTTCGTTTCAGCGTTTGGAAAAAGTTGACCTCGAACGCTCCCGGCCAGACCGTCAAGATACTCAAGCAGTTACACATCATCAATGAAACACGCTCTATTTCTCGCCGCCGCGTTCGTCATCCTGCTCGTCAACAGCGCTGGTGCCCGCACGGTCGAGTTCTCAGGTTACCAATGGGAGGTGCGTCCGACCGAGGCCAGCGGTGGACCGGGCCCTAACCATTGGGACGAAGATAACGTCTCCGTCGATGCTGATGGCTTCCTTCATCTCAAGATCACCGAGCGCGCAGGCGAGTGGTATTGCTCGGAGATCATCCTGCCACAGGCGCTCGGCTTTGGGCATTACCAGTTCACCGTCACCGGCCGGGTCGATCAATTCGATCCCAACATCGTCCTCGGCCTGTTCAATTATCCTGAGGCCGATGTCGGCCCGGACGGCACGAACGAGATCGACATCGAATTCGCCCGCTGGGGCGAAGCGGGTAACCCAATTCTCAACTACACCATTTTCCCGGCGAAAGAGGGCGTGCGTCCCACCAGTGTCAGCTATCCTCTCGTCCTGCGCGGCGCCGGTCAATCCACCCATACCTTCGATTGGAGCGCGACCAGCATCCTCTTCCAGTCCTATAACGGGCGGCGAGCCAACGGCACCCCGTTGGCCAGCTATCTCTTCGCGCCGAAAAACTACCAAAATCGCATCCCGCAAAGCCTCCTCCCGGTGCACCTCAATCTCTGGCTTTTCCAAGGCCAACCCCCGCGTGATGGCCAGGAAGTTGAGATCATCGTGCGCTCCTTCAGCTTCACTCCGCTCTAGAGAGGCGTTAGCCGAAGTCGCCCCGGCTTGACTATGCCACGATCTATTCGGGGAACCGCGGATCTCACGGATGACACGGGATAGGATTTACTGGCAGATCTTCCCTTCCAAGAGGAGCAGAGGACAGGGAGTGCGACGCATCGTCGCGCGTGGCGGTCTCTTCCCGCTATTTCAGCTTTCAACTTCTCCGCGTTTCAGCTTTTTGTATGCCTATGAGTATCCATATTTTCGATCACATCGACCTTCGGGTGTCCGACTTTACGCAGGCCCGGAAATTCTACGACGTTCTGCTTCCGGCGCTCGGTTTCCCGAAGATCCGTGAGGCGGAGACGGAGGTCAGTTACTATGCCGAGGGTGAGCGCAAAACTGCGCCCTTCATCGGATTGAATGAGGAGCCAGGCCATCGCGGCGGCGCCAACCGCGTCGCCTTTTGGGCCGACACGGAAGAAGAGGTTAACCGCCTTGGCGCGATCGTTCGGGAGGCCGGCGCGCAAAAGATCGAAGGACCGGAATACTGCCACGAATATACCCCGGGCTACTACGCCGTCTTTTTCGAGGACGCCGATGGCAACAAGTGGGAAATCTGCTGTCGCAATAGCCGCGTAAGGTAAAACGCGGGCCAGCCCTGGGTCAGGCTCGGCGCTGGAGAGCACACACGCCCCGCATATCGGCGAGTGCGCCTCGCGCCCTTCTAAGACCTACCGAAGAGGAAGACCACGGATTTCACGGATGGAAACAGACTGGTGTGGGCCGTAACGAGCGTCGCTTTTCCTCCGCTTGACTTGGAAATCATGATTTGGCGCGGACTCAGGTTGAGCCGCTGATCTACCGCAGGTTGCGCGGACTTCCGATGGCGGTCGTAATCTATGCGCCCTCTTCACCATGAATGAATCACGGTCGAAAAGGCCGCTTTAGTTGACTCGTGTGGGTATTGGGCCCGTAGTCGAACAGGCGCTGCATCTTGCGCTGAAACATCCATTTTAGACACACCCCAATCTTCCCGCGTAGTCGTGATTCCCCTGGGCGACAATTTTGAGGCTGGCTGTTACTCTACGGCGATGAAACCGCTGCGTGTCGGAATCGTGGGATTCGACCAGGTCGATGCACTCGATCTGGTCGGGCCGGCCGAAGCTTTCGCCAGCGCACAAATCCAAGACGCCAAAGGCAAGACGAGCGCGGCCTACGAAGTGGTGATCCTCGGGTTGACCAACGCGCGTTTCGTGGCCGAGTCGGGGATTGTGCTGCACCCGCGGACGACGCTGCGCGCTGCGCCAAGACTCGACACCATTATCATCCCGGGAGGTGCGGGCCTGCGGCGCGCGGAGACGAATCGGGCGGTCGCACGCTGGATCCAGGAGCGGGCGAAGAAGACGCGCCGCGTGGTTTCTATCTGCACGGGCATTTATGCCTTGGCCGCGACTGATCTGCTCGATGGCCGACGGGTGACGACTCATTGGCGCTTCGCGGCCGACGTGGCCCGGCGTTTTCCCAAGCTGCGGGTGGAACCGAATCCGCTCTTTATTCAGGACGGTCATTTCTATACGTCGGCCGGGGTGACGGCGGGGATCGATCTGGCGCTGGCTCTGATCGAGGAAGACCTGGGGCGCAAGGCGGCGCTGCGGGTGGCGCGCGATCTGGTGGTGTTTCTGAAGCGGCCTGGTGGACAGGAGCAATACTCGGAGCCGCTGCGTTTTCAAACCATGGCGACGGATCGATTGGCGGAGCTGGCCAGCTGGATCAGCACCAACCCACAACGCGACCTTTCGGTCACGGTTATGGCGAAGCGAGCCGGCCTTTCCCCGCGCCAGTTTGTGCGGCGGTTTAAAGAGACCTTTAAGCAAACGCCCGGTGCCTTCGTGCGAGACCGACGGTTGGATGAAGCGCGGCGGCGTTTGACGGCCGAAAATCTCTCAGTCGATGGGATTGCCGATTCGGTCGGTTTCCAGAGCACGGACGCTTTTTGCCGGGCTTTTCGTCAGCGCTTTCACATCACGCCCACGACTTATCGGCGGAATTTCGGTTTCGCTCGCGCGGCCGCGGATTAAATGCGGGGCCGCCTGGTTTTGCCGCACGCTCGGGAAGCTGGAACTACATTAAGACTTCGTTGGCTCGCCCAGGTCTCGCCGGGCGCCGATGGGCGCCCGGCGTTCCCCGAACTATCCCTGCCACTCTTACATGGGGGGCGTCACGACGCCTGGTCGCGCCGGTGACGATGAAACAGGTTTGGCCTTCGCCGCAGGCAACGTGATGCCCGGCTCACTCGTGTCCTCCAGATTCACCTTCGCGAGGAGGCCATGCTCGATTCCATCGCTATCGACATAGCGGCCGGTGATATAGCCCTTGGCATTGATCCCATTGAAAGAGGTCAGAGTCGCACCGGGGTAATCGTAACTAACAAACTCATCCGGCGTGACGAAGAACAGGCCATGAGTCGCGCCTGCGGCGTCAGAGTACCGTCCTACAACCCAGTTGGAACGATTGTTGCCAAACAGGATCGTCCCTGTCGACCCCTCCGGGTCGATCGGGTAAGTCAAAGTGCCGTCGCTGGCACGAAGAAACCCATGAACCACGCTGTCGGCGTCGAAGTAGAAGCCTGCGGTCTGATTCGAATCATTGACCTGATAAGCCAGCGTCGCGGCCGCGTCGGGAACATCGAAGATCGTAACCGCTCCTCCGAAGCTGATGAAGCCGCTCTGGGTGACGCCGTCACTGGCTACCAGTGTGCCGGCCACGTCGCCCGCATTGTTGAGGCCAAAGGCCAGCGTCTCCGAAGCGCCAGGCACGTCGTAACCGGTAAAAGCGTGCCTCGCGAGAAGGAAGCCGTGGGAACGGCCATCACTCCCGTCCGTATAGTTACCGCAGACCACGCGGGCGTTGTTGATCCCACGGGCGTTTGTGAGTCCAGCGGTGTCGTTAGGTTCGGCGAAGGCGCGGCTGAATCGGCCATCGTGCGTACGATAAAAACCTTTGTTCACACCAGTGGCAACGTCGATCACCGTTCCGATGATGTCGCCCCGGTCATTAATCTTCTGTGGCTCCGTCAGTTTTCCCACCCCGGGGAAGTCGAAAGTCTCGATGATTTCGATGCTTGCCGCTGAGGCGATGTGTCCGAAGAGTGGCAAACCCGCCAGGACCGCCGTGATAAACAGATTTCTTGCTTTCATGATACTCATTTCCTTTTTGATTGATTTTTTTTTACTAGCTGTCGATGACCAAGGTGGAGCGACAGCGCTCGCGCCAAATGACGAAAAGCCGACAAGAAATGACATGTTGTGTAAGAGGGGGCGCAGGGCGGGAAAGGGTCGGTGAACTGGCGAAGCGCTGGTTCAGACCGGCGGCCGGCGGCGAAAAGAAAGTCGGGAGCTTAAGGAGAAAGGGACGTTCGCGACCAGCCACGTCAGCCGACACCGGCGCCCGTAATCAATCGCTTCCTCTTCACCGAGCGTCCCTGAGACCAGGATCACTGGCAGGTGCGGATCGTGCGAGCGATCGAGCCGGATGGCGGATAAGCCATCGAAGGCGGGCAGGGCGAAATCGGAAAGGATGAGGTTGAATCCTCCGCGGTTAAGGGCATCGAGGAAGGTATCGCGAGTCTCGACCCGCTCCATCGCGCACTCGATTCCCTCGGCTTCGAGACAGGCCTGGATGAGGGCGGCGTCGTTGGGATCGTCTTCGACATTGAGGATCTGCAGAGGTGTGGTCAGAAGGCTTAGGGCAGGGAGATTTCTGCTGGCTGGGATTCCCGCCGGGAATCAGGGGGCGCCTCATTCACGGCGACCCAGAAGATGCCCAGCTGTTGGATAGCTTGGACGAAGTCGGCAAAATCGACCGGCTTGACCACGTAGGCGTTTGCTCCCAGCTCGTAGCACTCGGCCAGATCCGGCTCTTCGCGCGATGAGGTGAGCATGACGATGGGGATGGTCTTGAGCTCCTCGTCGGACTTGATGATCTGCAGGACTTCCCGGCCATTGACCTTGGGCATCTTCAGATCGGGGGGCGAGCGCATGCGCACGGCGCACTCTTCACCAGCGCTGTGGGCAAGACCACGGATGGCCAGGAGGAAAAGCGTTGCCTCGTCTGGACCGATACATGGCTAAACGGGCCGGGAAATGGCAGATCTTGGCGGCGCAGGATACGAAGCTTCCCTGCACGCCGTAGCGGCGGCGGTAGGTGAACGGGGTAGGTGTCTAATCTTGACTCTTGCGGGTTATTTTAGTTAGACAGCGACATGAAAAGAAAGTTCCGAACCCGTGGCGTGCTACGGTCTCATTGCCTGGTCTGGATGGCTCTCGTTCTCGGGCCGATTCTTTGTCCAGCACCTCTGCAGGCCGGACAAAATGGCGCCGCGGGCAGTAAGACTCCTTGGACGCTGACCGGAAGCCTGCGGCAGGCGCGCTTCGGCTTTCAGGCGACTACATTGCTGGACGGGCGCGTGCTGGCGGAGGGCGGCAATTCCCCGACGGGGCTGGTGAAAAGAAGCGAGCTCTTCGATCCCGTCGGCAAGGTCTGGTCGGATGGCGGCCCAATGATTATTCCACGGCAAAATCATAAGGCGACACTGCTGGAGGACGGCCGCGTCCTGGTCGAGGGAGGCTATGGCGCGGCTCACGGCCGGACAGCAGCTCTCCAGGCGGAAGTCTATGATCCCGCGCAGGGACGTTGGCGTTTGACCGCGCCCATGCACGTGGAGCGCCCAATTGGGTTCGATGCGGTGCGTCTTCAGGATGGCCGAGTGCTGGTCGCGGGGGGCACGGGCAATGGGCCGATTCTTTCCAGCGCGGAAATCTACGATCCGGCTGGCGGAACCTGGAGCCTGACGGGCGACATGGGGATAAAGGTCTACTATTTCACCCTGACCCTGCTCTCGGATGGCAGGGTGCTGCTCGTGGGAGGTGTGGATTCGCATTCTACCACTTCGGCGACGGTGTTACTTTACGAGCCAGCCAATGGTACCTGGATGCCGACTGGAAGCCTGCACACGTCACGGTCGGGTCACAGCGCGACGCTGCTAGAGAATGGACAGGTCCTGGTGGCCGGCGGCGGAACGGGAACTGGGAGCGCTATAGGATCGATCGATAGCGGAGAGTTATACGATCCGGTCACTGGCACCTGGACCCTGACCGGTAACCTGAAAGCCGCCCGCGGAAGCCACACCGCGACACGATTGCTGGACGGTTCCGTGGAAGTGACTGGTGGGACTTTCGCCATTCCAAATGGGAATATCACTTATCTGCAAAGCACCGAGCTCTATAACCCGGCGACCGGACAGTGGCAGATGAATGGCGCCTTGAACCTACCGACCGCAGGCCACCAGGCGGCCCCGCTACACGATGGCGAAGTGCTGGTCGCTGGAGGCCTCTTCAAAAACGGGCCCGTGTCTGATACCCTGGCGGTGTCCCAGGTCGGGCCTCCCTAGGGAGCGAAGAGTCGACTTGGACGCGAAAGGGCGTTTGGCTATCGGTTATTGGCTTTCGGTTATTTGGTGGCTTCGAAGGTGGGGAATCGGAGGCGAGTAGGATTGCTCACGAATAAGACGCTCGTATTTGTCGTGCGGGCCGATCCAGACAAAAGCCAGGTGTCGCCATCACGAGTAGCCAGTGCACGATGAGCTTCTGTGACCCGCGCCGACCAGAGCCCACGCCTCCCTTATTTGAACCGGCGCGAGCGATGATACGGGTTTCCTCGCCCAAGGACGACTGCTTATCCGCGGCCCGGCGAACATCGGTCGCCGATTATTGGTAGAGTGACCAGACCGGCGGCACGGCTTTTCACGGGATGGGGGCGGGAGTTGTCTGCTTGATATTCTCTTATGGCCTCCTCGATGAAGCGATTGAGCTTGCCCGCTTTCGCATCGGCTTCGATTTGTCAATGCCCGGCGTCTGCGTCGAAATCGTCGAGTTTGCGCCGAATCTCGTCGCGTTCTTCAGGCGCAAGTTTCCGATATCTTCCAAGATCTCTGTCTTGCTCACACGGGGTGTATTCCACACCGCAGACAAGATAGGAAGCGAACGAAACTTCGATTTGCGGCAGCGTGGCGAGCGTTACGAGAACTGCGCGATTTCCCTATTCAACGCCTCCAGCTGGCCCAATTTGCCCGCCACCGGCATCGTCACGTCGCGCGTTTCCAGCGCTCGCAGGACTTCTTCAGTCGGGATGTTTCCGACCAGGTCGTCCTGGGCGAAGGGGCAGCCGCCCAAGCCGCCGAGCGCTGAATCGAAGCGGCGGCAGCCGGCGTCGTAGGCAGCGAGGATTTTCCCGGCCGCTTCGGCGCGGGTGCTGTGCAGATGCACGCCGATGTCGGCCTCAGCGTGCTCGCCGAGCGCAGTCGAGACGACCTTTTGGATCAAGTCGGGCTCCGCCACTCCAACGGTGTCGGCCAGGGAGATGGAGCGAATGCCGGCTGCGATCAGCCGCGCCACGGCCGCTGCGACCTGCTCGGCGCTCCACGGGTCGCTGTAGGGATTGCCGAAAGCCATTGAGATGTAGACGACCATGCCCAAACCGCTTTGCTGCGCGCGATCGCGGATCCTCTCCAAGACGGCGAAGTTTTCTTCCGGCGATTGGTTTTGGTTACGGCGCAGGAAAGTGGGCGAAATGGAGAAGGGGAAACCGAGGGTAGTGACCTTGCCGGTGGCGATGGCGCGCTCGGCGCCGCGTTCGTTGACCACGATGCCGATGATCTCGACATCGTTAGGCGGCGACAACTCCGCCAGGATCGCCTCGCTGTCGGCTAACTGCGGCACCGCCTTAGGCGAAACGAAACTGGCGGCGTCGAGGTGGCGAAAGCCGGCCGCAATCAGCTCGCGCAGATAGCGCACCTTCATCTCGGTCGGGATCTGCTTCGGCAATCCCTGCCAGGCGTCGCGCGGGCACTCGATTAATTTCACCGTTTCTTCCTTCATGCAGGGCCGCTAACTTAACGGCGATCCAACCGCAATTCGAATTTCAATCATCATGTCTGACCTCCTCATCGAAGAGAAAAACAACCTCACCATTTTAACCCTCAATCGCCCCGAGCGGCGCAATGCCCTAACGATTGAGCTGATGACCGATCTGGCCGACGCGGTCGAGGCGGCGGGGAAGGATGCCAAAAAGCGCCTCCTCATTTTGTGCGGAGCGGGCAAGGCCTTCTGCGCCGGGCTCGATCTCGAGGAAACCACCATCACGGAGCGGGCTCATCGTTCGGCCGACGCGGTCGCCAGGATGCTTCTCGCCATCAGCCAGACGCGTCTCATCACCATCGCGCAAATCCAGGGGGCGGCCGTCGCCGGCGGGGCCGGGATCATGTCGGCCTGCGATTTCGTGGTCGCGGCGGAACGGACCAAGATTGGATATCCGGAAGCGAAACGCGGATTGGTCGCGGGCTTGGTTATGACCTTTCTGCGCCGGCAATTGCGCGAGCGCGATTTGCGCGAGTTGCTCCTTACCAGCGAGCTGATCGGGGCCGAGCGGGCGCGCGAGATCGGACTGGTCAATCGCGTCGTCGCGCCTAACGATCTCGAAGGCGAAGTGCAAAAGATCGTCGAGGCCGTGCTGCAAAATGCCCCCGGCGCCCTGGCCAGCTCGAAGCGGCTGATGGAAGAACTTTGGTCAACCTCGGTGCAACAGGATGTCGATCGCGCCCTGCAACATCACATGGAAGCGCGCGAATCGACGGAAGCGAAGGAAGGCATCGCCGCTTTCCTCGAAAAGCGCGCGCCGAACTGGATGTGAAGCAGCTCTTTTTCCTCCTCGTTAGTCTCCTCCCGTGTACCGCTCGGTCGGAGCCGGCCGACACTGTTTTTCTGAACGGCAATATCTACCCCGTCAACGACGCCCAGCCGCACGCCGAGGCCATCGCGGTCACGGGCGAGCGCATCGATTTCGTCGGCTCGAACGAGCCAGCTAAGAAACAAGCCCGACCCAAAACGGGACTGATCGATCGTCAGCCCAGCTTTTTGGCAGTAGAAGTGCCTTACCATAAATAAAGACGCAGGATGCGCTCCTTCCTCCGTGAACTAAACGACGCCGAGTCTACCGCGTCGCACTCGTTCGTAACCTTTGCCGCGACCGGCGACGTGGCCGCTCTGCGCAGCGCGCTGGCCAAGGCGCTGCCAAACCTCGATGTCGCTGGAGGCGAAACGGCGGTCCGCTTCCCCGTCGGATTGATGGACCATGATGACCCGGGGGGCGGCGCGGACGCTGGCGGCGTCGCCGCGAGAGAGCCTCCAGGAAATCGACTTCAGCTTCTATTATCCTCTCACGATTTTCGGCCGACATCATGAAATTCCCCGAGCCCATAATCCTGCGCACTCGTCGTCTCATGACGGTGGTCGGCGGCGAGATCGTCTAGAGCAGCGCCAATTGCGCGGCGTCGGGTGGAGTGAGGCCGGCGAAGCGGACGCCAACTCCCATCAGACGCACGCTCTTTCCTGTCCGTCCCCACGCCTCCGCCAGCAGCGTCCGATAATCGCCTAACGACGGCGCGAGCCCCGCCCGTTCCACCGTCGTGCGGGTGAAATCGGCGAACTTTAGCTTCACGAAAATCTTCGTCACCGTGCGGTCGTTTTCCTTTTGCGCCAGGTCGGCCATCAGCTCGGCGAAGAGTTCCTCCAGCTTTTCCTCACAGGCAGCCAGCGTTTCCAGATTGCTTGAAAACGTCTCCTCGTTGCTGAGCGACTTCCGTTCTCGGTGCGGCTCGACCGGACGATCGTCGATCCCGCGGGAGAGATCGTAAAGCTCGGCCCCGAATTTGCCGAAAATGCTCTGCAGCTCGAGGCGAGAGAAGCGCCGCAATTCCCCGCAGGTGCTGATCCCGCGCTGCTGCATCTTCTGCTCCGTAACCGCTCCGATGCCCCAGATCTTGCGCACCGGCAGGGCGGCCATGAATTCCGGGACGTCGTCAGGCGCGACTTCGTATTGGCCGTTCGGCTTTTTCAAGTCGCTCGCGATCTTGGCCACGAGTTTGTTAGGCGCGATTCCGGCCGAGGCGGTCAGCCTGGTTTTGCGATAGATGAGATTGCGAATCACCTCGGCCAGCGGACCGGGAGCGCCGGGATGGTCGCTGACGTCGAGGTAGGCTTCATCGAGCGAGAGCGGCTCGACCAGCGGGGTGAAGCGATGCAGGATGCCGCGGATGACGGCCGATTCGCGGCGGTAAACATCAAAACGGGTCGGGAGCACGATCAATTTCGGACAACGCTGCAGGGCCATGAAGGTGGGCATGGCCGAGCGCACGCCGAATTCGCGCGCTTCGTAATTGCAGGTCGTGAGCACGCCGCGGCGGTCGCGTGCGCCGCCGACGCCGACCGGTCTGCCGCGCAGTTCCGGCCGGTCCCGCACCTCGATCGCGGCGTAAAAGCAATCCATGTCGAGATGGATGATGGCGCGCGGCGCGGCGGGCGGGTTCACCAAACAAGCCAACGCCGAAGCCGGGGGCGCGCAAGCGGGGTGAAATGATGCACAACCCCGGCGCGGAGCGGTCACGATATAAGGACATGGGGACGGATGCCGGCAGGGAACAGCTCGAGATTTATCTGCAGGATCATTACGCTGCGGGGGTGGGGGCACTGGAGTTGATCGAGCATTCGCTCGAATCGCACCAGGAAACGCCGCTGGCAGAATTCTTCGCCCAGCTGCACCGAGAGGTGAAAGTCGATCACGAGCAACTGCACAATTTGATGACCGCGCTGGACCTGGAGCCGAGCGGGATGCGGAACGCGGGTGCCTGGGTGGCGGAGAAAATGGGGCGAGCAAAGATTGGTTTTTCCGGTGGGGAAAGCGCCGAGCTGCGGCTGCTGCAAACGCTGGAGAGTCTTTCCCTCGGGATCACCGGGAAACAGTTGCTCTGGCGTGCACTGCGCGCGGCCCGGGATGGCGCCCCGGCATTGCAGAAGACCGATTTCGATCTGCTCGAGCAGCGGGCGATCGAGCAGATCGAGCAAGTCGAAACCCAGCGCGTCGCCAGCGCGCAGGCAGCGCTCTAGACCTGACCCACGCGCGAGAGGCCGACACGCGACCGCGCCGGTTTGTTATTTGGCGGTCGTTTTTGGCATGGCGAAACCTTCGATCAATTCCTTGATCTCGTGCACGAAGTTGGCTGCGCCGGCGCCGTTCACGACCCGGTGATCGAAGGTGAGGGAAAGAGTGATCATCTCGACCGTTTGCGACTTCTTTCCGTTAGGCAAAAGCTCGTGGTGCGCGGAGCCGACAAAGAGCGTCCCGACCGACGGCGGGACCACGATCGGCGCCGCCGCGCGCACCCCAAAAGCGCCCAGACTGCTAATGACGAGCGGCGCGTTCATGGCGTCGATCCGCCCGCCGCGGGTGGCGGCGATGGTGTCGTTGTAGCGCTGCACGAATTCCGGCCAGGCGAGCGTGTTCGCCTCCGTAATGACGGCGGTGGCGAGACGGTCGTCGTCCAGCGACACCGCCACCCCGAGGTCGAAATCTTCATGCTCGATGATGCGATCGTCTTCCAGCATCAGGCTGCGGAAAGCGGCGTGCTTCTCCATTGCCCTAACGACGGCCCAGGCGACCATAACGGAAGGTGAAGGCGCGTCTTTGCCCTCGCTCTTCTTGGCTTCAGCGCGAGCGTCGCGGACGGCGTCCCAGCGCGCGTCGATTTGCAGGTTGGCCGGCACGACCCGGCCGAGTTTGCGAGTGATGGTGGCGGAAAGCGCCGGCTCACGCGAGGTGGTGCGTTTCGTCTCCGCTGCCGGGGTGCTGCTGCGCGACGTTTCGACGCCGTCGGGCGAAACTTCGGCGGCAGATTCAATCTGCTCGGCCCAATCGTCCTCTTCATCGCCGGTGCCGCCTTCGGCGAGGATGCGGCCGAGTTCCTGGCCGATCTCAACCGTATCGTCGACCTTGGTTTTCCATTCGCCCATGGTGCCGGCGAAAGAGGATTCGATCGGATAGACGGCTTTGTCGGTTTCGACTTCGCAGAGAGCGTCGTCGAGCTCGATCTTGTCGCCCGGTTGCTTAAGCAACGCGACCACTTTGGCCGAGCGAATGCCTTCGCCCATGATCGGGACGACGATCTTTTGGCTCGAGCCGCTCGGCTTGGATTTGGTGGCCGGTTTAACTTCGGTCGCCGGCTTCACTTCCGCGGCGGCGGCGCGCGGCGCGGAAGTGGCGGAGCTGCGCTGGCGGGTGACAGAAGTGGAACGTTCGACCGCCCTCACGATGCGTTCGACATCGGGCAGGGCGGCATACTCGTAGATCGGGTTGTAGCCGATCATGACGTTGCCTTTGCTGACCAAAATCGGCGGCGCGATCATCGCGTCCCAGAGCTCGGCCTGGCCGGTGATGTGGGAGATGATCATCTGACCGACGCTGCAATTCTCGGTGTCTTCCTGCACCACCACGAGGCGGCCGGTTTTGCGGACCGAGTCCTCGATCGTCTCGCGATCCCATGGCGCGATGGAGCGCAGGTCGATCAATTCGACGCTGGTTTTCCCGTCCAGTTTGGCCAGGGCCTCGATCGATTTCTCCATCGTGTTCCCCCAGGCCACCACGGTGACGTCGGCGCCTTGTTGGTGAAGCCGGGCTTTGCCTAACGACACCGCGCGGACCGGCTGCTTCGATTCGTGCTCGGCCCAGAGTAGATGTTTAGGGATGAGGATAAAGGTCGGATCCTCGCAGTGCATCGCGGTCCAGAGCAGACCGGCGGCGTCCTCCGGATTGCTCGGGATGGCGATGTTGATCCCGGGATAATGCGCGAGGGGCGCTTCGTTAGCCTGGCTGTGCCAGAGGCTGCCGCCGGGCAGGTAGGCGCCGTAAGGGGCGTAGATGACCAGCGGGCAGGTCCAGCTGCCAAACGACCGCCAGCGCAGGTTGCAGAGATTGGTCACGACCTGGTTCCACGCCGGTCCGATGAAATCGATGAACTGCAACTCGAAGACCGGGCGTTTGCCGTAGGAAGCAAGTCCGCAGGCCACGCCCATGATGGTCGATTCGGCCAGGGGCGAGTTGAAAACCTGGTCGCCAAATTCGCTCGAGAGTTTTTGGGTAAGACGGAAGACGCCGCCTTTCGGATCTTCCACATCTTCGCCGAAGATGAGGCGGTTGGAATCTTTCGTTAGGCCGAGGCGCAGGGTTTGGTTGATGACGTCGCCGATGCGGTATTTGCCCGCCGGCAGCACTTCGTCGTCCAGCTCCGGCAGCTTGCCGGTCACTTCGAGGAAGAGCTCGTCGGCCGAGGGATCTTCCGCTTTTTCGGCGTCGATGAATTCCTTCCGAATCCGCTCTTTGATTTCCTGATCGAGCTTGGTGTAATCGGCTTCCGTGATCACGCCCTCGGCGATGAGTCCGTCGCGCCACTTGGTCAGCGGATCGCCTTCGGCCAGGGCCTCAATTTCCTCCGCGGTGCGATAGAGCTTGTGATCATCGGAGCTGGTGTGACTGGAGAGCCGTTCCATTTTCACCCAGAAAAAGACCGGCCCTTTACCGGCGCGGAGATGCGCGATCGCTTCCTGCCCGGCCTGATAGACTGCCCCGACGTCGGTGCCGTCGACCTCGCGCCAGTCGTTAGGCTGAAGCGCGTCGATGGCCAGCGGGTTAATTTTGCGAGTCGGGCTGCTGATGCCGTAGGCGTTGTCTTCCACAATGAAGAGCACCGGGAGCTGCTTCTCTTTGGCGAAGCAGATCGCCTCATAAAAATCGCCCTGCCGGGTGGCAGCGTCGCCGATGGTTGTGATGACGAAATTCTTCTTCCCATCCAGCTTCATGCCCCAGGCGATGCCGCAGGCAGGCAGAAGCTGCGCGCCGGTCGGGGTCGGGACGCTCCAGATGTTGCGCGCGGCGTAGCTGTAGTGCGACGGCATTTGCCGGCCGTGGCTCTGGCCGTTTTTCTTGGCGAAATAATCGAGCGCCAATTCGGCCGAGCTCACTCCGCGGCCAAGGACGAGGGCGCGGTCGCGATAATAACCGCAAAGATAATCGCCTTCCTCAGTGGCGAAGGAAATGGCGGCGAGCGCCTCGTGCCCCATCCCGGCGACGTGGAAATGGCCTTTGCCCTGGCGGTTGAGATTCTGCTCGCGCAGATCGCCGTGCCGGCTTTCGAGGAGAATGGTGAGAAGGCGAAGTTTGTCTTTTTTGCTCAGAGCCATCGGTAGCGGTGTGGTGAGTGGAGTGTCGTTAGTTGAGTGAACGGCGGGAATCGGACTTTCGACTCGCCGGGCCCAACTCTCAACCCTTGTCCTGCGTCAGCGGCGCCACCACGGCATCGGCCGGTTTCCGGAATTTCGCGGCCTCGGGCGCTTTCTTCAGGAACCGGACCTTGGAAAAAGTGAGGCGACCGAGCGGCTCACCTTCGATTGCGTCGCCGGTCCATTTATAGAAGGGCGCGTCTTTCGGCACGAGGAGCCCGTCGACCTCCTGCCAATCCTGGAAGACGATGGCATGCGGCTCGAGCTCTTCGACCGCGCGGCCTTTCCGCATCGCGGGATAGGTGACGACGTAATAGACGATCTTCAGCTGCGCCGTCTTCGGATCGATGTAGGCAACGTAATAATCATCCGGGGTGTCGCCGGCGCCTTTGGCGAAGGTGATCTTGACCGCCTCGTAGTCCGCTCCCTGGAATTTCTTCGTGCCTAACGAATCCTGTTTCGCGCCCGGATCGCCGAAGACGAAGGGCATGCCGAAAAAGTAAAACGGCGTGTTCATGTAAAAGCGGGGCGGGATGCCCCCGAGGGCGTCCAGGCCGGGCTTGATCCAAACCTCGCTGCCGTCGTGGCCGAGAGTGTATTTGTGGCTCGTGATCAATCCGGCGCGGGTTTGGAGGTTAAAGAGCTGGTGATCCTGGCGCTCGCCCTTGGCCGATTTCCAGGTGAGATCGTATTCGACGCCCTGGTAGCTGCGCCATTTCGTGAGGCCGCCGTGGGCTGCAAGGCAGCGATCGAGTTGGGCAAAAGCCGGCGTCGCGAGGGCGAGCAGGCCGGCTAGGAGCGGGAGAGCGATTCGTTTTTGCATCAGAGGCCATAGCGCGCGCCGGCGCTGGTCACAACTGCCTCCGACTCGATTCTGTCCCGGCGCCGGAGTTGACGCGGACCGCGGATGGGCGGAGTTCGTCAGCGTGTCGACCGACCATGGGGCAGAGGGCGCGCCAGCATTGCGCGCGGGTTCGCTCCGGCGGCTGAAGTGGTGGGTCTGGTTCAAGGATGTCGCGCACCCGAGCGACCTGCAGATCACTCTGGCCTGGGCGGGCTTGATCGGTGCTGGCGGCGCGCTCACTTCGATCGGCTTTCGCTATATCACGAGCGAGCTGCACAAGCTCATGACCGGCAGTGCCACCCCCGGCCTGGTGGAAAGTTTCGTCGCTCTGTCCTGGTCCGCTCGCCTCACTATTCCGGCGATCGGCGGGTTGCTCGCCGGGTTGGTTCTCTATCTCGGAATGCGCTGGCACGGCGGCGTGACCACGGCCGACTACATGGAAGCGGTCGTGCTCGGCGACGGCAAAATCTCCACCCGACGCAGCCTCGTGAAATGTCTCTCCGCCATGTTCACCATCGCCTCCGGTGGCTCGATCGGGCGGGAAGGTCCGCTGGTGCAGTTGTCCTCGCTGGTCGCCTCGACCGCGGGACGCTGGCGCGGCTGGTCGACGCCGCGGTTGCGTTTGCTGGTCGGCTGCGGCGCGGCCGCCGGGATCGCCTCGGCTTATAACGCGCCGATCGCTGGCGCCCTTTTCGTCGCCGAGATTGTGCTCGGTTCGGTCGCGATGGAAATCTTCGGCCCGCTCGTTTTCGCCTCGGTCATCGCCACGCTGACGGTGCGGGGCTTTATCGGCAGCGATCCGATCTATGCCATCCCACATTTCCAGCTCGGCTCCAATTGGGAGATCGTGCCTTATCTCGCGCTCGGGCTTTTCGCCGGAGTGATCGCGCCCTGGTTTCTGCGCCTGCTCGATGCCAGCGAACGGCTGGCCGGCCGCCTGCGCGTCCCGGTCTTTCTCAAAATGCTGCTCGGCGGGCTGATCGTCGGCGCGCTGGCCGTCTTCCACCCGGAAGTGTGCGGCAACGGCTACAGCGCGGTGAACACGATCCTGGCCGGCAGTTGGGCCTGGCAAATCGTGGCCGTAATTCTGCTCAGCAAGGTGCTCGCGACGGCGGCTACCTTCGGCTCCGGCGCGGTCGGCGGTGTCTTTACCCCGACGCTTTTTGTCGGCGCCAGCCTGGGCCAGCTCTTCGGCGTCGCAGCTTCGCATGTGCCGCTCGGCCTGGCGATCAACCCAAGCGCTTTTGCTCTCGTCGGGATGGGCGCTTTCCTCGCCGCGACCACTCACGCGCCGATCATGGCCATCATCATGATCTTCGAGCTCACCCTCGATTATCAAATCATCCTGCCGCTCATGCTGGCCTGCGTGATCGGCTACTACACCTCAGTCAGTTTCGAGAAACGCTCGATCTATAGCGAAGCCTTGAAACGGAAAGGGGCAGGGGATTACCGCCATCAACTGGCCGAGCTGCACGTGCGGGACCTGATGAAGCCCGATCCGCTCACCGTCACGCCCCTGGCCCGGTTTGACGAGATCGTGGAAAAGTTCGTCGCCAACCGGTTGAACTACCTCTACGTCACTGAGGGCGGGCGTTTCATCGGCGCGATCTCGCTCCACGACATTAAGAACTACCTCAACGCGCCCGAGCTGGCCGAGCTGGTCATTGCCGGCGACATCCTGCGTGAGGATATCCCGACGGTGCATCCGACCGCCTCCTTGAATGAAGCGCTGGAGCGTTTCACCCGCCACCCGGGCGAGCGCCTGCCGGTGGTGACGAACGAAGGCACGCGACGGCTCATCGGCAGCCTGGCCAAGACCGACGTCATCCTGGCCCTGGCCGGGAGCGGAAAGCGCGGCGGCCCGGGGGCGCCGGAGTCACGCTGAGCGGCGGATGGGCTTTACTCGTTAGGGCGATGCCAGGGCCGGTGCCGGGCCGGCCCAGGAGCGGAAGGCAGTCGCGATCGCTTCCGTTTCCCGCTCCAGTTCCTGGAGGAGGGCGGTCGCCTGGCCGAGATTGCCCCGGTTGCCGCACGCTTCCAGGAGACGAGCGAGACGCCAGGCTTCCCCGGCTCCGACTACGCCTAACGAACTAAGTATTGCATGCGCGGCCAGGGCGAGTTCGCCGGCGGCATTACGTGCAATGGCGCGGCGGATGTCCTCGAGCAGGCCCGGGGTGTTCTGCTGGTAGAGCGCGAGCAGGCTGGCGAGCAGCTCCTCATCGCCATCGCAGTCCTCCAGCAGCTTCTCCCGGCTGGCCAGGGAAGGTTCGTTTGCCGGTGCGGACGCCGCCGCCGCCGCCGCGGCCAATTCCTTTGGCGCCGCCTTTGCGTTGGGTTCGTTCAGGGGCCGGTCGCGGTGAGCGGCGTCTTGCAGGACGCGGAGCAGCTCCTTTTTGCTGATCGGTTTGGAGATGTAATCGTCCATTCCCGCTTCCAGGCAGCGTTGGCGATCGCCGGTCATGGCGTGCGCCGTCATGGCCACGATAAAAGTGTGATGACCGGTGACCCCCTCGGCCGCACGAATCAGCCCGGTGGCTTCAAAGCCGTCCATCACCGGCATCTGCACATCCATGAAGATGAGGTCGAACTCTTCCCGCCCCGCCGCCTCCACCGCATCGCGGCCAGTCGGCGCGTGGACGAGGGAATGCCCGCGCTTCTCCAGAATGGCGCCGACCACGGCCTGGTTGATGGCGTTATCTTCCGCGACCAGGATGCGCAATGGCTTCGCGAAAATCATCGGCAACTCCGCCGGCAGGGTGGGTTCGGCTTTAGCCGTTCCGCCCAGTGCGGCCAGGATGGCATCGAGCAGGTCGAGCTGCGGCACCGGCTTGGTCAGGTAACTGGAGACACCGAGTTCCGCGCAACGAGTCGCGGCCCGGCTCGGCATGGCTGAGGTGAGCATGATCACCGCCGGCCGCGCGAAATTCTCCGTTTGATGGATCGCCTCCGCCACCATCAGCCCATCCATTTCCGGCATCATGCCGTCGAGGATCACCAGCCGGAAGGGCCGGTTCTCGGTCGCGGCCTTATCCATCTCGGCCAGTCCTTCGGGGCCGGAGGCCGCCAGCGCCGGACGCATGCCCCAGTTCTCCAGCATGTCGTAAAGGATCCGGCGGTTCATCTTGTTATCGTCGATCACCAGCGCTTCCAGGCCCTCCAGGCGGGAACGATCGACGTAGCGCACGTCCGGCGCCGGAGTCTCCCGCACCGCCAGCCGAGCGGTGAAGTGGAAGGTCGACCCAACTCCCTCTTCGCTCTCCACCCAGATGCGGCCGTCCATTTTCCGCACCAGTTGGGAGACGATGGCGAGGCCGAGACCCGTCCCGCCATGGGTGCGTGTGGTCGAGCCATCCGCCTGCGAGAAGGCCTCGAAAATGAGTGCCTGTTTCTCCGGCGCGATGCCCGCTCCGGTATCATGGATGGAGAAGTGGAGGCAATGCCAATCCGCCTCCACCGATTCCACCTCCACCCGCAGAGTCACATCGCCGGCGTCGGTGAACTTGATTGCGTTCTCGGTCAGGTTCACCAGGATCTGGCGCAGCCGAAGCGGATCTCCCACCAGGTGATCGGGCACCTCCGGGCGGATATCCGCCGCCAGCTCCAACCCGCGTTGCTCGGCCCGCAGCCCGAGCGGCTTGAGCATCGCGCCGAGGCATCGGCGCAGGCTGAAGCTGATGTTTTCCAGATCCAGCTTCCCGGCTTCGATCTTGGAGAAATCGAGAATGTCATTGATGAGGCGGAGGAGCGAATGAGCCGAAGTCTTCGCCATCTCGAGATAGTCCCGTTGCACCCGGTCGAGTTTGGTCTCGAGCACCAGCTCGGTCATGCCGATGATGCCATTCATCGGGGTGCGAATTTCATGGCTCATATTGGAGAGGAACTCGCTCTTGGCCCGGTTTGCCGCCTCGGCCGCCTCTTTTGCGACCTTCAGGCCCTCCTGCGTCCGCTCCAGCTTGTCATTGCTTTGGGCTAACTCCGTCACCCGTCCTTTGAGCTCCGCCTGCGACGAGTTCATCATCCGGCGATTGCGCAGGACGAGGAAGGCGATGGCGCAGGAAGCGAGCGTGACCAGGGCAATGGCCAGATCGGCGGCGAGGACGAAATGCCTGGCTGCGCGCACGGTGATGCGTCCGGCGAAGACGGCGTTTGGCAGCCCGCTCCAGAGCAGCCAGCGGCTGTCGCCATCCATCACCTTCAGCGTGGTCACGCGCGACTCGAGCAGCGCCGGATCCGGCAGGCCGCGTTCCAGCCAGGCCCCGGACGTCTCCCAAGCCACGGGAGCCGCCGGCACAATGGTGTAGTTGTGCGCGATATTCCGCAGCGCCGCAGAACCCGGCAGCAGCTCGGCCAGATTATAGGAGGGGATCACCCCGGAGACGCAGCCCTTTAGCGCGCCGTCTTCCCCGTAGAACGGCACCGAGTAGACCATCCCCGAGCGATCCCGATCGTTTGGCGCCGAGAGCTTGAAGCGCCGGTTATCGCACGTGATCACCTCCGGCCCGCCGATCGCCGGATATTTCACCCCCGCGACGTTTTCCTGCCGCGGATATTTCGCCTTGAACCAGGCCAGTTGCTTCTTCATCAGCCGGTATTCGAAAATCTCGACCTCCGGCACCTCGGTCTGAGCATGTTTCTGATCGGGCGCATCCTCCGCATGCTGGCCCACGATCAACCGGTCAAAAGTCGTGATCGGCTCCTGCGCCCGGCCCGTCTCGGGATCGAGCTGGTCCGGCTCCAGGTCCACCGGCACGATGTAGACCTCAGACATGTTCACGTTCGAAGCCAGATTATTGTAAATTTCCTGAATGGTCTGGCGGCCCTCGCTCGAGATGTTCTCCGCGCGCCGATCGATCCCGCGCACCGTCGGCAGCCGCGCGATCGTGCGCAGTCCCTGGTAGATCTGATTAAAGGCCTGCTCCACCGAGACCGCGGTGCGCCGCGCGTTATCCGCCCCTTCCTCCCGGTAGCGAGTGAGCTCCGCCGCCATCTCGTGGCGGTAGCGCACGTGACTTCCGGCCGTCAGAGCGGCGCCGACGAGGAGGATCGGCAGATAGACCCGCACCTTCATCGGTGGACCGGAAAAAGAGCGGATTCTCGGTTGGATTCTTTCATCTTCGAGAAGCGGCGGCACTCTTTGGTCAGCCATGCGAAAAGAGCGTCATCGCACCGCCGCCGGCGAATCCGGAGTCGGCCCGTGCAAGACCCTCATTGATTCGCGGCGTGGTCAGCCTGCTGAGCGCGCGCGAGTTTCTCCGCTATCTAAAGCAGTAAGCGTTCCCCCGGGACACTCGGCTCCGCCCATCCCACACATCGCTCGCCGCCCAAGGCCCGGTCTTCGGGGCCGATGTTTCTCCGAGATCCGATTCATTTTTACTCAGTGGACCGGAAAGACCGCCCCCTTCAGCCCCCTCGCGGAGGATTCATTAGCCTAAGGATGATCGACTCGCTCCTTTGCCCTGCAACCATTTCATTCCCCACGACCAGGTTCGGCTCCGGCGTCTCCAAGAGGAGGTGATAATGGTTGCCCATTAAAACATTAGGCATGCACCCGCCAACCGGTCCGTCGGCAGACTTCTCCCAACGTGCGCAGCCAGGTCTGCCGGTCTTGGTCATCGCGGCAGATCGCTTCGCGGCGATCCCCTCGATAGAGCACGTGGTAGACCGCCCCAGCGAATTCCACTCGTGCTTTGCGCGCCATCAAACCGACGCTATCAGACCCTTCTCCCAAATGTCAATCCGCACAGACCGACCCCGCTTCCCCTCTCCCAGGCGTGATCGCAGCCTTGGGCGATGACGCCGCTTCTGATCACCGATCGACTTCTGTTGTTTTAGAGCCCTCGACATTTCGCGAAACCTTGCACGATGCTGCGATCACATTCACGCAGCCAACATCGTCAAAAAACATCGTGAAATGTTTGAAGCGGCCAGCTCCTCCTTGATCACGCTGCCATTCCTGCCATCCGACAGCTTGCTGCCAGCTATTTAACGCCTCAACGAGGTAATCCGATTGATCGAGAGAGCGGATCTCGGTGGCTGGAATGATATCGTTCGCACGACAACAGGCCATTTGGCGGAACTCGAAAACAAGCACGTCGTTAAAAACGATCCGAGACCATTCGATGCTTCCGTCTGACTCTTCGTAATCATAATCAACCACAAATTCACTCCCTTGATTTCTGAAGCGCGGACCGGAATGCGTGCAATTGGTAGGCGTTGCTAGCTGCATCGAAAAGTTATTTTCAGTTACCACGCGCTTTAGGAATAAACTCCGCCGGAGCCTCTCCTCCCAATTCTTTGAGCCGCTGCGTTAGCAGTTTTTCGGCCGCAGAGAATAGGGGTCAGTCCTAGAATCTCGGCAGATTTCATTTCGGCAGCGCCTCCTTCGCACAGAAGGCCTCCAAGTCCGCGTCGCTTGGGCCGCTTCCGCTGCGCGACCCGTAGCGACTCACACTGCTAGCGTGGCCCAGCGAGAGGGCTTGCGCCAGCCACCCATTCGAGACGCTGGTCCGCTGGCGGATCAAGCGCGCCATCGCCAGCTTGCGCGGATCTTTGCGTCTGAGTGCGGATAGCTCCTCCTCGCTCAAGCCGAAATAGCGCTGTGCCGCGGCGAGCAACCGGCTGGCTTCTTCTTCGCCGTGGCTGCGTCGAATGGTGGCGTCGATCGCCTTGTCTGGGCGTAGCTTCTCGCCCGCTTTCTCCAGCAACCCGAGCATCCGCTCACGAAAGCCCGCCCCACCCAGGCACCAGCCGCGCCGCAGCACTTCTCTCTGCGATTCGCTTGCCCCATCGAGCTCTTCCACCGCCCGACGCCGCATCCGCTGCGCGTATTGCCATCGCCCTTCGCCGGTGTCGGGGTAACCCAGCTCACCCAAGACCCGTCCGGCTTCAAACCATCCCGGCCGGCCCGCCTTCGCCGCGTAGTAGCGATAGCTGCTCCAGCGATAATCAAAGAGACGCTCCTGCAGCGAAATCAATCCCGCCCGCACCGGGTTCAAGTGGATATAATCACTCAGGGTGGCGAAATAGGTGCGCTCCTCCGGATCCACCACCACCGCTTTGTAGCGTCCTTGGAAGAGATGCCCGCTCAGGCGGTGACGGCGATTGAACCGGATGGTGTAGGTGCTTTGGAACCAGCGCATCCCATCCACCAGATTAGGCTCCGGTGTTTCCACCAGCAGGTGGTAATGATTCCCCATCAGGACGAAAGCATGCACCCGCCAACCCGTCCGCCCGCACACTTCGCCCAGCGTCCCCAGGAAGCGTTCGTAGTCCACCCCATCCCGGAATATCGCCTCCCGCCGATCCCCTCGCTCCAGGAGGTGATAGACGGCACCGGCAAATTCTACTCGTGCCTTGCGCGCCATCCCCAGTCTTCTATCGAAACATCTACCCCTTGTCCAGCCCAATTGCCGCGATTCTAGGACTGACCCCTATTCCTAGGACATTCGGTCCCCTCTTAGTCATCGTCGGTTCCGACCTCGGTTTTCCACAGAGGCTCGCGGCTCACCGCATCGTAGGCATATGCAATGGCGGTGTTCGAAATCGATGCCGGTTTGAAGAAAAGATAGAGTATTTGGCCGTTATCTTTGGCTCTTACAAATAGTAACCTGTCTCGGCCAGTAGGCATCGGCGAAAGGAAGTAATCGAGCTTTGCGCGAGCAATCATTCGCTGTATCTGGGAATCAGTTGGAATAGTCTTAAACCCTTTCTGTTCTAAGAATGTTCGGGTATCGTAACTTTTATAAGGTATAATACTATACCACAGCAAGAAGATCGCGACCGCTAGAATAAACAACGTCGCTGTGGCACCAATCCACAACCTCTTTGGCAACGCCGTCATGGCTGCAGGACCGAATTAGTGTTGTAAGGCCGCGGCTCTGCGCCCAATGCCTTGCGAGCCTCGTTCTCAAAGCGGATAGACTCGTTGTCGTATCCTACATCGCCACCTGTGGTTCTCACGGCGCCGTTTGCCAGAAACATCTCCCCGATCTCGTTAGCCAGTCCAAATATCGGCTTTCTGACGCGTCCAGTCTCCGTCTGAACATTATTAGGGTCGTAATAACTTGTAACTGTCTTCGTGGCTGAAGGGAAGAATATTCTGGGCAGTGCTCCGAAAATGCTTTGGCTATCATCCTTCGTCATATTTGCTTTTGCACCATTCGGGGTCTTTAGGGCGGGGTTGGATTCACTCTGGGCATCGGTGACGACGTTGCGGACGTTGTTCGCATCTATCACTTTGAATTTCTCTTTGAATTCAGGGATTGCTCTCAGGGCTTTCATCTGCGCTTCTGCCTTCTTCTTCTTCTCGATATTTTCATAGACGATCTTCGGCGGCAGAAGCCCCATGGGATCGGCTTTATCCAGCGGATCATTGCCGA
This sequence comes from Chthoniobacterales bacterium, assembly GCA_965217735.1. Lineage (GTDB taxonomy): Bacteria > Verrucomicrobiota > Verrucomicrobiia > Chthoniobacterales > UBA10450 > Palsa-1392. The sequence continues at coordinate 1,434,283 of CBDCJE010000002.1, read as the reverse complement.
CGTATCGATAGAGATTGTAATCGCCCGCATCGAAGCCCTTGGGATCTTCGCTCATGAAGCGGCCGAGACTTGGGCTGTAGGCGCGGTTGCGGTATTCGTAGAACTTCTACGCTGGGTTCCATTCCCGCCCGGTAAAGAGGAAACGGTTGGCGATCGCGCTGGTGGTGCGGATGGCGTCGGTAGCCGGGTCGTAGATGGTCGGCTGGCCAAAGGCGTCGTAGCGGTAATATTCCAGCAGCGTCCCGCCGTCGCCCGTCACCACGCTGGTGTTGTTGTTGCGATCGGGGTAAGGCCATTGGTTGTAGCTCGTCGCTACGCCCGATTCTTCGTTGTGCCGCCCGATGATCTCGTCCACCCCGTTGCCATAGAGGATATTGCTTTGCACCGTCCCATCGGGCCGATATTGACTCGTTCGGTTCCCCCTCACTCGCCCGCTACCCTCGCGGGCCGGCCCGTCTATGTCGCGGCTCCCCAAGCCGCTCCATTCCAGGATGCAATGGTCCCCATCGAAGTGATAATACGGGAGAAATAGGGGTCGGGGAGAAATAGGAGAAATAGGGGTCGGTCTGTGCATGTTGCCATTAATCGGAGAGAATGCGGGTTAGCAAGGCGCGAGTCTCCGGGCTGGAGACCTCTCCGCTACAATAGCGGCTGACCCGGCTCACGTGGCCAAGCCCCACCCGCCCGGCAATCCACCGGTTATCAACCGCTGTCTCCTGTCGGATCAATCGACCGATCGCGATCTTCCGCGCATCGCTTTTCTTCAGTTCGGAAAGCTCTTCCTCCTTCAGTCCGAGACGCTGCAGGCCGCGTTGGAAAATCTCCTCCGCCCGGTCCTTGTCATGGCTTTGCCGCAGATCTCCGTCCACTTCCTTCCGCGCGCGGAGCTTGTCGCTCACCCCATCCAGGAGAGCCAGCATCCGCTTACGGAACACCTCCCCTCCAAGATACCAGCCTCGTTCCGTCACCTCTTCTTCGTTTCCCTCCTCAGCCCGCCTCTTCATTCTTTCCGCATAACGCCGCCGGTCTGCCGCATTATCGCGCCAATCCAGTTCCCCCAGCACCGTCTCAGTCTTAAGCCATCCGGGGCGGCCCGAGCCCGGCCCCAGAAGGTAGCTCGGGTAGCTGCTCCAGGGATAGGAAAAAAGCTTCTGCCCCCTCTGCACCAGCCCCGCCCGGATCGGGTTGAGGTGGATATAATCACTCAGCGTCAACAGGTAAGTGGGTTCTTCCGGGTCGACCACGATCGCTTTGTAGCGCCCTTGAAAGAGATGGCCGCCCCCTCGGTGCCGCCGGTTGAAGCGCATCGTGTACGTGCCCTGCAACCATTTCATTCCCACGACCAAGTTCGGCTCCGGCGTCTCCAAGAGGAGGTGATAATGGTTGCCCATTAAAACATAGGCATGCACCCGCCAACCGGTCCGTCGGCAGATGGGGTTGCCCTGAATTGACGGACAGTGGGCTTAGGGTCAAAACCTGAGGAGTCCATATGAGAACACAGATCAGCAAACCAGCTCGTGAGAGAATGAGCTATACCGAGGAGTATAAACGGGAGGCCCTGGCGCTTTGGCGCAACAGCGGTCGCAGCGCGGCCAAGGTGGCTTCGGAATTGGGCATTCGCCCACCGTTGCTCTATCGCTGGGCGCGCCTGGAGCGTCTGCCCGAGGCAGACAAGAGCGGGCGCAAGCCGCGGCGCAGCCTGGAAGAACTGGAAGTGGAGAACCATCATTTACGGGCCGAGAACACGAAGCTTTTGGAGCAGCGCGAAGTCTTAAAAAAATCACTGGGCATCCTCTCCGAAGTGCCGCACAGCGGTATGCCCGGATCGAACAGATGAGCGGCCAAAACTATAAGGTGGCCTGGTTATGCGAGGCTTTGCTGGTCTCGCGCAGCGGCTTTTACCACTGGAAAGAGCGGCGTGAAAAGCCCGGTCCACGTCAGCTCGAGACCAGCTGCTTACGGGCGCGGATCCGGGAGGAGTTTGCGCGCAGTGGCCAGACCTATGGCAGCCCGCGCCTGGCCCAAGTGCTCGGTTGTCCGGGACGGCGCAACCGCATCGCCCGGCTCATGCGCAAGGAGGGCCTCTTTGCCCGGCGGCGATCCAAGTATCGTCATGCCACCACCGACAGCCGGCATGGCGGACCGATCGCACCCAATCGTCTCCCAGGCTTGCAGGTCGATCGTCCGAGCCAGGTTTGGGTGACCGATGCCACCGGCGTCCTGACCGGCCAAGGCTGGCTTTATCTAGTCGCAGTCTTGGACCTCTGCAGCCGACGCGTCGTCGGCTGGGCCATGAGTCCCATCCTCGACGCTCCACTGACCATCGCCGCGCTCCGCATGGCCTTGGCCCAACGGCAGCCAGGAAAAACCCTCATCGTCCACTCCGATCGCGGCAGGCAGTTCGCCAGTGCTGCTTATCGCCAGGTCCTGGCCGAGCATGGCCTGATCGCTTCCATGAGTCGCAAAGGAAACTGCTACGATAACGCCTTTATCGAGTCGTTCTGGAGCAGCCTTAAATACGAGCTGGTCTATCATCAGCGCTTTGCCACCCGGGCTGAAGCCCGCACCGCCATCTTTGATTACATCGAGACCTTCTACAACCGCACCCGGCTGCACAGCGCGCTCGGTTACCGCTCACCGCTGCAATTTGAACAACTGTTCCCCTCGAACTAACAATCCAATCAGCTAACCAATTACCCTTACCGCACTGTCCGAAAAAACGATGCAAGCCCAGACCGACCCCTATTCCTACTCACAGCCCAATTGCCGCGATTCTAGGACTGACCCCTATTCCTAGGACCCCTATTCTAGTGACCCCTATTCCTAGGACCCATCTAGTCCAATGGGAATGGTGCCTCGCTTTTCCACAGCGGCTTTCCATCATGAAGAGAGAAGGAGTAGATCACGATGACCCCTGACGAGTTGGCCCGGCGGAAAACGATTTGTACTTCATTGTCCTTCTGATAGGCTTGAAAGAACTGGAGTTCGTCACCCCGACCAGCAACCGGGTCAATAAGAAAGTCCCATTTCGCGCGTTTGATCAGATGATTTAGCCGTTCGTCAGCTCCGAGTCTATGGAATCCGTGAATAAATTTCAGGTCGAATTGTCGAAAAGGCACGGCTGTTGAGCGGACATAAATGCCACAAGCGACAAGCACGATCACTAGGCAGATGTAGATTGGCCACTTAGACTGGCGAAAGCGATCACTCATCTATATATCGAGTCGCTTGGCGACAAATAGGGACGTGGATCCGCACCAAACGCCTCGCGTGCTTGATTCTCGTACCAGATTGACCGATTATCGTGTCGGGTTGGCCCCCCGTCGCCCCATGTTCCAGTATTTGCCGAAAACATTTCTCCTAACTCGTTCGCCAATCCGAAGATAGGCGGTCTGACGCGGCCGTGAACGCCTGCCTGCTGATTGTTTGGATCGTAGTAAATTGTTGCGCCTCTACTTGTGGATTGCCGGGCACCAGTAAATAACCCCAGTAAGGCTTTAGCGATTGCGCCGATAGAGTATGGATTAGGATCAGTATTGTTTGGCTTTAGCCCGTTTGCAGTTCTCGCGGGCGTGCGATGATCAGCGCTCTGAGCGTCCTTGATGACGTTGGTGTTGCTATTCGCTTCGACTTTCTTCAAACCTTCGTCGATAGCCGCAACCCGCGACCGCAACTCCTTCAGCTGCTTCTTGACTGCTTCACGATAGAGGATTTCCCCTAATGGCTCTGGGCCAGCAAGTCCCATGGGATCGGTCTTATCGAGTGGATCATTACCGACATAGCGATAGAGATTGTAATCGCCCGCATCGAAGCCCTTGGGATCTTCACTGGTGAAACGGCCCAGGCTGGGGCTGTAGGCGCGGTTGCGGTATTCGTAGAACTTCTGCGCCGGGTTCCACTCCCGCCCGGTAAAGAGGAAGCGGTTGGCGATCGCCGTTCCGCCTGGGAGCAGGGTGTTGCTGGCATTATAGACGCTCGGCAACCCGAAGGCGTCGTAACGATACCATTCCAGCACTTCGCCCTCTTCTCCGGTTACCATGCTGGTGTTGTTGTTCCGGTCCGGGTAGAGCCATTGCCTTTGGCTTCCCGCCGGCGCCTCGCTGTTGAACCGGTAGAGGATCTCATCGATCCCGTTCCCGTAGAGATTGCTCGAGACGATCGTGTTCTGGTTGTCGTACTCGATGAACCAGTGGTCCCCATCGAAGAGGCGTAAATCTGACGAGACGAGCCTTGGCAGGAACCAGGTTCTAAGGCTGCACCCGACTGCCGGCGCGTCTATGAAGCTGCAGTCCATTCACTTTCCTCGTAACCCCCGGAGTTATTGCACGAATAACTCTGCGCTAGATAGGACGGTGTCACTCCCATAGCCGCCTGATACGAGCACCCGCCCGTCGAAGAGAACACTTGAACCCTGGTAAACTCTTGCGCTAGAAAGAGTCGCAGCCGGTTTCCACGTCCCTCTCTTCGGGTTGTATATCTCGGCACTGGCCAATATTTCTCCATCGCTCAACCCGCCAGCTACTAAGACTTGACCATCTCGCAATAGGTCGGCGCTATGACCGGAACGTGCTTCCATCATCGCGCCTGTCTCAGACCACGCCGACGTTTTGGAATTGTAGACTTCGGCGCTGTTTGTCTCGAAACCTCCCGACACCAATACCTGGCCCGACCGCAGCAGCGTCGCACGATGGAAGTAACGGTCGTGCGATAGATTTCCAACTACGGTCCACTCATTACGGTTTGCGTCGTAGATTTCGGCATCGTTGGACGGGCCACCGACACCCGGGCCGCCCGCGACCAGCACCTGGTTGCGCTTGATCAGCGTCGCGGTATGGCCTTCGCGGCCGCGATGCATCTCAGCAGCTGGCGACCACGTCTCCGCTATAGGATCGAAGAGTTCGCACTCGGTCAAATCAGTCTCACTCATGCCATCGCGATCGCCATATCCGCCGGCGACGAGAACCTTGCCGTTGGGCAACAGGGTCGCGGTATGGTCAAAGCGTGTATTATTCATACTCCCAGTCTCACTCCATCGGCCAGTCGCCGGATCATACAGTTCGCAGGATGCGTAAATTGCGGCTACTGGATCAGCCACATAACCTCCCGTCACAAGGACCTTCCCGTTCGGAAGGAGTGTAGCGGAATGGTAGTAACGCGGGAATTTCATATCGCCGCTCCGGGTCCAAATCCCAGTCGCGGGATCATAAACCTCACTGCTGGCGAGGCCTACGCCTCCCTCTACACCGAACCCTCCTGTGACCAGGACTCTCCCATCCGCCAGAAGGGTCGACGTGTGAAGCAGGCGGGGCGTCTCCAGGCTACCCGTTACCATCCAGGCAGCACGATGTGGTGAGAGCGAAAGAAATGGCGGGGGGTTAGATACGGCTGGGGCGCTATAAGTATCCGCGCCGAGGAGAAGGAAAATAGCGCTCGCCAAGATGTGAAGAGAATATCTGGCCGAGAGGACGAGCTGGAGAGGAGTTGGAACTTTTTTCATGGGTGGAGGCGAGAACGAAGGGATAAGGAGACGTATCGGTCGGTATCGGAAAGGCCGAACGCTGTCAAACCAAATCGACCGGGAATGAATCGACTCTACGATAGGATGGTGGTGTCGCTGCAGCTCGATGGAGGCTCGCTCTAACGGGGCTGCGCCTGTGCGGCTTGGCGCCGGAAGAGTTTAATTTTTACATCGCTCTCTGGGGCCGAGGATGCGATGGGGGTAGGGATGAAGGGACAAGGCGGCCAGCGCATGAACGTGATCGAGCGTTATCGGAGTTATCTGCCGGTCACGGCGGGGACGCCGGTGGTGTCGCTGGGCGAGGGGGGGACGCCGCTCATTTATTCGCCGCGGCTGAGCGAGCGGGTGGGGAAGGGGTGTGAGGTCTGGATTAAGTATGAGGGGCTGAACCCGACCGGGTCGTTCAAGGATCGGGGGATGACGGTGGCGGTGTCGAAGGCGCTGGAGCGCGGGGCGCGGACGCTGATTTGTGCTTCCACCGGGAATACTTCGGCTTCGGCGGCGGCGTATGCGGCTCGGGCCGGGATGCGCTGTGCGGTGGTGCTGCCGGCGGGGAAGATCGCGAGCGGAAAGATGGTGCAGGCGTTCGTCTATGGCGCGCAGGTGGTCGCGATCGAGGGGAATTTCGACCAGGCATTGGAGATCGTGCGGGCGCTAGGGGCGCGGGAGGATTTTGCGATCGTGAACTCGATCAATCCCGATCGCATTGCGGGGCAGAAGTCGGCTGCGTTTGAGATCGTGGATGCGCTGGGGTCGGCGCCGGATTTGCATCTGCTGCCGGTCGGGAACGCGGGGAATATCACCGCCTACTGGGCGGGATATCGGGAATATAAGCCGGCCGGGCAGGGGACGGGGCGGCCACGGATGATCGGCTTCCAGGCGGAAGGCGCGGCGCCGATTTACCGTGGGAAGGTTGTCGTTAGGCCGGAAACCGTCGCGACGGCGATCCGGATCGGGAACCCGGCCAGCTGGGAGCTGGCGCGCGAGGCGATCGCGCAGTCGCAGGGGGCGATCGAGGTGGTGAGCGATGAGGAGATTCTCTCGGCCCAGAAATGGCTGGCCAGCGCCGAAGGAATTTTCGTGGAGCCGGCCAGCGCGGCCCCGATCGCGGGCCTGCTGCGGGCGGCGGCGGGCGGGGCGGGGCGTTTCACCACGGAGTCGATCGCGGAAGGGAGCCGCATTGTTTGCACGGTGACGGGTCATGGGCTGAAGGACCCGGAGATTATTTCCGGCACGATCGCGACGCCGGGGGCGGTCGCGCCTAACGAGGCTAGCGTTTTGCGCGCGCTGGAGACGGTGCGGAGTTGACACCGCCGCGAGAATGGAGAAAACGGGGCGGCGGCGCGTTGCAATTTCATGGGTCTGATCGTTCAAAAATATGGGGGCACCTCGGTCGGATCGGCCGAGCGCATCCGCCAAGTGGCGGAGCGGCTCCTGGCGACGCAGCGGGCCGGGCATGAGGTGGTGGCGGTGATCTCGGCCATGGCCGGGGTGACCGATGGATTAATCAAACTGGCGCGCGAGCTCTCGCCCCAGCCGAGCGAGCGGGAGATGGATGCGCTTCTGGCCACGGGCGAACAAACGGCCAGCGCCCTGACTGCGATGGCGGTGAACGCCCTCGGGGGCAAGGCGGTGTCGTTGAGCGGGGCGGCGGCCGGGATCGTGACCGACGGGGTGCATACGAAGGCCAAGATCTCGCACATCTCGCCGCGCCAGATCAATGAATTGCTGGCGGAGGATTACATCGTGATCGTGGCGGGGTTCCAAGGTCAGAGCCCGGAGGGAGCGATCACCACCCTGGGCCGGGGCGGATCGGATTTGACCGCGATCGCGCTGGCCGCGGCGCTCAAGGCGGATGATTGCCAGATCTTCACCGACGTCGATGGAGTGCACACCTGCGACCCGCGGGTGGTGCCGGAGGCGAGCAAGATCGACGAGATCGCCTACGACGAGTTGCTGGAAATGGCGGGCGCCGGTTCCAAGGTAATGCAGTCGCGCGCGGTCGAGTTTGCGAAGAAGTTCGGGGTCGGGTTTGAGGTGCGGTCGAGCCTGAAGGATCAGGCCGGGACGAAAGCCAAGGCGGCTCCGGCCAACATGGAAGACGTGGTCGTGCGCGGGGTGAGCCTGGAGCGCGACCAGGCTAAGGTGACGATCTGCGGGGTGCCGGACCGGCCGGGGTGTGCGGGGAAGATTTTCTCGGTCATCTCGACCGCCAACCTGAGCGTGGACATGATCGTGCAAAATGCCTCCAGCACCGGGACGACCGATATGTCTTTCACCCTGCACAAGGATGACTTCGCCCTGGCGGAGAAGATGCTCGGTGCGCTGGTGCCGGAGATCGGGGCGGCGGCGATGACCGCGACGACCGGGGTGGCGAAACTGAGCGTGGTCGGGATCGGGATGCGCTCGCACGCCGGAGTGGCCTCGCGGCTTTTCGCCTGTCTCGGGGAGGCGGGGGTCAACATCCAGCTCATCTCCACCTCGGAGATCAAGATCGCGGTCGTGATCGATGAGACGGAGCTGGAAACGGCGGCCCGGGCCGTGCACAGCGCCTTTGGCCTGGCGCAACCGACGCGGGCGACCGCGGCGAGAGAGCCCTAACGAATATAGCTCTGGCCGGGTTGGGCCAGCGCTACTGCACCTGGTTGACGTAGAACTCGGCGATGCGGCTGACCCGCATCTTCCAACCGAAAAACCCGGCCTTGTAAACGGCGACCGCGGGATGATCAGCAAAGCCGCCGTAGTGTTCGTCCTTATTCGCCAGTTTCCATTTCGTGCCGTCCTCGAGGCGGATGATTTCGCCCGGGACGACGCCATTCCAGGTGCCATCGATTCGACTGACCACGAGGCTAAGCTTGGCCTGTTTCTCGCGCTGCTGCGCCTTTTTCTCGACCTTGGCGACGGCTTCGTCGCGGTAGCCCTGGAGCCAGGCGTTCAGTTTCGCCAGCTCGGCCGGGCTAAGCTTTTCCAGGCCGGCGGCTTTGTATTCCTGCGGGGTCATGGCTTGCTGAATGCCGGCGGAATCATCCTGGGCGCGCGCGCTGGCGATCGTGCCTAACGAGAGCCCGGTGGCAAGGGTGAAAGCGAGCAGGGTGACGAGCGGTCGAGTGGTGGTTTTCATGGATATGCGTAACGGCCTGAGCGGCAGGGTATCAAGTGGCCGCAGGCGGTCAAGCGCTCAGACGCGAGGGGCCCCAGGCGGCTGGAGGGTTTTGCGCATGCGCACATGCTTCACTGCGGAGAAAATGGTCTCAGCCGGACCGGTCACGACGAAGCCGTGCCGGGCATAGAAGCGCTGCGCATCGTCCCGGGCGTTGAGGACGATCGAGCTGGCGCCAGCGCGGCGGGCGCGCGTTTCAAATTCTTCCAGGATGGCGCCGCCGAGGCCGCGACCCTGGAATTCCGGCGCCACGGCCATGAAGCGCACCTGGGCTTCACTGGCGGAATTGAAATGAAGGCGGCCGACAGCGATCGGCTTGGCATCCGGGCCGGCGATCATGAGATGCTGGCTCGTCTCCTCGCGATCATCTTTCTCTGAACCGCGCGGTTGATCCCACGGCGCGCGGAGGATGCGCCAGCGCAGGTCGAAGTAATCTTCCCACTCAACGGAGTTTTGCGGAGCCCGCGGGGTTTGCTGGTCGGAGGCGGGATCGTGGTGAAGCATTAGGGATTATAGACAAGCACGAGCGGCGCGGAAACTGCGAAAGAGGAGATCGAAACAGGTCAAGGAACCTCCAGAAAGTCGCCTTCCACAACATCAGACAATGTATGTCATATAAAATAACGCGGCGTTGGTTCCGGTTCAGCTTCTAGAAATTATGGCGGACGGCTAGGAAGGGACGATTCTTTCTGCCCTAGCCAAGCGCCCGTTAATTCATCTACTTTTCCGCCTGAATGCAGGGCCTTTCCGAATTGCGAGCGTTACTGTCTGAGATCGTCATTTTCACAGGTGCCGTCCTCCAAGATTGGAAGGTGCTCTTGACCGGCTCCTTATCGATCGCTGTTGTCTCGCTCTACGAGCACTTATTCGCCCCGATTGCGGCGCGAATCTATTGGGCAATTGTCATTGCATCTCTTTTGATTGCTTTTTTTAGGGCGTGGCAAAAGGCTTGCCGCGAACGCGATGCGCTGGCGCGCGGCGATCTTAGGATAACAATTTTGCATTTCGATTACAATGAAGAGACTGGGAAATTGGAGTCTCAGATCATGTTTTCAAACGACGACGTAATTTCACAAAGAACAATCATCGGCGTGAATTTCATCTATCGTGTCAATAGCTCAGAGAGCGGCTTTGAAGTTTTTGCTACCGGGCCAAGCCGATCTTTTTTTATCGGCCACATCGACCCGGTCCCATTGTCTCCGCGAGCTGAAGAGATTAGAAGATATGAAGCATCAGTACCGAGTTCAAAATTCGCAATCATCGGTGCCCAGGCCGGGCTCCATATCACATTTAGCGTTCCGGCGCGGCCAACAGACAACGCCGAGGTGGTTGCGATGGAGATTATCCCCTCCCAACTTACCCTCCCCGGACGCGGGTATCCAAACGTAGAACGGATTTCTTTGGATTCGATTTCACAAGGTCGGCAAATCGAGCAGAGGCAACGGGACTTATTACTGTCAAGACGCCCAATCCGGTTTCTCACATGGAAAAAGATGGGCGCGATTTTTGACTATTAGCCCCTGCTAAGCAAAGAGTTTCCCTGCCAATCTGCGTCGTTTCCGAATGACGTTCCTCGGACCGCACCGTGGCGCGGCAGGCTTGTCTTTGTTGAACCTCTGCCTGCGCGACATGATAAAATTGATGACCCGGTCCGGCTCTAGCCATCCATTTTTCTAGATCATCATCTGACATCGGCCTGAAGTCCTGACGCGGATCGATCATGTTGGCGGATTACAGCCAAGATCGATTGCAATCAACACCGATAGAGCGGTCGGCGGCAAGCGGGCTTTGTCTTTAGGTTTCTTGGTTTCTTCGACAACCGCGCGCTTCGATCTACGTGATCGAGCCACACTCGAGGTCACTCCAGCACTTCGGTTCCGCCTGTCTTGGTTGAGCCGCGCGCAACATCTTCCGACGGCGCTCGGTCGCGCCTGTGGTGGAAGTCTGTCTCGATCTGGCCGACGGTCCCGGCTCTCAGCGATGTTTCTGCTTACTTCATGAATCTTCGGCCGAACAACCGCGCCTGCGCCGTCTTTCTCGGGATTTTCCCGGAGGACAGGATCGGTGAAGGCGTGCTGCGCAACCTGCGCCGGAACGGTTTTACCCGCTCCGCGCTACTGGTTTCTTCGGCCGAAGGGAAGTTGCGCCTGGCCGGCGGCTCCGTCTCTCCGCTCTGGGCTGGGTTGGCCGGGGCCTTGGTCGGGTTGCTCCTGGGCGCGCTCGTGCATGAGCTGCGCTGGTTGCCGCTCGCCCGGCCGGGAATGCTGCCGATCACCTTAACCCTCGGTGCTTTGGCTCTGGGCGGAGCCATCCTCGGCTTCCTCCTCGCCTGGCTGCTGGCGCGGCTGTTCACGCGGCGGGTGGATGACGATGTGATGGCGGCGTTAAAGCGGTCGATCCTGCCAAGCGAAACCATGGTGGTGACGGAGCTGGCCGCTGACGCCGGCGCCCGGGCGCTCCCCATCCTGCGCGACATCGAGGGCGATCCGCCGGTCACCTATGCCTTCCATTCCCCTTCCACTTTCGCCTTTACCCCGACGGCGAAGCTTTTGCGAAAAGAGGCGCCTTCGGGCCAACGCCTGGCCGATAAAGCGGCCGAGCTGGCTCAATCCATCGCCATCCAGAAAGGTCAGCCGGCTGGTGGCGACGGGCTGTTACGCCGGCTGCGCGAGAGCGAGCGCATTCTCAAATGGACCGACAGCAGTCTCAGCATGGCGGCCGCGGCGCAGCAGGGTTCGGCTCTCCCGGCGGAGTGGCTGCTGGATAACGCCTACCTGGTCAAGGAGCAGGTCAACGACATCCACCGCAGCCTGCCGCGGAAATTCTACAATGAACTGCCGGCGCAGGCTGGCGGACCGCAGCCGGGCCTGCCGCGAGTTTATCGGATAGCGTCGGAAATTGTCGCGGAAAGCGATGGCTCTCTGGATGCTACGATGATCCAGAATTACCTCATCGCCTACCAGGCCGTCACTCCGCTGAACATCGGCGAGCTCTGGGCGATGCCGCAGATGCTGCGCCTCCGGCTGATTGAATGCCTGCGCTCGCTCGCGCTGGAGGTGGAGCAATTGCAGCGCGGGAGCGAGCAGGCGAATTTCTGGTCCAACCGGATCATCACCGCAGCGCGGGGCGCACCGGAGCGGCTGCTGCAGTTGATGGAGGAACTGGTGCGGCGGCATCCGGAGCCGAGCGCGCACTTTGCCAGCGAGCTGGTGGCTTCTCTCTATGATGAAGAGGCGGCGCTGCCGATTGTGAGCCACTGGCTGGAACGCTCCTTCCACGCGCCGCTGCTCGACGTGGTGCAACAGGAACATCGGCGCCAGGCCGCTCAGCAGGCTTCGCTTTCAAATGTGATCAGCAGTTGCCGGCGGCTCCCGCAGATCCAGTGGCAGGATTTGGTCGAAGCGGCCAGCCGGCCCGATCTCGCGCTGCGGAAAGACCCGGCCGGCGTTTACGAGCAGGTCGATTTTGAGACACGCAACCACTACCGCACCGCGGTCGAGCAAATGGCCCGCTGGTCGAAAACGCCCGAGGTCACCGTGGTCGAGCGCGCCCTCGCCCTGGCCGGGAATGGGACCAGCGCGGTCGAGCGTCACGTTGGTTTTTTCCTCATCGACGACGGCCGGCCGCGGCTCGAGCAGGAGCTGCAATGCCGGCTCCCGTTGCGCCAGAGATCGCATCGCTGGCTCCGGCGGCACGCAGCCGGGTTCTATTTCGGAAACATCTTCATCCTGACCGTGGCGGCCGCCATTCTGCCCCTCGCCCTCACAACCTCAGGCACTCCGCGGCCGGTGCATTACCTCCTCGCCCTGCTCCTCCTCCTACCCGCGAACGAGCTGGCCGTCCTGGTGGTCAATTACCTCGTCACCACCATCCTGCCCCCGCAGACGCTGCCGAAGATGTCTTTCAAAAAGGATGGCATCCCCGACGAATGTCGCACTCTGGTGGTGGTGCCGATGCTTTTGACCAACCCGGCCGCCGTCCGCAGCGAGCTGGATCGGCTGGAGATCCGGCAGCTGGCGAATCCTGATCCCAACCTGCAGTTCGCTCTCCTGAGCGACTACGGCGACGCCGATGTGCCGCACATGCCGGAGGACGCGGAATACTACGAGTTGGCGGTGCGTGGGATCCAGGAGTTGAATCGTCGCCACGGTGCGAATCGCTTCTTCCTTTTCCACCGCCAACGCGCCTGGAGCGCGAGCGAGCAGCGCTGGATCGGCTGGGAACGCAAGCGGGGCAAGCTCGAGCATCTCAATCGCTTCCTCATGGGCGAAACGGCTCCAGAGCTCGAAGGGCTGCTCTGTGCGGGCGAACGCGAAGCGCTCACCGGGGTGCGCTTCATCATCACCCTCGACTCCGATACCCAGCTCCTGCGCGAGACGGCCCGGCGGCTGATCGAAGCCATGGCCCACCCCCTGAACCAGCCCCGCCTCTCGGCCGATGGCCGGAAGGTGGAACGCGGCTATACCGTCATCCAGCCCAGAGTGAGCGCCACCCTGCCCAGCGCGACCGCGACCTGGTTCTCGCGCATCTTCGCCGACTCTCGCGGGATCGATCCTTATACGCACGCCGCCTCCGATATCTACCAGGACCTGACCGATGAAGGCAGTTATCACGGCAAAGGGATCTATGACCTACGAACCTTTCATCACCTCCTCTCCGGCCGCTTCCCCGAGGCGCACCTGCTCAGTCATGACCTGCTGGAAGGCAGTCACGTGCGAGTCGCGCTCGCCACCGATATTGAATTACTCGATGTCTTTCCCTCCAGTTACATCGCCTGGTGGAACCGGCAGCATCGCTGGATTCGGGGCGACTGGCAGATTGTCGATTGGCTAAGACCGAAGGTGCCGACTGCACTGGGCGGCCGCGAACCCAACCCGCTCTCCACCTTCAGCCAGTGGAAGATCTTCGATAACCTGCGGCGCAGTCTTATCCCAGTCGCGATCGTGAGTCTTCTCATTGTCGGCTGGCTCTTCTCCGCTATTCCGCAGACCTGGAGTCTGATCATCGCCGGTCTCATGCTTTGGCCGGTGATTAACTCGTTGATTGGGCTCGTCCTGCATCCTCCGCCGCCCGGCACCCGCTTCTGGCGCGACCCGCGCGACCGGCTCATTCGCTCCATCTTTAGCGCCATCTTTCTTCTCGATTACGCCTTTATGGCCCTGGATGCGATCGCGCGCGTGGGGTATCGCAGAGTCAGTTCGCACCAGTTATTCCTGGAATGGGAAACGGCGCACGCAGCCTATGTCCGGGCCAGGAACCAACAAAACCAGTTTGTCCTGGCTCGGCTCTGGATTCCTGCCGTCGCCATCCTCCTTGGTCTCTGCGCCTGGCACGTCGGCCCGGTGGCTTATTTCTCCGCTCTGCCTTTCCTTCTCCTCTGGCTTTCCTATCCGGCTGCGGTCCTGCTCATCAACCGCCCGGCCAAGACCGCCCGCGGCGGCATTCTAAGTGCCAACGATCGTAAAATGTTGCGCTCCACCGCGCGGCGCACCTGGCGTTACTTCGATGAGTTTGTCGGGCCGGAAACGAACTGGTTACCACCGGACAATGTGCAGGAAACTCCTACCCGCCAGATTTTCCTCCGCACCTCGCCGACAAATATCGGTCTCTGGATGCTGTCCACCATCGCAGCGAATGACTTTGGCTATCTCACCGTCGACGACCTGGCCGGGCGTAACGTCGCCACCCTCGATACCCTTGACCGCCTGGAGCGGTTTGAGGGCCATCTCTTTAATTGGTATGACATCGGCAAACTCGAACCGCTTCACCCGCGCTATGTCTCGACGGTCGATAGCGGGAATTTCCTGGCCAGCCTCTGGACCTTCGCGATTGGCTGCCGGGAATTAACCACTCGGCCAGTCCTGGAAGTGAATGCCTTGAACGGCCTGGCTGATACTCTTGAAGTGCTCCAGGAAGTCATGGGCTCGCAAGTCACTCCCCCGCCCGCTTTCCTTGCCCTGGAAAAACTCCTCGACCACCTCCCGTCCGATCCGCTGGAACTGGTGCGGCGGCTGCGGGCGGCGCGGGAGCCCGCGCGCGAGCTGGCCCAGACACTGTTTCCTGACTTGGGTGACCCGCGAGCCTACTGGGCGCAGCAACCAGAGCGGCAGGTCGAAGCCTGGATCGGGTTGATCGATCGCTACCTCATCCCGCTGGAAATCCTGGCCGATCCCCCGCCGCAGTTAATGTCGTTAGGCGAGAAAGCGCATGAATGCCGGCGCGAAGCCCTCGCTGCCACCTTCTCTCTGCGCAACATCGCCAACGCCGGCATTCCGGGGCTGGCCACTCTGCTCGCCTTCCGCACCCGCCGCGAGGAGCTTGACCTTCCCCCCGCGGCCCGGGAATGGCTCGATCGCCTGGTGGTGGAGGTGGATCGCGCGCAGCAAAACGCCACCCAGCAACTGGCGCGGATGGATGACATTATCGCCCGCAGCGACCGGCTGGAGCGCGGGATGGATCTGCGCTTTCTCTACGATGCGCAACGCCGCATCTTTGCCATCGGCTACCAGGTGGGCGAACGCCGGCTCGATAACTCCTTCTACGATCTGCTCGCGAGCGAGGCGCGCCTAACGAGTCTACTGGCCATCGCGCGGAGCGATGTGCCGCTGGAACATTGGTGGGCGCTGGGACGGCCCTTTGGCTCCGCTTACGGCCGGCTTCCCCTCCTCTCCTGGAGCGGGACGATGTTTGAATATCTCATGCCGGTGCTCTTTACCCGCACCCACGAGAACTCACTCCTCGACCGGGCCTGTCACGATGCCGTTCATTGCCAGATCGCCTATGCCGAGAAACGCGGCGTGCCCTGGGGCATCTCGGAATCGGCCTTCAGCGCAGTCGACCGCCACCAGGTCTATCAGTATCACGCCTTTGGCGTTCCCGCCCTCGCCCTGAAGCGCGGCCAGGACCGCGATCTGGTCATTGCGCCTTATGCCTCCGCCCTGGCTCTCGGCGTGCAGCCGGTGGCGGCGGTGCGCAACTTGCGGGTCTTAGCTTCGTTCGGTGAATCCGGTCTCCTGGGCGACCATGGTTACTATGAGTCGATCGATTTCTCGCGCCAGCGCGAGCCGGGCGGAGCCAATGGCATCGTGGTTCACTGCTTCATGGTGCATCACCAGGGCATGTCTCTCCTCGCCTTTGATAATGCGCTTCACGACGGTGTGATGCGGCGGCGCTTTCACTCCGATCCCCGCATCCGCGCCACCGAACCGCTCTTGCACGAGCATATCCCGGCTTCGATCCTGCCCTCGACTGGCGAGGCGCATGAGGAACGTCCGCAACCGCGGGTCACTCCCGTCGCCGGAGCAGCCGCGGCCGCGCCTCATACGGCGGATACGACCACGCCGCGGACCCAGCTTTTGTCTAACGGCAATAGCTCGGTCATGGTGACTAATTCTGGCGGTGGTTACCTGCGCTGGCTCGATCTCGATGTCACGCGCTGGCGCGCGGATACCACTCGCGATGTGCCGGGGTCGGTTTGTTACGTGCGGGATCTCGACCAGGGCACTTTCTGGAGCACGACCAACCAGCCGGTGCGGCGGCCGAAGTCGCGTTACACCTGGATCTTTAGCCCGGATAAAGCGGAATTCCGCCGCACCAGCGAACGCTGCGACACCTTTACGGAGATCGTGGTTTCGGCGGAGGATGACGCCGAGATTCGCCGCGTTACCTTGGTCAATATCTCGCGCAAAGCGCTGCGCCTGGAGTTAACCAGTTATCTGGAGCTGGCTCTGGCGCCGCATAAGGCCGATCGCGCCCACCCGGCCTTTAACAAGCTTTTCATCGAGACCGAGTGGCTTCCCTCCTGCGAGGCGCTCCTGGCTCGGCGCCGACTGCGTTCGCCAGACGATCGCGAGATCTGGGTCGCGCACCTGATGGTGCCGGAGAACCCGCTCACGGATCCGCCGGATTACGAGACGGACCGGGCGCGTTTTCTTGGGCGAGGACGGAGTCTGGAGAATCCAGCCGCACTGAGCGGCAGCCTAACGAGAAGCACAGGCTCGGTGCTCGATCCGATTCTCAGTCTGCGCCGTTCGGTCACGGTGGCGCCGAACCAGCGTTTCCAGTTTTCGCTCGTCACCGTCATGGCGGGCTCGCGCGAGGCGGCCATCGGGTTGGCGGAGCGTTACTCGGAGTTTCGCGTCTCGGCCCGGGCTTTCGAGACGGCGTGGACGCGGGCGCAGCTCGAGCTGCGCCGGCTGCACATACACCCGAACGACGTCCAGATTTTCCAGCTCCTGGCCGGGCACATTCTCTTCCCCCAGGCGCAATTGCGGCCGCCTCCGGCGCGCCTTGGCAGCACCAGCGGCGGGCAGCGCGCGCTCTGGTCGCAGGGGATCTCGGGCGACGTGCCGATTGTCGTGGTCACAATCGCACATATGCGGGACGTGGAGTTAGTCCGGGAGATCCTGACCGCGCACACCTTTTGGCATTTGCGCGGGCTAAAGGTGGATCTGGTCCTAATTAGCGAAGAAGCGGCCAGCTATGAGGAACCGCTGACCGATCATCTGCGTCGACTGGCCGAAGCGCATACTCAGCTGACGGGAGTCGATCAACCGGGTGGAGTTTTCCTGCGCTCGACGGCCAAGATGTCGAAGGAAGATGTCGCAGTCATCCAGGCGGCGGCACGGGCGGTGTTGGTCGCGGCCCGCGGAAACCTGCGCCAACAGCTGGCGGCGACATTGCCGATCAGTCCCACGCTGGCGCTGCGCCCGGCGAGCGACCTCGCCCGGGAAGAGCCGTCGCCGCCCTTGCCGTTCATGGAGCTGAGTTACTTCAATGGCCTCGGTGGTTTCACCAAGGATGCAAAGGAATACGCCATCTATCTCGGGCCCGGCACACAGACCCCGGCGCCGTGGGTGAACGTGATGGCGAATCCTCAGTTTGGCACTTTGGTCTCGGAGGCTGGCTCCGGTTTTACCTGGTATGGCAATAGCCAGAGTCATCGCCTCACTCCCTGGTCGAACGATCCGGTCTCGGACCCGGCTGGGGCCGCGATTTACATTCGCGACGAAGACCTGGGTGTTTACTGGTCGCCCACGCCGCTGCCGATTCGCGAGCGCGACGCTTATCGGGTGCGGCATGGTCAGGGTTATTCGGTATTCGAGCATAACAGTCACGCCATCGGACAGGAGTTACTTGTTTTCGTCCCGGTCGACGGCGCGGGTGGTGCGCCGGTCAGGGTGCAGCGGCTAAGGCTGCGCAATCTCTCTTCCCGTCGCCGCAGACTAACGATCACTTCCTATGCCGCACTCGTGCTTGGTTCCGATGCGGAGGAAACTCGAATGCACGTGGCGACAAAATGGGATTTGGAAAGCCAAAGTCTCTTCGCTCGTAACCCTTATGAGTTGGAGTTTGGTAACCGAGTGACTTTTGCCACCTCCAGCCCGGCTCCGGATTCTTTTAGCGGTGACCGCGCCACTTTCATCGGGCGAAACCGCTCCGTGCGCGAACCCCTGGCGATGGAGCAGGAGAAACTCAGCGGCGAAACCGGTGCCGGCCTCGACCCCTGCGCTGCGGTGCAACTGACGATCGAGATCGAACCGGGCGAAGAGAAGGAGATCGTGTTCCTGCTCGGAGAGACGGCCGATGAAGGCGCGGCGCGCGGACTGGTGCAGCGTTTCCGCGATCCGGCGAAGGTCGAGGAAGCTCTTCAGGCAACGGGCCGATGGTGGGATGATCTGCTGGGCACGGTACAAGTCGAGACGCCGGAACACTCGGCCGATCTGCTCCTGAACCGATGGCTGCTTTACCAGACGCTGAGCTGCCGCGTCTGGGGACGCTCGGCCCTTTATCAATCAAGCGGCGCCTTTGGCTTTCGCGATCAACTGCAGGATGTGATGGCGCTGGTGAACGGGGCGCCGCAAATCGCGCGCGAACAGATTCTGCGCGCGGCTTCGCGGCAGTTTGTCGAAGGCGATGTGCAGCATTGGTGGCATCCCGAAACCGGCGCCGGCGTTCGCACTCGGATCAGCGACGACTTGCTTTGGCTGCCTTTTGTCACCGCGCATTACGTGTGGACGACGGGAGACGTTGCCATTCTCGATCAAGTGGTGACCTTCCTGGAGGGCAAGCCGCTGGAGGAACACGAGCACGAGATCTTCTCCGTCCCGTCGGTTTCGGCGCCCGGTGCGCCGCTGCTGGAGCATTGCCGCCGCGCGATCGCGCACGCGCTCACTTCCGGACCGCATGGGTTGCCATTGATCGGGACCGGCGACTGGAACGATGGCCTCAACCGCGTCGGAATTGAAGGCAAAGGCGAGAGTGTCTGGCTGGCCTGGTTCCAGATTTGCGTGCTGAATGACTTTGCCGACTTACTCGAAAGCCGCGGCTTGAACGAGGAAACAGTGACTGATCGCGCGCGCGCGGTGCGTCTGGCGCAAACGATCGATGCCCAGGCGTGGGATGGCGCCTGGTATCGGCGCGGTTACTTTGACGATGGGAGTCCGCTGGGTTCAAAGGACTCAGCCGAAGCGAAGATCGACTCGATCGCGCAGTCCTGGGGTGCGATCTCCGGCAAAGGTTCGGCCGTGCGGGTCGCGCAGGCGCTGCGCTCGATGGAAGAGCAGCTGGTGAAACCGGAGGAGCGCATGATTCTGCTCTTCACTCCGCCGTTCGATCAGACGACTCAGGATGTCGGTTACATTAAAGGTTACCCGCCGGGCGTGAGAGAGAATGGAGGCCAATACACTCATGCCGCCACCTGGGCCGCGATGGCTTTTGCCCGCCAGGGCGACGGAGACAAAGCAGTCGCCCTCCTGCGCATGATCAATCCAGTCGAGCACACGCGCGCCAAAGAAGATTACGAACGCTATAAAGTGGAGCCCTATGTCCTGGCGGGCGATGTCTATGCGCTGCAGGATCACGTCGGGCGTGGCGGATGGAGCTGGTACACCGGAGCCGCGAGTTGGTTCTACCGCGTCTGGCTGGAGGAAGTGCTCGGATTCAAGCGCCGCGGGGAGGAGTTAGTGATCGATCCGGTCATTCCCAAGGAGTGGGATGGCTTCCGGCTGCGGTATCGTTACCTGAGCAGTCACTATGAGGTGAGAGTCGAAAATCCGGAACATCGCTCGCAAGGAGTAAAGTTGGTTGAGTTAGATGGCGTTGAGGTTTCGGAGAAGTTGATTCCTTTGCGGGATGATGGTGTTAGCCATCAAGTGCGGATCGTGATGGGATAATCTGGGCGGGCGAAGGGAGACGTTAGGCACAGCCCTCAGGTGGCGCTGCCGCTCCACTTGAGCTTTTGTCGCACCACCCCGAAGAAAGAGAGTTGCGGCAGGACGGCCAGGGGCAGCACTTTCTCGGAGCGCCGGATTCTGACGATGGAGCCAAACTCCAACGGCACCGGCGGGCGGCCATCCACGGTCAGGAAAACCGGGTAATCGGGCTCGCTTGCTTCCACTTCGATGGTGCAGCGATCGCCCACGATGACGGAGCGATTGGTCAGCACGTGCGGGCAGATCGGAGTGAGAACGAAAACGCCCGATTGCGGTTCCATGATCGGCCCGCCGGCGGAGAGCGAGTACGCGGTCGACCCGGTCGGGCTGGCTACGACTAATCCATCCGCGTTGAACTCAGTCAGGTCTTCGCCATTGACCCGCGTGCGCAGCCGGATGAGCCGTGAAATCTGGCCACGGCTGATGACAGCGTCGTTTAGAGCCAGGGTTTGGTGCTTCGGGGTCTTGCCACTGGAGATTTCCACCGAAAGAAGCGCCCGCTCGCTGAGGGCAAACTCTCCGCTCACGATCGAGCCGACCGCCTTGAGGTAGGCCGAGGAATTCAAGCAGGTGAGAAAGCCGAGCGAGCCGATATTGATCCCGAAGATCGGCTTGATCGTGTCGCCGAGGCGGCTGACCACATTCAAGATGGTGCCGTCGCCTCCGAGGACGACAAGCAGGTCGGCCGCTTCGGCCAATTGCGCGACCGAATGATCCTGCTCGAGCCCGACCAAGGCGGCGGTCTCGGCTTCCACCACCACCTTCAGGCCGGCGCGCTCAAACTCGCCCAGGAGATTCCTGACCAACTCAGCGGCTCCTGACTTCCCGGTGTGTGCGATTAAGCCGACGATTTTCGGAGACATATGAAAAATTCCTGGTTGCCATCCATCCCGGCGATGCTGGAAGGAACCAGGCCTTCCACGCGCGCGCCGATGGTTGGAGCAAAGTCGACGATCTTCTGCTGCGCCCTCTGGTGCAACTCGGCCGAGCGCACAATCCCGCCCCGGCTCACCTCGGCGCGGGCGAGCTCGAATTGCGGCTTGATCAGGGCGAGGAGCACGCCGTCAGGTCTGAGCAAGGCGAAGGCGCTGGGCAAGATCAAAGTCAGCGAGATGAAGGAAACGTCGATCACGCAGAGGTCGATCGGCTCGGGAATTTGCTCGCTGCTGAGGTGGCGGGCGTTGGTTTTCTCAAAGGTGATCACCCGCTCGTCGTCGCGAATTTTCCAGGCCAGTTGGCCATGTCCGACATCGACGGCATAGACTTTGTGGGCGCCCTTCTGGAGCAGGCAATCGGTGAATCCGCCGGTAGAAGCGCCGATATCGAGCGCGGTTTTACCTTCACAAGGGATGGCGAAATGCTCGATCGCGCCTTCCAGCTTGATCCCGCCGCGACCGACATAACGACTGCGCTCGGCGACTGAGATCTCGTGCTCGTCTTTGACAGAATCGGAGGCTTTGACAGCAACCTGCCCGTTCACGCGCACCTCGCCAGCCATGATCGCGCTTTGGGCCTGTTGGCGACTGGGGAAAAGGCCGCGCTGGACGAGCGCCTGGTCGAGTCGGATGGATTTCGCCATCTTATCCGGCCGCCGGAGCCGTTTCTTTATTTGACGTAATAACTGACCTAACCGACTGCTCTAAAGTCGTTAGTGCAGATTCGATCTGAGGTAATTTGATGGCGAGCGGCGGCATGAAGACAACCGTATTGCGAATGTGCCGAGTAAGCAGACCCAAGTCGCGTGCGGAGAGGCAAATGCGCGCCGCAGTGTCGGCCGGGCCAGCCATTTCGAAGGCAGCGATCATTCCGCAGGTGCGCGGATTCTGAACTAAGTCCGACTGAGAGAGGGACTTCATGCCAGCCCTGATGAGTTCCACCTTCGGCGGCAGCGAGTCCAAGGTTTGCTCCGCCTCGAAGAGGTCCAAGCTAGCCAGAGCGGCGGCGCATCCAATCGCATTGCCGGTATAACTGTGCCCGTAAAAAAGCGTGGCGACCGGATCGTCAGTGAAAAACGGCTGGAAAACTTCCTTTGAAACGAGCGTAAGAGCCAGCGGTGAATATCCTCCTGTCAGACCTTTAGCGAAAACGTAGACGTCTGGTTGGACCGCTTCGTGCTCGCAGGCAAACATCTTCTCGGTCCGACCGAAGCCGGTCATAACTTCGTCGGCGATAAGCAGCGTGCCGGCCGCGTCGCACCACTCCCGGAGCCGCCGCAATGTCCCAACCGGCCAGATTTTCATCCCGGCCGCGCCTTGGACGATCGGCTCGATCACAACCGCGGCGATTTTTTCCCGATACGGGAGATCGGCCAGCTCGTCGACCGAACCGGCTTGGATAATCGGAGCTTCCCAACCGCCAAGGCTGCCGCCAAAGAGTTTTGCCGCGCCGAGGCTGGCCGCGCCGACCGTGTCCCCGTGGTAACCGTCACGGAAGGAAATGAACGTGCGGCGCTTGGATCCCTTCAGCTTCCAGTGTTGGCTCACGATCCGCAGCGCCGCCTCGATCCCGGTTGAGCCATCATCGGAATAAAAGACCCGCCCAAATTTATCCTGCGGAAACATCTCGACAATTCTCCGCGCCAGTTCGATCGCGGGCGGATTGGTCGTGCCGAGAAATGAAGTGTGCGCCACCCGCTCGAGCTGGTCTCGGATGGCGGCGTTGATCCGCGGGTGGTTGTGGCCGTGGATGTTGGTCCAAATCGAGGAGTTCCCGTCGATGTATTCCCGCCCGCGGCTGTCCCGCACGATCGCCCCCTCGCCGCTCACCAGCACGATCGGCTCGTGCTCCGGCGCGCACCACGGGCCCATCGAGGTAAACGGATGCCAGACGTAACGCTTGTCGTCCGCGATCAGGCGCGCGGTGTCCCAATTATCCATCGCGGGTCCGGTCGCGCAGCATCTTATCGACCGCCTCGAAATCCTCCGAGGAGGCGCGGCGGCGCTGGTATTTGCGGAAGATAATATCCCGCAGCTCGCGCAGATCCTCGATCAGCGGCAGGTCGAAATAGGTCCATTGTTCCTCGTGGCGGTATTTGGCCTGAAACTTCCAGTTGCCGCCAAACTTGGTCACCCGCACCTCGCGTTTGCGTCCCTCCTCGTCCCGCGAGGTCCATATATGTTGACTGCGCATAGCGTCGGCTCCTTACATTAACATCCTTGAAAGACGCGACCAGGCTCCTCCTTTATCTCGTCGGCGTCATCCTGCTCGGGGCGCTCCTCGCGCCGCCGCTTTTCTGGCTCGGCCAGTTGGTCATCGCCCGTGGCATGGTGCCGAGCCTCGCGCGATTTGATTTCGAAAGCTACTTCCATCGCGCGCTGCTCATCGCCGCGGTCGTCCTGCTCTGGCCGCTCCTGCGCGCCTTGCGGGTGCGCGGCTGGCGCGATCTCGGGCTGGAGAAAAATCCGCGGCCGGTCGCGGATGCGGTGATCGGTTTTGTCATCGCGGCCATTCCCCTGCTCTGCTGCGGCGCGGTCCTCATCTTCCTCCAGATCTACTCGCTCCGGCGGGGCTTTCTCTGGCACAAAATGCCGACGGTTCTTTTCGCGGCCACGGTGGTGCCGATTCTGGAGGAGCTGCTTTTCCGCGGCTTTATCCTCGGCGTTCTCCTGCGCAGTTTTTCAAAGCTGCCGGCGCTGCTCTTCACTTCGGCGCTTTTTTCCATCATCCATTTCCTGAAAGCGCCGGACGCGACCACGCCTAACGACTCTGTCAGCTGGACCTCCGGTTTCGTCTCCATCGCCCATTCCTTCTGGCAATTTGGCGACCCGATGCTGCTCGCGGCCGGCTTCCTCACCCTCTTCGCCGTCGGCTGCATTCTGGCCGATGCCCGGCTGCTCACCCGCTCGCTCTGGTTGCCGATCGGGCTCCATGCCGGCTGGATTTTTGCCAACGGCACCTTCAGCAAAGCGGCTCATCGCGACGTCCTCGCCCTGCCCTGGGTCGGGAAAGACTTGCTCGTCGGAATCGCGCCTCTTATTCTCGCGCTCATCAGCTGGGCGCTGCTGCGCCTCTGGGTCAAACATGCCGACGCTCGCGCTCCGCAATCCTTTCCGCGGACTCGTTAGTCTCTTTTATCCGCCTTTCTGTCCGGGCTGCTGGTGCGCGATCGAGCCGGAGGAAAACCTCTGCGCACGGTGTTTGGAAACAGCGCCGCGCCTTCGGGCGCCGTTCTGCAGCAAATGTTCGCAGCCGTTTGCCGGTGACATCAGCGGGTCCTTCACCTGCGCCAATTGCGCCGATCGCATTCTCTATTTCGGCGCGGCGGTCTCAGCCTATCGCAGCCGCGGGCTGGTGCGCGAGCTGGTGCATGATTTCAAATACAACCGGCACATTCACCTGCGTTTCGCCCTGGGCCATTGGCTGGCCGAGACACTGGAAGATCCGCGGCTGGCCGGGCGTCGGTTCGATCTGGTGGTGCCGGTGCCGCTCCATCCGGCGCGCCAGCGGGAGCGTGGTTTTAATCAGGCGGAATTGCTCGGCCGGGTCCTGCATCGTCTGACCGGGTGGCCGCTGAGCGAGGTGCTGCAGCGCACTCGTTACACCACCACGCAGACGCAATTCGACCGCAGCGAGCGGATGGAAAATCTCCGCGGCGCCTTTCGTTTACGCCGCGGCAGCAACGTGCAAGGTTTGCGCATGTTGTTAGTCGACGATGTCCTCACCACCGGGTCGACCTTGAGCGAGTGCGCCTCGGTTTTGCAGAAAGCCGGCGCCCTCAGCGTCCACGCCATCACCGTCGCGCGCGGCTAAAGAAGTCATGGCCATTTTCAAAAAGCCAGCGCTCCGCACCGATAGCAATCGCAAGAAACGCGACATGCCGCAGGGCCTCTGGCAGAAGTGCCCGGGCTGCGGCGAAGTGGTGCACGAGATCGAGTTGAACGAGAACGATCGGGTCTGCCCGCGCTGCGATTATCATTTCACCCTCTCGGCCAAGGACCGGATCGCGAACCTCTGCGACCCCGACAGCTTCGTCGAGATGGACTCGGGCCTGACCTCGATCGACACGCTTAAATTCCAGGGCCAGGCCAGCTACAAGGATCGGCTGCGGAAATATCAGGACAGCACCGGACTGGTCGACGCCGTCCTGAGCGGCCACGGGATGATCGAAGGCTACAAAGTCGCGATCGCCGTGATGGACTTCAGTTTCCTCGCCGCCACCATGGGCTCGGTCGTCGGCGAACGCATCACCCGGGTGATCGAATACGGCACGGCCAACCGATGCGGTGTCGTGATCGTCGCCGCCTCGGGCGGGGCGCGCATGTATGAAGGCATGCTCAGCCTCATGCAGATGGCAAAAACGAGCGGGGCGCTGGCCCTGCATGCCCAGGAAAAGCTGCCTTTCATTTCCGTCCTGACCAATCCCACCACCGCCGGAGTCATGGCCAGCTTTGCCTCGTTAGGCGACGTCATCATCGCGGAGCCGAAAGCGATGGTGGGGTTTGCCGGTCCGCGGGTGATCAAGGAGACCACTCACCAGGATTTGCCGCCCCGTTTTCAGACGGCCGAGTTTCTCGAAGAACATGGCCTGATCGATCTGATCGTGCATCGCAAAGCCCTGCGCGCCCAGCTCGCGCAGTTGCTCGCCTATTTCTCCGAAGCGCACTGATTTCCCCTTCCTCATCGTGCTCGTGCTCGTGATCGGCCCTTTCTCGTCTTGATCACGATGACGCCCAACTATCGAGAAAACCTGCGCTGGCTTTTCGGCACCCAGCGTTTCGGGATCAAGCTCGGGCTCGAGAATGTCGAGCGTCTTCTCACCGCCCTCGACCTGCCCGCGCCTAACGAGCGCATTATCCATGTCGCCGGCACCAACGGCAAAGGCAGCGTCTGCGCCCTGCTCGACGCGGTCTGCCGCGCGGCCGGTTACCGCAGCGCACTCTTCACTTCCCCGCACCTGGTCAGCTTCCGCGAACGCATCCAGGTCAATGGGGAAATGATTTCCGAACCAGCGGCGGCCCGCGGCCTCACGATGATCCGCGAGCTGATTGCCGGCTGGGATCCGCACCCGACCTTCTTCGAAATCGTGACCGCGCTGGCTCTGGAACATTTCCGCGCCGCCAAGGCCGAGATCGTGATTCTGGAAACCGGCATGGGCGGCCGGCTCGACGCCACCAACGCCGTGCGGCCGGTCGTCTCCGTCATCACCCCGATCGATTTCGATCATCAGAAATGGCTCGGCCAGACCCTGCCCGAAATTGCGGCGGAGAAAGCCGGCATCATCAAATCAGGCGTCCCGGTTGTTTCCGCCCTGCAACAACCAGAGGCCGAAACCGTCCTGAGGGCGCGGGCGCAGGAGTGCGGGGCGCCGATCGATTTCGTTAGGCAGCCGTTCCAACGCTGGCCCATCGCGCTCCGCGGCCCGCACCAGAAGCTCAATGCCGCCCTCGCCCTTTCCGCCCTCCTTACCGCGCGGATCGAGGTGGACGACGACGCGATCCGGCGCGGCCTGGCCGAGGTCGTCTGGCCGGGCCGTTTCCAGCAGTGGGACGAGCGGACCATCATCGACGGGGCGCATAACCCGGCCAGCGCCCGCGCCCTCGCCGCCACCTGGCAGGAGAGCTTCGGGAGCAAACAGGCGACCGTGATCCTGGCCACCTTGCAGGATAAAGAAACAGCCGCCATCTGCTCCGCCCTCGCGCCGATCGCGCGCCGCTGGCTCCTGCCGGTGATCCGAAGCGAACGGGCGCTTCCGCCTAACGAATTACAGCGCGCCATCCAGGAACAGGTGCCGGAGGCGCCGGTCGCGCTCGCGCCCAGCCTGGCCGCAGCCTGGATGATGGCCCGCCGCGATGCGGCTCCGATTCTGATCACCGGTTCTCTGCATTTCGCCGGGGAAGCGCTTGCCTTCCTCCGCCAGGAGCCGGAGGCCCTGGAAGATTGTCTGCAATGAGGTCGCCGGCCTTTGTCGCTTGCCGCGAACGACGGCTGCCCTGAAAAATCGGGCGATGAAATTGCACCTTCGCGTCCTGCCCCTGCTCGCTCTGCTCAATTTTGGTTCGGCCATTTTGCTTCAGGCGGAGGAAAAGAAGGTCGAGTTTCAGGGCAAGGTCTCGGCCGTCGATTCTGCTGCCGGCAGTCTGACCGTGCGCACGCAAAACAAGGATTACGTCTTCGCGATCGAACCCGAGCGCTGCAAGGTGGTCAAGGACGGCTACTACCCGGCCGTGCCCGGCTCGCAGCCGCCTTCCTTGGAAAGTGCCAAAGTGGGGGACGCCGTCGTCGGCACTCTGGTGTTGGTCCTGGGAAAAGCGACTGTCACTGAACTCTTCCTGACCAGCGCGCCCGAGACCGGTTTGCGGGTGGCAGAAAAACATGGGCACATCGTGAGTCCCTATCACTCGCCGGACCAGCCTAACGACCAGCGAAATCCGGAGCGCTCGCGCGACGTGCGCGGCTACCGCAGCGGTTCTTTCCTGGTGGACAAGGAAACAGGAAAAATCTTCCGCGTTCCCTAACGAGCGCCGACGGCGGACAACTCCCTTTCTCCGAGCAAGAAATCGAAGACCGGCCAGCCGGCCGCCAGCAGGAGGCTGAGCAGGAGTGCAGTGGCGGCGAGAGAGAACGGGTTGAGCCCGAGGTTGACCATGAAAAAGTAGGCCAGCGGCGCGAGAAGGAGAATGACCGGGAGCGCGGCCAGAAGCCCCCAACCTGCGCACGCCACCGGGCTTGAGCCGGTCAGCCCGAGGAGCAGCGCGCCTGCGCCAAGCAGGGCCGGCCATTGCAAGACGTAGCTGGCGCCGGGCCAAAGAAAGAGCAGCAGGCCGCTGAGCAGCGCGGCCAGGAGAAGCAGGCCAAAGGAGAGACTCCCCGCTCCCACTTTCCGACTGAGCCAGCGGAGGAGAAGGGCCCCGAGGGCAAACCCGAGGATCGAGATGAAGGCGAAGAAAAGCAGGTTGCCGCTGGTGTCGCCTCTGCCTAACGACTCGCGGAAGATCAGCTCCCCCGCTTTCCAGAAAAGGATCATCCCGCCGCCGAGCGAGAGCAAAAGCAAGGGAAACGCGGCCAGACTGACGACTCCAAAGCGGACCGCGCCACCCCGCTGGCCGCGGAAGAAAACGAGCGCGAGGAGGAGAAGATTAAGCGCCGCCAGCGCCCAACCGACCCAGAGCGGATAGTGCAGAAGCTGCCATCCGAACCAGTTGAAGTAGATGTCATCCGGCGCTCGTACCGGATCGAACTGACCGGCGCCGAAATGACGGGCGAGCGCGAGCGTGTTCGCCCCCATCTGCTGCAGGCTGCGCGGGTCGAGGTTGGCCACCGTGTCCTCTGCGCTGTGATAATTCCGCACCGTTTCGGTGAAGGCGAAATTGAGCGCGCTGACTCCTGTCGTCTTCAACAGGGTCAGGTCGGTGTCGTTAGGCATGAGCCGGTAGGCCGCATACATGAGCGAGGAAGCGAGCGGATAGGGCGCGGCCCGGGCAAACTGGCCGATGAGCCAGCCGTTTTCTTCGCTGTTTCAAACATGAGCGCCGGCCCGGAACTGCCGCGCGCTTCCAGGTTGATCAGGAGTCCGACCCGCCGCCCGAGATCGGGATGAGCTGCGACATAGCCGGCTGCGCCTAACAAACTCGCCTCTTCTCCGTCGGTGAGGAGAACGACGAGATCGTTCGCCAGCGGCGGTCCGGCGCTGAGCGCGCGCACCGTTTCCAGGATGGAGCTGACTCCGGCTCCGTCGTCGGCCGCGCCCGGCCCTGCCGGGACCGAATCGTAGTGCGCCACCAGCATGACGGCACGGTGATCGTCGGTGCCGGGCAGGGTGGCGATGATATTTTGCACGACCCCTTCCCTCAGCTTCCCGCGAGCGGTGCGGCGAGCGGTAGTTTGTTCCACGCTGGTCTGGAGACCGAGGCCGAGCAGCGTTTCGAGCAGGTAATCGCGCACTTTGGCGTTGGCCTCCGAACCGCGGGGATGAGGCGCAGTGGTAAGATGTTGCAGATAGCCGATGGCACGCGCGGCTGAGAATTGGTCGGGTGGTGTCTCCAGGCCGCGCGCGACCGGGGGGCGCGTCTGGCAGAGGCCGATGGCAGCGGCGGTGACGAGCATCGCCCAGAGCAGGAGGCGGAGAAGGAAACCGCGTTGGCCTAACGTTCCCGTCCCGGCAGCGCGCACCCTAGAAACTGGACCTGCGGAAGCGGGCCCATTCGGAAGGACGAGCTTCCGCTCGACTGGTTTCAAGCCGGCGCGAGCGAAAGCCGAGGCCCTCTCGCTTCATAAGGCCGCGCCCTTTTCCGGCTCGAGGCGGGGGAAGAGCGGAATCGGCTTCCCCACGACGTGGCCAGCGGGCAGCTTCCCCCATTCCGTCTCGCCCAGGGAAAAGCGGTCTTCCTGGCCGCGCTCTTCCAGCTTCCAATTCAGCTGGTCGAAAACGCCGTGAGCGGCGGTGGGCAGCACCGGGGCGATGAGGATGGCGATGATACGAAGCGATTCGGCGAGCTGGTAGAGCAGCGTATCAAGCCGGTCCGCCTCGGCCGGGTCCTTGGCCAGGGCCCACGGTTTCTGCTGATCGATCTCCTGGTTGCAGCTCGTCACGCAACTGATGGTGCGCTCCAGGCTCACTTGCACGGAGGAAGATTCCACTTCTCCGCTCTGGAGCAGAAAAGCGGGCACGGCCGCCCGCCCGCGCCCGGAGAGGCGACCTTCCCGATAACGCTGGCTCATGCTGAGAGTGCGGTTGAGCAGGTTCCCGAGCGAGTTAGCCAGCTCGCTGTTGAAGCGGGTAATGAGGCGATCCTCAGAAAAGTCGGCGTCCTTCCCCGTCACGATGTCGCTCATGAGGTAATAGCGGAGCGCTTCCGGGCCATACTTATCGGCCAGTTCGTTAGGATCGATCACGTTCCCGAGCGACTTGCTCATCTTGGCCCCGCTGATGTTCCACCAGCCGTGGACCAGGAACCGCGGCATCTGCTCATCCGGGAAACCGAGGGCGTGGAGCATGATCGGCCAGTAGATGCCGTGGGCCGGGATGAGGATGTCTTTGCCGATGATGTGCAGGGCGGGCCACTTCTGGCGGAATTCTTCCGGCTGCTGGGCGAACTCTTTCGCGGCCGGATCGTAGCCAATGAAGCTGATGTAGTTGGTCAGGGCATCGAACCAGACGAAGTTGACGTAGTCGGCGTCGAAGGGGAGCTCGATGCCCCAACTGAGGCGGGATTTCGGCCGCGAGATGCAGAGGTCGCCGCTCAGTTTCTCGACCGCGTTGATCAGCTCGGTCTGGCGGAAATCCGGGGTGACGCAGTCGGGATGCGAGCGCAGATAACGGAGCAACCAGTCCTTATGTTGCGCCAGCCGGAAGTAGTAGTTCTCTTCCGTGCGCTGCTCGACTTCGCCCCATTCCGGACCGAACTCGCCATCGGGCCCGCGCTCCTTGTCGGTCAGGAACTGTTCCTGCCGGATGCTGTAGTAGCCCTCCTGTTTGTCTTTGTAGATCTGGCCTTCGTCGTAGAGACGCTGCAGCATGCCCTGCACGCACCTTTTGTGCAGCGGATCGGTCGTGGCCGCCCAGGCGTCATAGCGCACCTCCAGTTTCTCCCAGAGGGCGAGGAATTTCGCCGTGATCTCATCGACGAACTGCTGCGGGGCGACGCCGACTTTCTCGGCCGATTGCTGGACTTTCTGGCCGTGCTGATCGACCCCGGTGAGAAAGAAAACCTCCTCGCCCTTGAGCCGGTGATAACGCGCGATGACATCGGCCAGCACCTTCTCGTAGGCGTGGCCGATGTGCGGCGCGCCATTGGTGTAATCGATCGCGGTGGTGAGGTAGAAAGGCTTGGGCATCGGCTGGAGATATTGCGGGCGCAGCCGCGGCGGCGCAACCTCGCGCTTCAGCTCCCGGCCGGCGCGGGAAGAAAGGGCGCCCGGCGGCGGCGATGGAGGATGCGCTCGGTGCGCAAGAGCGGGAAGAGGGCGAGGTAAATAAGGCTGCTGTAGCGCACGATGGAGGGGAAGGCAGCCAAGATGGTGGCGAGCAGGCCGACCGCGACGAGGATGACAAAGCGCCAGATCGCGGAGCGAGTGTCGAGCAGCTCCAGCTGATTCAACTCCAACTGATCGCGCAGCCGGTAGGCGTGGAGATGGAGAAACATCATGGCCAGATAAACCGCCGCGAAACCGAGCCCGTAAAACATCATGAGGAGGGTAAACTCGGAAAGCGTCATCCTGGATTCGCCGCCTCCGAGCAGACCGGTGAGGGTGAAATTGAAGAGAAACTTGAGCGGGTAGACGTAGAAGAGGACGAGGAAAAGCATGACGCAGGTGAGGAAACGTGCGAAGCCGTCCTCCAGCCCGTAGCGGCGGCAAAATTTATAGTGCGAATTCCAGACCAGGCCGAGAAAGAGGAAGCAGATGGCGAAGGTGGGAAACCCTCGCATGGTCGCGAGCAGGTCCTGGAAGGTCCGCGGCACATCGAGTGAGACGACGAGGAGAGTGAGGGCAAAACCGAAGACGGCATCGCTGAATCCTTCCAGGCGCGTCACCTCCCGCCCGCGCATCCGGAAACCGTCGATAATATCGGGCTCGTTCTTCAAGCGGGCGGAGCGCAGCACGCGGCTAGGTTATCGCAGTGCGCGCGCGGGACAAGCCTGCTCGGTTTCTCGCGCCCGCGTGGCGTCTCACAGGATGCAAGCTTACAGCCCGAGATTGCGAAACGTCTCGTCCACGTAGCGGAAGTGCACCTCGAGCGAGCAGAGGCGGTCGATTTCCTCCGGCGAAAGCAGAGCGGTGATCTCCGGTTCCTGCTTGGCGTTCTCGGCAAAGGGCTGGTCGCCCTGCCACGTCTTCATCGCGGCCCGCTGCACTGCTTCGTAGGCGGTCTGCCGATTTGCCCCGGCGCGGGTGAGAGCGAGCAGGATCGCTTGGCTGAAGTAAAGGCCTTTCGTTAGGCCGAGATTACGCTCCATGTTCTCGGGGTAGACGTGCAGTTTCTCGATCAGGTCGCGCAGCTTGTGCAGCATGTAATCGAGCAGAGTGCACGAATCGGGCAGGATGATGCGCTCGGCGCTGGAGTGGCTGATGTCGCGTTCATGCCAGAGGGCGACATTTTCGAGCGCGACCACGGCGTTGCCGCGTATCACCCGGGCCAGACCGCTCAGGCGCTCGGCCGTGATCGGGTTGCGTTTGTGCGGCATGGCCGAGCTGCCTTTCTGGCCGGCGCTGAAGAATTCCTCCACTTCCAGCACCTCGGTCCGTTGCAGGTGGCGGAGTTCGGTTGCCCAGCGGTCGATGCTGCAAGCGACCAGCGCAAGCGTGGTGGAAAATTCCGCGTGCCGATCGCGCTGGATGATCTGGGTTGAAAGCTTGGCCGCTTTCAGCCCCAGCTTTTCGCAGACGTGCTGCTCGACCCGCGGATCGAGATGGGCATGGGTGCCGACCGCGCCGCTCAGTTTACCGACGCCCACCCGGGTGAGAGTCTGCGCCAGGCGCTCTTCGGCCCGCCCGAATTCATCGAACATGAGCGCAAGCTTGAGCCCGAACGTGATCGGCTCGGCGTGGATGCCGTGGCTGCGGCCAATCATCGGCGTCATCTTATAACGCCGGGCCTGCTCGCCGATCACCTCGCGCAGTTGGCGGAGGTCATCGAGGAGGATTTTACCCGCCTCGACCATCTGCACCGCGAGGGTGGTGTCGAGGATATCCGAGGAGGTCAGCCCCTGGTGAATCCAGCGCGCGGCCGGGCCGACCGAGGTGGCGACATTTTCGAGAAAAGCGATGACATCGTGGTTCGTCCGTTTCTCGATCTCGTTGATTTCATCGATGGAAAAACGAGCCCGCTGGCGAATGGCGGCGGCGTCTTCCTCGGGAATTTGTCCCAGTTCCGCCATCGCTTCGCAGGCCAGCGTCTCGATTTCGAGGCAAATCTCAAACTTGCGCTGCTCCGACCAGAGCTCGCGCATCGGGGCGCGGGAATAACGAGGTATCACCGCGCAACCATAGAAAGTCCGGCGCGGGCGGCAAAGCGATTCGTAGAAAAAGAAACGCCGCTCTGGCGGTCAAACCGCCGGAGCGACGCATCACGTCTCGAAAGACGGGAAATTCTTTAGCAGACCCGGGCGCGATTAAAGCGGCCGTTGCTCTGCACCCTCACCTGACCACTGCCGAGGAGGTCGGCCACCGCGGCGACGGTTTCCTTGGTGTTTTTGGTGCAGGAACTGACCGCGAGAACGAGGTCACCAAGCGAAAGAACCGGACGGGTCTTGAGGATCTGAGTATTCTTTTTCATATGAGGTTGGCGCTTTATTGAGCAGGTTGAATGCCAGCGCACTGAATTAGATTATCTACCTCGGGCTACCGTTCAATATTAAGCAACAGCTCCGTGTCATGGCGTTTTCAGGATGACAATCGTGTATCAATCCTGAACAGCTGCCGACCGATCCTTTTTAACGGACCGGCGCCTTTCTTGCCGTCAGCTTTAGGACCAGAAGATACAGGATCGCGAGGGCCGCGATGAAAAGAATGATCCAGTGGAGCTGCGACTTCACGAACACGGCCCAGCCATCGACGTTTTCGATCAGATCGGGCTGCACCTGGTAGGCTTTCTGGCCGAGATAGGCCAGGACACTGCACCAGAGGGCGGACCCGCAGATGGTCGCGAGGCTGAATTTCAGGAAGTTCATCCGCACCAGACCGGCCGGGTAGGAAATAAGGTGGCGGATCACCGGCAGCAGCCGGGCAAAGAAAACGCCGGCGGTCTCGTAGCGAGCGAGCCAGATCTCGGCCCGCTCCAGTTTTTCCTCCGTAACGAGGAAATATTTCCCAAACCGCCGCACCAGAGGCCGCCCGATCCAGAGACAAAGCAAATAGCCGATGACCGCGCCGAGATACGACCCAACCGTGCCAGCGGCAATCACCCCCGCCATGTTCAGATCGCCCCGGGCGGCGAGAAATGCCGCCGGCGGAATCACGATCTCACTCGGGATGGGGACGATGGAACTTTCCAGTGCCATCAAGACGATGATGCCCCAGTAGCCGCCGTTTAAGACCCAGCCGAACCAGACTTCAAGTAAGTGATGCATGGGATGAAATGCAGATTGCGGAATGCGGAATTCGGACTTGAACTAGCGAAGCGCGAAGCATGCCTTTCAATTTGCGTTGCGCAATCCAATATCCGTCTGACTGATGATTTACCGCCGCGTGCTTCGCTACTACCGACCTTTCCTGGGGGCGACGCTGGCGGGCCTGGCCGTCTCTCTCGTCGGGATCGGAATCAACCTGCTCAAGCCCTGGCCGGTGAAGGTGATCGTCGACCAGATCCTGCCGGCCGACTCCGCCTTTCGTGCCACTCATGCTAATTGGCGCGCCTACATTCCCCTCCTCTGCTTGGCGCTCGTCGCTCTGCAGGTTCTTTGGGGGCTGATCAACCTGCTGACCAATTACATCTTCGTGAAGGTCGGGCTGCAGGCGCTGCTCAAGCTGCGGACCGATCTTTATTCCTACCTGCAATCGCTCTCGCTCAAGTATCACGACGCGCGCCGCTCGGCCGATTCGAGCTTTCGCGTCGCCTACGATTCGCAGGCTATCCAGACGATCTATAACAAAGGCTTCACCAATATCTTTGGCTCGGTCGTCACCTTGCTCGG
Organism: Chthoniobacterales bacterium; assembly: GCA_965217735.1. Classification (GTDB taxonomy): domain Bacteria; phylum Verrucomicrobiota; class Verrucomicrobiia; order Chthoniobacterales; family UBA10450; genus Palsa-1392. The sequence goes on along the minus strand of CBDCJE010000002.1, from coordinate 1,399,822 downwards.
CATTTTCTGCATCATGCTGCGGCTTGATTGGCAGCTGACTTTGCTGTCGCTCGGCATCGTCCCGCTCATCGTCGGCGCGATTTACTTCTTCGCTCATCGCATTCGCACCGAGTCGACGTCCATCCAGGAACAGGACAGCGCGATGCTGACCCAGGCGCAGGAAGGCTTGAGCTCGATCCGGATGGTGGCCGCATTCGGGCGGGAAGACTTCGAAGTTTCGCAATTTCACCAGCGAGCGCAGCGCAGCCTGCAGGCCAACCTCAAACTCACCCTGACCAATGTGCAGAGCGCGCTCGTCATCACTACCCTGATGGGTCTTGGCACCGCCGCGATGTGGTATCTCGGCACGCTCCACGTTCTCGCCGGCACGCTCACGCTCGGTTCGCTCATCCTTTTCAGCTCTTACCTGGTCATGCTCTACCAGCCGCTCCAGGAACTCACCTACACCGCCTGGGCGATGGAAGGCGCGACCGCCGGGGCGCAACGTTGCTTCGAAGTGCTCGACCGCGAGGACGACGTGCGCGATTCCCCTGGCGCGATCGCCATCACCGAGACCAAGGCAGCCATCGCCTTCGACCATGTCAGCTTCGCCTACAACGAGAAGTCGCCCGTCCTCGCCGGGATCGATCTTCGGATTTCGCCTAACCAAATTGTCGCTCTGGTCGGCGGAACGGGTGCGGGCAAGAGCACTTTACTCAGCCTGGTGCCACGCTTTTACGATCCAACCGCGGGCACGGTCTCGCTCGACGGCCGCGACCTGCGCCAGATGACGAAGAGGTCGCTCCGCCAGCAGGTGGCGATCGTCCTGCAGGACACCATTCTTTTTTCCACCACCATCCGCGAGAACATCGCCTACGGCCGCCCCGATGCGACCGACGCGCAAATCCGCGAAGCGGCCGAGCGGGCGCAGGCCGATAGCTTCATCAGCCGCTTGCCCAGCGGCTACGACAGCCCCGTCGGCGAACGCGGCGGACATCTCAGCGTGGGACAACGCCAGCGCATCGGCATTGCCCGCGCCTTTCTCAAGGACGCGCCCATCCTCCTGCTCGACGAGCCCACGTCCGCGCTCGACCCGACGACCGAAGCGGCCATCATGGAAACGATCAAGGAACTCATGCACGGGCGCACCACGCTCATCGTCACGCATCGCCTCGCCACCATTCACGGGGTCGACCAAATTGTCGTGCTCGAGCATGGTCGCATCGTCGAGAGCGGCCGCGGCTCCGAGTTGGTGGCGCAAGGCGGCGCTTACGCCAAACTCTACACCGCCGGGAATTATCCGGGCTAAATCCCGCCGCTGGCAAAGGCGCACCAAGAGAGAAAACGTCCGTCAGAGCAAAATCCTTCGTGCTCTTCCTGCCCTTCGTGGTTAAAAACTCCGGCACATGAGCAACGTCAACGACGACCGCCGGGTGGAAGGCGATTGGTGGAGCGAACCGATCCCGTCTAACGTTGACTTCGGCGCCGGCTTCTACTGCGAATCCGCACAGATCTTTCGCAAGTTTCGCGGCACCAATTCCGGCGCGCTCTCGTTAGGCGATTACGTCTCCTGCTATGCCGGTTGCTCCTTTTCCATCGGCGAAAACGGCCGCTGCGCCGTGGGCGACTTTACCCTCCTCAACGGCGCCCTGGTCATGGCCGAGGAGCTGATCGAGATCGGCAGCTATTGCCTCATCTCCTGGAACGTCGGGATCGCCGACTCCGATTTCCACCCGCTCGACCCGGCCCAGCGCCGCCTCGACGCCATGGCCCTCGCCCCCTACTACAAGGAGCGTCCGCCACGACCGCCCGTCCGGACCGCGCCGGTGCGCATTGGCGACAATGTTTGGATCGGGATGAACGCCGTCATTTTGAAGGGAGTGACCATCGGTGAAAACGCCGTGGTCGCGGCCGGCTCCGTCGTCTCAAAAAGCGTCGCCGCAAACACTGTCGTGGCTGGGAATCCCGCGGTGATGGTGAAGCAGTTATAACCGCAGAGGAGGCCGAGTGCGCAGAGGAGAAAGAAGATGAAACGCCCTGACGATCGCGTGACCTCAGCGCTCCCTCCGCTTCATTTCAGATGAAACGCAAAAAGATCGTTGTGATGGGTTTCATGGGCTCGATGCCGATCGCCGGCGTCATCTGGCAGCACATCCATTACATCGTCGGGCTGCAGCGGCTCGGGCACGACGTTTATTACATCGAAGATTCTGCCCGCATGCCCTATAACCCCCAGACCTTCGAACAGGGGGAAGACTTCTCCTACGCCGCCGGCATTTTGGCGCAGTTGGCGAACGAATTCGGCTTTGAACGCCACTGGGCCTACTGCGCACGCTATCGGCCCGACCGGCCGACCGCCGGTCTGCACCTGACGAAAATCCAACAGCTCTACCTCGAAGCCGACGCCATTCTCAACGTCTGCGGGAGCCAGGAGTTCAACGACGACTTGCGCCGGAGCGACAGCATTCTCTACGTGGAAAGCGATCCCGGGGTGGAACAGATCAAGGTCGACCAGCGCAACCGCGACACGATCGATTACCTTGGCCAGCACCGTGCCCTCTTCACCTTTGGCGAGAACATCGGGACTGATCGCTTCCCCGTCCCGCTCCATCGCCTGAAATGGCTTCCCACCCGGCAGCCGGTTGTGACCGATCTTTGGCGGAGTAAACGGCAGCCGCCAGCCACCGCCGTCTTCACCTCCATCGCCAACTGGTCGACCAGCGGCTTGAAAGACATCGCGTGGCGCGGGGAAAATTATCTCTGGAGCAAATCGCGCGAGTTCCTCCGCTTCGTCGCCGCGCCGCAGAAAGCAAAGGAACCCTTTGAGCTCGCAACCGAGATCAAAGAGGAAAAGACGCGGCAGAAATTCCTCCAGAACGGCTGGCGTTTTCGCGGTCCGCACGAGATGAGCGTCGATTACTGGAGTTATCGTGATTACATCCGGCGTTCCAAGGGCGAGTTTACCGTGGCCAAGGATCAATACGTCAGATTGCACACTGGCTGGTTCAGCGACCGGAGCGCCTGCTACCTGGCGGCTGGCCGTCCGGTTATTACCCAGCAGACCGGGTTCACCGAGCACTATGGAAATAGCGGCGGCCTTTTCGCCTTTAAATCGTTAGGCGAGATCGCTGAAGCAGTGCGCGAGATCAACGCCGACTACAAAAAGCACAGTCAAGCCGCGCGCGAGGTCGCCTGCGAAGTCTTCGAGGCCGAGAAAGTGCTCGCGTCTATGCTGGAGCGGGCTGGGCTTTAGGCCGGGTCAACACGAGTCGAGCGTGGAAGCCTCCAGCAGATTTCGCCGGAATTCATGGCCGATATTGCGAACAGCGTCTTCGCTCTCGGGCAGGTGAACGTTTTCACACTTCGGCCATCTAACCCTCGATTGCGTTTTACACCGGCAACCTTCCGCTTGATCTTCCCGCTCTTTTCCTGATGCACCATTTTCGCTTCCTTTTCTGCGCGCTCGCCCTTTTCGCGGCCACCGAGGCGCAGGCTCAGCCTAACGGCCAAATCCAGAGCAGCCTCGTCCGCATCACCTCGACGGAGGTGGAGCCGGATTATCGCGCGCCGTGGAATTCGGGGTCGATCGGGCGCGGGGTCGGGGCCGGCTTTGTCATCGATGGGCAGCGCATCCTGACCAACGCCCACGTCGTTTCCAACAGCCGCTACCTCACGGTCGAGCGCGAGGGTGATCCGAATAAGTATCCGGCCACGGTGCAGTTCGTGGCTCATGATTGCGATCTCGCGCTGCTTCAGGTCGCGAACCCGGATTTTTGGAAAAACATGAAGCCGCTCGGCATTGGTGGCATCCCGGCGCTGGAGTCGACCGTCTCGGCTTACGGTTATCCGATCGGCGGCGAGCGCATGTCGGTCACCACCGGCATCGTCTCACGGATCGACTTCAGCCTTTACACTCACTCGGCGATCGATTCGCACCTCGCGATCCAGATCAGCGCGCAGATCAATCCCGGGAACAGCGGCGGCCCGGTCATGCAGAGCGGCAAAGTAGTCGGTGTGGCCTTCCAGGGTTACAGCGGCGATATTGCCCAAGGCGTCGCTTACATGATTCCGACGCCGGTGATTCGGCGTTTCCTCAAGGACATCGAGGATGGGCACTACGATCGCTATGTCGATCTGGGGATCACCTACACCAAGCTGCAAAACCCGGCCCAGCGCCACTATCTCGGGCTGAAAGATGACGACCGCGGAGTTGTTGTCGGTACTGTGATCGACGCCGGCCCCTGCGGCAAACTCCTGCAGCAGGGCGATGTGCTGCTTTCAATCGATGGCCACCCGATCGCGAGCGACGCCTTTGTCGAATTTGAGGGCGAACGGGTGCAGATGCCCGAAGTGGTGGAGCGCAAATTCAAAGGCGACACGGTGAAGCTCGATCTCCTGCGCAACAAGCAGCCGATGAGCGTCGATATCACCCTCGGCTCCGTCTGGCCTTATTTCATGCAGGCCCACAGCTACGACGTGCGGCCGCGCTACGTAGTTTACGGCGGGCTTCTTTTTCAGCCGATGTCGCTCGATCTCCTCGAGGCCTATCGCATCAGCGACCTGCGGGTGCGGCACTTTTTCGACTTCTTCGTCACCGAACAGATCTACCGGGAACATCCCGAGGTCATCATCCTGACCAACATTTTGCCCGACCCGATCAACACCTACCTCATGCCGTTCCGCTCCAGCATCGTGGACGAGATCAACGGCAAGAAAATTGGCACCCTGCAGGACCTGGCCCGCGCCTTTGCGCAACCGGCCGATCGCTTTGTGATCAAGATGATCGGCGACGGACCGCCGCTGGTCCTCGATCCCAAGCAGGTGGAGGCCGCGCGCGAGCGAATCAAGACCCGTTATAACGTCCTGCAGGAACAAAATCTGGACGAACAGCCGCCAGCCAAACCGGCCGTGGCCTCGCAAAACAATATCTAATTCATGCGCCCGTTTGTTCTCATCCTTGTCGCCCTGCTCGGTCTCGCCCCGCTGACCGAGGCCAAAAAGGCGCCCGTCTCGGTCAAGAAACTCAACAGCGCGGCCAAGAGCGCGGTCGAGGCCAAGGAAGTCTCGCTAGTCCGGGTCAACGTCACTGGCCAGCCCTACGATTACTTTCGACCGTGGCAAAAGAAGGCGCCCTTCTCCAAACGCGCACTCGGCGCAGTCTTGCCTAACGATCGCGTGCTGGTCACAGCCGATCTGGTGGCCAACCAAAACTACGTCGAACTGGAGCGGGCGGAATCGGGCGAGAAAACAGCCGCCAGCGTGGTGGTGGTCGATTACGAAGCCAACCTCGCGCTGCTCGAGCCTAACGATAAGAAATTTCTCGACGGCCTCCAGCCGCTCGAGCTCGCCCTCGATACCGTGGTCGGCGACAAGCTCTCCGCCTGGCAGCTGGAAGCGACCGGCGCCCTGGTCGTGACCGAGGGCATCGTGACCACGATCGGGATCACGCGCTACCCGGCCGACGTGGCCGATTTCCTCACCTACCGGCTCAGCATCCCGATGCAGTATCGCGATAACAGCTACACCGTCCCGCTGGTGAAGAAGAACAAACTGGCCGCTCTTCTCCTGCGCTACGATCCGCGCTCACAGGTCCTCGATGCCATCCCCGCCCCGCTCATCGCGCATTTTCTGAAAGACGCGGCCAGCGGCAAATACAAAGGCTTTCCCTCGTTAGGCATCTCCGTTTTTCCGACGCGTGATCCGGAGCTGCGCGAATACGCCGGCGACCACGACAAGGAAGGCGGGGTCTATGTCACCAGCGTCGAGCCAGGATTGCCCGCGGCCAAGGCCGGCTTGCAGGCTGGCGACATCATTACCGCTGTCGACCAGCACGAGATCGATCAGAACGGTAACTACGTCGATTCCCTCTACGGCAAACTTGGTTTCAGCAATCTCCTCACCGCCAAAGCGTATGTCGGCGATTCAGTGGCGCTACAGGTCCAGCGCTCTGGAAAACCGGTCGTCTTAAATGTGAAACTGGAGCATCGCGACGAAGAGGATTACGTCATCCCGCCTTATAACATCGATGACGCGCCCTCCTACTACGTCCTGGGCGGCCTCATCTTTCAGGAATTGACCCGTCAGTATCTGAAGGAATGGGGCAGCGGTTGGGAGAAGGATGCGCCGCAGGACTTTGTCTATCTCGATAAATTCCAGTCGGAGCTTTTCCCGGAAGGCAAGCAGCGTGTGGTCATTCTGAGTCAGGTCCTGCCCGCCAACAGCACGATCGGTTACGACGACTTCAGCTATCTGGTGGTGAAAAAAGTGAACGGGAAAAAGGTCAGTTCGTTAGCCGACCTGGCTGAGGCGGTCAAGACTCCGGTCGATGGTTTCCACGTCATCGAAACAGTGGACGATCCGAAGCAGATCGAGCTCGACGCCTCACAGGTCGCGGCGGAAGCGAGCGCGCTGCAGAAAAATTACGGTCTGCCTGCCTTGCAGCGCCTGCCGTGAGCGCGCCTGCGGCCTCCCCGCCTGTCGGCGCGATCTTCGACTGGGACGGAGTCATCATCGACTCCGGCAAACTGCACGAAGCGAGCTGGCATCGGCTGGCCGCCGAGCTCGGGACCCGCATTGCCCCAGGCAGTTTCATTCGCGGCTTTGGGATGAAGAGCGCGCGCATCATCGAAGAGATCCATCGTTGGGCAAGGGACCCGGCGGAGATTGCGCGCCTAACGGATCGCAAGGAAGCGCTCTATCGCGAGATCGTCGCCCAGAGTGAAATCGCGCCGCTGCCCGGAGTGGCGGAATGGCTCCAGCGCCTGCAGGAAGCGGGGGTGCCCTGCGCGGTTGCGTCCTCGACTCAGCGAGCCAACATCGAGGCGGTTCTGGAGCGGATTGGATTGGAGGAAGCCTTCCGGGTCATCATCTCGGCCGAGGATGTGAAGCAGGGTAAACCGGATCCCGAAGTCTTCCAAAAAGCGGCCGCCCAACTGGAGCTGCCCGCGGAGCGCTGCGTCGTCTTCGAAGACGCCTACGTCGGAATCGAAGCCGCGCATGCTGCCGGGATGAAAGTGGTGGCAGTGACCACGACCCATCCGGTGGAAGAACTCGCGGCCGCCGATGTAGTCGTTAGGCGACTCGATCAGCTCTCGGTCGAGCAGCTTTCCCAGCTCTCTTCGCTTCCGTGGGAAGCATGAGAGCTATGACCCGCTTGGGCGCTGCTAATCCCCAAACGAGATCTCGACATCGCGCGCGGTCTGCACCATCTGGCTCGACGGTTGCACCAGGCGCAAACGGTTGACCGCATCGGCGATCGGCACGTGCTGCACCTGATAATTCTGGTAGCTCACCATCGAGCCGAAGTGCCCTTCGTTCGCCAACTGCACCGCCTTGACCCCAAACCGTGTCCCCAGAATTCGATCGAGCGTGGTCGGTGCGCCGCCTCGTTGCAGATGCCCGAGCACGCAGCAGCGGGTCTCTTTCCCTGTTCGCGCCGCCAGCTCGTGCGCGACCACGTCACCCATCCCGCCAAAGCGATATTCACCTGCCTCGGTCTGGTGCAGCATGCGCTGGCCGTTCTTGGCCGTGGCGCCTTCCGCCACCACCACCATGGAGCTGGTGGCACCGTTGGCTTCGCGCTGTTTGATGAAATCGGAAATCTTTTCGTAGTCGAACGGGATCTCTGGAATCAGAATCACGTCCGCTCCACCGGCGATGCCGCCGTGCAAGGCGATCCAGCCGGCATGCCGCCCCATCACTTCCAGCACCATGATCCGCTTGTGACTGGTTGCGGTGGTGTGGAGTCGGTCGAGCGCGTCGGCCACCGCCGCCACCGCAGAATCAAAACCGAAAGTCATCGCCGTCGCCTCCAGATCGTTGTCGATCGTCTTCGGCACGCCGATGCAGTTGATCCCGCCTTCCTGTAACTGCAGCGCGGTCGTCATCGAGCCGTCGCCGCCCACGATGATGAGCGCCTTGACCTGGAGCCGGTCGAGCACTTCGCGCGCTCGCGCGATTACTTCCGCCGCGACCACGGCCCGCTTGCCGGCTCCGACTTTGGCGATGAAATGCCCTTTGTTGGTCGTGCCGATGATCGTTCCGCCTAACGACATGATGCCGTCGGTCCGCGCTCGATCCAGGATCACATATTGCCCGGGCGGGAGCAGTCCTTCGAAGCCATCCTTAAAGCCGACCACTTCCCAGCCCAGCTTTTCCGAAGCCAGCACCACCCCGCGCAGGACCGCGTTCAGTCCAGGGCAATCGCCCCCGCTGGTCAGGACACCAATGCGTGTCTTCATTGACCTCGCGGTCCGCTCAGCACCTGCTTCGGATCCGCAGGCCGGCCAGCCGCCGCCCATTGGTCGTAGAGCGACCAGCCGCGCGCGAGGAAAGCCGCACCTTCCTCAAAACGATTCGGGCTATTCAGGATCACCACGATCAGCCGCCGCGGCGTGACTAGCGTGGTTGTTCCTTGTTGCACCACCTCGGATTCGCGGGCGGCAGAGAGAATGAGACAGGCGCCGGCGCGCTGGGTGGTGCCGGTCTTTACTCCATCGACGTTATCGCGCCCCAGCAGTTCATTGGTATTCCGGAGCAGATAGCGGAGCCGGCCCGGGCCGCGTCCAAACTCGACCTCCCGCTCTTTCTGCGAAACGTAGAAGCGAAAACCGGCTTTTTCCATCGCGTAGCGGGTCAGCCGGGCCATATCGGCCGCGGTCGAATACGGCTTCTCCTGAGCGTCGACTCCGCTCGGGTTGAGAAACCGGGTCCGCTCCATTCCGAGGTGCTGGGCGAGCGCGTTCATCTGCCGGACGAAATAATCGACCGGCGACGGCGGCGGCGCGTTCCCGCTGGGCGGGAGCTGGGTGAGGAGCGCGCGGCCGACATGCTCGGCCAGGGTATAAGCAGCGACGTTATCCGATTGCACCAGCGCAGCGTAGAGCAGATCACGCAGGGTCATGGTATCGCCCGGCTGCAGGCCGAGATTGTTTTCGCCCCCGGCGGCGAGCGCGGCGGCCGGGACGACCGCGACCTGGGCTAGGTCGCCGCCCTGTTTGTTGGCCCAATCCAGCACCACCATCGCGGTGGCGATTTTCGTCAGGCTGCCGACGGCGTGTTTCTTCTCCGCCTCGTGCTGGTCGAGGATGTAACCGGTCCGCGCGTCGATCGTGATGTAGGCTTCGGCCGCGCCGAGCCGGGGAACGGCTGCGCCGAAGAAAAGGCCGAGCGCGAGCCCGGCGAGCAGGATTTTACGAGGAGAAATGTTCACGGTGCTGAAAGTGGCAGCACGTTAACTGGCCACCCTGGCTTCGCAACCGCAATCCCCGGGCGAGAGCTGCCGCCTAACGATCTCTGCCGGCTAGCGCAGAGTGACCGAGGAGCGCGCTCCATAGCGAAAGGGATCGGGGCTGAGCACGAGCAGGATGCGTTCAGCCGCGTTGCGCAGATCAAAAGGTGTTGCCTTGCCCAAACCGCTCGCCCGCAGGGTGCCGAGCTTGCCCTGGCCGCGGCTGCCGCCGGCCATGTCGAACTCATAAATCACCCGGTGTTGCTCCACGTCGGTCACCTTGACGTGCAAGGCGAGGAAGGAGCGGCCAGCACCGAACTGACCGAGAAAATAGCGTCCGACCGGGCTGCCCCCGTCGACCACGGTAAACTCCCCTTCCACCAGCCAGCCGACCCGCGGCATCTCGTCGCCCTTCAGGACCCGGGCTGGAGCCATCTTTTCCAATTCCTCTTTCAGGTCGTTGGCAAAGGCGATCGGAGTCAGCGAACGCTGGATCGGCATCTCGCCCGCCGAAGCGGCCTCGTCACCGCGGAAGATGGCGTTGTCGATACAGAAGGGCCGAATGTAAATCGCGCTCGGGTTACTCGCGCCCACTCCGCAATTCGCCTCATAGCGAACCGACGCGGTCGAACCAAAGTCTTTTCCGTCCACTTCGGTGCGGGCAGCCGAGTTGGAAGTGTAGGTGCGCGTGACCACCATGTTGGCGCAGGACGAGAGCAGGAGGCAGGAGGCGATGCAGGTGAGAGATTTCATAAGTTTAGGCGTCGCTTGCCGTCCTCGTTAGGTAAGGCCGGCGCGCAACTCCGTCTCGTGATGCAACTCTCGTGCCGTTTCGGGTGAAAATTTCTGCTTCACTCTCCCGCGCGGTGGCTGGTGACCAGCCCGCGGCAGATGAAATAGACCAGCACCGCCGAGGGCAATCCGAGCAGGAGTGAGCCGATGAGGAGCGGCCGGCCGACGGAAAAAAACATCTCCCAATGGATGTAATCACGCAGGGCCATGCTGTGAAAGTTGATCCGCCGCGGCAGATGACCGTGCAGCGCCCAAAAACCGAGTTTGTATTCCCAAAGATAAATTGCCGGCATGAAAGGCAGAATCAGATCGTGCAATTGCACGCTGATCGCGGCCGCCACCTTGTTGCCTTTGCAGAGCCAGGCCACCCCGATCGAGAGCAGCGTCTTTAAGCTCCAGAGCGGAGTGAAACCAAAGAAAACGCCGATCGCCACCCCGAGGGAAATCGAGTGCGGGGTATCCTTGAGCGTGACCAGCCGGAGATGCAGGTGGCTCAACCAGCCGCGGAAACGAGCCCATCCGCCCGGCGATTGCGTGGGTTCGGTCGACATGCCCTGCTCTCCGGCTAACGAAAAAGGTCCTCCTGCCGCGGCGGCCCCTGCGCGATCTGGCCCAGCGCGGCCCGCAGCCGCAGGGCCGCGTGCGGAGCGAAGTCGAGCGCGTTGTTATTGAAAACCACGTGCACCTCCTCCGAGGCCGCGGCCAACCGGCGGGTGCGCTCCGCCACCTCGGCGATCTCCTCGTCGCTGTAATCATAGTAAAAGCGTTCCGCCACCGTCTTCCCCCGCAGGTAAGCCTGGGCATCCCGGCCATGCAGGCGCAGATAGCTCAGACGCGGATCCGTGACCGGATTGAGATCGCTCGGCATGATGGTGAAATGCGCCTCCTCCGGCGCATCGACCAGGGCGAGCGTGGTCTGGTGCCGGCGGAAAAATTCCAGCGTCGTCTCGCGCTGATCGGCTTCCATCCAGTTGCGGTTGCGCAATTCCACCACTACGCCTAACGAAGCCAGCGTCCCAAAGATTTCCTCCAGCTCGGCCAGCTCATGTTTGCGCGGCGAAAAAGCCGGCGAGAGCTGGAGGAGAAATGTGCCAAACTTCTCCCTCGCCCGCAGCGGCTCGACTGAAGCCACGATCTCCTGCAGCAGTGCCCGCTCCACTTTCGCGGTCAGGGTCACCCGCCCTTTCCCATCCGCCTCGGCCGTCCGCTGCAGCGAGGGCGGTAGCGACTTCAAAGGCGCGGTATGGCGGGAGAGGAGCCGATGCAGTTTCAGATCGAAGATGAAATCCTCCGGCGTCGCCCGAGCCCAACGCTCAACCATTCGCACCTGCGGGACGGCATAGAAGGTCGAGTTTACCTCCACCATCTGGAAATGCTGCGCATACCAGGGCAGCCGCTCGCCCGCCGGCATCTTCGGCGGATACCAGCGCTCGACGAAACCAGGGTCCGACCAGCTCGCCGTCCCGACCAGGATCCGGCCAGATGGGGCTGATGACTTCGTCGGCACCAAACAGCAGACGCGCACCGCCAGCGAAACGCAACTCGACCCTGCTCCCAGAGGAGAAGCGCGGGCTCCAGCGGTAGGACTCGAACCTACGACCAATCGGTTAACAGCCGACCGCTCTACCACTGAGCTACGCTGGAATCTTCGGCTTCCGGAAGGGCGTATACCTTGCCTCTGAAGATGGCCCCGGCAAGTATTTTGTCCGTTTCTTCGTGATCGCGAATTCGCCGTTTGCGTTCGGCCTGAACACGGTCATAATTGGCCTCTCAAGATCGCGGGGTGGAGCAGTCTGGTAGCTCGTCAGGCTCATAACCTGAAGGCCGCGGGTTCAAATCCCGCCCCCGCAACCAATTTCGTCCACCCCCTTCCCTCGCTTCGTCATCCTGCGTTATTCGGCCGGGCATTTGTGCAACGGGTTAGGCGAAAACTGCGCTCCTCGTCTGGAGCAGCCAGCCGGCGCCTTCGCCTCTTATCCTGCCTGTAAAAAGCCAAACTCGGCTTGGCGCAGCGGCGGGTTCTTTTCCTCATACCAGCGCCGATGAAGCGCGCGCAGTTGGGCCAGGCCGCGCGGGATACGGCCGGCCCGGGGCGAACGGACCAGAGAAGCGGCGGCGAGGCGGTGGATGGAGCGGGCGTATTTATTCATAGGCCAATCCTATGCGAGCAGGTAGGACATCAGCTGTCCGACAGAAGAAAGTATTTTCTTGTCAGCTACTTTTCCTGTCGGTATGACGCGCCTGATGAGAAACCGACTCGCCTCCCGCGGCCCGGAACGACCCGGCACTTTCTCCCGGCCGCCCCTCGCCCGCATGATGCAGCTGCACGCCCAATTGCAGGCCCGCACTTTCCCCAACTGCCGCAAGCTGGCCGCGGAACTCGAAGTCTCGAGTAAAACGATCCAGCGCGACATTGATTTCATGCGCGATCGGCTCGGCCTGCCGATCGAGTACGACCAGCTGCATTTCGGTTTTGTCTACACCGAACCAGTGACCAGTTTCCCTAACGTAGAAGTCTCGGAGGGCGAGATCGTGGCGCTCTTCGTCGCGCAGAAAGCGTTGCAGCAATACAAGGGCACTCCGTTCGAGGCCCCGCTGCGCGCCGCCTTTCAAAAGATCGGCGACGGGTTGAAAGACAAAATTACTTTCACCTGGAGCGAGCTCGATTCCTCGATCTCGTTTCGCAGCGCAGGCCGCAGCCTCTCCGACATCGAAGTCTTCGAGACGATCAGCCGGGCGGTCCTGCGTTCGGAGGAGATCGAATTTCGCTATCGCAAGCTGCGCAGCTCGCGTTTCGAGGCGCGCCGGGTGCGGCCCTACCACCTCGGCTGCGTCGAGAATCAGTGGTATCTTTTCGCCTTCGATCTCGAGCGGCAGCAGCTTCGCACCTTTGCCCTTCCTCGCGTGCGCGAACCGCAGGTCACCGGCGTGCGCTTCCGTCGCCCAGCGGATTTTTCGATCAATCGGTTCCTCGATTCCAGCTTCGGCGTTTTCCATGGTGACGGGAAGAATCTGGTCCGGATCCGTTTCGACTCCTTTGCCGCGCAACTGATCCGTGAGCGAGTCTGGCATCCCTCGCAAAAGATCAAAAATTTGCCTAGCGAGGAATTGGAGCTGCGCCTCCAGCTCGGTTCCCTGCAGGAGGTCGAACGCTGGATCCTGAGCTGGGGCGAACATGCCACCGTGCTTGCTCCCCGCCGCCTGGTCGATCGCCTGCGCGTCGCGGCCCAGGCTTTGGCCACGCGCTACTCCGGTTCCTGACCGAAACGGTTCTTAGCTCCCCTTTCCCGCTCCACTCAGGAACAACTTTTTGGAAGTTAAAGCTCCGTGGGACAGCCTTTGTCCTAGCCGGCCTGTCATGCTCGCCGGATGAACAAAAACTATACCGAAATCGCCTTCGTTCTCGACCGCTCCGGCTCCATGCAATCCTGCCGTGACGCCGCGCTCGAGGGCTTCAACCATTTCCTGCGCGAACAGCAGGCGGTGGAGGGCCTGGCCCGCCTCACGCTCGTCCTTTTTGATGACGAGTATCTGGTCCCTTTCCGCTCGTTACCGGTGGCCGAGATTGTGCCCCTCACGACGGACACCTACCTCCCGCGCGCCAGCACCGCCCTGCTCGATGCCATCGCCCAGACCATCCTCGAACTCGGTGAACAGCTCGCCGCCCTCCCCGAAGCAGAGCGTCCGGCCCAGGTCATCGTCGCCGTCTTGACCGACGGGTTGGAGAATGCTTCCCGGAATTATACCTGGGCGCAGGTTGCCCAGCTCATCCGCCAACAAACCGAGCAGTATCGTTGGACCTTCCTTTTCCTCGGGGCCAACCAGGATGCGATTGCAACTGCGGCCCAACTCAGCATCGCCGCCGCCAACGCGGCCAATTATGTCGCGGACGACATCGGCATGCAGGCGATGCATACGATCCTGGCGGACAAGGTCGGGGCCATGCGCAAGCGCGCGATCGGCTCAGCCACGTTGCAGGAACAAGCCATCGCCGAAGCGCCCATGAGTGAACTGCTTAAAGAGGACGACCGCAGGAAACGCGGTCACTGATCCGAAAATGCCGCCCGGCTGTTCACCCCATCCCCGGAAACCTCCCCGGTGCCGGCCCGCGCTTAAGTTTGTGCCGCGGGCCGCGCCGGAGGAGTCGCGGCGGGAGGACTCTTGGACTCTCGGATCGTATCCGAGGCGAACCCACGAATCACGACGTAGAAGATCGGAGTCAGGAGCAGCCCGAAAAAGGTCACCCCGAGCATGCCGAAGAAGACAGCCGTGCCTAACGATTGCCGCATTTCCGCGCCCGCACCCTGAGCGAGCAGGAGCGGCACGACACCGAGGATGAAGGCAAACGAAGTCATCAGAATCGGTCGCAACCGCAGCCGGCAGGCCTCGATCGCCGCTTCGAAACGCGTCTTGCCGGCGTGTTCCTGTTGCCGGGCAAACTCGACGATAAGAATGGCGTTCTTACTCGCCAACCCAACCAGGACGACAAAGCCGATCTGGGTCAAAATGTTGTTGTCCATCCCGCGGAAAATCACGCCGGCGATGGCGCTGAGCAGACACATCGGCACAATCAGGATGACGGCCAGCGGCAGCGTCCAGCTCTCATATTGCGCGGCCAGAGTCAGGAAAACGAAGAGGACGCAGAGTGGAAAAATGAAGAGCGCGGTATTGCCGGCGGCGCGCTGTTGGTAGGCGAGATCGGTCCACTCAAAGTTCATTCCCGGGGGCAGATTTTCCCGCGCCAGGCGCTCCATGGTGTCGAGCGACTGGCCCGAGCTGTAGCCGTGGGCGGTGTCGCCATTGATCTCGGCCGCGGGATACAAATTGTAGCGCACGACCCGATCGGGCCCGGTCGTTTCGCGAATGTTCATGACCGAGCCTAACGGCACCACCCCGCCATTGGCGTTGCGCGTCTTGAGCCGCGCGATGTCGGAAACGTCGTCGCGGAATTGCGCGTCGGCCTGCGCCGTGACCCGGTAGGTTCGTCCGAATAGGTTGAACTGATTAACAAAGGTCGAGCCGAGATAGGTCTGGAGTGTGTCGAAAATATTGCCTAACGGGACGTTTAACATCTTGGCCTTCGTGCGATCGACTTGCGCAAAAAGCTGCGGCGTCGAGGCGCGAAACTGGGTGAAAACCTGGACCAACCCGGCGTCGCCCCGCGCGGCCGCGATCACTTTGTCGGTCGCCGCCTGGAGTTCGCGCAGCCCGGCGCCGGAACGATCCTGCACTTCCATTTTGAATCCACCGCCGGTGCCGAGCCCGCGCACAGGGGGCGGCGGGATCACGGCCACCTGCGCGCCTTGGATGACGGAGAGCCGCTTGCGCAAATCGGCGATCACGGTCGGCCCATCGAGTTTGCTTCCGCGTTCATCGAACGGCGCAAACCCGGGGAAAAGCGCGGCGGCGTTTGAGCTGTTCGCACGCGTCGCACCGGAGAATCCGGCGAAGGCGACGACGCGATTAATGCCTGGAGTCTGGAGCGCGATCTGGATGATCTGCTTAATCACCTTATCGGTCCGCTCGAGCGAGGCGCCGTCGGGAAGTTGCGCCGCGATGATGGCATAGCCCTGGTCCTGCGCCGGGATGAAACCAACCGGCACCCGCTTGAAGGCGAAAAAGGTAATCACGAGCAGAATCGCGTAGACGATCAGGGAAAGCCCGGTCCGCCGAGTGAGTCGCGCCACGGTCGGAACGTAAACGCCAACCGTCCTGGCGAAGGCGGCGTTAAAGCCGCGAAAAAGCCAGCCAAAGACCTTGTCGAAGAAGCGGCCAAACCAATCCTTTTTCGCCCCGCGCGGCTGGAGCAAAATGCCCCCCAGGGCCGGGCTCAGGGTCAGGGAAACGAAGGCCGAGATCAGGGTCGAAACCGCGATCGTTAGGGCAAATTGCCGGTAGAATTGCCCCGAAATGCCGCCGATAAAAGCGGTCGGGACAAAGACCGCCGCCAGCACCAGTGCGACCGACACAACCGGGCCGCCCACTTCGTCCATCGCCTTGCGCGCCGCGTCGCAGGGCGATAGCCCTTCCTCGATGTTGCGCTCAATATTTTCGACCACAACGATGGCGTCATCGACCACGATACCGATCGCGAGCACGAGTCCGAACAGGGAAAGGTTATTGAGCGAAAATCCGAGCGCCGCCATGGCCGCAAAAGTGCCGATAAGCGAGACCGGGATCGCGACCAGCGGGATGACGGTGGCGCGCCACGATTGCAGGAAAATCATCACCACCAGCACGACCAGCAGCACCGCCTCAAAGATGGTGTGCACGACCGCGCGAACCGATTCCTCGACGAAAACCGTCGGATCGTAGATGACCCGATACTCGAGCCCTTTCGGAAAATCCTTGCTCAGGCTTTCCATGGTGGCGCGGACCTCATGCGCGGTCGCAATCGCATTGGACCCGGGGCGCTGCTGAATGGCCAGCGCGACCGCCTGCTTGGCCTGCTTCTCGTTAGGGAAACCGAGGTAGCTGTTGACCGAATAATCGAGTCCGCCCAGCTCCACTCGCGCGACATCGCGCACCCTGACCAGTCGCCCGTCGGCGCCGGTTTTGACCACGATCTCGCCAAATTGCGCCGGATCGACCAGGCGCCCGAGAGTGTTGACCGAATACTGGAAGGCATGGCCGAGACCGACCGGTTGCTGCGCGATCACGCCGGCCGCCACCTGCACATTTTGTTCGCGCAAAGCCGCCACCACATCGCTCGCGGTCAGATCGACCGAGGCCAGCTTCTCCGGGTCGAGCCAGATGCGCATGCTGTATTCGCGCCCGCCGAAGACGTTGACTGAGCCGACGCCCTCGATCCGCCGCAGCACGTCGCGCACATGCAGGCTGGCGTAGTTGCTGATGTAAAGTTGATCGTAGCGCTCGTCCGGCGAAAGGAGATGGACGACCAGGAGCAGATCGGGCGAGCTCTTGTCCGTCGTGACGCCGATGCGCTGCACTTCCTCAGGCAAGGAAGGGATCGCGACCGCGACGCGGTTCTGCACCAGCACCTGCGCCTTATCGAGATCGGTCCCGAGCTTGAACGTGATCGTGAGAGTCATCGTCCCGTCGGCCGTGCACTGTGAGGTCAGGTAAAGCATGTCCTCAACCCCGTTGATCTGCTGCTCGATCGGCGTCGCCACGGTGTCGGAGATGACCTGTGGATTGGCGCCCGGATAACTGGTTGTCACCACGACTGTGGGCGGCGCGACCTCGGGATATTGCGCGATCGGAAGGGTGTAATAAGCGATCCCGCCCACGATCATGATCACGATCGAAATGACCGCGGCAAAGATCGGCCGGGAGATGAAGAAGTGGGAAAACTTCATCGCGTGCTACGGCTTCGCCGGAGAAGCTTTCACGGCAGGGCTGGAAGCCTCTTCGCCGGCCGGCCGCGCCAGCCCGGCAGCGATTGCGCTCGCCTGCTCGTCGGTGGTGATGAATTTCGCTGCCGGCGCTTCCTCGGCTTTGACCTTGATCCCGGCGCGCACGCTTTGCAGACCGAGGACGATCACGGGCTCGTTAGGCTGGAGGCCTTTGCGGATGACCCGCAGCCCGTCGATCATCGGGCCGGGTTCGACCGTGCGATATTTCGCGGTCCCATCTCCATCGACCACCCAGACAAACTTCTGCGATTGATCGGAAACGATGGCCTGGTCGGGGATCAAAATGGCCGGATGCGGCGGCGTCCCAAGGAGACGCAGCCTAACGAATTGGCCAGGAGTCAGAACCAGATCCGGATTTTCGAAAACCGCCCGGCCCTGCACCGTGGCGGTGTTCACGTCGATCCGGTTCTGGACGAAATCCATCTTGCCCAGATGCGGGAAACCTTCCTCGTCGGACAAGGCGAGCTTGACCGGGTTGGCCACGTCGCGGGAACTCTGCCGGGTGCCGGAGCGATCGAGCCGGGTGTATTTCAGGTAAGCCTGCTCGTCGGCCTCGAAATAGGCCTGGATCGGGTCGAGCGAAACGATCGTGGTCAGGAGAGTCGAGTTGGCCGAGCCGCCGCTGATCAGGTTGCCTTCGCTGACCAGGTGGCGATCAATTCTTCCGCTGACCGGCGCATTAATTCGCGTGAATCCGAGGTTGAGCTGCGCGCTGGTCACTTCCGCCTGCGCGACCTGTAAGGCGGCCGCGGCTTCGAGCTGCTTGCTGCGCTGATCGTCGAGATCGGAGGAGGCGACGACCTTCTTGCTCGCCAATTCCTGAGTCCGTTTCAGGTTCGCATCGGCCAGGGCGAGACCAGCTTCAGCTTGTTTAACCTGGGCATTCGCCCGGTCCAGAACGGCCTGATACGGACGCGGATCGATCACGAAAAGCAGGTCGCCTTTCTTGACCATCTGGCCATCCTTGAAATGAATCGATTCGAGATAGCCGCTGACCTGGGCACGGACTTCGACTTCGTCCACCGCCGCCAGCCGCCCGGTGTATTCGTCCCATTCCGTCACTTCCTTTTGCTGGGCCTTGACCACGGTGACGTTAGGCGGCGGCGGCCCGGCCGGCGCCTTGGCGCGACCGCAACCGGCCAGCGCCAGGACGGCGGCGAGGAGAAGAATGGAAGGTTTCATCGTCGTGCGGGTGAGGCCGGGTGGCTCGTTAGGCGAGACCGCCGAAGGTGACGTGATCGTCGAGGTCGAGCAAATCGGCCCAGGTCTTGATGTCTTCGCGGGTCTTGCTGGCGGCGCCGACCATTTCGGCAAAATGCTGGAGCGTCTCGGCGTCGCTGTCTGGGCCGCGGCGTTCCATGTAATTGCTCCACTGCTCGATTTCCCACGGAGCGCGCTTCTGCTGGGCGGTTTCGTTGATCCAGGCCAGGATGTCGCCGTCGCCTTTCCCGGCCGCAAGCTGCTCGCGCAGCGCCGCCGGATCGATTCCGACGAAGTTCACGAAATGCTGATCGAGCGGGCAGTTGTAGTGATACTCGCCGGTCTGGCCCGCGATGTCGGCCCGCCCTTTGTCGAGCATGCGCGGGAGAATGACGTAGCCGCCGAGGCGAGCGCGCGGGCTGCGCGGCGGCCGTTTGTTCAGGTCAGGAGATGAGATGTCAGTATTTTGAGTGGTCAT
The DNA here is from genome assembly GCA_965217735.1 of Chthoniobacterales bacterium. Taxonomy (GTDB): domain Bacteria; phylum Verrucomicrobiota; class Verrucomicrobiia; order Chthoniobacterales; family UBA10450; genus Palsa-1392. Next base: position 1,380,768 of record CBDCJE010000002.1, on the reverse strand, counting down.
TGTTGGTTTGGATTGGGTTATGAGTTAGTTGTTAGGTTCGTTAGGGCTGGGCCGAGTCGCCGGAAAGGGTGGCCAGCTTGTCCACGATCGCTTTCTTGGGTGCGCCGCCGACCAGTTGATCCTTCACTTCGCCGCCGTGGAAAAAGAGCAGGGTCGGGACGGCCCGCACGCCATAGCGCTGCATCAGGCCCGGGTCGGCATCGATGTCGACCTTGGCCACGCGATAGCGGCCTTCGTTTTCCTTTGCGATCTCGTCCAGGACGGGCGCGATCATTTTGCATGGCCCGCACCAGGAGGCCCAGAAATCGACCAGCACCGGGATGGGCGATTGCAGGACGGCTTTTTCAAAACTGGCTTCGTTGATATTGATGGGTTCGTTCATTTTTGTCTTTCGTTAGGTTGAGAATTTATTGGCGCGATCTTTCCCGATTTCGCACCGTCAGCGGCGGAAGTTCGCGCGGGACGACCATGCAAAAAAGCTTCTCCGTTCCGCGCAGAAACATCAGCGGCGAAGCGGTCCCGATTTCAGCCGCGACCAACTGTTTGTGCAGATCGTCGACCGAAGCAATCGGGTGGCCTTTGAAGCCGACGATGGTGTCGTTAGGCTGAAGGCCGGCGATTGCGGCCGGTCCGCCGGGCTCGGCCTCCATCACCAGCACGCCGCCGCTTTTCTCCAGCTTATGGAAACGGACCACCCGCGGATGCAGCGGCACGTTTTGCCCCGCCACCCCGATCGAGCTGCGCCGGATGCGGCCATCCTTGATCAGCCAGCCGGCGACAAACTTGGCCGTGTTACTGGCGATGGCGAAACAGATGCCCTGCGCCGGCAGGATGACCGCGGTGTTGACCCCGATCACTTCGCCCGCGCTGTTCAGGAGCGGTCCGCCCGAATTTCCGGGATTGAGCGCGGCATCGGTCTGTATGATTTCATCCATCAGACGACCGGACTCGGAACGCATCGAACGCCCGAGCGCGCTGACGATTCCGGCCGTGACGGTCTGTTGAAAGCCGTAGGGCGAACCGACCGCAACCGCGATCTGGCCAACCTGAATCTGCGAGGAATCGGCCAGGCGCGCATGTTGCACGTTCGGCGCATCGATTCGAATCACGGCCAGATCGGTCTCGGGATCGGTCCCGATCAATTGCGCGGGATAGACCCGCGCGTCGCGCAGAGTGACTTCGATCTCGCGCGCTCCCTGCACGACATGACTGTTGGTCAGGATAAATCCGTCGCGGGCGAGGATGAAGCCGGAGCCGCCACCCTGGCCGCGTTCGCCGCTCACAACGCGGATGTTGACCACGCTGGGAGCAACCCGGTTGACTACGGCCGCGACGGTCTGCGAATAACTGTCGAGGAGGCGGGAGTCGCCTAACGAGTCCGGCGCCCCCGGGGCGAAGGACTCGGCGCCATCGCTCAAGGCCGGGACGAGTCTCGGCCTGGGCTGGCGTTTTCTTTGCCGTGTTTTCATTATCGTTAGGCGGATTACCAGGGCAGCGTCTCGCCCAGGTGTTGGTAGCTGCCGTTCGGGCCGTCTTCCCCGATGGTAGCGAGGGCGACGCTGGTCTTGGCTCCCTCCTCGATCTCGAGCGAGGCTCCTTCCCCACCCATCTCGGTTTTCACCCAGCCCGGATGCGCAGCGTTGACCTTGATCTTGCTGTCCTTCAGCTCGTAGGCCAGCTGCACGGTGTAGGCATTGACTGCTGACTTCGAGACGTTGTAAGCCGGAGTGTCTTTGCTCTCATAAACCGGCGCGCCCGGCGTGGCGTGAAATTGAATCGAACCGAGAATGCTGGAGAGATTCACGATTCGGCCCGCCTCGCTTTTGCGCAGCAAGGGCAGAAAGGCCTGCGTCGTCGCGATAAGACCAAAGACATTGGTGTCAAAAGTCTTTCGCCAGGTCTCGAGCGTTTGCTCGCTCGCCTTCTTTTTCCGGTCGTCGGTCATGACGCCGGCGTTATTGACCAGGATGTCGAGGCGACCGAAATCGCTTTCAACCTGGGCGGCCGCTTTCTTGATGCTGGCCGGATCGCTGACATCGATTTCGATCGGGTGTGCATCAATGCCGGCTTGGCGCAGCTCATCGGCAGCACTCTTCGCCTTGGCGAGCTCACGCGCACCGAGCAGGACGGTGATTTCTTTCTTTCCGAGCTGGCGGGCGGTTTCGAGGCCGATGCCGCGGTTAGCTCCGGTGATCAGGGCAGTTTTTTTATTGTTCATAAATAGGATTGTGGATTGTTAGGCTGAAGGCATCACTTCGCTCAACTTCAGGTGAGCGAGCGCCGGGAAAAAGAGAGACGGAAAAGGGGTCGCCCACGAGGCTTCCTCGGCTTCTCGCACCGCTCGCGCGATCAGCTCCCGCCCGGCCGGGGAGAGAGCTTCGTATTGCTCCTGGATGGCTTTCTCCAAACGGGCAAGTCCGCTCTTTAATTTGCGGCAATAGTCCGCGGGAACATTCTCCAGCGGCCGGCAGTCTCTGGCTTTCAGGCTCTCATTCATGGTCTTTGCGTCCTTTATTTGACTAGTCATCTATTAAGTGTGTTTGGTTATGAAATCTGGCAGGGGCGTGATTTTACTTCCTGGCCGCGCCGGACTTTGCGCCGAGAAGGTCCAGCGCGCCGGCGGCAAGATGGCGCAACGGCCGCACATCATTCTCGATCCGCGCCTGGGCCAGGCTGCCTTGGAAATAGGCAATCAGCATCTGCGCCTTGGTCTTGGCATCGGGCGCTGAGATCAGGCCCTGCGCGTCGGCGTCGCGGATGGCTGACTCGAAATATTTGGCGTTTCGATCGAGAATTTTGTGCACCTGCTCGCCGATCGCCCGGTCCTGCGTTCCAATCTCGCACCCGATGGAACAATAGGGACAACCGAGGACCGCGCCGCATTCTCCGTGGGCTTTGGCTTGGCCTTCGTAAACGTGCTCGAAATAGCGTCGCAAACGTTCCAGCGGCGGCACCGAAGGTGAAAAGATCTCGTCCATCCGTGCTTTCTTGCGCAGCCAATCGGCCTCCAGCGCTTTCACCGCCAGCTCCGACTTCGATTCGAAGAAGTGGTAAAAGCTGCCTTTCTTCGCGCCCGCCTTTTCGCAGATGGCGTCGACTGAAGTCGATCCGTAGCTGTTCTCCCAGATCAAATCCATCGCCGCATTCATCAAGCGCTCTTCGGCGTCGCTGTGTCTCGGCATGACTGGAAGTTGGCTATAGTTTACTGGTTAGTCAAATACTAATTTTGTCCCCGTGAAACCGGAAGTCGCGAGTTCCGGAGGAGCGCACGGCGCTTGCGCTGACTGGTTGCATCTGGTCCATAATCATCCGTGGCCACTTTCCTGCGCTCGCCTTGTGAAGAACCGATGCCCCGTGGGCGCACCGCAGCGGTCCTCTGTTCCAAAGCGGATGGCCGCTGGGTGCTGGTCGCGACCATTCTCGGCTCGAGCATGGCGTTCATCGATGGCACCGTGGTGAATGTCGCCCTGCCCGCGCTGCAACGCGCGCTCAACGCCGACGTGGTCGATGTGCAATGGGTTATTGAGGCCTACGCGCTCCTTCTGGCGGCATTTCTTCTCCTCGGCGGCTCGTTAGGCGATGAGTTTGGACGCCGGCGCGTTTTCCTCCTCGGCGTCCTTCTTTTTGCCATCGCCTCCGGCTGGTGCGGAGTGGCTTCCACTATCGGCCAGCTGATTCTGGCCCGGGCCGTGCAGGGATTAGGCGCGGCGCTGCTCATTCCCGGCAGCCTCGCCATTATCAGCAGCGCCTTCGCAATCGAGGATCGCGGCCGCGCCATCGGCACCTGGTCGGGTTTCAGCGCCATCACCGCCGCGATCGGCCCTGTCCTCGGCGGATGGTTGATCGAGCATGTCTCCTGGCGCGCGGTCTTTTTCATCAACCTCCCGCTGGCCGCGCTGGTCATCGCCATCTCCCTCTGGCGCGTGCCGGAGAGTGCGAGCGAAGAGAAGGCGCGGCTCGACTGGTGGGGCGCCATTCTCGGCGTGCTCGGTTTGGGTGGGCTGGTCTACGGCCTGATCGAGTCCTCGCGCGCTGGCTTCGGTCATCCGGCGGTCGTCGTTTCCTTGATCGCCGCGGCAGGGTTGCTTCCCCTTTTTCTTTTCGCCGAAGCGAAAAGCGCGCACCCGATGTTGCCGCTGGAGCTTTTCCGGTCGCGCAATTTTGCCGGGGCCAATCTGCTCACCTTGCTGCTCTACGCCGCGCTCGGCGGCACCCTCTTTTTCCTCCCGCTCAATCTCATCCAGGTGCAAGGCTACTCGCCCACCGCGGCCGGAGCGGCGCTGCTGCCGTTCATCCTCGTCATGTTTCTCCTCTCGCGCTGGTCCGGCGGGTTGGTGCAGAAATACGGTGCCCGGCTTCCGCTCGTGATCGGTCCGCTCATCGCTGCGGCTGGGTTCGCGCTCTTCTTGCGGCCGGAGGTTGGGGGCAGCTATTGGACGACTTTTTTTCCGGCGGTGGTCGTGCTTGGCCTCGGCATGGCCGTGAGCGTCGCACCGCTCACCACCACGGTGATGAACTCTGTGCCGGAGAGCCGGGTCGGCGTTGCTTCGGGGATCAACAACGCGGTTTCGCGCACCGCCGGCTTGCTCGCCATCGCCGTGTTTGGAATTGTCATGCTGCACAGCTTCAATCGCCAGCTCGACCGCCGCCTGGCCCGCTCAGAGCTCCCCGGCAACGCCCGCCAGGCGCTGGCCCAGCAGCGCGACCGGCTCGCCGGAGTGGAATTGCCTAACGACCTCACCGCCGCCGCCCGGCAGGAGGCTCGCGGCGCGATCGACCAATCTTTCCTGAGCGGTTTCCGCCTGGTCATGGGGCTCGGCGCCATTCTCGCGGTCGGCAGCGCGGCCAGCGCCTGGGTTCTGATTCAGCGGGTGGCGAAAAAGTTGCCGCGCAGGTGACGCCGCGCGCGCGTAGTCTTAGATTCCAACTACGCATGAACACGATCCGCGGAATCAAATTGCGCTGGCTGCACGAAACCCTCGGCGACGTCACTTACCAAATGACGCGCCTGCAATTCATGCAGCCCGGCCCTTATCGCTGGCAACCGGCCATCAACGTTTTCATCTGCGACAAAGGACTGCGCATTTGCGTGGACCTGGCCGGAGTCGATCGCTCGCAGGTCGACCTGACGGTGGAACCAAAACGGGTCGTCCTGCGCGGCACCCGCCAGGCGCCGGAACCGAATCACGAGACCGAGCGCGCGGTGCAGATGATTGCCTTCGAAATCGATTACGGACCGTTTGAGCGGATCATCGATCTGCCCAAAGCGGTCGACGTCGACGACGCCAGCGCGGAGCAAAAAAACGGGCTCCTTTGGATCGAGCTGCCTTTCAAGAAATGAACGACGAACTTCTCAGCGCCTTGCAACAAGCAGTCGAAAATCCCGCTCCGACGAGCGAAGTGGCACAGGTGCAGGGCTTCGACGAGATGCCCGCGATTCCCGACACTCTGGCGATCCTGCCAGTCCGCGGATTCGTCGTTTTCCCGCGCACCATCGCTCCGCTCAATGTCGAGCGACCGGCCTCGATCCAGCTCCTGAACGAGACGCTGCCGCAGAATAAAATCATCGGCCTGGTTACCCAGCGCGACGAAGCGAAAGAAGAACCCGGCGAAGCCGATCTCTACCAGGTTGGGACGGCGGTGACGGTTTTGAAACTGTTGCGCCAGGCCGACAATCGGGTCGTCATCATCGCGCAAGGTTTGCGCCGCTTTCTCATTCGCAAAGTGGTCCAGACCGCTCCCTTTCTCCGCGCCGAGATCGAGGTGCTGAATACGCTCCCGGCGCCGGCGACGAAGGAATTTGAGGCCGCTTTCCGCAACCTGCGCGACTCGGCCGGGAGGCTGATGGAGCTGACGCCGGACGTGCCGGAACAAGCGCGCGCCATCGTGCTCGGGATCGAGGAGGTCGAGCAACTGACCGATTTTCTGGCGCCGAATCTGAACATCGATCTCCCCGCGAAGCAGGCTTTGCTGGAGGAAAACGATCTGGAAAAGCGACTGCGCACGGTGCAGAGCCACATTTCTTCGCAGCTCGAGATCGCGCAGATCCAGCAAAAGTTGCAGCAGGATGTGCAGTCGCAATTTTCCGATGCGCAGCGGCGCGCCTATCTGCGCGAGCAGGTGAAAGCGATCCAGCGCGAGCTGGGGGAAGGCGATTCCGGGGCGGAGGAGCAGGTCGCGCAATTGCGCCAGAAACTGGAAGAAGCCAAGCCGCCCGAAGAGGTGATGAAACAGGCCGACCGCGAGCTGAAGCGGCTCGATTTCATTCCGCAGGCCAGTCCGGATTACTCCGTCATCGTGACCTACATCGAGACCATCGCGGAGCTGCCCTGGAACGAGATGAGCGAGGACAACCTCGATCTCGACAAGGCCCAGGAGATTCTCGATCGCGATCATTACGACCTCGAGAAAGTGAAGCGCCGGCTGATCGAATACCTGGCCGTGCGCAAGCTGAACCCGAAAGGGCACGGCCCGATTCTTTGTTTTCTCGGCCCGCCCGGAGTGGGCAAGACCAGCCTCGGACAATCGATCGCCGACGCGCTCGGACGCAAGTTCGTGAGGATGAGTTTGGGCGGCATCCGCGACGAAGCGGAGATTCGCGGTCATCGTCGCACTTACATCGGCTCGATGCCGGGGCGGATCATCCAGGAGCTGCGCCGGGCCGGGACGCGCAACCCGGTCATGATGCTGGATGAGATCGATAAACTGGGAACGGATTTCCGCGGCGACCCGGCCAGCGCCCTGCTCGAGGTGCTCGATCCGCGGCAGAATTTTGCCTTCGTCGATCGTTATCTCGACGTGCCGTTCGATCTCTCGCAGATCATTTTCATCGCCACCGCCAACTACATCGAAGGCGTGCCCGAGCCGATGCGCGACCGGATGGAACTCATTTCCCTGGCCGGCTACACCGGACGGGAGAAGCTGGAAATCGCCCGTCGCTATCTCGTGAGGCGGCAGCTGGAAGAGAACGGACTGAAACCCGAGCAATGCACCTGGGAAGAAGCGGCGCTGGTCAAGGTGGTCGACAGTTACACCCACGAAGCCGGAGTGCGCGAGCTGGAACGGCAGGTCGGCGCAGTCATTCGCGGCGTCGCCGCGCAGGTGGCGCGCGGCAAAACGGAGCACGTCACCGTGACTCCGGAAATGGTGACAACCCTGCTCGGCCCGGAGCGTTACATCCACGATACCAAACTGGCGGTGAACAAGCCCGGCATCGTCACCGGACTCGCCTACACGCCGGTCGGTGGTGAAGTGCTGCACATCGAGGCGACTCGTTATCCCGGCAAAGGCAACATCACCCTCACCGGGCAGATCGGGAACGTGATGAAGGAATCGATGCAGGCGGCGCTGTCGTTAGTCCGAAGCCGCGATGGCGCGGAAGGCATGACTCCGAAAGACTTCGGTGAAACCGACATTCACGTCCACGTCCCAGCCGGTGCGGTGCCGAAGGATGGGCCGTCGGCGGGTGTCGCCATGTTCACCGCGCTGGCCTCGCTCTTCAGCAACACGCCGGTGCGCTCCGATGTGGCAATGACCGGCGAAATCACCCTGCGCGGACTGGTTTTACCGATCGGCGGTCTCAAGGAAAAGAGCCTGGCCGCGATGCGCGCCGGCATCACCACCGTCATCATTCCGAAGGGGAACGAGAAGGACTTGGTCGACATTCCGGCGGAAGCGAAGGAGAAGATCCAGTTCGTGCCGGTAGAGACGGTGGATGAGGTGCTCAAGACTGCGCTGGAGCAGCCTCCATCGCCCTACGAAGCGTAACCGGCTTCCTCGCCTGCGCTCGCCCCCCACACTTTGTCATCCCGAGCAGCGCAGACGGCGAGGGACCTCTCGCGCGGCTCGTGGCGTTGTTTTGCGGGGAGTGTCGAGTCTGGCTTGGCGTTCCTTCGCCGGCTCGAAAAAACAGAGTTTTCATGCGGTTCGGTTTCAGCAGAGCTGCGGTGGTGTCGGCCCCCTAAATTTAGTTCTTGTTGCCGTCAGGTGACGGGATAACATTGCTGCCCCGACTGGGAAATCGCGGGGCGCCTTTGCGTGTCGCGAAACACCAAAGGATGCACCTTCTAACCTATCTTCTCGCGAGCATTCATCCGCCAATCCGGATGAATTTCCCATCCCCCACTCCACCGTGCCCACACTCGTTAGGCGCGGCTTTTTTTTATGAGCGATAATCCAGCCGAACTGAGTCTGAGCAATTTTCTCGGGAGCGAAGGCGGCGATCCGTTGCAAGCCCCGCCCAGTTTTACCCGCTGGATGCAAGCCGGCGCCTGGGCGGTCGAACTTTACGAACCGGAACTGCGCGCGCCGGCCAACGCCCGCACCACCATCACCTACGACGGGAAGGCGCAGCCGGTGATCAACCTTTGCTCCTACAATTACCTCGGCCTGGCCAACCACCCCGAAGTCATCGCCGCCGCCCACGATGCCCTGACCAGCCACGGTCTCGGCGCCTGCGGCTCGCCCATGCTCTCCGGGATGAGCGATCTGCACCGTGAGCTGGAACGCAAAGTGGCCCAGTTTCTCGGCCGCGAAGACGCCATGCTTTTTAACAGCGGCTTTGGCGGCGCGCTCGGCACCATCTCCGGTCTGCTCCGCAAAACCGACGTCGCCGTGCTCGATAACCGCTCCCACCTCAGCCTGCGCGACGGCGCCACCCTCTCGCGCTGCCGCTCGGAGAAGTTTGAGCATAACGATCCCGCAGCGCTCGATGCCTCGCTCGCCCGGGGCAAAGGCAAGCGCCAGCTCGTCGTCATCGAGGGCATTTATTCGATGGATGGCGACTTCGGCAATCTGGAGGAATTGATCAACGTGGCCGATCTCCATGGCGCCAGCGTCTTCATCGATGAGGCGCATTCCACTCTCGCCTGCGGCGAAAACGGACGCGGCGCGGCGGAGAAATTTGGGGTCGAAAACCGCGTTCCCCTCACCTACGGCACCTTCTCCAAAGCCTTCGGCGCCCTCGGCGGTTTCGTCGCCGGCTCGCGCGAGACGCTGCAATATCTGCGCTTCTACGCCCATCCCTACGTTTACTCCTGCGCACTGCCGCCGGTGGTGGTGGCGGGAATTTTAAAAGCGCTCGAGATTGCTTCGAGTCAGTCGGAATTGCGCACCCGGCTTTGGGAAAACGCCGATTATTTCCGGGGTCAACTGCAGGGCCTGGGGATCGACACCGGCAATTCCAACACCTACGTCATGCCGATCGTGATCGGCGATCGCGAGCGGATGTATCGCCTCGGTCACGAACTGCGCAGCCGCGGACTCTGGGTCGCGCCGGTCGATTACCCGGCCGTGCCGCAGGATCGAATTTGTTTCCGCGCCTGCGTCACCGCGCTGCACACCCGGGCCGATCTCGACGAAGCGCTCAACATTCTCGAGGACACCCTCGTCCCGAAGCTGGCGGCGCAGACTGCCTAACGAGGCCTGGCCTTCGCATGCCGGCCGCGATGGAAAAGGCTTCGCTCGAAGCGAGCTACAAGGCGCGGGAGGTGGAGAGTGCGCTCGACCTCTATTTCTATCGCCCGATCGGCTACCGGCTGGCGCTCTTCTTTGCCCGCCTGCGCATGACTCCGGCGCAGGTGACCTGGTGCGGCGCAGCGCTCGGCATCGTGGCCGGGCATCTTTATTACTACCGCGATCTGAAGTGGAACCTGCTCGGGATGTTGCTCCACGTTTGCTCCAACGCCTTCGATAACGCCGACGGCCAGCTCGCTCGCCTAACGAAACAAGGAAGCCGCGCCGGCCGCGCCCTCGACGGCCTGGCGGATAACCTCGTTTTCGCCAGCGTCTACGCCCAGCTCTGCCTCCGCTACACCGCCGGTGGCGGCTCACCGCTGGTCTGGCTGCTTGCCCTCGGCGCCGGGTTCAGTCATTCGCTGCAAAGCGCGGCGGGCGATTATCTACGCAATGCCTATCTCTTTTTTGCCAAGGGCGAAGCGCGGGCGGAATTGGATTCCTCCAGCGCGCTCCAGGGTGAATTCGATCGCCTGCGCTGGCGCGAGCACCCGTGGCGGAAGTTCCTCCATCGGCTTTACCTGAATTACACCCGGCAACAGGAATGGCTCGCCCCGCGGCTGCGCGAACTGGAGCGCACCGCCCGCCCGACGAACGACTCCGCCCTGGCCGGTGCCTTTTGCGCCGCCAACCGGCCGCTGCTGAAGTGGGTTAACCTTCTCGCCACCAATCCGCGCATGATTCTGCTTTTCGCCCTCCTTCTCCTTGGACAGCCGGTCTGGTATTTTGTCGTCGAGCTCACTTTGCTCAACCTCGTGCTCGGGCTCCTGCTCTGGCAAGAGAACGATCTCTGCCGCCAGCTCCTGACCCGGCCGAACCAAGCCTAACGAATGCCGACGATCGAAATCAGCCAGGTCCAGACCGCCGCCGAGCGTGACGCCTTCATCAAATTTTCCTGGCGCATTTATCGTCATGATCCGGCCTGGGTGCCGCCGCTCCTGCTCGAGCGGAAGGAGTTTCTCGATCGAAAGAAACATCCTTTTTACGAGCACGGCGATGCCGCCCTCTTCCTCGCCCGCCGCGGCGGCGAAATCGTCGGGCGCATCATGGCGAGCGACGACCCCAACTACAACGCGCTCCATCAGAGCAACGTCGGCTGCTTCGGCCTCTTTGAATGTGTCGACGACCCCGCCGTGGCAGCCGCCCTGTTCGACGCCGCAAGCCGATGGCTGCGCGACAAAGGGCGCGATGAAGTGATGGGCCCGATCGATTACTCGACCAACTACGTCTGCGGCCTGCTGGTGGAAGGCTTCCAGTTTCCGCCCACTCTCCTCACCGCGCACAACCCGCCCTACTACGCCGCGCTGATCGAGGGACTCGGCTTCAAGAAGACGATGGATTTCTACGCCTGGTGGTTTTCCCAGCCAGAACGCGCCGCCCAGCGCCTGCGCCGTCTCGCCGCCGCGCTCAAGAAGCGCCACTCCGCCACCATCCGGCCCGGCAACCTGAAAAATCTCCAGGCCGAGAGCGCACGCCTGCGCGAGATCTACAACGAAGCCTGGAAAGACAACTGGGGCTTCGTCCCGTTTACCGAGAAGGAGTTTGAGTTCATGACCAGGGAACTAAAACAACTGGTCGTGCCCGAGTTCACCCTCATCGCGGAGATCGGCGACGAACCGGTTGGCTTCATCCTCTGCGTGCCGGATATCAACGTCGCCTTGAAGAGAATCGACGGCCGCCTCACCAGCTACGGCCTGCCCATCGGCCTGGCCAAGCTGCTTTACCACAAGAGCCGCATCCGCACCGCCCGGCTCATCGCTCTCGGGGTGAAACCAAAATACCGCCGCGGCGGCATCGCCGAGATGCTCGTCCTGCGCATCATCGAGGACGCCATGATCAAGCGCGGCTTCACCGGCGAACTCAGCATGACCCTGGAAAACAATCATCTCATCAACCGATTTCTCGCTGCCATCGGGGCGGAAAAATACAAAACCTATCGCATCTTCCGCCGCTCCCTCGCCTAACGGCGCCGGCCAAATCGAGCTGCCCGCTTGCTTCGTCCTCGTGCTCGTGCTCATGCTCGTGATCGACCTAATGACGCCGCCGATGCCAACCAGGAGCCGAGGAGAAGACGCCGCCCGATGAAGCTCCGCCTTTCCCAGCCCGCTCTCTGGAGCCTTCTCGTCCTTACGCTTCTGCTCCTGGGCGCGATCTACTTTTTCACCCGGCCGGTGGTCGAGGTGGAGAAAGTGATCCGAGGCACGGCTATCTCGGCCATCTACGGCACGGTGCGGATCGAGCCTTCCTTTGTCGTCCACCTGCGGGCCCAGAATAACGGCTACCTCCACCTGGCCGACGCGGTGGCGATCGGCCGCGGCGCGATCGGGAAAACCCTGAAGAAGGGCGAGCTCCTGGCCACCATTGCCGACGAAACCACCGCACGACAGCTCAAGCAGGCGCAGGCCGATCTCCAGGCCGCGGAAGAACAGGCCCGGCTCGAGCTCCCCTCTTCCGAACCTTTAAAAATCGCCGAAGCCAACCTCGCCCGGCTGGAAAAACTGACCTCGCTCAGCAATGTGCCCGCAGTCGAATACGAAAAGGCCCGGAGCGAAGCCAAGCGCCTGCGCGATGCGCTCCAGACGGAGAAAATCGAACGCGAACGCAACCTCGAATCCCTCCGCACCGCGCTCAAAAAAGCCGAAACCCTGACCAACGCCCTGGAGCTGCGCGCACCGATGGATGGCATCCTTTCCGATTTCAAGGCGATCGACGGCGAACTGGTCACGGAAGGCGCGGAGCTCTTCACCGTCTCCTCCGCGCGCAATTATGTGCGCGGCGAAGTAAACGAAGAAGACGTCGGCGAAGTGCGCGTCGGGATGAAGGCGATCCTGCAGATGTATGCCTACCGCACCCGCCAGTTCGACGCCCGCGTCACCTCCATCGTGCCCGCGGCCGATCCCGATACCCAGCGTTACACCGTGCTGCTCGATCTTGAGAAACCGCCGGAAAACCTCCTCGCCGGCATGACCGGGGAGATGAACATCATCACCGGGCAGCATCAGAACGCCCTCCTCGTCCCCAGCCGCGCCCTCATCGTCGACCAGGTCTGGCGGGTCAGACGCGCCACGGTGGAAAAGCGCACCGTCGAGGTCGGCTATCGCACCCTGGAGTATTCCGAAGTGCGCAGCGGCCTGGAGGAAGGCGATCACGTCGTCGTCTCGGAGCAGGAAAAGCTCCGGCCCGGCCAGTTCGTGAGGCAACGCCTGCTCGAAGATCTGCCGCCGGAGAAACTGCGGTGACACCGACCCTGCAGATCGCCCTCCGCTTCCTCTTCCATCGCAAGCGCGCCTTCATCCTCAGCCTCTGCGGCGTCATCTTCGGGGTTGCCATTTTCATCTGCACCCAGGCTCAAACGCAGGGGTTCGCCCAGCGCTTCATCGAGTCCACCCTCGGAAGCAACGGCGCCATCATGCTCCGGGCGCAGTTTCGACCGCGCTACAACAATCTCCTGGTCGCGCCCAAGAACGCCAAGGTCGAAGCGGCCCGGCGGCGCTACTTCGAGGGCATCACCAACGCCTCCGAGATCATGCGCATCAGCCGGCGTTTCTCCAACGTCGTGGCCTGCGCCCCGGTCCTGCGCGGCACCCTCACCGCTCGAGCCGATTTCGAGAACGCCACCATCGACCTCTTCGGCATCGATCCCCAGCTCCATCTGCGCACGACCGATATCGGCGCGGAGATCATTGACGGAAAGTATGAAGATTTTCGGAACAATCCCAGCTCCGTCATTGTCGGATCGCGCCTGGCCGAGGCCCTCGGGGTCACCGCCGGCGAGCCGATCCAGCTCCTCTCGCCCAGCGGAGAATTCTGGCGTTTCACCGTCGCGGCGATCGCCCGCAGCGGTGTCGGCTCGGTCGATTCCACCCGCGTCTATGCTCAGCTCAAGATCGCCCAGCGCCTCCTGCGCAAGCCGTATCCCGCCAGCATGATTCTCTATAAACTGCGCGACCCCGAGACCGCGCCGGAGCTGGCCCAGCAATTCCAGAACCTCTTCCAACACGAAGCGCGCAGCTGGCAGGAGCGCGAGGAATCGAACCTGCAACTCCTCCTCACCCTGCGCGTCTCCACCGCCATCACGGTGGCGCTGATCATTCTGCTGGCCGGCTTCGGCATCTTCAATGTCCTCACCATGACCGTGCTCTCGAAGATGAAAGAGATCGCCATCCTCCGTTCCATCGGCTATACCCGGCGCGACATCAGCGCCATCTTCCTCTGGCAAGGCGCGTTCATCGCCGCCCTCGGCTCCCTCATCGGCTGCCTCCTTGGCGGGCTCGCCGTCATCGGCGTCGCCCACATTCCGCTGCGGGTGCGCGGATTGCTTTACGCCGATTACTTTCCCGTCGCTTCCGATTGGCACCACTATCTCTGGGCCACCCTCCTGGCCATGATCGCCGTCGCCATCGCCAGCTGGGTGCCGGCCTATCGCGCCGGCCAGCTCCCGCCCGTCGCCACCCTGCGCGGCGCCAGCGCCTAGCTCTGGCCAGCGATTCGGTGCCGTAAGGGAGTTATAAACGAGATAATGGTTACGCCTATTTCAGCTCGACTTCAGTCCTTTCCCCCGGCCAAAAAAAACTTGCCCACGAGCCTTCAGTTGCCCTACAAACTCAAACGTGATCCCGCTTGAGCCAGTCTCCCCGCCCCTCGCCGCCACTAGCCCATCCCCGCTGCCCAAGCCGCCGAAGCTGCTCGAGCGCGTCCGCTGGCACCTTCGGGTCAAGCATTACTCCCTCCGCACCGAACAAGCCTACACCGACTGGATTCGGCGCTACATCCTCCACCACGGCAAGAAGCACCCGAGCGAAATGGGCGAAGAGGAAATCGCCCAATTCCTCACCCACCTCGCGGTGAACCGCAACGTCGCCGCCTCCACCCAAAACCAGGCTCTCAGCGCTTTACTCTTCCTCTACCAGCAGGTGCTCGACCGAAAACTCGATTTCATCGGCCAGATCGAACGAGTCAAACGCCCGCCCAAAGTCCCCGTCGTCTTTACCCCCGCCGAAGCCCATGCCGTCCTCGCCCGACTGAAAGGAGATTACCGGCTCATGGCGCACCTGCTTTACGGGAGCGGACTGCGCCTGCTCGAATGCCGGCTGCGGGTGAAAGATATCGACTTCGGTTATCGCCAAATCACCATTCACGAGGGCAAAGGCATGCGCGAGCGCGTCACCCTCCTCCCTGAGAGACTTTGCCGACCCCTTCAGGAACACCTCGCCCGGGTCAAGGAACTGCATTGCCAGGACCTCGCCTCCGGCGGCGGCGCCGTCTATCTGCCTTCCGCACTGCACCGCAAATATCCCCGGGCCGCGCGTGAATGGATTTGGCAGTATGTCTTTCCAGCCGAGAAACTCTCAGTCGACCCGCGCAGCTTCGAAAAACGGCGCCACCATGTCGCGGAAAAGAATCTGCAGAACGCGGTCAAGCACGCCATCCGCGGAGCCGGCCTGACCAAGGCGGCCAGTTGCCACACCTTTCGCCACAGCTTCGCGACCCATTTGCTGGAGAGCGGCTACGACATCCGCACGGTGCAAGAACTTTTGGGCCACAAAGACCTTGCCACGACCATGATCTATACTCACGTTTGCAACAAACCGGGCCTGAACATCCGCAGTCCGTTGGACGAGCCCGAACCCGTACCAAGCCATGATAGACGAAAAATTGTTCGCCTTTAAAGACGAAAGTTCGTCTAATTCTCGTTAGGCCTCCTGCAATGCGGTTCCGTTTTATTCCGCCTGTAGCGCTGGTGATAGTCCTTTCGGGCTGCGGGATGCAGTTTGGCAAGTATACTGGTGGCGGTGGCTCGCTTGATTTTCTGCGCCCGGGCTTCGGGGTCCTCGCAATTGGATTTGGCCAGACATTCGGGTCCTCCGGGACTGATCGTCCCTTACTTTACGTTCTCGCGCTTTGGCCCGGAGTAAGCGTCCATACGCCAAATAGCAGTTCTCAATCGATGGGAACTTTTGTCTCCTCCCAATCCGGCTGGTGGAGCACCGACTCTGGCTCCGTCTCACTCTCCTACAGTTGGAACCGTGTTTTCGATTCCGTGAGCATTGCGGGCCACAGATTTGATCGAGGAGCAGGCAATACGTTTCTCGTTCGCCATGATTCTGAGGGGCACCTGTCAGTCCGGCAGCTTTCTGATATTTCGGGCGCGGCCAACGCGTCGGAAGCTCTTCAGCAAATTAAGCGGAAGATGCCGCGCGATGCTTACGTTGCCTCTTTGACACTCGACCGATGAAGCCTAACCATGCGATGGAGACAGGCTATGACTGGTGTCAAGGGTCTTAGGCAGCATTTGTAAGTAAGACTGGTGCCGTAGGGCGATAGGGTTGGCGGGAGCGGAGGACGGCGACGAGGCGGCGGGTGAGGATGCGCATGAGATGGCTGAGGGCGACTTTGTGGGGTTTGCCCTGGGCGCGTTTGCGCTGGTAGAAGGCCTTTAACTCCGGGTCGTGCTGGCTGGCGCTAAAGGCGGCCTGGAAGAAGGCGGTGCGGAGCGGTTCGACGCCGCGTTTGGTCATCTTGACTTTGCCTTGGAACTGGCCGCTTTCTTTCTGCCGCGGATCGTTGCCCATGAAGGCCTGGAGGCGAGTAGCGGCGGTGCGGTTGCTGCCGGCTTGGAGCACTTCTTCGGGGAGGTAAGCGATGAGTTTGGCGGCGGTGATGGGGCCGAAGCCGGGGAGGGTCTGGAGGAGCTGCTGACGAACGGGATCAGCGGCTTGGAGGGCCAACTGCTCGATCTGGCGGTCGAGGTCGCGGAGACGCGCTTCTAACTCAGCCATGCTCTGGAGGAGGGCGACCAGGGCCGGAGCGCTGGCTGCGGCCAGGTCGGGGTCGGCGATGGAGTCGGCGGCGAGGGCTTTGAGCTGGCGCGCTTTGGGCCGCAGCTTCCAGTCCTGCTCCAGGGTGGCGAGGCGGAGCCGGGCGATGGCTTGCGGGGTGGGCGCTTTTTGTAAGAGAGCACGGATGCCGACGCCGTCGATCTCCAGGAGCTGGCCTAACTCGGGGAAGATGAGATCAAGCAGGCTGCCATAGGTCTTCTTCAGGTTGGTCAGGGCGTGGCGATGGCTCTGGCGCACCGTCTCGAGCCGCTGCAGAGCGCAGCGTTCCGGCGCGAGGGCGAAGCGATACTTGGCCAACAGCTCGGCCCCATCCCGGTGGGCCAGGGCGCAGAGTTGCCGGGCATCGATGGCATCGGTCTTGTTCTCGCGCAGGGAGTTTTTGACCCGGTAAAGCCGCCGCGCCATGAGTGGGTTAATGACCACGACGGCATGGCCGGCTTTGCTCAGCGCCGCGGCCCAGTGGAGGTGGAGGACGCCGGTGGCTTCGATGAGCACGAGGAGGGAGGTGCCTGGTGGCAGGTGTTGCCCGAGCAGAGTGAGGAGTTCGCGCCGGCCGGCGGCGCTCACGGGCAGAACCTTTTCCAGGAGGAAGCGCTCGTTCGTGCTCCCGCGCAGGGCGAGGCGGACTTTATGTTTTGCGGCATCGAGGCCGAGGTAGTAATCTGTTTTCATTGAGGTGGGTGGTTGTTGAGTTTTTAAGAAGATGGCCGCGATGGCTTTAGCTTATGGCCAGGTGAACGTTTCCTTTGTGGGGTGCGTTGCAGGCGATCAAAGCTCAGCGCGGCCGGTTCCAAAGTGCGGGGCCGCCCGGTCTCTTCTCCGTCCAATGCTCCCCCAAGGGGCATGGCGAACAGGCCAAGACTCGAGCGGACCCGAAATCCATTAAACCACAGCCGCCCCCTCAATCCACTTCTCCACCACGATGCCTGCATCCCACCAAGCACATAAGCGAACGGCGGACCGCCGTACGCGCCACTTTGAGATGACTTCTACACCTCCGCTCCGAGAGACTCGCGCTTTCGTCCGCCGTCGCTCATCTTGTTCTCGTTAGGCCCAATGACGCTTTCCGCTACGTCGTACACCCGGTACGGAGCCTGCTGTATCAGATCGAATGGTGATCCTACTCTACCTTGTTTCGATCCCGCTGTTCTGTTTTGCTGCGTGGATCACGCCGCTCGCGTTTGCTCCGCTCGTGCGCGCATATCGCGGCATAACCAACGAAGTTTTTGCTGCCGCCAACACATTTCGCGATCTTGCTTCCCGTGGTGATTTCCTCTGTCGTGCTTCTTTACTGCACCACTGCGATCTGGTCGCTGTGGGGCTACCACACCGGTTGGCTATTTCCCGTGTTGGTCGCAGCGATACACTTCTTGTTCGGCGGCGCAAGGGGAGCGAACCTCTACAATCAGGCGCAAGCCTACGGCGTGGTTTACGGGACGGTTGCTTACGGGCTCCTGCGTGTGATCGCTTAAGGCCTAACCAGGCGAGATGGAGCCAACCACTGGCCGGCGTACGACCAAGCTTTCCATGACTCCGACCTCACATCCCGCTGCCATGCTCGCTCTCGCCAGTGGTGGCTCATCTTGTTCTCGTTAGATGTAAGACCCTCCTCGATGGCCATTCATAGTCAGCCACACACAATTGATTGGTACATGCGCGACCCGCGCACACGCAAGTGGCTCGTCCAGTGCATCGGATGGCGTATTGGTTATCGCGCAGACGCGCCTCTGGAATTCTTCGACCGGCAGCGGATCACACATCAGCTACAGGAGTTGCAGCTTGATGATCGAGGGCTCTGCCCAGAGTGCCAAGAGGCCTGTTCACACGTCCATGAGTAAGCCACGCGTTACATCTAGCCCCTATGAAGAGAGTCAAGGCGAAGTGTGAGTGCGGATAAATTGGATTAGTTCATTGGTGTGAGGGTTGGTTAGATTGGGATATGGGGGGTGGTGTCTTTGGGACCGTTTCCTCTTCCTGTCTAGCGCGTCGGTGTTCTTGCCCACGGCTCCTACTCCTATTTGCCTTGGTAGAGAGAACGGCTATCCGCCTTCGGCGTATTGTGCGTGAACAGGCGTGGTGCTCAGCAGTCATTTGATCAATGAGATCGGTTTGGAAAGAGGAGGCGGCGGCGGACGGGCTTTGGAATTTCGCGGCGGGCCGGCCGACTCGGTGGTAGCCGTGGCGAGAAGAAGCGATACAGTTGCGCGCATGCCAGCTGCACCCGCGCTAAGCTGCCACAATCTCGAGCGTTACCTCGGTGAAGAGGAGGAGCGTGTCCATGCCCTGCGCGGGATCTCGCTCAACCTCGAGGCCGGCACGGTGCACGCCGTGGTCGGTCCCTCGGGCTGCGGAAAGAGTACTCTGCTTTATATCCTCGGCCTGCTCGATCACCCCGACGGCGGGCAGGTCTCGATCGACTCCGAGGTGGTCTCGCATCTGCCCGACGAGGTGCTCTCGCGCAAACGCAATGAGCTGCTCGGTTTCATCTTCCAATTTCACTTTTTGCTGGAGGATTTCTCCGCGCAGGAGAACGTGATGATCCCGATGCGCCGGCTGGCGCGTCTGACCGAAAGTGAGATGCGGGCGCGGGCGGCGGAATTACTCGAAGCGGTCGGCCTCGGGAACAAGCTGGCGCGCCCGAGCCGGCATCTCTCGGGCGGGGAACAGCAGCGGGTCGCGATCGCGCGGGCGCTGGCGAACGACCCGCGGGTGATCCTGGCCGACGAACCGACCGGGAATCTGGATACGAAGAATTCGACCCGTGCTTTTGATCTGCTCCAGGAAGTGGTGGTGCGGGGTGGGAAGGCGCTCTTGCTGGTGACGCATAACCCGGGAATCGCGAGCGCCTGCGATTGGATTCACGAGATGCAGGACGGGCGAATTGTCTCGACCCATCCGCGCGGGCGGGTTGCCATCGTCTCGTGAACGCCGCGCCGACTGCGACTGCTCTGCCGCCTCCGGAATTGCGCGCCGGTCCCGATCGCACCGGGGCGGAGCTGAAGCGAGGGATGTTTTTCAACTCCCTCGCGTTGCTGGCCTCGAATTTCCGCGGCGTCTTCACTTTTCTGGTCGCCCGCCTGCTCGGGGCGGCGACGTTAGGCACTTTCCTCGTCGCCTGGGCTACGACCGACGTGCTGAGCAAGGTGGCGATGTTTGGGCTCGATAACGCGATCATCGCCTTGATCGCGCGCTCGGAAGCGGCGGGCGACCGAGCGCGCAGCCGGCTGCTCTTTCGCCTGGCCGCTTCTCTCGGGGTGGTGCAGAGCGCGCTGGTGTCGGCGCTCTCGATCGCGGTGGTGCAACTGGCGGGGCGCAGATTCGGTCTGCATCCGCAGATGATCGGGGTGCTCTCGGTCATGCTCTGCGCGCTCCCGGGCGTCATCCTTTACCGCGTCTGCACCGCGGTCTCGCGCGGAATGAAGGTGATGAAGCACGACATCTTTTCCCGCGGTCTCACGGAATCGCTGGTCACGACCCTGGCCTTTCTCGGCGCCGTCGCGCTCGGCTGGAAGACCTTCGGGCCGGCGCTGGCCGCGATCGTCGGGACGGCCGCTTCCGGGCTGGTCGCATTCGCCCTCGCCGGCTCGCTCTTCCGCTCCGCTCCGGCGGTCAGCGGTCAGCTTTCCTCTCGGGCCGAGGCCATCCGGCTCTTGCGCTACGCCGGCTCGATCAGCAGCTACGATTTGATCAATGCCCTGATCGTGAGGCTGGACGTGATCATGCTCGGCTGTTTCATCGGCCGCGCCCCGGGCGTGAGCCTAACGACGGTTGGCATCTACGGGGCGGTGGTCGAAGTGGCGGGCGGCCTGCGCAAGGTCAACCAGGCCTTTAACCCCATCTTCGCCCCGGTCATTGCCGGCCTCACCGTCGAGGGCGAACAGGCTCACGCCGCGACTGCTTTCGCGCGGGTCGCGCAATGGATGCTTTGGATTCTGCTCCCGCTTCTCGCCGTCATGACTTTGGCCGGGTCGCTCATTCTTTCCATTTACGGTCCGGCGTTTCGGGCCGGTGCGCTCTGGCTCGTCATCGTCGCGCTGGCCTGCGGGACGAATTGCTTCGTCGGCCTGGCGGAGACGGTGATCATGGTGCAGCGGCCGCGTTTGAACTTTCGAAACTCGGCCATCACCTGCATCGTCGCGGTGGTGGCAAATTACTTTCTCATCCGTTGGTTAGGCGCGCTCGGGGCCGCCTTTGGCATTCTCCTCCCCTACCTGCTCCTCGGGCTGCTCCGTCACCGCACTCTGCGCCTCGCCTTTGGCTGGGAACATCCTTGGCAGAATATGGCGCCACCTTTCGTGGCGGCGCTCGTCGCCGCGCTGCCGGCCGCTCTGTGTTACTTCTTCTTCCACGGCGTAACGGCTCAGCTCACTTCGTCATTGGTTTTCCTTGGGATCTTTGGCCTGGGCTGGTGGGTTTGCTTCCGTCGTCCTCAACTTTCGCGATGAAACGTGTTTTTCTGACCGGCGCGAGTTCGGGCATCGGTCTGGCTACAGCCAAGCTTCTGATCGAGCGCGGTCACCAGGTTTGGGGGACGTCGCGTGACCCGGTGCGCCTGCCGTCGCTGGGCGGTTTCCACCCGCTGGCGATGGACCTGGCCGATCTTACTTCGGTCAAGAACGCTTTCGAGCAGGCCTGGCGGGAAGCGGGTGAGATCGACGTCGTGATCAACAACGCCGGCGGCGGGCACTTCGATGCGGCCGAGTTTCTCACTCCGGAAAAAGTCGAAGCGCTCTTCCGCACTCTGGTCTTCGCGCACATGGAGCTGTGCCGGACCGCGCTCGCGGTCATGACCGCGCGCCGTTCGGGTGTGATCATTAATGTGACCTCGCTCGCGTCGCGGCTGCCGGTTCCTTTCATGTCGGCCTACAACGCGGCTAAGGCGGCGATGGCGGCCTACACTTTCTCGCTTCAGATCGAGCTGCGCGATTGCGGGGTGGCGATTGTCGATCTGCAACCGGCCGACATCTGCACTCCCTTCAACGACTCGATCCAACGGCCTTCTTCGACCAATCCGCGCCTCACCAAAACCTGGGAAGTGGTCGATGCCAACCTGCGCCAGGCGCCGCCGCCCGGGCTGGTCGCGCAACGTATCGCCAGGCTGATCGAGAGCGGGAACCCACCGCCGCGGGTGACGGTGGGCGATACCTTTCAATCCGGCATCGCCCCGCTTATTTTTCGCTTCCTGCCCCAGCGAGTTCGGATTTGCGGCATTCGGCAGTATTACAAGTTGTAACGATCGGTCGCGTCCGATTACAGATTGGCCCGTGGAAGCGATCACCGATGCAGTCATTCTCATGGCCGGGACCGGCTCGCGTCTGCGCGCGCCCGGAAACGCGGAGCGGCCAAAACCGCTGCTGCACCTGCAGGGCCGGCCGCTCATTTCGCGCACGCTGGAAGCGCTGACCACGGTGGGAATTGAGACCCTGCACGTCGTCGTCGGCTACGAGAGCGAACGCCTGCTGGCGGGACTGACTCCGTTGCTGCCGAGCTCGATTCGTCTGCACGCGATTCACAATCCGCACTGGCAAAAACAGAACGGGGTCTCGCTTCTTTGCGCGGCGGGGCAGGTGGCGGCGCCGTTTCTTCTCCTGATGGGCGATCACCTTTTCGAGACTTCGCTCCTGCAGGATTTCGTGAGGCAAGCCGATCCGGCTCTTCTTAATCTGGCGATCGATCGCAAGATCGAGGGGATCTTCGACCTGGATGACGCCATGAAAGTGCAAACCGAAGGGGACTTGGTCAGTGCGATCGGGAAAGACCTGGCCGCATACGACGCCATCGACACCGGGCTTTTCTGCTGCCCTAACGAGTTGTTCGATTATCTCCGCCAGGCCCGGCGGGAGGGCGATTGCAGCCTGGCCGATGGCGTGCGGCAGATGGCGCACGAAGGAAAAGTGCGCGCGGTCGATATCGGCCAGGGCTGGTGGCAGGATGTCGACACGCCGGCGATGCGGGTGGAAGCGGAGCGGGAACTGGCCCGGCGGGAAGCGGCTCAGACCGGCAGCGCCGTCGCGGCGTCGTTAGGCAAAGGGGCCGCCTGAGCGCGCCAGTTGTCGAGCTGGCTGGAGGAGCGGGCGCAGCCCAGGGTGCAGGTCTGGTGGCACGACTTGTAGGTGAAGAACTGCTCGCGCAGATCTTCCGGAGTGTAGTTCGTTAGGGGCTTGGACCAGACGTTGCGGGTCTGCGAGCACCAGTTCACGTTGCCAAATTCATCGATGTAGAGATAGCGGCTGCCGGCGCGGCACTTGAACGGCGCGACCCCGTCGCGGACCAGGCGCTGGCGGTAGGCGGAGAAATCCATCCAGTTTTTCGGCAGGGTATCGACGATGCGCTGGAAAGCCTGGGTTTCTTCCGGTTGCAGCTTGAGCTGCCCCTGCCGGTCGTGCACCAGGAGGACGCGCGGGGTGAAGCCGAGTTCGCGGGCGAAGGCGACCACTTCCTCGGCTTCGTTAGGCGGCGCGGCGCCGATCACTCCGCTGACGGTGACGCGAAAACGAGCATGATCACGCAGGGCGAGCAGGCGCTTCTTTAGGTTATCGAGCACCTTCTCGGTCGTCTCGTTGCGGCGCACGCCGTCGATCGAGATCTGCATCTCCTGCAGCCCGGCTTCGTTTAGTTTCTCGATCAGCCCGGGCCGGAGAAAAAATCCGTTCGAGATCATCCCGGTGCGGAGGAATCCGAGCTCGCGACACTTCCGGATCAAGCGCGGCAGGTCGGGATGCAGGGTAGGTTCGCCGCCGGTGAGCGAGATGCCGAAGGTGCCGAGTTCTTTCAATTTCTCCAGCCGCTGCTGCAGGATCTCGAACGGGATCGGGTCGCTCGTTTTATCAAACTCGGAGCAGTAGCCGCAGGCCAGGTTGCAGCGCCGGATGACCACCATCTGGGCCAGAAATGGGCTGTAGCGCAGGCGAGAAAATAGATTCGGCGGCATGAGCGAAGCTGGCGACGAAGCCAGGGCTTTTCGTCTAACACTGCGAGCTGGGCTTGCCAAGTGCGCAGCGATTGTTAGGAAACAGCGGTGCGTCACCAATGTATCATCCTGGCCGGCGATCCGGCCGCTCTGCAGCCGCTGGCCGGCATCTCGCTCCTGGAGCGGTTGCTGCGCCATTTGCAACGTCTCGGTCTGACCAAAGCGATCCTGCTTTCCCCCACCCCGGAGCAATTGGCCCGGCAACTCGGACCGGCCACGAGCAACCGCTCGAAGGTGACGCTGGAGTTCCGCATCCAGCAAAGCGCACCGGTCTCGGTCGAGTCCCTGAGGCCGCTTTGGCCTAACGAGCCCGCGCTGGTCCTTCCGGCCGAGGTGGTTTTCGACCCGCGCCTGCTGCAACTGCTCGACCAGCAAACGGCCGCTGCGGCCTTGGTGGATTCCGCGGTGCCGTCCGCTCAGGAGTCGTTAGTCGCCCAGGCCCTGCCAACGACGCAGGGACGGCTCTGCGGCGCGGCCCTGCTCACACCGGATTGGCTTGCATCTCATCACGGGCCGCTGGCCGCGACCTTGGCGGAAGCGGTGGAAAAGGGTGAGCTGAACGCGCTCGATGTGGCGAAGCAGGATTGGTATCTCGCTTCCATGCGGCGCGATCTTCGAGCCTATTGGTTCCCGGCGCCGCTGCCGGCGGAGAAGAAACGGGCCGAGCGCGTCCTGCACGATGCGGCGCAGAAAGGGACGCTCGATCTGCCCGCGCTGGTCCATGCCCCGATCGAGACTTTTTTGGTTTCGCATCTTTGCCAAACTCCGATCACGCCTAACCAACTGACGGTTTTCTCCAACCTGGTGGCCTGGAGCGCGACGTTTCTTTTTCTCACCGGCCGGGTCGGCTGGGGGGTGCTCCTGGCTCTGGCGGTCGGGGTGCTGGACGGGCTCGATGGTAAACAGGCGCGAGTCAAGGTGGAAACCTCGAAGGCGGGCAAGCTGGAGCATTGGTTCGATGCCCTCTTCGAAAACTCCTGGTGGCTCGCGCTCGCCTGGCATTTTTGGCGCTCCGGCCAGCTGCCCTCGGCTTTCCTTTTCCTCCTACTCCTGGTCGCGGGGGAGGCCCTCGGCGGTCTGGCCAAGTGGAGCATCATCCGCCGGCGCGGGCATTCCATCTACGAGCTGGGCGGGTTCGATCGCTTCGTTAGGCTGGTGGGAGCGCGGCGGAATGTGCACGTCTGGACCCTGGCGGTGGGAGTGCTGCTGGGGGCGCCGGCCCAGGCTTTCATCGTCATCGCCTGCTGGGAAGCAATCACGAGTGCGATCCAACTGCTGCGGGCCGGCTGGACCCTGGCCGGTCCGCGCGCGGCAGCGCTGAGCCAGTCTGCCTAACGATCGGAATATTGGAAGTAGCGGCCGGTGACCCGATCCCACTCGGCCAGCGCCACCTGCTGCTGATAAAGCGCGCCCAGGATTCCCTGGCGAGTGGAGAGGAGGCTGCTTTCGGCCGTGTGCAGGTCGAGGGCGGAAGCGAGCCCCTGGCCGCGATTTTCCTGGACCGAGGCAACGTTGGTTTCCGCCACCCTCGCAGCCTGAGTCAGGGAACGGTAACGAGCGGCGATGGCGAGCAGGTTGTTCTGCAAGCGCGCCAGCTCGCGCGGAATGCTGGCCTCGAGCTTGCGCAGCTGGATTTCGTTAGTCTCACGCACCGCGCGCTGGCGCTCGACCGCGCCGCCGACCTGTCCGTTATCGATCACCCGCCAGGTAGAGGAAGCTCCGCCGCGCACTTCCGAGGCCACGGTGTCGTCACTGGCCTGCGGAGAGCCGCCACTGTCGCGATGAATGCCGCTGACCGGGATCGCTTCGCCGGAGGCGACCAGGTCGAGCGATGGATAATAGCCGGCCGCGATGATGCGCTGATCTTCGCCTGCGGCTCGGAGAAGAAGCCGGGCCAGTTGCAGATCGGCCCGGCGTTTTCGAGCGGGCGCGACTTCGTCCTGCCAGCGGACGGAAAGGTCCTGAAAGCGCAGTTCGCCCTGCGGTTGCGGCAGGGCGGCGCCGGGGCCTAACGAGCTGCCGATGGCCTGGGCCAGCTGCAAAAGCGCCGCCCCGGCCTGGCTCCGGGCGGCTTCGATCTGCGGATCGAGCTCCCGCGCCAGGAGCGAAGCGGAGACGACGGCGCTGCGCTCGCTTTGCCCGCCTCGGTAACGGGCATTTTCACCGGCGACATTTTTCTCCAGCTGGCTGCGCTGCTCTCGGCCTAACGACTCCAGCGCGCGCTGGTAGAGGGCGCGGTAGAACGCAAGCCGGGCCTGTTGCAGCTGGTTCACAACCACTACATTGAGCTGCTGCTGGGCGATGAGGAGACCGAGATCCCCGCGGCGGAGGGAGGCCGGATTGCCGGCATGGAGGAGCGGCTGAAGGAAGGAGCCGTAGGCAAAGGCGAAGGGTTGATCCGAGCTCGTGCGCGAGCGCTGGCCGCCCTGATCTCCGGCAACGCCGCCGACGATGCCTTTCGGGAAAGCGACCGAGCGCAGAATGAGCCGGGTCCCGGCCGCTTCTTCCAGGCCCGCTTTGGCCTGCAGGATCTGCGGATTGTTCTCCAAAGTCCGGGAAAGCAAAGCTTCGAGAGTGAGGCCGGCGCAGGAGACTCGCGGGACAAGGGCGAGGAGGAGAAAAAGGCTGAGCGCGAATTTCATCGATTTTCCCCTAACGATGCCGGCGGCCGGGTCAGGGCGTGGAGGTCGACGCCATCAGCAGCCGAATGTTCCTGGCCGGCGGGCGGGAGGGCCTTCCCACAGGCGCGGTCGAGCCGGGCGAGGGCGGCGTTGTGGAGATAGATCGCGCTCAGGCGGGTGCTGCGGGTGGAGCTGAGTGAGGAAGCGGCCTGCAGGACATCGAGCTGGGTGCCGAGGCCGGTGCTGAGATCGCCCCGGGCCAACTGGAGCGACTCCTCGGCCGTGTGCACGTTCTTCGCCTCCGAAGCCAGGATGTGGTCAGCCTGTTCGAGGTCGAGAAAGGCGCTGCGGACCTCGGAGTTGATTGTTAGGCGAAGAGCCTGCAGCGCCCGCAGCGCGCTCTCCTGGCGGGCGCGGGTAGCCTGCATGCGACCGCGGGTGGCGAAGCCGTCGAAGAGCGCCCAGGAGGCATTCAGGCCGACCACATAGCCGTGATTGAATTCCCGGCCCAGCGTCGGATCGCGCTCGTTATAAACCTCGTAACCGCTGAAAACCTCCACCTGCGGCCGGGTGGCGCTGCGATCAACCCGGAGCTGTTGCTGCTGGATGGCGATATCGGCCTCGGCTGCGCGCAACTCGGGGCGGTTGGCTTGGGCGCGGGCCAGGCAATCGTTTAGATCCGGACGATGCGGCTCATAGCGGAGGGTGCCTGCAATCGGGAAAGCGACTTCGCCCGATTCGCGCGGAGCCATGCCTAACAATTCTCCGAGGCGGAGAAAGGAGTTTTGCAGGTCGGTCTGAGCCTGAAATAATTCCGGCTCCTCGCCCGCGAGCGAGACCTCGGCCCGGCTGACATTCAACTGGCCGACGGTGCCGGCACTGAGTCGTTCGCGTTGGGACTTGAGTTCCTGGCGGAGGACGTTGACCGATTCCTGGCGCACCTGGATGCGTTCGCGGTTGAGGAGCAGCTCGGAAAAAGCGAGCCGCACTTCCAGTGTGACCCGGTCGATGACGGCAGCCAGTTCGGCCTCGGCCTTGATCAGATTCCAGCGTGCGATGGCGACCCGGCCGCTGGTCGCTCCGCCGGTGTAGAGCGGCTCCACCACCCGCACGTTGGCGCTGTAATCTTCCGGGCGCAGCCGGGTGTCCCCCTGCCGTTCGCGTTTCCGATACAGGCCGCTGGAGACGACCGCGGGCAAATATCCGGCCCGCGCCTCGACCATTCCGCCGCGAGCAGCCTGGACTTTTTTTTCGGCGATGGCGACGTCGGGATTTTGGCGACGAGCGAGCGAGATCGCCTCTTCAAGAGTGTAGCCGTGCGCGGGAATGAGAGCGCCAAACAGCACCAGCAAGACCGAGCAAAGCCCCAAACGCATCCGCTTTTTTCAATGCCACCTCTTTTTTGTGCAACTAGTTTTAGCGCCGCCGCCCGAGGGTTCGATAAGTCCCAGATGGCGAAGGAGTAAAAATCTGGTGAATTTTGTATCTTGCTCGCAGCCTACGACTACGGCAACCTTCCCATTTTCTTATCGTCATGAGCAAAATCAGAATCGCCATCGTGGGGGTCGGGAACTGCGCCAGTTCGCTCGTCCAGGGTATTAACTTTTACCGGGACGTCCCGGCCAACGGGGCTGCCATCGGGCTCATGCACAATCTGATCGGGCCCTATGCGCCTAACGATATCACGGTGGTGACTGCCTTTGATATCGACCGGCGCAAGGTCGGGCTGGATGTGAACCAGGCCATTTTTGCGCCACCGAATTGCACCAAGGTTTTTTGCTCGGAGGTCGCCACCACCGGGGCGATCGTGAAGATGGGCTGTGTCTTCGACGGCTACCCGGCGCACATGGCCGATCACGATCCGCTGCGCGCTTTCCAGCCTTTAAAAAAAGAATCGACCCGCGAAGAGATCATCGAGGAACTGCGCGAATCGGGGGCCGAGATCATGGTCAATTATCTGCCGGTCGGAGCCGAGGAAGCGACCCGTTTCTACGCCGCCTGTGCGCTCGAGGCCGGGCTCGGGTTCGTCAATAACATCCCCGTGTTCATCGCCAGCGACCCGGTCTGGGCAAAACGTTTTGAGGAGAAAAATCTCCCGCTGGTGGGCGACGACATCAAAGCGCAACTGGGCGCGACCGTCCTCCACCGCACCATCGTCGATCTCTTCCGCAAACGCGGGGTGAAGGTGGAACGGACCTACCAGCTAAACACGGGTGGCAACACGGATTTCCTCAACATGCTGGATCGCGCCCGGCTGCAATCGAAGAAGACGTCCAAGACCGAGGCGGTGCAATCGGTCATCGGGAAGCGGCTGGCGGACGAAAACATCCACATCGGCCCGAGCGATTACGTGCCCTGGCAAAACGACAACAAACTCTGCTTCATCCGGGTGGAAGGCCGCCTCTTCGGCAACGTGCCGATGGAGATCGATCTCAAGCTTTCGGTGGAAGATTCCCCCAACTCCGCCGGGGTGGCGATCGATGCCATTCGCTGCTGCAAGCTGGCGCTCGACCGCGGACAAAGCGGCGTGCTCCACTCCGCTTCGGCCTTTTTCTCAAAACATCCTCCGGTGCAGATGAGCGACGACGAAGCCTATCAGCGGGTCGAGGAATACATCCGCGGCGACCGCGCTTCCTAACCGGCGAAAGGGTGATGGACCGACGATTTGCGATTGAGGATTGGGCATTCCCCAACGAACATAAGTGATGAAGAAGATCCTGCTCCCGGCCTTCTGCCTGACCCTGGTCCTGACCTCCTGCGCATTTCGCAGCCGTGAGGTCATGGTGGAAGAGCCAGCGCACGATCATAACACCGTCCTGCGCGACGAGATTCCGGCCGAAGGCGGCCGCAAGATTCCGGTGGTGCAGAAATACAACAGCCCGAGCGGCCCGAACTAGCTCTTGGCCATCTCGGCTGGGGCAAAAGAGGCAAGGGTCTGCTGCAGCCGAGCCGTCTCGCGTTCGAGGGCGGCGAAAACCGCCTCGCTCTTCTCCAGATTGCCGGCCCGGCCCTGATGTTCGAGTTGCTGGGTGAGCCCGCGGGCTTCGTTCGCCCCGATCGCGCCTAACGAACTAAGGAGGGCGTGAGCGGTGCGCGCAACTTCGTCCGGCTGTCGGCTGGCGATTGCCTGGCCCAGTTCCGCCAGCAGGCGCGGGGTGTTTTCCTGGAAGAGTGCGATCAGTTGTTGCAGCACTTCCTCGTCCCCATCGAGCGTCTCGAGCAGTTTGGCCCGGCTCAAGGGTGCCTGCGAGCCGGTGGCGGTGGCAGCCGGTGGGGCTGGCGCGGCCTTTTCTTTCCGGCGGCCCGGGCTGACGGGCTCCCGATCACCGCCGCAGACGCGGTCGAGCAGGCTGAGCAGGGCCGCCTTTCGCACCGGCTTGGAAATGTAGTCGTCCATCCCCGCGGCCAGGCAGCGCTCGCGGTCGCCGGTCATGGCGTGGGCGGTCATGGCCACGATCGGGGTGTGCCGGTCGCCGGCCTGTTCCAGTTCCCGGATGTGTCCGGTAGCGGCGATCCCGTCCATCTCCGGCATCTGCACGTCCATGAAAATGAGGTCGAAATCCTCCTGCAGGATAGCGTCGACCGCTTCCCGGCCATTGCCGGCATGGGCGACGGAGTGACCGCGCTTCTCCAGAATGGCGGCAGCCAAGGCGCGGTTGATGACGTTGTCTTCCGCCAGCAAGATCCGCAGCCGACGGTTCAGCCGAGCGATCGGAGCGGGCCGGAGCACCGGGGTCGGTGCACTCGTGCCGCGGCCGAGCGCGATGAGAACGGCGTCGAGCAGGTCGGACTGGCTGACCGGCTTGGTGAGATAGCTGGCCACGCCCAGCTCCAGGCAGCGCGCGGCCGCGCCCGCCGGCATGCCGGAAGTGAGCATCATGACGGTGGCGCCGGAGAGTTCGGCATGTTCGCGGATTTTCTCCGCCACCATGAATCCATCCATCTCCGGCATCATGCCGTCGAGGATGACGAGCGGGAAGGACTCGTCCGCGCGGGCGGCGCGCAGCATTTCTACGATCGCCGTCGCGCCGGAGCCGACTACGGAAGGGCGCATGCGCCAGCCGGCCAGCATCTCACGCAGGATGCGGCGATTGACCGCGTTATCGTCCACCACCAGCACGTTCATCCCATCGAGCCGGCTAAAATCGGCATGGTGCACATCGGGCGCGGGAGTCTTGCAGACCGGGAGCATGGCGGTGAAGTGGAAGATCGTCCCGCGGCCCACTTCGCTTTCGATCCAGATCTCGCCGCCCATTTTTTGCACCAGTTGCGAAGCGATGGCGAGACCGAGGCCGGTGCCGCCGTAGTTACGCGTGGTGGTGCCGTCGGCTTGGGCGAAGGCGTCGAAAATAAGCTTCTGCTTCTGCGGCGGAATGCCAATGCCGGTATCAGAGACGGTGAAGTGAAGGCAATGCTCGGCGTCTTTCTCGGAGTCGACCGCCACGCTCAGCACGACATCGCCTTGGTGGGTAAACTTGATCGCGTTGTCGATCAGATTGGTCAGGATCTGCCGCATCCGCATCGGGTCGCCGATGACGTGATCCGGAACAATCGCGGGAACGTCGACCGAAAGCTCGAGTCCTTTCTTATCCGCTCGCAGGCCGAGCGGCTTCACCGCCGTGTCGAGACAACTGCGCAGGCTGAACCCGATCGCCTCCAGCTCGAGTCGGCCGGCTTCGATCTTGGAAAAATCGAGAATGTCGTTGATCAGGGTGAGGAGGGAAAGGGCGGAGCTTTTCGCCATGTCGAGATATTCCCGCTGATCGCGATCGAGTTCGGTCTCGAGGACGAGCTCGGTCATGCCAATGATGCCATTCATCGGGGTGCGGATCTCGTGGCTCATGTTGGAGAGAAATTCGCTCTTGGCCTGGTTGGCGCTTTCGGCCGCTTCCTTGGCCGCGGTCAATTCCGCCGTTCGCTCGTCGACCCGCTGGCCCAGTTCGGTGCTGAGACGGCGCAGCTCGTCTTCCGCGCGCTGGCGTCGCTTCAGCATATCGCCAAAGGCCGTGGCCAATCGGCCGATTTCATCCGGCCGGGAACGTGGCAGGACGAGGTCGCGACGACCGGCGGCAAAGCCGGTGGCAGCTTCGGTCAGTTGCAGGAGCGGATTGGCAAAGGAACGCCCGAGATAGCGGGCCAGGAGCCCGGCGACGCAGACGCCGATCAGCCCGATCAAGATGACCTGCCGCAACCCGGTTTGAGAGAGAGCGATCAGCTCTTCGTAGAGCGGAGTATATTCGAGCACGACCGCGCCCATGACCTGGCCGGATTTCCCCACCGCCGGCACTACGATCTGCTCGATGCCGCCGGGATGGCGCTCACCACTTTCGATAAAGGTGCGCAATTGGCGGTCGCGAAGCGTCGCGCCCACTTCGTCCCGCGGATCGCCGGCAAAGGTGGTGCCGATCTCCGTCGGATCCGCATCCGCGATGATTCGCTGCCGGGCGTCCAGCAGGATGACATCGCGCCCTTCGGTTTTATGCAGTCGTTGCAGGACCTGCTGCGCCGAAGGCGAAAAAACGCCTTCCTCTGAAACGAGAAAGCTAATCACTCGCGCGACATCAGCCGCTTCTTTCCTCGCCGCCAGATGAGCGGCCGCGAGCTGGCGATTCACCGCGAAGACCGCCACCAGCAGCACGAGCAGAACCATGGCCGCAAAGGCCCCAAGAATCTTGGCTTTGATCTTCATACCGCTTCTGCTGCTCAGGCGATTTCGACCACCTCGAGGGGAGCATGATCTTCCTCGGCCGGCGCGAGCGCATCCTCCGCCACCGACTCCTGCTCTCCGGTGAGGAAACTCAGATCGAGGGACGAGCTTTCCGCCACCTCCAGAATGCGATCGATGAGGCGCAGGAGGCCACCACCACTGGTTAGGATTTGATTCACGCTGCGTTGCTGCGACGCGTTGAGATCGTCGCTCTGCAAGAGCTGGGCGAAGCCGAGGACGTGATTCATCGGCGTGCGCAGCTCGTGGCTGGCCCGGGAAAGAAATTCTTCCTTCGCCCGCAAAGCCGTGGCCAACTCCGCCGTCCGTTCGGTCACCCGGCGCTCCAGATCGGTATTCGCCGCGCGCAGACTGGCGTGCAGGCCGAGGATTCGCTCAGCCACCCGCACCCGCGCGCCAAAGGCTTCCTTCTCCAGCGGTTTGGTAATGAAATCGTCCGCCCCGGCATTCATCGCCTCGAGATAATTCGTCTTCCCGGAGAGCGAAGTGAGCAGGATCACATAAGTGTAGTGGCCGCGGTGGGCCTCCCGGATTTGCCGGCAGAAATCGAGACCGTTCAGGCCGGGCATGAGCCAGTCGGAGATGATGAGAGGGAATTCGCTCCCCTGCCATGCCTTCAGGGCTTCGGCTCCGTTCCGCGCTTCCTGCACGGTGTGGCCCAGCTTCACCAAGGCCGCCCGGATGACCAGCCGCGTGATGTCGTCGTCATCCGCGATGAGAATGTTCATGATAGCTCGTGCATACTTCAACTGTCTCAGCGGGACGCCCCTCGAGGGTCTCCCGCCCATTTTCTCGCCCTCGCCTCGCCGGCATCGCGGCGATAGAGTGACCCTAAAGCTTTAAGCAGGAATCGGTCCCAGGATTGACCCGCCCGGGCAAAAAAAAGCCGGCGTCGGGTAAACCCGCGCCGGCGCCAGAGGCAGGCGGCCGTTCCAAGACCGCCTCTGCTCCGATTTTAGATTTCGATCGCGTCGCCCACCGTCAGCTCACCATCTTCCAGGATCGCTGCCACCAGGCCGGCTCTGCATGCCAGGCCCGGCAGCGTCCCGGAATGCGTCAGCCGCGCCAGGTGGGTGCACGGTTCGCTCAAGCGCAAGCCGCGCAACCGCAATGGACCGACCCGGAACGTGCGCTCGACCAGTTCATTCAATCGCACGCCGCGGGTGATCAGGTTACGGCGCGACTCCGCCGGCGACAGGCTCTGCCCACTTTCCCGCTCGTACGCTTCCAGAGCCTCCGCTTCGATTAAAGTGACATCCCGCTGGCCGGGGTGATCGGAAAAAGTCCCCACGCCATTGGCATAGCGATCGCCTTCCAATCCCCGGCCGGCCAGCGCGCGCACCCGTTCCCGCGGTTGAGGCAATTCCGTTGCCACCTCCGCGATGAAGATGCCGACCAACTGCGCCGACACCTCGGCTCGGGATGCTTTAGGAGCCGTCCTTATCTCAGGACAATATTGACGTCATCCCGCACCGCGGTGAAGGCGTAGGTCTGACCGGGCTGGACGTTCAGCTTCGTCGCCGACGGCTTGGAAAACTCGCGGTTAGGCATCGGAGCAACGGTCACGACATGTGCGCCGACCGGGATCGGATGGCGGAAGTCCTGGTTGAAATTGATCGAACCGACCGGCTGGCCATCAATTGAGACTCCGACCACGGCCTGGCCCAGATTTGCCGAGCGGCGAATGAGGAGCTCTCCTTCACCCTGCGCGTGCTGGGTCGCGGCCATCGGCGGATTGGTCGCGCAAGCCGGCAGGAGGACGGCGAGGGCGGCGCAGGCTAGAGTGATAAGACAGAGGCGGTTCAAGTGACGGCTGACGATTTTCATGGCTCCACTGTTGACCGGAATCAGACATTTAGCGAGTCACAACCTTTAGCTTATTCTGAGAATGGAGCCCACGACCACGCCGCACCGCTGGTTCTCGCTCCAGCGCCGAACGGTCGAATCTCGCTTTCCATTGCGCGGATTCCGTTGTCAGGTTCCAGCTTGCTATGAAAGCCTTTATTTTCGATCTCGATGGCACTTTGGTCGATTCCAACCAGCTCCACGTCGACTCATGGGACCGGGCCTTTCGTCATTTCGGCAAGGAATTCTCCCAGCAAGAGCTGCGGGCGCAGATCGGCAAGGGCTCCGATCAATATCTGCCCGAATTCCTTTCTCCTAACGAGATAAAGAGCTTTGGCGACAAGCTCGACCACTATCGCTCCCAGCTCTTCAAGAAAGAATATCTTTCGCAAGTGCAACCGTTCCCCAAGGTGCGCGAGCTTTTCGAACGCATCCGGGCCGATGGCAAACCGATCGTCCTCGCCACTTCCGGGAAAGAGGAGGAAACCGAGCACTATACTGAGCTGCTCGGGATCGGGCACCTGATCGAAGCTCAAACCACGGCGGACGATGCCGAGAGTTCCAAGCCCGCGCCCGACATTTTCCAGGCCGCACTCGATCGGCTCGACCCGGTCGCCGCGGCCGACGCCCTCATCGTCGGCGACACCCGTTTTGATCTGGAGGCGGCGAATCAAGGCGGCTTCCCCGCCATCGCCGTGACCTGTGGCGGCACCAGCGAAGAAGTTCTGCGTGCCGCCGGCGCGCTCGCGGTCTATCGCGACCCGGCCGCGCTTCTGGCTTCCTATGAGGAGCTACTCCGGTTCTAACTCTCTGCAATGACCTTTCGGCTCGAATGGCAGAAACTTCTGAGTGAACGGCGGCACGGCGGCGGAGCGCCCGTCACCGCGTCGCAGGAGATCGCGCCCGGCTCAGCCGCGGCTGACATTCGCACGCCCTTCGAGCGCGACTACGACCGGGTCATCTTCTCCGCGCCGTTCCGCCGCCTTGGGCGCAAGACTCAGGTCCATCCGTTCGCCGAGATGGATCAGATTCATAATCGCCTCACCCATTCCCTCGAAGTCGCCAGCGTCGGGCGCTCGTTAGGTTACGCCCTTGGTCGCTTTATCCAGACACGGGAGGAGTTACCCCGCGGCCGGACGGTCGAAGATATTGTCTGCATCGTTCAAGCCGCCTGCCTCGCGCATGACATTGGCAATCCCCCCTTTGGTCACGCCGGAGAGTTTGCCATCCGCGAGTGGGTCAAGGAAAACAAGGCCAGGCTTTTCGGCGAAGGCGCCCCTGAGACCGGCCTGGTGCGCGACTGGCTTTCCTTTGAAGGCAACGCCCAAAGCTTCCGCATGGTGGCGCGGGCCGATAACCGCGATCAGGTCTACATTCGCTTCACCTACGCTGCGCTGGGGGCCATGATCAAGTATCCCTGGTCATCATCCGATCCACGGGTCGAGATTACGAGGAAATACAGCGTCTTTTCCTCCGAAGAAGCCATCTTCGCTGAAGTCATAGACACGTTAGGCTTGCGCAAAAATCCGCAGGAGGTCGTACGCCACCCCCTCTCCTATCTCTCCGAAGCGGCTGACGATATCTGTTATCGCATCGGCGACTTCGAAGACGCCGTGCAAATGCGCATCCTGCCCGAGACCGAGGTGCGCGGCATCTTTGCCAAGATCATCGGTGCGGCTGACAGTCGTCCTCTCCCCGCCATGCGGGCGAAGGCGATCGGCTGCCTGGTGCGCGCAGCCATTATCGCGATGGCAGAGCAGTATGAAGCCATCATGGCCGGGGAACGGCCCTGGCAGCATGACCTGAAGAGCGATTTCCCTGCTCATCTTCAAGATGCGTTAGCCGATATCAAAGAACGTTACCCTTATATCTTTAGTCATCGCCCGAAGATCGCGGCCGAGCTCGGCGCCTACGATACTCTGGGGCGCATCCTGGGCGCCTATGCGGGCGTAGCGAGAAAACTCGATCAGGTGCGTGACTACGAGCAGCTGACTTATGGTCAAAAGCGCCATCTCGATCTGGCCTGGCCCGAGAGTTACAGCCGTGAACACCAAGCAGAGGGCTACACCTGGTGGCTCGGCCGGGTGATGGACTTCGTTGCCGGCATGACCGATAACTACGCTGTCCAGGTCGCGCGCGAGATTGGCGGCGCCTGATGTTGGCACGAAGCCGATCGGCCAGCGGCAGCTTTCCTGTGATTCAGCTTTCCCACGTAGCGCTCTCGGTTACCTTACCCACGCATGTTTGAGATCAAGGCCAAGGAAAAAGCGGTGCAGCGCGCCCTCCTCGTCGGCGCCTATATTCGCGCCGACCTCAAGACCGAAGCGCAGAATCTGCTCGATGAATTAGCCGAGCTGGTGGAGACCCTCGGCATCCCAATGGTCGGGCGGGAGCTTATTTCCTATCGGGAGAATCACGCCCGCTATCTCATCGGCTCGGGCAAGGCGCAGGAGATTGTGGAGCAGGCCAAGGAACTGGAATGCGACGTCCTTATTTTCGATAACGAGTTGAGCCCGTCGCAGCAGCGCAATTGGGAAGAACTGGCCGGCATGACTGTGGCCGATCGGCAGGAGATCATCCTCGATATCTTTGGCGCCCGCGCCCAGACGCGCGAAGCCCGCATCCAGGTCGATTTGGCCCGCATGCAATACTCCCTCCCGCGTCTGACCCGGGCCTGGAGTCACCTCGGCCAGCAAGGTGGCGGGATCGGGGCCAAGGGCGAAGGCGAGAGCCAGCTCGAGCAGGATAAACGTAAGATCCGCCTGCAGATCGACCGCTTAAAGGGCGAACTGGAAGAGGTGCGCCGGGCCCGCGCCACCCAGCGCAAGGATCGCAAGCGCGCGCCCGTGCCTAACGCCGCCATCGTCGGCTATACCAATGTTGGTAAGTCTTCCCTGCTCCGCCGGCTGACCGGTGCCGATGTCTTGGTGGAGAACAAACTCTTCGCCACCCTCGATACCACCACGCGCAAGATCGCTTTGCCTAACAAGCAGCCGCTCCTTCTGACCGATACCGTCGGTTTCGTGCGCAAGCTGCCGCATCAGCTGGTCGAGGCTTTTAACGCCACGCTCGAGGAAGCGGCCTTCTCCGATTTTCTCATCCACGTCCTCGATGCTTCGCAGGAGGAGGTGATGGCTTTCTATAACACGACCATACGCGTGCTCAGCCAGCTCGGCGCCGATACCAAGCAGATGCTCATCGTCTTTAACAAGATAGACAAAGTCGAAGACCCACTCACTCTGCCCGCCTTGCGCCGTCACTTTCCCGACGCCGTTTTCATCTCTGCGCAAACGGGAGAAGGGATGGAGGAACTGGTCGCACGCATCTCTGATTTCGTGGCTCGCGGGACGGTCACGGTAGAGTTACGCCTGCCGCCGGAGCGGGCGGATCTTCTGGCCCGTCTGCATCGCGAAGGCTCCGTGCGCGACTTGCAGTATGTGGGAGCCTTCACCGAGCTGGTCGCCACTATGCCGTCCCGGTTACTCGAGACCTACTCGCCTTTCCTGCGCACCACCACCTCCGAGCCCGAGATGGCTTCCATATCTCCGGAGTAGGTCCCAACTTCTTTTCTTTCGCCCTCCTCCGGCCAGACCCGCGGTGGACTCGGGCCCTCTGTCGCCCTAGGTTGTCACCATTATGAACTATCTGAAGAACACCCTTGCTGTCACTACGCTTCTCCTTCTTGCCACCCTCCCGCTGCATGCGCAGGAGAAAAAGCGGGTTAGCCCGCACGAAACCGTCAGCGCCACAATGGCCGGCGCCGAGATCAAGATCGTTTACGGCCGACCCTATACCAAGAATCCGAAGAGCAGTGAAATGCGCAAGATCTGGGGCGGTCTTGTCCCTTATGGCGAAGTCTGGCGGATGGGCGCCGATGAAGCCACCCTGCTCACGGCCGATCACGACATCGTCCTCGGCGAGACGAAGATTCCGGCCGGTTCCTATTCCCTCTATCTCCAGCCGGAAGAGAACGGCCCGGCAAAGCTCATTGTCAACAAACAGACCGGTCAGTGGGGCACCAAGCACGATAAGAGTCAAGATTTCGCCACTATCGAGATGAAGAAATCGTCGCTCGATTCGGCGGTCGATCAGTTCACGATCAAGCTGGAGAAGGATAGCAACGGCGGCATGCTGCACCTGCTCTGGGAGAAAACGGAGTATTCCGCACCGATCAAGGCCGGGAAGTAAGGCCTAGCCACCGGGCAAAGACAACCTAAGGCGTAGCCCGCAAGCCGGGCTACGCCTTATCTGCGTAATACTTCTTTTACCGGATCGGAGACTTTGTCGGCGTTCTTCAAGAGCAGACTTACCTGCCATAACTCGTGCGCGGTCAGCGCACCCTCAAAGGAAGGCATGCCGCTAAACCGGATCCCGTTTTTGACCACCCAATGCGTCTCCCCTACGGGATCATCAGTCACGCCTTCTCCAGGCGGCAGAAGAGCTGGCGCGTGAGGATAGATTCGTTTGGCGATGAAGGCCGGCGGGCCACCAAACTTGCCGTGACAACCGGAGCAGTTCTGCTCGTAAATATGCGCGCCGGCCATCAGAGTTGCTTCGTCCGCCGCCAGCGGCGCCTGTTCCTCAGCGCTCTGGCCGATCGACGCCCGCAGGGCCTTATGGGCCAGCATCCGCTCCATCGGCAAAGGTCCGGCAGAGGTCTTCATCGAGAGACCACCAGCGGTGAGATAGAGATAGACTGCACCGAGTAACAGACAGATACCGACGACCAGACCGACGAGAAATTTGATCATAACTGGAAACTAAGGTAACGGCCTAATCCATTAGACGGCGCCCTCCGGCACTTTTGCACGACAGGTGCAGTCTTGGCAACGACATTCGCGCTGCAGCGCCGGGGCGATCCGAACAATCGTAGGCCGGTGCATAAGCATGCGCCCGACGCCCGGCAGCTCGCCGGGCTTTACGATCGACAGAGTTTAATCACCGGCGGCTCCTCCAGGCGCGATGGGCGGAGAGAGCCGCGAGGAGAAGAAAAAAAACGGTCACAAAAGGCGCAAACGCCCCGACCACCGGAGCCAGCCCGCGTAAGCTCGAGTTGGCAGAAAGAGCGGCCGGCAGAACGTCCCACAGAGCCACCCAGGACAGCGCCGCAACCGTCAAGCCAACCCACCACGGGATGGAGGCCAGTTCGTGAAGAAGCGAAGCTTTTCGATGCGGCACCTGACAGGGTAAAGCAATTCGCCCCTTCGGAAAACACTTCCTGCGTTTTCCCGGCGTAAGACTGAGTTCTTTGGTCTCCGCCTAGTAGTTTCCTCGCCACGAGTTGGAGGTAAAATAGCTCCAAAACCCGAG
Organism: Chthoniobacterales bacterium; assembly: GCA_965217735.1. Classification (GTDB taxonomy): domain Bacteria; phylum Verrucomicrobiota; class Verrucomicrobiia; order Chthoniobacterales; family UBA10450; genus Palsa-1392. The sequence goes on along the minus strand of CBDCJE010000002.1, from coordinate 1,341,945 downwards.
GCGAGCTGATCGAAGAGATAGTCAGTCTAAGGCCGATTAGACGCCCTTGCCGCGTCTGCCCACGACAGTCAGTCATTAAATTCGGAGCTACGAAATGGCGGTGACGGTTTCTCGGGCCGAGGCCTTCCATGCTCCACATGGTCTCGGCTGCCGCCCGAGCCTAACGAAAGAAGATCAGATACACGATCACGCTCAGGATCACGATTCCGCCGAGGATTTGCGCGAGGACTTTGCTATCGAACGGCTTGGCCGAGGCGGTGGCGATGAAGGAGGGAGGGCAATGCCGGCAATGATTCCCCAGGGTCGAAAGGGCATAACCGCAGGTCGGACAGGATTCCAGGGACATGGGCACTCATCGCAGAGATTGCGGCAATAGCGAGCAGGAGTGCGAGGAGGGGCTGGGTGGCTTTCCGTCATTGTCCTCCGTCGCCAAAGCGCGAAAGTGGGCGGGCATGCCCAAGCAAGAAGCGCCTTCCACCAGCACACCGCTTTCCGCCGGGCTCATCTGGCTGATGGCTTTAGCCTGCGGGGCGATGGTGGCCAACCTCTACTACGCGCAGACCTTGATCGATGAGATCGGCCCGGAGATCGGCCTCTCGACCGCTCTCGCCGGGATCATCGTGACGCTGACGCAGCTTGGCTACGGGATCGGCCTGTTCCTGCTGGTGCCGTTAGGCGATCTTTTTGAGAATCGACGGCTAGCCCTGCTCATGACCGGGGGCACGGTCCTCGGCTCTCTCGGGATCGCGCTCTCGGAAGGTCCGATCACTTTTCTCACCGCTTCGCTCGCGACCGGGATCTGCGCGACCGGCGCGCAGGTGCTGGTCCCCCTGGCCTCGCACCTGAGCGCGCCGGAGCGGCAGGGACGGACGATCGGGCAGATCATGAGCGGTTTGCTCGCCGGCATCATGCTGGCGCGACCGCTGGCCAGTTTCATGGCCGAGCATCTGGGCTGGCGCTCGGTCTTTTATTTCTCGGCTGGGTTAATGGCGCTGATTGGTCTCGCTCTCGCTTTCACCCTGCCCCGGCGGGTGCCGCCAAGCCAGCGGGGCTATGGAGAGATCCTTTTCTCGATGGTAACGCTGGCGCGGAAGTATCCCCGGCTGCGGCTCCGGGCCTTTTACCAGGCGGCCTTGTTCGCGGCCTTTAACCTCTTCTGGACGGCCGCGCCGCTGGTTCTGCTCCGTCGCTTCCATTTCAGCCAGGATGAGGTGGCGCTTTTTGCCCTGGCCGGCGCCGGGGGCGCGCTGGCCGCTCCGCTCGCCGGCACGCTGGCCGATCGGGGACAGACTCGCCTCACGACGCTGGTGGCGCACGCGCTCCTCGCTCTCTGTTTCCTGGCCGCCGGCGGGGTGGTCGCGGCCGGGAGCGTGATCGCTTTTGCCGTGACCGCTTTCCTGATCGACGCGGCGGTGCAGATGAATCACATCACCGGGCAGAAGATCATTTTCGATCTCTCGCGGGATGCGCGCGGGCGGGTCAACGCCATTTACATGACCTCGATTTTCGTCATTGGCGCGAGCGGGTCGCTCATCGGCTCGGCCAGTTTTGAGGCCGGCGGCTGGTGGCTGACGGCCGGAATCGGCGCCGTGATCGGAGCGCTGTCGTTAGGCGTGTTCCTGCTCTGCGACCGGGGGGAAAAGGAATGAACTGGCAGGTGGGCGAAACCGCTTGGGAAAGACCCGGGAACGAGCGACAGTGGCGACCTTATGGGAAACAGCCAAGGTAGAGACAACGTCAAAAAACGCGCCGCCCGGCGCAAGAAAACCGAACGCCTCGCGGCCGCCAAGGCGAGCAAGAAGAAGACCTCGAAGTAGCCCGCTACATTCGTTAGGCAAGCCGGCTCCGCCATGGCCAGGAAGAATCCCGAGCCTAGCTCGCGGCCACGCCTTTTGGTGCTGGTGGACGAATCGAATGTCGGCAGCTCCGTCCGCACCGCCGGGCGCGGGCTCGATTGGCTACGGCTGCGCGAGTATCTTTCCGGGGCGGAGAGCGGACGCGAGCTGATCGAGATGGTGGTTTACGCCGGACTGCCCCCACCCATTCCGCTCTGGCAGGAGGAACGCGACAAGAAGAACAAGTTCGTCCATTGGCTGCGCTCGAACGGCTTCCTCGTCGTGACCAAGGATGGAGCGCCGGCTGAGGAAGGTCATTACAAGGCCAACGTCGATGTCATGATGGCGATCGATGCGCTCGAGTTATCGGTCGCGATGGAGCCCGATGTCGTCATCCTGGTCACGGGCGATGCCGACTTCGCCTATCTCGCGACCAAACTGCGCCGGCGCGGCATCCGGGTAGAAGTGGCTTCAGTTAGCCAAAATCTCGGCGGGGTGCTAAAGGCGGCGGCCAATGCCGTGATCGACCTGGCCGAGTTGTTCCGCAGTTTTGAGCTCATGCCGGTAACGGATGCGCCGGCCCCGCGCCGCCGGCGGCCATAATTCCCGCGCCGGCCCGTTTCTTGTAGTCGGACGCGCGCCAATCGTGAGAGAATTGCGGCTCCTGGAGAACCGCATGAAATCAACTCGCCTAACGACCGCACTTTCCACCCTCCTCTGCCTTGCCGGCCTGACCGCCGCCTTCGCCGTCAGCCCGCCACCCGACGGCGGCTACCAGAACAACAACACCGCCGAAGGAACCGACGCGCTTTTTTCCCTCACGATCGGGGCGAATAACACCGCCCTCGGTTTCAGCGCCCTGCACAACAATACCAGCGGCGATTACAACACCGCCACTGGCGCAAATGCGCTCGCGGCCAACTTCAGCGGCGGTGCCAATACGGCCAATGGCTACAACGCCCTGGCCTCGAACACCACCGGCATCGCCAACACCGCGATCGGAAAGGACAACATGACCTTCAACACCTCCGGCTCGGTCAATACCGCGATCGGCGATGTCACCCTGAGCTCGAACACCACCGGCAGCGCCAACACCGCCAGCGGGGTCAACGCACTTTTCAACAACCTGACCGGCTCGAATAACACCGCCGACGGTTTTGCCGCGCTCATGAACAACACCATCGGCGGCAACAACACTGCCAGCGGAGTGAACGCGCTGACCAACAGCACCGGCAGCAATAATATTGCCCTCGGTTATCAGGCCGGAAGCAATCTTCGCAACGGCGACAACAACATCGCCATCGGGACTCCCGGGTCGGGGAACGAGTCCGGCAACATCCGCATCGGCAGCCGCGGCGTGCACAACGCGGCTTACATCGCCGGCATCTTCGGCGTCACCATTCCGGGCGGGGTCGCGGTCACGATCGATAACCGCGGGCACCTCGGCACCACCACTTCCTCCGCTCGTTTCAAGAGCGCAATCCAGCCGATGGGACCGGCGAGTGAATCGATCCTGGCGCTGGAGCCGGTCAGTTTTCGCTACAGGAAGGAGCTGGATCCTGATGAAATCCCGCAGTTTGGCCTGGTGGCCGAGCAGGTGGCAAAAGTGAACCCGGACCTGGTGGTGCGCGATGAGCAGGGCCGGCCTTATACCGTCCGCTACGAAGCGGTCAACGCCATGTTACTGAACGAGTTCCTGAAAGAGCATGACAAGGTCGAGTCCCTGGAGAAAACGGTCGAGGAACTGAAAGCGGCGGTGCAGGCGCAGGCGCTCCAGTTACAGCAGGTCAGCGCGACCCTCCCGGGCATGCCGGCGAGCCCAGGTACGGTCTCGAACGACCGCTGAGCCTTGCTCCTGGCCTAACGACCTACGATCGCCGGGGTGATGGTGAAAGCGGCGGTCAATTCCCCGCCCGCGGCAATCTTCTGGATGGCGTCTTTTTTCTCGAAAGGACGCTGCTCATGACGATCGGTCAGCCCCCAGCAGGGCTCGACGCAGAGGAAGGGGCCGCCGTCCGACCAAAGGGTGAAGTAAGGGACACCGCTGAAATCGAGCGAGACCATGCGTCCGCTCGGCGGATCGCGAAAAACGAAGGTGCGATCCGGCACTTCGACAAACTCGAGAATATAGGAACCGGGAAGCTGTCCGCGCGGAAAAGGCATCGGCCCCCCGGAGTGGACCATTTCCTCGATCTCACCGGTGAGGAAATTGCGGGGGGCGAACCAGCGCCGATAACGCCCGCGCGGCATGTCGAGCTCAAAAGAGCCGAAACTGCTCGCGGCAAAACCGGGGTGAAGACCGAACTCGAGGTGGGCGGTCAGCTCCGGCTCCTGGTTCCGAAAATGAAAACGAACCTCAAGGCTGTCGCCGCGCAGGATGTAGCTGAGGGCGAGCGAAACCCGGAGCGGATATTCCGCCGCCGCGATTTCGTCAGGCCCAATCCGATAGGTGAGCGAGGCGCCGGTCCCCGCCCCCAGATCGGCGCGCACGTCGCTGAAGAGTTTGTGGCGCAGAAAGCTGTGCGTCCCGCCCCGGATCTCTTGTCCGCGATAGAGACTGTGCTCGTCCTTCAGACGATGGAGGAAGTAGCCCATGACGGTGGCATGGTTGGCCCAACCGCTGGCCGGCTGGCTCAGATCATCGTCGCGATAGAGGAAACCAGTCCAGTTTCCCGCCTCGTCGCGCCGGGCCAGACTGACCAGTTCGGCCCCGAGTCGCGAGATGACGATGCGCAGGCCGGCTTCTTCGTCGGTCAGGACATCGAGCAGGCGGCCGGCCCGGGTTTCTTCGCGGTGGGAGAATTTCATCTTCCAGACGATGCGGTAGCGCTTCCTCGCGGTAAAGGGCGAAGCGTGGCCCCGCCATCGCCTGGGTGAGGCGAGGAGTCCGCCCCGCCGGCCTCTTACGGGAAGAGGCCGCGGGTCTGCTTCGCCCGCATCACCCGCTCCACCCCGATGGCCATGGCCGCGGTCCGGTGCGAGACGTTGTCGCGCTTGGCCCGCTTGATCACCTGCGAGAAGGAAGATTCCAGGATGCGGAAAAGTTTGTCCGTCACTTCCGTCTCCGTCCACATGAAGGATTGCAGCCCCTGCACCCATTCGAAGTAGGAGACGATGACGCCCCCGGCATTGCAGAGAATGTCAGGGATGACGAAAACCTCGTCCGAGCGCTTGTTCAGAAGCAGGTCGGCTTCCGGCGTGGTCGGGCCGTTGGCGCCTTCGGCCAGGATACGGCATTTTATCTTGTCGGCGTTTTGAGCGTGGATGACCCGATCGACCGCGCAGGGGGCAAGAATGTCGCACGGCATCTCCAGCAACTCGTCCGGGTCGACCCGGTCCCCTTGCGCGAAAGCCTTCAGGTTGCCCTTTTTCATCACGTGCTGCTCGGCAGCCTTCACGTCGATCCCTTTCGGATTGTAAAGGGCGGCAGTGTGATCGCTGATTCCGACGATCTTGACTCCGGATTTCAAGCCTAACGACAGCGCGGCAACCGAGCCGACGTTGCCGAAGCCCTGGATGATGGCGGTCGATTTTCCCGGCTCCATCTTCAGCATGTCCATCGCCCGCTCGATCAGGTAAACGACGCCGCGCCCGGTTGATTCCCGTCGGCCTTCCGTGCCGCCGACTGAGACGGGTTTGCCGGTGACGATCTCCTTCACCGCGTAGCCCTGGTAAACCGAATAGGTGTCCATGAACCAGGCCATGACCTGTTCGTTAGTCCCCATGTCGGGCCCCATGATGTCGGTTTTCGGTCCGACAAACGGGATCATCTCCTGCATGTAACGGCGCGAGACCGCTTCCAATTCCGTCCGCGAAAGCTTGGTCACGTCGCAGGCCACGCCGCCTTTCGCTCCGCCGTAGGGCAGATTATTGAGCGCACATTTCCAGCTCATCCACATCGCCAGCGCGGCCGTTTCGCCCATCGAGAGATTGGGCGCGAAGCGGGTCCCGCCTTTGGTCGGGCCGAGGGTGAGATGGTGCTGCACCCGGTAGCCCTGAAAAGTCATCGTGCTCCCGTCGTCCATGTGCACCGGCAGGGTCACGGCCATGGCGCGCTTCGGATACATCAGCCGGTCGCGATCATTTTTGTCGATTTCCAGATAATCGGCGATGACCTGGAATTGGTCACAAGCCATGGTGAATACTTCGTCGTTGTAGATGCTCATAAAGGCGGAGCCCGCAGTGTAGAACAGGCGGGCGGTTGGTGCAGTTGGTTTTTCCTCTGCAACTCGGGAGAGGTCAAATGCAAAACTGTGCCCCGGCGCGCGGCCGTTTCCGGATCGGGCGGTGATTGGCAGCGGCCCGGAGCTGGTCTACGCTCCGCGCCATGGCACGAATCGATCCCACCTGGCGCCCGGAAACGATCGCGGTCCACGCCGGTCGCCGGATCGATCCCGCGACCGGCGCGGTGGCTGCGCCGATTCATCTCTCGACCACTTTCGAGCGCGGGGCGGAGGGAGATTTTCCCAGCGGCTTCGATTATTCGCGGACCAATAATCCGAACCGGGCCGCACTCGAAGCCGCCCTCGCCGCGGTCGAAGGGGGCGCTGGCGCGGTCGCCTTTGCCTCCGGTGTCGCCGCCGCCATGGTTCTCTTCCAGACGCTCGCGCCTAACGACCACGTGATTGCGCCGACCGAGGCTTACTACGGAATTCTCCGACTCCTGCGCGAGGTCTTCGCCCGGTGGCAGCTGGCGGTCGATTTTGTCGACATGACCGATCTGGCCGCGCTCGAAAAAGCGATCCGCCCCGCGACCAAACTAGTCTGGACCGAAACCCCTTCCAATCCCACTCTCAAGCTGACCGATCTGGCCGCCACAGCCGAGATCGCCCACCGCGCCGGCGCGCGGCTGGCCTGCGACAACACCTGGGCGCCGACCATCCAGCAGCCCTTTGCCCTCGGCGCCGACGTGGTGATGTATTCCACCACCAAATATTTCGGGGGCCACAGCGATGTGCTCGGCGGCGCGCTCATCCTGCGCGAGGAGGACGATTTGCTCCCGCAGTTGCGCGATCTCCAGCGAGTGGGCGGCGCGGTCCCGGCGCCTTTTGATTGCTGGCTCCTCCATCGCGGGATGCAGACTTTGCCCTGCCGCCTGGCCGCGCAGTGCGCCAGTGCACAGAAGGTGGCGGAATTTCTCGAGCAGCATCCGGCAGTGAGCCGGGTCCATTATCCCGGTCTGGCTTCGCATCCGCAGCAGGCCATCGCGGCGCGGCAGATGAGCAGCTATGGCGCGATGGTTTCCTTTGAACGGAAAGGCGACCGCGCCGCCGCGATGCATTTACCTAACGAATGCCGCGTCTTCACTCGCGCCACCAGCCTGGGCGGGGTGGAAAGTCTGATCGAGCATCGCCATTCGATCGAAGGCCCACACTCGCGCACGCCGGAAACGCTGTTGCGTCTCTCGATCGGCCTGGAGCATCCCGACGATTTAATTGCCGATCTGGAGCAAGCGCTGGCGCGGTGACTTCTTCTTCCCCATCCTGCTCCTGCTTTTAATCTGCTTTGAAAACCGGGCACTAGGAGCAAGAGCAGGAGCAGGATTTGGAGAAAAAAGCGGCCGGCCTAGAGCTTAAGCTTCCGCCGGGCCAGCTTGACCACGTCCTCCACCTCCGCCACACGCAGAAGGTAAGCCGTGCTGAAAAACGCCCCCGCTCCCAGCGCGATCGTGATCAGGATTCCGAAAATCAGCCTCCACTCCGAGACGCGAGTCGGCATCGGGAAGAGGAACCGCTGCCCGGCAAAACAGATCGCGGCCAGGACCGCTCCGGCGCAGAGAATCTTGCCGAGGGTGGCCAGCATCACGCCCGTTTCCAGCCGCCCGGTGTGGCGGCGCATCATGGCGTAGAGGAGGAGAAAATTCGTCATCGCGACGAAGCTGGTCGAGAGCGCCAGGCCGCGGTGACCGAGCCCGAGGTGAAAGGTGAAGAGCCAGTTCAGGGCGAAATTTACCCCGATGGAAATGAGACTAACGATCATCGGCAGATGGCGCTTATCGAGCGCGTAAAAGGCCGGCGCCAGCACTTTGACTCCGGCATAGCCGGCCAGACCGATCCCGTAAAACTGCAGCGCCGCCGCCGTCTGCAGCGTGGCCTCGGCCGTGAAACGACCGTGCTGATAAATCAGCGCGATGATCGGCCGGGCCAGAATGATGAGCCCGATGGCGGAGGGAATGGTCAGGAGCATGACCAGCCGCATGGCATGCGCGAGAGCCCCTCGGAATTCGCGCGTATTCCCCAGCGCCGCACTCCGCGAGACCAGCGGCAGAGTGACGGTCGCGACCGCTACCCCGAAGACGCCGAGCGGCAATTGCATCAGTCGGAAGGCGATATTCAGCCAGGTGATAGGACCATTGCCTAACGTTGAGGCGAAGCCGCTGTTCACCGCCACATTCACCTGCACCGCGCTGGCCGCGATCGTGGCCGGCCCCATCAGCGCCAGAATGGTGCGGACCCCTGGATCGCGCCAATTGAAGTCGAATCGGAAACGAAACCCGGCCCCGGAAGCGGAGGGAAGTTGGACCAGCAATTGCAGGAGGCCGCCGAGCAAAGTGCCGAGCGCCAGCCCGATCAATCCGCGTTCGTCAAAGTGCGGGTGTCGCCAATCCGGCTGCGGATCGAACCAGTAGCAAAGCAGCACTCCGCCGACGATCGAGCCGATGTTAAAAAAGCTCGAAGCCATCGCCGGCACGCCGAAAATATGTTTCGCATTCAGCATTCCCATGACCAGCGCGGCGAGCGACACCAGGAGGATGAAGGGGAACATGATGCGGGTGAGCTGAATCGTTAAGGCAGCTTTCTCCGGGCGAAATCCGGGCGCGAGGATTCCGATTACTTCCGGCGCGAAGAAAATCCCAAGCAGGGTCATCCCGCTCATGAAGACCAGCGTCAGCGTCGCCACCTTGCTCGCCAGCCGCCAGGCCGATTGGTCGCCCTCGGTCGCGATGCGGCGCGAGAAAGTGGTCACGAACGCGGTCGAGAGCGCCCCTTCGGCAAAGAGATCGCGCAACATGTTGGGCGCGCGGAAGGCGGTCAGGAACGCGTCCATGTTTTTCGAAGCGCCAAAGAGCGCCGCGATCACCATCTCGCGAATGAGCCCTAGCACCCGGCTGCAAAGCACGGCCAGGCCGACGATGCTGGTCGCCTTGGTGCTGACGCGTTGGTGTTCCCCTGCCGACATGGGCAAGAAGGAACAGCGCCCCGCGTTTTGTGAAAGGGGAAACTTTGCCGCCTCACGCGCTCGCCCCGCCGCCTCCTCTTTGCCGGACGGACCGGGGCTATTCCTTGTTCGCTCTGGCCACGAGGGGGAGAAAGCGTTGATAAAAAAAGGAGGCCGCGATCAGGATCAGGGCCACGCCGACGAACGCGCCGATGCGGTAGAGCTCATTCAGATCGTTCAGGTCGTGAAGGAAGAGCTTGGCCAGGGTGAGGCCGAGCAAGGCGACGCCGGCATAACGAGTGAAGCGCTGTTGCATCCGCATCCCGATCACGATGAGCGCGAGGGCGAAGAGCGCCCAGGCGATCGAGTAGGTCATGTCACGCGCGAAGTTGCCCGAGAAGGAAAAGGTGAGGGTCGGCCCGAGCGAAAAATAATCGGCGATCTCAATGTTAAGGAGAAGGAAAAGGAGGAGCGTGCCTAACGAACCGAGCAAGGCGGGCGCGGCCCGTTCGTCCGCCATCGGTCGCGCCTTGCCGAATATCCGCGCACCCGACAGCAGGCAAAAACTGGTCACGCCATAGGCGTAGAGATACCAATTAAAGATCCGGAGCGGAGTCCGGCGATGATACTCGAAGACGGCCGGATTCAGCGCCAATCGGACAAATGCCGCGCAGAGCAGGATGACCGCCACCACCCGCAGCCCGCGATGTGGCACCCAGCGGAAGAGCGCAAGCAGGGCCAGACCTTCAATCGCCCAGCCGAGGGTGATCCATTCCCGCTCAAACTGGAGCGGAAAAATCAGGCTAACGAAAAGCAGGAGCGCCCCTCCCTGCCAGGCCAGGCGGACGTCGCCCCTGGCCGGGTCGGCCCGATAGAGCTTCAGCAAACCCCAAAGGCCGAGGGCGGCAGGGAGAAGGAAAAGCGTCGGCAGCAGCCCCATCCGGTCGTTAGGGAAAGCTAGGGAGATGGCGCGATAGCAGAGCCAGAATTGCAGCGCCTGGGCCAGCGCGCTGATCGCCCACGACCACGCTTTCTCCTTCTCGGCGGAGCAGAACGGATAGGCGACGAAGAGTATCAGAAAAAGTCCGTAGCAGACCAGGGCGGGGATGGCCTGCTCATTGGAAAAGCGCGCGCTCTGCCAGGTCACCTCGACCAGAGCGGCGCCGGCCAGCGCGGAAAGGGCGAGCCAATCGGCTCTCCTAACGATCGCTGCGCCGAGGAGGATGAGGGCGAGGAGCAGGGCCACCGCCAGGACCGGCGTCGGATTCCATAACTCGACCCGCTCGATCAGGATCACGAGCAAGAGAAACGGCGCGACCGTACCAGTGGCGGTGAAGGGCAAGAGACGCGGCCGCCATGCTTCCCTGGGAACGGTGGCCGCGTGCAAGAGGGCAAAGACGACAATCGCCGGCAGGGAAGCGCTGAGCGGATTTTCGCGCGCGAAAAACCCGATCCATGCCGCCACCAGCCCGAAAGTAAGCGCGCCGGCTACGGCGCTGATCCCGCGCTGCGCCCGGCCCAGGACCGGAAGGGAAAGCAGCCCGGCATCGGCCAGGAAAACGTAACCAAAGAAGAAGAACGGCTGGCGGACCAAAACCGGAAAAGCGGACATCCAGTAGGCGAAGGCCAGAGCGGTGCAGCCGATCACAAAAGCGGCCATCGCGCTCCAGCGCTCTTGCGGCTTTTCCTCTCTCCTGACTGAGCCAAAGAAATAGATCCCCACGAAAAGGGCCTCGAACCCGAGGAAGATCCAAAAAGCCCGTGACCCTTTGCTCGCGTTAAAGAACTCCAATCCCCAGCCAAGCTCCGTCAGCGTCGTCCCGAGGGCAGCTAGGAGCAGGAGATAAAACCAGCGTTTCCGCAAGGCCACCGCGGCCACGCCGAGATCGAGCAGCGCGAGGTAGAGAAAAAGCGCGGGCGCATTATCGACCTCGCTCCGGAGCAGGACCGGAGTGAGAAAACCGCCTAACAATCCCAGGACGACGATGACCTGCGCGCTCAGGTTCACCGCGAGGAGGAAGGAGAAAAGCGTCACCGCCGCCATGGCGAAGAAAGCCGTGGTGAGAGAGATGAGCCCGTAAAAGGAATGGGCGGCGAAGAGATCGGCGTAAAGAATCACGATCCCGGTCGCGCAGAGACTCTGCGCCGTGATGCCGTAACGGCCCCGCGCCAGCCACCAGCCCACCCCGAGCAACGCCAGCGCCACCGCCGCCCCGATCGTTACGCGTCCGAGCGGAGTGACGAGATTGTTTTCGAAGGAATACCTGACCAGGAAAACCATCCCGAGGAAAAGCGCCAGCCCGCCCAGCCAGGCGAAGAGCTTTACCCCCATGAACGCCTCCCAATTAAACGGCAGCGCCGCCGGCGCCGGCGGTTTCATCGCCGGCAAGGGCGGCGGCATCTGCGGTGTCGCTCCCGAAAGGTCCCGCTGCCGCTCGTCCCGCTGCGCAGCAGGTCGATCCTTGACGATGAGCAAGGGCGAAGGCGGAATCGCGATCTTCTCCGGTTTCTCCGCCGGCCGCGCCTGCTCGCGCCGCTCCATCGCGGCCAGGCGCGCCGCCAGCTCGGCCAGTTTCTGCCGCAGCTCGCGCACCTGCACGAACAGGATCACGATCGCGACCAAGGCGAGAGCGAAGAAGAAGGAAGACATCTCGCCTAACGAAAAGTGCTACAGCCCGGTCGGGTGATCGAGAAACTCCCAAGGCAGACCAAACTTCTTGCCCAAAGCTTCCGCCAACGCCTTGACCCCGAAGGTCTCAGTCGCGTAGTGCCCGCCGAGGAAAAGATTGATCCCGAGCTCCTCCGCCGCCACCGCCGCCCAGTGCGGCGCCTCGCCCGTAATGTAGGTATCGATACCCTCCCGCGCCGCGGCGTAGATCTCTCCGCCGGCGCCGCCGGTCACGAGCCCGATGCGCCTGATCTCCATCGGCCCGGTGCCGATGCAGCGCACGCTCCCGCCTAACGACTCTTCCATTTTCGCCAGGAGCTCGTCCCGCCGCGTCTCTGTCTCCACCCGCAGCCCGGCTGGTCCCCCCTTTAGCTCCAGAAACGGCTCCGTCTTTTCCAGGCCGAGCGCCTCGGCCAGGAGCGCGTTGTTACCCAGCTTCGGGTGCAGATCGAGCGGCAGGTGGGCGCTGTAGAGAGCGAGGTTGTGCTCGAGGGCGAGCTTAAGCGCGCGATAGTGAGGGCCGATCACCGCGCGCAGGCCCGACCAGAAAAATCCGTGGTGCACCACGAGCAGATCGGCTCCGGCAGCGATCGCCATCTGCATCGTATAACCGGAGGCGTCGACGGCGGCGGCGATCTTCGTCACTTCGCCCGAGTTCTCGATCTGGAGGCCGTTGAGCGCTTGCGGATAATCCTCGATCTCGCTCAGGCGCAGAGTTTCATCGGCGAACCGGACCATCTCATCGAGTGCAGGCATGGTCTTATCTGGCAGCATCCGGCGCGATTTGAAACTCAAAACCGCCCGGGCACACCGGCCGTTCCCGTTAAGCACCAAAGGCCGCTCTTGACGAAGCCGCGCGCGCCAGAGACGATAGCCAGCGGATGACTACTCTGGAATACACCGACGCGCCGGGCACTGCCTCAACCGAAGAAGCGTTCGCCGCTCCGACGCCGGCGACCGGGCTGCTGGAGACGGCGGAAGGCCACGCCAGCGATCTGGTCGCGGTCACGCTCAGTATCGTGCCGGGGCTCGGCCACATCTACAAAGGCTACCGCCTCATCGGCATGCTTCTCATCTTCATTGGTACGCCCATGGCGGTCGCGCTCGCTCTTTTGATCGCGACCGGCACGGCGGGCTTCGGGTTCTTCCTTCTCCCGATCTATTGGATCGCGGTCATGGTCCACGTCTGGGCCATTCCGGATCAGGTCGTGCCGACGCTGTCGGACGAGGGCGAGCAGTACTGAGGCGGATTCGCTCCTTCCTCTCGGCCTCCGTTTCGCTGCGCTTAGCGCCTAGAGCGCGGCGTGGATCTCTTGCAGGATCTCGCGCAGACCGTAGCGGAAATTCCAGTCCGGATAATACTGGCGGAATTTCCGCACGTCGCTGATCCACCAGATGTGGTCGCCGATTCGGTTATCCTCCACGTACTCCCAGCTCAGTTTTTTTCCGCTGATCTCCTGGCAGAGTGCGATCGCTTCGAGCATGGAGCAGTTGGAATGGCGGCTCCCGCCGATGTTATAGACCTCGCCGACCCGTGGCGCGCGTACGAAGGCGGCGAAAGCCTCGACCAGGTCGTAGCTGTGGATGTTATCCCGCACCTGCTTCCCCTTGTAACCGAAAACCCGATAAGGCCGGCCGCTCACGGTGCACTTCATGAGGTAGGAGAGAAATCCGTGCAGCTCGGTCCCAGCGTGGGCCGGACCCGTTAGGCAACCGCCGCGGAAACAGGCCGTCGGCATGCCGAAATAGCGTCCGTATTCCTGCACCAGCACGTCGGCTGCCACCTTGGAGGCGCCGAAGAGCGAGTGCTTGGTCTGGTCGATGCTCATGCTCTCGGAAATGCCCGGCTCGTACTCGTGCCCGGGCTCGATCTCCCAGCGCAGCTCCAGTTCCTGCAGCGGGAGGCGGTTCGGCGTGTCGCCGTAGACCTTGTTCGTCGAAGTGAAAACGAACGGCGTCTCCGGGCAGAAATTTCGCGCCGCCTCGAGCAGGTTGAGGGTGCCGTTGGCGTTGACGGTGAAATCCATCTGCGGATCGCGCGCGGCCCAATCGTGCGAGGGCTGCGCCGCGGTGTGCACGATCGCGGCCAGGCTGCGGCCGTGTGCTTGGAAGACCTCGTTCACCGCCTCCGCGTCGCGGATGTCGATCTCGTGGTGCTGATAATGAGGCAGGCTCGCCCGCAACTGATCGCGGGTGCCGCGGGTGGAGGCTTCCTCGCCGAAAAAGCGCTGGCGCATGTCGTTATCGATCCCAACCACGCGATGGCCCTGACCAGCGAAACGCTTGACCGTCTCCGAGCCGATCAACCCGGCCGAACCGGTCACGAGAATGGTGCCTGCCTTCGCCATCTCGTTAGGTCGACTGCCCGATCATCCAGGTCAATCGCCCGTGGGGCGGCTGCACCCGGCTGGCGGGGAAATCGGCGCCAGGCGCCAGGACCTGCTCGAGCAGCGCCGAATCCTTTTTCCCATCGACCAGGAAGAGGACGTGGCGCGATTGGTTGAGCAGCGGCAAGGTCATCGTCAGGCGCCAGGTGTCCAGCTTAGGGACATGGTTGGGCATCACCAGCCGCGTCTGCTCGGCCAGAGCAGCAGTGTCGGGGAACAGCGAAGCGGTGTGGCCATCGTCGCCCATTCCCAGGAGCATGAGGTCGTGCCGGTAGATCGTTTCCCCCCGCTGCGTGGCCAGCAGCGCGAGCTCGTCACCGTACTCTTGCGCAGCCAGGGCGGGCTCAATCTCTCCCCGCATGCGCAGGACCGATTTTTCCGGGATGGCGAAGGGCGCAAAAAGCGACTCCCGCGCCATGTGGTAATTGCTCTGGGCATCGTCCGGCGGCACGCAGCGTTCGTCGCCAAAGGTGAACCGCACTCGCTCCCAGGCGACATCGCGCGCGATCCGGCCAAACTCGCTATAGATCGGCCGCGGGGTGTTCCCGCCGGAGAGGGCAATCCGGAATTCGCCGCGCTCCGCCAAAGCCTGGCGCGCTTCCCGCAGCATGAAAGCGGCGGCATCACTCGTTAGGTTTGCGGTCCGGATGATCTCGCGACTCATGACGGGGAATACCGAAATCCGAATTTCGAATTTCGAAAGAAGCACGAAATCGTAAGTTCAAAATCCGAGACGAACAGAGTGCACTGTCCCTGCGAGAGCATTTCGATCATTGCAGATTTGGCAATTATTCGGATTTCGATCTTCGGATTTTGAATTTACAGCACTACAGCGCGCAGTGCGAACGTCCCCGCTTCTCCAGGTAGCGCTGATGGTATTCCTCTGCCCGATAAAAAGTGGGCGCTTCTTCAATCTGGGTCACGATCGGGCGGCGGAATTTTCCGCTCTGCTCCAGTTCCGCCTTCTTCGCTTCCGCCGCGGCCTTCTGTTCCGGCGAATGATAAAACACGACCGAGCGATATTGATCGCCGACATCCGGGCCCTGGCGATTTAGCGTGGTCGGGTCGTGATTGCTCCAGAAGACATCGAGCAACTGCTCGTAGCTCACCTGCGCCGGATCGAACTCCACCTCCACCACCTCGGCGTGGCCGGATCGATGGCTGCAGACATCTTCGTAGGTCGGATTATCCATCGTGCCGCCGGCGTAGCCGCTCGTCGCCGCGCTCACCCCTTTGGTCTGGCGAAACAGCTCCTCCACACCCCAGAAACAGCCCGCCCCAAACGTCGCCTTTTCAGTGCTCATGCGGCACGATCAAGCGGAAGCGTCCAGCCTGCAAGCCGGGCTCCTCAATGAGGCAACGTACGCAGTTCCTCCACTCACAGCAGCTCACAGGCGCCCTGCCGGGACCGGCCGGCTAAGTGAGCTGCGCAAGGTGTCGACCTCAGGCGCCCTCGCTTGCGCGAGCAAGCCGGAGAGATGGATTAACGCGATAGAGGAAAACGGCTTTTACGAGAGGGTAAAGTAGCGAGAGCCTTCAAGATCGCCCGCGCACTCCGGAAGCAGGATTAATCCTGAGGCCCGGGGCGGTCAGCTCGGACCAAAAATTGGATTGCAATTTCGGCTTAAACCGGGTTTCTGGAGGAATGAAAATCCTCCTTTCAGCGGTTCTTTCAATCACGCTTCTTTCCGCCTTTACCGCCCAACCCGCAAGAGCTGGCAGCGCGACCTGGTCCGCCGTGCACGACGGCAGTCTCACTGATTGGACTGACGTCACGAACTGGACGCCGGCCACCGTTCCCAACGGCTCCAGCGATATCGCTACCTTCCCCGAGAATGCAGATACCCTCACCCTTCCCACCGTGACCTCGCCGATCGAACTGAACGGCATGGTTTTCGAGCCCGGTTGCCCTAGCTTTTTTACTCTCGAGATCGATGGACTCCTGACCATCAGCGGATCCGGCATCATCGATAACTCTGGCAGCGCCAAGGTGATCTTCGTAAAACCCTACCCTGCCGGAGAAATGCATTTCACTAACAGCGCCGTAGCCACCGGCAGCACCACGCAGATCGCCGCGGTTCTGGGCCGAGCCATTCGCTTTTACGATACCTCTTCCGCCGGCACCGGTTTCGTCTCGGCCGAGCCCGGAACGATGGGGAGTCTGATCGAGTTGAACGATAACTCAGATGCGTCTGCCGGGAACATTTATCTCTTTTCAGACCTTCATGATCCCTCTCCAGCCATGCTTTCCATCTACAAACATAAAGCACCCGGAGTGACGGTCGGCTCGCTCAGCGGTGGTGGCCTGGTCCTTCTCGGGGCCGCCGATGGTCCCGCCACGGCCCGCACTCTTTCCGTCGGTGCCGCTAACTCCAATACCAGCTACTATGGAGTCATCGAAGATGGCGGCAAACGAGGCCGACTCAACAAAGTGGGCACCGGGCGCCTAACACTCAGTGGCGCCAATCTCTACAATGGCGGCACCCGCGTTGCCGCGGGCCAGCTTATCGTTAGTAACAAGACCGGCTCCGGCACCGGGACAGGCCGAGTCCAGGTGCTGAACCAGGGTCTGCTCGGCGGCATCGGAGTTATCGCAGGCGACGCGATCATCGGCAGCGGGCAAGGCTCAGGCGCCCAGCTCGCCCCCAGCAGCGGGGGCGCGAAACCATCCGCTCTGACCCTCCAGGGCAGCCTCAAGTTTCACCAAGGGTCTGCTTATCTGGCCAAGATTTATCACGCGAGCATGACTGCGGACGAAGTCATCGCGAATAGCATCGTGATCGAAAGTGGAGCGACTTTTACGCCGATCTCGGCCGATTCAGGGACATTGCCTGTGGGAACTGTCCTCACAGTGATTAGTAACACCTCCGCCGTGGGGATTGCTGGTAACTTTAGCAATCTACCCGATGGAGCGATCGTAGCCATCGGGCCCAACAACTTCCAGGCAAACTACGAAGGTGGCGATGGGAATGACCTTACCCTAACTGCGGTCCCATGAGGAGCCCTCACGGCTCCTATGACGTGGCGCAAATGAAAGCAAGCCCAGCTCTTGAGGCCTGACAAATAGCGTTGTTTTTCAAGCTGACTTGCTGTCAACCTGCACGCTGCCGTTGAGGTCGTAGCTCAAGGTGCGGTTGGTCGCTCCACTCTGGCTGGTAATCTCGTTCACTCCATTGGGCACCGACGTGGTGGTCTGGTTCGCCACCCGCTCTCCGGTCCGGTTCGAGGCCGCATCGTAGGCGTATATGTATTGCCGGATCAGGGCGTTGCTGGCCGCGTTGTTGAGCGGCGCATTGGTTAATTGATCCGCGTTATCGTAGTCCAGATCGTAGCGCTGTGCCGTCGCCATTCCCGGGTAGTTCTTCATCCAGGTCTGGAGCTGCCCCTCCGCGTCGTAGCTGTAGTCAAACTGCGAGAGCAGCACACTCGCGCTCGTTTGGTTCTTGATCTGCTGCAACGCTTACCTACGGGTTCGGTAAATAGCTGTAGTTCGCCGTCATCCCGCCTGGATAAACAAGAGCCTGGAGGCGACTGGTCCGAGAGTATCAAATGTACAGACAAGGCCTAGTATAGTTCTCCCTATACTCACCGTGATGAAATCTTGTGGAACAGCTCTTGATCTTCGTCTAGATAAAGATCGATCGAGCCCCCCCTAGCAATGGTAGGAGAACCAAGCATCCAATTCCAATTGTAGACGCTTCGCAATATCGCCGTTTGAATCGCACGGAATGGGCGTTGGGAATGTAGTTTTCTTTTCCATAAAGCCGGAATAGTACGATCTCAGAATTTGAATCGCGGTCTCTTTATCCGATACCCACCCCTCCTTCGGTGATGGCAACCGGTAATCGAAGAACGATTTCGGAACCTTGTCTCCTGGGCGCGGGCGCACAGCAGGCAGAGGTGTTTGGCGATAGCCAATAAGCTAAACAACGTGGCCCACTCATCGCGCTGAGAATGCAGATCTTCATATGCCAGCTACTTAATTGGATGCATATGGGTTAGAGCTAACTATCGTCAGTGGAAAACGAGAAAGGGCGCAAACGCCAGAAGGATTTGCATCGGGCGTTATCGCCAATGGCATTGCTCCTGTCGATATGATCTCGATAGCGCCTTGGCGGCGGAGCTTCCGGGCTGGCCTACGGCTCGGGCATGGATAACTGGGCAAATTTGCCGCGCCCTCGGGAGGTGTTTTTTTGCCTGGTGAAAATTGTTCCGCGCCTCAGAGAGGCGTTCCCGAGCTGTATTATATTGTTGGACCAGGCGTGAGGCACTCCCGAGCCTCGGGCAAAAGTTTTTGTCCCTCCGGCCGCGCTCCCTAACCTCAAGGATGATGCTTCTCGTGCTCGCTGGCTTTACGCGACCTTTGGCAGTTTATGCCAGCCTGGCGAGGCTTTCCGCGCCTTCTCCGATCATTCGCGAGTCACTGCGCCGGACGGTTGCCACGCCCACTCGCTAGTTATGCAGCTCGACGGCGACCTCTGTTGCAGGTCTTTTATTTGCTTGACACTGAGCCCGGCAACCAACGATGAAGCCCACTCTTACCGCACAAGATCTAATCTATTGACCTGATGACTCACTCCGATACTCACACGAACAGTCAGACTTGGCCCTTGTTCCTCGCGACATTTTCCCGCCGCGCCACGCTCGGCCTGGCCCTCTTCGGCGCCACGCTCTTGGCCTCTTCTTTGCCGGCTGCTCCGGGAGAATGGAGCGATACGGGCAGCATGAATGCCGGGCGCGACGAGCAGACGGCGAATCTCCTGCCTAATGGGAAGGTGCTGGTGGCGGGCGGAAGCAATAGTAGTATCGTCCAACTCGGGAGCGCGGAGCTGTACGATGCGTCGAGCGGCGCTTGGTCCTTCACCGGCAGTCTCAATACTCCACGGCACCAGCATACTGCCACCCTCCTGCTCGATGGGAAGGTGCTTGTCGCCGGCGGCGGGAACCCCAGCCGTCTCTCTTCTGCCGAGCTCTATGATCCGGCGACCGGGTTGTGGTCATTTACCGGCAGCCTGCGGACCGGGCGGCAGCGCCATACCGCAACCCTGCTGCAAAACGGCATGGTCCTGGTCGTGGCTGGGAGCGATTCGGATTTTGAGCTTTCGTCCGCTGAACTTTACCAACCCAGCACCGGTAGGTGGTCCACCACCGGCTTCCTCCCCGATGAGCGGGACGACCATACAGCTACGCTCCTGCCCGATGGCAGGGTACTGGTCGCGGGAGGGTTTAATACCAGGAGCTTCTGGCTCGCCAGCGCCACCCTCTATGATCCGGCTTCCGGGGGGTGGACAGTGACGGGCGATCTCAACACCGGGCGCGCCAACCATACCTCCACTCTCTTGTCCAGCGGGCAGGTGCTGGTCGTGGGCGGAGTGGGTAACGGCCCCGCCACCCTGGCCAGCGCAGAGCTTTACGATCCGGCGAGCGGGATTTGGACGACAACGGGCAGCCTACAGACCGCGCGCTCCATGCACACCGCGACCTTGCTCGCGGACGGCACAGTGCTCGTCGCCGGGGGATACGACAGTGATCACCATGCCCTGGCCAGCGCGGAGATCTATCACCCCGCCACCGGCGCCTGGACCGTGACCGGGAGTCTGAATTCCACCCGATCGCAGTTTACGACCACGCTCCTGCCCGATGGCCAGGCGCTGGCCGCCGGCGGCTTTCACGCCGATGGCGGCAACGTCTATCTCGCCAGTGCTGAACTCTACGATCCCGCGATGGTGACTCTGCCGACGAAGGTCTCCGGCCGCGGCTCCATCGCCGGCCAGGGCGACCAAGCCCGCTTTGCTCTTCGCGCCACTCTCTCGGGTGACCACCCGCGGGGCTCGCTTTCCTTTACCGACGCGGCAGCGGGCATTTCACTGGCCCAGGCCAGAGTGCGCACCCTGACCTTCCAAGGCAATGGTGCCGAGCTGATGGGTAACGCACGGCTGGAGGATGGAACGAGAGTCACCTACACCGTCACGGTGACCGATAACGGCAGCGACGGCAGCTCCGATACCTTTGAAATCAGCCTGAGCAACGGCTTTACGGCCAGTGGCACGCTCACCAGCGGCAACCTCTCGCTCCAGTAACGTAGAGCTTCGCTAAATCACCATCCCGCCATCCACCGTCAGCACCTGGCCGGTGATGTATTTCGCTTCCGGCGCGGCGAGGAAGGCGACCGCGGCGGCGATGTCTTCGCCTTCGCCGAATCTGCCCAGCGGAATCCGCGGCAGGATCGCTTCCTTGATCTGCTCGGAGAGGACGTCGGTCATGTCGGTGACGATGAACCCGGGCGCGACGGCGTTGACCGTGATGCCGCGGCTGGCCAGCTCGCGCGCCAGCGTTTTCGTTAGGCCGATGAGTCCGGCTTTGCTGGCGGCGTAGTTGGCCTGGCCGGCGTTGCCGGTGAGGCCGGCGATGGAGGCGATATTTATGATGCGGCCGCTGCGCTGCTTGATCATGGAGCGCATCACGGCCTGGCAAAAGACGAAGGCGCCTTTCAGATTGGTATCGAGGACGGTGTCCCAGTCGTCCATCGACATGCGCATGCTGAGGCCGTCGCGGGTGACGCCGGCGTTGTTGACCAGGATGTCGATCCGGCCGAAATCCTGCAGGATTTTCGCGCTCGCTTCCTGCACCGCGGCGGGATCGGAAACGTCAACCGCGTAGGAGCGGGCGGCCTGGGCGCGAGCGGCGTTGATCTCATCGGCGGTCCGCTGGGCGTTTCCTTGGCTGCGGCTGACGGAGGCGACGCGGGCCCCCTCCTGTGCCAGCCTCAGGGCGATGGCGTGTCCTATCCCGCGCCCAGCTCCGGTGACGACTGCAACCTGATTTTCGAATCTCATGCGAAAATCTTTACCGCAGAGTGCGCTGAGGACGCAGAGGAAAACAAAATTATTTTCCTGTCTCCGCGCACGCTGTCTCCGCGGCGTTTCCCGCGCGGGGGAATCTCAGGGTTTGGCCTCGTTCTTCACGATCTTGCCGTCTTTCATGACGAAGAAGACGCGCTCGGTCGCGGTGATGTCGGCCGTGGGATCGCCCGGCATGGCGATGACGTCGGCCAGCTTCCCTTTCTCCAGGCTGCCGAGTTTATCCGCCACGCCGAAGAGTTCGGCGTCGACCGCGGTGGCGCTCATGAGGGCGTCGATCGGTTTCATGCCGAGACCGGTCATGAGAGCAAATTCCTTGGCATTCATCCCGTGCGGGAAGCGGCGGCATCGGTGCCGAAGGAGATTTTCACCCCCGCTTTAAGCGCGTTGCGAAACATCTCGGAGCGGGCATCGGTCGCCGCCTTGGCCTTGGCCTGGATGGCGGGCGGGTATTGCCCGATCTTCTGCATGATCCATTCCGAGGCCATGAGGGTGGGCGTGAGGTGGGTGCCTTTCTGTTTCATCAACTGGAGGGTGGCCGGCTTCAAAAACGATCCGTGCTCGATCGAGTCGACGCCGGCGTTGATCGCCTCTTTGGCCGCGGAATCGCCGTGGCAGTGGACCGCGACTTTCTTGCGCAGGCGGTGCGATTCATCAACCAGAGCGGCCATTTCCTCGGGAGTAAACTGCGGGACGTCGGCCTCGTCGGCTAACGAGAGGACGCCGCCGGAGACAGCGGCCTTGATCACATCAGCGCCGTTTTTCACTTCCAGCCGGATGGCTTTGCGGATCTCTTCCGGCCCGTCTGCGATGCCATTGGTCCAATCGGGCTCGGTCCCGAAGAGCATGTCGCGGAAACCATTGGTGCCATCGAAGTGGCCGCCGGTGGCGCCGATGCCGTGAGTGGCGACCTGCATGCGAGGGCCGGGGATGATCCCTTCCCGGATGGCGTTGCGGAGCGAGACGTCGGGGAAGTCGTGTGAATTTGGAAAGCCGCTCCCGACATCGCGCACGCTGGTGAAGCCGGCTTCGACGGTGGCCTTGGCGTTCGGGATCATCTCAAGCGCGAGCTGGGAGATGTTTTCATCCAGTGACTTGAGGCGGAGCTCGTTGTAGTTGCCGGAGAAATCGAAAGTCAGGTGAGTGTGTGCATCCATGAAACCCGGCGAGAGGGTGGCGTCGCCGAGATTGATCACCTGCGCGTCTGCGGGGATGGCGACATTGCTGCCGGCGGCGGTGATCTTGTTTCCCTCCACGATGACGACGCCGTTAGGCAGAAGAGTTTTCGATTTGCCGTCGAAGAGGCGGGCGGCTTTCAGAGCGATGATCGCGGAAGGCGCGTCGGCCGCGTGCAGAGTCGTTAGGCTAAGAAGGGCGGCGAAAGCGGCGAGCAGAAAAGTGCGTTGCATGAAGGGGGTATAGGAAGGCGGGCGACGGATGGCAAGCGCAGACGCGCCCCTGGCGGTGGCGGAGGACGCAGCGGTCACCCGGCGTCGACGCTGAGCTCGGTGGTATAAAGCGAGCCCGCGGGGGTGAGCCGGCTGGATTTCAACTGAAAGGAATCGATCGGGATGAGGCCACCATCGAAATCGGCCTGCGCGCGCAGGAAACGCTCAAGGGCCGGGCGCGGGACCTCGTGGCAACGGGCCAGCGTGAGGTGCGGTTTCCAGGGCCGCAGGTCCGGTTCCAGCCCGGCTGCGAGGGCGGCATCGATCACGCGCTTGTGCAATTGAAAGAGATGGGGATGGCCGCGTCCCACTCCGAGCCAGAGGACGCTTGTTCGTCCGCGCGAAGTGAAGCTGCCGATGCCCTGGAGCGGGAGGAAAAAGCGGGTGAAACGGATGGCGGCAAGTTGCGCGAGCAGGGTTTCCTCCGCCTCGGCTCCGATCTGGCCGAGGAAGGCAAGGGTGAGGTGCAATTGCTCCGCCCGCACCCAGCGCAAGCCAGGCAGATGCGGGTCCAGCCTAACGATCTCCTGCGCGACCGAAGGCGGCGGCTCCAGACTAACGAAAAGGCGTTTCCCGGACATGGCGGGGGAATCTAGACCTGAGCCGCTGGCGGGCCCAGCGGCTAATGAAAGCGGTGATGTCGCCTCACCCGGAGCGCGTCGAAGAGTGCGACGGCTGGGGAGCGCACGCGCCCTCGCGCGGTGTTTCGGTACCTCCCCGCAAACCCGGCAGCCGGACACGTCTCGCACGGCTCACGCGCACATCCGCGCCATCCGCCCAGCCGTTTGGCGAGGCGCCAAACGGAGCACGCGAGGCGCGTGCGCTCCCCAGAGGAAGAACCTCCGCACCACGCCTTCCGTGATTAAGCGTTCGTTAGGCTTCGTTGTTTTGCGCCATCGCGCCGCTCCCGAGCCGGGCAATCCAAGTGGGCACCTTTTGTTCCTTGCGCGCTTCCAGGCCGGATTTTATCTCATCGCCTTCCACGCCGGCGGCGCCTGGGAGCAGGCGGTTGACCAGCTTCATCGCCCCGCCGGTGAGGCTGGGGAAAAGGGCGTTGCCGATAATGGCCGCCCGGGCCGATAACCCGATGACGAGCGAGGCCTGGCCGTGCCGGCAGGCTTCGACGATTTTTTCCGCCGCGCGATCGGCGTCGACCGAGGCAAACGGGAGCGCGGCCGAAAGGGAGAACCAGGTGAACTCGGCCCCATGGTTGCCTTTGAATTTCGCGTGCACCTGCGACCCGGTGCGCATCAGCCCCGGAGTGACGGTGGTGACGCGGATATTATCCCGCGCCAGCTCGGTGCGGAAGGCATCGGAGAGGCCGACGAGGGCAAACTTGCTCGCGCTGTAGGGCGCCATGTGCGGCACCGCCACCTTTCCGCCGATGGAGGAGATATTGACGATGCGGCCGCCGCCGACTCGGCGCATGGCGGGGACGACCTGCTGGATCAAATTATAAGGCGCCCAGAAGTGGAGCTGCATCGAATTTTCAAAGTCGGGCCGGCGCATGTTTTCCAGCGGGCCGATCTCGATCATGCCGGCGTTATTGATCAGGACATCGATGGAGCCGTAGTGGTCGAGCACGGTCTGGACCGCGCCTAACGACTGGTCGCGCTCGAGCAGGTCGCAGGGCACGGCGAGGGCTTCACCGCCGAGGGCGCACAGTTCGGCGCAGGCGCTGGCCAGTTCCTGCTCGTCGCGGGCGAAAAGAGCGAGCCGCGCGCCCTCGGCCGCGAGTCGCCGGGCGATGTTGAGGCCAAGGCCGCGTGAGCCACCGGTGATGATGACGACTTTGCCGGAGAAAGAGGGTTCATCGCGAAGGGCTCGGGAAATAGCCCAGCCGGCCAGGCCGACGCCGCCGAGGGTGAGGAAAATGGAGCGTTTCATCCGCTACCGTAGCAGGCGCGCCGGGGCGCACGCAATCTGCGGCGCGATCGACGATTAAACGTCCGCTTCCACCCGCACCGGCGGTGGGAGGTTATCGAGCGCCGGTTTGCGCACGCTTAGCGCCAGGAGAAAGGCCACGAGGAGAAATCCCGCCCCGGCAAAAAACGGGGTGCGGGCATAAAAGCTGGCCGGTTTCCCAAGATCAAACATGAGCAGCCAGCCGCCGAGGAGCGGCCCGATGAGACGGCCGCAACTGCCCGCCGATTGCATGAGGCCAAGGGCGCGGCCCTGCCAACTGCGATCGATCATCTGCGAGGCGAGGCCGTTAAGGGTAGGATTGACGAGGCCATTCGCGATCGCGATGGCGGCGCAGACGGCCATTAACATCGGCACCGTCGGGACGAGCGGCAGGAGAGTGAGTGAAGCGGCCAGGAGGAACAGGCCGGTCCGGGCGAGTGCGGTTTCGCCAAACATCTTCACCAGCCGGCCAATCAGCCCGCCCTGCAGAATCACGCTGATGATGCCGATGAAGCCGAAGAGATAACCGGTCTTGCGCGCGTCGAACCCGAACTGCCGCTCAGTGAAGAGAGCGAAGAGCGTCGTCATGATGGCGAAGCCGGTGATGTTAAAGAAATAGGTCGCGACGATGGTGCCAAACATGCGGCTGTTCCCGTGTTGGAAGACCTCGACCAGCGGCTTGCGCTGGTGCGGCTGGGAGCGGTATTCGGCGGAAAGGCTTTCCGGGAGGATGAAGTAAAGCAGGACGACGTTGACCGCGGCCAGCCCGGCCGCGAAATAGAACGGCGCGCTGTAGGAAATGTGACTCATGATCCCACCGATCATCGGCCCAAAGGTGAAGCCGAGGCCGAAGGCGGCGCCGATCACGCCCATGGAGCGGGAGCGGTTTTCCGGCGTGCTGACATCGGCGATGTAAGCCTGCGCGGTGGAGATATTGCCCCCGCTGGCGCCATCGATGATGCGAGCGGCGAAGAGGAGCGGGAGCGAGCTGGCCCAGCCCATGATGAGAAACCCGAGCGCCGTCCCGGCCAGGCTGAAGATGAGCACCGGACGTCGCCCGACCCGGTCGGAAAGCCGGCCTAACAAGGGCATGAAGATGATCTGCATCCCGGAATAAATGCCGGTGAGCCAGCCGATCTCGACCGGGGTGGCGCCGAAATGTTGCGCGTAGAGCGGCAGCACGGGATGATGATGCCAAAGCCCACCATGTCGATGAAAACGGTGAGGAAGATGAGAAAGAGTGGTGACATCTAAGAGAAGGAAAGAAGGATGAAGGCGAAAAGGATGAAAAGAAAATCGTCGTCAGCCGTGCTTGCGATTAAAGCGGGAGACTTCCCGCGCCGTTTCGCGATCGGTGGCGCGCTTCTTCAGGTCGAGCCGCTTGTCGCGCGCTTCCTTGCCGGTGGCGACGCCGACCTCGGCTTTAATCCGGCCGCCCTTCCAATAGAGCTTGAGGATGACGAGGGTCCGGCCGGCGATGTTCGTTAGGCCGTAGAGCTTGTCGATTTCGCGCCGGTGCAGGAGGAGTTTGCGCACCCGTTTCGGGTCGGGGGCCTCGTGGCTGGCCTGGAGGTAGGGCTGGATGTCGGCCCCGTAGATGAAAGCTTCGCCTTTCTCGATCCGGGCAAAGGCGGCGCCGATGTTGGCTTTGCCGGCACGGATCGATTTGACCTCGCTCCCCTTGAGCTCCACCCCGGCTTCAAACCGCTCGAGGATGTGAAAATCGTGCAGGGCTTTGCGATTAAGGATCGTCTCAGCGGCCATCGGGATAGTTGCGTGACAGCTGATCAGTGACGAGTGAGAAAGGCAACCGCGGCGCGCGCAACCGGTGAGCGGCAGCCGGCCCTGAGCGCGGCCCTACGCCTCGGCGACGGCGTCATCGGCCAGCTCTTCGTAGCTGAGCTTGCCGCCGATGATTTCCTTTAAGGCGATATCGGTGAGAGAGGATTTGGGGGTGGCTTCGACGAGCGGGCGATGGCCCAGGCCCAGCTGCCGCACGCGCTTGGAGACGACGTTGATCAGCAACTGCTGGTTCGGAATCACTTTAGCTGCTTCTTGCAGGAGTTGAGCGGTCATATTTCTCAAGGAACGGACGGAACGGCTGGGCTCGGACGGAAATGGAAGAATGGTGGGCAGGCCATTCGTTAGGGCTGAAGAGGTAGAAATGGAAGCGAGCATCGTCGGCGCAAGCGGATTCGGATAATGCGTGCAGTGCCAGGGTTGTCAACGGATTTTCTCCGGCCGCTGGTATCACTTGCCAGCCTCGGTGAAGTGGGCAAAGTAGTGGCGCTGCGCCGCCTGCGGGGTCCCGACCCGGGCGAAACGCAGCGGTGAATTTTCGGGCTGTGGCTCAGCTTGGTAGAGCGCCTGTCTCGGGTGCAGGAGGTCCAGGGTTCAAATCCCTGCAGCCCGACGTTTTCACCCGCGGCCCCGGCACTCCGCCGGTTTCCTGGCCGAGCAGGGCGAAGAGCGTCGCGGCGGGAAATGGCGAACCGAAAGACGCGTCCTAAGCGAAAATTAACCTCTTTCTTTTCCGCACAAAGCAGCGCGCATCCGGCGCTTTTTGGTTTATCTGTTCCCTCCGCGCCCGATGAACGACTCGGTCCTTACCACCATCGCCATTACCGGTTTCAGCATCGCGTTCTTTCACGCGGCGATCCCGACCCACTGGCTCCCGTTCGTTCTCACCGCGCGCATCCAGCGCTGGAGCCGGCCGAAAACCCTCGCCATCACCGCCATGGCCGCAACCGGGCACGCTTCCTTTACCGCCTTGCTCGGGCTGCTCGTGGCCTGGCTCGGGATCGCGCTGAGCGATCGCATCGGGCTCTGGTTTCCCCGCATCGCCGGCGGGGTGCTGATTCTTTTCGGGCTTTTCTATTTCGTTAGGCAAATGACTGGGCACACTCATACCCACCTGCATCTTGGCCGCTTCGGCCATGCCCACGAGCACGAGCACGAGCACCGTCACTCCCGGCTTTCGCTCTCGAAGTCGGATGTCGCCGCGATCATGGGTCTGCTTGCGCTCCTTACCTTCTCGCCCTGCGAAGCCTTCGTCCCGGTCTATGTCTCCGGGGTGCGCTACGGCTGGCACGGCTTTCTCCTGCTCACGGTGATCCTGACCGTCGGCACCATCGCAGGGATGGTCGCGTTCACCACTCTGGCCCTGACCGGGATCGAACAGGTGAAGCTGCGCTCCTTTGAAAAATACGAAGCCGGGGTGATGGGCGCGTTGTTGTGCCTGGTCGGTCTGCTCATTATTCTCTTCGAGAAATGAGCGACCAGACTTCTTCTTTGGCCGTGGGCGATTCGGCCCCGGATTTCAGCGCCACCGCGGTGGGTGGAAAATACGGCGCCGGCGAGATCGTTAGGCTAAAGGATCTGCGCGGGAAACCGGTCGTCCTTTATTTCTACCCAAAAGACGACACGCCGGGCTGCACCGCCCAGGCCTGCGGGCTGCGCGATTCCTGGGGCGAACTGGAAGGGCGGGCCGAGATCTTCGGGGTCAGCATCGATTCCGCGGCCAGTCATGAGAAATTCATCGCCAAGTATGAGCTCCCCTTCCCGCTCCTCTCCGATCCGGAGAAGGCGATCATGAATGCCTACGGCGTGTGGGTGGAGAAGAGCATGTATGGCAAGAAATACATGGGCGCGGAGCGGAGCACGTTTGTCATCGACCCGCAGGGCCGGATCGCCGCCATCCTGCGCAAGGTGAAACCGGCCGAACATGTCGCGCAATTGCAGGAAGCTCTTTCCTCCTGATCCCGCTCCGGCTCCTCAACCTTCTTTCTCAGGGCAGATCAGGAGCAGGATGAGGAATGTTTCGCTGCGCGAACTCGACTGCACGAAATGAGTTGCCAAGCGCACCAATCAATTTACCTTCGCTGCTCGCGACCGGGTTTGGTCGCGGATTTTCGATGCTGATTCCTCGGCCATCCGAAAAAATCAGTAGATTGAAATCTCCTCTATGGGCTCGCTGAAAAAACGACGAAAAGCAAAAATCTCCAAGCACAAGCGCCGCAAGCGGATGAAAGAAAACCGCCACAAGAAGCGCTTGCGCTACAAGTCGTAATCCCAGCGCCCGGGACCGTCCGGCGTTTGCCTAACGAGCATGACCGTTCCCGCGCGGTCCTCTGGTTTGCGCCCTCTCCGGCGCGCCGTTAGCATTTGCCTCATGCCGCACCGTGCTTTGGACCTTCACCGCTGGTGCGGGCTCGTTCTCTCCGGCCTCAGCTTCGCCCTTTCCACCCTCGGGGTGCAGGCCGCGGCTCCGCGCCGGCCCGCCCCGCCGCCACCGAGCGCGCGGCAGGATGATTCTCTCGTCCTGCGAGCGCCGAAAGACCTCGCCCTGCGCCCCGACGGCGAACGCAAAGCGCGCGCCCTGCTCGACTACGTCAAGGCGCTGGACTGGCAGGATAACGGCGAAAGCGAGAAGGCGCTGGAGGCTTTCGAGCGCGTGCTCAACGTCGATCCGGGCGAGATCGATCTCGCCACCCGGGTCGCGTTTCTCCTCACCCAGGAGGGCGATTATCCGCGCGCGATCGACATCCTGAAGGACGCGGTCAAGGTCCAGCCTAACGAGCCCGAGCCGTATCTCCAACTCGCCTACATCTACGCCAAGTATCTGAAGAAGATGGACCCGGCGATCGGTTATGCCGAGCGCGCCGTGAAGCTGGCACCCGATCAAATCGATGGCTACCAGCGGCTGGCCGAGGTGCAACTGACCGCGCGCAGACCGAAGGACGCGCTCCGCACCCTCGATCGCGCCGGCAAAGTGGAAACGAACGATCCCTCCTTCTGGGTCCAACTGGGCAAGCTCTATCTCGCCCTCGTCGCCCAGCCGGATAAAAACCCCTCCCCGGACGAGCTGGAGAAGGTCAACGTCGTCTTCCGCAAAGCCCTCGCCCTCGCCCCGAGCGATGCCTCCGTCCTGCGCGACGCGGCCGATTATTTCGCCGCCTCCCAGCAGGTCCAGGAAGCGATCCCGCTTTATCTCCGCGTGCTCGAGCTCCAGCCTAACGATGCCACCGCGCGCGAGAAACTGGCCACCGGATTCATGCTCACCAACCAGCGCGGCAAGGCGATCAACATGCTGCAGGAGATCATCCAGCAGCACCCGGAAAACTACCAGGCCTACGAGCTGCTCGGGCGCGTCCTAGAGGAAGACGCCAAGGCGCTGGTGGAAGCGAAGAGGATCGACCAGGCCAAGGCCGAGTTTTCCAAGGCGGCGGCCAGTTACGACCAGAGCCTGCTGGTCAATCCCGCCCAGCCCGATAACTATGCCCACCTGGCCGAGCTGCTCCTTACCCGCCTGCGCGAGAACGACCGCGCGGTGCGCCTGCTCCAGGATGCGCGCCGGCGATTTCCTAATACGCCGCAGCTAACCTATCTCCTCGCCATCGCCCTGCGCGAAGCCAGGCACGAGCAGGAGGCCGTCACCACCTTTGAGGAAGCGCTGCACGAGAGCGAGGCCACCGGCCAGGAGATCGTGAACGATCGCTTCTATTTTGAATACGGGGCGGCGGCGGAGCGCGCCGGCCTCTACGATAAGGCCGCCGACCTCTTCAAACGCGCGATCGAGCTCGACCCGGCCGATGCCGCCCAGGCCAGCAATTACCTCGGTTACATGTGGGCCGACCAGAACATGCAACTGGAGGAAGCCGAGACATACATCAAGAGCGCCATTGCCGCCGAGCCGGATAATGCGGCCTATCTCGACAGTCTCGGCTGGCTCCATTATCGCCAGGGCAAATACGAGCAGGCCCTGGCCGAGCTGCTCAATTCCGCCCACGCCATGTCGGAAGAAGACCCGACCGTCTTCGAGCACATCGGCGATACCTACGCCGCGCTGGAGCAGAAGGCCGAGGCGCTTGATTACTACCAGCGCGCGTTGCTGCTCGACCAGGAGAACAAAAAGCTGGCCGCCAAGATCGCCGCGGTTAAAACAAAGCTAAGCAAAGGTGACCCGGCCGGCGCCACTCCGCACCAGTGAAGAGATACCCGACGCCATGGCAACGCCAGATGATGTGGGCTTCGCTCACCGCCATCTTTGTCCTGGTTCTCTTTGTTATCGTCGGCTCGGTCGTCTGGGTGGGAGCGAATGTGGTCGCTTTCCTGCAGCCGATCCTCATCCCGGTCGCGATCTCTGCCATTCTCGCTTACTTCCTCGACCCGCTCGTTACCTATCTGGCCAAGCGCGGGTTTGGGCGGACGAAGGCGGTCCTGACCATTTTCCTCCTCGCCTTTGTCGCCATCGCCGGCTTGCTCGCCTGGATCATCCCCTTGATCTCGGTCCAGAGCGCCAGCCTGGCCCGGCAGCTTCCCACCTTTACCGTGCACGTGCGCGATGAGGTGGTTGATCTCCTCTACCGCTACGAGCACACCTTTGGCCTGGGGGAGAAGCCGGGCAAAAACGGCGCCACCACCAGTCTGGTCAATTGGCTCCTGGCCGGTCCGACCCCTTCCGCCGCCACCCCCACTCCGGCGCCACGTCCTACTCCGCCCGGCAGCGGCGAAGTCATCGCACCCGCTCCGGCCAAACTCACTTCCGCCGATCGCCAGCGCATCCAGGAATGGGTCCAGAAACAATTGCCCGCCCTGGAAAAACAGCTGCCCGATCTCATTTCCAAAATCTGGCTCCTGATCAAGACCAGCGTGGGCGGCTTCCTCGGCGTGACCGGTTTCCTGCTCAGCCTCGTCATGGTGCCGATCTATTCCTTCTTCCTCCTCAAGGGACGACCCGAAATCCAGCGCCGCTGGAAAGAGTACATCCCGTTACGCAACTCCCCCCTTAAAGACGAGGTCACCACCACCATCTCGCAGATCAACAGCTACGTCATCGCCTACTTCCGCGGGCAGCTCCTGGTCTGCCTGGTCGACGGCATTCTCATCGGCACCGCCCTCACCATCTATGGCTTGAACTTTGCCCCGCTCATCGGGCTGATCGTCATTCCCCTAACGATGATCCCCTATCTCGGCATCGTCATCTGCTGGGTCCCCGCCGTCCTCATCGCCGCCGCGCAATGGGGCGACTGGTGGCACCCGTTTTGGGTCACCATCATCTTCATCACGGTGCAGAATCTGGAAGGCCTCTTCTACGCCCCGCGCATCGTCGGCAACTCCGTCGGCCTTCATCCCATGACGGTGATCGTTTCCATCTTCGTCTGGGGTTTGCTCATCGGCGGGTTGCTCGGGCCGCTCCTCGCCATTCCCCTCACCGCCACCCTTAAGGTCCTTCTCGCTCGCTACGTCTGGGGTCCGCGCCTGCGCGAAGAAGTGATCGAGAACATTGAGGAATCTCACCCTTCCCGGAGGGCCGCTCCGGCCGAAGCGATCACCTGAAGAAGAAAGCGCGGGTGGCGCTGGGCGGTTGCCAAGCGCCCCGGGGCCATCTAGGGAGAAGCCCATGCCCGCCAAGCCGAGACGTGTCCGCCGCAAACGCCGCCATCGCGTCGCCTGGTATCGTAACTTCCAGGTCCGCAGCGGCCTGGTCATCTCCCTCTTCGTCGTCCTCGGCTTTGGCGTCGGCCTCTTCTCCTTTTCCTCGGCCCGCAAAGGCTGGGTCCGCTGGCAAAAGACGCGCTACCTCACCGCAGCCGGCAAAGAACTGGAGCAAAATCACCTCGACCAGGCCGAGAGCCTCAGCCGCAAAGCCATCGCCATCGATGGCAATTCCCTCCTCGCCGCCCGGCTCCTGGCCGAGACCACCGAAAAACAAAACCGGGCCGAGACCGTCGCCTGGCGGGCCCAGGTCGCGCGGCTCGACCCAAGCCTCGACAGCCAGCTCAACCTCGCCTCCGCCGCCCTCCGTTTCGGCCAGCTCGATATCGCCCGCGACGCCCTCGCCCGGGTCGCCTCCGCCGATCGCGAGAAAGCCGCCTACCACGTCGTGGCCGGCTGGCTTTCCCGCGCCCAGGGCAACATCGCCGAGGAAGAACGCCACTTCGCCGCCGCCGTCGCCCAGGAGCCGGGGAACGACGTCTACCAGTTTAACCTCGCCGTCCTCCAGATCCTCTCCCCCGATCCAGAGAAAAACGCCGCCGCCCGTAACCAGCTTGAGCGCCTGAGCAAAGTCGCCCAATTCCGCACCGAAGCCCTCCGCGCCCTGCTCGATAACGCCCTGCGCCAAAACCAGTCCGACGCCGCTAACGAGCTCGCCCAGGCCCTGCAGATGAGCCCGCAGGTCACTTTCGCCGATTACCTCCTCTGCCTCGATCTCTACCGCAAACTCAACCCGAAGAAGTTCGATGCCCTGCTCGGTAAGGTGAAACCGGTCGCCGCCCGCAACGGCCACGACCTCGCCCAGCTCCTCGCTTGGATGAACAAGAACGGCCTCGCCGTCGACGCCCTGAAGTGGAGCGAAAAATTGCCTGACGCCATCACCGACCAGCCGCCCGCGGTCAGTCAGGTCGCCGCCTCCCTCGCCCTCACCCGCAATTGGTCGCGCCTGAAACGCTGGACCCGCAGCGGCTCCTGGGGCGAGGACGAATACCTGCGCCTCGCTTACCAGGCCTACGCCGCCCGGCGCGCCCGCAAGACCACCGCCGAATCGCAGGCCGAGTTCGACGCGCTATGGAAATCCGCCATCGAAGCCGCCGCCGCCACTCCCGAGCACGAGCTGGCCCTGGCCCGCCTCGCGTCCAGCTGGGATCTCACCCCGGAAGCCGAGCAACTCTGGCTCAAAGTGGCCGAGAACGCCTCCGCCCGCCGTGAAGCTCTCGACGCCCTCTACGCCCTCTACCGCGAGACCAACGACCTGCCCAACCTGCGCCTCACCGCCCAGCGCCTGCACGAGAGCTCGCCCGACGAAGTCGCCCTCGCCGCCAACGCTGCCCGCTTCGCCCTTCTCCTCGACCGCAACACCGCCGCCGGGCGCGCCCTGGCCAGGCAAGCCTACGAAAGCGCTCCCTACAACACCGCCGCCGCCGTCACCTACGCCTTTGCCCTCTACGGAACCGGCCGCACCGCCGACGGAGTCGCCATCCTGAAGAAACTCCCCCCCGACCAGCTCGAAGACCCCCACGCCGCCGTCTACGCCGCCCTCCTCTACGACGACGACAACCAGCTCGAAGCGGCCAATAAATACCTCACCCTGGCCAAAGCCGGCCCCATTTACCCGGAAGAAAAACAACTCCTGGAAGAGATCGCCACCCGCCGCCAGGCCGCCGCGCCCGCGCCCACGCCTAACGAGCCCTCACCTTCGCCCTCACCCAGGTAACGCCGACCACCTCCTCCAGACCGCTTCGCCCTGCTGGCTAAGTCTTAGCGTTATCCCTATCGGCGATTTGTCGGGCGTAGTTAGCCAGCGAGCGCTGATATCTGGGCAAGTAGGCCGACAATGCCTCCAAGGCTAGCGCCACCGCCTCCCGTTCCCGTCCCACGTCCACCAGAGCGAGCGCGAGAAAGGCACTCACGGCATCGTCGAGATCATCCGAGCCGGCGCCCTGTTCGGCAGTCAACAACGCCACGCTCTCCTGCGCCTGACCGAGACTCCGCAGCGAACTCGCCAACTGGATCACCGCCCGGCGCCGCCGCTCGCCCGGCAGCCCGATCTCGAGCGCCTTGCGGTAGAGTGGCACCGCCTGGGCCGAATGTCCGGTCGAGTCCAGCGACGACGCCCGCTCAAACGCCGCCACCGCGCTATCCGTCGGCAATTCAGCCAGCAAGGCCTCCATCCCAGCCAGGAACCGCTCTTCGCCCTCATCAATCGAGCCCCACAAAACCGACAAGCGCTTCTCCCAGTCCGCGCTGGTTTCAGGATGGAGTTCTTCTTTCATAGAGCGGGGGCCAAGCTAATAAACCAGACAAGAGGCGCAAGCGCATGAGAGCTCAATGGCTCAAACGGTCCGGCAGAAGTAAGGACCGACCCGTATTCCCAATGCTAACTCCACCATCCAATGCCCCAGATGCGAGGGCCAGCTTCTCCTCGATCGGACACTCGTTCCGCCTATCCTCGCCATCCTGCCCTTTACCCCTCTCCACCGCGTCGACAATCCTTTTCGTCCCGTCATCATCTTCAACTCACGCACCTACAGTTGCTTCGATACTGGGAGCGCTTCCGAGAGGCCCAGCTGCCATAGAAATGACCTTGACCCCAGCACATGGTTCAGCTAATCGCCATGGACATCTATGACAAACGCTCGTTCCACATTGCCAAGCAATCGTTTCCCACTCACCTCCTTCCTGCGACAGATCGCGGCGCTCCTCCTTTTCGTCGGGTTAACCCTGTGCCTCGCCACATCCAGCCGAGCAAGCGATGGCGGCACTTTGATTAATCCACGTTTCGACCACACTGCGACTCGGCTGGCCGACGGCCGCGTCCTGGTTGTAGGTGGACTTATCCGCAGCGGCAATGCTTACAACGTAACCGCAGCCTGCGAACTCTACGATCCTTCGACTAACACTTGGTCTTCGACCGGTTCTCTGAATATTTCCCGTTACCAGCACGGCGCTGTCCTGCTGGCGGATGGCCGAGTCCTGGCGTTGGGAGGTGAAGCGACGAATCTCGCGCCGACTAACTCGGCCGAGACTTATGATCCCGCCACCGGCCGCTGGACCCCCACCGGATCAATGAGCGTGCCGCGAGCCTCAATCGATCCCGTCCTACTCCCCGACGGCAAAGTCCTGGTCGCCGGCAGCGGCGGCGACTTCAAGTCATGCGAACTTTACGATCGAGCCACCGGGGGCTGGTCAATCACCGGCAGCTTGCTCCAGCGTAGAAATGCTTCTCAGCTCACGGTTTTGAAGAACGGTAATGTCCTTATCGCCGGCGGTCATTCCCAGAGAGTCGGGTATCTTTCCGAGACAGAGCTCTATAACCCCGCCATCGGCACTTGGAAAAAGCAGGGATCGCTCGCGCAGGGTCGGATCTATCACGGCCAAGCGCTGTTGTCGGATGGACGCGTCCTGGTGGCTGGTGGGCTGGCTAATCCGCCCTCCACCGTCCGGGCCACGCGCAGCACCGAGATTTACGACCCCACCACCCGGCTTTGGACCACTGCGCATCCGTTAGGGATGGAGAGATTCTATTTCACCGTCAATCTGCTCAGCAGCGGCCAAATCCTCGCCGCCGGTGGCAACGATGAGCCAGGTCCCTATGCCCTCGACAGCCTTGAGCAATTCGATCCCACCATCGAGGCGTGGCACACCCTGCCGGAAACGCTGGCCACCCCGCGCAGCTCCCACACCGCGACGACTCTGCTCGACGGCAGAGTCATAATCGCCGGAGGCTTTGATACAGCGGGATTCTTGATCCCACAGTGCGAGATCGTCGACACGGCGCCGTAGGCCTGCCGGAGCGAAAACGGGCGTCGCGGGATTGGACGTCTGAGACCTACCGCGCCCCGTCATCGCCTCCAGCTTTCGGGATAGCGCGCCCTTTGCCGCGCTATTATTGCAGTTACCCTGCACCTAGGCATCGAGATCCCGCATCCTCAGGTCGAGCACCACGAATTGTTCATCCCCTGCTTTGATCGCCTGACGATCCCCGCTGCTGGCCTTCTCTACGTGTCAGCATGCGGGGTCAGTCTGTGAATCGCGGCGCAATTCATTTCCCATCGACCGCCTGTTCTAAGTTGACAGCCAGTTCGCGAGCAAGCCTGGCCCAGAGTAGAAACAAATCGCTCCCGATCTGCGCCATCGCGGAAGATGACCGCTTGGCGATCCCCGGTCGAGCAGGGGATAGACTGCTCCGGCAAATTCCACCCGAGCTCTGCGCCCCATCCCTTTTCGCCTTGTCGGTCACGGCCGAGCGGGCGGGTGGGGAATCAGGGTGGAGGTCTGCGGGCGCGAGCACTGCTGGATGTTCTTCCTTCTTAATTCATCCTTCGAACTTGGCCCGTGCGCTTCATCGGCGATCACGATGATGTTGCGGCGCTTTGATAACGTACTCGCCTGACTGATTCCCATTTCAGCTTCTCAGCGTTCCAGCTGTCAGCTTTCGCATGCTGCCTTTCCGCCTCTCTCCTCAGGCATGAATTTCTGAATGGTGGTGACTGGAGCGTGCAGGGGAGCCGCGACAGAGACGAAGCCCGAAGGGTGAACGAGCGGATGCGAGTGAATCAATGGAGGAAGGCGGGACCGACCGACATAGGCTGCGCCAAGCGCAGGGCAACGCCCGACCAAGCGGGGCCGCGCGCGAGTCAAAACCACGCCGCCGCTCGCGACATTGAGCAGCTTGCGCAGGTGCTCGACCGAGTCCGCCTGCACCGGAGTCTGCCGCAGGATTTCGTGGCAACGCTGGAACTGGCCGAAGAGTTGATCGTCCAGGTCGTTTCGATCGGTCAGAAAAGCCAACGTCGGATTTTCCATCGCCGGCTCTTCGATGACGCAGCCGGCATAGAAGAGCATCCACAAGCTCTTGCCGGAACCTTGCGTGTGCCAGATGACGCCCACGCGGCGATCGCCTTCCGCGCCGCCCTGCATTTTGCCTGCCCAATAGGTTCCCTCTGCTTCCCCGGTCCGGTCTTTGCCGGTCGCACGAATGGTTTCATCGACCGCGGCTTTGACAGCATAAAATTGGTGATAACCCGCCATCAGCTTGTGCACCGCGCCCGTGTCGGGATCGTCTTCGAAGACAATGAGGTTGCGGATGAGATCGAGGAACCGCCGCTTCTCGAAGACGCCGCGCACGAGCGTCTCCAACTCCAGCGCTGTCTTCGGCGCATCGAACTCGCCTTCGATCGTGCGCCAGACCTTGAACCATTCCTGATTCGCCGTGAGCGAGCCAATACGCGCTTCGAGTCCGTCGGAGATCACGGTCACTTCGTTGTAGTGCATCAACGAAGGAATCTCCTGCTTGTAGGTCTGGATCTGGTTGTAAGCCGCAGCGAACCATTTGTCGGTGTCTTCCGGAATCTTCAGCTCGACGAGCCCGAGCGGAAGGCCGTTGACGAAGACGACGATGTCAGGCCGTCGATTGTTCTGGCCTTCCACGACGGTGAACTGATTCACCGCCAACCAGTCGTTCGCGTCGGAATTGTCGAAGTCGATCAGCCGAACGTGTCGCCCGCGTTGCTGCTGTCGTCGCGCCGGTACTTCACCAGAACCCCGTCACGCAGCATCTGATGAACACGCGCGATTCCTCGCAACAACTGAAGACGCGTCGTGTCGGAGCACTTTGCGCAGCGCTTCCTCGCGCGCGTCGCTGCCAATTGCGGGATTGAGTCGCGCGATTGCATCCTGCAAGCGACTGACGAGCAAAGCATTCGGAGAATGAGGTGCGCTCTGCCACGACCTCACCGGGCGTAAGATGCGGCGCGTTCGCGACAACATACTTAACCTGGCCAACCCAGTCCAAGGCGGCTTTTTCGACGGTGGACTTGGTGAATCGAGGCATTAGTGGCACGCTCGGCAGTGAATTGCGCTTAGAGCGACCATACTTTCTTAAGTGTGCATAATTACACTGGCACCCAAATGCTTGAGTCACCGGTTGTCGTCCAGGTGCCATAATGAACAAGCCATTCCTTTAGACGATCGTGGTCGGCAATTGTTAAACGCGTGTTATACCCATGCTGAAGCGCAATGGCTTCAGGGCCAAGGCGCGCTGTGGTCGCTAGAAAACCGCAAGTAGCTCGGCCCGGCGTATCAAGCGTGAAGAGCAATGACTTGATTGCGTCTAGCGGCAACGTGCCTCGCGGGTTGAGTCGCTTGCATTGAACTATCATCACCATGCGGAATCCCATCGGTAATAGCTTCGTCGCTAGGAGGTCACGGCCTCTATCCCCACGTCCACCGACGTGCTCGACGTCATAGCCCATCGCGAGGAGAATCTCGCCTACGACGCGCTCGAAATTTTGCGGCGTTTGATGATAAAGCAGGCTAGGGTGCTTACTGAGGTAACGCGTTAGTTCTTTAGCTGCCTCGTCGATTGCAACCGCGGCTGCTCCGGTGGATCGTGGCGGCGCGAATTGACGATACGCCGATACGTCACCTGATGTCGCGACTTCGAATACATGATCGAGCCTCGCGATGCCAAACAGCGGCTTGACCTCGTCGGCCACGCCGTAGAGGGCAAACCGTCTGCCGTGAGCCTCCGTCTTCTGCATAGCTTCGAGCAAAACCGCCAAAGTACTGGAATCCAGCCTAGTAACGTTGCGCAAGTCGACGACGACATTGGCTAATTTAGACAACTGCCAAAACTTTTCAGCGAGTTTTGGAGAAGCTCGTAAATCGTACTCGCCCTCCAGACATACAACCTCAATCACGTCAGGAACAACATCGATGGACGGCAGATCCAGCGAGGACGCCGGCCGGCCAGCTGCTAACACCTCCTTCTCCTCTTCCGCGCGGACCCACGTTGCGTAAACTTCCTCTCCCTTACGTTTCTGTGCTGCAATTTCGCGACGATTGCGGAAACGGTATACGGTGTCTCGACGCCACAACTTGAAGCGCCACCAATGCAGTCCACGCGTGGCACACAACACCTCGCGTAGCCACCGCTCTAGATGAAGGCGGAGCCATTGAAATTCGCCATCATCGACACGCATGCATCACACCGGCTCGTACACAAAATCGATACCAAAAGTTTCCCCCGGTCCTGAATAACTAGCGACAGACGAATCCGTCGTGTAGACCATCAAACACGACGGCGGATCGGCTGGAACAACACTTCTCGGCCAGGTCGTGAACCTTGTTGCACGGTTGTCAGTCAGCAGACTGAGCTCCCGGCGAATGCCAAGGATCTCTTTCAGAAAATTCTTCGCGAAACTCGCGGTGTTTTTGCACTCGATGCCGAGCCAAATCTCCGAATGCGGTGGACGACCACTTAGCCCTGCGGTCGCGACTATGATGTCCAACTCGTGATAGTCACCTAGGTCGGGAGAGTATCTCTTCCCTCTCTGGTTGCAGCTGAGCGAGAGAAACTCCACGTCCGTCCAAATTTCCGCGCGCAACGCTCCGCTGCGGCGGAGTTCGAAATAGGCGTAGCTTCGATTGATCGGCCCCGGCGCGCTCTTGAGTGGAAGGAAAGTACTGTTCATCAGGCGGATCGCGTATCCCTCTTGCGTCGCCAGTGCTTCAATAACCCGGGATAATACGTGGGCCTCATAAAGCTTTCCCGCCGTCATCGCTGCTGGAATAACGGACGAGTATGCCGACTGAGACGACGCCGACACAAATCGCCGCAGTAGAGCCTCAATCCTTCGCTTCGCCTGCTGCTTGTTCATCGCGGGCGCCCCTCTGGCTCGATATCGCCATCCCCTTCTTCCTCGATCAGCGATTCGATCAGCTCGCCAATCTCTGCTGCGATTGCACCGAGCTCCGCGTTCGGTGTGATCTCGAATGATCGCATGCCGTACCGTTCAGCATCCTCAGGAGAAAGTTCTATGCGGATCCCTTCGATCGG
The DNA here is from genome assembly GCA_965217735.1 of Chthoniobacterales bacterium. Classification (GTDB taxonomy): domain Bacteria; phylum Verrucomicrobiota; class Verrucomicrobiia; order Chthoniobacterales; family UBA10450; genus Palsa-1392. Next base: position 1,302,344 of record CBDCJE010000002.1, on the reverse strand, counting down.
CCGGCCGGATTCAGTTTCGACGTGCCTGCGGACGCGCCGCAATGTATCGCGGTACTCCGCGTCTGAGCCGAGCTGTACCTCTTCCCGGAGGTGCTTTAGATAAAAGGTCAAATCCCACAGCGCACCGTCCGAACCGCGCATGTTCGACATGATACGTTCATCGATTGCGCCGAGACCGATATTGCGGACCTGCGCGCGCGTGAACCTTAGTAGCTCTCGATAGTCGTCGTCGTTCATTGGGTCTTACTAAGCGTATCCAGCTGCGCGCCATTGCGCGCCGGCACGCGGTTGTGGAGCTTGAGGTCCTAATTCCGCGAAGAACTGGCTCGCGATCGTTGGAACAGGGTCCGCCCATCCCTGAACATGAGCGCCGATCTCAAAGGCGAAGTTCCGCTGGAGGCGCAGAGCTGAAGACAACACTAGGAGCTCAGTACAACGGGTAATAGCTACATAAAACAAACGACGCTGTTCCATAAGGATTTGCGCCTGCTCCGCAGGAGGTTCATCCAGGTCTTCGAATGGAATAAGGCCGCGAATGCAGCCGGCGACAATCACAACCCTGCTGGTCAAACCTTTAGATTTGTGAAGGCTCATAATGCGCACAAAATTACCTTCCTCTGGCATTTCAGGCTGCGTCACCGTCGTACGTAACGCGCGAAACAAGTCTGACGCGCTTTCGCACTCCGGCGCGGCTAAGGTGGCGGCTTCGCGAAGCACACGACAACCCGCGACGTTCGCTGGCAACAATGCGTCAATTAGCGCAGGTAACTCCAGGGCAGCCAAGTTGCCGAGGATCTCATTGAGTTCTCGGAACTTTGCTGCGAGCGATCCTCCGTATGGCAAGTGAAGCTCGCCGCTTGCGAGCGCGGTGACCGCCTGCCAAGGCGACAATCCGGTTTGCTCGCAGTGTTCGCGCAGCCCTCGATAAGGGCCGACTCGGGCGGTGGTAGAACCGTGCCCTAGCCACCACCGGAGCGCAATCCGGTCTTCGTTATTCGCCAATAATGTTAATATCGCGAAGCCTCGTTGCGCCTCGTCTTCTTCCAAAGCCTCCTCATGATAAAAGCTGTGAACTGCATCACCGGAGGCGGAGATGTGATCGCGCAGCAGATATCCAATGCGCCGTCGCGGCGTAAGCACGAGTATATCTCCCGGCGCGACACCCCTGTGGTGAATCAGCCACGAAATGTAATCCCCGAGACCGGCAACTTCATCCTCAATTCTTGGCCACTGAATGGTATGAACTTCGCCTTGTGGATTGTTTTGCCGAGGCCGGAGGCGAGGCTCTTGATCGCCAGGATGGTTATGCCGGATTAAGCAATTGGCGATTGCCACTATACGCGTTGGGCATCGACGGCACTCGTCGAGGTTCTCATCGTGCGTATGGGGATGAGTTGCGGCATATTCTTCGATTCCTTCAGGGTTCGCGTGCCGAAAGCGGTATATCGATTGATCAACGTCGCCGACTACTGCCGTCTGACCGTTGCTGGCGAGCAGATCAAGAAGATCTTGTTCGGCCCGATTTAAGTCCTGATATTCATCTACGAGCACAGAGTCAAAAGCGCACCGAGCATCGCACGCGGGATTGTCGCGCAGGTACCGGTATGCCTCCGGTACTAATTCGCCAATCAGCATTCCTTGGTGGAATCGCAGCCACGATCGGAGTGCGGCTTGAAACTGCGCGTCGACCGGATCGTGCGGCCAACCCGGGTCTTCTGATTGTAGCCGCGCCCACGCCGCTTCAAAGGCCAGGATCCGCTTTGAACAATCGCGTTTTCCGCCGAAAGCACCCGATGCTACGAGGTCTTGGAGCATCGTCCGACCTTCAAACTGCAATACCTTCTTGGTTGCAAAAGTAACCACCGGCCGAGGAATTCTGCCCGAGATTGCCAATACTTCTTCTCGACTAAGCAGGCCGAAGCAGAACCCATGCAGCGTGCCCGCGACGATGAGTTCGCTGCCATCGACGCCCAAACTCTCTAAATCCTCGACCAGACTGGCAGCAGCATTCCGCGTGAAGGTCACTGCTAGGATCCGGCGAGGATCGGCCCCTTCCTCCAAGAGACGCGCAATTCGTCGCTTCATTGCGAACGACTTACCGGTCCCGGGCCCAGCCATAACACGCAATGGTGAGTCGTCCGTCTGCGCTATCTGCAGAGCGATACCCGTCAAACCTTCATCCCAGGCCATGTCCAATTCCTCCTTGTGTGCTCAGTTCGCCACCGTAGTAGCTTCGGCAGAAGCGCGCTGCGGATTGCAGCCAGCGTTCTAGATTGATTTGCGTTTGCTTTGATCTTCGCCAGCGCGGCCGTGAGTTCGCCAAAGCGACGGGCTATTGCGGGTGGCGGGACAGCGAGGAAAAAGGTGTTGAAGCACTCTGACGCAACTCGCTGGCGTCTGCTCGTCCCGATCATGTTTTGGATGGCGTGTGACCGCAGCGCGTCGCGCCGCGCGTCGATGAAGAGCGTCTCGCGTCGGCGGTCTCGCAACTCACCGGCCTTGCCTGATCTAAACTCTTAATCGCGCACGAGGGTTTCGATTTCGCCAAAAACCAAAGGCAGACGGGAATCGGCGTCGAGTAGAAGAGCTGGCCGGGGAGGGCGACCATGCAGTCGACGAGGTCGGCCTCGATGAGGGCTTGCCTGATTGTCCCTTCGCCAGACTGGTTGGAGGACATGCTGCCATTGGCGAGGACGAAGCCGGCCATGCCGTGGGGCGCGAGGTGGTGGATGAAGTGCTGCACCCGGGCAGACGAAGTTTGAAGGATGAATGAAGAAGGAGGAAATCCAATCACCGCGGGGCGCGCGCCCTCTTGATGATTGTGACGAAGATGGCGGTAAGTTGGTCGCACTCGTCCCGTAATGGCTGAAGTTTCTCGGAAGAAACAAGGTCGGAATCGGCCAGCAATTCGAGCCAATACGCACTTTCCTCCAGCTCGCGCAGAGAATCGCCGCACTTGGCGATGAACTCGGGTTTGCTCCGCCCGCGATGGGCTTCTCGATAATTCGCCCCGACCGAAGTTCCGGAGCAGAGCAGTTGTTTGCCGAGCACCTGCGCTTCCGTCGTTTTCGGTAATGTTCCAAAGAGCCGGATAATGCGGAGCGCAAATTCCTTGGTCCGCGCCATGAGCGTGGGCTCTTCCTTCATCATTCTTCCTTCTCACTTCCCCCGCAGCGAGCCAGAGCTTGGCTTCGAAGCCGAGGTTCGCGGTGGAGTTATTCTTGGAGGAGGAGCGGGGCTTCGGCATGGACGGGAAGAGAAAAGCTGAAAGCTGAAACGCTGACAAGGGGAAATGCTGAAAACTGAAACGCTGAAATGCTGAAATGCTGAGATGCTGAAATCGAGCGATGGCTGAGCGCGCGCATTCAATCGGCCGCGGGAGCGTGATCGCCCAGGAAGCCGGGTCCCCCCGACGAAGCTGCCGCGGTTGCCGCGCTCGCAGGCGATCTGCCGACGGGTTCGCGGCTCGGTCTGGTGGCGTTTCCCCGCTCCTGGTGTCGGAAATCTCCCGAACCATAGCAACCGGAGCGCCTTCGATCACCATGCCTGCCATATCGGCGGCAGCCTCACCCCGAGCTGGGAATTTTCGACCGCCCTCGGCCGCCTATGGCACTGCCGTGAGTGTGAGATCGTTTCCGTCGCCACCGTGATAGTTCACTTGCAGATTGTTGCCGTTCACGGTCACGATCGCCCCGTCCGCCAAATTAGTGAAGGTTCCCGCGATCGGCGCTACTGCGGTGTTGTTGATCACGGTGTAGCTGGTTCCTGTTTGGAGGCTCCCTTTGGTCGTCCCCTGCAGGTTGATACTCGCTCCGTTGAGGGTCACGCCGTTGGCCGTCACCTTATCCGTCTTCGCCTTGCTCCCTTTGGCTTTGAAGCTGTAATTATAGGTCGCTCCATTGTTCAGCGTCAGCGCGCCTTGAATCGTGAGCGTTGCTTGAACCTTGGTTCCGCCGGCTGGAGCCAGGATGGCGCCGGAGCTCACTGTCACGCTGCTGGAGATTGTTCCGCTGCCGCCCAGCATTCCGCCGTTCACCACCACCGCACCACTGCCGGTGGCAGAGCCACTGCTATTCGAGGCCAACAAGGTCCCCGCGCTGACTGTCGTTCCGCCGTTATAGCTATTCGCTCCTGTGAGAGTCAAAGCGCCACTACCAATCTTGGTCAGCGAGCCGTTACGACCATTCTTTCCGTTCAAAATGGTTCCTGAGAAAGTCGTGCTAAGGTTATTACTACCCACCGTGAGGTTGTTTGCTCCCAGAACCGCCAGCCCGGCACCTTCGAGGGAACCGATCGTCACGCCAGGCGCGGCATGCGAATCAATCGCTAAAGTCCCGCGCCCCGGCGTACCCTCGACGGTCACGCGAGCGCTGCCACCCAGCGAATCGCTCAGGAAGACGATAGAGCCTCCGGTACTATCTTCGCCCGGCCCGCTCTTGGCGATCAGGTTTGCGTTACCGGCGCTGGACGTATTGTCGAAGGTGAGAAACGCGCCAGGAGTCTTCACCAGGGCAGCTCCCTCCATGGTAAAGGTCGCGTCGCCGGCCGTGGCGCTCTCCGTAAAGAGACACCTGGAGAAGGTGTATGTCGTGCCAGCACCACCCTGGATGGTGAAATTGGCATGGTCGGCACTGGCGCTACCCCCAAATTGCACCGTCGCGCCGGCGCCGTCGCTATTCCGTTCGCTGACCACGGTAGCCGTTCCCGCGGTGGCGTTACCCCCAAATAAAAGGACGCTACCGAGTGAGCCTTGTCCTTTGTTGGTAATGAAAGCGTTCCCGGCGGTCGAGTCCTCGATAAACAATAGATACCCCCCCGGGCCGGTGTAATTGGAGTCCCCTTCATTGGTGATGGTGCTATTTGCCGCCGTCGAGGATTCTCGGAAGATCAGGAGAGCTGTCCCACCGGCGCCAATGCCCAGAGAACCGCTATGGTTCACGAAGACCGCGTTGGCCGCGCTCGAAGTCCCGAAAAACGTCACGCTGCCCAGAGGGTTGATTCTGAAAACGGTGTCGGTGCCTGCGGTCGCGGCGCCGAGAAAGTAAATTAACGATTGGCGGTCGAGCCCGAAGCCCGTGAGAGCGAAATTTTGCGTGATGCCCGAGTTATTGATCACTCCGACGCCGTCGAAGGTGAAATCGGCCTGCGCCAGAGGGAGGCCAAGCGAAATCGTGTAAGGGCTCGCGCCAGGACTGAAGGTAATTCCCTTCACCGTATACGTGCCCGCTACAGAGAGGCCGGTCACGCTCGAGACGCCAAACGTCGCTGTATCCTGGGAACTGTTCGGGATCGTCGCCGGCGTCCAATTGGTTGCGGTGTTCCAGTCACCACTGCCGGGATTAGTATTCCAAGTGATGATCCCAGCCCTGGCTGCCGTCGTGCTGAGCAACAGCTCGGCCATGGCCAAGGTTGCAGCGATAAAAACACTCCTGCGAGCGAAGCGAAAAGTGCGGGAGCGTGCGTGCTGTGCTGGTGTTTTCATGGCGATAGGATGACGGGAAGAGAAAAGCTGAAAGCTGAAAGCTGACAAGCTGAAATGCTAAGAAGAGAAAAGCTGAAACGCTGACAAGCTGAAATTCTGAGAAGCGGAAATCCAACGGTGTCGCAGGAAAGGAATGGTCCATCGCGCGACACCCACGATGCGGTGACCGCCCAGAATTGCTTTTCGGGCTGTCCACGCCAACCTTGCCTCCGGAATCTTTCTGCGACCTTCCCGAGCCCGCAGATTTGCTCCCGGATTGTTTTTCTCTCTTCCGCTGCGTACGGATTGGCTCCCAGATTATTTTTCCTGCGTCCGCTGCGCGCGGATTGACTCCCAGATTATATTTCCTGTGTCCGCGGGGCTGCGATTGGCAGCACTGCTGCGCGCCAGCGTGGTCCCATGCGGCGACTTTGCTCCCGAGTGGCAAGGTGCTGGTGAACCGCGGCACGGCAGCAATGCGCGCTGGGTCAAATCCGACGGTAACTAGCAGGACGACTCCACCCAGGCCGCACTACTCACGGCCAGCGGGCTGGCCCCGGATAACCCCACGGAAGCGGCGCTGGAAGTGAGTCTGCCTCCCGGCTCCTACACCGCGATTCCGGCAACGGCGGGACTGGTGTCGGGATGGTGGAGATTTATAATAAGACACACGGACGGGACGGCGCCCGTCCCTCCAGGATGACCGCAATGAAGCATGGCTGCGCTAGAGGCCGGCCATGGCTTGCTCGACGATCTGGGCCGCTAGCTCTTGGGTGGCGTCGTCGAGGGCGGCGTTGGCGGCTTTTAACTTGGGCGCTTCGTGGCTCTGCATCGCTTCCCGCACGGTCGCGGCTTTCTCTTCGATGCGCCTTTTCTCGTTAGGGTCGAGCTTTTCCCCGGCGAGGCGGAAGGCTTGCTCGACCGCGGCCAGCATTTCTTCGGACTTCAGGCGGGTCTCCGTCCAGACACGCTCGCTCATGTCTTCAAAGGCATGCTCGAGAGAATCGGCGATCATGGCTTCGACCGCTTCATCGGAGACGTCGACCGCGCTGGTGAGGGAGACAATCTTTTCCGCCCCGGTCTCGATGTCGCGGGCCAGTACTTGCAGGATGCCATCGGCGTCGATCTCGAATTGCACGCCGACCCGAGCGACGCCTTTGGGCGCGGGTGGGAACTCGATCTCGAACTCGCCCAGGGTCCAGTTATCGGCCGCCAGCTCGCGCTCGCCCTGCAGAACTTTGATTTTCATCGAGCGCTGCTGGTTGACCGCGGTGGTGAACATTTCGCCGGCCTTGAGCGGGATGGTGGAGTTGCGCGGGATGATCACGTTCATGAGGCCGCCAAAGGTCTCGATGCCTAACGACAATGGGGTGACGTCGAGCAGGACGACGTCCTGGACCGCGCCGGAGAGGATGCCGGCCTGGATGGTGGCACCGAGGGCGACGGCTTCATCGGGGTTCTGCGAGATATTCGGCTCGCGCTGGAAAAGCTCGGCGACGAATTGCCTAACGAGCGGCATTCGGGTCATGCCGCCGACGAGAATGACTTCATCCAGCTCGCCGGGCGCGAGTTTGGCATCGGCCAGGGCGCGGAGGCAGTGGGCGCGGGTGCGCTGGATGATGGGGCGGGCGATTTTCTCCAGGGCCTCGCGGGTGAGGGCGTAGTGCAGGTTCATCCCGGCGGCGAACGGGACCGCGATCTGCACCGCGCTTTCGGTCGAGAGGCGGTGTTTGGCTTGCAGGACGAGCTCGCGCTTTTGCCAATCGGGCAGCGGCAAATCGCAGGCGGCGACGAGGGCGGCATCGATGTCGTCGCCGCCGAGCTGGGTGTTGCCGCTGGTGGCGAGGACCTGGAAGACGCCCTGGTTTAATTCCAGGATGGAGATGTCGAAGGTACCGCCGCCGAGATCGTAGACGGCGATCCTGGATTTCTCCTGCAACTTATCGAGCCCATAGGCGAGGGCGGCGGCGGTGGGCTCGTTGATGATGCGCTCGACGGTGAAACCGGCCGCTTCGCCGGCGGCTTTGGTGGCGCTGCGTTGGGCGTCGTTAAAATAGGCCGGCACGGTGATGACGGCGTGGCTGACCGGGCGCTCGAGCGCGGCCTCGGCGTCCTGCTTGAGCTTGCCCAGGACGAGGGCGGCGATCTCTTCCGGGGTCAGCTCGCGCTCGCGCTCGCGGAGGCGAAGGGGCTGATTGGGTTGCCTGACGAGCTGGTATTCGGTCGAGACTTCCTCCGCCGCTGGGTCGCCGGCGCGGAGGCCGATGAGGCGTTTGGCGGAGTAGATGGTGTGGAGGGGTTCCAGCGGCCGCATCCGGCTCGCCGCCACGCCGACGAGCGGTTCTCCTTCGGCCGGGAAATGAACCACCGACGGAGTGAGACGCGAGCCGTTTTTATCCGCGAGGAGGATGGGAAAGCCCGCTTCCATGACTCCGATGAGCGAGTTAGTCGTGCCGAGATCGATGCCGACGATGTCCATGGGAAAGTAGACGGTAAAATCGCGCGGTTGGCGAATCGGGACCGGCGGCTCTTTTAATCGTCATCGGAATCGTGCTTACGACGAGGTGGCTGAGTGGCCTATGCTCGCGGGCCTTGCTCGTTCACGACCCGGACCTGCGGCAAGCCGACGATCTCGTAGGTGCCGGAGGCGATCCCGATCCCGGCGGTATCCAATCCGGCCAGGATCTCGCGGCTCATGATGTCCTTGATCCCGCGCACGCCGCGCTCGTTGACCACGAAACGCACGGTCAACTCGACCCAGTTATCGGTGATGCGCAGGTAGACGGTGGGCTCGAACTCGGCGTCGTTGACGAAATAACGCCGGCGCATGGTCTCGAGCGCTTCATGGCCGACTTCGCGCACTTTCACGGTATGCCGCCGCGCCACTTCGAGGAGGATTTCCTCCACCTTGGCCCGATCGTCGCGATAGGAGATCGGGATGGTGATCTCCTCCCAGAGATAAGGGAAATCGCGGGTGTAATTAAAGACCGGCTCCTCGAAGATCTGCCCGTTGGAAACCGTGACGACGCGGCCGGTGTATTGCCGGCTGCGCACCCAGACGGCGGGATCGGCGTTTGAGACCGCGGGCGGCTGGCCCATTTCCATGATGGTGGTCTGGAGAAATCCAAGCGCGATGACGTCGCCGCGCACCCCGCCCATGACGATGCGGTCGCCCACGCTGAAGGTGTTACCGCGCAGGATGACCATGTAGCCGGCAAAGGCGGTGACCACTTTCTGCAGGGCGAAAGCGAGCCCGGCCGTGACCAGCCCGAGCGCGGTGGCGAGCCGGGTCGGATCGTCGAACCAGATCGAGAGAACGGTGAGAAGCAGGAGGAGCGCCGTCGCCAGGGTGATCGCCTGCCCGGTCCAGAAGGCGAGCCACGCCTTATCGCGCGGCACGACCAGCCGGGTGAGCCCGCGCAGCAGCCAGCGGACGAGAAGGAAAACCGCGATCGCCCCGAGGGTAAGGAGGAGCTTCTGCCCGTTCTCGGGATTGACCCCGACGAACTTGATGCCGAAGAGTTGGTAGGAGGAACGGAGCGTCGCTGCGGGGTCGGACGCGAGGAGAAGAGCGGGCAGACCGGGTCCGATGGCTAACGCCCCCAAAGTCCCGCCCATAACCTGTCGCAAACCGCCCTAACCGTTAACCAGGGCAATGATGACGCAGATGACGGCAAGGATGACCAGAATGTGGATGAATCCTCCGAGGACGTGGAAGCCAATCCAACCGATAAGCCAGAGAACGAGTAGAACAACCGCAATAGTCCAAAGCATAAAAACATATCGCTCGCGAGAAGCGCGATGGACGTGCAATGTGGCTGCCGCGCGCTGCTGACGGGCCGATTCCCGTTGGAAAAAGCGCGTTTTCGGTCACCGTATCGCTGTCTTGAAACTGCCGTTCAGCCTCTTCCTCGCGCTTCGTTACCTGAAGCCGAAGCGCACCTTTGTCTCCGTCATCACTCTCGTCTCCGTCCTCGGGGTGACGCTGGGAGTGACGGTGCTCATCCTGGTCATCTCGGTCATGACTGGCTTTGACCGCGAGCTGCGCCAGAAGGTGATCGATTTCGACGCCCACATCCTGGTCACGACCGATAGCGTGATGACGAACTGGCGGGATCTGAGCGAGAAGATCCGCCACATCCCTGGCGTGGTCGCGACCGCGCCCTACATCCAGGGGCCGGTGATCGTGGAATTCCAGAATCGGCGACTCGCTCCGATGATCCGCGGGATCGACCCGGATGAGGAGGAGAAGGTGATTCCGCTGAAAAAATTCATCAAGCTGGGCAAGCTCGATCTCGATGGCGACTCGACCGTGCTCGGGGTGGAGCTGGCGCAGAAACTCGGAGTCACCGTCGGCGACAAGCTCACCGTCTACTCGCCCGGGAACCTCGGCGAGATCCTCGATAAACTAAAGGCGCTCGACCAAAAGCAGGGCGCTGAAAAAGACAAGGCGATCGACGACCTGCGTGATGTCGTGCTGCCGAAAGAGCTGACCGTGACCGGTCTTTTCGAGACCGGGCAATACCTGCACGACTCTGAGTTTCTCCTCGTGCCGATCTACATCGGGCAGGAACTCTACGGCCTGGGCGACGCACTCCACGGTCTCACAATCAAGACAACCGATCCCGATCCCTACAACGTCGACAAGGTGAAAACCGCGATCGAGAAACTCCTCCAGCCGGCGGAGTATGCGCAGACCTGGATCGAGATGAACAAGCAGTACTTCGATGCGGTGCGGCTGGAGCGGACGGTGATGGCATTTCTTCTCTTCTTCATCGTGATCGTGGCCGCCTTTGGCATCATGAACACTCTCATCACCGTCACGGTGCAGAAACGGCGCGAGATCGGCATCATGAAAGCGGTCGGGGCCAGCCTCTGGCAGATCATGGGAGTCTTTCTCTTCCAGGGCATCGTGGTCGGAATCTTCGGCACCATCACCGGGCTGGCTGCAGGGATGACTCTGATCCGGTTCCGGAATGAGTTCAGCCGCTGGCTGGCCAGCACCCTGCACATCGAGATTTTCCCTCGCTCGGTCTATCAATTCTCCGAGATCCCGGCCCAGGTGGTGCCGCGGGACGTGGTTCTGATCTGCATCGCGGCCTTCATCATATGTTCGTTAGCCGCGCTCATCCCGGCTTACTTTGCCGCGCGCGTTGATCCGGTGAAGGCCTTGCGCTACGAGTAACTCGATGCTGAGACTGTTTCGGCTCTGCTTGCTCCTCTCCCTGGCCGCGGCCACCGGGGCGCAGGGCGGCGAATGGCAGACCTTCAGGAATTGCCGCTACCTGCCTAACGCCGGTAACGATGGCGATAGCTTCCACGTGCAGGCGGCGGGCCGGGAATACATCTTCCGGCTCTACTTTGTCGATACCCCGGAGACTGACACCAGTGTCCCGGCGCGGGTGGCTGAGCAGGCGAAATATTTCCACGCCAAACCCGCGCAGACGATCGAGCTCGGGCATGAGGCGGAGCGTTTCACCAGGCAAAGATTGGGCCGTCCCTTCACCGTGCGCACTTGCCTGCAGGATGCGCGCGGACGCAGCCGGTTGCCGCGCTACTTTGCCTTGGTCGAAACCAGGCAGGGCGACTTGGGCGAGTCGCTGGTGGCTAACGGCCTCGCCCGCGTCCATGGCGCCGCCTCCGACCCGCCCGGGATGGATCGCGCGGAAGTGGAGTGGCACAAGCTGGAACGGTTTGAGCACAGCGCGCAGCGGGAGAAAATCGGCGGCTGGGGTCTCAGCCTCGGCCGACTTAGCACGCGCGCGGCCACGCAGCCAAAGATGAACGCCGGCCCTTTCGACTCTTCCTCGCACTCGAAAAAGGCCTCCGCCCAGTCGCCCCACGCTGACCTGCTCGACATCAACACTGCCAGCATGGAAGCGCTACAGGATATTCCTGGCATCGGCAATGTTTTGGCCGGTCGCATTATCGATGGCCGGCCCTTCCAAAGCGCGGACGAATTAGATCGCATCAAAGGAGTCGGCGTAAAGAAATACGCCAGACTGCGGCCCTACTTCAGGTAACTTGCTATTCCAGTGGAGACACACGCACAATCGGATACAGGAGTTATAACCCGACTCCTCATCAAAGAGGCCAAAGACGCCTTCCGTGATCAGGAAGCGATCGCGCACCAGTGGGAAGCACTGAACTTCACCGCGCCGCCCGATTTCCCGCGAGCGCTCGAGCAATACCAACGCTTCCTGGAGATACTGGGTGAAGCCGGGGCTGAGCTCGTGACTCTCCCGCCTAACGACGGCGTCGGGCTGGATTCCATCTACGTCCGGGACGCAACCATCGTCTGCAATCGCGGAGTGATTCTTTGCCGCATGGGTAAATCACTGCGTGCGGACGAGCCGGCAGCGCAGGAAGCGGTCTTGCGCGCGCTCGGTTATCCCATCGTCGGGGCGATCGAGCCTCCCGGGTCTCTGGAAGGTGGCGATGTCGCCTGGCTGGATGATCGGACGCTGGTAGTCGGACGCGGCTATCGCACGAACGATGCTGGGATCACGCAACTTCGCGCCCTGCTCGGCGATAGCATTGAGTTGATCACTGTTCCCCTGCCCCACTGGCACGGGCCGGGCGATGTCTTTCACCTCATGTCGATGCTCAGCCCGGTGGATCGTGATTTGGCGGTGGTCTATTCTCCGCTTCTGCCGGTTCCTTTTCGAGAGTTATTGCTGGGACGCGGGATCGCTCTGGTCGAAGTGCCGGAGGAAGAGTTTGAGAGCATGGGCGCAAATGTCCTCGCCCTTGGGCCGAGAGACTGTCTCATGGTCGAGGGAAACCCGATCACTCGCTCGCGCTTGGAAGCCGCCGGCGCGCGGGTGCGGGAATACGACGGGAGCGAGATCAGCCGCAAAGGCGGCGGCGGCCCCACTTGTCTGACCCGCCCGCTCGCCCGCCGAAAGTGAACCTGCGGAATGGGAGCCAGTCCCTCCTGGCCCTAACGCCCCGACGATCGGTTCGGCCAGACTGGCGTGCTCTGTTCTGCCAAGTCTAAGACTAACCAAGAGGCCTAACGAATCTCAGTCACGGCCCAGAATTTCCGGAACGCGCTCGGCCAACTCCGATCCTCGACCCCGCGTCGCGCGGCCAGGCTCATTTGCTTGCGCAAGGCTTCATCCTCGACCAGCCGTCGGATCGCCTTGGTAAAAGCGGCGGCGTCGAGCGCGCGGGTGATGAGCCCATTTACGCCCTCGGTAACCAGCTCTCGGGGGCCGCCCACATCCGAGACGATCACCGGCAGTCCCGCGGCCTGCGCTTCGATGATGACATTGCCGAAGGTATCGGTCGTACTCGGGAAAACGAAGATATCGGAGGAGGCATAAGCCCTGGCCAACTCGGTGCCGCTGAGATAGCCTGTGTAACAGGCTTCCGGCATCAGTTTGGCGAGTGTTTCCGAGTAAGGGCCATGGCCGACAATGGATAACTGCACCGGCACATTTTCGCGCCGCAGGTTCCGAAAAGCCTGCACCAGAATATCGAGATCCTTCTCTTTCGAAACCCGCCCAACGAACAAAAGACGCACGCCGTCTCCCTCATGGCCGAATTTCTTCCAAAAGCCGGGATCGCGCAGCTCCGGGCTGAAGAGCTTTGTATCCAGCCCGCGGGGCAGAATCCTGAGCTTTTCCGCGCTGATTCCGCGATCGATCCAGCTTTGCCGATATTGCTCGGAGTTAACGAAGATTGTGTCGAGCTGGCCGTAAAACCATTGCATGTATTTCCAGGCCAGACTTTCGAGAAAGCTATCCTCGGTTAGGATCCGGATGTATTGCGGAAAATCGGTGTGATAGATGCCGCTCGTCTCCAGGTTAAGCATCTTGCCCGCCAGGAGCGCGGTCAGGCCGATCGGGCCTGGGGTGCTGATAATGATCTCGGCAAAGTTTTCTCGCTGGATGTAATCAAGCATCTGCAGGATGGGCGGAAAGCTGAGTTTTTGCAGCTCATACTCCGGTAACTCAAACTCTCCGATCGGAGGGAAGTTCTTGATCGGTAACCCATCCAGAGTGAGCCCCCCGCGCGAGGTGACCACGACTAACTCGTCGCCCGCGTCCCGGGCCTCGGCGGCCATCTTTTTGATCGTGGTCGAGACGCCGTTCACATCCTCCAAAGTGTCGGTAAACCAGGCTCGCTTTCGGTTTTGCAGCTCGGGCGGAATCGCCCCGGTAAAGTCACGACAGATCTGGCGCAGCCAGCGCCGCGAAGGCGCCTGACTGTGGAAGGCATAGATATAAGGCGCGAGCACGACCAGGATGGGCGCGATCCCGGCCAGGGCCTGGATGCTTTCGATCACGTTCCCGGCACTGATCTGCTGCATGAATTTCTCGAAGAACCGAAAGGCCAGTTGCTCGCAGGCGGCGTTGGCCATGATGAAGGTGCGCCGCTCCGGCTCGGTCACGGCGGCGGTCTCGCGGGCCAGGCGGGCTTTCACTTCCGGCTGGGCGAAGTAACGGGAGAGCTCGCGCCAAAGGGAAATGTTCGCCGGCTTGGCCAGGTCGAAAATTTTGCCCGAAAGAATGCCCTGGGCGACGAAGTTGGCTTTGTCCTTGAGCGAAAACTCGGTCGGGTCGAGCCCTTCCATGAAACGGGAGAACATTTTCTCCACCAGGCCGGCGCTGGGGCCGAGTTTTTCGGTGAAGCGGTCCTGGATGAAGCGCGAGAGGGTGTTGTAGAAGCCGTGCGACAGGGCCAGCGGCGAGCCGCCTTCGCCGTGCGCGGTGCAACGCCCGACCCGGAGGTGCTCGAGGAAGTCCATCGGCGTTTGCGCGGTTGGGGTTTCGGTAAAGGCTGAGGCGACAAAGAGGCCGCCGTGGTCGTCGGAGCCGCCGATCAGGATCTTTTTCCACGGCTCAGGATGAGTCGGGGCGAGGTCGTGGCGGTTGGCAAACTGCTCGATTTTCTCCGGCGTGAGCTGCCCAAGGATGTGCCGGGTGAGATCGCTCAGGAGCGCGTCGCGCAGACCGTTGATGCCTTCGAAATGCTGGAAAAGCAGGATCAGCCGCTCCAGATGGGAGGTGTTGAGCTTGCCGTTGATGCTGTAGAGCGGATGGGCGACCGCGTGAACGATTTGCTCCTTTTGCAGAAAGGCTTGTAGCTCGAAAATGTTCTCCCGCAGCCGCGTGATTTCGTCGTGTTTTGCCTCATCGATGCCCCAGACGAGCAAATTTATTTTACAAGGATCCTGCGTAAAATAAGTCGTAACTTGCTCGCTGATAAAAGTATCTTCGTAACGCGAAAGCTTAAGACAACCCGCGATCGTATCGTGGTCGGTCAAAGTGACGAAATTCATCCCGGCTTCCTTGGCCCGCCGGTAAAGCTCGAGCGGATCGGAGTAGCTATCGGGAAAATCGAACCGGCGGAAGAGCCAGTCTTCCGAGCGATCGCTCGATTTGGAATGGAGATGCAGATCGCAGCGGCTCATGACGAAGCGGGTGCCGGAGTGCGCGAGGCTGCCTGGAGATCGAGCCAGCTTTGATAGGTCATCACTTCACGATCGCGCTGCCCCTTGGCGGCAAGGGCCATTATCTGACGCCAAATGCCGGGGTGCCCGAGATCGGGCGGGTGCAGGCCGAGGCGGAGAAGCGGATTGCGCATGAGCCGGCGATAGAGAGTGCGATTCCAGAAGAGGCTGATCGTGCATCGCCAATCGCTCCGCACGCTGTAAACGAGCGATTGGGATTGGGTTTCCTCGCCGGAGACGAAGTCGCGCACCCCGCTCAGACTGGTGGTGTAGCGCAGTCCGGCCGCGATCGCGGCCCGTTCCGCCTCCGCGCTGAGCAGCCAGGCGGGCGCGATGAAACCGGTGGGATGGAAATTCTGCGCCGCAAATTCGCTCTGCGCCTGGCGAATGAGTCGGAGGGCCTGCTCGTAATCCAGGTCGTAGAATTCTCCCTCATCGGCGGTGTAAAGGCGGGTGACCGCTTTCTGCCGCAGCGTCTCTCCTGCCCGCCGGCCGCGCTGATGGTAGTAGCCGTGCAGAACGATCTCGTGGCCGCCGTCTTCCAGCTCATGCAGCCAAGCAGTGAAGGCTGGATCGGCCAGGGACGCGCCGGCGTTATGGTAATTTGGCACAACGAGAAGCGACGAGCGGGCGACCCCGATTTCGCGCAACTGAGCAAGCATCTGCTCCACCCGCGCGCGAGTCGCGGGAGCGACATCATGAATGGAAACCACCAAAGCGCGCTGCACGCCCTAGAGTCGCCAGCAGGTGATCTTGGACAAGGCGAAATTCTGTCACGATTGCGCGGCAACGTCTCCCTCCAGAAGAGACAGCGGGACGCTCCACCTCCGGCAGACGCATAGTTCGCACCCGGTCTACAGCTTTGCGATCAGCTCGAACTCGGCTTTGTCCAGCGGCTGCACTGAGAGGCGCGAGTTTCGCAGGAGCGCGATCTCCTTCAGCTTCGGCTCCGCCTTGATCTGATCGAGCGTGACCGGTTGCTTGAGCGGCTTGACCGGCTTTAACTCCACCGCGCTCCAATCGCCTTCCTTCGCCGTCGGATCCGGAAAGGCTTCGCGGGTGACTTCTGCGATCCCGATGACCGCTTTCTCGCTCACGCTGTGATAATAAAAAACCGCGTCGCCCTTGCGCATGGCGCGAAGATTATTGCGCGCCTGAAAATTGCGCACTCCGGTCCATTCCGTCCGGCCATCGCGCACGAAATCGTCCCACGAATAGGCCTCCGGTTCCTGTTTCACGAGCCAGTAATTCTTCATCGCAAATCTGGATAACACATTCTCGCGCCCCGAGCGATACCCGATAGGACCTGCTTGCTCCCGCACCGCCGCCCCAGCTATAAATTTCCTCCATGACTCGCCTTCTCCTCCGCGCTGCGCTCATCGTTCTCACCATTTGCTCTCTTCGCTCCGCCCTGGCCGCCGACTATCCCGCGCCTAACGAAGGCAACTTCGTCCTGCATGACTTTCATTTTACCTCGGGCGAAAGCTTGCCGGAGTTGCGCATGCATTACCGCACCCTCGGCACGCCGGTCACCGACGCGAAGGGCCAGACGCAAAACGCCGTCCTCATCATGCACGGCACCACCGGGAGCGGGGCACAGTTCATCCGGCCGGAGTTTGCCGGCGAGCTGTTCGGCCCGGGGCAGCCGCTCGATGCCGCGAAATTTTTCCTCATCCTGCCGGACGACATTGGCCATGGGAAATCGAGCAAGCCGAGCGATGGCCAGCACGGCAAATTCCCGCACTACGGCTACCGCGACATGGTCGAGGCCGAGTATCGGCTCCTGACCGATGGGCTGAAAGTGAATCACGCCCGGCTCATCATGGGCACCTCGATGGGCGGAATGCACACCTGGCTTTGGGGCGAGATCCAGCCCGACTTTATGGACGCGCTCCTGCCGCTGGCCAGCCTGCCGATCCAAATCTCCGGCCGGAACCGCGCCTGGCGCCGCATCGTCATCGACGCCATCCGCAATGATCCGGCCTGGAACGGCGGCGATTACAAGACCCAGCCGCCCAGCCTGCGCACCGCGGCGGAGATGCTCTGGTTCATGAGCAGCAATCCGATCCTGCGCCAAAAAGAAGCCCCCACCCTGGCCGCGACCGATGCCGAACTGGATAAATACGTGAGCAACTATGTCAAAACCGCCGATGCCAACGACGTGCTCTACGCGGTGGCGTCCTCGGCTGACTACGATCCGGCTCCGGGTTTGCGTAAAATCAGGGCGCCGCTCCTGGCGATCAATTCGGCCGACGACCTGATCAATCCGCCCGAGCTCCGGATCTTGGAACAAGGGATCAAACAAGTGCCGCAGGGGCGGGCGATCGTGCTGCCCCTGAGCGACCAGACCCGCGGGCACGGCACCCATACGATGGCGGCGCTGTGGAAGGATCAGCTGGTGGAATTGCTCAGGCGCTCCGCTCGTTAGGCGATCTCGCCACGGTCGTCGGCTCCGGGCGGTGAACCGTTCGCCCCGGGCCGCGAGCAATCGATTCGACAACCCCCTCCTCATGCTTCAAAATCGGCTCATGCCGCGCCTGCCATTCATCACTTTTGAAGGCTCGGAAGGCTGCGGAAAGTCGACCCAGGTGAGCCTGCTCGCTTCCCGGCTAACCAACGCCGGCGTTCCCCTGCTCGTTACCCGCGAGCCCGGCGGCACCGCCATCGGCGAGAAGATTCGTCATCTCCTCCAGTTCGCACCCGAGAGCGTGGCCATGACCCCGGAGACCGAGCTTCTCCTCTTTGAGGCCAGCCGGAGCCAGCTGGTGCGCGAAGTCATCCAGCCCGCGCTCGATCGCGGCACCGTCGTCATCTCCGATCGCTTCGCCGATTCCACCACCGTCTACCAGGGCGTAGCCCGCCGGCTCGACCAGGAAATGGTGGTGCACATGAACGAATTTGCCGTCGGTAAATGCCGGCCCGACCTCACTTTCCTGCTCGACATCGATGTCGAAACCGCCCACGCCCGCATGCTCCGCCGGGTCCGGCCCGCTGCCGGGATCGATCGCATGGAACAGGAACCGCTCAAATTTTACGAAGACGTCTCCGCCGCCTACCGCGAGCTGGCCACGCGCGAGCCCTATCGCATCCGCGTGGTCGATGCCACCCGCTCGATCTCCGAGATCGAACAGGAAATCTGGGAGGTAATCGCGATGCGCTTCAGCCACCTCGCGCAAATGATCCCGCCGCCGCGCTTGCGCCGCCGTTCCTGAGCCGTGGCTTTCACTCCGCAGGCCGCGCTCGACTACCTGACCGGCGCCCACAAACGCAACCGGCTGGCCCACGCCTATCTCATCAGCGGCGCCCCCGGCAGCGGCAAGCGCGCGCTCGCCGCCGACCTGGCCCATCTCGTCAATGGCGCCCCGGTCGCGGAGATTTTTGCCGGCACCGCACCCGACGTGCACCTGGCCGCTCCGGAATCCAAATCGCGCCGCATCGTGATCGAACAAATCCGCCAGCTCGAGCACGCGCTGCAGATGCGGGCGAGCGACGGCCGGCGCAAGGTCGCTCTCATTTCCGAAGCCGACCGGATGGTGACGCAGGCGGCCAACGCCTTTCTGAAGACGTTGGAGGAACCGCCAAACAATTCCCTGCTGCTTCTCCTCAGCTCGATCCCGGAGGTGCTGCCCGACACGATTCTCTCGCGCTGCATCGAAATCCCGCTCGCGCCGCCGGCGGAGAAAAGTCTTTCCGCGGAACAAAACCACCTGCTCGAGCTCCTCGCCGGGTTGGAGACAAAATCCTCCGACAGCGTGCAGGAGGCCTACCGCATGGCCCAGGGCTTTCAACGCCTGCTCGGGCAGATGCGCCAGAGCATCCAGGAAGACAATGCTGCCGCGCTCAAGGAAGAGGTGACGCGCTACAAGCAAACCACCGACGGCGCCTGGCTCGAGAATCGGGAGGACTATTACAAGGCCCTAACCGAAAGCCTTTACCTGCAGCAGCGCGCGCAACTGGTCGAAACCCTCTTCCTTTGGTGGGGCGACGTCCTCCGGGCCAGCAGCGGAGTCGAGACCCGGCAACTGCCGGAAGCTGGTCGAGCGACCGAAGCGGTGGCCCGCCGCCTAACGACACCGGAGATCCTGCGCCGGCTGCGGCGGCTGGAGGAACTGCGCGATCATCTCGGGCGCAACATCCAGGAAGCCCTCGCGCTCGAGGTTGCGTTCCTGAGTCTCTTCCGTTTTCCAAAATCGTAGAGGGCTCGCTCGCCGCGGCGCCCCGGTGCTGCAGACTAACGAATCGCGCGAGCGAAAAGCTCGGGCTAACCTGTCGGAATGAAACTCCGTCGCACCTTGCGCGTCGGCCTGATCGGCTACGGCTTCATGGGCAAAGCCCACTCCAATGCCTGGCGCCAGGCGCCCCGCTTCTTCGATCTGCCGGCCGACCTGGAAATGCGCACGCTCTGCGGTCGCGACTCGCGTGCGGTGAAGAAAGCTGCCGACACCTACGGCTGGGCCCAGACCGCAAGCGACTGGCGTTCGGTCATCGACGACCCGGAGATCGATCTGATCGATATCACCACGCCTAACGATTCCCACGCCGAGATCGCCCTTGCCGCCGCCGCCGCGGGCAAGGCTATTCTCTGCGAAAAACCAATGGCCCGCGACGTGGCCGAAGCAGAGCGCATGGTCGCGGCCGCGCGCCAGGCCCGGGTGGTAAATATGGTCTGCCATAACTACCGGCGCGTGCCCGCCCTCGCCCTGGCGCAGGAGATGATCGCGAAAGGCGAGCTCGGTGATCGCATTTTCCACTACCGCGCCCGCTACGCGCAGGATTGGATCGTCGATCCGCAGTTTCCGCTGGTCTGGCGTCTGCGCTCCGGTGCGGCGGGTTCCGGGTCGTTAGGCGATCTTGCTTCACACCTGATCGATCTCGCCCGCTATTTGGTCGGGGAATTTCGCGAGGTCAGCGCGATGACGGAGACCTTCATCAAGCAGCGACCGCTCCCCGCGAATAAAGCCAAGCAGGGCAAAGTTACGGTGGACGATGCGGTCTCGATCCTCGGTCGTTTTCGCCGCGGCGCGCTGGCCAGCATCGAGGCGACCCGTTTCGCACCCGGGCGCAAAAACGGCCTCACGATCGAGATCAACGGCCGCGGGGGCTCGCTTGTTTTCGATCTCGAGCGGATGAACCGATTGCAATTTTATCGCGCCGCCGATCCGGCGCAGGAGCGCGGGTTTCGAGAAATCATCGTGACCGAGAGCACGCATCCCTATCTCCAGGCCTGGTGGCCGCCGGGGCATCTGATCGGGTACGAACACAGCTTTGTGCATACCGTGGCCGACTTCGTTAGGGCGGTGGTCGCGCGGAAAAGGGCGGCGCCCGATTTCGCCGACGCGCTCGCCACCCAACGCGTCCTGGCCGCAGTCGCTAAAAGCGCCCGCAGCGGCGAATGGACCCGTCTCTGACTGGAGGAACGGCGTCCCTGTCTCACAACCCCACCAGACACGGACGACACGGCGGTCGTCCCTCAAACCACCACTTAGATCGGCCGCGGTTGTAGGGCGGGCGCTCCGCCTGCCCCGGCTCAGACGCCCGCATGGTTTGTAAGGGTAGGAGCCTTCCGGCAAGCGGGAGCGGACCATGAGCGACGCTCATGCCCCGCCCTCTCTCAGAACCCCTTCTTAAAACGAGTTCGGCCAGTCGGCCGCAAGAGCGTTCCCCGGCGTGAAGCTTTAACGTGAAAAGACAGCTGGAGCTGCTCGTGATGATTCCGTCCCCGAGTGAAAAGCCCAAAAATCTGCCGCAGGTAACGCATATGTTCACTCGAACACCGCCGAGCGAAATGTGCAAGCGCTAATCCTCGGACAGATCCTGCCAGCCGCGGGAGGACCGAGGGAAGCCTGCCGCGGACGTGCGGCAGGCCCATGAGTCACCGCGGCTACGGTTGAGTGCGCTGACGCGCCGGCCTGGGCCCGGCCGGGCCGCCACTCACGGGGGAAACGGAACCAGCGTTGACCAAGCCGCGGTAATCAGTCGCGGGATTACGACGAGCGGTCGTGCCTTGATTTGTGCAGCTGCCGATGAGCAGAGCGGCGCCGAGCAGACCGTAGAGTAGGAAGGCTTTTTTCATTTTGGTTAACCTCTCTGTCTTAGCCAGCGAGCGGAATGCCCGCTGCGCCTCAGTCTCCCGGCGAGCGGCTCAAAAATCAAGCCACTTTCCCGCGGACCGACGGCCTCGGTGAAGCGGGCTTTTCGTTAGGCCACGACTAATTTCGGTGCCTCAATATGAAGCTCGTGCTGCTGGATAGCACCTCGGTGCAGGGACTAGACCTCAAACCAACCCTCGCCAGCGGCACTACTTTTTGTTAGAGGAAAAGGAATCTTATGAGTGACCCAGAAGGCGATATCGTTTTTACCGGCTCCATCCCAAAACTCTACGAGATGTATCTCGTGCCGCTGATCTTCCAGCCTTACGCGTCGGAGTTGGTCGGCCGCCTGCCGGCCGGAGTGACTAATGTGCTCGAGATCGCAGCCGGGACTGGCGTCGTGACACGGGCCCTCGCTGCCACCCTGCCGGCGTCCGTCGCCATCGTAGCGACGGACCTCAACCAGGCTATGATCACACACGCGGCCGAAATTGGGACCAGCCGCGCGGTAGAATGGAAGCAGGCCGACGCGATGGCGCTGCCATTCCCCGATGAGTCTTTCGACGCTGTGATCTGCCAGTTTGGCGCCATGTTTTTCCCTGATAAAGCGCAGGCGTTTGCCGAGACGCGACGAGTTTTGCGCCCGGGTGGAACTTTCCTCTTCAGCACCTGGGATCGGATCGAGGAAAACGAATTTGTCGATACCGTGACCAAGGCGCTGGAGCCTCTTTTCCGGGACGATCCGCCGCGTTTTCATGCCCGCGTGCCTCACGGATATTACTCCACCGGAACGATCGCAGCCGATTTAAAAGCCGCCGGGTTTACGGCCGAGCCGAATTTTTCGGTCGTGACCAAACGAAGCGAAGCGGGCTCGGCGCGCAAGGTGGCGATGGCGTATTGCCAAGGGACGCCCTTGCGCAATGAGATCGAGGAGCGCGACGCGTCGCTTTTGGGGGATGCGACCGTCGAAGCGATTCGGGCATTGAAGGAGCGCTTCGGCAACGGCCCGATCAGCGGACAGATTCAGGCACATGTCGTTTCGGTCCTGAAGTAAGCCGGCCGCCTCATCCGGCAGGAGCGCACCCGACCCGGGCAAATAAAAACCGCCGCCTGCGGTTTCCCGAGGCGGCGGCTGAATGATTTGCGGCCGTTAATTACCAGATGTTGGCTCGCTCGTTAGGCGGGCGCACCATCGGACTGCTATCCGGGAGATTAAAGGCTTTCTGGAATTCCGGCATGTTCGAGACCGGCCCGATGACCCGAAAACGCCCCGGCGAATGCGGGTCGGTGTTGAGCCGCAGCTTGGTGTCTTCATCGCGCTGATTGGCGCGCCAGATTTGCGCCCAGGCAAGGAAGAAACGCTGGTCGGGGGTAAAGCCGTCGATCTTTTTGTCGGCCTCAGCGGGGTGCTCCGACTGCGCCTTCTTGAAGGCCGCGTAGGCGATCTTCAGGCCGCCGATATCGGCGATGTTTTCCCCCTGAGTCAGTTCCCCGTTAATGTGCAGGCCCGACAGCGGCTCGTAGGCGGCATATTGGTCCACGATCGCTTTGGAACGTTCGTTGTAGGCCTTAGCCGAAGCCGGCGTCCACCAGTCGCGCAAGTTACCCACCGCATCGTATTGCCGGCCCTGGTCGTCAAAGCCATGAGTCATCTCATGACCAATGACTGCGCCGATGCCGCCGTAGTTAACCGCGTCATCCGCATCCGGATTGAAGAAAGGCGGCTGCAGAATGCCGGCCGGAAAGACGATCTCGTTCATGTTTGGGTTGTAGTAAGCATTAACGGTCGGCGGGCTCATCCCCCACTCGCTGCGGTCGACCGGTTTGCCGATCTTCTGCATCTCGCGATTGACCTCAAACTTATCACTCCGCAGGACATTCTGGACGTAAGGCCCGCGATCGATCTTGAGCGTGGAGTAATCGCGCCACTTATCGGGATAACCAATCTTTACCGTGAAAGCAGCCAGCTTCTTCAGGGCCTCTTTCTTGGTTGCGTCATCCATCCAGTCATTGGACTTGATGCGGTCGGCCAGAGCTTCCTTTAGGTTGTTCACCATCTCGAGCGCGCGCTTCTTGGCTTCAGGCGGGAAATGATCCGCGACATAGAGTCGGCCGAGAGCTTCGCCAATCTCGTTGTCGATCGTGGAGACGACTCGTTTCCAGCGCGGCTTGAGCTTCTCCGCACCGGTCAGGGTCTTACCATAGAAGGCAAAGTTTTCGTTCACGAAATCCTGCGAGAGGGTCGGCGCTACGTCATGGACCAGGTGCCAGCGCAGATAGGTCTTCCAATCATCAAGTGAGACCGTCTTAAACACGTTGCTGGCCGCTTTAAAGAAATCGGGTTGTCCAACGTTGATCGCGCCCGGGACGGCCAGCGGGAGCTGTTCAAAGTAAGTGTCCCACCTAAAGTCGGGCATGAGCTTTTTCAGGTCGGCCTCCGACATCTTGTTGTAGTTCTTCTGCGGGTCGCGCAGTTCCACTCGAGTGCGGGCGGGCTTGGCCAGGGAGGTTTCGACGTCCATCACCGTCTTGGCGTTGGCCTTGGCCTTCTCTTCCGAATCGCCCAAAAGCGTGAACATCTTGGTGACATGAGCGAGATATTGCTCGCGCAGCTTTTTGGAGGCGTCGTCGTCCTTGGTGTAGTAGTCGCGATCGGGTAGCCCGAGACCACCCTGATAGGCCTGGGCGATGACCATTGTGCTGTTCTTGTCATCCTGTCCGGAGGTAAAGCCGAAGAGCGCGCCGACCCCGATGCCATGGAGACGGCCGATCTCCTGCGAGAGAGCAGCCTTGTCCTTAATCCCATCGATCCGCTTCAACTCCTCCTGGAGCGGCTGGACCTTTGCTTTATCGATCGCTGTTTCATCCATGCCGCTGGCGTAAAAGTCACCCACCTTTTGCAGCTCGGACTCGGAGGCTTTTTCGATCTTCGGCTCGCCGCTTTCCTGAGCGGAGAGCTTGGCCGCCTGCTCAGCGATCTGGTGCAGAGCGTCGTTATTCTTCTCGATCAACTCATTAAAGCTGCCCCAGCGGGAATATTCTGGCGGGATCGGGTTGTTCTTTAGCCAGGTGCCATTGGCGTAAAGGAAGAAGTCGTCGCCCGGCTTTACCGAGGTATCCATGTTGGCCGGATTCAACGCAGGCGGATTCTTCTCGACCGGTGGCTGACCTTCGCTGCTGGCCACGGTTTTCGGTGTGGCCGCAACCGGCGGCCGACTCTGCTCGGCCGGGGTGTGAGAGGCATCGTGAATCGTCGGCGGTCGCGAGGGGGCGGGCGACTGACCCGGCTCGGATTGGGCGCGCAAGGAGGCGGCAGCGCCGAGCAGGCAAACGGAAGTATAAAGAACGTTTTTAATCATAAGAGTAAGCTATTCCAGTACGCGTATCCGCTGAGGAAGGCAAATGCCAGGCCGCGTGCCGACAACCATTGCAGGGCCCGTGCCAGCGGACTGACATATTCTTATCGCACCAAGGGCCAACACTTTAAACGCCTAACGAAGGATTGGCCTATGACTCAGTCTCTCCGCTTTTGGGATTCCAGCGTCCCGCTTTCTGGACAAACTCCAGAGCCAATTCGACGGTCCCGCGCGGCTAGAGTTGTTCGAGTTTGTAACCCCGCTTTTGCAAAAGTTCGCGGACGTTGTTCGGCCCAATGAAGTGACCGCTCCCGACCACGACAGAGGTGGGAATTCCGCCTTTGATGGCGCCATCGATCTTCTGAATCCAGCGAAGATTTCGATAATCGAGCAGCCGGATTTCGCCGCCCAGGTTAAGATCGCGCGCACGTTTTATCTCGACTTCCAGAGGGCCGATATCGCCCCGTTTCCAGCCTCGGCGGGTCGCTTCGTAGTCTTCCTTGCGCTTATCGCCGCGGACCAGGGCGTCGAGCAGGACTAACTCTGAATCAATGTCCGACATGCCACGCAAAACATCCACATGCTCTTCGTTAGTCTCCAAACCGGCACAAGGTTTATGATGTCGCTTGGCCTCATAGGCGATGTGGTTATCCACTCCATAACGGTTGGAGATGTCGTTGTAGCCGTTGATCCCCCAGAGATAGTAGGCGACCGCCCAGGGCCGGATGTTTTGCAGACCGGGGACATATTCTTCCCCAAAGAACCAGCCGCGGCCGAGGAGATTTGAACGGCGGAACCGCGTCTGGAGAAAATTCCAGGTCTGCGGATAGATATGGCGCCGGATATCTTCCCCTTGGGGATAGACAGCCGCCTTGGCAAAGCGCTTCGAGAAGTCATCGCCGCTCAAACGATCGGGATCGATTTCGAAGTAAAACTGTTTCGAATCACGTATCGCCTGGTCGTAGGCCTTGGGCAGAGGATAATCCTTGCCGCTGAGCGCATGCAGAGTGCCGACGAGATAAAACGGAGCGGGCGCATTGGTCACCCGCCAGACACAGGCCGTCGCCGCATCGGCCGGGGCAAGAGGAAGAAAGGACGCTGTCAGGAAAAGACAGCCCGCCAAAACCCCCAAGGGGGAACGTTTGTTTTGCATCGGCAGCGGTGTTATCGGGTTGCCTTTGCGGCGTCAAGCCATTTTCTATGGCAGGATAAGATTGTGAAGCCTATGCCCAAACGAGACCGCCAGCCTGCCGGTACGACCGCCGCCCAGGTGCGGCAGATCTATGCCGAACTGGCGCGCCGGCCGGTCGAGCGCCAATGCCTGCGCCGGACGGAATGCTGCCGCTTTAAGCTCACCGGGCTGACTCCTTACCTAACGAAAGGCGAAGCGCTCCTCGCGGCCCAGGCCTGGCGCGCCACCGGGCGGAAGAAACTCCCGCTGCCGGCCGACGGCGCCTGCCCCATGCTCGAACCCACCTCGGGTCGCTGCCTTATTTATGCCGATCGTCCCTTTGGCTGTCGCACGCACTTCTGCGCTCCGGCTGGCGGCCCGATGGCACGGCGCGAGGTGCTGGATTTAATCCGGCGCCTGGAAACGCTGGACGCGGCCCTGGGCGGCGACGGACCGCACAAACTGGCAGGCGCGATCGCTGCCGCACTGGCCGACCTGGCCTAACGGATCTATCTAGTGCGCCCCTGCGGGCGCCTTCCCCTTCTTCACCTTCTTGAAGAGGAAAACGAGCGGCGTCGTGACCAGGCAGAGGAGCCCGAAGAGCCGGAAGTTGTGCGCGTAGGTCACCAGCGTGGCCTGCTGCTGCAGGATGCCGTAGAGCACCTGCGGAGCCTGGTGAGCCGCTCGCCAAGGACCTTCGTGCGCGGTCAGCCCGGATTGAATCGCGGCCAGCTTTTGCTGGTAGATTGGGCTGTATTGAGAGAAATGGCCGACGAATGCGGCCTGGTTACTCTGCGCTCCGCGAGCGATAAAGGTAGTGATACCGGCAATGCCAATGCTGCCGCCGAGATTGCGGGTCAGGTTGAAAAGCCCGCTCGCGTTCCCGATCTGATCCTGCGCCAGCGTCCCCATGGCCGAGGTCGCGAGCGGGACGAAGATGAAGCTGATCGCGACTCCGCTCAGAATGGTCGGCCAGACAATGCTGCTCATGCCAAT
The DNA here is from genome assembly GCA_965217735.1 of Chthoniobacterales bacterium. GTDB lineage: Bacteria > Verrucomicrobiota > Verrucomicrobiia > Chthoniobacterales > UBA10450 > Palsa-1392. Next base: position 1,275,811 of record CBDCJE010000002.1, on the reverse strand, counting down.
GCTCAGAGTAATGTGGCCGAAAAGAAACGAAGAATAGGCCAGCCCGAGAAAACCAACCGTAATCAGAATACGGTTACTGATCTTCCCGACCAAACGCCCGACCAGAATGGTGGCCATGAACGCTCCTACTCCGCGCGGACTGAGAGCCAGGCCGGCATCGAGCGCAGTATAGCCGAGCAGGTTTTGCATGAAGAGCGGAAGCACCGCGATCGTCCCATAAAGGAGCGCCCCGAGCACGCCGATCAGGACGCAGCCGACAGCCAGGTTGCGATTCTTCAGCACCCGCAGATCGACCAGCGGCTGCTTGGCGGTTAATTCCCTAACGACAAAAGCAATCGCGGCCAGGACGGAGATGATGATGCACCAGGTGATGGTGTGGGAACCGAGCCAGTCCAGCTCCTGACCTTTATCGAGCACGAACTGCAAGGTGGCCAGCCAGATGGCCAGGAAACCAAAGCCATAGTAATCGATATTGCTGGCGCTGACTCTTTTCAGATAAGGCGGATCCTCGATGAAGCTATTGGCCATTAACCCCGCCAGCAGCCCGATCGGCAGATTGATGTAAAAGACCCAGCGCCAACTGTAGTTATCGGTGATCCAGCCGCCTAAGGTGGGTCCAAGGATCGGCGCCACCACCACGCCCATGGCAAAAACCGCCATGGCCGCGCCCCGCTTCGCCGGGGGAAAACTCTCCAGCAAAACCGCCTGCGAGATCGGCTGCAGCGCGCCACCGGCCGCGCCCTGGAGGACGCGGGCCACGACCAGGAAACCGAGGCTGCTGGCCGCGCCACAAAGAGCGGAAGCCATGGTAAAGAGGATGATGCAGGAAACGAGGAAGCGCTTTCGCCCGAACAGGTTTCCGAGCCAGTTCGTCGCCGGCAGGATGATGGCGTTGGCCACCAGATAGCTGGTCAAGACCCAGGTCGCTTCATCGGTCGTGGCGGAGAGGTTCCCGGCGATGTGCGGGAGCGAGACATTGGCCACGGAAGTGTCGAGCACTTCCATGAAAGTCGCGAGCATGACCGAAGCTGCGATCAGCCACGGGTTATAACTCGGCCGCCAATCGGCGGCCTTGGACGTATCCGGCGCAGCCACGATTGCCTAATGAGTGCGAACCTTGCGTAACCACCAGATGGTGGCGCCGAGGAGAATGAGCAGCGCAACGAAGCCGGCAATGGCCACTTCCACCGCCGGCCAGAAGGCGTTCCGGACCTTTACATCCGGCACAGCCGACATCCCGGGCCCGAGGACTTTTTGCACGTTCGGTTGTTCATCGAGCGCGATCTTCACCGGCACTCGCTGCACCACTTTGACGAAATTGCCGGTGGCGTTTTCCGGCGGGAGAAGGCTGAACCGGGCCCCGCTGCCGGCCTGGATGCTATCGACGTGGCCCCGCAAAGCGCGCGAGGGATAGGCGTCCACCTCCACCTCCGCCGGCTGGCCCGCGCGCATGTCGACCAGCTGGGTTTCCTTGAAATTGGCCGTGACCCAGATGTTCGAGGGCACGATGGCAAAGAGCGGTTGCCCGACCTGCACATAGGCGCCCGGCTCAATCGATTTGTTTGTCACCCGGCCTGCTTCCGGGGCGGTGATTTGAGTGTAAGACTTTTGCAGCTCGGCCTGATGCAGATTCGCCTGCGCCTCGGCCACCTGCGCCTTGGCCGCACTGACCTGGGCGCGGGCTGATCCGGCCTGTTTCTTCGCTTCCTCGGCCAGCGCCTGGGCGGCCTGCAGTTGTTTCTCCTTCGATTGCAGGGTGGCCTGGGAAGAAGCCACGTCGCTGAGCGAATGCTGAAAATCCTGTTTCGAAATCGCCCCGCTCTCGATCAATCCTTTGTTCCGGTTCAAATCACCCTGCACTTTCTCTGTCTCCGCGGCCGCCGCACCGGTGCTGGCCTGGAGAGAGGCATAACCGGCCCTGACCGTGTCGACGTGGGCGGCGGCTTGCTCCGCGGCCATTTGCGCGTTGTCGAGCTGCGCCTTGGCCACGGCGACGGCGGCTTGCTTTTGCGCCACCGCGGCCTCGAGGTCGCTCGGGTCGATCTGAAGCAGCAGCTGCCCCTTTTTCACCACCTCATTGTCGGTCACTTTCACCGACGCGATGCGGCCGGCGATCTTGGGCGCAACACTGACGATGTGCGCATCGATGAAAGCATCATCGGTGCTCTCGTGAGTCAGGTTGTGGAAGAAAACGGTCGCGACGTAAAGGAGGGCGAGCGCGATCAGGACGGCGGCGGTGAGGACAACACCGGGCCGCTTGAAGAAGGGCGGTTTCGCATCCGACTTGGCCGGCTCGGCCGGAGGTTCGGGCGCCGCGGCCTCAAAGGCGGGCGACTTGGCCGGAGCGGCTGGCTTTCGCTTGACGGGATCTTGAGCAATGACTGGCATAATAGTTAGTCGTTAGGCTGCGCTGCGCAGACCGGCAGCACAAAAATTGATGATTCGTTTCAGAACAGTTTCGCAGTCGGAGAGGCGGCAGCGACCGCCGGAGGAATATTCCAGGACCCGGGAATGGGCGACGGCGTGGAAAAATGCCCCATGCGCAAGGTGCAACCGCCAATACGCCTCCTCATCCGAGAGAGTCGGGAGGGCGCGACGGAGCGCCTCGTGGAAGCGGCGCGTCTTTTCGGCAAACTCCTTTTGCACCAGCGGCTTCAAATAGGCGCCCGGCTCGGCCAGGCACAGGGCGAGGAGACGGACGAAGTTGCGCCCGGCTTGGGAAGGCCGCGCCACCAGCTCGAGGACAGGGCGGAAGAGCGCTTCCAGAATCTTCTCCAGCGCAACCGGCCGGCCACCGGCTTCGGCTTCGAAACGGTCGAGCAAGGCCAGGCGCAGCTCGTTCAGCGGACGCATGCGCCGGTTCAACATTGCGATGATGAGGTCGTCCTTGGTCGAGAAATGATAATTGACCGCGGCCAGGTTCACTTTGGCGGCGGCGGTGATGGCGCGGAGGGAGGTGGCCTCGAAACCATGGGCCGCGACCAAACGCTCGGTTGCGTTCAGGATCGCCAGCTTGGTCGCATGAACAGTCTCCGCCATAACGACCGCAAAGTAATTCAAACGTTCGTTTGAATCAAGAGATAAACTTTGGCTCGCAAATCTGCCTGGTGAGCGAGCCGATCGGCGCAAACCGCGTCCTGCCGGCATCCCAGAGCTCTCGTTCCTCCCCGCCACGCGCCAGGTCGTGCCACCGCAGCTCGTTAGGCAGCTTTCCTGCTCTTCGCCTTGCTGCTCTTGGCGCTGGTGCGTTTTTTCTTCCCCCCCTCCGACTTGGCCAGGCTTTCCTGCAACACCGCAACCAGGTCGATCACCTTGGAGGAACTCTTCTTCTCTTTCGGTTTCTCTTCGATTTCTTTCCCGCCGGATTCCACTTTTTCCTCGATCACATCGAGCAGGGCGTCGCGGTAGTCGTCCTTATACTTTTTCGGATCCCACTCCGAGGTCATGCTCTCGACCAAGGCGGTGGCCATGTCGACCTCGCGCTTGCCCGGCTGCGACGAGCTCTTCGGCACGTTCAGTTTTTCGGAATCCGAGAGCTCTTCCGCGAAATGCATCAGCTCGAGCACCAAGGCGTGCTTGAGCGGCTTGACCCCGGCCAGGTATTGCCGGGTTTTGATGATCACCTTGGCGATCCCGACCTTTTTCGTTTTCTCCAAGGTTTCGCGCAGAAGGACGTAGGCTTTGTCGCCGCCCTTCTGCGGTTCGAGGTAGTAGGGCTTGTAAAAATACATCGGATCGATCTCCTCGACGTCGACGAAATCCTGAATGTCGACCGTCTGGGTGGCTTCGAGATCGACCCGCTGAAAATCCTTTTCGTTCAGGACGACGAATTTGCCTTTTTCATACTCGTAGCCTTTGACGATGTCGCCCCACTGCACCTCTTTGCCGTCCTTTTCCGCCACGCGTTTGTAATTCACTGGGCTGAGATCGCTCCCGCGCAGGAGGCGAAATTTCAGATCCTCCCGCCGGGTCGCCGGATAAAGGGCGATGGGGATGTTGACCAGGCCGAAGCTGATACTGCCTTTCCAGATAGCGCGCATAACAAGAACGGATTCGCAGCGCGAGCGGCGATTGCGCGGCTGCCAATCTGCGCGGAATAAATCTGGTGCACGGGGTTTGTGCGATCTGCGAACGGGAAGAGCGGCTGACGCGGCATCATCTCATCCCGCGCACCCGCCATCACAATAAGCGCAACAAACGCGACTTCCCCCGCCCGCTGGTGCGCGAAGTGGTTGGCCTCTGCCGCTCCTGTCATTCACAAATTCACCAACTCTTGAGCGAAAAGGAACTGGAACGGGAATACCACACGGTCGCCCGGTTGCTCGGTCACCCCGAGATCGCGAAATTTGCGCAATGGATTCGGACCAAGCCGAGCGGTTTCCGGGCCGCCATGCGGAGCTCAAAAGCAGTCCGAGCTACTCGTTAGGCGAGGCCAGTTGCTTTCGGTAGCAGTGCTGGGTTTTGATCCGCGTGTATCCCATCCGCTGGTAGAAGGGATGAGATTCCGCGCGCTCGACGTTGGAGCGGACCCGGATGGAGAAGTGGCCGCGCCCTCGGGCCCACTCTTCCACCTCGGCCAGAAGCGCCTGTCCCAGACCGCTCCGCCGCACGCTGTCTCGGACGACAAGGCCGACGATTTCGATCTCTTCGCCCAGCTCGAGCACCAGACTCGATTCGGCGGCGACCCAGCCGACTAACGAGGAAGAATCGGCCCCTTCCGCCACCCCGACGAAGCGATCGGCATCCTGTAGGAGCCGGCTCAGTCGGCTGCTCATCTCGGCCGGGCCGACGGGATAGCCGAGTTGGCCGGAGAGCTGGGCGATTTCCGCGGCATCGGAGAGCAAGGCCCGGCGAATGGAAAACGAGCCCACCCTTGCCGGAGCCGCCATCGCCCTTGCTCGTTAGGCCGCGGCCTGCAGTTGCTCCACCGAAATGCCGCGCAACTGGAAGAGCCGGATGAGGGTCTCCTCGATCAGATTATTCGGACAGGAGGCGCCGGCGGTGATGCCGACGACGACCGGCCCGGCGGGCAACCAATCGCTCGCCACCACTTCGCGCCGTTCGTGCAGGTTGTAGTGCTGGATTTCCTCCTGCGAAATGAGCCGGCTGGCGTTGAGCACGAAATAAGTGGGCAGTTTTTCCTCGCCCATCTCGGCCAAGTGCGAGGTGTTGGAGCTGTTGTAACCGCCCACCACCAGGAGCAGATCCATCTTCACATCGAGCAGCTCGCGCAGGGCATCCTGCCGTTCCTGGGTCGCGCCGCAGATGGTGTCGAAGAAACGAAAATTCTTTGTCGCCTGCTCCTCACCGTCCCGATCGGACACCGCTCTCTGGATGCGCCGCTGCACTTCCTCCGTCTCGCCCCGGAGCATGGTCGTCTGGTTCGCGACGCCGATGGTGCGCAGGTGAATATCGGGATCGAATCCCTCGGAATAGGCGCCGCGGAATTTATCCAGGAAAGCCTGCTTATCGCCGCCGTGCCGGATGTAATCGCAGACGTAATCGGTGTCGGCCAGGGTGAGAACGACGAGGTAATGTCCCTTCCCGTCGCCCAGCGCGCGCGAGCTGGTTGCCTTGGTTTCTTCGTGCTCGGCTTTGCCGTGGATGATGGAGGTGGCGGATTCGCTGGCGTATTTGCGCACCCTTTTCCAGACGCTCATGACGTCGCCGCAGGTGGTATCGACGATCTGGCAGCCGCGATCCTTGATCTGCTGCAGGACGGAAATCTCGGTCCCAAACGCAGGCAGGATGACGACGTCGTCGGGTTGCAACTCCGAGATATCAGCCTGCTTGTGCTGCCCGGTGAGATTTTTGATCCCCAAGGACGAGATCTGCTCGTTGACCTCGGGATTATGAATGATCTCGCCCACGATGAAAAGCCGGCGATCCTGAAAAACCTTGCGGGCCGCGTAGGCTAGATCGATGGCGCGCTCGACCCCGTAGCAAAAGCCAAATTGCTTGGCCAGCCGCACGGTCAACCCGCCGACCGAGATGATCCCGCCGGTGCGCCGGACCTTGTCGACGATGTCGCTGCGATAGTGGGCTTCGACCTGTTCCTGCACTGCGGTCATGACCTCGGGGGTGCGAAGGTTCACCTTGTTGCGCGCGGTCGTGCCGCTGGAGATGAGGTTAGCGCTCATGTGCTGAAACTATGCGGTCGCTGGGCACCTTTTTCCAGTGCGCAGCGACCGACAGTGAAATGAACTGTGGTGGGAGCGACGTTTAGCCGTCGGTCAGAAGCGGGCCCTGCGGGTCTTTGAACCAAGCCGGCGACATCATGAATGAGCGGGGCGGATCGGGATCCCTGCTCTGGTCGAGCTTCATCACTTGGCGCCCGTATTTGATGTCTTCCGGCTGGTTCCGTGAAATATTGACGGGGGTACCAATTTTGACCAAGGCGAAGAGCCGGGCCGCCGCCTCACGATGGAGCCGAATGCAGCCGTGGGTGTGTGGAACAGGGTGGACGAAGCCTTCATGGAAGCCGTAGGCCGGCTTAAACCCGCACCAGTAGGCCATCGGATATCCGGCGTCGGGCTGGCTGTTCCGACGCTTGTTTTTGATCTTCTCCTGGATGCGGAAGCTGCCGGTGGGAGTGGTATTGTTTTTTCCGACATTGCCCTGCACGGCCATGAGGAGTCGATCACCTTCCATGACGTAGACGTTTTGGGTCGCGAGCGACAGGTCCACCCGCACCTTGTCGGGATTGTGCGGCTTGTAGGCGGTGACGTGATATTTCTGGGTCGTGGGCTGCATCGTGGTGCAACTGGTAAGAAGAGCCAGTCCAGCCAGCGGGATCAGGAACAAGTGTCGAAAATGTAGGCGCATAGATTTCCCACTTGAAGAGCGTAAAGCGTGCCCCTTGTCAAATGAAGCGCGGGGCTGTCGCGGCCGGCGCAGACCTGCCTTGGCTGGCGCTTGCGATCGCCTGGGAGGGCGCGCATCAGTCCTGCTTCGCCAGCGCTTGATCAAAGCGCGGCACCCGGTGTGCATAGAAGGGATACGCCCGGGTCGCGCCGCTCGGCCGGAAGCGCCAATACTTATACATCCAGAGCCAGGGCGAAGGATTTCGCCTAACGATCGGCTCGAACCGGTCCCAGCAGAGCTGCGCGATCTCCTGCTCGGTCGCCTTCGCCGGGATCTCCAGTTTCGGGTGAAAAACCACCCGGCAACGCCCGCCCGGCAGCGGTTCCTGGTATACCGGCACGATCGGCAGCCCGGTCCGTTTGTGCAGCCAGGCATGAGCGTAAGTGACCGACATTTTCATTCCCAAGACATCGATCGGCACCGACGGCTGGCGCGGATGAACCGTAAGGTCGACCAGAATCGCGGCCGTGCCGCCGCGGCGCAGATTCTTATAGAGCTTCACGATCGCCCCCTCGCGGGTGACGAAGCGGTGGCCTGATTGCTCGCGCAGGCGCTGGAAGATCGGATCCAGCTTCGGGTTCTTGAATTCCTGCGAAACGATGGTGGCGATGAGCCCGGCATAACCCGCGGCGAGGCTGAACCACTCGAAATTTCCGTAATGACAAGCGGCGATGATGCAGGGACCAGTCGGCCCGATCGTGCGGCAGAATTCATCCCAGCCCTCGAACTCGATCAGCTTGCGATAATTCTCTGCGTTGAGACGCGGGTTCCAGAAGAGATCGATCATCGTGCTGGCAAATTGCTGGTAGGATTCGCGAGTGATCCGAGCCCGCTCCGCCCTGGTGTAGCGATCGCCAAAGGCGGCCTCCAAATTACTCAGGGCGACCCGGCGGCCGGCCAGATCCAGATGGGCGGCCACGGCTCCGGCAAAACGAGCGAACTGCACCGCAAACGGCCGCGGCAGCCGCCGGATCACGACCGCGAGCAGACTCACAGCCAGCCATTCGATCTGGTGGCGGAGCGATTTCCAGAACGACATCATAAGGCCGCCATCGCGCGACGAGAAGATGTTGGAATCAGGAAAGCAGGAAAAAAGGAGGAAATCTGGGAGCTGGGAAACAGGAAGGGGGCGGGACAAATGCCTTGGCCCGGCCGATCCGGATTGGCCGCAATTCTTTTTCCTCCTTTCCTGCTTTCCTGCTTCATTCCCATCCCCTCACCCACAGGAAAAGCGCGGGCCGGAGCTAGCGACCGACCCGGTTCGTTGACTTGGGTAGGTTTGATTTTACCTTGGGCGCAGGTCGCCGCCACCGCGTCTCGCATCATCGTGAAAAACGTCCTTTTCGTCTGTACCGGCAACATTTGCCGCAGCCCCATGGCCTTGGGACTGTTCCGCCGTCTGCTCGTCAATCGCAAGGACATCACCGCCGATGCCGCCGGCGTGCATGCGGTCCGTGGGCAACCGCCCAGCGTGCACGCGATCGACGTCTGCCGGCAGCGCGGGATCGATATTTCCGGCTTCCGCAGCCAGCCGCTCACCGCCACGCTGGTCGACCGGGCGACCCACATCTTTGCCATGACCGGTGCGCACTTGGAGACCATTCACCTCCTCTTCCCGCAGAGCGCGGAGAAGACGTTTTTGCTGCGCGAATTTGAAGAACCGGGCTCGACTCTCTGGCGCGATCTGCCCGACCCGATCGGGATGGGACGCCACATTTACCACGAATGCGCGCAGAGCATTGAAAAGGCTTTACCGAGCGTCCTCGCCTTCGTAGAAGAAACCGACCTGGCCCTGCCCCGTCACCTTGGCGAAAGTGCCGCCGTCTCATCCACTCCTATGCCTCATCAACACGAATCCGAAGCCGGCGACCAGCCATCGACGTCGTTAGGCGGACCGCTCCGTCAGGTCGATCCCGAAATCGCGGAGGCGATCGCGGAAGAAGAACGTCGCCAGCGCGAGAACATCGAACTGATCGCCTCGGAGAATTTTACCAGCCGTGCAGTGATGGAAGCGCAGGGTTCCTGCCTGACAAACAAGTACGCCGAAGGCTACCCGGGCAAACGTTGGTACGGCGGTTGCGAGAACGTCGACGTGGTCGAGCAACTGGCGATCGATCGCGCGGGCAAACTCTTCGGCGCCGAACACGTGAACGTGCAGCCCCACAGCGGCGCCCAAGCCAACATGGCGGTCTATTTCGCCGCCATTAAACCAGGCGACCGCATCCTGACCATGAACCTGGCCCACGGCGGCCATCTGACCCACGGACATCCGGCGAACTTCTCCGGCAAACTCTACGAAGTCTCGCAATATGGCGTGAGCGAGCAGACGGAGCAGATCGATTACGACGCCCTGGCCAAACAGGCGCAGGAATTCCGCCCGCAGCTGATCACCGCCGGCGCCTCCGCTTATCCGCGCTTCATCGATTTCCCGCGCATGCGCGAAATCGCCGATGCGGTCGGCGCGCTCCTCTTCATCGACATGGCACACATCGCCGGCCTGGTCGCGGGCGGGGAACATCCGAGCCCGGTCCCGCACGCGCATTTTGTCACCACCACCACGCACAAGAGCCTGCGCGGACCGCGGGGCGGAATCGTGCTTTGCCAGGAACAGTTTGCCAAGGCGATCGATTCCTCCGTTTTTCCAGGCGTGCAAGGCGGCCCGCTCATGCACGTCATCGCGGCCAAAGCGGTCTGCTTTCACGAAGCGCTCCAGCCTTCCTTCAAGAGCTATCAGCGCCAGGTCGTGCTCAACGCCAAGGCGCTCGCCGCGGGGGTGGCCAAACATGGTTTCCGTATCGTCTCCGGCGGGACCGACAATCACCTCATGCTGGTCGATCTGCGGCCGAAAGAGATCAACGGCAAGGACGCGCAAAACGTGCTCGACCGGGCTGGGATCACGGTGAACAAAAACGCCATTCCGTTCGATACCTATCCGATCTTCAAGCCGGGCGGCATTCGCCTCGGCACGCCCGCGGTCACGACCCGCGGGATGAAAGAAGAAGAGATGCTCGAGATCGCGGATCTGATCGCGGAAGCGCTGCAAGGCCGTGAGGATGAACGGGCCATTGCCAAGGTGCGGCAGCAGGTGCAGCAACTGACGCGGAAGTTCCCGCTGCCGAACTGAGGGACCCCGACATGAGACGCAGTTGGTGTCATCGCTTCGCGATCAGCTTCTGCATCCCACGACTGCCGCCAGCACTGTGCTGGTCTTGTCCGGGTCGTCGTTGTTGATCGCGGGCCCGCGACAAATCAGCCATTTTCAGTTGTCGTGCCTGGGGTAAACAGCAAAACGGCTCCGGGCCGGAACCCGGAGCCGTCGAGATATGCCGTAGGCGGTTTATTTACTGAGCGCGATCGTCGTCATCGCCCGGCTTGCCACCTTTCTTTTTGCCTTTTTTATTCTTGTTGCCGTTCTGCTGCTGATTGGCCTGCTGTGCTTTCTGCTGCCGAGCCGGCCGATCAGCCTTGGCTGGTGCATTCTTGGGACGGCGGAAACGACGCTCCCTTCCCAGGAAGCAATGACGCATTCCCCTCCCGCAAATTGGGCACAGAGCAGAGCCCGCGGCGGTAATCGCTTGTGCCGTCGTTGCAAAATATGCGTAAAGTCCAGAACACATGAGCGAAAAACAAAAAGCCAATCCTCTCCGCGAGGGGCTCTCCAGCAAAGCCGTCCCGCAGCCTTGTGCGATCGTCATTTTCGGCGCCACCGGCGATCTGACCCATCGCAAACTGGTCCCGGCGCTCTACAACATTGCGGCCGATGGCGAGCTGCCGCCGGCGGTGGCGGTGGTCGGTTTCGCCCGGCGGCCGAAGACGGATGAGCAGTTCCGCCAGGAGATGGAGGAAGCGACGCGCAAATTTTCCCGGCAGACGGTGCACGACGAAGTCTGGGACGGCTTTGCCAAGTCGCTCTTCTACCACCAGAGCGAATTCCAGGATGAAGCCGGCTACAAAAAGCTGGCCAAGCGGCTCGACAAATTGGACCGGGAAAGCGGCACCCGCGGCAATCGCCTTTTCTATTTCGCGGCCTCGCCCGAGCAGTTCGAGGTCATCATCAAGAACCTGAAGAAAGCCGGCTTGAACAAAGCGCCGGAAGGCGGCTGGGCCCGGGTCATTTTGGAGAAACCGTTCGGCACCGATCTCGATTCCGCCCGCCATCTCAACCAGGTGGTGCACGCTTCTTTCGCCGAGGATCAGACTTACCGGATCGATCACTTCCTCGGCAAAGAAACGGCGCAGAATATTTTGGTTCTTCGTTTCGCCAACGCGATTTTCGAGCCGCTCTGGAACTCACGCTATATCGACCACGTCCAGATCACCGCTGCGGAGACGTTAGGGGTGGAAAACCGAGCCGGCTATTACGAAGACGCCGGCGCCCTGCGCGACATGGTGCAGAATCATTTGCTTCAGCTCCTTTGCCTCGTCGGGATGGAGCCGCCGACCGATCTCAGCGCCGACAGCATTCGCGATGAGAAGGTCAAGGTGGTGCGCTCGCTGCGGCCTTTCAGCAAAGATGAGGTAAAGGTCGACGTGGTGCGCGGTCAGTACGGCAAGGGAGCGATCGCCGGTGAATCAGTCGTCGGCTATCGAAAGGAAAACGGGGTCGATCCTAAATCGAAAACTGAGACCTACGTCGCCCTGCGCGTGCTGGTCGATAACTGGCGCTGGGCCAATGTGCCGATCTACATCCGGGTCGGAAAACGTCTGCCCAAATCGGGCACCGAGATTTCGGTGCACTTCAAAAAAGCGCCGCAGGTTCTATTTAATCGCGAATCGGAAACGCTCGACCAAAACGTCCTCGTGATTCGGATTCAACCCGACGAAGGCATCTCGCTCCGAATGCAGGCGAAGGTGCCGGGAACGAGTTTCCGGATCGAATCGGTCAAGATGGATTTTCATTACGGGACCTCATTTGGCAAAGCCAGCCCGGAGGCCTACGAACGGCTCCTGCTCGACGCGATGGCGGGCGACCCGACTCTTTTCGCGCGGCGCGACGAAGTGGAGCGGGCCTGGGCTTTCATCGACACGATCGAGGAAGCCTGGGCGGCGGAAAAAGGGGCGCCGAAATTATGCACCTATCCGGCCGGCTCCTGGGGGCCGGAGGAGGCGGATGAATTGCTCGCCCGCGACGGACGCAGCTGGCGGAGGTTGTGATGGAGTGGTGGCGTAAGGGAGCGCGGAAATGATGAAAAGGCCTTTGTCAGATGATTCCCCAGCCCACCAGCAAGCCCCCACTCCAGCAATCCCACCGGCGATGAACACTGAAACTCTCTCCCCCGGGTTGCCGGTCGAAGTCGGCCAGATCACCCGCGAGCTGAAGAAACTCTGGGACGCGGGAGGCGAAGTGATGACGCGAGCTTCCCTGATCAATCTGGCGGTCTATAGTGAGGCGCCGGATTCGTTAGGCAGGAATACCGCCATCATCGCCAGGTTGACCGAAGACCACGCCTGCCGCGCCATCGTGATCGCGGCCGATCCGACTGCGCCGAAGAGCGAGGTCCAGGCCTGGATCAGCGCGCACTGCCACGTCAGCCGCACCGGGAGCAAGCAGATTTGCTCCGAGCAGCTCTCCTTTTCGCTCAAGGGCAAACAATGCGGCTTTTTGCCTAACATTGTCTTCGCCCAGCTCGATTCCGATCTGCCGCTCTATCTCTGGTGGCAGGAGGAATTTCGACCCCCGATCGATCCGCAACTCTGGGCCTGGGTTGACCGCGTCATCTACGACAGCCAGGCCTGGCGCGACTTTCGACAACAGATGCAACTGGTCGAATCCGCGCAGCACCAGGCCCGGCAACGCATCGTGCTCTGCGATCTTAATTGGGTGCGGCTGGTCCACCTGCGTCTTGCCCTCGCGCAGTTTTTCGATCATCCCGCGACTCATCATCATTTGGCCCACATTCGCTCGATCGAAATCGCGCACGCACCCGAGTACAGGTCGACCGCGCTTCTTTTGGTGGGCTGGCTGGCTGGGCAGCTGCAATGGGAACGGACCGGGAAATCGTTAGGCTTCCAGAAAAAGACTGAGAGCGGCCTGCAAAAAATGGCAGTGAAACTGCGCCCGGAAAAGGGAGAACCGATCAGTCATTGCCAGATCACCACCGGTTCGGCCGAGTTTCGGATCGAGCACAAGCCAGGCGCCGATCTGCTCGAGGTCTATTTTGGCCGCACCACCGGGCGCAAGATGCAGCAGGTCCTGCCGGCCGGAAAAAGCGATGTCGTCACGCTCATGCAGGAAGAGTTGATGCGCGGCGGCCCGCATCGGATCTACCTGCGCGCGATCGAGCAGGTGCAGGATCTCCTGTAGTCCTCCTCCTCGCAATCGTATTCCTGCTCGTGCTCGAACCCTCGATCAAAGAATCGCGCTAAAGCGGCTGCGCCTGCCTCACGAGCTCAGGATCCTGCAACCTCGCGTCGTAAACTTCCGACCAGGTCTGCTGATTCATCGAACACATCGGGACCGCGACCCATTCCCCGTCGCGTTTGACCGCGCCTTTGAAAACGCACGAATCCAGCCGCGCTTTCACCACCGGATCGCGATCGGCCTGCGCCACCTGCGCGGCATCCATGAAATTATGCATCCCTACTCCGACGGTGTGCACCTGCCCGCGCAGGAGCGAGCGCAGCACTTCCGGCGGCGCGTGGCGCGAAGTCATGTAGCGCCCGATCTGGTAAAGCGCCTTCACCGCCAGAAGCGGATTTTGCAGCAATACCCCGAGCAAACGAAAAACCGGCGTGCCGGCGTCATCGTTGACTAACGACAACCCGCCGATCCGGCGCAACACTTCGCCGAGCAATTTATCGAACTTCGGGTCGTCCGGCAGGAGCGGGAAAATCTTCCCGGAGGGCCGCGCGACCAGGAGCGAGGCCCAGCTATTGCAATCGGGATGCCCAAAAATCGAAACATCGCGCCGCAGCGGCAAGCCAACGCCCTGGCAGATCTTTTCCCAGACGTCGTTAGGCGTAATTGGGCGTTCGGAGTAAATGGTCCGTCCGGTATCGGCTTCCGGCTGGAAACTGATCATGCGCCAGATGTGGGTCCGCTCCGGATCGGCCAGATACCAGCGCAACACTTCCGGCACGTCGTCGATGTTCTTGCGCGTGACCGTGAAGCTGAGCGCGTACTCGAGCGGCGCCCCAGTCCTGGCCCGGACTCGCTGAGCCAGCTCGGTGAAAGCCTGCCTCACGGGGTGCAGATCGGCTTCACACTTGATCCGCCCGATCGGATAGCCATGCCTCCCGGCCTGGGTCATATCGACGTGGACCGAGACCTGGCGCAGGCCGGCCTCTACCACCAAACGCTCGAGAAATTCCGGGTGCTCGATCAAGGTTTGCCCGTGGGTCATGAGCATCGGGATCGACCCGACTGAGATGGCATAACGAACAATCTCCACCAGCTCATCCTGCCGCCCGGAACGCCAGTAGGCGTCCGCCACGTCGCCGCCGGTGATCTGCAATCCGCCGCCCGGCCCCTGGAAACGGCGGTTGGCATCAATCTGTTCCTTCACCTGCGCGAGGGAAGGAATGGGCACGGAGTTGGCGTTTTTCGGCAGGTAACAATGGGTGCAATGAAAGGAGCAATAACTCGCCCCCAAAGTGAAGCCGCAATGGGTCAGATGACGTCCGGCGATCTGGTTATCGGTCTGTAACTCCGCCGGGAGCGAATCCCAGCGTTCGCGCAGGACCCGCGCTTTTTCGCTCGTGACGGGTTGGCGAAAAGCGTGCCAGCGGGTGCGCCACTTTTCCGCCGCGGGCATGGGGGCGGGAGAATCAGCGAGCTTCATTGAGCGACCAATCGTAGTTCTGGTAGGTAATCCTGGTGTCGTTAGGCAAAGGAGTATCGAGTCGTTGGTTGATGAAGGCGATCGGGCCGCCGGCGGCGTTGAAGTCGTCCTTATACCAATTAAAAATCGCCGAAAGCGCGGCGGTCTTTTTCGCCGGCTGATAATCGACGCCCCGGGGCGAATTAATGAAGTCGACTGCCAGATCGTCCAGTTGCTTGTCGATCTTGCTCCCTTGCAACGGCTCGGAGTAAAGCGGCGGACAACTGCGGCTGGCGCAATTGAGCGCAAAATGGACCCGCGGATCGTTGAAGCGCGGCCGAATCATATCTTTCTCGAGATGATTAAAACTCATCTTCTCGCCCGCGACCTTGATCCGCTCCCCGGTAAAAAAGGTGAAAAGCAGATCCTTCACGCTTCGGGTCGGATATTTGCCCAGCGCTTCGTGCAGGATCCAGGCGTTATAGGCATTGATGTAAAAGGCGAGCTGATCCTTCTTGCTCAAACGTGAAACTTTTTCCTGCGCGATACCATCGACCACCTGCTGAATCGCCTGCAGGTCGGCCGGATTGTTTTTCCAGGCAGCGTAACGAACTCCACCCGGAGTCACATATTTGCTTAGCAATTCGCCGTAGGTCTGAGTCCACTTTGGAGATTTCTCCGCCTGACAGACTCCGGTGGATGCCAGCACGAGTAAAAGAACGGCCCCGATCCGGCAGAGGAAGCAAACGGCTTGCATCCCGGAAGCTACCGCCTGCCGGGCAGGCGAGGCAAGGCGGCTTTGTCGCAGGCTTGCGCTCAGCGAGTTGCTGCGAAAAGGCTCCGGAGGGAGCGGACACTTTCCTCGATGGCAAAAAGCTCGGTGGCACGGGTGCGGCCGGCCGCGCCTAACAAACGCGCCTGCTCAGGCTGAGTGAGGAGATCGGCCAGCGCCGCGGCGAGCGCGGTCGGCGCATGCTCGGGAACGAGGAGGCCGGTTTGACCGTCGCGCACCATCTCGGGCACACCACTGATCGGGGTCGAGACGAGCGGCAGCCCGGCCGCCATCGCTTCCATGATCACGGTCGGGAGATTATCCATCCCGCCTTCCTTTTCGGTCACGCAAGGGAGTGCGAAGACATTGGCGCGGGCCAGGCGCTGGATGACCTCGCTTTGCGGCAAAGGACCGGTCAAAGCGACCATACTCGTTAGGCCAGCACCTTCGATCTGCCCGCGCAAGGCCGCCTCGAGCGGGCCTTCCCCGATAATTTCACAACGGAAACCGACCCCGCGCTCGTGCAGGAGCCGGCAGGCTTCAACCAGATCGGCAAAACCTTTCTTTTCGATCAGGCGTCCGATGGAAAGGACGAGGGGCGGCTCCGTCCCGAAATCGGCCGAGGTGAATCGGCCGAGCTCGATCCCGTTATAAACCCGGGAGATTTTGCCTGCCGCCTCGGGGTATTCCCGGCGCAGAAATTCGACCGCGAAGCCGCTCACGGTCACGACCGCGCGGGCCGATGCAATCAGTTTGCCTAACGAAACGACGAAAGGCTTGGGGGCAAAGATGTCGTTAGCGTGGGCGGTGAAGCTGTAGCCGATCCCGAAGAAACGCTCGATCCAATAAGCCGTGCGCGCGGCCAGACCGGCGAAGTGCACGTGCAGGTGACCGATCTGGAGCGCCTGGAGCCGCGGACCGAGCCAGGCCGCCTGATAGAGACGGAGAAAATCGGTCTTCCTCCCCCACGCCGCGATCGCTTCCTGGGCGGCCGCGGGCAGTTTTCCTTTTCGCAGCGCCCGCTCGACTTCGCGCACCAGCACTTCCTCCGCCGGCAGGTATTGCACGTCGCGCACGATAGCCGCGTCCCAGTCCTGGGCCGGCTCGCCGCTCGGTTGCCGGATGGCAAAGAGAACCGGCGCCACCGCTTGCCGGCGCAATTCCGCGATCTCCCGGTAGCAAAAGGTCTGGGTAAAGGAAGGAAACCGCTCAAAAAGATAGCCCAACCCGTGCATGGAAGAGGTGTAGCGGCGATTCGCGACCGGGAAAAGGGCGCGAACGAGCGAAAATTTTTCCCCGCGGTCCTCTTCCCGCACGACTCTTGCTCCCGGTAAAGAATGGTCCAACGCGACTTCTTTACCTTCTGCAAAAGTCTGCGCCTGGTGGAGCTCAAGGCCGTGGGCCAGCTCTCGGTCGTGCGGCATTTCGCGGAAAAAGAAATCGTCTATAACGTGGGCGACGAGGGAGAAGAGCTGTATTTCGTCACCCGGGGAGCGGCCGAGTTAATCCCAAGAAACGTCCGCGCCGGCGGCCCGACCACCGTCCTTTCGCGGGGCGACATTTTTGGCGAAACCGGCGCCTTGATGGAACTGCCGCGCGATCACAGTGCCCGGGCCTGCTCGGCCTTGAGCGTGCAATGTTTCCGCCGAAGCGACTTTCACGACCTGATCCAGCGCGTGCCGTCGTTCTTCTTTTTTCTCTCGGAAAAGCTGGCCAACCGCCTCTTCCAGGCGCGCGAGCTGACCCATCCGCACAACAGCTCGCTCGAACTCACTGGGAGCCTGGCCAATTTCGATATCGTGACCATTTACCAGACCATCCTGCAATCGATGCAGACCGGGCTGCTGACCATCGCCGACGAACAGGGCGAGACGATTTCGACCTTCTATTTCGAGAAAGGCGCGCCGCGCTGGGGCCGCTTCGAGCATCTGCGGGGCGAAGAAGCTTTCTGGCAGCTCTTCCTGCACGAGCATCATTCCGGCAGCTTCTCCTTCTCGAATCAGACTCAGGTCCGGGCCGATTGGGGCGAAGGAAGCGAAGTGACCGGTCAGGGCGATGAGATTCTGATCAACGCCATCCGGATGCGCGATCAGTTCGACCATCTGCGCAAGCGCATCCGCGACAGTTCCGAGCGGTTGAAACGGCAGAAGCTCAATCTGGAATGGGGCAACCCCGACCTGCAGGACCTGCGCCCGGTGGCGGAAGAGATTTGGCAATTGGCCTACAACGATGAGCTGACCCTGGCGGAACTGCATCGCCGGAGCAGCTTCTGCGATTGGAAGATTTATCGCACGGTCGACGAGCTGGTGAAAAGCGGCCTCTGCAACCTGGCGGTCGGCCACGAACAATTGGAACTGGCAGGAAAATGATCAAGAAACTATACCGCTCGCTCGCCTGCCTCCTGCTCAGCTCACTATTATTCTCGAGCTGCTCCATGCTCACCGCCCAGGGCCGGCAGGAGCGGGCCTACAAAAATTACGTGCAAAAATCGAGCAAGGCGCGGCTCAAACAAAAGAAGCTCTTCGCCTCGCGGCAAAAGGATCCGATGCCCGTCATGCATAACGAGCCGGGCGAGCCGGTGGTGACGATGGAGACCGGTTCCGGGCCGGAGTCGGTCAGCGAGGGCGGCGGGCAATAGGCCGAGGGCTCTTCGGCCTAACGACCGCGCCATCAGCCCGCTCGACCGGGATGGGATGGCCGGCCTGATCCACCGCCACATAGGTAAAGACTGCCTGCGTGACCAAAGTCTGCTCGGTCCGCATGTAACGTTGCACCCAGACCTGGACCGGGATTTTCATCGAGGTGCGCCCGATCGATTCGACCCAGGCATAGCAGGCCACGGTGTCGCCCACCTTGACCGGGCGAAGGAACGACATGCCGTCGAGTGCGACCGTGACCACGCGGGTGCGCGCGGTTTTGGAAGCGAGGATGCCGCTGCCCAAGTCCATCTGAGCCATGAGCCAGCCGCCGAAGATGTCGCCGTTTGGGTTGGTGTCGCGCGGCATGGCCACGGTGCGGGTGACCAGCTCGCCTTTGGGTTCCTTCGGCATCGCAGAGCGTGACATTCTGCGACGCTAGCACATCTCGCCGGTGCCGGCGTTTCGCCGCGCGAAACATCTACAGCAGCAGCATACAGTCGCCGTAGCTGTAGAATCGATAGCGCTCCCGCACCGCTTCGGCGTAGGCGCGGAGGACGAATTCCCGGCCGGCAAAAGCGGAAACGAGCATGAGCAGGGTCGAACGCGGGAGATGGAAATTCGTCAGCAGGCCATCGACCGCCTGAAATTTAAAAGGCGGGTGGATGAAAATATCGGTCGCGCCTTCGCAGGCCGCGAAACCGCCACTTTGCCCAGCGGCTGTCTCCAGCACCCGCACCGAAGTGGTCCCGATGGCGAGCAGGCGCTCGGCCTTTCCCAGCGCCCCCGCGGTTTCCTCCGAAATCGCAAAGCGTTCGGAATGCATGCGGTGGCTGGTGATGGTTTCACTTTGCACCGGACGAAAGGTGCCGGTCCCGACATGCAGGGTGACGAAGGCGTGCGGCAGAGCTTCCAGAATCTCCGGGGTAAAATGCAAACCCGCGGTCGGCGCCGCCACCGCCCCCGGCGCCTTGGCGAAAACCGTCTGGTAGCGGCTGCTATCGGCCGCCTCCGCCGCCCGCCCCAGATAGGGCGGAAGCGGCATTTCCCCGCCCCGGTAAGGATCGATCGCCTCCTCCAGCCTAACGATCCGTTCGCCTTCGGGACCGATCTCTTCCACCGTCAGGCCAACGCCGTCGAGCCGGGTGCTGGAGCCGATCCGCATTTTGCGTCCGGGTTTGACCAGGCAACGCCACCGGTCCGGCGCCAGTTGATCGAGGAAAAGAAACTCGATCGCGCCATCGTCAGAAAAACGCCGGGCCGGCTGCACCCGGGTGTCGTTCAGAACCAACAGATCGCCCGGCCTGACGAATTCCGGAAGATCGACGAAGCGATGATGCGAGATCGTCTGGCGCGCCCGGTCGAGCACCATCATGCGCGCGTCCTGCCGGCGCGGAAGGGGATGCACCGCGATCAGTTCGGACGGGAGGAGGTAATCGTAATCGCTCAAACGGGTGCTCATCTCGGTGCGGCGAAGGCCCTGAGAGTAAGCGCAAACTTCCAGAAAAGAAAAAACGCGTAGCGCACCATCTTTGGCCTCGTCGTCGCGGCGCTAAAGGAATTGCCGCGAGCATTAAAATCTCCAGAATGATCGCAGCGATGACCGAATTTAGCGAAGCCCTGGCCCACACCATCACCGCCCTGGAAGGGCTGCGGCAGGTGAGCGATCGCCCGCCGCGGGCCAGCCGCCTCGCCCTCCAGCGCCTGCTCGAGACGCCTTTCCGGTCTGACGAACCGGCACAAGAGAACGTGACCGCGCGGATCGTTCCCGCGCCTTTGCCTGACGAAATTGCGGCCGGCGACAAGGCCGCGCGGCTCGAGCAAATGAGCCGGCGGGTCGCCGGTTGCGTCCTCTGTCCGCACCTCGCCGCCACCCGCACCCAGACGGTCTTTGGGGTCGGCAATCCAGACGCGGAGCTGATGTTCATCGGCGAGGCGCCCGGAGCCGATGAGGATCGGGTAGGCGAGCCGTTTGTCGGCCGGGCCGGACAATTGCTGACCAAGATCATCGCCGCGATGGGTCTGAGCCGGGATGAGGTTTACATCGCCAATGTGCTGAAATGCCGCCCCAACATGCCGGCGGGCGCGCCCGGAAATCGCAAACCGACGCCGGAGGAAATGGCGACCTGTCTCCCCTACCTGAGCGAACAGATCGAGATCATCGGACCCAAGGTGCTGGTCGCGCTCGGGGCGACGGCGGTGGAGGGATTGATCGGGGTGCGTGAGCCGATGAACCGCCTGCGCGGCCGCTGGCACGAGTGCGGCGCGCGGCCGCTCATGATCACTTTTCACCCTTCCTACCTGCTGCGAAATCAGACCAACGCCGAGAAGCGGAAAGTCTGGGAAGACATGCTCCTGGTCCTGGAGCGGTTGGAACATCCGATCTCTGAGAAACAGCGAAATTTCTTTCGTTAGGCGGCGGCAGGGCTTACCTGACGATCCAGAGATTGCAGGGAATCACATCGGTCACCCAGGCGATCCGGGCCGGGAGTTTTGGGCTTGGCTCCGGTTTCGATTCCAGCGGCACCACCAGCAGATCCGCCTCCACCGCCTGGATGAAATTAGAAGCGGCGAATCCGGTGTTCCCGCGAATGCAGCGCGCCTCGATCGGCACCTTCGTCTCCCCGGCGGCGAGGATGAATTCCTGCAGCGCCATCTCTTCCTCCTCCAGCGTGCGCGCGGTCACGCGCGGCGTCTTGCTCCGGCGGGCGGCGCGGGCTTTGTCGAAGCTGGTGTAATTGCGGATGACGTAGAGGCGCCGGCAATTTTCCCGCTCGGCCAGGCGCAAGGTGCGGCGCAAGGCGCGCTGCGCGTGCTCGGAAAATTCAGCCATGAAGACGATGTGCCGGAGTGGCTTTGGCTCCAGCTCGGGCTTGATGAAAAGCATGATCGAGCAGCGCGCCTCGCGCACCAGACGGCGGGCGACATTGCCCAGAAACTGCCGGTGCACGGCCGCTTTCTCGAGCGCGCCGGCAATGAGGAGCTCGACCTGCAATTGCTCCGCCGCAGCCAGAATCGCGCTCGCAGGATCCCCGGCCTCGTAGTGCACGATCGAATCCGCCGGGAGCTGCAACTGCGCGATCGCCTGCTTGAATTTCGCCTCCGTCTCGGCATCGCGCTGGCCCACGTAGATCATGCTCAGGCTGGAGTCGAAGCGTGCCCGCACCCGATTGGCCTCGGCCAGCACCTGGTGGAAACGAGGCGAAAAAGTCGCGGCGACAGCAATGGATCGGTAGGCGTTTTCGCTCATTGACTCGGCCTTACTGTGCGAGCGGCCCGCCCTTTCAGCAAACCGAGCCCGGCCCGGCGCGTTGAATTCCTGGATTCCTCTGCGAGTTTCCGCGGCATGCGACGCGCCATCTATCCCGGCAGTTTCGATCCGGTCACTAACGGCCATCTCGACGTGATCGAGCGAGCCCGCAAACTCTTCGACGAAGTGGTGGTGGCGATCGCCTACAACGACCAGAAGCAGCCTTTTTTTTCGCTCGAGGAACGGCTCGATTTCCTGCGCCAGATGACCGCCTCGCAGGACGGGATCAAGGTCGCGCCGCTCGATGGATTGCTGGTTGAATTTGCGGTCGAACAAAAAGCCAACGCGGTCGTGCGCGGTCTGCGCGCGGTCTCGGATTTCGAGTTTGAATTCCAAATGGCGCTGATGAATCGCAAGCTGGAAGCGACGGTGGAGACGATTTTCCTCATGCCGAAAGAGGAATACACCTACATCAGCTCGCGCATCGTGAAGGAGATCGCGCGCCTGGGCGGCGACGTGCGCGGGTTCGTCCCGGCCTGCGTGGTGGCCGGTTTCGCCCGCAAACTCACTCCCTGACCAGCCGGCCGCGCCGGCGCGAGGCTTTTTCGCCTGGGCGAGGACGACCTGGTCGTTAGGCAAAGGTCTCCCGAAAAAGAATCAAGCCTGGCAGGGGAAGGAAAAACGATGTTCCTTGATCGCTTGAAAAGGAGTTCCTGGTGAAAATTCATCTGCGCCAAATACCGGACGAAGGCCTGCACCTGGAGGGCGAGGAGGAATGTCCCCTGCCCCAGCTGGATCGGGAGGCGGCGCGCTGTGCCGGTCCGCTCCGCTACAATATCGATCTGGGCATTTCCGAGGGCGCGCTCTGGGCCAACGGCGAACTGACCCAGCCGGTCGAGTTGCAATGCGTTCGTTGCCTGGAGACGTTTCCTTACCAGATCGAGGTGAAGGATTTCGCCCTGCACACCGAGCTGGGCGGCCCCGAGCTGGTCGATCTCACGCCATTCATGCGCGAGGATTTGCTTCTTAATTTGCCACCCTACCCGCATTGCGATCGCGAAGGCGGCCGCGTCTGCCCCGTGCCCGAGGTGATGAAACCGGCGGAAAATGCGGAGGTGCTGGAAGCGCGTCCGCCCGATTGGAGCGCGCTGGATCAGCTGAAGTTTGAGGAACGTCAGCGGCGCAAGTAAATCGCAAATCAGCTGGCTTGCGCTGGAAAGGCCAGTTGCCTTTTCGCATTTTCCTGCTTTCCTAGTGCGCTCTTATGGGAGTCCCGAAACGCAAAACTTCAAAGATGCGGCTGCGCACGCGCAAAGCCTCGCATCGCTGGCAGCCGCCGCAGCTTAACAAGTGCACCCAATGCGGGAGCACGGTGCAGTCGCACACGGCCTGCCCTTCCTGCGGCTACTACAAAGGCCGTCAGGTGCTTACGGTCGAGGCCTGAGTCGCGCGATCGCAAAATCGTTACATCGGTTGACCGATTCACGATTCTCGATCCTCGATTCCGCCCTGGCCTCGATTTTGGTTTTGCATTCAATCGCTGAACCCCTCAAATTGGCGCCTCGATGAAAATCGCTCTGGACGCCATGGGCGGCGATTTCGGGCCGCCTAATCTGGTTGGCGGCGCCGTCCTCGCCCTGCGCGAATATCCAAAAATCGACAAGCTCTTCCTCGTCGGCGACACCGCCCTGATCGAGGCCGAGCTGAAGAAACTCAACTGCAACGATCGCCGGATCGAGATCACTCACTCCACCCAGGTGGTGGCGATGAGCGATGGCGCGGTCGATTCCGTTCGGCGGAAAAAAGATTCCTCCGTCAGCCGGGCAGTCGACCTGGTGAAAAAGGGCGAAGCCGCCGCCATCGTCAGCGCCGGACATACTGGCGCCGCGGTCGCTGCCACCACAATTAAGTTGCGCACTTTGCCCGGGATCGATCGCCCCGGGATCGCGGCCGTCATTCCCTCCGAGACGAATATTTTTGTGCTCATCGACGCGGGCGCGAACAGCGACGCGCGGCCCGAGCATTTGCTCCAGTACGGCATCATGGGCTCGGTCTATTCCCGCCACGTGCTCGGTTACAAAAATCCCTCCATCGGCCTCATGTCGATCGGTGGCGAGGACGTGAAAGGGACCGATTTGACCAAGGAAGTCTTTAAGATGCTGAAACGCAGCCAGCTCAATTTCCGCGGCAATATCGAAGGGCACGATCTCTTTGCCCACCCAGTCGAGGTGGTGGTCTGCGACGGCTTCGTCGGCAACGTCATTCTCAAGACCTGCGAATCGGTCGGGGACGCGATTTTCAAATGGCTCAAACATGAGCTGACCAAAAACAAGCTGCGGATGGCCGGCGCCTTCCTCGCCCAGGAAGCGTTCAAGGCGATCAAGAAAAGAGTGAACTACGAGGAATACGGCGGTTCGCCCTTGCTTGGGGTGAATGGCATCTGCATCATCGCCCACGGCGCCAGCACGCCGCTCGCGATCAAGAACGCCCTCCGGGTCGCTGCCGAGTCGATCGCCCAGCAGGTCAACCCACACATCATCGAGGAAGTCAGACGCTATAATGAAACGCACGCCCCGCTCGAGCCCGCGGTCCGCTAAGCTCCCGCGCACCGTCTCGATCGTCGGCACCGGCAGCTATGTGCCGGAACGGCGCCTAACGAACGCAGATCTCTCCAAGATCGTGGAGACGGATGACGAGTGGATCACCACTCGCACCGGGATCAAGGAGCGTCGGGTCGCGGCAGAGGACGAATTCACCAGCGACCTCGGGGCCAAGGCCGCCCTGGCCGCGATGGAACAGGCCGGCATCAAAGGCGAAGAGATCGATCTCATTCTCGTCGCCACTGCCACCCCCGACATGGTCTTCCCTGCCACCGCCTGTTTCATCCAAACCAAAATCGGAGCCAGCAACGCCGCCTGTCTCGACATCTCGGCCGCCTGCGCCGGATTCCTTTTCGCAGTCGAGATCGCGCAGCAATTCATCGCCTGCCACACCTACGACACCGTCCTGGTCATCGGCGCGGAAAAGCTCACCACCATCACCGATTGGACCGAGCGTAACACCTGTGTCCTCTTCGGCGACGGCGCCGGCGCGGCCATCCTGCGCCATCGCAACGGCGGCAGCCACGGAGTCATCAGCACCCACATCGCGAGCGATGGAAATTTCGCCGACATCCTCTGGATGCCGGGCGGCGGGTGCCGTCATCCGATCACGAAAGAAAATGCCGACGACCACCTGCAGACGATCAAAATGTCGGGCAAGGAAGTCTACAAGCAGGCCGTCACCGCCATGGTCGACGCGGCTAAGAAGGCACTCGATAAAGCTGGCCTAACGATCGACGACATCGCCTGCGTCATCCCCCATCAGGCCAACGTCCGCATCATTGAGGCGATCGCGGGCCGCTTGAAAATTCCGGTCGAGCGCTTCTTCGTTAATCTCGATCGCTACGGCAACACCTCCGCCGCGGCCGTCGCCATTGCCCTCGACGAAGCGAATCGCAGCGGCCGGATCAAGCCCGGCGACTACGTCCTCATGGTCGTCTTCGGCGGCGGGCTGACCTGGGCCGGCTCGGTGATCGAGTGGTAGCCTAACGAGTTAATCCCGAGCTGCCATCCCGGCGACGATCTTGCCCGCCAGCTCGCCCAGCAAAGCGCTCATGACCGCGGCCACCGCCTCGGGATTTGCGGCCGGTCCGGTCTCGAGATCGACCGTGCGCTCCAGCAGCGGCAAATCGGAGTCCGGCCCCAGTAACGCCCAGCTCCCGCTTAAGGTCACCTCGCCGTTCGCCCTCCGCCCGAATTGCGCCAGCGTAACCACGATCCGCCGGGTGCCGAGCGGCGCGGGCGCATCCGGCAGAATGAGTTTGCCGGGTGACAGGCGCGCGGCCAGGTCCTGCGAGAGGACGTTGCGCACCATTTCGTCGATCGGCGCGGACCAGCGATTGGTCTCGCTGATCTGGACCGAGTTTTCCCCGCTCAACCACACCATCTGGAGCCGATCGAGCGTCGGTGGCAGATGGACGGCGGCCAGTTGCACCGGCACCGAAATGCCCCGCTGGCCGCCAGGTCGGACGCTGAGAGTGAAGAAATGCGTTTTCGGGCTGGAGGCGCAGCCGGCAAGCAACAGGAATGCACAAAGAAGCAGTGGTCTTTTCATTTGCTCAACGCCCGCCTTTTCCTGAAATAAGCGCCTCCGGATGGCGCTCCAGATAATCAGCCAGCGACCGCACCGCGCGGGCTGCGTTCTTCATCTCGCGCAAGGTATCGTCGAGACCGTTCTGGCTCGTCGCGCCGCCCATGGTCTGGCTGGCGGAGTGCGCCGTGCGCTCGAGCTGGGCACTGGTTTCGCGCAGTTGCTTGATCGCGGCGTCCACTTCCGGTGCGGCGGTTTTGACCAGTTGGTGGATTTGACTGAGGGAAGCCTGGAGGTCGGCGATGCTCTTCTGTAACTGTGGCGAAGCAGCCAATTGGTCGATGTGTTTGCTGATGTCGAGCAGGTTCTGCCCGATCTGATCGAGCGGAATCTTGTTCACCCGGCTCATGACCGATCGCAGGCCGCCGCCCGGCGCGATCGGGAGCTCGGGCCACTTCGCCGCCGTGTCCAGACTGGCATCGGGGGCGCCCGGCACCATTTCGAGCCCGACCCGATAACTGCCGATGAGCGGTGGATCGCGGCTGGCCCGCAGCCCTTCGCCGACCAGCCGGCTCAGCGCAGCCAGCAGAGCGGCGCGATCGTTAGGCTGGGTCGCGTTTTCGATGTGCAGGAGGCTGGGATAAAGCGCCACCTGCACCGGCGTCTCCAGCTCCCCGCTTTGCGCGTCGTAGTGGAAGCCGACCTGCTTTACCTCGCCGACGGTGAAACCGCGCAGCTTGACCGGATCGCCGGGTGAAAGCTCCCCGACTGCGTCGTGAAAAGAAACGTTAAAAATAACCGGCGAGCTGTGGTCGCGGGGCACGATCGGCTGGCGGCCCCTTCCGCTAAAATGCGTCTCCTTTTCTCCGGGTCCGGGTTCCATCACGATGGTCGGGCCGGAAAGAATCGAGCCTAACGAGGAAAGGTCGCTCAGGCTCGGATGCGTCCCGCGGAGCCAGAACACGGTGCCGCGGTGAAGGAACTTGGTCGCCCGATCCTGGATGGTGGCGTGCACCACGATGTCCTTGTTGTTCGCGGCCAGGGAAAGGCTGTTCACGCTGCCGACCTTTAACACGTGGTAGACGATCGAGGTGCCACTGGGATCGATCCCTTCGGCTTTGGGAAAGGTGATGGTGATGTCAGTCCCGCCCTGGGTGAGAAAACGCACCAGCAGCCAGGCGCCGATCCCGACCGCGGCGATCGGCACTGCCCAAATCCAACCCGGCCACCAGCTCCGGTGTGAGGCGGCCTCAGGCGCCGGTGCAGTGCGGCGATTTTCGCTCATCGCTCCTCCCTTTCCGCCGCGTCCCAGATCAGGCGGGAATCGAACGACATCGTGGCCAGCAGGGTCAGCACCACGAACGCGATAAAGGCAGTCGAGCCCCAACCGGCGCGGGAGGAGGCAAACGAACCAAACGCATCAGCGGGACAAAAACGGTGATGGTAAAGGGATCGACGTTCGACCAGCGACCCACCTGGGTGATGAAGCGATGGAACTTCGTCCGACCCGCGCAATGCCGGGTCGAACGCCGTTGCACCGACCAGATGAGCCAGCCCATTCCGAGGATCTTGAGCGCGGGAATCCCGATGCTGGTGCAGAAAATCACCACCCCGAGTGGCCAAAGACCGGCGTCGAACAGCTCCCGGATTCCTTGGAAAATGGTGTAATTGACCGTACTCCCCATCTGCATGGTGACGTTCATGGGCAGGATGTTGGCCGGGAAAAAGAGAACAAAAGCCGCGACCGTAAGCGCGGTCGCCCGCATCATGGCGGCCGGCTTGCGCGGGTGCAGGGTTGCCCCGCAGCGCGGACAATCGTCGCCCGCGCGATCCAGGGGCAGGACCAGATCGCAGGTCGTGCAGGATAGGGTGGCCTCAGATTCGGGCAGTTCGGTTTCCGGAGCGATCGTGCGCCAGACCGTGCGCGCGTCGAGCGAGGCTCGGGCCAGCATGGCGAAAAAAGCCGCAACCAGAAAGCAGTAGCCGCCGCTGCCGATGGCGACCTTCATCTCCGGGGCATTGATGAGCCGGAAATAGCCGACAAAGCCAGCGAGCAGATAAACATCCGGCATGGCCCAGGTATCGAGCCAGATGGCCCAGCGAAACCCGGACCCGAGCCAGCGCGGGCGATAGCCATAGCGAAGAAGACCGAGGACGAGGGAGAGCAACCCGAAACAAATAAACGGCAACACGACCGCGAAGGCGCCGGTCAGAGCAGCGAGCAGGATCCATTGGTGATCCCAAAGAGCGAAAACGCCGGTGCTGAGCCGGCTTTCGTTCTGCATGCCAAAAATGTGCACCTGCAGGAGGAGCAGGATGTTCCCAGGAAAAAGGAGGCAAAACGTGCCGAGGGCAAAACAGAGTCCGGCGGTCATGCTGCGGCCGCGCGTCCGTTCCAGGCCTGCACCGCAGAGCCGGCACTCGGCAAAGTCGCCCGGTCCGAGCTTGGGGATGTGCTCCAGCAGACCGCAATCGGGACAGGCTATCATTCGTTCCACCGGCGGATAATTCCCGCCGTCAGAAAGTGATCGCGCCCCGAGCCCCGCCTGCTGGTGTCCAATTTTAGCCGAAACGCAGGAGGGTAAAAGCAGCCGGCGCCAGCCCAAACGGCTTTCTTCTTTCGCACCGGCCGCTTTTACGCCGAGCACCTCATCCTGGCCCTCCATCTCTCGACCTTAGTGGCGGGGCTTCTCGAAAAATCACTGCCAAGCCGAAAGCTTGCGCTACCTTCTACGATGCTGATCGACACTCACGCGCATCTCGATTATCCCGATTTTCAGAACGACTTCGATGAGGTGATGGCGCGGGCCAACGAGGCCGGCGTGACTCGCATCCTGACCATCGGGACCTCTCTCCCCAGCAGCCGGCGGGCGATCGAGCTGGCGGAGAAACATGCCAACGTTTTCGCGGTGGTCGGGGTTCATCCCAGCTCCGCCGAGGAAGCCGAGGAGGACATCATGACGCCGTTGCGCGAGCTGGCCCGGCATCCGCGGGTGGCGGCGATCGGCGAGACCGGGCTGGATTATCACTGCCTGCCCAGTGCCGGGGTAGCGGGCGAACGGCGCACCCAGGTGATCAACCAGGCGTTGCAGGCCGAGACTGACGACGAAATCGAGGGCGGCCTGCACGACGGCGCGATCAAGAGCAAGCAGGCTAGCCTCTTTCAACAACAGCTCGATCTGGCGGCGGAACTAAAGCTCAACGTCGTCATCCACCAGCGCGACGCCTGGAGCGACACGCTCCACATCCTGCGCGAATATGGCCGCACCGTGAGCGGCGTTTTTCACTGCTTCGGTGGCTCGCGCGAGCAGGCCGAGGAAGTGATCTCGATGGGCCATCTCGTTTCCTTTACCGGCGTCGTCACGTTCAAGAATGGCGCCGCGGTGCGCGAGGTCGCGGCCGGGCTTTCGTTAGGGGAATTCATGGTTGAAACCGATTGTCCCTATCTCGCTCCCACGCCGCATCGCGGGCAGCGCTGCGAACCGGCTTACACTCGCCTGGTCGCGGAAAGCATTGCCGAGGCGCGCGGCATTTCACTCGAGGAACTGGCCCGCGCCACCAGCGCGACGGCCGAGGAATTCTTCCGGCTGCAAGGCGCATGAGGCGGACGGTTTTCTTTCCCTCGCTCGCTGCTCTCGCCCTGCTCTGGTTAGGCGCTTCCTGTAGCACCGTCGATCGCCGGCATGAACTCGTCATCAGCGTGCCGGAGCAGCGCATGGCTCTGTTGCAGGATGGTGCGCCGGTTGCGACTTATCCCGTTTCGACCTCCAAATTCGGCCTCGGCGATGTCCCGGGGACGAGCTGGACGCCGCTGGGCAAACTGGAGATCGCGCAAAAGATCGGGAATGGTGCCCCCAGCGGCGCGGCCTTCAAGAGCCGGCGGCCGACTGGCGAGATCGTCGCGCCGGACGCGCCCGGGCGCGACATCATCGTCAGCCGCATCCTCTGGCTGCGCGGCCAGGAGCGGCAGAACGCGCTCGCCTATGGGCGCTACATCTACATTCACGGCACTCCGGAAGAGCGAAACATCGGGCTCCCGACCAGCTACGGCTGCATTCGAATGCGCTCGCGCGACGTGATCGAGCTCTTCGATATCGTCGGGCGCGGGGCCGAGGTGGTCATTCAAAACCAGCCCCTGGAGGCGCTGGTGCCGGGCATCGCCCCGGTGACCGATCGCCTCGCCACCACGCACAACTTCGCCCCCACTCAGATTCGTTAGGCCGAATCGCCCCGGGCTCCGGCACAACGGCTGCTCCTCTCGGGCGGGTGAAACGTTCCACCGCTCTTGTCGGCCTGGCCGCCCTCCTCCTCGTCCCGGCGATCTATTCGCTTACCCGGGTTGATCTTTCCGCCCGGGCCAGGGCAACCGATCTCACCCTCACCTCACGGGCTTATCGATTGGACAAAATCTATCGCTCGATGGAAGGGCCCTACTCCATTCAGGGCAACATCCCGGTGGCGAAAGCCAAGAGTTCACGCCTCGAATGGGTGACCGGATTGGAGACGAAGCTGGTTGATGCCGCGGCCGCGTCCAAGCCGATTTCGCAGGAGTTCTTCTGCCATTCCAACCTCACCTTTGCCGAGCACGGGGAGGCGCCGGCGCAAATAAATCAGCGTTTCGGCGGCAGGGCGCACCACGATTGGCGTCTCTTCACGCTCGTGCCTGGCCGGCTCGCGATCGAGTTGCCGCTTGGCTTTGGCATGCTGGTGCCCGCGGATGCGTCGCTCGATTACCTCACCATGTCGCTAAACCTGAACCCGCATCGCGATCCGGTGCAGGTACAGCTGCACACCACTGTGCACACCGTCGCCTTCGACGCCCCGGGCGCGCCGAGCAAAGCCCTCTTCCGCCGTGCGCTCTACGTGCTGCAACCGCGGGAGCAGGCGGCCAAAATGGGGCCGATGGCGAGCGGCCCCGAGCCGCAACACGTCGGCGCCGGTTGCGCGGATACCTGTAGGATGAATTTTTCCGCGGTCTCGGCCGTCGGCGCCTCCGGCCAGGGGCAAACCCTGCACTGGATCGTGCCGCCAGGGCGCCACCTTTATCGGACTGAGATTACCTCGCAATTGAAGTTGCCGTTCGACACCACGATCCACTACGCCACCATCCACGTGCATCCGTTTGCCCGCGTCATGGAGCTGCGCGATCTCACTACCGGTCGGACAGTCTTCCGCTTGAATTCACGGGATTGGTCCGATCGCCTGGGCGTGGCGCAGGTGGGCGAACTCAAGTCGATCGCAGGGGTGCCGCTCCATCGTGATCATCGCTACGAAGTCACGGCCGAATACGATAACACCTCCGGAGTGAAGACCGACGCGATGGCGATCCTCTACCTTTACCTCCTGGAAAAGAATCTGATCTAACGGCCCTGCCGCTTTTCCTCCCCCGAGCCAGCCGCACTTCGTTAGGGCCTAACGCTTTGAGTCCGCCGCGAAGCGAGCGCAAGCCGCGCCTAGGATTTGCCAAAATCCGGTGAGTGAGCCCTCCCAGCTCTCGTTAGGGTCGGCCGTCCTGCGAAACATTCTACTCAGCCTCTTCCTCGCCTCGCTCACCTCTCTTGCCGCCTGTTTCCGGGCCCCCGAAGCCCCGCCCAGCGAGATCGCCCTCTCCGGAAACGATCAGATGAAATACGATCTAACCGCCTTCGAGGTCAAAGCCGGCCAGCCGGTTAAACTGACGATGGAAAACGTCGGCACCCTGCCGAAGGAGGCGATGGGGCATAATTTCGTCCTGCTCGATAAGAACACTGATGCGCCGAAATTCGTCGAGGCGGGTCAGGGCCTGAAGGAGAGCGAATACATCGCCCCAGCCCACGCCTTCCACGTCCTGGCGAAAACGAAGATTCCCCGGGCCGGGCGAAGCGGACACCATCATCTTTACCGCGCCGCAGGTGCCGGGGAGCTAGGAATACATCTGCACCTTTCCGGGGCATTTCGTCTCCGGGATAAAAGGTGTCATGACCGTCACGCCCTGACCCGTGCCTAACGACTCTACGAACGACCAGGAGCCCTTCTTTCCCGGCGGCGCGATCCTTTCTTTGCCCTCCTTCTCGTCCTCTACGGCGGGATCTGGTTCGCGGTCTACTGGGTCATGATCAGCCGGAGCTGAAAAGATGCTGAGTGTAAGCCAAATCGAGCGTTTCATCGCCTGTGTGGCGGTGGCCTTCGTCATATCGCTCTTCGCCCTCGCCGCCCTGGCGGTGCAGATGTTCAATGTCGGCCTGCCGACCTGCCTGACCGATATCAAACCGTTTCAGCAGGGCGAGGTGATCGTGCATTCGCCCAGTCATTACGAAGTCCATTACGTGGCCAAGATGTGGAGCTTTGAACCGGAGGACGTCTCGGTCCCGGCTGGCTCGACGGTTGATATCTACCTGAGCACGGCCGACGTGACCCATGGTTTCTACCTGCTGGGCACGAACGTGAACCTGATGGCGGTGCCGTGGGTGGTGAACTACGCCCGGGTCAAGTTCGATCAGCCGCACCACTACCAACTGCTCTGCCACGAGTTTTGCGGCACCGGACACCAGACCATGGCGACGTTTCTGCACGTGGTCGATCCCTCCGTTCTGCGCGGGCTGACCCCGCCGACGAAGACGGCCTTTCTGCCTAACGACCCTGGCTATCGCCTGCTCAAGGCCAAGACTTGCCTGGCCTGTCACTCGGTCGATGGCCGTGGGGGGATCGGCCCGACCTTCAACGGACTTTACGGACATCCGCAGAAGCTGAGCGACGGGAGCGAAGTGCTGGCGGATGAAAATTACCTGCGCGAATCGGTCCACCAGCCGAACGCCAAAGTCGTGGCCGATTTCCAGCCGGTCATGCCCACCCTGCCAGTGACCGACCCGGAGCTGGATGAAATCCTCACTTACATCAAAACGCTGAAATAATGGAACCACTGCGAAACCGCGCCATCGCGATCGAGCCGGGCTTGAAACGCCTCATCCTGATCGAACTCATCTTCCCGAGCTTCATGACCGCCTTTACGGTCTGCGCTTCGATGGAACACGGCGCGCGGCAAAATGGCGGGGCGTGGACCGTTCGGCTGGTGGACGAAATTGCCTTATGTGAACCAGGACCGCTGGATGTTTTCCTATCTCTACGCCGGCCTGCTCATCTTCATCTTCGGCGGTATCACCGGGATCGTGAACGCTTCCTACAGCGTGAACAACGTGGTCCATAACACTTCCTGGTTGCCGGCTCATTTTCATCAGACCGCCGCCGGACCGGTCTTCCTCTCTTTCATCGGCATGACTCTCTTCCTCGTGAACTCGCTCACGGGAAAGGAGATCAGGTTCAAGGAACTGAACATCTGGGCGCCCTACGTCTGGGCGAACGGGATTTTGTTTTTCTCGACCGGACTTTTCATCGGCGGAATCGGCGGCGAACCGCGCCGGACGAACATGGGGCTGAGCTACACCAATCCGACCTCTCCGCTTTATCACACCGACTGGGGGCTTCGCCAAAGTGGTCGGAAATTTTGAGGGAATCGGGATGACGATCGCCGCGCTGATGTTCTTCATCGTCTTCTTCGCCACTCTTTTCGGGCGCAAAGTCCGGGAGGGCCGGCTCGAGCTGATCGTCTCCGAGCCATACCGCGATGAAAAGGTGGCCTTCGTGAGCAGCTTCAACCCGTGGCTGGCCGGCGCGGCCGTCATGCTCCTGATCGCCTATGGTCCGCCCCTCACCCAGACCATCCGAAGCAATTTCCCCGGCGCACCGCCTTATTCGCCCGATAGCCCGTTGCCCCTCACCAGCAATCCTTAGCCAAGAATGCGACTGCTAATTCTACTCATCCTTTCCGCCCAGCTCGCCCTTGCCGGGCCGGCCGCAAAAATGGAGGAAGCGCAACCGGAACGCGGGAAGACGCTGGCCCCGGTGACCGGATTCGATGAAACCGGCACGCGCCATTTAGTTAGACGACTTTGCCGGCAATCCGCTCATCCTCCTCCCGATGTATTCGCATTGCCGCGGCACCGGCCCGATCAACATCGCCAATCTCAAACGCGCGCCGAGCCAGGCGGAGACGGATGCGAAGGATTTCCGCGTCCTGCTTTTCTCCATCGACCCGCAGGAAACAGCGGCCTCGCTGGCCGAATTGCGCGAGCGGGAGGCGATTCCGCTCGGTTGGGCGGTGGGGCGGGCCAATGCCGCCAATGTCGAAGCCCTGACGAACTCGATCGGGTTCCAGTTCGGCCGCGACGGCGAGGAGTTCATGCACCCAAACGTGGCTCTTTTCATCGATCGCCGTCTCGCCATTTCCGATTGGATCTACGGGAGCAGCTTTTCCGCGGCGCAGGTCGAGCGCGGCTTGCGCGCGGCCGCTGGGGAAAATTTCTGGGTCGGGCGACACGCCGTCGGTCTTTACGGAGTGGTGTTGTTCCTCTTTACGGCCTTCGTCGTCGCGCTGCTCCATCTCCTGCTTGAGCGGCGGCGGTCCTGCGGCGCCAGCAGTTCCTGCCCGCGACCTGAGGACGCGTATCGCGCCGGCAGGCGTTCAGGGCATTTGCCCGAGATGCTTTTGCGCGGCCGGCTTGGCCAGCAGCGCCATGTCGGCATCGACCATGATCTCGACCAGCTCGCGAAAGCGCACCTTCGGTTCCCAATCGAGGATCCGTTT
This sequence comes from Chthoniobacterales bacterium, assembly GCA_965217735.1. Lineage (GTDB taxonomy): Bacteria > Verrucomicrobiota > Verrucomicrobiia > Chthoniobacterales > UBA10450 > Palsa-1392. The sequence continues at coordinate 1,241,778 of CBDCJE010000002.1, read as the reverse complement.
CGCTTTCGCCGGGTCGCCGATGAGCAGCTCGACCTCCGCCGGCCGCTCGTAGCGTTCGTCGTGTTTAACGTATTCCTTCCAATCGATATCCGCCCGGCCAAAGGCGATATCGAGAAACTCGCGGATGGTGTGGGTATCGTTAGTGGCGAGAACGAAATCGTCGCCTTCGTCGTGTTGCAGGATGCGCCACATGCCTTCGACGTATTCCGGCGCGTAACCCCAGTCGCGTTTGGCATCGAGGTTGCCGAGGAATAACTCGTTTTGCAGTCCGTGCTTTATCGCCGCCACCGCACGGGTGATCTTGCGGGTGACGAAGGTCTCGCCCCGGCGCGGGCTTTCGTGGTTAAAAAGAATGCCGTTGCTGGCGCAGAGGCCGTAGCTCTCCCGGTAGTTGATCGTGGCCCAGTAGGCGAAAACTTTGGCCACGCCGTAGGGGCTGCGGGGCCAAAAAGGGGTTTTTTCGGTTTGTGGGACTTCCTGCACTTTCCCAAACATCTCGCTGCTCGAGGCCTGGTAAAAACGGGAGCGAATACCGGTTTCACGAATCGCTTCCAGGATCCGGATGGTGCCGAGGCCAGTGACGTCGGAGGTATACTCCGGAATGTCGAAGCTCACCCGCACGTGGCTCTGCGCGGCAAGATGATAGATCTCATCCGGCTTCAATTCATAGATGAGTTTGACCAAATTAACCGAGTCGCTCAGGTCGCCGTAGTGGAGAAACATCTTCACGCCGTTGATGTGCGGATCGGCGTAAAGATGGTCGATGCGAGAAGTGTTAAAGGTGCTGGCCCGGCGGATGATGCCGTGGACTTCGTAGCCTTTCTCGAGGAGGAGATCGGCCAGGTAACTGCCGTCCTGGCCGGTGATACCGGTGATGAGCGCGCGTTTCATAGAGCGGTTGGCCCTTACCCCATCGTGGCCTCATCAGCAACCGCGACTAGCTAAAACTTCGCCCGGCTCCGCAGCGGAAAGTGGGCCACCAGCTGCACTTGCGAGGCTAGTTGGTGCCCAATTTACTTAAAAAGACGAAGAGTTGATTAAAATATGCGTAGTGGCTCCGCATTATTTCCCGCGACAGCATAATCCTGCGCTCAAACTATCAATCAGGAGTTTCGAAGCTTTTTGAGCCGGTAGGGAAAACGAGCCGCTCAAATGGCAAACCGACCACCTGACTATCTTCAGGCCGACGCAATCGCATCGCCGGTGCTGTTTCCGATCGGACTCGGGCTGCTGGGCGAGACCTTCCCGGGCTGGGAACTAGGGAAAGAAAAAGCCCGGCACCTTGTTTCCAAGATGCCGGGCGTAAGTTCTGGCAACGTCCTACTCTCGCACAACCTATAGATGCACTACCATCGGGGCTGCAGCGTTTCACTTCCGTGTTCGGAATGGGAACGGGTGGGTCCACTGCGCTATGATCACCAGACTCCGCGCCCGAATCGCTTCGCGCGCGTCGGTCTGATGATCATGAATTGTCACCAGCTTTCGCTGATTCTCTGAAAATCTACATACAGGAAGTTATGCCAACAGTTTTAGGCTTCGTTTTGTTAATTTGTCATTCCTCTCTATTTGCCGCCACGCCGGTTTAAGGCCGACGGGGCGGGTTAATAGAAAAGTAAATGACCAAGCCGAACGAGTTATTAGTATCACTTAGCTACACACATTACTGCGCTTCTACCAGTGACCTATCAACGTGGTGGTCTACCACGACTCTTCAGGGAGAACTCATCTTGGGATAGGCTTGGCGCTTAGATGCTTTCAGCGCTTATCCTTTCCGAACATAGCTACCCGGCACTGCCGTTGACACGACAACCGGAACACCAGCGGTTCGTCAGACCCGGTCCTCTCGTACTAAGGTCTGAACCCCTCAATTCTCCTGCGCCCACAGTGGATAAGGACCGAACTGTCTCGCGACGTTCTGAACCCAGCTCGCGTACCACTTTAACCGGCGAACAGCCGGACCCTTGGGACCTTCTCCAGCCCCAGGATGTGATGAGCCGACATCGAGGTGCCAAACCCTGCCGTCGATATGAGCTCTTGGGCAGGATCAGCCTGTTATCCCTAGCGTACCTTTTGTCCGTTGAGCGATGGCAATTCCACATTCAACCACCGGATCACTTGGACCTACTTTCGTACCTGCTCGACGTGTGTGTCTCACAGTTAAGCTGGCTTATATCCATGTACTCGTCACCTGATTGCCAACCAGGTTGAGCCAACCTTCGTACTCCTCCGTTACTCTTTGGGAGGATACCGCCCCAGTAAAACTAGCCGGCTGCCAGTGTCCCTCTGCCAGCTAATGGCAAGAGGTTAGTTGTTCCAATCCCGAAGGGTGGTGTTTCATTGGCGACTCATCAAACCCCGAAAGGTCTGAATCACAGTCTTCCACTTACGCTAAGCATCAAAATCGAAACAACAGTAACAGCGTGTAGTAAAGGTGCATAGGGTCTTTCCGTCCTACTGCGGGTAGGCGGCATCTTCACCGCCACTACAACTTCGCTGAGCTCCTCGTTGAGACAGCGGTCAACTCGTTACACGATTCGTGCAGGTCGGAACTTACCCGACAAGGAATTTCGCTACCTTAGGACCGTTATAGTTACGGCCGACATTCACGGGGACTTGGGTTCAAAGCTTCGCCTTGCGGCTAACCTCTTACCGTAATCTTTCCGCATTGGTCACGTGTCACACCCTATACGTCGTCTTAACGACTTGGCAGAGTGCTGTGTTTTTGTTAAACAGTCGGTTGACCCATTTCACTGCGACCTACTTGCGTAGGTACCCCTTCTTCCGAAGTTACGGGGCTAGATTGCCGAGTTCCTTAACGAGGTTTCACTCACGCGCCTGGGTATACTCTACCCACCCACCTGTGTCGGATTACGGTACGGGCAACCGTGGGAACATTTAATCGCTTTTCTTGGCACAGTCTTCAACAGATCCACCTTGGCCAGAGGCCTCAGCGTCCCCTCGCGGGACCGTCACTTTCAATCGACGGACTGTCTCCATCTATGCGTACAATTAAACTTAACCACAGCCGGTGCAGGAATATTGAACCTGCTGTCCATCGTCTACGCCCTTCGGCCTCGACTTAGGTCCCGACTAACCCTGGGAGGACGAACCTTCCCCAGGAAACCTTGGGTTTACGGCGGCCAGGAATCTAACCTGGCTTGTCGCTACTCATGTCTGCATTCTCACTTGTAGAAACTCCACAGTTGCTTCCGCTCCTGCTTCGATGTCGCTACAACGCTCCCCTACCAATCCGAATGGTCGAAACCACTCGTCTTCCAGAGCTTCGGTATACCGCTTATCGCCAATCATTATCGGCGCGAGATCGCTCGATGAGTCAGCTATTACGCACTGTTTAAATGATGGCTGCCTCTAAGCCAACATCCTCACTGTCTAAGCAACCTCACATCCTTTCCACTGAACGGTATTTGGGCACCTTAGCTGCTGGTCTGGCATGTTTGCCTCTCGCGCGTGAAGCTTATCCCTCACGCACTGACTCCCGTGTTACACCCTGCGGCATTCGGAGTTTGATTGAATTCGGTACCCTGGTATGGGCCCTAGTTCATCCAGTGCTCTACCTCCGCAGGTCAGCACACGAGGCTAGCCCTCAAGCTATTTCGGGGAGAACCAGCTATCACCGGGTTTGATTAGTCTTTCGCTCCTACCCACAAGTCATCCCAGAAGTTTTCAACCTTCACGGGTTCGGTCCTTCAGTTGCGGTTAAGCAACCTTCAACCTGCTCATGGGTAGATCACCTCGGCTTCGGGTCTAGTGCCAGCGACTATGGTCGCCCATTTCGGACTCGCTTTCGCTTCGCCTCCGGCGCAGAACGCCTTAGGCTCGCCACTGACACTAACTCGCAGACTCATTAAGCAAAAGGCACGCCATCACCCTTGCGGGCTTTGACACCTTGTAAGCACATAATTTCAGGTACTATTTCACTCCGCTCACAGCGGTTCTTTTCACCTTTCCCTCGCGGTACTTGTTCACTATCGGTCGCCAATTAGTATTTAGACTTACGCCGTGGTCGGCGTGGATTCATACGAAGTTTCACGTGCATCGTATTACTCAGGAAATCCCTAGGCGTGCGCGGACTTTCGATGACGGGCCTGTCACCCTCTCTGGAGCGATTTTCCATTCGCTTCATCTAGTCGTTGCACTACCACATCGGGCTCCTACAACCCCACCAGCAAGCTGGTGGTTTGGTCTCTTCCGCTTTCGCTCGCCACTACTTACGGAATCGCTTTCGCTTTCTTTTCCTCCGGTTACTGAGATGTTTCACTTCACCGGGTATCGCGCTGCTCATGCTATAGATTCACATGAGCGCGATCGAATGTTACTTCGATCAGGTTATCCCATTCGGAAATCCCCGGGTCAAAGCGTGTTTACCGCTCTCCGAGGCTTATCGCAGTTAGCCACGTCCTTCATCGCCTATTGGCACCAAGGCATCCATTATGTGCTCTTTGTAGCTTGATCAATCTGTTCCGATCCCTTGCGGGACCAGAGATTTGATAACTGAAACTCTCGTTTCCAATCCGAAGACTGGAACGCTTTGATTCAGACTCAGCTCTAAAAAGTTGTTTTTACTACCCTGTATGTAGATTTCAAAGAACCAGCGGTGCTGCGCATCTTCCGGGCGACAAAAAACTCAACTCTGGCGCCGACGATAATGTCCGTTTCCGAAGATCATGCCGGGACAAAATTGAGTTCCAATTTGCAGTCCCAAAATTTGCGAGAACCACTCCGAGAATCTCGGAGCCCGTGTCCAACGGGATGGCGAAAATAGGCGATGCTTCGGGATCGTCAACCGCGAAACGTAATTTTTTTGAAAAATCTTCGCATTTCCTCGCCCGCGCCCGTTTTTCCCTCGGAAAGGTCGCCGGCCGCGAGACAGTTTTTCAAGATAGCGCCGCCCGGCGCTTCGTCTAGTTTGGGCGATGCAACGCCTTCACGACCGTCATGCCGATCAATTGCGCCCCGTTCAGTTTCAGCCCGGGATCGCGCCGCATGCCAACGGCTCGGTCCTTGTCTCCATGGGCCGCACCCGAGTCCTTTGCGCGGTGACGGTGGAAGAGTCGGTCCCGCGCTGGATGAAAGAGCAGCGCGTCACCGGCGGCTGGCTCACGGCGGAGTATTCGATGCTCCCCTATTCCACCCTGACTCGGAAGCCGCGCGATATCACAAAGGGGCGGCTGGACGGGCGAAGCAGCGAGATTCAACGCCTCATCGGGCGCTCGATCCGTGCGGTGCTGGATCTGGAGAAACTGGGACCGCGGACGCTCTGGGTCGATTGCGATGTCCTGCAAGCCGACGGCGGGACGCGTACCGCCGCGATCAACGGGGCCAGCGTGGCCCTTTCCCTGGCCTGCCAACGCTTGATGGCCGAGGGCAAAATTCCTGCCTCGCCTATGAAACAGCTGGTGGCGGCGATCAGCGCCGGTGTCTGCGAGGGGGTGCCTCTGCTCGATCTCGACTACGAGGAGGACAAATCGGTCACAGTCGATTTCAACATCGTGGCGACGGAAAGCGGTGAATTTGTCGAGGTGCAGGGATCGGGCGAGGAAGCGACCTTTGCCCGCGCTGAGATGGAGGAAATGCTGCGCCTGGGAGCGCTCGGGATCGAGCAACTGGTCGCAGCGCAGCGAGCCGCCCTGGCGACGGCTCCATCAATCGAGCCGCTCGCAGAGGGTAGAGAGCGCGCCTGAGTTACTGGGGATTTTGCGGCGGAGCGGCCGACGAAGAGCGCAGTTCTCTTTCCACGGCCTTGCGCAGGCCGGCGGGATCAAATTCCGACGGCATGAGCAGCTGTCCGTTGACGAAAATGGTCGGCGTCTTGGTAACCTTCAACTCGTCCGCTCGCTTTTGGTCGGCCGCCACGCGATCGCGCACCACTTGGCCGCGATAGTCTTTCTGAAAACGCGGCACATCGAGCTCGAGCGATTTGGCTAAGGAAGTAAAAATCGGAGCCACGCTCGTGGCCTCACTCCACTTGGGTTGTTCGCGATAAAGCAGGTCGTGCATCTCCCAAAATTTATCCTGCAATCCGGCCGCCTCCGCAGCATAGGCTGCTTCCTTGGCGTGCTTGTGCATATCGAGCGGATACTCGCGGAAAACCAGGCGCACCTGGGTCGGAAAGGAGCGCTCCAGTTGGTTTAGCGGCTCGGAGAATTGCCCACAGGGAGGACATTGGAAATCGCCAAATTCCTCCACCGTCACTGGGGCCTTGGCCGGTCCGCGGACGTGGACTGCCCGGAGTTGATTGGATTCCTGTTGCTCCTGCGTCTGGACCGCGACCATCTGCCGCTTGTTCCGGTAAAGCATGGCTCCGGCGGCAATCGTCGCGAGAGCCACGGCAGCGATGATGAGAAATGGAAGCCAGCGCCTCACGGAATGAAGGGACTAAGTCGAAAAGAGCGCCGCGGCAAGAAATCAGTAGCGGCCACCCGGCTTTGCCCGCTCAATTCGGCAGAAAGGGTCCCATCCACCGCCAGTCTCTCAAGCGGAATTCGGGCAAATAAACTGGCAATTGCCCCCTGCTGATTTGATGCTTCGCCCCATGGCCGACGCCCTCACCCCGATGATGCAGCAATACCAGCGGCTCCGCACCAGTGTGCCGCTGGACACGCTGCTGCTCTTTCGGCTGGGCGATTTCTACGAGCTCTTCTTCGAGGACGCAAAAGACGCCTCCGGCCTGCTCAATCTGGCCCTGACCAAGCGTAACAACGTCCCGATGTGTGGCATGCCGTATCATGCCGCGCCCGGTTACATTGCCAAGCTGATCAAGGCCGGCCGCCGGGTCGCGATCTGCGACCAAACCAGCGAGCCGCAGCCGGGGAAAATCGTCTCGCGCGACATCACCCAGATCATCAGCGCCGGGACGGTAAGCGATCTCGATCTGCTGGAATCGAAACGCGCCAATTATCTCGGCGCGGTCTTCTCCGATGAAGGCGCCTACGGTTTCGCCTATGCCGACCTGACAACGGGAGAGTTCCGCCTCATGCAGGCGCCGAGCCGGAGCTCCTTGCTCGACGAGCTGGCCCGCATCGCCCCGAGCGAGCTGCTGACCAGCGACGGACAAACGCAGGAGTTTGGCGGCTTGCCTAATCATCTCGCCTACGACCATTACGCCTTTCTGCCCGAGAACGCGCGCTTCACCCTTTGCGAGCATTTCAAAACCAAATCGCTCGATGGCTTCGGCTGCGCCGATCTTCCGACCGCGGTCGGCGCAGCCGGCGCGATCGTGCATTACCTCAAGCACCAGTTACGACGCAAGATCGATCACCTCGCCTCGCTCCGCTGCGAAGCGCCTAACGACCACGTCCTGCTCGACGCCGCCACCCAGAGTAATCTCGAGCTGGTCAGCTCGCGCGGGACACGCGACACCAGCCTCCTGGCCGCGCTCGATCGCACCGTCACCCCGATGGGCGGACGGCGTTTGCGCCAGTGGATCCTGCAGCCGCTGCGCGATTTGAGCGAGCTAGAGCGTCGCCAGCAGTTCATCGCCGATCTCCTGCAGGAGCCCGATTTGCTCGCTTCCTTGCGTGACCTTTTGAAATCGATCCGCGACCTCGAGCGCGCTTCCGGCCGGCTCAGCCAGGCCTCGGGGAATCCGCGCGATCTGGTTGCGCTCAAGATCTCGCTCGAGCAAATCCCAGCCCTGAAAAAGGAACTGCAGCACTTGCTCGACCGGCTCGCCTTCGGCACGAATGGGCCTAACGAACCCGGGACGATCGCGCGACTGGCCCAGCGGGTGCAAAACGATTTGCTGGAGATGCCGGAACTGGCGGCGAAATTGAGCCACGCTCTGCTCGACGATCCACCGCTCGCGCTCAAGGAAGGGGGCATTTTTCACGACGGCTTCGATCCGCAACTCGACGAGCTGCGGCAGGCGTCGCGGGAGGGGAAAACCTGGATCACCGAGCTGCAGGAACGGGAGATCAACCGCACCGGGATCAAGTCGCTCAAGGTCCGGTTCAACTCCGTCTTCGGTTATTTTATCGAGATCACGAAAGCAAACCTGGCCAGCGTGCCGGGGCACTACACCCGCAAACAAACCACCGTCGGCGGAGAGCGTTTCATCACCCCGGAACTGAAGGAAATCGAAGCGAAAATCCTCGGAGCGGATGAGCGCGCCCGGCATCTCGAGTACCAACTTTTCCAGACGTTGCGCGAGGCAACGTTAGGCGAACTCGGCCCGATTCAGCAGAGCGCCGGCGCGATCGCGACCCTCGATGTCATCTGCTCCTTAGGCGAAACTGCCCGCCTTTTTCATTACTGCCGGCCGGAGCTGGACGGCTCCTTTCGCCTCTGCCTGAAGGACGCGCGCCACCCGGTGCTCGATCAAAACCTGGCCGAAGAAAAATTCGTGCCTAACGACACCGATCTCGATGGGGAAAAGATGCGCCTGGCCATCATCACCGGCCCAAACATGGCCGGTAAGTCCACCTACATCCGCCAAGTTGCGCTGATTGTGCTGATGGCGCAGATCGGCAGCTTCGTCCCGGCGGCGAGCGCCGAGATCGGTCTGGTCGATCGCATCTTCACCCGCGTCGGAGCGAACGACGATCTCTCCCGCGGCCAATCGACCTTCATGGTCGAGATGAACGAGACGGCCAACATCGTGAACAACGCGACCGAGCGCAGCCTCATCATCCTGGATGAGATTGGGCGCGGCACCTCCACCTTCGACGGGCTCTCGATCGCCTGGAGCGTAGCGGAATTTCTGCACGACAAGATCAAGGCGCGCACCCTTTTCGCGACCCATTATCATGAGCTGACCAAGCTGGCGGAAGAGCGCAACGGCGTCTGCAATCTCAACGTCGCGGTGCGGGAATGGAACGAGCAGATCATCTTCCTGCGCAAGATTGTGGCGGGCGGTGCGGATAAGAGTTACGGCATCCAAGTGGCGCGGCTGGCGGGATTGCCGCGGGAAATTCTCAACCGGGCCAAGGATATCCTCTCGCACTTGGAAAAGCCGAACGGCACCAGCGAAAGGCCGGCGGAGCGGGCGAAAAAGCGGAAGCAACGCCGGCCTGCTCCCACCAGCGAAAAGCCCCAGCTCGACCTGCTCTAGCGGCGCCGGCCGCGCGCCGGCGATCTTTTTTTTCACTGACGAAGGACCCGCCGCGGGATAGTTAATTTACTAGCTCAATGGCGGTAAAAAATGAAAAGGCACTCAGCGAGCAGCTGCGTGGGTATTGGCTGAAGGCCGTGGCCGCGATGGAGTTGCGGAACTTTGGCTACGCCATCGACCTTCTGCAAAACCTCCTTCGGCAGGAGCCGGAATTTCTTACCGGGCGCCAGATGTTGCGCCGCGCCGAGGTGATTCGCGCCAAAACGGAAAAGAAAGGCTTCTTTAACATCTCGACCGCGCCGCTCGCCGTCATGAAAGCGCAGCGCGAGCTGAAGAAAGATCCGAAAAAGACGATCGAACTGGTGGAGAAAGTGCTCGAGACCGGACCTTACAATCCTCACGCCAACATGCTCCTGAAGGATGCTGCGGTGGCGGCGAATTTTCCCGAGATCGCCATTTTTGCCATGGAGACGCTGCTCGAAAACGAGCCGCGCGACCTCAAAGTTCTGCATGAACTGGGCCGGCTTTATCACCAGTATGACCGGAGCGACAAAGCGGTTGAGGTTTACAACCAGATCAGCGAAATCGATCCGCTCGACCTGAACGCTGTGCGCCTGGGCAAAGACGCCTCCGCCCGCGCCTCGATGCAGAAAGGCGGCTGGAACGAGGCCGAGAGTTATCGCGATTTGATCAAGGACAAGGAAGCGGCTGTCTCGCTCGAGCAACAGAACCGGATGCACCTGAGTAACGAATCGCTCGAGCAGCAAATCCACGAGACCTTCGCCCGCCACGAGAGCGAGCCGCAGAATGTCGACCTGGCCAGGCAGCTGGGCGCCTTGCACGATCGGAAAGACGACCTCGAAGGCGCCGTCGCCTGGTATCAGTACGCCGTCACCCTGACCCAGCAGAGTGACCCTGGATTAGTGCGCAAAGTGGCCGACCTGAAGATGCGCCAGCTCGACCGGCAGATTGGCCAGGATGAACGTTACCTGGCCGACCATGGCCCGGACGACGAGCACTACGCCACCCGGCTGACGGCTCTGGAATTGGCCAAAAACCACCGAGCCGAAATCCTGATCGACGAGGCGCGCAAACGGCTGGACCGGAACCCGACCGACCTGCAATTGCGCTATGAGCTGGGCGAGCACCTGACCAATGCCGGCCAGTATCGCGATGCCCTGCCCGAGCTACAGCGCGCCCGCCAGAATCCCAATGCGCGCCTCAAAGCGATGAACCTTCTGGGACTTTGCTACCGCGAGCTCGGCATGCTCGACCTCGCGGCCAAGCAGCTGGAGGACGCGGCTGGCGAGATAGTGGCGATGGACGCGGTCAAAAAGGAAATCGTCTACAACCTGGGCCTGGTCTATGAGCAGGCGGGCGCGCCGGAAAAGTACATCGAGGCGATGAAGAAGGTCTACCAAGCCGACTACGGCTATCGCGACGTTGCGCGGCGGGTGGAAAGTTCCTACGACCGCACGCCGGAAACTTTGTAGGAAATTTTCGGTGCGGAAACGGCGGCGGCTGACAAAAAGGTTAAGCGGGATCCGCAACCGGCCATGGGTTCCGAAACGAATCCTATTAGCCGGGTGTTCCGGCACAAAACCAAATCAAGCTAACTAACGAATCTAATATGAAAAAATATCTACGATATACCTCAGGCGCCCTGACCGCGGCGATCCTGTCTGCCGCACTCTGCTTCACTCTGACCGCGCGCGCGGCGGACGATAGCGACAAGATGGGCAGCAAAATGAAGACGAAGCTGACCGCGAACGACAAAAAGTTCGTGAAGAAAGCCTACAAGGGCAATCTCACCGAAGTCGCGGAAGCCAAGATCGCGAAGGAAAATGCCAAGAATGACGCGACCAAGGAAGTGGCCGAGCGCATGATCACCGACCACAGCAGCGCCAACGATAAGTTGATGGAGATCGCCAAGGAAGAAAATCTCGATCTCTCCAAAGTCGAAGCGAAAACCGTCGCCCTCTCAGACAGCGATTTCGACAAAGGCTATCTCGAGATGCTGAAGAAGGATCACGAAAAGGATATCGCCATGTATGAGAAGGAAGCGAACGACTCCGGCGCGAAGGAAGATTCCGACGTGGTGAAATACGCCAAGAACACCTTGCCGACGCTGAAGGAACACCTGCAAATGGTGGACGACGCGATCGCCAAGCTGAAGTAAGCGACCAACCGAATCTGACCAGCGGCGTCTCCTCACGGAGGCGCCGCTTTTTTTTCGCCATCCCGCGCCGGCGTTTGACCGCGGGAGCAGATGCTCGACCTTCCCCTTCCCCACTCCAGCGGCGACTGCTGCTGCGGGCAGCAGGGCGACCAGACGAATGAAATTTTTCAAATCCATCATCCAGAAATTCACCGGGAAACCGGTCGACTGGGATGAACTAGAAGAAATGCTCATCCGCAGCGACCTCGGGGTTCCGATGAGTCTCCGCATCGTGCGGGCGCTGCAGACCCGCGGCGCCACCCAGGCCATCACCGCTCGCGATGTGGTGGAAGTGGCGCGGGAAGAGATTTTGCGCGTGCTGCCGATCCAGCCCGAGCCGATCCGGCCGCTCCCGGCCAAGCCCAAGGCGATCCTGATCGTGGGCGTGAATGGCACCGGCAAAACCACTTCCACGGCCAAGCTGGCTTATTATTTCCAGCGCCATCGCCACACCGTCCTCCTGGCCGCGGCCGATACTTTTCGCGCCGCCGCCATCGAGCAACTGGCCGTCTGGGCCGAGCGGCTGAAAATCGAGATGATCAGCGGGCAATACAATGCGGACCCGGCCGCTCTTTGCTACGAAGCCTACCAATCGGCCGATCGGCGCGACATTGAGTTTCTCCTTTGCGACACAGCCGGCCGGCTGCACACCAAGACCAATCTCATGGGCGAGCTGGAAAAGATTAAGCGCTCCCTGGCCAAGCACGATCCCGCCGCGCCGCACGAACGGCTGCTGGTGGTCGATGCCACCACCGGGAGCAACGCCCTCGCCCAGGCCCGCGAATTTCACGCCGCGGTCGATCTCACCGGCCTGATCGTGACCAAGCTCGACGGGAGCGGCAAAGGCGGCGTCGTCATCGCCATCCAGCATGAGCTCGGTATCCCCACCCGTTTCGTCGGCACCGGGGAAAAATTGGAAGATCTCGAGGCCTTCGACAGCCGCGCCTTTATCGAAAGAATGCTCTAGCGCACTCAGACGCCGTCCGCCACGCCTAACGAGCGCCAGAGGATGGCGGCGGCGCCTGGTTCAGCCAACCCCGCCGCCAAAAGCTTAACGGCGCACGGACCGACCCGCGACGATGGTATAACCGGAGCTCCGGTTCCAATCGGCCTGTTCGCTTGGCGCAAAGGGGGCGAAGTCGGTTTGGGCGTTGGGGCCGATTTTCCAGTCGTTCTGCGCCGTCTCGCCCGTTTTCCAGCGGTCGTAGGAGGAGGCGGCGGTAGAGACGATCACCGGCGGCGCGGAATGGCGGATCGCCTGGGGCTGTGGCGCCGCCGTGACCACCGCTTCTTTCGCAGCGGTGCGGACCGGTAGGATCGGCTGGGATCCGTCGGTATGAACGCAGAGATAGGTCAGGGCGACGAGGAAGGTGATGAAGAGGATTTTTTTCATAAGCGGACGACGTCTTAGAACAATAATTGTCATACTGCCCATAAATAGACGTATTGGTCAATCTCTCTTTTGTCCGGCGGCATTACGGCTCTGCCGGGGGCGGCACGTCCTACGGCGTCGTGCATCGGGATCTGAGCCGACAGGGATCCTGCTTGGCGCTGGAGCGAGGCGGCTGTCGGCGCTTCACGGCCCCAGCAGAACTTTTGAACTTCGTTCAGCTCGTCGCGATCGATTTCACCACAGCCACGCGTCGCGGGTTGCCGCCCCTGATCTTGCCAGTGAGGCCTTCTCCCTCGCTGCACGCATGATTTTTCCGTTTTGAGCGGAACGGTTTTTTTGTTGTCTATTACTGCATGAAAACATCACGTGCATTGCTCCTCGCCGCGATCGCGGTCGGCCTCACCCTGAGCACGACTTGGGCCGGCGGCAGCGGGATGCGGCGAGCTGCTTATCCCGAACCGAATGCCGGCTTGGTCATCAAACGAGCCGCGAACTTTGGCAATCAGTCCAGCTTCAATCTCTACATCGACGGCGTCCGCGTCACCACTCTCAGCTACGGCGGGACCTATCGCGGGGTGGTGCCGGCCGGCCGGCATCTCATCACGATCAAGCAGGTGCCGCATTTAAACGACGCCTACCCTTACCACCAGCAATACATCGATTTGGCCGCCGGCCGGACCTCGGCTTACACCGCAGTCTGGAGGGATGGCGGGACGAGAATCGCGCTCGAGAAATCGTAGTCGTTCCCTCCCCGCGCACGTTGGTTCCGGCTCGTGTCGGGGCAGACGCGGGAGAGGAGCTGGAGATCGCGGATGGCAAAGCCGCGGGCTCTGCTCCAGAATAGCGCCCGATGTTCCGCTTCGTCGCACTCCGCCTGGCGCAGGCCGTCCCTGTGCTGCTGGCGGTCGCGACCCTGACCTTCTTCATGCTCAAGCTCGCCCCCGGCGGGCCCTTCTCGGCGGAGAAAACCACCACGCCCGAGATCCAGAAACAGCTCGAGGCGCATTATGGACTGGACCAGCCGCTTTTCCGCCAATACCTGACCTATCTCGGCGCGGTCGCCAGGGGAGATCTCGGGCCTTCCTTCAAATATCCAAACCGGACGGTGAACGAGCTGATCGGTCAGGCCTTCCCGGTCTCGGCCGAGCTTGGTTTCTGGTCGCTCCTGGTCGCGCTGTCGTTAGGCCTCTCCGCCGGCATCGTCGCTTCACTGCGGCCGAATACCCTGACCGATTACATCCCGAGCGGGCTGGCCATGATCGGAATCTGCCTCCCGATCTTTGTCCTCGGTCCGCTCCTGGTGCTGGTTTTTTCCCTGCGCCTGGAATGGGTCCGGGTCTCGGGCTGGGACGATTGGATCGACCGCATCTTGCCTGCCCTGACCTTGGGCGGATTCTATGCCGCCTACATCGCGCGGCTGACCCGCGGTGGCATGCTCGAGGTGCTGTCGCAGGATTACATCCGCACCGCCAGGGCCAAGGGAGCCTCGCCCGCGCGGGTGATTATGAGACATTCCCTCCGGGGCGGATTGATTCCGGTGGTGAGCTATCTCGGCCCGACGGTGGCGGGACTGCTCACCGGCTCCTTCGTGGTTGAGACAATTTTTCAGATACCAGGGCTGGGCCGTTACTTCGTCACCGCGGCCTTTAACCGCGACTACACCATGGTCGTCGGGACGGTGCTTTTCTACGCCGGCTTCATTATCCTCTTCAATCTGCTGGTCGATCTCATCCTCATCTGGATGGATCCAAAGTTGCGCTTTGAATGAACCCGCCGCCTAACGACAAGGAAAGCCGCCGCAGCTCGCTCTGGCGCGATGCCTGGCATCGGCTGGCCGAAAACCGTCTCGCCGTCCTCGGCGCCTTTCTCCTCCTCGCGCTCTCGCTCGCTTCCCTGCTCGGGCCGCTCCTGCTCAGCCAATCCTACTTCGGGCAAGACCTGGCCCTCGGCGCTACTCCGCCGAGTGCACAGCATTGGCTCGGGACCGACACCCTCGGGCGCGATCTGCTGGCCCGGCTGCTTTACGGCGGCCGCATTTCCCTCGCCGTCGGCCTCTGCGCCACGGCCGTTGCCCTCACGATCGGCGTGCTCTATGGCACCGTTTCCGGATTTCTCGGCGGCAAGGTGGACGCGGTCATGATGCGGATCGTCGACGCCGTTTTCGCTCTGCCTTTCACCGTCTTCGTTATTCTGCTCATGGTCCTTTTCGGGCGGCAATTCGTGCTCCTCTTCGCCGCCATCGGCGCCGTGCAATGGCTGACCATGGCCCGCATCGTTCGCGGCCAAGTGCTCTCGCTCCGGCGGACGGAATTTATCGAAGCGGCTGAGGCGCTCGGCCTTTCCAAGACGCGCATTATCTTTCGTCACATGATCCCAAATGCCCTCGGTCCGATCATCGTCTATGCGACTCTGACGGTGCCGAGCGTGATGTTGCTGGAAGCGTTTCTGAGCTTTCTCGGGCTCGGCGTGCAGCCGCCGATGAGCTCCTGGGGGGTGCTGATCAAGGAAGGAGCCGAGACGATGGAGGAATTTCCCTGGTTGTTGATTTATCCTGGTCTGGCTCTCGCGCTGACCCTTTTCTCGCTCAATTTCCTCGGTGACGGTTTGCGTGATGCGCTCGATCCGCGGGCGGCAAAGGATTAAATGAGTGCGGCGGAAGAGAGAGAATCCGAGCTTGGGGCGAGCGCTCCGGCGGAGCTGTTGCAGGTGGCCAATCTGCGCACTTACTTCCATACCCGGGCCGGGATCGTGAGGGCGGTGGACGATGTTTCGTTTTCTCTCCGGGCCGGGGAAACGTTAGGCATCGTCGGGGAATCGGGCTCGGGAAAATCGGTCGCCTGCTATTCGCTCCTGCGCCTCATCCCGCAGCCGCCGGGGCGGATCGAGAGCGGGCAGGCGCTCTTTCATGGGCTCGATCTGCTTCGCTGCCCGGAGCGAGAGCTGCGGGCGATTCGGGGGAATCGAATCTCGATGATTTTCCAGGACCCGATGACCTCGCTCAATCCCTATCTTCAAATCGGCGATCAGGTGATCGAGCCGCTTCGCATTCATGAGAAAATCTCGCATCACGACGCCTTCGACCGGGGCGTGACTGCTCTGCGCGAGGTGGGAATCCAGGATGCTGCGCGACGGATGCGCTCTTACCCGCACGAATTCTCCGGGGGGATGAGGCAACGGGTCATGATCGCGCTCGCTCTCATCACCAAGCCGGCGGTGCTGTTGGCGGACGAGCCGACCACGGCGCTCGACGTCACGGTGCAGGCACAGATTTTAGAACTCATCCGGAGCCTGCAACGAGATCGCGGGAGCGCCGTGCTTTTTGTCACCCACGACATCGGCGTCGTCGCAGGCTTTTGCGATCGCGTCTTGGTCATGTATGCCGGGCGAGTGCTGGAGAGCGGGCCGACGGCGGATCTCTTTTACGAGCCGAAACACCCTTACACCCAGGCGTTGCAACGCTCCATCCCGGCGCTTCACCGCCGCGGCACCGAACTGCACACCATTCCCGGTGCGCCGCCGGATGTGAGCCGCCCGATCCAAGGCTGCCCCTTCGCCCCGCGCTGCGAATTTGCGGAAGAAAAATGCGTGAGCCACGAAGTCGCGCTGGAGGAGGTTGCGCCCGGCCACGCCACCGCCTGCCTGCGGGTGCAGTTGGGCGAGATCGCCCTCGCCGCCGCCCCCGCCATTGCCGCGGAATAATCCCGCGCTAAATTTCTCCTACAGCAAATGAAAGAAAATCCAGAGACGCCCTATCGCACCACCTTCGGCCAGGAGCGGACACGCTCTGGGCTTTGGATGGGCGGGGGGATCGTGTTGCTGATCGCCGCCACTTCGCTTTACATCAGCCGAGCCGGCGATGACAAAAACCCATCCGCCAATCAAGCCACTCCCACGACGCAGGCGGCGGCGGCCAGTCTAGTTTCAAACCAAAACAAAACATCCATGTCCGACACCGAACTCCGTAAAAAACTAACCCCCGAGCAATACCACGTGACGCGCGAAAGCGGCACCGAGCCGCCTTTCCAGAACGAGTATTGGAATAATCACAAGGCCGGCATCTACGTTGACCTGATCAGCGGCGAACCGCTCTTCGCCTCGAGCGATAAGTTTGAGAGCGGGACCGGCTGGCCCAGTTTCACCAAACCGATCGACAAATCGCACATCGTCGAGAAAACCGATCGCTCGCTCTTCGTCAGCCGCACCGAGGTGCGCTCGAAAGAAGGGGACGCGCATCTCGGTCATGTCTTCGACGACGGCCCGGCCCCAACCGGCCTGCGTTACTGCGTCAATTCCGCCGCCCTTCGTTTCATCCCGCGGGAGAAGATGGAGGCGGAAGGCTACGGCCAATATCTCCCGCAGGTGCAGGAACCGGAGAAGAAGTAAGCCTTTCGTCTGACCAACAGCGGCCCACACCGGGTCGCGAAAGTGACAAGCTGGCCTCGAGCAGCTACATCCCTCCATGCCCGAAGCGTTTCTGGAAGTGCGCGACCTCAAGACGCATTTCCCGGTCGCCAGCAAAGGCCGCGGGCGCGCCGGAGCTGACGCGGTTAAGGCCGTCGACGGAGTCAGCTTCACCCTGGCGCAGGGTGAGACGCTCGGGCTGGTAGGCGAATCAGGCTGCGGCAAATCGACCCTCGGGCGGACGATTCTCCAACTCCTCCCCGCGACCGCCGGCACAGTCGTGCTGGCTGGTCGGCACCTGAACGAGCTCCACGGCGGTGAGCTGCGGCGGGCACGCGCGGATTTTCAGATGATCTTTCAGGATCCCTACGCCTCCCTGAATCCGCGCATGACCGTTCTCGACACATTGGACGAGGCGATGCGTTGCCATCGGAAAATCCCCCGCGGCGAGCGACGGGCCCGGGTGGTTGCCTTGATGGACACGGTCGGTTTGCTCCCGAGTGCGCTGAACAAATATCCGCACGAGTTTTCCGGTGGGCAGCGCCAGCGGATCGCGATCGCGCGGGCGCTCGCGGTCGAGCCAAAGCTGATCATCGCCGACGAACCGGTCTCCGCGCTCGATGTGTCGATTCAAGCCCAGATCATCAACCTGATCGCGAAGATCCGGCGCGAGATGAATCTGACCCTCATCTTCATCTCCCACGATCTGTCGGTCGTGCGGCACGTCGCGGATCGTATCGCGCTCATGTATTTGGGCCGAATCGTCGAGCTGGGTCAGCCGGAGGAAGTCTTCCAGCGTCCGCAGCATCCTTACACTCGGGCGCTGCTCAGCGCGGTGCCCATTCCCGATCCGGCTCGCGAACGCGCCCGCAGCCGAATCGTGCTCCTGGGCGACCCGCCATCGCCGCTGCACCAGCCACGCGGCTGTTTCTTTCATCCTCGCTGTCCGCACGTGATCGATGCCTGCAAGGAAGCGATGCCGCCGTTAATCGAATGGCGACCCGGCCATTCCGCGGCATGCATTCGGGTGCCGGAAATCTCCTAGCGCCTGCCGGATACAGCATCCAACGACCTCTCCAGGCGCGATCCTCCTCATATGAGCGTCCCGTTTACTCTTGGCGCGGTCGGCCATTTCGGCCTGGCCGTGCGCGATCCGCAGGCGAGCGCGCGATGGTTTGAACGCGCTTTTGGTTTAAAGAAAATGTTCGAGTTCGAAGAGGGCGTGGCGGTGAGCAACGACAACGTCACCATCGCTCTCTCCAAGGGCGAACCTTCGCCGGAGACGATCGGGCACATGTCTTTCCATTTGCCCGATATGGAGACCCTGCGAAAAGCCCTGAAACATCTGCAGGAGATCGAAGCCGATCTGGAAGATCCGGGCGACGAAATTGGACCGGAAGCGCCCGGGTCGCCACACATGGGGCTTTGGCTGCACGATCCTGACGGCTACCGATGGGAACTATCGGTGCAAAGCCGCGCTCAATAGCGTCTACTGCTACCGCATAAAAAGCGCACTCAAGCAATTACGCCCGAGCCGTATGCGTCGTGCTGCGTGGGGCGATCGAGCTCTTGGCCAAACCGCGACGGAGGATGAGCGGGTTCGCCCGGCCGGCGTTGCCAGAAATGAGTCCGACGAGAGTTTCCCAGACCTTCAAGGCCACCAAAGAAAGGGCGACGAAGGGGATCGCTGCCAGCCAGAAGAGGGCCGCGCCGGCCGTGAGCAACGGCTCAACCAGAAGCGTTTTGACCCCGGACGTTTCGGTCCAGGATTGAGTGAGTGAGGAATTGGCGAAGGTTGTTATCATGGTGATGGTCTCCTGTCAGTTGCTGTATTCACCATAATTATGAGCAGGTCGTGTGCCGCCCTCCGCGCGCACTATGATTATTTCTCCGACGTCCGTCTGCCAGGAAAAAGCCGGATTCCCGCAGCCGGTTCGCCAACAAAAGTCATCTACTTGTCACCGGCACGATTCTGTCTTTTACTGCGCCATGCGAAAAATCGCTTCGCTCGGCTTTGTCCTTGGGGTGGTTCTGGGCTGCCTCTTTGGCGTCGTCATCGGCGCGCTCCCCGATAGCGGGCAAAGTGATCAGCCGGAAATGCTGAGCGTGAACGCGCGTACGGGAAAACCTCAGCTGCACATCAAGGGCAAGCCCGAGATCAAATAAGCCTCCCCCGCTAGGTATCGAGCACCTGCCGCACGGTTTCCGCCAAGATGTCGATCTCAAATGGCTTGGCCAAACGCGTCAGCTCCGGTTTCCCGGGGGCGGTTCGATCAGCGAATTCCGAACCCGAGGTGAGGATAAACTTAGTCTCCGGATGCTGTGCCCGAATCCGGTCGATCAAGACCTGACCGCTCACGCCCGGAAGCCGCTGATCGGTCAGGACAAGATCAACGGGGCCGGATCGCTGGAGGGAGGACTCGGCCTCCTCGCTGCTTTCGACCAGCGTGACCCTGTAGCCGAGATTACGCAAAACGAGTGCCTCGATCTCTCCCACCGTCGGCTCATCTTCCACTACCAAGACTGATTCTTTGCCATGTTTCAGCGCCTGTCGCGGTGGCGCATTCTTTTCGGGATCAGATAGTTCCTTTATCTGTGGCAGATAAACAGTAAAAACAGAACCGGAGCCGACTTCGCTGCGACAGGCCATCCAACCGCCATTTTGCTGGGCGATCATGGCCGAGATGGTCAGTCCAAGGCCGCTCCCCTGCCCCGCGCGTTTGGTGGTGAAGAACGGCTCAAAAATGTGATCCTGTATGTGTGGCGGAATGCCTAGCCCTTCATCGCAGACCGAGATGGAGATGAAGTCGCCTCCCCGCGAAGTCCCCGTCCCGGCAGGAAGCGTGGTCGCGGCGGCGGAGAGGCGGATGGTGCCGCCGGTCGGCATCGCGTCACGGGCGTTGGCGATGAGATTGAGGAGGAGTTGCTCGATCTGCGCCCGATCCGCTTTCACTCGGACCGGCTCCGGGCTCAGTTTCACCCGCACCGTGATCGCTTCCATCGCTGCGAGCGAGGAAGCCATCGCTTCCACCTCCTTGAGAATGCTGGCGACGTCATACACTTCCGGCCGCGTCGGCACCGTTTGATCGAGAGCGAACAGCTGCCTGGTCAGATCGGCCGCTCGCTCGGAGGCGCGCAGGATCTCGCCCGCCGGACTGTGTTCGCGTTCTCCCTCGGCGACGTCGGCCAGCAGCAACCTGGAGTAGCCGATGATATTGCCCAGGATACTGGCGAAATCGCGCGCGACATCTCCGGCGACCCGTTCCAGCCCCGAGGCGTCGACATTCCCCAGCGCTTCGGCCACGGCCGGATCACATTTGGTCGGAACATTTTCATTGGCCGCAGGCTCCGCCTTCACCTCGCCGGGTGAGAAAATCGTCTTCCTCGGCGCACCTTGTGGATTTCTACCCGCCTCGCCCGCCTCTGGAGGTTCGGTCCCGGTGATATCGGTGGAAATGCCGCAGATTCCGTAAGGCACGCCCTCCGCATCGAGGAGCGGCACCTTGACCGAGATGTAAGTGAGTTCGCGGCCGTTGCGTCGCACCTTTTCCCGGAACTGTGCCGGCTGGCGCGAGCGGATCACGCTGAGGTCATTGGCCCGCAGGATGCTCCCAAATTCCTGCCCGAAAAGCTCGACCGGACCGCGCCCGACGCCCTGCAGCGTGGTCAGGCCGAAGACCCGTTCGTATTCGGAATTGACCAGCACGAATCGGCTTTCGAGATCCTTGATGTATACCATCGCCTTAGTGTTATCGAGAATGGTGCGCAGTTGCTCCTCGCTCGCCCGCAGTGCCCTGGTGCGAGTGGAGATGACTTCACTCGCTCGCTCGAGCTCGCTCTGCACCTGGCCGATCTCGTCCTCGGCCCCTTGCCCGGGCTGCAACGGCATCTGCTTGCGAAGAGCCCGCGCGCTGAGCTGAAGCGATTTCATCCGCTGCCCGAGAGAGTGGGTGAGAAAGAAAAAGCCCGCCATGAGCGTGATCAGCCCGGTGCTCACGGTGAGGCCCACGACCTGGTTCGAGTGGCTCCGGCTTGCCTCCAGCGCCTTCATCCGCCTCTGCTCCAGCCCGGCTTCGGTGGCATCGATCTCGGAGATGCTGGACCGCACCGGCTCCATCGCCGCAGCGGATTTCTGCAGCAGCGGATCGATCATCGCCGCTGATCCATCGCGACCCGCGGCGGCGAGCAGAGCTTCCATCGCCGAGATCTCGCCGCTCACGACTTCTCGCAGATGAGCAACCTTCGCTTCCTGCGTTTGGTTGTCGGAGACCAGTCCGGCCAAACCATCCAGGTTCGCCGCGACCTGGTCCTTGGCCGTGATGAAGCGCGTGCGGAATTCCGGGCGCGGGCTGATGACATAGCCGCGGGCCGCGCTTTCCATGGTCAGGAGGCCCGACCCTAGGGTGCCCAGCCTTTCCCGCACTCGGCCAACGTGGGCGATCCAATCCAGCTCTTCACTGGAGCGGCGCGTTTCGCCGAGAAACAGCTGCAGCCCAACAATGAGAACACAGGCCGGCACGCCGAGGGCGGCAAGGCCTTTGATCCTCAGAGGAAGGTTGCGCCAAACGGCTGCAACCTTGTCGGTCAGGGCGAGAAGCATTCACATCTCACAAAGCACGAATCGTGCCCCGAAATGCGCCACTTCCTGGCCAGCAGACTTACCTTTGGCGCCGACGCTGACACCCGGCGCCGGTGAGGCCGGCGCCGGGGGTGACGGCCGGATTACGTTCTTCATCTCCGGGGAATGTCCAGTATGGTCTTGCCATGCCACCCCTCGCCGCCGGCTTTGGTAACGACATCACGGTCAACGTGATCGGCTCGATCATCGTTTCCGCGCTCTTCCTCGGCCTCGGGTTTCTCTGGGGCAAATACAAGGAGCGGCGCCGCTTTGGGAAGAAGCTGGAGGATTACGACTTCTATCCCTACCTCATCGACCGGGACAACTTCCCCGAGTTCAGCCTGAAGGATTTTCGCCTCGGGATGCATTATTTCCTGCGCAACTTCGACCCGACGGCCGCGCGCCAGCTCATCTTCATCGGCGAGCAGAACAAAGTGCGCGCGCAATTGGAGCCGGCAGAGCAGAAAGTCTATGAGCGTCTCTTCACTCGCTACGAAGGGAAGAAGATCGCGGATGATACTCGCGAATATCTCGAGAACTTCACCCGTATCGTGCACTTGCTGGGGAAATCATTCCCCGATCTCGGGATCGAGATCCTGCTCCACGATCTCTCGAATCCCTCGCGTTCCCTTGTCGCCCTGGAGAATAATGTCACCGGCCGCCATCTGCACGATGGCACCACCAACCTGGTCATCGACCTGAAACGCCGCCAGCTCTCGCATGAGGAGAAGTTGAACTACGAGATCACGCTCGGCGGGCGGAGATTCAAGTGCACCACCATCCCGATCATTCGCCCGGAATACGGGGTCGCCGGTGCCATCTGCGTGAACGTGGATGCGAACTACCTGACTGAAGAAGTGCTGAGTTCCGCGGACAAGGTGATCGCCTTTTTCCAGACCTTTTGTCGCACCGAGATGCAGGTGGACGAAAACATTCTCAGTCGGGATGAGTTTGCCAAAGCGCAGAAGGGAAAACGCCACTTCAAAGACACCCGCTTTGACTAGGGCGCCGGCCGGAGCTTCGACGCATCCTATTCTCGTTAGTCACTCACCTTCCGCGCCAGACTCTCAGGGCGGATTCCCTCACTTCGATCTGCGCCTCGCACCTTTTTAAACGGTGAGCGCCTTTCTCCGGCCAGAGATCGTCGTCGATGTGCAACGGAGCTTTCTTCCACCGCAACCGCATCCGTCTGAACTTCCGGGTTGGCAGCGGGAACTTCGCTTTCTGGCCGGCGAGCCGGGCTTTCAAGTGGTCGAGTAACACCGCGCGATCCTTCTCCCGCGCGCCGATGAACTCAAACCGGCCATCATCGGTGCGGGCAGCCGGAGCCAGGGGAAGGACGGGGCCGACGGAGCGAATGTTCATCGCCTGCCAGAGCAGGTAGCGGCCGGAGAAATCTTCGCCGTCCAGCTCGATTTCCCATCTCTGCGCCGCCTCTTCCTGCAGGCGACGACGCAACTCTCGCACATGCCGCTTCATCTCCTCGGCTTTCGATTCCTTCTTCCGCGGTTTCTTCGCTTGTTTCTGCTCGTAAAGATATTCGGCAAACAAGCCTGCCCCGAGACCTTCGAAAAAGTCGCGTTTGCCCCAGGGACCGCGGGCGCGGCCGACATCAAAGCCGACGCTCTTCCCCCGCCCCAGCCGGGCGATCAATTTCTTCACCGGCTCATCGAAACCGAGCGTGCGCGCGAGGTTGTTTGCCGTGCCCAACGGAAGCACGCTCAGCGGCAGCTTTCGCCCCACCAGTTTGGCCGCCACTTCTCCTACGGTGCCATCGCCGCCTGCAATCAACACCAGGTCCGGTTTTCGTTTCAGCGCCTTTTTCCAGCCTTTCTCCGGCAGGTGGTAGATCGTCTCGTGCCCGGCTTGTTGCAGCGCCTCGAGCAGACTCTCTTTTCCATGTTCCTCGCCGCCGGCCGCGGGATTGTGGAGCAAAAGCACTCGCATGCTAATGACTCGGAAGCGCCCCGCCGCGCGCGCGTATGCCGGCCGCGCTGCGGTTTCAGCTTTTCAATTTATCACTGGCTCCGACTTCCTCGGCTCAGGCCAGGGCGCGGGTGCTGCGGCAGGCCGGATAGTTTGGACAACCCCAAAACCGGCTCCCCGTCTTCGGTCCCCGTCGCGCCACCCGGATCACCATCTGGCAATCACAGGCCGGGCAAACCGGCCCCTCATCCAAGGTGAGATCGGAGGAGGGCGTTTGCGGGCCAGGCAGAATGCCAGCCGTTCTCTCTCGGGTGCGGGGATGGCGAACCGCCCGCCGTTCCAGCCAGCGCGCCAAAAATCCCATGAGCAGAGCGGCGATCGCGGACAGGATCAGGATCGGCACCGCCCGCGTATAGAGAACGTTCATCAGCGTATCGAGAGAGGGATTCCCCATAATCCCCAATGCTGCGAATTTCATGCCAGCGGCGGTTCTCTTTACGGCCGGCGAAATTTCTCTTAATCACACTTGGCAGCGGCAGCCGCTGCAGATTTTATCCTAGCGGCGGGACAGCCAAAGGCTCCCGAGCTTACGAATCGCGTTGGAACAAGGATCACACTCTGATGCGGGGTTTAGTCAGTAATGTGAATAACGCCAAATGAAACCCGACCAAGGAGTAACATGAAAAAGTTGATCACGTTAGGAATGACCTGCTTGCTCGCCTTCAGTGCTGTAGCGATGGCTCAGCAGGACGACGACCAGAAGGCCGCAAAGAAGAAAGCCCGCCAGGAAGCCCGCGCCGCCCGGCAGGAAGCCCACGGCGCCGCCGCCGCTAATCCACAAGCCGAGCGTCCCGCCGCCAAAGCCCGCGCGAACCGCAGGATGAGGGCAAACGAAAACGCGAACGGCCCGGCCAACGCGCCTGCCGCCGCCGCAGAAGGCAACTCAGCCGACACCAAGGCTCAAATGCGGATGAAGAAACGCCAGCGCCAGCAACAGTCGGCCCAGGCTCAGCAATCAGCGTCTGATCCTGCCCCGGGCAACAAGACCACGACCCAGGGCTCGACCACGACCACCGCTGCCGCCTCCGCCCCGGCTAACCAGCCCAAGCCCAACGCCGCCCGCAAGCGGCAGGCCCAGGCGAAGAAAGTCGACGTGCAGAAGATCAAAGCGCAGCACGCGAACTTCAAAGCCCGGCCGCAGCCCAGCAAAGTCAAGGCGGTCAGCTTCACGGCCAACCGTCAGATCGACGGCAGCCAGCACTGGCAGGGCGCGCAGTATAACGCTTTTCGCACCTACCGTCCGGAACGGCACGACGAACGCTATTACCGCTCGCATTATAACCGCATCGAGCTTATCGCCGGCGGCTACTATTACTTCAACAACGGTTACTGGTATCCGGCCTGGGGTTACCAGCCCAGCGCGCAATACTACGCCTACGACGGCCCGATCTATGCCGGCCGCGCCGCGCAGCCGCCCGATCAGGTCATCGCCGACGTGCAAGCTGCTCTGCAGGAGATGGGTTACTACCGCGGCGAAGTCGACGGCCTTCTCGGTCCGCTGACCCGCGAAGCCCTCACCGGCTACCAGACCGATAACGGTCTCTATGTCACGGCGGCAATCGATGAGCCGACCATGCAGTCACTCGGTATCTAACTCAGATACAAAACCCTTAAATCAATCAGAAGCCGCCGGGGGTAACCTCGGCGGCTTTTTTTTGTTAGGCCGACAAACTGCGGGAAGCTCGTCTGGCGGGCCGAGGGGCGAAAATGTCCCCGTTTCTAATCCGTTCGCCGAGCCTTTGCCGGAGTGCGGGAAGCGAGAAAGTGATTCAAAAGCTTCCCGGCGACGGAAATAACAACGAGACGAAAGATCCAGCGGAACATACCAGCAAATCGGAACTCGCCGTCCCCAGGGCCGTATCGACATCCTCTGACCCTTCCGGCCACCGCCGGTCCGACCGGTTGATTGGTAACCTGTTCGTCACGGAAAAATCACTTGTCTCTCCGGTGGAATTTTGTTCCGCTAGCGGCGCTTCCGCCAGGGCGACCAGCCAATGCATGCTGCTGCGAAGCGGCGCGCAAAATTCAACCATAACCACGAAAGGAGCCTCGATTTTGGAGACACAGACCCACTTCACTGAAGCTTCCCCCTCGAGCATCCACCGCTTCATCCGCGCCACCTTCCCCGCCCTTTGCGGCCTCATCCTTCTCGCCTTTCCGGGGAAAACGATGGCGGATCCCGAGGTGCCAACTGGCGTCTTCTCCATCGCCAACATCAGCAAACAGCCGCAACAGGCCGTCCTGGACAATCCGGATGTTGACGGAATTTCCCTCCGTCAAGAATGGGCCACGCTTGAGCCGAGCGAAGGCAATTTCGACTTCAGCTACCTCGACTCCGCCGTCGCCAGCTCCGCCGCCGCGGGTAAGAAAGCGCTCATTCGCATCGGCACCCAAAAGGGCAAGCCGGCCTGGGTTACCCGCGCCATCCGCCGGGCCCGGGGCAAGTTCTTCACTTTCACCGCGACCGACGGCGAGGTCGTGACCATCCCGGTCTTCTGGGATCCGACTTTCCTGGAAAAGAAGACCAATATGATCGCCGCGCTCGGGAAGCACTTCACCGGTAACCCGGCCGTCGCCGTGGTCGTGGCCAGTTTTGCCAATGCCACCACCGAAGACTGGAACGTGCCCCACACCGAGAGCGACGTCACTAACTGGCTCGCCCTCGGCTACAGCACCGACCTCATGCTCGCGACCGGGAAACAGATCATCGACGCTACCATGGCTGCGTTCCCCAACCAGATCGTCACTCTGGCCGTCGGCGGGAATGGCCACGGCAACGGCACCAACTTGGATCCTACCTCCGATTACCTGGCGCGCACCGCGGTGGAGCAGGCCAGGGCCATCTGGCCCGACCGGCTCAACGTGCAGAAAAACGATCTTTCCACTTTCAACCCGCCCGCTCCAGGGACTGACTCGCTTTACGAGATGATCTGGGATTTCCAGCCCGATGTCGGCGGCCAGATGGTCTTCCAGTGCATCAATGACCCGACCTATCGGGTCAACAACGGCGTCCCGATCGATCCCTCCCTCGCGCTCAAGCTCTCGCTTCAGAGCGCCGCCAGCTACAATGAGAAATTCGTCGAGGTCTACCAGATCGACGTCGTCGGCCTTCCCTCGGTCATCGCCCAGGCCAAACGAATCCTGCGCGGCCCGGAGAGCGTCGCCCCGGTGCCGGCCGATCTCTAGAAATCCAAACGCCTCAACCCGAAGAACCGAGCCGTCGCTCCGATCGGGGCGGCGCTCGGTTCTTCTCTTTTGGGGGGGAAAGCTGGCTCTGCTCGGGGCAAGAGTCGCGGGACGGCCCGGGCGCGCAGGCAGGATTCGGCGTCGGCTCACGCGTCATGCAAGCTCTCTTCCTGCCGATGCTCGCGCTCGCTTTTGCTGTCAGCCCGGTCGTCGGGCAGAACTTCGGTGGCGGCCAATGCCGATCGGGTCCAGCATTTCCATTTACGCCGCCCTCAGCATCGCCTCCGGAGTCTTCTCTGGCGCGAGTCGGGCCGAAAGGTCACTCTCGCACCTGCACCCGCGGACCCTCTACTTCGACCAAGCTAAGCGCGCGGATCGCCATCAGCCAGGCTGCCACGATCGCTCCCAAGCGCACCCAATTCCAGCGCGTCCAACTTTGCACCATGTGCGTGATCGCTTCCCCGCTCATGCCAGCGCCGTTATTTACGATCAGCTTGATCAAACTGGGCACAAAATAGGAAATCGTGACAACAAAGGCGAGCAATCCGATCCCTCCGGCGAGGAGCGCAAGCCGTCGGACCCGGCGCGGCATCGCCCAGGCCCCGAGCACCATCAACAGGCCGCTGAGCGCATAGAAAGGCGTAGAGACTCGCCAGAAGGATCCTGGGTTGATTGCGTAAGCGGGCATCGGATTCCAATGCAAAACCGATCCCGGAGGCGCCCCCGCCCAAAGAGGCGTGACCACCGTGACCTCATAGAGCGCGGCCCCGACCTGTACTCCGGAGGAGAGAACGAAGAGATAAATAATCGCGCGCAGAAGGAACTGTTTAGTTGTCATAACGCGCACTTTTAACTCGTCTAAAACCTGAATAGCAATTCTGGAAAAACTCCCTCGCTAACCGACAATCAAAACGGCATCCCCAAAAAAAAGAAAGCCGGCGCGTGAACGCCGGCTTTCGGGTTGAGTCGCGGGAAGAACGCCGCCCTTAGGGCTGCATTTCCATCATCTTGCCGTCCTTCATCATCATCATCTTGCCGTCCATCATGACCATCTCGCCGTTTTTCATCTTCATAGTCTTGCCGTCCTTCATCTTCACCGTGCCATCTTTCATCACCATGGTGCCGTCGGACATGGTCATGTCTTCGGTCATCGTCATTTTCTTCCCGTCCTTCATCACCATCATTTTGCCGTGCTTCATCATCACGCCGTCGTGCATCATCGTGTCTTCTTTCATCTCGCCGGCCAGCAGGGTGCCGGCGGAGAAGGCTGAGATAACGGTCAATGCGATCAGGTTTTTCAGTGTTTTCGATTTCATATTTATCTATGTGTTTTGTTAGCTAACAAAACCATAAGTCCGCCCAGGGTGGACGGACCGGAGCCCTCGATTACGAGTGGCGGCTGGAACATACCAGCGCTTTTGGTTACTGCCTGTTAGAGACGGCCGGGGCCGGAATATTCGAAACTATTTTGGCTTTCCCTGCCGCTCTTTTCCTGCGTCCAAACATTCAGTCCTGCAATTCCGCTTTTTGCCGAGAAAGATTTACGTCCCTGCACCCCGCAGCGCCCGAATCTTGAGCATGAACTCAAGCGCAAGCGACAAAGTCAAAGGAACAGCAAAGCAAGCGGCCGGCTCCGTCAAACAGGCGGCCGGCAAAGCCGTCGGCAACGAACGATTGCAAGTCAAAGGCGCCGCCGAGAAGGCGGAAGGCAAAGCCCAAAAGAAAGTCGGCGACGTAAAGAAAGTCTTCGGCAAGTAAGTCCGTCGGCCAGTAGCGGGCTGCGTCCCGGCTTTAAGTCGGTCGCAGCCCGGCTCCCCCTACTTCGCCTGCTTCGCTTCTGCGAAGTCAGCGGCAAACTGTCCGTAGCCTTCCTTCTTCAGGTCAGCTGCGGGGATGAACCGTAACGCTGCCGAGTCGATGCAGTAGCGGATGCCACTTGGCGGCGGGCCATCGGGAAACTTATCGCCCAAGTGTGAGTGAGCCTTCGTGGATTTCACCTCGATCGAGTCACTCTTCGGCACCTCGACCACATTTGCGGACACTAATGGTTTGGTGAAACTCGGCCAGCCGGTGCCGGAATCGAACTTATCCCTAGAGCTAAAAAGCGGCTCGCCCGACACGAGGTCGACATAGATACCCGGCTGGTGGTTATCCCAGTAGGCGTTATGGAAAGGCGGTTCAGTCGCGCCGAGCTGAGTGACCTCATATTGTAGCGGAGTCAGCCGCTCCTTCAGCTCAGCCGCCGTCGGCACCTTTCCTTCCTGCGCCCAGACTCCCGGGCCTGAAAACCCCAGCACTACCGCCCAGGCAAACCAAGACATCTTCTTCTTCATAGGAAGATAAGAGAGACTCGGCTCCCCCTTATTTCAACCGACCTGCCGAGAGAACGAATGGCACAATTACCGAAGGCCCTTTTTTCTCAGGGGCGGCGATCCACCCCGGACCGCCAGCCCCTGGTAAGAGCTGACCTCCTGGTTCCCCATCTGCACGTCGGCCAAGGTGGTGCCGACCCGCAGCTCATCCATTTGGGGCTGACCGCTACTGTAGCCGACGCGGTAATACACGCTGTTCAAGCCCGCCGCCTGGAACGAAGGCAACATCCGCAGCCGCAGTTTAGCCTCGGCCGACAGGCGTCCATTGTTCTCCCTTCGGTCCCGGTCGCGGCCATCCCGACCGCGCGTCATCCAGGCCCGCAGCAGCCCCGAGAGATATTACTTTTAAGTAATGTAGCGAGCTGCTATAAATTCCAGACCGCGCAATTACGCGCGGCTTCGAAAAACCAAAATCAAGAAAGATCAATGACGCTTATGACGATTCTGTCCAAACTGCTGACCGGGGTTTGCACCCTGTTTATTCCATTCGCCGCCTTCGCTTCTTCGGAAGCCGAGGTCTCCTTATCAAGTCCTGCTCTTCAACTCGCTCTCGCGGCCCAGAATAGTGTGACGGCCGATCTGATGCAGAAGCCGGGCATTCTCGGAACGGCCGTCGGCTTGAACGACGATGGCACCGGCAATGTTATGGTCTTTGTCGATCGCGAGACCAAGAACGTCGCTGATGTCGTCAGCAGCCTGCCGAAACAGATCGGCGCTGTCCCGGTGCAGGTTCAGGTCACGGATAAATTCCGGGCCGCCATTGGGCACGAGCCGGCGACCGAGTCGATCACCGGCTCGCCGCACACCGCAAAACAGACGCCGCCGATTCAACTCGGCACCTCCGGCGGCTGGAGCAAGGATCTGGCTAACGGATTCTGCTGCGGCGGCACGATCGGCGCCCTCGTCTCCATCGGTGGGGTGCAGCATGTCCTGAGCAATTACCATGTCTTTGAAGCGGACATCGTCCCCGGCGGTAACGGCATCGTCGCCATGACCGGGGATCCTGTGATCCAGCCAGGCTTGATCGACGTGAATTGCAATGTCACGGGCGCGCAGACTGTCGCGACGCTGGTCAAAAAGAGCTCCCTTCCTGGGAGCAACGTTGATTGCTCGGTCGCGCAAGTGGTGCCCGGCATGGTCGACCGAAAGGGCAAAATTCTCGAGATCGGCGTGATCTCGAAGACCACCGTGCCCGCCGCCATCAACCAAAAGGTAAAAAAGAGCGGGCGCACCACTGGCCTAACGACGAGCACGGTCTCGGGCCTTAACGGAACGATCTCGGTCACCTATGAGAACGAATGTGCTGGCGGCACCGCCTTCACCAAGACCTTTACCGGTCAGATCCTGGTCACCAGCTCGGTCAGCAATCCATTCATCTCTGGCGGCGACTCCGGTTCGCTCATGGTGGAGGACAAGCGGAAGGGTCCGCACGCGGTCGGCTTGCTCTATGCCAGCAGCACCACCCTCGCCATCGCGCAGCCGATTGATGAGGTGCTCGCCTTCCTCGGCGCCACCCTCGTCGGAAGATAGCTACTCGAGGGACCCTCGCCTGCACCTGGCAGGCGGGGGCTCTCTCTCTTCACGGAAATACGGCGTTCGGCGCGAGGCTTGAGATTCGGTTTATCTTTCACCATGCACCGCTGGCTGCTAATCGCTCTGTTTCTGCTCTCCGGCAGTCATCACCTCATGTCCGACGACCGTCATTCTCGCCCCGACATCAATCAGGTCCTGCGGGCCCACGATCACGAGTGGCTCCGGCTCCCGGCGGTGGTCGGCGTGGCCGTTGGTCTCCTCCCCGACGGCCAAACCCAATGCCTTAAGGTCCTCCTGGCACATCCCGAGCCGGCCACTGAACGCGCACTCCCCAGGCTCGTCGGGGGTTATCCGGTGATCATCGAAGTGACCGGCGAGATCAAGCCCCTGCGCTAACCCTCACCGCCGTCCATTGCCTTTCGATCAGAGCCTGCGTTTCCCCGGTCGCCTCAGTCACCTACAAAAACATGGCCAGCCCGGGCGAATTCTCACCATGCCAACCTGCGCTTCGCTCTCCGCGATCCGGATCGTCGATGCACGGCTCGATCAGAGCATCGGCAAACGTTACGTCGAAACCAGCCCATCCATCACCGCTCCGATCAGCGCCTCCTCCGATGTTGCCGCCTGGGTCAAAGCGGGCGCAGCCGAGACCGCCCAACGCAATCCAAGCAACGGCAGGATTCCACTCCCGCAATACCGTCCCCACCCAAAGTAGGGATCGGCCGCCTCACTTGAACTCGCCGGCTAAGCGC
The DNA here is from genome assembly GCA_965217735.1 of Chthoniobacterales bacterium. GTDB lineage: Bacteria > Verrucomicrobiota > Verrucomicrobiia > Chthoniobacterales > UBA10450 > Palsa-1392. The sequence continues at coordinate 1,210,249 of CBDCJE010000002.1, read as the reverse complement.
CTTCGACAGCCACCGTCTCCACCGGCCGCGCTTTCGCTCCCGCAGTCTCCAGGTGCCGCAAGTCCATCCCGCGCGTCTCGGTCCCGTAGCGGAGGAATAACAAAAGGGAGAAAACGACCGGCACCATGATCATAACTGCCGTCACCCCGAGGCTCGGGACGAGGGCGAAAATGCTCAGGCTTTGTGCGAGCACGCCCCCGCCTTTGGTAAACATCGCCACCCAGCCGGTGGCACGTCCGCGAATTTTGATCGGGTAGCTCTCCGAAGCATAAGGAAGCAGAATAGCGATAATGCCATTACTCCCGATGATCAGCAGCCCGATCGGCCACACCGGGTTACCACCCAGATGTGTCTCCAGTCGTAAAACCCAGAGCAGCCCCAGCAGAGTCAGCCCGATAAAAGTCGTGAGCGCCCATTTCGTGCTCCAGCGGCTGTAGAGATAGGTGCAGAGGAAGACGGTGGGGAACGCGATCAGGGCCGATTCGGCCAGAAGCTTGCTCGAGAGCGCCATGGAATAGCCCTTGGCCACGAGGTCGTTAGGCATCCAGAGCAGAAGGCCGAAGTTGATCAAACCCCACGAGAGCGCTGCGATGGTCAGCGCCGCGGTCTTCAACATCAGCGCTGGCGTCCAGAGCTTCGCTTCCTCCGTCGCCTCCTGCGCATTCTCGTGATGTCCGTGCGCGATGAGTTCGGTCTCGTCGATTTCGCCTTCGACCAGTTTGTGGCTCACCGTCCCGAAACGGGTCATGACTGCCTGGGCTTCGGCGTGACGGCCTCGAGCGAGAAGAAACTTCGCCGACTCGGGGATGAAACGCCCGAGCCCGAGGAGAATCAGCCCGGTGGGCAGATTCATCAGCCAGAGAATGCGCCAGCTAAAGATCGGCTCGAGCGTGGCCGCAAACCCGCTCGCCGCGACATAGCCGCCCACCGCGCCGAGACCGCCCACCAGCACGAGTGACCACCCACGATGCTTCGACGGCATCATTTCCGCGAGTAAGGCATAGGTCACCGGCAGCATCCCGCCGGCGCCGAACCCCATCAGGAAACACATCCCGATGTTCCAGTTGAGCGATGGCATCGCGCCGCAGATCGATGTCCCGATGAAGACCACGGCGGAAAGGAGGATTGCCGCTTTCCGTCCATACAAATCGGCCAGGATGCCCCAGAGAATCGAGCCGCTCGCGGTGCCGACGAGGGCGCTGAATGGGACCAGCGAAGCGTGCGCCTTGGTCGTCTGGTATTCTCGAATCATCCCGGGGATGGTGAAACCGAGAGTGGCCGGCTTCATCACATCGATCACCAGCGCGACCGTCAGCGCGCCCATCAGGATCCAATGCGCCCGATTCAGCGGAGCATCCTCCGGCGCCACCACCGTGATGCGGGAATTGACCACCGCATTGTAGGCCGCCTTGCTCGGCAAGAGTCCATAGGCGGCCGCGATCACTCCCGCGATGATGAGATACATGCCGAAAATCATCTCGGGATCCATCGGCATCCCGTAGAGCACAAACCCGTTGTTGTGCCCCATCCAGAACATCGGGATATGGAGCAGCACGCCGATTGTGACCGCGATGCAGCCAAGGGCAAAGGCCCAGACTCCCCGTCGATCCAGAAAAACATTTTGCGTCGTCATATTGGTTTTTTTGCCCCGCCTCCGGGCGTGCGCCGCCCCCTTTTCTCCCTGCCGAGCTAATCGGTCGCACCGATAGTATGATAAACATTGGTTATATCAACAAAATTTCGCACCGGCCAACTCGCGGATCTAAGCCGCCCTGTTTCCTCTCGTCCGGTCGTCTCCGCCGAGGGCGACATCTGGCTGAAATAGCCTCCCCGTCCTCTGAAGCGGCTCAGGTTTTCTCGACCCCTGCCCCTCCAGCTCCTCAAAATTGCGATCTCACCCACTTCCAGCCCATGAGAGCGATCTCCTTCACCAGCAGATGCCTTGCCTCCGGCCTTTGTTTCGTCGCCTTCGTCGCCGAGAGCCCATTCGCGGCTGCCGAAACCACCGCCTGCCGCATCACCGTGGCGGCTCCCCATCTCGCGCTCTCCGCTTTTCAGCGTTTCAGCTTTCAGCTTTTCAGCTTTTCAGCTTTTCAGCTTTTTAATCCGTCGCCTCCCGCTCCCTCACCCTGCGGGCTATCGTCCATAAACGCGGCTCCCCAGCACGCGTCATTGATTCGGACACCGCCCGTGTCCTCACCCTTCGGGCTTCGTCTATGACGCGGCTCCCCAGCTCGCGTCATTGATTCGGACACCGCCCGTGTCCTCACCCTTCGGGCTTCGTCTATGACGCGGCTCCCCAGCACGCGTCATTGATTCGGACACCGCCCGTGTCCTTACCCTTCGGGCTTCGTCTATGACGCGGCTCCCCAGCTCGCGTCATTGATTCGGACACCGCCCGCTCCCTCACCCTGCGGGCTAGCGTCTATAACGCGGCTCCCCAGCTCGCGTTATTCAGCTTTCAGCGTTTCAGCTTTCAGCTTTCCGTTTTCAGCTTTCAGCTTTCAGCTTTCAGCGTTTCAGCGTTTCAGCGTTTCAGCGTTTCAGCTTTTCAGCGTTTCAGCTTTTGATTCCGTCGCCTCCCGCTCCCTCACCCTTCGGGCTGTCGTCTATAACGCGGCTCCCCAACTCGCGTTATTGATTCGGACACCGCCCGTGTCTTCACCCTTCGGGCTTCGTCGATGACGCGGCTCCCCAGCTCGCGTCATTGATTCGGACACCGCCCGTGTCCTTACCCTTCGGGCTTCGTCTATGACGCGGCTCCCCAGCTCGCGTCATTCAGCTTTTCAGCGTTTCAGCTTTTCAGCTTTCCGCTTTCAGCTTTTCAGCGTTTCCTTCTTAGAAATAATCTCCTTTTTTCGCCATGGGATCCGCATTCTCCACCCCCAACACCTATGAAAATCAAAACTCTCCTGCTGATTTGCTGCACCGCATTTCTCGCCTCGTTCAGCTCGCACGCCGCCACCGTCCAGGTCCAGGTCGGCGCCGAAGGACTCATGTTCACGCCGGCTAACGTCAACATTAACGTCGGCGACACCGTCGAATGGGTCTGGGCCAAGAGCGGCCATAGCACCACCTCCGGCACCCCGGGCCAGCCCGATGGGATGTGGGATTCCGGCGTGAAAAGCAAACCGTTCACCTTTAGCCGCACCTTCGTCGCCGCCGGCACCTTTACTTACTACTGCTCGCCCCATGGCAGTTGCTGCGGGATGATCGGCACCGTCACCGTCGCCGCCGCCAGCGACACCGTCGCCATCATCCGGGCGCAATACGTCACGAGCAAGAGCCAGCTCACCGTCCAGGCCACCGATAGCAACCCCGCCGCAGTCCTGACCGTTTCCGTCACTAGCAGCGGCGTCGTGCTGGGCCAGATGACCACCACGGGCAACGGCAGTTACAGCGCCAACTTCAAGCGCATCGCCAACCCGGTAAACATCACCGTCACGAGCAACCTCGGCGGCAGCGCCTCGGCCAACGTCAAAGTGAGATAAGAATTCCCTGCGCCCTCACGCCCAGCGACCCCACCGCAGCCCCCCGCGGCCCCCTGTGCCCTTCCTCCTTCGTAGCAGATAACGAGCAACGCAGAATCGCCGCGCCCCACGCCTCCGCGTTCCTAGGACGACCGCGCGGTGCGGGTCAGATGCGAGCAGATCAATTGAATCTCGCGCGGTAGGAGTTGCGGTTGATCCTGCCTTTCAAAATAACGAGCCACATCCTGTGCCGTGATCACTCGGATGTCCGTGTTGCGCCAGATATTCTTTATCTTCCACTCGCCGACAAACACCACCAGGGGCTTAACAAAGACCTCGAGACCGGCATCCTGCCGAATGAGATCATGCATCGCCCGGGCGGCTCCCCGTGCCTGCTTGAGCGAGTCGTGTTCTTCCGCGCGGCCACCGATGAAGACGCCTTGTCCGTTCCGGAACTCGATCTCACCGAACCCGCTGCGAAACTTCGTTTCGACCGCGAACACTCCGGGAGGACCCACGACCACATGGTCGATATTAAACCCGTCCCGAACGATATCGTGGAAGCAGCGGAAGCCCTGGGCACGCAGTTCCTCCAGCTGCTCAGCGACGATCAATTCGCCGCGTTCGCCTCGATTTAGATTGCGAAATTCGCCCCAGAGGCGGCCGAACTTGATCGCGGTAATGCCGGTCGCGACGATGGCCATGCCCAGATAAAACTTCGGCTGCGGCGGCCGATGCACACGAGCCTGATAGCTCATGGCAAGCCACAGAAACCAAAGGAAGGCGGTCGAAAAATAAAATGGAATGAGCCAATTATCGGTTAGCCGCTCTTTCTGCTCGCGGAGCGATTGCCCCGGCAATCGTCGAACCGATGGCGGCGGCAAGGATCTTTTCTTCTTGGGAAACATCATTCCAGCCTCTGCTGCGAGATTCATGCCAAGGGCGAACCAGCCCCGCTTGGCCATTCTGCTTTCGTTACTCGGGCGGGTTAGCTTTGGATGGCCCGCGTCCCGCGGCACTTCGGATAATCTGAGCAGCCCCAAAAGTGTGTGCCTGCTTTCGCTCCACGCCGCGCGTTTCGCTTCACCATCGCGCGGTCGCAGGATGGGCAGCGCGGAGCGTCATCCACACCGACGTCCAAAGTCGGCGCGGCGAGCGCGGCGTCCCTCACTCCCCGTCTCGAGCGAATCGCTCGGATAACCGATCGTTCAAGCCATTTCGCCAAAACCCCCAGCGTCGTTCCGGCTATGGCAGCGATGATTAGAACAGGAACGACCTTAGAGAAAAGTCCGGACGTGAAAGCATCGAGGGCGGGATTCGACATGCGCGGATGATGCTGCCGATTTCATACCGTGCCTGCACGCCCAATTTCAGCGTTTCAGCATTTCAGCGTCTCAGCGTTTCAGTTTTCAGCTTTTGGCTCGTTCACCCACCACGGAAGGAGGGTGAGATCGTCAGCGAAGGAGGAACGACGGCGGGGCATACTTCTGGAAAGCAAATTCCATACTATCGCAGTGCCCCGATGGGCAATCTAAATTAGCGCTTCCTGGCTTCGTCTCCTGCCGAATTTCAGATTTTCAGTTTTTCAGCTTTCAGTTTTTCAAAGCTCTCGCTAGAACTCAGCGCTCCATGCCGGCCCCTGAGGAATGCAGTGCAACATAATCGACGGCACCACAGTTGCACTAATGGCGCCAATCATCGCACTTTGAATCGTGGCTCCGCCTAACTTCCAACAGCTCGCCAACTTTATTTGGTCGGTTGCCGATCTCCTGCGAGGCCCCTACCGACCTCCGCAATATGAGCGCGTTATGCTGCCTATGACCGTTTTGCGCCGGTTCGACTGCGTGCTGGAGTTGACGAAGGAGAAAGTTCTTCAGACCCACGCCAAGCTCATCGCCAGCGGGAAGCTGACGAATCTCGATCCAACCCTGAACAAGATCGCCAAAGACGCGGATGGCCGGGAACTCGGCTTCCACAATCACAGCCCGCTCGACTTCCAGAAACTTAAGGGGGACCCGGACAACATCGGTCGCCATCTGCAGGACTACATCAATGGCTTCTCGCAGAACATTCGCGACATCTTCGACAAGTTCGAGTTCGACAAGGAAATCGAGAAGATGGAGGAGTCGAACCGGCTCTACCTCGTGGTTTCCAAGTTCGCGGAGATCGATCTGCACCCGGATCGCGTGGACAACATCACCATGGGGCTCGTCTTCGAGGACCTCATCCGGCGCTTCAATGAATCCGCCAATGAGACTGCCGGGGATCACTTCACCCCGCGCGAGGTCATTCGTCTCATGGTCAATCTGCTCATGGAGCCCGATGACGACCTCCTCACCAACGGCAGCCCCATCGTAACGATTTGCGACCCAGCCTGCGGCACCGGCGGCATGTTGGCCGAGGCACAGAACTGGATACGCGAGCACAACGAGAACGCCATCGTCAAGGTTTTCGGCCAGGACTACAACCCACGCTCCTACGCGGTTGCGGCCTCCGACCTCCTCATCAAGGGGCACAAAGACAGCCGTGTCGAGATGGGGAACACCCTCAGCAACGGACCCTTCCCCGACATCGACGGCTTCGACTACCTGCTCGCCAATCCGCCCTTCGGCGTGGATTGGAAGGCGGAGCAGAAGGAAATCAGCAAATGGAAGGACTTCCACGGCTACGAGGGCAAACTCCCGCGCGTCAACGATGGCGCGCTCCTCTTCCTGCTCTACATGCTGTCCAAGCGGCAGGACTTCCGTCCCTCGCCCGATCCGCAGAAAAACAAGCGCGGCACCCGCATCGCCATCGTCTTTAATGGCTCGCCCCTCTTCAGTGGCGGCGCGGGCTCCGGCGAGAGCGACATCCGCCGCTGGATCATCGAAAACGACTGGCTGGAGGCGATTGTCGCCCTGCCCGAGCAGATGTTCTACAACACCGGTATCGGGACCTTCATCTGGATCGTCACGAACCGGAAGGAGAAGAAGCGCCAAGGCAAAATCCAGCTCATCGACAGCCGCGGCCGGTGGAAGCCCATGAAGCGCAGCCTCGGCGACAAACGTCGCTATCTGGATCATGAAACCATCGACACGCTGACCCGCGAGCATGGCGAGTTCCGGAGAAGCGAAACGAGCAAGATCTTCGACAACGAAGACTTTGGCTACCGCCGCATCACCGTTGAGCGCCCGCTGCGCCTGCGATTCCAAATCACCGCCGAAGCTAAGGAAACCTTCCTTAATGCCTACCCCGAACTTCTCGATGCGGTGGAAACGATCGAGGAAGAACTCGGCACCGAGCGGCAACTCGACTGGAACTCCGTCTGGTTGCAGGTGCAACGTATCGTCAAGGACTGCGACATCGGCTGGGATTCGGGAGCAAAGGGCACGAAGCAGAAAAAGCACTTTCGCGATTGCTTTACGCAAACCGATCCCGCGGCCGAACGGGTCATCGAGAAGCGAGGGAGCTTCTCGGGCATTGTCGGCGAGGGCGCTTTTCCGGGACAGAAGCTCGTCGGCGATTGCGAACCCAGCGAATTTGATCAGGTCTTCGGAATTTTCCCCGAGACCAAAGGCAAGAAGGGGAAGGCAATGGAATATGAGCCGGATCCGAAACTGCGCGACAACGAGAACGTGCCGCTGAAGGAACACGTCGTTTCCTTCTTCCTCCGCGAAGTGCGCCCCTATGTCGGCGACGCCTGGGTCAACGCCGATCAAAAGCTGCGTGATGAGAAAGACGGCGGCATTGGCAAGGTCGGCTACGAGATCAACTTCAACCGTGAGTTCTTTATCTACGAGGAACCGCGCAGCCTGACGGAAATTGACAAGGAACTGGCTGCCGTTGAAGGGCGCATTCTCGACATGCTCAAGGAGGTAACGGAATGAATACTCCAACGGCTGGTTGGACGGCTTCCAAGGTTAAGCACCTTGGGCGATATATAAACGGTTACCCGTTTAAGCCATCCGATTGGAGTGATAGCGGTAAGCCAATTATTCGAATACAAAACCTCTCAGATCCGGATGCCCCAATTAATCGGTTCGAAGGGTCATTAGGGGAAGATCTGTTAGTCAGAAATGGCGACATCCTTTTGTCGTGGTCAGCATCCCTAGGTGCCTATGAATGGGACGGAGAGGATGCTTGGCTCAATCAACACATCTTCAAAGTCGATTTGGATACCAACCACATCACCAAAGGCTTCTTCAAGTGGCTAGCTGTCCATTTTATGAGTGCGCTTTCCGATCAAGCTCACGGATCCACCATGCAGCATTTGACGAAGGATAGTTTCGGCAGATTTCCGGTATTGCTACCCCCTATCTCGTCGCAGAGTCATATCGCTCTTTGGCTCGAAGACGAAACCTCTCAAATTGACGCTTTGGTGGCCGAGAAAGAACGCATGCTAGCCTTGCTCGAAGAAAAGCGGGCCACGCTGATCAGCCGCGCCGTGACGCGCGGTCTGAATCCCAAAGCCCCCACTAAGCCATCCGGCCTCGAGTGGCTCGGCGACATCCCGAAGCATTGGAAAATCGAGCGAGGAAAGAACGTTTTCGCGGTTCGCGACGAACGATCCGAAGACGGAAACGAGGAACTCCTCACCGTGTCGCACATAACCGGAGTGACATCCCGGGCTGAAAAGGAAGTCTACATGTTCAAAGCCGATGACATGACCGGCTACAAGCGGTGCATGAAGGACGATTTTGTGACCAACACGCTCTGGGCATGGATGGGGGCCATGGGAATCAGCCCACTCGATGGAATCGTCAGCCCCGACTATCACGTCTACACATCGAAGGGGCCGATTCTTCCGGACTTCATGGAGCTACTCTGTCGCTCCAAGCCTTTTGTTGCCGAAGTCATCCGCTGGTCAAAGGGCGTCTGGTCGTCCCGCCTTCGCCTCTACCCGGAGAACTTCTTCGAAATTCAGTTCCCAATTCCGCCACAAGAAGAACAGAAAGCAATCGTTGCTGAAATCGCCGCTTACCGGGAGAAGACCGCAAAGCTCGTCGCGACGCTAGTCGATTCCAACAAGCTCCTCAAAGAACGCCGTTCCGCTCTCATCACTGCCGCCGTGACCGGCAAAATCCCGCTGGAAGAAATGACGGCATGAAGCTTTTCAGCCTGACGCTTTCCAACTACCGCGGTTTCGAGCAGCTCGACCTCGAGTTCTGCGATGGCGTAACCGTGATTGCCGGTGCTAACGGAAGCGGCAAATCCGGTATTCTGAGAGCAATCGCGGGCCTTGCTTCCTATCTCGCTCCCGAGGTCTCGCCGGCAAAGCGTGACGTCATTTCGTTCAGCGACGACGACATTCACCACGGAAAACAGGCGTTCACCCTCAGTACGAGGTTCAAAGGAAAGATCATTGAGACGACCGCTCAAATTGTGCGGGCGAAGCCGGACCCGAAGAAGGCTCCAGAAATCCAGAGAGAAATCGAAGATCTCAGAACGAAACGGCGCTTCGTGGAGAAGGATTCAAAGAAGGACAAAGATACAGGGGCCCGCATTGAGTTCTTGGAACACCTGCTTGTCGAAAGCGAAGACACTTTCACGCACCAAACCGCGAAGATTGAGAATGCCGGTGAACACGACGAGTCACCGGAGCTGCTCATGATCTTTTATCCAACCCACCGAGTTTTTGGCGGGCTCCCTCCGAGGCTGGCAGGTGTCAAAGCGGTTTCGCCGGCAGACGCTTACGCGAAGGCACTGAACGAAACTCGAATCTCCCTCAACGAAATCGCCAACTGGTATCGCGCCGTTCGGGAGGGATTGATCGGCAGCAAGAAGTTCGGCGAGAGCCTGGTCGCGATGATGGAAGCCACCATCGATATCCTAATGCCCGGTTTTTCAGGTCTGTCTCTGGAAACAAAACCGCGTCCACATTTCACAATCAAGAAGGACGGCATACGCTTCAACCTCAACCAGCTCAGCGACGGAGAGAAGGCTTTGCTGGCGCTTGCCTTCGACCTGACTCGCCGTCTCACGATCGCCAATCCAGAGAGCAAGCAGCCGGTCAGCGATGGCAAGGCGCTGGTGATGATCGATGAGGTTGAACTGCACCTTCACCCGAAATGGCAACGGCAGGTCCTGCTAAGGCTGTCGAAAGCCTTTCCAAACTGCCAATTTATCGTTACGACCCACTCGGCGCTTGTCCTTGGGGAAGTGAAGGCGGACTGCGTTCGCTTTCTCGAGCCCAACGAAGACACCGGGCGGATTGAAGTCTATACCCCTGATGAGTCATTCGGGCTGGATGCGAACCGCGTCCTAGATGAACTCATGGGTGCATCAGAACGCAACAAGAAGGTGTTGGAGGATTTAACGGCACTTTTCCGCCTGATTGATGAGGAGCGGTTCGACGATGCGCGCAATGCCATGAAGCCGCTGCTCAAATTACTTGGTGAGGACGAACCCGAGCTCACCCGCGCACAGGCACTCATCAAGTTTCTTGAAGGAAAGGAATGAGAAATATCCATAAGCATGCGGAACCGCCCTCGTTGACGCAACACCGGTGCAAACAGCACGCGGATTACGACAACTACATCGAAAAAGCCGAGCTCCGACAGTCGCTCGTGAGTGAACAGCGGAGCATTTGCTGTTATTGCATGCAGCGGATCCGCTCCGGCGAGACCGAAATGAAAGTCGAGCACTGGCATGCCCAGTCGCCGAACAAGTACCCTGCGGAGCAGCTCGATTACGGCAATCTGCTCGGCTCCTGCCGCGGTGGGCATGGCAAACGTCGGAAACACCAGCATTGCGATACCCGAAAACGCGACACTGACCTTACTTTCAATCCAGCCAATCCCGCCCACGACGTTGAAGCAATGTTTTTGTTTCCTGGTTCAGGCAGGATTGAGGCCGCCAATAACAAGCAGGATTTGCAGGCGCAATTGGAAGACGTGTTGAATCTCAACCACTCGAATCTTGTAAAGAATCGAAAGGCGGTCTTGGATTCGTTCAGAGAAACGCTGAGGCGCGGGAAGGCCAAAGATTGCGATCTACAGAAACACCTTGCCAACTGGAATGGCAACGACGCCGGCAACCTGAGTCCCTTTTGCCAAGTCGTAGTCTATTACCTCCGGAAGAAACTCGGAGCCGCATGAAACGGACCTCCGAAGCAGCCTTTGAGACAGCCATTGAAGAAGTCCTGTTGGCGCACGGCTATGTGCGTCACGTCGCAAAGACCTTCAATACGGAGTTGGCGGTTTTTCCAGATGTGGTGCTCGCGTTCATCGAGAAAACCCAGCCGAAGGTGTGGGGAAAGCTGAAGGAACTCCACGACCAAAAGACCGGAGAGCGGATCATCTCCGCGCTGTGTAAATGGATGGATACTCATGGCGTGCTCGCAACCCTGCGGCACGGCTTCAAATGCTACGGAAAAACTCTGCGGATTGCCTTCTTCAAACCCGCGCACCGCCTCAATCCAGAACTGGAAGCCCGCTACGCGGACAACATTCTCGGGATCACTCGGCAGGTGCACTTCAGCACGAAGCGTCCGAACGATAGCCTCGACGTGACACTGAGCGTGAATGGGGTCCCGATTGTCACGTTGGAACTCAAGAACCCACTGAGCGGCCAGACGGCGGCAAATGCCATCAGGCAATACCGGCATGACCGGGACCACCGGGAGAAGGTTTTTGAATTCAAGAAACGCACGCTGGTTCATTTCGCCGTGGACACTGAGGAAGTGCACATGACCACCCGGCTGGCGGGGAGCGCGACCCATTTCCTGCCTTTTAACCGGGGCCGCGACGGCGGCGCAGGCAACCCGCCAGATCCGGAGGGCCGCAACTATCGAACCGCCTACCTCTGGGAAGAGGTGTTGGAGCGAAACAGCTTTCTGGACCTGCTCGCGCGATTTCTCCACCTTCAGATCGAGGGGAAGCGAACGGAGGACGGCAAGAAGGTGAAGAAGGAGGCCATGATCTTCCCTCGCTACCATCAATTGCGGGCGGTTCGAGAAATGGTGACGGCTGCGGCGAAGGAAGGCACCGGGCACAACTATCTCGTGGAGCACTCTGCCGGCAGTGGGAAGAGCAATACGATTGGCTGGCTCGCCCACCGGCTCTCCAATTTGCACAACGAAGAGGACGAGCGTGTGTTTGACAGCGTGGTTGTCGTAACCGACCGCGTGGTCCTCGATCAGCAGCTCCAGAATACGATTTACCAGTTCGATCACCGGCAAGGCGTGGTCGAAAAGATCGACGAGAACTCGCGACAGCTCGCGGGGGCGCTTGAGAATGCAGTGCCGATCATCATTACTACGCTCCAAAAGTTCCCCTTCGTCTCCCAGCAGCTCCTGAAGATGGCGGAGGAACGGGGCGAGGACCGCAGCCACCTGCCGACGCGGAAATGTGCGGTCATTATTGACGAAGCGCACAGCTCTCAATCCGGCGAAACAGCGACCGATTTGAAGGAAGTCCTCGGGGGCGAAGCCCTGCGTGCGAAGGCAAACGCACTCGCGGCCGAGGAGGGCGAATCGGATCTGGAAAAGATGTTCCGGAGCATGGCCAAGCGGGGCACACAGCCCAACTTGAGCTTCTTCGCCTTCACGGCGACGCCAAAGCACAAGACCCTGAAAGTCTTTGGCCGGGACGGCGCCGCCTTCAGCAAATACACGATGCGCCAGGCGATCGAGGAGGGCTTCATTGAGGACGTGCTGAAGAACTACGTCACCTACAAAACCTACTACAAGCTGCTCAAGGCTTGCGAAGATGATCCGAACGTCGAACGCAAGAAGGCCGCTCGCGCGCTGAGCCACTACCTCCGTTTGCACCCGCATAATATCTCTCAAAAGACGGCCGTGATGGTGGAGCACTTCCAGAGCTTCAGCCGCCACAAGATCGGCGGTCGTGCCAAAGCCATGGTCGTCACAGGCTCCCGCTTGGAAGCCGTGCGATACAAGCAGTCCTTCGACGCCTACATTGCGAAGAAGGGATACGCGATAAAGAGTTTGGTGGCGTTCTCTGGCGCCGTCATTGACGACAAGATTCCCGACAAATCATACACGGAGACCCAGATGAATGGCGGAATTCGGGAGAAGGATTTGCCAGAGGAATTTGGCACGAATGAGTATCAGGTTCTCCTTGTGGCGGAGAAATATCAGACCGGTTTTGATCAACCGCTCCTGCACACCATGTATGTAGACAAACGTTTGGCGGGCATCCAAGCCGTCCAGACGCTTTCACGGCTGAACAGGACTCACCCGTTAAAGGAGGAAACCTTCGTCCTCGATTTCGTGAATGACCCGGACGAAATCCAGGAGGCCTTCAAAGTCTATTTCGACGGCGCCACGTTGGGCGAGGAAGTAGAGCCCGAGCGACTCTACGAGATCAAGGGGGAGCTGGACGAATCGGGAATCTATCGGAACGACGAGATCGAGGAATTCTGCCACATCTTCTTTGCTCCGCGCCAACGGCAAAGCGTTGGAGACCACAAGGCCATGAACGCAGCCTTGGATAAGGCCTCAAATCGTTTCAAGGATCTCCAAGAATCCAATGAGGAGGAAGCCGAACTTTGGCGCGGGAAGCTGTATGCTTTCCGAAACCTTTATGCCTTTCTCAGTCAGGTAATTCCGTATCAAGACAGTGATCTTGAGAAGCTTTACGCCTACCTCAAGCACCTTGCGCTCAAGTTGCCCAAACGGAAGTCTGGACCTGGCTATCAATTCGACGACGAAGTGCAGCTGGAATACTACCGCCTCCAGAAAATCAGCGAGGGTTCCATCAGCTTGAACGAAGGCATGGCGAAGCCTCTGGACGGACCGAAGGAAGTAGGGAGCGGTTTGGTGCGGGAAGAGAATGTTCCTCTGTCTCGCCTTGTCGACCTGATCAACGAGCGCTTCGGTGAGAACCTCAATGACGCTGACCAACTCTTCTTCGACCAAATCACGGAAGCCGCGACCCAAGTCGACGTGATCCGCCAAGCAGCCGAAAACAATCCAATCGGAAAGTTCCAGTTGGTGTTCGGCGAAATCCTCGAATCTCTGTTCATCGAGCGCATGGACCTCAACGAGGATCTTTTTGCCAAGTATATGAACGATCCAGAGTTCAAGGAGGTCGCGGCCGAATGGCTGGGACGCCAGGTTTACCTGCGGCTCCCTAAAACTGTCGGCTACAGCGCGCCGGGAGGTAAATCACCGCCGAAAGATAGGGGTTGAGCAATGTTCCGCATCGATCACTCCAAGAATCGGATAACAAAGCTGAAACAGGTCACCTTTTCCGACCTTCATCTCGGCGAGCGGGAGCATCTGCAGGAATGGCTCGCCAACCAACCGGATGCTCTTGGTGAAGAGCTGCTCATCATCCAAAAGGAATTTTCGGGATTCGATGACACAAAGGAGCGACTGGATCTCCTCGCTTTCGATAAGCACGGCGGCGTCGTGATCATCGAAAATAAGCTCGACGACTCCGGCCGGGACGTAGTCTGGCAGTCCCTAAAGTATGCCTCCTATTGTTCGACGCTATCGAAATCGAACATCGCGGAAATCTACCAACAGTATTTGGATCGAGCCGACGCATCGGCGAAGGCGGAAGAACGGATTTGCGAGTTTTTAGGAGAGGAAGATTTCGGCGAAGTAGTTCTAAATGCGGGCGATAACCAGAGGATTATGATGGTTGCCGCTCGGTACAGAAAAGAGGTCACATCAACTGTGCTATGGCTACTCAAACATGGAGTCCTCCTACAGTGCTTCAAGGCGACTCCATTTCAGGACGGTAATGCTTTGCTTCTCAACCTAGAACAGGTGATTCCGCTCCCGGAAGCCGCGGAGCTCATGATCGGAATTTCCCGAAAGGAAAAAGAAGAGCACTCGGCAGAACAGGGGCAGGCCCGACGCTTCGCTTTGCGAACGGAATTCTGGCACAAGATGCTAGCAGCTTTGCGCGAGGCGGGCATTGTCCTCTACGAAAACGTAAGTCCGAGTAGGGACCATTGGTTAAACACTGGGTCCGGTCTGGCCGGTGTTCATTACACCATGATCTTCGGAAAAGACGAGGTACGGGTTGAGTTTGTGCTCAACGGCGCTACAAAAGAACGAAATAAGGCCTTGTTCGATTACCTCTACGGGCAGCGCGCCGAAATCGAGGAATCATTTGCTTATCCGCTTGAGTGGCGACGGCTCGACGACAAGAAAGTTTCCCTGATCGTTTATCGCAGGCCATTTGACGGCTATAATCGAACCAACTGGCCTCAGATGATCGAATGGTTGGTTGACCATGTGCAAAAACTCGAGAGCACGTTCAGCCCCGAAATTCCCAAGATGCGTCAAATCTCAAAAGCGAAGTTGCCAGGCGGTCCGACCGAAGATTAACAAAGCGTACCTAACCGGGTCCGCGCCTTTGCTGGGGATGGTGTCGGATAGGTTCGCATTGGGCGCTAAATGGGGCTCTGTCTATACATTTGGCAATTTGCTCGATTGGCAGACGGGTAGAATTCGCAATCAGATCTGGCATCAGCCCTCCCATCCACACAAGCAGCTCTTCCTGTCTCAGATCGCGGATGATTTGGAGCGCTGATGCTGTACGCGGGCCGGTGAAACGCACATTGCAGGTGCTGAATGAACTGGAGCAGGCGGGCCTGTTTTCCCGCTATGCGATCGGGGGACGCGAGGGCCGACGTTTGATCTCGAGGCGAAATGGAAATGTGGACAACCCGGACCTAGCGGCGCTGTTCGCGGCCAAGGAAAAGCGCCGGCACGAGTTGGCGGCGCTGACTTCCCGGAGAAGGAAACACCGCCGGTTATTTTCTCGATTTCCTCAGCCTGAGCTCCGCCGGCTTATGCTTTATGCCGCACGGACCCTGTCTGTTCTCTGGACGATCACGCCAGTGGCTTCGGCCAGCAGGCATGGTGGCAGGCGGATGCGGGCTGATCGTTGACCGATCAGCCCTGTTCCGTCGCACACCAGGTTTGTTCGGAGACGCATCAGACCTGTTCCGTCTCATGTTCGGTCTGTTCCGTCTCGGATCAGGGCTGATCCCTCGGGGATCATGCCTGTTGTGGACCGCATCAGGCCTGTAGCGGGATGGAGGAGGCCTGTGGGCTTAGGCTTCAGGGCTGATGGCGGCCGAGTCTGGCCAGTTCCGTGCCAGATGCGGGCGACGATTCAGCCTGCTTTTCTTTCTTCCGGCTTTTCGCGGACCGACGACGATGTTGTAAGTGTCTCGAAATACGCAGGTAACTAACGAACCTAATTCCGTGCCATATACCACCAAAGTGGTATATGGCCTGGCAGCGGCACTGCTCTTTTCCTTACCCAACAGCAAGCGCGCCAGTCGATCATCGGCTGGGTGTCTTGCCCAACAAATAAAAAACATAAGGAGAAATAACATGCCAAAAATGAGAACAAGCCGGCTTTACACGCGCTTCCCGGATGTGGACCTGAGTTCGTTCACAGGCGGAGTCATCGCGGGTCTCACCGGTAACCCCGACCTGCCGACCCCGCCGGAGATCCCAGCGGATCTGCAGACCAAGAAACAAGCCTTCGACAACGCGATCATCGCGGCGGCCGGAGGCGGACCACTCCAGACTGCCCTGAAGGACGCGGCTCGGGCCGTGCTCATCGCGGCCGTCGATAAGGACGCGAGCTACGTTGACATCAATTGCAACGAAGACCTGGCGATCCTCCTCAGCGCCGGCTTTGAGGCCGTGAGCACCAACCGCTCGCAACAGGTGCTGCATGCCCCGGTCATCGTGGCGGCACTAAACGGACCGCAGCAGGGCCAGATCAGGCTGCGGGTGAAGGGGGATCCCAACCGCCGAGCCATCCAGGGCCGGATCAAGGCGATGGGCGGCGAGTTCGGCCCGGTCGTCTCCTTCCGGACGGCACGGGAGATCGTGTTCGGCGGGTTAGCCGCGGGCACGATCTACATCATGGAACTGATCGGCCTCGGCGGCAGCACCGGCCAGAGCGATTGGAGCGAGCCGGTGGAGAAAATGGCGCTCTAGCGATCGTCTTTCGCGATCAACCTGACTAACGAATGCAAGCACAGGGAAGACCGCTGGAAGAAACCCTGGCGGTCTTTCCCTCTTCAGTGGGGACGATAAAGCAGCGGCTGGTGCCGCCTGACGAGTAAAAGAAATTTGCTTGCCCGTCTCGGACTGGAGTCCTATTATTCGACAAACTTATCCCTCCCATGTCTTCCCCAAAATCCTCCCCTGCCGCTCTGCTCGCTACCCTCACTCCCCGCGAACGCGAAGTCATCCAGTGGCTGCCCGAAGGCAAGACGAACTGGGTGATCGGTCAGATCCTGGGTTGCGATGAGTCGACCGTGAAGAAGCATCTCCAGCGCAGTTACCGCAAGCTGCGGGTGGAAAACCGACTGGGCGTGGTTTGTTTTCTCATGGCTTGCGTCATGCGGAAACCGGCCGGGAAAGATTCGCACCGGCGCAAGTCCTGAGCGGCGGCTCCGTCCGCCCCGTCGGCTTGATGCGCTGCCAGGGCCGAAGGTTTCGGCAGTGATCGGTCAGGCACGGTGGAGTTCCCTAAGACTTGTGGATCTTCCCTAAGTCCCTGTTCCTGGGTTCCTGCTTTCCTTATTCAAAAAGTTTCTGGTTTCCTGGCTTCCAAATTGGTTTTTCGGGAATCCTCGGCAGGCGGAGCGCCCGCCCTACAATGGCAAACACGGACGGGACAGCGCCCGTCCCTCCAAGATTGTTTCCTGCTTTCCTGCTTTCCTTATTCAAACAGTTCCTGGTTTCCTGGTTTCCGCATTGTTTAGCAGAAGTGCGAAACCAGGGACGTTTTCCTAGATCGCACTCCGCGCTCGACATGGGCGCGGATGCTCTGAGAGTTAGGAATCGATCTTCCCGAGTACTTCCGAATCAAGAGAGTGCAGAGCTTCGCCGAGCTGGCGGCAACGCCGTTTCGCAACGGGGTGAACGCCCTTTGCTGGCCGCGGACGCTGAGGGGGGATTTCGGCGAAGTGGTGGAAAAGCTCGGACCTGGCGATGAGATCGTGACTCTCGAGGAGGAACAGCTCCTCGCCTTGCCGCTGAGTGCCGGCGGGCGGTTGGCGGTCGAGGTGATGATCGAAGATCTGCGCCAGTTGCAGGAAGCGGAGCGCGAGCCGGCCTTGAACTGTATCTATCGCTATCCCCGTGCAGAAGAGCCGGTGCCGGTGCGGACGGATGTCTTTTCTTTTCATGTCGATAGCGCGCCGGTGGAGTCGGAGACATGGCTCTGCACTTACTTTGGGGCGGCGAGCGAGGGTTTGCCTAACGAAGAGGCGCAACGGCGGGTGGATAACCCGGAGACCAGGGCCGCGCTCCGGCGATTTCTTGGCGCAGCGGAGGACGAGGCTGAGTTTCGCGCCGCGCTCCACGAGCATTGTTATGATCTTCATTATGCGCCGCTCCCGGGAGCGCAGCCGTTCTCGTTTGGGCTGGGCAATCTCTGGCGGATCGCGGTGGATTGGCCCGGGAGTCTGGTGCCCCCGTGCATTCATCGCGCGCCGGAGACGGCGCCGGGCGAGCCGCCGCGGTTGTTGTTGATCAGTTGACCCGCGGAGACTCGGACAAGGTGAGGATTGGTTCGAATTCCTGCTTTCCTTATTCAAAAGTTCCTGGCTTTCTGGTTTCCAAATTGGCCTCTCGCGAATCCTCGGCAGGCGATGCGCCCGCCCTACAATTCAAACACGGACGGGACAGCGCCCGTCCCTCCAAGACCCTTTCCTGCGTTCCTGCTTTCCTTATCACACAGTTCCTGGTTTCCTGGTTTCCAAATTGGCTTCTCGCGATTCCTCGGCAGGCGATGCGCCTGCCCTGCAATTGCAGACACGGACGGGACAGCGCCCGTCCCTCCAGATTTTTTCCTGCGTTCCTGCTTTCCTTATTCAAAAGTTCCTGGCTTTCTGGTTTCCAAATTGGCCTCTCGCGAATCCTCGGCAGGCGGTGCGCCCGCCCTGCAATTGCAGACACGGACGGGACAGCGCCCGTCCCTCCAAGATACTTTCCTGGGTTCCTGCTTTCCTTATTCATACAGTTCCTGGCTTTCTGGTTTCCAAATTGGCTTTTCGGAATTCCTCGGCAAGCGGAGCGCCCGCCCTGCAACTAAGTCCGCTTAATTGCTTGACTCTGTTCGAACCTTTGGAGATCGATCGGGCATGGCTCAAAAAAGAGAACAACCTACTCCGGCTCCTGCACCTGAACCGCCTCCGGCGGATTAGGCACTTCGCAGGTCACGTCGGGCGGTGAATGTCGGCTGAGATGCGGACGGGCAGCACCCGTCCCCGCGGTGCTTTTGCGCTCCGGCGCCTCGGAGGCTTTCTCCAGGGTCATGCTCCGGGCAGGCGAAGCGCCCGCCCTACACCAGACTCGGACGGGACGGCGCCCGTCCCTCCAGCGCACGCGCGCTCTGGTGTTACGCTGCGCTTCCGGGTGGCGGCGTCTTCGCTGTTGTGGTAGCAAGCCCTTCTGTGCACACTTATTCGCTCAGGCTCGATGGTCGGGAGGAAGGTCCTTTCTCGGAGGGTCAGGTTTTCCAGCTCTTTGCTGATGGCCGGGCCGCGCGGGAAACGCCCTGCCGGATAGCGCCGGATGGTCCCTGGCGGACGATCGATGACCTGCTGCCGATGATAAAGTATGGCACGCAGCTGCCGCCGCCGACTTCGCCGGTAGTGCGCTCAGAGGAGCCGGCCGTCTATCGGATGGATGGGGATGTTCCGCCGGCGCTGCCGCAGTGGGAACCGTGGGCGAGCCGGGTGCAGGTGTCGGTGGTGGATTTCGACCTGCCTTTCCTCTCGATCCTGAAGCTGATGTTTAAATGGGCGGCGGCCGCTTTTCTCGTCTTTTGTTGTTTCATCCCCGCGTTCGTAATCCTGCTTTTCCTCCTGATGGCGCTCTTTGGCAGCTTGCTCGGCGGGATTTTTTCCGGGTTTCACCAGCCTTGACGCCGTGAGCGCCCTCCGTCGGGCTGGCTGAGGCAGGCGACTGAGAAAAGACGAGCGGCAATCAGTTTTATAGGTGGGGCTTTGAGTCGGCGCAGGGTGAAAGCAGCATCGCATGTGCCAGCCCCGGCAGAGGCAGGCCGCGGCGGCGCTTGAATGTCGGCCGCGACACACGAGGGTGCGCGGTGAAAAAGCAGAAGAAGCCGACAACAAAGAAGAAGAAAAAGAGTGCCAGCGCCGACGTGGTCTCACCTTTTCGCGATAAGTTGTGGGACTTATTCCAGCACACGGCCACCCGAATGGATGGTGGCGATGTGGTCATGGCGCTGAAACAGGCTGGGGAAGAGATTTGGGCGGTAGGAATCGACGGCGCCTACACCAGCATGAGCCCCGCTGCCCAGGACAATGAGCCGCTCGGTAATGCCTTTGATATCTCGTGGCTAACGGTGGTCTGCATTAAGCTAAAGGAGATCAAGCAAGGGAAGAAGCCGACCACACGCATCACCGCCGATAGGCGCTAAGTGTCAGCCCGGTCGCAGTGACGGCTGCGGCAGTGGTAACAGTAGTCACTGAGAACGCCAGGTGGGATGACTTACAGAGCCACGAGGTAGCCGGCTCCTCGCTTTTCTATAACTCATGCCCCTGGTTTCATCAGCCTTTCGGCCTCCGGCGCTACTTCAGAACGGTCACCTCCAGACGATCGCCGGGGCGTTCCTGCGCTCGGGAGGCGAGGCCGGCTTTACGCCGGAACGCCTGGAGCTGGCAGATAGGGATTTCCTCGATCTGCACTGGCAGCGCCGCGAAGGCGGCGAGCGGGTGGCGATCCTATCCCATGGGTTGGAAGGCTCGGCCAACGAAGGCTACATCACCGGCACGGCCGCGGCCCTGGCAACGGCTGGCTGGGATGTGCTGGCCTGGAATTTCCGTGGCTGCGGCCCGGAGCCTAACCGACTGGTGCGACTCTATCACAGCGGCGCGACGGAGGACCTGAAGGCGGTCATCGAGCACGCGGCCAGGAGTTACACCCGCATCGCGCTGGTCGGTTTTAGTCTCGGTGGCAATCTCACGCTTAAGTATATGGGCGAAGCGCCACCTCATGAGGCGGTGAAGGCGGCGGTGGCGGTCTCGGCGCCGGTCGATCTGGCGGCCAGCGCACGCATGCTCGACCGACGTTGGAGTAATCGGATCTATCTGCGCCGCTTCATCACCAGCCTGGTGGCAAAGGTGGAAGCGAAAGCGCTCCGGTTCCCGCACCAGATCGACGCCGCCGGGAGCCGGGCCTTGCGCACCTTCCAGGAATTTGACGATCGCTACACCTCGCGCCTGCACGGATTTCGCGATGCAAATGATTACTGGACGCAGTCAAGCGCACGGCAGTTCCTTTTACAGATCAGACAGCCGACACTCTTACTCAATGCGCTGAATGATCCTTTCCTGGCCCCGGAGTGTTTCCCTTACCCGGAGAGCGAGGCAAACCCGTGTCTCTATCTCGAAACGCCGCCATCAGGCGGCCATCTTGGCTTTGTCGAATGGGCCGGAGGGTTACATCCCTGGTTTATGGGAAGACTGACTGAGTTTCTCGCCAAGGCTTGCGGCTAAGCTACGCGAGCTATAGCTATGACGACCGCACTTGACTAATCCAAGCCGGAAGGGAAAACTTCCCGCCCATGAACGAAGAACCGACGGCTCCCTCTCCCGCCCGGCAGACCATAATCGTTAGGCCCGAGCAGGGCCGGGTGCTGGAGGCTTTCGGAGACAAGGTGCAGGTAAAGCTAAACGGGGGCGACATCCAGGGCTCGCTCGTGCTCGCTTTGGATAGCGTGCCACCCGGGAATGGGCCGCCACCTCATATTCATCACCAGGAGGATGAGCTATTCATCGTCATGGAAGGGAGCTTCCGCTTCCTGGCTGATGATGGCTGGTCGGAGCCGGTCGGGCCGGGCGGTGTGGTCTACACTCCGCGCGGGGTGCGGCACTCTTTTCAGAACGCCGGCAGCACGACCGGTCGCCTCTGGATTTTGGCCACTCCGAGTGGTTTTGAGCAGTTCTTTGGCGAATGCGCGGAAGTCTTCGCCGCCGGTAACCCGCCGGATCTGGCGAAAATCCTCAGGATAAGTTCCGAGCACGCGATCGAGTATGTGCCGCCGCTGGAAGGGGCGCCGTCCTAGCGGCGGAAGGTGAATCGCCTGCCGCCGGGGGATCTCCGGCGCATCCGCGGGGAAAGCGTGGCCTGCATTCGTTGATTGCCGCCTTTCTCGAAATCGGTTAGACAGGCGGTCCTATGAATCATCTGCGCAAAGTCGGACTGGCCTCTTTTCTTTTTCTCGGCCTGGGGCTGGTGGCCGGGGCGGTGCCGCCGGCATCGATCGGGTGGAGCGCCTCGACGGCGGTGCTGATCTCGGTGGCCTGCTATGTGATTGGGCTCGTCCTGGCCCTGATCGCCTTCATGCAATCGCGCCGGAGTGAGAGCCGGAATGGCACGACGCTGTTTCTGGGGCGCGGTCCGCTGGCTTTGGTCGCCATTATCGTGCTGCTCTTTTTCCTGCGCGCTTACACGGGTCTCTAGCGGCGGTTGGGTTTCCGCCGTTCAAACGGGAATCGGGCTCCGGCTAGCGCAGGGCGGTTTGGATGCCAGGCAACGGCGGGGGCGCATCGGTAAGGCCTTGGTCGGAAGGCGGTCGCGTCCACCAGAAGAGCGCCAGAGTTCCCAGGATCACGAGGACGAGGGCGAGCGGCGCGAAGAAACGGCCCGGGCGCTGCCTCTTCTCCTCATCAAAGGTGAGGGAAAAGGCTTGTCCCTGATATTTCAAGAGCGGGAAGAGTTCATCGATGGTGCGCCAACGCGCTTCCCCGGTCGGCTTGCAGACGGTGCGCAGATCGATGCGGCCGGTGCGGACGAGTTGCGATATCTCGCGCGAGTTGAGTGGGCTAGGCAAGCCGCGCCCTATCACATCGTACAAGTCCATCCCTGGTGGAGAGCAAAAGGAGTGCCGCTGCCGGGCGTGCCATTCCGGGCGAGGCCAGAGCCGACGATCTCGGACAAAATTCCCGGCGCGACCGCAAACACCTTGCGCCGGGGAGCGGCTTTGAGGTAGGCTCGCCACTTCCGCTCGAGAAAAAAATCGTGAAACGCACCGTTCCATTTCTGGCGCTTCTGGCGCTGCCAATCTTCTTCTCGCTCGAATTAATCGGCTGCGGAGAAGGCGAAAAGGCTGGCCCGGCGGTCAACGCGGCCCCGGCTAATGAGTATGACGTCTTACTCAACGACTACGAAAAAGCAGCGAACCAGTACATGCGGCTGGGCCGGAAACTAAAGGGCGGCGATGTGAGCGTCACAGTCATCTACATGGAGGCGGAAAAGGCGATGAAGGCTGACGAAGCGAAGCTGGAGGCCGCTTCGGCCCGACTGACGCCGGCGCAAAAGCAGCGGCTGGCGGAAGTGAAGACAAAGGTCGCGGCCTACCGGTCCTAGCTGGCGCCGACCGACCGATCGCGGTGCAGGATCCCCGAGACTGCTGCAATTGACGGCACCGGCAGTCTGTTCTCGTTCGCGCGCTCGCGCACAAGCCTGGCAGGGCGAGACGCCGTCGAGCCGGGAATGGCGCGTCGCACGCCTGTTCATCCTAGCCCCAACCGTTCCTACAATTTCCGTCTTCGGCGGAACGGATCGTGCTTTTACCTAGGGCATAATCCGGGTGGCGTCCTTCGTCGCCGTGGGTTTTCAGAGTTCGATCGTTTCGGCCTTGGATGCAAAGGCCGGTGGTGAGGTCGGCTTTCTTCCGTGTCCTTCGCAGTGCCAATTCAGTGCCTGTGTGGCGGTCCGTCGGAAACAACCTCAGCCCATCATTATCATGTCTCATCGAATCCAACTTCTTTCCCGTTCCGGACTCCTCGTCCCGGCGTTGGCCCTGGCCGTCGCTGCCACCATCGCGTTTGCCGCCCCCGGCTCCGCCCAAACGCTCGGCTCGGCCGAGAGTTACACCGTCCTCGGCGCCACCACGGTGACCAATACCGGCGCCACCGAAATCATCGGCAATGTCGGCGTCAGCCCCGGCTCCGCCATTACCGGCTTCCCGCCGGGGCAGATCATGAACGGCGGCCTGCACGCCAACGACGGTGAAGCCATGCAGGCGCATGCCGACCTGGCCACCGCCTACACCTACTTCACAGGGCTCGCTTCCCCGCCGGCGAATGACTTGACCGGAACGGATTTAGGCGGCTTAACCCTCACTCCCGGAGTCTATCATTTTGATACTTCGGCCACTTCTTCAGGCATCCTCACCTTCGACGCCCAAGGCGATCCGGCCGCCGTCTTTGTCGTTCAGATCGGCACCACTCTCATCACCACGAGTAACTCCTCGGTCCTACTCATTAACCAGGCCGACGGCCGCAACATCTATCTCACGACCGGCACTTCGGTCACTCTCGGTAGCGGAAGCACCTTCATCGGCAATCTCCTCGCCGGCGTTTCCGTCACGACCGTGAGCGGGACAAACCTGACCGGCCGCCTCATGGCTCTCACTGGCGCTGTCACTCTGGACACGAACCTGGTGACAAACCCAGGATCCACCCTGCCGACTCCTACACCTACGCCAACCCCCACAGGGACACCGACACCTACACCCGTCGGAACCCCGGCTCCGACTCCGGTTGTCACCGGTCCCGCGCAACTCCTGAACATCTCTACGCGTCTCAACGTGCAGACCGGCGATAACGTCGGAATCGGCGGCTTCATCATCACCGGCAACGCGCCCAAGAAAGTCCTCCTGCGCGGCATCGGACCGTCGCTTGTGGGCCTGACGCCCCTCCTGGCGAACCCGGTGCTCGAATTGCACGGCCCGGATGGCTCGGTCATAAGCTCTAACAATAACTGGAAAGACACTCAGCGTTTTGCGATCGAGAACACCACCATCCCGCCCACAGACAATCTCGAAGCAGCGATCGTCGCCACCCTCGATCCCGGTAGTTATACCGCGATCTTGAGCGGTAAGGATGGCGCCAGCGGCATTGGCGTGGTGGAAATGTATGATCTCGACACCGCCAGCGATTCGCAGTTGGCTAACATCAGCACCCGCGGCTCGGTCGAGACCGGCGGCAACGTCATGATCGGCGGCTTCATCTTTGGCAACGGCACCGACCCGGAAAGCGTGCTCATCCGCGCCCTGGGACCTTCCCTGACCGGGGTGGATAATACCCTGGCCGATCCGGTGCTCGATCTCTACGACAGTGACGGCAACGTCGTCATCTCCGATGATAACTGGCAGGACGACCCGGGACAGGCCACGCTCATCCGAGGCACCGGCACCCAGCCCTCGAAAGCCGTGGAATCCGCCCTTGTCACCCTCCTTGCTCCAGGTTCCTACACCGCCATCGTGAGCGGCAAGAACGGCGGCACCGGTGTCGCCCTGGTAGAAGTCTTCCACCTGCCCTAACGGCATCGCGGCAAAATCGCCGCCACTGGGGCACGGCAATGCTCCCAGTGGCCGGCGGGCGCGGCGATCACGCGGTGGGTCCCCTCTTCATCGTGCTCCTGCTCGTGCTCGTGCTCGGATTCTTCGATTGCGAGCACGAGCAGGAGCACGGTTGCGATTAAAGGCCGGGGACCTGGACCCCGCCCCGGACATGGCCGGTTAATCGAGCGCGAAATCTTTTTTTGGCCAAGCCCGGGTTGCTGGTTTAAATCCTCCGATGCTTCAGACTGCGAAACGTGCCGGCAAATCCGCCTCGACCGATGGCCCGCCGCACCAACGCTACCTCGAAGCCTTCCGCTGGATGCTCCAGACCCGCATCCTGGAAGAGAAGCTGACCAGCCTCTATCGCGGCGGCCTCATCACCGGCGGCGTCTACGTCGGGCGCGGGCAGGAAGCGGTCAGCACCGCCTGCGGTTTGTTTCTGCAAAAGGGCGATGTCTTTGGCCCGCTCATCCGCGACCAGGCCGGACGCGCCGCCGCGGGCGAGCCGCTGCTCAATGTCACCCGCACCTATCTCGGATCGCGCCAGGGATCGATGCGCGGGCGCGATGGAAATATCCACCGCGGCTGGGCCGAGACCGGCCAGATCGCGATGATCTCACATCTCGGTTCCCTTATTTCCGTCGTGGTCGGCAAGCTGATGGCGAAACGGATGAAGGGGGAAAAGAACTTCATCGGCCTGACCACGATCGGCGAAGGCGGGATGCAGACCGGCGCCACGCACGAGGGGATGAACATCGCCGCCGTGGAAAAAGTGCCATTCGTCCTCGTCGCCTCCAACAATCACTTTGCCTACTCCACGCCTAACGACCGCCAGTTTGCCTGCGATCGCCTGGTCGATCGCGCCCAGGCCTACGGCTATGAAGGCCAGGAGGTGGATGGGACCAACCTCGCCGCCTGCCTCGACGTCATCGGCGGCGCAGTCGAGCGGGCGCGCGCCGGCGGCCCGCCGCAATTGGTCGTCGCCTCGCTGCTCCGCCTGGCCGGCCACGGCGAACACGACGACGCCAGCTATGTCCCGGCCGAGATCAAACAGGAACCGTGGGCCCAGGATTGCGTGGCGCTGACGGAAAAACTGATTCTCGAAAATGGCTGGATCGAGGCCGAGACGCTGCAGCAATGGCGCAAAGAGATTTCCGCTGAAGTGGAAAAGGCGGTCGAGACTGCGCAGCGCGAAGAGGGCCCGGTTGCGAGCGAGGAAGACTGGCATGCCATCGCCAGCCGCAGCCTGGTGGATCAAACCGTCGGCTAAAGGCGAAACCCCGAAATATCGAATGTCGAAATCCGAAATAAATCCAAAGGCTCAAACGACCGAACGCCGCACGCTACGTTCCGCATCGTGGCGTGGCGATTCGGATTTTGGATTTCAAGATTTCCTTCGGATTTCGAGCTTCGGATTTCGGATTTCCAAGGGCGAAGCCCAATGAGCATCACCTACCTCGAAGCGATCCGCGAAGCCCAGGCGCACCTCCTGCGTGAAGACGACCGCGTCTATCTCTACGGTCAGGACATTGCCGGAAAGTTTGGCGGCGCCTTCAAGGCAACCAAAGGCCTGGCGGAGAAATTTCCCGGGCGCGTCCTGAATACGCCGATCAGCGAAGACGCCATGATCGGGACGGCGATCGGCGCGGCCCAGGAAGGGATGCGGCCGATTGTCGAGATGCAGTTTGCCGATTTCTCCAGCGTCGCGCTGAACCAGATTCTGAATAACGCCGGCACCCAATACTGGCGGACCAACCAGCCCTGCCCGATCACGGTGCGCCTGCCGAGCGGCGGGACCAAGGGCAGCGGTCCTTTCCACAGCCAGAGCATGGAAGCGATTTATTCCCACTATCCCGGTTTAGTGGTGATGACTCCGGCCACGGTGGAAGATGCCTACACCATGTTGATCGATGCGGTCGCGATCGATGACCCGGTCATCTACTGCGAACACAAGTATCTCTATTACCATCTCAAGGCCGACGCGCTGCCGGAAGAAGCCCTCCCCGTCGGTAGAGCTAGAATCGTTAGGGCAGGTCGCGACCTTACCATCGTGACCAACAGCGCCATGGTGCACGAAGCGCTGGCGGTGGCGAATAAGCTGAGCGGGGAAGGAATTGAAATCGAGGTGGTCGACCTGCGCACGGTGAAGCCGCTCGATACCGACACCGTGCTTGCCTCGGTCGCCCGCACCGGGCGCCTGCTCTGCGTGGGCGAAACTTTCCCCTGGGGCGGCGTAACCGCCGAAGTGATCGCGCGAGTGACGACCGAAGGCTTTCATCTGCTCGACGCCGCGCCGGCCCGCATCAACGCCAAGGATACGCCGATCCCGTACCATCCGAATCTCTGGAGCGAACATCGGCCCAACGCCAAATCGATCACCGCCAAGGTGCGCCAGGTGCTGGCGGAATAAGTGTCCTAACTCTCAACATTCACGCTGAATTTTTCCCATGCCGAAAATCCCAATCACCATGCCGCAGCTCGGCGAATCGATGGCCGAGGCCACCATCGTCGCAATCAAAGTGAAGCAGGGCGAGAGAGTCGCAGCGGATCAGGAAGTGATCGAGGTCGAGACCGACAAGGCCGTCATGGGCGTGACCACGCCTTGCCCCGGCGAAATCGCCCAGATCGATGCCGAAGTGAAAAAGGTTTACGAAGTGGGCGCGGTCCTCGGTTATGTGGAAGCGAGCGAAGCCGACGCGGCGCGTTTTCAAAAAAACGCCCCTGAGACTCCTGCTGACGAAGTGGCCGAGGAAGTGCCAGGACGCGAGGAGGAATCCGGCCCGGCCGCTAAAACCGCCAACGGCAGCGGCTCTCATTTTCAGGTCGATGAGACCAGTCTGCCGCAGGTGGCCGCCGGCTCCCATTTCCAGGTGGAGAAAGGCGGCGTCCTGCCCGTGCCGGCGGGCGCGCGCGGCGCGGGCTATCTCTCGCCGCGAGTGAAAGCGCGCATGGCCGAGCTGGAACTGACGCAGGCCGATCTGGCGGCAATCCAGGGCAGCGGCAAAGCCGGTCGCCTAACGATTAAAGATCTCGAATCATTCCTGAGCGGGCTGGAGAAACAAACCGCGGAAGACGCGAGCGCCATTCGGACCGGCGTCGCCGACGCCATGCGGCGCAGTTGGACCCGGCCGCTCGCGACCGTCGGCGTCTCGGTCTGCCTCGATCCCGTGCTGGCAGATCGCAGAAAGCGCGACCCGAAACCCGGCCCGGCTCTCTACGTCCTGCGCGCGCTCGCTTTGGCCCTGGCCGAAACGCCCGGCGCGGCCGCGCGCCTCATCGGCGGGCGGGCCCTTCGGTCCGATTCCATCGACGTCGGCGTGGCAGTGGAAGCGCAGGACGGCATCATGGTCCCGGTCATTCGCCAGGCGGATAAGACGCCGTTAGGCGATCTGACCAGCAAATACACCGAGCTGGTCGACCTGGCCCGTCGGCGGCGCGTGACGAGCGAGATGACCGCCGGCGGCATCGCTTCGGTTTCGAATTTCGGCACCTTTGGCCTGGATTGGGGCACGCCCATTCCCCTGCCCGATCAAACGCTCCTCCTCGGCCTCGGCGCCGGAAAAAAAGCGCCCACCTGGAGCGAGGAGAAAAAGCAATTTGTGCCTACGACGCAGGCCGAGCTCACCCTCAGCTTCGATCACCGCAGCCTCGACGGCGGCGGCGCCGGCCGGCTGCTGCAGCGGGTCGTCGAGCTCCTGGGCGCGCCGGAGAAGCTCTGAGCTTCCGCCCGGGCTGCGCCTCCCTCTCTTGCGATTTCCAGCCCCGACCCGTAGGTTGACGGCGCATGAACGCGACCGCCGAAATCGATCCCCAGATCACCATGAAAGAGCTGCTCGAGCGTTTTCCCGGCGCGCAGCGGGCGCTCTTCCGCCGCTATCATATCGGCGGGTGCGCCAGCTGCGGCTTCAGCCCGGAGGAGACGCTTGCCGGCGTTTGCGCGCGGAATGAAAATCTCGATGTCGACGAAGTCGTGGATCACATCACCGCCAGCGACGCCGCCGATCGCGCACTGCAGATCGAGCCGCAGGAGCTATGCGATCGCCTGGCGGCTAACGAACCGATCCACCTCCTCGACATCCGCACCCGCGAGGAATTCGACGCCGTCCAACTGCCCGGCGCGCAGCTTTTCACCCAGGAATTCATGCAGGAAATCCTCGCCCAATGGTCGCGCACCGATCTGCTCGTGATTTACGATCACCAGGGAGCGCGGAGTATGGATGCGGCGGCCTTTTTTCAAGGGCACGGCTTTGAGAACATTAAAAGCCTGCGCGGTGGGATCGACGCCTGGAGCGCCGAGGTTGATCCAAAACTGCCCCGCTATCACCTGGAATAACTCGATGAGCGAAGAACTGGAAAAGCGGATCGAAGCCGCAGTCAAGAATCCACAGAATCTGGGCGAGATGGAGAACGCCGACGCCATCGGCACGGTCGGGAGCGCCGATTGCGGGGATATGTTGAGGATGTGGGTGAAGTTCAAGGAAGAAGGCGGCCGCAAAGTGATCGACCGCGCGACTTTTCAAACCTTTGGCTGCCAGACTGCGATCGCAGTGGCGAGCGTGGCGACCGAGATGCTGGCCGGTAAGACCGTCGATGAAGCGATGTCGATGTCGGGCCAGGATCTGGCGGCCCCGTTAGGCGCATTGCCGCCGGTGAAGATTCACTGTGCGCAACTCGTTGAAGGCGCCTTGCGCTCCGCGCTCGGCGGCCAACCGGCTCCCACCGCCGCGCCGCCGACCGCCGGCGGGCCGACTTTGCTCGATTCCTTCACCCCGGCCACGACCCCGAAAAAATTAAAAATCGTTCTCGATTCCTAGCCTAACGACATGCACGAAAATACCGAATTCACCACCTCTCGCGACGTCGAAGCGATCCAAATCCCAAGCGGCGAAAAGACCACCCTCCCCGCCGGCACACCCGGCGTGGTCACTCAAACCCTGGGCGGCAGCTACACCATCGCCACTTATCAGGGTCTGGCCCGGATCGCGGAAAAGGATCTCGACGCCATCGGCATGACCGCGCCGGCCGTCAGCAATGGCGAAAAGCCGCCGCCGGCAGAGAGCGCCGGCCCGGTCGAAGAGAAAGCCGTCTGGGATCAACTGCGGCAATGTTATGACCCGGAAATTCCGGTCAACATTGTCGATCTGGGTCTGGTTTATGATTGCCATCTCGTCTCTAATCCCGAGGGCGGCACCAAGGTCGAGGTCAAGATGACTCTGACCGCGCCGGGCTGCGGAATGGGCCCGGCCATCGCGGCCGATGCCCAAAGCAAGATCCTGAGCATCGACGGCGTGGAAGAAGCCGATGTGCAATTGGTCTGGGACCCGCCATGGAACCAGAACATGATCAGCGAAGCCGGGCGGATGAAGCTCGGGATGGTCTAACCCTCCGCTCGCGCTGCGGAGAGCTGCACTGCGGTCGGGCACAACCCCGATCGCGCGTTTTCGTGTAATTTTCTGTAAAAAGTCTTTCTCGCTCCTGCATTCCCCTCTAAGAATGAAAACCATGTCGAAATTGGTTTTCCTGCTCGCCCTGCTTTTGGGCCTCTTCTTTTCCGCGAATGCTCATGCCACCCAGGCGGATGACACCACCATCACCATTGACGCGGATAGCGAAGGCGCCACGCCGTTCATTCATCAATTAACCCTCACCGTCAGCAACCCAGCGGCCGTCCGGGAGATTAAGTTTGCCGTCACACCTAAAAGCGGCTCCGTGACCCGTCCGCTCTCCGGCACCTACGCGAACGCCTATCTCGTCTCGCGCGGCTATCTCCAGGGAAACGAAGTCTTCCTGCCGGTTTACGGCCTTTACGCCGGGTATGTCAATACCATTACCCTGACTTACACCTTCCAGGATGGCTCATCGAAGAAGGCTGCCACCACCGTCACCACTGCGACCTTCGACGATCCTTGCGGTTACGATAAGCCCACCATCCTGCAGGCGAGAAAGAAGACCACCACCCTGAGCTATGATTTCATCCTCATCCGCGGCAGTTGCAGCGGCTTTTCCCCCGCCGTCATCGATACCGATGGCGCCCTGCGCTGGGTCGGGCCGGGGAATTTCGCCAGTGCGCACGTCAACTTTTTCGATAACGCCTTCTACATCGGCCGGGATTCATCGCTCTATCGTATCGATCTGGATGGAACCGTCACCTTCCTGCATGACTATAGCGATATCGGAGTCACCTCGTTTCATCATAATGTGGACCGTGGTAAGACTGGCCTCATCCTGGATGTAAACACAGCCGAACATAAGGAATCGCTGAACCTCGAGGTCGATGGCGCCGGTAACGTGATCAAGAAGTGGGACATGGTCGATATCATCTCCGAGGCCATGCTCGCCGGCGGGGATGATCCGGCTGACTTTATCGTCCCGTCATCAGAGGATTGGTTCCATAACAATGCGACCGCTTATCACCGCGCCGACGATTCGCTGGTTTTATCCAGCCGCGAGAATTTTGTCATCTGCATCGATTACGAGAGCGGGGCGATCAAGTGGATCCTGGGCGATCCGACCAAGAAGTGGCACCAGTTTCCCTCTCTGGCAAAGTATGCTCTTGAGTTAGCTCCTGACACCCTGCCGCCCATCGGTCAGCACGCGGTCTCGATCACTTACGATCAAAACGTCATGGTTTTCGATAACGGCAAAGATAGTGACATCCAAGTCCCGGTAGGTCAGATGCGTGACTATGCCAGCCCACGAAAGTATCGGATTGATCAGCCGAATAACCTCGCCACCGAGGTCTGGAACTATGAACGCGATCAATCGGTCCGCTCCGGCATCTGCTCCGGCGTGTATGAAGATCAGCCATTGAACTATCTGATTGATTATGCCGATGTGAACGGTCCAGCCGCGCCCGAGCAGTTTGTGGAATTTCTGGGCCTGGATGCAAGCGGGGTGAAGATCTTTGATTATAAATACGACAATCTGTTTTGCATCACCGCCTTCAATGTCTTCCCGCTGCACCTCGAGAGCACTTCTTTTCCCGCGGTTGGTCCGCAGGCTCTGAACCTTTCGACCCGGGGGCTGGTCGGTCAGAAAAATCAGTCATTGATCGGCGGAATCATTGTTACTGGGAATGGGCTGAAGAAGGTCGCCTTCCGCGCCTTGGGTCCCTCCTTGGGCGACTCAGGGATTTCACCGCTGCTGAATGATCCGCTGATGAACGTTTACAACGCTGCAGGCGAGTTAGTCGGCGGCAACGATAACTGGCAGACCGACCCCGCCGCCGCTGAGCTCACCGCTCTCGGGCTCGCCCCGCCGCAGGCAAAGGAATCGGCCCTTATTCTAGATCTGGCGCCCGCCGCCTACACCGTCGTCGTGAGCGGCAAGAACGCCTCGCCGGCCGTTGGACTGGTCGAAGCCTACGATCTCGGGCTCAGTGCCGACTCCGCCTTGGCTAACCTGAGCACCAGAGGATTTATCGGCACTGGAGAAGAGGTTCTCATCGGAGGTTTTATTGTCGGCGAGGTAGCGAGTAAAACCACGGTCATTCGCGGGATAGGTCCCTCCCTGGGCAGTGAGGAGGTGCCGGATCCTCTGGCCGACCCCCTGCTGACAATCTACGATACCAATGGAGCAGCCATCGCGGCTAACGACAATTGGAGCGATGATACCAGCGCATTTGATATTGAGAAATTAGGACTCGCCCCTGCCGACCCTGCGGAGGCAGCGACCGCCCTGCTTCTCCCAGCCGGGGCTTACACTGCCATCCTGGAAGGCAACGACGGGGACGAAGGCACCGGCCTGCTCGAGATCTACGCTCTCCCATGACCCTCAAGCTGCGGCGGTCCGACAATGTCTCACTCGACCCAATGAGACTTTGTCCCCCAAGGTCATCACACCGTGGCGGCAGAGATCACTCAGGATTTTCCGCTGCCAGCACATTAATGCCTTGCATCCGCGAGGAGAGCGCCTAAAAGGACCGCATGAAGTTCCGCTCGCTTCTTCTTAGCGCCGTTCTCACCCTATTCCTCCTGTCTCAGGCGCAGGCCTCTCAAGCAGACGACACTGAGATTACGATAGGGAGCGAGACGGTCGGGCCGACTCCACTCATCGTGCAACTCGCCCTGACCGCGAGCGACCCAGGCGTTTTGGCCGGAATTCAATTCTCAGTCGCGCCCAAGCCAACCTCTGTCACCCGCGCCTTCTCGCAGAGCTATTCCGCCAGCTATCTCGTAGATCGCGGCTATCTCCTGCCGGGTTCCGACCAGATCTATCTCTCAGTTTACGGGCTCTATGCCAACTATTCGAATCTGGTCACACTCACCTACTACTTTCGCGACGGCTCCTCAAAACAGGCCAGCACCACGGTTACCACCGGGAGCATTAATGACCCTTGTGGAATTGCCTCCCCCACTGTCCTGCAGGCCAGGACTTCCTCGACCAAGCTAAGCTATGACTTCATGCTCGTGCGCGGCGCCTGCGGCGGCTCGGTCGGCATTTCTCCCGTGATCATGGATACGGATGGAGCCGTGCGCTGGATCTGCCCCTTTGCGACCGAAGCCGTCCTCACGGCGGGCTCGGGCTTCTTCGATGGCGCCGTCTATCAGACCCGCGGCAGCGTCCTCTACCGCATCGACCTTGATGGCACCATTACTTCCCTGGCCGACTACGCCGATCGGGGGGTGGCAAATTTTCACCACGAGATCGACCCGGGCCGCACCGGCATGGTCTTGGACTCCGATACGACTTCCTATCTCGAGTCAGATAATATCGAGGTCGATGGCGCCGGTAACGTGATCAAAACATGGAACATGGCCGATATCGTGAGTGCAGCCATGATCGCTGGCGGCGATGATCCGAGCCAGTTTGTCTATCCCACGCCGACCGATTGGTTTCATAATAACAGCACGGCTTACCGGCGCTCCGATAACTCTTTTGTCGTCTCCAGCCGGGAAGACTTTGTTATTACGCTCGACTATAACACGGATGAAATCCGCTGGATCCTGGGAGACACGACCAAAAAGTGGTTCCAGTTTCCTTCCCTGGCGCAATATGCCCTCTCGCTCGGTCCCGACACATTGCCGCCGATCGGACAACACTCTGTCTCCTTTAGCCACGACGACGATCTCCTGCTCATGGATAACGGACGCAATAGCCAATTCCAGACCCCGATGGGGATCAATCGCGATTACAGCGCCCCGCGTAAGTATGAGCTCGATCTCTCCGCCAAGGTGGCAACGGAAGTCTGGAATTACGAACGCGGCCAAGGCATCTACAGCCAGTTTTGCGGCAGCATCTACGAGGACGCGCCGCTTAATTACCTGATCGACTACGCCTTCATCACCAATGACGGTTCCGGCACGACGGCACAACTTGAAGGTTTGGACGCCTCCGGTAACCTGGTTTTCAATTACGAGTACCCGACCGGCGGATGCAACACTGCCTATAACTCCATTCCGCTGCATGCAGAGGCTTTTTCCCTCACGACTGCTGGTCAGGCACTGAATATTTCGACCCGCGGCGGCGTGGGTCAAGGAGAGAACGCTCTGGTGGCTGGATTTATCATCAGCGGGGCAGAATCCAAAACGATCGTCTTGCGCGCGATCGGGCCGTCTCTGGGTGACGCTGGAGTGACGGACGCTCTTTCCGATCCCACGCTTACAATCTACAATTCTTCCGGCGCTGTCGTGGCCACTAATGATAACTGGGAGGATGATCCGGCCGCGAGTGAACTCGAGGCGCAGGGGCTGGCGCCGAAGGATCCTAACGAGGCCGCGACTGTGCAGGTCCTTCCGCCCGGCTCCTACACCGTCGCAGTAAGTAACGTCGACGATGCGGACGGCGTCGGGCTGGTGGAGGCGTATGACTTGACTCGTAATTCCAACTCCAGCATGGCCAACATCAGCACACGGGGGTTTGTCGGCACGGACGATGAAGTGCTCATTAGCGGCTTCATTGTTGGCAGCCGTAATCAGGCGACTGTCGTCCTGCGGGCGATCGGACCTTCCCTCACTTCCGTCGGCGTGGACCAGGCGCTCTCCGATCCGATGCTTACTGTTTTTGACAGTAACGGAGCACGGGTCGGTGGAAATGATAACTGGGAGCAGGATATAAATGCCGCGGCCATCCAGTTAGACGGCCTGGCGCCGACCGATCCCGCCGAAGCAGCCACCCTCGTTACTCTTCCGCCCGGCTCTTACACCGCGGTGGTGCAAGGAGTCAATCGAGGAAGAGGGGTCGGCCTGGTGGAACTTTACAATCTGCCGTAATCCGGCAGCAACGATAGCAAGACAGATACAACCATATGAAAAACCTCCTTCACCTTACTCTGGCCCTGGCTTTCGGCGCCTTCGCCCAAGTCGCCGGCGCCACTCAGGCAGACGAAACTTCCCTTGCCATTATTGGCCAGACTGCGGGCGTCACGCCGTTCATCAGCCAGCTGGAACTGAGCGCAAGCGACACCGGTGTAATCAAGAGCATCCAGTTCACCATTGCGCCTAAGGCCGGCTCCGTTACCCGCCCCTTGTCCGGCAACTATGCTAACGCTTACCTGACCGAACGCGGCTATCTCAACTCGGGCACGGGAGAAATTTTCATCCCGATCTATGGCCTTTACTCCGGCTCCACGAATACCGTGACGCTCACCTATTACTTCAATGACGGCTCTTCGAGCGAGGAAGTCACGACGATTACGACGGACGGCTTTAACCACCCCTGCGATCTCGATAGCCCGACCGTCCTGCAGCCAAGATCGGATGATAAATCACTGAGTTATGACTACATGCTGGTCAAGGGTGGCTGTGGGGGCGGTTTCGAGCCGGTCATTGTTGATACCGACGGCGCCCTGCGCTGGGTCAGCCCGGCCGGTTTCTCTATTTTACCCTCCACCTTTTTCGATAACTCTGTTTACCAGGCCGATGGCACATCCCTCTATCGGGTGGACCTGGACGGCACCGTGACCCTGCTGGCCGATTACACCGATTTTGGCGATCCGGATGCTCAGGGCACCTTCCTCCATCATAACTTCGATCGCGGTAAGTTCGGCATCATTCTCGACCTCGATACGACCGAGTACATCGAATCGGTCAACATCGAGGTGGATGCGAAGGGCGAGGTTTTAAAACGCTGGAATCTGGCCGAGATCATCAGCCAGGCCATGATTGATGGCGGGGATGATCCCACTAAGTTCGTCCACCCAGCGCCGGACGATTGGTTTCACAATAACGCCGTCACCTACAACCGGGCCGACGACTCACTGCTCATTTCCAGCCGGGAGAATTTCGTCATCTGCATCGATTACGAGACCAGCGCGATCAAGTGGATCCTGGGCGACCCCACCAAGCACTGGCATCAATTCCCGTCTCTGGCCAAGTATGCGCTGACCGTTCCGGACGACGGCCATTACCCGATCGGCGAACATGCCATTTCCATCGCCCACGATCAAAATCTGCTCTTGTTTGATAATGGCTTTAATAGCAACTTCCAACAGCCGCCGGGTCTGAACCGCGACTATGCCAGCCCGCGCAAGTATCAGCTTGATCTGACAGCGAGGACGGCGACGGAAATTTTTAGCTATGAGATGGGGCAGAGCATCCTTAGCCCTATCTGTAGCAGTGTTTATGAGGACGCTCCTGATAACTACGTGATCGACTACGCCTTTGTCGGTGGCTTTGGCAGTGACACTCCCTTCGCGCAGCTGCTCGGACTGAATGCCGCGGGCGAGAAAGTCTTTTATTACCAATATCCGACAAACTTCTGCGATACGGCTTATAACTCCATTCCACTGCATCTGGAAAAGACCAGCTTCCCGACTGTAAGCCCCCGCGCTTTGAATCTTTCCACCCGCGGTTTGGTCGGTCAGGGCGATCAATCCTTGATCGGCGGCTTTAT
This sequence comes from Chthoniobacterales bacterium, assembly GCA_965217735.1. Lineage (GTDB taxonomy): Bacteria > Verrucomicrobiota > Verrucomicrobiia > Chthoniobacterales > UBA10450 > Palsa-1392. The sequence continues at coordinate 1,173,636 of CBDCJE010000002.1, read as the reverse complement.
CGTCACCGGGAGCGAATCTCAGCAGGTCGTCCTGCGTGGTCTCGGACCTTCGCTGGCCGAGGCGGGAATTTCGGATCCTCTGGCCGATCCGGTTCTCACCGTCTATGACGCCAAGGGAGCAGTCGTCGCGCAGAATGACAATTGGCAAAATGCCACTGGGGCTGACGAGATCATCGCCCAGGGACTGGCCCCAACCGATCCCGCGGAAGCGGCCACCCTGCAGACGCTGGCTCCCGGTGCCTATACCTTTGTCGTCACCGGAAAATCGGCCACGCCCGGCACCGGCCTGGTCGAGGCCTACAACCTCTCTCCCCTGGCCGACGCCAGGCTCTCGAATATCAGCACCCGCGGCTCCGTCGGCACGGGCGAGGCGGTCCTCATCAGCGGCTTTATCGTCGGTGAAGTTGAGAGTAACACCGTGGTCGTGCGCGCTCTCGGTCCCTCGCTCAGCTCCTCGGGGCTGGGAAATCCGCTTAGTGATCCGCTCTTGACCGTCTATGACAGTAACGGCGCGGCCATTGCCACAAACGATAGCTGGCAGGAGGATTCCAGCGCTCTCGACATCGATGACCTCGGGCTGGCACCGAGCGACGACTCGGAAGCGGCCACCATTCTTCATCTCGCCGCCGGCTCCTACACCGCCATCGTCTCCGGAGCCGACGACTCGACCGGCACTGGCCTGCTCGAGATTTACGATCTCTAGGGAAATCTGACGCGCCCGCCCGCCGGCTTCGACGCCGGCGGGCAAGGCCTGCGTTGACAGCGCTGTCGCCAGCCCTATAGTCACGACCCCCGCACTGTGCGTCCCCCTCCGGAGCGCATTCTCTCAGCTAGGAAACCAGACTCTCATGCCTTCTACTCAAATTATCCTGACCGAAAACGTCCCTGGCCTGGGTGCCGAAGCCGACGTCGTTAAAGTTCGCCGCGGTTACGCCCGCAATTTTCTGCTGCCGACCGGCAAGGCCTACGAAGTGACTAAGCGCACCCTGCGCCAGCTCGATTCCCTGAAAGCGAAACGAGCCGAACGCGAAGCCGGCGAATTGAACGAAGCCGAGGATCTGGCCCGCCGCATCGGGAAGCTGAAGGTCACCTTCATGCTCAACACCGGTGAGACCGGCAAGGCTTTCGGTTCCATCACCGCGAACGATCTGGCCGAGCGTCTGAAACAGGAGCTCAGCCGCGAGATCGATCGGCATCTCCTCGTTCTCGAGCATCCGATCAAGACCACGGGCGAGCACGAAGTGCCGCTCAAGCTCTCTCACGCAGTCGTGGCCAAATTCAAATTCAACGTCAAATCGACCGAAGAACCGAAACCGGAAGCAGCCGCTGAAGAAGCGTCCGACTCGCGCGGGCCGCGCAAGCGCACCAAGTAGAGAATGCCGAGAAGTCCCCAAGGGAGCGAACCTGGGGGGCCCCGGAAGCCGGCACCGAATGGCGCTGGCCGAGGCTCCGCGTTGCGCAACGGCGGGCGGAGCAATGGCGAGTTATCCGCAGGTTCTCCCGTAGATATTCACCGCGCCCTCCCCCACAGCGTCGAGGCGGAGCAGGGCGTCCTCGGCTCCATGCTCATCTCCCCGCGCGAGATCATCGCGGAAGCGGTCGAGAAAGTTAACGAAAACTACTTCTACATCCCGGCTCACCAGACGATCTACACCGTCCTGGTCGACCTCTGGAACGCCGGCGCCGGCATCGATCTCATCACCTTCACGCAGGTTCTGCGGGATCGTATTCTGCTCGATACCGTCGGCGGAGCAGCGTTCGTCACCAGCCTTTTCACCTTCGTCCCGACCGCCGCCAACGTCGGTTATTACCTCGAGATCGTGCGGGATAAATACATCCTGCGCGAGATCATCAGCGCCTGCACGGAAGGGGCGCGCCGTTCCTACGAGGAGCAGGACCAGGTCGATAACCTGCTCGATGAAGTGGAGCAAAAAATCTACGCCGTCGGCGAAGACCGCTTCAAGGATCAGAACCTCTCCATGAAAGAGCAGGTCATGGAGGCCTTCGAAGCGATTGAAAAACTTTACCAGCAGCATGGCGGCATCACCGGGCTCTCGACCGGCTTCAAAGACCTCGATCGGCTCACCAGCGGCCTGCACCCGGCCGAGATGATCGTGATCGCGGCCCGTCCGAGCATGGGCAAAACCGCCTTCGCCATGAATATCGTCGAGCACGTTGCGGTGAACGAGAACCGGCCCGTCGCCGTCTTCAGCCTGGAAATGAGCGCCCAGCAACTGGTCCAGCGCCTCCTCTGCTCCCGGGCCGGAGTGAATTCGCAAAAAGTGCGCGACGGCACCTTCCTGGCCGATCGCGACTTCCCTCGGCTCACCGCTGCGGCCTCGAAACTGGCCGAAGCCAAAATCTTCATCGACGACACCCCCGGCCTCAACATCCTCGAACTCCGGGCCAAGGCGCGGCGCCTCTCCGCCCAGCACCACATTGAGCTCATCGTCATCGATTACCTGCAGCTCCTTCGCTCCACCTCCCGCCGCGGGCAGGATAATCGGCAGATCGAGATCTCGGAGATCTCCGCCGGCATCAAGGGCCTGGCCAAAGAACTCAAAATCCCGATCATCGTCGCCGCCCAGCTCAACCGAAATCCGGAGAACCGCACCGGCGACAGCAAAGGCCGTCCGCGCCTGAGCGACCTGCGCGAATCGGGCAGCATCGAGCAGGACGCCGATTTGGTAGGTTTACTCGTTAGGCAAGAGTATTATGCCGATACCGAGGAGGAGAAAGACGAAACCGAAGGCAAGGCCGACCTCATCATCGCCAAGCAGCGGAACGGCCCGACCGGCGATGTCCCCCTCACCTTCCGCAAGGAATTCACCCGCTTCGAAGACCGCGCCCGCGAAGAGCGCGAGTCGCTCTAGCTCTGTTTGCCCCTGGCAGGGCCGAGGATCGAGCTGCCTCAAAGCCGGAACTTGGTTCTGCTTGCCAAAGCCAGCTCCCGGGACGTTCCAGACAAGATGCCGCGACGGCGCCGGCGCAGCTTTGAGTTCGGCCGCGGGCGCTTTATCGTAGCGGGCGATGCAACTAACTAGGACGGCTTTTGGAATGTGGGGAGGCGGACGATTCATGCACTTTGGCGAACCGATCGCGGATGAGCGTTTCCTCGCTCTGATCGATCTCGCCTACGAAAAAGGGGTGCGCACTTTCATGACCGCCGATGTCTATGGCACGGGCGCGGCCGATTCACTTCTGGGACGGGCGCTGGAGGGAAAGCCGCGGGAGAGTTATTGCCTGGTCGGGGCGGTGGGACACGACTTTTACATGGGCGAGCGGGAAGGCTCGAAAGGCTTCCCGCGTTTCACCAGCGAACGGCTGCGCAAGCCGGCCGACTTCGCCAGCTATCTGCGTGAGGCGACGGAGAAATCGCTCGCGCGCTGCCGGGCCGACCGGTTCGACCTGCTCCTCTTGCATAATCCGGACGCCGTCGGCTACACCAGCGACGCCGTCTGGCGCGGGATGGAGCAGCTGAAGGACAAGAGCCTAACGAGTCAGCTCGGGATCGCGCCGGGGCCGGCCAATGGCTTCACCCTCGATCTCATCCTGAGCCTGGAACGTTTCCAGGGGTTGCTCGACTGGGCCATGATCATCCTCAACCCGCTGGAGCCGTGGCCCGGCCGGCTGGCCCTGCCGGCGGCGGAGAAGACGGGGGTAAAACTGATCACCCGGGTGGTCGATTACGGCGGGCTCTTTCATGATGACGTGAAACCGGGGCACGAGTTTGCTCCGCGCGACCATCGCACTTTCCGTCCGGCCGGCTGGGTCGAGGCCGGAGCGGAGAAGATCGAGCGGATGCGGACGATCGCGGACGCACATGGCCTGACGATGCTGCAGCTGGCCTGCATCTGGAATCTGCAGCATGCGCCGGTGGAGTGTGTGGTGCCGACCTTGATCCAGGAACCGGGGGCGCAGGCGAAACGGATCGAGGCCAAGGTGGAGGAGCTGGCTGCGCTGCCGGAGGTGACGCTGACGCCTGACGAATGGGCGCAGATCGCGGAGATTGGGCAGAATGAGAACTGCATGACGCTAAAAGGCGGAAGCGCCGAGCATAGCGGAGAGCCGTTGCCCGATCGTTGGGCGCTCAATCCCGAGCTGGAGGCGGTGGCGGGGCGTTGGGGGATCGATCCGGCCCGGGATCTTGCAAATACGATGGCGTCGGCGGCGGGGTGATCGTTTATTGCAGGCCGCTGGGAAGACGCGGCGAGGAGAGGAGTTTGCCGAATTCTTCCCAGCGTTTCTCCGGATGCTGGTCGTTACCGCCCTGCTTCTCGATGTAACTCTTCACCAGGTCTTCGCCGTAGTTATAGTTAATGACATAGCTGCGGTAGTGCAGGATGAATTGAACCCGCTTCGCCGCCCGCTCGGGATCCATCAGGGAGTATCTCTCCAGCTTCGCGACGGCGGCAGTCGGGCTGAGTTTCCCGTCGACCAGCTGGCGCGCCACTTCGTTCCCGGCATAGCTGAGTTTCTGGAGTAACTTCTGCACCTTGTAGTAGAACTCGACCCGGGCCGGATCGAGCCCGGCGGCCGGCCAGAGGACTTGCTTTTCAAACCTGAGCCGCTCCGGTTCGGTAAAGACGACGTCGCGGCCGTAATTGGCGGTGCCTTCGGCGACGAGCGACTGCGGAGAGTAAAGCGGATAGACAGTGAACTCGACCCAACCACGGTTGCGGGCGAGGTTTTTCTCCAAGAGGACGTTGTAGACGTGGTGGCCGGGATAACCTTCATGCGCGGCCAGGTCGACCGCGCGGTCGATGTAAGTCGGCAGGTCGGTGTTCACCTGGATGACGCTGCGATAGTTACCCTTATACCAGTTATAGCCGCCCCACGGCTTATCGGTAACGTACTCGACCGTGAAACTCTCTCTCGGCGGCAGGTCGAGATGGGCCAGGGTCCGGGCGCGACATTCTTTGATCGCGAGCTGGAAGACTTGGTCGAGCTTTTCCTTGGGAATGGTGAACTGCTTCTGCCAATCGGAGTAGCGCTGGCTCAGCGTGCGATGGTCAGCCGCGTCCCGAGGCGGGAAGGCGCCGGTGGCTTCGATCTCGGCGATCAGCTTCTGGAAATGTACTTCCGGGTAGGTGGGCGCGACGGCGTCGTAGAGAGCGCGTGATTCCTGGTCGAAAGTCATCTTCTCGCCCTGGAGCAGACGGACGCGGGCGCCGAGCGCGGAGAGTTGCTTGAGCAGGTATTCCCGGCGGAGATGATCCATTTGTTCGTTAGGCGGAGGCAGGGCAGAAAGCTGGTCGCGCAGTTTGGCTGCTTCCGCGGCGATGGCGGCAAGCGGCTGCTTAGCCTGCCCGTTCTCGGTTTTCCACTCGGGCGGGCCATAATAGGCATCGACGTAGTCGGGATCATGCTGGCCGAGGGCCAGGACAAGGTGGACGTACTTTTCCGTGATCGGGTCCATCGGAGAAGCGGGGTGCGCGGGGAGCGCGGCGCAGAGCAGTGGGACGAGGACGGAACAGAGCGCGAGCGCACAGAGGCGGGATCTTCTCATTTCGATCACGAACAGGAGCACGAGCGAGGATGAAGACGGAGCCGACTTAGAAGCGGAAGAGAGGGCGGAACCAAGGAATGCCGCCCAGAATCAGGAGAAACGAGATGATGTAGGCAATGGCGGCCCCGCGATGTTTGCGCGCTTCGTTGGCGCCTTTGCGACTCAGGACGGCGCCGACATGGGCGCAGATCACGGCCAGGAGCATGAAGGTGACGTGCTCGACCGCGAAAAAACGCGACTCGTGCTGCTGCATGGCGGCACCGAAATTCTGCAGGGCGGCGCGGGTAATGGGGCTGGCGGCGAAGTAAATCAGCAGCCCGAGCAGAAACTCGAAATCGATCAGACTAACGAAGATAAGACTGTAGCGACGCAGGCTGCCATCGGCCGGGCGTTTCCCGCTCCAGCCGGCGAGGGCGACGAGGATGGCCGCGACCGCGGCAATGAGAACGAACCAGCGCAGGAAGCTGTGCACGGCGAGCAGTTGCGGATAGAAGTTTTGCAGCATCCCGGGACAATGGAAGGAACCGCGGGGCAAGTCGAGCCCGGAGCTGAGATTCGGAGGCCGGGGTTCGGCGGCGGCCGGACTTGTCAGACGAGACGCTTTCGTGGTTAAACTGCGTCATGAAACGACTCCTGCTCACTCTCAGCGCGCTGCTCATCGTCGCCACTGGTCCCCTCTTTGCCGAACCCGCGCCCGCCGCTGCGGCGCCCGAGTTGACCAGGCTCCTGCAGGATTTCCTGGCCGGAGCAAGCCGGAACGATGCCGCGATGCACGATCGCTTCTGGGCGGATGACCTCATTTACACCACCTCCGGAGGCGTGCGCAAAGACAAGGCGGCGATCATGAAAGAGGTGCGGTCGGAAGCGCCGGCCAAGCCGGGTGAGGAGGAAACGGTTTTCACTGCCGAAGACGTCCGCATTCAGCAATACGGCGACACCGCCATTGTCGCTTTCCGGCTCGTCGGCACGAGCGAGAAGGCCGGCCAGAAGGAGGTCATGTATTATCTCAACACCGGCACCTTCCTGCGACGCGACGGGAAATGGCAGGCGGTGGCCTGGCAGGCGACCATCGTGCCGAAGAAGAAAAGCGAGTAAGAAGAGAAATCGCCCGATAACGATGAGCCCGCCTAACGAGTCTTCGGCTAGGCTTTTCGATCCGCGACTTCGCCTTACCAGCCGATCGCGCGGCGGGAGCGTCCGCTTGATTGGTAATAGGAAGTGCCAAACGAAATCTGTGTGTCGCCTTCGATGATCGTGCTGCGCAGGTAGCCGCCAATCGCTTCCGCCTTGGAACGGCCGCTGCCGCTGCCATAGAAGAACCCGACTTCGCCGCCGACGTAATCGAGCTTCGAGATCGGATCGACCGCGCGGAGCTCGGCGCGCGAAATCTGCGAGCGGGTCGCAATGGGAGTGAGCGGCGGCAAGGCTCCGGCCATAAAGTCGGGCAGGTAATCAACCGGCTGCGCCTCGACCCAGGCAAAAGCGCTCGGGAAGGAAAAGCGACTGCCGTCGAGGGCGAGCGGCTGCGGCCCGTACCAGGCGCTGTTGAGGACACGGAAGGACTTCCCCTGCCCCGCCGCGTTCTCGGCCTGGGCGAACCCTCCGGTGACCGGTTGTTCCAGAGAAAAGGAAGTCGTCCCCTTCTCCGGCAAAGTCTCCGTCACCTGAGCCGAAGTAGAAAAGCAGAACCCGAGCAGGGCCGTGACCGCCAGCAGCACGCGCTTGATCATGCCCGGAATGCACAGCCGAAAGCGGGCCCGCGCCAGCAAAATCTTTCCGGCCGAGCCAGCTAGAAGATGAGCAGACCGAGCGTGATCCAGACGCCGCCAGCGATCATCGCCACCGCGGTGTAGCCGACGATATCGCGCGCCTCCACTCGGGTGATGGCGAGCAGCGGCAGCGCCCAGAAGGGCTGGAGCATGTTAGTGAGCTGATCGCCGTAGGCGACCGAGAGCACCATCTTGGCCGGGTCGAGCCCCGCGGCAAGACCAGCGCTGACTGCGATCGGCCCCTGGATGGCCCATTGTCCACCGCCGGAGGGGACGAAGAGATTGACCACCGCGGCGGAAAAGAAGGTGGTAAACGGAAGCGCTGCGCCATGACCAAACGCGGCCAGCGAAGTAGCGAAAAGCGCCGTCAAGCCAGTCGCGCTCATGATGCCCATGATGCCGGCGTAGAGCGGAAATTGGAGGATGATGCCCGCCGCGCCCGAGGCGGCCTGTTCCACTGCGCGCACATAACTGGCCGGAGTGCGATGCAGGAGCAGGCCGAGACCCAGCATCGTTAGGTTCACGGTATCGGGAGTGAGCTCGCGGATGCCGGAAGGACCGGTCGCCGGAAAATAATAGCGCCAGGCCCAGAGAGCGATGAGAAGAACGAGCGCCCAGGAGACATAAGGAGTGTCCTCCAGCAGCCGCGGGAAAAACGGCTTCTCGCGCGCGGTCACGCGCTTCTCGTCTTCCGCTTCGTCGTTAGGCGAATCGACCACTCCGAACGAGCTGGCCGCGCGGATGACCTTCTCATCCCGCGGCGCGAGCAGAGCCATGATGCACGGGAGGATCAGGAGAAGCCCACCGGTGACGAAGAGATTCTCCAGGCTAAAGAGCGTGCGATCGAGCGAGATCGGGCCGATCGGCGGGGTGGCGCCGAAGATTTCCGCGATCCCCGACGGGCGGGTGACCTTGAGCGGCGCGCTCCCGGAAAAGCCGCCGTGCCAGACCATGAGGCCGAGATAACCGGCCGCGGCCAGCAGCGGGTAATGCACCCGCACGCCTTTGCGCTGCATGGCGGCGCCGACTTCGCGCGCGGCGATCGCGCCGACGATGAGACCGAGCCCCCAATTAAGCACCGCCGTGGTCGTAGCCAGGACCGCGACGAGCGCGACCGCGCTGGCGCCGCTGCGCGGGAGTTGCGCCACCCGCCGGGTCAGGCGCGCCACCGGCGGGCTGCTCGCCACCGCGTGGCCGGTGACGAGGATGAGCGCCATCTGCATGGCAAACTTGAGCAAGCCCCAGAGCCCCGCCTCCGACGACCAGGCATCGACCACCTGGCCTAACGACGCCGGAGTGAGCAGCAGGGCGAGGGCGATGGTGACAAAGGTGAGCCCGACCGCAAGGACAAACGGATCCGGCATGAAGTTGCGGAAGACACGGCTGATGAGAAGTCCGAGCCGCGCAATCATGGAGCAGAGACGAAGAGCACGGGCATCACTTGGCGACGTTAGAAGAAGAGCTCGGCCGACTGAAAGCGAAATTCCTTTCTCCCGCGCCGGATCGGGGCAACCTGTGGCCATGAACGTCGGCGGCCGCCCTTATCGCACCATCTGGTTAAAACCGGAGGACGACCGCGTGGTGCAGTTGATCGATCAGCGCGCCCTGCCCCATCGCTTCGTCATCGAGGAGGTGCGCACGGTGGAGGAAATGGCGCGCGCCATCCAGGAGATGCACGTGCGCGGAGCCGGCTTGATCGGCGCCGCGGCAGGCTACGGAATCTATCTCGCCACCCTCGCCGGGCGGGATCTGGAAGAAGCGGCGCGGCTCTTGCACGCGACCCGGCCGACCGCGGTCAACTTGGCCTGGGCGATCGAACGCCAGCTCGCTGGCCTAACGAGCGCGAGAAACGGGACGGCGAAGATCGAACGCGCGCGGGAAATTGCGGAGGCGATCGCGAATGAAGACGCGGAATATTGCCGGCAGATCGGCCGCCACGGCCTGGCCTTGATCGAAGCGATCGCGCAGCGCAAAGCCGGCCGGCCGGTCAATGTGCTCACCCACTGCAACGCGGGTTGGCTGGCCTTTGTCGATCACGGCTCGGCCACTGCGCCGATCTACGCCGCGCACGATCGCGGATTGCCGGTGCATGTCTGGGTGGATGAGACGCGACCGCGCAGCCAGGGCTCGAAATTGACCGCCTGGGAACTGGGCGAACACGGCGTCCCGCACACCGTGATCGCGGATAACGCCGGCGGCCACCTGATGCAGCACGGCGCGGTCGACCTGGTCCTGGTCGGCACCGATCGCACCACCTACACCGGCGATGTGGCGAATAAAATCGGCACCTATCTGAAAGCGCTCGCCGCGCACGACAATGGGGTGCCGTTTTACGTCGCCCTGCCTTCCTCCACTTTCGATTGGAAGATGCGCGATGGCCTGGCCGAGATCCCGATCGAAGAACGCGGCGCGGAGGAAGTGAAGCACGCCGAGGGCTGGAGCAGCGGCGCGATGGTCGAGGTGAGGGTCGCTCCGGAGAAGAGCCCGGCAGCTAACTATGGTTTCGACGTTACCCCGCGGCGACTGATCAGCGGCCTGATCACCGAGCGCGGGATCTGTCAACCTAACGAGGAAAGCATTTTGACCATGTTCCCCGAGCACCGGTCATGAACGAGACCGGCACGATCAAGTTCCACTGCACCGCGAGTGGCCGTGAGCTGGGAGCGTTTCCCGGTTTTCCCGAGCTCAACGCCGCCCGCCAGCAGTGGCGGCGCCTCGGGCTGCTCGGAGTCGGGGCGGATGGAGTGGGCTTTGGCAACGTGAGCCGGCGGGAAGGAACGGGCTTTTACATCACCGGCTCGGGCACGGGCGGCCTTTCCTCGTTAGGCCCGGCCGACTATGCGCGGGTGATCGAGTGGGATTTCGAGCGCAACTGGCTGCGGAGCGAAGGCTGCGTCCTGCCCTCGGCCGAGTCGCTCACCCATGCCGCCATCTACGCGGCGGCGCCGGAGGTGAAAGTGGTCTTGCACGGGCACGACCGAATCCGCTGGCGGCAGCTCTGCGCGGACGCGCCGGCCACCGGCCCCGACGTGCCCTACGGGACGCCGGCGATGGCGCGAGAGGTGGAGCGCCTTTTCCGCGAGACCGAGGTCGCAAGACGCCGGGTTTTCGCCATGGCCGGGCACGAAGATGGGCTGGTGGTTTTCGACCGGGATTTCGCCGAGGCGCTGGCCACGCTGACCGCGCTCGGGCCTTAAGCCAGGGCGTGCGCAGGCGGATTTTGGAGTCGATTCCTGCCTCGCGACGTGTTATCTGGCGCCATGGCAAACGAAGAGACGAAATATTACATGGGCGATGTCTTCCAGGGCGACGTCAGCATTGGGTTCCTGGTGAGCGACGAACGTGCCGACGGAGGCGAGACGACGATCGATGAGGCGACGGCGCGGGCCATCGTCAGCACGTCGGCCGACGCCGATCCCAATGGGGCGCTGAAGCCGGCTAATCTTTTCGATATTTCGCAGGAGGAATTTGAGCGTTTCCGCGATGCGGAGATCCCGTCATCCAGCCTGCCCGACGGGGTGAAGGCGTGGCAGGTGAAAAGATGAGTTCCACCCCAGGCTCGCCCCATTTTCTGGGCCTGCGGACAGTCATTTATCATGCGCCTGCGCTGGCGGAGGTGCGGGATTGGTATGCCGAGGCGCTCGGAATTGCGCCGTACTTCGATCAACCGTTTTACGTCGGCTTTAACGTCGGAGGTTTTGAGCTGGGTCTCGATCCTGATGCCTCGGAACACTCCGGCGGCGGGAGCGGAGCGGTGGCTTATTGGGGTGTGATCGACATCGCGGCGGCTCGGCAACGTCTTCTCGCTCTCGGTGCGACGGAGCGAACCGGGCCGCAGGAGGTGGGCGAAGGGATCAAGGTGGCGACGGTGACCGATCCGTTCGGAAACGTCTTGGGCATGATCGAGAATCCGCATTTCTCCCTTCCTTCGGCCTGACGAACGGAAGCGTCGACAGCCATTCGGCGTCTAATGGCGGATGCCCTGTTTCAACTCCCACACCTTGAGCGCAGCCAAGAGCAGCGCCTTGGTTCTGACCAAGGTGGGACGGGTCATCATCGGACGCTCTGGCGTGGAACTTTCCGCCTGGGCGGTGCGAGGGCGCGGCACCGAGGTCAGGCGCCGCTTGCGCGGCGCGCGAGCGGGTTTGGAGATGTCGCTGTCGGATTTCTGTTTCACTGGACGTGCCAACCTTATCGCGCCTCCCTTGCCATGTGGTTTGGACCGATGCGGACGGCGAGCTATTCAAGCCGACTCCGCGCGAAGCTCAAGGGCGGAAAGGCCGCAAAGATTGCGCCCTCGTTGACCGGCTCGCGCGGCCAGAGGTCTAAACCGCCGAGCGCAAGTCGGATAGCGGTGCCTGACTCTGGAGCGGGAGCTAGGAAGTGGCGTTTACGCCATGCCCCAACCTCATCGGAATTTTTTGCGCCAGGGCAGGTGCGGGCTAGGATGCCGAATGCCTCAGGTGACCGGCTTATTTACCTTCAAGATGAAAGCGGGAGGCGAAGAACGACCGGTCACGGTGGAGATCGCCGAGCCCGGGCTGCCTTCGGAGCGAGTGGTGCAGTTGGTGCGCGGGGAATGGGCCAACCTCTGCGCGCCGCGCCTCTCGCAGAACCGGATCGAATGTCTCGGCTGGGAGCCAGCGTCTGCGGTGCCTGAGGCGATGGCGCCGGTGAAAGCGCGCGGAGCTTACCCGATGAAGTTCTGGCCTGTGGCGACTCGTTAGGCGGGAATCGCCGTTTTTCCGATTGAGCGGCGGCCGGTGGGCCTGGAAGAAGAGAGCGCGCCCGTGAGGATTCGAACCTCAAACCTTCTGATCCGTAGTCAGATGCTCTATCCAGTTGAGCTACGGGCGCGAGGGAGGGTAATAAAGAGAGACAAGGCGAAGCGTCAAATGCCACTCGCACTCCCGCTCAGGCGCCATCATCTCGGGCTCGATTCCGTGCGCGATCAGGCGTAGGCAGGAGAAGATGGCGACCATTTTCCTGGGCTGCGGCTTTGCCGCCAAGTATCGCGAAGGCGGCGGGAATTTCTCCGTGCCGCTGCAATGGATGCTGGGGCTGCGGCGCCTCGGGCTGGATGCGATCTGGCTGGAATTGCTCCCGGCCACCGTGGACCCGGCAGCAGATGCCGTCTGCCTGGAGAATTTCCAGCGGCAACTGCGTGCGCATGGCCTGGGCGGACGTTATTGTCTTCTTTACCAGCAGCCGGCGGCCCAGGAACACGACCTCGCCACCATCAGGTGCCACGGAATTTCTCTGCGCCAACTGCGGGAGCGGCTGGCCGGGCCTAACGTGCTCCTGAACCTTTCCTACTCGATCCATCCCCCCCTCCTGCTCGAGTTCGAGCGCCGGATCTTCTGCGACCTCGATCCGAGCGAGATTTTTTATTGGATGACGAAGATGGAGCTGGGCCAAAGCCACCATCACGAGTTCTGGACCATCGGGCTCAATCTCCAGGGCGAGGATTGCCGGCTGCCGGCTTCGCCGCTGAAGTGGCAGACCTTCTTCCCGCTCGCCGACACTCAGCTGCTCCAGCCGCAGCCGGCGCCGCCGCGGCCAAAGTTCACCACCATCGGGCAGTGGTATTGGGGCGGCGCGGTGGAGGTGGATGGGGAATTTCCTGACCTTTCGAAGCAGCACTCTTTTGCTCCCTACCTCGACCTGCCGTCGCGGGTGCCGGAGGCGTGCTGGGAGCTGGCCATGAATCTGAACCCGGACGACCCGGAACGCTCTCGCCTAACGAACCTGGGATGGCAACTGGCTTCGCCGCATCAAGTGGCGCGGACTCCGGCCCTTTATCGGCGTTACCTGGCTTCGGCCTCGGCCGAGTTTACCGCGATCAAGGGAGTGGATGTGCGCTGGCGCACTGGCTGGGTGAGCGACCGGGCGGCGGCGTTCCTCGCCCTCGGCCGGCCGGTGATCACGGAGGATACCGGGGCGGCGCGTTATCTGCCACACGAGAGCGGTCTCTTCTTCGTTCGTGACGCGGCGGAAGCGGCAGCCGCGGCCGGCAAAATGATGCAGGATTGGCCCCGGCTTTCGCGATTGGCGCGGAGCTGCGCGGTCGAAGTCTTCGATTCCGCCCGCAACCTCGGCAAAATTCTCGCTCTCTAGCCGGAAAAAACCGGCCTCATCAACTGGCAAAAAACTGCTCGCTTTCCCCGTTGCAAAAGCAAAACGGGATGTTACTCGTGTTGCCGTCATGGCCGACCTCATCAAAGCGGACGAACTGAAAAACCGGCTGAAAAAGATTCCGGAGTGGGAGCTCGAGAAGAAACACATCGAGCGAACCTTCGAATTCGACGAGTTCTCCGAGGCGATCGATTTCGTCAACAGCGTGGCCGAAGTGTCGGAGGATGAAGAGCATCATCCCGATATCGACATCCGTTTCAACAAGGTCCGCCTGGTTCTTTCCACCCACAGCAAGGGCGGCCTGACTGATCTCGACTTCAGCCTGGCGGAGCGGATCGACACCCTCTCGGAGTAGGGGCCGTGCCGGCGGGAACCGAGGAGCCGCCGACACCATCGCGGGCGCGCTGGATCGTCTCGGCGATCCTCGTTCTGATCCTGTTCTGGGCGGTGTGGAAAGTGATCGATTACCGCCAGCAACCGCCGCCCCCGCCGCATAAGGTCGGGGAATTCGCGCAGTAGCTCCTTTTCGTCATCGTGCTCTTGCTCGTGATCGATCCGTTCCGATTGCGATCACGAGCAGGAGAAAGATTGGTTACATCGGCCGACCTTCGTCGACGTCGATGAATTGGAACATCGTCACGACATCATCGCGCCCTTCCAATTCGCCTTCCCTTTTGCGCCGCTCGACGATCTCGCTGATCTCGTCGTTCCAGCCGCATTTGCGCATAAACTCGTTCCAGATCTCGATCTCTTCCTCCGACGGTTTCCGGCCTTTTTCATAAGCCCAGCGCAGGATCTCCTCGTCGGACCCGCCTTCCTTCACCCGCTGCACCAGGTCGGCGTAGTCGAGGTGGAGAAAACGAAGACAGCGCCCGTCGAACCCTTTCCCCAGATTCGGCACATACTCCGGCGGCAGCTCGCCGCGGGCGTGCGACCGGATCTTGTCGAGCATGCGACCGAAGTAAATCAGTTCGCCGACTTTCTCCGCCGGACTGCGCGCAGGAAACGGTTGATTCGTCATGCCGCCAAGGTGCGCCGTGGATTGTCGCTTGTCCACGCTGCGCCAGTATCGGATGCTGCCCGCGATGGATCGGATCGCGGGCATCGAGACCGAATACGGTTGTCTGGTCACGGGCGAGGCCGCCCATCCCAACGGCGACGCCTGGCCGGTGCGGGTGAAAAACCACCTCTTCCGCCGCCTGCGCGCCGGCGCGATCGATCTCCATTATCGTGACTACGAGGAGCCGCCGGGCAACGGCGGTTTCCTGCTTAACGGCGGCCGCGTTTACCTCGACATGGGACACATCGAGTATGCCTCGCCCGAGTGTCTGCAATTGCGCGACATCGCCGCCTACGATCTGGCGGGCGACCAGCTGCTGCAGCGCGCGCTGGAGTCGTTAGGCGGAGCCGATTCCGTCTCCTTCATCAAGAACAACATCGATCATCACACCGGCGCCACCTTTGGTTGCCACGAGAATTACCTCATGAAACGCGAGGCCCAATTCACCCCCGCGGCCCTGGGCGCGCTCCTCGCCTTCCTCGCCACCCGGCAGATCTTTACCGGAGCTGGCCGGGTCGGGCAGGCGAATCCCCTCGCCTTCGATTTCGAGGTCGCGCCGGATGAAACCCCGGTCGATTTCCAGCTCAGCCAGCGGGCCGACCACATTGTGAACGACATCTACCAGTGGGTGCAATTCAATCGCGCCATCATCAACGCGCGCGATGAGCCGCTGGCCGATTACCGGAGGTTTCGCCGGCTCCATCTCCTCATCGGCGACTCCAACATGAGCCCGTTTGCCAACGCCCTGAAGATCGGGACCACCGCCTGCATCCTCAGCCTGCTCGAGGCCGGGCTTTTGCCTAACGACCTCACCCTGCTCGACGCGGTCCAGGCCACGCGGGAGATCTCGCGCGATCCGAGCCAGCGCTGGCTGGTCGAATTGGAAAACGGCCAGACCATCGGCGCACTCGATGTGCAGTGGCGCCTGCACGCCCTGGCCACGAAATATCTCGGCGGGGTGGACGAAGAGACCGATTGGCTGCTGGAGAGTTGGAGCTACACCCTCGACGCCCTGCCGCACCAACCCCAGGCCCTGCTCGGCGGAGTCGACTGGATCAGCAAAAAATTTCTCCTCGAGTCCTTCATGGCCGAGGAAAACCTGGAGTGGAGCGATCCCTGGCTGCAAAGCCTCGATCTCGAATACCACAACATAAATCCCGAGCGCGGGCTCTTCTTCGGCCTTGAGCCGGCCAAGCGCATCGGCGAGTGGAACAACCTGGTGCGTCAGACCGATGCCACCGCGACTCCGCCGGCCGATACCCGGGCCAGCGGCCGCGCCCTGGCCGTGGCCGCCTTCCGCCGGGAGAAGCGCCCCTACGTCATCAACTGGGATTCCATCGCCTGCGAGACGCACGATTTCCTCGTCATGGGCGACCCGTTCAAGACCTACCTCAAGGAAGTGGAGAAATTCGTCAGGCGACAAAAACCGGCTTAGCGCGCCCTCCGCTGCCGGAGCGGAGGCTCAGAAATCAGTTGCCGCTCGGGGGTGAGACCCTAAATTCCGCCACTCCAACCGCTCTAAGATCATGATTACCGTAATGCGCCGGCACCATAAGACCCTGATGATCATCATCACGGTCCTCGTTTGTATTTCTTTTTCCTGGTACTGGAACAAGACCGACTTCTCCGCCATGGGCGACGCCGCCGTGGGCAAACTCTACGGCCACAACATCTCGCAGGTCGAATTCCAGCGCCACACCCGGCTCCTGCGCCTGGCCAGCCAGCTCGGCATGCGCGACCTCGTCAATGAGCTCACCGCCGGCGCCCAGAACGAGTCGGAAGCTTTTGAAAACTTCTGCTGGAACCTGATGGTCCTGCGCCACGAAGCCGACGAGCTCGGCATCCAGCCGACCAGCCAGGAAGTCGCCGCCGCGGTCAAGGCGCTCCCCGCTTTCCAGGGGGAGAATGGTTTCGATATGAATCGTTACACCGAAATCACCGATCGCGCCCTCGCGCCTAACGGTTTTAGCGAAGCGCAAATCGAAGAGCTCGCTTCCGATCAGATCGTGCTCCAGCGGGTGAAAGAACTGCTCAGCGCCGGGATCAACATTCCGGAAAAGGAAATGCGCGAAGGCTACGAGCAGGCCTATGCCAAGATGGATGTGAGCGTGGTGCGCTTTCAGACCAGCGCCTTTGAAAATGAAGCGCAGGTGAGCGACGAGGAAGTGAAGAAAGCCTACGAAGCGCGCAAGAAGGATCTGAAATCGGAGGAGAAACGCCAGGTCAAATTCGTCCAGTTCGCCCTTAGCGACGAGCAGAAGAAACTCAAGGGCAAGGAGCGCATCGACGTCCTGCAAAAGCTGGCCGACCAGGCGAACAACTTGACCGACGCGCTCCAGGCGCCCGGGATGGATTTCGAGAAAGCGGTGGCGAAATTCAAGCTCAGCCCGAAGGAGACGGGTGAATTCACCCTCGCCCAACCCGATCCGCAACTGGGAGCCGCGCCGCAGCTGGCCCCGGCCGCCTTTGGCCTAACGAAAGAAGCTCCAAACAGCGACGCCATCCAGACGCCGGATGGCTTTGACGTACTCCACCTGGTCAAGATCGTATCGCCCCATCCGCTCACTCTGGAAGAAGCCAGGCCGAAGCTGGTGGAAGAATTGAAGAAGCAGAAAGTGCAACAACTGGTGAGCCAGAAAGCGGCCAGCGTCGCCGAAAAACTGCGGACAGAGATGAAGAGCGGCAAGCCGCTGGCGCAGGCTGCCAGCGACGCCGGCGTGCAGGCGGAGAAACTCCCCGCCTTTGCCATGGTTGATCAGAAACCGGGCGCCACGCCTGCGCCCAGCCCTGATCCGAAAAAAGAGAGCGCGGACATGCCTTACATCAAGCGCACCGCCAGCTCCCTCCAGCCGGGCGAAGTGAGCAGCTTCGTCAATACGCCCGATGGCGGCCTCGTCGTCGTGTTGGAAAGCCGCGAGAAGATCGATCCCGCTCAATACGCCAAGGAGCTCCCCACCCTGGAAGATCGGGCCATGGAAAACCGGAGCCAGCTGGTTTTCCATCAATGGCTGCGCGAACGCCGGCAAGCCGCCGGCGTGGTGGAGACGAAATCCGAGGCGGCCCCGAGCTAGCCGCTCCTGGCCGGACGAAAGTGCCGGCCGCGAATTCCACCATGGAAGAGATCGAGGAAATCTTCGATGATGCCAACGGCGACCTCGCCGTTGGCGAACTGGAGAGCGCGGTGGAAAAGTATCGCCGTTGCGTCGAGCTCGATCCGCAATTCTTCGATGGCTGGCACGCCCTCGGGATGGCGCTGATGAAGCTGGGCCGTTTTCCGGAAGCGATCGAAGCCGGGCTCAAGACCGTGGCGCTCCAACCTAACGACCAGATCGGCTGGACCAGTCTCTCGCTTTTCTACAACCGCAACGGCGACATCAAGGAAGCCGAAGCCGCCGGGACCAAGGCCAGGATTCTCTCCTGGGGCGGGAAGATCGCCCAAGAGTAGCCGCTCGCGCAGGCGGCGCCATTCCTGATCCTTCGTTCGTTAGGCCAGCCGACCAAGCGGCAGCCGGGAGCTCCCGACCGCGGCGCTGGAGTTTCAATTTTTTCGCCTGGCCTGCGCCAGCGGCCGCCGCCGCTAGCTGCCTTTTTTCTCGTCGAAGGTCGTGCGGACGCCTTCGGGCGTGGCCTCGGTGACTTGGAATCCGCGCGAAGCCGGCGATTGCACTCCGTGACCACGGGGTTGTCGTTCCATGGACCAGTGGTGTCCTTGGCGCCGTCGCCCTCACCGGTCGAGTAATACTGGTCGACGATCCCCGGTGTCGGGGGAATCGTACCAATCGAGTATGGCCCTTTGCTGAGACTCTCCAGCACCTGAGAAAAGGCGCGCAGATGCGTAATTTCGCGGGTCATGAGGAACTGCAGCGCCTCCTGTGTTCCACGGTCGTCGGTGAAATCGATCAGGCGTTCTTAGACAATCTTGGCCCGTGCCTCGGCCGCGATGTCCCCCCGCAGATCTACATCCAGCTCGCCGGTCATTTTGAGATAATCAGCTGCCCAGGGATTGCCCATTGAATTGCGCAGATCCACTCCGCCGCCGCCCGCGATCGCGATCAGGGGATCGCTCTCGGTCGCCTCGGCACTTTTCTTGATCGGCTTCAGGTGCATGCGGGCGAGGGAGCCGATCACTTCCAGGTGGCTCAGTTCCTCCGTCCATGTCCATGAGTAAGTCCTTGCAGGCGATGTACTCGCAGTTAATTCCCTGCACCGAATATTGCATGGCGGCCGCCAGCTCCGGCACTGCGAAGCATCCCTTCACCAGCTAAGAAGCTCCAATAAGCGCTGCACATGATGCGCTCTCATCGCGCGCAGTAGATCACCGCTTCTTCCCTCGCACACAGAGCCCCCGAAACTGACGAGAGCTAAGTCTGGCATTTGATTTGCACGGCGAAGGGCCTCAGTGTCTCTGATGAATAAACTTATGCTCTTATTCGCAGCAGGATGTTTTGCAGCGACCCCGCTGCTTGCCGGTAGCCCAAACGAGCACAGCGCAAAGGCTCAAAACGAAGGCGAAGGTTTCAGGATGGCCTGCACCGTTCCATTCCGCGGCCTCGACCTGAGCGATGAGCAGCGGAAGAAGATGAGCGCGGTGGTGGCCGAGCATCACAAGGTCGGTTGCACCGAAGCGAGTGAGGCTAAATTCCTGCAAGAAGCAAAGAAAACCCTAACTCCCGAGCAATACGCCAAGTTCCAGGCCTCCTATGAGAGAGGCCCGAAGATGAAAATGTAGTTCGTCTCCCGAGTTCGACCGTTTTGCAGCCTGACTCTTCGGGGAAAAACTAACTAACTCTCCCTTCACGCCCGATCGCCTTCACCCTTGCCGGAGTCGCAGTTGTGCGATGAGCAGGAAGACCCATCTCTTGCCGCTCGCAAGGCTGCATCCGTCCTTAGCGGAAGATCTTTAAAGAGTAAGCCTGATTTTGCTGCTTGACGCAGACAATCCGATCTGTGCAATCAGGAGTCGGTAAAACAGATACTATGAAAGACTCGCCGCGGTTTCCTTCTTCGTCCTGATCCTTAACGGTCTCGGCTCGATCCAGGCGCAATCGATCTACGAAAATTACGCCATCACTTCTCTCGCCACCACCTATGTCGATCCTACCGGCGTCGCCGTGGACAGCGTTGGAAATCTCTATGTCGCGGACAAACTCAGATACGTGATCTACAGGATCACGCCGGATGGCCACCAAACCGTCTGGGTGGGCAAGGTCGCCTCCTACGGAACCGTCGACGGCGTCGGCAACGCCGCCCGGCTGGAAGGTCCGGAACAGCCAGCTTGGTCGCGGTCACACCAAGGACGAATGCGGAGCAACTGCTTCAGGTTTGACCTGACGGCCCGCACTAAACCACCGCAGTTTCGGTTTCCTCGATCACTTCCGGCGGCTTAGGCTTTCCGAAAAGGACCGCCAGGAGCACGCCGGCCACGACCAATGCGATACCGAACACAGTCTGGACGGTGTAACGTTCGCCGAAAATGGTGACACCAAAGATGAGCGCGTAAACCAGGCCAATATAGTTAAGCACCGCGACGCGCGCGATCCGTTCCGATTGCAGCGCCTTGGTCAGGCAAACCTGCCCCACCTGAGTGAGCACGCCACACATCAGGAGACAGAATCCTTCCCAGGGCCGCGGACTGACCCAATCGAAGCAGAGATAGACCAGCCCGGCGGCGATGCCGACGAGCTGAAAATGAAGCACGACCACGATCGGCTCCTCCCGCTCGCGCAACCGCCGCACGAGATTATAGGCCACGCCGGAGCTGATCGCAGAGACGATGCCGATGAGGAGATAGAAAAATGAAACTCGTGCGTCGAAGCCTTTGAGGACAAAGACCCCGGCGAAAGCGAGCGCGTAGAAGAACCATTGCCGTCCCGGGACTGCCTCGTGCAGGACGAAGACTCCGATCAGCGCGGTAAAGATGGGCGAGAGATATTGAATGGTCACCGCCGTGGCCAGGTGCATGTGCTGGAGAGTGACGAAGAAACAAAGCAGCGCCAGGGTGCCGAAACTGCCGCGCGCGATGAGGAGGCTGCGGTTGCTCCCTTTCCAATCGAGCCGGCGCCGCGCCACTTCCACCCCGCAGATCATGCCGGAGACGAGGCAGCGGAAAAAGACGATCTCCATCGCCGGGATGCGATCGAGTTGTTTGACAAAGACGTTCATGGTGGCAAAGGCCAGCGTGGCGATCAACATGTTAGCTACCCCGGCGCCGAGGAGGCGCTCCCTCGGTTTAACTCTCCCATGCATGCCCGAAGCTCTACGCGGAGCCGGCTCTCGCGACAAGCCCAGGCTGGCCCTGAAAAGTGGCTCTACCCTCTCACTTCCCGCCGGCCGAGCCAGGGATTGACAGCGCACGTAGGATATCCGGCGTGAACGACACCTTTAACTATGTCGCCGTTTTGGTCTCGATCGTGATCGGTCTGGCCGCCACCCACCTCATGACTGGTCTGAGCGAGATGATTCAATCGGAGAATCGGGGCAAGGTTTATTGGGTGCATACACTTTGGATCGTCACTCTCTTCTTCCAGTTGACCCTATTCTGGTGGGTGCTTTATCGCTGGCGCATGCTGACCAACTGGACCTTTTTCTTCTTCCTTTGGGTGACCTTTCCGGCGGTTCTTTTCTACCTCGCAGCCTCGATTCTCTTTCCCGGTGAGCTGGAGAAGACTGGCTCGCCCGACTGGCATGACTATTACTATAAAAACCGACGCGGCTTCTTTCTCGTCTTCGGCGTCATGGCGCCGATCGACATCGTTGATTCACTTCTGAAAGGCTGGCAGCACTTTCTCGATCTCGGACCACTCTATCTGCCATTCACGGCGCTGTGGTTCGGCGGCTCCATGCTCGCGGCGATCACGCGCAACGAACGTTATCACGCCGGCTGGGCGCTCGCCTTCCCTTTGCTGATGTCCTCCTGGATGGCACTGGCCCTGGCCCGGGGCTAACGAATCGGTCGGAAATCCTTGCTCGTTAGGCATTACTTCGCCGGTGGTGGCGGGGCCGCTTCCAGGCGTTGCCGGACCGTAGCGGCCTGCGGGCTCTGCGGGAATCGCTCCAGAAACTCACGCGCGGCCGCATCCGCCCGCCCTTTGTCGTGCAGCATGTCGCCGAGCAGGCTGATTTGATTGAAAAGGCTGTTCTCATGCAGCGGATTCTGTTTTTGCGCGATTTCATACTGAGCCAGCGCTTTTTCCGGCTGACCGAGGAACCGGTAGCAATTGCCCAGGTCAGTCCGCACATCCGGATTGTCGGCCCCGAGGGTGATCGCTTCTTCGTAATGTTCGATGGCGTGCGTCCAATTCTGCTGGTCGTAGTTCCAGTTCCCCAGCGTGCGCGCGGCATCGACTGGAGACATTTTAGAAACGTTAGGCGGCCCCAGCGCTGGAGCTGGGGGCGGTGCGGAAGCGGCGCCTGTCGCGGGCGACGGGAGAAAACTTTCGATCTGGGGCGGCGTCGGCGCACGATCGCCCGTGCGCATGATCAGCCAGGTCGTTCCCACGCCGAGCGCGAAAGCGAGGAGCAAAAAAAGCGGGACGGAGAACGACGCCGGGGTGGCGGCTGGATCGGATTTTCGTGTTCGGTTTGCCATTTTTACCTCGGCCGACTCCCGGGCACGATCATCTTTTCCCACCAGTAGCCGGTTTGCGCCTGACCATCGTCTTGTCTTTACCGCCGGATTGGATTTTGTGAGCGGCCACGATGGCCGGGATGAGCCCGGGGAAACGCCGCTCGATTTCCTGACAGCGCGACGTGTTTTGCATCTCCACCCCCTGGCGTTCGCTACGGATGAGACCGGCCTCCCGGAGCGCCTTGAAATGCTGCGAGAGGGTTGACTTGGGAATCGACTTCTCCCTCACCTCGAGAAAAGCAGAGCAGTTTTGGGCGCAATCCGAGCCGGCGATCCGGGCAAAGATGGCCACCCGCACCGGATCGGACAGGGCGTGCAAAATGCCCTCCACGGTCACGTCACCGAGTGCTGGATGTAAAAGCGGCCTCATCAATTCTTTGGTAAGATACCCGGACTTGACGCTTCGTTCAATAGTTCTTAGAGTCGGCACTACAGCAGTAGTAAACAATCAAAATTATGAAACAACTCCAAGATAAAGTCGCTCTCGTCACCGGCGCTTCCAAAGGCATCGGCTCCGCCATCGCCCGGGCTCTCGGGGCCGAGGGCGCTTCCGTAGTGGTCAATTATTCCTCCAGCAAGGAAGGGGCCGGCGCCACCGTCGATGCCATCCAGCAAGCCGGCAGCAAGGCCGTGGCAGTCCAAGGCGATGTATCCAAAGCCGCCGACGCCCAGGGGCTGGTCGCGGCTGCGATCAAGCATTACGGCCGCCTCGACGTCCTGGTCAATAACTCCGGCGTCTATGCCATGGCTCCGCTGGAAGAGATCACCGAGGAGGAGTTCCATCGGATCTTCAATATCAACGTGCTCGGTCTCCTCCTCACTACCCAGGCGGCGGCGAAGCACCTGAGCGAAGGCGGCAGTGTGATCAACATCGGCTCCATTGTCAGCCGGATCACGCCACCGGGGAGCGCGATCTACACCGGCACTAAGAGCGCGGTCGACGCCATCACTGGCGTTCTCGCCCGCGAACTCGGCCCGAAAAAGATTCGAGTCAACTCGATCAACCCTGGCATGGTCGAAACGGAGGGATCTCACAGCGCCGGCTTCATCGGCTCGGATTTCCAGACCAACATCGTCGGGCAAACGCCCCTCGGCCGGATCGGTCAGCCGGGCGACATCGCCAGCGTCGCTGTCTTTCTCGCTTCCGACGCGGCGGCCTGGGTCACGGGCGAGCAAATCCTGGCCGGCGGCGGTCTGCGCTAACTGCCTCTCACCCCCGCGACATCTCTGCCGCCGCGCTCGAGCGCGATTAACCTTTACATCCTCGAGCGCGGCAAGGCAGGGTGAGCTATGAAGCCAGCTCGTGACACACTCCTCCGGCACATCATCCTGAGGTGGCTCTTTCTCAGCGCGTTTCTCCTGGTCCTGCCGCTGCAAGGGCAGACCAAGGGCAGAGAAAGCGCGGACCAGCTTAAGCAGGGCATCGAGAAGAAACACCCGGCCGAGTATTACAAACTGGCGCAAACACTCTTTGTCGATCCGGCGACGAAACAAGAAGCTGTCTTTTGGTTTTATGTCGGGCAACTGCGCTATCGCTACTATCTGGCGGCCCATCCTCATCTTCCCCGGGACGGTGATCCCGCCGTCTTCGCCTCGCTTTCTGAGGTCGTAGGGCGACCGATTAATGAATATGCCGGGGGCAAGCCGGATCTTTGGATCGGCGAAATCAACCACGCTCTGGAGTGGGACCGGGCGCATGAGAATGGCTTCACGCCCAAGAGCCAGTCACCGGATCAATATCAACAAATCCGGGCTGGCCTGGTCGCGATGCGGGACCAGCTCACAGCCATAAAGGGCAAATTACCGGCGATGAGAAAGCAAAACGGTCTCGAATAGGAGAGAGTTTCCTAACGAGATTAAGACCCGGGATGGGTTTTCTTAAAACCTTCTTCATAGCCGTGGCCGTAGGCCGTCTTCCACGCCATCGGCTCGGCTTTCAAATTTAGCTCGTCATATGCCTTTTGCGCCATGCCGTTCATGTCGGATGGGTAAGGCAATCTGGCAGTGGCTGGAGCCTCGCCCCCGGCTCTTTCACCGAGGGAATAAGCGCTGCGCTCATCAGCCGAATGCCCGTGGGCGGCCCGCTGCGTGAAGAAAGCCACGATCCCAAAACCAACAAAGGTCAGAAGGGCCATCAGGACGAAAAAACGAAGCGGTTTGAATCCCATGCCGGATCGAATCAGGACCGGGGCCGAAGGGCAAGACCTTTCCGCGAGCGGCCCACAAAGTAATCGGCCTACTCGAAGTCAGCCGACCAGATCGTTCCAGTGTATTTTCCCATGCGATAGGAAACCCTGACTCGATCGCCGCGCCGGAGTTTCTGGTAGTGTCCTTTATCCGTGTGCAGACGAATGGTTCTTCCGTTGTCGGTTGTGCGCACACTGACCAGCCACTGTTCCTCCGAAAGCGCCCGGGGATCGCGACTCGTTCCGCGTAGCGCCTTTTTCATCACCACGCTATCCACCGCCACTTCATCGGGTGCCAACTCGCTCGCCTCCACGGGCGAGGGCGCGGGGCTTTCGCTCGCTAAAGCCGGACTAGCAGCCGGCGCTTCCTGCACCGCGATGTGCTCCTTCCCGGCCACGATCGCTTCGCTTTGTTTGCGATCGCAGCCGGCCAGGATGACCAGGGCCAGTAGCGCGGCCAAGCCTCGGAGCCTCATTTCCGCTGCAGAGTCCATATTTTCCCGCCTGATATAAATCAGCCACGCGCCGACCCGAAGCCGATCACTAACCAGTCCGGCCTGCCTGCCACCGACGCGTGCGGGATGAGGCCGCTACAGTCTGCCCAGCACGAGCAGGATGATCAGAATGACCAGGATCAACCCGCCCGGACCATAGTAATAGCCGCCGCCGGCAAATCCGCCGCCGACAAGGGCGAGGACCAGGATGATGATGAGAATGACGGCGAGCGTACTGAGAGCCAGAGTCCGAGGTGCGAGTTTCATGGCCGCTGTTTCTCATGAAAGAGCGCTCGCTGTCAACAACATGCGGCTGTTTGCGAAAACTTTGTCCGGGCGCCGGAGCGGTGAAGCCGGAAAAGTGTTGAATCCTAAGGCAACCGCTCGCCGCCGGGACGACTCTCGTATTGCTCGTCGCTCACCTTTTCCAGCCACTCGACCGCCTCGCCGTCGCACGCTTCCTGGATGGCGAGATGCGACATCGCGTTCATCGGGCCGGCGCCGTGCCAATGTTTTTCGTTAGGCGAGAACCAGACCACGTCGCCCGGACGAATCTCCTCTAGCGGGCCACCTTCGCGCTGCACCCGGCCGCAGCCCGCGGTGATAACCAGCGTCTGGCCCAGTGGATGCGTGTGCCAGGCGGTGCGAGCTCCCGGCTCAAAAGTGACACTCGCCACCCGCACTCGCGCCGGCTCCGGCGCCTCGAACAGTGGGTCCAGCCGCACCGTTCCGGTAAACCAATCGCCCGGTCCGTTGACCGAGGCCTGCGCACCAGCTCGCCTTATTTCCATATGGATCCCAATAAAGCACCCCTTCGGCCTGGGCAAACCACAATGGTAACCCTGACGAATCAGCAGGCTGTATAAGGACCCGCACCTCGTTCTTAACCGCTTAAATGGCAGGAGAGCAATGGCACGACCTCGCGAAAATCAAGACTCCGGAAGGCTCAGGAAACCGCGTCTGCCTGCAGAGTCACAGCGTTGGTTCGTTAGTCCGCGCGTTCCGCAAAGCCATGTGCATACATCGAGAGCCATTTAGCCAAGGTTAGATTAGAGAAAGAGCCCAACCTCACCAGACATAGATATTCCCCATTCCAACCCCGGAGAGATCCTGCCTGTGATCGTGACAGTGCCAGTAACAGCGTCAGGCCATGGGCAAAGCTGTGCCTCGGCCGTCCCGCCAAGAGGAGAATAAGACAGAAACGGCCGTGAGAATCAATTTTATCGGCCGACACTCGGCGCCCGCCGCTACGCCCTTCGATGGCAAAGGGACGGAGCTTTATCAGGTCATGGCTCGCACCGCCCTGCCGGCCGGGGCCACGAATATTCTGCTTCTGGAGACCATTCCCAATGGCATCGTGATCAATGACTGGGAAAGCCTGCAATTGGTTTACAGCTATGAATCCTACGGATTGTCCTATCGGCGGGCGATCGCCTTTCTCAACCTGCGCGCACGCGAACAGCTCGTCTTCGATGTCAGCGCGCTGGCGAATGACTTCGACAAAATCTATCGCCGCGCCTATCGGGTCCTGAATTGCTCTTCGAGCTCGGCCGCGATCCCGGCCCGACGTAGCCTCCATCGCCGCCATGGCGCCGGGACGCCGAGGGTCGTCGCCATGCCTGGTCTAGCGGTCAACGATTCTGACTCGAAAACCGAGCGGGTGAGAAAAAGGGGTCTGAATGGCGCGGCAAGTGCGAATGGATAATATGCTGTATACCATTGCTGTCATTCTTCTTGTCCTCTGGCTCATTGGCTGGTTGGGCTTTCATATTCTCGGCGCTGCTATCCACGTCCTGGTAGTTCTCGCGGTGATCGTCTTTATCATCGCTCTGGTGAAAAAGGTATAGCTCACCGGGCAAGTCCCGGGGTATCGAGCTGGGAGGGGGGTCGGCCACGAACTTCCGATCCCTCACCTGCGACTCCAGTCGCGGCAGTCGCGCTGGGTCGGAGCAGCTCAGCTCTTTCTAAAAGTGTCCGACCGACACCAGGAGCCTGGCGTTCGTGCACCTTTATCTGCCAAACGCACCCGGTAGGGTGGCGTCTGACTATCTTTGGCCGCCGCGAGTTTTGCTGGCGGACCGCAGGCCATGATCGGTCGCCTTCGTCGCCGGAGAGTTCGGTCGCGGGTTACCCAAGTCGTAGATAGCCGAGGCCGATCTACCGCAAGACTTCGAGGGAGCGCCGGACGTGGGGCTGGTCGGCGAAGAACTCCCAGGCGGCATCGACCGTGAGATCGAGAACGTCGGCAATGTTTTTGTCACAGTACCTTATCTCCAGCGTCTGTGCATTGTATCTCGCGCCATGACAGGTTGGGCAAGGGGTGTAAACACTGGCGCGAAAGAGCAGCTCGACCATGACAAAGCCTTCCCCTGCGCAAGTTTCGCAGCGTCCTTTGGCCACGTTAAAGGAGAAGCGCCCGGCATCGTAGCGCCGGGCGCGAGCGGCCTTGGTGGCGGCAAAGATCTTGCGCACGTAGTCGAAGAGCCCGGTATAAGTGGCCAGGTTGGAGCGTGGGGTGCGACCGATCGGCTTTTGATCGACCACGACCAGGCGCTTCACCTCTTGCATGCCGGCGCTGATCCGGCCGCCCAGAGTAACCACCGCAGTTTGCTCCAGTTTCTCGCCTTCCTCGTCATGCAGCGCGACTTCATGCCCGAGCTCTTGCGCGACTAACTCCACCAGCGCCTGACTCACCAGACTTGACTTACCGGAGCCGGAAACGCCGGTGACCGTGGTAAACAGGCCGAGCGGGAATTCGGCCTCAACCTGATTGAGGTTATTCCGGGTCACTCCCGTGACTTTCAGCCAGCTCCGGGCGAGGCGAGGCGTTCGGGCGAGGAGTGATTGCTCGCTGAAGAGATACTCTCTCGTTTTTGATGATTGGACCTCCTTCAGTCCTTCTGGTGGGCCGCTATAAAGTATCTCTCCGCCATGTTCCCCAGCGGCCGGCCCTACATCCACGATCCAGTCCGAGTGCAGCATGACATCGATTTCATGCTCGACGACGAAGAGAGAGTTACCGGAGGCCTTTAACCGGTCGAGGGCCCGGAGGAGCGCTTCGGTATCGGCCGGGTGCAGGCCGGCGGAGGGTTCATCAAGGACATAGACCACTCCGAAAAGATTCGATCGCACCTGGGTGGCGAGGCGCAACCGTTGTAACTCACCGGGCGAAAGAGTTGGGGTGCTGCGCTCGAGCGTGAGATAGCCCAGACCCAGATCTAATAAGACCAGGTTGCGCCCGAGCAGGTCTTCTGCGATCCGCTGCGAGACCTTGGCCTTTTCCGGGTGTTCCTGCGCCATCGTTCTCAGCTCACCGGATTTGCCATCGGCATAGGGGCGCATAATCCGGGTTAGTTCTTTTAATGGCAGGCGCGAGATCTCGGCGATATCGAGTCCGGCGAACGTGACCGAGAGCGATTCGCGCCGCAGCCGTTTGCCGTGGCAGAGCGGGCACTCACTGCTGAGCATAAATTGCGCGACCCGCTTCTTCATTAGCGCGCTCTGGGTGTTGGCAAAGGTGTGCAGCACATGCCGGCGTGCGCTGGTGAAGGTACCCATGTAACTCGGTTCCTCCTGGCGCTTGAACGCGCGCCGCACTTCCTCGGCCTCGAAGCCGGAATAGACCGGCACCACCGGCTGCTCCTCGGTGAAGAGAATCCAATTGCGCTCCTTCTGCGGCAGCTCGCGCCAGGGCCGATCTACGTCGTAACCCAGGGTCATGA
Source organism: Chthoniobacterales bacterium (assembly GCA_965217735.1). Classification (GTDB taxonomy): domain Bacteria; phylum Verrucomicrobiota; class Verrucomicrobiia; order Chthoniobacterales; family UBA10450; genus Palsa-1392. Next base: position 1,145,134 of record CBDCJE010000002.1, on the reverse strand, counting down.
GAATCTCGCGTTGATTCTGCCCTTGCCAGGCGGTCGGCCAGGCCGCGATGGCGCGTTCGCGGATCGTTAGGGAAGGATCCGGCACCATCGAGGCCTCGGTCACGGCATAGACCCGCCCGAGTCCGTGACACTCGGGGCAGGCGCCTTCCGGAGTATTAGGCGAAAACGATTCCGCGTAGAGAATTTCCTGCCCCGCCGGGTAATCGCCCGCGCGCGAGTAAAGCATCCGCAGCAGATTCGACAGCGTGGTCACGCTCCCGACCGAGGAGCGGGTGGTGGGCGCGCCGCGCTGCTGCTGCAAAGCAACTGCCGGCGGCAGTCCTTCTATTTCATCCACTTCCGGCACGGCCATTTGATGAAAAAGCCGGCGCGCGTATGGCGAGACCGATTCCAGATAACGCCGCTGCGCCTCGGCGTAGAGGGTGCCAAAAGCGAGAGACGATTTGCCCGAGCCGGAGACACCGGTGAAGACGACGAGGGCGTCGCGCGGAATCAGGAGATCGATGTTTTTGAGATTGTGCTCGCGCGCGCCCCGCACTCGCACGAATCCTGGGAAACCTCGATTTTCGTTAGGCAGGGGAGTGGTCTTGGCTGGTTTGACTTTCACTTCTCGCTCATGCATCGGGCTGGCCCGGGGCCTTGAGTGCAAAGAGTTGTTGGCGGCGATATTCGGACGTGCGCTCGCGGCTGCAGCCTCCTCTCCCGGAACGGCTCGGAACCTGCTCAATACCAGAGTGTGAAATCGGTTCCGCAAACACCCGCTCCGCTTTCCATGAAATCGCCAGGCCCCGTCGGCCGCTCCTACCCGGAGGAGGCGGACGGCGGCTCAGCCGTTCTGGCCAAATGGCGGCACAAATTTCTCGTCGGCCTTCCTCCTGCGCTCGATCCTTCCTCCGACGAGAGCTCGCACGATCCAGAGTCCGAACCCGCGCACCCACCGGACTGAATCTGCAGCCAATCACTGGTGGCAGTGCACGGCTAAACGGTCGACCCGACATTTGCCGGTCGCGAAAGATCCTCCCTCGCATAGACTGGTCCAAGCCCATACAATCTTATGATCGACGCCCATTCCTACGCTGCCTACGACCCGAAATCAGACCTGAAGCCCTGGGATTTCCAGCGCCGCGACGTCGGCGACGACGATGTCCAGATCGATATCCTCTTCTGCGGCGTCTGCCATTCCGACCTCCACTATGCGCGCAGTGAGTGGATGCCGGTGACTTATCCACAGGTCGTGGGACACGAGATCGTCGGCAAAGTGGTTAAGGTGGGAAAAAACGTGACTAAACATAAGACGGGCGACCTCGTCGGGGTCGGCTGCATCGTCGATAGCTGCCGACATTGCCATAACTGCAAAGAAGACCTGGAAAACTACTGCACCGAAGGGATGCAGGGCACTTACATGGGAGTCGAGAGACAGAGCGGCCAGCCGACTCAGGGCGGTTACTCCACCGTCATCGTGGTGGACGAGCATTACGTCCTTCGTATCCCGCCGGCGATGGATCCGGCCAAGGCCGCTCCCCTCCTCTGCGCCGGGATTACTCTCTACTCACCGCTCCGCCACTGGCAGGCCGGCCCGGGTAAAACCGTTGGCATCGTCGGCCTGGGCGGGCTCGGTCACATGGGGGTAAAGCTCGCTCACGCCCTTGGTGCCAAAGTCATCCTCTTTACCACCTCGCCGGATAAGATCGCCGACGGCAAGAAACTTGGCGCCGATGACGTCGTCATTTCTAAAAACAAGCAAGAGATGGAGCGTTACACCGGTCAGCTCGACCTCGTCATAAACACCGTCTCCGCCTCGCACGATCTCGACCCTTACATCAACCTGCTCAAGCGCGACGGCACCATGGTATTGTTAGGCGCGCCGGCCACGCCGCATCCCTCCCCGCAGGTCTTTAATCTTCTCATGCAACGCCGTTCCATCGCCGGCTCCGGTATCGGCGGGATCAAGGAGACCCAGGAAATGCTCGATTTCTGCGCCGAGCACAAGGTCATGCCCGAGATAGAGATGACTTCGATGCAGGAGATCAACCAAGCCTGGAAAAGGGTGGAAAGCGGCGACGTCAAATACCGCTTCGTCATCGACATGGCGACGATCAAGAACGGGAAGAACGCCGCCTAAGACCGGCTCTCACTCCATTGCCGCCAGCTCCTGTGCTGGCGGACGCTGCCGGAAGGACCTCCGGACGGACAGGTGATAGAGCAGGAAAGAGGAGTGCTGTCATTGCGGTCTGGCTCGCCTTGCTGAAGCGAAAAGCTGCGGCAGCGCGAGACCCCAGATCGGGAGTGAGAACAACCGACTTCAAAGTCACGACCAAACCGCCAGAAGCGCAGTCAGAAGGACGCAGCCGCAATCCGACCGCAGGTCGGCGGAGAAGTCTCGACCTTGAACACGGCGCAATCGCCGGCTCGACAGGGATTTTAATCGCGGCGGATGCGCAAGAAAGAGGGAAACCGCGGCATTCCTTTCGCCGTTAGGCCGCGGAATCGATAGGTGACGACAGTGCCGACCGGCGGAGGCGATTCGCGTTCTTTGTCGCTTAGCCCGCTGCCGATCGAGAACTCTCGCCCGTCGTCCGTTCGGACCCGCAGCGCCCCGAGTTTGCCGGCATATTTTCCCTGCCCCGGCTCGTGGGCGACGACCGTGGCTTCGGCGTCATCGTAGGGTTTTACTTTGAGCAGGGTCGGCGAGCGTCTGCCTTCGTAGGCCGAGTCCGGCTGCCGGAGCATCAATCCCTCGCCGCCCAGCGCCACCACCCGATCACGCTCGGCCAGGAGCTGCGCAATGCCTTCGCACCGCTTCTGCACCACCACCTGGGCAAAGCGATTTGTTGGCGGCAGGGTCGCCCGCAGGAATTGCATGCGCTCTTCAAAGCTGCCTTTGGCCTGCGGCGCGTCGAAGACCATGAAGCGCACGCTTTTCCAGCGTCCATCCGGGGTCGAACGCCGCGCGATGCTGACCGTCTCTTCGAACTGACCGTGGCCGATCCATAACTCTCCATCCAAGGCGACATCGCGGGGCAACTCGGCCAGGAAATATTCGGGAGCATGAATAAGATTGCCCTGCCGGGTCCAGAGTTGGCGACCATCCCAATACCCGCGCAGTCCGTCATATTTCTCGCTCATCCACCAACCAGTCGGATCGATCGACGGATTCCAGACATTTGCCAGCAGCAGATGAGGCGGTTTCTTCTCCGTCTTTGGCGCCTCCGGTTTTTCTTTCGCCGCAAGGCTGCCGGCCAAAAAGAGACCGATCGTTAATCCGATAAGGGCGGTTCTGTATCCGGAGGGAATCTTCATCGCTCGAAAATGGGCAATTTGGGTCTGGAGTGTCAAGACTCCCTTTTTCGTTAAGCGAGAGGCTGCGATCGATGGCCCAACCGGGGAGCGAAGCGCGCCACCTCCGCCACAGCCAGTCTGATCCCTCGCCCGCCTGATCCCGTCGCCAGGCCAGCGAGACGTGCTGTGTTCGTTAGGCTAGGCTTTTGCCGCGCGGCTGCGGACCCAATGGCCGATGGACTCGATCCCGGCGTCGGCCTCTGGGAAAGCTCCGGCCCAGATCGGGAACACGTGCTGCATTCCCGCGGTGATCGCGAGAGTGGCGTCGCTCCCGCCCGTGGCTGCGTGGCGCACCAGGCGCACGGAGTCATCGAGCAGGATGTCGTCGCCGCCGACCAGGCAGAGCAATGGCGGCAGGCTGCGCAGATCGGCCAGGGCCGGCGAAGCAAGGGGCTGCGCGGGATCGGCGCCTTGCAGGTAAATGTGTGCCATCTCGAGCAAGCCGGACCGGGTGCAGATGATATCGACGGCGGCGCGGCTGGTCATGCTCTCCCCGCTGCAGGTAAGATCGGCCCAGGGCGAGATGGCGACGATTCCGCCGCAGACCGGCAAGCCGCGATCGCGCGCTGCGATCGCCGTGGCCACGGCCAGCCCACCGCCGGCCGAATCGCCCGCCAGGAAAATCCGCGCCGGCTCGCCGCCTTCCTCGAGCAGCCAGCGGTAGGCGCTGACCGCATCCTCCACCGCCGCCGGGAAAGGATGCTCCGGCGCCAACCGGTAATTCGCCACCAACACCCGCGCACCAGCCGCCCGCGCCAGATGACCAGCAGTCTTCTTCCGCGTCGCCGGGTCGCCCATCTGGTAGCCGCCACCGTAGAAATAGAGGATACAGCGGGCCGTCGCCGCTCCGTCGACTTCCGCCCAGAATCCACCCACCGCCGGCGCGGGCGGGTAAACGATCCCACTCGGTGCGCTGGTAAGCTCTTCGGCATGCAAATCGGCCTCGCGGCCCTGAGCCAGAGGCATCTCGATCTGCTTCGGAAACGTTTGCAGCAAAGCCCAGAAACGTTTCGCTTCCTTACTCATCATCGCTTTCGCCTCCGCGTGGTGGCGGCATCGTGACATCCCTGCCAACCCGGCGCAGCTCTTTTCCGTTCACGCTCAAAAATCCTTCAGCCTAACGAGCGCATCGCCGTTCGAATCGGAGCGGACCGAGCCGAACGGGCCGCGACTCCCGCCAACCAGACGCGGGCGGCGATTACGAAACGGGTGCTTGAGCCCAATCGCCAAAACGCTATCCTCGCGCAATTATGCATCGCGACTATCAACGCTGGTACTCTCCTCGACTCAATCGCGACATGGGCGTCGCGGTTTATGGCCACTACGGCATGCCCATCCTCGCCTTCCCGACCAGCGGTGGCGACGAGTGGGAACAGGAAGGCCAGGGAATGATCCGCACCTTGAGCCCTTATCTGGAAGAAGGCCGGATCCGCATCTTCTCGATCAACGGGGTAAATAACGAATCATTCCAGGACAAGAGCTCGCACCCTTTCCATCGCAGCTGGATGCAGGCGCAATACGCCGATTATGTCGCCAGCGAAGTCTTCCCCTTCATCGACGCCATGTGCCAGACCGGCGGCATCCCCATCACCACCTACGGCGCCTCGCTCGGTGCTTTCCACGCCGCCAACATGCTCTTCAAACATCCGGCGCGCGTGAAGCGCTGCTACGGCCTCTCCGGCGTCTATGATATGCGCGATTCCATGCACGGGATGTATGACGACAATTTCTACTTCAACAACCCGGTCGATTACATGGCGAACCAGAATGACCCTTGGTATTTGCACCAGTACGCCAGCTGCGACATTCATCTCGCCACCGGCTGCGGTGCCTGGGAGGTGCCGGGACCGACCTATCGCATGTCGGAAGTGTTGCACAGCCGCGGCATTGCGCATCATCTGGACGACTGGGGCGACCAGGGCGGTCACGAATGGCCCTACTGGCATCATCAAATGTGGGAATACATTGGGGCGCACTATTAGGGCGGCGCGGGTTACTTTTTCCTGCGTGCTAACTTAAACCCTTGGCCTTTTGCGCGGCGCAGGCTAGGATCGGCGCCACTTGAATATCTCCAGGACACTTCCCGCCTGCGCTCTGCTCGTTCTGCTCGTTTCCCCGGACAGCCGGGCGCAAGGCTTCGTGAATGACAATGTCTGGCCGCCCGGCAGCAGTGTGGTTCTGCACCTCGGCCTCGGCCCGGCCAGCATCCGCTTGCAGGATGGATCCGCGAACTGGAACGCTATGGGCGCCGATGCCGTGACCGTTTGGGATGGTTACCTCGACTTCATCACCTTCTCCTCCGTCTCCTCTCCCAGCGTTGCCCATGGGATGACGACGGAATAAATTCCGTCTATTTCTCCAACACTATCTTTGAGGATAGCTTCGATGAATCGACCATCGCGGCCACCGTGATCGAGTCGACCAAGGATCCGGCAGTAGCGGCGGAAGCGGATGTGATCGTGAATAGTGCACTACGTTACGACTCCTATCGCGGCCCGCAGCAGTCAGGCGCTGGGGGCGATGTGTTCGACCTGCATCGTGTGCTGCTGCATGAGTTTGGCCACGTTCTGGGATTGGATCACACCTATATTTCTACGCCTCCCAGGTCGCTCATGGAACCCTACATCAGCGATGTGGACCACCTCTCGCTGGACGACGTTGGCCGGATTCGAAACCTCTACGGCGTGATCATTACCTTTCTTCCGGGCGAGACTTCCATTCGAGAAGGTGACTCTTGGGGGTTCCCTTACATAGAGGCCAATAATTCTCCGAGCTCTTTTTCCGCCGTCGGTCTTCCCCCGGGCATGACCATGGATACCGCGACCGGCTCTATCTCCGGCACCGTCACAACTCCCGGTAAATATGCTCCGGTGATTACAGCTCACGGTCCGATCGTGGACGCTTACGCCTCCTTTATTTTTTCCATGGTCGGCATCGATCAGGTCCCGGGTCTTATTTCCATCGTTCGCCACCTCGATGTCACCGGTTTCCTCGCCGATCCCCAGCGGCCTCGAATCTACGCGGCGAGCGATGAAGGGATCGAAATGATTGAGACCGAGACCGGGACAGTGAGTGTGATCCATCCTAGCCAGGACGCCTTTTTGGCGATTTCGCTCTCGGCTGATGGCACGCTCCTCTATTTCCGCGCATCAGGTGAATCGATTTTGCACCGGTTGGAGGTTGACACTTTCACCGAGCTTCCTTCTCTCGTTATTCCCCCAGGCTACTCCGCAGTGAAAGAGGGACATGACCATAGAGGCTACAGCAAGGGGGCAGACGGCATTTCGCAGTTCGATTTGAGCACAGGAGCGCTGCAATGGAATTTTGGCTCGACCTCGCCTTCAGTGATCGAGTTAACGCCCGACCAGAATACCCTGGTGGTTACGTCTGACGAGGGGACCATTTCCACCTACGATGTTTCCACCGATACCCCCGTCCTCATAACGACGAAAGCTGGCTATAAAGGTGCCGTGGCTTCAGTGGACAGCCGGCAACTGTTTTGTCAGGCGTTGACCTCTCTGGACGCCCCGATGGCTGCTCTCCCTTTGCCTGCCATGTCGCCGACACGCGCTTTCGGTAGCACCGGAGGATACTTGCTCGCCGTGGCCCCCGAGGGGCAAATATATCAGAGCGGCTTCAGTTACATAAATAGCGTGCTCATCGTCGACCCTGACTCACTAAAGCAGTCAGACGAACTCTACGTCGATCATCGCCCCTACGACCAGTATCGGGGCGGCCAAGTTCTTTTCGACGGTGACTCCGATAACTTCTTCTATCCGGTCTATCATTATGGCACGACTGAACTGTGGAAGTTCTCGAAGGATTTTGCCTCTTTCCCCCCACCAGATCCGATCCCCACGGGAAACCTGCTCAATATCTCCACCCGCGCCACTTCCGGCACGGGGACGGACGCCATGATCGGCGGTTTCATTATTCAGGGCGATACCCCGAAGAAAGTCGTGATCCGCGGGATGGGTCCGTCGTTGCCACTGAGCGGTGCGATTGTCGATCCTCTGCTCGAACTCTACGACGCAAGCGGGAAACTCCTGGGGAGCAACGACGATTGGGTTACTGATCGAAGCGATATCCTCAGTTCCCAGGTGCCGCCAGCCAGTGAACGCGAAGCGGCGATACTCATGACTCTCACACCCGGCGCCTACACCACCGTGGTCCGGGACGCCAAAGGCCAAACCGGTGGCGCCTTGGTGGAAGTCTACGACCTGGCGGCCGGTGATTCCTTTCTCGCGAACATCTCGACCCGGGGCAAAGTCGGGAGCGGCGATAACAACATGATCGGGGGCTTCATCGTGGGCGGAACTTGTCCCGCCCAAGTGCTGGTGCGAGCGCTGGGCCCTTCCCTCTCAAGCCAGGGAGTGGAAGGCGCGCTCTTGGATCCTGTGTTGGAGTTGCATGACAGCGAAGGGGCTCTGGTGCAGATGAATGACAACTGGCCTTCCACGCAACCGGCCAAGATCACCGCCACTGGCATAGCACCAAAGAATGACAAGGAATCCGCCATTCTGGCTACGCTGATGGCAGGTGCCTATACTGCGATCGTTCGCGGCCAGAACGACACCACCGGCATCGCCCTGGTCGAAGTCTATAATTTCACCCATCCGAGTACGGCCACGAAGTAACTCCTGTTCATCCTACGAGCGGGGGTTCTGGACCGCTCATTTCCCGTACTGTTTCATCCGCTCGAGGTAGTGAGTCAAACTCACCGGCCCCAGTTCCATCATCCCGTCCATAAATCGGTGTAACTCAAAGTGCTCGCCCTCAGCGGCACGAGCGGCTTCGTAGACCTGGTTGACTTTGGCGTAGCCGAGATAGTAGGTCGTGATCTGAGGCGAGCTGGTCAGGGTGCGGGTCCACATGTTACTGGCCAGTTGGTCACCCTGGAGCGCTTCTTCTTTGACAAACCGCGTCATCTCCGCGCGCGACATGTCTTCGGTGTGAACCCGGATGTCGACGATGGTGCGGGCGATGTTCTCGAGCTGTTTCTTGAGGTGAGCCAGACGCGGCAGAGGCCCGCCCCAGCCCTGGTCGAGCAGCAGTCGCTCGCAAAAGGTCCCCCACCCTTCGACATAAACCGGATCGGGAAACACCGCCCGCACCTTATGCGGATTATGCGCGGCGTACTTGAGCTGGACGTAATGACCCGGGATGAGCTCGTGCGGCACGATCATGCGGCTAAAAGGTCTGTTAAAATCGCGAAAGAAAGCGACCCGCTGCTCGGCTGGCGCGCCGGTCGGCGGCACCGGCAGAAACAGGATCGTCTTCGCCTCTGGCGCGTAGGGTCCGGCCGGGTAAACGCCGCCCACGCTTTGGCCGACGAAGTAGGACGGTGACTGCCCGATGACCAGGGTGAGCGGGTCCGGCAACGTCATGATGTGTTTCTGGCGGACAAAACTCTCGATCTCGCTCACGTTCGCCCTCCAGCGCGCTGCGTAGGTCGCGACCTCGGTGTCGTGATCGTCAGCGACCCGATCGAAAAGGCGGCGCAGCAAAGCCGCGTCGTCGGCGGGCGGTTTTTCGTCCTTCATCAACTCAGGCCACACTTTCCTCCCAAACGCCGCCGCCTCGGTTCGTTTCGCGGCCATGTCGCGGGTCGCCCGCTTCAAAACCTCGGCCACCGGCTCGGTGATTCCCGTTCCGAGGCGAAAGGTCGCGGCGTAGTCTTTGCCCAGCCGGGGCGAGCCGGTCGCGCGCTGCGACAGCTTACCGATCTCATCGGCCAAGCCCGAAATGGCCCGCGCCGCTTTCTCTCCTTCATCACGGGCTGCCGCATCGTCGCCCACCGCCTGCGCGAATCCTGCCCGGTAAAAAGTCGCGCTGGCGCGGAGCTGCGCCTCCGCAATTTTACAGAGCTCGGGCGCGATCTCATCCGCCTTGGCGCGGGCGAAGGTCTCCCTGGCCTCGCCGGCAAACTCAGGCAATTGCCTCGCCCGCTCCCGCACGCTTCGCTGGCGCACAGCCAGCGGCAGATCCTCGCGCACCAGGAGGAAAACGGCGGCGTTGGCTATGACCTCCGACCAGTAAAGCGGATCGCGCTGCGGCCGGCGCAGGACCGTCTGCTCGTGCAACTCGCGCTCCACCTGTGCGAGTAGCGCTTCCGCGTCGAGCCGGTCGTCGAAGGATAAATCCGGAGCCTTCAGCAGCTTGGTAAGGCGCTGGCCTTCCGCCTCGTTCACCTCCACCCAGCGCTGCAGCTGCGCGGCGGAAAAGTTTTCCAGTTTGCCATCGAAAGCATGCTCGCCCGCCTGCGTCGCCCGGGTCGGAAACATGGCGAGGTATTTTGCCAGGTAATCGTCGGCCACTCCGGCCGCGGCGCTTTGCCACCCGGCCAACATCATCATTCCCGCCAGAATCACACCGCCACGCCTTCGCATGAGATCAGCCTGCAATTCCCGGCCCGGAAGGTCACGCTCAAATCTGTGATAGGTTGATCGCCCCCCGCCGCACAAGAATCTGCCGGTCGCCACTTGCGACCTCCCCGGTTCCTGCGCCAACCTGAAGCTGTTTTAACTTTGATATCGACCAATGACTAACGACACCTCAACCGAAGCAAAATGCCCTTTTAACCACACCGCCGCTGTCGGCACCGCAACCACGAATCACGATTGGTGGCCGAAACGGCTCAAGATCGAAATGCTCAGCCAGCATTCCGCCAAGTCCGATCCGATGGGCCGCGATTTCGATTACGCGCAGGAATTCCAAAGCCTCGATCTGCCGGCGGTAAAGAAAGATCTAGCCGCGCTCATGACCGACTCGCAGGAGTGGTGGCCGGCCGATTTCGGGCACTACGGCCCGCTCTTCATCCGCATGGCCTGGCATAGCGCCGGCACCTATCGCATCCAGGATGGCCGCGGCGGCGGCGGGCGCGGGCAGCAGCGTTTCGCCCCGCTCAATAGCTGGCCGGATAACGTCAGCCTCGATAAAGCGCGCCGCCTGCTCTGGCCGGTCAAACAGAAATACGGTCGCAAAATTTCCTGGGCCGATCTCATGATCCTGGCCGGCAACGTCGCGCTCGAGACGATGGGCTTTAAGACGATCGGCTATGCCGGCGGACGCCCGGACACCTGGGAACCGGATCAGGATGTCTATTGGGGCCGTGAAACCAAGTGGCTGGAAGGTGACATTCGTTACTCCAAGGGCTCGCCCGGTGTTGAAGAAGGCCACGCCGTCCTCGTCTCCGATGATGACAGCGAAGTGACTCACTCCCGCGATCTGGAAAACCCGCTCGCCGCGGTGCAGATGGGTCTTATCTACGTCAATCCGGAGGGCCCGGATGGTAACCCTGACCCGGTCAAAGCCGCCTTTGACATTCGCGACACCTTTAAGCGGATGGCCATGAACGACGAGGAAACCGTCGCCCTCATCGCCGGCGGTCATAGCTTTGGCAAGACCCACGGCGCGGCCTCCGCTGAGCATGTAAAGGATGAGCCGGAAGCCGCCGGTGTGGAAGAGATGGGTTTCGGCTGGAGAAACACCTATGGCACCGGTAAAGGCCCGGACACCATCACCAGCGGCATCGAAGTGACCTGGACGACTACGCCGACGAAATGGAGCAATAACTTTTTCGAGAACCTCTTTGGTCATGAGTGGGAGTTAAGCAAAAGCCCCGGCGGCGCCCAACAATGGGTGGCGAAGGATGCCGGCGAAACAGTGCCGGATGCTTTCGATCCCTCGAAGAAGCACCGGCCGACCATGCTCACGACCGACCTGGCGCTGCGGATGGATCCGGCCTACGAGAAAATCTCGCGACGTTTCAAGGATAACCCGGAGGAGTTCGCCGACGCCTTCGCGCGGGCCTGGTTCAAGCTCACTCATCGCGACATGGGGCCACGCGCGCGCTATCTCGGGCCGGAAGTTCCGGCGGAGGAGTTCATCTGGCAGGATCCCGTTCCGCCGGTCGACCATCCGCTTATCGATGCGGCCGACATCGCTTCGCTCAAAGGGAAGATTCTCGCCTCTGGTCTCTCCGTCTCGGAGTTAGTCTCGACCGCCTGGGCGTCCGCCTCCACTTTCCGTGGCGGCGATAAGCGCGGCGGCGCGAACGGCGCCCGCGTGCGACTGGCGCCGCAAAAGGATTGGGAAGTCAACCAGCCGACCAGGCTGGCTCATGTTCTCGAATTACTGGAAGGGATTCAGAGCGATTTCGACCAGAGTAACTCTGGCGGCAAGAAGGTTTCCATCGCGGATCTCATTGTCCTCGGCGGTTGCGCCGCGATCGAGCAGGCGGCTCGACAGGGCGGCCATGAAGTCTCCGTTCCTTTCACGGCCGGACGCACCGATGCTTCACCTGAACAGACCGACATCGAATCCTTCGAGCCGCCCGAGCCCTATGCCGATGGCTTCCGCAATTACCTGAAAGGAAAATACAGCGTCCCAAGTGAAGCGCTTCTGATCGATCGGGCACAGTTACTCACTCTCACCGCGCCGGAGATGACCGTGCTGGTTGGCGGCCTGCGCGTGCTCGGCGCCAACTATGACGGGTCGAAGCAGGGCGTGCTCACTCAAAAACCTGAAACCCTGACTAATGACTACTTCGTCAACCTGCTCAACATGGGTACGGAATGGAAGCCCACCTCCCCGGAGGCTTACACCTTCGAGGGACGCGACCGGCAGACGGGCGAACTGAAATGGATCGGCAGCCGCGTCGATTTGATCTTCGGTTCCAATGCCATCCTGCGCGCGCTGTCCGAAGTCTACGGCAGCTCCGACGGCCAGGAGAAATTCCTCCACGATTTCGTCGCGGCCTGGGATAAGGTGATGAATCTCGATCGTTTCGATCTGGCCTAGACAGCTGCGTATGAGTGAAGACCTTCTTTCTCGCTTCCTGCGCTACGTCCGCCTCGATACCCAGGCTGACGAAAATAGCACCTCCTTCCCGAGCACGCCGGGCCAATGGGTCCTGCTCGAGATGCTGAAGCAGGAACTCATCGACCTGGGCGCGGCCGATGTGCTGATGACAAAGCACGGCTATGTCATGGCCAGCATCCCCGCGACCACGCGCAAGACGAAGGTCCCGACCGTCGCCTTTCTCGCCCATGTCGATACCGCTCCCGACTGCTCGGGCCAAGACGTCAAACCGATCGTGCATCGCAAATACGACGGCCGAGTCATCAAGTTTCCGGATAACCGGGGGCTCACCCTGAATCCGGAGACTTCTCCCGAGCTGCGCAACGCCATAGGTAAGGACATTGTCACGGCCAGCGGCAAGACCCTGCTCGGTTCCGATGATAAGTCGGGGGTGGCGGTGGTGATGACTTTGGTCGAACGATTGCTGCAGGATAAGAAACGGAAGCACGGGCTGGTTCGGGTCTGTTTCACGCCTGACGAAGAGATCGGCCGCGGAGTTGACAAGCTGGACTTACGCACGTTAGGCGCGGACGCCGCCTATACTCTGGACGGCGGCCCGCCGGGAGAGATTTGCTGGGAGACTTTCTCCGGCGATGCGGCCGAGGTGATCATTGACGGCGTCACCACCCACACGATGGAGGCGCGGGCCAAAGGGATGGTCAATGCGATTCATCTCGCCGGCAAACTGCTCGCCTCCCTCCCACGCGAACATTGTGCGCCGGAGACAACGGAAGGTCGCGAGGGATTCATCCATCCGACCAGTGTGGAAGGCCGGGTCGAACGCGCCGTAATCAAATTTATCCTGCGCGATTTCGAGCTTAAAGGACTTACCGAGAAGGGCAGGATCCTGCAGGGTCTTTGCCGTGGGTTACAAGCGGCTGAGCCACGGGCGCGAGTGCGCTGCAAGATCCGCAAACAATATCGCAATATGGCTTACTGGCTGCGCAAGGACATGCGCCCGGTCGAACTGGCCCGCGAGGCCTTTAGCGCAGCTGGGCTCGATCCTTACGATCATCTCGTCCGGGGCGGAACCGATGGATCGCGCCTGACCGAGCTGGGTTTGCCCACTCCAAACCTTTTCTGCGGGGAGCATAACGCCCATGGCCCGCTCGAATGGGTCGCAGTGCAGGACATGGAGTCAGCCGTCAACGCCTGCGCTCATCTGGCTGAGCTATGGGAAAAGAAGAGCTGACTTGAAATCGCTCACTGAGCATCTCTGGTTTGAAGTGCCCGGCCGGCGCGGTTTTCTCAACATCACTCCGCAGATAGAAACACTCGTTAGTCAGAGCGGCGTGGCCGAAGGGCTTTGCCTGGTCAATGCCATGCACATCACCGCTTCGGTCTTTATCAACGACGACGAAAGCGGACTGCACCACGACTACGAGGTTTGGCTGGAAAAGCTGGCGCCGCATGCGCCGACCGGCGCCTACCAGCACAATCGCACCGGCGAAGATAATGCCGACGCCCATCTCAAGCGCCAGATCATGGGCCGGGAAGTCGTTGTTGCCATCACCAAGGGCAAGCTCGACTTGGGCCCGTGGGAACAGATTTTCTACGGCGAGTTCGACGGCCGCCGGCGCAAGCGCGTGCTGGCCAAGATCATTGGCGACTAGGCCGTTGCCGCGTCGTTCCCCGGGAGACTATTTTGCAGCGATCGCCTGGCGTTGCGCGGGACCGAGATATTGCGCGGCTCTGCCGGGATTGGACCGGGCGTAGGCGTTCACTTTGGTGGCCTGCTCCGGCGTGAGCTTCAGCCGTGCGTAGGCCGTGCCTTCCAACTGCTTCTTTTGGTCACTGGCCGGCGCGGCGCTATAACTGTCGTCTAGCATCGCTCCCACGGGCACTCCGGCGATGAAATGCCCGGCCGGCTGCGCCCTGCCGGCCGGGAGATGAATGCGATCCGCGACGCCAGCCTCCCTGGCGCGAGCGGCCAAAGCCTCGAGGGTAATCCGGCTCGGGTCGTAGTCGACCCGGGTCACTTCATGTCCCTGGAAAAATCCCGCCTCGGTGCGGACCACGCCATCGATCTGTCCGAGTTTCATCTCGCCCGTCCAAAAGCAGTATTGAGCAAAGACCACGCGTGTGGTTCTGGTCCCGGACGCGGGTGTGCCCGCCGGCAGACGGTTGAGCGAGAGCATGAGGATGATGAAAACGCCGATCGATTTCATGGTAATCACCTGAGAGACGACGGCAGCCGCTTTATTCCACCTGACTCTCCCTTGGTCCCGGAAAACAGTCCATGACTTATCTCAGCTGCAGGTTTTCCCAATGAATGATATTGGCGTTCCAGGCCGTGCCACAGAAATCGAGCTCATCGTAGCGATAGTCGAAGGCGACATTACCGCTCGCGTCGAGGCCGACGATGCCGGTGAAGATGTAAGGTCCACCCAGGGTGTAATCGATGACGTAGTTATCGGGCGCATCTTCGTAAACGCTGCTGCAGAACGGGCTGTAGATACTCGGGTCGGCCAGGTAATGCCACACTTCCGTGGCGGTGCGATTCTCCAGGTCGAGAGCGTATTTGCGCGGCGCGCTGTAGGTGCGGTTTTCGCCCGGCGGAATCTGATAGTTACTGGCGGCGCCGTCGTCGAAGAGGAGTAACTGATCACCCGGCACCGAGACGGCGTGTTGCCCGATCGGCGGGAGGGTATCGGGCCCGAGCGTCAGCTCAAAGGCACGCAGAGAAGCGAACTGATGCCAATGCTTGGTCGGATCGCCCATGAGCCACTTGATCGCGCCGCTATCGTAGTCGAGCCCGATGACGAAATTTTCACGGCTCGAGACGATGAGTGAGTCATCCGAGGGCCGATAAGCGGTGGCGTTGTTATGAAACCAATCGATCGGCGCGTCTTTGACAAAGCTACTCGGGTTATCGCCCCCGGCGATCATGGCTGCGCGAATGATCTCGGCCAGATTCCAGGTCTTGAGGACGTTGCCGTCCTTGTCCACTTCGATGTTAACCGACTCGGTTTGGTCGACCGTATCGACATCCATGATCAGACCATCGCGGCCTGGATCGAAGTTATGATGAAAACCGGTGACGCCGATGCTGGAGTAATCCGCCACCGTGGTCGTGACGCCATCAAACTCCGTGCGGAGCAGGGAGGTGCCGTAGCCGAGATAGAAGGCGTTATCGAAGACGGCGACATTCTGGGTGACGGCATTGGCCGTTCCAATCCAACGCAGCTCTCCGTCGGTATCGATGACCAGCGGAGCGATCGGGTCGGCATAGCCTTTGAGCAGGATAAAGTCGTAACTCAGCTGAGTGCCGGCCTGGCGAGCCTGGACGACGTTGGGATTTGAATAAGTGCCGCCGTCGTATGGTGCGGTCTCGATTGCGACGACCTTTTTCCGCGAAGTCCCATCGCTAAAACCAGCGGTGATGGTGACATTGTTGGTGCGCCCGGAGTAAAGAGCAAAGACTGGCACGGTGAGCCGGCCGCTGGTGGCATCGAGATAACCGCGCCGCTGCAAATACTGGCGCGCGTAGCGGACATTGACCGCGCGGCTGGCCGAACCCGGCTTCGGTTCGATGCGGAATTGCACGTTTCTCAGTGTCGCGGGATCGCTCACCCGCAATTGCACGAAGCTGATGAAGGGGGTCGGGCCGGCCGCGTAGGTGGTCGGGCCGACGAATTGACCAGCCTCAACCCAGGTGAGGCTGGCGCATGATATTGCCAAAAGTGTGATTAACCTTGCTTTCATGCCCTGGTTTGTAGTGGGGCGGGCGCGCACAAGTCAAGGTTCAACTCGGCCGGCGCTTTCGCCTCACCTTTGACCGGCGTGTTCTTTCGTCTTTCCGCGAGCGAACGAATCGGCCAGAGTCTGGCGGTGAAGACAAACCGTCTGGAAGCTTTCAGCGACGGCGTGCTGGCCATCGTCATCACCATCATGGTGCTGGAGTTAAAGGTCCCGCATGCGCCTGATCTGGCCGCGCTCTTCTCCCTCTGGCCAGTCTTTCTCAGCTATGTCCTGAGCTTCATTTACATCGGGATTTATTGGAATAACCATCACCACATGCTCCAGGCGGTGCACCGGGTGACAGGTCGCAATCTCTGGGCCAACCTCCATCTGCTCTTCTGGCTATCCCTCATTCCCTTCGTCACCGGCTGGATGGGCGAGAACCATTTTGCCACCTGGCCGGTCGCGCTCTACGGCGTCATCCTGCTCTGCGCGGCCTGCGCCTATTGGCTGCTGCAACGTTCGCTGATCAGGGCCGAAGGGCCCGGCGGCACCCTGGCTCGCGCGGTCGGCGGTGATTGGAAAGGAAAACTCTCGCCCGGGATTTATGCCGCGGCGATCGGACTGGCCTTTCTCCGACCCTGGATCGCCTGTCTGCTCTACGCCGCGGTCGCCGGGATGTGGCTGGTTCCCGATCCGCGCATCGAACGCACCATGACCTCGCCGCCTGGCCGCGCTAACGCCTAACAAATATTTCGAGCAGAGACGGAATCTTCTGCTTTTTTAAAATCGTGCGCGTGCTCATCGCTGATGACGAAAAGGCTTTCTCGAGCCTCCTGGCCGAGATGGTGCGCGGCTGCGGCCACGAGGTGGTGGGAGTGGTGCATTCCGGGCTCGATGCCATCCGCACTTATCGCCGGCAGAAACCGGATGTGGTCCTGATGGATTTCGCCATGGCCCGGCTGAACGGCCTCACCGCCTGTCGTAACATCCTGAGCGACGATCCTTCCGGTTGCGTCCTTTTTCTCTCCGGCTTGAGCGAGCGGAGCGAACTCACTCCCGAATCCTCCGGCGCGCTCGACGTGGTGCAGAAACCGATCACCCGCGAACGGCTGGAAGAAGTGCTGGCGAAAGCGGCCGCCCAACGCCAAACCGGCGCGGCCGGACAGGCGGGAGCGGTTTCAGAAAGCCAGCCCGAGAGCAGGAGCTAGCTGGCTCGGAAACGCAGCTGTTCTCGTTAGGCTAAAGATTGCGCCGCGGTTACTTGGCGTAGCCGGTGCGGGTCACCGTGGTGGTGGTAGAACGCCGATCCCCGGCGCGCAGCCGATCGAGCGAGCTGTGCACTTCGTATTTCATCACCCGGCCGCCCGGGGTGAGCTCGACCGTGAGCTGCTGCGCCTCGACGTTGAGACCGCCGAGGCAAGGCCCGATCACCGGGATGTAGGATTGCGGCGGAGCCGGCACGGAGCGAAACCAATCGATCGAGATATTGCCGCGCAGATCGACAAAACGGGTCGTGGGCGTACCAAAGAGATGGACCAGGTCGGCCTCAGAAGTCTGCCCGACGCGAATCTGATTCACGTTCGCCTGGGTGATGCGGCCGGGCGCCCAGGCCCAGCTCGTGAGACAGGAGGAGAGGACGAGCGCGCCGACGAGGAATGTTGTTTTCATAGTGAGCAGGTGCCTACATTCTGCACAAATCGCGCCCGCGCGCAGCAAAATCGTTCGTCTGCCGCAAGATTCTTTCGCCATGCCCGACCTGCCTGACCCATCGCCGACGCACCGGCGCCGGCCGCGTTACCGGGGGAAAAACCCCCGCCGTTTCGAGGAAAAATACAAGGAGCGCGACCCGGCTCGCCACCCGGAGACGATCGCGAAAGTGCTGGCCTCGGGCAAGACGCCGGCCGGGACGCATCGCCCGATCATGGTGGAGGAAATCCTGCGCGTCCTCGCGCCGCAGGCGGGCGAAATGGCGGTCGATTGCACCCTCGGCTACGGCGGGCACGCCGAAGCGCTGCTCCCGCGCCTGCAGCCGGGCGGTCATTTGCTCGGGCTCGACGCCGACCCGCTCGAACTGCCGAAGACGGAGGCGCGCCTGCGGTCGTTAGGCCACGGACCGGAGGTTTTTACTGCGCAGCGGACAAACTTCGCCGGGCTCCCGCAGGCCCTGGCCCGCCACGGAGCGGCAGCAGCCGATTGCATCCTGGCCGACCTCGGCGTTTCCTCGATGCAGCTGGACGATCCGGCCCGCGGCTTTTCCGCGAAACAGGATGGCCCGCTCGATCTGCGCATGAACCCGCAGCGCGGCCAATCCGCCGCCCGCTTTCTGCAAACGCTCAGCGCCGAGAAGCTGGCCCGGCTGCTGCAGGAAAACGCCGACGAGCCCCACGCCGCCTCGCTCGGGCAGGCGCTCGCCGGAGAATTCTTCGCCGGCACGGGCTCGTTAGGCGCGGCCATCCGGCGGGCTCTCCCCGGCCGGCCGCGGGAGGAGGTGGAAGCGACCGTGCGTCGCGTCCTGCAGGCGCTCCGGATCGCGGTCAACGACGAATTTTCCGCCCTCGAGACGCTCCTGCGCCAGCTCCCGCTCTGCCTCCGCCCCGGCGGCCGCATCGCCATCCTCACCTTCCACTCGGGCGAGGATCGCCGGGTCAAGAAAGCCTTCGCCAGCGGTCAGGCTGAGGGCATTTACGCGGCCATCGCCGAGGAAGTGATCCGGCCCACAGCCGAAGAACGCCGGGCCAATCCGCGCTCCACTTCCGCCAAACTCCGCTGGGCCCGCCGCGCCGGCTAAGCGGAGCATCACTTTGCGCAAGAGTCGGTTTGCACCTTGAACGGACTGGATTCAGGTTGGCGCCCGATGAAACCGAGAAGCACGAGCGATGAAACCAATGGGCTGCGCTATTTTCCGCGGATGCTCGACAAAATTCGGCTCCAGGCCAAGGGCGAGCTGGACCCGGAATACCACGAAAACCTGGGCCGCGGGGCTGACATGCGCCTGGTGAAATATCTGCGGGTCGAGTACGGCAAGCTGAGGGAACGGGTGCTGCAAGGCGGCAGCGACAGCGAGATTTTGGAGTGGTGCTACACCAAGGGCCGGCGCCTGGTGAAAAACGACATTGAGATCTGGAACGGCTTTATCTCCAAGCTGGGCTGGAACGATTTCGCCTCCGGTCACCTGGCCAAGTCGAAAGAGGCAGCCGGCCTTGGCGAGCGTGAGGACATCCAGACGCTGGGCCAGCTCTTCGACGTCGAGGAAGGCCGCCAACCTTGAATCGTTAGGCGCCTGAGTCACCCGCTCGGCCTATCTTCCATTTTCCCCATCGGCCTCGTGCGGGCGAAAAGATAGCAGGCACCGACGCCTGTTCGGGAAGGTGAGGCATAGCGCCCTTCTTTAAGCTTCAGCCGGCCCGCCGCCGGCGCAGTTACCATTTCCAGCCGGCGCTCGGATCGTCCCGCGGCGGGGCTGACGCGCCCGCCACCGGCTCGTCGGCATGCGCGCCACCGTGGACCGGGAACGGCTCTTCCTCGTCCGTGGCGCAACTGGCCAGGGCGAAAGCGCCGAGAGTGAGAAGACAGCCCAACAAAACTATCCGCTTCATGCCAAACATGAAACCGCCTCGGCCCCGACTGCAAAGCGAAATATTCCGGGCAAGAAAGCCGCCCAATGCCCCTACCAACACCCGCCGCGCGTCCGGCGCCGGCGCGGGCGCCCCGACCCTGCTTAGCCGCCTACGTCTCCTCCACCGCAACTTGCGGCATTGGCTTGGCGGGAACAAGCCATCCTTTATGCGACCTGACTTCACTCGTTATGCCGTTACTTCTCGCAACCTAACGACCTCAGCAATAGCTACGGCCGGCTCCTGACCGCCCGCGAGCACCAGAGCGGAATTCGAAAGCTTGCTAGGCCAGCCGCACTGCCCAGCCAGCCGAAATTGCATCGGCTCAGGGCGTTTGCTGCAGCACCAGCGGCTCGGAGCCGCTGGCTTGGGTCCCGATCGCCCAGAGAGAGCCGGTGCGGCTGGCGGTGACCCGGCGGAGCAGTGAATCGGGCGTGGCCGGTGGCAGTGCGGCGAGGGTCCAGGCGGTACCATCCCAGTCTTCCGCGAGACCCTGGCGTGACCTATGGTCTTCCCCCACCGCGGCGAAATCATCGGTAGCCAGGGCGACGATCCCGGAAAGGGTCTCATCACTGCTGGTGTGGGCGGTGGGGACGACCGACCAGGCGCTCCCATTCCAATGCAGAGCGAGGGTCTGCCCGTCGATGCCAAAGTAGCCGGAATTGCCCACAGCCCAGACGTCGTTAGGCCCGGTCCCGTCGACGTTGGCCAACGCGCTGCGGGTGCCCACATTAGGGCTCGGGACGACGCTCCAGGCGGTCCCATCCCAATGCAGGGTGAGAGTCTGGTAAAGGGCCGGCGAACTACCCGAGCGGCCGACCGCCCAGACATCGTTAGGCGCGAGCGCGGCGACAGAGAAGAGGACGTCGTAGGAGACGCTGGGGCTCGGGACGATCGACCAGGCGGTGCCATCCCAATGCAGGGTGAGCGGATGTTGCTGCCCGTTCGGTTCATACCACGCCCCGACCGCCCAAATATCGCTCGCGGAGACGGCGCTGATCGACTGCAGGGCGCTTTGGACGCCGCTCCCAGCGACGTTTGGGCTGGTCACTACGGCCCATTTCCGCCCGTTCCAATGCTCGATGAGGGTTTGCTGCACGCTGCCCTGCACGCGATTACCCACGGCCCAAACATCCTTGCGCGAGATGCCGGTAGCGCCGAGGAGGAAATTGGATTTCCTGGAAGGATTGGGGCTTGGCACCACGGTCCAGGCGGCCCCGTCCCAATGCTCCACCAGAGTGAAGTAACCGGAGCTGTATTTGGCCCCGATCAGCCAGACGTCGTTATCGGCGATGGCGACAATATCGAAGGGATAGGTGTTGAAGGGGTCGCTTGGCGGCGGCACTTCGACCCAATGACCAGCCAGCGCCGCCCGCGCGGCGAGAGAACTGCCAATGATGAGAGCGGCGAGGAGAGATTTCGGTTTCACAGCTGGAAAGTCTAATCAAATCCGTGGGAACGGCGTCAAGCTTTTTCCAGCAGCATCTCTGGCGCTCGGCGGCAAAGGTCGCCCTGGCACAATCGCCATGTTCGCTGCCCTGAATGCTGCCCCGGTATAGCCCGGCACGATCCCAGGCAGTTGAAGTCACTCGGCGAGGGTGAGTGAATAGAAGCCAGCTCTGGAATCCGGCTCGATCCCCTCCTTCTTTTCGGACAGCTTTGTCGCGCCGGCATGATGAGACAGTCACCGAACTCCTAGCGTTGCTTCCTTTTCCCCGACGCTCCCAAATCAGGGTCGATCGGAAGGGCAGAACCCTTTACGGCCCGCACCGAGGACGGGCTGCATCGTATTCATAGAGACGGGTTGGATCGCCGAAAACGAATCCGAGCACCCGCTCAGGCCAGAGCTCGAAGTAAGTCAACAGCAACGCCATCAGCGGCACCAGGATGAAGGCAAAACCCTGCGCCGCCATCACAAACATGGCCATGGCACGCAAGACCAGGAGATACACATCCCACCGCAGGCGCTGCTTCAGCTCTTTTTCGGGCATGGCGTCGTAGCACGCCTGAGCTGCCTTCCAGATATTCGCGGCCGCGAGCGAACCGAAGGCGAACCAGAGGGCAGGAGTCGCTTGTATCTGGTGACGCAATTCGCTTCCGAGGAGTAAGTCGTGCAACGGGATAAGCACAATCCAGTAAGGCATGCCCACAATCCCGAGAAGCATAACCCCGGTCACCACTCCCCTCACGATGTTCTTCATCGCTCGCCCGAGTTCGAGTCTCTGCCCGGTGACTTCCGGCTTCGGTTGCGACTCACGCAACGCGCGCGGAATCATCACGGCCACGATCGCGGCCAGTGCGGTAAGACCGTCGAACCAGTAGTTAAAGACACTGAGTCCCGCTGACCAGCCAAAGAAATAGATGCCGATCACCGGCATGAGATTGCGCGCGAGCACCGTCCAGGCGTCGGGACTGGCCGCGAACTCATGCCAATGCTGCCCGATCGACGGAGGCGCGATGGGTCGCGTTGCGCTTCTGACATCCTTGTTTTTTTGTGCGCGGGCTCATCCGGACCCATTAGAGACAGATCGCGGTGAGTAATCAATGCAGGACTTCTCTGCGTCTTGGGCTGCCCAAAAGCGCACAGGGAATGCAGGCGACTTGCTTTTGATGCTGACTCCGCATTCGCTATCCAAAATATCCTGCGGCTCCGTGATTCGACTTCTTCTCCGGTCTCTCGTCGCCCTGCCCACGTCAGCCCGCGTCGCGCCTGCACGGCGCGGACGCACGAGGATCGCTACGACCTGGTTAGGAGCATGTTCCGCCATTGGCTTAGGACTTAGAAAAGCCTGATGTCGCGATCGGAGTGCCCAACCTGATCGCCGCTTCAAGTTAGGCATCTGCCAGAGGACTCTTAGGGTTGCTTCCTCTCCTGTAAACCCCTATAAAGCCCTGAGCGGGTCAAGCCAAATCGGCGCCCTCAACGGCTAAAGCGAGAGGTTAATCGGAGAAAACTGTTCTCTTCAGCTAAAGAGCTGGTCCCAACCGCCGAACAGCTCACACAGCGTGACTTATCACACGTCCTCTCGCCTGGTTAGACCGTTTGCGTCGAATATTGCTGTTTTGCCTGCTTTCGGCGAGTTCGTACGGTAATGTAGCCCGCGAGGGTAATCAGAAACCCAAGCGCGCCGAATGGATATAAAACACAGTTTCCCCAAGGCCACCAAAAGGTAGGAATGACTAACCCAACAATCCCAAAAATAGTCGCCATAACGAGAATCGCGATCAAGCCGCTAAGCGCGTTTGGCTCACCCTTCCTTAATGCCGGAAGCATGACTAGCGAAAGCAGTAAGCTCGGCCAAGCGCCGCCAAAAAACTTCGTAACTGGATGCGCCGGCATCCATAGCGTTGAGGATGCCGATGTCGGTGGCGCTGCGATGGCTGAAGCAACCTGGCGACGTAGTGACGCATACGCCTGCTCAAGCTCTGGACTTCTCTGAACAGAGGCTGACTCGATCGTCTGCAACTGCGCAACCAGATCAGCGGACTGGCGCAGCCGCGTCAAAGTGAACGAAGAGGTATATCGGTCGTATCCGAGAAGTACGAGGATGACCAAAAACAGCACTGCCAACGCCGCGAGGAACCGCCGCAGCGAGAACTCCGTGAAAAACTTTAGAAGCGCCTCGATTGCGTCACCCATGCGTTTAGGGCTAACGAGAACAAGATGAGCCACCACTCGCGAGAGCGCGCGTGGCTCGGAGTGGAAGTGTGGAAATCATCTCAAAAGGGGCGTGCAGAGCGGTCCGCCGTTCGCTTATGTGCTTGGTGGGATGCAGGCATCGTGGTGGAGAAGTGGATTGAGGGGGCGGCTGTGGTTTAATGGATTTCGGGTTCGCTCGAGTCTTGGCCTGTTCGCCATGCCCCTTGGGGGAGCATTGGACGGAGAAGAGACCGGGCGGCCCCGCACTTTGGAACCGGCCGCGCTGAGCTTTGATCGCCTGCAACGCACCCCACAAAGGAAACGTTCACCTGGCCATAAGCTAAAGCCATCGCGGCCATCTTCTTAAAAACTCAACAACCACCCACCTCAATGAAAACAGATTACTACCTCGGCCTCGATGCCGCAAAACATAAAGTCCGCCTCGCCCTGCGCGGGAGCACGAGCGAGCGCTTCCTCCTGGAAAAGGATCTGCCCGTGAGCGCCGGCGGCCGGCGCGAACTCCTCACTCTGCTCGGGCAACACCTGCCACCCGGCGCCTCCCTCCTCGTGCTCATCGAAGCCACCGGCGTCCTCCACCTCCACTGGGCCGCGGCGCTGAGCAAAGCCGGCCATGCCGTCGTGGTCATTAACCCACTCATGGCGCGCCGGCTTTACCGGGTCAAAAACTCCCTGCGCGAGAACAAGACCGATGCCATCGATGCCCGGCAACTCTGCGCCCTGGCCACCCGGGATGGCGCCGAGCTCCTGGCTAAGTATCGCTTCGCCCTCGCTCCGGAACGCTGCGCTCTGCAGCGGCTCGAGACGGTGCGCCAGAGCGCTCGCCACGCCCTGACCAACCTGAAGAAGACCTACTCCAGCCTGCTTGATCTCATCTTCCCAGAGTTAGGCCAACTCCTGGAGATCGACGGTGTCGGCATCCGTGCCCTCTTACAAAAAGCGCCCACCCCGCAAGCCATCGCCCGGCTCCGCCTCGCCACCCTGGAGCAGGACTGGAAGCTGCGGCCCAAAGCGCGCCAGCTCAAAGCCCTCGCCGCCGACTCCATCGCCGACCCCGACCTGGCCGCGGCCAGCGCTCCGGCCCTGCTCGCCCTCCTCCAGAGCATGGCTGAGTTAGAGACACGTCTCCGCGACCTCGACCGCCAGATCGAACAGTTGGCCCTCCAAGCCGCTGATCCCGTTCGTCAGCAACTCCTCCAGACCCTCCCCGGCTTCGGCCCCATCACCGCCGCCAAACTTATCGCCTATCTCCCCGAAGAAGTCTTACAAGCCGGCAGCAATCGCACCGCCGCCACCCGTCTCCAGGCCTTCATGGGCAACGATCCGCGGCAGAAAGAAAGCGGCCAGTTCCAAGGCAAAGTCAAGATGACCAAACGCGGCGTCGAACCGCTCCGCACCGCCTTCTTCCAGGCCGCCTTTAGCGCCAGCCAGCACGACCCAGAGTTAAAGGCCTTCTACCAGCGCCAACGCGCCCAGGGCAAACCCCACAAAGTCGCCCTCAGCCATCTCATGCGCATCCTCACCCGCCGCCTCGTCGCCGTCCTCCGCTCCCGCCAACCCTATCGCCAGATGGCTCCGGTCTTACTCACAAATGCCGCCTAAGTCCCTTGACACCAGTCATAGCCTGTCTCCATCGCATGGTTAGGCCTTCGGTGGGTAAATGAGCTCGTAAACACAATCGTCGCCGGGCAACTGGTACTCAAAGTAAGCAGAGCAGAAGAAGCCTTGGTCGCTGCTCGGGCGAAACGAAGAGAGTGCGTTGTGAACGCGGGCCAGATTCACTTCGTCAAAGACACAGTCTTGGCAGGTGAGCAACAGAAAGCCAGGGCCGCGGGTTTCGTAGGCGGCCTGGTAGCTGGTCTTGCCAAGCTTCTCGTTGAGCTTCTGTAGCAAGCGCAAAGCGGGTTCATCCGGCGAACACGCAAAGCGGAAGTGGCGCTCCCCTGGGGAATTCAGGAACTTCGCCTGAGCGTCACTCAGGTAGATATCGCTCAACTCTAGCCACGTGCCCGGCTCAAGAAAGAAGTCGGGTGGATCGGGAGCGGGAACGACGGAATAAGGCGCGCCATCACGTGACAAATACTCGGCGAAGCGCTGAGCAATCGGCATGTCGGATGGTGAGCGTGACATAGGCCTAACGAGAACGAGATCAGCTGCGTCGGGCGAGGGCGCGCGTCGCTGCGGATTGAAGGGTTTTAGTCATGTGAAAGCTGAGCAGTACGACGGCCCGGCGTCAGCTGCATCGATTGGTTAGGTGTTTGGGTGAAGAGGCATCTTTGGTGCTTGCTCGGCCAGCGGTATCCGAACCTCCTTGCAGTCCCCGGGCTCCCCGAACTCGTGCGAATAATCTCGCACCTTCAGCGTGACGACGTCGGGCGGCGTGAACAGCGGCTTCGGAGCGGTGACCGGACCAACCAAAGCGTCCACGTCGCGAAATGTTTTGTCGGCGACCACAAACAGAAACGTCTGAAAATGCCAGGGGGAGTGACCGCCGGAGCTCGCGGTGGTGAACAGAAGGAATTTGGAATCCGGACTCCACTGGATGCTCGAAACCAAGCGCCCGGGAAACTCGTGCTGCGCGTAGACTGCGGTGATGGCACCTGAACGATCGAGAGAAGAGATCACGACGCGTGTGCCGTCGAGATCGAGTCGCTGCACCATGTCGGTTTCTGGAACGCGACGCTCCGCGGCGAGGAAGGTCTTGTCGGGAGAAGTGCCGCTCCAAACGTTGAGATCGTCTGCGAGAGCGGCGCATGCTAAGGCGCCAGACACCGCGACCAGGGAAACGAGCTTCATACACCTAACGAGAACAAGATGAGCTGCTGCGACGGAGAGCGCGCAGGGCGGCGGGTGAATGGCTGAGGTCATGTGAAACAAGGTCGTACGCCGGGTCGCAGTCAGCTCGATCGCATGGTTAGAGTGTTTCATCGATTGGCTCAGAGAATATGACTGCGGCAAATCCGTCTCGCCTCGCGTCTTCGTAGGAACTCGCAGCTTGAGGATGAACGGAGTGGAGCGCATTAACTTCTACTGGACTAGCCTTCGCTAGTTTTATGTCCGACCAACCTCTCGACTCCAGCTTCGCCGTGGCTCCGGACCAATCGGGCGCGCTGTCTTCCTGTTGCCGCAGAAATAAGATTGCGGCGTGCTTCTGTCCGCTTGGATAATGCCAAGCATTCGCGGCCTTCGCGACAGCCTCCCCGAGAAACATCATCACATGGTCTTCTTTCACTCTAACGAGACGGAGCTCAGCCGCGGCGAGCGGGAGCGCGCGCAGCTGCGGGTTGAATGGTTTTAGTCATGTGAAAACTGGGTAGTACGACGGCTCGCCGTCGGCTGCAGCGATTGGTTAGATGGTTGGGTTCGCTTCACTGGGAGCTCCGGCAGAACGCCTAGCTCTTCGGCGCTGGTAAACGCAGATAAAAAGCGTCATAAGCGCAGCGTAGCTGGCTGCAGCGATAATTTCATGTGCATGCGAGGGTCGGGGCAGCAGATCACTCCAGAGGGCGATAATAAACTGAGATAAGGACCAAAATGTAAAGAAAAAGCAAAACGTGTAGAGGACATGGGCGACAGGGTGCCGATAAAAGAATTGTTCGAGGTCCTCGAAGTAGCCTTTCCGGCGGCTGCTCTGATCTGGCGGTCGCGATTCCATCTAACGAGAAATGGATGGAATTATTCCGTAATTAAATGCGGAATTATTCCGTATAATCCGCTGGCCTACGGAGCAGGCGGGCGAGAAAGACGGGGGCATGGCGAGGATTGTCCCCTGCGGCCGACCGAAGGCAAGCCGAAAAAGCTTCTCGCTGGGCGCACTGCTTTTCCTCTACCAGGCTCTATCGTATCTAATGCTCACATGGAGGTTAATTTTAGCCCCTCGGCGCGGGCGGAATCGAGCCGCTGGCGAGCGAGGCGGAGTGCGCGGGTGGGGGGCGCAGTTCCGGGTGAAATTATGTGACCGGTGCCGGACCCCGATGGCTACGGGGTAATCCTGCCGTCTCCCCGGAGTTTGCAGAGAGGCTGCCGGACTTTTTTACCCTTCCGGCGCGTGCGGATTGGCTCCCAGACCATATTTCCTGCGTCCGCTGCCCGCGGATTGGGCATCCAGCAGTATTTCGAAATCGTTCTCCCTCTTGGGTCTGACGACTTCCCGGGGAGTGACTCCTCCTGCCTCGCCCTCTTCGCCTGGAGCGGGAGAAATTAGCTTGCTCCCCCTTCCCAAAATCCCTAAACCCTCTCGCATCTATGGAAAAATCCAGTCTTCACAATATCGGTGCGCTTCGACGCACTCTCTGCCTGCTCTTTTTCGCCGCAGCGGTCGCGACCCTGCTCGGCGCGGTGGCCTCTTCTCGCGCTGTCAGTAAGGGCAGCCCGCAGGAAGCCGCCGCTCTGCGCAAGATCGCTCCCTGGGTGACGGAGCATACTGCCAACGGTAAACAGGCGGAATTCATGGTCGTGCTCACCGATCAGGCCGACCTGAGCGCCGCCGCTGCTCTGCAGACGAAGGCGGAGAAGGGCCGGTTCGTGCGCGATACGCTCTGGAAGAAGAGCCAGGCGACGCAAGGCCCGATCCTGAAGTGGCTCGATCAGCGCGGCCTGGAGCATCGCTCCTTTTACATCGTGAACTCTCTCTGGGTCAAAGGCACCGCGAAAGACGCGATGGCGCTGGCCCTGCGGCCGGATGTGGCCCGGGTGGAGGGCAACCCGCAGATCCGCGTGCTGCCGGAAAAACTCGATGCGGTCGAAGCTCCGACCCAGCCGAATGCTCCGGCGACGGTGGAGCCTGGTGTCTCCTATACGCACGCGCCTGCCGTCTGGGCGGAAGGTTTCCTCGGGCAGGGCATCGTGGTCGGCGGCGCCGACACTGGCATCCGCTGGACGCATAACGCGCTTAAGCCGCATTACCGGGGGTGGAACGGCACGACCGCGGATCACAATTACAACTGGCACGACAGCATCCACTCGGGCGGCGGAAGTTGCGGCCCGAACTCCCCCGCGCCCTGCGACGATAGCGGCCACGGCACCCACACCATCGGCACTGCGGTCGGGGATGATGGTGGGAGCAATGAGATCGGGATGGCGCCGGAAGCGCAGTTCATCGGCTGCCGCAACATGAATGTGGGCGTTGGAACCCCCGCCAGTTACACCGAGTGCTTTGAGTTTTTCCTCGCTCCGTATCCGATCGGTGGAACGCCAGCCCAGGGTGACCCGAGCAAAGCGCCAGATATCACGACGAACTCCTGGACCTGCCCGCCTTCCGAGGGTTGCTCCCCGACGACCTTGCAAGCCGGGGTCGAAGCGCAACGCGCGGCCGGGATCATGATGGTGGTGGCCGCGGGTAATGCCGGCCCGAGCTGCTCGACCGTGGTTGATCCGCCGGCTATCTACGACGCGGTCTACACTGTGGGTGCGCTCAACACCGGCACCGACACGATCGCTTCCTTCAGCAGCCGTGGTCCGGTCCTCTCCGATGGCAGCATGCGGCGGAAACCGGATATCACCGCCCCTGGAGTGAACACTCGCTCGAGTTACAACACCTCCGATACTGCATACGCCGTCCTTAGCGGTACCTCGATGGCCACTCCGCATATCGCGGGCGCGGTCGCCCTCCTCTGGTCGGCCCATCCTGAGCTACGGCATAACCCCGAGGCAAGTGAGTCAGTCATCAACAGCACTGCGGTTCCTATTCTCTCCAACACCTGCGACGGCGGCGCTCCGGCTTCGCCAAATAACACCTATGGCTATGGCCGGGTGGATATTCTGGCCGCAGTGAATACCAGCGGTGGCAAGACGATCAACCTGAGCGCGCGCGCCCGGAGTAACTCCTCGGGCAAAGCCACGGTGTCGCTGCGCTGGGATCCAGCCGATGGCGGGAACATGAACGTGCTGCGCGATGGGGCAACGGTCCAAACCACGCCGGATGATGGCAGCACCAAGGATAACCTGCGCCGGATGACCGGAACCTTCACCTACCAGGTGTGTGAGACGGATACCGGCACTTGCTCAAACGAAGTGCAGGTCACGGTGCCGTAAGGCATCTGCGCGTTAACGCTAACTAGCTTTAGCAACCGGATCGGCGCGTCTCGCAAGGGACGCGCCGATTCTTTTTTCGCCCGGTTGCGAAGTTTTTGGTAGCCGAGGGCATTGACCCTCGGCCGCGAATGGTGGCGCGCTGAAGGGACGACCGCCGTGTCGTCCGCGGTTCGTTAGGCGCACGCATCTCTCTTGTCCTTCCCGAAACAGGGACGGGACGGCGCCCGTTCCTCCACGGCTCCGCGGTGGCCTCCGGTCCGCTAGCTTTTGCGGGCACGAGGTTTGACGAAATCGCCCGGCGGCCGTTGCTGATCGTCGGGGGCGGCGCCGGCGGAGTGAGCCAGGCCGGCTTCTTCGGTGGAGAGGAATTTCTTGAAGAGATTCTTGTCGATCGCCTTCATGAAGGCTTCGTGCGGCGAGACAACGCCCTGCTGGAGCAGGGCCCAGATAGCGTCATCCATGAACTGCATCCCCTCCCCCTTCCCACTCACGATGACGTCCTGCAGCTTTTGGGTGGCGCCTTCGCGGATGATGGAAGAAACGGCGTGGTTGGCGATGAGGATTTCGTTCACCGCCAGGCGGCCTTTGCCGTCGGCGCGCTTGAGCAGGAGCTGGGCGAGGACGCCGCGGAGAGAGTTAGCCAGCATGGTGCGGGCCTGTGGTTGTTTGTCGGCGGGGAAGACGTCGATCATGCGGTCGACGGTTTTGCGCGCGTTATTGGTGTGCAGGGTGCCGAAGACGAGCAGGCCGGTCTCGGCCGCGGTCAGGGCGAGGGAGACGGTCTCGAGGTCGCGCATTTCGCCGACCAGGACGATGTCGCAATCTTCGCGCAGAGCGGCCTTGAGCCCGGCCGGGAAAGTGGAGGAATGTTCCGGCACCTCGCGCTGGGTGATGATGCTGAGCTTGTTCGTATGCACGAACTCGATCGGCTCCTCGATCGTGACGATGTGGCGGGCGTAGTGGCTGTTAATGTAATCAATGAGCGCAGCCAGAGTGGTGGACTTACCGGAACCGGTCGGGCCGGTGACGAGGACGAGCCCGCCGCGCAGGTCGCCAAATTGCCTAACGACTGTAGGAATGCCAAGCTCGTCCAGGCTGGCGATGCGGGTGGGGATGAGACGGAAGACGGCGCCGTAGCCGTTGGTCTGCTTCAGGTAATTGCAGCGGAACCGGGATTCCGCATCCATCTCGTAGGCGAAATCGAAGTCGCCCCGCTCTGCAAAGGTTTCCCAGTCTTTCGGGCTCGCGATCTCGCGCAACATCCGGACCGCCTCCGCGCGAGTGATTGGCTCTGCGCGGATGGGCATGATGTCGCCGTGCCGGCGAATCTTGGGCGGCTGGCCTTCGCCAATATGCAGATCGGAAGCGCCTTCGCTGACCAGCATTTGGAGGAACTTGTTGATGTAGGGCATTTTTGACCGCGGATTATGCGGATTTCACGGATGGGAAGAATGAAGATCGGGCGGTGTAGGCATGGACCTCTGTTTTTCTTTCACGATGCGCTTCCAAGTGAGAGTGGCGTTTTTGAAATTTAAGAGCAGGGCGAGCTCAAGGCCGGTGATATTCAGGTAACCGAGCATCTGGGCGGTATGGCTCTCGGTGAAAGCCGAGACGACTTTGCCATCGACGATGACGAGGCCGTCAACAATCATGTCTGGGATAAGATTCCCAATCATCTCGCCGCGATAAATGACAGGATAGGAGGTCTGCAGAGCGAGCCGGTGACCGGCGCGGCGCAATTCAATTGCCATCGCGCGTTCGTAGAGCTTTTCATCCAGCCCCGGCTTCAATTCGTTCAAGACCGCCATCGCTACTCCGATGATGGAACGACTTAGATCTGCATGAAGTATTTTCTCCATCCGTGAAATCCGCGAAATCCGCGGTTTAATCCTCCGTAGTCAAAGCCCGACGTGCTGACGCATGGGTTGTTTTTGTTCAGCGCGGCTGAGGGCTTCCTGGGCGGTGATTAACCCTTGGTCAAAAAGCCGGGTGAGCGAGTCGTCCATCAGCCGCATGCCCTGTTTGCGACCGGTCTGGATAATGCCCGGGAGCATGAAGGTTTTCGATTCGCGGATCACGTTGGCCACCGCCGGAGTGTTGGTCAGGATTTCAAGGGCGAGGACGCGGCCTTTGCCATCGGCCTGCGGCACGAGTTGCTGGCTGATGACGCCGCGAAGCGATTCGCTGACCATGACGCGGATCTGATCCTGTTGGTCGACCGGGAAGACGTCGAGCAGCCGATCGAGGGTGCGGGAGGCGTTGCCGGTGTGGAGAGTACCGAGGACGAGGTGGCCGGTTTCGGAAGCGGTGATGGCGAGCGATATCGTCTCCAGGTCGCGCATTTCGCCGACCATGATGACGTCGGGATCTTCCCGGAGCGACCCGCGCAGGGCGGCAGCGAAGGATTTCGTATGGGTGTGCACTTCGCGCTGGGTGATGTGGCAGCCCTTGGGCTGGAAGACGTATTCGATCGGATCTTCCAGGGTAATGATGTGCTCGCGGCGCTCGATGTTTATCTGCTCGACCAAGGACGCCAGGGTGGTCGATTTGCCGCTGCCGACGGAGCCGGTGACGAGGATGAGGCCATTATGGAAACGGGTGAGCAGCTTGAGGCTCTCCGGCAGACCGAGATCATCCATCGTGCGCACGGTGGTGCTGATGATGCGGAAAACGATGTCGATCCCGAGGCGCTGCCTCACGACGCTGGTGCGGAAGCGGCCGAAAGCGGTCGAGTAGGCGAAGTCGACGTCGCCTCGCTGCTCAAGGAGCGCACGCTGCTCGGGACTGAGGAAGCCGTGGGCCAGAGCGCGCGTCTCCTCCGCGGTGAGGCGCGGGGCGTTAGGCCAGATCGGCTGGAGATTCCCGTAAAGGCGCCAGATAGGCGGGGCGCTGACGCCGAGATGAATATCGGAGGCGCCACTCTGCTGGCCGATAGCCAGGTATTGATCCACCTGGGACGCAGGCGGGGCATCGGAGAGGGTGTCGGAGGGCATGCGGAAGCGACCGCCCGAGGATAGGCAGCCGCTGCGCAGGCGTAAATTGAAAAGCGTTTACCAGCCGCTACCGGAGCGAGATTTGTCGCCTTTCTTCGCCCCTTTTTTCGCAAAGTGGCTCACGATCATGGGCTGCACCAGAGTCATGCCGAGCTTGAGCAGACCGATGAGCGCGCCCGACTCGAGCAGGCTTTTGTTGGCTGAGGCGGCTTTCTTGCCCCCGACGCCGACGTAGACCTTCTGGGTACGGGCGCGAAGGAGCGCAATGCAGAGGCCTACGGCCAAGGCCGCGCCCACGAAAAGCACGGTGTTGCGCTGGAACGCCTTCTTGAACTTGAGCGGAAAATTCAGCTCATAGCGCAGCCCGCTCATGTCGCGGACGACCAGCTCGCGCGAGCGGGCAATCTTCTGCCGCAAATCTACCGGCCCTTTTTCTGATCCAGATTTTTCAGCCATTCAGTATCCTCTTTCAAGACCACGCCGGTCTCACGGAACATGGGGTGCTTGATCTGCGCCCGCATCAGAACCAAACAAACAATCGCGCCGCCGAAATGCAGCACGGCGACGATAAGGGCGGTCCAGATCCAGGAAATCCCGACCAGGTGCGCCACGCCGGCGATGACAAAGGCGACAAAAAAGATGTAGCCAAAAAGCAGGAGGACGGCCGCGGCGAGCAGCGCCGCCACCATCGTGACGATGTGCCGGAGCGCTTCCTTCCCCTCCTGGGCCGCCAGTTGCAGGCGGCTCTGCAGGAACTGCGTGAGCGACGCGATGAACGAAGCGACGTTTCCCCGCAACCCGGTGTGACCCGCGGGGTTGCGAAACGGCATGGGCCTGTCCGCCATGCTCTGCCTAACGACGGAAAATCAATCCGAGCACGAAACCGATCCCGAGCGCGGTGAAGACCGCCTTGGTCGGGTTCTCGCGCACATATTGCTCGCTATCTTCCTGAAAACTGCGCACCCGGGCGCTGGCATCGCTCCACGCTTCCTCGGCCCGGCCGCGATATTCATCGGCCACGGCTCCGGCCGCCGAGCGCAGATCATCCGCCGCCTGCCGGGCGTGCTCTGCTCCGCTCTGTGCCTTTTCTTCTGCCTGCGGCGGAATGTCTCCGCCTTGTGTGATTGGGTTTTCGTCAGCCATAATTTTTTCCAGTTTGCGCTTTGGCGCCGACCCGCGTTTGCGACCCGACGATGATTTTTTCTTCAAAGGGGATACGGAACTGGGCGACGGCTTGCGCTTACGATTTTGCCGGTCCGACCGCTCCGCTGCCATGGCCGGTTTACTTGGCCCGAAAGATGATCCGCGCCTTGGTCAGATCGTAAGGCGAAAGCTCGACCTCGACTTTGTCGCCCGGGACGATGCGGATGAAGTGTTTGCGCATCTTACCGGAGATATGAGCCAGGACGTTGCGCTGGCCGGCGAGATCGACCCGGAACATGGTCCCGGGCAGAACCTGGGTCACGGTTCCTTCGGTCACGATCTGCTCCTCCTTCGGCATGGCGAGAAAATAACGCCTAACGGGAAATTCTCAAGTCACGGCCGCGTCACAATTCGCCCGGGCGGATCATTCCTGGTTTAAGGAAACGGCCGGCAGATAGATCTGGCCCTGGCCGCGTTTCCACCAGGCACCAGTCAGCGCCCGCTCCGCCGGAGTGGTAAAGCGATAGCGATAGATCTGGGCGCGGAGATAGCGCGGCGGTTTGGTGGGAAAAGGATTCTTGCCTAACAATGACACAACCGGAGGCGAATTCTCGAGCAGGCGGTAGGCCAGCCCGAAGAACCACGGATTCTGCCGCGGCTCGCTCAGGGCGGCGAACCACATCTGCCAGTCCAGGCGCGGCTGATGCGGCTCGACGAAACCAGGCGGCCGATCGAGCGCGCCTGGTTTCCATTTAAACTCGTAGGCTTTCCACGCGATCGCGTCGTCGCTCCCCTCGAGCACGATCTCGGGCCGCTCTTTCGTCATGACGCGGAAGAGGCCGTAGCCATTCACGAGGCGGAAGGGCTCAATCGCGGCATACATCTGCTCGAGCGGCCGCGGCCAGCTGGCCCGGGGCGCGAAGGCGTTGAAGAGGAGGACGGCATTCATCGGCATGGTGACGAGGAACACGACGACCAACACCCAGGCGGGCCACCGGCGCCCGGCCGGCTCCGGGTTTGCCAGACGCTTCCCGCCCGGCCAGACGAAGTCGTCGATCAGGAGCAGACAAAGGGCGATGGTGAGGAAGTTAAAGAAAGCGTAGTTCCCGGTGAGGCCAATGAGGATTTGCAGGAGGACAAAAGCGCCCGCAGCGAGCAGCCGCAGCCGGCGCGGCAGCCAGATGAGAAAGGCGCCGGCGATCTCCACCACCAAAACGAAAGCGGTGGAGAAGTGCTTGAACCACTCCGGCGATTGATCGAACCACCAGCCGACGAACGTCGGGAGCGGCTGGGTCCAGTAGTGGTAATCGAGCGCGGTCAGATGCCACCAGGAATCGTCGCCGCTGGTCAGCTTCACCACCCCGGACATCAGCATCAGTTTGAAGAGGAGGAAGTGGAGGAGAAACACGGCCGCGCGCGAGAGTGGCGGCGGCGTGCCGCGGCGCGGCCACCAGCGCCAGGGCGCGAGGAAGAGAGCCAGAAACCCGGTCTCGAGCAGGAGGATGTCCCATTGAAAACTAAAGAAAGTCTGGCCTGCGACGGTGAGCGAAAGGTAGAGCGGAAAGAGCAGAGCGAGGCAGAGGAGGGGCGCGATCTCGAAAATGAGTAGCGCCGAGACGACCGCCCCGGCGGCGCAGAGGAAATGGAGAAAAGCGTCGCTGGAATTCAGCCAGGAGAGAGTGGGCAGGGCGAGCCAGGCCTGGGCGCCGAGCTGGGTGCGGGCGGCTTGCAGGAACTGGGGCAGCGGGGCGATGCCTTTGGCGCCAACGAGTCCATCAGCCTGCACCCAAAAGGAAAGAAACGCGATCAGGTAAATCGCGCCGAGCGCGCGGAGGAACCAGCTCCGGGCGTGAAAATAAGTCGGGCGCCGCACCTCTTCACCCCAGAAGACCGAGGTCACGCTGTGGGCCAGCTCGCGATGATGCGCGATGAAGCCGTAGGCCAGATCGGAGATCGGCGCAAACCCGGGCAAACGTTCGTAGCACCAACTCCAGAAGGCGGTACCCCTGCCCTTGCCTAACGAGCGATAGACCGCCTCCGCTCCACTGAAGACCCGGCCATCCGGTTCGATCAACTTGACCGCGTGCTCGAAGGCGGCGCGCGGCACTTCGGGGAAACGGGCGGCCGCTTCCTGCAACGGCTCGTAGTCGACCGCACCGTCCGTGGTCTCGCGCCAGCGCGCGATCCAGAGTTTACAGAATCCGCAATCGCCATCGTAAACCATGAGCGTTTTCGCCGGCGGATTGGCGACCTGATGCGTTGGTGCTGGCATCCGCGACAAAGTCGGGCGCTTCCTCCCTAACGTCCAATCGGAAGATGTCTCTCCCCACCCCCTCATCCTCCTCCTGCTCCCAATCCTGCTCCCGATCCTTCCCCAAACCGAGGGAGGATTGGGAGCAGGAGCAGGATTTTAAAGAGCGAACTCGGCCCAGACCGGGGCATGATCGGAAGGCTCTTTCCCCTTCCGCATCTCGCGCTCGACGCCGGCTGCGGTGCATTTCCCGGCCAGCTCGCTCCCGGCCAGGAGCGCATCGATGCGCAAGCCGCGCTTTTTCGCGAAAGCGAGCATCCGATAATCCCACCAACTGAAAATCCCGGGCTCCGGATAATGCAGCCGCAGGGTATCGGTCAGCCCCAATTCCTCCAGGGCGTGAAAGGCCGCCCGTTCACCCTCAGAGCACATGATCGCGCCCCGCCAGAGCGCGGGATCGTGCACATCCGCATCGGTCGGCGCGACATTGAAATCGCCGCAAACGATGACCCGCTCGAGCGCGCCTTCCTCTTCACGCAGGCAGTTCGTTAGGCGGCGATACCATTCCATCTTGTATTGGTAGGCGGGAGAGCCGACCGCCTGGCCGTTAGGCGCATAGACCGAGATGACTCGCACCGGGCCGACCGTGGCCGCGATGACGCGTGCCTGGTCGTCCGCTACTTCATCGCAGAGGCCGGTCCGCATCTCGCGCGGCTCTTCCTTGGCCAGAATGGCGACGCCGTTATAGGACTTCTGGCCGTGAAAGACCGCGGCGTAACCAGCCGCGCGCAAGGCCTCGGCCGGGAACTGCTCATCGGTGCATTTGGTTTCCTGCAGGCAGACGATGTCGGGGCTCGTCTCCCCCAGCCAGCCGAGGAGGCGCTCCATCCGTTTGCGGAGCGAATTGATGTTCCAGGACACGATTCTCACGGCGATTCTCTCGCTGTGGATCGCGCCGCTCGCAATCGTGCTCGTGCTCGGCGTTGATCGATCACGAGCACGAGCGGGAGCACGATGACGAAATGCGAACCGCGCTAGAGCTCGATCTCGACTCCGGGCAACGGAACGATCACTTCGCTCTCCGGCAGCGCGGCCGCGGTGGCCGCCCGCATCCATTCCACCGCCGGCGCGTCGCCGTGCACGAGCACGACCTTTTTGGCCGCGACTTTTTTGATGTAATCCAAGAGCGATTCGCGCGAAGCGTGCGCGCTGAATTGGAACTGATCGAGCTGGCAGCGCAGCGGCATCGCCGGCTCATCTTCATCGAGCGAGACGAGATCGTTAGGCTGGGCGCGTTGTAGAACGCCGGCGGGCGATTCTGGATCGGCGTAGCCGACGAAGAAAATCGAATGCTCCGGCCGATCGAGCACCCGGCGTGCGAAAATGTTGGAGAGGGTTTTCGGCGTCATCATGCCGCTGGAAAGCGCGTAAATGCGACCTGGCCGGGCCGGCGCATCGGCGATCGTCTTGCCATTTAGAACGAAGGGCGCGACCTCGGGAAACAGTTGCAGCCGGGGCAGGACACGCGGCATCTGGTTGGCCCGGCGATCGTAGATTTCGGTCATCTTCGAGCTCAGACCGCCGATGTAGATCGGCACGTCCTCGATTAATTTGGCCCGCTTGAATTTGTAGATCATGGCCAGCACTTCCTGCGTTTTGCCGAGGGCAAAGACCGGAATCAAAACGCAGCCGCCACGGGCGAAGGCGGAATTGATCGCCTCGGCAAAACGAGCCTCTTCCGCCGCGCGGGTGAAGCCGCCCGGCAAGGGGGCGTCGCCCCGCGTCGTCTCAATGATCAAAACATCGATCTCGCCTTCGGGAAAGGCGGCGCCCTTGGTCAGAGTCTGATCGTCGAAGTTCACATCGCCGGTGTAGAAGATGGTGCGCCCTTCCGCGCGCAGGAGGATGCCGCCGGCGCCGAGGACGTGGCCGGCATCCCAGAACTCAAAGCTGATTGACTCGTTAGGCCGGGTCGGGCTCCGTTCGCCATCGAGGGTAAAGGGCTGCCGCAGCCGGCAATGCTGCCAGCGATCGGTGGCGCGGTTGGTCTCGCGATGGGTGAAGAGCGGATAAATCACTCCGACCTCTTCCCGTTCGCGGGTCATGACGTTGACCGAATTATGGAGCAAAGCGTCGCCGATCGCGGCCGTTCCTTCGGTCATGAAAACGCGCGCCTGCGGCTGCTGCCGCATGAGCACGGGAAGCGAGCCGATGTGGTCGAGGTGAGCGTGCGAGACGAGGATGGCGTCGACCTTGCGACCTGCGAGGGCAGGGAGATTGGGCAGGGCCAGCTCGCCCTCTTCCTTGGGATGCATGCCGCAATCGAGCACCAGGCCTTCTTCGCCAGAGCCGAGATAATAAGAGTTGGCGCCGATCTCGGTCCGACGCGTCAGGTTGATGAACTTCAAAATCGAGCACGAGCTTGCCCGCTGCCATCTGCGGGGGCAAATCCCAAATCGCCTCTCTCGAAATCGGCGAGGCGCGGCCGGTGGCGGCGGCGCTTTTGCCAGCGGCATTTGCAAGCGGGCAGCGAGCGGCCGATAACTTCCGCTCATGAAATCGGCGTTCTTTATCTCGCTCGCGTTGTCTCTCTTGGTGACGCGGGCCGAAGCCGCCTGGTGGTCGCAACCGACCCCGACGCCGAGCCCGATCCCGATCCGCCGCGCTCTGCCGGCGCCGACTCCGACGCCGATCCCGACGCCCACTCCGCCGCCGCGCGAGCTGGTGGCGCTGCCGGTTTATGACGAGGAGACGAGTGTGCGGCTGCAGATTTTTCTCGATAACCACGAGTTCGGCCCGGGGAAAATCGACGGTCGAATGGGCGAGTTTTTCGGCAAGGCGCTGGTCGCCTATAAGAAGGCAAACGGATTGCCGCCGACCGGCGCGGTTGATCAGGAATTGCTTGCGCAGGTGCCGGAGCCTTACACCACCTACACGATCGGGCCGGATGATCTGAAATACGTCGGCGAGGTAGCTTCGAAACCCTCCGAGCAGGCCAAGCTCAAGGCCATGCCCTACAGCTCGCTGCTCGAGTTCGTGGCTGAGCGCTACCACGCGGCTCAGGCTTTCCTGGAGAAGCTCAACCCGGGAATGAACCTGGAAAAATTGCTGCCGGGCGACGTGGTGCGGGTGCCTAACGTGCAGCCGTTTGAGATCGAAAAACTGAGCGAAAAGTTCATGCCCAAGAACCCGCTCCTGGCCGGTCGACAAATCTACATCGACACCCGGGAAAATTTCCTCGAGGTGCGCGAGGGCGACCGCTTGGTGGCGGAGTTTCCGATCACGCCGGGATCAAAGACTTTGCCCGCGCCCAAAGGCGTCTGGAAGATTCTCGGCATCGCCACCCTGCCCTGGTTTCGGCACGACGAAGGGGTGCTCAACCACGGGGTGCGGACGAACGATTTCTACAATATCCCTCCCGGACCTAACAATCCCGTGGGCGTTCTTTGGATGGGACTGAACAAACCGGGCATCGGCATTCACGGGACGAATAATCCGGAGACGATCGGCCGAGCCGGCAGCCACGGCTGCATCCGCACCGCCAACTGGGACGCGGCCCGGCTCAAGGACCTGGTCAGCCCCGGAACGGTAGTGACGATTTTTTAGGTCCCGGCAGCGTTTCATAACCGGAGAGCGTCCCGCCTGATTTGCTGCGACGGTCGGAGGAGGCGCGCCGCCAGCATTCCGAGCGGATCATCTGGTTAGGGGAAAGCGCGGACCGAGCCAGAGCAAACCCGGCCGCGCGAAGAAGCGGGCGATAATCAACCAGAGTCCGCGCTTCGATTCCGGCGGCGAGAGCGAAAAAGCGATACATGAAGGCGATGAGGAATTGGGCTTGCCACCTGCGCCAGCCCCGGGGCGGCGGGTAGAAATCGGCCACCAGCCAATGCGCCTCCGCGGTCGCGCTCCGTGCCAGCTTCGCCACCACCGCGCCTAACGTTTCGGCCGGGAAACAATCGAGCAGGAAATGAGTCACGAGCAGATCGTAACGTCCGGGCGGGAGCGCGACTTCCCTGATGTCCGCCTGGATGAAATTGACCTGGCCGGCGCCGGGATTTCGGGCCCGGGCCAGCGCGACCATGCGCCCGCTCGCTTCCACGCAATCGATCGCCGCAGCGGGATGCGCCCGGACGAACTCGGCCAGAAACCGGCCATTCCCCTCACCCACGATGAGGACCTGAGGCGGGCTCGGGATTGCCTCCACAAAAGCGAGGCGCGCCCGCTGCAGTTGGCGGCCGAAAACGATCGTTTCGAGCCAACGATAAAGCGGCGCGACGCGGTCGAAATTCACCGGAGCGAAAAGAGCAGCGCGAGCAGCGGAGTGAGCAACACCAGATCGGCCAGAGCGGTGCGATTATCGCGCGGCAAACCCTCGGCCAGATTTAGCCTGACGAGCAGAAACGCACTCGCGGCCAGGCAGAGCCAGAGCGGTAGGGCAAAGCGCCAGAAGCAGGCAAAGCCGAGCGCGACCACGGCTAGCAAGGAGCCGATCGCGGTGAGGCCGCGGGCCAACCCGGGCCAGCCGGTGAGGAGCGAAGCCTTCCCCTGGGCGGCATCGAGCGCGCGCTCCCAGGCCGCGATGGAGAGGCAGTTATAGGTGCACAAGATGGCGAAAAGGATGGTCGCGACCGCGAAGGAGATCGTGAGCACGGGCAGCTGACCGATCACGGCCAGGGTGGTGCCGGCGGCGAAGAGAATGCCGATGGCCTTTTCCTTGAGCGGCAGCGGCCGCCACTTTCCGCCTAACGAATGGTTGATCAGGAGGTAGAGCAGGCAGATTCCAGCGAGGAGACCACCGAGGAGCAGCATCTGCAGATCGAGGCTGCGCAGGGCGAGGCCGACATCGAGACAGAAGATCACCACCACCGCGACCCACCAGCCGACCATGTGTTCCCGGCAAAAGCGGTGGCGCAGGGAGATCGGGCTCTCCGGCGGTAACTTGACCGTATCGGCAAAACGATCGGCCAGGTAGATCAGCCAGGCGGTGAGAAAAAGAAGCGCGCGCAGCGCCAGCGTGAGTTGCGCGCCAAAGGCATGAGCGAAAATCCATTGCCAGCTCACCGCGACGATCGGGGCGTCGAGACAGAGCAGGTTCAGCCAAACGACGGGCGGGTAGGCAGGAACGGACGCCTCCGACAATGGCGGCGGATTCACAACAGGAGAGGCCTCGTCGGACATCGGCGAACCTAGCCAGCGCCCTTCCGCTCCGCAATCGGGCGGTCTGGCTTCATCCCGCCGCTGGCAGGATACCGGTCGAAGGTCAGGCCTTGATCGACTCCGTGATCGAATCGTCCTTGCCCCTCTTCTGGTTCGGCCATAAAATTCATAGTGCGCCAGCAGTCGTTAGGCGCGAGCGCAATTTCAACCACTTTGGAGAGCTGACGATGAAAACAAAAAACGGAATCCCGATTGGCAACCCGGCGGTGGCCGCGCTCCCGAAACACCTCCTGCAATTCGCGGTCGACCAGCGCTACGACGAATACACCCCGATCGATCACGCGGTCTGGCGCTTCATCATGCGGCAGAACACCTACTTCCTGAAGGAATACGCGCACAAGGTTTACTTCCAGGGCTTGCTCGAGACCGGCATCTCCTTCGAGCGCATCCCGCGCATCGATGAGATGAACGAAATCCTGGGCAAGATCGGCTGGGGCGCGGTGGCGGTGGATGGCTTCATTCCGCCGGCCGCGTTCATGGAATTCCAAGCCTATAAGGTGCTGGTCATCGCCTGCGACATGCGGCAACTGCATCACATCGAATACACTCCCGCGCCCGACATTGTGCACGAGGCCGCCGGACACGCGCCGATCATCGTCGATCGCGAATATTCCGATTACCTCCAGCGTTTCGGCGAAATCGGAGCGAAGGCGATGTCGTCGAAGAAGGATTTCGAGCTCTACGAAGCGATTCGCCATCTCTCCATTCTCAAGGAATTGCCTGACTCGGATGCGGAGGAAGTGGCGGCCGCCACGCGACTGGTGGAAGAGGGCCAGAAGAATCTCGGTAAGCCCTCGGAGATGGCGCTCCTCTCGCGCCTGCATTGGTGGACGGTGGAATACGGCCTCATCGGCACATTGGAAAAGCCGAAAATCTATGGTGCTGGTTTGCTTTCCTCGATCGGCGAATCGGTCAGTTGCCTCGAAGAGGGAGTGGAAAAAATCGCCTACTCGGTCGACGCGGCTGAGACCGCATTCGACATCACAACCAAACAACCACAGCTCTTCGTCTGCCGGGATTTCAAACATCTGAGCGACGTGCTGGAGGAATTTGCCAGCCGGATGGCCTTTAATATCGGCGGCCGCGAAGGCCTCCAGAAAGCGATCGATTCCAACCACACCGCCACCTGCCAATACTCTTCCGGTCTGCAGGTCTCCGGCACCGTGACCGAGGTGCTGACCGACGCGGACAATCAACCGATCTACCTGCGCACTTCGGGACCAACTGCACTCGCAGTGGAAGATAAACAATTGCCCGGGCACAGTCCCGATTATCACAAGGACGGCTTCGGTTCGCCGATCGGGAAGTGGCAGGAAACCGAACTGCGCGAAGGCGAACGCGCCCGGCTCGAGTTTGAGAGCGGGATCGTGGTGGACGGAAAAATCGAGAAGCTGTTACGCCGGGGCGATGCATTGCAATTGGTCACTTTCTCGGATTGCACGGCGACGTTAGGCGAACGCGTCCTCTTCGACGCGGCCTGGGGCGCCTACGACATGGCGGTGGGCGAGCGGATCGTCTCGGTCTTTAACGGCGCCGCGGACAAGGATGCCTTTAACCAAGTCGCGCTGGTCCCGAAAGAGCGCACGATCAAGAGCCCGTCGGATGCCAAACGCAGGAAGCTGGAGAGCCTTTACCATCAGGTGCGCGACATCCGCAGCCGCAAGACCGGCTACGAGCGACTGGGCGAGATCTGGGAAACGCAGCAGGCGGAACATCCGAGCGACTGGCTGCTCTCGATGGAGGTTTACGAGATCCTGGATGAGATCGAAGAACAGCCCAAGCTGAAACAAAAAGTGCGGACTTTCCTGGAGGAGATGAAAGAGCGGAACCGCGATCTCTCGACCCTGATCGGCTGGGGTTTCCGGCTGGTAACTTACCACAAACAGGGCGTGCCCGCGGTTCGTTAGGCTGCGACTCCTGGCATGGCGCAACGCGAACGTTATCTTTTCGTCTGCACCAATCGGCGGGCGGAAGACGATCCCAGAGGCAGCTGCGCCCAGCGCGGCGCGGAGGAGGTGCGGCAGGCTTTGAAAGAGCAGCTCGCGGCCTGCGGGCTGGCCCGGTTGGGCGCGCGGATTTGCAGCAGCAGTTGTCTCGACCAATGCGCCAGCGGCGTCACCGTCCTGGTCGAGCC
Source organism: Chthoniobacterales bacterium (assembly GCA_965217735.1). Classification (GTDB taxonomy): domain Bacteria; phylum Verrucomicrobiota; class Verrucomicrobiia; order Chthoniobacterales; family UBA10450; genus Palsa-1392. Next base: position 1,102,206 of record CBDCJE010000002.1, on the reverse strand, counting down.
CGATCACTTCTTCTACGGTCGGGTGCAGGTGAGCGACGTGCCGGAAATCGTCCAATCCCTGGAGCGAGGGCAAAGAGTCGAGCGGCTGGTCCTGGGTGAAGAGGATCTAGCCCGGGGCTAACGAGTGAGCCGCTTTGGAAATCGGTGGATTGCGCTCGGAGACGGGGCAGATTAGGCGCCTTGGTATGAAAGTGATCACGCTTTTCTTCTCCGTGCTGCTGGTTTACCTGACCGCAGGCTGCGCCATCGCCCCTCCGATCGATCAACAAACGCTCGAAACCCAAAAGGAAGACCAGGCGGCGCAGAAGAGCGACGAGTTCGGTAGCGCTCTGCCCCAATAACCGACCGGCTTGGTGCGACGAAAAATTTGAAACTTGTCGGGCGCCGCTCGATAGAATTTGATGACAAACAATTTGATCGTCCGGCGCTTAATCCAACTGGGCGCACTGCTATTAATCGGTGACGGCGTGATGGGACTGGTGAAACCGCGCTGGCACTCTCTCCTCTGGCATTTCGGTCCCCAACTCATGCGCGCTGCGACCGAGGAACTGGCGGAGCACCCGAAGACCGCGCGCACCGTTTATCTGGCGGAAGCCGCCCTTGGCATCGCACTGGCATCGTGCCAGACGCCGGAAGTGGATTAGGCCGCGGAGCAGCCGGCGCGGCCGCTCCGATCAATCGCGGATCCCGCGCTTTAATTCCCAAACCCGGAGAGCGGCCAGGAGCAAACTCTTGGTCCGGGCGATTGTGCCCGCCGCCGGGATGCGAGTCACTTTCTCTTCCGTCGCGACGGTAGCTGCACGCGCCGCGCGAGGCCGGCTTTTGCTGCCGCGTTTGGCGCGCGACCGAGGCGATTTCGGCCGTTTGGAATCAACATTTTCGTTCTGATCCGATTTCATGAGCAGGACTCCAGGGGGCGTTAACCGATTATCCGCTACGCGGATGCCGACGGCTTCACCCCCACCTTACAAAGCCGTGTCACATAGACGTCACAGGACAGGAACGTTTAGGTGAAATCGACGCCGGGGAAATTCTAGTTCCGCAGCCCCTGTTTTAGCTCCCACACGCGCAGCGCGGCGAGGAGGAGATTGCGGGTGCGGCTCAGGCTCCCGATCGCAGGACGCCGGGCTTCTTTAGCGGCCGGCGCAGCGGCTTGAGGTGCGCGCCGTTTCTGCGCCCGCGGGCTCTTTTTCTGCGATGATCGCCGGGGCCGCGGAGTGGCGATTTCGTGCTGCTTCGCACGATCTTTATCGGACAAGTTCATAATAGCGTTTCTCCTTAGCAGCTAACAAGCCAAGCCGCGGTCAGGGTCGATCCAGGTGAGATCTCGGTGAGTTAAACCCATGGAGAACAAGCACCTACATATCTTGCCGGCCGGCATGGGGACCGGTTTGCCGGTTAAATCTCAGGCGTCGAAATGGCCTCTTTTCTGATCCATCTGGCGTCACTTTTAGACACTTCGCTATTTTCGCCGCCGCGCGGACGCTTCCCGCTTTTGCATTGACAGGAAAACCCTCTTTGCCTCATCCTGCCGCTGCTTCATCGCACTCCATACCCTCCCAACAAACCTAGCGGCTGGTCCGTCATCGTCCTATGAACTGCTCACCTTCTTCCCTCCAACGCACGCCTCATCAAATTCCCCCCTCCAAGCCAGCCATTGCCGTCGCGATTTTTCTCGCCCTAACGATCGCCAGCCTCAGCGCGCATGAAGCAGGCAGCGGCGGCATGCCACCCAAGCTGGCGGCTCGGTCCGCGAACCCCACGGCACAAACGGCTTCGCCGTTGACCGATGGTTCCTGGAGCACGCTGCCTTACCTGATGCCGATCAACCCGATCCATTGCGGCCTGCTGCGAACGGGGAAGGTCTTGATCGTGGCCGGGTCGGAGAACGAACCGGCGCAGCACGAGGCCGGCCTCTATTTTGCGGCGGTCTTGGATCCGGTCAGCGGCCAGATCACGGTGCAGAGTTTGCTTTGGGATGTCTTCTGCAACGGAATGGCCGCCCTGCCCGACGGACGCTTCCTGGTGGTGGGCGGGAGCAGCCGGGTTTCGCCTCCCTATGGCGACGCCCGGGCCACGGTCTTTGATCCGGCGACGGAGAAATTCACCCAGGTCGAGAGCATGGAACACGGTCGCTGGTATGCCTCCGTCACCGAGCTGAGCGACGGAGGTTTGATGGCATTCTCCGGCTTAACCGAAGACGGCTACGGCGAATCCCCGGCCAGCGATGGCGGTCCGAGAGGAGATCACAATCAAGACGTGGAAATCTACAAGGCGGGCGCGGACTGGAGCCCGGAATACGAAGCGCCCTGGATTCCTCCGCTTTATCCTCACCTGCATCTCCTGCCGAACGGACAGGTCTTTTACTCCGGCGAGACGACCAGCTCGAACCTCTTCGATCCGGCGAGTAAAACGTGGACGCTCAATATCGCCAACACGGTCTATAAGAAGGGACGAATCGGCGGTTCCTCGGTCCTCCTGCCGCTTCGTCCGCAAGAGGATTACGCGCCGCGGGTGATGATCCTGGGCGGCGACCATGTCGCGACGGCCACGACCGAGTTAATCGATCTCTCTGCGACCACGCCCGCCTGGCGCATGCTCGCTCCCATGTCGCGCGCGCGGACGCGGATGAATGCCCTCCTTTTGCCGACGGGCAAGGTGCTGGCCCTAGGCGGTTCTTCGCTCGATGAAGATCCAAACACGGCCAGCCTGGCGGCGGATCTTTTCGATCCGGCAACCGAGACCTGGAGTTCCGCCGGCACGGCGGTCTATCCGCGGCTTTACCATTCCTGCGGCCTGCTCTTGCCCGATGCGACCGTCTGGGTCGCCGGCAGTAATCCGCAGAAAGGGACCTACGAGGAACACATGGAAGTCTATTCGCCCTCCTATCTCTTCACCGTCGATCCGAACGGCGAGGTCGTTCCAGCGCCGCGCCCGACGATCGGGACCGCCCCGGTCGAGGTCGGCTACGGCAGCGCCTTCCAGATCGGGACTCCGGACGCGGCGGATATCACCGACGCGGTGCTGGTGCGCCCGGGCTCTCCCAGTCATTCGTTTGATTTCGAACAGCGCTTGGTCGGCCTTTCCTTCACTTCTTCGACCTCCGACACGCTCACCGCGACGGCCCCACCTGACGGCGCCATCGCGCCACCGGGTTACTACATGCTCTTTCTCCTTAACTCTTCCGGCGTCCCATCCGTCGCCCGCTTTCTCCACCTCAGTGCGCAGCCGAATAATCTTCCTCCGAGCGGGACCATCGTGAATCCGGCGAACGATGTGACCATTGCACCAGGCGAATCGGTCAGCTTCGCTGGGAGCGCGACTGATCCCGATGGCCGGGTGGGCAGTTATGCCTGGGTTTTCCCGGGCGGGATGCCTGCTTCCAGTTCGATCGCCTCGCCCGGCTCAGTCATTTTCCCGGAGACCGGCACTTATGTCGTCTCGATGACAGCGGTCGATGCGGGTGGCTTGAATGACCCGAGCCCGCCGACTCGCACCGTGAAGGTGATTTCCTCCGCTCTGCAGCTCACTTTCACCGCTCCGGCACCGGGCTCGACCGTGACCGGCAGGAAAGTCGGTGTCTCACTCAGCGCGGCCGGCACTTCCGGCACTTCCACCACCTTCACCCTCTCGGTCGACGGAACGGTCGTTGGCAGCCGCACCGGAAATTTGCCCACGGCCAAATTTACCTGGACCACCCGCGGCTACGCCAAAGGCTCACACACGCTCTCAGCCATGGTCCAGGATGCGACCGGGAAATCCGGCTCCGCCAGCGAAACCGTCACGCTGCAATAGAGCGGTCGACGCCGCTGATGCCGCTTGCGATCCTCTACACGGGAGCCTTCGCCCCCGGTGCCTGGCCGCAGGCGATGTTCCTGGCGCGGTCGTAGCTATATTTGGCTAATTCCAGCGGCTCCGTCCGATCGGTTGTTTGCAGATGCTCGAGCAGCCGCTGCCGGCGCGCCCTCTCCGGTCCATCGGCGGCGGCGGCGATGAGCCGGCGCAGATCATCTTCCGTCTGCATCTGCGTCTCGTTTTTCAGCGAAAGAAGAGCCAGCCCGGCGAGGGGAAAGCGGTCGAAAGCTTCGAAAAGGAAATTTCGCATCGGCGGGCTGTTTTGGAGGTGAAACCGAATCGTTTGTTCCACTCCGCGGATCGGGTATTGCGGAAAAGCAGCCGAGTGAATGATCGCCGAAGCCAGATTATCGAGGAGCAGCTCCGCCATCGCCTTCACCTCATCCTCCCCCGCCCGATCGCCCTCGGCCCATTCCTGATTCGAGTAAAAATAGGGCCGCAAATACGGCCTCTCGACCAAAATCCCGAGATGCTCCGAGGTGGCGAGCATGGCCCGCTGCACCAGCTGGATCTCCGGTTGCTGCTGCGCGCTGTCCAACATCCGGCGCGCCATTTGCAACTGTTCCCGCGAGAAGCGCAGCTGGCGCAGGAAGACGGAAAAGTTGAGCAAACCCGTCACCACCAGGAGCAGAGTGCCGCTGACGGCGAGGATGGGCAGCAGAGGGGCGCTGTTCACGAAAAGGTCGATCGGTTTACCTCCGCGGCACCGTTGGGATCGAGGAGTGAGTCTGAAAGCACGGGTCGGGTAACAAAGACATAACCAATGTTTCCCACCCGCAGGGAACGCGGTCAATGCCCTTCCAGCCGACCGCGAGCACGAAGTAAAAATTCTAAAAACCGATTTGAGCCCCGGCATGGCAATTGCTCATAATTATAGTCGTTATATTGAATCAGATTAACCCACAAGAAAAACAACCTGCTATGACCTCAACTTTCTCACATCCGATCATGGAGCCCGAAACCCAATCCTTCGCCGCCAGCTTGAAGGCGGTTCTGCTCGAACCGCTCCTCATCGTCGGCGCCGGTGCCTTTTGGCTCGCCGTCCTGCCCGTCACCGGGGTCTTCTGCGCCAGCGTCGCGCTCTACGACAAAGTGGTGGCTCTCAAGAAACGCGAGCTTCGCCTTCCTAATCTCCGCCACAATCGGGCTCAAAACCCGCTCGTCCTGCGCCGGACGAAGAACGTGCCTCAGCCAGCCGGCCGCCCGCAGGCGCAAGGCAGAGCCCAGGCCTAACAATCGTAGTCGCGGCCAAGGGATTCCCTAGCCGCCGGCAGCACCCAACCACAGAATGGTGGCCGGTCTATGGTCGCGAAGGCTGGCGGGTTGACGGTGGCGACACGACAAATTTTCTCGACTCCAGAAGCGGGCCTTTGGCACTCTCGCGGTTGAATTGAAAAAAGGCCGCCAGGGCGGCCGATTTCGTGCCGCTTAAACACCTCTTCAACCACTGGCAATATGGCTGAGAAAGAGAAAGATCAGGAAGCCAGCGAGAAGCCGGGCAAGGAACTCCGCGATCTCCAGCCGAAGAAGGAAGTCAAAGGGGGCGTGCGCAATCCGCGGCCGCCGGCCAAACGCCCCGCGCGCAAGACGGCCGAGATCGATTTCATGAACTGGGACTAGCCCAGCCTCCGCGCCGGGCTAACGAAACACTCCGCGGCAACTCGCCGAGCCGCAGGAGCAGGGCCGCCCCGGATGCTGGGAAGGCGAATAATCGAGCGTGATCTCTTCCCCCGGCTCGATCGTGCACAGCGCGTGGAAATGAATCCGCCCGCCAGCTACGCGGGTGAAGCTATTCGGAGTGCAGGAGTGGTTAATGAACGCAGTCGGGCTGCCGCTCCGGCTGGCATCGATGCTCCAGCGTGCATCCACTTCGCAGATGCTGATCTTGCCGCCCCGGGCGACGCGCCGCGCTGCCTCACCCGCGCTGATCCTTTCCCCAATGAACTCGCCAAACTTTTTCCGCGCCTCCAGCCGCACCAGGGCGAAACAGCCCCGGCCGTTGATGCGGGAGCGCCTAACGACGAGGCGCGGAATGCGGCAGTCTGTTGAATCAGATCGGGAGACGGTGATGACAGAGCTTCGTGAAAGACCGCGACTCTGGATGCCACGCGATTCGGTCGGTTGGCGAAGGTCCCAGGTGCAGCGAAAGGTAAGCCATGCGCTACGACGTCGCGGTGGTGGGCTTGGGCGGAATCGGCAGTGCCATTCTCGCCCATTGCGCCCGGCGCGGCGCCCGCGCCATCGGGCTGGAACAGTTTACCCGCGGCCACGAGCTCGGCTCTTCCACCGGGCTGAGCCGGATGATCCGCAAAGCTTACTTTGAGGATCCGGCCTACGTGCCGCTCCTCTTGCGCGCCTACGAGCTTTGGCAGGAATTGGAACGTGAAACCGGAGTAGAGCTTCTGCGTTGCACCGGCCTGCTCATGGTCGGGGAAGAAGAGAGTGAGATCATCGCCGGGGCGACCCGGGCCGCGCGTCAGCATTCGTTAGGCTATGAGGCGCTGAGCGCGGCCGTGATTCGAGTGCGCTACCCGATGCTGCAGGTTCGCGAGGAGGAAGTGGGGCTTTTTGAACCGGATGGCGGCGTGCTCGATCCGGAGCGATCGAGCGAAGCTCATCGCCAGGCGGCGGAAGCGGCCGGGGCGGAGCTGCGCTTCGAGAATGCGCTGGAAAACTGGCGGCCCCAAGGCAGCGGATTTCTGCTCCAGATGGCGGATGGCGCTGAAATCGGGTGCGATGCGCTCGTGCTTTCGTTAGGCCCCTGGTTCCGGGTGGCGCTCGCTTCTCTCGGGGTTGCGCTCACGGTGGAGCGAAATGTCCAGGCCTGGTTCGAGCCGGCCCATCCCTTTTACGCCGCCTCGCGTTTCCCTCCTTTTCTGCTCGATCGCCGCGGTCTGCCCGCGCCGCTCTACGGCTTTCCCGATTTCGGCCAGGGGGTAAAGGCCGCCTTCCACTCCCACGGCGCCTCAGGTGAGATTGGGTCGCTGGACCGTGGGATCGATCTTGCTCGCGACATCGCTCCCATCCAGGAAACGATGGAGGCGTGGATGCCGGGAGCCACCGCCCGCTTTCTGGGCGCGAAACCCTGCCCTTATTCCCTGACCCCCGATGGCCATTTCGTGCTCGATCGTCATCCCAATCATGCGCGGCTGGTTCTTTGCGGCGGCTTCTCCGGGCACGGCTTTAAGTTTGCTCCCGTGATCGGAGAGATCGCGGCTGACCTCGCGCTGGCGGGCGCTTCCAGTCATAAAACCGATTTTCTCTCCCTGCAGCGATTCGCCGCGGAGCGGTGATCGGGTTAATAAAGGCCATGGCAGGAAAAGCGCAGTTTGGCGCCGAGCAATCGGTGAAAGGCGAGTTCCAGCGTCAGGAAGATGCCTTCCGCGACTGGGTCTCGAGCGATGGCTCGACCCCTTACCCTGCGGTGGCCGGGCGTTATCACCTTTACGTCTCCCTCGCCTGCCCCTGGGCCAGCCGCACAGTGATCGTTAGGGCCTTGCTCGGGCTGGAGAACGCGATCGGCCTTACCGTGGTCGATCCGGTGCGCGATGAAAAGGGCTGGGCCTTCCGCGACGGGCCCGGTTACAGCCACGATCCGGTGAATGGCTTCGCCTTCCTGAGCGAAGCCTACCGCGCGACCGAGCCCGATTTTCAGGGGCGGGTCACGGTGCCGGTGCTGTGGGATAAGGAGCGCGGGCGCATCGTCAATAACTCGGAAGACGATATCTGCCGGATGTTTGACCGAGTCTTTCGTTCGTTAGGCCGGGCCGGAGCACCTGAGCTGTTCCCAGCCGGAATGGCGGAGGAACAGGAAAAGCTTTCCGCCTTTATCTACGACAAGGTGAACAACGGCGTCTACAAGGCCGGCTTTGCCACCCGGCAGCGCGCCTATGAGCATGCCGCCCGCGCGCTCTTCGCCGCTCTTGACCAACTGGAAGCCCGCCTAACGACTAGTCGCTATCTCTTTGGCGAAGGCATTGTCGAATCTGACTGGCGGCTCTTCTGCACCCTCATCCGCTTCGATCTTGTCTATTACATCCACTTCAAGTGCAGCCTGCGCCGGGTTCTCGACTACCCCGCCCTCCACGGTTATCTGCTGGACCTTTATCAGCACCCTGGAATCGCGGACACGGTGAATTTTGATCACATTAAGCAGCATTACTATCTCACTCACGACGCGATCAATCCGACCCGGCTGGTTCCGATCGGACCGGTGCTCGACCTGAGCGCTCCTCACGGGCGCGAAAAGCTCGCCTCGGGGCCGCGAGTCCCCGTTTAAATGGCTCTTGCGGCCCGCTGGCGAAGGCTGAGATTTCAGGCGAGCAACGGAAGCAAAACATGAGCTGCGGGTGTCTCTCCTCTGCCCCGGCTGACTGCGTGCGCCCTCGCCCTCTCCTGTGGCCTCTGACCGTGGTGCCGGCGCGCCGCCTCGAGCTGGAGAAATGGATGAGCCGGAACCTGGGCCGGGTCCAGGAGCTGGAGCTCGACTACGGCTCGCGCCAACGCATCCTCGATACCGGCTGCGGCACGGGCTATTTCCTCCACATCTGCCGCTACCTCGGCCATGAGGTGGCGGGAATGGAAATCGATGCCTTGCCGATGTTTCGCGCAATGACGGAGATGCTCGGCCTGAAGCGAATTCTCCTGGAGGTGAAGCCGTTCCAGCCGTTGCCCGATCTCGGGCAGCGTTCCGACCTCTCACCTGCTTCATGGTCTGCTTTAACGGTCACAAGAGCGAAGCGGTCTGGGGCACGGCGGAATGGCGGTTCTTCCTCGACGACCGGGAAACGCATCTGCGCCCGGGAGGCCGAGTGCAGCTCCGGTTCCATCGCGAAAACGACGGACAATATTCCGACGAAAACCTGCGCCGGTTCTTCCTCGAGCGCGGCGCGACCCGTTGATGGACAGCGGGTGACCCTTCCTGCGGCCAGCCAGAAAGGGATCGCGGCCGGGGGGATCCTGGGCCGGTGCGGCGCCGCAAATGCTCGATCGCGGTGATCGAACGCCAGCGCAAAAATAGCGGATCCGATCGAGGGCGATCGCCGCCGAGTTCGGTGATTGACGGTCGTTCCCGGGCTGGTTACAACACGAGCATGGCTAACATTCACATCGCCCGCGGGGAGACGAAGCTGGGGCAATTTTCCGAGGAGGAAGTGAGAGATGGGCTGCGCACCGGCCGTTTCCTGCCGACCGATCTGGCTTGGCGGGAAGGAATGGCGAGTTGGACTGCGCTGGCTCAATTCCCCGAGTTCGCGGCCACCGGCACGCCGCCTCCGACGGAACCGGGAGCGATCCCGGAGGCCGGCGTGAGCATGACGCCGGGAGTGTTGGCCGTCGCCCCGGCCAACGGCCTGCCTTGGGATCGCCGCCAGGAGCTGGGGCTGGTGGCAGCGTTTTTCGAAACGATGAAGATGGTCCTGCTCAACCCCTCCGCCGCATTTACGGCCATGAAACCGGAGGGTGGGCTGGGCGATCCGCTCATTTTCGCCCTTATCGGGGGCAGCGTGGGCTGCTTCTTTTATTTTCTCTTTAGCATCTTCATGAGCTCGTTAGGCGTGATGAGCGATCGCAATGCGCTCGCCGGGCTACTGGGACTCGGGGTGGGAACGATCTTTGTTTTCATCTTCATCCCGATCTTCGTCGGCATCGCTGCCTTCATCGGCTCGGGCATCCTGCACCTTTGCCTCATGCTGGTGGGCGGAGCGCGGCGCACCTTTGAGACCACTTTTCGGGTGGTCTGCTTTTCGCTCGGATCGACTTACCCGCTGCTCATCATTCCGATCTGCGGCGGATTTGTCTCCGGGATCTGGTGTGCAGTGGCCGAATGCATCGGACTGGCGCGGGCCCACCCGACTACAACCGGACGAGCAATCCTGGCCGTCATCCTGCCGATCGTCATCTGCTGCGGCGGCGGCTTCCTTCTCGCGATCATGTTCGGTCTGCTGGGTGCGCTGACCGGCCAACACCACTAGGACTCACCAACCCGATGCAGGCCACGCCGCGCGCCCTTGCTCCGCAGGAGATCGATCACGAACTGGTCTGGCTGGTGGTCTCGTTAGCCGGATTCGCCGGGGCGGTGTTTTGGTTTGCCGCCCGGCTTCCGACGCCGCAATGCGTCTTTCACGCCCTGACTGGTTTTCCCTGTCTCACCTGCGGTGCGACTCGCTCAGCCTATCAGTTTCTGCACGGGCACTGGATGGCTTCGTTTCTTTTCAACCCGCTGGCTTTCCTGACCTTCTGCGGCCTGATCATTTACGACCTCTACGCTCTGAGCGTGCTGCTGACCGGGGCGCCGCGATTGCGGTTCTCGCAGTTTAGCCGGTCGGACGCGGGGCGGCTGCGGATGCTCATCCTGGTCGGGCTGGCCGCTAATTGGATTTACCTACTGCTCAGCCCGCTGCGGATTTAGGAAATAGCGGGGTCTCCAGACAGGTTCGGGATCTTGCCAGGGGCCCGGCAGCTGGAAAACGGTCGCTTATTGAACATACCAGCGCGAGCGCCGGTAGTTAAAGGAAGCGAGAAGGCCGGGCGGCGGGGTGTTGACGAAGTTGGTATCGAAATACCAGGCGCGGTTAGGCGCGTCGTAGACGCTGGAGGCGCCCCAGCGGCCGATCGCCTGCTGGCTCTGGTAGAGCTGAATCATGGAGCCGTAGTAGGTGAAATTTTTGTTGGTCCAGTTCTCGAGGAAGCGGGGAAAATTCTCCACTCCGCCGCTGTAATAGCCGTTCCCGGTGGGCACGTTGCCGGAGACGATGGCCGCATTCACGGTGGTGGGAGCGGCGACCGGTTTGGTGCCGGCGGCCGAGTCCTTCCAGGAATTCGAGAGGACGTTGACGGCGTCGGCCACAACGGCGGCGGGCTGGCGGTCGTAGCCATTGACGGTCGGCTTGGTGGGGTCGCCGGTGTTTGCAGGCGGCTGAACGGTGGGCGTCGCGCCGGGCACGGCGGAAGCGACCGAGCCGGTGTTGTAATCGCCCTGGATGTAAACCGGGTTGCCGCTCACGATGGTGAGGCCGCCATCGGGAAGTTTGCCTCCGTTTGTGAGGCGGATGCCGCGCTTGGTGGTGATGCCGTTGGCGCTGGCGCTGGTGTCGACGATGTAGAGGAGGTTGTTCACCACCTGAGAGCTGCCGGTGATAGTTTTGGAGATGGTGAACTTGGTGCTGTTTGAGCTGGAATCCATGGCGGACTCAATCGCGCCGACGTCGAGGGTGGCGAGGCGGACGTTGCCGTTGCCGGTGGTGGCGCCTTCGCGTTTGTCGACGATGGTGGCGCCGGTGGTGAGCGCGCCCTGGATGGCGCGAGCGGCTTTGGCGTCGTTGCTGTTGCCATTCTTGTTCGTGATGTCGCTCCCGCTGGCGTTATAGACTTTGACGTTATTCGAGCCATCGATGGTGACGACGAAACCGGCCTGGGTCTGGAAGCGGTAGGGATCGAGGTCGGTGGGATCGGTGGTGTAGTCGATGAGGGCGTGATAGTCGTCGAGGTGGACGCCGTAGGGTTGCTGCTCCTGGTCGCTGGCCGGAGGAAGGCCGGTGGCCCATTTGGGGCTGGTCGGTTTCTCGGGATGAGTGCTGTCGCCGGGCATGAAACCGATGCTCCAGGTATCGGTGTAGGTGGTTTTGCCGGAGAGCGTGAGAGTGTTGTGGCCGGTATAGAGGCTGCCGTTGGTGTGTACGTCGCCGGTGACGTTCATGACTGGGCCTGGATGGATCTCCATGTCGTCGTCGTAAAAGATGGCGTAGCGCCACAAGGAGAGGACCTCTTTCTGAAAGACGCGCCGGACGCGGGCGACGACGTTGCCGTGGTCGTCGGGGTCCTTCGGGTTCTGGGAGCTGAGGGTGGGAATGATGACGTCGGCCGAGGCGAGGTAGTAGTAGCTGAGGTCGCCGTGGTTTGGACCGGCGATGGGAGCTGGAGTCGATGAATTAGCGGTCTTGGGATTCCAATAGGAGTCGAGGGGGTAGATGGCGTAGTTGGTGAGGTTAAAGGTGACGCCGGGGAAGTTCCCCGGGGTCGGCGTCGGGATCTCCTTATCCATGTCGCTGCGTTTATAGACCTTCGACTGGTTCTGGCGACAAATGGCGCGCCAGGCCGAGAAAGCCATCTCGTTGCTGGAATCGGCCACGTTAATGGCCTGGCGCAGGAGGAGGCTACGCTGCACGTTGCGGCCGATGGAGTTGGTGTATTGCAGGGCGAGATCGATGAACACGGCGACCACCGCCATGGTCAGGAGGGTGACCAAAAGAGTGTTACCGGCCCGGCTGGCGGCGCTGCGCGGGGAAATTCTCATTGCATGTTAGTGAGCCGGCAGCGGAACGGAATGAGCGAGCTAATGAACATGTTCACTGCGGCGTAGCCACGCTGGTTAAAGCTGGGCTCGGCGGTGGAGAGATCCACCGCTGCGACGTAGCGATTCTGCAGGCCACCGCCCGGTTGTAAGGGGATGGTAAAAGGAGTCGACTTGATCAGGTTTCGGGTGATAACCCGGTAACTGGCGGGATTATTGGTGGGGTAATAGCGCAGCTCGGCCCGCGGCGGCGTGCCCACCACCGCGTAGCCCACCCGCGTGGTGATAAAGGCGGTGATCACGTAGTCGACATTGGGGTCGCCCTCGATTCCCGAACCCGCGACGTCGATCGCCGTGCCGATGGGAGTGGAAAAGGTGAACTGGCGGTAACCGGATCCGGCAAACGTAGAGACGACATCTTTCTCGATGTTGTGCGAGGGAATATTGAGCCGGAGGTTCGCTGGCGGGGTGTAACCCGGACAATACAGAATGATCGAGGTGTCGGTTGCACTGGCGTCAAATGCCACCGGGAACGGGCCCGCCTCGAAGGTTTGGAAAGAGATTCCCGCTGCCGGGATGGGCTGCCCATCGTCATCCACGACTTCCTCGACCGGCTGCAGATTGGAGTCGGTCAATTGCGGGATGGAAACCGAATTGTGCAGGTTGGTTAGCATTTGATCCACTCCCGCGCGGGCTTGCTCGTGGGCGGAATTCACCGCCGTATTCTTCGCATACAGCACCATGCCGGAATTCAGGACGAGGAAGATCATCCCGCCGACCAGAGTCATGATCGCCATGGTGACGAGGATCTCCGGCAGTGTGAATCCGGTGCGGCCGGTGCGGGAGAATCTCATACGTCGGAAGCGCGCATGGCATTGAGCTGCACCCGATAGGATTTGCCCCGGAAGGTGTAGGTCACTACCACCGTGGCGGAGTAGAGGTTGAGATCGATGCCCGCTTTACCCGTCGCATTCACCTTCGTGATGGTGGTGGTCAGTTTGCCATAGACAATGTGGGGAATTCCCTTGGCCGGACTGGGTTCGTTATAGATCTCCGGGTCGTCGGAATCGGTCGAAGTGCCGCCGGCGGCGAGAGGAATCTTGATGACATCCGGAATTTCACCGGTCTGCGGGTTAAAAGGACCGTCGGATAAGATCCGGTCGATCCGGTTTTGGGCGACGGTCTCCGCGCCGGTGTAGAGGCGGGTCACGGAGGCGTAATTGTTTGCCTGGGTCAGCGTCCAGATCGAACTGCCGGCCAGGAGCCCGAGCAGAGCGGTCGCCACCAGCACCTCGACGAGGGTAAATGCGCGATGGCGCGCCAGCCCTTGTTCCCTTGAGCCCTCGTGGAATTGAGAATACATGGCAGCGACATTGTGAGAGCAATGCCTGTGCCCACAGGCGGCTGAACTTCAGTCCGCGAGAATCCTCCACCCGCCGCTCAGAGGAGAGAGCGGCAAAATCCCTCACAAATCATCCAGCTCCGATTATTATAATTATAGTTGGCATGAAAATAAGTATGGACCATGAGAATCATTTATGAGAATTATCGTTTTAATGAAAAACATTCATCTGCCTGCCCAACCAAGCAGTCGTCGCCCCTTTTCCCTTTCCCGCACCATCCTCGCCCTCTGTGCGGCCGCTCTTCTCGTTTCCTCCGCTCAAGCCACCGTGACCTCTCTCTCCTTCGCTCCCAGCCCGAGCGACATGAACGATCTCGATCACCACCTCGCTTACACCTGGAGGATCGACAACATCAACTTGAGCGGCCTGGCCGTCACCGGCGCCACTCTTTCCATCACCAACATCTCCAACTGGGATACCAACCCCAACGTGCTCCACCTCCACCTCCTCGACAGCGCGATCAATCCCGGCGTCGCCTCCTTTGTCGATGACCCCAGCGGAAGCACCCCGGCCACCGACCTGACCGACGACTTCATCAGCTCCCGCTACCACAACAGCGCCGGCTGGCTGGTGAAAAACGGCACGGCTGACACTTTCCTGGCCGATCCGCAATTCACCACCACCGGCGTCAATTATTCGCTCAACCTGAACGCGAGCCAGTTGCAGACGCTGACCGCCTACATCGCCAACGGCAACGACGTCGCCTTCGGGCTCGACCCCGACTGCCATTTCTTCAACGACGGGATCAAGTTCACCATGAACCTGTCTCCCGTTCCGGAAATGGACGCGCTCTACCCGATCATGAGCCTGATCGCAGCGATCGCTTTCACCCACGTGCTTCGGCGGCGGCGCAGTGCGCAGGTCGCCGCCAGAGTGCAGGACGACCGCTAGCAGCTTCTTCATAGGGTAGGTTGGATGCGGCCGCTCTTCCGTCAGGAGGGCGGTCGCTTCTTTTTAGCGGCGGAATCCCAGGACGCCCCAGCGGTCTCCCAAATCTGCGCCTTAGCAACCGATAACCCCGCTGATCGCCGGCCGGAAAAGCGCGTCCACTTGGACACTTCCGGGTCGAAAGTATGCGATAGCGAATATCGTGCCAGATACCGAAACTTTCTTCAAAAAATGCGTCTTCCCTCGCTTTTTCGCCGATCTCCCCGGTAATAACCGGATTCTAGTTTATATGAATATACGAGTAAAAATGGCTGGCATAAGAATAATCGTTGACCCTGAGTCTCAAATATGACAAAAACGGGGATCGGCAGCAGATAAGTCTTGCCTTCAACTCTTGAGTCCAGCTATTAAATCCTCGCCGTCCAAATCCATGAAAAATTCCCCATTCCATCACCAGAGGAAAGCCCTCGCCATCCTCTCTTTCCTCGTCGTCTTCGCCGCTTCCTCGGCCTGGGCTACGGTCGTTACTTGGAACCTTAACCCCGGCAACGCCGAGGGCTCCGTCGGTTCAACCAGCCAGACCTTCAGCTCATCCGGCTACGACATCACCGCCTACGGGTACACCGTCGGTTCCACCAGCACCCCTCTCGGACTCTACTACAAGACATCCGGCGCCGATCTTCCTGGACTGGGCATAACCAGCACCTCCGATCACCAACTCCAAGGCAATGGCTGGTATCCCACCGCCTTCATCCAGCTCGACGTGAGTTCGATTCTTGCTCAGGGATTCACCGACGGGCAGATCCAGATCGGCAACGTTTACAATAACGAGACCTTCGTCATCTGGGGCTCCTCCACTCTGGGCGATCCCGGCCAGCAGATCGGCGGCACCTACACCAGCGCCGACAGCCTAAAATTCCTCAGCATCTCCGATTTCACGAACTACAAATACATCTCCATCGGCGCCATCACCGGCGGCGTTCTGCCGGTCGCTTTCCAGGCCACGCTCGCTCCAGTGCCGGAAATGAGCGCGCTTTTCCCGATCGTAGGGCTGATCGTGGCCATCGCCATCACGCAGATTCTGCGGCGGCGCCGGATCGCGCAGCTCCGGGCCGGTACGTCCTCGGGCTCCTAACCCGGAAAATCAGATTTGGCTTGGCGGCCGTCCTCGCAAGGGGGCGGCCGTTATGCCTTTTGGCGGCGCCGCGGATTAACCGCTGATCGCCATCTGCGCGGTCGCGATCTCGAGCAGTTCCGTCGTGATGCTGGCCTGCCGCATCTTGTTATACTCGAGGGTCAGATCTTTGATGAATTGATTCGCGTTATCGGTCGCGTTTTTCATCGCCACCATGCGCGCGCTGTGTTCCGAGGCTCGGGCGTCCAGAATCATCTGGAAAACCTGATACTGCACATAGTAGGGCAGCATGAAATCGAGCACCGCCTGCGGACTCGGTTCGAAGGTGTATTCGAGCATCGGATCCGGCGTCCCGTCGCTCGGCGATTGGCCGGGAGCGCTAAAGGCAAATTGACTGATCGGCAGCAGTGTCTGAGCCGTCGGCTTTTGGTTGATGGTGTTGACGAAGTGGGTGTAAAGCACCGTCACCTTGTCTACTTCTCCGCTGAGGAATTTCTCCACGCAGAATTTCGAGATCGCTTTCGTCTCCAAAATGGTCGGCGAATCCTTGAGCTCGAAATCTGCCAGTAACTCGCGCTTGGTTCGGGCCACGTATTGCTTCCCTTTCCGCCCTGCCGTCACAAAGACGGTCTTGCTCTGATCAAAGGCCGTTGCTTCGCGGAGCAGGTTCGTATTAAGCGCGCCGGCCAGGCCCTTATCGGTGCTGAGCACCAGGACCAGCTCTTTGTTCGTTGGCCGAATCTGCAGGAGCGGATGGAGCAGCGGATCCGTCCGGCTCTTGAGCGAGACGAGGACGCGGTTCATCAGTTCGGAATAAGGCCGGCCCGCCAGCGCGTGCTGCTGAGCCTTGCGCATCTTCGAGGCAGCCACCATCTGCATTGCCTTGGTGATCTGCGCCGTGTTGCGGATCGATTTGATCCGCCGCCGAATGTCTTGCGTATTCGCCATTTCGTGAGGCCGCTGCTATTGCCAGGTCGCCTTGAAATCGTTCAGCGCGCCGGCTAATTCCGCTTCCAGGTCCTTGTCGATTGCCTTCTTCGTTCGGATGGAGGCGAGGACGCTCTCTTTCCGCGTCTGCAGATAATCCTGCAGCTTGCTTTGGAATTCCTTCACTCGGTCGACCGGGACCGGATCGAGATAACCGTTCTGCATTGCCCAAAGAATGGCGACCTGCTCTTCGACCGGGATTGGGTTGTATTGGATCTGCTTGAAAAGCTCGACAATGCGCTGACCGCGATCGAGTCGCGCCTTGGTCGCGGCATCCAGATCGGAACCGAACTGCGCGAACGCGGCGAGCTCACGAAACTGAGCGAGGTCGAGTTTGATCTTGCCGGCCACCTGCTTGATCGCCTTGATCTGCGCGGCCGAGCCGACGCGGCTGACCGAGAGACCGACCGAGATAGCGGGCCGGATACCCTGGAAGAAAAGATCGGTCTCGAGATAAATCTGGCCGTCGGTGATCGAGATCACGTTGGTCGGGATGTAAGCCGAAACGTCACCGGCCTGGGTTTCGATAATCGGCAAAGCGGTGAGCGAACCACCGCCCGCTTCCTCGGTCACACGAGCGCTGCGTTCCAGCAGGCGCGAGTGCAGATAGAAGACATCACCCGGATAAGCTTCGCGACCGGAAGGACGCTTGAGCACGAGCGAGACCTGACGATAAGCGACCGCATGTTTGGAAAGATCGTCGTAAATGATGAGCGCATCCATGCCGTTATCCATGAACCACTCGCCCATCGCCGCGCCGGCAAAGGGCGCGAGGTATTGGTTGGTCGCGCTCTCGGAGGCCGGCGCAGAGACGATCGTGGTGTAAGGCATGGCGCCGTTCTTCTCCAGCACGGCCAGGGTCCGCGCGACGTTGGAATTCTTCTGCCCGATCGCGACGTAGATGCAATAGAGCGGCCGATAATCCTTCAGCTGCCCCTCTTCCGCCGCCTTGTTCAGTCGGGCCTGGCTGATGATGGTGTCGACCGCGATGGTCGATTTACCGGTGGCACGATCGCCGATGATCAGCTCGCGCTGTCCGCGACCGATCGGCACCATCGCATCGATCGCCATGATGCCGGTCTGCACCGGCTGCGAAACGCTGCGGCGTTTAATGATGCCAGGTGCGATCTTTTCCACCGGGTAAAAGCTCTCGGTGTTGATCGGTCCCTTATTGTCGACCGGCTGGCCCAGCGTGTTCACCACTCGACCAAGCAGTGCCTTACCCACCGGCACCTGCAGCAGCCGTCCGGTGGTTTTGACTTCGTCGCCTTCCGAGACCTTGGTCGGATCGCCGAGCAGGATGACGCCGACTTCGGTCTCTTCCAGGTTGAGGGCGAGGCCGATTTCCCCGCCGGGGAATTCGATCATCTCATTCAACATCACCTCGCTCAGGCCTTCGACGCGAGCGACGCCGTCGCCCGCCTCCCGCACCACGCCGACGTTACTCTTGCTGGTGGAGGTTTTTAGTCCCGCGATTTGCGTTTCGATTTCTTCCAGAATGCTGCTCATGATTATTCGTTAGGTTAAAGTTTCTGCTGCAGACGCTCGAGACGATTCCGCACACTGCTATCCCAGACGTCGCTCCCGACGCGCACGCGCACGCCGCCGAGCAGGGCGGGGTTGACGATAAAGTTCGTCGTTAGGCCATCGCCGTAGGTTTTCTCGAGACCGGCCACAATTTGCCTTCCCGCCTCCGGATCGAGCTCCGAAGCGGATTCGATCGTGGCGCGCCGTTTATCGAGCTCCAGTCGCAGCAGGCGTTGATAGTTCTCCAGGATGCGGACGTAATTCCGCGGTTTTTGGGCGATGACCGCAGAGACAATGGCGCTGATTCGTTCGTGGTTTAATGAGCCGTCGACGTAGCTGTCGCGCAGCAGATTGCGGGTGAGCTGGCGAATGTCTTTGCTGATCTTCACGGGTTTCGGTGGGGGTTGATCAGGAAGCGACCTGGCGGCTCGCTTCCTCCTGCAGCCGGCGCTGATCGTCCGGCGTCAGGACCTTGCCCGTCACTTTCGAGGTCGTATCGATGACGAGGCGACCGAGTTCGCGCTTGAGCTGGCTCATGGTGCGTTCGTGTTCGAGCGCACTCGCCTCACGCGCCTTGGCCAGGATTTGTTCGGCCGCGACGATCGCTTCCTGCTGTTTGCGCTCCGCGATGACGCCGGCGCTGGCGCGGGCTTCGTCGATCATCTTTTGCGCTTCGCCGTTTGCCTTGGCCAGGATTTCCTGGTGCCGCTTCTCGGCGTCGGCCAGTTGTTCCTTGATCTTCTCGGCATCGAGCAGGCCTTCGGCGATCCGTTGCCGGCGCTCTTCCAGCACTTTGAGGATCGGCTTGTAGGCGAAGAAATAAAGAAGCGCCGCAACGATGCAAAAGCTGACGATCTGAGAGAGGAAGATCTTGAGGTCGAAACCAAAAGCCTCCCCCTTCTCTGCGACCATTTCGCCAAAGCCGCCGGCGGCAGCGAGGAATATCATATTCATGCGGTGAATGGCGGCCCGAACCCAAAGGCGCGGGCGCGCCGCAATTTATTTAACGAGGAACAGAGCGTAGAACACGATCGCTTCCGCAAAGGCGATCGCGAGAATCGCCTGCACCAGGATCGGGGTCGCTGCACCTGGATTGCGACCGACCGCGGAGGCCGCGCCCATGCCGATCAATCCCACGCCGATCGCCGCGCCGAGCGCTGCAAGACCGACGTGAATGCTTCCGCTCATCTCTGCCAGTAGTGGTAATATCATATTTTTCTGTTGGTTGGTTTGCTTCAGCTCCGCCGTGGTCCAGCCGCAACGGTGACCGAAATTTTTAGTGGTGGCCGCCGGGCGCCGGTTCGTGGTGAGCAATCAGGAGGGTGAAGACCGCGGTCAACAACATGAAGACCAGCGCCTGCACCACGCCCACCAGCAGTTCCATAAAGTAAAAGGGAATCGGGATCAGCCAGGACAACGCCGGCACGATGTGCGCCATCGCCTCGAGCATGTTTTCCCCCGCGTAAACGTTTCCGTAAAGCCGGAAGCTGAGCGAGATCGGCCGGAACAAAATCGATACGACCTCCAGCCAGCCGACCATAAAAAAGACCAGGATCATGACCACTTTCAGCAGACCACGGGAATCTCCCTTCGGTCCGAAAATGTGCAGGATGAAACCGCCCGCGCCGTTTTCCTGCACCGCCCAGACGAGCCAGAGAGCGAAGAACACCACCGCCATTGCCAGGGTCAGATTGAGGTCGGCGTTCGCCCCGCGCAGCAGCGGTCGATCGACGTGGAAAGCGTTCGTGACCGGATCGTGATGGCCCCAGCCGATCGTGCCCACGCCTGGAATAAGACCAAACCAGTTCAGGAAAAGGATAAAGATAAAAATGGTCGCGAAAAACCAGAAGGTCTTCCGCACCAGATGCGCCCCGATCACGCTCTCGAGGAAGTTATAGAGACCTTCCACCATCCACTCCCAGAAATTCTGCGCACCAGTCGGAACCGGTCGGACGTTCCGCATCGCGATCTGGGCAAAAACGATAATCGCGATGGCGACGAACCAGGTCACAATCATCGAGTTGGTCACGGTAAATTGGCCGATCTGAAAAACAGGCGAGGCCTTAAGCGGGAGCGCTTCCTCTTTTTCCGGGGCCGTCTCCGGCGCAGCCTCGATCACGGTCCGGGGAGCCGGGGCCGGCTCCTGTGCCCGCACCGGCTGGACAAATCCTCCCAACCCGAGCAGCAGCGTCAGGCTCAAAAACAGTGGAAGAAAATAACGATGGACCATGCGTGGGTTCGGAAAGCGGCCCTTCGGTTTTCCGTTTGAGCGCAACATGTCCCGCGATGGAACACGTCGGCGCCGTTAGGGGGCCGCTTACGTCGCGCATACAGAAGAGCATGTTGCCTGCGCTGACAAGCGACTTTCCGAGGTTTTTTTCCAAGGCGAAAATTCGCCCAAAATCCCCTGCCGAACCCTACTTTGCGGGGACGCCTTCGCGTTGAAATTGCGGCGCGTGGACGGGTCTTTCCGCGCTTTCGCGAGCGACCGCTTCATCCGCGATCCCCTTCGCTTCCCGGTAGTGGCTCTCCAGGCGCGCGATGTGGGTGGCTTGCTCAAACTGGACCGCGACCGACTCGCTCGCCAGCACGCCCATTTCCGCACACGATTTCGGGCTGCTGGTGATTTTTTTCATCTCCGCCGCCAGCCCTTGGAAATCCCGCTCTTCCACCAGCGCCCCGCAGCGGCCTTCTTCCACCGCCTCGGGAATGCCGCCGTGGCGGGTGGCCAGAACCGGCATGCCGGTGGCCATCGCTTCCAGAATGGAGTTGGGGATGCCCTCCTGATTTTCGTCCGCCGGCATTTCGCTCGGATGCAAAAAGACGTGGCAGCTGTGATAAAGATCGAGCAACTCCGCCTGCGAGAGGAAGCCGGTAAAATGCACGTTCTCGCTCACGCCCAACTGGGCCGCCAGCGCCTCCAGAACCGGCTGGAGCGGTCCCTTGCCCGCGATATATAATTCCGCGTTGGGATTTGCCTGATGAAAAAGGGCGAAGGCGCGCAGGCAGGTGGTGAGTCCTTTCTTGGGAATCAGCCGGCAGGCCTGCAAAAATCTCCAGCGCCCCTGCGACGGCGTTTCCCGGCGCCGGACCGGAAATTGCGAGAGCGGGATGCCGGTCCGATTGATCCGGATTTTTTCCGGCGGGCAACCGAGCCTAACGAGCCGCTGTTCGAGCGAGCGCGAGCGCGCGAGGACGAGCGGAACGGAATGAAAAACCTTGCGCAACTTGGTCGCGTAGTCCGGGCTTTCCGCTTTCAGCATCACATCCGCGCCATGAAAGGAGACGATGCAGGGCTTGTCCCAGCATTGGATGAACGGCAGCAGGTGCACTCCAGTGTGGCCGAAGTAAATGTGCATCAGATCCGCGCCCCGCCGCTCGAGCAGGTTGGCCAGCAACTGGTATTCGCCCCGGTAGACGATCGGAGGCTGGCGCTCGATGAACTTGAGCCAGCCGTGGCGAAACGGGTTTGGGCTCGGCGTGGGAATGAGCTCGATGTCATCGAAAGGAAAGCGATCCGTGTTCTGCATTGCCTTCGTCATCACGAAAGTCTGCACCCCGCGCAGCCCAGTCACCTGCCGGTAGATGTGGAGCATCTCCGATTTCAGGAATGTGGTGCAGTAACTCGCGACGACCAATTTCGACATAATAAATGGGGAACGTTTCAGGGTTGCGTCAAAAAAGTCGTGAACAGATAACGCATTAGCTCCTCTTGTCTAACTCTATTCGGCGCTTTCCTTCCCTACGGCCTCCGCATAAGAAGACACCGCAG
Organism: Chthoniobacterales bacterium; assembly: GCA_965217735.1. Taxonomy (GTDB): domain Bacteria; phylum Verrucomicrobiota; class Verrucomicrobiia; order Chthoniobacterales; family UBA10450; genus Palsa-1392. Next base: position 1,080,349 of record CBDCJE010000002.1, on the reverse strand, counting down.
TTTCGCTCTTGTCCAAGACCGGTTTTTGCAGCCAGCGATCGAGCGCCGTTTTTAGTTCGCCGATTCCCTCCTCGCTTAAGGCCGAAACCGGCACCACCTCGCGATCGGGATAGCGTTCGCGAAAAGCGGCCAGATTCTCCGCCGCTTCCGGCAAATCCATCTTGTTGGCCACCACTTTCCAGGGCCGCGCCGAGAGGCGTGAGTCGTAGAGATCGAGCTCCCGGCGCAGGTGCTGCAGGTCCTCGATTGGGTTGCGGCCTTCGCTGCCTGCCATATCGAGAACAAAGAGGAACAGCCGGCAACGCGTGATGTGTCGCAGAAACGCATGCCCGAGCCCGTGGTTCTCGTGCGCGCCCTCGATCAAGCCGGGAATATCGGCCACCGTCGCACGCCGATAATCATCGAAATTCACCACCCCGATCATCGGGTGAAGCGTGGTAAACGGATAAGGCGCCACCTTCGGATGCGCGGCCGAAATGCGCCGGAGCAAAGTCGATTTGCCCGCATTGGGATAACCGATCAACCCCGCATCAGCGATCGTGCGCAGCTCGAGAATGTAGTGGCCCGATTCGCCTTCCTCACCCTCGGTGTATTGGCGCGGCGCACGGTTGCGCGAGCTCTTGAAATGCACGTTTCCCTTCCCGCCTTTGCCGCCGTGGCAGAGAATGAACTCCTCGTTAGGCGACGCCAGATCGGCGATCTGCTCCAGCACCATTTTCTCCGGCGGCGGCGCCGTTGCCCCCTCGCCTGCCGCCGCTTCATCCGTAAAAGCGGATGGATCGCCTAACGAATCGACGCGATGCACCACCGTGCCGACTGGCACCTTCACGATCTTGCCCGCGGCTCCGCGTCCATGCTTCTGCTTGCCCTGCCCGTGCGCACCGCTCTTGGCCTTGATCAGCGGTTCGTAGAAAAGAGCAGTCAGGTTATCGGTGTGCTCATCCGCCTGCAGGATAATGTCGCCGCCCCGGCCGCCGTCGCCGCCATCCGGCCCCCCGCGCGGGACAAATTTCTCCCGGCGAAAACTGACGCAACCCCGCCCGCCATCGCCCGCCTTGGCGAAGACCTTGATCCGATCGACAAACATCGCCTAACCATACACGCACCTCCCGGGTAGGGCGAGGCTCGGTCGATTTAACCCGGGCCAGCTCGCCTAACGATCCGACACCAGTGTCTGGTAGAGGCGTTTTGTTTCCGCTGCGATCGCCGCCCAGCCAAATTTCGCTTCCGCCCGCTTCCGCCCGGCGACGCCCATCTTTTTCTGCAACTCCGGATCGGCCATCAGCTGGTTGATCTTTGCCGCCAGATCGCGGGAGAATTTCTCCGGCTGCGTCGGCTCGAAGGGGCTTTCGGTCATCTGCTCGACCGGGACCAGAAATCCCGTTTCCCCATCGACCACCACCTCCTTGATCCCGCCGACCGCACTCGCCACGACGGCCGTTTCGCAGGCCATCGCCTCGAGATTGATGATGCCAAAGGGCTCGTAAATCGATGGGCAGCAAAAGACCGCCGCCTGCGCGTAAAGTTGGTGCACCGTTTCCTTGTCCACCATCTCGTCGATCCAGATGATGTCGCTCCGCTTCGCCTGCGCTTCCTGCACCGCCGCTTTCATCTCCGCCGCGATCTCGGGGGTGTCGGGCGCGCCGGCGCAGAGCACGATCTGGAAATCCGGATTCATGAATGGAATCGCCCGGACCAGATGGACGATGCCTTTCTGCCGGGTGATGCGCCCGACGAAGAGGAGATACGGCCGCCTCGGATCGATCCCGTAGCGGGCCAGCGCGTCGGTGCGCTGGCCGGGCCGATATTCTTCCAGGTCGATCCCATTATAGATCACATGAAGCCGCTCTGGCCTGATCTGGAAGAGCTGTTCCACATCGGCCTTTGTCCCCTGCGAGACCGCGATGACCGCGTCGGCCATCTCCATCGCCGTCTTCTCCAGCCAGACGGTGAAATCGTAGCCGCCGCCGAGCTGCTCGCGTTTCCAGGGCCGCAAAGGCTCGAGTGAATGCACCGTGATAACGAGCGGCAGACCGTAATTCAGCTTGGCTAAAATGCCGCCAAAATGGCTGTACCAAGTATGGCAATGGACCACGTCGGCGGTGATATCGGTGGTGTTGAAATCGAGGCAACGCTGGACGGCGCCGAAAACAGATCGAAGCGGCTGCGGGCAGGTGTAACCGCTGTTCTCCAAGCCGAAACCTCGCACCGAGGGATTCGTGCCTAACGAATCCTGATCACCGAAACAGCGCACCTCCACCTCCATCACTCTGGCCAGCTCACGCGAGAGATAATCGACGTGCACCCCGGCGCCGCCGTAGATGTGAGGCGGATATTCGTTCGTTAAAAAAAGTGTCTTCATTGGCAATAGAATCGGTCGCAAGCGACGAGCCGAGTCGCTATTTCGCCATCGTCACCAGAAGCACCGGCACCCGGGCGAGGTGACGCACCTGAGTGATGGTGCTGCCGTAGAGCAGGTCCTTCAAGAAACGATGCCCATGCGTGGTCATGGCGATCAGGTCGCACTGCTCCGCCGCAGCCACTTTGAGGATCTCCGTCGCCGGATCGCCCAGCGCGAGCTGCGCCTCGACCTCCAGCCCACCGGCGCGCAAATCATCGGCCGCATGCTCGAGATAAGCGCGATCCTCGTTCATCTCCTCGGACGCAGCGAGCTGGAAACGGTTGTAATTCCGCGCCGCCCAGCCATCGGCCACATGGAGCAGGAGCAACTTGGAGCCGTGGACCCGCGCCAGCTCGGTGATGTGGGAAAACATCGCCAGGTCGGTTGGGCTATTATCCAGTGCAACGAGGATTTTTTTGTACATCGACGATAGCTTTCTGCGGGGGGAAACTGCGCGCTCTTTTATCTAACGTCGAAAACCGATCGCTAAAAGAATTTTAGAAAACCGATGCCGCGCCGCCGCCAACATCCCCACCTCCTCGCAATCGATCTCGGCACCTCATCGGTCCGGAGCGCGCTTTTCGATCGCCAGGCCGGGCGCATCGCCGGTTCCCTCGCCCAGCAATCCTATCGCGTCCGCCACGCCGCCAATCACGCCGCCGAATTAAATCCGGCCGATCTCCTCCACGCGACTGAGCGCTGTCTCCGGGCCACCCGCAGCCTAACAAATTCCGAAGTTTCCACCATCAGCGGCTCCGGCTTCTGGCACAGCCTGCTCGGCCTGGATAAGAACGCAAAACCACTCACACCGGTCTACACCTGGGCTGACGCGCGCTGCGCGGAGGATGCGCGGCGGCTCCGGATGGAACTGGACGAGCGGGCGGTGCAGCAACGCACCGGCTGCATGTTGCGCGCCTCTTTCTGGCCGGCCAAGCTGCGCTGGCTGCGCCGCACTCAGCCGAAAATTTTTCGCCGGGTCGTGCGCTGGGTTTCCCCGGCCGAGTGGATTTTCGAGCAACTCTTCCAACTGCGCGCCTGCAGCCCTTCCATGGCCAGCGGGACCGGACTCTATCATCTGGCCCGGCAGGAGTGGGACGAGGAGCTGCTGCGGGTTTGCCGCCTCACCCCGGCGCAGCTCAACCCCTTGCGCCTCCAGATGGAAAATGACGGCACGCTTTTCTTTCCTGCCATCGGCGACGGCGCCGCCGGGAATCTCGGCTCCGGCGCCACCCGGCCCGGCACCTTCGCGATCAATGTCGGAACCAGCGCCGCAGTGCGGACAGTGCAACGCAATCGGACCGAGCTGCCGTCAGGGCTTTTTCGTTTGGTGGTGGACCGCGAGCGGACTCTGCTCGGGGGCGCGACCAGCAACGCCGGCAACCTGCGCGCCTGGTGCCTGCGTGAGCTGCGTCTGCCTAACGACGAGCGTTCGATCGAGCGAATTCTGCGCCGCGCCGGCCGGGACGCAACCCGCCTCACCGTCCTCCCGTTCTGGGTCAATGAGCGGGCTCCGAGTTGGCCGGAAGAGGTTCCCGGTGTGGTTATCGGGCTAAGCCAGGCCACCAGCGCGGCCGAGTTGCTCGTGGCCACAGTGACCGCTTCCTTCGATCGTCTCTCCACCATCCTGCGCGCGCTGGAGCTGGCTGCCGGTCGCGCGCGCCGGATCATCGTCTCCGGCGGAATCGTGCAATCGGCTGCTTCGCTTCAGCTGCTGGCCGACTCGTTAGGGCGGCCGGTGGAGGTGAGCCGGGTGCAGGAGGCGTCGCTGCGGGGAGCCGCCGTTTACGCCCTCGAGCAGACCGGTCATTCGATCCCTCCGCTCGAGGCCGGCGAAAAGATTCAACCTGATCGCCTCCGCGCCCGGCAGGCCCGCGCGCGTCAGGCGCGAGAGCGCTCCTGCGAGCTCCTCTTCGCCGCCGCGGAATCTACGCCGGAATAGTCGGGCCGCAGCCTAACGTTCCAACGCCTTGAGCCAGCTCATGACCAGGGCGCGTTTCTCTTTCTCGCCCGCCCGCTCAAAGATGAAGACGAGATTGGCCAGCATCCGCATGAGAACGAGCCGCGGCGAAGCCGGGGCGAAATAACTGGAGTGCGTTTTCAGCCGCTGCCGGGCCAGGATGGCTTCGCAATCGGGCCGGGAAAGGATGCGTCCGTTGTGGAAAGGATCGAAAAGTATCCGCTCGTAGCGCGCGATGAAATGCCCCGGGAGATTGATCCCATCGATCTGCATGCCGGCCCGCCGGCCGATGATGACGTACAACATCGCGAGCGAGATCGGAATGCCGAGCCGGGTCGTGATCACATCGCTCAGGAGAGAATTTCGCGGGTCGTAATATTCCTCCGCGTTCCCCCGGAACCCGAGGTCTTCCGCCATGAAAGTGGTCAGCGCCTGGAGCCGCTCCCTCGCCGAACCAGCCTCCGCCACCAGCATGCTCAGGCGCCGCCCCCAGGCATCGAGCTTGCGGCGCAATTTCCCCACCGGCGCATCCGGGTCGAAAGAAAGCGTGAGGAGCCACCAGGCCGCCTCGATGTCGCCCTGCTCGGGGAAAAGATGGGCGCACAAGAGCATGTCGTCGTGCGCCTGATCGGTCTCGATCTTTTCCAGCACCTCGCGCACGTGCTCCGTCACCGCCTCGTCATCCAGCGTCAGGAGATCGCGCAATGCGGCCACGCCATCGCGGCCGGTTTCGATCAATTGCTCCTTTAGGAGCGAGACCGTGGCCGGATCGTTGTCGCGCAAGAGCCGCACGATCGCGTCCTTCTGAAACATGTTCTCTTCTACGATTTTCAAACGGCGCGTGCAAGCTATACACCCAGTCGGCGCGCTTAGCGGTGCAATTACTCGTCGCTTTTCTCCGAAGCGAGTCCAGGCGCCGAACTCCCGCGCTCGTGTTCCTTGCCCGCGCCCGGGCCCGCGCGGTCCGGCTCGGCCGGCGCCTCCTCTGCCTGGCGCTGCAAGGTCATCCGCACCTGCGGCAAGCTGGCCGGATAACGGCTTCGCAGAAAATCAATCAGCCCTTCGCGCACCTGGCAACGCAGGTCGAAATTCTTGCTCGCGTTCAGGCTGCTGACCAGGGCCCGCACTTCGATCGTATTCGGCTTGGTGTCGGTTACGACCAGGGTGCAGACGTTGCCGTTCCAGTTTTCGTTTCCATCCACCAGCCGCTTCAGCTCCTGGCGCAACTCGCCTAACGGCACCTGGTAATCGAGGTAAAGAAAAACCGCCCCCAGAATCTCCTCCGATTGCCGGCTCCAGTTCTGGAAGGGTTTCTCGATGAAGTAAGTGATCGGCACCACCAGTCGGCGCAGGTCCCAGGTGCGGACCACGACAAACGTGAGGGTAATATCTTCGATCCGCCCAAACTCCCCTTCCACGATGACCACGTCGTCGATCAGGATCGGCTGGCTGAGCGCGATCTGGATGCCGGCGAGCAGATTGCCTAACGTTTTCTGGGCCGCGAAACCGAGAATGATTCCGGCGATGCCAGCCGAGGCCAGAATGCTGGTCCCGAGCTGCCGCACGGTGTCAAACATCATCAGGATGGAGCCGATCCCGAGGATGATCACGATCGAGATGACGATTTTGCGGATGACCGAGACCTGGGTGTAAATGCGCCGCGCGGTATAGTTATCCGGCACATCCATCCGATGCTCGCGCAAGAGAGCGAGCTGGACCGCGCGCACCCCGCGAATGATGAGAAAGGCCAGACTAACGATCAGCAAAACGCCGAAGCCCTTTTGCGTGACCCAGGCCCAATCCGGCGGCAGATCGAGCAGCGGGAGGAGGAGGATGACGGCCAGGAGCGGGACGGCCAGGCGCAGCGTCTGGCCGACCACCGGCACGATGACATTATTCAAGACGCTCCCGCTGCGCTGCGCCCAATGCCGCATCCGTTTCTCGATCGCGCGTATGGCCTGAAAAATAAGCCAGAGCACGGCGATGACTCGGCCGGCGTAAAGCAGCGCGGTCAGAGTATTCGCCAGGAAGAGCCGGTGCGGCCGGGAAGCGATTCCGGCCACGATGGGCATGAAGGCGAGGAATCCGCCGATGACGCAGATGAGCAGAGCGAGCGGCTTGCGAATGGCGGCGGCGGCCAGGGCGTACCAGCTTTGCGGCTCATTCGATTCGATCGCACCGGCTCGGCGCCTAACGAACCGGACAAACCAGCCGGTCAGCAGGCCAATGATCAGGAGCGCGCCGCCGCAGGCCAGCAATCGCATCCAGGTTACTCGCCCGGAGACACGGTGCAGCAGAAATTCGCTCCCGCTATCCCGCGCCATGCTGTCCAGCCAGTGGCTATAGGCGAGGCCGGCGCGGTACATCTTGCTCCGTTCCGCGGCCGCGCGCTGGGCCGAGAGGCCTTCAGCCGAATCCGGAGCCTCCGCTGCCACCGTCGCCGCCGGCCTCGCGCTCGGGCTTGGCGTCGGCGAAGTCTGGCCGGGCGCGGCGAGGGAGAAGAGGAAGCTCGCCGCCGCCACCGCCAGGCAGGAGCAACCTCGCCAACGCGAGAAACCGCTCATCGATCGTGCGCCTCGAGGATGATCGTGGCCATCCCGCTCGCGTCGGTATGGCTGAGGCTGATCCAGACCCGCCCCACTTCGAGTTCGTTCGCCATCTTCTCCGCCCCGCCACTCAGGACGACGAAGGGCTCGCCGCTCTCCTTCTTCTGCACGTCGAGGTCGCGCCAGCCCATCGCTTTGCCGATGCCAGTGCCAAACGCCTTGGAGAGCGCTTCCTTGGCCGCAAAACGGGCCGCGAAATGGCGCGCCGGAAATTTCATCGAGTTGGAATAGGCGATTTCGCCCTCGGTAAAAATCCGTTTCAGGAAGCGATCGCCGAAGCGCTCGATCGAGTTTTGGATGCGGTCACAATCGACCAGATCGATGCCGATCCCAATGATTCTCATCCGCGATATTCCTGCATCAGGGCCAGCATTTCGCTCACCGCCGTTTCCATCCCGACCAGCAGCGCCCGGCTCACGATGGCATGCCCAATGTTCAATTCCGACAGGTGCGGGATTTTGTGGATGAGGGAAATGTTGCGGTAGTTGATCCCGTGGCCGGCGTTGACCTGCAGGCCAAAGTTTGCCGCCCGCGTCGCCGCCGCGCGCAACCGTTCCAGCTCCTGCTGCTCGATCTTTTCGGTGTAGGCATTAGCGAGCGCGCCGGTGTGCAGTTCCACCATGTCGGTCGTTAGGCGAAGAGCGGCATCGACCTGCGCCGGTTCCGGGTCGATGAACAGACTGACCCGAATGCCGGCCGCGTTCAGGCGTTTCATGGTCGGGGCCAGCTCGCGTTCGTGCCGGACCAGATCGAGGCCGCCCTCGGTCGTGATCTCTTCCCGCGTCTCCGGCACGAGACAGACTTCGTCCGGTTGCAAAAGGAGGGCGAAATCGATGATCTCGGGGGTGTTGCCCATCTCGAGATTGAGCTTGGTCATGATGTTGGCCCGGAGCCGTTCCAGGTCGCGCTCCTGCATATGCCGCCGATCCGCTCGCAGGTGGGCGGTGATGCCGCTCGCGCCCGCCCGCTCACACAGACTGGCCGCGGCCACCGGATCGGGCTCGGCGTTTTTCGAATCCGGCGTGGTCGCATAGCGCGCCTGCCGAAGGGTGGCGATGTGATCGACGTTGACCCCGAGCTGCAAATTTCCCATTGGGTTTCAATAGGAGTGCAGACCGGGGAAAGGCAACCCAGAAAGTCGACCGGCCTGGGAGGAGCGCCGGAGATCGAGCCTGGCTCGATCCAGGACTCGTTAAGGCAAGACCTCGAACTGACTCATGACCCGAAACATCTCGTAGCGCTGGTCGATTTCCTCCGTCGTTAGGCTACGCAGCCGCTTTAGGCTGAAGGCTTCGACGTTGAAGCTGGCCAGGACACTGCCGTAGATCACCGCCCGGCGCAGTTGTCCAAAATCGACTTCGCCTTCACCCCGCCCGGCCAGATAACCAGCCAGCCCGCCGGCGAAGGTGTCGCCCGCCCCGGTCGGATCGTGGATGTCTTCCAGCGGATAGGCGCCACAACTGAAGAAATCGTGCGGCCCAAAGAGCAGGGCGCCGTGCTCGCCCTTTTTTACCGCGACATATTTCGGCCCCATCCGCCGGATGGCGCGTCCGGCGCGGATGAGACTGGTGTCACCAGTCATCTGGCGCGCTTCGCTGTCGTTCAAAATGAGCAGATCGACCCGCGGCAGGAGCGCATCGAGATCCTGGCGGGTGGTTTCAATCCAGAGGTCCATCGTGTCGGCGATGACGAAGCGCGGCTTCTTCATCTGTTTGAGGACGTGGGATTGGAGCGAGGGCGCGATGTTGGCCAAAAGGACGAAATCAGTTTCGCGAAAATTTTCCGGCAGATCGGGCTGATAGTTTTCGAAAACATTGAGTGCGACCGAGCGGGTTTCGCGCGTGTTCAGGTCCCAGGCGTATTCGCCCGACCAGCGGAAAGTTTTACCCTCGACCTGCTGCACGCCGGCGGCATCGATCCGGCGCGATTTCCAAAACTCAAATTCGGCTTTCGGGAAGTCATCACCGACCACGCCGACCAGATTTACCGGCGAGAAAAAACTGGCGCCGACCGCAGCGTAGGAAGCGGAACCGCCGAGTTGATCGGCGTGTTCTTCGACCGGCGTTTTGACGGTATCGAGTGCAATGGATCCAACGACAAGAACAGACATGTAATTTAGTTCGGGTTGTGATCCGCCTCAGCCGGATCGGGTAATGGAGTGGCTGCGAGCACCTCTTTCGCGGCCCGGGTGGCGGCAGCGATGTCGGCGCTTTGCAGCAGGCCAGATACGATGACGGCGCGCTTTGCGCCAGCGGCTAAAACGCTGGCCAGGTTTTCCAGCTTGATCCCTCCAATGCAAAAAACCGGGAGCCTGACCAGCTCGTGCACCTGCCGGAGTTCGCTGGTCCCGATTGCCTGGTAATCGGGCTTGGTCGGGGTGGCAAAGAGCGGACCGAAGCCAATGTAATCGGCGCCTTCCGCCACCGCCGTGCCGGCCTGGGCCAGGCTGTGGGTCGATTTCCCGATCCAACAATCGCGCCCAACCATCTCCCGCGCGGCCGCCACCCCGAGATCGTCCTGCCCGAGATGCACGCCCTCCACCGCCAGGTCCCGCGCGATCTCAGGGTGGTCGTTCACGATCAGCGGCACGCCGGCAGCGCTCGTTAGGCGATGCAACTTTGCAGCCAGGCTGGCAAGTTGCTCGATGCTCTGACCTTTTCCGCGCAGCTGGATGAGATCAGCTCCGCCCTCGAGCAAATGTGCGACGGCTTCCTCCGCCCGCTCCGGGGCGATGTATCCGAGATCGAGAATGGCGTAGAGCCGGGCTCGGGCCAGCGCCTTCAGTGCGCTCAATCCGTTAGGCGCCCATTCGAGGGCCGCAGCTCGAAGGCCTCGGAATTCATCATCCGATCGACAAAGCCAGTGTCGTAATGGCCGTTCCGGAAATCGGCGTTGCGCATGATCGCGTTGTGGAAGGGAATGGTGGTTTTGATCCCGGTGATCAGGTATTCCCCGAGCGCCCGCCGCATTCGGGCGATGGCCGATTCCCGCGTCGCGCCGATCGCGATCAATTTCGCGATCATCGAGTCGTAATAAGGCGGCACGGTGTAGCCGGTGTAGGCGTGAGAATCAATCCGGATGCCGCGGCCACCCGGGGCGTAGTAGAAATTAATCCGCCCGGCCGAGGGCTGGAAATTGCGCGCCGGATCTTCGGCATTAATCCGGCACTGGATGGCGTGCGAACGCGCCATCGGGTTGGCCACGTGGGGCGATAGTTTATCGCCGGCCGCGATGTGGATTTGTTCCTTGACCAGATCGCAGCCGTAAACCTCCTCGGTGATGGTGTGCTCGACCTGGATGCGCGTGTTCATCTCGATGAAGTAGTAGTTGCCGCTCTGGTCGACCAGGAACTCCATCGTGCCGGCATTCACGTAGCCGACCGATTCCGCCAGCTTGATCGCGGCCTGCCCCATCTTCTTGCGTTGCGCGGCCGAGAGCAGCGGCGAGGGACATTCCTCGATCACTTTTTGGTTCCGCCGCTGGATGGAACAATCGCGCTCACCCAGATGAACGGTGTGGCCGTAACTGTCGGCCACGATCTGAAACTCGATGTGGTGCGGATTCACGATCAGTTTTTCGATGTAAACCTCAGCGTTGCCGAAAGCCTTTTCCGCTTCGGTGCGCGCGCCGTGGAAGCCCTGGACCAGGCTGACTTCGTTATGCGCAGCCCGCATCCCGCGACCGCCGCCGCCGGAGACGGCCTTGATCATGACCGGATAACCGATCTTCTTCGCCACCTTGATCGCTTCGGCTTCGGTCTCGACGATGCCGTCGCTCCCGGGCGTCACCGGCACGCCGGCTTTGCGCGCGGCGGCGCGAGCGGAATTCTTATCGCCCATCGCGCGCATGGCGTCGGGCGAAGGGCCGATGAACTTGATTTTGCAGCTCTCGCAGACTTCGGCAAAGTGCGCGTTCTCGGCCAGAAAACCGTAGCCGGGATGGATCGCATCGACGTCGCCGACCTCGGCCGCGCTCATGATGCGATCGATTTTCAGGTAACTATCGGAGCTCGGCGCGGAGCCGATGCAGATCGACTCGTCGGCCAGCTGCACGTGGAGCGAATCGATATCCGCCTCGGAGTAAACGGCCAGGGTGCGGATGCCGAGTTCCTTGCAGGCGCGGATGACCCGCAGCGCAATTTCTCCGCGGTTGGCGATCAGGATTTTATCAAACATGAACAGGAAGGCGCGGCCGGCGCTGGCTTGAAGAGGCGCGCCCCGCGGAAAGATGGCGCGACATTACCTAACGAACTTTGAAGAGGGCCTGGCCAAACTGGACCGGCTTGCCATTTTCCGCCACCACCTCGGCGATGACGCCTTTGACCTCGGCCTTGATCTCGTTCATCACTTTCATCGCCTCGATGATGCAGACGACGGTGTCCTCGTTTACTTCCCGGCCCACCTCGATGAAGGCGGGCGATTCGGGCGATGCGGCGCGGTAAAACGTGCCCACCATGGGCGAAGTGATTTCCTTGTCGGCATCGCTCGCCGCCGGCGCAGTGGGCGCGGCAGGCTGCCCGCTGGCGGCCGGAGCGCCTCCGCCGGGCGCGGGCGCCATCTGCGGCGCGGCCGGGGCGGCATAGACGGTTTGTTCTCCGGCTCCTTTTTGCAGCTTCAGGCGGAAACCGTCCTTCTCCATCTCGAAAACGGAGAGGTCATTTTTCTTCATCAGGTCGATGATGGCTTTGATGTCTTTAAGTTCCAAAAGATGCGTCCTTTCCGGCGGTGGTGAGACGTTAGGTAAAGCGGTTTTAATCTCGGGGTCAAGCCAGCGGTTCACCGCCCTCGCCTGGCAGGTGCTGGCGGCGGTAATCAAAGATGCGCTCCAGTTGCGGGCGAATGAGGAAACGATTGAGCAGCGCGCCCAGCGGTCCGAGCGGCGGCACGTAGGTGACGAGGTCGTGCACTTCGGTCTGCCCGTCAGACAAGGCGCGGAAGAAATGTTCGTGATGCCAGATGGCGTAGGGACCGACCCGTTGCTCGTCGACGAAACGGTGCGGCGCCTCCACGTGCACGATCTCGGTCAGCCAGCTGAGCGGAATGCCTAACAATGGCGAGACGGTGTATTCGATCATGAGCCCGGGATGCACCGCGGCCGGGAGCGCGCTCTTGATCGTGAAATTCATCTCCGGCGGAGTGATCTGGGAGAGGTTGCGCGGATCGGAAAAGAAACGCCAGCATTCCTCCAGGCCTAACGAGACCACCTGTTTGCGCTCCAGTTGATAAATCGGCATCGCTCCAGAAGAGAAGCGCAAATGGACGGCAGCGCCAGCGCTCAGGCCGGCCGCGCCTATTGCTGAATGTCGCGCACCACCTTGCCGTCGCGCAGCTCGATCTGGCGGGAAGCCGCTGCCGCCACCTCGCCGCTGTGGGTGACCAGAATGAGAGTGGCCAGCTTCTCGGCCGCGATCTGAGCGAGCAAATCCAGCACCCGCCCGGCCGAAGCGCTGTCGAGATTGCCGGTCGGTTCGTCCGCGATGAGGAGCGACGGGCGGTGGACCAGGGCGCGGGCGATGGCGGTGCGCTGCTGTTCGCCGCCGCTGAGCTGATGGACGAAATGAGTTGCGCGCTCGGTCAGGCCAACCCGCTGCAAAAGGGCGCGAGCGCGGGCTTCGCTCTCGGCCAGGGAGACCCCCTGGAGCAGGAGCGGCAGGGTGACGTTTTCCAGCGCGTTCATGGTCGGGAGGAGATTGAAGAACTGAAAGACCAGCCCGAGCTGGCGACGGCGAAAGCTGGTCAGAGCGGCATCGTCCGCTGTCGTTAGGCTAATGCCGTCGACCGTGATCTCGCCCGCCGTCGGCCGATCGAGCCCGGCGATGAGATGCATCAGGGTGCTCTTGCCGCAGCCGCTCGGCCCGATCACGGCGACGAATTCGTGCCGGGCGATGGTGAGCGAAATTTCCTCCAGCGCGTGCACCGAGCGCTCGCCGGTCTGGTAATAGCGACTAACGTTTTGCAGGGAAATCATGCCGTCGTCCGCTCATCTACCTCCGCCCACCGGCCACGCAAGGACGCCGGCGCAATTTCGGCTTGTGGCCGAGACGCCCGAGCACCTGGTGGTGGAGAAGCCGCCCTTCCTCCTCATCCATCCGAGCAAGCCCGACGGCACCCCCACTCTCTGGGCCGCGCTGCGCGAGCTGCTCGCTTTCGAGCTGGTCAATGGCGGCCAGGTCTCGATCGTGAACCGGCTCGATCGTGAAACCAGCGGACTGGTTTTGATCGCGAAAACCCGGGCCGCCGCACGCCGATTTGGCCTCGCGATGGAGCGGCGCCAGATCGAGAAAGAATATCTCGGAATCGTCTTCGGCTGGCCGGAGTGGGAAGCGACCGTGGTCGAGGCGCCACTGGCCCGCCAGGGCGAACACGGCATTTCGCCCATCTGGCTAAAGCAAACGATCCACGAAAAAGGCGCGCCGGCCTTGACCGGGTTTCAGGTCGAAGAGCGGTTCGTTAGGCAAGGTGGTCGATTTGCCGTCGTCCGTGCCATTCCCCGCACCGGGCGCACCCACCAAATCCGGGTCCACCTGGCGCATCTCGGGCACGCCCTGGTCGGGGACAAGATCTACGGGCCTAACGAACAGCTTTATCTTCGCTTCATCGAGACCGGTTGGACGGAAGAGCTGGCAGGGCCGCTGCTCCTCTCCCGCCATGCGCTCCATTCCGCGCGGCTGCGCATCGCCGGCGAGTTCGATTACCAGAGCCCGCTCCCCCAGGATGTGAAGACCTGGATGCTGGCCGCCGGGTAGCGCTATTTCTTGTTCGTGACCTTGAGATTCAAAATCCGTATCCGCACCCCGCCGTCCATCTGATGATCGGTCGCCAGGGTTAAGCCGCCGGATTTCTGATAATCGCTCCAGGTTGCGTGGATGGAATGCGAAGGCTCGGGCCTGTAATCCCACGAGCTCACGAGAAAAGTCTTGGGATCGATATAGAGACGGTATTGATCCTTCGGCGTCAGCCCCACTTTCCCGAAGCTGAGGTGCAAGACCCGCCGCGGCGCACCGTCCATCTCCTTCGTCCCTTCGTCTTCCAGGTTCACTCCCTTGTCCTTCAACTTGAGCGGCGCGAGCAGCCAATAGGAGTCGTTCACCCAGCGCGCGTAAGCTCCCTTGGCGTCGTCGCTATCCGCCGGGTCGGCCAGGTTCACCGTCACCTCCTTGTCCTTCCATTTCACGTGATCGGTCATCGCGCCGACCTCCCAATGGTGTTCGGCGGAGACGAGCGTCTTGCCTTCTTTCTCGACTGCGAAGGTGAAATCGACCGTCTGCACCTGCGGCCAGTTCTCGCCTCCGCTCGCTTTCCAGACGGCGTCGGCCAATTGCGTGGCGCTGGCGCTGTTTTCATCAGCCTGCAGCGAGAGGAAAGGAAACGCCGCGAGCAGGCCGACCATCAGAACGAGGGATTTCTTCATCCCGCAGCATGCCGGGACCGGCCTCGCATTGCAATTGCGGCAAGTCGAAATATGCTTCGGCCCTTTGATGAAACGCCCGCTTCATTCGCTCGCGCTCGCTGCCGCCCTGGTCCTTCTCCTCGGCCGCGCTGCGCTCGCTGGCGAGAACGCCCCGCCGGCGCCGGCGCCGAGCGAGCTCTCCCTCGAGGATTTCGCGGTGCCGCAGTATGAATTTGCGACTGAGACGGCCTACCTGCTCGGGTTCATCGGCAACCCCAACAGCTATGAGATCGGAGCCCAGTTTTTCACCGGCCGGGTGCGCTGGGGAGTGAACCGGGACGATCACAGCATCTTCCGCGGCTATAATCAGGTCTACCTCCTGGCCATGGCCGAGCCGATCTTCCGCGGCCCGGAAAATCGCTACTTCGGCATCTCGGCCGGCTTCCGCCACGTCTTCGTTAGGCCAGGCTGGCGTTTGCAGCCTTACGCTTCCGGCGGTGTCGGCCTGGGCTGGATCGATAGCACCGATGCCTTTCGGCAGGGCCAGGGGCAGGATTTCACTTTTAACATCCTCACCCAGGTGGGAGTTGACTACCTGGTTAACGATCACTGGAAACTGAACATCGGCGCCGTCTATCAGCATCTCTCAAACGGCGGACAGACCGACCCGAACCCGAGCCTGAACCTGCTCGGACCGCAGGTCGGCGTCACTTTTTCGTTCTAGCAGTGGGAGCGCCTAACGAAAATGTGCTCGTCGTCCGGCGAGAACTCTTTGATCAACTGGGCAGCTTCCACGGGCTGAACTTCGAGCCGCAGCCTTATCTCGATGCCCTGCTCGCCCGGGGAAATAACCATTTCATGCCTCGGGCTACGGCCGAGAACGATCCGACCCACAAACAGATCATCCCCTACGCCCTGCTCGCCTGTGGCGACAAGGTCCTGCATTACGTGCGAGGCAAAAAAGCGGGCGAGCAGCGCTTGGTCGCGAAAGGCTCGATCGGCATCGGCGGGCACATGAACGACGAAGACGAATCGCTCTTCGCCTGGGATGAATCGGCTTACCGCGCCGGCGTGGAGCGAGAAGTGAACGAGGAAGTGGACATCTCGACTGCGTTTGAAGATCGCATTGTCGCCTTGCTCAATGACGACACCACCGAAGTCGGCCGCGTCCATCTCGGGGTGGTGCACGTCTTCCGCCTGGCGGAAGCGAAGGTGCAAAAACGCGAGGCGATGATCACGAATCTGTCGTTCCTAACGAAAAGCGAGTTACAGGAACGGCGTGCTAATCTCGAAAGCTGGTCGCAAATCTGCGTCGATCACCTCGACCAGCTTCTGTAGACACTTTGCTTTGCCAAGCGCGGGGAGAAGCTGCGCTCGCCGGCTCAGAACTCGTCCCGCGATTCCCACGCCCGCGTCTCCCTCAGGGAGTCGTTCTACAAGTGCGAGCGACAGATCCACAACTTCGGATCGAGCTCGGACCGCGCCCGATCCGCCACCCTCTCGGCCGTGGCGGCTTCGCGCAAAACCGCAAACATGGTCGAGCCGGAGCCGGACATGAGCGCCACCAGCACTTCCGGTTGCGCGCGCAACCAACTTTTCATCTGGGCGAGAAAGATATATTTCTCGAACACCGGCCGCTCCAGATCGTTCTGCAGAACAACCTCCCCGACCACTTGCGGCCCGTAACACACTCCGGGCAACTCGCGCGAATCCTGCCACTGCCGGTAGGCCCACGGCGTGGGAACGCCAAACTCCGGCTTCAGGAGCAGCAACGGCCATGGCGGCAGCGGCCCGGCCGTCGGCTCCACCCTCTCGCCTCGCCCCCGACAGTGTGCCGGGCCTTGGGCGAGGAAAAAGGGAACATCGGAGCCGATCTCCGCTGCGACACTCGTTAGGCGGGCCGAATCCAGGGGTCCCTCATGCAGCTGGTTCAAGCCAAGCAAAGTGCTGGCGGCGTCACTGCTGCCGCCCCCGAGGCCGGCGCCGTGCGGGATCTTTTTTTTCAGCTCGATCCGCACCCGCGGCTCCTGCGCGATCGCGGCGAAGAAGGCGCGGGCGGCGCGCACGACCAGGTTATCGTCGCCGCTCGGCAGGCTGGGATCGTCGGAAGTGAACGCCAAGCCGGAATCGTCAGGCTCGATCGTCAGCTCGTCGCACAGCGCGAGCGGCGCCATCAGCGTCTCGATCTCGTGAAAGCCGTCGGCGCGCCGGCGCAGGATTTTGAAGGATAAATTGATCTTCGCGGGCGCGAAAAGCTGCATAGGTTTCACCACCCTGTGTGGGACCGCATGAACTGGCAAGCCACTGAAATGAAAGCAAGCGAACGCATCATCATCGCCCTCGACGTCCCGACCGCGGAAGCGGCGCTCGAACTTGCCGCCATGCTCTCGCCCCATCCCGGCCTCTTCAAGATCGGCCTCCAGCTTTACACCGCCGCCGGCCCGGAAATCGTCCGCGCCATCCAGGAGCGCGGCGGACGCGTCTTTCTCGACCTGAAACTGCACGATATTCCCAACACCGTCGGTCGCGCAGTCGAGAGCGTATTTTCGTTAGGCGTAGAAATGCTCACCCTCCATCTCAGCGGCGGCCGCGCCATGGTCGAGGCGGCGGTCGAGAGCGCGCCGAAAGGACTTTTGCTCCTGGGCGTGACCGTGCTGACCAGCTCTGACGAGACGACTCTGCGCGAAACCGGCGTCTCCTCTGCGATGGAAGAACAGGTTTTGCGCCTGGCGCAGCTCGGCGCGGAAAGCGGCATCGGCGGAGTGGTGGCCAGCCCGCTCGAGCTCGCCGCCTTGCGTCGCGCGCAGGGGTCGAAGATCAAGATCGTCACGCCGGGCATTCGGCCTTCCGGCGCGGCGGCGAACGACCAGAAGCGCGCGCTCACGCCGGCGGAGGCGTTGCGGGCGGGAGCGGACTTTCTGGTCATCGGACGCCCCATCACCGCCGCGACTGATCCGCGGGCGGCACTCGATCAGATCGTGGCTGATGTTGTTTAAGCGACTGCTCGTGCTCGAGGATGAGACAGCGGCGAGCGCGGCGCTGAACATGGCGATCGATGAGGCGCTGCTCGAGCAATGCCAGCGGCCGCTCCTGCGCTTTTATGGCTGGCGTTCTCCCGCCATCTCCTTCGGCTACTTTGGCAAAATCGCCGAGGCCGAAGCGGAGGCGAAGGGACGCGAATTCGTTAGGCGATGGACCGGCGGCGGGATCGTGCCCCATGGACGGGATCTGACTTATTCTCTGGTCACACCAGTGAGTGATCCGGCGGCGGCCGAGGGCCCGGTCACCACTTATCGGTTGCTCCACAGCGCCATTCGCGACGCGCTTCTGGCCGAAGGCCGCGAGACCCGGCTGGCCGAAGAAGCGGCGCCGAAAATCTCCGACGCCTGCTTCGCCAATCCGGTGCGGCACGATCTGCTCCGGGGCGAGCAGAAGATCGCGGGGGCGGCGCAACGTCGGACGCGGCGCGGTTTTCTGCACCAGGGAAGCATTCAGCTTCCCGATCTCCCGGCCACTTTTCGCCGGCGCTTTGCCTTGCGCCTGACCGATGACTTGGAGCTGGTCTCCCTCTCCGCCGCGGTGCTGAAACGAGCGGAAATCCTGGCCGCGGAAAAATACGGCTCGGAAGCCTGGATCCGGCGCTGGTGACTTTTTCTGCGCGCACGCCCCGGCCGCGATTTTGCCGTCATGGCCGCCGGCGTCGTGCCCTCGTGAAATGAGCCTGCTGCAGCTTTGACTTTGAAAGGCGACCTTCTATCCTGCGCTTGTGAAAATTTCCGCGAACTCAGCCGCCGCCGCCAATGGCGCTGCCGGTCTGCTGAGCCGCGTCTTTGAGCCGGTCCAGGCGCAGCTCGATGAAGTCGATCGCCGCATCGTCGCGCAGACAGCGGAATTTGATCCCGCGATCGAGGGTTACGTCGCCTATGCAATCGGCGGCGGAGGCAAACGTCTCCGCCCGCTGGTCGCGCTCCTGAGCGGCGGAGCAACCGGCACGCTCGTCTCCGGCCACGTCGACCTGGCCGTGATCGTGGAGCTGATCCACCTCGCCACCCTGGTGCATGACGATATCATGGACGACGCCGAGCGCCGGCGCTCGCAGCCGACGGTCAATGCTCGCTGGGGTAACTCGCTCAGCGTCCTCCTCGGCGACGTTCTCTTCGCCCATGCGCTAAATCTCTCGACCGATTTCGACGACACCAACATCAGCCGCACCATCGCGCGCACCGCAACTGAGGTTTGCTCGGGGGAAATGATTCAGACCCAGCGGCGTTTCGATCTCCAGCTCTCGCGCGACGATTATTTCCGGATCATCGGGATGAAAACCGGTTCCCTGTTTGCCTGCGCCGCAGAACTGGGCGGAGTGATCAGCGGAGCGAACGATGAAGATGTGGCCCGGCTGAAAAGCTTCGGGGCCAAGATCGGCACCGCCTATCAAATCTACGACGACTGCCTCGACATCGCCGGGAACGAAGCGGAAACCGGCAAAACGCTCGGGACCGATCTGCGCAAAGGGAAGCTCACCCTCCCGGTGCTGACGCTTTTGGAATCGGCCTCTGCCTTCGATCGGGAACGCTGCTGCGCTCTGGTGCTGGAAGGCAAACTGGAGGAAGTGACCGCACTTCTGCAAAACACTCCGACCGATGGCGCGCTCGATAAATCGATCGAAACCGGCGTGGCACTGATTCGCGAAGCCCAGGCCGAATTGTCGCCGCTGACTGGCAACCGCTACGTCGACTCCCTTTTTGGCCTCGGCGAAGCGCTGCAGGAATTACTCGAACAACTGCGGAGCTGAAATGCAGCCGGACGGCGCTGGACTCCCCCCATCATCCACCGCCGCGTCGCTCAAAATCCGCGAGATGCCGAGTGAAGAACGGCCGCGGGAAAAGCTGATCGCCCGCGGAGCCAGTGCGCTGAACGACGCGGAGTTGCTCGCCATCCTCCTCCGCACCGGAGTGGAAGGGGCCAACGCAGTGGAAGTAGCGCGGCAGTTGATCGCAGAGTTCGGTTCGTTAGGCCAGTTGAGCCGTTGCACGGTCAAAGAGCTCTCCCGGATCAAGGGCGTCGGCCCGACCAAAGCCGTGCAACTGGCGGCGGCGTTCAACCTCGGACAACGGCTGGCCCGGCAAAATTTCGTGCAGAAAAAGGTCGAAACTCCGGCCCAGGTCTATGAATTGCTCGGGCCGGAGCTGCGCGCGCTGCACAAGGAATCGCTCCGCGTCATCCTGCTCGACACGCGCTACCACTTCATCCGGGTCGAGGAAATTTCGTTAGGTAGCCTGAACGAGAGCATCGCTCACCCGCGCGATGTCTTCCGGCCGGCCCTGATTTATTCCGCCTTTGCTCTGGTCGTGGCGCATAACCATCCCTCGGGCGATCCCTCGCCCAGCCAGGCCGATCATGGCCTAACGAGACGGCTGCGGGACGCGGCCGAGGTTTTGCAGATCAAGCTGCTCGACCACGTCATCATCGGCGCGCCGGCCGAGGGACGGTTGCCCTATTTCAGTTTCAAGGAGATGGGGGTGCTGTGAAGATTCATCCAACCGCCATCGTCGATCCAGCCGCGCGCCTGGGCGAGGAGGTCGAGATCGGTCCCTACGCCTGCATCGGCGGCGAGGTGGAGATCGGAGCCCGCACGGTCGTGCAATCCCTCGCGGTCCTGGAAGGTGCAGTCCGGTTAGGCACAGACAATCGCGTCGGGCCCGGTGCGGTCATCGGCGGCTGCCCGCAGGATCTGAGTTTCAAGCCCGGCACGGCCAGCTCGGTCGAGATCGGAAATCACAACACCATCCGCGAGCACGCCACCATCCATCGCGGCACGGCCGCCGGCTCCGCCACCACCATCGGCCACGACAATTTTTTCATGGCCGGCGCGCACATCGGGCACAACTGTTCGGTCGGCCATCGGGTGATCGTGGCCAATAATTGTCTCCTCGGCGGCTACGTCACGGTCGAGGATGGCGCCTTCCTCGGTGGCGGGAGCGTGTTTCATCAATTTGTCCGCATCGGACGGCTCGCCATCACCCAGGGAAACTCCGGTTTCGGAAAAGACGTCCCGCCTTACGTCGCCGCGGCCGAGATTAACAAGGTGGTAGGGCTGAATGTAATCGGGCTAAAACGAGCCGGCCTGAGCGGGGAAGATCGGGCCGAGATCAAGGCGGCGTTTCGTCTTCTCTACGAGAGCGGACTGAATGTGAGCCAGGCGCTGGAGCAGGCACGAGTTCGGAGCTGGGCGGCGCCGGCCCAGGCTTTTTTCGATTTCGTCGTCGCGGCCAAGCGACGCGGCATCTGCGGGCTGCGGCGGACGCCTCGGCGCGCCTGAAGGATCACGCAGCGACTGTTCGTTAGGGCACGGGCGTGCTGGTGGGCACGGTCGGGTTGTTGAGCTTAATCCCGAACTTGTCGACCAACTTTTTCGCTTCGTCATCGGTCCGGGCGAGGTCGACCAGACCGCGCACGAGCTTTTCCAGCCCGCTCTGCACCTTTTCCGCCTGCTCGACCGGGCGTGCCTGTTGCTCGAGCGATTGCTGGGCGGCCTGGCGGGCGTAGACGTTGATCTGAATCTCCCAGCCGAGAATAAAAAGCAGGCTCAGGCCGAGGAGGAGGACGGGCCAAAAACCGTGATAGGTCGGGGCGTAGGCTGGCGGCACTTCGTCCATCGTCAGGGAGTCGGGGTGGCGGCGGGCTGGACCGCCACGTTATAGCCGTTGGCGCGCAGGAGTGCGCGCATCTTTTCGTTGTGCTGCGCCACCGTGGCCATCTCGCGCAGAAGGTTCACCCCGATCTGCTGGCTCAGGGCTCCTTTATTGATCACGGTTTGCTGCGTCTGCACGGTCGTCTGCAACTTTCGGTTCTCGTAAGCGAAGACGATTGTGATCAGACAAAGGCAGAGAGAAGCGATTCCCATCACCAGGAGGAGAAGGAATTGCCAGCGCTTCATCTGCGCACAGGGATAGCAGCCCCTAAGGGAACCCGTCAAATCGAAAGGCGGGAGACTCGGCAGAGGAGGGCTCGCCTAACGAAGCGCGAGCAACGCCAGCATGCGGCCGGTGCGCGCCTTTTCCGCGCGGTAGGAATAGTAGCGGGTGAGATCGGCGGCAGTGCAGCGGCCGGCATCGTGAATCTGTTCCACCCCCGCGGCGCGTGCTTGCCTCACGATCTCGGCGGCAAAATCGATCTCGTAATTGGGCGGCCGAATGCAGGGGCTGAGCTGGAGGATGATATCCGCCGGCACACTTCCGAAATGCTCGACCATCTGCCCAATCGCCACCGGCACGATTCCGAGCGCGGTTCCTTTTTTGCCTGAATGGACCAGCCCGAGAGCGCGCCGGACCGGATCGACCAGAAAGACCGCGCCGCAATCGGCCACATAAATGCCTAACGAAACTCCGGGTTGATCGGTCACCAGCCCATCCGCCGCGGCGAAACAGTGCGGAGCGGTCAGTGGGCGGTCGATCACTGCCACCTCCTTCCCGTGCACCTGCTGCGCGCTGGCGAAAACCTGCTCGCCCATCCCTAATTCCCGGCGCAGGGTGCGGTGAACGTCGTCCAGGCGAGCCAGGGCCTGCTCACGCCCGGTCGCCACCCCGATCCCCGGGATGCGCCCGATGAAGGCGTGCCTGACGACTCCGCTGGCGGCCAGCGCCGGAAAAAACTCGACCGCCGACTGCGCCGCCACCGCCTCTTCCGGACTCACTTACTTCCCCGAGCTTTCGACGCGGCGCGGCCGTTTATCGACCTTGATCATCTTCGTCGTTCCGCGGCGCCGGGTCAGCGGGTCTTCGAAAGTGTCGTGGTAGATTGTATCGGTCGCCGTGGCCCGATCGAATTCCGCCAGATCGGCGTTATAACTGAAGAGCGCGGAAAGCCGGGTTGACTGCGCCTGAGTGAGCGCGACCTGCGCATTGAGCACATCCAACTGCACGCCGGCCCCGACTCCAAGTCGGGCGCTGGCCAGGCGCAATGCCTCCCGCGCCTGGTCGACATTTTTCGACTGGCTGAAATAGAGCTCACGATCCTGCTGCAGATTGGAGTAGGCCTGTTGGATCTCCAGTTCCACCTGCCGGACGGCGTCGTCGTAGGTGATCTTGGCTTCGCTCAAGGTGGCGCGCGCTTGTTTCACCTGGCCGACCGTCTGCAGCCCATCGAAAATCGCCCAGCTGCCGGTGACGCCGAAAAACCAGCCTTCCAGAGTGTCGTTCAGGTTACTGGAGAAAGACGAGCTCTCGTAGGCTTTGCCGCCGCTCAGGCTGAGCGAAGGTTGAAACCCGGCATAGGAGGCATTGAGATTCTGCGCCTGGACGATGATGTTTGAGCGCTGCTGTTTCAGGAATGGGCGGCGTTCCTTCCCGAGCTCGATCGCGGCCGGCAGCGGGATGTCGCGCGGGGTGTAGTAGAGCTCGCCCACGCATTCGAGCGGCGGCCCGTCGCCCCGCCGCGGATCGAAGTCGAGCCCGAGCGTCTTCGCCAGTTGGAGCTGGGCGATGCGGTAATTGTTGCGTGCGGTGATGAGCGCCGGCTGCTGGTTGACCAGTGCGACCTCGGCCTGCAGGACGTTAAAGCGCGGCACAGTGCCGGCTTGAAACCGATTCTGCTGATCCTTCAGCTGGCTCTCGAGCAGCCGGACGGATTCCTCCTGCACGCCGATGAGCTCCTTATTCAGGATGACTTGGTAAAATTGCTGGCGCACCGAGGCGATGACGCGGTCGATCGTGTCGCGCAAGGCGAAGAGGCTGGCGTTAGCCGCCGCGCCGGCTCCCCGGATCGCGGGGATGACCGACCCGTTATAGAGCAACTGAGAGACGGTCAGCCGCAGGCTGTAGGAGTAATCGGTCACTCCGGAAGAAGTGAAGACCGTCGTCGTCGTGGTGCCGGGGGTCGCGCCCGGGATCGGGGTCACGCTCGGTAAAGGTGTCGCGCTCGGCAGTGGCGTGCCGCCCGGTGTCCCTCCGGTGGTGGTGGTGATGAGGCTGCCGCCGCTGCCGCCACGCAGGCTCGGGTCGGTGTAATTGATCGCCGCAGCGGCATCGAGATGCGGCAGGGCCTGGGAAAGCACTTCGATCTGCAGCCCTTTCGTCCGCCGGATCTCCTGGCGTGCATTCAGGATGTCCGGATTGCGTTGCAAGGCGGTGCGGATCGCTTCATCCAAAGTGAAACGGGGGGTCCTGCTGGAGCTGGATTCGGTGCGGGTCCCAACCTCGCTTCCTCCCAGCGCCTGGGAGCAAAAGGCCGCCAGAGTGAGGCAGGTGACGAGGGATCGGAAACGGCTGAACGGGGCAGAGAGAGTGTGCATCTTTTGAAAAAATTCCTGGTGTTAAGGCCCAATGCGCAGGGCTGTCTGACGAAGTCGGCTTGGGAAAAAGAGTGTGCGGCGGAAGCACTTGCAGCGCAGGGAGACGGTCAAGGCCCGTCCGATCACGACTCATCTATTTTTGGCAGTAATCGTATATCTTGCTGTAAATTTGCAACCACGATTTCTGCTCACCTGGCGACAGGTGCGACATCATTTTCATGAGGTTGCAAATCATCTCCTCTCGGATGCGCCGGACGAGCGCCGACCCGCGCGGAGTGATGCAGACCATCACTTTACGCCGGTCATCCGAGGCGTGGGAACGCATAACATAACCAAGATTTTCCAGCCGCGCGACGAGCCCGCTGGCGGCGGCAGTGGTGTGGCCCATCTTTCGCGCCACCGCGGACATCATCAGGACCTCCTGTTGGTCGAGATAAGTGAGGAGGAAGAACTGCGGGAAAGAGACATTTCCCGGGGCCAATTCCTTCGAGAGATTGAGCACGAAACAGCGCTGCATCTCCATGATGATGTGGGCCAAACGCTCGGCATCGCGACGCAGTTCGTCGGTTTCGTGAGGTGGATATGCCGTTGCTGCGCCCATTATTTAACGGCCTAAACTATCGGGCGGCCATAAGGTGTCAACCGCCCCCTCCAGCTCCTAATCCTGCTCCTGCTCTTAAACCTGATCGAGCAACTCCGAGC
This sequence comes from Chthoniobacterales bacterium, assembly GCA_965217735.1. GTDB lineage: Bacteria > Verrucomicrobiota > Verrucomicrobiia > Chthoniobacterales > UBA10450 > Palsa-1392. The sequence goes on along the minus strand of CBDCJE010000002.1, from coordinate 1,056,005 downwards.
GACCAAACCAAGCCCCGCCAAGGCGCGCCGGAGCACGAGCCTGCCCCTCCGATCGACGCCTCCCGGCCAATTGCAATCTTGCCTCTTCCCCACGAAAATGATCTCCTCCCCAGCCTAACAAATGCCGCTGAGCCCAAAACTGAGCCCTGACCAACTCGCGGCCAACCTGGCCGAGATCGCCCCCCGATACTCCGCACAACAGGCCCTCGGCGAATCCGCCCGCTGCCTCTTCTGCTTCGACGCCCCCTGCATCGCCGCCTGCCCCACCGGGATCGATATCCCCGCTTTCATCAAGAAAATCAGCACCGGCAACCTGACCGGAGCCGCTCGCACCATCCTCACCGCCAATATCCTCGGCGCCAGCTGCGCCCGCGTCTGCCCGACCGAGGTCCTCTGCGAAGGCGCCTGCGTCCTGCTCGATCGCGATCGCGACCCGATCAAGATCGGCCGGCTCCAGCGCTATGCGACCGATCACGTTTACGAAAACCAGATCCCAGTCCTGCATCCACCCGCCAAGAAGTCTGGCAAACGCGTCGCCATCATCGGCGGCGGCCCGGCCGGGCTCGGTTGCGCGGCCGAGCTGGCGCAGCTCGGGCACGAGGTCGTCATCTTCGAGCGCAAGCCGCAGGCGGGCGGGCTCAACACCTACGGCATCGCTTATTACAAAATGAAGCCGGCTGTCAGCCTGGAGGAAGTCGAGCTGGTGAAATCGTTAGGTGTGGAAATCCGCACCGGCGTCGAGGTCGGGCGCGACGTCAGCCGGAGTCAGCTGGACGAGTTCGACGCCATCTTTCTCGGCATCGGCCTGGGCGACGGACATCGGCTCGGCATTCCCGGCGAAGACCTGCCGGAAGTGCTCGACGCCCTTCGTTTCATCGAGCAGATCCACACCGATCCCCTGCCACAAATTCCGCTCGGCGCACGGGTCGCCGTCATCGGCTGCGGCAATACCGCCATCGATGCCGCCACCCAGGCCCGCCGACTGGGTGCGGACGAGGTCGTCGTCATCTATCGCCGCGGCGAACTCGACATGTCGGCCTACGCTTTTGAATACGATCTGGCCAAACGCGATGGCGCTTCCTTTCTCTTCCACCACGCGCCGGTCGCGGTGCTGGGCGGCGACGGACATGTCACCGGCCTGCGCCTAGTCCAGACCCGCTTCGATTCCACCGGCAGGCTGGAGCAAATCGAAGGCTCCGAGTTCGACCAGCCGTTCGACATGGTCCTCAAAGCCGTCGGTCAGACCAGGCAAGCCGATTGGTTGCGCCAGCTCTTCCCCGAGCTGGAAATGAATCACAACGGCACCATGACTCGGGATCCCGCCACCGGCCGGACCAGTTTGCCTCACGTCTTCGCCGGCGGCGACTGCGCCAATGGCGGACGCGAAGTGGTCAACGCCGTCGGCGAAGGGAAAAAAACTGCTCGCGGCATTCACCAGCTATTTGGCCAGGGCAAAGTGGTCGGCCCGATCCAGGCCTCGCGCTGGGGCGTCGCCCCGGGCCCGTATGGTTCCGGCCTCGACGCTCCCCTTCGCGTGCCCGAGCTGGAAGCGCGCTACGAAAAACTCTCGCCCGCCTCCCATCCCGCGCCCGCCACCAGCGCGATCAATTCGACCAAAGCAGGCTTGGCCTAACCATGGCTGACCTTTCCGCCAACCTGGCCGGGATCCAATCCCCCAACCCCTTCTGGATCGCCTCCGGCCCGCCGGCCAACACCGCCTACCAGGCTCACCGCGCCTTCGAAGCCGGCTGGGGCGGCCTCGTTTGGAAAACCGTCGGCGACCCGATTCGCAACGTCAGTTCGCGCTATTCCTCGATCGACTACGGCAACGCTCGCATGGTCGGCCTGAACAACATCGAGCTGATCAGCGATCGTGCCCCGGAGACCAATTTCCGCGAGATCGCCGAGGTGAAAAAACGCTGGCCGCACCATGCCGTCATCGCCTCCCTCATGGTCGACACGCGGGAAAACTGGCATGATTTCGTTAGGCGTTCAGCCGACGCCGGCGCCGACGGCATCGAGCTGAATTTCGGTTGCCCGCACGGCATGTGCGAACGCGGGATGGGCTCCGCCGTCGGCCAAAACCCCGACGTGGCCCAGACCATCATCGAGTGGGTCATGGAGGTCGCGAGCATCCCGGTCATCGCCAAGCTCACTCCGAACATCACCGACATTACCGCCGCAGCCCGCGCCGCCAAACGCGGCGGCGCCAACGCCATTTCCCTCATCAACACCATCAACAGCATCACCCAGGTCGACCTCGACACCTTCGTCCCGGAGCCTTTCGTAGCCGGGAAAAGTTCGCACGGCGGTTATTGCGGGCCGGCAGTGAAACCGATCGCGCTCAACATGCTGCAATCCTGCGCCTCCGATCCCGGCGTCGGCCTTCCCCTTTCCGGCATCGGCGGCATCACCACCTGGCGCGATGCGGCCGAATTCATCGCGCTCGGTGCCAGCAACGTGCAGGTCTGTACCGCGGTCATGCATTACGGTTTCCGCATCGTCGAAGACATGATCGATGGCCTGAACGATTACCTCGCTGGCAAAGGCTTCCAAAGCCTCGAGCAGCTCCGCGGCCGCGCCGTCCCCGCGGTGCAGAAGTGGGAAACCCTCGACCTTAACTATCAGCGCATCGCTGAGATCGATTACCAGAAATGCATCGGCTGCAACTTGTGCTACATCGCCTGTGAAGACGGCGCCCACCAAGCCATCGCCCTGGCCGATCCCGCGCCTTACGGGCTCGGCCCCGGCCGTGTTCCGGGCAAACCGGTTCCGCAAATCAAGGAAGCCGAATGCGTCGGCTGCAACCTATGTTCGTTAGTCTGCCCCGTGCATGGTTGCATCAGCATGGTCAGCGTGGAAAACGATCGCCCGCCCCTCAGTTGGTCCGATTATCAAACCCGCCTCGCTGCCGGCGAAGCCACCGCCTTTCCACCGCATCCCTGATTTTATGGCCGCAAAAACGTTTCAACCCTGCCCCCTCTTCATCAGGGGCGAATGGCGCGAAGTCTCCCGCGGAGAAACTTCCCCGGTCTACAACCCATCGCGCGGTGACGTCATCTCGGAGGTGCCGATGTGCGGCGTCGATATTGTCGCTGAGGCGGTCAACGCCGCCGCGGACGCTTTCCCGGCCTGGCGCGACACTCCGCCGATCGAACGCGCTCGGCTTTTCTTTCGCTACCGACAGTTAGTCGAAGAAAACTTCGACCGTATCTGTCAGCTCATAACCAGGGAGCACGGCAAGACTCTCGCTGAAGCCCGCGGCAGCGCTTATCGCGGCCTTGAGAATATCGAATATGCCTGCGGCATCCCAACTCTTCTCATGGGCGACACGCTCGAGAATCTGGCCCGCGGCGTCGATTGCGAAACCATCCTGCAACCGTTAGGCGTCTGCGTCGGCATCACTCCGTTCAATTTCCCCGCCATGGTCCCGCTCTGGATGTTTCCGCTCGCCCTCGCCTGTGGCAACACTTTCGTCCTCAAGCCAAGCGAGAAGGTCCCGCTCACGGCCAACTTCCTCGTCGAGCTATTGCAGAAAGCCGGGCTCCCCCAAGGCGTGCTCAACCTGGTGCACGGTGGCCGCGCCTGCGTCGATGCGCTTCTCACTCATCCCAAAGTGCGCGCCATCTCCTTTGTCGGCTCCTCACCGGTCGCGAAATACATCCACGAAACCGGCACTCGCCACGGCAAACGCGTCCAGGCCAACGGCGGCGCCAAGAATTACCTCGTCATCATGCCCGATGCCGATATCACCGCCACCGTCGAAGCCCTCAACACTGCCGCTTTTGGCTGTGCCGGCGAACGTTGCATGGCTGGCTCGACCGCGCTCACCGTCGGAGCCGCCGCCGATCGACTCCTACCTTCGTTAGTCGAGGCCGCCCGCGCACTCAGAGTCGGACCGACCGATATCTCGTCCTCGCAACCCGACATGGGCCCGGTCATCACCGCGCAACATCGCGACCGGATTCTAAGTCTGGTCGCCGGCGGCGAGCAGGAAGGAGCCAAAGTTCTCTGCGACGGTCGCCATGCCAAGATCGCGGATGCGCCCAACGGCTTCTTCGTCGGCGCCACCATTGTCGACCAGGTGCAAACCGGCATGACCATCGCCCGCGAAGAAGTCTTCGGTCCGGTCCTTAATGTCATGCGGATGGACAACCTTGATCACGCCATCGCGCTGGCCAATCAGTCCTCCTACGGTAACGGAACCGCCATTTTCACAAACTCCGGCAAAGCGGCGCGCGAATTCAAGCATCGGGTCCAAGTCGGCATGGTCGGGATCAACGTCGGCGTTCCAGCGACCATGGCCATGTTCTCCTTCACCGGCTGGGGCGACTCCTTTTACGGCGACCTCCACCTTCAGGGCAAGGAAGGCGTTCAGTTCTACACCCAGCAGAAGGTCGTGAGCACTCGCTGGTTCGGCGAAGGCGTCGCCGACATCTGGGCAAAGTAAGGAACGGTCGGATAAGTCTATGTCACTCTTGATACGCAACGGCGAGATCGTCACGGCGAGCGAGCGCTACGTCGCGGATATCTTTTGCGAGGGCGAGACCATCAGTCGGATTGGCGCGAACCTGAAAGTGCCCGAGGACGCCGAAGTCATCGACGCCACCGGCAAGTATGTCTTCCCCGGCTTTATCGATCCGCACGTTCATATCTATCTCCCATTCATGGGCACCTCGGCGAAGGACACTCATGAAACTGCCAGTCGCGCCGCTCTGGTCGGCGGCACCACCACTTTCATCGAGATGATTTGCCCTGGCGGCGATGACAGGCCGCTCGAGGCATTCGAGCTTTGGTTGGGCAAAGCGCAGGGTGCCAGCGCCTGCGATTTCACTTTTCACATGGGGATCACCCGTTATGACTCTCAAGCTGAATCCGACTTTCGGGAGATCGTCCGGCGCGGCCTAAGCAGCTTCAAGGTCTTTCTCGCCTACAAAGGCGCCTTTGGAATTAGCGATGAACAACTCTATCAGACACTCACCCTCGCGAGGTCGTTAGGTGTCATCACCACTGCGCATTGCGAAAATGCGGAACTGGTCGCCGCGCTCCAGCAAAAGCTCCTGGCCGAGGGCAAGACCGGACCGGAATGGCACTACTGGAGTCGTCCGCCGGTGGTGGAAGCGGAAGGAGTGCATCACCTCATGACCTTTGCCGAGATGACCGGCGCCCATGTCTATATCGTGCATCTCAGTTGCGCCGAAGCGCTGCGCGAAGCTCTCCGCGGCCGCGAGCGCGGGGTGAATGTCTGGGTCGAGACACTAATCCAATATCTCCTGCTCGATCGCACCGAGGCCGAGAAACCGCATTTCGAAGGCGCTAAGGCGGTCATGTCTCCGCCGCTGCGGGATAAGACGAATCAGCCGATCCTATGGAATGGATTGCGCCAGGGCATGATCGCCACCCTCGCCACCGATCACGCTCCTTTCGACTTCGAGACACAAAAGGTCATGGGCCGCGATGACTTTACCAGAATCCCTAACGGTATCCCGTCGCTCGAGGATCGGATTAACCTTTACTATACCCACGGTGTGAAAGGCGGCCGGATCGATCTGCACCAATTTGTTGCCACCGCCAGCACGAACATGGCAAAGCTCTTCGGCCTGTTTCCCCGCAAAGGCACCATTCAGCTGGGCGCCGACGCCGATCTGGTGGTCTACGATCCTGACTATCACGGCAGGATCTCGGCTCAGACTCACCAGATGAACCTCGATTATAACTCCTTTGAAGGATTTGAGATCGAAGGCCGTCCCCACGTTGTCACCGTGCGTGGCCAGGTGGCAGCGCGCGACGGTCGTTTCGTCGGCGAAGCAGGCCGGGGCAAATTCCTCACCCGCGAGCCGAGTCACTTCTAAGCGCGCAACTGCACTTTTGGTCGGGAGGAGGTTCCAGGGAAGGATTGGACGGCGTCCTTTCTTCAGGCGGACTGGGAGCGGATGTTGCCTGGTCGTGGGAGACGAGATCTGTCGGCATGGGGCCAGGAGAATTGCGGCTGGCTGATTTCGTCTTGGACGCGTAAAAGCTTCGCCTGCCGCCGTCGCATCGTCTTATCCTGAGGCCTGTGATCGTGCACCTCGTCGACGGGACCTACGAACTCTTCCGCCATTTCTATGGCCTGCGCCGGTTCACCAAAGGCAAGGATCGACCCTACGGCGCGGTCGTCGGCGTACTGCAGACGGTTCTGCAGATGATCGAGAAAGAGGAGGGCGACACCTATCTCGGGGTCGCGACCGATCATGTGATCGAGTCGTTTCGGAATCGACTGTGGCCAGGATATAAAACCGGGGCCGGGGTCGAGCGGGTGTTGCGGGCGCAATTTGAGCCGCTGGAGGAAGCGCTGGCGGCGATGGGGGTGGCGGTGTGGCCGATGGTGGAGCTGGAGGCGGATGATGCGCTCGCTTCCGCCGCACAGCTCGCGGCGCGGGAAAAGAAGGTGGAGAAGGTGGCGATTTGGACGCCGGATAAGGATCTGGCGCAATGCGTGCGGGGCGAGCGGGTGGTGCAGATCGATAGCCGGCGCAAGATCATGCGCGATGCGGCGGGGGTGCGGGAGAAATTTGGGGTCGATCCGCCGCTGGTTCCGGATCTGCTCGCGCTGGTGGGCGACGCCGCGGACGGGTATTCGGGAATCCCTGGGATTGGTGCGCGAGGGGCGGCACAGCTTTTGAACCGGCATGGCGCGATTGAGGATTTTCCGCCGGAGGTGCTTGGGCCGCGGCGGGAGTTGGCGCTGCTTTTCAAGAAGCTCGCGACCCTGCGGACGGACGCGCCGCTCTTCAAGAAGGTGGAGACGCTGCGCTGGCGCGGGCCGACGCCGGCTTTCGCGGGCTGGGCGGAGCGGATGGAAGCGCCGCGGTTGCTGGAGCGCTCCGAGAAGGTGAGACCGGGAAGGTGAAAAACGGTCGGTCGATCGTGAGGCGATCACCCCGGCTGCCAGGCGACGGCGCCGGGAGAAACCGATTTGGACTAACGAGTGTAGGGCTCTCACCCCGTCCTCGCCGACCGCAGCATCGACAGGCGGTCGATTGCGTATCGGCCGAAGCCGGGGTAGGTCGAGCGGGGTGGCTTTTACACGACGCGGCGCTTGAAAAAAATCGGCATCTACGGCGGGAGTTTTGACCCGATTCATCACGCTCATCTCATCCTGGCGCGGGAGACGCGTGAAACGCTTGGCCTGGATGAGATCCTCTTTGTGCCGGCCGCGCAATCGCCGCACAAGCAGGAGAGCGCGCCGACTCCTGCCGCGGCCCGCTGGGCGATGCTCAAGGCCGCGATTGTACTCGAGCCGGGGTTCTCGGCTTCGCGCTGGGAGATCGACCGGCCGCCGCCCTCCTACTCGGTGGAAACGGTGGAGGCTCTGCACGCCGCGGAGCCGAAGACGACGCTTTTCTTTCTCATCGGCGAGGATAATTTCCCCAAACTCTCCAGCTGGCAGCGCTACGACGATCTGGCCCGGCTGGTCGAGTTTGTCGTGCTCGATCGCTCGGGAATCGAGGTTGAATATCCGTTCGCGACCATTCGTCGGAAGATCGATATTTCGGCCACCACGATCCGAAATCGGGTTGCCAGCGGGCACTCGATCCGGTATCTCGTGCCCGAGGCGGTGGAGGAAATCATCCGCCGCGAAAATCTCTACCAAGGAACAAAGCAATCGAACCCGAAGAGCTAGCTAAAACCTGCGCCGAACTGGCCTCGGAGAAAAAAGCCGAGGATATCGTGGTGCTCGATCTGCGCGAGATCTCCACCTTCACCGATTTCTTCGTCATCTGCTCGGGAACGTCGGAGCCGCACTTGCGGGCGATCGCGGGGGAGATCGAGGGGCGGTTGCGCCAGGATCATGATCTGAAGCCGGCGGCGGTGGATGGATTTCCGACCAGCCAATGGATCGTGCTCGATTATCTGCAAGTAATCGTGCACGTCTTCCACCAGGAAAAGCGGGGCTTTTACAGCCTGGAAGATCTCTGGAGCGACGCGCCGCACCTCACCCTCGCGGGAGTGACCGAGCAGGGCGCGTCAACGCGCTAGGCCACGCTCCGGTAGAGCGAGGTTCCGCCCAGCCAGCGGTGGCAAAGCGGCTGCAGCGTCACCCGCTGCCGGAGCGGAAAGCAAAAAGGCGGAGACGATTTTCGTCTCCGCCTTTGCCAAAAATGTTGCGGCTGGGCCGCGCTTCGTTAGGGCTTTGCGCTCGGCGCGGGCGAGGCAGCAGCGGGCTTCGAGCCCATCTTCGGCGTGCTCGCAGCGCCAGGCTGGCCGGTCGGTTTGGCGGGCGAGGGAGAGGCGCCAGGCGGCACGATCTCGATCAGCTCGACGTCGAAAAGCAGGGTCGCATCAGGCCCGATATCGGAGCCGGCGCCGCGTTCGCCGTAGGCGAGATCAGCCGGGATGAAGAGTTTGTATTTGGCACCCGGCTTCATCAGCTGAAGAGCTTCGGTCCAGCCTTTGATCACTCGGTTCACCGGGAAGGTGGCGGGGGTGCCGCGCTTGTAGGAGCTGTCGAATTCCGTGCCGTCGATGGTGGTGCCGCGATAATTAACTTTCACCGTGTCGGTCGGTTTGGGATTCGGGCCGCTACCTTCTTTCTCGACCTTGTATTGCAGGCCGCTGGCGGTGGTCTTCACCCCTTCTTTTTTCTTGTTCTCGGCCAGGAATTTCTCGCCTTCAGCTTTGTTCTTCTCGCCGCTGGCTTTCTTGGCCGCAGCTTGCTTGGCCAGCATGTCTTTCTGGAAGGTGGCCATGGTTTCTTTCATCTGCTCGTCGGTCATGAGTGCTTTGTTGCCTTGCAAGCCGTCCTGGATTCCCTTGTTCAAGAGGTCGGCGTTGACGTCGATGAGCTGGCGTTTCAGGGTGTTGCCGATGTCGAGACCGATGCTGTAGCTGACCTTGTCTTTTTGATCTTTCAACTCGGTCTCGGCCGCCGGGGCGAGCGAGGCAAACGCAACTGAAAGGGCGATGGTGAAGAAACTAATTTTCATAAAATATTCCGCTGAATCTAAATGCGGCCGATCCGGTTACCGGAACGCCGCGCCCAATCCATCCACGGGGATGGCGCTCTCGTCAAGCGGACGAAATGGGCGTGGTGCCCTTCGCTGGTCTTGCGCGCTCTTTGCGGCGGTGGCCCTGATTTTCACCTGGCTCGGGGCCATGCCCTGCCCGGCGGCGATTTCTCTCTCGCACCCGGAGGCGCTGCGCATCGGGCGCAAGGTGTGGAAAAACGAGTGCGGCGGCACGGTGGCCGGCCTGACTTCCTGGAATGCAGGGGAGAACTTCGCCTCGCTCGGCATCGGACATTTCATCTGGTACCCGGTCGATGCGCGCGGGCCGTTCGAGGAGAGTTTCCCGGCTTTCGTGCGCTATGCAGAGAAGCGCGGGGCCAGGCTGCCGGCAAGTCTGCTTTCGGCCAAAGGAGGCGCCTGCCCTTGGAATTCGCGGGCGGAATTTCTCGCCGCCTCGAGCAGTCCAAAAATGAAAGAGCTGCGCATGTTCCTGGCTCACACGATCGATCTGCAGGCCGATTTCCTGGTCGAACGTCTGCGCACCGCCCTGCCCAAGATGCTGGCGGCGGCGCCGGCGGCGGAGCGGGGCAAGATCGAGGAGCAATTCAACCGGCTGGCCAATCGGGCGCAGGGCTGCTACGCGCTGATCGACTACGTAAATTTCAAAGGCGAAGGCGTGCTCGCGAGCGAACGTTACCAGGAACGCGGCTGGGGCCTGCTCCAGGTGCTGGCGGGAATGTCGGAAGATCCCAGTGCTTCGCCCCTGGCCGAGTTCGCCGATTCGGCCGAGCGCGTCCTGCGCCAGCGGGTGCTGAACGCGCCCCCCGGCCGCCACGAAGGCCGCTGGCTCGAAGGCTGGCTGAAGCGGGTCGATTCGTATCGTTAGGCAGACCGTCGCGCCTGGCACCGGCGCCGGACTCAGCCGCTGCAGGCCGCGATGCAGCGGCCGCAAGCGTGAGAAAATCGACCCGAGCTGGCAATGGAATCCGGCAGCGCCCGCGCCGGGGTGAGCGCATTTTCTGCTTCCCCGATGACAGACCGCTGGAGACGTGCGACGATGCGGACCAATTTCCGCGTTGCCACGAGCCGATGATTTCTTCATTTTCTTCGGCAGACCTCATTTAGCGCCTCATCGACAGATTTTGTGATCAAACGGTTTTCCAGATTTTGTGCTCTCCTGCTCCTGGCGATTTTCGCCATGAGCGATCTGTCGGCGCAGTTCACCGGCTCTCGCGCCCGCCCGGTCGTGCGCTCCCGCCCTCGGTCGGCCCCGCCGATGAAGAAGGCGCGCGAGCTGATCCGCGGACAGGAGCCGATCAACGTCTCGCCCCGCCTCCTCGAACAGGTGACGCCGGATAATTCCCGCGTCCGCGTTTCCCTTTCGAAACAGCGCGCCTATCTGCTGCTCGGCGATGAGGTCGTGGTCGATTCTCCTATTTCTTCCGGCAAACGCTCCCGCCCCACGCCTACGGGCAGCTTTAAGGTCATGGAGAAGGACGCCGACCATCGCTCGAATATCTACGGGAACTTTGTCGATTCCGCCGGCCGCGTCGTGCGCAGCGGGGTGAGCAGCCGGATCGATGCCGCGCCTAGCGGCACCCACTTCGAGGGGGCGCCGATGACCTGGTTCATGCGCCTGACCGATGGCGGAGTCGGGATGCACATCGGCATTCTCCCCGGCTATCCGGCGTCGCACGGCTGCATCCGGATGCCTTCGGCCGCAGCGAAGATGTTCTACGACAAAGTCAAAGTCGGCACGCCGGTCGTAGTCAGCGACTAACGAGAAACAGCGGCCGTGGCCTCCAGGCGCTGGCGCAGGAGGTTCAGCGCCATTTGCGAGGCGAGTTGCTTAAACGTTTCGCGATCGGCCGGAAAAAAGAGCCGCCTAACGATCGTCTCCCCGCCCCCGGCCAGCGCGATGAAAGCCGTCCCCACCGGCTTGGCCTCGCTCCCGCCACCGGGGCCGGCGATGCCGGTCACGGCGAGGGCAAAAGTGGCGCCAGCCCGAGCCAGCGCGCCCTCCGCCATGGCTCGAGCGACCGGCTCGCTTACCGCTCCATGTTCCGCGATCGCGGCCGGATCCACTCCGAGTGCGGCGGTTTTGGCTTCGTTCGCATAGGTGACGTAGCTGGCCAGAAAAACCTCCGACGCTCCGGGCACGTTGGTGAGGCGATGGGCCAGGAAGCCGCCAGTGCACGACTCAGCCAGGACCAGGGTGGCTCCGGCGTCCGCCAAGCGCTTCACCATGACGGTTTCCAGCTTCTCCCCACTGGTGCTGACGATCGAGCCGGTCAATTTCGCCCGCACAATCCGATCCGCCTCGGTCAAAACGGCGGCCGCGCCAATGATCCGGAGGTCGACCTCACCCATGCGCGCGCAGTAGCCGAGCTCGAGCCCGGGCAGGGCGAGCAACTCCGCCCCGACCGCTTCTTCGACGTAGGATTCTCCCATCCCGACGATGCGATAGGTGCAGCAAACCTGAACTTCACTTTGCCTGACGAATCCGCGAAGAAGGGGCAGCACGGCGTCCCGAAACATCGGCTGTAACTCGCGCGGCGGACCGGGCAGGAGAAAGAGGTGCGGCGTCTCCCCGCGGGTCAGGTTGGCCGCCAGGTAGAGGCCGACCGCGCTTCCGTTGTCGTTAGGCAAAACCAGCGCCCCGCGCGGCACCATCGCCTGGCGCAGGATGCGATCGGTCAGCCGGATCCCGCGGGTGCGCAGACGCTCCGTGATCGTTTCCGCGACGAGCGGGTCGGCGACGAGCTCCAGGCCGAGCATCTCGGCCGTGATTTCGCGCGTGATGTCGTCGGTCGTGGGCCCGAGACCGCCGGTGACGAAGATGATCTCGGCCCGGCCAAAGTTCTCCTCCAGCGCCTCGCGAATGGCGCTGCCATCGGGAACCGAGATCTGGCGGTCGACCCGCAGGCCAAGCGGGAAAATTTCCCGCGCGATGAAGGTGAGATGTGTATTGAGCACATCCCCGAGTAAAATTTCGGTGCCGGTATTGATGACGGTGACTCGCACCGGCCACTAGTCGCGCAGAGCAGCGCGGGTTGCCAATCGGAAGCTAACGGAATTCCGGCCGAACAAATCAGGCCGCGTCCTTATCCTGCTTCTTGCGAATGAGCGGGACCTTTTTGCCTTCGACCACGGCGCGATTGATTGTCACCTCGGCGATGTCTTCGCGGCTCGGGACCTCGTACATGATGTCGAGCATGATCCGCTCCAGCATCGAACGCAGGGCGCGTGCGCCAGTTCCCTTGGTCACCGCCTGTGCGGCCAGAGCGCGCAGGGCGTCCTTCGTCACCGTCAGCCGCACGCCTTCCATGGCGAAGAGCTTGGTGTACTGCTTGATCATCGCGTTCTTCGTTTCGGTCAGGATCTGCACCATCTCGTCCTCGGTCAGCGCGTCGAGCGCGGTCAGGACCGGGAGACGACCGATGAATTCTGGGATCATGCCGAAGCCTAACAAGTCTTCCGGTTCGACGTGGCGGACTGCTTCGCGCCGGGCCGCTTCCTCCACTTCGAGCGAGGGACTGCTGAAACCGAGCGTCTTATTGCCGATCCGTTTCTGCACGATTTTGTCCAGGCCGACGAAGGCACCGCCGCAGATGAAGAGAATCTTGTCGGTATTGACCTGGATGTATTCCTGGTGCGGATGCTTGCGGCCGCCCTGGGGCGGGACATTGCAGGTGCTGCCTTCGAGAATCTTGAGCAGCGCCTGTTGCACGCCTTCGCCCGAGACGTCGCGGGTGATGCTGACGTTATCGGTCTTGCGCCCGATCTTGTCGATTTCGTCGATGTAAACGATGCCGATCTCGGCCCGTTTCACGTCGTAATCGGCATTCTGAAGCAGGCGCAGGATGATGTTTTCCACATCCTCGCCAACGTAACCGGCCTCGGTCAGGGTGGTGGCATCGGCGATGCAAAAGGGAACGTCGAGAATTTTGGCCAGCGTTTTCGCGAGCAGCGTTTTGCCGGAACCGGTCGGGCCAATGAGCAGGATGTTGCTTTTCTCGATCTCGACATCGGCGAAAGGATCGGGCTGGAAAGCCGCTGAGGCGTCCGCCGGCGGCGCGGTTTGCAGGACGCGTTTAAAATGATTGTGGACCGCGACCGAGAGTGTCTTCTTGGCCAAGTCCTGCCCGACGACATACTGGTCGAGCGAATGCCGAATCTCGGCCGGTTTCGGCACCCGGATGGTGGAGGACTGGCGGCGCGCGTCTTCGTTCAGCTCCTTGTCCAGGATGCTTTTGCAGACGTTGATGCAGCTATCGCAAATGTAGACGCCGGGTCCGGCGATGAGCTTGCGCACCTCCGCGTGGCTCTTGCCACAGAAGGAACACATGGTGAGGTTCGAGGCGCGGGCCATTTCGGTTCCCCAATTAAAGCAGTACCTATTCCTCCACCTTTTGTGGCAGGGCGGCCTCGGCCACGGCCGCAGCCCGATTCAGACTTTTGTCGGAAGACGCACCATCGAGCAGCTTTGCCTCTTTCCGCGACTGAATTACCTCGTCGACCAGACCATAGACCTTGGCCTCGGCCGCGTTCATGTAATAATCGCGATCGGAATCGTGCAGGACCTGCTCCTCCGGCTTGCCGGTGTGCTGCGAGAGAATGCGGATGAGCCGCTTCTTCAGCTTGAACATGTATTCCACCGTCCGCTCCACGTCGCTGGCCTGGCCTTGAGCGCCACCGGAGACCTGATGGATCATGATGTCGGAATTCGGCAAAGCGAAGCGTTTGCCCTTGGTCCCGGCGGCGAGCAGGACCGCGCCCATGCTCGCGGCCATGCCGAGGCAGTAGGTCGTCACGTCGCAGGTCAGGAATTGCATCGTATCGTAAATCGCGAGACCCGCCGTGACCGAACCACCGGGCGAGTTGATGTAGAGATTGATGTCTTTTTTCCCATCTTCCATCTGCAGGAACAGGAGCTGGGCGATGATCAGATTGGCGATGTGATCGTCGATCGGGGTGCCGAGAAAAATGATCCGGTCCTTCAGCAGCCGCGAATAGATATCGTAGCTGCGTTCACCCCGGCCAGTCTGCTCCACCACCATCGGCACGAGCACGGATTGAGAGAAATTTGAGTCGCGATTTGTCGTCATTTTGATTCGTTAGCAGCTTCAGGAACCGGGGTCTGGGCTGCGCCCTCGATGGTAGCATTCGACCCCAGGAAATCAATGGTCTTGGAGAGCAAAACTTGCTCCACCAAGCCGTTCATTCCGTCATGTTTTTCGATTTCTTCCCGCATCTTTTCCGGCGGGACGTTATGATGCATGGCCTGGTGCCGGATGCGCTCCTCCACGTCGGCGCGCGTGACCTGGATTTTTTCCTGCTCCGCGATGCGGTGGAGGATGAAATTAGTCTTTAACCGATGCGCGGCCAGCCCGCCCGCGGCGCGGATGAGTTCTTCTTCTTTTTCCTTTAACATCTCGTCCGGCACCCCGCGTTCGCGGTTGCGCTGGACCAGCTCGCTCAGGGCATTGCGAGTTTCCGATTTGAGAAGATTGGGCGGCAGCTCGAAATCGATCCGCTCGCTGAGAAATTTTACCACCTGCGCTTCGCGGGCCCGTTCCAGTTCGTGCTCCTTCTCATGCTCGATCTGGTGCTCGAGCGCATGGCGCAGCTCGGGCAGGGTCTTTTCCGGCATCCACTTGCCGGCAAAGGTATCGTCCAGCGGCGGCAAGACCCGCTCTTTGATCTCCTGCAGCTTCACTTCATACTCCGCCGTCTTTCCCGCCACCTCCGTGACCGGGAAATCCGCCGGGAACTCCACCTTTACCGTCCGGGTCTCGTTAGGCTTCTGCCCCAGGATTTGCTCGACGAACCCGGGCAGGAAATTATCCGCCGCGAGTCGGAGCCAGAATTTCTTTCCGCCCTGCAGATTCTTGCTCGCGCCTGGAGCCAGCTCCACGATCGTTCGGCCTTCGATCGAGCCTTCAAAATCGATCACGGCAAAATCTTCCATCTGCAGACCGCGCTCCGGCACGTCAACAAAATCGGCCGATTGCTCGCGCAAACGCTCCAGCGCGGCATCGATCTCTTCCTCGGTCACCCGGGTGTCGGGCAATTGCAGCGGGATGCCCTTGTATTCCGGCAGCTCAAATTCCGGCGCCGTCACCACCGTGGCCTTAAAGCGCATTGAACGATCCTCGCCAAATTCCACCTCATCGAGATTCGTGAGGGAAACGACCCGGAGCTGCTTCTCCTCGACTGCCTCGCGGTAGCTCTTGGAGACGAGCTTTTTGGTCAGCTCATCCTGGATGTCCTTGCGGAATTTGGCCTCGATCACCCGGCGCGGCGCCTTCCCCGGACGATATCCGGGGATGCGAGCCTGGGCGGCAAAGCTGGTGGCGATCGCGTCCCACTCCTTGGAGACATCCTCCGGGGGCAGCTCGATCTTGAGCGTGGCGACGCAATGCGGTTGGTTTTCGACTTCGACCTTCATGAATGGTTCACGTTACCGGTGGCCCCGAGCGTTCGCAAACCGGGGCGGGGATTCTCGCGCTAGAATTCGCGCTTTCCGCGCACGAAAACCGCTCCGGCTTGGGATTGGCCAAACCAGTAGGCGATCTCGCGATAATCGGCGCAATCGTAAAGCGCGAAATCGGCCCGTTTCCCCACCTCGAGGGAGCCGATCTGATCCCCTCGCCCCAGGCTGTAGGCGGCGTTGATCGTGGTCGCAGTTACGCCCTCCGCCGGAGTCATTTTCATCTGCGTCGCGGCCAGCGACAGGATCATCGGGATCGAGGGCGTCGGCGAAGAGCCGGGATTAAAATCGGTCGCCAAAACCAGCGCAAGCCCGGCATCGATCATCGCCCGCGCCTTCGGGTAACGCGTTTTCCCCAGGGCATAAACCGACGCCGGCAGAAGGACTGGTTGCACGCCAGCAGCGTTCATCGCTGCGATCCCGTCATTCTCCGTCTGCTCGAGATGGTCGGCCGTCACCGCGCCCAGTTCGGCCGCCAGCACGGCGCCGCCGGAGTTGGTCAGTTGGTCGGCATGCATCCGCAGACGCAGCCCGGCGGCTTTGGCTGCGCCGAGGACACGCCGCGCGGCCGCGGCATCGAAGTAGCCCTGCTCAAAGAAGATGTCGCAGGATTCGGCCAGATTCTGCCTAACGACCTCCGGCAGCATCTCCCCGACGATGAAATCGACATACTCGTTCGGCCGATCCTTGAATTCCACCGGCAGCGCATGGGCGCCGAGAAAGGTCGGAACAAATTCGATCGGCGTCGTTTCATTCAACTTCCGGATCACCCGCAGCATCTTGAGTTCCGCTTCAAGCGCGAGGCCGTAGCCTGACTTGGCCTCCACCGTGGTCGTCCCCCCGCGCAAAAACCAGGCGGCGTACTTCTGCGCCTGAGCCAGCAGTTCTTCCTCACTGGCGGCGCGAGTTTTCTGGACGGTCGAACGAATGCCGCCGCCGCTGGCCGCGATCTCCTCGTAGCTCGCGCCCCGCGCCCGCATTTCGAATTCGTCCACCCGATTCCCGCCGAAAACCGGATGGGCATGGGCATCGACGAAGCCGGGCAGCACCACCCGGCCGCGCGCGTCGATGATCTCGATGTCGTTAGGCAATTCCCG
Organism: Chthoniobacterales bacterium; assembly: GCA_965217735.1. Taxonomy (GTDB): domain Bacteria; phylum Verrucomicrobiota; class Verrucomicrobiia; order Chthoniobacterales; family UBA10450; genus Palsa-1392. The sequence goes on along the minus strand of CBDCJE010000002.1, from coordinate 1,039,425 downwards.
CGCGATTTCTTCCGAACGGCCGACCGCGGCGATCACTCCGTCCCGCACCAGCAACGCGCCATCTTCGATCACTCCCAGCTCATTCAGTTCACCGCCAACGCGGGGACGCGCCGGGCCGGCCAGAGTCAACAACTGAGTGGCATGCAGAATAGCGACAGAATTCACAAAAACGAATCTGACCCGGTACGCCGCGGAGTCGAGCCTGGGTCGTGCTCGCAGCGGTCGTTACAACTTCGCTTCCACGGCCTGGCGCGCGCTTGCGTAGCGCTCCTCCGAAGCTGCCAGCGCTTTCTCCATCTTCTCCTGCAGCGACGCCTTCACCTTCTCGTCCTTCAAGCCGGAGAGATTGATCCGAACATTCATGCCCGCGCCTTCGATGCAGGCGCGGGTGGCGAGCAAGCCCACACCGACGTCCGAAATCGAGGCCGGATTTCCTTGCTCCGCCATCTCGGCCAGCAGCTCATAACTGCGACTGGCCGTTTCCATCACCCGGAGCGGAATTTCGGCCGCGTATCGATTAGCCGATTGAATCGCTTTGCTGCGCGCGACCTTTTCCTCGGCCGAATCCTTCGCCATCCCGAATGCCGCCATCACCTTGTTAAAAGCCGCTGTGTCTTCATCGACCAGATAAAGCAGCTCATCCTTCAACTGCTGCCCGTTCACCGCCCACTCACTGAAGAATTCCAGCTTCTCATCCCAGCCGCGTTTGCCCGCGGACAGATTGGCCACCATTCCGCCTAACGACGCTCCGAGCGCACCCATCAGGGCCGCGACCGAACCGCCGCCGGGCGCGGGCGAATCGCTCAGGGTCTCGTTGCAAAACTGGCGCAGATTCATCTGCACGAGCGATTTCCCAGCCGCTTCTTCGATCTTGTATTCGATCACTTTTTCCCGCGGATCGAACGGCTTCAGCTCGCTCAATCCCATCGAGCGAATGGCCAGATCGATCAACTCTTCTTCCGAGGCGCCCTCCGACCATTTCTGTTTGCGCAGATAATGGCGCCCGGCCTCGAGCAGACATTTCTTCGGCAACATCCCGACCACCTCCGAGCCGGTAGCGCGCAAACCGCGCTGCGCGGCGGACTCGGCGCAGGCATCGAACGCGGCATGGAGCGGCGTCTCACTGATGTTGGTGAGGTTCATCGAGACCTGGGCGATGCCGTATTCCTCGACAAACCAGCCGATCGCTTTGACGTGTTTCAGCATCCCCGGTTCGCGCACCGGTTCGCCGTTTTCATCCGATACTTTCTTGCCGGTCGGAGTGCCGTCATCGGTTTTGACCCGCCCGTTTTCACGCACATCGAATGCGACCGAATTAGCCCGCCGGGTCGAGCGCGTGTTGAGATTCACGTTGTAGGCCACGAGGAAATCGCGGGCGCCAATCACGGTCGCGCCCGACCTGGCATTGAATTCCACCGGTCCAAAATCCGGCTTCCACTGCGGCTGCTTGATCTTCTCGAAAAAGCCTTCGTATTCCCCCGCCCGAATGATGGAAAGGTTCGAGCGCTCCGGTCCGCTGGCCGCGCGTTCGTAAAGATAAACCGGGATCTTGAGCTCCTCCGCCACTCGCTTGCCTAACGACTTCGCGCATTCGATCGCTTCCTCCCAGCTGACGTCGCTCACCGGGATGAAGGGGCAAACGTCGGTCGCGCCCATGCGCGGATGCGCCCCCTTCTGCTTGCGCATGTCGATCAATTCCGCGGCTTTTTGAATCCCGCGAAAGGCCCCTTCCACCACCGCCTCCGGCGGACCGACAATCGTCACCACCGTGCGGTTAGTACTCGCGCCCGGATCGACATCGAGGAGCGAGAGTCCGTCGACCGCCTCGATCGCTGCGGTGATTTGTTTGATGACGTTGAGATCGCGCCCTTCGGAAAAGTTAGGCACGCATTCGATGAGTTTTGGCATTTTTAGAATCTCCTGCTCAATCCCGAACCTGCGATGCCATCGGGATCTTAATGTCGTGCTCCCGCGCGAATTCGATCGCGCGCGAGTAACCGGCGTCGGCGTGGCGGATCACGCCCATTCCTGGGTCACTGGTGAGGACACGCTCCAGGCGGCGCCTGGCGCTGTCGGTGCCGTCGGCGACCACGACCATGCCGGCGTGTTGCGAGTAGCCGATGCCGACTCCGCCGCCGTTGTGAATCGAAATCCAGGAAGCGCCCGCCGCGGTGTTGACCAGCGCGTTGAGCAAGGCCCAATCGGCGATCGCGTCGCTGCCATCGAGCATTCCCTCAGTTTCGCGGAACGGCGAAGCGACCGAGCCGGTGTCGAGATGATCGCGCCCGATCACGATCGGGGCGCTGATTTCACCTCGCCTAACGAGCTCATTCATGGCCAAACCGAACTTGGCCCGCGCGCCGTAGCCGAGCCAGCAGATGCGGGCGGGCAGACCCTGAAACTGGATGCGTTTGCGGGCCAGCTTCATCCAGCGGGCCAAGGTCTGGTCCTCGGGAAAAAGCTCGAGCGCCAGCTCATCGGTGCGCGCGATATCGGCCGGATCGCCGCTCAGCGCGACCCAGCGGAATGGGCCTTTTCCCTCGCAAAAGAGCGGCCGGATGTATTCCGGAACGAAGCCGGGAATAGCAAAGGCATTCTCGCAGCCAGCCTTCTTGGCCTGGGTCCGGAGGTTGTTGCCGTAGTCGAAAGTGATCGCGCCTTTCTTTTGCAGCGCGAGCATGGCTTCGACGTGCTGGGCCATCGCGGCCATCGAACGCTCGACGTATTCATCCGGGTTATCAGCGCGCAATTGCAGCGCGTCGGCCAGCGACATTCCGTTAGGCACATAACCGTTCAGGGCGTCATGCGCGCTGGTCTGGTCGGTCAAGATATCGGGCACGATCCCGCGCCGGACCATCTCGGGCAGGACATCGGCGCAGTTGCCAACCAGTCCGACCGAGATGGCTTCTTTCGTCTCGAGCAGCTCGAGCGCCTGGTCGAGCGAATGGGCGATCTTGTCGCAATAACCACTCGTTAGGCGTTTCTCGATTCGGGTCGGATCGACGTCGATCCCGAGACAGCGCGCACCGGCCATGGTGGCGGCGAGCGGTTGCGCGCCACCCATGCCGCCCAGGCCGCCGGTGACGAGTAACCTGCCCTCGAGTGAGCCGCCGAAATGTTTCTCGCCCGCGGCGGCGAAGGTCTCGAAGGTTCCCTGCACGATGCCCTGGCTGGCAATGTAGATCCAGGAACCGGCGGTCATTTGGCCATACATAGTTAGGCCAAGTTTTTCCAGGCGGTTGAACTCCGGGTAGTTCGACCAGTGGCCGACCAGGTTGGAGTTGGCGATGAGGACGCGGGGCGCCTGGTCGTGGGTGCGGAAGATGCCGACCGGTTTGCCCGATTGGACGAGGAGGGTTTCGTCATTTTCCAGGTCGCGCAGCGATTTCACAATCGCGTCGAAGGCTTCCCAGCTGCGGGCGGCCCGGCCGGTCCCGCCATAGACGATCAGCTTGTCGGGATTCTCCGCCACCTCGGGATCGAGGTTATTCATCAACATGCGGAGAGCGGCTTCCTGCTGCCAGCCCTTGCAACTCAGTTCGGTCCCGCGCGCGGCGCGGATGGTTCGTTTCTGCGTCATAAATTTTCCTCCTCGCCGATGAAATCGCCACGCCGGATCGCCTCCGCGATGGCGGCGATATCGGGCGCGAGGACACGGTCTTCTTCCAGCCGCGGGACCAGCTTGCGCACCGCAGCGAAGGCGCGCTCGACTCCGAGGCCAGCTTTGAGCGGACGGCGAAACTCCAGACCCTCGGCTGCGGCCAGCAGCTCAATCGCGAAAACGTTCTCGGCGTCTTCCACGATGGTGCGCAACTTGAGCGCGCCGGTCATGCCCATTGAGACGTGATCTTCTTTCCCGGCCGAGGTGGGGAGATTGTCGACGCTGGACGGGTGGGCCAGCACTTTGGCTTCATTGAGCAAGGCGACCGCAGCGACGTGCGCGATCATGAAACCGGATTGCATCCCGGGATGCTGGGCGAGAAAGGCGGGCAGCCCTTCGCTCAGGTCCGGGTTCGTTAGGCGATCGATCCGGCGTTCGCTGATGCTCATGAGATCGGTCGTGGCGATGGCGGCGTAATCGAGTGCCAGAGCGAGCGGCGCGCCGTGGAAGTTGCCGCCGGAAAGGACGTCGCCGTTGTCGGTAAAAACGAGCGGATTATCGGTCGCGGAGCCCGATTCGATCCCGAGCACTTCCTCACAATGGGCGAGCGCGCCGCGGGCCGCGCCGTGCACTTGCGGCATGCAACGCAGGCTGTAGGCATCCTGCACCCGCGAGTCGCCTTCCAAGTGCGAGGCGCGGATTTCGCTCTCGCGCAGAAGCGCGAGCAGGTGGCGTGCGACGGCCAGCTGACCAGGATGCGGGCGAGCTTGGTGGATCCGCGGGTCGAAGGCCACCGGAGTGCCTTTCAAAGCCTCGATCGTCATCGCGCCGGCGATATCGGCAACGCGGGTCAGGCGTTTGGCGCGCAGGAGCGCGAGCCCGCCGACGGCGTGCATGGCCTGCGTTCCGTTGAGCAGGGCGAGTCCTTCCTTGGCTTGCAGATCGGTGGGCTTCAGCCCGGCTTTTTGCAACGCTTCACTGCTCGGCACCCGCTTCCCTTCGAAGAAAACCTCTCCTTCGCCGAGGAGGGTGAGCGCGAGGTGAGCCAGAGGCGCGAGATCGCCACTGGCTCCGACCGAGCCTTTCTCGGGCACGACTGGACAGATGTTTTTGTTTAACATCGCCACCAGCAACTGGATGACTTCAAGCCGAATCCCGCTGAAGCCGAGGGTGAGCACATTGGCGCGGAGGAGCATCATGGCGCGCACTTCCGGCTCCGAGAGAGGGCGCCCCACTCCGGCGCAATGGCTGCGCACGAGATTGACCTGGAGCTGCTCCAGTTTGTCCGGCGGGATGTGGACATCGGCCAATTTGCCGAAGCCGGTGCTGACCCCGTAGGTGACATCGCGTCGCGCTACGATGTCTTCCACCACCCGCCGGGAAGCGTGAATTAATTCGTGAGCGCTAGGGGCGATCTCGACCGGCTCGTGGTCCAGGGCGACTTGTGCAATTTCCTCGAGGGACAAAGGTCGGCCGCTTAACTGGATCATTGGGCGAATACTACGAGAGAGGTTTGGAGAATTCCAATCGCTCTGTTGCGGGAGGGCACGGAAAAAGGCCAGGTCGCATACGCGACCTGGCCTTTGGGTTAAAGTTGTCCGGTCGGAGGCGAACCGCCGGTGAAGACTACTTGGAGTATCCGGTGGTGGCCGTCGATTGGGTCGCCATCGTCTCCTTTTTCTGCGCACAAGCACCCAGGCTCAGTACGCCGGCCGCTACGGCCACGATCATGATCATTTTGACAAATTTCACTATTAAACTCGCCTCCTTCCTTAGCAGGTTGCTGCCGACTGTTTAGGCGGGGAACCCAATGGGCGCAAATGAATTTCTCGCCCTTTTTTGCGCCGGGAGCTGCTAGGCTTCGATCACCACTTCGGCACCCAAGGGGACCTGCTCGAAGAGCGCGACCAAATCAGCGTTTTTCATCCGGACACAGCCATGGCTGGCCGGCTGGCCAATCTGGTCTTCGTGGTTGGTGCCGTGGATGTAGATGAAGCGGTCGCGGGTATTTGCGTTGTGCTCCTCCAGGCCGTCGAGCCAGAGGATGCGCGAGACGACCAGATCCTCCTGCGGCAGAACGGTCTCCTCCGGCGCCAGCGGGAGGCGATTGCGAAAGATTGTCCCGAGCGGGAATTCGCCCCCGATCTTTTCTCCGATCCTGAATTTCCCCAGCGGCGTCTTCATGCTCCCCGCTTCGGTGCCGAGGCCGAAACGCGAGGTTGAAATTGGATAACTGGAAACAATCTCGTCCCCTGCCAGGAGGTCGAGCCGCTGGTCGGCGACGGAGATTCGGATGAACGGTCTCTCGGTTTGCATCTCAAGTGGCGGGCGATAGACTGCGCTCGCCATGCCGGAAAAATATCACGTCGCGATCGTCGGCGCGACCGGCGCGGTCGGGATCGAGCTGCTGCGGGTGATGGAGCGGCGCAACTTCCCAGTGGCCAGTCTTCGGCTGCTCGCTTCCTCTCGCTCAGCAGGCAGGATACTCGCATTCGGCGCTCGCGAGTATCCAGTGGAAGAACTGAATCAAGATTCCTTCACCGGGATCGACCTGGCTTTTTTCAGCGCCGGTTCCGGCACGGCCAGGGAGTTCGCCCCTCTCGCCCAGCAGGCCGGCGCAGTGGCGATCGATAATTCCTCTGCCTTCCGGATGGATCCGGCGGTGCCGCTTGTCATCCCGGAGATCAATCCGGAAGACGTGCGCGAGCATCGCGGCATCATCGCAAATCCCAACTGCACCAGCGCGGTCGCGCTGATGGCGTTGGCACCGCTGCATCATACCTTTGGGCTCCGCCGGGTGTTCGCTTCCAGCTATCAGGCGGTGTCCGGTGCGGGCGCGCGAGCGATCGAGGAGTTGAAAGAGCAGGTCGCGGCCAGCTCGCGGGGCGTTCTTGTCGTGCCCGAGGTGTTCCCGCATCCGATTGCTTTTAACATCCTCCCGCAGGTCGATTCCTTTCTCGAGAACGGCTACACCCGGGAAGAAATGAAGCTGCAGAACGAAGGGCGCAAAATCATGCACCTGCCGCAGTTCACCGCCTCGGTCACCTGTGTGCGGGTGCCGGTTTATCGCGCGCATTCCGTCGCCTTGAGCGCGGAGTTTGAGCGACCCGTTTCCATCGCCGAGGCGCGCCAGGCGATCGACTCTGCACCGGGGATCGATTTGGTCGATGAGCCGGCTTCAAACCATTATCCCACTCCGCTCGCAGCCGCCGGGCAGGATAATTGCCAGGCCGGCCGGCTCCGTCTGGATTGTGCGCTGGAAAATGGTCTCGCCCTCTGGGTTTCTGGAGATCAGCTCTTAAAAGGGGCGGCGCTCAACGCGGTCCAGATCGCCGAATTGTTGTAGCGCCATTCCGGTTCGATCGAAGCCCGACCGGATAACCCGCGCGCTACCGGCTTCCCTTTTCGGCGGCAGATGTTTCGATTCTGCCACCGTGTCTGCAACCTCACACAGCAACGGAGCCGAGGCCGACCTCGGATCCCTGGTCCACCTCCTGGCGATGTGGTGGCATGGTCGTTAGGCTTCTTTTTCCCTTTGTCCTGGCTCTGACCCTCCTGCTTTTGCTATGGCCGAGACTGCGGGCGGGCCTGAGATTGAGTGATTTTCGTTGCGGCCGCGCCTGCGCGTTGCCCGCGCCGGTCGTTAGGCAAAGGAGCGCGCCAGTCGCTAGCCGGGCTTCACCACAACGAAAGAGCGGCTGCGCTGCCGGCAGACCGAGAGCACCTGCGGCTGGCTCGGATCGAGCGCTTGGACCGCGTTCTCGTAATCCTGGACGGAACGAATCGGCTCCTGGTTGATCGCCTCGATCACATCGCCCGCGCGCAATTGCCCGCCCGTCATCTGCGGCCCGACCTGCGCGATCACAACGCCGTCGATGTTCGCCGGCAGGTCGAGTTGCTGCGCCAGCTGCGGGGTCAATTCCCTCACCTCGAGCGAGGCGAGCGGACTGTTGCCGGCGGGAGGCTGACTCTGATCCTGGTCGTCGTTGGGATCGATAGGCAGGGGCTGCACCGGGGGTTGACCGGGCCCGCCCGACGGCTCGTTCTGGGCCAGACCATAGTTAGGCGGGCGCTCTTTCAGCTTGGTCTCGAGAGTGACCGGCTTCCCTTTGCGGTCCACCTGCAGCGCGACTTTTTTATCCAGCTCGGTGAGCGAGACCAGCCGTTGCAGCTCGTGGATATTCCGCACTTCGTGACCATCGAATTTCGTGATCACATCGCCGCGCTGGATCTGCGCCGCGGCCGCTGGAGAATCGGGCATGACCGCCGCCACCACCACGCCGGAAGAGTTGCGCACACTTACCTGCCCCGGCGGCAGCGCCGTCGTCTCGATCCCGAGATAGCCGCGGATGATGCGGCCCTGTTTGAGCAGACTCTCCAGCGCCATCTTGACCGTGTTCGATGGAATGGCGAAACCGATCCCTTGCGATCCGCCGCTGCGCGAAATGATGGCGGTATTGATCCCAATCACTTCGCCTTTCAGATTGATCAGCGGACCGCCGCTATTGCCGGGGTTGATGGCTGCATTCGTCTGTAGAAAATCGCCGAAACCATCGACCCGGTTCGGCCGGCCTTTGGAGCTGATAATTCCGTCCGTGACCGTTTCCTCAAAGCCGAACGGGTTCCCAACCGCAAGCACGAAATCGCCTGCCTGCATCTCGTCCGAATCGCCCAGTTGCAACGGCTTCACGTTAGGCTCATCCATTTTCAAAACAGCCAGGTCGAGCTGCTCATCGGCCCCGATCAGGCGCGCCTTGCGGGTGCGGCCGTCGCTTAACACCACTTCGATCTCATCGACATGATCGACCACATGATTGTTGGTGATGATGTGGCCTTCCTTGGTCACGATCACCCCCGAGCCGAGGGAGTTCTGCACCATCGCCTCATCGGCCGGGCCGCGGAACTGGCGGTAATTGCCCCGGAAAAAATCGAACGGATCGAGCCCGTACTGCCGGCGCTGAATCCGTTTCGTCGTCTTCACGCTCACCACCGATGGGATCACGCCCGCCACCAGCCTGCGCCGCTCGTTGCTTAACGATGCCAGACTGGCAATCTGCTTCGGATCGACTGCGGGCGAGTCGGCCAGGGTATATTTTTCCGGAGTGGCGTGCTGGCCAAATTTCAGCCGCCCATTACGCAATTGGTAATCGTACAGGAGCGATACCCCGGCGCTGAGCAGGATGACTAACAGAAGGAATTTTAATAAATTTTTCATCAACTGACGTGGGAGAAAGTTTTTCCCACTTCTTCGACAATCAAAGAGCGGAAACGTTGATTCTCGGGCCGTTCCAAGGCGGGGTCACTCCGAAAAACATCGATCGCCGCCGCCCGTGCGCGCTGCATTAACCTGGCGTCGGTCCGCAAGTTACCCAGTTTAAGAGCCGACAAACCGCTTTGAGCCGTCCCCAGGAGATCGCCCGGTCCCCGCAGCAGCCAATCGGCTTCCGCCACTTCGAAACCGTTGCTGGTTTTCTCCAGCACGGCCAGTTTCTCGATCGTCTCCGGCGAAGGATCTGAGCGCAGGAGAATGCAATAGGATTTGTGTTGGCCGCGCCCGATCCGGCCGCGCAATTGATGCAACTGCGCGAGCCCGAAGCGCTCCGCATTTTCGATCAACATCACGGTCGCGTTGGCCACATCCACACCGACCTCGATCACTGTCGTGCTCACCAGCGCGCTCGTGAGGCCGCGGCGAAACCGCTCCATCGTAGCCTGCTTCTCCGGCGCCGGGATGCGGCCGTGGAGCAGCTCGCAGGTGAAGGGGGCGAGACGTTCCCGCCATTTCTCAAACTCGGCCCCGGCCGCTTTCGCTTCCAGCTTTTCGCTCTCATCGATCAGCGGATAGACGATGTAAATCTGTCGGCCCGCTTCCAATTCGCGCCGCAGAAAAGCAAGCACATCGGGCAGCTTTTCCTCATCGCGCGCGGCGGTCACGATCCGGCCGCGATCGGCCGGCATTTCATCGATGGTCGAGACATCGAGATCGCCATAGAGACTCATGGTCAGCGTGCGCGGAATCGGCGTTGCGGTCATGACCAGCACATCCGGAGCCGGCTCCTGCGTCGTTAGGCGGCCTCGCTGCGCGACCCCAAACTTGTGTTGCTCATCGATCACGACGAGGCCGGGGTTTTCCAGACCCTGCGGCTCAAAGAGGAGGGCATGGGTGCCGACAAAGATCTGGCCGGGAGTGGGAACTGCCAAAACCTCCGGGGAGCACGCGCTAAGATCCGCGCTGGCGAAGAGCGGGAGCGGATCTTCTTTGCGCGCGCCGGTGCGCAGAGAGACGGCCACGCCTAGCGGCTCCAGCCAGCGTCGTAAGAGAGCGTAATGCTGCTCGGCCAGGATCTGCGTCGGGGCCATGAAGGCGGCCTGAAAGCCGGCCTCGACTGCGAGCAGCATGGCCGCGATCGCCACCACCGTTTTGCCCGAGCCGACATCGCCCTGGAGCAGGCGATTCATCGGAAGCGGAGCCCCGAGATCGCGGCGCAGTTCTTCGATCACCCGCAGTTGCGCACTGGTGAGGGCAAAAGGCAGCGCGCGCAGGAAGCGCTCCAGCAATTCGCCGCGGCCACAATGGATCGCCCCGGGGCGGGAGCGCGACTGAACTCGGCGCGAGGACAGGACCATCTGCAGGGCGAAAAATTCCCCCAGGATCAAGGTTTCGCTCGCCCGCAACCGCGCCTCCTCGCTCGAGGGAAAATGGATTTCTCGCAATGCGTTTCCGTCGGCATTCTGCAGTGTGGCCGGCAACAAGGACTGTGCGCCGTCACCCTCGTAATCCTGCAGGATTCGATAAATCAGACCGCGCAGAACCCTCTGCGACAACCCCTCCGTCGCCGGATAGATCGGCGTGATGCGCCGGAAATGGATCGAGATCTCTTCGTCGTTCTCGATCACTTCAAACTCCGGATGTTCCATGCAAAGGCGCTGCCCGCGCAGCCGGGGTTTGCCGAAGACGACCAGGCGCTGCCCGGTCAAAATCATCTTTTGCACATAATGTAGATTGAACCAGCGCAGCACCAGCGGCTGGCTCAGGGCGTGTGAATCGCTCTCCTCCAGGGTGGCTTCGAAAATCTTCCGGCCCCGGCCAAAGCGATTAAACCGCGTCTTGACCACTTCGCCACAGACGCAGACCGGCTGCTCGCTTTCCTGGCGCGGAAAACCGGGGAATTCGGTCCGGTTCTCGTAGCGGCGAGGATAATGCGTGAGCAGATCGCTCACCGTCTCGATCTCGAGCCGGCGCAACTGCGTCAACCGCGGCCGCGGGATCCAGTCGATCTCGCTCAGGAGATCATTGCTCGTCAGGCTCATGCGTGATTAGGCTGGCTCGCCCGGATGGCCTCCACCATCATCTGCAACCGCAGCTCCCCTTCCCATTCGTCGGCCCCGATGCGGAAGGCGAGATCCCAGGGTGGCGCGGGCAGCGGGGCCGTGGCGCCGCCAAAGAAAATGGCGCGCTGAAAGCGGCCCCCCTGACGCAGGCGCAGGACAAGGTGCTTTTCCTTCAGGGTCTGCGGCGGTGCCGCCGGCTCGACTCCGCGCACGAGGAAGAGCGGCTGCGGGTTGCCCTGCCCAAACGGTTGGAGCAATTCATGCCAGCGCAGGAAATCCCAATTCAAATCCTGCAGACGCAGTTCGCCATCGAGATGGAGGCGCGGCTCGAGCAGCTCGGCCGAAAGCTCGGCGCGACAGACTTCCCTAAAAGCTTGGGCAAACGGCGCAAAATTTTCTTCGCGAATCGTCAGGCCGGCGGCCATCTCGTGACCGCCAAACTTCTCCAGATATTGCGCGCAACGGCCGAGCGCGGCGACGAGCGAAAAGCCTGCGATGCTGCGCCCGCTGCCTTTGCCGACGCCGTCGACGTCGAACCCAATCACGATGGCGGGCCGGTGGTGCGACCTGGCCACCCGAGAGGCGACGATCCCGAGCACGCCGGGATGCCAATCCTTTTCCCCGAGGACGATGGCGGGCGCGTCGGATAAACCTTCCGCCGCGATCCTTTCTTCCGCCGCAGCCACGATCTCGCGTTCCACGCCCTGGCGCTCCCGATTTTGTCCATCCAGCTCCGCCGCCAGGTCGAGCGCTTCTTCGGCATCGGCTGAAACGAGCAGACGGAGAGCTTTTTCAGCGCTCGTTAGGCGACCGGCCGCGTTCAGCCGCGGGCCGAGGCGGAAGCCGATATGCTCCGAGACAATGGGCGGCCTGACGGCGGCCACATCCATCAACTTGCTCACGCCTAATAAACGCCGGCGGGCCATCTGCCGTGCCCCGTGATGAACCAGGATGCGGTTCTCCGCTTCCAAGGGGACGATATCCGCGACCGTCCCGAGCGCGACCAGGTCGAGCCGCTCGCGCAGATCGAAATGAGGCAACGGCCGGGTCTTGAGCAGGGCGTGACAGAGTTTGAAGACCAGCCCGACGCTGCAGAGATAGGTAAAGCCGCCGTCGCGCGCGGCTTTCGGATTGACCACCGCAACGCAATCGGGCAGCTCGCCTTTCGGCTCATGATGATCGAGCACAATGACCTCGACGCCGCGCGCGCAGAGATCGGCAATCTCAACGCAGGAAGAGGTGCCGCAATCAACCGCGATGAGGAGCGACGGCTGGTGCGTCTGCCAGCAGCGCTCGATCCCTTCCCGGCTCAGCCCGTAGCCCTCTTCCATCCGCGAGGGCAGGAAAAGCGCGGGCGCGGCGCCGTAGGCGAGGAGCATTTCGTTGAGCAGCGCGAGCGAGGTGACACCGTCGACATCGTAATCGCCGTAGAGGACAATTCGCTCGCCGGCGTCGAGCGCGCGCAGGATGCGATCGACCGCCAGGCGCATGCCCGGGAGGAGAAACGGATCGCTCAGCCGGGCCAGTCGCGGGCGTAGGAATTCGTTCACCTCCAGGTCACTCTGCAAGCCGCGGCGATGTAAAAGCTGGGCGATGCAAGGCAGACCGCAGATCGATTCAGAAAAAGCCGGCGCCGCCGAACCAGGCGCCGCCAGGATCCAGCGTCGGTCGCGCCTCATGCCGTACATTCGTTAGGCAAGGAGCTGGCGGAGGCGTTGAGCATCGAAGGGGGCGTGAACTTTGGCATCGTTATCAAAGTACACAAAAACGTCGCGCCCGCGCTGCCAGGCCTGAATCCGATCGGCCCACCACTGCAGGGCGGCGTCGTCGTAGCCGCTGGCGTAGAGCTCGGTCGCGCCGTGCAGCCGAAGGTAAACCAGATCGGTAGTGAGCTCCTCGGCGTAGGGCCATTTCCCGGCTGTATCGGCGAAGACAAACGCGATCTGGTATTCCCGGAGGAGCGCGAAAAAATCGGGATCGAGAAAACTCGGGTGGCGAACCTCGACCGCATGACGCAGCGGCCGGGACTGGTCGACCTGCAACCAGGCTGGCTCTTTCAGCTTGTCGTTATGCTCGTGCGCGAGCGCAGCCGCCTCTTCCGTATCGCGCGGGAGCATCTCGAAGAAATGGCGAAAGCGTTCTTCCTTCCAGCCGAGGTTTGGTGGGAATTGCCAGAGGATCGGGCCTAGCTTTTCGCGCAGGCTGAGAATGCCGGAGGCGAAAAAATTGGCCAGCGGCACGCGCACGTCGCGCAGTTTTTTCATGTGGGTGATGAAGCGGGCGCCTTTGAGGGCAAAGACGAAATCGGGCGGCGTTTCCTGGTACCATTTTGGGAAACTGCTCGGCCGCTGGAGCGAGTAGAAGGTGCCGTTGATCTCGATCGTGTGGAAGGTACGAGCGGCAAATTCGAGCTCCTTCTTTTGCGGATGCCCGGGCGGATAGAAGACCCCGCGCCAGCCCTTGTAATTCCAGCCCGAGATCCCGATGCGCAGCCCTAGACGAACACGGGGGCGGACGGAAGGCGGGGCAGAAGATTTTGGCCGGCGCATAATTCAGCAAAACACTGAAAGCCCGCTTTTTCTTTTTCGGCAAAGGTGAAACGGAGACATTTCCGAAAGTAGAATTCGTAAAAGTCGCGCTCGGCGTTCCCTTGGGCCGTGATGATCGGGTCGAGCTGGGTCCGATTACGTTCGCCTAACGTACGCAGAGCCTCTCCGATTTTTTCCTTCCCGGCGAAATCCGGCCGGATGAGCCAGAGGGCGAAGACGAACGGCAGCGCGAGCTGATTTTTCCATTCCGCCCCGAGATCGAGAAACTGGTAGCGGGCGCCGCTCTCGGCCCGGAAACGAAGCGCCTGATCGCCGATGATGAGCCGGCCGCGGGTCGGGGAGATTTCTCCGCTTTCGACGAAACGGGGCCGCAGACCGCGTCGGTCCAGCAGGCAACGCAGCAGATTAACCGAGGTGCGCGAAGCGGGATCGATCACTACTTCCTGCAGTTGATCGACTTCTCCGGCGTGGGCCAGGACGACGCTGTAGACCGGCCCGTCGGACCCGACGGCTACCCCATCGACAACCGCGTATATCGGGTTGCGCAGATATTCAAAGCTGGAGACAAAGGCGACATCCAGTTCCCCGGCCGCGAGCTGGCGGCAGAGGGTGGCGGGATGATCGAAGACCACCTCGCCAGGCCAGCCGTGGATGAGCGGAAGCGCGTTGCGATAACGCACGCAACCGATCCGCGCCGCCGGTAGTTCGTTAGGCGCAGACAAGGTCGGCCGCCGGCGCGGGAGCCGCGGCGGGAGGGCGGGTCGGGAGATGATTGTAGTAGCTGTCCCGTTGGACCGGCTCGCGCCCGGCTTCCCGGATGACGTGGCGCAGCATTTCCACCGTCTGCTCTTCCGGCGTGTTCACTCCGGCCATGTGGAAAATTTTCTCGCGCATGATGGTGCCATGCAGGTCGTCGACCCCGTAACTGAGCGCAACCTGGGCCAGCGGCAGGCCCATGCTGACCCAGTAAGCGGTGAGATGATCGATGTTATCGAGGTAGATGCGGCTGACCGCGAGATTGCGCAGCTGATCGAAGGCCGTGGCGTGCGGGATGTGCGAGAGGACGGTGCTTTCACCCGGCTCGAAGGCGAACGGGATGAAGCCGGTGAAGCCGTGAGTCTCATCCTGCAGCTCGCGTAACTGCCGCAGGTGATCGACCCGCTGCTCGATCGTCTCGATGTGTCCGTAAAGCATGGTGCAGGTGCTGCGGCCGCCCATTTGATGCCAGGTGCGATGAACTTCGACCCATTCCGCGGCGCTCTCCTTCCCCCGGCAGAGCTGGTCGCGCACGGCCGGGTCGAAAATTTCCGCACCGCCGCCGGTGAGCGAGCCGAGGCCGGCCTGGCGGAGGATGGCGAGAGTTTCAGCGATGGAGGTTTTAAAGATGCGCCGGGCCATGTGCCGGATCTCGATCGCGGTGAAAGCCTTGATCTGCAGCTGCGGATCAAGTGCCCGCAACCGGGTGATCAATTCCAGATACCACTCCCGGCCCAGGGTGGGATGAAGGCCGCCGACCATGTGCACTTCGGTGATGCCGGTGGCGAGCGCTTCCTGCACGGCGGCCTCTATCTCATCGATCGAGTTCTCAAAGGCATGGGCGTCGCGTTTCTTGGCCGCAAAGGCGCAGAACTGGCAGGAGAGGACGCAGACGTTCGAGTAGTTGATGTAGCGGTTAAGGATGTAGGTGGCGACGTTGCCATTCTTCCGCTCCCGCACCGCGCTGGCCATGATCCCGAGCGCGTTTAATTCCGTCGAGCGATAGAGCGCGGCGGCGTCCTGCTCGGAGATTCGCTCCTGGTTTTCGATTTTTTCGGCGATGCGGCGAAGCGATTTTGGAATGAGCGACAGTTTCATTAATTATTACGCGTCCCAGGCGGGGAAACTCGGGCGGCTTATGATGCACAGGCGGCTGCTCCAGCGCAAGTGTTCGACCCTTGGTGAATCTCCTCTCATTTCTTCGCTCCCGCTCCCATTCCTGCGCGTGCGCCAGCGCTGGCGGGCGAGGCCGGAACGCTTTCGCGAAAATAAAGAGGGCGAACCTTGCGGCCCGCCCCCTTCAACCCCACAACAAGTGTCCTCAAAAATCCCTATCCTTCGCGGTGCTCATGAAGCGCATCTTTGCCGGCGGCGGCGCGATCCCGGGTTTGGGATAATCGGTCACGACCTGGCGATTCGAGGTCGGCACGAGGCGGACCGCGCCGCGGGCGTTATTCCGCCAGCCGTTTGGATCGGCAAATTCTTCGCCACTGTGATGCAGCCCGTTGACCTGATCCTCCAGGCCGGTGCCATAGCGTTGTTCGAGAATGGTCGGGGTGACGAAGACGAGCAGGTTGCGCTTGGTGCGCGCGTTCAGGCGTTCCTGAAAGAGGTAACCCAGAATGGGAATGTCGCCCATGATCGGGACCTTTGTCCGCGCCTTGGTCGTCTCATCCTGGAGCAAACCGCCGATGGCGAGAGTGTCGCCGCTCTTGATCAGGACGTTGGAATCGAGGGTGCGCGTATCAATGATCGGGCTCGCCACCGTGGCGCCGGCAAACTGGAAGGTGGCGTCGGCCACTTTATTGCTGATCTCGGGCTTCACGCTCAGGGTGACGAAGTTGTCCTTGTTGACCAGCGGCTTGACCAGCAGCGTGTTGCCAAACTTCTTGTCCTGGAACCCGCCGAAGACCGCCGTCGCCGTCTGCTCGTTGAAATTCAACTGCGGCACCGGCTGGTTGCGGATGATCTCAATCTTCGCCTGTTGATTGTCCGCCGTGACAATGCGCGGGTTGGCCAAAAACTCGGCGTCGTTATCCTCGTTCAGCAAGCGCAGCGTAAGTGACATCTGCGGCACGGAAAGGATGGCGAACTGGTTTTGCAACGCATTCAGGCCGCCGCCGGGCAGCGCGTTGAGGAGAAAATCCTGCGGCGCGAGGCTGCCGTCGGTGTTGGTCACGATCGAAGGAAGGGTCGACTGCTGTGGAACGGAAGTGATCTGGCCCGTGGTCGGATTGGTCTGCTGCACGATCTGGGAAGAGCCCGGAGTGCTGCCGCCGTAACGGAAGGTTTGCGGAGCGGTCGAGCTGCCGACCACGCCTCCCCAGTTGATGCCGTAACTCTGCTTCGGATTGGCGTTCACCTCGACCAGGCGCGCTTCGATCATGACCTGCTTGGTCGGCTTATCGAGCAGGACGAGAGTCTTGCGGATGTTATCGATGTTGCTGCGCGTCTCGCGAAAGAAAATCGTGTTGGTGCGCTCATCCACCTGCGGCGCTTCCTTGCTCGAGAGCTGCAAGGCGAGAAGCGGCGCGATGTCCTTGGCTCGGCCATAGCTGAGCTGGTAGCTATCGCTCTCGGTCGGCTCCGCCGTCCGCTCGGCCGCGGTTTTGATGTAGTAGACGTTATCGATGTTATCCATGAAAAGGCCTTTCGCCTTCACGATGATCGCGATCGCCTGCAAGGCGGTCACGTCCTCCAGCCGCATGGTGACGGTGCCGGTGACGGCTTCGCTCACCACCATGTTGATCTTGGCCTGGCGGGCGAGGAGGCGCAGCACCTGGCCGACGTCGTCGCCCTGGAACTCACGCACACCGATGCCGCCGTTTTCGGCCACGGAATTCATCGGGGTGTTGGAGGGGCTGGAAGTGGTGCCGCTTGTCGTCGTGGTGGCGGTGGAGGTCTGAGAAGCTGGGGCCATGGTGGCGCCCTGGGTCACCGGAGCGGTCGCGGCGGGCTGGGACGGCATCGTCGTGCCCACAGTCGCGCTCGGCGCGGTGGTAGTGGTGGTGGTAACCGCAGCCGGAGACGCCGCCTGAACCAGAGTCATCGGAGCCAACTCGGAACTGCGCGTGGTATTCGAAGCGGGCGGGACCGTTGCGGCCGGATCGGAAGCGGCCGGCGGACGGGCCTCTTGCGCCCGACCTGCGGACGCGACGAGCGAGAGTGCAGCGAGCGCGCAGACAAGTGGTTTGGTGAGAGTCGGCATCATGATTTTAGAGCAGGGTATTTTTGGACTGCGAAACCACCTAAAGCAGGAACCAGACCAGCATTCGGCGCTCTTTGAAAAAGCCCGCCGCCCGACGAAAATAAAACCGACCCGTTAGGCGGAAACGCGCGCGGGTTCGTGAGGCTCGATTCGGCCGCGAGAAAGGACGAAATCCGGGGGGCGAACGGCTCAGGCCGCGTTGGCGAAACCGAGCGCTGTCTTGCTGAAATCAGCCACCGGCATTTGCCTAACGAGGCGGACAACGCCCTCCTGCCATTTCTGGCTGATCTCGTTCAGATAGCGGTCGTTCTCCTCCAACCGGGTGCGCATCTTCACCTGCAACGAGTCCGTCTTGTAGCATAGGACATCGATCGGCGGCCCCACCGCCACATTGCTTTTCATCGTCGCATCCATCGAGATGATGCCAAATTTAAGCGCATCCATCAGGCTGCTCTCGTAGCTGAACCCGCGATCGAGAATCGGCTTGCCGTATTTCAGATCGCCGATCTGCAGAAAGGGACAATCCTGGCTGGCGTGGATGCTGTTGCCCTGGGGATAAATGGCGTGCACCTCCGGCTCCAGGCCGGCAATCTGCCCGCCCACGATGAGGTTAATATTCCAACTGAAACCGTCGGCCTCGAGCGCGGCGCGATCGCGCTTTTCCACCTCGCGCACCTTTGAGCCGACGTAGCGCACGGTCTCGTAAAGCGTCGCGCGGTTAAGCAGGTGCTTCCGCGCCGGATGGCTCTCGTTCAAATGCAGATCGTCGTCGATCAAAGCCATCGTCGCCTGGCTGAGAGAGAGGTTTCCCGAGGACATGATGCAAATGACCCGGTCGCCCGGATTTTCGTAGACCCGCATCTTGGTCCGCACGGTGATGTTATCCATCCCCGCGCTGGTGCGGGAGTCGGAAAGAAAAACGACGCCCTTGCGACAGAGCATTCCGAGGCAATAGGTCATGATTCGCCCGGCTTGCTGCTCCCGACGACGCGGCCTTCCACCCGCCTGATCCGCGTGTGATGGGTCAGAGGATGGACCCGCCCATCGCTGCCGCGGAAAAACGCGCTCAACATCCAGCTCACGATGCTGATCAGGATCGCACCCCAGAACGCGCTGCCGAAACTGTCGACGTGAAACCCGTGCACCAGGTCGTTCACCAGGTAGAGCATGAGCCCGTTCACCACCAAAATGAAAATCCCCAAGGTGAGGATGATGAGCGGCGCCATCAGGAGCAAAAGAATCGGGCGCAGAAAGGCATTCAGGATGCCGAGGAGCAGCGCCGCTCCGATCAAGGCGCCGATGCTGTCATAGCGAATTCCGCTGATCAGCGCGGCCGCTACCATCACGGCCACGGTGGTGATCATCCATCTAAAAATAAAGTGCCTCATCCGCTGTTTTCTGCTCTTGCCGCAGGAGCTTTTTTCGTGCCCTTTCCGCTTGCGCACCTCCGCTGGGCGGGTACAGGCTTGGCCGACCCAAAGAAAAAGTAAATGGCGAAAAATTTAAAAAGAAAGAAAGAGGGAGCCGCCCCGGAAGGTAATCCGGGTGTGCCGGCAATGGAATCCAACAGCGGTAACGGGAGTGGAAAAAGCCTCAAGTCTGCCGCGGGGAAAAAGGCCGCGGCCAAGAACACGAGCGCAGCAGCCAAGCCGGCGCTTAAAAGCCGGAGCACTGCTCCCCGCAAGTCTGCTGCTACCGGCAAACGGAAGGCTCCTCCCGGCTCGATCTCCCCCGTCGCGTCGGAGCACACGTTCAGCGACGAAGATATCCGCATCCGGGCCTACTTCATCGCCGAACGCCGGATGAAAGATGGCGCGCCCGGCGATTCGGCCCACGACTGGATCGAAGCCCGCCGGCAGTTGCAGGAAGAAGCCGCCGAGCGCGCCTAGCCAGCGTTCCCGCCTTCGTTAGGCAGGAACTTCGCCGCAGGGAAACAGGCCTGCACCTTCTCGATCAGCCGATTGATCGTAAACGGCTTGGCCAAAAAGCCGCGCACTCTCGCTTCCCGCAGCAGCTCCTGCGCACGCTCATCCGCGCCCTGGCCGGAGACGAGGAGCAGCGGCGGGACCATGCGCGGCGGAGTCGAGTTCTCGTAGACCTTCGAGATGAGGAGAAAGAGCATCGTCCCGTCGATCAATGGCATCGAGAAATCGAAAATCATCAGGTCGTAGCTTTTTTTCAGGGCCAGCTCGAAGCCGTATTCGGGCTTGGGCGAAGTATCGACCTCCCACTGCAGCAGAGTCTGCAGCGCCTCGCGCATGATGCGCAGAACGGCGGTATCATCATCCACGATCAGGACCCGTTTCGTTGCTGCCTCAGCCATGCGGAGGTCTTGCGCAAAATCCCGTCCCGATTCAAGCTTTAGTTGGCTTTCGAAAAAGAATTAAGCCCTAACGATGACCACACCTGAAACCGCTCTCGCCGCCGCTCTGCGCGATCGGCTTTCCCTGATCAGGGATGAAGCCAGCCGTCGCAAACCGGAGCGGCACATGGAAAAGCTGAAAACTATCTCCGAGCGAATCGTCGCCCTGGAGAAAGAGCTGCCGCGCCCGGTCGATCCGCAACTGGCGCATTACCTTTCCCGTTGCAGCTACGACAAAGCGCTGGCCGCGCTCGAAGCGTAAGCGCAAACCTTCGCGCACCGGCCGTTGGCCGCGGCAGACTGGTTCAGCCGGCTGGGAGACCTTAACGGGAATACAACTCGACGATCAACTGCTCGTTGACCATCGGCTGCATCTCTTCGCGCGAGGGAATGTGCGCCACTTTGCCGACGAGAGCGTCGCGATCCACCGTCAGCCAATCAGGCACCGGCGCGATCTGGGTCAGCTCCATGTTGCGCAGCGCAAGCTGGCGCGATTTGGGCCGCTCTTTGATCGTAATTTCATCGCCCGCCTTCACGTTGAACGACGAAATGTTGACGTTGCGCCCATTGACCTGGACGTGCCCATGCGAGACGAGCTGCCGCGCTGCGCTGCGGGTATTGGCCATCCCGAGCCGGAAAACGACGTTATCGAGCCGGGTCTCGAGCAGTTGCAGGAGCGTCTCGCCGGTGACACCGCGCCGTTGCAGCGCCGTCTCGAAGATCCGGCGGAACTGTTTTTCCATCAGGCCGTATTGAAAGCGGAGTTTTTGTTTTTCTCCGAGCGCGATCGCGTAATCCGACTGCTTGCGGCGCGATCCCTTCGGCCCGTGCATCCCCGGCGGGTAATTTTTCCGCTCGAGCGCTTTTGAGGGTCCGAAAAGGGGCACGCCATAGCGGCGGGCGATCTTGGTCTTGGGTCCGGTATATCTGGCCATCTAGGAAGTTGGTTGAGAGCTAAAAGTTGAGCGTCCGATCAGACGCGCCGTTGTTTAGGCGGTCGGCAACCGTTGTGCGGCACCGGCGTGACGTCGCGGATGACGGTGAGGTCGAGGCCGATCGCCTGGAGCGCGCGAACGGCGGATTCACGCCCGGCCCCTGGTCCTCGCACCAGGACTTCGACTTCCTTCAGACCGTGCCCCATGGCCTGGCGCGATGCATCCTGCGCCACCATCTGGGCTGCGTAGGCGGTGCTTTTGCGCGAGCCTTTAAAGCCGACTTTTCCTGCACTCGACCAGCCGATCACATTGCCTTGCAGGTCGGTGATGGTGACGATGGTATTGTTAAAAGTGGAAAGGACATGAGCGAAACCGGAGAAAATATTTTTGCTTCCCTTCGCCTTGATGATTTTCGGCTTCTCGATGTCGTTCGGATCGAGAGAGAGATTTTCCTTCGGAGCTTCGGCCGCGGGCGCGTCCGCTTTTTTGGATTTTTTGCTCGCTTTTGGCTTGGCCTCTTTCGGTGCAGCCGGGGTCGCGGGAGTGGCCGGAGCAGCTTCGCCGGAGACCGGCGCAGTCTCGGAAGGTTGCTCTTTCACTGTCTCGTCCGTCTTGGGCGAGGCCGGGGCGGCGGCAGCTTCAGGAGCCTGCGGCGCTTCCGGAGTGGTTGCGGGCGTTTCGGCGGCGGATTCTTCCACCGGTTTTTGATTTTCGGAGTCTTCGGCCATGTCAGTTCGTTAGGTTAAACCTTGCCCGCCTTGGCGTCCTTGTTCCGGATCACGCCGACCGTCTTGCGCGGGCCTTTGCGGGTGCGGGCGTTCGTCGAGGTGCGCTGACCGCGCACGGGCAGGCCGCGACGGTGACGAATGCCACGGTAACAATTGATCGCCTGGAGTCGTTTCAGGTTGCTCTGCACTTCGCGGCGCAGATCGCCTTCGATCGGAAGCTTGTTGTGAGTGATCGTCTGAATGATTTCGTTGATCTGCTGCGGGCTCAGATCCTTCGCCCGCAGATTGGGATCGATGTTGGTCTGCTCGAGGACGCGCTTGGCGGTCGAGGGACCAATCCCGTAAACGTAAGTCAACGATGCTTCGATGCGTTTATCGGCGGGAATTTCTACTCCTAGAAGTCTTGGCATACAGTTATTTTAGCGTTGCAAAATTTGGGTTTTCAGCGTTTCGCCTAGCCTTGGCGCTGTTTATGGCGCGGGTTTTTGGCGCAGATTACGCGGACAACGTTCTTCCGCTTCACGATCTTGCACGCTTCACAAAGTCTTTTTACTGATGGTCGCACTTTCATAATTCACGAGACGAAAAACGCGGAGCAATGTCTCCGCGCTAGCGATGGCGAAAAGTGATTCGCCCTTTCGACAAATCGTAAGGCGAGACTTCTAACATAACTTTGTCGCCTGGCAAGATGCGAATGAAGTGCATGCGCATTTTTCCAGAGATGTGGGCCAGGACGCGGTGGCCGTTGGGAAGTTCCACCCGGAACATGGTATTCGGGAGTAGCTCGACCACTTTGCCCTCTACCTCAATTGCGTCTTTGCGCGCCATGTCAGGATTTCGGGTTCGTCTTTGGTAATCAAAACCGTGTGCTCAAAATGCGCCGAGGGCAGTCCGTCGGAGGTGCAAACGGTCCAGCCATCTTCAAGCAGGCGCACGCCGGCGGTGCCGAGGTTCACCATCGGCTCGATCGCCAGGGTCATGCCGGGCTTGAGCCGCGGACCGCTCCCGCGCTTGCCATAGTTGGGGACCTGCGGCTCTTCGTGCAGCTTCCGCCCCACCCCGTGGCCGACAAATTCCCGCACCACGCTGAAATGACTGCGGACTGCCTCATCCTCGATCGAGGCGCAGAGATCGCCCAGCCGTTCGTCGGCGCGGGCGTGGCCGATCGCTCGTTGCAGAGCGCTTTGGGTGACTTCGAGCAATCTCTCCACCCGTTCGTCGATCATCCCGACCGGAATGGTCGCCGCGGTATCGCCGACCCAGCCGTCCCGGACCACGCCAATATCGAGCTTCACGATGTCGCCATACTGAATCCGGCGTTCACTGCCGATGCCGTGCACGATCTCGTCGTTGAGCGAAATGCAGATGCTGCCCGGAAAAACGCGGTGCCCGAGCCGATAACCGAGAAATGCGCTTCGCACCCCCGCGGCCTTCATCAGGTCGGCCGCAGCCTGATCGATCTCCTTGGTCGAAACTCCCGGCCGGATCAGCTCGCTCACCTGCTCGAGCACGTCGCTCGCGGTGCGACAGGCGAGACGCATCTTGTCGATCTCCCGGTCCGACTTGATCGGGATCATTTCACGCGCTCTTCGATCAGGGCCGAGATGTCAGCGAAGACCGTTTCCCGATCGCGATTGCCATCGATCCGATGCAGGGCGTCGTCTTTTTCGTAGAAGGAAAGGAGCGGCTCGGTCTTGGATTTAAATTCCTCCAGACGTTTCTGCAGGACAGAGGCGTCGTCGTCGTTGCGCCGGATCAACGGCCCGTCGCAATACGGGCAGATCGGGCGATCAGCAAAACGCGCACTGGCCACACTGGTGGTGAAACCGCAACGGCGGCATTGCAGCCGGCTAGCAATGCGGTCGCGTACTGTCTCCTCCGAGACCTCGAGCCAAATCGCCAAATCAAGCGAAGTGCCCATCTTGCTCAGAATCTCGTTCAACCGCTCGGCCTGGCGCACCGTGCGCGGGAACCCGTCGAAAATAAATCCCTCCTGCCCATGCAGATTAAGCCAGTCCTCGATCAAGTGGACGATTACATCGTCCGAAACGAGGCCGCCCTTTTTAGAAATCTCATCCGCTTCCAGCCCGAGCGGCGTGCCTAGGTCGCGTTCGCGGCGCAGGATCGTGCCCGGCGAAGTAATCGAGATGGCAAAGTGCCGGGTGATCATTTCCGCCTGCGTTCCCTTGCCGGAACCGGGCGCGCCGAGAAGAACGATGCGACTTTTCACCTAGCGACCGTAGAGGAAAATTGCCACCCCGCCAATGACCAAGACGGCGATGCCGACATAGAGCCACATCAGCGTCCCCTGCTGCGCCGCCTCGCCCCGGGCGCCGCCACGATCGAAGGCACGGCCACGGAGCCGGCCTTTGCGGAGGAAGCCATCGTAATGGCGCTGAATCAAATGAGTCTCCACCTGCCGCATCGTATCCAGGATCACCCCTACGATAATGAGCAGGCTGGTGCCCCCGAAAAACTGCGCCGTGATCACCGGGACATGCAGCCCCTGGCTTAACAGACTGGGCAGGATCGCGATCAAGGTGAGGAAAATGGCTCCGGCAAAGGTGAGCCGGGTCATGGTGAAATCGAGGAAATCGGCGGTCGGTTTGCCCGGACGAACGCCCGGGATGTAACCGCCGTACTTCTTCAAGTCATCCGCGATCTGCGAAGGCTGGAATTGCGTCGCAACCCAGAAATAACTGAAGAAAAATATCATCGCCGCGAGCACGAGGTAATGCAGCCAGCCATTGGAGAGCATGTCCGCGATCATCTTGGCCGTGCGGCTGTTCTTGAATGCCAGCCCGACGATGGTGGTCGGGAAAAGGAGCAACGCCCAGGCAAAGATGATCGGCATGACTCCGGCGTAGTTCACCTTCAGCGGCATGTATTGCGTTTGCCCGCCGTACATTTTCCGCCCGACGACGCGCTTGGCGTACTGCACGGTAATTTTGCGCACACCCTGCGTGACCGCGATCACTGCCGCGATGACGATAAAAAGAAACGCCACCATCAGGACCAGGATGGCTGGATTCACCTGAGCCTGCCCCGTCACGGCGGAAGGAACAAAGGTCTTCCAAGCCTGCGCCAGGGCGGCGGGCAAGCGCGCCACGATGCCGATCGTGATAATAAGAGAAATACCGTTACCGATGCCGCGATCGGTGATCTGGTCGCCCAGCCACATTAAAAAGAGCGTGCCGGTGGTCAGAGTGAGAACCGTGATGATACGAAACGACCAACCAAGGTTATCGACCAGCGGAATTCCGAGCCGAGCCGTCGTCTCCGTAATGCCCGGAAGCATGGTGTGATACGACTCCGGATGCTGAAAGGAAACGGCCAGGAGATAACCCTGAAAGACACACAGAACCAGCGTCGCGTAACGCGTGTACTGCATGATCTTCTGCCGGCCCCCATCTTCACGCGACAAGCGGCTCAAGGACGGGATGACCGCGGTGAGCAGCTGCAACATGATCGAGGCGCTGATGTAAGGCATGATGCCCAACGAAAATATGGCGCAATTCTCGAGCGCGCCGCCGCTGAAGAGATTGAAGAGTGCCGCCACCCCGCCGCCCGCGCTTTGGGAAGAGGTGCGGAACCAATCCTGCAGCACCGCCGGGTTAACGCCCGGAGTGGTGATCGCGGCTCCCAGGCGCACGACCACGATGACCGCGAGGGTGAACAAAATCCGCCGGCGTAGTTCCGGGATTTTGACCGTATTGAGAAAAGCCGAAACCATCCGCTAAGTCCGATCTAGAAAGCGCCTACTTGGCCGATTTCTTTTTCTTCGCTGCCGCTTTTTTCTTCGCCGCAGGCTTTTTGGCTTTGGCCTTCGGAGCCGCCGCTTTGGGCGACTTCTTCTCGGTCGAGGTCTCGCCCGATCGCTTTCCGTCCGTCAGCGATTTGCGCTCGCGCAAGGTGATGGTGCCGCCGGCTTTCTCGATCTTCTCGCGGGCCGAATCGCTCACGCGATCGGCTTCGATCTTGAGGCCGTGCTTAAGCTCGCCCCGACCGAGAATCTTGAGACCTGCGACCTTGCCGCGAATATGCTTCGAAGCGCGCAGCATCTGCTCGTTGATTTCCGTTCCCGCCTCGAATTCATTTAAATCGTCGAGGTTGATCAAAGCGTAAGTCTTCTTGAAAGCCGCGTTGTTAAATCCGCGCTTGGGCAAGCGGCGAATGAGCGGCATTTGGCCACCTTCAAAACCGAGCCGAATGCTGCCGCCGGAGCGGGCTTTCTGGCCCTTGTGACCCTTGCCGCTGGTTTTGCCGTGGCCGGAACTTTCACCGATGCCGAGCCGCTTGGTCCGGTGCTTGGCGCCGGGACGCGGCTTGAGATTATGCAACCGGATCATGACTGAGCCGCCGCCTCCTCACCGTTGCTGTTCATGCGAATGCCACGAGCCTTGAAAATTTCGTCGCGCCGGCGCAGGGAGCGCAGCGCTTCGATCGTCGCCTTGACCACGTTGGCGTGGTTGCTCGAGCCGAGCGACTTCGCGAGCACGTCGCGAATCCCGACCGCTTCGACTACCGCGCGCACCCCGCCGCCCGCGATGACCCCGGTGCCAGGTGAAGCCGGACGCAGGAGAACGCGACCGCCGCCAAACTCGCCGATCACTTCATGGGGAATGGTGTTCTCGCGCAGCGACATCTTTTCCATCGATTTGCGGGCCGCTTCCGACGCCTTGCGGATCGCTTCCGCCACTTCATTGGCCTTGCCAAATCCGCAGCCGACTTTGCCATCGTGATCACCCGCTACGATGAGCGCGCTAAAGCTAAAACGGCGTCCGCCTTTCACGACTTTGGCGCAACGGTTGATGAACACGACCTTCTCGGTCGTATCGCCTCTTGCCGGAGGCGTCCGGTCCGTGGTGCGTGAGTCGCTTCGTCTGCCTTGGTTGCCTGCGTATGCCATATTAGAGTTTCAATCCGCCTTCGCGCGCTGCGTCGGCCAATGCTTTCACTTTGCCGTGGTAAAGGAAACCCCCACGATCAAAAACCGCCTTATCAATATTCTTCGCCAGCAAACGCTCGGCGATCATCTTGCCCACTTTCTCGGCCGTAGCCCGGTTCGCGGCGTGCTTGCCTTTCAGATCCTTCTCCGTCGTGCCGGCGGAAACCAGGGTCTGGCCCGCTTCATCGTCCACCACCTGGGCGTAGACATGTTTACCAGAGAAATAGACACAGAGACGCGGACGTTCCGCAGTCCCGGACACCTTGCGCCGAATGCGGTTATGAATGCGGCCGCGGATGACTTTGCGATTAATCGTAGCCATAACTATTGAACGGTCTTGCCTTCCTTACGGCGAATCTGCTCACCCGCGTAACGAACTCCCTTGCCCTTGTAAGGCTCGGGCGGGTAATAGCCGCGGATATCTGCCGCCACCTGGCCGACCGTTTTCTTATCCACGCCGCTGATCGCGATCTTGGTGTTATCGGTCACGGCGATCTTGATATCGTCCGGGATCGGGAAAAGGACCGGATGCGAGAAGCCGAGACTCAGGTTGAGGTTCTTGCCCTGGACTGCGGCTTTGAAACCGACGCCTTCGATCTCGAGGTTGCGGGTAAAGCCTTCGCTCACCCCGACGACCATATTATTGATCAGGGCGCGAGACAGACCATGCAGCGCTTTGACGCTCCGCGTCTCCGCACTTCGGGCTAACGACACTTCATTGTCGGCCACTTTGGCCGTGATCCCTTTGGGCAGGTTCCAATCCAGCTTCCCTTTTGGACCTTCGACCGCCACTTTGCCGGCGTCGTCGATGTTGACTTTGACCTTGGCCGGAATTTCGACCGGTTTATTTCCAATCCGTGACATAACTCAGGGTTACCAGACGTAAGCCAGTAACTCGCCTCCTACTTTTTGTTTCTTCGCCTCGCGACCCGACATGACGCCGCGCGAGGTGGATAAAATTGCCGTGCCCATGCCGCCGAGCACGCGGGGGATTTCGTCCGCGCCGACATAGCGGCGCAGCCCCGGACGGCTGACCCGTTTCAGGCCGGTGATGGCCGGGACGCGGTTGGCGATCTTGTTCGTGATCTTGATCCGCGGATGCGCGCCCGTGGTATCGAGAGAAAAATCGGTGATGTAACCTTCTTCTTTCAGGATGCGAACGATCTCGTTCTTCATCTTGGAGAAAGGGACAAACATCTCCGCTTTCTGCGCCTGGGTGCTATTACGCACGCGGGCCAGAAGGTCGGCAATAGGATCGGTAACAGTACTCATGAACGTTAGGCAGCTGGCGCGGCGGCGACCGGTTTCGGCCGGTCGCTGAAGGGCATTCCCATCTCGCTGAGGAGGGCTTTGGCCTCTTCGTTGGTACGCGCGGTGGTCACAATCGTAACATCAAAACCGATGTTGCGCTTAATTTTGTCGAGCTCGACTTCAGGGAAAATCGACTGGTCGGAAACGCCCATGGTGTAATTACCATTCCCGTCAAAACCTTTCGGCGAAACGCCGCGAAAATCGCGAATGCGCGGAAGCGAAGCCTTGATCAGACGCTCCATGAATTCATACATGCGCTCGCCCCGCAGGGTGACCTTGGCCCCGATGGCTTGTTCTTTGCGCAGCTTGAAGTTGGAAATGCTCTTCTTCGCCCGGGTCTCGGCCGGCTTCTGCCCGGTGATGAGCGCGAGCTCAGTCTTGGCATCTTCCAAAGCCTGTTTCACGTCGGATTGGGAACCGACGGAGGTATTGATGACTACCTTCTCCAGCTTGGGAATCTGGTGGTCGTTCTTGTAACCATGCTGTTCGCGCAGAGCAGGAATCACCTTCTCCTGGTATTCGCGATAAAATTCGTTTTTCATCTTCCTTCAGCGGGCGAGTCCTACTCGTCCTTGCTCGCCTTCTTTGGTTTCTTTTCTTTGCTTGCCTTGGCCTTGCCCTTTTTCTTGGTCTCTTTCTCCGCCCGCTCGACCAATTTCACATTCGAAATATGGATGGGGCCTTCGCGCTCCGCGATCGAGCCCGAAGGGTTGTCCTGCGATTTGCGCAGGTGTCGCTTGATCAGGCGGACGCCTTCGATCAGGACCCGGTTCTTCTTTGGCAGGACTTGCAGGATCTTGCCGGTCGAACCCCGAAAGTTTCCCGAGATGACCTCGACGTTGTCGCCCTTTTTAACGTGATGCTTAATCCGGTTCATAACACTTCCGGCGCGAGCGAAACGATCTTCATGAAATTGCGTTCGCGCAGCTCACGCGCCACCGGTCCGAAGATACGGGTGCCGCGCGGATTCAGATCCTTGTCGATGATTACGATGGCGTTGTTATCGAAACGCAGGAGCGAACCATCGTCGCGGCGGATCGGTTGTTTGGTGCGCACGAGCACGGCGCGAACCACGTCGCCCTTCTTCACCGCCCCGGTCGCACTCGCTTCCTTCACGTTCGCGGTGATGACGTCGCCAATGCCGGCGCACTGCGCGCCGCCTTTGCCGATGACACCGATCATGGTGGCCATGCGCGCGCCGCTATTATCGGCCACGTCTAATCTTGATCTCAGGTAAACCATAACTGTCTCCTAAATTACTGAACCACTTCGACCAGGCGCCAGCGCTTGAGCTTGCTCAGCGGGCGTGTCTCCATGATGCGGACGGTGTCGCCCGGCTTGGCCTTGTTCTCTTCGTCGTGGGCGTAAAATTTCTTCTTCTGTTTCACGATTTTGCCGAAAGTGGCGTGCGGCACCCGAGTCACCGTCTGCACCACGATCGTCTTGCTCATCCCGCTCGAGATGACTTCGCCGACGCGGGTTTTGCGCGTGCCGCGCTCGGTCGTTTTTTCCTGCTGAGTCGCTTCGTCCATGATCGTTATTTCCTGGCCGGGGCGGCCTGCTTGTTGCGCTGGGTGAGGACGGTTTCGAGCCTGGCCACGTCGCGGCGCAAAAGGCGCAGCCGGCTCGGCTGTTCGAGCTGTCCACTCTGCTGTTGCAGACGAAGGTGGAGGCTTTCCTGGCGCAGGTCGCGCTTCTTGGTCAGCAGCTCCTCCGTGCTCATTTCCTGTATTTCTTTAAATTTCATCATCTCTCGTTAGTCGTTAGGTCGCGACGTGGTGGCGGGTCAGGAATTTGGTCCGCACCGGCAGCTTGTCGGCGGCAAGGCGGAGAGATTCGCGCGCGATCGATTCCGGGATGCCGTCGAGCTCAAACAGAATGTTGCCCGGACGCACCGTGGCGACCCACTTCTCCGGCTGGCCCTTGCCTTTGCCCATTCGAGTTTCGGGCGGGCGACCGGTGACCGACTTGTCGGGGAAAATTCGGATCCAGAGTTTGCCTTTGCGCTTCATGTTACGGGTCAAGGCAACACGGGCCGCTTCGATCTGGGTGTTGGTTATCCAGGCCCGCTCCAGGGTTTGGAGGCCGAACTCACCGAAATCGATCCGGAGATTACGCGAGGCCGTTCCCTTGCGGCTTCCCCGCTGGGTTTTGCGATACTTTACGCGTTTGGGCATTAATGGCATGGCAGTGTCTCCTTAGATTCGTTAGGCTGCGGCGGACTCAGGCGTGGTCGCAGACGTGTTGGCGGCCGCGGGCGGCGCTTCTTCCTTCTTACAGATCCAGCATTTCACGCCGATCTTTCCGTAAACGGTGTTGGCTTCGGCAAAGCCGTAATCGATCGGGGTGCGCAGGGTGTGGAGCGGCACTTTGCCTTCGCGATACCATTCCGAACGGGAAATTTCGGCACCGTTCAGACGGCCCGAGCTGCGCAGACGAATCCCCTGCGCGCCGAAGTCCATCGCGATCTGGACCGCTTTTTTCATCGCGCGGCGATAAGCGATTCGGCGCTCGATCTGCAGCGCGACGTTTTCCGCCACCAGCTGGGCATCGAGTTCCGGCGTCTTGATTTCCTGGATGTCGATCTTGATCTGCTTGCCCTGGGCCATGCGCGAGATCTCTTCGGTCATCTTCTCGATCTCGGCGCCTTTGCGTCCGATCACGATACCCGGGCGGGCGGTGTGAATGGTCACACGAATGCTGTTCCAGGCCCGCTCGATGATGATCTTGGCCACGGCGGCGAACTGGAGCTTCTTTTTGACATAGTTGCGGATCTCGAGGTCGCCCTGCAAAAATGCCGGCATCTCCTGAGGCGAGGCATACCAGCGCGAGCGCCAGTCGCGGTTCACCCCGAGACGAAAACCGATTGGATTAACTTTCTGTCCCATGAATTAGCTTTCCTTTTTCTCTTCGCTCGGAGCGCTTTCGTTGACCGGCTCTTCGGCTTTCGGCGCTGCCGGCCTGGCTTTTGCGGCGGGCGCTTTTTTCTTCTTCTTCGCCCCGCCCGATTTCTTCGACTTATCCCGCGTCTTGATCTCGATCTCGTCGGTTAAAATGATCCGGATATGGCTGCTCCGTTTGCGAATGGTGCTGCCGCTGCCGCGGGCCCGGGTCATCATTCGCTTCATTGTCGGCCCTTCGCCGACGGTGGCTTCCTTCACCACCAGGCCATCGACCCGCAGGTTGGCGTTGTTCTCGGCATTGGCGATCGCGCTCTTGAGCGTTTTGCTGATCAATCCCGCCGCCTTTTTCGGGCTGAACGCGACGAGGTCGAGCGCTGCCGAAACCGGCAGGCCCTGAATGGCGCGGGTCACTTCGCGCGCTTTGAACGCCGAAATCTTCGCGTAACGATGGGTCGAGCTAACTTGCATTTTTTCCTTGGTTGAAAAGTTGAAGAGTTACTGTGTCGCGGCGGCGGCTGGCCCGCTTTGACCCTTTAACTCTTCAGCGCTTCAACACGCTTCTTTTATCTCACACTGACACTCTGGCGTGCGTCAACCTGGAGACGATCGCCCACTCTTATTTTCACTTTTTCTGAATCCAATTCCTGAATCACCGCCCCGCTGATTTTCTCCCGCACATCGACCACTCGCAGGGTGGCGATGGTCTTTCCTCCGCGCACGATGCGCAGCGGCATTCCGATCTTCACTCCCTGGCGCGCTCCGATGTTTCCCACCACCAGCGACCACTCGTCCTTCACACTGATCACCTTCCCGTCCATCAGGTCGGGTGCCGTTTCGTCGTCAGGCGCATCGCCTTCTTCCGCAGCGACCAACTGATTGGTGGCGCGCAGTTGAGCTTCCACTTCCGCGCGCGCCTCCGGATCGGCACTCTCCGTGCTTTTCACGTAGCGCAGCATCGTCTCGGTCAACTTCAGTAACTGCTCACGGTAAGCTTCCTTCTCCTTGTTCATGAGTTGAAGGTCACTGACCGCTTGCAAAAGGCGCTGCTCCAGTTTGGCCCGATCCTTAGTGATCGATTCCACTCCGAGCGCTTCCATGCGGGTCTGCAGTTCGGCATATTTCCGGCGAAACAATTCCGCTTCCGCGTTCGAGACGACGAGACTGTCGGTCAGCGTCTTCTGCGTTTCGCGGTCGAGCGAGAGTTGTTTGCGCAAGAGATCATTCTGCGAAAGCAACGTCTCTGACGTCACTCTCGCCTCTGCGATTTCAAGATTTGGATCTGACAAAGAACTATTTTCTGCCGCCAGCCAAGGGGCTAGCAACAGACACACCAACACAACCGAAGGTCGGAAATGAGGGATGGAGACTTTCATCTCATCCTCTCATTCCGCAACCATCAACTGCGCTATTTGGTCACCTTCGCGGTGTGCGACCCGTGCTTCTTAAAGATTCGGGTAGGTGAAAACTCACCGAGTTTGTGCCCGACCATGTTTTCGGTCACGAACACGGATTGAAAAATTTTGCCGTTATGGACGAGGAAGGTGTGCCCCACGAAATCCGGGGTCACCATCGAACGGCGCGACCAGGTCTTGACTGGTTTCTTGACGCCGGAAGCGTTCATCTTGTCGATCTTCTCGAGAAGATGCGGCTCTACAAAAGGTCCTTTTTTTAGCGATCTGCCCATATCAAATTAGTTCTTCTTCTTCCGGTTCACGCGCCGGTCCTGCATGATGAAGCGGTCGCTCGACTTGTGCTTCGAACGCGTCTTGAAACCCTTGGCCAATTGTCCCCACGGACTGGTCAGATGCTGGCGTCCGCCACCACCCTTGGATTTACCCTGGCCACCGCCGTTCGGGTGATCGATCGGATTCATGACCATGCCGCGCACGGTCGGGCGAACGCCCTTCCAGCGGGAACGGCCGGCTTTGCCGCTGACGACGTTCATGTGATCGACATTACCGACCTGGCCGATGGTCGCGACGCAAGTGTCGTGAATGCGGCGGATTTCGCCCGAAGGCAACTTGACCAGCGCGTAACCGGCTTCCCGGTTGCTCAGGGTGGCCTGCTGGCCGGCGCTGCGCGCAATCTGTCCGCCGCGCCCGGGTGCGATCTCGATATTATGAATGCCGGAGCCGAGCGGAATTTCGCTCAAAGGCAGAGAGTTGCCAACGTTAGGCGGAGCGGTCGGGCCTGACATCACTTTGGCCCCGGCAGTCAGACCATCCGGCGCCAGGATGTAGCTCATCTCGCCATCGCTGTATTTGATCAAAGCGATTCGCGCGGTCCGATTCGGATCGTACTCGATCCCGACCACTTCGGCCGCGACGCCGTGTTTGCGGCGCTTGAAATCGATCTTGCGGTACTTCTGCTTGTGTCCACCGCCGATGTGACGCGAGGTCAGACGGCCATGGTTGTTACGGCCGCCACTCCGCTTTTTGACCTCGGTCAGGCCCTTGTGTGGCTTGTCCTTGGTGATTTCCTTGAACGTCGAAAGCGTCTTGAAACGCTGCGTCGGCGTCAGTGGGCGATAATCTCTAATGGCCATGGCTAAATAAATTTCGATCTTCGTGCTTCGGGATCCCGTTTTTAGACGAGGTCAATCTTTTCGCCTTCTCCCAAGGTCACGATGGCTTTCTTCCAATGCGCTTTGCGGCCAAAATCGGCCCGGCGTTCGCGCTTCTTCTTCCCGGCATAATTACAGGTGTTCACGTCCACGACCTTCTTTTTAAAGAGCAGCTCGATCGCTGCCTTGATCTGGATCTTGTTCGCGCGTGGACTCACCCGGAAGACATACTTGTTGTACTTCTCGCTCAGGAGCGAGGCCTTCTCGGTCAATTGCACCGTCTGGATTAAATCGTAGGGCTCGTTCATGGGCTATCAGGCCTTGGCTGTGCCGGTTCTTTCGGCTAATTGCGGCAGCGCGCTGTCGGTCACGATGATCTTGTCGTAGGCGAGCAATTGCTCGGTATTAACCTCGGTCGCGGTCACGAGCAGGACTGGGCGCACGTTACGCGCGGCACGATAAAAAGTCTCTTCGAAGGAATCAGAGATAAGCAAAACCTTCTTCGCATCGGTATGTCCCTTGACCAGACTAACAAACGTCTTGGTCTTGGGTTCGTCGACGCTGAAACCGGTTACGGTCATGACGTCGCCGCCACTGATTCGTTCGCTCAGCGCCTTCTGAAAGGCGAGCCGGCGCACGTTCTTGGAAATCTTTTTGGTGTAATCGCGCGGCTTGGGACCAAAGACCACGCCACCTCCACGCCAGATGGGCGACGACTTGTAACCCGCCCGGGCGCGACCGGTGCCTTTTTGGCGCCACGGCTTGGCGCCGGAAAGGTTCACCTCCGCCTTGGTCTTGGTATTGGCGGAGCCAGAACGACGCGCCGCACGCATGGCGACGACGGCGTCGTGCATGGCCTGGGTGCCACGACCGTTCTCAATCAGATCAATGTTCGCCTCTTTGGCAGCGGCGGCGGTTAAAACTTTTGCGCTCATTTACTGGCCTCGGCTGCAGCGGCGGCGGGTTTCTTCAAGGCCGGCCGAACGACGACATAACTGCCATTCGCTCCCGGCACGGCGCCGCTGATTAGAATCATCTTGTCTTCTTCACGCACCTGCAGGACCTGCAGGTTCTGCACGGTCACGCGCTCGTCGCCCATGTGACCGGGCATGCCCATATTCTTGAAAATACGGCCCGGGGTCGAGCGATTGCCGACCGCGCCGTTGCGGCGATGGGTCTTGGAACCGTGCGCTGCGCCCTGGCCATGGAAGTTGTGCTTCTTCATCACCCCCTGGAATCCCTTACCCTTCGATTTGCCGACGACATCGACATAATCTCCCGGCTGGAACTGCGTCACCGCCAGGTTGATCTCGCCTTCCGGGGCGTCTTCCTCGAGGCGAAACTCCCGCACCAGTTTTTTCGGTTCCGAACCGGCGGCGGAAAATCCACCGAGCAACGGATTGGTCACGCGCGATTCTTTCTGCGTATCGAAGCCGACCTGGATGGCGGAATAGCCATCATTTTCGGTCGTTAGGCGACGGAGCAGCGTGTTATCGCCGGCTGCGATGACAGTCACCGGACGCAGCTTCCCATCCGCATCGTAGATGCTGGTCATGCCGATTTTTTTTCCTAGAAGTCCGATGGTCATGGTCGTGAACTGGCAAAAGTGCTGAGGCTAAAAAGTTAAATCTTGATCGTGATATCCACGCCCGCCGGGAGATTGAGTTTCTTTAACTCGTCCACCGTCTTGGCGGTCGGCTCGATGATGTCGAGCAGGCGCTTGTGGGTGCGGATTTCAAATTGGTCCATCGACTTTTTGTCGACGTGCGGAGAGCGGTTGACGGTGAACTTTTCGATCAGGGTCGGCAGCGGAATCGGTCCCGCCACCCGGGCGCCGGTGCGCTTGGCCGTTTCCACGATGTCGACCGCGGATTGATCGAGCATCCGGTGATCGAATGCTTTCAGGCGAATGCGAATGCGTTGTGCGTCGGCCACGTTACTTGGTCTCCTTCTGGTCGAGCACGGCCGCGACGAGTTGTGACGGCACTTGTTCGAAATGTGACGGCTCCATCGAGTAGCTCGAACGGCCTTTGGAAAGTGAACGGATCGCGGTGGCGTAACCAAACATTTCGGCCAGCGGCACTTCCGCCTGCACCATGGTCAGGTTGCCCTTCGCTTCGATGCTGGCGATCTTGCCGCGGCGGCGATTCAAATCGCCCATGATGTCGCCCTGATATTCTTCCGGAGTGGCGTTCTCGACCTTCATGATCGGCTCGAGCAGAATCGGCTTGGCCTTCTTGAAGGCATCCTTGACCGCAAAAATCGCAGCCAGCTTGAAGGCCATTTCGTTCGAGTCGACGTCGTGATAGGAACCGTCGACGATGTCGACATTGGCGTCGATCACCTGGTAGCCGCCGATGACACCATTGATCATGGCTTCTTCGATACCCTTTTTGCAGGCCGGGATGTATTCCTTCGGAATATTACCGCCCACCACTTTGTTCTCGATCGTGATGCCTTTGCCGCGCTCGTTAGGTTGCACCTTGATGATGACGTGGCCGTATTGACCGCGTCCGCCGGACTGCTTGATCAGTTTGCCTTCGCCGTCGGCCGGCGCGGTGATGGTTTCGCGATAGGCGATCTGCGGTTTACCCGCGTTCGCATCCACCTTGAACTCGCGCAACATCCGGTCACGGATGATTTCCAGATGGAGCTCGCCCATGCCGGCGATGATGGTCTGGCCAGTGTCTTCGTGCGTGAATACTTTAAAGGTCGGATCTTCCTCGGACAGACGCTGGAGAGCAACGCCCATTTTCTCCTGGTCGAGCTTCGTCTTCGGCTCGATCGCCATGGAGATCACCGGATCAGGGAAGGAAGGCGGCTCAAGCAGGATCGGATGATCTTCATCGCAGAGCGTGTCGCCGGTAGTGATATTCTTGATTCCGACAATGGCCGCGATGTCACCCGAGTAACAGGTGTCGATGTCTTCACGTTTGTCGGCTTGAATCTGGATCAGACGCGAGATGCGCTCGCGCTTGTTAGTCCGCGGGTTGTAAACGTTGTCGCCCTTGGAAAGGGAGCCGGAATAGACCCGGAAGAAAACCAGTTTCCCAACGAACGGATCGCTCCAAAGCTTGAAGGCGAGCGAGCAGAATTTGCCGTTGTCATCCGTCGGCGCTTCCATTTTCTCGTGCGTGTCGGGCTCCATGCCAACCGCCGGCGGAATGTCGAGCGGGCTGGGCAGATAATCGATCACAGCGTCGACCAGATACTGGACGCCCTTGTTCTTGAAAGCGGAACCGCCCACCACCGGGACGAACTTGTTCGCGATCGTCTGGCGGCGAATACCCGCTTTCAACATCTCAGCCGTGATCGGCTTCTCTTCCAGGACTGCCTCGGCCACTTCGTCGTCAATATTGGAAATCGCTTCGACCAGATCCTGATAAGCTTTATCGACCGCCGCCTTGTTTTCCTCAGGCACTTCCCGCACTTCGTAGGTCGAACCGATCAGATCGTTATCCAGATAGAAAACCGCTTTCCGATTCACAACATCGAGCTGGCCCTTGAGGTAATCCTCTTTGCCTAACGGAATCAAAATCGGCCAGGCATTGGCCGAGAGTTTTTTGCGCATGCTGTCGATTGCCGCATCAAAATCAGCGCCGACCCGATCCATCTTGTTAATGAAGGCGATGCGCGGAACGAGATACTTGTTCGCCTGCCGCCAGACCGTCTCGGACTGCGGCTGCACCCCAGCGACGGCGTCAAACACCGCGATGGTGCCGTCGAGCACGCGGAGCGAACGCTCGACCTCGGCCGTGAAATCGACGTGGCCGGGAGTGTCGATGATGTTGACGCGCATTTTCACGTCCTCAAACATCTTGTAAACGCCAGCTTCCTTCTTCTGCGTCCAGGCACAAGTGGTGGCGGCGGAAGTAATGGTAATGCCGCGCTCGCGCTCCTGCTCCATCCAGTCGGTCACGGTGGTGCCTTCGTGCACTTCACCGATCTTGTGGATCATGCCTGTGTAAAAAAGGATGCGCTCGGTCAGCGTTGTCTTGCCGGCGTCGATGTGCGCAGCGATGCCGATGTTCCGCGTCTTTTCGAGCGGGAATTTACGGTTCGGCGAATTGGGATTCGACGTCGCGGGTTTATCTAGAGTCGTGGAAGCCATTGCGGAAAATTTGTTTACCAGCGGAAATGAGCGAAGGCGCGATTGGCCTGCGCCATCTTGTGGGTGTCGTCGCGTTTCTTGATTGCGTTGCCCTGGCCGGCAGCGGCGTCTTTTAATTCGTGTGCCAGTGCGTCGGACATCGGCATGCCGCGACGGTTGTCGGCATAAGTCACGATCCAGCGCATGGCGAGGGAGACCTGGCGGGAGGCGGTCACTTCCATCGGGACCTGATAGGTGGCGCCACCGACGCGACGCGATTTCACTTCGAGGCGAGGACGGACATTTTCCAGCGCCTTGTTCACCACCTCGAGCGGATCGACCGAGTCGGAGCCTTCGCGCGATTTGTCGATCGCGGTGTAAACGATGCGCTCGGCCAGCGACTTTTTGCCGCGTTTCATCACGGTCGAGATCAGCCGCGCGACTGCGACGCTGCCGTAACGCGAGTCGACCTTTTCTTCTTTTTTGTATGTTCTACGACGACGAGACATGGGAAAGTTATTTGGTTAGGCCGCCCTTATTTCTTTTTCTTGCCGGTGTCGGCTTCGGCCCCAGCCTTCGGGCGCTTGGCACCATACTTGGAACGGCTGCGGCGACGTCCATCCACCCCTAACGAGTCGAGAGTGCCACGCACGATATGATAACGCACCCCGGGCAAATCCTTCACCCGGCCGCCGCGCACCAGGACAATGGAATGTTCCTGCAAATTGTGACCTTCCCCCGGAATGTAGGCGATGATTTCCTGTCCGTTCGTTAGGCGAACCTTGGCCACTTTGCGCAGGGCGGAGTTCGGCTTCTTCGGCGTCCGCGTCATCACCTGAGTGCAGACGCCGCGCCGCTGCGGACAATTCTTGAGGGCTGGGGACTTGGATTTGACCAAGACCTTCTTTCGTCCTTTGCGAATAAGCTGATTAATCGTTGGCATTTTAGTACATTCCGGTCGCGAAACGGTGAGGTTCCAGGCGACAAAAAAACCGCTCAAGCCGTGTCCACCTGCCTCACGCACTCGAAACGGGGAGCGCGCAATATAGGAACAATTATTTGGGTGGCAAGATTATTTTGGAAAGAGAACACATAAGTTGCGCTGGCCCGGCCACTCCTGCCCTCTTCGCCTTTCCCTCCCGTGCGAGAAAGGTGCATTTGCCTAACGACGCCCGCATCACGATCCGTTAGGCCTGGGTGGCGATGGCCCCGAGCTCGGCCCAGCGTTCGTAGAGTT
This sequence comes from Chthoniobacterales bacterium, assembly GCA_965217735.1. GTDB lineage: Bacteria > Verrucomicrobiota > Verrucomicrobiia > Chthoniobacterales > UBA10450 > Palsa-1392. The sequence continues at coordinate 1,000,902 of CBDCJE010000002.1, read as the reverse complement.
TGGCCACGCGCTCCCGGGCCCGGCGCAGGTCGCCCTCCAGCTCCTGCCAATCGCCGGCGTGAGTGGCGTAGAAATCGGGCGCGGCGAATATCTTTTCCAGCCGGGCAACTTCGCCTTCCGCCTGCAGGATGGCGCCTTCCATTCCTTCCAGTTCGCGCTCCTCTTTCCATTTTAGCTTGCGGCCCCTGGCTTTGTTCTCTCCGGCACTGCTCCCGCTCCCGGCGGCTGCGCTAACATTGGCGCTGTTTCCTCCTGGCGTTTTTCCGCCCGCGCCGGCGCCGGCGGCTTCTGCCCGTTTCTCCAGGTAGTAGTCGTAATTCCCGACCGCGTAGGTCACCGCGCCGTCGCCTTCAAAGGCCAGAATCGCGCTGCAGACGCGGTTGAGGAAATACCGGTCGTGGCTGACCACGATGACGTTGCCTTGGAACGCGACCAGCGCTTCCTCGAGCAGACGCAGCGTGCCGAGGTCCAGATCGTTGGTCGGTTCATCCAGGATGAGTACGTTGCCGCCTCGTTTCAGAATCTTCGCCAGCAGCACCCGGCTACGCTCGCCCCCGCTGAGCTGGTCGATCTTGGTATTGATCCGTTCTTCGGTGAAAAGAAAACGCCGCAGATAGCCGCGCAAGGTCAGGTTCTCGGCCCCCAGCTTTACGTACTCGCTCCCCTCACCGACTTCTTCCCAGACCGTCTTCGCGTCGTCGAGGAGGAGGCGGTTTTGGTCGACGTAATTGATCTCCGTCCGCGCCCCGATCTCGACCACGCCGCGAGTGGGCGCCACTTCGCGGAGCATGATCTTGAGCAGGGTCGATTTGCCCAGCCCGTTGCGGCCGACAATCCCGAGCCGCTCGCCCGCAGTGAGGTTGAGGGTGAGATCGTCAATCAGGAGGCGGCCGCCGATTTCCATCGTTACGCCGCGCAACTCGATCACCCGGTTGGCCAGCTTCGGCGCCGGCGGGATGATCAGTTCGACGTCCAGATCCGCCTCGGGCGCCTCCTGCGCCGCCAGCTCGAAATAACGTTCGATCCGGTCGACCGATTTCGTGCGCCGCGCGCGCGGACCTTTCCGCACCCAGACCAGCTCGCGCTTGAGAAATTTCTGGCGCTTCTTCTCCTGCATCTCCTCGACCGCAGCCCGCTCCGCCCGCGCCAGCAGGTAGTCGGTATAATTGCCCGCGTAGCTATAGAATTTTCCCTGCGCCAGCTCGAGCACGCGCGTCGCCACCCGATCGAGAAAATAGCGGTCGTGGGTGACGAAGAGGCAGGTGCCGTTGTAGCGCGCGAGAAAATCTTCCAGCCACTCGATCGACCCGGTATCGAGATGGTTGGTCGGTTCGTCCAGGATCAGAAAATCCGGCCGCGCCAGGAGCGCCCGGCAGAGCGCGACCCGCCGTTTCTCTCCGCCCGATAACGTCGCCACCGCCCGCTCCGCCTCCGGCGCATGCAGGTTGGTGATCAGACTCTTGATTCGATGCTCCAGATTCCAGCCGTCAAAATGCTCGATCTGCTCCAGCAGAAGACCGCTCCGCGCGCTCTCCGGCGGCGCGGTTTCGTATTGTGCCATCAGATCGAGCACCACCTGGGCGCCGGCCAGGATGTTACTGTGAACATCGGCCGCTTCATCCAGGGCGAACATCTGTGGCATGTAACCGACGACCAGATCGCGGCGCAGATTCATCTCACCCGCATCGGGCGGCATCACCCCGGCAGCGATTTGGAGAAAGGTCGATTTGCCCGAGCCATTGCGGCCGACCAAGCCGACGCGTTCGCCTTCCAGAATGGTGGAGGAAGCGTGGTCCAGCACCACTTGGGTACCAAACCGAACGACCAGCTCGGTCGCACTCGCAATCGTATTGGGAACGGCCTCGGACATGCGAAGAGATAGCACATCGCGCGGAGCGGCGATCGTCCAGTTGCTCAGTTTTCCGCCGCACCCATTGCCGGTAAGCTGGCCGAGATGAAGACCGCTCCTGCCGGCAAGCCGCGCCGCCCGCCGGGTCCGCCAAGGACTTCGCCTCTGCGCGCGCTTTTTACTTCACCGGCGCGCCGGCTGGCTCGTTTGCAAAAACTGGCGCGCCAATACGGCGACATCGTTTCCCTGGGCATGCCCGGGGAAGAGGTCGTCTTCGTTAACCATCCCGATCTCATCCGCGAAGTGCTGGTCACGCAAAGCCGCAACTTCGCCAAAGGCCGCGGCCTCGAAGTGATCAAGCCCTTCCTCGGCGAAGGCCTTCTCACCAGCGAAGGCGAACGGCATCGCCGCCAGCGCCGCATGATGCAACCGGCGTTTCATCACCGGCGCATCGCCGCATTTGCCGAAGCCATGACCGCGCATGCCGAAGGCACCACCGCGAACTGGCGCGACGGCCAGCGCCTCCAAATCTCCGAGGAGATGATGCAGCTCACTCTCGCCATCGTGAGCCAAACCCTCTTCGGCTCAGAGCTCGCCGCCGACGCCAAAGAAGTCGGCCCGGCGCTGACCGCGATGATGAAATCCTTCCCGCTCATGATGCTCCCTTTTGCCGAAGTGCTGCAAAAGCTGCCCCTGCCGAGGCTGCGACGAATGCGGGTGGCGCACGCTCGGCTGGACGAGATTATCTATGGATTGATCGACCAGCGGCGCGCCCGCAGCGAAGAGGGCGACGACCTCCTCTCGATGCTGATCCAGGCGCAGGACGAAGAAGATCCCACCCGCACCATGAGTGATCGGCAGGTGCGCGACGAAGCGATGACCATCTTCCTCGCTGGGCACGAGACCACGGCCAACGCCATGAACTGGATTTGGTATCTTCTTTCCCAGAATCCCGAGGCCGAGGCCAAGTTGCATGCCGAACTGGACGCGGTCCTGGCTGGGCGACGCCCGACTCTGGCCGATCTGTCGCGGCTCGTTTACACCGAGCAAGTGGTGAGCGAATCGCTCCGGCTTTATCCGCCCGCCTGGTTGATCGGTCGCCGCGCCATCGCCGCCTGCCAGCTGGGCGGCTACGAGATTCCGCCGCGCACCATTGTCCTGATGAGCCAATTCATCCTCCATCGCGACACGCGCTACTTCTCCGATCCGCTGCGCTTCGCCCCCGAGCGCTGGACCGCTGAGCGCAAAGCCGCGCTCCCGAAGTTTGCCTTCTTCCCCTTCGGCGGCGGCCCGCGCCAATGCATCGGCGAAGGCTTCGCCTGGATGGAGGCCAGCCTGCTCCTCGCCACCATCGCGCGGAAGTGGCGGCTCGAGCTGGTCCCGGGATTTCCGGTCGCGCCGCAGCCGCTGGTCACCCTGCGCCTGAAGCACGGCCTGCAAATGACCGCGCGCTTGCGGCGCCCAGCCGGATAAGTTTGCGCCAAAGCCCTGCCAGAGCACCGTAGCGGCCATGTTCGAACTGCTCAGCACCGACCCGGCCAGCAAAGCGCGGCGCGGTCGCCTCACCACCGGGCATGGGGTGATCGAGACGCCGGCCTTCATGCCGGTCGGAACGCAGGGAAGCGTGAAAGCGGTCAGCCCGCGCGAGCTGCGTGAACTGGAGGCACAGATCATTCTCGGGAACACTTATCACCTTTTCGTTAGGCCAGGAATGGAGGTGATGCGGCACTTCGGAGGACTGCATCGTTTCATGAATTGGGATGGACCGATTCTGACCGATAGCGGCGGTTATCAGATCTTCTCGCTCGCCAAAATCCGCAAGATCACCGAGGAAGGCGCGCGCTTTCAAAATCATCTCGACGGCACGCCGACCTTCATCTCGCCCGAGATCGCGATGGAAATCCAGGGGTCGTTAGGCAGCGACATCGCCATGGTGCTGGACGAATGCCCGCCTTATCCCTGCGAACATGATTACGCCGCCCGCAGCCTGGAACTGACTGCCCGCTGGGCTCAGCGGAGCAAAAACGCGCCGCACGCCGAAGGGCAGCTCCTCTTCGGCATCGTCCAGGGCGGGACCTTTGAGGATCTGCGCCGGAGCAGCGCGGAGGCGACGGTTGCGATCGGTTTCGACGGCTACGCCATCGGCGGCGTGAGCGTGGGCGAGCCGGAGCCGGAGATGATGCAGGCGGTGGAATGGAGCGAGCCGTTTTTGCCTAACGACAAGCCGCGCTACGCCATGGGCCTGGGCACTCCGCCGCAGTTGCTCGAGCTCATCGCTCGCGGGGTCGATCTGTTCGATTGCGTCCTCCCGACCCGGCTGGCGCGGAACGGGACCGCTTTCACGGCAAGCGGAACTCTGAGTTTGAAGAACGCCGAGTTCACCCTGCAAAAGGGCCCGATCGAAGAAGGCTGCGCCTGTCCGGCCTGTGGTGAATTCGCCCGTGGCTATCTGCGTCACCTGATCAAGGCGGAGGAGATTCTCGGACTGCGTCTGGTCACGCTGCACAACCTGCATTTCTATCTCGAGCTCACGGCCCGCGCCCGCCGCGCCATCGAGCAGGGAGTTTTCGAGAAATTCCGCCGCGATTTCGTGAGCGGCTACCGCGTCCGGGCGGGCGAGTAACGTGCTAGCGCACGGGGGTGGCGCCGGCCCAGATCTGGTTGAGCACGTTGAGCACGTTCTGCGGGCCGAGAAATTTCTTCCCGTCGTAGCTGCTCGCGATGATGCGCCCAGTGGCATCGACCAGGACGAGCGCAGGGATGCTTTCGCCGCCGACTTTGGCCAGATTATCGCGCAGCGTGGCCTGCTCGAAGTCGATCGCGGGCCAGGGCATGCCGGTTTCGCGCAGGTAAGTTTCCCAGTTAAAACGCGAGTGATCGCGGCTGACGAAGACGATCTCAAACTCCGGATGCTGCGGCGCTTTCTGACGAAAAAAATCGGCCAGTTGCGGAGTGAATTGGCGGCTCGGCCCGGACCAATTAGCCGAGAAATAAAGGGCAATCAGTTTCTTCCCGGCAAAATCGACGTCGTCGGCCGGGCGGATCGCGCCCTCCCGGCTAACGACCAGTTTCCCTTTTAGCCCCTCCGCCAGCGGCGGGCCGGTCGATTCTTGCGCCGCCGTGGCTTCGCGCGCGTTCTCTGCCCACTGGATGACGGCGGCGTTTCGGTAAATCTGAGTAGTCTCGGCCAAACGCCGTTCGGCCTCCTGCGCGGCGGCCAGGCGGGCGCGTTCGGCCGCGTCGGCAGAAGTGAGAAATGAGCCCGCTGCCAGGCTGGCCAAAAGTTGCGGGCTGGCGTGGAATTCCACCAGGGCCTTGCGGGTTTGGTCGTCGAGCCGTTCGCTCACTCCGCGGCGCGCCAGCTCCTCGAGCAGATTCTGGCTTGAAGAGCCGGAACGAATCATGAGGCCGACATCCTTCATGGTGAGCGGACGCAATTCGGCCAGACTCGTGAGAGAGATTCCGAGCAGGAAAAGGACAAGCCAATTGCACATCCGTGCTCTGAGGGAGCAGAAGGTGCGCCAGCTACACCCCTGCGCTATGGGCTCCGCTTCCCCGTCGGCGCCGCCGGCAGATGTCGCCGGCAATCCTGGCTCGGCTGCGATCGACAAAGAGGATGTTGCCCGTTTGATCTCGCGATGGACGAGCCCGGCCTACAACTCCGCCAACCAACCTCCAGCGTCTGCGATTCGGAAATGCCCTTTTCGTCTTCCGCCCGATGGTCGAGATTGCCTCATCGACCCCGGACGTTCCGACGCTGCGATGATTGAACTGATTGTGCCTAACGAACAAGCGGGCGAGCGGCTCGACCGCTACCTGGCCGCGGCCCTGCCGCAGTTTTCGCGCTCCCGTTTGCAAAGCCTGATCCGGAGCGGCGAGGTGCAGTTGCAGGGAAAGGCGGCCCGAACTCGCGAGACGGTGCGGACTGGAGATGTCGTTAGGCTAAACGAGCCGGAGGTGGTCGAGATCGAGGACCAGGCGGAGGAAATCCCCCTCGAGATTTTGTTCGAAGATGACGACCTGCTGGTGCTGAACAAACCGCCCGGGCTGGTCGTGCATCCCGGCGCGGGCAACCCGACGCACACCCTGGTCAACGCGCTCCTGCATCATTGCACCAGCCTTTCCGGCATCGGGGGCAAACAGCGGCCCGGCATTGTCCATCGGCTAGACAAGGACACCAGCGGCTGCCTTCTGGTGGCCAAAAACGATGCCACTCATCAGGAGCTGTCGCGGCAGTTTGCGGCGCGGGAAGTGAAGAAAATTTACCTCGCCCTGGTGGCTGGGACGTTGAAAAAACCACGGGGAACAATCGAGGCCCCGATCGGTCGGCATCCGGTCCAGCGCAAGAAGATGGCGATCGATCAACGGCGCGGCCGGCTGGCGAAAACGGACTACCGGGTTCTGAAATCCGGGGTCGGCGTAACTCTGGTCGAATGCGCTCTGCACAGCGGGCGCACGCATCAGATTCGGGTGCACCTGCAACATCTCGGGCACCCGGTTTTGGGCGACGCTCTCTACGGCCGGAAAACAACGGCGCCGCGCCAGATGCTGCACGCCTGGAAGCTCGGCTTCACTCATCCGCGCACGCAGGAGCGCATCTTCCTCGAGGCGCCGCTCCCGCAAGATTTCTGCGCCTTGGAAGCGAACGCCTTTCGTTAGGCGCGACCGATCTTTCGCAGAATCCAGGCCTAGCCAGCAGCGGCGACTTCGTTAGGCTGATATTTTTGCCGAAGCGCGAAGAGCATCGCCACAGCCGGCGGAATGAAAATGAAACCGCGCAGCCAAGGCTCGGAATGCCAGGGCAAGAGAAAGAGCCGCTCGTTCCAGAAAAGGTAGTAGGCAAAAATCGTGACCGAGAGAACCGGCCAGGCCTCCACCCGGCGCCAGGCGGCGAAGGGCAAAATCCAGGTGATATACCAGGGGTGCAGCACGGGACTAAGGAACAACGCCGTCCCCATTACCCAGAATAAACCGCGCTTCCAATTCCGAACGAAAAAGAGCGAAACCACCACCACCGCAACCAGAATGATCACGTTGTAGGAGTAGTTTTTCTGGTGCGGATTCGGCCAGACGGTGTCCTCGACGATCCACCAAAACATGTCGTTCAGGCGGGTCACGTAGATGAAGCGGCCTAACGAATCCCAAATCGGCACCCGCGGTGCGCCGAAAGGCAGGCTGAGCAGAGCCGGGATCGTTAGGCTGGCAAGAAGCGCGGCGGCCCGGCGGCGGAGGGCAAAGGCGCAGATCGGCAACAGGAGCAGAGGGATCAACTTGATCGAAATAGCCACCCCGAGGGCGAGCGCCCCGACAAGGGCGTAACGCCAGCGCAACCGCGCATCGGTCGCGGCGTTGCTGCGCACGAAACAGAGAATGCCGGCCAGCATGGGCAGGATCATGAGGCTGTCGAAATGCGCCGCGCCGGCAAAGCTGTAAACGACGAGCGGATTCCAGGCGTACCAAGCCGCGTCCAGATAACGGGTCGGCCCGCCGATGAGCCGGAGCAGGATGGCAATCACACCGAGATCGGCCGCGGCGAAGAGCAGCTTGTAAGCAATCGCCCCAGCCGCGAACCGGTTCAAGGCGGCAAAGATCAGCTCCATCCCGGGCGGATAAATCGCGCTGTAATCGCGGTGATTGATCTGGCTCCAGGCCGGAAATTCCTTCCGCACCGCCAGCAGTCGGTCGTCGTTAGGCGCGAGGAGGTAGGGATTAAAGCCGGCGTTTTGCACCTCGCCTTCCCATTGGTAGCGCCAAATGTCGTCGCCCGGCTCGAGCGGGAGCACGACCAAACGCAGGAGGAGCGCTCCGCCCCAGAAGACGAGCATGGTCTGCCGATTCGAAGCGAACCTCGGAAAAGCCGAAGCGGCGGCGAAAAAAGCAATCCCGCTCAGGATCGCGACCTCGACAAACTTGACCGGCATCTCCGCATAACGCCAGTCGTCGAAGCGATGGAGGAGAAAAAGCAGGACGAGCTCGGCCAGGAGAGCGAGCCAGAAGCGCGCCTGCCTAACGAGGGCCATCCACCTTCCCTTTCCCGCTCACCCTTTGCAGACCGAGACGATAAGCGGCCACGTCGACGATCTCGGCCACGCGCTTCTTCAAGCGGCGCGCGCGAGTCCCGAGGAAGAGGAGGAAAATCGCATACGGAATTAAAATGCGCAGATCGAGTCCGCCGCTGTTCAGGTCGCGGTAGAGAATCATCGCGATGATGAGCAGGTTGATGATCACGGTGGTGGTGACGAAGCGATAACGCAGACGCACTCTGGTCAGGCATTTCGGCCCGCCGTGGTACTCGGTCACGGTCTGGAGGATCACGCTCCAGAAGAAGTTGCCGTAAATCTGGATATCCCACTCTTTCCAGCCGGTATCGGCCGAGTAGCTCCAGCCTTCTTCCTCCAGCAGTTGGAAGATGGACTTGAGCAGCCCATTGCGTTCCACCCCCTCTTCGCTCCAATAATTGCGCCGGCGCAGGTTGCCGCGTCCGGCTTTGCCGGCCGGCATTTTATCGTGCGTCCCGATTACTCCGCGCGGAGTGCGTTTGAAATCGAGCCAGGTGAAATAGCGATTCCAGCCCCTCACCAACGGCTGCGCGAAAGCCAGAAACATGACCAGGATGCGCGCCGCGGCGGTGTCGAACTTCGGCTCAATTCGCGCCCGCAGCATGTAGGAAAGGGCGACGCAAAGGGTGGCCCCGAGCATCAGGTAAGGCACGATGCGCAGGATGGGAAGGAAGATGCCGAGCCCGAAGAGAAAGAGAGTGAGCGCAAACCACTCCACGCTGCTGACGTAGTTGGCGATCTCCGATTGCGGGGTCGGATAGATCGATTGGAAAAAGCCTTCGCCGAAGACGCCGTGATAGATGATCGGGCGATTAATGAACCAACTAAAGCGCGGCGACCCGTAGATCTGGCCGCGCCATTTCGCGGTCCCGGTCGGACCAAAAAAGATGAGATGCTTGAAGCGCAACATCGATTCCGCCTCGCCATAGCCGGCCTGCTGTTTGCGAAATGCAGTCAGAGTGAAACGGCGATGATGCCAAACGATTGCCGTCGGCGCGAAGGCGATGACGTGGCCTTCCTGTTGCAGGCGCCAGCAGAAATCGACGTCATCGCCCGCCTTGCGATACTCGATGTCGAAGCCGCCGATGGTGTCGAAGGCCCAGCGATAGAAAGCCATGTTACAACCCGGGATGTGCTCGGCCACGGTGTCGGTGAGCAGGACGTGACTGGGCCCGCCCGGAGCGGCGGCGACGCAGGCCTGGACCCAGTTTTCGGCCGGAGGCGAGATGTTTGGCCCGCCCACGCCGGCGTAATCGCCGCTGACCAGCGTGCCGATCAGGTAATAGAGCCAGTCCGGATCCGCCATGCAGTCGGAGTCGGTGTAAGCGAGCACCTCGCCCCGGGCCGCGGCCGCGCCAGCGTTGCGAGCGTAGCTGAGGCCGTGATTATCCTGGCGTAGGTAGCGAACGTTAGGGAAACGAGCCGCGATCTCGCGCGTGTTATCGGTCGAGCCGTCGTCGACCAGGATCGCTTCGTAGGCCGGATAGTTGATTTTGCCTAACGACTTCAGGCATTCCGCCAGGGTCTTACCGCCGTTATAGGAACAGACGATGACCGAGACGAAGGGGGTGTGCGGCAGGTCGCGATGGGGCAGGGCCGAATCGTCCTGGCCGAGTTTGTTTTGCAGGGCGAAGAACGACTTCTTCGGAGTGCGATCGCGCCTAACGAGCCCGAAGGACCAATCCAAGATCTCCTGTTCGCCGGTGAACCATTCATCGGTCCAGGCAAAGAAGATCGTCCCGGCCAGCCCGCAGCGGACTACGCTGTCGACATGCCAGCTGAGCATCTCGGCCTGCTCTTCCTCGCTGTGGCGGATCGTATCCATCCCGAACTCGCCCAGCATGAGCGGCTTTTCCTCGGCCAGGTTTTGCAGGCGGAGAAGGTATTTCTCAAAGTCGCGCTGGTCGTGCAGGTAGACGTTGAAACAGCAGAAATCGACATTCTGCGGGAGCAGATATTCGGTCGGCGGATAGCTGGCGTAGGAGAAGAGAACGTTCGGATCGGCTTCGCGCCCAACCCGGATGAGGGTCTCGAGAAATTCCGTCACCCGGCGCACGCCGAGCCAGCGCACCATGGTGGTGGGGATTTCGTTCCCGACCAGGTAACCGAAGATGGCGGGATGCCCGGCATGCGTCGCCACCGCCTTGCGCACTGCCCTCACGATCTCACGCCGGGTCTCCGCCCGAACGAGGAACTCAATGTGTTTCGCCCAGGGCAGGGTGATCATGACCCGCACGCCCGCTTCGGTGCAACAATCGAGAAACCAGCGCGGCGGCAGATGATAAATGCGCACCACGTTGATCCCGAGCTCACGCATCTGAGCGAGATCGCGCCGGGCCTGCTCCGGGTTGCCGAGATAGTCGCCGGCGGCATCGGGCCGGAACGGTCCGTAAGTGGCGCCTTTGACGAAAAACTTGCGGTCGCCCTCGAAGAAGAACTTGGCAAGAGATCGGACGCGAACCGGCGGAGTCGGAGTCACTAGGTGGCTTTCCTAGTGCAGGGCGCGCCGGGGTGCAACGCCTAACGACTCAAATGCTCAAGCGCGTCCCGCACCACTCGGGCGGTCTGCTCGATCTGCTCCGGCGAGTGGGCGGTGGAGATAAACCCGGTTTCAAATTGCGAAGGCGCCAAGTAAACGCCGGACTCAAGGCAGGAGCGGAAGAATTCCCCGAAGCGGTCGATATCGCTCCGTTTCGCGCCGGCGAGGTCGCGCACCGGCTCGTCGGTAAAGAAGAGGCAAAACATCGAGCCAATACGATGAAAAGTGGCGGTTGTCCCAGTGGCGGCGAGTGCATCGCGGGTGGCGTGCTCGAATCTGGTCCCAAGATCCTCGAGTATTTTCCAGCCATCGATCCGCTCTATCTCGCGCAGTTGAGCCAGGCCGGCCGCCATGGCGAGCGGATTACCCGAGAGCGTCCCCGCCTGATAAACCGGTCCGAGCGGCGAGAGTTGATCCATGATCTCGCTCCGACCGCCGAAGGCTCCGACCGGCAGGCCGCCACCGATCACTTTGCCCAGCGCGGTCAGGTCTGGTTGAATCCCGGAAATTTCCTGCGCCCCGCCACGGGCGACGCGAAAGCCGGTCATGACTTCATCGAAAATAAGCAGCGCGCCCTCGCGGGTGCATTGGTCACGCAGGCCTTCCAGAAAGCCAGGCTCCGGGAAAAAGAGTCCGGCGTTGGCCGGGATAGGCTCCAGGATGATGGCCGCGATCTGCCCCGGATTTTGCCGGAACGCCTCCTCGACGGCGGGAAGATCGTTGAACGGCAGAGCGATCGTGAGGCCGGCAAATTCCTTCGGGACGCCCGCGCTGTCGGGCTGGCCATGAGTAAGCGCGCCGCTGCCGGCATGGACGAGCAGAGAATCGACATGGCCGTGATAGCAGCCTTCGAATTTGATGATCTTACTCCGCCCGGTGAAGCCTCGAGCCAGACGGACGGCGGACATGGTCGCCTCCGTGCCGCTGTTGACCATGCGCACCTTTTCGATCGACGGGAGCCACTGGCATATCAGCTCCGCCATTTCCACCTCGAGCGGATTGGGAATGCCAAAGCTCACCCCGCGCCCGGCGGCCTCGCGCACGGCCTCGATCACGACCGCGGGCGCGTGACCGAGAATGGCCGGTCCCCAGGTGCCGACGTAATCGATGTATTTTTTGCCTTCGACATCCCAGATTTCCGCGCCGGCGGCGCGCTCGACGAAAAATGGATCGCAGCCCAGCCCGCGGAAGGCGCGGACGGGCGAGTTGACGCCGCCCGGGATACGATGCCGGGCGCGGGCGAAAAGTTCAGCGGAAGAGGAAGACATTGCCCTAACGTTCACGTCCCGGCGCAGGCACGCAACGCGCATTCGACGCTGGAGCACGCGTTGACACCTCTGGGGCGCGCGCCTACGCTCCGGTTCGCGATTCTGGCGGGGTAGCCAAGTGGTAAGGTCGGGGTCTGCAAAACCTCTATTCGCGGGTTCGATTCCCGCCCCCGCCTCGCATCGCGTCCCAAATCCGACGCTGACGCATGAAGGTCGCCTCCCACGCTCGTTTTGAAATTCTGCGGCGGCATTTGCGAAAGGCCCCGGAGTTGTTTCAGCCCTGGCGCGGCGCGGCTTATCGGGTCACGTCGCTCGATTATCCGCACCCGAAAAGCATCTTGGAAGGAACGGGAAGCTATCTGAACGGCGGACGCTGGAATGCGATCGGTTCCTTTCGCGCGGTATACGGCAGCACCGAGGATACGGTGGCGGTGGCCGAGTCGCGCGCCACGGCGGATTACGTGCAAATCACGGTGCCGTTCCGCATCCCACGGTTGCTGGTCGCGATCGAGCTTTCGCTCCAGGCGATGGTTGATTTGAGATCGGAGAAGGCCTTGCAAAAGCTCGGCCTCTCGCTGAGCGATTTGGTGGCCGAAGATTGGCGCAAAGTGCAGGAGCGCGGGACGGAAAGCCTGACCCAGGCGATCGGCCGCGCGATCTTCGCGCATAGCGCGGAGGGAATCCTGGTCCCGTCCGCCCGCGTCGCCGGCGGAACCAATGTGGTTTATTTCCCAGAAAATCATCGCGCGGAGAGCCAGGCCGCCGTGCTCGGAGCGGACAAACTAGACCGCATCCGGACCGACTGATATGATACAGGCATATTTGCATGAAAAAATGCTTGGAAGAAGAGAGCGGTGTGGTAAGGTCCAACCATGAAAGCGAAGAAAAAGACCGGGGATAAATCGGTCGACAGCGCGCGAGTCAAAGAATCCGCCGCCGTCTATCACCCCGCCATGAAAGTCACCCAGCCTCCGGCGATCGATAAGATGGCGGAGAAATTCGGCCTCGGGCAGGAGACGCTCAGCCGCATGACCGGCTTTTCGCTCCGGGCGGTGGCGGGCTGGAGTAAAGGCAAAGCGCCTTCCACCCCGGTCCGGCGAGCGCTCATCGAGATGGATCGGTTGCTCGATAATCTCTCCCGGCTGATGAAGCCGACCGATGTCGGGCGCTGGCTCAAATCCCCTAATTCCGCCCTCGACGGCGCCACCCCCGTTCAGGTGATTGAGAGCGGCCAGACCGATCGCATCTGGCGGCTGCTCTATTTTCTTGAATCGGGCGAGCCGGGTTAAACGCCCTTCGCCAGTGGATGGACGGGCGTTTGCCCGTCACTTTCGGCCGGCGGGGAGATGCAGAAACAGGTTATCGATGCAAGCGTTTCAAGTTCGCCAAGCGTATTACCTGATATGAACGATCGAGCACACACTCCGCACGGGAAAATCAATCTCCACGGAAACGGGATGGGCGTCGCCTCACCGGAAACAGTCGAGAAACGAGCCCGGGAAATTGCCATGATCGACGAGCGTAATCCGGATGAATTTACCGAGGCCGATTGGAATCAAGCCAAGGACGAACTGACCGGCGTTGAGGGATCGCACGCTCCGGAAGTGGACGACACTTTGGACGACGAAATGAGCGCGCGCGACGACATCCCGGGCGCTTCCGGGCATCAGGTCCGCAACACGGAAGAAGAGGAGAATGTCGGTGAGGAACTGGTCAGCGGCGGAATAAATGAAGCGGCCCACGATCAAATGGTCGAAGCGCGCCTCGAGGAACTGGAGGAGGAACGCGATCAATCATGAGTGAAACTTCCGTGATCGATCCGATCGCCCGGCCGGCATCCGCCGCGCTCCATCGGAGTGAATCCGATCGCGCTGCGCGATTGCTGAGGCGTTATCGGGAGGTGCGCGATTTTACGGAGAGCCTCTGCCAGACGCTCGCGCCGGAAGATTGCGTCGTGCAATCGATGCCCGATGTCAGCCCGACCAAATGGCACCTCGCGCACACCAGTTGGTTCTTCGAGACTTTTATTTTGAAAGTTTGGATGCCGAGTTACGAAACGGTCGTTCCAGAATATGCCTACCTCTTTAACTCCTATTACAACGCGGCCGGAGAGATGCACCGGCGCGATCTCCGCGGGCTGATCTCACGCCCGACGGTGGAGGAAACCTATAAATTCCGCCGCTCGATCGACAGCCAGATAGAGGAACTGCTGGCCAGCGCGGATGACGAGCTGCTGAACGAGATGGAGCCCGTCTTTATTATCGGTCTTCATCACGAGCAGCAACATCAGGAACTGCTCGTGACCGACATCAAGAACGTCTTCTCGCACAACCCGCTCCACCCGGTCTTCCGCGAACGAGAAGAGCAACCCAAGAGCCGCCAGATCGCTCCGGCTGATTTTATCGAGTTCGACGAGACCATTCTCGAGATCGGATATGCCGGCGATCGCTTCAGCTACGATAATGAGGGCCCGCGCCACCGCGCCCTGGTGCTGCCTTTCTCCCTTGCCAGCCGTCCGGTCACAAACGGCGAGTATCTCGGCTTCCTCGAAGCGGGCGGCTACACCCGGCCGGAGTTTTGGCTGTCGTTAGGCTGGACGACCGTGAACGAGCAGCGCTGGGAAGCGCCGCTCTATTGGGTGAAACGCGACGGACGCTGGTGGAATTTTACCCTTTCCGGGATGCGGCCAGTCGATCAATCCGAGCCGGTGACTCACATCAGTTATTTCGAGGCCGATGCCTTTGCCAACTGGAGCGGGGCACGCCTCCCGACCGAGTTTGAATGGGAACGAGCGGCGCAAGACTTGCCGATCGAGGGGAACTTTGTCGGTACCGGGCGCCTTCATCCCGCGCCGGTGAGCGCTTCGCCTAGCGGAAAGCTGCGGCAGATGTATGGCGACGTCTGGGAATGGACTCGGAGCGCCTATCTCCCCTACCCCGGCTACCGCGCCGCGCCCGGGGCGCTGGGCGAATACAACGGCAAGTTCATGTGCAACCAGATGGTCCTGCGCGGCGGTTCCTGTGCCACTTCGCAAAACCATCTCCGACCGACCTACCGTAACTTTTTCCAACCGGAAAAACGCTGGCAATTCACTGGCATCCGCCTGGCTCGCGACCCGGCATGAGCGATACCCCTCACGGCGTCTCGGTTCTCGACTTGGAACCGGCCGCGTCCGACTTCCTCGAACAGGCGCTGGCCGGCCTAGCCAGCTCGCCGCGCACTTTGCCGAGCAAGTTCTTCTACGACGAGCGCGGCTCCGATCTCTTCCAGGAAATCTGCGAGCTGCCCGAGTATTACGTCACCCGCACGGAGAGAAAGATCCTCGAGGAACACGGGGCCGAGATCGCCGACTCGATCGGTGAAAATGCCGAGCTGGTCGGCTTCGGGACCGGGGCCGGAGTGAAGACGCGGATGTTGCTGACGCGGTTGAAAAACCTCATCGCCTATGTCCCGGTCGACATCTCAAAACAGCGCCTAACGGATTCGGCCGAAGCACTCAGCCGCGAGCTGCCCCAGCTCGAGATCCTGCCGGTCTGCGCGGATTACCTGCAGCCGCTCGATCTGCCCACGCCCTCGCGACCGCCGGCTCATATCGCGGTCTATTTTCCCGGCTCGACCATCGGCAACATGCAACCGGCCGTGGCCCGGCATTTCCTCGAACGGGTCGCCCGGCTCTGCGGGCACAGCGGCGGGTTGATCATCGGCGTCGACCTGCAAAAATCGCGTGAAGTCCTGGAAGCGGCCTACAACGACAGCGCGGGCGTCACTGCGGCCTTTAATCTCAACATGCTGGAGCGGGCCAACCGCGAGCTCGGGGCCGACTTCGATCTCGCTCAGTGGCAGCATCGCGCGATCTATAACGATGAGGCGCATCGGATCGAGATGCACCTGATCAGTCAGACGGCGCAAACCGTGCACCTAGGCGGAGAGGAATTTGCTTTCCAGCCTAACGATAAGATCATCACCGAATTCTCCTACAAGCACACCATCGATGGCTTCAGTGCGCTGGCCGGTTCGGCCGGCTTCCAGCTCGCCCGGGTCTGGACCGATCCGGCAAAGCTCTTCGCGGTTTTTCATTTCACCATTTTGTAGCCGGAAGCCGCGAGCGCTCTGCGGAGACGGCTGCATTGCCGCGGAGACCGTCCCCAGCTACAAGTGCAAAGCGCATGGATCCGCTCGTACGATTGGCCGGGGTGAGCAAAAGCTTCGGCGGCTCGGTCGCTCTTCACCCGACCGAGCTCGAATTCTCACCTGGCCTAACGACTGCGCTGATCGGTCCGAGCGGTTGCGGCAAGTCAACATTGCTCCGTCTCATCATCGCCCTGCTCGAGCCGGACAGTGGCAAGATCACTTTCGACGGGCGCGACGTGACGGCGGCGAGCGCACAGGAAATGCGGCGCCGAGTCGGCTACGTCATTCAGGAAGGCGGGCTTTTCCCTCATCTCACCGCGCGCGCCAATGTGCTCCTGATGTCGCGCCACCTCGACCGCCCGGCACCGGAGATGGAACATCGCCTGGCCGAACTCTGCGCGCTTTCCCAATTCCCCGAGAACGGGCTCGATCGTTATCCGGCCGAACTTTCCGGCGGGCAACGACAGCGGGTCAGCCTGATGCGGGCCCTCATGCTCGCGCCCGAAGTGCTGCTGCTGGACGAGCCGCTCGGCGCGCTCGATCCGCTCGTCAGGTCGGCGCTGCAACGCGACCTGAAGGAGATTTTCGGCCGGCTCAAGCAGACCACCATCCTGGTCACGCACGACATGGGCGAGGCGGCGTATTTGGCCGATGAAATCGTGCTCATGAATGAAGGGCGCATCGTGCAACGCGGGAGTGTGGCCGAGTTCCGCGATCATCCGGCAAACGAATTCGTGACCGAGTTCATCAACGCGCAACGGAGTGCGGCGTTTTGAGGATTCTGCTTCTCGTTAGTCTCTGCCTCAGCACTGCCTTCGGGGCCGAGCCGATGGTGGTCGGCTCGAAAAAGTTCACCGAGTCCTATGTGCTCGGTGAAATCGCCCAGACAGCTTTGCAACAGGATGGATTTGCGGTGCAACGACGCGCCGGGATGGGCGGCACGATCATCCTCTGGCAGGCTTTGCGTGGCGGGCAGATCAATCTCTATCCGGAATACACCGGCACGATCGGCGAGGAGATTTTGAAGACGAAGACAGCGCTCCCGCCGGAAGCGATGCGCCAGGCGCTGGCCAAGCTCGGGATCGGAATGTCTGACCCCCTCGGGTTCAACAACACCTACGCGCTGGTGATGCGCCGCTCGGAGGCGAAACGTCTCGTCATTCGAACGATCGGCGATCTGCGGCAACATCCCGAGCTCAAGCTGGGGCTAACCCATGAATTCCTCGATCGCCAGGACGGCTGGCGCCCGCTCGCCGCGCGCTATGGCCTCACAATGCCTAACGTGAGCGGCATTGACCACGCCATCGGTTACGCCGCCTTGGCGAAAGGTTCGATCGATCTCAAAGACGCCTACTCGACCGATGCCAAAATCCAGGAAAACGATCTCGTCGTCCTGCGCGACGACCGGCATTTCTTCCCGGAATACAAAGCGGTCTATCTCTACCGGACCGGCCTCGACCCCCGGGCGGTCCAGGCATTGAACCGGATCAAAATCGATGAAGCGAAGATGATCTCGCTCAACGCCGCGGCCGAGCGGACGCGCAGTTACGCCTACGCTGCCGGCCAGTATTTCCACGCCTCGCCTAGCGAGCCCGTGCCGAGGCAATCATTGGCGCCCAGGATGGCGCGTTGGATCGGGCGCCATCTGCAACTGGCCGGCCTCTCGCTCCTCCTCTCCATCCTGGTCGGGCTGCCGTTAGGCATCGCCGCCAGCCGCGGCGGCGCGCTCGGACAGGCTATTCTGGCCGTGGTCGGGATGATTCAGACCATCCCATCGCTCGCGCTCCTGGCCCTGCTCGTGCCGGTGCCGTTTCTCGGCATCAGCGCGACCACCGCGATTGTGGCGCTTTTCCTTTATGGCCTCCTCCCGATCGTGCGCAACACCGCCACTGGCTTGCAGGACATCGCGCCCGCCTTGCGTGACTCGGCCATCGCCCTCGGGCTGGAGCCGGCGGCGCGTTTACGGAAAATTTATCTGCCGCTCGCGTCGCGCACCATCCTGGCCGGGATCAAAACGAGCGCGGTGATTAATATCGGCACAGCCACATTGGCCGCGCTGATCGGCGCCGGCGGCCTGGGCGAGCCGATCCTGAGCGGGCTGAATTTAAACGATAACGTCACAATTCTTGAAGGGGCGATTCCGGCCGCACTACTGGCCCTTCTCGTGCAGGGCCTGTTCGATCTGCTCGATCGTTTTTTGATTCCGCGCGGCCTGCGCCTGTAACTGACCGAAAGGAAGAGAAGAACGCTTCGTTAGGCCAAATCGGCGAACTTGCTCGGCACCAGAATCGCGTCGCTCATTCCGTGGAGCAGTTTTTTATCGGCCGGGCAGATGGTGGCGAGTGCCCCGCGCAGCTCCACCTTCTCCGCTTCGACGAAAAAATAAGGACAGAGCCGCACCCGCCCGCGCATCGTCTTCAGCTCCTCCGTCTCCCCGTCCCAATAGGGATGATCAAAAAGATGCCCCTTGTGAAACTGCTGCATGATGGTCGGGGCACGCTCGAAATTCTCCAGCGCGTCGGTGACCCGTTGGCGCCATTCGGCCTGGGGCAAATCGGAGCCGACCGCGACCCCGCGGCTGCCCCAGCCTAACGGCGAAAATCCGCTCACCTTGAGCAGCACATCGCGCTCCTTCTGGCTGAAGTGGGCGGCCTCTTTCCAATCCTGAATCTCAAGCCGCGGGATGACCGCGTGTTGCGGCAGCGGAGTCGGATCGAGCAGCCAGGTGTAGGGGATCATCCCTTGCAGTTGGCGGAAATATTTGTCGCCCAGCTCGCGCCGCCAGAACTCGCGCAGCGGCTGGAGCCAGAAAAGCGCGAACCACATTTTCTCCTCCAGGAAAGGCTTGAGCGGCGGGGTGACCTTGAGCTCGCCCCGGCCGGCGGCTTGGAGCAGCGCCTGGATGCCGGGCAGGTTTGGCAGATCGAAAAGCTCGAAGAAACGATAGACGTCGCGACCAGGTTGCGGCTGATAATTTTCCGCCGCCTCCACTTTCCACGACCGATCGGGGAAGCGCTCGTTCAATTGCCTAACGAGCCATTCCATCTCCGGCTGGTAGGTGGCCGATTCTTCCGAAATAACAATATCGCCGCCTCCGGGCAGCACGGTGGCGAAGCCGTCGATCATGCCCGTGCTCGCGCCGATTACCTCCTCGCCGAGTGCGGCGTAGGTTTGATTCAGCCAGCCCGTGAGCCCGATCCCGCCCGGGACGGAATCGATCTCGGCGATGGTCCAACCGTCATCCGTCAGGATGAGATCGGGACGAATCACGCTCGGAAGCGCGCCGCGAAATTCTTTGCTGCGCGAAAATTCGATCAGATCCGCAGGTTTCCCAAAGTCGAGATAGCGCGCCACCCAGGCCGGCTGTTTCCCTTTCACGCTCTGCTGGTAGAGCTGATTACAAGCGCGCTGGAAAACGAAGAGCTGATGCCCGAGCCGCTCCAGGTCGGAACGCAATTTCTGCTCGATCGCGAACGGCGCCGGGGAGAGGAGCCAGTCTTTCTCGGCAAAGAGCCCCTCGGCGGGGCGGGCTTCGCGCAGGGCAGTGAGTCGGTCGGACGAAGTGAGCATGAGGACGGTGTCGGCTACTTTCGACCGAGCTCCCTTGGCGTCCAACTCCGATTGCCGGAAAATCCAGCGCCCCGCCGGAGATCGGAGGCTTGGGCGAACTTGTTAGGCTGGCCTGGTCAGCGGAGGCAGCGCACTTTCGATCGCGGCCCGCTCTGCTTCCAGCCATGGCGGGAGGACGAGCGACTCGCCCAACGTCTCCATCGCCTCATCCACCCCAAATCCCGGACCGTCGGTGGCCAGCTCGAAAAGCACCCCGCCCGGTTCGCGGAAATAAACCGACTGGAACCAGAACCGATCGATGACCGGGGTGGGCTGGGCGCCGCCCCGGGCCACGCTCTGCCGCACTTCGAGCTGATGCGTTTCATCCTCCACCCGCCAGGCGAGATGGTGGATGCTGCCCGTTCCCCAGGCGCCGCGCGGCGCATTCGGTGCCGCTTGCAAATCGACGTACTGCCCCGATTTGCCCTCACCCAATCCGTAGCGCTGCCAGCCATCGGCCTCGCCGATTTTATGGAAGCCGAGACCTCCGCCCAGAAATGCAATTGTTGGTTCCAGCTCGCGCTCGACCAGCCGCGCGCTTTCCAGGCCGCGGATTTGGTGCTCGACCGGAATCGGGCTTCCCTGCCAGGGCGTAAAGGCTCGCCCTAACGAATCCGCACTTTCCGTCAAGCCGATGCGCAGGCCGTGCGGGTCGGCCAGCGGCAGCACCTTTTGGCCAAAGCGCGTTTCCATCTCGAAAACGCGGACCCCGTAGCGGCGCAGGCGCTCGCTCCAAAAACTCAGGCTCTCCGGCGGCACCGCCAGCCCCACCTCGGTGCTCAAGCCGTAACCATCCCGGCTCGGGGCCAGGTCGGCCCAGGGGAAGAAAGTGAGATCGGTTCCGGGATGCCCTTCGGCGTCGGCGTAGAACAAATGATAGGTCCCGGGATCATCCTGGTTCACGCTCTTCTTCACCAGCCGCATCCCGAGGATGCCGGAGTAAAAATCGAGGTTCTCCTGCGCCGGGCCGGCGATGGCGGTGACGTGATGCAAGCCACTGATTGGTTTCATAAGTTGATCAGAAATACAGCATAGCCCGGGTCGGTGCGCCGCCGAATTTCAGTTGACCGCCGGAATATCGATATGATATCACCTCAATATCACCTGAAATTCTTATGACTGAGACACCACTTACTAATATCAACAGCCGGGAAAGGATCGTCAGCGCCTTCAGCGGCTGGCTCATGCTTCTGATCAACTGCCTCCTCTTTCTCGGCGGCATCGCGCTGCTCGTGCAACAGATCGCTCTCGGCCGCGGCGAGATCTCCGGCTGGATGGTCACCCTCGCCTTCCTCCTCATGATCCTCGCCATCGTCCTGCTCTGCGGGCACTTCACCCTTCAGCCTAACGAGGCCCGCGTTCTTATTCTTTTCGGCAGTTACCACGGCACCGTGCGCCAGAGCGGCTTTTATTGGGCCAATCCGTTCTACTCCCGCAGCCGCGGCAAAGTGCCGGGGAGCGGCGGTGAGGAAACCGGCGAGCATCGCAAAGGGCACGGCAGCGCCCTCTCTTCCAGCCGCACGCTCAGCGCGACCCTTTCCCTCCGGGCGCGCAATTTCAACAGTGACAAACTGAAGGTGAACGACAAGCGCGGAAACCCGGTCGAGATCGCCGCCGTCATCGTCTGGCGGGTGGAAGACACGGCCAAGGCCGCCTTCGACGTCGACGATTTCGAGAGCTACGTGCAGATCCAGAGCGAATCGGCCATTCGCCACATCGCCAGCCTCTACGCCTACGATCGGGCGGAGGAAGATGACGAACCGACCCTGCGCGACAGTGCCGACGAAGTGGCGCACGGCTTGCAGAGCGAGCTCCTGGTTCGCCTGGCCAAAGCGGGCGTGACGGTGGACGAAGCTCGCCTCACCCATCTCGCCTACGCACCAGAAATCGCGCAGGCGATGTTGCGCCGGCAGCAGGCCGAAGCGGTCATCGCCGCCCGGACTAAGATCGTGCAGGGCGCCGTCAGCATGGTCGACATGGCCTTGAAAGAACTCTCCGACAAAGGCGTGGTGACGATGGACGAAGAGCGTAAGGCCGCGATGGTGAGCAACCTTCTCGTCGTGCTCTGCGGCGAAACGGAAGTGACACCCGTAGTGAATACCGGCACGCTTTACAGTTAAAGAGATGGCTGGCGGCGAGCGAAAAACCTTTCTCCTGCGGGTGCCGCCGGATCTCTGGAAGGACCTGGAAAAATGGGCCGCGGACGAGCTGCGCAGCGTCAACGGACAGATCGAATACATCCTCCGCCAGGCGGTGGTAAAACGAAAAGAAACGGGGAAAGAGAAGCAATCAGAATGAAGTCACGACCGACCTCCCAACCTGGGCTCGCCGCGACTCGTCCTCGTAAAAGGACTGGCTTCCACCTCGCCTGGCTGACGCTGCTCCTTCTTCTTGGAGTCTTTACTCCTGTCGCCACCGCTCACGCGCAGCCGCCCCTGATCTTCATCGTTAGGCACGCCGAGCGCGCGGATTCCGCCGGCCCACCGCAAAAAGATCCACCGCTCTCCGCCGCCGGCCAGGAACGAGCAAAGGCGCTCGCCCGCATGTTGAAGGATGCCGGGATCAACGCCATCTACGCGACTGAGTTTCGCCGCACACAGCAGACCGCCCAACCCCTGGCGGACGCGCTTGGCATCTCCCTCACCATCGTTCCAGCCAAAGAGGTAGCGGCGCTGGCCGGGAAGCTGCGCATGTCCTCGGGCAACGCGCTCGTGGTCGGCCATTCCAACACCGTGCCGGAAATCATCAAAGCTCTCGGCCTGGTCGAGCCGATCTCGCTCGGCGAGTGGGATTACGACAACCTCTTCCTCGTCCTGCCCGGCACCGCGTCGCGCCTGAGCCGGCTCCATTATCGTTAGGCTTTAGAAGACCAGACCGGTGCTCAGTTGCAGCACCTGCGCGCTGACTGTGACCGCCGTCTGAGAATATTCTCCGGCCTGGAGAAGGCTCAAGCCGACGCGCTGGGTCGCGGGCAGGCGCCATTGCCAGGCCAGATCGGCGTGATAACGGCCCCAGCGATAGCCCAACCCGGCCGAGACGGAGTGCTCAAAAATGGCCCCGGTCAGCGGGGTCAGGGTTTCGTCAGGCACGGGACTGCGCCCGTAGCTGTAACCGACCCGCGCGTCCAGAGCCTCGGTCACGGCAAATTCAAAACCGACCTGATAAATGAACTGGTCGCGCCAACGCAGCGGCGCGATATCGGTCAGGCTATCGGCCCCGACCACGCCGTTGATCGCGGCGTTGCTCCCGTTTTTAAGATGAATCCGGAGCTGGTCGAAGGCTTCGCTCCAGTTGATCCATTCGATCCCGGCGACCGCACGCAGCCGCTCGTGCATCTGCCATTCGGCGCCGCACGCGAGCTGTTGCGGAAGTTCGGTCCGCACTTCCGCCTCATAACGAAAGTCCGGCCGGGCCTGGACAAATCCGCCCCCGAGCGCGAGCAACTGGGCCACCGCGTTCCCGCTCGCCCGCCCGGTGGTGCCAATGACGACGCGCGGTCGATAACTCAGGCCGAGAGTGATCTTCGAGCTCGGGCGAACTTGCCCTCCGAAATCGAAAGTCGGCGCAGAGCCGTCCGTTTCGAGATCGAGCAACGTCTTGAACCCGCGCAGGACGGGCTGACTCTGGAAAATGTAGGGCGCGTGGAGCGAATTCTGGTGATAGACGAAACCAGCGCTCGCGCCTAACGACAGCCAGTGCGTCACCTCGACCGCCGCGGCGGCGGTGCTGCGGATCGAGATCAACTGCGAATGCTGCGTCTCGACGCCGTAGCTGGTGGCGCCGCCGAGTCCGCCCCGCCGATCCAGATATCGCCAGTCGGCGTCGAGAGTGAGGTTTGGCATGACGGCGAGGCCGAACCGAATCGGCCACCGGTGCGGCGTCGGCAGGGCCAAGGCAGCGCTCCCGATCAAACCGTAACCGTGCCGGAGCGAGCTTGACCCATTCGGTTGAACGAAATCGCCGTGCAAGATGGCTCCGGTAATGGTGGCGGCCACAGCCGCTCGCTCGAGTGAGCTGAGGGCGGCGGGATTTGCGTCCATGGCCGCGAGCACGTTGCCGCTTTGTCCGACCGTTTCTCCGCCCAGCGCCAAAGTGCGCGCGTCGGGATCATTATAAAGTCCGGCGCCGAAGGCAGTGCAGAAGGCCGGCCAGGTGATGAGGGCGAGCACGGCGGCTCGTGCGAAGGGATGCATCCCCGTTTTCAAGCAAGGGGCGGGCCGGTCAACCGCCGAGGACGGCGTTTTTTTCTTCCCAAACCGGCAGGCGCACGATGAAGGTCGCGCCTTTCCCCAGCTCGCTCTGGCAGCGGATCGAGCCATCCATCGCCTCGGCCAGTCGTTTCACGATCGAGAGCCCGAGCCCGGTGGAGGATTCACCGCCGGTCGGCCGCGCACTGAGACGGGTAAATCTGCCGAAGAGCTTCTCCTGATCCTCCGCGCTCAGCCCGGGCCCTTCGTCGCGCACCGCGATCACCACTTCCTTGCCTTCGCCTCGGGCCTCGATCGTCACCTTTGTCTGAGGCGGCGAATACTTGAGAGCGTTGGAAATGAGGTTGTCGAGAATCTGAACGGTGGTGCTGCGATCGGTCCAGGCGGAGAGATCAGGCGAGGTGAAGGTGGCGATGGTGGAGCCCTTGCGACCAGCGTCCAGCTGGTTGTGCTCCACGCTTTGCTCGATCAACTCGGCCACTTCGCAACGCTCGCGCTGGGTGGAAATGCGGCCTTCCTCTATCGCGCTGGAGTCGAGCAGGTTCACGATCAGGTCGCGCATGCGGGCACCGGCTTCGTAGATTCGGCCGGCCAGTTTCGGCACATCGCGGGCGGAGCCGCCTTCGCGCAGCATCTCGGCGTAGCTGATGATAATGGTGAGCGGGTTGCGCAGATCGTGCGCAGCGATGCCAAGAAATTCGGATTTCTCCTGATTCAAAACGCTCAGCCGTTCGTTCGTTGTGGCCAAATTATCGATCGCTTCGGTCATTTTCCCGAAGGCCTGTTCGCGGCCGGATTCAAAGATGAGCCCAAGGGCAAACATGAAGGCGATCAAGCCGAGGTAACCGGCGGAGTTGACCAGCGGATGCCAGGCGAGGTCGTATTTTATCGGAATATCGATCTCCGCCAGGTTGGCCGCAACCAGAGTGGCGACGGCGGCGAAAGAGAGAATGACCCAGACCCCGGCGGCGCGCCGGCCGACGAGGAGAAGGGCGCAGAGCGGCACGCTGGCCAGCCAGGCGACGGCGTGGCCATTCAATCCGCCCTCGACGTAGCAGAGAGCGGTGAAACCAGTCGCCATCATGGCGGCGAGGAAGTTACCCCCGAGGGCGGCGGAATGAAAAGCCCGCATCAGAAAAGGCGCCGCCAGGAAGCCAAAGCTGCAAAGAGTCACAATCCAGACGCCCCAGAGGTGGCCGATGAGAAGATAGAAAGCGGCGTAAAGCAGCCCGAAAACAAATCCGAGCAGCCCGAACAAACTGACCAAACGCGCGCGCCGGCCGAGCTCCGGATTTTCCCGGCAGCCGGGATAAAGGAAATAGTGCACCCAGGTCAAGATGCGAAAGGAAGGCCGACGGCGCAGAAATCTGCGACGCGCGGCGGAGCGGAAGCCGAAAATGTCGAGAATGGAAGGAGAGGAATTGGGCATGCGAACGAACGCCGGACGGCGGTCTCCGCTAGGGAGCAGGTAATGGACCGCCAAAGCCGCTACGAACGGCGCGGAGGGGAATTTTTCGCCGGGGCTCGGGCCTCAGTTTTGCTCGAAGATCTTGGTCCGGTTCACCCGTTCGCCCTTGAGCAGGACGACCGAGATGGAAGAAAGGGCGCTGACGTCCTGGAGCGGGTTGCCATCCACGATCAGGAGCGTGGCCTCTTTGCCCTTCTCGATCGTGCCGATGCGCTGATCGGCCCGGAGCATTTTGGCCGAGTTATAAGTCGCGGCCTGCAGCGCCACCGCGGGCGGAATGCCGGCGGCAACCCAGAGTTCAATCTCGCGCTGGATGGTCGGGCCGTGCAGGACGAGCGGATTGCCGGCATCGGATCCGGTGATGAGCAGGACGCCGGCGTGCCAGGCTTTCTGCAGGTTGCGCCCGCCGATTTCCATCGACATCGGATAATGACTCAGGCCCTGGCGCATCGACCGGGTCGCCTCGCTCGTCGCCGCCTTGGTCGTGCCATCGAGCAATTCCTTGGTCGTGACTTGCTGGACTAACGAACGCTTGAGCAGGTCGGTGTTCCCTTTGGCAAACTGGCTCATCCCTTCCACCACGCTCAGGGTCGGATCGTAGGCGATCCCCTTGGCCTTCATCGCCGAGATAGTGGCATCGGGAATCTCGTCCCGGAAAGAGCCATGCTCGATCGAAGCCGCGCCTAACGAGACCGCGTCGGTCACGTCGCGCGCCTCGCCGGTGTGGATGGAGGCGGGTAGATTCCTGGCGTGCGCCTCCTGCACCACGGCGCCGAGGAGCGCGAGATCCATTCGGTTAAAGGTGTAGCCCGGCACGCCCGCTTCGAGCACGCCTTTGATCGCGTTGACGCCTTTCTGGGCCAGGTCGTCGACTTGCGCTCGGGCTTCCTCCGGCGTTTTCGGGATGCGCAGGAATTGGGCATTAAAACCGGCCCGCGAGATCTCGGGCAGGCTTTTGGCGTATTCGGTTCCGTGACCGCCTTCCGCGGTGAAAAGCGGCCCGCAAAGGAACAGCTCCGAGCCGAGCATCTCGCCGCTGTTGAAGCGTGTCCGCAGCTTCAGCATCTCATCCACTTTGTCACCCGCGCTGCGGACCGCGGTGATGCCGCAATAGAGATACGCCTCCAGCTCTCGCTCGGCGGATTTCTGCGGGTCGAATTTTGACCAGTCCTCGTAAAAGCCGCCCGGCCCGCCGAGGTGCACGTGCATGTCGATCAAACCGGGCAATACGGTCTTGCCCGCGGCGTCGATCGCTTCGGCGTTGAGCGATTTTGCATCGGGCGAGCTGCCTTCGTAAATCTCCGCGATCTTCCCGCCCCTAACGAGCACCGCACCGGACTCGATCACCTTGCCGTTGCCGACGAAAATGCGCGCGTTTTGAATCAGCCAGGTCTGCCCGCGGCGAAGATCGCGCGCCAGGATGCGGGCCTTAACGAGATCGTGCTGACTCCAGGCCTGGTAAGCGCCGAGGAAGAGAAACGGCAGGAGCACGACCAGCACCCAGAGCTTGGCCGACGGGCGCAGTTTTTCCTCTTTCTCCCAGCGGAATAATTTCGTCGCGATGAAAGTCGCCACCACGGTCGTGATCAGAAGCGCAATGACCGCCTGCCAGTTGGCCAGGATCGTTTCGCCGCGCTGCATGATTCCGCCGATCCCGGTCATCAAATAAGTGGCCGGGATGAACTGGGTAATATTCTGCAGCCAATGCGGCATGTAGGTAATCGGAATGGTCGCGCCGCTGAGGAAGAGCATGGCCATGTAGATCGGCTGGATGAGGATGTTGCTCTCCTGAGAGGAATTGACCACCGCGGCGATGATCAAGCCTAACGAGCGAAAAGCGATCGCGCCGAGACAGACAAACAGGAGCAGCGAAACGAGATGCCCGGGAACCGCCATCCCGTAGAATTGATGGGCCAGGAACAAAATCAGAATCACGCTCGGGGCGAAGAGAACGACCCCGGTGATCATAGAGGCGGCCAGCAACGGAACCGGCGTGATCGGGGTCACTTTATAGCGCCGGAGGACATTCTCCTCCCGCTCCTGCACCGCCCGCATCCCGGCGCCGAAGAGACCGTTCCCGAGAATGCCGAGCACGATCACCATCGTCACCACCTGGAGAATGGCCGAGCCCTGATGAGCATCGAACATCTGCGCGAAGACGAAGAAGAAGATGAGCGGGAAGAAATAGTTGAAGAAGAGGACCGCCCGATTCCGGCTGGCCAGCTTCAGGTCGATCTTGAGCAGAGCGAGGAAGGCGTTCATGCGTTATTCCCGAAGACGTTTCCCGGTCAGTTCGATGAAGACATCCTCCAGTGTGGGGCGTTTCAAATGCACATCGACCAGCTCCAATCCCTGCCCGTCGAGCCAGCGCACCAGCTCGACCAGCGTCTTGCCGGCCCGGCTCGAGCTGACTGTGATCTGGCGTCGATCCTCACTCACGATCGCGCGAATCGAGTCAGACCAGGCCGGCAGCTCGCCCGGTGGCAGCGGCGCACCTAACGAAATATCGATGGTCGATTGGCTCGCGCTTTTTTCCTGTAACTCACGCGGCGAACCGATCGCGATGATCACCCCGCCATCGATGATCGCCACCCGATCGCAGAGTCGCTCCGCCTCTTCGATGTAATGCGTCGTCATGACGATGGTGCGGTTTTCCGCGCGCAGTTCCTCGATCAGGTCGCGAATCTCCAGCCGCACCTGCGGGTCGAGTCCGGTGGTCGGTTCATCCAGGAAAAGCATCTGCGGGTCGTTGATCAGCGCGAGGGCGAGGGCGAGACGCTGCTTCTGTCCGCCGGAGAGCGTGGCATAGCCGGCCTCGCGTTTTTCCCAAAGCTGCAAACGCTGCAGGAGAGCGTCGCCATCGACCCGCCTGGTGTAGAACGAGCCGAAGAGATCGAGCGCTTCGTGCACCTTGATTTTATCGGGCAGATTCGTCGCCTGCAGGCAGACGCCGATCCGATCCTTCAGCGCCTGCTTTTGCCGCTCGGGATCGAAGCCAAGCACGGTCACCTCGCCGCCGCTGCGCGGGCGCAGCCCTTCTAAAATTTCGACGGTGGTCGTCTTGCCGGCGCCGTTTGGTCCGAGCAGGCCGAAGACCTCCCCGGTTTGCACCTCGATATCGATCCCCTTCACCGCCTCGAGGGTGCCGTAGGATTTGCGCAGCCCGCGCGTCTGGATGGCCAGGTCATTCATGAAGTTGGCTCCGCTTTTCGCCTAACGAGATGGCGAAGCTGGATCAGCAGGACGAGCAGAGCGAATCCACCGCAGACCTTGGCGAAAAGCTCGCCATGCCGCACATAAAAGGTCAGCACGCCATCGGTCGGCACCTGCAACGTTCCGGTCAGCACCCCTTCCGTGAACTGACTCCCCTGCGCGTTACGCAAGACCTGCGTCACCCGCCCGAAGCGGTTGATGAAACAGGTCACGCCGGTGTTGGCCGCGCGCGCCATCGGCCGCCGCGTTTCGACGCAACGGAAGAGCGCGTTATCGACATGCTGCTGCGAAGCGGCCGAACGCAGGAACCAGCCGTCGTTGGTCACATTGGCGAAGAGATTTGCCCCGCGCAGGACGAATTGCCGGGCCAACTCCCCCAGGGTGTCCTCGAAACAAATCAGCGGCGCGACCTTGAGATGATCCGTCGTTAGGTCAAAGACGACCGGCTCTTTCCCGCGGGTGAAATCGCCCGGCACCTGATCGCCGACGATTTTCTCGACAAAAGGCACGGTGTGGCGGCCGGGAATGTATTCGCCGTAAGGGACCAGATGCAGCTTGCGGTAGAGCTGCACCCGCCGGCCTTCTTCCGAGACGAGCATGGCGGCGTTATAATCCCCCTGCGCATCGAGATCGATCGTGCCCAGGAGCAGATCGGTCTTGATCGAAGCGGCCAGACCCATGACGAAACGATTGTTCAGCGCATCGGCCAGGACCGGCGCCGGCATCGAGCTCTCCGGCCAGATGACCAATTGCACCGGCGGCTGGGCAGCGAGGGCGAGACGAGTCAAGCGCTCGAATTGGTCGAAAGTCTTCTGCTGATATTGCGCGCTGAATTTTTCCTCGCGCGGAACATTCGCCTGCACCGCCGCGACCCGGAGAGACTCTGTCGGCGGCTTGGTCTGCAAAAGCCGGATGCCGTAACCGCAGAGACCGACGATCAGCGCCATCGTGAGGGTGAAATCGTAATGCGGACGTCGGGCGCGCACTTTGGCCTCGAGCATGAACCGGCGCACCGTCGCGATCGCGATCACGTTGGCAAATGCGACCAGGAAAGAGAGCCCGGCCACGCCCGTGATCTCGGCCATCTGAATAAGCGGCAGGATGTTGTGCAAGGCGACGCCGAGACCGTTCCAGCCCCAGCCGCTGAACATCCAGCCGCGCACCCACTCCAGCCCGGTCCAGGCCGAGGCGAGGGCGAGCGCGAGCCAGAGATTGTGGACCGAGCTGAGCCAAAGCGAACGCGCTTCCAGCGGCAGATCGTCATCCTGCGGCGGCGGCCAGGCATGCTTCGACCGCACCGGAGCGGGACGCGGCGCGCGCGGTCGCAGGAGCCCGGCAAACCAACTCCAGATGGCGAAATAAACGCCCATGTAAAGCCCGACGATGACCAATCCCGGAACGGTCACGGTGTGCAGCCAGGAAAAAACGCCCCAGAAAAAAACCGTCCCGGCCAGATAACCGAGAAACAAATCGCGCAGCCAGCGGCGCTTTGATTCCGCGCCGGAAAACCAGACCGCCGCCAGCAACGGAGTGAGCGCCAACCAGCAAAGCCAGGTCTGCCCAAACGGCGCAAAGCAAAGCACGGTCAGCACGCCGGTTAAGAGTGCAGCGAGCCACGGCCAAAACTTGAGCCAGCTTTTCATCTCCGGGATGTTACGACTTCCGCCGCCGGATCAACCGCGCCGCTTCCTTCGGCCCTTTTCCTGTTTGGGCTGGCGCGAGGGATAAACTGCGTCCTTGAGTGGCCGGGAAAAGGCGGGATTGACCCGGAAAGAAGCGCCTTTGACCGCTTCCATGGTACGGATGTTGACCTTGTTCGAGACGACGTAATCCATCGTCATGAGCCCGGCGAGCGCATCGAGAAATTCGGCGCTCTCCATCTCCTCCATCCGATCGGCCAGTTGCGAGCCGGGCATGGAGGTACCGCTCAGGCCGATGGTTTTCAGAATGGTGATCTCTCCGCCGTTGAGACTGATCTCGCTCATGGGAAACTATTATTCGACGGCCGCCGCGCGGTGTCCAGCGATCGTTAGGCCGCGACCCGCCGCTCGGCGTCCTCCTGCAGCCAGCTCCAGAGTGCCTCGAGTTGCGCGCTTACTTCCGGTTTGATCGCGGCCAGCTCTGCGGCCGAAAACTGAGTGCCTTCCGGGCGGCGCTGGGCGAAGAGGTAAAACTTGATTTTTGGCTCGGTCCCGGAGCCGCGCACCGCGACCCGGGTATGATCGGCCAGTTCGAAGATGAGCATCTTCTCGTTCGGAATTTTGTCCCCTTCCACATCCTTGATCGTCTCTTTTTCGAAATTCCGCACCGCGGTCACTTTGCTCCCCAGCATTTCGTGAGGCGGATCGCTCACGTAGGTGGCAAGGAGGCGCTGAATCTTGGCCGCGCCTTCCGCGCCCTCGAAAGTGAGAGCAGCGTTTTTCTCCGAGTAATAACCGAGTTCGGCGTAAACCTGGTCGAGCAGCGCGTCGATTGTCAGGCCCTGCGATTTGGCGTAGGCGGCCACTTCGCAGAACATGATCGCGGCGCCGTTGGCATCCTTGTCCCGGACGAAATCGGCTCCGCTGTAGCCGTAGCTCTCTTCGCCGCCAAAGATATACAGGGAGGAATGCTCCAGGCGCAGCCGGCGCGTTTCGTCCTCGGAGAGATCGCGATAATCTTTCCCTGCCGGCACCGGCACCGCCTTCTCGTACTTAAGCAATTTGGCCCCGATGTATTTGAAACCGGTCAGCGTTTCGACGCAGCGCAGGCCGAATTTCTCCGCGATCGCCTTCTGCAGATCGGTCGTGACAAAGGTCTTGATGATCACGCCGCGGCCGGCGTTTTTTTCGTTCAGCACGCCTTGGTCAAAGAGAGTTTTGGCCCGGTAATAGGCGATGAGCGAGCCGATCTGGTTGCCGGTCAGCAGCTTCATTTCGCCGCTCGCGCTTGTCACCGCCACGCCCATCCGGTCGCAATCGGGATCCGTCGCGATGACGAGATCGGCATTTTCTTTCTTTGCCAGCTCCATCGCCAGCTTGAGGGCTTCGGCATTTTCAGGATTGGGCGACTGCACGGTCGGAAAACGGCCGTCGAAGTGATCCTGCTCCTCCACCACTGCGAAGGAAAAACCGAGCCGTTTCAGCATCGGCTTGATGATGACTCCGCCCGTGCCGTGAATCGGCGTGAAGACGATGCGGAGTGCATTCTGCGAGCGGACCAGCTCCGGATCGAGGACCAGCGTCTCGAGCCGGGCCATGTAGGCCTGGTCGATCTCGGGGCCGAGCGTGATCACTTCGCCCGGCTTCTCGTTAGGCGGAGGCGCGCTGGCTGCGTTCACCTTCGCGATGATCCCGCTGGCGTGTGGCTCGACCACTTGGGCGCCGTCCTTGAAGTAAACTTTGTAGCCGTTGTCGTGCGACGGATTGTGGCTCGCCGTCACCACCACTCCGGCGCTGGCCCGCAGGTAGCGGACGGCGAAGGAAAGCTCCGGGGTCGAACGTGGCCCGTCGAAAATGCAGGCGTCGCAGCCGTTCCGGGCCGCGATCTCGGCCGCCAGCCGGGTGAAATCGGAGGAAAAGAAACGGGTGTCGTGAGCGATTACAATCTTGGGGCGGCCGGTCAGTTTCTCGCGGGCGAACCATTCGCGCAGATAGTCGGCCAGCCCCTGGGTGGCGCGGCCGACGCTGGCGAAGTTCATTGCGTTGCTCCCGACGCAGGGAAACTCGGGTCGCCCGAGATCGTTAGGCGTGGCCCGCTCGGCCTTGGTCACGATCTTACCGATGGTGCGGCCGCGGATGCCGCCGGTGCCGAAGGCAAGCGACTTGTAGAAGCGATCGTTCAGCTCGCTCCACTCTCCGGCGGCGACCAATTCCTCGATCGATTGCGCCGCGATTGGCGACGATTTTTCTGCGAGCGTGCGCCGAATGTTTTCGGCGCTGCTTTCGAGCAATTTCCCGGACGTGACAGCCTCTTCGATTGCGGGGTTCATCTGTCGGTCACCCTTCCGGTTCCCGCTCGCTTTTGCAACTCGCGGCGGCAGCCGGCCGAGCTCACAGACGACCCGATATTCTGCGGCCTCGGAATTTTTTCCACGGCCAGGAACCGTAATGTCTTCTAATTGCTGCAGACTTCGTCCAGAATCTCCGGGAGTTAATTCAAATCCAGATTATGCATAGACGTTCCCGCCAACACTCTCCCACTCCGTATCCCTCCCACGCGAAATTCTCCCGCTGCGCCAGCTCGATCACGGCGGTCGCGGCGCTGCTCTTCGCGCCAGCTGCCCGAGCGGGAAACGCCACCTGGTCTGGCTCACCCGCGTCGGATAATTGGAACGCGGCGGGCAACTGGTCGCCTGCCACCGTGCCCAATGGCCCCGTCGACATCGCGACCTTTGCCAGCAGCCTGCAGACTTCCGTGATGCTAACGCAAAGCACGGAAGTGGCCGCGATCGTTTTCCAGCCCGGCGCCGCTGCCTTCACCATCAACGACATCCTGTCGACGAATGATCTCACCCTCAGCGGCACGGGGATTCAAAACAACTCGGGAATAGAACAAAGCTTCGTTGTCGGGGCTCTGGAGACCGGCAACGAGATCCTGTTTACCAACGGCGCCAGCGCAGGTGCCGGCAACTTGTTCACCGTCAATGCAGGTCTTAAATCCGGTGGGCAGGGCGGTGGCGTCTCTTTCCAGGGAAACGCATCCGCTGGTCAAAGTTCTTATCTGACCAAGAGCTGTCCGGTGAGCGACGGGTTCAATCTCGGAGGAGGCTACGGCTACGTGCAGTTTTCCGAGGGTTCGACGGCCGCGGAGGGCACCTTCACTAACGAAGGGAGCCACTTCACCAACTCCCCTGGCGGGGCCACCTTCTTCAACGGCGCGCTGGCCGGTGACGGAACATTCATCAACCAACCCGGGACGGTCGCCGATGCCGCCGGAGGCGTGACCCAGCTGATCTTATCTTCCAGCGCCGAGCGCGGCACATTCATCAATAATGGCGCAACCGTAGCCGGCGCACACGCGGGCAAGACGCAATTCTACGACAGCTCGACCCCGGCGGAATCCCTCCTCATTGCCAATGGCGGCAGCAACGGAGGCGATGGCGGCTCGATCTATTTCCAGGGTTCCGCGATCAGCAGCACGGCCCGGTGCCAGATCTTCGGAAACGGCAGCCTTGATATCGAATTTTCCTTTCCCTCCGTGGCGATCGGCTCGCTGGAAGGAGACGGCCAGACCCTCATCGGAAGCACCACTCTCATCGTCGGGAGCAACAACCTGAGCACGACCTTTTCCGGCACGTTTGCCGGCGACGGCGCTTTCCAGAAAGTCGGCAGCGGAACTTTGACCCTGGCGGGAGTGAGCGACTTCTTCATCGGGCCGAAAACCGTCGTCCAGGGCACCCTGGTCGCTGCTCAGGATAACGTCCTCGGAACCGGAGATGCGTTCGTCCGTGCCGGCGCAATTTTGAGCCTGAAAGGGGGAGCGCAGAACAACAACATCGCCGACACCGCTCAACTTCACCTGGTCGACGGTGCGCTGGTCGTGCTCGACTTTACCGGGCCGCCGGAAAGTGTCGTCGGCCTAACGATCAACGGCATTGCCCAGGACGATGGGCTTTACGGACCGATCGGCAGCGGCGCCGCAAACGAGCGCCCAGAGTTCACCGGCACGGGCACGTTGCTGGTCGCGCCGCCGCCGCCGCTTCAGCTTCTAAACATCTCCACCCGCCTGCAGGTCCAGACCGGGGACGGGGTTCTGATCGGCGGTTTCATCATTTCCGGCACAGCGCCCAAGCAGGTCTTGATACGCGGCATCGGACCGTCGTTGCTCGATCTCGGACTGAGCGGCGCGCTCCTGGATCCGGTTTTGGAATTGCACGGCGCCGACGGGAAGATAATCGAGACCAATGATGACTGGAAAGACACCCAGTCGAGCGCGATCAAAGCCACCGGGATCGCTCCGACGGATGATCGGGAGTCGGCCATCCTGCAGACGCTGGCTCCCGATTCCTACACCGCAGTTCTACGTGGGAAAGGGAGCGCCAGCCGCATCGGA
Organism: Chthoniobacterales bacterium; assembly: GCA_965217735.1. Lineage (GTDB taxonomy): Bacteria > Verrucomicrobiota > Verrucomicrobiia > Chthoniobacterales > UBA10450 > Palsa-1392. The sequence continues at coordinate 966,525 of CBDCJE010000002.1, read as the reverse complement.
TTAGTCGAAATCTACGACCTCGATCAGCGTGTTGACTCTTCTCTGGCGAATATCAGCACGCGTGGCTTTGTCGACCAGGGCGACGGCGTTTTGATCGGCGGCACCATTCTCGGGCCTAACGATGGCGCTGGCCCGGTCTCGATAGTCATTCGTGCGCTTGGTCCTTCTTTGGAAAAACTCGGCCTCACCGGAACCCTGCCCGACCCGGTCCTCACCGCCTACAACGAGAATGGCGCGGTAATCCAATCGAACAACGACTGGGAAATGCCCCCGAGTCCGGAGATCGAAGAGAACGGCCTCGCTCCCGGCGACCCCCGCGAGTCCGTGCTGGAGCTTCTTCTCGGTCCGGGCAGCTATACCGCGATCGTAAGCGGCAAAGAGGGCGGCACTGGCATCGCCCTGGTCGAGTTCTACAATCTCCACTAACGCCGGCCCGCGGCGGTCTCCCGTTAATCGGACGGGTGCAGGAAATAGCCGCCGGCGTTCTTGTCGCTCTCCAGTTTCAGGAGGGAGCGCTTTTGCGCCTCGAGCAGGAGATCGCTGAAGGTGCGGAAGCCGTAGGCCCGCTCGTTGAAGCCGGGATGCTGCCGCTTGATCGCCTGCTTTACCCGTGAGCCGTGCACCGGGTAATCCTCGCCCCGCTCCGCTCGGAGGGCGTCGAGCGTGTTGCTCAATAAATCGAGCGCTTCATCAATCGGCGGCCCCTGATTCTTCTCCGGCGCCTCGGCCTTGGCCGGCCGTTTCGAAGCGCTGGCCGAGGAACGGCGCCGGGACGGTTCCGTCCTCACCAGGTCGTCGTAGTAGATGAATTCGTCGCAGTTGGTAATGAAGAGATCGGAAGTCGACTTCTTCACCCCGACCCCGATGACGGTTTTGTCGTTCTCGCGCAGCTTGCTCACCAGCGGGGAAAAATCGGAGTCGCCGCTGATGATGGCAAAGGTATCGACATGGCTCTTGGTGTAACAAAGGTCGAGGGCATCGACCACCATCCGGATGTCGGCCGAATTCTTGCCCGATTGGCGCACGTGCGGGATCTCGATCATCTCAAAGGCGGCCTCATGCAGGCCGCGCTTGAAGGCCTTGTAACGCTCGAAATCGCAATACGCTTTCTTGACCACGATGTGCCCCTTGAGCAGGAGCCGCTCCAGCACCTTGCGCACGTCGAAGGCGGGAAACTGGGCGTCGTGCGCACCGAGCGCGATATTTTCCAGGTCGAGAAAAACGGCCATCGTGGCCTCGGAATCAGCTGCGCTCATGGCAGAAAGCTGTAAGCGCGATCGGGGTCGCGAAACAGGAAAAACTTTATAGCTTTGGAAGGGTGAATCCTAAAACGGTCAGTTTTCTCCTCCTCACCAGCCTAACGTTTCTCGCCGCCTGTGGAAAACCGGAGCCGGTGGTGACGGCGGCGCCGCCCACCCCTTCCGCGCAACAACGAGAAAGGGAGCGCGCCGCTCAGGTCCCGTCCGCCATCCAAAAACGCTGGACCTATCTCAATCGTATCCGGCAGGGCGACGCCTTCAGCAACGCGATCGCCCGCACGATGGTGAACGATCGCAACCAGCTCGGGGTCGTGCTTTACGAGCACGTTGCGCCGGAACAGGTCGGGCCGCTGCTAAAACAGGTCCTGGCCGAAATGGCGCAAGAGTTTCCGCAGCAGGACATGACCATGGTGGCCTACAAGACCGGCACCCCGCCGCATGAGCTGGGCACCGCCCAGCTCGATGGCAAAACCGGCGAAGCGATCTACACGCCCCTCTAGTCGCTTCGCGCCGCCCAGCGCGGGCGAACTCATTGCTCGCCCGAACTCAACAGCTATGCGCCCCTGCTCTCGCGCCTCCCCCGAGGGCGGCGACCGGAGGTCTGCCGACTTATTATTCCGTGCCCCAGATCATGGCTACGGAAGTCGTTAGGCTGCCGCCCATGTTGAAGGTGAGGAACTTCTTCGCGTCCTTGATCTGGCGCTGGCCGGATTGATTGGTCAACTGCTGATAGGCGTCCACCACCTGGCGCACGCCAGTCGCGCCGACCGGATGCCCGTCGCCGATCAAACCGCCGCCGGTGTTGACCGGAATCTCGAAATCGAATTTGCCCGTGACATGCTCGCCCCGCACCTGCGGCAGCGCGGTGGCACCACTCTTGGCCAGCTCGAAACCTTTGCCCGACTCCGCCAGGCCGAGGATTTCGTAGGCGACGATTTCCGTGATGGAAAAACAGTCGTGCACTTCCACCCCGTGCATGTCGCGCGGCTTCAGGTTGGCCATCCCGAAAGCCTTCTCCGCCGCCTTGCGCGCAGTGGAAAATGTCGGCGCGTCCTTTTTCTCCAGTGCGAGATAATCGGTCGTGCTGCCGAAGCCGAGCAGGTGCGGATACTTCGATTTATCGAGACCGTGCTTGTCCATGTATTTGCCGGAAACGAGCACGATCGCAGCCGCGCCGTCAGTGATCTGCGAACAATCGGAGACCCGCAGCGGCGGAGCCACGCTTGGATTCTTGTCTGAGACCTGCGAGGCGTCGTTATACGTCAGGTTGGCGTCGCGCATCTGCGCCATCGGGTTGAGCCGGGCGTGCGCGTAATTTTTGTAAGCCACCGCGGCGAGGTCGTCGGGCGAGGCTCCGTATTTCTCGATATAAATCTCGGCGATACGGCCGAAGAGTTTGGGGAACATGAAGTCGCCATATTCCGGCCGCTCGATCTCGTAATCGGCCGCCGCGCCCAGCACATCGGAGCCATCTTTGGACGACATCGTCTTCTGCTGTTCCGCACCGACGACGAGCACAGCGTCGTGAAATCCGCCCATGATCCACTGCGCGCCGAGAAGGACGGAGAGCGAGCCGGAAGCACAGGCCGCTTCGGTGTGCATGGTGGGAATGCCGTGGAGTTTCTCGTCGATCTCGGGGATGAACGCGCCGAGGTGGAGTTGCTTGGTAAATTGTCCGGCGTTGAAGTTTCCGACGGCCGCGGCCTCGATCTCGCCAGCGTCGATCTTCGCGTCGTCGAGCGCTGCGCGGCCCGCTTCCTTGATCAGGTCGCGGATGGTCTTGCCTTCTTTGCGGAGGTTGCGCTTAAAGTCGGTTCGGCCGGCGCCGAGAATGTAAACAGGTTCGTTCATAGAGTGCGCATTATCTACGCCAAAACGACCGCCCTGTCATGCGGCGCACCAGGGGAGCCGCGGCATAGGCATGCCGCGATGTCTGCTCACAAATCCTTTCGGTGTCGTCCTTCGGGCGCCTTGTGCTCCGCTATCTCGCGGAGTTCGAGCGCTGACGCGCTTCAAGCAAATGAAAGCGCGGAAGTCTGACGCGATAGCCCCGCACGATCGTCCCCAGAAATGCCTTTATAGGATGGGGATTCTGGGGTAGAAATGGGGAACTAATTTATGGACGTTAATCCTTCGAATGGAACCCAAACAATGACAGAGCCAAAACGCCACGTCCCCACCGCACGCGAGCAGAAGTTTCTCGAGGGCGTCGAAGAAGGCCGCTACGAGCGGGAAATCATCAGTGGGCTTGCCCCCTTCTTTCATGAGAAGGCGCCGGCGGACATGCTCAATTTCTACTCCAAGGACGAGGTGGCGCGCCTGCAAGCGCTCAAGGGCACCGATCGTGATGTTGAAGCCCGGATGCCCGTAAAAATCACGCGCCATTACTACGAACTGGCCAGGACCAGCGCCGCGATTCAGCGCATCGTCAAAGCCGACCCCGCCGAGACGATGGATCTGGCGGGCTCGGAGGATCCCGGCAACCAGATGGACTACAGCCCCGTCGAAGGCCTGCTGCACAAGTACGAGATGGGACTCATGTATGTCATCTCGACCTGCTCGGCCCATTGCCGATTTTGCTACCGCGAAGAATTGATCGCCCGTAAGCAGATCAAACGACAGGACGGCACCATCGCGAAGAAGGGTCTCGCGATGATCCCCGACATCATCCCTTACATCAAGGCGCACAACGCGGCTGTGGCGGCGAATGGCGGAGTGCATCCCGAAAGCGGACGCGAAAAGCTGCGCGAGATCCTCATGTCGGGCGGCGACGCGATGGTGCTGAACAATTCAAAGATCGCGGCCTGGCTCGGCGCTCTGGCCGAAGCCGGCGTCGAGTCGATTCGCATCGGCACCAAGGATATGGCGTTCTACCCCCAGCGCTTCGACCGCACCTTCCTGTCGATGCTCGATCGGTTCCACGAGACCTACCCGGAGGTCGGCCTGCACATGATGCTGCACTTCGAGCACCCAGACGAGTTCCTCGCCAAGGATGCGGAAGGAAACTACCTCGAGGACGCGCAGGGCTTTAAGCAATGGGTCCCCGCGACGGGCGAGGCGATGCGGGGCCTGGCCTCGCGCGGCTGGCTCACCGTGCAGAACCAGGCGCCGATCATGGCGGGGATCAATGATGACGCGGACGCCCTCCGCATTCTGCAGCGCGAATTCAAGCGCGCCGGCGGCGAGAACCACTACTTCTTCTGCGGGCGCGACATCGTCGCTTACAAGGCGTTCAACGTCCCGATCGAGTCCGCGTGGAACATTCTCAACGAATCGCAGAAGGGCCTGTCGGGCGTCGAGGCCCACGCGCGCCTTTCCATCACACATTACAAGGGCAAGACCGAAGTTGCGGCGGTCACCAACGAGGCGATACCAGGACTCGCGGGCAGCGAGAATGGCGTCTTGATCTTCAAGATTCTTCGGAACGCCGGCAGCGCTCCCGACCGCGGCAAGGTCTGCATCGTTGGTCGCAACCCCGAGGCGCTCTGGTTCGATGACTACGAGGACCGCGTTCTGTTCGACGAGGCCGGTTTGTATGACTACGTGCGGGTGGCGAAACCTGGACAGGCGCCGGTTCGCGCCACGACTGCCGCACAGACGCCGAGTATCGGCGCTCTTCAAGCCGCTCTGGTAAAATGATCGACAAGCGGGTCGCGAGCGCGGCTGAGGCTGTCTCGGACATTTTCGACGGCGCCACCATCATGTTCGGTGGTTTCGGGGAAGCGGGCAGTCCCATCGAGCTCATCCACGCGCTGATCGACCAGGGCGCCACGAATCTGACGATGATCAGCAACAACTGCGGCAGCGGCGAGGTCGGCCTTGCGGCGCTGCTCAAGGCGGGCCGTGTTTCCAAGGTCATCTGTTCGTTTCCGCGCACCGCCCACTCGACCGTCTTCCCCGAGCTCTACCGCAGCGGGCGCACGAAATTGGAATTGGTTCCGCAGGGAACGCTCGCGGAGCGCATCCGCGCCGGCGGAGCTGGAATCCCGGCGTTCTACACCCCCTCCGCGGTGGGAACGCCGCTGGCGGAAGGCAAGGAAACCCGGGAATTCGGAGGCAGAAAGTATCTGCTTGAGCACGGCATGCGCGCGGACTTTTCTCTCATCAAGGGGCGGGTCGCCGACACCCACGGCAACATCCTTTACAACAAGACGGCGCGAAACTTCAGCCCGCCGATGGCGATGGCGGCGAAGGTCACGATCGTCCAAGTCGCCGAGGTCGTCGAGCCGGGCCAACTGGACCCCGAGTCGATCGTCACGCCCGGCATCTTCGTGGATCGCGTCGTAGCCATCGCCCACCCGGCCCACGAATCGGAACTCGTCGCCGCAGGAGCGTCCTACCCATGACGAAGTCGCCGCGATGCGTACTCGACGCCGACGAGTCGCGCCGATAGCCAAGCGCTGGTCTGTCCATCCTCCTTCTTTTTCCTTTTAGGGAACTCAGAGCCGCAGATTCCGTAGCTTCCTACAGGTCCAGAGAGCCACGCGCAGTCTCCGTGGAACGAAGCGAGTTCAAAGCGCTGATTCAAGTCAGCGTCAATGATATTCCTGCACATATGCACGCCCGACCCGTTGCCGTTGCCCGGCAGCAGAGTGTGGCTTACGGCGCATGGTCTGCGACATTCCTCACATGGGTGACGAATAAAAACGCCACGAGGCGTCGAAGCGCAGGTCCTCGTCGAATCGAGACGTCGTTGCTGCCTGTGCGTATTCATCGACGGGAATTCTGCACGCCGAAACGGACAGGTCGCGCACCTCGACAGAAACCCGGCTAATTGCGCCGTCGACAACCTCGCATTTCTGTGTTTCGACCACCACGACCAATACGATTCGCGTTCGAGCCAAGGCAAGAACTTCACAATCGATGAGGTCAAAGAGTATCGAAAACGGCTACTTCAGATCGTCTCCCAAGAAGATGTAGATATTGTTTTTCCGCGACGTCGAGATGCGGAGGGTTCAGTTCAGCCCGAGATCGCTTCATCAGGAAAGCTACTGGGACAGGTTCTCGATTGCACTGATCGGGAGTTTGCAAAGTTTAGCCAGGGAGCAGTGCCGAACGGCGTATTCTTACGTCATCTCGCTACGATAGCTGTTACGCAATATGGCGACTTCAAGGCTGCCAAAGAGGCATACGTCGCCATTTTGCGCCTGGCTGGAAGACGGGGAGGACGGCCCCAACTTCAGCCGAAATTGCCATCCGCGGACCTTGTTACGGCTGCCGCGAGCACGCTGCGCCTGTTCATGGCGTCGGATTTCAGCGCAACATTGGCGGCTCTGATGGTAACGCGGGAAACTGCGATGCTGGGCAATAAAAAGTTCCCCGATTTCGATGTATCTAAAGACTCTGTATCTGACGCCTACTTCCCCGTCGTCCAGATGCTATGCAGATTAGGCCGTCAATCCCTGCCGCAAGAGGAGAGATGGGCAATCTCCTTATTGGCTACGACCTTGTCGGACTTGGTTATGAGCGCCGCGATGCTTCTCGCTCTCCAGCAGCGTTCCCTGCCGTCGCCACCGCAGGTCAGGCATTTCACCGGGCAGGGCGAGAGAACAATCCCGGAAGACGCCGATCCTTCAACGGAGCCCTTCGTCTGGGCAGCGAGCCGACTGGCAATGTTAGCGTCTCCTACGTATGAAACCGCTTTCAAAGCCATCGAGTTCCATCTGGCGATTCCCGGAATCCACGTCGACCCCGCAAGCGAATACAGTTACGACGACATGCGTGACGTTCTGAGACGATGGGCGGCTTTCCCGGGGCGCGGCGTCCTGGTCGTGAATAGCGGCGTAAAGACAGAAGAGGAAAGAGCTGCGTGTGAATCGCTCCTGCACGAACTCAGGAAGACGGGCGCGATCGCGGCGGCCGCGGCACGAGATTTTGTGTCGGCGGAAAGAACCCTAGCGTTACGGAAGCCCTAATTGTCTCTCAGTAATACAAGCGCAAAAGGTCTGTACAAATTGAGAATCGATAGGCGCCACTGCCGACTCTGCGAATCGGAGGCACCGCTCTGTCGGTCGCACATCATCCCGGAGTTCTGTTACACCGGAATGTACGATCATGATCATCGATTTATTGAGGTGCATGACGTTAAACGCGGCAGTGCGCACCGCGGCCAAAAAGGTCATAGTGAGCGACTGCTCTGCGCAGCCTGCGAATCACACATCAACGGGTTTGAGCGGCACGCGCGCCGCTTATTCACCGATCCGCTGCCTCTCGGCAATCCTACAGACTCGCCAGTAGATCTGCCGAATCTCAATGCCGCGAAGCTGAAGCTGTTTGTACTGTCCATTCTGTGGCGAAGTAGCGTGTCGAGTTTGCACATGTTTCGCCATGTCGACCTCGGTCCTCACGAACTCGCGGTGCGTGATCGTATTCTATCGTCTGATCCGGGTGAGGCGACGGATTACGGCGTGATCATCTTCCCGCTTCTTTTCGAGCGCGAGCATTTCCGCGATTTCATGATCGAGCCCACACCGGCGAGGATGGCCGGGGGGCACCGAATCTACCGGTACGTCTTTTCCGGGTTCGTGTTTTTCGTCGTGGTCTCGCGGCATCGAGTCCCGCCGAAGTTCGAGCGGGTGCTGCTTGGCGTCCGTTCTCCGGTGCGCGTCTTTCCGAAAGAGCTACGCGACTTCAGCTTCTTGCGCTCGGTGTGGAACTTGGCGGCAGAAACCACGAAAGACGTGGTGCTTTGATGGAGGAAAAGAGCAGGGGAGGAAAAGAGCAGGGTCAGCTCTAGAATCTCGGCATCTCACGGGCTACAAACCGTTCCACACTAGAGCGTTCCGGAAAGCGCTCGTGAAAGCAGGCGCGCTCGGCTCGTCGAGCGACAACCACATCACGGGATGAATCTCCCAAAACGAAAAAGCTGAAATCTGAAACGCTGAGAGCTGAAAACGGCGTAAGCAGAACCGCCTAGCGGTATGCTTCGCGGCGGTGGCGGATACTTTCAATGACGACCTCGCGGTCTTCGTCGTCTACGGTGTAGATCACGCGGTAATCGCCGATCCGAATGCGACAGGCGTCTTCGCTTCCCACCAGTTTGCGGCAGCCGTCGGGCCGCGGCTGCATCGCCAGTCGATCGATTGCGCGCAACACGCGCCGTTCAGTCCCAGCACCGAGCCGACGAAGGTCCTTGTCAGCCGAGCGGCGAAGACTAACGGCGTACTCGGCCATTGCGCTTCAGACGGCGTTTCACTTCAGCGAGCGGGATAAGTGGCTCGTCCTTGCGGCGCGCAATGACTGCGAGATCGTGCAAATCCTCCAGCAGCTCTTCATACTCGGCGATCGGCAAGATGACGGCCGTTGGTTTGCCGTTCTTGACCAGATATTCTGCTTTGGGATCGAGCGTCTTCATCATTGTTACTTTAGGCCCGAGCTGATTGCGCGACAACCAGATCACGGGATGAATCTCCGATGCGGCTGCAACAAGGCAGAAGGAAGAAATGGTTGTCTTGCTTGCTGGCGCGAGGGCGCTCTCGTAAACTGGACGCTGTGGGCACCGTTACGATTACTTTGCGAGATGAGGATCGCCATTTCATCAAACGCGCGATGGAAGAAGGCCGTTACGTGAGCGAGAGCGAGGCAGTGGCCGATGCTCTCTCCGAGCTGCGTGCGCGGGAAGAGTTACGACAGGCGCGCCTCGGGGAGCTGCGGGAGAAGATCGCGGCGGGAATCGCGCAACTCGACCGGGGCGAAGGCGCCGAGTGGAGCGCTGAGGAGATCAGGCGCGAAGGGGAAACGCGACTGGGCGCCGGCCGCGCTGATTGAATCCGGTGTCGCGAATTCTTCGTTCCGGCGGCTAAGTCCGACGCGGTGGATTTGGTCGTATCTCTCGGCGGATAATCCGGCGGCGGCGAATCGCTTATTAGACCGGTTCGATTCCTTGTTTCAGACGATCGCCGCTCAGCCGGAGCTCGGCCGGAAGGTCGAAGAACTGGCGCCAAATCTGCGGTTCATCCCGTTAGGGAACTATCTCGTATTCTATCGCCCGATGAGCGATGGAGTAGAGATTGTGCGCTTACTCCATGGTGCGCGCGATGTGACAGCGGAGTTCTTTCGCTAGCACATGGTTCGTCTTCCAGCCTCACCGCGACGACGCGGCAATCGAGCGCATACCACTTTTCCTCCGCGTCGCGTCGGCGGTTGCGCGGAGTTTTCTCGTCTGGTGGTTTCCACGCGCACATCTCGGCGGGTGTGATGTGCTGAATCGCGGAGATGCAGCTATTGCTCGCCAGCGCGCGAGGCAGTCGGCCTTGAACAACATCGCCGTTTGCGGCACGCTTCAATCATGAAAGTGCTCAGCGACCCATGACGAAGCCGCCGGTGATCGGGCGAACGCGCGAGGAGATGGCGCAGCGTCTGGCGCAGGATATTCCCGACGGCTCCTATGTGAATCTGGGCATTGGCATTCCAGAGCTGGTCACCAGGTTCGTGCCGGAGGGCCGCTCGTTCATCTACCACACGGAAAATGGCCTGCTCGGCATGGGCCCCGCGCCCAGGCCCGGCGAAGGCGATCCCGAGCTGGTCAATGCGGGCAAGCAGCGCGTGACGGCCCTGCCGGGCGCCGCCTACTTTCATCACGCCGACAGCTTCGCCATGATCCGCGGCGGCCACCTGGATCTTTGCGTGCTCGGCGCGCTCCAGGTCGCGCAGAACGGCGATCTGGCCAACTGGTCCACGGGCGAGCCCGAGGCCATCCCCGCCGTCGGCGGTGCCATGGACCTGGTCGCGGGAGTAAAATCGATCTTCGTCATAACGCAGCATTGCACCAGGGAAGGCGAGGCCAAACTCGTGCAAAAGTGCACCTTTCCGCTGACCGGACTGGCCGTCGTGAACCGCATCTACACCGATCTCGCCGTGATCGAAGTCACGCCGGAGGGATTTCGGCTTGTCGAACTGAGCCCCGGCATCGATTTCGATTACGTGCAGGAGCGCACCGGTGCGCTTCTGCTTCGCAACCCGGAACCGATCGCAGCAGGCTGACATGAGGTAGTGTTGGTCAATTGCCAATCGGACGGGTGGAGCGGAAGTAGGCCAACCGGCGTTGATTTTGGTTTTGGCTAAAGCGGTGCTGTGCCACCAGTGGTGCCAATCAGGTGGGTGGCTCTGCAGCGAGGAGAGTTGGAGCAGGCGATACAATCCGCCAGGCGGTCGCGTGCTGGTGCGATGGATGTGACTCGCGAGGGAGACGAGTATCAGCTTAGGCCCGAACGATCGGTAGCTGGTTTACATATTCGAATTGTTTGGGACCGTGCGCCGGCCAATCCAAGATTCAAACGTTGGCTGATCATTCAGCGCGAATCCACTGGACGGAAGCCACGCGCCGAAGAGCCAGTCTAGCGCAGGAACCTCGAGCCCGATTCCTCCGCGGATTTCGATCTCGGCAACATCCATCGCGGGGAAGCCTATCCGGCTGACTTCTCCTCGCGAAGTGTTGCTGGGACGACGAGGCCAACGTCATAGTCCCATTTCTGATGAGCGGTGATGTCAGCCCTGTCCCACATGCAGCATAGCCATTGTCCTCCGCCACGACCGCAGCGCTCCGCCCACTCCATAAGACGCGCCGCAGTGCTGATAGATGCGCCCTTGCGAAGCGGTTCGTTCACCCGGACATAAGCACACTGCGTGGAGGCAGATGCGAAGGCGCACTTCAAAGCCATCCGGATTCTTTCCCGGCTGGAGTGGCTTGAGAAAATGACGCTTTGTCGAATCGGCGACGACACGTTGCCAAGCTTTCCGTCCGTTTTGCGCGAAAGGCGGCGACGTCGAACCTGCTGGCAGCGACGCCGAAGCGCTGCTTGAAACAACGCGAGAAATCAGACGAGGAAGCGAATCCGCAAGCGAGAGCTACGTCCATAAGAGAAAGTCGCGTCCGACCAGTCCAATCCTTTGCCACAACAAGGTGACAGCGCGTTCCAGCCGCCGGCGTTTCACGAATTCGTTGAGCGCGCCAGCTGGTCACGAGGGCGTTCCCAGCATCCGTTAGGCATCGAGGATCGAGCGGATCTGCTCGACCAGCTTCTCGTGCGTGTAGGGCTTTGGGATGAAACCGCGGAGACCGTGTGCCAGCATGCCAGCGACTTTGGCCTGCTCTCCAAACCCGCTGCTCAAGACCACCCGCACCTCGGGATTGATCGCCTGCAGTTCGTCGAAAACCGCGTCGCCATCCATCACCGGCAGAAAATAATCGAGCAGGATGAGGTCGATCTCTTTTCCCATCTGGCGATAGATGCGCAGGGCTTCGAGCCCGTCCTTGACCGGGATGACGCGATAATCTTCGAAATCGAGAATCTCCCCCGTCCGCTCCAGCACCTCGAGGTCGTCGTCCACCAGCAGGATCAGCTCGCGCTCGCCTTGCGGATTGCGAATAACCGGCGCGCTCGCTCCCTCGCTTTCCAGCGTGACTTCGCCGACGGGTATTTTCGTTTCCTCGGGCGGCGCGGCGGACGGCCGCGGCGCCGGCAGGGCGGGAGCGAAGCCTGTGACTCCACTCGTTAGGCCATTCTCGGTCACGCGCTCGAAGATGGCCTGGGCGGAGCGGGCGGCCCGCGCCACTTCTTCATCGAGCAGGTCGAGATATTTATCTTCCTTGTGCTGGCGCGCCTGCCCGGAAGAGCGCGAGACTTCCTGCAAAAGGAGGTTCAACTCGGAGGCATTGGCGGCCAGCCAGTGCAGATCTTCTTGGTCCAGCATTAAGCGCATGATTCGTTAGGTTTGGTTGCGTTCGTTATGGCAGGCCCAGCAGATGGAGCCAAGCAGACCGCAAAAGATGATGATAAAGGCGCCAATCGAGAGCATGATCAGAGGCGATCGGAAGTGCACTTTTCATGCCCAGCTCAGCAAAAAAATTTCATCGTCGTCGCCTGCTCGGGCCGACAATCGCCCTGACCTGTGTCGTCGACGTTCAAGAATAGCTTCTACGCCGGCGCCATCCTGGCCGGGCTCTGGGCTCTTTGGCTGGCCCAGCTCTGGCAGGCCGAGAAGCAGGTGCGGCTGCATAACGACCATTTCCTGCAGAAGATCGAACACCGGAACTGGTCGGGCGCGGGCGATTTCATCAGTGCTGCCTATCGCGACGACTGGGGCCACGATCGGTCAGCCGTCCTGAGCCGGCTTCGCCTCGTCCTGCGCTCTTTTTCTTACCTCACGATCACCGCGACCAATCCGCAGGTGAGCGCGGACGCGCCGGCTGGGTGGTGGAGCGGCCGCATCCAGCTCGCGGGAGCAGGCTCGGAGTATGGCCCCAAGATCGTCTCGCGGGTCAACGGCTTGCGCGAGCCCTTCGCTCTGCATTGGCGGCGGGAGAGCTGGCGGCCGTGGGACTGGAAGCTGGTGAAAGTGAGTAACCCGGCGCTGGAAATCTCCGGCCGCAATTTCTAAACCGGTCGACTTTTGCAGACTGAAACGTCGGCAGCGGCACTCCCGGAACCCTTATTTCCCGAGGGCTTGTCGCAGCTCCGTCCTGGCCGAAGCCACATCGCTCGCGCTGTGATGGGAAAGGACGATGCCGCGCAGTTTTTCGCCTTGGTAATAGCGCAGGATGAAGCGGCCTTTGGCGTAGGAACCAGTCAGCTCCACCCGGCCGGCCGGCTGATTAAAGTCGCCCACAAAATCGAGCCGAATGTCGAACATCTCCGTCCAGAAATACGGGATCTGCTCGTAACGCTGGCGCTTCTTGCCGGTGATATTGGCGCCCACAATCAAGCCCTGCTCGCGCGCGTTTTCCCAATGAGTCTGGCGCCGCATCCCGCCCATCAGGCGATCAGGGTAAAAAGCCAGGTCGCCGACCGCGTAGATGCCTTTCTCTTCCGTCTCGAGATAATCATTTACCGGCGAACCGTGCGGGCCGGAGAGCGGGGTGTTGCGCACGATCTCGAGATTCGGCTCCGAGCCGCAGGCCACCACCGCGACACCGGCGGCGACGCGTTCGCCACTCTTGGTCTGGATGTTGCGCAGGACGGTCTTGCCTTCAAAGCCATTCAGGCTCGAGCCCAGGAGCATGGTCACCCCGTGTTTCCCAAATTGCTCCGTCACCCACGCCGCCGTCTCGGGATCGAGATAGCGATTCAGGACACAACGGTGCCGGTGCATGATCGCGACTTTGAGCTTGCTCTGGCGCAGGCTGGCCGCGACTTCGCAGGCGAGCAATCCCCCACCCACCACCACGATCATTTTCTCCGAAAGCGACATCTCGCGCAGGGCCAGCGCGTCGCGGATGGTGCGCAGATAAATCACATTCCCCAGCCCGATGCCGGCGACGTGCGGGCGGACCGGCCGGCTGCCCATGGCCAGGCAGGCTTTCTTAAATTCAATCGTCTCGCCATTTCCGAGCACGGCGAGCCGGCGATCGATATTGAACTGAGTCACGACCGTGCCCAGGCGAGCCTCGATCTTGTGCGCCTGATACCATTTTTCGTCGACATGCGGCAGCTTCTTCAGCGGCGGGGTCTTATCGCGCAGGAATTGCTTCGAGAGCATCCAACGTTGGTAAGGGTGAAAAGTCTCGCCCCCGACCAGGGTCACACTGCCCTTTTTGTCGTATTGCCGGATCCCCTCGCACACACTCGCGCCGCCGATGCCGCCCCCGATTATCAGATAGTCTCGTTGAATCATGTCGGAAAAGCGGACGATAGAGAATGTAACAACTGCATGGCGAGGGAAATCTTTCCTCTTCTAGGTGAAATCCCGATCCTCCGCATGGTGGCGGCTTTTGGGAAGATTTTTTGGCTCCGGCGGCATCAGGAGCGGAGTCTATAACACAGCTCGGCAGATAATGACGGAAGCAATTACACCCGCCAAGTCGGCCAGGAGCCCAGCCGGGATGGCGTGGCGGGTCTGTTTGATCCCGACAGACCCGAAATAAACCGCCGCGACGTAAAAGGTGGTCTCGGTGCTGCCGTAGATCGTGGCTGCCATCAGGCTGACGATATTTTCCGGCCCCAGCCGATGGACCACATCGGTAAAAAGGGCCAGGGTCGCGCCTCCGCTCAGCGGCCGCATGAGTGCGATCGGGAGGAGATCGGTCGGAAAATGAAGCGGCGTCAAAACGGGCGAAAGCGCGCGGGCCAGGAGATCGATCCCGCCGGCGCCCTTAAACATGTTGATCGCCACCAGCATGGTCACGAGGAAAGGGATGATCTTGAGAATGACACCGAAACCTTCCTTCGCGCCCTCGACAAACTCGTCGTAGACCTTCAACCCGCAGAGCGCGGCGTAGAGAGTAAAGAAAGCAAGCAGCATCGGGATGGCCAGAATCGAGAGCGCGCTCACCCCCCGAACGAAATAACTCGAGGCCGCAGCCGCGGGATCGCTGGGCAGGCCGAGCGCTTCTGGAAAAACCTGCCGTGCGAAGAGAAGGAGAAAGAAAAGCGCGAGCAAAATCATCAGGACCCGCCCCCATCCCGGCAGCCGGCGCGGCGGCGGTTCGCCTAACGACGCCAAATCTTCCGGTGGAGCTTCCGCCTTCCCCGCCGGCGCCGCCGCCAACGTGGTTTCGTTAGGCAAGCGGGAGAAAAAGGGCAGCTTCTCGAGCAACTTCACCATCGTGATCGCGACCGTCGCGGCGCAAAGCGTGGCCAGGAGCGAGGTGCCGACGATGGCGGTCGGGTTGGTCGAGCCGGCCGCGACCAGAATGGCGATGGCCGTGGTCGGAATGAGCTGCACCGAGCTGGTATTGAGGGCGAGGAAGGTGCACATCGCATTCGTCGCCCGGCCCGGGTGCGGGTTGAGCGATTCCAAGTCGCGCATCGCCCGCAGCCCGAGCGGAGTGGCGGCGTTGCCCAGGCCGAGCATGTTCGCCGCCATGTTCATCAGCATCGAGCCCATCGCCGGGTGATCGTTAGGCACGGCCGGAAACAGCCGGGTCATGATCGGGCGCAGGCTGCGGGCCAGCTTTTGGATCAGCCCGGCCCGCTCCGCCAAACGCATCACCCCGAGCCAGAGAGCCATGATCCCAATCAAGCCGAGCGCGATCGTGACCGCGGTCTTGGCCCCATCAAACGCACCCTCCGTGACCTCCTTCAGGTGCCCGGTCCAGCCACCGATGGTGACGGCGAGCAGTACGAGCGCGAGCCAGATGTAATTCAGCACGTGTAGTCTCTAGCAGCGCTCCGGCGTCGGGGAAAAGCGATTTCGGCGCTCGCCGCTTCGGTTGGCGAAACGGTGGGCTCCGATCGTTCGAGGACGCTTTCCCTGTTGGCGGCTTTTCCCCGCGCGTCCGCAAAGCAAGGCTTCTACCGCTTCAGCAGACTCGCGGCGTGTTTCAGCGCGGAGTCGCTTTTCCCGCCCAGCATGCGCGCGATCTCTTCCTGGCGCGCTTTCCCTTTCACCTCATGCAGCTCGGAAAAAGTGCGGCCCTGCGCCACCTCCTTGGTCACGACAAAATGCGTCGCCGCCGCCGCCGCCACCTGCGGCAGATGGGTGATGCATAACACCTGATGTCGCTCGGCCAGCGCCCGCATCTTGGCCCCGACCGCATTGGCGATTTCGCCGCCGACGTTGGCGTCGATCTCGTCGAAAACCAGCAGCGGAATCGCATCCTGCAACGCCAGAGCAGACTTGATCGCCAGCATGACCCGCGAAATTTCTCCGCTCGACGCCACCGTGCGCAACGGCTTGAGCGGCTCGCCCGGGTTGGGCGAAAACAGTAACTCGACCGATTCCGTCCCGCTCAACCGCGGCTCGTCGTTAGGCAAAATGCTGGCTTCAAACTCCGATTGCCGAAAGCCAAGATCGGCCAGCTGTTGGCGGATGTTTTTCGATAGCTTTGGGGCCGAGGTTTGGCGGGCTTTGCGCAACGCTCCCGCCAGCCGATCAGTCGTTTTTTTCGCCTCGGCAATCTCTTTCCCGAGTCGCTCCAGCTCAGCGTCGCGCCCTTCGATCTTCCGCATCCGCTCCTCCGCCCGTTCGCCAAAGGCAATCACTTCCGCGAGCGAGCCGCCATATTTCCGCTTCAGCGTCTCGAGCAAAGTGACCCGTTGCTCGAGTTGCTCCAATTGCTCCGGATCCAGATCAAGCTTCTCCGCATAACGATCGAGCGTGCGCGCGATCTCGGTCAGCTCGATCACCGCGGCGGCGTGCGCCTCGCTGCTTTCGGCCAGGCCGGGATCGATTTTCTCCAGCTCGCGCAGGAGCCGCTGCGTCTCGGCCAGCTGATGCAAAACCGAATTATCCACTTCCGAAAGCTGCCGCGAAATGCCGGTGGCCAGCTCGATCAGCCGTTTGCTGTTGCTGGCCAGGCGATAGCGCGCGTGCATTTCTTCCTCCTCGTTAGGCTGGAGCCGGGCCGCACTGATTTCCTGCACCTGATGCCGGAGGAGGTCGAGCTCCTGTTCGCGCACCGCTTCCGCGCTGCTCAGGGTTTTCTCCTCCGCCACCAGCGCCTGCCAGTGTCGGAAAGCTTCCTGGTATCCCCGCCGCGCCGCCTCGGCATGGGCAAAGCCGTCGAGCAGATCGAGCTGCCGTTCCGGGGCGAGAAGCGACTGGTGATCGTGCGGCCCGTGCAGGTCGACCAGGCCATCGCCGATCGCCTTTAAGACCGCCAGGGTGGTGGGCGAGCCATTAACGAAATGCCGGCTGCTCCCGCCTAACGAAAAGGTGCGTTTCACGATCAGCTCGCCCTCCCCCGCTTCCACCCCCGATTCTTCCATGCGCGCGTTCAATTCGGCAGAATCGGCCCCGGAAAAAATGGCTTCGACCGTGCAGGCTTCAGCCCCGGTGCGAATGAGCGATTTATCGGCCCGCTCCCCTAACAAGAGCTTGAGCGCGCCGATGATGATCGACTTGCCGGCGCCGGTCTCGCCCGTGATGGCAGTGAAGCCGGCGCTCAACTCCCACTCCAGGTCCTCGACCAGGGCCAGGTTTTTTATTCGCAAGAGACTGAGCAACACAGAAGTTGAGAGTTGAGGGTGGAGAGTGGAGAGATGAAGCCTCTGAAGGACTCCGACTCTCAACCCCGAAAGCTTTCGGGGTCAACTCTCAACCACCACGTGCCTTTGCGCCTCACTTTCCTCGGCACCGGCACCTCCCAGGGCGTGCCCATGATCCGGTGCGATTGCGCGGTCTGCCGCTCGAGCGATCCGCGCGATAATCGCACCCGCGCTTCGATCTATCTGGAAACGCCGGAGGGCTCCTACGTGGTCGATACCGGGACCGATTTTCGCACCCAATGCCTGCGTGAAAACATCTGGCAGGTCGACGCCGTCATTATGACCCACGCGCACACCGATCATGTCATGGGCTTCGACGATCTGCGCCGGTTTGCCGCGCCCAAGGGCGGGCGGATGCCGGTTTATGCCTCGGCCGAGACCATGGCCGATCTGGAACGAGTCTACGAGTTTGCCTTCAAGGCGACCAACCCCTGGCCCGGTTATCTGAAACCGGAGCCGCACATTATCTGCGGTCCGTTTTCGTTAGGTCAAACCCGGATTACCCCCCTGCCGGTGCCGCACGGCAACTCCGAGACCTACGGTTACCTCTTCGCCCGGGAGGGAGTGAAACTGCTCGCCTACCTGAGCGATTGCAGCGCTGTGCCTGACGAGATCGCGCGCCAGATCGAGGGCGTGCAGTTGCTCGTGATCGACGCCCTGCGCCCGACGCCGCACCCGACCCACCTCAGCGTCGCCCAGGCGCTGGAAGTGGCGGAACGGGTGCGGCCGGGCCGGACCCTTTTCACCCACATCTGCCACGAGCTGGCGCAGAGCGCGGAGCGTGAACTCCCGCCCGGCGCCGGGCTGGCTTATGACGGGTTAAAGATCGAGCTGGGAAAATGAAACGGCTCCTCCTCGCTCTCTTCCTCTTCTCGTTAGGCAGGAGCGAAGCGGGCGCGGCCTCCGCTTCCGAGCTGGCCCAGGCCACGGTGGTGGTTTATAACCGCGCCGCCCCCGAGTCGGCCGAGCTGGCGCGCTTTTACGCCCGGGCGCGGCAGATCCCCACGGATCAGGTGATCGGGCTGGATTGTTCGACCGAAGAAGAAATCAGCCGGCAGGAATATGACGAAGCCATCGCCAATCCGCTGCGCAAAATTTTCGCGGAACGCAATTGGTGGAGCCTGAGCGAAGCCGCGGGCGGGGCACCAGTGGCGAGCCGATGCAGCATCCATTTCGTGGCTCTCATCCGCGGCATGCCGCTCAAGATTCGCTCGACCGCGGAGTATCCCGGGGACAAACCGCAAGCCAATCAAGTCCTGAGCCAGAATAATGCCTCGGTCGACTCGGAGCTGACGCTGCTGGGCTATTTCAACCGGCAGATCTCCGGCCCGGGGAACAATCCCTACTACGAGAGCTACCTCCCGGTCACCCAGTTGCGCGAGCTGCCGCTCCTCCTCGTCGCCCGGCTCGATGGGCCCAGCGCCGCCATCGTCAGGCAGATGATCACCGACGCGGTTGCGACCGAGAAAACCGGCCTCTGGGGCCGGGCCTACGTCGATGCCGCAAACAACACTTCGGGCGGCCTGGCCGATGGCGACGAATGGCTCCGGACGGTGGTGAAGAACTTGCGCCAGGCCGGCATCCCGACCGTCTACGACAGCGCCTCCGAACTTTTCCCGGCCGGTTATCCGATGACCGATTGTGCGCTCTACTACGGTTGGTACGCGGAGGGCGCGAGCGGACCTTTCACAGATCCGGATTTTTCTTTCCGGCCCGGCGCGGTGGCGGTGCATCTCCATTCCTTCAGCGCCAATTCCCTCCGTTCGCCCGCGGCCAACTGGGTGGCGCCGCTCCTGAGCAAAGGGGCCGCGGCATCGTTAGGCAATGTCTACGAGCCCTATCTGCAGCTCACCGCGCACCTCGATATATTCAATGATCGGCTTCTGCACGGCTTCACTTTTGCCGAGAGCGCCTGGATGGCGCAGCGAGTCGTCTCCTGGATGACGGTGGCGGTGGGCGACCCGCTTTATCGGCCCTACGCAGCCTGGTTGCAGCTGGAGCCGGGGCGGACCGAGCGGGGCAAAGGCCCGTGGCAGATGTATCATGAATTTGCAGTTAAGAATGCTCGTCAGGGCTCGGCGGAGTCTCTGTCCGCGGCGTGCAAGGCGGCTTCCCGCGCCGAGAACGGGCCGATGCTGGAAGACCTCGGGCTGATGGCGAAGGAGCGGGGCGATTTCTCCGCGGCCGAGAGCGATCTGGAACAGGCGCGCTCGCTTTATCGTGAGCCTGAGGACAGGCTGCGGACGGTCCTGGAAGAGGCCGACATGCTGCTCAGGGCGGGAAAAAAGAAGGCCGCTCTCGCGCTGGTGCGGAAGGCGGCGCGGGTGGCGCCGGAGAAGAGGCTGCTGCGGCAACTGGAGCTGCAAATCGATCCCCCGCCGCCGACGCCCCCGCCTTTGCCTAACGAGAATAAGAAATGGTAGCGCGGAAAGTGCCCGCGCGGAGGCTAACAATCGCCGCGCGCTAGCGCTTGACCGGCAGAGCCAGACCCTTCCGCCGCGGCTCGAGGCGGAAGATGGTTTCGCCTTCCTTCATCATGTCGAGCTTATCGCGCGCGATCGTTTCCAGATAAGTGGGATCGGATTTGATCAGGGTGACCTCCCGCGTCTGGCGGGCCAGGACCGCTTTTTGTTCAGTTAACTTATCCTGCAATTGCTCGATCTCGGCCCGGTTTTGCTGCAGCCGTTTGTAGGGCGGGAGAAAGAAACTCACGATCAGGAGCCAAACGGCGATGAAAAGCAGGACGCGCAGGACATGGTTCATCTGTTGCCAGATGGTGGCCTCGCGTCGCGCTCGTAATTCGCCGTAGCCGGTGGCGTCCACTATCGCATCTTACCTCCGTAAACCGCCTTGTCACCCAGTTCCTCCGCGATGCGCAGAAGTTGATTGTACTTCGCCACTCGATCGGTCCGGCAAAGCGAGCCGGTCTTGATCTGGCCGGCGTTGGAAGCGACCGCGATGTCGGCGATGGTGGTGTCCTCCGTTTCGCCAGAGCGATGGCTAATCACGGAAGTGTAATCGTTCTGCTTCGCCAGGTCGATGGTGGCGAAGGTCTCGGTCAGGGTGCCGATCTGGTTCACTTTCACCAAAATGGAATTGCCCACTCCAAGGTCGATCCCTTTGCGCAGGAATTCGACGTTCGTGACAAAGAGATCGTCGCCGACGAGCTGGACCGTTTTGCCTAGCCGATCGGTCAATTTCTTCCAGCCATCCCAGTCGTTCTCGGCGCAGCCGTCCTCGATCGAGATGATGGGAAATTTCCTGGTTAACGATTCGTAGAGATCGATCAGCTCCTCGGCCGAGCGCTTGGAGCCGTCGGATTTTTTGAAGACGTAGGCGTTCTGCGCCTTGTCGTAGAACTCGGAGGAAGCGGCATCGAGCGCGATGAAGATCTGTTCGCCTAACGAATAGCCGGCTTTCTCGACCGCGGTCGCGATCGACTCGAGCGCGTCTTCGGCCGACTTTAGTTTCGGGGCGAAACCGCCCTCATCCCCAATCGCGGTGGAGAGCCCGCGATCCTTCAGCACGCTCTTGAGCGCGTGAAAAACCTCCACCCCGTAGCGGAGCGCTTCAGGGAAAGTGGGCGCGCCCTTGGGCATGATCATGAATTCCTGAAAATCGATCGGAGCATCGGAATGGGCGCCGCCATTGAGGATGTTCATCATCGGCACCGGCAGGACATTGGCCTCGGTGCCGCCGAGATAACGAAAGAGCGGCACTTTCTCAGAATCGGCCGCGGCATGGGCGGTGGCGAGGGAAACGCCTAACAATGCGTTGGCGCCCAGTTTCTTCTTATTCGGAGTGCCATCCAGCTCGATCAGTTCACCGTCGACTCTGGCCTGCTGCAGGGCGTCCAGCCCGAGCAGAACCGGGGCAATGGTGTCGTTTACTGCCGCCACGGCCTGGCCTACGCCTTTGCCGCCGTAGCGATTCTTGTCGCCGTCGCGCAATTCCCAGGCTTCGTGTTCGCCGGTGCTGGCGCCGCTCGGCACGGCGGCGCGGCCAAAGCCGCCCCCTTCCAAATGCACGTCCACTTCGATCGTTGGATTGCCGCGCGAATCGAGAATCTCGCGCGCCAGAATTTTGCTGATGCTGGTTGCCGCCATATCGTTAGGGAATTAGCCGCTAAAGGCACCGGGCGCAATCCCTCTTTCACGGCACGAAAATGGCGCGACCGGGAGGCTGCTTTCCGGAGCGTGGGCTGACTTCGCTTGCGGCAGGCTGCGATTCGGGCCAGAGGACTCAATCTCTGGCCGCTTAGTGTGCCGGCGCCGCCGTGCGCCGCTGGGACCGCCAGAGCTCCAGGCCAGCCTGGCCAGGCTTGGCCAAAGCCATGTGGTTCTTTGTTCGTTAGGCTTGACGCCGGTGCAGCGAGGGATCGACCACCGTCGCGATCGAATTGGCGTCCGGCAGGCGCTCCCGACCGCGAAACTCGACCAGGCGGGCAATCTCCGGCCCGGGCTCGCGCACCAGGCTCGGGTATTCGATTTCGAGCCAGTCGACGTGGTCCGAGTTTGCCCCCCAGCGCCGCGCCTCCTCCCGATGCGCGCCTAAACCGCGCTCCAGTTCCGCCGCGTCCAGAGCCGCTCCTTTCGTTCCCAGCCGGGTTGTCATGGGCCGCTGCGAGGCCACCACTTCGGCCACGGGTCGGAGCATGAAGATGACCTTGTATTGATGCTTCTCCGGTAGCTGCGGCAGAAGCATGAAGATACATTTGATCGCGCGCCCTTCCACCGCCGGATCGTCGAGTAGCTCCGGCTTTTTGCCGATTTGCTTGATTGCTTCCCACTCGTAATAACCGCGCGGGTTATCGACATCGGCGACTCGCTGCGCGTCCGTCATGGCCGGCAATCCGCCGGCTTCCAGCATTTGCATCATGAGCGAGGTGCCGGAACGCGGCGGTCCCGAGACGAGGACGAAAGTCTTACCCGACTTCTCCTCCTCCGCTTTTGGATCAGGCCTTTCCTTCAGCAACGTGGCCAGTCGTTGCTCGCGCTTGGGAATGTCGGGCAAATCGAAGAGCTTTTCGCCTTTCGCATCCTCGGTCGCGCTCCCACCTCGCCGCCGGGCCGACCCGAGGCGCTGCAGTTCCTCGCGATGAAAACGCGCCTTTTCCGGATCGCCGTCGGGCTGGCGATGAAGAAGTGCGAGATAGCGATGAGCGTTCTGAAGCGGAGCGCCGTCTCAAAAGCAAGCCGGGCCCGTTTCCTATCGCCGGAACGGGCCAGAGCCACGCCCAGATTGAAATGCGCCCCTGGCAGGCGGTGGAGCAAACCGACCGCCCGGAGCGCACTATCGACTGTTTGCTGATTATCGCCCAGCCGGCGATACGCGGTCGACAGACCGAGAAAGGCGCGGGCGTTATCCTCATCCAGCTGGAGCGATTTTTGGAAGGCGGCGACAGCGTTGTGTAACTGCGAGAGGCGGAGATAGGCTTCCCCGAGCTGCAGATAAATGCCGGCATTCCGCGGCGCGGCTGCCTCGGCTTCCGGCAGAGCGCGCAAGGCGCCGCCGAGGTCGCCGCGAGCGAACTTGATCCGGGCCCAGAGCGGCCGGCCCGCCGCCGTGTCCGGCTCGTGCTCGTCCGCGATCGAGAAAAGCAACCGCTCGGTCTGGGCGAGGTAACCGTCCTGGAAGTAACAATTCGCCAGTTGTTGCAGGAAGCGGTCTTCCCAGGCGCGCTGCCTAACGATTTCTTCCAGGAGCGGCCGGGCGGCTTCCGGTCGGCCCTTCCACATCAGAGTGCGGGCGACATCGTATTTCGCTTCGATGGCGGCGGACTCGGCCGCTTTCTCTTTCTCCGCCCCAGGATCTTCGATGTAACCGAGGGCGGCGAATTGCTGCATCAGTTCGTTAGCCTGGACCGGGTCGAGCTGCTGCGCGCCGCTGTGCATTCCGCTCTCGCCCTCGACCTCTTCCCAGCTCGGGATGGTCTTGACCTAGGGGATTTCCTCGAAGGCTTCAAGCAGGGGCCGGCCATCCATGTCCTGCCCGACCGGGATCGAAGAGAGTGAGGACGGTCGGCGCGAGATCGATCAGGCTGAGGCCATAGATGCGCTCGTCGCGACGAATGCCGGGGCCGGCCATGACGAAGATTCCATATTGCCGATGCCAGGCCGCCGGGCCGGCCGGTTCGCGCGGCGTGCCACGCGGGCGTTGCGAGCCGGATTCAAAACCGTGATCGGAACAAAAGATGACTGTCGTCTCCGGCCCCGCCAGATCGAGCAGGCGCTCCAGCATCATCTCGTGAAAGCGATAGGCGCTTTTCACCACCTCCTTATACATAGCGAAGTCTTCGTCACTGATCGCCCACCAGCCGATGACGTTACTCCTGAGGCCGCTTTGACTCAGGATATTCCAGAGCGCTTTGCACTTGCGCGAGGTGCTGGAGTAAGGCCGCGCGCCGCGGTGCACCGGATCAGGTTCGATGAATCCATGAATGCCATGTTTGTCGGCGAACTTCCCGTCGCGACCGAATTCCAGAGCATCGGGGAGAGGATGGGCTGGAGGGTGGCGAGGTTCCCCATCACCCCGCGGTTAATGAAAGCGTCGAGGGTCGGCATCAGGCCGCTTCGAGCAGCGGAGTGATGTGTTCCCAATCGGCCGCGTCCCAGCCGATGAGGAGAACTTTGCGGGTGGTACGGGCGGAGTCAGTGCTCAAAGCGCGTCAACAAGAAGACGGGGTGGCCAATGGCGGCACTGCAGGAGAGAAGATGGCGCTCGATCTTAGCCTGAAATTGTATCGAGAGTTCTACCTTAACGAGCAAAGGCTAAGCAATCACTTCTGTGCACGGCAAAGGGCGACGTGTAGGCCGCGTCTCTGCCCACGAAGGCTCTGTCCGCTCCGTGTATGACAACGTGTCCAAAGGCATCGATGCTGGTTGCTGGAAGCCCGATCCTCATGGAAAGTTCCACTCCCGGATCGAGCGGAAAATCGCCCTGACCTCCATGAGCCGCGAAGTCGTATTTGACGATTCCGGAATAATGAACCTCCGCTTCGGCCGATGGCGCCACCGCAATCGTGGTGGCGACCCCGGCTGCGGCGTAAGCCGCCCAACGACCACCAGCGACTGAGTCCATCCTGCTACGACGATGGCGGGGAGAGATTTTCATGGGCAAACTTTATTTAGTCGAATCTACGGGAAGCAAGCAGAATTCCGGCTGACCCTACCGCCGCCGGCTAATGGCCCCAGCGACAAAGTTTCATGACCAACAACAAGCTGGCGCCAGCGGGATTCATCTGGCAAGTCCGCACTTCGCGCGCCCGCCGATTCTTTGGTTAACCGAGCCGCCGTATCAATCTCGGGTTCGGCCGCGACCGCGTCACCAGCCTTGTCGGCGCGGTCGCGGCCAAGAACCGGCTGACAAAAAGTCTGGCCACCGGCTCGGTGCGAAGCGGAATTCCAGTTCGGCCTCCCCCGACCGCAATATTTCGGGCTGGCATTGGCCGACCGACCGGATAATCTGGCATCGTGTTTTTGCGTATCAGTGGCCTGATCGTCTTTTGTTTGCTCGCCCACGGCGCTTTGGCCGCGCCGGAGCCGGCCGCCGCCTCGCCTCGTGCTACCGTCGCTGTCGGGTCGCCGGCGCCCTCCGTCACGGCGACCACTTCCGCGCCGTCCGCGCCCCTTTCCGAGACGGAGAAAGCGCAGGCGGTCAAGACCGACGCGTTGACCATTCCGACCCCGGGCGAGCTTTTCGCCGCACTGGAGAAACCGTCGAAGCCGGATTGGGCTTCGCGTTATCGCGATCCGATCGCGATGAATTATAAGACCCGCGCCCAGATCGCGCTCAATCTCGGCGGCCTGATCGCGGACGGTTTTATTGCGGTCGAGGCGCAGGATACGCAACAGGTGAAAAACATCGGGGGCGACATAGTGAAGCTGGCCAAGGCGCTGGGGGTGAGCGAAAACATCCTGGCGCGCGGGAACAGCATCAATCAATTCGCCGAGAACGACGAATGGAGCTCGCTCCAGGAGGAGCTGGAGGCGACGCAGAACGAAGTCAAAGCCTCGATGCAATCGCATCGCGACCAGGACCTGGTTATCCTCGTTAGTCTCGGTGGCTGGATCCGCGGCACCCAAGTGGTGAGCGGGACGGTGGCCAAGACCTACGACGCGCGCCTGGGCCAGATTCTGCGCCAGCCCGAGCTGCTCCGCTTTATCCGTTCGAAGGTGAACCAGATTTCGCCCGAGATGCAGAACGATCCCCTGGTCAAAAGTGTCAACGCCCAGCTCGGCGGGATCGAGCAGATCGTGGCCACCCCGTTTGGCCAGTCGCTGACCGCGGCGGAAGTTGGGAAATTAAGCCAGGCGATCAACAAGCTGATGCAGGAAATCCAGCGCAAAGACCAATGATGCACCGCCGACTGCTTTCTTGCCTCACGATCGTGACCGCTCTGGCCCTGCCGCTCAGCCTTGCGGCCGAGACCGACCAGGAAGTGGCGGCGCGGCAGGTCGCGCTCGAGCTGGCCGGCGCTTTTTCCAATGACGGCTTCAAATTGCGCGACGGACATTGGACCGGCACCCTGGCCAAGGGCGAGAGCAAGTTGATCGCGGTCAACCTCTACGCTGGAAATGATTACTGGTTTTCGGCCGGGGCCACGCCGAAGGCGAAAAAGCTTTCGGTCGAGGTCTTCGATGAAGCCGGCGCGCCGGTCACCGGAGAAAAGTTCAACTCCGGCACGAAAGCGGCTTCTGGAATCTCTGTGGAAAACAGCGGCGAATATTTCATCAGAGTGCGGCTGGACGAAGGCGACCCGGCTGGGGTCTGTTTTGTCTACAGCTACAAATGAAGACGGCAAAACTCCTCCCGCTCGTTCTGGCCGGCTCGCTGGTCGGCGGGTGTGCTTCTTTTACTCCGCCGGCGGTGCTGAACGGCACCACCAACACCTGGTACGCGGTCACGCCTCCGCAGACGCCATTTTACCGCTACGGCCCGCAGCAGGGCAATGGCCCCGATATGCAGCTGCAGCACGATGCGATCATGAAAGTGATCCGGCCCTCCTTTGGCTACGTGAAAGTGCAGCTACAGGACGGGAAAGATGGCTACGTCGCGAGCGAGGCCATTCGGCCCGCTCCAGCGACGCTGGTGGCAGAGAAGCTGGCCCCGCCGCCGCCGCTCGAGGCCACCCCGGCCATGACCGTGGCCAGCCACGGCGAGCAGTTCGATCTCAACTCCGACGATCCGCGCCTGCTCGCTCCGCCCGAGCCGTTGCCTGAGCCGAGCCCGATCCCGGAATTCCGCTACTAGGCCAGGACCGCGCCTTGTTCGTTAGGCCGTTGCGAGAGACAGAGGTTTGCTCTCCCGGCCGCGCAGCCACTTCGGCAAAGGGTGATTGCCAGCGCCCGCCCCCTCCGGCTACGATTAGCCAAGAGCTCGCCTGTGTCCTCTCATCCTCCGCCCAAACTTCGCCAACCCTCGCCGCCATTTGCCCATGATTTCCTCGCAGATTTTCTTTGAAGGCAACGTCCAGGGCGTCGGCTTTCGCTGGTCGGTCAAAAATCTCGCCAAAGGTTTCGACGTCACCGGCTGGGTGCGCAACCTGCCCGATGGCCGGGTGGAGTTGCAGGTCACTGGCGAGGAAGTCGAAGTGCGCGCCTTCGTCGAGGCGATCGGGCAGAGCGAGCTGCGGGCGCACATTCGCCAGCAGACGGAAAATAAGCTGGCGACTCCGCCCCAGGTGCGCGGCTTCCAGATTCGCCATGACTGAGCCCCCCGCGATCACAGTTCAAAGCCTGAGCAAGATTTTCTCGATTCCCTTTCGCCGCACCAAACTGGTCGCGGTGCGGAACCTGAATCTGGAAGTCGCGCCCGGCCAGGTTTACGGCTTGCTCGGGCCCAACGGATCGGGCAAGAGCACGACCCTGAAGATCATTCTCGGCCTGGTCACGGCCAGCGCCGGCCAGACCAAGATCTTCGGCCGCGACAGCCGCGAAGCCGGGAGCCGGGAAGCGGTCGGTTTTCTGCCCGAGAATCCTTATTTTTACAAATACCTCACCGGCGCCGAGACCCTCCGGTTCTACGGCAAACTCTGCGGTTTGCGCGGGAAACAGTTGCAGGCCCGGGTGGATGAATTGCTCGATCTCGTTCGTCTGCAGGAGGCGCGCGACCGGCGGCTGGGCGGTTACTCGAAGGGGATGCTGCAACGCATCGGCCTGGCCCAGGCCCTCGTTCAGGAACCGAGACTGGTCGTGCTCGATGAGCCAACGGCCGGCGTCGATCCGGCCGGTTCGCGCGAGATTCGCGATCTCATCCTCGATCTAAAACGCCGCGGCATCACCGTCCTGCTCTCCTCCCATCTCCTCGCCCAGGTGCAGGAGATTTGCGATCGCGTCGGCATCCTCGCCCGAGGCGTTCTGGTCAGGGAAGGCCGGGTGGAGGAACTGCTCGCGATCGAGAACCAGACTGAGCTCATCCTGGAAAATGCCACACCCGAAGTGCTGGCTGCGATCAGCGCCCTGCTCGATCGCTCCGGCACCCGGCTGGTCGAGCAGCGCCAGCCCCAGACCACCCTGGAAAGTCTGTTTCTCGCGGCGACCAAAGCCGGCCCGAAGGAATGAGTGCGAACGTTTCCGCCCCCCGGCACCGTGCTTTCTCGCTCGGGCGCATCGCCGCCCTCACCGGCAACACCTTCACCGAGCTGGTCCGGCTGAAGGTCTTTTATTTCCTCCTCATCTTCGCCCTGCTCCTGATCGGCAACTCGCTCTTCCTGGCCCAGCTCAGTTTCCAGCAGGAGTTCCAGGTCCTGAAAGATGTGTCGTTAGGCGCGATGAGCATCTTCACTTCCCTCCTCGCCATCGTCGCCACCGCCCAGCTCCTCCCGCGCGACCTGGAAGATCGCACCATCTACACCATCCTGGCCAAGCCGGTCCCGCGTTACGAATACCTCCTCGGCAAACTAGCCGGCGTCCTCCTTCTTCTCGCCCTCAGCATCCTGGCCATGAGCGCGCTCTTCTTCCTCGTCCTCTTCGTTAGGGAACAAATGCTCCAGCACGAGGTGCTGCGCGACACCGCCAGTCTCCCGCCCGTTCAGGTCGAGCAGGCGCTCCGTACTTTGCAGGCCTCTGCTTTTAATGCCGACCTCCTTCCCGGCATCGTCATCATTTATCTCAAATCCGCCCTCCTCGCCTCCCTCACCCTCTTCATCTCCACCTTCGCCACCTCCAATATCTTCACCATCGTGGTCATGGTTTTCGCTTATTTCATCGGACACCTCCAGGCCACGGCGCGTGAGTATTGGTTGCAGGAACACGGCGCCGGCTGGTTCGCCCACACCTTTCTCGCCCTCGTCGCCCTCGCCTTTCCCGATCTGCAGCTCTTTAACCTGGTCGACGATATCGTCGCCGGCACCGCCATCCCGCCGACCCTTTTTGCTCAGACGGCCGTGCTCGGCTGCATCTACACCTCGATCTATCTCTTCTTTGCCTGGGTCGTTTTCCAAGGGAAGGAACTATGATCCGCGGCGCCGTCATCGCGCTTCTCCTCCTCGCCTTTGGCGCTCTCCGCCTGCCGATCGAAGCCTCCCTCACTGAGCGACATCGCGGCGCCTATTTCCATCAGACCCACCTCGGGCTCGACCTGCGCGACCAGATCGGCCAGCTCGGGTTCCTCGCCGCTCTCAGCGGCTTCCGTTCGCTGGTCGCCGATGTCGTCTTCATCCAGGCTCACGTGGCCTGGGAACGGACCGAGTGGGGCCGCCTCCTTCTCCTTTTTCGCCGAGCCACTACCCTCCAGCCGCGCTCGATCCTTTTCTGGGACATGGCCGCCTGGCACCTGGCTTGGAACGCCAGCGCCGCCGCGCAGCACGACCCGGCTTTGCCTAACGAGACCCTGCGCCGCCGGGCCCAGCGCCAGTATGTGGCCCTCGGGCGTGATTTTCTCGAGCGCGGCATCCGCAATAATCCCGATCGCCCCCAACTCTACGAATCGCTCGCCCGCCTCTATCGCGATAAGCTCGACGACCACGCCGCCGCCGCCCGCGCCTACGCCCAGGCCGCCCTCCTCCCAAGCGCGCCCGATTACGACGAGCGCTTCGCCGCCTACGAGCTCTCCTGCGTCCCCGGCCGGGAGCGCGAAGCCTACCGAAAGTTGCTCGCCCTTTATCGCCGCGGCCCCCGTCAGCGCCTGCCCACTTTGCTCCGGCGGATAAAAGTTCTCGAAGAAAAACTCGATATTCCGTTGGCTCATCGCATTCCTGACGCACAGTTGTAACCCCGCCGCCCGATGCGTCTTGCCATTCTCAGTGATATCCATGCCAACCTCGAAGCCCTCGAGGCCGTGCTGGCCGACGCCCGGTCTCAGGAGTGCACCCAGTTCGTCTGCCTCGGCGACGTGGTCGGCTACAACGCCAGCCCCTCCCAGTGCGTCAAGATCATCCAGGAGCTGGAATGTCCGGTGGTCAAAGGCAACCACGACGAGCAGGCCTCCATCCTCACCTCCACCGAGGGATTCAACGAGCTGGCCGAGGAAGCGATCGGCTGGACTCGTGACCACCTCAGCGCCGACGAAAAAACCTGGCTGGCCGACCTCCGCCTCACCCGGCAGGTGGACAATTTCACCATCGTCCACGCCACCCTCGATAGCCCCGGCCAGTGGGGCTACGTCTTTAATGATCTCGACGCCGTGGCCAGCTTTACCTACCAGCAGACCTCGCTCTGCTTCTTCGGCCACACCCATTGGCCCACCGCCTTCGTCCGCGACGATAGTGTGCGCCGGCTCGCCGTCGGCCAGATCGCCCTCACCGCGGGGAAAAAATACTTCATTAATCCCGGCAGCGTCGGCCAGCCGCGCGACCGCGATTGGCGCGCCGCCTACTCCATCCTCCACCCCGATCGCCAGGTGGTCGAGCAACGCCGGGTCAAATACGATCTCGAGACCGCGCAACGCAAAATCCGCGAAGCCGGCCTGCCCGAGCGCCTGGCCGAGCGCCTTGCGGTGGGACGCTGAGGCGAGGCCGATTGCCGACTTCGAAATGCAAAACATCTCTCGCCCACGCGCACGCCGCGTCGTCAGGCACCGATGAAATCCACCAGCCCAGATTCGCCTTCCGCCAGCCGTGCCCGGCTTTCCGACGTCGCCTCCATCCTCATCATCAAGCCGAGCTCGTTAGGCGACATCGTCCACACCCTGCCCGCCGCCGCCTTGCTCCGCCAGGCTTGGCCCGAGGCCGAGATCACCTGGGTCATCAACCCTGAATGGGCGCCACTCCTGCGCGGGAACAAGAGCGTCGACCACGTCCACATCTTTCCCCGCGGCGAACTCGGCGGCTTCGGCATGTCGAAACATCTCCTCCCCTGGCTGCGCCAGGTCGCGCGCCTCCAGCCCGATGTCGCCTTCGATTTCCAAGGCCTCCTCCGCAGCGCCCTCATCGGCCGCATGAGCCATCCCCGCCATTTCATCGGCATGAGCGACGCCCGCGAAGGCGCACCCCTTTTTTACCGGCAGACCGCCCCGGTCGATCGCCACGCCCACGCCGTCGAACGCTACCTCTCCCTCATCGAAGCCTACGGTGTCCCGATCCAGCGCCCGCTCCGTTTTCCCCTGCCCACCGGCGACCAGGTCGAGCGGTTCGATCAAGACGAACCCTTCGTCCTCCTCCATCCCTTCGCCCGCGGGCAAAAAAAATCCCTCAGCGACCTCGCGGTGGAAGAATTCTGCCACGCCATCGCCCCGCGCCGCGTCGTCCTTGTCGGCCGCACCAAGCGCGACCTGCCGGTGCCCGATAACACCATCAACCTGCTGAACCACACCAGCATCCTGCAACTCATCTGGCTCATCCGCCGGGCCCGCTTCACCGTCAGCGTCGATAGCGGCCCCATGCACATCGCCGCTGCCCTCAGCGACCGGCTCCTTTCCATCCACACCTGGAGCGACCCACGCAAAGTCGGTCCCTACAACCCCGAGGCCTGGATCTGGAAAAACGGCCAACTCCTCCAGGTGCGTGACCTCCCCCCGCCGGAAAAGCGCCCCAAAGGCCGAGTCTTCAAGCCGAGCGACGTCAAGAGCGTGCTCCCCCTCATTCGCCAGCACCTGCGCTGACTCTGGTCCTACAGCCTCAGCCACCTTTTGCCAGAGCGATTAGCCGCGACGGCACGAGCCTGCCTGAACCGCAGCCCTAGCGATCGAAACGACTTACCGCCAGTAGTTGTTGGCCGCGGCGATCGTCTGGAACTCAATCGCCACCACCTGGCTCGCCGCGATAAGACTGTCTGGGTTCGTGGCGTAGTTTGGCCGGCCGCCTTGGAGCACATCCAGATCTGGCTGAATGTTGTGAATCATGTGCCGAGCCATCGTGATGGCAAGAGCCCGCCCTTCCTCAGGCGTGGCCGTGATTAATGTTCCGCCGGGGATAAGAACCAACTCTGCATCGGGTACGCGATTCATCTTATTCTCTCCTATGCTTTAGCCTCTCCTTGCAACTAAATGACCGCGCTGCGGTTTATTTGCTTTCGCGGTCGGCAGAGGCTATCCGGCCTTTTCTGAAGCGCCAAGACCGGGATGAGCGAATGCGGACGAACGGAGGCACCGCGATCAATGACCGGAGTCTAAGGCGCGGTGGCCTACTGATCAGTCGTTTCCTTTTCCTCCGGACTCTGTCTTTCGTAGTGGGTTCCGCGGCAGAGCAGGGCCACTCTACCCGACTCGCGAAATCCTCGTCTCTCTCCCGGGAGCGACGGAAGCGACCGTAGAGGACAAGTTTGCGAAGCTTTTTGTCCATGGCGCGTAGAATGCTGTGACAGTCAGGGTGTCAAACCATCGAAAACCGCGCCCTCCTCCCTCGACTGAGTGGGCAGCGCGAGTCCCGCTGCCGGCGGGGCCGGGATATTATCGCGCAGTCGCGACCGGGGCAGGAGCCTGCGTCGCCCTCTTGGGCGCGATCGTGCTACTCGGTTGGCTATTACATAATGAAGCACTCAAAGTGGTTCTCCCCACGGCACATTTTCCCGTTAGGGTGAAGACCGCGCTGGCGACTTTGCTTAGCGGCGGAGCGCTGTTCCTCCTTTCGCGAAAGAGACTGGCCAAGCCGATTCGTCTTTGGGTGGCTGCGATCGCTCTGGTCGTGATCCTCCTCACCATCCTGACCTTGGCAGAATTTCTTTTTGGCTGGAACGCCGGGATTGATGAGTGGCTGGATGGTCGCATTGGCGGCGCGACCGCGAACGCAGGGCAAATGTCGCCGATCACAGCCTTAGGCTTCGCCTTGGTCGGATCCGCCCTCTTTAGTACAGCAGGTCGAATTCAGAAGCCACTACAGCTGCCCCTGGTGGCGGGATCGGGTGGCGTCCTGGTCGCCGCCGGGGCGGTTCCGCTCTTCGGGTTTCTCCTCGAAATTCTGTTTGGTCCCGGCTGGAACTTTATGGGGATGGATGCCACCAGCATTACCGGAGCCGCAGTCTTTTTATTGTTAGGCATCGGTTTGTTAGCCCTGGTCAAAGCGCACGCGCAACTAACATGGTCATTAGATTGGTTGAGCACCGCGGGGATCGCGACCGGCTTCATCCTGATAATCCTATCGAGCGGGCTCTTTCACAATTTCGCCTTGAAGGTACGTCTGGCCGGAACCCAGATCAGTCATTCGCAGCGAGTCTTGTCCGAAATCGAAGAGACCGAAGCCAAAATGTTCGCTCTCGAGAACCAGCAGCAGCGTTACGTTATTACCGGCGATGAGACTCTTCTTGGAGAGTGGAGCTCTCTTGAGTCAGAAGTTCGCGACCACGTAAGAAAGCTGCAACTACTGGTAGCTCTGGATTCGCATCAACAGCCGCTGATCAGGAAGCTATCAGCCTTGGTGTCCGCGCGTATCAAATGGGCGCGGACAATGATGGAAACTCGCAGGCAAAAAGGCTTTTCGACTGCGCGAGACCGGGTTAACGCAGACTTCGGAGGGGAGCTTGCAAGTAAAAGTCTGGAGCTGATCAGGATCATCCAGAAGGGGGAGCACCGGCGCTTGGAAGAGTACCGGGCCGAGTCGGAGATTTCGTCCCAACAGGAGTCCCAGATGTTGCCTCTGGGCGTGTTTTTGTGCTGTGCCATTCTTTCCATCGGTTTGTTTTTCCTTAACTCGGGCATGGGGGAACGGGTCCTGGCCGAGAAGGCGCTTCGCCAGAGTGAAGAGGGGATGCGAGCGATTCTGGATTCCGCTTTGGACTGCATCGTCACCATGGATCAGAGCGGCAAGGTGGTGGAGTTTAACCCCGCCGCGGTAAAGACCTTTGGTTACCATCGCGAAGAAGCGATTGGCCAACTGCTCGGCAATCTCATTATTTCGCCCAGGTGTCGTGAGCGGCACGCAGACGCCTTAGCCCGCTACCTTGTCACCGGAGAAGGTCCAAGCCTCGGCCAACGACTCGAACTCTCGGCCATGCGGCGCGATGGCTCCGAATTTCCAGTCGAGCTGGCTATTATCCGAGTCGGTTCGCTAGAGCCGCCGTTATTCACCGGCTTTATTCGAGACATTACCGAGCAGAAAGCCGCCGGCGAGAAATTGCGGACGCAGGCGAAGCAGTTCCGACTCCTCTTCGACGACAATCCGAGTCCGATGTGGGTCTTTGATGTTGAAACCCTCAGCTTCCTGGCGGTGAACCAGGCCGCAATTGTCAGCTACGGCTATTCGCGCGAAGAATTCCTGCAACTTACCCTGCGCGACATTCGCCCAGCGGAGGACGTTCCTTCCCTGCTCGAGGCCGTTTCCAAGGAAGGGGCTTCTTCCAGCTTCGCGGGCGAATGGCGGCACCTGAAAAAGGATGGCAGCCTCATCACGGCCGCAGTTTACTCGAGTCCGACCGTGTTTGACGGCAAATCGGCCCGCGTCACGCTAGCTCTCAATCGCACCGAGCAAGCGATGGCAGAGCGCAAGATGCGCGATAGCGAAGCAAATCTTGCCCTGGCCCAGAAAGTAGCTGGCATCGGCAGCTGGGAATATCAGTTCACCGCCGAAGGCAGGATCGACCAACTGACCTGGTCGCAGGAAGTATATCGCCTCTTCGGCCTCTCTCCGGAGACCCCGATAACGACTGAAACCTTTTTCAGATCCGTCCAGGTTGAAGATCGCGCCATTTTCGCTCGTCGTTTCCGGGCCTTCATGAAAGAGGAGGCCCCCTTCAAGATGGACTTGCGCATTGTCCGTCCCGATGGGGCCAGGCGCATCGTCCATGCGGTGGCGGTAAAGATTTTCGACCAGCGGGCAAACAGACTCGGCAAAGTTGTCGGGACTATCCTGGATATCACTGAGCGGCGCGCAGTGGAGGAGAAGCTGCGGGAGGCGGATGAAAAGTATCGCCTGATTTTTGACAACGCGGTGGAGGGAATCTTCCAGACCACGCCCGACGGTCACTTCATTTCGGCCAATTCAGCGTTTGCCCGCATGCTCGGCTACGCCAGTCCCGAGGATTTGATCTGCGATCGCACCGATATCACGCAGCAAAGCTACGCCGAGCCGGAGAAGCGGCAGGAATTCAAACGGCGCCTGGAGCTAACCGGGTTTGTGAACGACTTCGAATTCGAGGCAAAACGCAAAGACGGGAGCACGATCTGGATGTCGGAGAACGTGCGCCTGGTCCGCACCGACGCCGGAGAAATTCTCTACTATGAAGGAACGGCGCAGGACATCACGCAGCGCAAGCGGGCTTCAAAACAGCTGCAGGAAAGCGAGCAGCGCCTCGCCATCGCCAGACAAGCTGCACACATGGGAATCTGGGATTGGAACGTGGTCACGAATGAACTCGTCTGGGACCAGCGAATGTACGAACTCTATGGGATTCGTGCCCAAGATTTCAGCGGTGCCTTCACCGCCTGGCAGAAGGGGCTGCACCCCGACGATCGCGTTCGGGCGGTGGAGGAAATCATGGCGGCGGTCAAAGGGGCGCACGGTTTTCATACCGAGTTTCGAGTTTCCTGGCCCGATGGCCAAATCCGAAACCTCGAAGCGCATGCCGAAGTGGTGCGTGGCCCGGATGGGGCAACGATCCGGATGATCGGCGCGAATTGGGACATCACCGAGCGTAAGCGGGCGGAAGAGGCACTTTACGAATCGGAACAGATGTTGCGGAGCGTGGTCGATACCATCCCGCACCGAGTCTTCTGGAAGGATCGAAAGGGCGTGTTCCTCGGCGGCAACCGCGCCCTCGCCGAAGACGCCGGCTTCGCCGGGCCCGAAGAGATCGTGGGCATGACTGATCACGACGCCAGTTGGAGCGAGCAGGCCGAAAATTATCTGGCCGACGATCGCGAGGTGATGGAATCCGGAGTGGCAAAACTCGATTTCGAGGAGCCCTTGGAGACTGCGGATGGCCGGACGATCTGGCTTAAAACCGACAAGCTGCCATTGCGAGACCGCGGCGGGAACGTCTACGGCGTGCTGGGAATGTACGAGGATGTGACCGCGCGCCGGCATTCCGAGGAGACCTTGCGCTTGCTCAATTCCGCCGTCCTGCAGGCGAACGAGTCCATTCTGATCACGGAGGCCGAACTGGACCTGCCCGGGCCTCGGATTGTTTTCACCAATCCGGCTTTCACGACGATGTCTGGCTACACGGCTGCCGAGATCCTCGGCCAAACGCCCCGTATCCTGCAAGGGCCGCGGACTGACAGGGCGGTCCTCGCCCGGCTCCGGGAAACATTGCAGCAGGGAGGAGTGTTCAAAGGCGAAGCAATCAATTATCGCAAGGATGGGACCGCCTTCGACTCGGAGTGGCAGATCGCTCCAATCCGGGATGCGAACGAAAAGATCACCCATTTCGTCTCCTTGCAGCGGGATATCACGGCCCGTCGCCAGGCGGAACAAGAGATGGCTCGCTTTTCCGCGATCATGGCCGCCACGACGGATTTTGTGGGAGTGGCGGATAGCAACGGGCGCGTCATCTATATGAACAGCGCCGGGCGCAAGATGATCGGTTTCGCAGAAGACGAGGACCTCACGAAGACAAACATCGCCGACCACGTCGCTCCGTCCCAAATTTCTCGCCTGCTGGGAGAAGTCATACCCGCTGCCGTGCGCGAAGGAGTCTGGAGCGGTGAAAACATATTCGTCGACCGCCAAGGGCAGGAAATTCCGATCTCTCAAGTCATTGTTGCCCATCTGACCCCGACCGGAGAGATCGACTTTATCGCCACCACGGCGCAGGACTTGACGGCGCGAAAAAAGGCCGATGCCGCACTGGAAGAGGCCAACCGTCAGCTGCTCGACGCCTCACGCCAGGCCGGGATGGCGGAAGTCGCCACCAGTGTCCTGCACAACGTCGGAAACGTCCTCAATAGCGTGAACGTCTCCTGTTCTGTGATCTCCGATAAAGTTCGCGCTTCGCGCATCGGCGGAGTGGCCAGGACTTCGGAAGCGCTCCAAGCGCACGCTGGCGATCTCGGGGCATTTTTCGCCACGGATCCGGTGGGCCGCAAGCTGCCCGACTTCCTCGGCAAACTCGCCCTTCGGCTCTCGGGGGAACAATCGGAAATCCTCGGCGAACTGCAGCTGCTTACCCAGAACATCGAACACATCAAGGATATCGTCGCCGTGCAGCAGAGCCATGCCAAAGACATCGGAGGCATCCGGGAGACGCTGCCGCTCCAGGAGCTGGTCGAAGACGTCCTGCGGATGAACGCCGCAGCACTGGTCCGGCACCGGATCGAAGTCGTGCGTGAATATGACGGCGGAGCGCCCGCCTTTCCCCTGGAAAAGCACAAGGTCGTACAAATCCTGGTCAATTTGGTGCGCAATGCCAAGCATGCTTTGGCCGACGGTGGCGGCGAGAACAAGCGCCTGGTTTTGCGGGTCGCACGCCACAACGGGACTGTGGCGGCGAGCGTGAGTGACAACGGTATCGGCATCGCCCCGGAGAATAAGATTCGCATCTTTTCTCATGGCTTCACCACGAAGAAAAACGGCCATGGTTTCGGCCTGCACAGCGGCGTGCTCGCGGCGAAGGAAATGGGCGGCTCACTGGTTGTCAAGAGCGACGGTCCCGGAAAGGGCGCCACCTTTACTCTCGAACTCCCCCTGGACGGCCAAGGAAAGAACTAGACATGCCAACACCACCGATTCCTCCTTCCGCTCTGCGGCCAAACATCGCCGACCTGGAGAAAAACCACCGCATTCTCGTTGTCGATGACAACGAAGCGATCCATGCCGATTTCCGCAAGATTCTTGGCGAGAACGCGTCCGATCGAGCCTTTGCCGAGGAAGAAGCTGAAGTCTTCGGGAGCGCTGTAACGCAAAGCGCGCGAACCCGCTTTCACCTCGATTTCGCCTTCCAGGGTGCGGAGGCCCTGGCCCTGGTTCAGCAGGCGATCGCAGCGGGTCGCCGATACGCGATGGTCTTCATGGATGTCCGAATGCCGCCGGGCTGGGACGGCCTCCAGACGACCCAGAAGCTTTGGGAGGTCGATCAAGACCTGCAGGTCGTCATCTGCACGGCTTACTCCGATTATTCCTGGGAAAAGATGATGGCGATGATCGGATCGCCCGAGCGAATGCTGATCCTGAAGAAGCCTTTCGACACCATAGAGGTTTTGCAGATCGCACACGCGCTGACCGAGAAATGGTCGCTTCTGCAGGCGGCGCGAATCAATACTGCGGCGCTCGAGCGAGCGGTGGACGATCGCACCTACGAGCTGCAGGGGATTAATGCCCTCCTGGAAGCCGAGATCGCGGTGCGCAAGCAGGCGGAGGAGGAAGCAACCGGAGGAGAGCGGGAACAACGACACCTGGCCTCACTGTTGGAGATGGAACGTTCCCGGCTCGCTCAAAGCGAAGCCGCCCTCGCTCTCGCACAGGGAGTCGCCCATATCGGAAGCTGGGAGATGGAGTTGGCTGATCTCGACCATCTGGACAACAACTCACTTCGCTGGTCGGACGAGACCTACCGAATCTTCGGGTGTACGCCTCACGGGACGGAGGTGAACAACGCCCTATTCTTCGGCTTTGTTCATCCCGCAGATAAGGAAAGTGTCATCACGGGAATCGCTGAGTTGGTACAGACCGGCAAGCCCTATAGCGTCGATCATCGCATCCTCCTTTCGGGTGGCCAGGAGCGCGTCGTGCATGAGGAAGCCAGGCTGATTTTCGAAGGCGCAGCCAAACGTCCGGCAAAAATTGCCGGGACCGTTCAGGACATCACCAAACGCAAGCGCGCCGAAGAGGTCCTTCACGAAAGCGAAGGACGCTTCCGCTTCCTCAGCGAGCTCGGTGACGCCACCCGCGCGCTTTCCAATCCCGATGAAATCATGGCCACGGTCGCGCGGATGCTGGGACAACATCTGCAGGTCTCGCGCTGTGCCTACGCTGAGGTCGCGGCTGATGGCGACCACTTCAGCATTCCAGGAGATTATGCGCAGGGCTGCGCCAGCATCGTCGGGCAATTCCGCCTCTCCGACTTTGGCCGGCGCACTCATTCAGATTTAGCCGCGGGCCGCATGGTCGTTGTGTACGATGTCGACGCCGAATTTTTATCCGCGGACGGGGCTGATGCCTTCAATGCCATCCAGGTCAAGGCGATGATCGCCTGCCCCTTGCTCAAGAACAGCAAACTCGTGGCGGCGATGGCGGTGCACCACCTGGCGCCACGGCAATGGACCGAATACGAGCTCGCGCTCGTCCAGGAAGTCGTGGAGCGCTGCTGGGCCATTATGGAACGCGCACAGGCGGAGCTCGTCCTTCGGGAGAGCGAGGAGCATCTGGGCCTCATTATTTCGGCTTCCAACGACGGCATCTGGGAACACGATTATCTCACGGACGTGGTCACCTGGTCCGATCGCTTGTACCAAATGCTCGGGCTGAAGCGGGACGCGTTTGTCCCCAGTGCGGAAGCTTTCGGCGCTCTCCTGCATCCCGACGAACGCGCGGACTTCGCCCGGTCGATCCGCGAACACCGGGAAAGCGGCAGCCGCTTCGAATCGACTAACCGCATCCTCCTTCCCGATGGGACTTACGGGCAGTTTCTAGGGCGTGGACAGGGCGTTCTCAATGCTGCTGGCAAACCGATTCGGATGATGGGCTCTCTAACGGATTTGACCAGCCTCTTTAAAGCCGAGCAGACCTTGTTGGAACAAGCCGAACTGCTCAACCTCGCTCACGACGCCATCATGGTGTGCGATGTCGCCGGCCGGATTCAATTCTGGAATCACGGCGCCGAGCTCCTTTACGGCTGGACCTCCGAGGAAGTGCTGGGGAAGTTAACCGATCACTTCCTCCACCAGGAGGAGTCGGCCGCCGTTCTCGCGGCGAAAAAGAATCTCTTGCAAACCGGCTCCTGGTCTGGCGAATGCCAGCACCTGACCAAGGCCGGCGGCACCGTGACCATCCGCAGCCGCTGGACGCTAGTCCGCGATGAAAAGGGCCAGCCAAAATCCAACCTGGTGATCAACACGGATATCACCGAGCAGAAGAAAATGGAGGAACAATTCCTCCGCGCCCAGCGTCTCGAGAGCATCGGCACGCTCGCCAGCGGCGTAGCCCACGACCTGAATAACATCCTGCTCCCGATCATGATGGCCGCGCCCATCCTCCGGAGCGAAGTGGATTCTGCCGAACGCGAAAAGTTCCTCGACATCGTGGAGACCAATGCGCAAAGGGGCGCCGACATCATCAAACAGGTCCTCACCTTTGCCCGGGGCGCCGACGGCGACCGCATCCTTTTGCAACCGATCTACTTTCTGGAAGAAATTGCCCAGATCGCGCGCGAGACTTTCCCTAAGACGATCACCGTCCGCGCCGATTATCCCGACAACATTCGCACGCTCGCAGCCGACCCCACTCAACTCCATCAGATCCTTCTCAACCTATGCATCAACGCCAGAGACGCGATGCCCGATGGCGGCGAACTTCTCCTCAGCGCTGCGAACTGCGATCTCGACGAGCACGACGCCCGGCTGAACCCGGGCGCAGTCGCCGGCCCTTACGTCCTGCTGGAGGTCACTGACAGCGGGAGTGGCATTCCGAAAGAGGTGGTCAATAAGATCTTCGACCCGTTCTTTACCACCAAAGGGGTTGGAAGCGGCACCGGTCTCGGGCTTTCCACCGTCGCCGGCATCGTCAAAAGCCATCACGGCTTTATTTCTCTCGAGAGTGCACCTGGCCGCACCTGTTTCAGAATCTTCCTCCCGGCCCAGGAGACGCTGGTTACTGATTCGCCCCTGGTGATTGATGACTCGAATACAGAGGGCGACGGCGAGACAATCCTGATCGTCGACGACGAACCCGCGATCCGCGAAGTTGCGCAGCTCATTCTCGAAAGTCATGGCTACTCCGTCCTGCTGGCAGAGGATGGACCCGAAGCGCTGACTCTCTTCTCACTCCATACCAACAAGATTGCCGCTGTCGTTACCGATCTTGCCATGCCGATCATGAGCGGGCTCAGGCTTGTGTCTGCCCTGCGTCGAATCCAGCCCGCTCTTAAGGTAATCATCTCCACCGGTTGGGCGGATGAGTCACAGACCGCAGAGATAGCGACCCTCGGAGTAAACGCCTATCTCACGAAACCCTTTACAACCAAAAATCTGCTTCTGAAACTGAGTGATGTCCTTCACGGTGTTACCGAGGAAGCGGCCTAGGATTGGCGGGCGGGAGAGCGGGAAGGGGTGGATTTTTCCTAAACCGTGATTCGCGTCCGACGGCCTTTTGTTGCGCGTGCTACGGTATGAGCCGGTACCCGACGCTCTTCGGCTCACCGCACGTTCTTAAAGTCTGGATCGTTCCGGCTTTGAATACAAAAGCCGCGATGAGGTCTGCTTTCTTCCGTGTCCTCTAACGAATCCGGTGCTTTCCCCGAAAGGGGCAATCCGCGATCACTTGAAGCAATCCAACCTTGCCATAAACAAGCCAAATACTTTATTGCGCCAGATTTCTATCTACCGGCCCCAAAGCTCACATACATCAAAGGCGGATAGCCGTTCTCCATCCCAAGGCCAATAGGAGTAGGAGCCGTGGGCAAAAAGACCGACGCGCTACAGAGATAGAGGCCGCGCTCCAAAGACACCACCGCCAACATCCACATCAACTCAACCTCACAACAATTGACTTAACCGTCTACCAGCACTCACTCCCCCGCACTCTCTTCAAACGAGGGCTTACGTGGTGGAAATGGCCACATGAACAACGTCGAAACGACATTCTGGGAAGGCGTCACTTGCTGAAGGCGCTCCGAAAAAGAACGATGCTGATCACAGAGGCGATGAGGATGCCGGCGACTGACCCCATGAGGTGGCTGAGCGCAAATGAAACGCCGCTCTGCGAAAGGCCCGCGAGCACCTTCGGGATAAGCGCCAATGCCTTTCGCAGCAGAATCTTGACATCCAGGCTCGAGATTGCTTCGATCGATGCAAACGAAACCTCACTACCGATGAAATCACAACCTTGGCGCGCGATCCTGGCTTTCTGCCTTTCTCTCTTTGCCGGTCCGGCCCTCCTCCACGGGCAGGACGTATCATTCGAAGTGCTGACCGAGTTTGGCTACCCCGGCGCTCACGCCACCTCCGCCTATGGCATCAACGACGCGGGCGACGTGGTCGGGGCGATCGCCCTCGATCAGGTGGGTTACAGTTCTGGCTTTGCCCGCTACGCCGATGGCACCCTGAGCGAGCCGATTTTCTTCCCGGGCAGCGATGTGATTGAAACGGTCGCGACTGCGATCAACAATGCGGGCACGATCGCCGGATGGTATGTGAATTCCACCGGCCCGCACGGCTTCTTCCTCTCGGACGGCGTTTACACGAGCTACGACGCTCCCGATGCCATTGCCACCTTGATCAACGGAATCAACGACGCGGGCGACTTTGTCGGCCGCGCCAGTCGCACCCAGGGGGTCTACGAAGGCTTTGCCAATGTCGGCGGAAAATTCTACCAACTCACAATCCCTGACGTGACCTACCTCGAACCCACCGACATCACGAACGAGGGCGACATCGTCGGCTTTGCCAGCAGTGGCGGGCCCAGCGGAGGTTTCCTACGGGGGAGGAACGGGGTGGTGCGTTCTCCACTCCAGCGTGAGAGTGGAGTCTCAGACCAGCTTAATGGTGCGAATGAGAGAAGGGAGGCGGTCGGCCAGGAAACTGGCAGCTCCGGTCTCTACTATGGCGGCAGAGACATCTACGCGATCTACAACTTCCCCACCCTGATCAATAACGCCCTTACCGGAATCAACCGCGGGGGAGTGATTTGTGGCTCCGGCTTCAGCGTCGGCGACCTAAAGATCTACAGCTACCTCGTGCAACGGGTGCGCCCTAAGACAGCGGAGTAGCTGGGCGGGCGCATCTCCGTGTTAAGATCAGCGTTTGAGCCCGGCCCTCCGCTTCGCGGGCGGTTACGGCAGCTGTTGCTTTGAAAGGGAGCCAGCGGGATGGCCCCGCGGCAAAAGCGAATCTCGATGACTGCACCGTCTGGGACGATATCGTCTGGAAGCTCGACATAGTGCTCCCACTGCACCTCGGTCGTGGGTGCGGCGTGCCACCGCTCACAGACCTTCAGGCGATACGTCTTGCGGTAAGGCAGCCGCGTAGCGTGCCGGCGCCAATAGCGCTGAAACACTGGCACCTGATCATCGCCCCAGAGAATCATTGGTGGCATGACGGGTGTAGATTTAGCGAGAATTAGACGAAACCAAGTTTACAGCCATGGATATTTTCTCGTGCACGAGGGTTTTGATTTCTTGCTCACGGGGCGCGCTTTGCGTGGATGGAAAGGACCCTGCGTCGCCCTAACCTGCATTGCCATCTGGTCGCATCCAATCTTAGAACCTCCGCAGAGCGGCGATTGAGGTGTTCGAACCGCCTTTCAACTCGTGATGGGTGGAGCGAGAGGCGGCGGGTAGGATACGGGGCGGGAGTCATCGGGAGCGGCGGCGAGTCTGCGGAGTCGGCAAACGAGCGTCAATCCTATTTTTGCAGAATTCTGCGCACGCGGAACTCGTCCCTCCCGGTCCGCACTATCAGCTATTCCTGCGTTCCTGAGAGATGCTTCCCCTTCCCCGACGATGGCGGTTCCCCGGTGAAAAGGTGTCGGCGCTACCGATCGACTGTCGGCACTGAAGACTGGCGCGGGAGCAATGCGATGACTTTCCCTGGCAAAGATGTCGCAAGGAAAGGTCGACCGTTATTCACGCCGCACGTCACGAGATGC
Organism: Chthoniobacterales bacterium; assembly: GCA_965217735.1. Classification (GTDB taxonomy): domain Bacteria; phylum Verrucomicrobiota; class Verrucomicrobiia; order Chthoniobacterales; family UBA10450; genus Palsa-1392. Next base: position 923,233 of record CBDCJE010000002.1, on the reverse strand, counting down.
GCTTGGCAACCCTGCTCTTTGACTTCGCGGCACGGCCGATCTGCCAGGCAGAGGCTATAACCCCTTTAACTCTACTTATGAAGCGCGAAGACCGTTCCGTTATCGCCCGCGGCGCCGCCACGCAGATTGGTCCCGTAGAGAATCCCCCGGTTATCCAGCAGCAGCCGGCCCCGAGGGCCGTAACCTTCGACGAGGGGTTCCGTGAAGGCATGGATTGAACTGAAATCCCCCTCCGGTGTCACCCGATATACAATCCCGTTAAAGTTTGGGCCTCCAAAATAGGAGACACCGTAGAGATTGCCTTCTTCATCCAAGATCACTCCATCGCTGGGAGTATATCCGTCCGGCCGTATCTGAAAGGAATGGAGCAACGTCTTGCTACCGTCAGGAGCCAGCTTGTAAATGGTGCCGACCTCTCGCCTGTTGGTGCCCCCTCTCGCGGTCGTGCCATAAAGATTCCCCTCCGCATCGATCGCGAGGCGTCCGCTCGGTCCACTTCCATCTTCCTCGCCCCTGAAACGGTAAACGATCGTTTCCTGCCCATCCGAAGTGAGCTGGAAAACGGTGCCGCAACCCTCATGGCTGCAGGCAGGCCTGACAATTCCGCCCCCCAATGTCGGCCCGAACAAGTTCCCTGCGGCATCCATGACCAGGCCGCCCGAAGGGTATGAGCCATCGCCAGCCGAGCCCCCGGCAAAAGAGTAAAGAATACTCTCCTCTCCATCGGAGGTAATCTTGAAGACCGTTCCGCAACCGCCGGTGCAATCCCCCGTGCCACCCGTTATCGTCACGCCGTATAGATTCCAGTCTGCGTCCGCCAGTAGGTCGCCGTTCGGTGACCCGCCATCATCGGTGCCCCCGGCAAACGAATGCAAAGTCGCTTTCGTTCCCTCCTTGGTTAGCTTAAAGACGAGTCCCAGGCCGTAGTCGCCCCCGGCCGCCGCTCCGTAGAGATTGCCCTCCCCGTCGATCAGCAGGGTAACGCCCGGGGCATAGCCATCGGCTCCCCCTTGGAAAGCGTAAATGACACTCTCCTGGCCGTCCGCCGTGAGTTTGTAAACCGTGCCGCACCCGTTGAAACAATTCGCGCTGCCACCGCCATTGACAGTCGTACCGTAAAGCGTGCCCGCCTGGTCCATGCTCAGGTTTCCATAGGGACCCTTGCCGTCAGTGCCACCTGCAAAGCTGTGAAGGATCCGGACCATCCTGGCCGCCACCGCATGCGGCACCAGCAGAGCCAGGGAAAGGCCGGCCGCGATCAGCACCGAACCCATTAACTTACGTGCACGGTTCATACAGATATTCCTTTTTAACAGTTAATTTGCTTCTGGGCGGGCGTCCTTGAGCGAGTCGAGACGGTCACTCATTTCCAGACCGACGCCTCGTACCAATAGCGTCACCAGCTGGCGCGAAGGCTACCGATTCGAAAACCCGAGAGTCAAGGGAAAATTTCTTGGACGATGGTGATCAGGCCGCTGGAGAAATATCTTTGGTGTCAGCGCCTGAGTCGTTATGGCTGAAATTCATCGGGGGCGAGTTTCTAGAATGTGTGCGCCCTTGCGCAGAGACGTCAGCCAAGCTGTTTCCGAGGGCGGGGGGCGGCCGTTGGTGGGGCGCTGGGTTTCTCTCACCAGCATCACTTTTACGATGATCTCTTCGGCGGTGTATTGGCGATAGCCGGCGATTGTCTCTCCGTGAGTAGCCAGGTCCGCGGCCAGCTTTGTCCGGTCGCCGCCGTAGTCCTTTTTGATTTTGTCCTGCAGGGCTTCATCGGTGAAGTGCTGGGCCAGATGAAACCCCTGGCGCCGGAACTCCCGCAGAATCAAGGCCCGGTCGACGTCGTCGTGCACCATGCTGGGAAAATTTGTCCAATGATAAACCGGCTCGCCGTCGATCGTAGCAACCTGTAGCCGGTCAGCTCGCGCGCTGAGCGCCGGGAGGAGGACGAGAACGAGAGCCAGGCCGGGGGCGAGAAACGGGAGACGGATTTAAAGGATCGAATTATCGGAACCGAAAGAGGCTGGCAAGGAATAAGCGAGCGAATGGGTGAGCGTCTTTTGGCACGCGCCCGGGATGACTTCAGCTGTTTCTGCTTTCCTGCCTTGAAAGCCTGGCCTCGCCTCCGGCTGCGTTACGGCTTGAGATCCCTCCCCAATACTGCTGCTTCGGGTCTGCGATCCCCTTTCCCTCGTTCTCGCGGCGATGTAAGTCGAATCGGCTTGACCAACCGCTCCGCAACACTCTAAAAGCTCCTGAATGAAACGATTCCTCTGGTTCACTCTTCTCACGGCCACGCTTGGCCTCTTCGCATCCGGCGGCTTGGCTCAGTTGGCTCCGAATTCGGTTAATTTGGTTACGACCTTTGCTTACCGCGGGAACGTGGATGAAACCGCTCCCCACGGGATTAACGATCGGGGCGAAATTGTTGGCTCGATTCGGAATGGCGGCGTCACCCAGGGGTTCATTCGCTATGCCGACGGCCGTTTTGGGCCTTTGCTGGTCGAGCCTAACGACACCAGCCAGCAGACGATTGCCACTGCGATCAACAATAGTCGCACCATCGCGGGCAGCTACGTGGATAGCAGCGGCTATCACGGCTTCTTCTATAACCAAGGGGGTTTCTCCGAGTTCACTCTGGCGGGCGGACAATCGACGACTTTGAACGGGTTGAACGGGGCGGGCGACTTCGTGGGTGGCTATTTCCCGGCCGACTCCAGCCCGACACAGGGATATGCCAGCATCGGCGGGAGTGTGGTCTTCTTCCAAGTGCCGGGGAACACCTATACCGAGGCCTATGGGATCAATCGCTCGGGCGCCATCGCCGGAAGCTACTATGATCAGGGCGGGTCGACCCCGCACGGTTTCTATCGGGACCCAGCCGGTAATTTTATCTACCCGCTGGACTATCCAGGTTCCACCTACACCTTTATCCTCGGGATCAACGATCGCGGTTGGATGGTGGGCAATTACGCGAACGCCAGCGGTCTGCACGGCTTCGTCGCGAAGCTACCGAACACCTTTATCTCCTTCGACGGCCCTGGCACCTCCACCTTCCTGACCGGGATCAACAATCAGGGGTTGATCTGCGGCTTTTACAATGAGGGCAGTATTCGCCGCGGTCTGACGGCTCAGCTGGAGCGAAACTAAGCCTCTTCCCCCGGGGCCCGGAAGAATTAAGGAGAGGGGGAATCCCATTTCAGCTCGTTATCTGGCGCGGGGCAACGAGGTGGGGTCAGCTCTTGAATCTTGAAAATGGGCTCGACGGCCGCAGGATCGGAAGACCAAGACCGATGGTAGAACGGGTTGGAGAATGATCCGATTGGCAAGAATCAAGAGCTGCTATCCATTCCCCCCTCAAGATAACGGGCGACGATGGCCAGCTCCGCCCGTTTGCGCGCGCTCTCGTCGGGGCGCCCCAGCCGGTCGTACTCGTTCGCGGCGGCCGTGAGCGCGTCGGCCTCTGCGCGCAGTATCGCCTCGCTATCGCGGGCGGTGATCTGCCGGCGCGGCAGATCGCCGGCACGCCCGATGGTGGGGACGTGCGCCTCGGTGATCGGCACGGCGCTGGCGTTATCCAGCGCGGCCAGAAGGGAGCGCAGGGCGGAGACCGCGATGGCGTCTCGCGCTTTGAGCGCCTGGCGCAGATCGGTGCCGAGCTGGTGGCGGAGTTGGGTGATGTGATCAGGCATAGGGTGAAGGCAGGCGACCGCACCTAACGAGAATGACGCGCAAAGGTCAACCGGGCGGCTGCGATTCTCGACCCGACACCGGTGGCCTGGTGTGCCGGACAGGGACTTAACGGGCAGAAGCTCGTTCCTTGGGAGTCCGGAATGACCGGATGTTCCTGCTTTCCTGCGTTCCTGCGAGATCGTCTCTTTCCCCCACCGTCGTTAGAGTTACTCGGCGGCGCGGGTGGCGCGGAAACTGGGAAGGCGGAAGGCGGAAGGTAGAAGGAGGAAGTGGAGACTGGGAGGCGGTTTCTCGATCGCTATCTAACCGAGGTTGCGTCTAAAACTTCGCAATTACCGCGCCGCCAGTGCGCGCACGCTCGGAACTTCGTCCTAGCGCAATGATTCCAAGGCAGATTCTGGCACCGCCGCGACGGCGATCGTTCCGCCAATCGCGTTGAACACTTCGATGGAGTAGCCGGCTTCACCGCGAGATGTAGGATGATGGCCGACGATCTTCACGACATCACCGCGGCGGAGACGGTCGTCCGGGATGTCACGAGCAAGAGCAACGTCAGTATATAGTTCGAAGCGCACGGTTCTTATTTCTACGGGATGAGGGTCATGATTCCTCTGCGCACGAAAGGCTGTCCGATTCAGTCCACACGTCACCCGGTAGAACTCCTATACCGTCGGTTCTACTTGGTGGCGGCGCCGCTCTTGGCCGCCTTCCTTTTCCATGGCGTCCACGAACGGTCGATGGAGGTTTCGTCGTGGTGCAGTTTCCAGCGTGCGGAGAGGATCGCGGCCCGGCTCAGGTAGCCGACCAGTCGGGTGCTATCCTGCGGGTCGACCACGGGCAGCCGCCCGATGTCGTGCAGGAGAAGCTTGTGAATGGCGGTGTGAAGGGTCTCGGCTGGATGGGTGACGACGAGGTTCTGAGAGGCGGCGTCGAGCACGGTCATCGCATCGGTCGCGGTCTCTGAGGCGCGGATGAGGTCGCCGCGGGTGATGATGCCGAGCAGGCGGCCGGCCTCGTCGACCACCGGGTGGGCCTGCTTCTGCGCATAGAGCGGATCGTGATTGGCAATGCGCCGGGCCAGCTCGGCCAGGGGCATGGTGGCGGCGATGGTGGCGACGGCTGTCTCCATCACTTTGCTCACCAGGGTGTGTTCGAAAAGGTCGGCAGCGAACTCTGCCGGGACTCGTACTCCCCGACGCTCGATTTTTTCGGTCATGATGGAGGTCTTGCCGAGGGCCCTGACGACGAGCAGGGCGACGGCGCAGGAAGCGAGGAGGGGAAACATAGCGGCCGACTGCCCAGTCGTCTCGTAGGCAAAGACGGCCGAGGCCAGGATGGCTTGGGAAGCTCCGCCAAAGACGCAGGCCATCCCGACAAGGGCGGCGAGATGCACGTCGAGGCTGGGAACGATGGCGTGGACGACGAGACCGGCGACCAGCCCGAGCCCGCTGCCGATGGTCATGAGCGGCGCAAGGGTGCCGCCGGAGGTGCCGCTGCCGAGCGCGACGCTCCAGGAGAGGAACTTGAGGGAACACAAGGCGACGACGGCGAGGGCGGGCAGGGCTCCAGCGAGGTTGAGGGTGATGTTGCTGTAGCCGACCCCGAGGGTCCTCGGCTCGAAATAACCGATGACCCCGACGACGATCCCGCCGAGGGCGGGCCACCACATCCAGTGGATGGGGAGTTTCTCGAAAATCTCCTCGACGAGATAGACGGCTTTGCTGATGGCGAAAGCGAAGCCCCCCATGGCCGCCCCAATGGCGAGAAGAGCAAAAAAGGCCGGCACAGTTGGCGCAGACAGGGCCTCGGGCATGGCAAAGACCGGAGCGCTGCCGAGCCACGCCGTGCGCAGAGCGGTCGAGACGGTGACGGCAAGCGCCACCGGAATGAGAGAACGCGCTTTGAACTCAAAGAGGAGCAGCTCGATGGCGAGCAGGACGGCCGAGAGAGGGCTGCCAAAGGTCGCCGCCATCCCGGCCGCCGCGCCCGCGGCGAGGAGCGTTTTGCGATCGCTGGCCGAGGCAGGCAGGAGCTGTCCGATCATGGAACCGCTGGCGCCACCGGTGGCGATGATCGGTCCCTCGGCTCCGAACGGTCCGCCGGTGCCGATGGAGATGGCGGCCGAGAGCGGCTTCAGCCAGGTAAGCCGCGCGGGGATACGGCTGGCATTCTCGAGCACCTGTTCCATGGCCTCGGGGATACCGTGTCCACGAATCGCCGCGGAACCGTAGCGCGCCATCACTCCAACGATCAGGCCGCCCACCACCGGCACCAGGATGACGCCCGGCCCGAGATGATGGCCAACCGGAGTCAGTGTCTCGTGGGTAAATTTGCCGAAGAAAGCGAAGGAGGTAATGACGCCGATCAACCAAAGAAGAAACTGGGCCACCGGTGCCATGACCGCGCCGAGGCCGAGCGCGAGAAGCGAAAGCCGAACCAGCCGGCGGGTGTCGGTGAGGCGCGACATGCTTAAAGTCGTTTCACCCGCTCAAGCAGGTCGACCAGGAGCGGCCCGGCCGTCCGCAGCTCTTTGCGATGCGCAGCCGCCACCTTGCCCAGCAGTCTCCGGCCCTCCCCGGTTAACTGCACGAAGACATGGCGACGGTCTTCCTCGGAGGCGTGGCGTTCAATCAGCTCCGCCTTTTCCATTCGATCGACCAGCCCAACCGCGCTATGCCCGGTGATGCGAAGCTGAGCGGCTAGCTCTCCCACCGTGATCTCGCGTCGGCCCGGGGCACCCTCGATCGCGAGCAAGGCCTGGTATTGTTGCGGGGTGAGCCCCTGGGTCCGCGCCGCCTCCTCGCTGAATTGGAGGAACTTTCGCACCTCAGAGCGAAAAGCGGCCAGGGTTTCGTACTCGATCTTCTTCACCTCATCGAGGTATATCGTAATACGATACAACGCAAGTGGACGGAACGGAGGCTCGTCCGCCCGGGGTGAACCGGGGTTACTCGGCGGCGCGGGCGGGATTGGCTAGTTTGTCTTTGATCACGGGATAGAGGTCGTAGGTGGGGTAGAACTCGGTGCGGAAGGCTTTCCAGGCGGTTTTCTCGATCGCGACGTTCACCTCGCGCAGTTTCGCGGCTGGGACTTGCAGGGTGACGACCTGGCCGATGCCCATGACGACGTGCCAGCTAACGATCCTGGTGCCGGCGGGTGGGAAGGTTTTCCATAAGCCTTGCTCTTCTTCGATCTGCTGGATCTCGGCCAGGGACTTACTCTGGTCGTGGCGCAGGATGATGGTGAGGAGAATGGTGTCGCTAGGCAACGGGGCCGGGGTGGATTGGGCCAGGGTGGCGGAGGCAAGGGCAAGGCCGAGGAGCAGGCTAAGCAGGTGGAGTTTCATGGGAGTAAGATGGACCGGCAGGCCGGGGCGGCAATGCGCGGGGTGATAGCGGTTCTTTTGAGAGTCGGTAGGCGGGGCCTGCGGGCGAAAGGGATGAAGTGGTGATCCTCGGCAGGCGGGGCGCCGCCCTACAATTAGCGGGATTGCGCTGGCGCGAGAGGGCCGCTACTCTCGCGCGCATGTCCACCGCCATGCCTGAGGCGCCGGCTCCTGCGCAGGGGAACGGCCTGGTCGCTTTTCTGCGCTCGGAGTATCCGCTTTTCATCGGGCTGGCGAGTGCGGCGGTGTTCTATCTCGGGGGCAGCGTACTGGTGGAGGTGTCGAGCCCCCTCCTGCTGGCGGTGGTCTTCATCTGGCTCTTCACGATGGTGCTGTGGTCGGCCATCTCGGTGGTGCGGCATGCCGATCACCTGGCGGTGAAGTGTGGCGAGCCCTATGGGACTCTTATTCTCACCCTGGCGGCGATCACGATCGAGGTGATGATGATCTCGGCCACGATGCTGCACGGGGCGAACAACCCAACCCTGGCGCGGGATATGATGTTCTCGGTGCTGATGATCGCGCTGAATGGCTTGATCGGTCTCTCGCTCCTGCTCGGCGGGCTGCGGCATCGGGAGCAGAGTTATAACCTGAAAGGGACGAACGCGTATCTCAACGCAATCATGACTCTCTCGGTGCTGGGGCTGGTGCTGCCGGATTACACGACCTCGATGTCGGGGCCTAACCTCTCCACGGTGCAGGAGGTGTTTCTGGGGGTGAGCTCGCTCGGGCTCTACGGGATCTTCCTGCTCATCCAGACGATGCGGCATAGCCAATACTTCATGGAAACGGGGGAGACGGAGACGCACGGTCACGCGGAGCACGCCCTGGTGGGGATGCGCTCGGGCGGGTATCACAGCACGCTCCTGCTGCTCTATCTGGTGGCGGTGATCCTGCTGGCGGAGAAGTTCGCCATCCCGCTCGATAACAGCATCGAGCGTTTTGGGATGCCGCAGGCCTTTGGTGGCGCGATCGTGGCCGCGCTGGTGCTGGCGCCGGAGGCTCTGAGCGCGATCCTGGCAGCAATGCGGAACCGGCTGCAACGCGCGGTGAACATCCTGCACGGGTCAGTGCTGGCGTCGATCGGGCTCACCATCCCGGCGGTGCTGACGATCGGGCTGGCGACCCACCGCAAGATCTCGCTCGGGCTCGAGGGAGGAAATCTGCCGCTGCTCCTGCTCACCCTGGCGGTGAGTGTGGTGAGTTTTGCCAGTGGGAAGACGAGCATCCTGCAGGGGTGCATCCATCTGCTGCTCTTTCTTGTTTTTCTGCTGCTGATTTTTTATCCGTAAAGGCGCGGCGCGCGCCTAACGAGTGTAACTAGCCAGAGGTCTTTACCAGCACGGGCGCGCGGGCCGATATCAGGGCGAGGCCTCGCCGGCCTGGCGGAGGACAAACTCGGCCAGGGGGAGATCGGCCGGATAGGTGATCTTGAAGTTTGGCTGGTCTCCCGGCACGAGGACGACGCGGCCGCCAACTCGTTCCACGGCCGAGATCTCGTCAGTCACTTCCGCGCCGGTCTCAAAAAGGCGCCGGTAGGCTTCTTCGAGAAGTGAGCGGCGAAAGATCTGCGGCGTCTGCACGGCAAAGAGCTGGTCGCGATCGACCCCGCCGGTGACGAAATGGTCGCGGTCGGTCCGCTTCAAAGTATCGACCACGGGCTGGGCGGCAGCGGCTCCGCCATGCTCCCGGGCCAACCGATAGATGCGCTCGATCGTCTCGGGGCGCACCAACGGCCGGGCGGCGTCGTGCACGGCGACGAACTCTGCTTCCTGCCCGAGCTGCTCCAGCCCGCGGCGGACCGAATCCTGCCGGCGCGCTCCGCCGGGGATAACAGCGGAGACTTTCTGAAAGGCGTGGCTTTCACTGATCTTCTCGTATTCGGCCAGATGCTCGGCCCGGCCGACCAGGATGATCTCGGTGACCGATCCGGTTTGCTCGAAAGCGGCGATGGAATGCGCCACCACCGGCCGTTCGCCGAGCGGCGCGAGGAGCTTGTCGAAGCCCATGCGCTGGCTGCTCCCGCCGGCGACGATGATGGCGCTGAGCATGGGAACGTCGTCAGGCCAGCTGCCGCTGCACTTCCTGGCTGACGGTGCGGCCATCAGCGCGGCCGGCGACCTTCGGGCCGAGCGCTTTCATGACCGCGCCCATCTGCGCCCGGGAAGTGGCGCCGGCTTCGGCGATCGTCTCCCGCACGATGGCGGCGAGGGCGTCGTCGCTCATGGCGGCGGGGAGATACTGCTGCAAAATGACGAGCTCGCTTTTCTCCTTCTCGGCCAGCTCGGGGCGGCCGCCTTTTTCGAAGCTCTCGATCGAGTCCTGGCGCTGCTTCACCTGTTTGCGAATGACGGCGGTCGCTTCGGTCTCATCCAGCTCGCCTTCGGCGCCGGATTTCTCGATCGCGGCGTATTTGAGGGCGGATTTGAGCATGCGCAGGACGCCGAGCTTGCTGGCGTCTTTGGCGCGCATGGCGTCCTTGAGATCGGAGTCAATTTGTTGGGCGAGGCTCATGAATTTCTATCCCATCAGGCAACAGCCAGCTCGCGCCGCGGCAGGGCCGGGAGCGCCTGCGGCAGAACGGCCGGGGCGATCTCGACCCAGCCGGCTTCATCGAAGAACCAGACGCGGCGATCGAGTTTCAGGAAAACCGGGCGATCGACCGCAAAGGCGTGGAGCGGCAGAAAGATATGAGCGCTGTAGGCATCGCCCTGGTAACGGCCGACGCTGGTGATCTCGCCGGTGGCGACATCGACCAGATCGATCTTCGTGCTGCGGCCGGGCAGGGCGACGCGCAACCGGCGCAGGCGGCCAAAAGGATCGTGCCCGAGCAGATAAAGTGGCACGCCCTCTTCGCGCAGCGGCTTGATGGTAAAGGCAACATGCAACCGCAGCTCGACGCGGTCGCGCAGGTAGGAACGGATCGGCCCGTCGCAGGCGCGAGTGACTTTCCCTTCACCGGTGACGAAGCGCTCCGGGCGCTGGGCATAGGAAAGAAAACGGCGCCGGGAGAAGGCGACCTGGGTGCCGTGGCAGAGAATCGCCTGGCGCTTGGACTGCAGTTCGCGCGGACTGCCGGTCAGCTCGGTGGCGGCGCGGGCGAAGGATTCGCTCGAGCCGTGGACGAGATAATGCAGCTGCTGCGGGACAAGCTGAGGCGAAAGATGATCCTCCAGCGCGACCCGGAGCAGGACGGCCAGCCCGCTGTGATCGGGATGGGTATCGGCCGCCGAAGGGAGCAGGAGGTGGGTCGGTCGCCAACCCTCAATGGTGCGGGCGAGAAGCTGGAGGGTGGCGGAGGAGGCGGCGAGGAGGAGATCGGTCACGCCCTGGTCGGGCAGGCCGAGGAATTCCACCTCGTCGGCTTCAATGCCGAGGAGCTGCAGGGCGGCGAGGGCTTCGCCGCGACGGCGGGCGCCCCAGCGGCGTTGATCTTTCTCGCGGATGCGGACCTTCCCCTCGAGGAGGCGCTGCGGCCAGACGTTATGCTCGCCATCGGTGGCGTAGACGACACGGACGGCGGCTCCGGCGGCGACGGCGCGCTGCAGGTAGATGCCGGCGGCGAGCGATTCGTCGTCAGGATGCGGAGCGAAAAACATCACGCGAGAGCGCGAAGTCAGAAGTGGCAAATTCATTGCGGAAGTCCCGGTTTAGCAGAACTAATCGTTAGTGCAAGCCAGGACGGCTGTTGCTTCCTCCTGCTCCTGCTCCTAATCCAGGGTCGAGGATTGGGATTAAGAGCAGGAGCAAGAGCAGGATGAGGAGAATTAAAGCGGCTTGCAGATTCCCATGTCGCGTAATTTCTCGACGGCCTGCTGGAGCGCTTCGGCGTCGCCGATGCTGAGTACTTCGGTGCCCTTGCGGGTGCGCTGCAACAAACCAGCCAGCACTCCGCCGGGGCCGAGCTCGAGAAAGAGATCGCAACCCATGGCCAGCATGGTCTCCATGCAATCAGTCCAGCGCACCGTGCCGGTGACCTGATCCTGGAGAGTTCGGCGAATTTCGTCAGCAGATTCCACCGTTTGGCCGGTTACATTACTCAAAACAGGGAAGCCCGGTTTTTGCAAAACAATTTCCTGAAGTGCTTCCCCGACTTGGCGGTAGGCGCTGTCCATTAAGCGAGAATGATAAGCCCCGGCGACGTTGAGCATCGTCGCCCGCCGGATGCCGTGTTCCTTCGCCAGGCCGACTGCCATTTCCACTTTCGAGCGCTCGCCCGAGACCACGATCTGGCCGGGCGAGTTCAGATTGGCGACGTCGACATCGGCCGCGGAAGCGAGGGCGCGAACGGCGGATTCGTCGCCGCCGATCATGGCTCCCATCGCCCCGGAGGCGGCTTCGCAGGCCGCTTCCATGAAACGCCCGCGCTGCTCGACCAGCCGCAGACCGTCCTCAAACGAGAACGTTCCGGCCGCGGCATGCGCGGTCCATTCCCCGAGAGACAAACCGGCCGCGGCGGCAATCGGTAACTCGCCCGCGATCTCGCGCAGCACGCTGAGGCAGGCCAGCCCGTGGATGTAGAGGGCCGGCTGGCAGTTTGAGGTGCGGGTCAATTCCTCCAGCGGACCCTCCCAGGCGATCTCGCTCAAGTTGCGGCCCAGCACTTCATCCGCGCGCTGGAAGAGATCAGCCGCCTCGGGAAAATCCCGGGCCAGATCCTGTCCCATCCCGACCACCTGGGCGCCTTGCCCGGAGAAAAGAAGCGCAATTTTTCTGCTCATGCCTGCGATGATGCCCGCACCGCGCCGGCATTCAACTCCGAAGCGTCCTCCGCCGCCTCCCGCGCCCGGTCTCGCGGGAAGGCAGAACCGATCAGGATGATGAAGGAGAGAAGCAAAAGCTCCATCATGGGCAGGGCGAACCGCGGGAGAAGATTGGCGAAATAGCAGTTGAGCAGAGTGATCAGAATGCCCGTCCCCAGAAGCACCACCGCCGGCGCCGCCAGTTGCCCGAGCCATAGCGGCAGCCGGGCCAGCCGGCAGTAGAGCGGCCCGTGGAGAAGGATCGTGCTCGGCCCCGGTGGAAAGGTGACCTGGATGTAGGCGTCGATATCGCCAGAGCGGCGCACTTTCGCCAGCAACCAAACTGACGAGCGGCGAGGCAGGCCATCGGCAGCATGATGGCGAGGAGGATTTTGACCCCAGAGGTGTCAGTTAAACGCGCCCTGAGGATGGCCATGAACTTTTGCCCTTTGTCGCTGCGCAAGACCCTCTCACTGCGGCCGGTTACGCGCCAGGAAATTGCCAGGAGGAGCGCAAAAGACCGGGCGCCGGCGACATTTTTGGAGAATTACCCCTTGCGCGCCCCAACGGCATTGCGAGCATAAACGCCTGACCATGCCCGACACGATTCGCGAAATCGAAGCGCCCGATCCCCTCGCCCGCACCCTGCAGGCTCAGGCGGATTCTGCGCCTAACGATGACCTGGTGGGCGAGAAGATGATTCTCAACATGGGGCCGTCGCATCCTGCGACCCACGGGGTTTTGCGCCTCGTCCTCGAGCTGGATGGCGAGCTGGTGACCAAGGCGACTCCCGATGTCGGCTACCTGCATCGCGGCGACGAGAAGATCGCCGAGAACATGCAATACAATCAATTTGTCCCCTACACCGACCGGCTCGATTACCTCGCTCCGCTGGCCAACAACGTCGCCTACGCGCTGGCGGTGGAGAAGCTGATGGGCTGGGAACTTCCGCCCCGCGGCAAAGCCATCCGGGTGATCTGCTGCGAAACCGCCCGGCTCTCCGCGCATCTGCTCGGGCTCGGCGCGATGGCGCTCGATCTCGGGGCGATGACGGTGTTCCTCTACACTTTTACCGAGCGGGAGAAACTTTATAACTTGTTTGAGCTCCTGACCGGGGCTCGCTTCACCACCTCCTACACGCGGGTGGGCGGTCAGATCCGCGATTTGCCGCCGGCGTTCATTCCGCAACTGGAGAAGTTCCTCGACGATTTCATCCCGCAGCTCGACGAGGTGGATAATCTCCTCACCCGCAATCGCATCTTCGTCGATCGCACCCGCGACGTAGGCGTGATCACGAAAGAGCGGGCCATCGCCTACGCCCTCTCCGGCCCGAACCTGCGCGGGAGCGGGGTCGAGCACGATCTGCGGCGGGCGCATCCGTATCTCGATTACGAGCAATATGATTTCGACATTGCGATCGGAAGCGCAGGCGATTGCTATGATCGCTACCTGGTGCGGATCGAGGAGATGCGGCAAAGCGTGCGCATTCTCCGCCAGGTGATCGATAAGCTTCCGGCCGGCCCGATCAACGTGGTCGACTGGAAAAACATGCTCCCGCCGAAGTCGCGCGTGATGACGAAAATGGAGGAGCTGATCCACCATTTCATCGTCGTGACCGAAGGCCTCGACGCGCCCCCGGGCGAGATTTATTTCGGGGCCGAAAATCCCAAGGGCGAGCTCGGGTTTTATATTCACTCCAAAGGCGGCGGGGTCCCGCACCGGCTTAAAATCCGCGCTCCATCGTTCGTGAACCTGAGCATTCTGCCCGAGCTGCTGCCCGGGAGCATGATGAGCGACGTGGTCGCGATTCTGGGCAGTCTGGACTTCGTCATGGGAGAATGCGACAGATGAAAATCTTTATGAAAAACAAAATCCAACTCCTCGGCCTCTTCTTTGCGACCCTCGCTTTGCTCTCCTTTGGCGCCTGCAACCGCGGGACGATTTCCGGCTCCAAACTGACCAGCGCTAACTACGACCAGATCACCCTCGGGATGTCGAAGGCGCAAGTGGAAAACATCCTCGGCGCCCCGACCACGGCGGAGACGAAGGACATGGTCATCTTCAAGAAAACGACCTACCGCTACGAAGACGGAGCCAAGTTTGCCATGATCACTTTCAAGAACGACGAAGTGGACAGCAAAGACACCAACCTGGGCCGCGAACCGTAGGATGCAAAATGGTAGCGCAAGCTTCCAGCTTGCAATTCAGACCGAGCAGGCTGGAAGCTTGCGCTGCCCTCGAGCACGATGAAAAAACATTCCCGCTTTCAGATTCTCATCCCCTTCCTGGTCCTCGTTTTCGCTTTCGCTGGCTGTCACGGCAAACGCCTGACCCGGGCGAACGTGGACGAAGTTTCCAAAGGAATGAGTCGCAAACAGGTCGAGTCGATTCTCGGCCCGCCCACTTCGGTCGATAGCACAAATCTGCTCGTGACCAAGAAGGTGACTTATAGCTATCAGCAGGGTGGCGAGTCAGTCACGATCGTCTTCTTTAACGACGAAGTGTCGTCCAAAGAGAGCAACCTGCACGAGTAGCCGTCATCTGTGGAGGCGACGATGACGAGCAAGGTTCCGGCCGAACTGGAACGGCGGATGGACGAAGCGATCAGCCATTACCCGGCCGATCATAAACGGAGCGCTTCGCTCCCGCTTCTCCATCTTTGGCAGGAACATTTCGGCTATATCAGTGATGAAGCGGTGGATTGGATCGCGGCCAAGCTCGGCCTGGAGCCGATTAACATTCTCGAGCTGGTCACTTTCTACCCCATGTTTCGCCAGGCGCCGGCGGGCCGGAAACACATCCGGGTCTGCCGCACTCTTAGTTGCGCCATGGCCGGAGCTTATCCGCTGATGGAAAAGCTCGCCGGCCTAACGAACATAGATCGTCATCATCAGGGCCCGGGGATGCATAACCCGGTCTCGGTCAGCCCGGACGGCGAATACAGCATCGAGTTTGTCGAATGTCTGGCCAGCTGTGGCACCGCGCCGGTCTGCATGGTGGATGACGAGCTGCGCGAACGGGTCGAGCCAGAAAAGGTCTCCGCGCTGGATACGATCCACGATTCACAATTCACAATGCACGCTCCCCCGCCCCACCCGCTCGAGCGGCGTCTCATTTTCCAAAACATCGGCCGCGAAGGCTACCGCACCGATCTCGATTGCTACCTGCAAAACGGCGGCTACGAGCAACTGCGCAAGGCGATCACGATGTCGCGAGCCGAGATCGTGAACGAAGTCAAAACCTCCGGCCTGCGCGGACGCGGCGGCGCCGGTTTCCCCTGCGGGGTGAAGTGGAGCTTCATCAAGCCGGACGAGCCTAAGCCAGTCTATCTCATCTGTAACGCGGACGAATCCGAGCCCGGCACCTTCAAGGATCGCTACATCATTCATCAGGACCCGCATCAGCTCATCGAAGGCATGTTGATCAGCTGCTGGGCGCTGAATGTTCACACCGCCTACATTTATATCCGCGGGGAATTCCCCGAAGGCGCCAAAATCCTGGAGCGCGCGATCGAGGAAGCGCGGGCCAAGAATTTGTTAGGCAAAGACATGCTCGGGACTGGTTTCGATGTTGAGATCTACATCCATCGCGGCGCCGGCGCCTACATCTGCGGCGAGGAAACCGGCTTGATCGAATCGCTCGAAGGCAAGCGCGCTTATCCCCGCATTAAGCCGCCTTATTTCCCCGCCGTCCTCGGCCTCTACATGTGCCCGACGATCGTGAACAACGTCGAAACGCTTTGCCACGTGAAGCACATCATTCAGATGGGCGGCGCGGAATATGGGCGGATCGGGCGGCCGAACAACACCGGCACCCGCGTCGTCTGCGTCAGTGGCGATGTCGTGAGGCCGGGTTATTTCGAGATCGAAGTGGGCGCGCTGACCATGGGCCAGGTGATCAACGACCTGGCCGGCGGACCGAAACCGGGCCGCAAGGTGAAAGCGGTTATCCCGGGTGGCAGCTCGGCCAAGGTCCTTCGTGCCGGCGATGTCTTTAAGATCAAGGACGCGGAAGTCTCGCTCGACGATATCCCGATGGATTTCGATTCCCTGGCCGCGGCCGGATCGATGGCCGGCTCCGGTGGCGTGATCGTGCTGGACGACGCGCGCGACATGGTCTGGACGCTGAATAACATCAACGAATTCTACGCGCACGAGAGCTGCGGCCAGTGCACGCCCTGCCGCGAAGGCTCGCTCTGGATGAAAAAGATTACCCAGCGCATGCTGGAAGGCGGCGGCACGGTGCAGGATCCGGCCACCCTCAAAAACGTGGCCGACAACATCGCCGGCCGCACCATCTGCGCCTTTGGCGAAGCCTGCGCCTGGCCGACCCAGAGTTTCCTGGATAAATTCCCTAACGAATTCGCCGATCGCGCGGAAAAGCCGATCCCACCTCCGCTTCCGCCTGAGTACACCGCCGAGGAGCTGATCGCCGAAACCGAAATCCCCACCGCCGCCCTGGCCCACGATCCCGGCTGGGACAAAGCCGGCGCGGCTGGAATGGTCTGATATGTCTGAGGAAAGCAGGAACGCAGGAAAGGGATTGAGGGACGGGGCGATTACGCAAGAGATCATCGCTGCGGCGATCGCGGTCCATTCGGAGCTTGGGCCGGGCTTTCTCGAGTCAGTTTATGAGCAGGCGATGGCAGTCGAATTTGCCCTGCGCGGCATTGCGTTCGTTAGGCAAAAGACCATCCCGCTCTTTTATCGAGATCATCAGATTGGTGAGCACCGCCTCGATTTTCTGGTCGAAGAAAAGATCGTCGTGGAATTAAAAGCCGTCGAGCATCTCGAGAATGTCCACTTCTCCATCGTCCGCAGCTACCTTAAGGCTGCGAGCTTG
Organism: Chthoniobacterales bacterium; assembly: GCA_965217735.1. Lineage (GTDB taxonomy): Bacteria > Verrucomicrobiota > Verrucomicrobiia > Chthoniobacterales > UBA10450 > Palsa-1392. Next base: position 906,574 of record CBDCJE010000002.1, on the reverse strand, counting down.
GCCGACGGTTTGATCCTGAATTTTTCCGCGATGCCCCTCACCGTGAAGCGCGTTCGCCGTGAACGCACTTTCCAATCGCCGAACCTTCACCTCTGAAATTCCTGCGTTCCTGCTTTCCTAAGATATGCCTGAAGCAACTCCAATGGTGAACGTCCAGATAAACGGCGTCTGGCACCAGTTCCCCAAGGGCACCCGCCTGATCGAGGCCTGCGAGCAGGCTGGCAGCTACGTGCCGCGCTATTGCTATCACAAGAAACTCTCCTCGCCGGGCAATTGCCGGATGTGTCTGATCGAAATGGGGATGCCGAAAATGGGCCCGGATCGCAAGCCGGTCATCGGCCCCGATGGCAAACCGGAGATCAATTGGATGCCGCGTCCGCAGATTTCCTGCGCGACCGATGTTTCCGAAGGTCTCGGGGTGCGGACCGATTCGCCGCTGGTGGAGGAATGCCGCCGCGGGGTGATGGAATTCCTTCTCATCAATCACCCGCTCGATTGTCCGATCTGCGATCAGGCCGGGGAATGCCGCCTGCAGGAATTCAGCGTCGAATACGGCCGTCAGGATTCGCGCTTTCTCGAGAACAAGGTGAAGAAGCCGAAGAACGTCGAGCTCGGCCCGCGCGTCACCCTCGACGACGAGCGCTGCATCCTTTGTTCGCGCTGCATTCGCTTCTCGAAAGAGATCGCGCTCGACGACGTCCTCGGGTTCATCGACCGCGGCAGCTACACCACCCTCACTGCGCATCCGGGGAAGCGGCTGGAGAATAATTACTCGCTCAACACGGTCGACATCTGCCCAGTCGGCGCACTCACTTCCTCGGATTTCCGCTTCAAGATGCGGGTATGGTTCCTGAAGGAAACGAAGAGCTTCTGCACCAGTTGCGCGACCGGTTGCAACACCCTCATCGGCACACGCGAGAACGCCATCTATCGTCAGACGCCGCGCGAGAACGACGCGGTCAATTCCTGCTGGATGTGCGACTACGGCCGGCTCAATTTCGATTATCTGCAGGGCGACCGCCGCTTGCTCGAGCCGCTCGTGCGCGAAGAAAACGGACTGCAACCGGCGACCTGGCCCGATGCGATCGAGAACGTGGTCGCGCAGCTCAAGCCGTTCGTCGGCTGGCAGATCGCCATCCTCGCTTCCGGCCGGATGACGAACGAAGAGCTCTGGCTGACCGCCCGCCTGGCGAAGTCGTTAGGCGTGACTCTGCTCGACATCGTCCCGCGCATCGGCCCGGGCGATGACATTCTGCTCAGTGAAGATCGCAACCCAAACACCAACGGCGCCCGCCTCCTCGGAGTCGCTTCGCCGAACGGCGGGATGTTGCAGGAAATCAAAGATGCGGTCGGCTCCGGCCAGGTGCGTGCATTGATTTCGTTAGGCGAAAATCCGCTTCGCCTTGGGATCACGCACGAGCAACTGGAAGCGCTCCCGGTTTACGTGACGGTCGATCTGCTCTCGAATGAGACCATCGGCCTCGCCAGCGCGGTTCTGCCGTCCTTAGGCTTCGCCGAGAAGCGCGGCTCGATGATCAATGGCCAAGGCCGTCTGCAACGGCTCAACCGCGCCGTGCGCGGCCCGGGCCAGGCGCGCGACGACTGGGAGATTTTGCGCGATCTGATTCAGGCCATCAACGGCGGAGAGAGCATCTACACGATCGAGGAGGTCTTCCGTCAGATGCGCGAAGCGGTGCCGGAGTTGGCCGGCCTGAACTTGAGCAAGATCAGCGATCTCGGCCTGCAGGTCTTGAACACGGATCGCTCCCCCAATCCGCCCGGCGAACCAGCGGAAGAAAAAGTGCGCGAACGCGAAAAGGAGAAGCACCCGCAATGAGTGCGCGCATGATCCTGGCGACAGTTCCGGGGAGCGCACGCGCCTCGCGTGCTCCGTTCGGCGCCTCGCCCAACGGTTCTTCGACCTGCGATATCCCTGGCTCGGGAACCTCTCGACGTAGCGAGCACTCACCCCATGTTTCCGGCGAGGCGCCGGAAACAGCACGCGAGGCGCGTGCGCTCCCCGGAGCTGTCGCCCAAATCGCTCCCGCCTCATGACCTTCCTCATCCTCACCTCACTGGCGAAAATCCTCGGGATAGTCTTTCTCATCATCCTCCCGATGGTTTCCTACAGCGTTTACGCCGAACGCCGGGTCAGCGCGCTCATCCAGGATCGTCTCGGCCCCAACCGGGTCGGCCCGGCCGGTCTTTTTCAGCCGATAGCCGATGCACTCAAGTTCATCCTGAAAGAGGACTTCACCCCCGCGACGGTGAACAAGTTCTACTACTGGCTGGCCCCCTGCCTGGCCATGGTCCCGGCCATCATGACCATCGCCGTCGTGCCCTTCGGCAGCACCCTTTTCGGTGTTCCGATGGTGATCGCGGATATCAACGTCGGCGTCCTCTACGTCTTCGCCATTGCGTCGTTAGGCGTCTACGGCATCGTCATCGCCGGCTGGTCTTCCAATTCCAAATACCCCTTTCTCGGCGGGGTGCGCTCGACCTCGCAGATGATCTCCTACGAGCTGTCGTTAGGCCTGGCCGTGATCCCGATCTTCCTCCTCGTCGGCCAGCTCCGCCTGACCAATATCGTGCAATACCAGATCGTGAACGGCTGGATGATCGCGCCCTTTATCGGCCACTGGACCGACATCTGGCATTGGCTCCTCGCCCTCCCGATGTTCATCTCCTTCGTCGTCTTCACCATCGCGATTTTCGCCGAGACCAATCGCCTCCCCTTCGATCTTCCCGAGGCCGAAACCGAGCTGGTCGGCGGCTATCACACCGAGTACGGCTCGATGAAATTCGCCCTCTTCTTTCTCGGCGAATACGCCGCCATGATCACCGGCTCGGCCATCATCGTGACCCTTTTCCTCGGCGGCTGGCATCTGCCGGTGCCGTGGTGGGATCAGGCCCACGGCTTTCACTGGCTCCTCATCGATGGCTCGTTAGGCGGATGGCGCGGGATCGTGGGCGGTCTCTTCAACATTTTCTGTTTCTTCGCCAAGGTCGCGGTCCTGCTCCTGGTCTTCATCTGGGTGCGCTGGACTCTGCCGCGTTTTCGTTACGACCAGCTCATGCGCCTGGGCTGGGTCTTCTTTTTCGAGATCGCCCTGGTCAACATTTTCATCGCCGCGATCATCGTGGCCTACATGCCGAAATAATGCATAAGGAAAGCAGGAAAACAGGAAGCGGAAGGAAATTTGGATCGAGCTTTTCCTGGGAGAGATTCACGCTTTTTCCAGCTTTCCTGCTTTCCTTATTAATCTCTTAGAACCGATGGCCATTACTGTCCGACGTCCGAATCTGAGCTGGTCCGAGAAGGTCTACCTGCCCGCGATCATGAGCGGGATGGCGATCACTTTTCGTCATCTCAAGAACATGCTCATCGGCCGGACCAAGGTGACGATGCAGTACCCGGAGCAGAAATGGGACAGCCACCTGCCGGCGCATTACCGCGGCGCGCCGGCGCTAGTCAAGGACGAGAAGGATCGCGTCCGCTGCGTCGCCTGCCAGCTCTGCGAATTCATCTGCCCGCCGCGTGCGATCAAGATCGTGCCGGGCGAGATTCCGTTGGGCGATCGCTTCGCCAAAGTGGAGAAATATCCGGAAGAATTCGACATCGACATGATCCGCTGCATCTACTGCGGCATGTGCGAGGAGGTCTGCCCGGAGCAGGCCATTTTCCTAAGAAAAGATTACGCCATTACCGGCTACACCCGGAGCGAGATGGTGCACGACAAAGAGAAGCTGATCGAGATCGGCGGGGTCATGCACGGGCTGGTTTTGAAATGGAACGAGAAGAAATGACGAAATTCGGAAGACGTAATTGTGAAGGCGCAGGGGCGGCGGAACCCGCCTTCCCCTTGCCTTGCGCATTCTGTCCGCCGCAGCCCGCATTGCCCTGATGTCGCCCTTCTTCTTCTGGACCGCTTCCGCGCTGATGCTGATTTTCGGCGCCGCCGTCATCATCAATCGCAATCCGGTGGCGAGCGCGCTCAGCCTGGTCGTTTCCTTCCTCGGCCTGGCCGCGCTCTTCGTTTCGCTCGATGCCTTTTTCATCGGCATCATCCAGGTGCTCGTTTACGCCGGCGCGGTCATGGTGCTGTTCCTTTTCATCATCATGCTGCTCGATCTGCGCGCGGAAGAACGGCGCAAAATCAACTTCGTCGCCTTTGCCGGGGGCGCGGCGGTCGCGCTCGTTTTCTTCGCTCAGCTCTACCTCGTGATCGGGCATTTAAGGCAGGCTAGACTGCCTTTTGCCGCTTTGCCGGTGGCGAAGAGCGACGATGTGCACAGCATCGGGCTGCTTCTTTTCGGGAACTACAATCTGCCTTTCCAAATCGTCGGCGCGCTCATCCTGGTCGCGACCATCGGCGTGATCGTCTTGAGCAAAAGGGAGCTGCGCTGAGCCATGGTCACGCTGGGCGACTACCTTTTTGTCAGCGGGCTGCTCTTCACCCTCGGCTTCGCCGGGGTCCTCTTACGGCGCAACATCATCATCATCTTCATGTCGCTCGAGCTGATGCTGAACGCGGCCAACTTGTCGCTCGTCGCCTTTTCCCGCTTCCGGGTGGATTCGGTGGGCTTGCCTAACTATAACGGGCAGGTTTTCGTTTTCTTCATCATCACGGTGGCGGCGGCGGAGGTGGCGGTCGGTCTGGCCGTGATCGTGGCCCTTTACCGCGCCCGGCGGACCACTCACGTCGAGGACATCAGCAGTTTGAAGTTTTGAAGATGGTTACAGCTTGTTTTCATAAAGCTGCGGGTAGCGCCATTTCCCGGAGGGTCGCGCGATGACTTCCATCTTGCCGTGGATCGCGCTGCTGCTGCCGCTCGCTTCCGCCTTCATCATCATGACAACGACGCGATCGTTGCGGACGGCGAGCGCGTTCCTCTCGGTCGCGGCGGTGCTGGGGAGCTTCGTTTGCAGTTGCCTCATCTTCTTTCAGCAGATCGCTGGCGCGCCGGTCGTCTCCTGGGTAAACCTCGGGGCCAGTTTCTCGATTCCGCTCGGGCTCACTCTCGACCCGCTCAGCCGCTCGATGCTTTTCATGGTCACGGGCGTGGGGTCGCTCATTCACATCTACTCGTTAGGCTACATGAGCGACGACGAGGGGAAATCGCGCTACTTCGCTTCCCTCTCCCTCTTCATGTTTTCCATGCTCGGGATCGTGCTGGCGGATAACTTCGTCATGATGTTCATCTTTTGGGAGCTGGTCGGGGTTAGCTCTTATTTGCTCATCGGGCATTGGTTTGAGCGCCATTCCGCGGCCGATGCGGCCAAGAAGGCCTTCATCACCAATCGGCTGGGCGATTTCGGTTTCATGCTCGGCATTCTCATGGTCTGGAGCGCGACCGGTTCCGTCGTCTTTAGCGAGATCGCGGCGGGAATGGCGAACTTTGCCGGGCATCCGGGCTTTCTGACCGCGGCGGCCTTGCTCGTCTTTTGCGGCGCGATGGGTAAATCGGCGCAGTTCCCGCTTCACGTTTGGTTGCCCGACGCGATGGAAGGCCCGACTCCGGTCTCGGCCCTGATCCACGCTGCGACCATGGTGGCGGCGGGCGTTTACATGCTGGTGCGGGTTGGGTTTCTGATCGATGCGTCGTTAGGCGCGCTTCACGTCATCGCCTGGATCGGGACCATCACCGCCGTCCTGGCCGCGCTGATGGCGACGCAGCAAAACGACATCAAACGCATCCTGGCTTACTCCACTCTTTCGCAACTTGGCTACATGGTGATGGCAGTCGGACTCGCTTCCGGGCCGGCGGCGATGTTTCATCTTTTCACCCACGCCGCTTTCAAGGCGCTGCTCTTCCTCGGCTCCGGCTCGATCATCTACATGCTGCATCACGAGCAGGATATCTGGCGGATGGGCGGCCTGGCCAAACGGCTCCCGATTACTTTCATCACTTTCTTGGTTGGTACCCTGGCTTTGATCGGCTTCCCCGGCTTCAGCGGTTTCTTCAGCAAAGATGCCATCCTCGCGGTCGCGTTCGAAAAGAGCCTGCCCATTTTTGTTCTCGGCACTTTCACCGCGCTGCTGACCGCCTTTTACATGACGCGGCTGATCGTGGTCACCTTCTTCGGCGTCCCGCGAAGCGAACAGGCGGCGCACGGGGCGGAATCGCCGCTGGTCATGACTTTGCCGCTCATCCTCCTCGCCATCCCGGCGGCGATTGGCGGTTTCGGCTTCTTTGCCAACCGCTTTCTGGTTTTGCCTAACGAAGAGGCGCGAGTCCTGACCGTGCCGATTCTGGCCTTCGCCTCGCTCTTTGTCGGCGTAGCCGGGGCGCTCCTGATTTATCGGAAACGCACCTATGATCCAATCGACATCCCGCTTTTCCGGAATCGGTTCTACATCGATGAAATCTACGCCTGGCTCATTCGCGCGACTCAGGGCGCACTGGCGTCGCTCGCCGCTTTTGTCGATCGCTGGATTCTCGATGGCGCGATCGTGCGCGGGTTGAGCGGCGGCACCTGGGGAGGCGGTTTTCTGCTGCGGCTCCTGCAGGTCGGCAACCTGCAGGCTTATGGATTTCTTTTCGGCCTCGGCATCATCGGACTCATCTACTTCACTGTTTTCCACTGATGCTGCTCTTGATCGTTTTTGCGCCGCTCGTGACGGCGTTGCTCATCTTAGCCGGTGCCCCGGCGCGCCTGACTGCGTTGCTCGGTTCGGCTCTGACCGCGATTGCGACCGTGGCCGCGCTCTTTCTTTATCAGTCGGGCGTGGGCGGCTATCAGTTTGTCACTTCGTTTCCGATCAGTGAAAGCTGGCGGCTTCAGTTCTTGTTAGGCGCGGATGGGCTCAGTCTCGTCATGCTCCTGCTCGCCGCGCTGGTTTTGCTCTGCGCGGTCTGGTTCACCCCGCCGGTGGAAAAATCGGAACGGCTCTTTTACGTCTGTCTTCTCCTGGTCGCGGCGGGCGCAATCGGCGCCTTCGCTTCGCTCGATCTCTTTTTCTTCTATGCCTTCCACGAGCTGGCGCTGATCCCGACTTTTCTCCTCATCGGCATCTGGGGTTCGGGGAATCGTTTCGCCGCGGCCTGGAAGATCACCATTTATCTCGGGATCGGAAGTTTCATTTTGCTCCTCGGTTTGATCCTGCTTTATCGCAGCGTGCCGCCGGCTTTGCGCAGTTTTGATTTGCGCGCGCTGCAGGTGGTGGCAGCGAACGGCGGGATTGCCGCCTCGGCGCAGAACCAGATTTTCTTTCTTCTCCTGATCGGTTTTGGCGTGCTGATCTCGCTCTTCCCTTTCCATACCTGGGCCCCGGAAGCCTACGCCTCTGCGCCCGCGCCGGCCGCCATGCTGCACGCCGGAGTGCTGAAGAAATTTGGCCTCTATGGTCTGCTCCGGGTCGCGCTCCCGCTCCTCCCGGAGGGGGCGCAACACTGGCGCACGCTGCTCATCGTCCTGTTGTTAGGCAACATCATCTATGTTGGGCTGGTCACGATCGCACAGAAGCGACTCGATTGGATGCTGGGCTACTCCAGCGTAATGCACATGGGCTACATCTTCCTCGGCATCGCCAGCGCCAATGTCATCGGGCTCAACGGCGCGGCCCTGCTCATGTTTGCCCACGGCATTTCGATCGCGCTGCTCTTTGCCCTGGCCGGGGAAATTCGCCGCCGCACCGGCACGCTCGTCTTTCACGATTTGGGCGGGCTGGGCAAGCTGATGCCGTTTGCTGGTTTCGCTTTCGGGATCGGGACTTTTGCCGCGATCGGTCTCCCGGGCTTCGCGAATTTTGTCGGCGAAGTGATGATCTTCTTCGGCGCCTTCCGAGTCGGCGCCGACTGGCACGGCTTCCATATTTTTCAGGTCGCGGACGTGCTTGCGTTGTGGGGCGTGGTTATCTCGGCAGTCTATATGCTGCGCGCTTATCGCGCCATCTTCATGGGCCCGCCTAACGAATACGTGAAAGCAGCGCCCGATCTCGCCCCCGCCCTGCGCTGGCCGATCGTGCTCCTGATTGCTGCCACCATCATCGTCGGGTTTTTCCCGAACACTCTGCTGCACATTTTGCGCCCAACTTTCGCGCCGCCGATCGCGGCGAACCAGCCATGATCCCCGCCCCTGCTCTTGAGATCGCCGTGCTGGTCTGGGGACTCGTTCTCCTGCTGGCGGAAGCGTTTGCCGGGAAGGCGAATCGACGCGTCTTCGCGCTCGCTGGGATCGTAGGTCTGGCGGTGGTTTTGGTCGCGACGTTCTTCCTCGCCCCTGCGCCCCTGGCCGCTCCGACCGGGTTCTGGAGTTTCTACAGCGCCGATCCGCTGGCCATTTTCTTCAAACGCTTCGCGCTCGTCACCACCATCCTCGTCCTCATCATGGCGATCGATTATGCGCCGGCCATTCGCATGGGCGTGCCGGGAGCGAATCCGCATGCCGGGATGGGCGAGTTTTTCGTCCTCCCGATTTTCACCTGCGCCGGGCTGATGTGGATGGCTTCGGCGGTCGACTTCGTCATGATCTTCGTCTCGCTCGAGCTGGTCACGATGTCGTTCTACGTCCTGGTCAGTTTCACCCGGCGAAATCCGGCCACGCTGGAAGCGGGGGTGAAATACCTGATCCTGAGCGCGCTCTCGACCGGGTTTCTGGTTTACGGCATCACTTGGATTTTCGGGGTGACTGGCGAGACTAATCTGGCCCGGATCAGCGCCGTGCTGGCGACGCAACAGATTGATCAGATTCCGCTCCTTTTCGGAATTGCGCTCGTCCTGGTCGCGCTCGGATTCAAGATCGCTGCGGTGCCATTCCAAATCTGGGTGCCCGACGTTTACCAAGGCGCGCCGACGCCGGTGACGGCTTTTCTTTCTGTCGGCTCGAAGGCGGCTGGCTTCGTTGTCTTGCTTCGGGTGCTGGCGCCGTTCTCAGTCCTGCCGCAACTCGATCGCCTTCTCGTAGTCATGGCGGCGCTGACCTTGATCTACGGAAACTTCGCCGCTCTGCCGCAGACGAATCTGAAGCGGTTGCTCGCTTATTCGAGCATCGCGCACGCCGGTTATCTGCTCATTGGCGTGGTCTGTTTTGCCGGCGCGGCGGTGGCTTATTATCTGGCCGGTTATCTGGTTATGACGCTGCTTTGTTTCGCCGTCATGGTCGTGGTCGGGAACAGCACCGGCGACCAGATCGAGGATTACGCCGGCCTCGGTAAACGCTCGCCCTTTCTCGCCTTCGCCATGTTAATCGGCATGATCTCGCTCGCCGGAGTGCCGTTTACGGCCGGCTTCCTCGGTAAGTTTTTCATCTTCGATGCCGCGATTCGCCAACACCAGATCCTGCTCGCGGTCATCGGCGTGATCACGGTCGGCTGCGGCTTCTATTATTATCTCAAGGTGGTGCGGGCGATGTATTGGCTGGAACCGCCGGCCGAGGCGGCGCCGATCACGCTCAGCCCACTCTCTCGCCTCACGATGATCGTCCTGATCGCGGCCATCTTCGTCCTCGGCGTTTACCCGCAGCCGATCCTGAACGCGCTCAAGTAGCATCCCTCGCCGGCAGCGGCAGGCCGCGAAGTCGTTCCGGCTCGACAAGTTTCTCGCGCTGACCAAGGATCGAGCGAAAACCCGCTTCGATGTTTGGCCTGCTCCACCATCTCCTCCACCCTACCCACTGCTATGCTCTTTGTGCGGTGGCGCGTTCCGGGGCGCATCTCCTCACTGCCGCTCTGCAGGCGACAAAGCTGGCCGGCCGGCCGCTGCAATATTTCAATCCGCAACTCGCCCAGCGCTACGGCGCCCGGTACGGGATCGATGCCGCCCGGGATTTTTCACAATATGTGCGCGGGATTGTGACCGCAGCCGCGACCGCCAACTCGGTCTTCGGTTTCCGCATGGAATCATGGGACCTTGATCAGTTTATCGCCCGGCTGCGACATGCCGGAGAATTTGGAGATCCCACGGCGGAAGAAGCGGAGCTGCTGGCGGCGGCGTTCCCGAGGCTGCGCTACATCCAGCTGACGAGGGAGGACAAGCTGCGCCAGGCGATCTCGAAGGCGCGGGCGATGCAGACGGAGCTTTGGGTGGCGAGCGACGACCGGCACCCTCTGCGCGAGCCAGAATTCGATTCGCAGCTGATCGGGCATTGCCTGCTCTCCATTCAGCGCGCGGAAGAGCGGTGGGCGGACTTCTTCCAAGACAATGCAATCGCGCCGCTCGAGATCACCTATGAGAAACTCTGTCACGACTATCCCGGCACCGTCCGCGAGGTGTTCGCCTTCCTCCGCATCCGACCGCGCCGCGGTTTTGATCTTGGACCGCCTCGCACCGTGCGTCAGGCCGACGCTTTGACGGAAGATTGGGTGGCGCGTTATCGCGCGGTCGAATCAAGCCTGCCGCGCCAGCCCGAAAGCGGGCCGGGTTAGTCGCTCAGCTCGACGTTCCAGTAGGCGAGATCGACGAAATGCCGCCAACTCTCGTGCTGCTGACCGGCAAAGGTGACGTGAACGAAGGGGCGCCACTTCGGCCGCTTCGGTTTGCGAATGAGATGCATGTTGACCTGATGCGGGAGGCGATTGCCTTTGCGCGTGTTGCAGGGGATGCAGGAGCAGACCACGTTTTCCCACGTCGTGAGGCCGCCTTTATCGCGCGGCATGACGTGATCGAGATTCAGCTCCTGGCGCTCGAAAACCTTGCCGCAGTACTGGCAGGTGTTGTTGTCGCGTTCGAAGACGTTGTGCCGGGTGAACTTCACTTCCTTCTTCGGCAGGCGATCGAAAAGCAGGAGCACGATGACGCGCGGGACTCGGATTTTCCACGAGATGGTGGTGACCATTTCGTGCTCCGCTTCCGGCACACTGACCGAGAAGTCGCGCCAACTGGCGAAATCGTGAGTGGCGAAATTATTCTGCTGATCGGCCGAGACGACCTGGGCGTGACCTTGATAGAGGAGAGTGAAAGCACGACGCGCCGAGCAGATATTGACCGCCTGCCAGAGACGATTGAGAACCAACACCTGACTATTGAGGAGCGTGTGCAGAGGTTCCTTCCAGCGGCCTAACAATCATTCTCCGCCCGAATTGGCGCGAAATTATCATCCGCTATTTTTATTGTCAATGTCACGAGTGGGTGACGCAATGCGCCCGACCTTTCCGGGAAATAGACAAATCGCCGAGCGAGCGACGTCTCTCAGGCAAGGGTGACGAATAAACTTCTTTGCAATTCGGTCGGCATCGCTCTCGGCTTTGGCCTCAGTCTGGTTCAGGATGCGGCCGGGCTGACCCCGAAGCAGGCTCAGCAATACTTTCAGGAGGCCGATGCGCTGGTGCGGGCCGATCACGGCCAGCTCTGGGGAGTGTCGTTAGGCGGCGGTCTTCTGCTGGTCGATCCCGCTTCCCGCGTGGCCTTCGCCAATCAGCGGGACCCAGAGGGATGGCTGCAGCAGGTCGGCTCCGTCTGGCGTGGCGAAATTTCGACCGAGGTCAACCTGGCCAACACCGCGCTCGATTGGGCGGGCGCGAAGTGGTCGATGATCCTGCTTCCTTTGCCGGAGGACCGGGTGGACCGGGCGCGGCTGAACGTGCATGAGCTTTGGCACGGCGCGCAGCAGCGGCTCGGATTGCCCAGCACGGCGGCGACGAATGATCATCTTGAGACGCGCGACGGTCGCTATTGGCTGCAACTGGAGTGGCGCGCCCTCTCGGCCGCGCTGGCGGCCAAGGGCGCTGAGCGGGCCGAGGCGATGACGAATGCGATACTTTTTCGAACCCAACGACGTACCCTCTTTCCCGCCGCGGCAGCGGAGGAGAACACGATGGAGATGCACGAAGGCCTGGCCGAATACACCGGGGTCAAACTCTCCGGCGCAACCGATCCGGAGCGCTACGTGATCGAGAACGAGCTGCGCGCAGCCTCGGCCAAAGAGACCTTTGTGCGCTCCTTCGCCTATGCGACCGGACCGGCCTACGGTCTTTTGCTCGATCGGACCGGTGCGGATTGGCGGAAGGGGCTGCGTCCCTCCAGCGATCTCTCCCAATTGCTCCTCCGTGCCGCCCACCTCACCTTGCCGGCCGACCTCCCCGCGGCCGCGAATCGGCGCGCGAACGCCTACGACGCGGCAAAGCTGGCGGCGGAGGAGAATGCGCGGGCGAAAAAGCAACAGGCGGTGCTGGCCGATTATCGTGCCCGGCTGGTCGATGGCCCGGTGCTCAAGCTTCCTTTGCGGGACATACAGATGGCGTTTGATCCAGGGAACCTCCTGCCCATGGATTCGTTAGGCACGGTCTATCCCCACCTTCGGATCGTGGACGACTGGGGCATCCTCACGGTCGAGAAGCGCGGCGCCCTGCTCACGGCCGATTTCTCCACCGCCAGCGTCGCTCGCCCGAGCAAGTTCAAGAACCTCTGGGCCGCGGGCGAGGGATGGACCCTGCAACTCAAACCCGGCTGGAAGCTGGTCCCTGGTCCGCGGCCCGGCGATTACCAACTCCGCCCGACCGCGAAGCCGTCGCCAGAGACCAGGCCATAAATCTTGTTTGCGTCCGATTTGTTCAGACCGCAGCTTTGCAATTCACTCACCATCATCATCATGCGTATCTCGACCTTCTTTTCTCTTTGCGCCGTTTTGTTCGCCACCGCCTTTAGCGGGCTGGCCCAGAATCTGCCGGACAACACGCGCCTGCTCCGCTTTCCCACCACCAACGGCCAAGACATCGTCTTTTGCTACGCCGGCGAGCTTTACACCGTGCCGAAGGACGGCGGCACCGCGCGGCGCCTGACCAGCGGGCCGGGCTACACTTCTTTCCCGCACTTCTCGCCGGACGGAAAACAGCTCGCCTTCACTTCGCAGTACGACGGCAACACCGAGGTCTATGTCATGCCAGCCGAGGGCGGCGAGCCGAAGCGCCTCACCACCACCGCCACCCTCAGCCGAGACGATGTCTCCGACCGCATGGGCCCAAACAACCTGGTCATGACCTGGAAAAACACCGAGCCGCTGGTGGTCTTTCGTTCCCGTCGCACCTCCTTTAACTCCTTCATCGGCGATCTGGAGACGGTCGGGATGAACGCTGAGCTGCCCAAACAATTGCCGGTGCCGCGAGGCGGGTTTGTCTCCTTCTCCCCCGACGATTCCAAGATGGCCTACAACCGCGTCTTCCGGGAGTTCCGCACCTGGAAACACTATCGCGGCGGCATGGCCGACGACGTCTGGATCTACGACTTCAAAACTCAGACGACCGAGAACCTAACGAACAACGCCGCCCAGGACATCTGTCCGATGTGGGGCTCAGATAACCATATCTATTTCCTCTCCGATCGGGACGGCCGCATGAACCTCTTCTCGATCGATCTCGGCTCAAAGGAAACAAAACAGCTCACCAGCTTCAAGGATTTCGACATCAAATTCCCCACCATCGGCAAGGACTCGATCGTCTTTGAACAGGCCGGTTACATCTGGCGCTATGACCTGGTCAGCGGCAAGTCCGCTCCCGTTCCGATCGAGATCAAGGAAGATTTCGCCTCTGGCCGCGCTGCTTTTCTCGATGCCTCCAAGCACACCGAGTCAGTCAATCTCGCCCCCGATGGCCAGCGCGCGGTCGTGGTCGCGCGTGGCGATATCTTTTCCGTCCCAGCGAAGGATGGCACTGCGCGGCCCCTGACCAACACCTCCAATGCCCACGAACGCGACGCGGTCTGGTCGCCGGATGGGAAGTGGATCGCCTATAACTCAGATGAGTCCGGGGAAAACGAACTCTACCTTCGCGCCCAGGACGGCAAGGGACAACCACAGCAGCTCACCAAATCAGCCGACACCTATTACTATCAGCCGATCTGGTCGCCCGATGGCAAGAAGCTGCTCTGGAGCGACCGGCTGCAGCGCCTGCGCTATGTCGATGTCGCGAGCAAAGCTGTCACCGAAGTGGCGCAGGACAAGGTGGGAGAGATCGACTCCTACGATTGGTCGCCCGATAGCCAATGGATCGCCTGGGGACAGCCGGAGTTGAACGATCAATCCCGCGTCTATCTCTACTCCCTCGCTAACAAGAAGACCGTCCCCGTGACCGACGAATGGTATTCCTCCGGCCGCGTCTCCTTCAGCGACGACGGCAAGTATCTCATGCTCTCTTCCGCGCGCGATTTCAAGCCGACCTTCAGCGAAGAAGAATTTGAGAATATCTATGTCGACATGCAGCGGGTTTACCTTGTCATGTTATCCAAAGATACGGAATCACCTTTGGGCCCGCGCAGCGACGAGGTCGGCAAGGCTGATAAGAAAGACAAGGAAAAGGATAAGAACGACGAAAAGAAGGACGGGAAAAAGGACGATAAGGCCAAGAAACCGGTCACGGTGAAAGTGGACACCGATGGAATCCAGGACCGCATCGTAGGCCTGGATATCATGCCGGCTAACTATCAGGGCATGCGCCTGGTTGATGGCCGCATCTTCTATCTCCGTCACAGCGTGGGCGACACGAGCGGAGATGACGAAGAAGAGGGCGGCGGGGAAGAGAAATGGCACCTCTGCTCCTACAGCCTGGAGGATCGGAAGGAGACTGTGCTGGGGGACGTAAACAGTTTCCAGATCAGTTTTGACGGCAAGAAAATGCTGCTCAAGATCGACAAGGATTACTCCATCATCGACCTGCCCAAAGACAAGCTGGAAACGAAAGATCATACCCTGGAGTTGAAAGGCCTCGACGTCAGGGCCGATCGTCACGCCGAGTGGAAGCAGATCTACTACGAAGCCTGGCGCCAGATGCGCGACTTCTTCTATTCCCCAACCATGAACGGAGTCGACTGGAAGGCGATGCGCGATAAATACGCCGCTCTTTTACCTTACGTGAATAACCGCAATGACCTCACCTACATCATCGGGGAGCTGATCGGCGAGTTGAACAACGGCCACGCCTATGTCGCCGGCGGCGAACGCCCCGAGACACCGCGGATCAAGCTCGGCCTCCTCGGCGCGAAACTTTCGCGCGATCCGGCGAGTAAGACCTATCGGATCGACCGGATTCTGCCGGGGGAGAATTGGGACGAGGAAACCCGTTCGCCGCTGACGGCGATCGGCTTGAACCTTAAGGCGGGCGATTACATTCTGGCGGTCAATGGCACGCCGGTCTCGAGCCTGCCCAATATCTATGATGCCCTCATTGGGACGGCCGACAAACAAGTGATTCTGCGGGTAAACTCCACCCCAAGTGATAGCGGCGCCCGCGATATCACGGTGGTGCCGACCGCGGATGAGTCACCGCTCTATTACCTCGACTGGGTGAAGCATAATATCGATTACGTGAACCAGAAGACCGGCGGTCAGGTTGGCTATGTTCACATCCCCGACATGGGCCAGCCGGGCCTGAACGAATTCACCAAGCGCTACTTCCCGCAGATTCGCAAGAAAGGTCTCATCGTCGATGTGCGCGGTAACGGCGGCGGCTTTGTTTCTCCGTTAGTCATCGAGCGACTCCGGCGCGCGCTGGTCATGGTCGAGATGTCCCGTAACGGCGTGCCGCAGCCTAACCCGCCTCAGACCTTCCTTGGTCCGATGGTCACTCTGATCAATGAGTTCTCCGCCTCCGACGGCGATATCTTCCCGTATCGCTTCAAGGCCATGGGTCTTGGCAAACTCATCGGCAAACGGACCTGGGGCGGGGTGATCGGGATTCGCAATCCCCTTCCTTTGCTCGATGGCGGCCAGTTCTTTAAACCGGAATTCGCTCCCTACTCCAAGGACGGCAAAAACTGGGTTATCGAAAGCCACGGGGTCGATCCCGACATCGAGGTGGATAACGATCCGGCGAAGGAATTCAAAGGCGAAGATCAGCAACTCGACCGGGCCATCCAGGAGATCCAGACCGAGATGAAGACCAAGGGCTACGAGCTGCCGCCGATCCCGCCTTATCCGAATCGCAACCCAGCCAAGAGTAGTTGATCGTCCACTTTGTGGTAGATTAGACGCCGATGTTTCTGCCAAATCAAAAGGTTGTCTGTGTCAACGGCCGCTTCCCGCTCGGCATCGAGAAGCTCTACCACGAGCTGCCCAAGGAGGGCTCGACCTATACCATTCGCGATATCGTGCCGGGCGTCGGCTTGACCGGTGACGAGGGCGAGATCGCGGTTTACCTCATCGAAATCAAGGGCCCGCTCAATGCTCATGACATCGAGCGCGGGTTCCGGGCGGATCGCTTTGCGCCGCTGCAAACGACGGAGGAAACCGAAGAGGAAGAGATGTTTATCGGCCTGCCCGACATGTTGCCGGCCTGAGGGCAGCGATTTGCGAATGCTCCGGCTGACGCTCGCTTCACTCTGCACCCTCTTGGTCGCCCAGCTTGCGGCTGCCGCGCCGGGATCGTCGCCGCAAGCGGCAGCGGAGGCGCGCCTCGCCGCGATCGAGAAACGCGTGGGCGGCCGCCTCGGAGTCGTGGCGCTGGAGCCGGGAAGCGGCCGGCGGATCGAGCGTCGTCCGCAGGAGCGCTTCCCCATGTGCAGCACTTTTAAGGTGCTGGCAGTCGCAGCTGCCCTCCATCGAGTGGATGAAAAACAAGACGAGCTCGGCCGTTTCATTCCCTATTCCGAAGCGGAGCTGCTGGAGTATGCTCCGGTCACTCGCGCGCACGTCCAAGAAGGCGGTCTTACTCTCTCCGCACTCTGCGCCGCGGCCATCACCTTGAGCGATAACACGGCCGCGAATTTGATTCTGAAGACGATCGAAGGACCGGAGGGCTTTACTCGTTATGCCCGTTCGCTGGGCGATAAGCAGACGCGGCTGGATCGGGTGGAGCCGGAACTGAACAGCGCCATTCCCGGCGATCCCCGCGACACCACCACGCCCGCGGCCATGATCAACGACCTGCGCAAGCTCCTTCTCGGGGATGCTCTTTCGCCCTCGTCCCGCCGGCAGTTGGAGGAGTGGATGAGGCAGAACCAAACCGGCGGCGAACTGATCCGGGCTGGTGTGCCTCACGATTGGCAGGTCGGCGACAAGACCGGGCGCGGCGCCGATGGCGCGACGAACGATATCGCCATTCTGTGGCCGCCCAGCGGAAAGCCGATCCTGCTCGCCATCTACACTGTCGGCTCCAAAGCGCCGGCCAAGGAACGTCTGCAGGCCGTGGCCGACGCGGCCCGAGTCGTCGCGGAGAGCTTTTAGCCATGTCATCAGCCGATTCCGAATGCCGCGAGCACTCGAAGTATGTCGCGCTCAACGACGCGCTTTACGACTATATCGTGCAGCAGCGCAGCCGGGTCGACGATCCGCTGCTGGAGGAGCTTCGGCGCGAGACAGATTCTTTAGGTGAAGTCGCGCGCATGCTGATCAGCCGCGAGCAGGGCGATTTCCTGACTTTGCTGACCAGGCTGCTCGGGGTGCGGACCGCGGTCGAAGTCGGCACCTTCACCGGCTATAGCTCCGTTTGCATTGCGCGCGGCCTCGCCCAAGGCGGACGCCTCTTCTGTTTCGACATCAATCCCGGCTGGACCAGGATCGCGCAGGGCTACTGGGAAAAGGAGGGGCTCCAGGACCGAATCGAGCTCCAGCTCGGCGACGCACGGGAGATGCTGCCGACGTGGCAACCTCCGAAAGCGCTCGATTTCGCCTTCATCGATGCCGACAAGACTGGTTACGATGCTTACTACGAGTTACTCCTCCCGAAGATGAAACCGAACGGGCTTTTCATCTTCGATAACATGGTCTGGGGCGGCGGGGTGACCGAGCAACCGCTGACGGATCCTGATGGAGTGGCAATCGATCGCTTGAACAAGAAGCTGGCCCGGGACCCGCGAGTGGAGTCTGTCCTCCTGCCGATTGCCGATGGGCTTCATCTGGTGCGGAAGCGCCAGAATCCTTCCGGCCTGCACGCCGCGTCGAGATAGCTGGAAGAGAGCGATAGTTTCAGCTGACTTTTGACGAGTCAGCCGCGAGAACCAGGCTCTGCCGCCGAACATTCGCTCGAACCCTCCACGACCGATGCACTTAGTCGAAGCGTTCGGTGCGGGCGAGCAGCGCTTGCCACCAGTCGCGGTGCTGGAGATACCAGTCGACGGTGGCGGCGATGCCTTCCTGGGCGGTGTGGAGCGGGTGCCACTCAAGTTCGTGCTTGGCAAAGGAGGAATCGATGGCGTAGCGGCGGTCGTGGCCCAGCCGATCGGTCACATAGGAGATGAGGCTGTGCGGCTTGCCCAGCCGGTCGAGGATGAGCCGGACGACATCGAGATTTACCATCTCGCCGTCGCCGCCGATGTTATAGACGGCGCCCGGTTTGCCTTTGAACAAGGCGGCGACGATGGCGGCGCAATGGTCTTCCACGTGAATCCAGTCGCGCACGTTCTGGCCGTCGCCATAAACCGGGAGCGGCTGGTCGTTGAGGGCCTTGATGATCATGAGGGGAATAAGTTTCTCCGGGAATTGATAGGGGCCGTAGTTGTTGGAGCAGCGGGTGACGATAACTTCCTGACCAAAGGTGCGGTGGCAGGCGAGGGCCAGCAGGTCGGCCCCGGCTTTGCTGGCGGAATAGGGGGAGCTGGGCTCGAGCGGCGACCGCTCGGTGAATTTGCCCGTTGTGCCTAACGATCCGTAGACTTCGTCGGTCGAGACTTGGATGAAGCGCTGCACTCCGTGGCGGCGGGCGGCGTGGAGCAGCACGCTGGTCCCGACGACGTTGGTGTGGATGAAATTTTGAGGGGAATTAATGCTGCGATCGACGTGCGACTCGGCCGCGAAGTTGACCACGGCGTAGAATTGCTCCTCGTGCAGGAGGGTGTCGATCTGGTCGGCGTTGGCGATATCGGCCTGGAAAAATTCGTAGCGCTCGCCGTATTCCTCGACCACCCCGTCGAGATTGGCCAGATTCCCGGCGTAGGTGAGGGCATCGAGATTTGTCAGGTACGCCGGCTTGTAATGTTGCAGAATGTAACGAATAAAGTTACTCCCGATGAACCCACAGCCGCCTGTCACCAAGATGCGCATCGGTGCGCTACCTAGCAGCGGAGCCCGCTCCGCGCGAGGAGAATTTGAGTCGCCGCGCGCGCTCGGGGAGCGGCTGGCGGGACTGGATTGGACTTTCTGGGGGATCATCGCCCTGGGGGCGTTCTTCCGCTTTCTCCTCCTGAGCATGAAGCCGCCCCATTTCGACGAGGGAATCAACGGCTGGTTCGTCGACCAGATGATGAAGAACGGGTTCTACCGTTACGACCCGACGAACTATCACGGGCCGCTCCATTTCTACATCCTGCTCATTTCGCAGGCGCTTTTCGGGCGGCACATCTGGGCCCTGCGGCTGCCGGTCGTGCTGGGGAGCATCGGGGCGATCTTCGCGTTGCTGAAGTTTGAGCCGTTTGTCGGGCGGCGGGTAAGCCGGGTGGCGGCGCTGGCGATGGCCATCTCGCCCGGTTTTATTTTCTACGGGCGCTACGCCATCCACGAAGTGTGGCTACTGCTTTTCTCGATCGTCTTTATTCTCGGGCTCCTCGGGCTCTGGCGCTTTGGCACCCGCGGCTATCTCTGGTGCGTGGGCCTGGGAGCGGCGGGAATGGTTCTGACCAAGGAAACCTATATCATCCATATCGGGAGCGCCCTCATCGCCGGAGTTGTGCTCTGGGTTTCGCATCGCCTTACCCCGATGCCCGACGTGCAGCGGGCACCGCAGCAATGGACCTGGGGCGATCTGCTGGGAGTGGCCGGGGCCGGAATTTTCCTGATTATCTTTTTCTATTCCGGCACCTTCCTGAACTGGCCGCAGGGGGTGAAGGGTCTCTACCTCACCTTTGCCGCCTGGTATCAGACCGGGTCGAACGGGAACGGCCACGAGAAGCCGTGGCCTTACTGGCTCGAACTGACCATGCGCTACGAGTGGCCGGTCTTTATCGGGTTGATGCTTTGCCTGGCCTGCCAGTTTTTCCGGAACTACGTCATCCGCTATCTCGCGATCTATGGGGTCGGCATTTTCACCGCTTACAGCATCATTCATTACAAGACGCCCTGGATCATCATCAGCATCGTCTGGCCGCTCTTCTTTGTCTTCGCCGCCGGGGCGATGGCGCTGAAGATTCCGCGCCGCGCCTTTTACATCGTCGGGCTGGCGCTGGTGGGGTTTGGTTTCGGTGCGCTCTTTAGTTATCTCATCCAACCGAACGCGGTGCAGTCGGCCTGCAGCTGGGGCGCCTACCTGCGGGAAACGATCACCGTGACCCTGGCCGCAACCAGCACGAGTGCAAAGTGTGGCGAGATCGGCTGGCGGCTCTACACCTGTGCGCTCGCCGGTGTGCTGCTCGGGGGCGGAATCGGTTGGTGGCTGGGACAAAGCTCGCAGCTCAGTGAGGGAGTGATGCGGAAATTCCAGCAGACTTCGGTCGTCGTCGCGCTTCTCATGTCGATGGGAATGGCCATCTGGCTCAATTATTACCGCTTCGCCAGCGATGCCGAACCGTATGTCTACGTGCAGACTTACAAGGATATCTCGCGCCTCATGACTCCGGTCATGCGGTTGGTCCGGAGTAACCCGGCCTATTACAGCATGGTGGGACATTTCATTCGCACCAGCACTTACCCATTTCCGTGGTTACTGGGCGATTTTCCTAATGTCGGCTACTACGAAAAGAATAACTCGCCCGGCAAATACGACGCCGATTTCCTCGTCGTGCAGGAGGACCGGGTGGCGGAGGTGGAGAAGAAGCTGCATGAAAACTACTACACCATGCCGATGACTATTCGGCCTTACCAGGACACCTCTAAGCTTTTCCTGAACGCCCGGACCTTTGGCAAAGTCTTCAAGAACCGGCGGCCTAACTTCTTCGGAAGCCCGATCTCGGTCCCGGCACGATGAAGCTCTTCTCGGCGGGGTTGACCTTCGTTAATGTCGTCACTCTGATGGGTCTGCTCCTGGGAATTCTGGGCGGTGGATTGGACAGTGGTTTTGCCGGTCTGGCCCTTTTTCTGGGTTTGGCGGCGGCGATCTATGCCTGGTTTGGGACGGAGTCGTTCTCACCCCGCCGTCTGATGGTGGTCACGACCGCCGCGGTCGCACCCCTGCCGAAATCGAAGCGCGCACGGCGCCGAATGAAGATCACTGAGCCAATGGTGGCCGCTGCGCCGGAGCGACGCCGGATCAATCCCTGGATCTGGATTGTCGGCTTTGTCTTTGCCGTCTTTGCCATCCGTTCCTTCTGCTGGATCCTCTGGGTGGACGGCGCGCACCTGAAGATACAATCGCCTTATAACCTGGGCGACCTCGCGCTCCACATCACTTACATAAAGTATCTCGCCAACGGCGCCGCCTTGTGGCCGGATAACCCGATCCACGTCTTCAGTCTGCTGCGTTATCCGGTCGGGATCGATCTCTTCAATTCCATCGTCCTCCTCCAGAATATCGACCTGGTCCGCGCCCTCGTTTGGACCGGGCTACTCGCTTCCGCCGCCACCTTCTACGGCTTTTATCGTTGGGGCGGTGCATTCTCCGTAGCCGGTTTTCTTTTTAACGGCGGACTCGCCGGCTATGCCTTCTTCCAGACTCACCAGTTCATCGATTACCAAGGCGAGAAGATCGCCTGGAAGAGCATCCCTCTGACCATGTTTGTGACTCAACGCGGATTGCTTTACGCGATTCCCGCCGGCCTGCTCCTGCTCTTGCATTGGCGGCGGAAGTATTATCCCAACGAGGAAACGACTGTCTCTGGCCAACGGCGCGGGCTGGTGCCGTGGTGGGTGGAATGGTCGATTTACGGCACCATGCCGCTCTTCCATGTGCACACCTTCCTCGCCCTCTCCGGCGTGCTGGCTTTCTGGCTGCTCATCGGCTCCTGGGAGATGCGCAAAGAGATCGCCATCCTGCTCGCCGCCGCCTTTATTCCTGCGACCTGGATCGTCTGGATGATCACGGATCATTTCCGGGCCAAGTCGATCCTGGCCTGGGCGCCCGGCTGGTTACAGAGCGATCCCGGCTTTTCCAGCTCGGCCTTGAGCTTTTGGATGATGAATTTCGGACTGATGCTTCCGGCCATGATCGCACTGGTCGGTGTCGTGCTTTGGCAATGGTGGAAAAAACCGGCGCTAACTCCTAATCCTAGTTCGGAGCTAGCTCCTACTCCTGACTCCACCCCGGCCGCCGACGCCATCCCGACGGCAGTTTCGAGCGCGAGCACGACTGGGAGCTTGAGTCACGGGCGCGCTTTCGCCTTCGTCCTTCCGGCGGCGGGGATCTTTCTCTTTGCCCTCTTCGTCAAGACGGCCCCGTGGGGTTGGGATAACACCAAGCTCATCATCTGGGCTTACTTCATCGCCCTGCCGTTCCTCTGGAGTGAGTTGATCGCGCGCTGGATCTGGCCCGTGCGCGCCGGGCTCTGCTTCCTGCTCTTTGCTTCTGGATTCGTTAGTCTCATCGGCGGCTTAAAAGTGGGAGCGCCGGGTTTCGATATCGCCAACCGGATCGAGCTCAATGCCATCGATACCGTCTTAAAGAAGATCCCGATCAAGGAACGCTTTGCCGGCTTCCCGATTTACAATCATCCGGTGCTGATGGACGGCCATAAGATGGTGCTGGGTTATCCCGGCCATCTCTGGACTCAGGGTTTCGACTACGCGCCGATCGAGCAACAACTCAAGCTGCTCATGCTCGGCGCGCCCGGCTGGGAGGAGCGAGCCACAGAGCTGCATGCGCGCTATCTCTTCTGGGGCCCGGATGAAAAACGCGAATACCCTTCAAGCCGACAGCCGTGGAAAGGCAAAGCGGCGGTGGTTGGCAAGGGCTTGTGGGGCGCGATTTACGACCTGGAACGGCCGGCCGCGGCTCCCCGCCAGTAATTGCGGGCGAGCGCCGGAGCTGCCGCCGGAGCGATCGAGGATCATTTGCCGTGGCCCGGCTTTCTGGGCGACGTAATCTGCCACTTCGCGCGGATCGATCATGGGCTCGTTAGGCAAAAAAACGACTAACTTCACTCCCGGAGTGGCGCGCAGGAACTGGACGATGTTTTGCGCGATCATCTGCTCCGCCGCGAGGTGCGCGCGGTAGAGGTGAACCGGGTCGAAACGACGAAGGCGGGAGGAGCCTGCGATGCGGTCGGCAAAATTATCGAAGGCATCGGGGCGGGGCCGAAAATCGCGCGGCAGGAGGGCGCGTTCTTCCGGCGACAGCGCATCGCCTGCCGCGATTTTGCTCAGGAGCGGCCGGGGCGCGCCGAGCGCGACCTGGAGCAACTCGGGCCGGAGGCCGCGACGCAGCCAATCCGCCCGTTGAGGTGCGCCGAGGCGTTCAAGCAGTTGCGGGGCGGAAATCTCCTGGCGCTGCCATTGATCGAAGAGCGGCTGTTGCGCAACGGGCAGCTCCACCCAGCCGAGCGCGACGCGTTCATTGCTGGCCCGAAAACTTTCCACCACCCGCCAGGCCGGCTGGTTCTCGGGCGCGCCGCTAGTCGTTAGGCTGCAATAAACCACGTCGACCCGGCGCAGGCTGGCGCTCCAGGAATCGCTGCTGGCCGCGGGGGCCTCGCCGGTGGCGAAACGCGGTAGCGCCGGCTTATTCAAACTGCCGCAGCCGCTGGTCAGCGCGGCCGTGGCCAGGAGCAGCCAGCGCTTCACGCTTGGCGATGCTGCGGCCCGTTAGGCGGCACAAAGACGGGCGAACTGCTGGCGGCCGCTGCGGGCCGAAAATTCTTCCGCGCACGCTCGGCGGCAGCCAGGATCTCGCAGCCGATCGCGAGGGTGCGGCGCCAGGTGACACCGGAGACCTTTTGCTGCCCGCCCAGCCGGCGGCGTTCGCTCACCGGCACCTCGCAGATGCTGGCGCCAAGGCGCGCGGCCGCGATCTGCGCCTCGATCGTCCAGCCAAAGGTCATCTCCTGGGGAGCGATCTTTTCAAACAGGCGACGCCCGATGAGCCGGAGCGGGCCCAGGTCGCTAAAGGCGCGACCGCAAAGCAGGCCGCACCAAAGTCCGAGGGCGGCGTTGGCCAAAAGGTGGCGCAGCGTCATGCTACGCCAGTTGCGCAGACGCTGAGTGCGGCTGCCGAGGACGAGCTCGTGCCCCTGGGCAAAGGCCCTGGTCAGCGCCGGCAGATCGCGCGGATCGGTCGCCCCGTCGCCGGCGCAGAAAATGTAACCGCGGATGGACGGGAACAGGTTATTCGTGAGGTCGATCGCCGCTTGGCAACCGTAGCCGTAGCCGCGTTGCTCCGTCTCCGCCACCAGCACCGGCCGCTCCCGGGCAATCGCGGCACTGGCGTCAGTCGAACCATTGACCCCAACCGCGATGACGAACCGTTCCGGATCGACCACCCGCAGGAATTCATCGAGCACGGCACCGAGACACGGAGCCTCGTCGCAGGCTGGGATGATGATCGCATACTCGGGCAAGGCCATGGGCTGTTTCTGCAACGCGGAAGGTTATTCCGAATCCTCTCTTGTCGCACCTTTCAGACCGTTTCCCGGATGAATAAATTCATCTCAGAAAACAGCGGTGTGCGCACGAGCGGAATATCTTACGAGATTGCAGAGAGCGCGCTATTGCAAAAGGCCTGAAGAACTTTGCGCGGTCAGGTTAAGGACCAACTGCCCGGCGGCGACGACCTTTTCCCCTACCCGCGCCGCCACTTCAAATTGCCAGAGCTCGCCCACCTGAGCCAGTTTCTCCGCCCGCAGGAGGACTTCTTCCTCGGGCCGGACGGCGGCGAAAAATTTCATCGCTCGGATGGCGGAGAGGAGAAAGAGCGGGCGTGCATCGGCCGGAAAACCAGAAGCGCCCGCGATCCCGGCGGTCTGGGCGAGTGCTTCAGTGAGGATGACGCCGGGCACGAGCGGATTACCAGGAAAATGGCCGTTAAACATCGGATCATCCGCAGTGAAAAGCGCCGTTCCTTCCGCCAGCCGGCCCGGTTCCACCCGGAGCAGGCGCCTAACGAAAATAAAGGGCGGCCGATGGGGCAGGCCGAGGTCCTCGCTCACTGCGTCGGCGCCGTCGGCGGAGCGGACCCGCCGCTGCTATTCACGAAGTAAACAAACTTCCAACTGCCATTGACCCGCCGGATGCCGGCGCGATAGCCGGTGTAGTCGGTCGCGGGATCGGCGAACTGCGGCGGCGCGACCATGAAATCGCCCTTCTGCACGAAGCGTTCGGAAATAATTCCCTCCAGCTCCACCCAGAGACCGTTCTCGTCCCAGTATTGAAAGACGCCCGGACCCATCCGGTCGTCCGCCGGCGTGGCCCCGAGAACGAAACCAAAATCCGGCGTCATCATGGAAGCGATCGTGTTCATATCGCGCGCGCTGACCGCCTTTCGCAGCCGGCCGATGAAGGCCTGGAAATCGACGTCCGCATTCATCTCATCGACCTGCGGTCCGGTGCGGGCGGCTTTGTTGGCCTTCTTCTTCGGATCAGTGGTGGGGCAGGCAGTCAGGGCGAGAGCAAGTAAGAGGAGCAGGCATTGGCAAAAACGGTATTTCATGGTGAGAAAATCGACCCGTTAGGACTGACATATCCGGCCGCCCCGCACAAGGGGCAAAGCTCAGGCGTGCCGATGATAATGCCGCGGCCGCACGGTGCCGAAGCGCTTGCGCAGCGGGTGCTGGACGAAGACGAAATAGAAGACGTGAAAGAGATCGCGCCAGCTCGAGCTTGGGCTCGTTAGGCGATGCGGACCGCGGCGCAGCGCCTGCACGATCGCTTGCGGAGTGAGCTCGGCCGGCCGCCGGATGCAGGTGTAGTGAGCGCCAAAGGCCTGCAGGTTATGCGCATCGGAAGTGGCGAGGAGCGGCTTGCCGTGGGCGGCCGCGACCTTGCGCCCGCGCCGGTTGAGATCGAACCAACCCTTGTGGAAATGGCAGATCTCGATCGCGTCGAAGCAATCGATTTCCCGCAAGAGCCGATCGCCGATCGAGGCGCCGAGGACGAAAAAGGGATGGGGAGCGAAGCTGAAGATGGAATCGCCCAGCCGGGCGCGCAGCGCGCGCAGGTCGTCAAAGGTGCGCAGGTTGGCGATGTCGTTAGGCCGGACGTTGAGCAGGACGACATCGGCCCCTTCCAGCCGCACCTCGGCCGCCTGGAGGAGGAGGATTCCCATCCCGGCTGCCTCGGCAAAAACGTCGGCCCGATCGAAAACCTTATCGTGCAGGGTAATGGCGAGGGCACCGAAGCCAAGATCGCGCGCCCGCTCCAGGAGCTGATGCGCGCTGTAGTCGAGATGATCCTTGGGATCGTCCAGAGTGTGGATGTGGAGATCGAGCTTGAGCCATTCCTGCTCCTCCGTTTTTCGGTCGGCCATCGTGTGAAAGGTAAATGCAGGTTTCGCGCCTTGCGCGGGATTTCCGCGCTCGAGAGGTTTCTCGCCCCAGCGCGATCGCGTCTCGCTCGGCCAGCTGTCGTTCCGATTTGAACCAGACCGACGTCGCTGACCGGGTGGCGCCGACAAAGCGGGAGCGCGGCTTGCTTTCTGGTCCGGCTTGTTCAACTTTCCCCTCCGCGCTCGGGTGGTGAAATGGCAGACACGTACGTTTGAGGGGCGTATGCCGCAAGGCATGGGGGTTCAAGTCCCCCCCCGAGCACCCTCCTCTTCCCGATCCTGCTCCTGATCCTGCCCGTCACGCAGGAAGATCACCTAACGACCCTCCGCAACCGGCTCCTGCTTTGGCGCCGGGCGCCCGATCAGCCTAACGACGAGGAGAAAGAGGAGCAGGACGAGCGGCAGAAAAGTCGGCAGCCAAATCCGCTCCCGCCCGAGCAGCGAAAGAACGAGCAAGGCGTAGCCCGCCCCAAACGCCAGGACTCCGAGGAAGAAACCGGGCTTCGAAAGCCACCACAGGAAAGAGCTGGCCACTCCTGCCAGCAACACGATTCCCCAGCCGACCGCCGGCGGCGCCGCCCGCACATAAGCCTGATGCTGAATGGTGGCGATGGCGGTCGCGAATACATCCGGTGGCTGCAGCGGATCGCCCGACAGTCGCAAGATCACGATCTGGTCCTTCAGGTTCTCCAGATTCACGGTTGGCGGCCGCCCTTTCTCGTGCTCCTGCGCGGCCAGGAGGAGCTGACCCAAGGTCAGCCGGCGCACGCTCTGCCGTGCCACCGGATTGATCGTGAGGGTGCCATCGGGGTGGATGGGAATTTCCCAGCCGTTAGGCAAGCCAATGCGCGAGCCGAGCTCGATCTTGACCTCCGCCGGCGTCACCCGCAGCCAGAGCATGATCGCCTGGAGTGGAAACGACGGCACGATTTCGCCCCGATATTCAAAGAGCATCGGCACGCGCACCCGGTCGCTGCGGGCGCTCGGGAGGTTGATGAAACCGGGGGTGGAGATGAGGCGGATGTCGTCGGCCGGCTGCCGGCTGACGCCGGAAAACTGGGCCAATTCTCCGCGCTGGCCGGAGACGTTGGGGAAGGTGATCAGGTCGTCCGGCGCCGGATCGTGCGGGCCTTTCTCGCCCAGCTTCATCCCGATGAGCAGCTTTGGCACCCGCATCGCCTGATCGATGAAAACCTGCTCCTGCACCTTGTCGCGCTCACGCCAGACCACGATCGGCTCGAGCGCGATCACGGTGGGCTGGAAATCGAGCACCGCCTGGAGAAAGAGCGCGTACTCCAGCGCGGAAAGCGAACGCAGCGGCGCCTCGCCCTTGGGCAAGGGCTGGAGCCCGGCCGGCGGCGTCATGCGGCGGAAATCATCGCGCCCGATCTCGACCACGGTCAGTGGCGCCGGCGGGAACGCGGTCTCGCTCTGTTGCAAAAACCAGCCCAGGAAAACATCCTCCATTTGGCGCAGGCGCGGATCCCGCAGGATAAACGCGCCGAGCAGGATGACGACCAGAATGAGCCAGGGCGAAGGACGACGCATTGGCGCTGAAACTAGGGAGCCGTCGCGGCAAAAACAAATCCAAACTCGTTCGTTAACCCGATCCCTACGCTCCGGTTCCGCCCCCGTCTCTCCTTCCCTGCTCCTGATCCAACGAAATGAAGCAAGAACAGGAGCAGGAAACGGGGCCGAAATGCCAGAATTTTGCTTGTGTGCAGAGTCGACTCAGCAGCAACTTCCCTCATTCATGTCACACCTGAAAAAAGGCGAGCGTTTCACCGTCCGCCTCGAAGCCTTCAGCGATCTCGTTTTCGGCTTTAGCCTTTCCCTGCTGGCCACTCGACTCGATGTGCCGGCGCGGCCGCAAGATATCTTCGAATCAACCCGCTGGCTCGGCATCATCGGCACCTTTGCCTTCGTCTGCCGCTTTTGGCTGGAGCATTACCGCATCTTTCGGCACGACTTTATCGCTGCGACCTTCGACGCCGTGGTTAACTTCGTTTTCCTCTTCGCCGTCGCTATTCTTCCCTACTCGCTCCAGACCTTTCTCCGCTTCAATCAGTTCCTGGCCAGCTTTACCCTCTACTTCGGCACTTTCGCCCTCATCCTCTTCAGCCTCGCCATCCTGCGTGTGCGCAGTCTGCGCCAGCGCCGCGACGATCCCGACGTCCCCGATCGCGTGCGCGCCTGGCGCCGCTCCGTCGTTCAATTCGGAATCGCGCTTCTGATCAGTGCGCTCCTCCTAGCCCTCTACCTGCACGGCGGCAGCCTCCAGTCCGGCATGGAAATCTTTAGCATCTATGCCGGCGCCACCTTTGTTTTCATCCTCCTGCTCTCCCGGCGTCTGGTGCGCGCTCTTCCAGCTTTCCTGGCTACCGCTGCCGACACTCCGGAGAATGGGCAGCGTGACTAACGACGGAAATCGGCCAGGGTTAATCGAAGGCCGAGATCCCAGTCAGCTGCTGCCCCAGCACGAGGAGGTGGATGTCATGAGTGCCTTCGTAGGTCTTGACGCTCTCCAGATTACACATATGGCGAAAGCTTTGGTATTGGTCCAGAATACCGACCCCGCCCAGGATATCGCGGGCGGTGCGAGCGCTCTCCAAAGCCATCTCGACGTTATTCATCTTTGCCATCGAGATCTGGTAAGGCTTGATTTCATCGCTCTCTTTTAACTGTCCGAGGCGATGAGCGAGTAACTGTGCCTTGGTTATCTCAGTCAGCATGCGCGCGAGCTTGGCCTGGACGAGCTGGAAGCTGGCAATGGGGCGGCCAAATTGTTCCCGTTGCAGGGCATATTGCCGCGCCTCCTCGTAGCAGGCCATGGCAGCGCCGATCACCCCCCAGGCGATGCCATAGCGAGCGTGATTGAGACAGCTCAGCGGCCCGCGCAGGCCACGACCTTCGGGTAAGATAGAGTCATGCGGTAACTCACAATCATCGAAGGCTAACTCTGCCGTCAGGGCGGCGCGGAGGGAGAGTTTTCCTTCCATCAATGTCGAGCTAAATCCGGGCGTGCCTTTTTCCACCAGGAACCCACGAATCGCCGCCGGATTCTCCGACTCACCCTGCGTGCCATCGTCGAGCTTGGCCCAAATGATGGCGACGTCCGCGATGGTGCCGTTCCCGATCCACTTCTTCCTCCCAGTGAGCCGGTAGCCGTCAACCGTCTCCGTCGCGCGGCTACGCAGGCCGGCGGGATTAGAGCCGGTCTCCGGCTCCGTGAGACCAAAGCAGCCGAGCTTCGCGCCTTTCGCCATCGCCGGCAGCCAGCGGGCTTTTTGCTCCTCCGAGCCGAAGAGATCGATCGCCGTCATGGCGAGCGAGCCTTGGACAGAGGCAAAAGTGCGCAATCCGCTATCGCCGCGTTCGAGTTCGCGCATGATGATGCCGGCCGCGATGCCGCTCAGGCCGGGGCAACCGTGGCCGCTGATGGCCGGCCCGAAGGCGCCCAGCTCGCCCAGCTCGGGAACGAGTTCCAACGGAAAGCTGCCGGCGCGGTAATGCTCCGCCACGACCGGGAGAAAACGCTCTCCAACCCAGGCGCGGACCCGGTCGCGTAACTCCCGTTCCTCGGGCTTAAAGAGGTCATCAAGTCGGTAAAAATCAGGAGCTTCAAAAGGTGACATGGCGTAAATGTAAGATCGGCAAGGTTAGCAGGCGTATCCATCGAGACCAAGGCCTAATCGAGTGCCGGCGCGGCCGTGGCGGCCGGAGTTTGGATTGACAAAACGCCTTCCTCCTGACCAATGTCCGCTCCATGTTATCATTTCGCTACCGGCGGTTTGAGGTGGTCAGAACGAGCTTTCTGACTTCCGTTTTTTCACTTATAGCTCTCGGCGCTGCCTTTGGGCAAGGCAATCCAAATAAACCTCTCCCTAACGAAGAACTGGAAACCTACGGCGACCCACCGGCTCTGCTCTGGCGGAACGGGCTTTCGCCGCGGATGATTTCACATTTCGACGCCTTTACCAGCGTGCAGGTGAACGTGGCTGCCAATGGCCAGAACATCACCGGCGACGCCGCCAATGAACCGTCGCTCACAGTTGACCCCACCGATGGCAGTAAGATGTCGATCGGCTGGCGCCAATTCAACAGTGTCGCTTCCAACTTCCGCCAGGCCGGCTGGGGTTATACGACCAACGGCGGCACGAGCTGGACCTTCCCTGGCGTCCTGGAAAATAACATCTTCCGCAGCGATCCCGTGCTCGATTCCGATGCCAGTGGTAACTTCTTTTACCTTAGCCTGCTGCAAACATTCTTTGATAACATGTGGCGATCCCTCAATGGCGGCATGTCCTGGACCAACATCGCTCCGGCAACCGGGGGAGATAAGCAGTGGTTTTCCATCGATAAGACAAACAGCATCGGACGCGGTAACCAGTACCAATGCTGGAGCACGAGTGGGAATAACTACGGCGGCCGCCAGTTCTCTCGCTCCACTGACGGCGGTTTCACCTGGCTCAACCCGGTCAGCATCCCTAACTCTCCGGCCTGGGGCGTTCCGGATGTCGATAGCGATGGCAACCTCTTCATCGGAGGAGTGAATCTCGGCACCGGGCAGATCTGGTGCGAACGCTCGACCAACGCCAAGGATGCCGGCGCCACCCCGACCTTTGATCAAAGCACCAAGGTGAACCTCGGCGGCAGTATCTCGGTGAGCGAGCCGATCAATCCAGAAGGTCTGGTCGGTCAGGTTTTTCTCGCGGTCGACAAATCCGGCACCAGCACCAACAACAATGTCTACATGCTGGCCAGCGTGCAGCCGAGCGGTTCCAGTAACGGTAGCGACGTCATGTTCGTGCGCAGCACGGACGGGGGCAAAACCTTCAGCGCACCAGTTCGGGTCAACGACGATCCGGTGAACCACAACAAGTGGCATTGGTTCGGCACCCTCTCGGTCGCGCCTAATGGCCGTATCGACAGCATCTGGCTGGATACGCGCAACGCGGCCAACAACACCGACTCGCAGCTTTTCTACTCCTACAGCATGGACGCTGGCAACACCTGGGCTCCAAACGTCGCGGTTAGCGCCTCCTTCAATCCATTCCTTGGTTACCCTAACCAGAATAAGATGGGTGACTATATGCAGATCGTTTCCGATAACACCGGCGGCAACGTGGCTTACACCGCCACCTTCAATTCCGAAGAAGACATCTACTACGTGCGGGTGGCGCCGCCCAGCAGCGGGCTGAGCCTGGTCAGCGCTGATTCGACCAAGGGTGGATTCGCGGTCGACCTACCGCTCAATGGCGCGGCCGGAATCGAAGACCGCAGTGGTGGCCGTCAGGGCAATTACACGATCGAATTCCTCTTCAGCAATCCCCTAACGAGTGTAGGTGGGGTGACAGCAAGTTGCGGCACGGTTGCGGGCGGCGCGATCGACAGCACCGATCCGCACCGTTTCATCGTCAACCTCCGGGCGCCGAATTGTAACGCCGAAGAAGTGACCGTGAGCCTGAGCGGGATCGTCGATAATCAATCGAACAACCTGCCGGCGGCATCGGCCACGGTTGGGCTTCTCATCGGCGATGTGGACGCTGATGGCGTTGTGACTGCGGCTGATTTCAATCTGGTCCGGACTGACATCGGTCAGGCGGCGAATGCCTCAAATTTCCGCGAGGATGTGAACGCGAACGGCACCATCGAGCGGAACGACGCCAAGCTGGTGCGGCAGCGGGTGGGGACTTCCCTCCCCTAAGCTGACCGGGCACAAAGAAATCATCCAGCATCCGGCGACCCCGGGTGCTGGATTTTTTTTGGGCAGAATTCGTTCGCGAGCGTGAATTTTTCCCGGGAGGCCGAACTGCCTGCGTGGCGGCTGGTTTGTCTGAGATACCGCCCCCCACACCCGAAGGGTATGAAGGGCGGCTGTTCCCCCCAGAACACTCAAGGATTAAGACAATCAGCAGAAGGCCGCAAGAGAAATTTCGTAAATTTTACAAAGAATTCCTCGCCCCAGGTTAGAGCGGTTTATCCGGCGCAGCGCGCGCTCAGGTTTGGGCTGCCCGAGACTCCATTTCCGTCACCACGCGATCGAGTTCATCGACCAGCAAGCTGGGGCCGTGGGCGCGGAAGGCAGTCACCAGAGCTCGGTAATACCAGAGCGCACCCTCCTTCCCGCTCTTGAAGCGCGACCATGTCTCCTCGCCCTCCTGGCGCAGCTGATGCACGATGGCGCGCGAGTTGTGCAATTTATCGGAAGCCGAAACCAGACGGGTCGAGGCCGAAGCGGTTTTGATATGCGCGATGTACTTTTCTTTGCGCTCGCGCCAAGGCGGCTTGGGGGTCTGATCGCTGTCGGTGCAACCGGCCACAATCGCGCCCACTTCGGGGCCAAACTTTTCCTCGATCTCCCGCTGCCGCTCCGCACCGCCGCGATCCTCGACCGCATCGTGCAGAAGGGCTCCTATCGCTTCGGTTTCGTCGGCCCCATATTCCATCGCGATCGCGGTCACGCCGAGCAGATGCCCAATGTAGGGAATCTGGGTTTTCTTGCGCAACTGGCCGCCGTGCAAGCGCGTGGCATAAACCAGCGCCTCTTCGAATTTGGGCGATAATTTCACCCTTACTTATCGCTCGCCGGCTCCATCCCGAGCTGGGCAAAGAGGAAGCTGAAAATATCCGCCTGTTGCTTGATCCGTTCACTCAGCGCGGTGCCGATGCCGTGGCCGGCGCTGGTCGAGGTGCGAAGCAAAATGGGGTCATCAGATTTATTCGCCGCCTGCAGACGCGCAATCATCTTGCGCGAATGATAAGGGGCTACGCGGCCATCATTTGCTCCGGTGAGCATGAGGATGGCGGGATACTTCGTCCCATCTTCCACGTGGTGATAAGGCGAGTAGGCGTAGAGCGCCTTGAACTGGTCCTCATTTTTGACCGTGCCAAACTCAGTCACGTTAAAGGCGCCGTTTGGAGCCAGCTCGACCCGCAGCATGTCGTAGATGCCGACAGCCGAGACGACCGCTCGCATCAGGTCGGGGTGCTGGGTGATGAGCGCGCCCATGAGAAGGCCGCCGTTACTGCCGCCCATCAGGGCGAGCTTATCGGGACTGGTGTATTTCTGGTCGATGAGATACTTCGCCGCCGCGGCGAAATCGTCGAAGACATTTTGCTTGTTCGTTAGGTTACCGGCCTTGTGCCATTCTTCGCCAAATTCACCGCCACCGCGGATGTTGGCCACGACGTAGACACCACCGCGATCGAACCAGAGCCGGCGGGTAAAATCGAAGCTGGGCGACATGCTGATCCCATAACCGCCGTAGCCATAAAGCAGGGTCGGATTGCTGCCATCGAGCTTGGTTCCTTTGCGCATGATGATGTTGAGCGGGACCTTGGTTCCATCCTTCGAAGGGGCGAATTCCCGCTTCACTTCGAGGTCGTCGAAGGAGACCGGGGAAGTGCTGACCAGCGCGGTTTTTTGCGGTTCCTTTTCGTCCTGCGCCAGCTTGTACCAGGCCGGTGGCGCGACGTAACTGAGATCGCGGAAGAGAAGCGAGCCGTTCTCTTCTGCCGTCATTTCCTGCACGTTGGAGATGGATGGGACCGGAATGGTGACCGCGTTCTTGCCGTCCAGAGTAAAGCGCCGGATCTGCGACGGTCCGCCTAACAAATCGCCGACGTAAAGAGCGTCCTTCGTTGGAACCAGGTGCTGGATGACCGCGTCGCTCGCCGGCACGATCTCGGTCGCCTTGCTCAGCTCGGGATGATCGAGCGGGAGGCGCAGGACTTTGCCGCGGGGCGCGTCGGCCCGCGAGAGGAGATAGAGCATGCCGTCGCGTCCGAGCCGGGCCAGCTTTACCTGATCCTCAAACCGGGTCACCTGCTTCCATTTCCCATCCGGACTGAGGAGGTAATGGGCGAAATCGCCGCCATCGCCGTTAGCGACCGAGGCGAGGACGTATTTTCCGTCGTGAGACGACTCGAGCAGGATCTCGGCGATGCGGGGAAAATCTTTCCCGAGCGCATAAGTGTCTTTGCTCTCCGGCGTGCCGAGTTTGTGAAAATAGATCTGCTGATAGAAATTCAGATCCTTCTCCGGCCGCTCTCCCTTGCGCGGGAAGCGGGTGTAGTAAACGCCGCTGGCGTCACCGTTCCAGGCCGCGCTGCCGCCGGCGGTCGGGTATTGCACATGCTCGATGGTGTCGCCGAGTTCCTTGCCCTCATTGGCGTCGTAAAAATGGAGCGTGCCATCTTCGCTCCCGCCTTTGGAGAGGGAGACGGCGACCTTCTGCCCGTCGAGCGAAGGTTCATACCAGTCGATCGCGGTCATGCCTTTGCTATCGAGCTGGTTGGGATCGACCAGAACCTTCTCCGACTTCGGATCTTCGGCGGAGGCGAGCCGGACCAGCATCGGCTGCTGTTTGGGCGGCTGGAATTTCATCGCAAAGAGAACGCCGCGGCGCGGGGTGAGTCCGGAATAACTGGGCGAAGTCTTGGCGTACCAATCCTTCAGTTGTTGCTCGATCTTTTCCCGGCCTGGCAGGCTGTCGAGGTAAGCCCGGGTGCGCCTGTTTTCCGCCTCGGACCACTGCTTGACCGCCGGGTCATCGTCGTTCTCGAGCCACTGATAATCGTCTTCGACTTTGGTGCCGTGGTACTCGTTCGCGACCGGCTTTTTCTGCGCCACCGGAGCGGGCGGCAATTCCTTCGCCTTGGTCGGCAGAGTGAGCAGACCCAGAGCCAGCGGGACGAGCAAGAGCAAGTGGAGTGACTTCTTCATGGAGAACAACAACCACCCAGAGCGCTCCGACTGCAACACCACGGCTCACCCCAACGCTATGGCAGCTCTCCCGCCGTCCGATGGTGAAACCATCTCGGTGCTACCACCTCACCGCGACAGCGGGCTCCTTTAGTCGGAGAACCTCAACCAAGGAACCAAAACAATGAAAAAGCCAATGATCATCGGGCTCTGCCTCGCCCTTGCGGCCGGCATCTCAACCCTTGGCGCTGCCGAGATAAAACAGGCCGACCTCGATAAGACGCTGAATGACAGCGCGGCCAGCGCAAAAATCAAAATGGAGGCGATCGAAAACTATGTCTCCCACGTCGAGAAGATGGCCTCCGATTTGACTCGCCAAAAGGAAACTCTGACCGCCGATGCCGTCAAGAAAGTGACCGCCGAGAACTGGCAGAAGAAGCACGCCTACTTCAAGGGCGATGACCTCAAGCGGATGAAGCTG
Organism: Chthoniobacterales bacterium; assembly: GCA_965217735.1. Classification (GTDB taxonomy): domain Bacteria; phylum Verrucomicrobiota; class Verrucomicrobiia; order Chthoniobacterales; family UBA10450; genus Palsa-1392. The sequence goes on along the minus strand of CBDCJE010000002.1, from coordinate 871,182 downwards.
TACCCGAAAGAGGGGTCGACCAAGACGGAGGATTTCTATTTTTACCAGGACCAGCCGATCTTCATTTTTGTGGAAAAGAACGGCGTCGGAAAAGAGTACCACGATGAGAATGCCACCGGGGAGAAATACTTCTTCGCCGACGGTAAACTGATTGCGGCCATGTCCTCCGAAGGCCAGTCGATGGACCTCCAGAGCGAGGAAGCGACCAGGATGAGCAGCAAGCTGCATAAGGAAGCCAATGGCTTCCGCGGCATGCTCAAGTAGAGTTCTCAGGAACCTGTTAAACGAAGCCGCGCCCGGAGGAAACTCCGAGCGCGGCTTCTTATGTACGCCACGGCCAAGCAGTTGCACCCCCTAAGCCGGGAATTGGGTGTTGCCATGACCTTACACCGCTGTCAGGTTGGCTCAAGATGTTGCCGAAATTCAAATGGGTTCGTTCGCTCTTTTATTTCCTGCCTCTCATCGACCCCGACGCGATCGAAGCGCAGGAATCGAGGCGCGACGCGTTTGAAGTCGATCGCTTGGTCGTGACCGGATCCAATATTCGGAGCGACTCGCCGCCTTCCGTACCGGAGACGATCTTCAGCCGTGAAAATGTCGAGCGATCGGGCGCGGATTCGCTGGGCGATTTCTTTCGCAACCTGCCGCAGAACTCCGGCCCGACCTTTACCGAAAACCAAAATGACAGCCTGGCGCCGGGCGGCTCGGCCATCGCCCTCCGCGGCCTCTCCCCCGACGCAACCCTGGTGCTGTTGAACGGACGCCGGCTCGCTCCCTACCCCTTTGCCCAAAACGGCATCACCGCCTTCGTCGACCTCAACTCCATCCCGCTGGCCGCCATCCGCCAGATCGATATCCTGCGCAACGGCGCTTCGCCCATCTACGGCAGCGACGCCATCGCCGGGGTGGTGAACGTGCGTTTCTTGGAGAAATTTGACGGCGCCCTCGTCTCCGCCGGCTACGGCGATACGACCGATACCGACACCAGTGAATATCGGGCGGCGCTGGTCAGCGGTTACACCGACGAAGCACGCGGCTTCGAAGCCGTGGTGGTGGCCGATTATTTTCATCGCGAAGCCTTGTTCCAGACCGATCGCTATTTCTCGCGCTCGATCGATCAACAGCGCCAGGGCGGGAGCCGATTTCTCAGTTCAGTGGCGAATCCCGGCACCGTTTTCGACCCGGTCACGGGTGATCCGCTGCAGGTGCCGGCGGATAGCGACGGCACGCCCGAGGTGTCCGAGTTCACGCCCGGGCGCAATCGCTTCGATCGCGCGCCCTTCCAGCCGCTCGTGCCGGAGACAGAACGCGGCGGCGTCTATACCCGCCTCAAGGGCCGGCTCGCGCCCAACGTTGATCTGTTCACCGAATTTGGTTATCGCCGGGTCAACACCACCCAGCAGGTCGCGCCGGCGCCGATCGAGGGAGACGTGGAAAATATTTCCGTGCCGGCGACCAATCCCTTCAATCCCTTTGGCGACGACGTGGTCTTCCGCTATCGCGTGACCGAGGCCGGGCCGCGCATTGACGACATCACGACCGACGCCTACCGCGCAGTCGCCGGAGTGAATGTGACTCTGCCCGAGCACTGGAACCTGGAAGGCGCATTCCTTTACAGCGAATCCGATACCGAGGTCCAGACGTCGAATAACCTCTCGCGTCCAGCCCTTCTCGCCGCCCTGGCCGACACCGACCCGACCACGGCGCTGAACGTCTTCGGCGCAGGGAACAACGTGAACAATCCCGACACCATCCGTTCGCTCCTCGTCACCACCACGCGCAACGGCGAAAGCCGCATCCTCGGCGGCGATGTGACACTGGACGGCCCGCTCTTTAAGTTGCCCGGCGGAACCCTTTCCGCTGCGGTCGGCCTGGAATATCGGCACGAGCAGTTGGACGACCATTTCGATCCCTTCGCCACCAGCGGCGGAGTGATCGATCTCAACAGCACCTCCGCGAATGGCGCCCGCGATGTCATTGGCGGCTTTGCCGAGTTCTTCGCCCCGCTGGTTTCGCCGGAAATGCAGATCCCGGGGATCAATCACCTCGAGCTGCAAGTGGCGGTGCGCGGCGACGGCTACAGCGATTTTGGTTCGACGGTGAACCCCAAGGTCGGCCTGGCCTGGCGGCCGCTGCCCGAATGGCTCCTCGTGCGCGCCTCCTACAGCACCGGCTTCCGCGCCCCTTCGCTCGTCCAATCTTCCACCGGCTCGCTCACCTTCTCGCAGGAATTGCAGGATACCACCCGCTTCGCCGTCACCGGCGCGCCGGAGGATGAGAGCAGCTCCATTCAGATCCTCTCCGGCGGCAACCCGGATCTCGATGCGGAAGAGTCGGATAACTTTTCCGCCGGCTTCGTCCTAACACCGCCGATCTTGCCCGGGCTGACTCTTTCAGCGGATTTTTTCCAGATCAAAGTGGAAAGCTCGATCGCCAGTCTCGACCCGCAATTCATCCTCGATAACGAAGGCGATTTTCCCGGCCTGGTGGTGCGAGCTCCGGCCTCGGCCAGCGATCAGGCCGTCGGCATTCCCGGCACCGTCCTGCTCGTAAACACGCAGTTCCAGAATCTTGGCTTCGTCAAGGTGCAGGGCGTGGACGCTGCGCTCGAGTATCTCACTCCAGCCACGCCGGTTGGAAAATTCTCCCTGCGGCTCGATGCCGCCTTCATCGATAGCTACGAGCAACAAGCCAGCGCAGCCGAGCCGGTGCGCGACCTGGCCGGAACCTATCTGCGTCCCCGCGTCCGCGGGCGGGCGCAGCTGGGCTGGCGCCTGGGCGGTTTTGAAGCCGTCACCACTTTTAACTACACCGATACCTACGAGGACGCGGGCAGCGCGCGCACGGTCGATTATTCGACCACCTTCGACGCCCTGATCGAATACCGCTTTGCCGATAAAGCGCAGCCGGTCAGCGCTCCGGCCACGCCTAACGACAAAAAGATGGTCGTCCCGACTTCGGGCGCGCCCGGCGCATCCCCGCGGCGCGATTGGCTCAGTGGAGTGGCCCTGCGCGCCGGGGTCCTGAACATCTTCGACGACGCCCCGCCCTTTGCCGACAACGTCGCCGGCTATCCGGTCGGGCTGGAAGATCCGCGCCAGCGTTTCGTCTTCTTCGGCGTCGAGAAAAAGTTCTAGCTCGCTCCTGCCTGCACCCGCTGCACCATCGTGACCGCGCCGATCAAAACGAGCGCCGCGATCACCTGGTGCGGCCGGAGCGCGGCGTGGAAAAATCCCCAGGTGATGCCGACCGCAGCCAGGGTCTGCATCATTTCGAAATAACCGGCGGTCGAGGCCTTCGTTAGGCGGAGACCTTCGAAATAAATCAGGAGCGGAATGCCGCCGGAGAGGCTGGAGAGGAGGACCAGGGCGCCGATCGCCGTCAGCGGATGCGCCTGCGCCGTGGCCGGCCAAAGGGCGGCGCCGTGAAATTTTCCGAGCACGAGCAGGATGAGCGTCATGCAAACCAGCCCCACCACCACGCGCAAGCTGGCGGCCAGCCGGAGCGACATCGAGGTCATGACCCCACGGCCGGCCACGGTCGAGAGCCCCCAGAAAAGGGCGCAGACCAGGGCATAACCCGTGCCGAGATTCAAACCCGCTTCGGCAAAGGAAACGCCGATGAGCACAGGGTGAGTGACGGAAAGAAGGATGCCGGCGACGATCGCCAGCCCGGCATAGAGAAAGAAGCGCCGTCCCAGCCGATCGCCAAAGAGGAGGCAGGCTCCGAGGGTCGAGATGACCGGTTGAATGTTGAGAATCACATTCACCACCGTCGGGTTTCCGTTTTTCAGCGCGAGAGTAAAGAAGATGGTGCCGACGGCGGAACCGGCGAAGCCGGAGAAGATGAGATAGCCCCAGGCGCGGCGGTCGATCTTCGGAATCTCCCATAGCCTAACGAGCAAAAGAGGCAGAAACATGAGGAGGATGAGGACATGCTCCCAAAAGACGATCACCTCGGCATCGAAGAGATCGTTGAGCGGGATGCGCCAGGCGCTTTCCGTGCCCCAGAGCGCCGCTCCCAGCGCGACCAGCCAGGGGCCGTAACTTGCCCTGCGCGTTCTCTCTGCTGCCATGCCGGAAGGGTTTAGCGAGAGCGCGCGACCGAGTCAACGTCGCCGGCAGACGCAACCCCCGGACGGAAGATCAGCTTCCGCTGGTGCAGCTCCCGAAAAGCGAAAGACCAAGCGCGCCCGGTCCGAGCGACCGGGCGCGATCGCAAGCGGGAATTGGTTTCTAAGGATCGAGCTTCCGCTTCGCGTAGCTGATCACTTCCGGCAGGTTGATCACGTCTTTCTGGTAGATCTCGACGAACTTCAGTTCATAGCTCGCTGCGGCGTCGATGCACTCAGTCAAGACCACCGCCGGGTCGCCCGGCACGCCGCCATTCACCCGATAAGTGTCTTCATCGAAGCACCAGTAGAGCATCTGCGCGCCGACGTCGGGCCGGCTGTTCCAGAGCAGGTTCCAGATCGTGCCATCCTCACTCGGGGCGGGCGGATTGAAGGTGGAGAGACTGTTAATCTCCGGGGCAAAAATCCGTGTGGACCAGGTCGCTCGCGCAGTCGCGATGGCATTTTCCGCCACGTAATCCGCGGTCGGATCGAGATTGGTCATGCCGGTGTGACCGTTGCCGCCGATGGCCATGGTCACGATCTGGTTAGGGAAAGCAGCCATCGTGGTATCGATGATTTGTTTCCCGGCATTCAACATTTTCGACGTCTTATAACCGACGGCGAACCAGTCGGTGATCTCTTCCGCGGTGTGCGGCACGTTCCAATCTTCGCTGGTCGCGTTGGCGAAACTGCAGGAGACCATCACCACAGCCGGGTTGTTGCCGAAGTGTGCCCCGAGGGCGTTGATCATGTTTTTCTTCTTCTTCAGAAAGGTGCCATTCCAGAAGACCGGGATGCTGGTGACAACGCCGTTATCATCAAAGGTGAAGAACTTTCCCTTCTTGTTTTTGACCGCGGTCGTCACCCAGGCCGGCTTGCCGCCCTGAGTCATGATGCGCAGCATCACCAGCTTACCCGCCGCGGCCGCCCGGGCCACCTCCGAGTCGAGAAAGGAGAAGTCGAACTGGCCTTCGCTCGGTTCCAGCGCCGCCCAATCGAACCGGATGCTGATCCCTTTTACGTCGGGATTATCGAGCGCCTCCTGGTTGGCTACTTTCCCGGAAGGGAGGAGGCAGAAGACTCCGCGCGGCACTTCCACCGCCCTCCCGGTGGTGGTCAGCAGCAGACCGAGACCGAGGAGGAGGCCGACGGCGATGAAGCGGAAGAGTTGAATGCTGCGGGTGGTTTTGCGTGGTGATATGGGGACGACACGGATGACTTGTGTGTTTGCCATTTGACATTCATGGAGCAAACCTTCTGCCTAGGAAAACGATTTACGCACGAGACGGACTTTTTCTTCTTCTGGCAGTTAGGCTGCTGCCCTAACTATGACAGACTTTTCGCATGACAGAGAGCGGCGCCGGGCGATTGAACCAGAGCGCAAAGGCGAGCGCGCCTTGCTGCAGCAAAAGCGAGAGCCCATCTGCGCCCCGGGCCCCTGCTTCGGCCGCGGCGGAGAGGAGTTGGGTCGGGCCTTTCCGGTAGACCAAATCGTAGATCAGCAGATGCGGAGCGATGAGCGAGGAGGAGAGCGGCGATGGATCGCTCGACGACAGTCCGAGCGAGGTGGCGTGAACCACCAGGTCGGTCCGAGCCAGTTCGCGCCGCAGAGCCGGCTCTTCCCATGGCGCAGCCTCGAGACGCGCTTCCGGTCCCAGCACGCGCGGGCCGCTGAAGTAGGAGGCGAGCTCGGCGACGAGGGATTGCGCTTTGGCCAGGGTGCGATTGACCAGCACCAGCCGCTCGCAGCCTTCGAAAGCGCATTGGTAGGCCACGGCTCGCCCCGCGCCTCCGCCGGCCCCCAGGAGCAGCACCCGCAGATCGCGCAGGTCGACCGAAAACTCTTCCCGAATGGCCCGGACCAGGCCGGGAGCGTCGGTGTTATAGCCTAACGATCGCCCGTGGTGGAAACGGATGGTGTTGATCGCGCCGATGCGCCCCGCCCGCTCCTCCACTTCATCGACCAGGGAGAGCGCGGCGATCTTGTGCGGCAGGGTCAGGTTCACCCCGACAAATTCAAGCTGGGCGAAAAGGGCCAGCGCCTCCGCCAGTTCGTTAGGCACGATTTCAAACCGCCCGTAGGTCAGGTCGAGTCCGCACTCCTGCAGGGCGGCGTTCTGCATCGGCGGGGAGAGCGAGTGCGCCACCGGGTGGCCAACCACCCCGAGCCGAAGCGGCGGCCTGGCCTTGCCCCCGGTCCGCGCCCAATCGCGCAGGTCGCTCAGCCGATAAATCTCTGTCATGTCGGTCGATTGGCTCATTGGCTGCAATGCGACCTCTCTGCTAAGGTCAGCGGGCCAAGATGACCACGCCGCCTGACCAAGCTCCTTCCGATTTCATCCGCGATATCGTCGCAGAAGATGTGCGCTCCGAAAAGCAGCCGCAGATCCACACCCGTTTCCCGCCCGAGCCTAACGGCTACCTGCACATCGGCCATACCAAGGCGATCTGCCTCAATTTCGGCATCGCGCGCGAATTCGGCGGCATCTGCAACGTGCGCATGGACGACACCAACCCGGAGAAAGAAGAGACCGAATATGTCGATTCCATCATGGCCGACATCCACTGGCTGATCGACGGCTGGGCCGACCAATGCCTCGGTCTCAAGGCGCCGGGCACGCCCTTTTTTGCCTCCGATTATTTCGATCAGCTCTACGATTTTGCCGAGCAGCTGGTCCGCCAAGGCAAAGCCTACGTCTGCGACATGAACCCGCAGCAGACTGACGAATATCGCCGGCTCGGCAAAGACAGCCCGTTCCGCAACCGAAGCGTGGAAGAAAACCTCGACCTGCTCGCGCGGATGAAAGCGGGCGAATTCCCCGACGGCGCCCGCACCTTGCGAGCGAAGATCGAAATGCAGGCGCCTAATGTCTGGCTGCGCGATCCGCTTCTTTATCGGATCCGCCACGCCGCCCATCACAACACCGGCACGAAATGGTGCATCTACCCGACCTACGATTTCGCCCACGGCCAGAGCGATTATCTCGAGGGCATCACCCAATCCCTCTGCACCCTCGAGTTCGAAGTGCACCGCCCGCTCTACGAGTGGGTCCTGCACGCGCTCGACCTCCCACGCCCGCTTCCGCGCCAGATCGAATTCGCCCGCCTCAACCTCACCTACACCGTGATGAGCAAGCGCAAGCTCAAGCAGCTGGTCGACGAGGGATTCGTCAGCGGTTGGGATGATCCGCGCCTCCCCACCATCTCCGGCATGCGCCGCCGCGGCGTCACCGCCAGTGTCCTGCGCGATTTTGCCTACCGAATCGGGATCACGAAATATCCCTCGCTGACCGAAGTCGACTCACTCGAATACGCCATGCGCGAGGAGTTCAACAAAACCGCGCTCCGCCGCCTGGCCGTCCTCCATCCGCTCAAGGTCGTCATCACTAATTATCCCGAAGGTGAAAGCGAAGAGCTGGAAGCGACAAACAATCCCGAAGATCCGGAAGGCGGGAAACGCAAGGTGCCTTTCAGCCGTGAGCTCTACATCGATCAGGCCGACTTCATGGAGAATCCGGTCCCGAAATATTTCCGGCTCAAACCGGGCGGCGAAGTGCGTTTGAAATACGCCTATATCATCAAGTGCGAGGAAGTGATCAAGGACGCGTCGGGCCACATCACCGAGCTGCGTTGCACCGCCGATCTGGAGAGCAAATCGGGCGGCACCACCTCCAATCGCAAAGTGAAAGGCACCATCCATTGGGTCAGCGCGGCGCATGCCATCGAAGCCGAAGTGCGCCTCTACGACCGCCTCTTCACCGTGCCCGAGCCCGATGCCGAGGGCGACTTCAAGTCGCACATCAACCCGCACTCGCTCGAAGTCGTGCAGGCCAAGTGCGAGCCGTCGTTAGGCAAAGCCAAACCGGAGCTGCGCTATCAATTCGAGCGCCTGGCCTACTTTGCGCTCGATCCCGATTCGACTCCGCAAAAGCTGGTCTTCAACCGCACCATCACCCTGCGCGATACCTGGGCGAAGGAGAGCAGGAAGCCCTAACGAATGCTCAGGCCGGCGGTTCCTCGCCCGACTGCGCGAAGTATTCACGCAGAAACACCAGATCGCCCGCGTCTTTCGCGCGGTGAGTATGCGCCTTCATCCGCCACAGCAGGCGGCGCGAAGCGAAAGGAATCTGCACCCCCTGGACCTCGTGCATCACAACATCGGCGGCTGCCTCGGCATACTCGATTCCGCAGGCCGATCGCATCAAAACGACCACCACCTCGTCCGCACTCGGACTACGATATATTCTCCCACCTCACCCGGGTGCAGTTCGCGCACGGCCTTATCCGGTAAGACCTCCAAAGCTTTAAAGACGAGCGCCTCGTTCTCTAAATCAGTCGCCACGACGAGATCAATGTCGGTCGTCGTTCGGGCGAGGCCTCCGTAGATGATGGCAAATCCGCCGACCACCAGGTACTTGGCCCCCAACTCATTCAGACTCCGGCAGACCAGGACCAGGTCGTCCTCGGTCGGAACTCTTGGAACTAGTTCCGCGGACGGATTGCGTTTTTCGCTATCTCCCTCGTCATCCATGCGTCTGCTTCCTCAAAGGATCGAAATCGGAAAACGCCCTTCCGGCAGAGACCGCCGAAACCCTGGGATTTGCGCACCACGTTCACCGTCTTCTGCATTCCCATCGCGCACTTCCAGGCATCACGCAGCTGGCGGCGACCGACCGTCTTCCCTACGGAATCTTCCACGTTGACCGCGGCATACTTCATCGATGGCAGTCTGCCACGGTTGAGCCTAACGAGCAAGGGAAGCTCCCCGTCTGCTCTCCGCTAGAACGAAGCAAGCGCCTGATCCATCCGCGCCAGCACTCTGGCTTTCCCGAGGATCTCGAAGAGGTGATAGAGGCTGGGGCCGGCGTTGCTCCCGGTGACGGCGAGACGGGCGGGATGGACCAGCACTTTCGGCTTCACCCCCAGCTCGGTCGCGGTCGCCTTCAGCACCGTCTCCAGATTCGCGGCCTCAAAATTTTCCGTCTCGGCGTAGGCCTCGCGCAGCGCCTGCAGGAGCGGCTTGTTCTCGGGCACAAAATGTTTCGCCACCCCTTCCGGTGGGTGGGCCATCTCGTCGCTGAAATAGAACCCCCCGTAGGCCGGCAGCTCGCTGAAGATGCGGAACTTCCCTTTGCAGGTCTCGATCGCCGCGCGCACGTATTCCTCCGGGAATTTGCTCGTGTCGATCCCGGCCCGGGCCAGAGCGATGCGGGAGAGCGCCTGAAAACGTTCGTCCGGCAATTCGCGCACATACTCGCCGTTGAGCCAGGTGCATTTGGCCAGATCGAAAGCGGCGTTCTTGCGATGAATTTTTTCCAGGTCGAATAGCCTGACGACTTCCTCGAGGTCGAGTTTTTCGCGATCATCCTTGGGCGACCAGCCGAGCAGGCAGAGGAAATTGCGCACGCCTTCGGGCAGGAAACCTTCCTCGATGTAGGTGTTGAGACTCGCGCCGGTGTCGCGCTTGCTCATCTTGGAGCCGTCCTGGTTAAGAATGAGCGGGATGTGCGCGAAACGCGGCGGCTCCGCCCCGAGCGCCCGATAGAGTTCGATGTGCTTGGGCGTGTTGGAAAGATGATCTTCGCCCCGGATGACGTGGGTGATTTTCATCTCCATGTCGTCGACCACATTGACGAAGTGGAAAATCCACGAGCCATCCGGCCGGCGCAGAGTCATGTCAGGATGGGTCTCCGGATTCGTCAGGTCGAAATCGACTTTGCCGCAGACCACGTCATCCACGATGACGTGCTCGCGCGGGGAGCGAAAACGGATCGCGCCGTTGTCTTCGAAAAGGTGGCCGCCCTCCTGCAGACGGGCGAGATGCCGCTCGTAGATGGCATCGCGCTCGCTCTGAAAATAGGGGCCGAAATCGCCCCCGACCTGCGGGCCTTCATCCCAGTCGAGCCCGAGCCAGCGCAACCCGTCGTAGATCGCCTGCGCCGCTTCGGCGGTATTGCGGGATTGATCGGTGTCCTCGATCCGGAGAACGAAAGTGCCGCCAGTGTGCCGGGCGAAGAGCCAGTTAAAGAGCGCGGTCCGTGCCCCACCGATGTGGAGAAAACCGGTCGGTGAAGGAGCAAAACGAACGCGAACCTCGGAAATCATGTGGCTCACATCCTGTGCGAAAGCAGCGGCGCCCGCAAACTCGGGCGCGGTTTACTCGAGGAAAATCCGCCCGGCCCGGCGGCGAGCATGACGGTTGCGGGCCAGATTGATTTTGGCCGGCGACTCGTTTTCGAGCAATCCTCTCACCTGCTCGACGGCCTCGAAGCCGACCTCGGAAACGCCGCGCCCGATCAGCCACCGGCGGATGGCCCGGCGCTGCAAGGCCATCGGCAGCTGCCGGAGATGAGTCACCCGCAACTCTTCCGCTGTCGTTAGGCCAGCTGGGACCTGCGCTTCGAGAAAATCTTCCTCTTCACTCCGAATCGTCGCCGTGCGCCAAATCGTTTCCCGGATGTTGCGGCCCAGCTCTTTTTCCAACTGCGGAAGAACCTGGTGCCGCAACCGATTGCGCTGCGCATTCAGCTCCGCATTGGTCGCGTCCTCGCGAAATTTAAGCCCATGCTCGTCCATGTAATCGTCAATCTCGGCCCGCCAAACCCCGAGCAGCGGACGCACGATCTCGAGCGAGCCGTAACTCGAGATCGCGCGCATCGCCCCGAGCCCGCGCCCGCCCGCGCCGCGGAAAAGATTGAGCAGAAAAGTCTCAACCTGATCGTCCGCCTGATGGCCGAGGAAGATCGTTAGGCAACGGCGCCGGCGGCCGACCCGCTGGAAAAAAGCGAGCCGCTCCTGCCGCGCCGCCGTTTCGATCGATTGCTTGCGCGCTTGCGCCAGCGGCCCGACCGCGGCCGCGCCAAGTTCGAACTTCAGCCCCAATTTCAGGGCCAGCCGTTCGACAAAGTGCGCGTCGCCTTTCCCCGCTCGCCCGCGCAAACCGTGGGCAAAATGACAAACGATCAAACGGTCGTAGCCCTGGGCCAGCAGCCAATGCAGCAGGACGACCGAATCGCGCCCGCCGGAGACGCCGACCAGATAACGGCAGTTGTGAGGCAAAGCTCCTCGGCATTCCCGCCCCCACTCCGCTGGCGGCCGCCGTTTCATGAAGCGACCCGCGGCTGTAAAGCGCGCTCGCCCAGCCAGGGGAAATGACGCTTCACTCTGCGCCTGAGCCCAAAGGGCGCGATCGTCCGCGCCCGAATGTGCGCGATCGCCTCCTCCACCGAATCGGTCACGAAAACCAAATCGAGATCCCGCCGATCAATCGTGCCCAGCCGGGCCATCTTCTGCAGCAGGGCGCTCAGCTCGGCCCAATACTCGGTCCCCATGACCACGATCGGGAAATCCTGGATCTTGCCCGTCTGGATGAGGGTGACGGCTTCAAACAACTCGTCCAGCGTCCCGGCCCCGCCCGGCATGACGACGAAGGCGTAGGAGTATTTAATCAGGAGCGTTTTGCGGACGAAGAAATATTCCATGGTCACAGAGCGATCGAGATATTCGTTAGGCGCCTGCTCGAAGGGGAGCTTGATGTTGCAGCCGACGGAGCAGCCGCCCGCTTCCTTGGCCCCGCGATTTGCCGCCTCCATCACCCCGGGACCGCCCCCGGTCATGACGGTGAAACCGAGCCGGGCGATCGCGCTTCCCATCTCCCGGGCCAGGGCATAGGCGGGCTGGTCCGGCTTTGTCCGGGCGGAGCCGAAGACGGTCACACAAGGCCCAACGAAATGAAGCACCCGAAAGCCGCGCAGAAAATCGGCCATGACCCGGAAGAGAGTGAGGAATTCATCCAGCCGCGAGTGCGGCCCTTCCAGCATCAGTTCATCCGTCTTCTCGGCCGGCGCCGTGGCCGCGGAGGCAGTCGGCTCGGGCGGGTCGAGATCGGCGGGTCGATTCATGGTTGATCGCTAGGCAAACATCCGAGGAGGATGAAAGCGAACGATTTCCTTGCCGCACCGCCTCGGCGGCAATTCCCCTAACGAACGCTGGGACGAAAACTGAAGACGATGATCTGGGCGTGCCTCGGTTCCCAATGGTTCACCTCGACCCGAAAACGGCCCACCTTTTCTCCGCGGGAGTGGCGTTCCCGGTGCAGCAGCCGGAAGAGAGTCTCCCTTTCGGCCCGGGTGAAAAAGGGGCTGTCGAGAAACTCGTTCACCCAGTTCATCTCGCGATCGTCGGTCAGGTAAAATGTGACCTGCAGATCCTCGTCCGAGTTTTCCAGGATGACGACGCAGTAGTTGTAGGTCGCGCGGCTGATCCATTCCCCTTCGTAGAATATGACACAGCGTTTCTGCACCTCGGTCGGGGCAATGCCCAGGGTATCGGCAAAGAAGGCCCGCACCGCGGGAAAGGTCAGCGGCCGGGGCGCAGGCGGGGGCGGCGCGGCGACGAGCAACACCAGACTCGTTAGGCCGAGGAGGGCTCGACGGTTCACCGATCACCTGCCCCCTCGGTCGCGCACCCGACCGACACGGCGGGGAAGGGATATCCCCACGGATCGCAACTAATTCCCTCCTCAACGATTTCGCCCGAGCTCAGGTGATCGATGGCCGATTGGAGGCGTTCGATCGAGACCGGTTTGCCGAGGCAGGCCGAGGCGCCATGCCGGGCCGCGATCGGCTCCATGTCACTCTCCTCCACGCCGGTCAGGACGAGCATGGGCGGCCGACAGCGCAGGGTGCTGATCGCTTCCAGCCCCCCGAGGCCATGCGCGCCGGGATCGATGTCGATGATGATGCTGGCGATGCGGTCGAATTCGCGATGGAGATTTCCGACCGCTTCCCGCGCATCGCGGCTCAGCCGGACTCCGTGTCCGGTGCGAGCGCTCGCCTCCAGCACGAGACCGGCTGAATCCGCATCCGCATCCACTAATAAATGACTTTTCCCTTCATCGTTTTCCCTTTCGTTAGGGAAAATAGCGCCGGGCAGCCGGCGGCTCCGCGCGTTCTTGGCAAAGGGAACGCGTTTCTTGCCCGCCCTATTTCCGGGCCGGCCCGCGGTCCGGCCGAGCGCGGAGGCCAGCGCGAAATTCCGTGCGCGATTGAGCAAAGGTGCGGCGGAAAGTGCGGTTGAACTGGGTCAGCGACTGGAAGCCAACGTCATAAGCGCAGGCCGGGCAGACCAGCGGGGTGATCAATATTCCCAGCTTCGGCATGGAAGCGACGGTCGATCGCACGGTCGTGCTCGTGGGCAGCCGGCGTCTGCTGGAGGAACGAGGATTCGATCTCAGTCGCTTCGCCTCCAGTGGACCGGAGGCGGAAGTGTGGGTCGCACATCCCACCCTGATTGGGGTGGTTTACCTGCGCGATCGCGTGCGCGACGCCACCCCGGACGTGATCGCGCAATTGAAGGAGATGGGTAGCTCCGTCGCGCTTATTTCCGGCGACCGTGAGGCGGTGGCGGAAAGGGTGGCGCGCGCCGCCGGCATCGAGGAGGTGCACGCCGATCTCACCCCTAACGACAAGCTAAAATGGATCGATCGCTGGCGAGAGGAAGGGCGCAAAGTCGCGATGGTGGGCGACGGAATCAACGATGCGCCCAGCCTGATCGCGGCCGATGTCGGCCTTGGGATGGGGGCGCGCTGTTCCGATGCCGCTCTGGCCCAGGCCGACGTCATCCTGATGCATGACTGGATCGAGAACGTGCCGGCGGCCTTGCGCCTGAGCCGGCAGGCGCGCCGGATCATTCGGCAGAATCTGGTGGTTTCGTTAGGCACAGTGGCGGTCCTGGTCGCCTGCGCGCTCAGCCAGGTGATCACGCTCTCCCTCGGCGTGGTCGGCCACGAAGGCAGTACTGTGGTCGTGGTCCTGAACGGCCTGCGCCTGCTCCGGCTCAAACCTGCCCGCAATATTTGAAGAGGAGGGTCTCGGCCCGGCCCTCGGGAAAATAAAAGCGGACCGCGCCGTCACGTCCGACGTATTCCGTGCGCACGCTGCAACTGGCTCGCCGGCTATGGACCTGGTGAAGGCCAAGCCGGTCGCGCAGGTAAATTGCCCCCCAGGCCTCGATAAAAATGGCCTGCTCCGTTTTGACCCCGAGCGATCTCTCCAGATCGACCCGCTCCGTTTCCAGAAAAGTGATCGGATCGGTTCGCTCCAGTTCGGCGTAGTCGAGTCCGGAGGCCAGGGCCACGCCGCTAGCGGGTAGTTGGCTCCAAGGCGCCGCGATCAGGCCGACGCGCATGCGCGGGTCGAAGCCCTCGGCGGCGTGCTTGAGGGAGTAGGTGTTGATGTCGATGCGGAGGCGGCCAAAAGACCCGGCCCGGATGGTGATCCAGACGTGGTCGATCTTCCCTGGATCGCCATTGGCCTCGACGAGAAACCCGGCCGGCTGGCCCGCGGCGTGGACAAAGTCCTCCGCGCGAAAAGGGAATTCGTCGCCGAAGTGAGGCCGAAGTCTTGGTCTGCGCACGCCAGCCGCGAGGATGGTCCAGCGGCGGCCGAGAGGCGAGCGGATTACTCGCTTCGGAAGACGACGCGCCCGACAATAACGGCGTAGGTGGCGACGAAGGAAGCGGCGAGAAAAACAACAAGGTAGTCCATGATTTCGTTAGGTTGGTTGGTTGGATTGTTCAAGAAAGCGCTTTCGCTTTCCTGAAAAGAGCCTAACGGGCAGCGCAGGCCGGGACGCGGCGGCGCTTGCTTTTTGCTGTGCATTTCTTGGCCAGGAGCAGAGGCGGAAAGCGCCTTGCCCTCACCATGACTCCAGAGCTGCGAGCTAGCTTCGGATGAGCCGCGGAATGGCGGCTCGGGCCAGCTTGGCAAACTCACTGACGGCGTGGCTGCTGCCGGAGCCGATCAGGCGCAGAAGGCCGATTTCCAGGGAGAGGTTTTTCCCTTTCAGGCGAATGGAAACAAGCCCGGTCGTCCCGCGCAAAGCGATCTTCGGCATGAGAGCGGCGGCCTGGAGCGGAGCGAGCGAACGCAAAAGTGTCTCGATCGCGTTGATCTCCGCCACCGTCCGCAGGCGGACCTGGTGCTCACGGCAAATGGCGTCTGACATCCGGCGCATGACGAAGGTATCGGGCA
Organism: Chthoniobacterales bacterium; assembly: GCA_965217735.1. Lineage (GTDB taxonomy): Bacteria > Verrucomicrobiota > Verrucomicrobiia > Chthoniobacterales > UBA10450 > Palsa-1392. The sequence continues at coordinate 856,035 of CBDCJE010000002.1, read as the reverse complement.
ACTGCAGGACGCGTTCCTGGTCCAGCTCAGAGACATCGATGGTGCGCCGGCGCGCCCACTTATGCGATTCGTGCACGAGGAGGCCAAACTGATCGGTGCAAAGGCGCTCGTAACGCAGCTTGGGCGAGTGCCGGGTCAGGAAACCAAGGCCGACATCCATCCGACCTTCCTCCAGCGCAGTCTCGATCTCGGTCGAGGAAATCTCCTCCACCTTCAGGTTGACCCGAGGATAGGTGGAGGCGAACTGGCCCAGCAGTTGCGGCATGAGAGCGACATTCAGGATCGGCACCACCCCGAGGTGAAGCGAGCCGCGCATTTCGCCCGGCACCACGCTCAATTCCGCCAGACAACTCTCGAGCTGGGCGAGGATGGCGCGGGCGTGTCCCTCCAGAATCTGGCCGGCCGGAGTGAGGGAGATCCGTTTCCCGCGCTGGAAAAGCGTGACCCGGAGCGCGCCTTCCAGATCGCGCATCTGCTGCGAGATGTTGGGCTGGGAAATCCCGAGCCGGCTGGCGGCGCGGCTAAAGCTGCCGGCCTCGGCCACGGCGAGGAAATAGCGCAGATGTCGAACCTCGAGGGGATCCTGTGTCATTCCCTTGAGATTGCGGGGCAGCGCCCGGCCTGGCAACCGCGCAGCGAATTTTCCGAAAGATTTTCCTTCCATTTGTTTTAATTATAGTGCTATCGTCGGGATCACTAATCGGTTCCATCTATCGTTTCATTCGCGCTACCTTGGTCGCCCATTAGGCCAGGGCGCCGGGGAAGCAGGGGTTCACGAGAGAATTTGCCACCTGCCATCCACTTCATGACCACACCGGCGCACGCCGCCTTTGACTTCCGTGAAACTCTTTCGCACTCTTCTCCTCGCCGGCCTCGCCTGGCTCATCGTCATCTCTCTCCTCCACGGCGGGCTCAACCTGCATCTCTTCGAGCGGAAAAAGCCGGGTCAGGCGGCGAAGTTTCGGGTCGGATTCCTCCCCGTGACCTGCCATCTCACCTGCCCGGTGACAGATTTCATCAATCGCAGCACCACTGGCGACAACATCTTCGAACCGCTGCGCTTCAACAGCTGGCCGGAGTTGAAAGAGGCTTTCCTGGCTGGGCAAACGCCGGCCACGTTCATTCTCGCGCCGATGGCGATCGCGCTGCGCGAACAAGGTATCCCGCTCAAGATCGTCTACCTCGGTCATCGGGATGGCACCGCGGTGTGCGTGCAGAAGGATTCGAACATCCACAGCATGCAGGATCTGCGCGGCAAACGCATCGCGGTGCCTAACCGTTTCTCCAATCAGCGCCTCCTTTTCTTCCGCGCCCTGAAGCAGGCGCACATGACGATCGACGACATCGAATTGATCGAAATGCCGCCGCCCGACATGCCGGCCGCGCTTTACGCCAAGGCGGTCGACGCGGTCTGCTGCGGGGAACCTTTTATGGGTCAGTGCGAGCTCGATGGTTATGGACGAGTTCTTTGGTTAACCAAAGACGTCTGGCCCAACTTTATCTCCTGCGTCCTGGCGGTGCGCGAGGATGCGATCAAGAACAACCGGGCCGAGATCCAGCAGCTGGTCGATGGCATCGCGCGGAGCGGCAAATGGCTCGACGAAAAAATGGATCACCGGATGGAGGCGGCCCAGTTCGTGAGCAAGAACTATTACAACCAGAACCCGCGCCTGCTCACTTTTGTCCTGAGCAAGCCGCCGGATCGGGTCAAGTACACCAACCTTCTCCCGCTGAAGAAGGACTTCGAGGAGATCGAAGAGCTGGGCAAGGAATCCGGCATCCTGAAGGGCACCGCGCATTTCGAGGACTACGTCGACAACTCCTTTGCCGAGAAAACCGAACAACTAAAACCGTACGCTTTTAACGCACCAAAATGAACGCAACCGCGACGACCGCTCCACTCTTCACCGCTACTCCCCGCCGACACCGGCGAACTCTCATGCTCTCGAGCAGGTTTTTTCTGCCGCTCATCGTTCCCGTCCTCTTGCTCTTCGCCTGGCACCTGGCGGTGCGCTGGTCGGGCAGCGATCTCTTCCCCACCCCGGTCGAGGTGGGACGCGGATTCGTGGAGCTGGCGCAGAAGGGTCTTCTTTTGAAATACATCTCCGCTTCCCTCTTTCGCGTCTCCTGGGGCTTTGCCTTCGCCCTCGTCGTGGGCATCCCGGCCGGTCTTGTCCTCGGTTGGTATGGGACCGCTTTCCAAGCCTTCAATCCGGTCCTGCAAGTGCTGCGGCCGATTTCTCCCATCGCCTGGATTCCGATCGCTATTCTCTGGTTCGGGGTCAGCGATGCCGCTCCGGTTTTTCTGATCTTCCTGGCCAGCGTGTTTCCCATCACCGTCTCCGCCATCGCCGCGGTCCAAAACATGCAGCCGGTCTACCTCCGCGCGGCGCAAAATTTCGGTCTCGGGCGCGCACAACTCTTTCGCCAAGTCATCCTGCGGGCCAGTCTGCCGCAGATCCTGACCGGCGTCCGGATCGCTCTCGGGGTCGCCTGGCTGGTGGTGGTGGCAGCGGAAATGATCGCGGTCAATAGCGGCCTCGGGTACCTGATCATCGACGCGCGTAATGCCGGCAAGCGTTACGACCTGGTCGTGGCCGGCATGATCATGATCGGGGTGACTGGCTTGATTCTCGATCTGCTCGTTCGGCAATTGGAAAAATTCGACGAAGTGCGCTGGGGCTACGCCAACCGATGAACGCGAACCCACTGGCGATCGATGTGCGGGACGTTTCGATGATATTTCCCGGCAAAAAAACCGGGGAAGAGATTCGGGTCCTGGAGAATGTGAGCCTGCAGGTGCAGCACGGAGAATTCGTCTGCATCGTCGGCCCGAGCGGGTGCGGAAAATCGACCTTGCTCAACGTCATCGGCGGCTTTCTCCGTTCGACCGAGGGCGAGGCGCTGGTCGAGGGCGAGCCGGTTAACGGGCCCGATCCGCGTCGGATTTATGTTTTCCAGGAAAACGGCGTGTTCCCCTGGCTGACCGTGCGCGACAACATCGGCTTTGGCTTACAGGACAAGAAGTTGGAAGAACGCGCACAGATCGTGGCGCACTACACCGAGATGGTGGGGCTGACCGGCTTCGAAGGCGCTTATCCCCGCGAACTCTCTGGCGGCATGCGGCAGCGGGTCGGAAATCGCCCGGGCTCTGGCCGCTAACTCACAGATCATTTACATGGACGAGCCTTTCGGCGCGCTCGATTTCGTCACCCGAATCAAGATGCGCAACGACCTGGTGCGAATCTGGCAGGCGGAAAAGAAAACGATCCTTTTCGTCACCCACGACATCGAGGAAGCGGTGCAGTTGGCGGATCGGGTCATCATCATGAGTCGGCGGCCCGCCACGGTGCAAAAGGAAGTGGTGATCGACCTGCCGCGGCCGCGCAACCTGGATTCGCCGCAATATCTGAAAAAGCGCGACCTCATTTTTCATCTCATGGGCATGAGTCTGCGAGTCGGAGAAACCGCTGCCAGCTAGCGGCGCCCGAATCTACGGAGGAAGCGAAGTCTCCGGGACTAACGATTACACCGCCGGTGCCTAGCCTTTAGCTCCTCCGGGCCATCGTCCAGAGCTTCGCTATGATCGCTCACTCAATGCACCCGGCCGTTCGATGATTCCGGCTCTCGGGGCGATGCTGACGCGGGAGTCGATTTCCTCTGACCTCCTAGCCGATGGACGAACGAGGTGCGCCTTGCTGGCCGCCCTCTCTCTTCCTCCGCCGGCGAAATTTTTGCTTTCATAAGCGGAGCTTATTGTTCTATTCTAAAATCTCGTTGCCGTTGCCAGAAGCGGGCATAGGACGGAGACGAGCCTTTCTCTCCCCGGGTGCCTGCATGCAATTGTCGATCCGATCGAAACAATTCGAGACCCTAACAACCCTTTCTGATGGAACTCACCGCACCTCTACCGACCCCGGCCAAACCGCAGACGCAGGATCCACCGAGCACCCGTGGAGAGGCTCCGGGGCCCGCCGGTCTTCTGCGTACGCGGCCGCAGACTCTGCTGGCGGTGCCGGTCGCGGCCTTGATCGGGCTCGGGGTGCACTTCGTCGGTCCGCGCTCCGGGGTGGTGGCGACGACAAATTATTATCCGACTCTTCTTTTCATCGTTCTAGGGCTGGGGCTGCTGGGGGCGTTTCTGCAAATGTTTCTGCCTGGCCTGCGCAATTGGATGAAGCGGATGTGCCCCATCCTCGGGGTGACGGTGCTGGCGATGGCGATCTGGCAACTTTGCACGACCTGTCTTGGCCTCCTGCCGATGCCTTATTTTCCCGGTCCGGAAGGGGTCATGGCGGCACTGGTGAGCGATCGGGCGTTGCTCTTCGATAGCACCTGGCATTCGCTCGTCCTTTTGCTCGGCGGCTACACTCTGGGCACGATCCTGGCCCTGATTACGGGCGTGACGATCGGATGGTTCCCGCATGCACGTTATTGGGGAATGCCGATCCTGAAGGTGGTGGGACCGATTCCGGCCACGGCCTGGATCCCGCTCGCCATGGTGGTGGCGCCTTCCGCGCTCTTCTCCGCCGTCGGACTGGTCGCGCTGGCGGTCTGGTTCCCGGTGACGATGTTAACCGCTTCTGGTATTTCCAATACCCGCGCCTCTTATCTGGATGTAGCGCGGACGCTGGGAGCGGGGCGCGCTTATCTCATCTTCCGCGTCGCCATCCCGGCGGCGCTGCCGAATATCTTCATCGGGTTGTTCATGGGCCTGGGCACTTCCTTCCTCACCCTGGTGGTGGCGGAGACAGTCGGGGTAAAATCCGGGCTGGGCTGGTATGTCGCCTGGGCGCAGGGCTGGGCGGAGTACGGCAAGGTCTACGGCGCGCTCGTCATCATGGCAGCGTTCTTCTCCACCATCATGACGTTGCTCTTCAAGCTGCGCGATCGCGTCCTCGTCTGGCAAAAGGGAGTCATCAAATGGTAACCCCCAGTGCCACCCACCCGGACGGGCCCGACGCCGCCTCCCTGCGGGTGCGGCACGTGAACAAGCAATTCGATTCCCTCGACGGCGGGATCACGCCCGGCGCGCTGGCTCTCGACGACGTCTCGCTCTCGGTCGCGGCGGGCGAGCTGGTCTCGATCGTCGGACCGAGCGGCTGCGGCAAATCCACCCTGCTGCGGATGATCGCGGGGCTGACGCAGCCGACCTCGGGTGAGCTCTCGATCGGTGCCTCGCCCATCACTGGCCCGAGCGCCGAACGCGGCTTGGTATTCCAGGATCCGAATCTCTTCCCCTGGCTGACGGTGCGGCGGAACATCGAGGCCGGCCTGGTGGCGCAGGGAAAACTGCGAGAGCGGCGGGCGGAGGTGGATGAATTCATGCGCCTGGTCGGCCTGGAAGCTTTCGCCAACTCCTTTCCCCACCATCTCTCGGGCGGCATGGCGCAACGCGTCTCGCTGGCGCGCGCGCTCATTAACGAACCGAAAGTGCTGCTCCTGGACGAGCCATTGGGCGCGCTCGATGCCTTCACCCGCATGCGGATGCAGGATGAAGTGCTGCGGCTGTGGGAGGCGCGGGGCACGACGATGATGTTCGTGACCCACGACATTGATGAGGCGATTTACATGAGCAATCGCATCGTCATCATGACCCAGCGGCCGGGCAAGATCGAACAGATCATCCCGGTGGATCTGGAGCGGCCGCGCGATCGGAGCGACGAGCAATTCCTCCATCTACGGGGTGAGATTCTCGAGATTCTGCACTTCGCCGGCCAGCCACTGGTCGGGAATAAAGTCTGAGCGGAAGGGACTTTCCGCCGGCTCACGCCAGAGCGTCTCGGTCAAGCCCGGCGAATATGCTCGCTGCGGCGAGAAGGTTTTTCCCAGGCTCGACGGAGTCCCGCCTTGGCGGCCAAGTCGCCCGCTCGCTTAAATCCACCCTCGTTTCCCGGTCACTCTGCTTTTTCGCCGCCTGCGTGAAATCAAGGTGGACTCATTTCCCTCCCAGTTTAACATCTCTCTCTTTTCGCCAATCATGCCCCGCCGACCGAAACTCCCATTGGATGACGACGCCGAGCAATCCGGTCCGCGGATGCCGGCGGTGAGCCCGCCGCTGGCCCCCGGTGAGCCGACGGATCTGGAGTTGATGGAAGGCATCCAAAAGGAGGATCCGGAGGCGCTTTCCAAGCTCTACGATCGCTATAACGGGATCATCAAGGCGCTCATTCTGCGGGTGGTGCATAACGAGGCCGAGGCCGACGACCTGCTCCAGGAAATCTTCATGGAGCTCTGGAACCAGGCCAGGAATTTCTCCGCGCAAAAGGGGAAGCCGTTAGGCTGGATGGTCACCCTGGCCCGGCGCCGGGCGATCGACGGTCTGCGCAAGAAACAAGCCTACCTGCGCGCGGGGGAGCGACTCCAGAATGAGACCGAACAACAGCCCGATGCCTGGGTTCACAACGCCACCGAAGAAGAAATTAATTTCTCTGATACACGGATTTTGGTGCGTAAAGTCATCAGCGGCCTGCCTCCAGCGCAACAACAGGCCATCGAACTTGCATTTTTTCGCGGGATGAGTCAGCGCGAAATCGCCGCAAATACGAATACCCCTTTAGGGACCGTTAAGACGCGCCTCGAGCTGGGGCTGAAAAAGATCTACGACGGCCTAAAGGAACTGAAAGATGAGCTTTGAAGAATTCCAGAATCGCGCACGCCTTTATGTCATCGGAGCATTGGAGAATGGCGAGTGCGAGGAATTCGAAAAAGCCCGCAGCCACTTCGGCCAGGAAGCAGAAGACTTCATCACCGAATGCTACCGCCTGCACGAGGCCTTTGCCCTGAGTCTGAAGCCGGCCAAATCCTCCGACGCCCTCAAAGAACGACTGATGAAAATGGTCCGCGAGCGCAAACCCAGCGAAGATCGTTAGGCCAGTTCATTCCCTCGCCTCTCGAAAATCAGCGCAGGGCTAACTGTTCCCGGAGGCGCCGTCCGACTCCGGCCCGCAGTCGATCTCGCGCAGGATGAACTCCTGGAGAAAGCCGTAAAAATTCACCTGAAACAAACTCAGGTCACGCCGTGAGCCGATCGGCGACCGGTAATGATCGGACAATTCGGCTTCGGTGAAATCATACTTGGCCGCGATGGCCAGACGGGCGCGGTTCAGGGCGTTGAGCCAGGCGTCGGAATGCTCCCAGGGAATGCGCAGAGTGCAGTTGGCAAATGGTTTCTCCGCTGCACCCAGTTGCCGAAGGTCGGATTCCACCGTTTCCGTCGCACTTTGGAAGAGGCGGCGCAGCTCCGGTTCGACATAGAGCTTCCATTCCGCACACATCTCCTTTTCGTTAGGCGAGGCCGGCGCGCTGAAGAGGCGCTGCTCGGCCGCCGGGACCGATTCGGTTTGGGTGCTGACGGGAATTTGGCGCAAAAGCTCGGCCAGAAAAGGATCGATCTCGCTGATCTCGAGAACGCCGTTTTTGCGGAACACTTCCATCTCAGCTCGTCCGCTCGATCGTGGCCAAAAGCAGGTAGCCGTGCAGTTGCTGGACAAAAAGCTCGGCCCGCTCCCGCACGCCGGTCCACAAAATTGAACGACCGTTCTGGTGCACCTCGAGCATGTGCTGCTCCGCCTTTTCCCGCGGAAGACCAAAGACTTTCTGGAAGACCATGGTGACGTAGCTCATCAAATTCACCGGATCGTTATGCACGACCACGTTCCAGGGAGTATCGAGCGCCTCCTTGGTCGAGGTGTCCTCGGTCAGAGCCGGAGATTCGAGCACGTTGGTGATCTCCGGTAAAAGTAACGGCATAGGAAGGCGGTAACAAACCCTCAAACAGAACCGATCGATGGAGTTGTGAAGTGAACGACGACCGGGCAAAGCATAACGAAAAGCATATCACGCGAAGCGCGTGAATCAACCCGGGCGACCGGGAGCAGGATCGGGCCGCTCGTCGTTAGGCGACTCTCTCCCCGGGCGGAATCGAACCGCAGCACAGCCGACGCTCATGGAATTCGATAGAGTTCGACCAGCGCCAGCCCCGTCCCGGCGTGCACCCCTCGCACCACCGCGGTATACGAATCGGCCGGCAGGAGCGCGACGATGGCGGACTTCAATTGCAAAGAAACCCGCCGGGCCATGGCAACCCCACCTTCGCAAGACTACAGAGAAGGGCGATCCTGGAAGGTCCATTTTATCATATGCGTCGGCGGTGATATCCGGCGACCCGCGGCAGGTCAATCTAATTCTCCTTCTCCTTGCGGAAATTCCTTACGCCAGGCCCCTGAGGATCGCTTCCTGGCGGAGGTGCATCTGCTGCCGGGCCTTTTCTTCGGTATCGTCGAAACCCTGCAGATGGAGCAGGCCATGCACGAGATAGAGGCGAAGCTCCTGTAGAAAAGTGGTGCCGTGAGTGCGGGCCTGGCGTCGCGCGGTCTCCACGCTGATGAAAATCTCGCCGTGCTGGAAGGTGATCACGTCGGTTGCTCCCTCGATCTGCATGAAACGCCGATGCAGCTGGCTGATCCGACGATCGGAAACGAGGACCACGTTCACTTCGGGTAACTTCGTTAGGCCAGTGCCAGCTTCCGCCGCGCAGAGCGGCAGGGCCCGGTGCGCGAATGCTTCCAGCGCCGGCAGATCGAGCGGCACCTTGCGCTGGCGATTGATGAGGTTGAGCTGCGGCAGAAGGCGGTTCTTCATTTTCGCGCGGTCTGATCGAGCGCCTTCAATTCGAGGTAGAGACTCTCCAGTCGCGGGGTGTGCACTCCGGCGGCCTGGCCGCGCCGCAGCGGCTCGCCCCAGATCGCTTCCAACTCCAGCGGACGCCCGGCTTCGAGGTCGAGCAGGGTGGAGGGTTTATAGTTGCCCATTTCCTCCGTCCGCTTCATCAGCTCGAGCGCGGCGGCGGTCGGCAGCGGATGTCCGACCGCATTGGCGATGGCGATGGTTTCGTCCATCAGGGCGAGGGCTTCCAGGCGGTCGCTGTGGTTGGCCAGAATCTCGGCCGTCCCGATCCCGCCTTTCGTGATCGTTAGGCCATTGAAGGGAATGTTCCAGACCAGCTTGCGCCAGCGTTCCCGCATCAGGTCGGCCAGCACGCTGCAGACCACTCCGCTGCGTTTGAATTCCCAGGCGATATCGTGCAGACGCGGCCGGGGATGACCGCTAAACTCGCCAATCGTCATGCGCCCGGAATCGAACTTCTCCACCAGGCCGGGAGCGGTGCGATTGAGGCTGATGAAACAGAGCCCGCCCAGGATGCGTTCGGCCCCGAAATGCCCGGCCAGGAACTCCTCGTTCCCGAGCCCGTTCTGCAAGGTCAGGATAATCGTATCTGCGCCTACCAATGGCGCGATCAGCGGCGGCAACTCCGCGTTGGCGGTTGCCTTCACCGCCACCATGACCAGATCACAGGGCCCGATCTCAGCGGTCGAGCGATAGGCGTTGACCTTGGCGACATGAATGTTTTCGCTCTTGCTCCGGATGCGCAGCCCGCGCTTGCGCACCGCTTCGTAGTCGCTGCGCAACAGAAAATGCACATCCCGCCCAAAGTTGGCCAGCTTGCCGCCGCAGTAGAGGCCGATCGCGCCTGAGCCGACGACTGCGATGCGGAAGTTTGGAAGCTGATGCCGCGAGCGCATGGCGAATATTTAACCGCAGAGGGCGCAGAGTCTGCCGAGAAAAGGCAAACTGAAACTCCTCCTCGGCGACCTTGGCGTCCTCTGCGGTTCCAATGAGCTACCCGACCGGACGATGCTCGGCCTGGAAGTTGCGCGTGATGAGGCGCGCGCCCTTGTTAAAGGTGAGGTAAGCCCACGCCCATTGCAGCAGGACGGCGATCCGGTTTCGGAAGCCAACCAGATAGAGCACGTGAATGAAGAGCCAGGACAGCCAAGCCGGCATCCCGCTGAAGTGGACCCAATTCAGGTCGGCCACAGCGCGATTGCGGCCGATCGTGGCAATTCTGCCTTTGTCCCAGTAATAAAAGCGCTGCGGCTTGGCCCCTTCGATCTGGTGCAGGATGTTGTGCGCGGCGTGCCTGCCTTGCTGGATGGCCACGGGAGAGACACCGGGGAGCGGTTTGCCGTCTTTCGCCGTGAAATGCGCCAAATCCCCGATCACCTGCACCTCCGGGTGGCCGGGAATGGTGAGATCGTCCTGCACCAGAACCCGCCCGGCCCGATCGACCGGCACCTCCAGGGTTCGCCCGACAAACGAGGCCGTGTTTCCCGCCGCCCAGATCTTTACCCGGCAAGGAATGAAGTTTCCCGCCACCTCGAGCCCAGCCTCAGTCAGGTTCTCAGCATGGGTGCCGGTGATGACTTCGACGCCAAGCTCTTTTAATTGCTCCAGCGCACTGGCCGAAAGGTCCTCGGGAAATCCGGAGAGCACGCGCTGATCGCCTTCCACCAGGATGACCCGCGCGGTCGAGGGATCGATGTTCCGGAAATCCTTGGCCAAGGTTTGACGCGCAATCTCGGCGATCGCTCCCGCCATTTCCACCCCGGTCGGTCCGCCACCGATGACGACGAAGTTCATCGCCGCCGCGCGCGCCGCCGGGTCTTCCGTTTTCTCGGCAAACTCAAACGCCATCAGGATGCGGCGCCGGATTTCCACCGCGTCCTCCAGGCTCTTGAGTCCGGGTGCGAGGGTCTCCCATTCCGGATGGCCGAAATAGGAATGACGCGACCCGGTGGCCACGATGAGATAATCGTAGGCAAATTCCTGCTCCGTCGTGTGCACCACTCGAGCCGCGACATCGATTGAGCGCACTTCCGCCAGGATCACCTCGATGTTTTCGTATTTGCCCAGAATCCCTCGCACCGGCGCCGCGATATCGGCCGGGGAAAGCGCCGCCGTCGCCACCTGGTAAAGGAGCGGCTGGAAGAGATGATAATTCGTCCGGTCGATCACAGTGACATCGACCACTTTATTGCCGAGATGCTTGGCTGCCTCCAGCCCGCCAAAGCCGGCACCGATGATCACTACGCGTGGGTCGATTCCCTTCGGAGTCTCCATCGGCCGAAGATCGCCGCAATCCCGGGGAGGTAAACAGAAAATCGGTTGTCAGCTCCCGGCAGTGTGCTTATCTTCCGCGCCTTATGCCGAAGCCCATCGCGCGCAGCAAGACGAGGAAAGCCGTCGCCAAACGGTTCAAGATCACCGGAACCGGCAAGGTCCTCCGTTCCCACGCCACGCGCCGGCATCTCTTGGCGAGCAAGAACGCCAAGCGCAAGCGGCAGCTGGCCAAATCCGCTCTGGTCCACAAAACGGACGTGCAGCGGGTCAAGGCCAACCTGCCCTTCGCGTAGATCGCTTTCCGGGAAAGGCTTGACGCCGTAGACTTCCGCTCCCTAAAAGGGACGCCTGCATGAAATACGCGTCGCTTCTCCGTTCACTCCTCCTCTTTTCGCTTGTCGCGGCCAGCCTCCAGGCAGCGCACGGACAAGGCAGTGCCGCCGATCGCGCCCGGCTTCAGCAAAGCCAGGGCTTCGCCCAACCGCCCAGCAGTGTGGTCGACTCGGGGGTCGACCAGGGCTACGCCGCGGCCAGCCCTAATGACAGCGACCTGGGCGAGCAGGCCATCCTCAAGCGGGTAGAGAAATACGAGCCGTTCACCTTCGAAACCGGCGTCCCGATTTACTACACCTCCAACGTCGCCCTGACCGATCGCAACCGAGTCGATGACGTGATTATCGCGCCGGTCGTCGGCATCACCTACGCCCCCCGCCTGGGCAAGACGCTTTACGGGGAATTCACCCTGCGGCAGCAGTTTTTCTACTACCAGGATGTGAGCAGCTTTAACTTCGCCAGCTTCGACGCCCTGGCCGGCATCATCTACGCCGCGCCCGCGCTGCATGACCTCACCTTCCGCGCCAACCTCGATTACAACCGCCTCACCGGGACGGATAACTTCGACGATTTCTTCTCCAACGTCGCCCTCGGGGCCAGTGCCGAGATTCCCTTCCGCATCGGCCGCGCCCAGCAGATCTCCGTTGGGGTGGATGCGAACGTCAGCCTTTACGCCGATCCCGATCCGCCGCAGCGCAACGACTTCGGCGCCTACATCGGCTACTCGGTCAACCTGACCCGCAGCTTCTCGCTTAACGCCGCCGGCCGGCTGGTGGTGCGGCCATACGACAGCGGCGGGCGCACCGACGTGAGCGAAGTCCTCGCTCTCAGCGCCAACTACCGGATCCGCGAATGGCTCACCTTGAGCGCGATCAGCACCTTCGTCGCCAACCAGAGCAACCGCAGCGCCTTCGATTACGAAGTGTTCAATATCGGCGGCGGGGTCACCCTGAGCTGGAAATTCTAAGGCGCCCGTCCCGTCGGTCATCGCATCGGAGCGAAGCGCCTGACTCAGACCGCCGGCATCTGATTCGTACTCGGGGCGAGATTCTTGGCCTGTTTCCGCACTTTTTTGCGCTTTATACCATTGAAACCGGACCGGGACCGCCGCCGATTGGCCGCTGTGAAAGGACCTTTGGGAAAGGCTGGACCGTGCCGGCAAAAATATTCTACACTCCTCTCTTCCAGCCGGATGGTATCGGTCCGGCAAAAACAGTTGCCCCCGGCAGGCGTCAATCTTTCGGTCCAAATCCCTACTACTGTGCAAAACAAAACCGCTCTTAGCTTCGTCGCTCACTCACGCCGCCACTCCCTCGCACGCTCGTTCCGGGCCAGTTATTGTCTCATCTTCCTCCTCGCCCTTCTTCCTCTCGCCGCCAGGGCGGAGAAGCTCAAGGAGGCGCGTGTCAGTCAGGTGATCAAGGATGTGAAGATCCTTCCTGGACAGGCGGCACCGCGGCCAGCGAAAATCAGCGATGAGGTGCGCGACGGCACCGCCGTGAAGACGGGGGTGGAATCCCGGGCGGAGCTTACCTTCACCGATGCCACTCTGGCCCGGCTCGGTGCCAACACGATTTTCAGTTTTAACGAGGGCACCCGCAATCTCGAGTTAGGCGGCGGCGCCATGCTCCTGCGCGTCCCGAAAAATGCCGGCGGCGCTCAGATTAACACCGCTGCCGTGACTGCCGCGATCACCGGCACCACCATCATGCTCGAGTTCCACCCGAACGCCTACATCAAGTTCATCGTGCTTGAAGGGACCGGACGGATCTTTCGCAATAACAAGATCGGCGAGTCCGTCCTGGTCAAGGCCGGCCAGATGTTAATCGTGAATCCCAACGGCAAAGGGCTGCCCGAGCCGGTGGATGTGGATGTCGATCGGTTAGTCAAGACATCGGCGCTCCTCTCGGGTGACTTCCGGACCATCCCCAGCCTCAACCTCATCTCGCAGGAGATCAGGGCGCAGGAGCAGTTAAAGGCTCAGCAGGCTTTACTCGATACCAATCTCGTCATCTACGGTGGCGGCACGGAGGTGAGCTTCGTCGATGCCGTCGATCAACGCGCTGCGGCAGACGACACCGCCACCGGAGTCGAAGGAGTCACTGCCCCCACCCCGCCGCCTGCAACGCCGACCCCAACACCCTCCGCCACTAGCACTCCAACCGTCACCCCCACCGTCACGCCTAGCCCAACCAGCACCCCCACCGCCACCCCAAGTGTCACTCCTACGGTCACGCCCACTCCTACCATTACCCCGACAGTCACGCCGACGCCCACAGTCACTCCGACGGTCACGCCGACCCCCACTGGCACGCCGACACCAACAGTCACCCCAACTCCGACGATCACGCCGACCCCGACCATTACCCCAACTCCGACCATCACTCCAACCCCCACCATGACTCCCACTCCCACCGTCACACCGACGCCGACCCTTACCCCCACCCCGACCGTGACTCCGACGCCGACAATGACCCCGACGCCGACCATGACTCCGACGCCGACCATCACTCCCACACCAACGCCGAGCGTCACCCCCACCCCGGCCATGGGTGCCACCTACAACGGCGGCACTGGCAACTGGAGCGATCCCAACAGTTGGACCCCCGGCGTAGTGCCTAACAATGGTAACAACGGCACCGATTACGACGTCTTTTTCTCCAGTGGCACCCTGACGCAGGACATCGTCGACGGAGTCACGGTCAACCAGCTCTTCATGAGCGGCGGCACCCTGGTCCTGGCTAATCCGCTCACCCTTGAAGTCGGCCTCCAATTCAGCGGCGGCGCCATCACCTCCGGCATCCTGAACGTAGGCGGAATCAGCAGTCAGACCGCCTTCATGACCGTCAGTAACACCACCATCAACAATTCCGGCAGCTATGATTTGAGCCTGACCGGAAACGCCTTCAGCGGCACCGGTTCGATGTTTAACAACTCCGGCACGCTCAACGCTCATGCCAATGGCGGCTCCATCACCTTTAACATCGCGCTCAGTAACTCCGGCATCTTCACCATCGACAACGGCACCCTTACCCTTCTGAGCGCCAACACCGTCATTAACAGCGGTCTACTTCAGGCCAATAACGGCGGCGTCCTCATCCTGAGCGGCAGCGGCGGCGGAGTCTTTAGCAATAGCGGCATCATTGAGGCGCTCGACGGCTCCCAAGTCCAGCTCACGGCCGATGCCAGCTTTATCGGCGGCACCTTCAGCACCGCCGGCACAGGTTTGATTCAGGTGAACCCAAACCAGAACGTCTACTTCACCGACGTAGCCAACGCCGGCAGCCTCACGGTCGATAATAACTCCTTTCTCCACACCAGCGGCACCATAACCAACTCGGGCTCGATCACGATTCTTTCCGCCGGTAACAACACCGACTTCCGGCTCGCCGCCGATACCAGTCTGACCGGCGGCGGCAGCCTCATCCTGGCCAGCAACAACAGCAGCCGCATCTCGGGCGACGCCCTTTTCCGTCTCACTAACGTCGACAATCTCATCCAGGGCCGCGGCCAGGTTGGCACGAACACGATTACGATCACCAACCAAGGCACGATCGACGCCAATGTCGCCGGAGCGACTCTCACTCTCGATCCAGCAAACGCGGCCGACGCCTTCCTTAATACCGGCACCTTGCAAGCTAGCGGTGGCGGCATTCTTCTCCTCACCGGCAACGGCGGTGGAGACTTCAACAATTCCGGCGGCACCATTCAGGCGCTCGACGGCTCCGAGGTCCAGCTGACCACGGATGCAGCCATTACTGGCGGCCTTCTCACCACCTTTGGATCCGGAGTCATCCGAGTAAACAACAACCAGAATGTCTATCTCACCGACTTGACCAACGCCGGGACCTTCCTGGTCAACAACAACTCCTTCCTCCATACTGCCGGCACCATCACCAACACGGGGAGCTTTACCTTTAGCTCGGTCGGGAACAACACCGACTTCCGGCTCGCGGCCGATACCATTCTGGATGGCGAAGGCACTCTGATTCTCACCGGAAATAACGCCAGCCGTATCTCGGGGGATAACTTCTATCGCCTGACCAACGTCGACAACCTCATCCAGGGTCGCGGCCAGATTGGGAACAACGAAATCGCAATCACCAACCAGTCAATCATTTCGGCTAACCAGGATGGCGTCGCCCTCACGATCGATCCGGCGACGGAAGCCAGCATCCTTGATGGCGGCGCCTCCTTCCTCAACCAAGGCACGCTTCAGGCCAGCAACGGCGGCATTCTTGTCCTCACCGGTAACGGCGGCGGTGCGTTCACGAATACCGAAGGAGTCATCCAGGCGCTGCAAGATTCCGAGGTGCAACTGACGGCGAACGTCTCCATCACCGGCGGGCTGCTAACCGCACTCGACTCTGGAGTCATCCGGGCCAACGCAAACCAGAATATTTACCTGACGGATCTCACTCTGGGCGGGACGTTCCTGGTCGATAACAACACCTTTGTTCACCTGAATGGCAACATCGTAAACACGGGAGCCATTTCGATTAAATCGCTCGGTAACAGCACCGACCTGCGCCTCGACTCCGACACCGTCTTGAGCGGCGGCGGCACAGTCAACCTGACCTCGAACGATGCCAGCCGCATCTCTGGCGCCGGCTTTTACCGCCTGACGAACGTCGATAACCTGATTCAAGGCCGGGGCCAAATCGGAGTTAACTCCATCGCCATCACGAACCAGAACGTGATCGACGCCAATCTGGTAGGACGGTCCCTGACCCTCGATCCCGCGGCCGAGACTGACATTCTCGATGGCGGCCCGTCGTTCCTAAACCTTGGCACCCTCCAGGCCAGCAACGGCGGCCTGCTCGTCCTCACCGGGAGCGGTGGTGGCGCTTTTACCAACGACAATCACCTCATCCAGGCGTTGGACGGCTCCCAGGTGCAACTGACGGCGGGCGCATCCATAACCGGTGGCACGCTTAGCTCCACTGGTTCGGGTTTCATCCACGTCCTGGGGAATCAGGATGTCTTTCTTACCAATCTGACTAACGAGGGCCAGATTACGGTCGATAACAACTCGTATCTCCATACCGCCGGAACGATCGTCAATAGCGGCACCATCACGCTCAATTCGGTCGGAAATAATACCGACCTGCACCTCGCCGCCGATACCGCCCTGACCGGTGGCGGCACAGTCACCCTCGCTTTGAACAACGCCAGCCGGATCGCCGCGGACTCAACCGTCTTCCGTTTGACTAACGTCGACAACCTGATTCAGGGTCGCGGGCAGATCGGGGTCAACCTTATCTCGATTACGAACCAGTCCACCATCGCTGCCAATGTGGCCGGGCAACCCCTAACTATCGACCCGGCGAATGTGACCAACGCCTTCCTCAATACCGGCACCTTGCAGGCCAGCAACGGCGGCGTCCTCTTGCTCACCGGCAGCGGCGGCGGTGCCTTCAGCAACAACGGCGGAACCATCCAGGCTTTGGATGGCTCTGAAGTTCAATTAAGCACCGACGCCGCCATTACCGGAGGAACCCTCACTACCGCTGGCACTGGACTCTTCCGGGTCAATGCGAACCAGAACGTCTTCCTCACCAGTCTCACTTTGAACGGCCCGCTCACGGTCGATAACAACAGCTTCCTCCACCTCGCTGGGACGCTGACGAACACGAGTACAGTGACGCTGAACTCGGCCGGTAATAACACCGATTTGCGCCTGGCTGATAATGTCACCCTCGCTGGGGGTGGCACGATCACCCTGGCCTCGAATAACGCCAGCCGCATCACCGGTGACGCTCTCTTCCGCCTCACGAATGTGAACAATACCATTCAAGGCCAGGGGCAGATCGGGGTCAACACTGTCACTCTGACTAACCAATCGCTCATTCTGGCCAACGCCAACGGATCGTCTCTGACCATCGATCCGGCGAGCGCTACTGATGCCTTTCTCAATACCGGCACCGTCCGAGCCAGCGGTGGCGGGGTCGTGCTTCTCGCGGGAAACGGCGGTGGCGCTTTCACTAACACCGGCGGCACCATCGAAGCTCTGGACGCTTCGCAGGTCCAATTGACAAGTGGCGCCGCCATCACCGGCGGCACTCTAAGCACCACCGGCAGCGGGGTGATACGCGTCAATGGCAATCAGACCGCGTCGATCAGCGATCTGACCAATGCCGGCGCCATCGTGGTTGATAACAACTCCTTCCTCCTCTCGTCCGGTACCATCGCCAATACCGGCTCCATTAGCATTAACTCTCTCGGCAACCTGACCGACCTTCACCTCGCGGCCAATACCACTCTCAGTGGCGGCGGCACAGTGAATCTGACTTCCAATTTGGCCAGCCGGATCACGGCCGACAGCCTCTTTAACCTCACGAATACGAACAACCTGGTCCAGGGCCGGGGCCAGATTGGCACGAACGTGATCACAGTCACGAACCAAGGGACGATCGACGCCAATGTCTCTGGACAAACTCTCACCATTGACCCAGCTAACGTCAGCAACGCATTCACTAATTCCACCTCGGGCATCGCCCGTGCCAGTAATAATGGCGTCCTCGTCCTGAGCGGCAACGGCGGTGGTGACTTTACTAATAGCGGGACGATTCAGGCCACCAGCGGTGGTAGCATTCAGCTCAGCGGCGCGCTCATTTCCTCCGGCACGGTCGATGTCGGCAGTAACTCTCTCACCGTCATGACCGCGGGCAGTTATCACCAGACCGCGGGCACCTTGCGGCTGACCGGCGGCACGGTCAGCAGCACCACTGCCCTCGACATCGACGGTGGCTTGATCGATGCCTGGGGCAGCATTAACGCCACCATCGCCAGCACGGCCATCATCAATAGCGCCAACCTCCGGCCGGCGTTAGGCGGAACCGGGCTGGGCGTGACCGGCAACGTGAGTCTCCTCAATGGCTCCCAGCTCACCTTCCAGCTCGGCGGACTGACCCAGGGGAACCAATACGGCTATCTCAATGTCAACGGCACCGTCTCGCTCAACGGCAACCTCGTCGTCTCTTTCGTCAACGGCTTCCAGGCGACGAACAACAACAACTTTACCGTCCTTACCGCGACCGCCCTCTCCGGCTCTTTCGTCAATGTCGCTTCCGGCGACCGCATCATCACGAGCGATAACTCCGGCACCTTCGTCGTTACCTACGACGGCACCACCATTGTCTTGTCCAACTTCGTGCCGGGCGTCGAGGCGCCGAAATCCTCCGGGAAATTTGTCGGCCCGCAGCAGGCGGGCGATGGGGAAATTCTCACGCCTAACAAATCAAGCATTCCTCCGGCGATCGCCAGCAGCGCCCCGGCTCCTGCGAGCCGGACCGCGCGACGCGCCCGAACCCACCGGACCTCCGTCCGGCTGGAGAACTCGGGTCAGCTCCTCGACCTGCTCAACAGCTCAAACGCCCGGCGCAACAAAGGCAAATTCACGGTCAAAGCGCCCTCTGCCACCGGCAGCGGAAACGGCAGCACGGGCTCGCTGCAGCCGAATCTGCCTTCCCTTACCGGCCACGTCGGCGGACGGCGCGAGCGTGCGCCGGTAAATGTCGCGCGAGCGGGCCTCGGCCGGGTTAATAACTAGGCCCCGCTCCGGCAGCGCTGCCGCCGCGGGCTTGACGCGGCCCGGATAACCGGGCAAAACGTTGTGGTTCTGCACCTTTGGCAGTCCGTCGCTCCTCCCGTGGCGACTGGCGCAGGGGGACTCCAGAAACCATCCGCCATGAAAAAGACCTTCTCGTTAGGCATGTTCCGCTTTCCTCTCCTCTTCCTTGTTGCGGTTCTGCCCTGGCAGTCCAGCCCGGCGGCGAAGCTCAAGCAGGCCCGCATCAGCCAAGTGATCCACGACGTGAAATTGCTCCCCGAGCAGGCCGCCCCGCGCCCGGCGCAGGTGAGCGATTCGGTGCGCGATGGCACCGCCGTCCGCACCGGCGACGAGTCGCGCGCTGAACTGACCTTTACCGACGCCATCCTGGCCCGGCTCGGTGCCAACACGATCTTCAGTTTTAACGAAGGCACCCGCAATCTCGAGTTGGGCGGCGGCGCCATGCTCCTGCGCGTCCCGAAAAATGCCGGCGGCGCTCAGATCAATACCGCCGCCGTGACCGCGGCCATCACCGGCACCACCATTATGCTCGAGTTCCATCCGAACGCCTACATCAAGTTCATCGTGCTTGAAGGGACCGGACGGATCTTTCGCAATAACAAGATCGGCGAGTCCGTCCTGGTCAAGGCCGGCCAGATGTTGATCGTGAATCCCAACGGCAAAGGATTGCCTGACCCGGTGGATGTCGATCTCGACCGGCTGATCAAGACCTCGCTCCTGATCAACGGTTTCGGGCCGCTCCCGAGCACCGACCTGATCGCGCGTGAGATCAATCAACAGTCGACGAAGAAAAACGATGGCGGCTTGATCGACACCAATCTGGTCATCTTCGGCGGCGGGACCACGGTCGCCCTGCTCGACCCAACGAACAGCGACGTCCTCGACCAGGCCAACGCCAACGAGACGCGGATGGAAACGCCCACGCCCACCGCCACCGCCACTCCCAGCGTCACGCCCACGCCGACCAGCACCCCGACCCCGACTGCCACCGTCACGCCGACTCCGAGCGCGAGCGTGACTCCGACGATCACTCCCACCCCGAGTCCGAGCGTGACTGTGACACCCACTCCGACCGCCACCGTCACTCCCACGCCGGATAAGTTTGGTACGCCCTCCGTGATCGTTTCCTCCACTCCCTACCAGATCGGCAGCGGGACCGCGATCGTGACCGACCCCGCCATTACGACCAACGGGAAGACCGACTTCGGCAAGATCTATCGTTCCGCCGAACTCGATGGCACGCCTTCCACTTATCTCTTCGGTTCCACTTCGAACTTCGACACCTCGAGCGGGTTCGACGAGCACTTCAGCGACCCGGCCAGCCTCCCGATGGCGGTGTTTAAGTTCGACGCCTTTAGCCTGACCGGTGACCCCAGCATCGTGATCGGCGAAGGCGCTCCGACAGCGCTGGCCTTGATCAGCGTGGGCGACATCACCTCGGGGTCGACCGCCGCCACCCTGACGTTCGCGGGCCTCGACTCGCTCCTCCTCGCCACCCAGAACGGCTCCATTACGCTGAACGCCGCCCTTACTATCCAGGATATCCCGGCGCTGTTCGTTTATGCGCGCGGCAGCGAATCGACCCTCACCTTCGATTCCACCGTCACCGGCACGACCGATCTCGTGCTTCTCTCTGAGAACAACATCCAGTTTAACAACGCCCTCACCGTGGCCGAGAGCGGGCTCGACGCCTCCGACGGCTTGATCCTCTATTTCCAAGCCGGCAACGAACTCACCGCCACTAACGGCCTCTCCCTGACACTCGATAACGTGAGCGGCGATCTTGGCGGCAGCGCTTCGATTAATCTCATCACCGGCGGTGACTTCACCGCCAGCACACTGAATCTGCTGATCAACAATCGCGACGGCGGCTCGATCAGCGGCGACGCCTTTCTCGCCCTCAATGTCGGCGGCGCCCTCACCACCTCGGGCGATGCAGTTCTCACCGTTTCCAGTCGCGACGATGGCGGCGGCAGGGGCACCTTAGGCGGGATCGGCTTTATCAGCCTGGATGCGGGCAGCGTTTCCATTGGCGGAGATTTCACCCTCGGGATGACGCCCGGTAACGCGAGCGCGGCCTTTAATCTCGCCAACATCACCGGCACTTTCCTCACCCAGGGCAGCGCCCTTTTCTCCCTCGAGAATGGCGGCACCACCGAGATCGGCCCGACCGCAGGCGGGGTGATCGATTCCGACCTGGCCCTCTCCTTCACCGCCGGCAACGTCTCCAGCGGCGGCAGCCTGAGTGCGCTCCTGACCAATCTGAACGGCGGCCAGCTCGGTGGGAGCGCCTCGCTCGGCTTTAGCGTGAGCGGTGCTCTCACGATCGAGACCGATGGTCTCTGGCAAGTGATCAACACCAGCAGCGGCGCCTTCGCCGGCTCGACCATTGGCGGGGATGCCACCCTCGGCGTGGTCGCGGGCGATGTCAGCGCCAGTTCGCTCTTTGCTCAGATCCTCAACAGCGGCGGCAGCACGATCGGCGGCGACGCCGCCCTCGGGTTTGGAGCGGCCGGTGACATCTCTACCGGCGGCGATGCCACTTTTCGCATTGTGAATTTCGACAACGGCACCGGCGCCGGAACGATCGACGGCTCGGCCGCGATCACGGTGGCCGCGCGATCACTCACGGCCGACACTCTGCTTCTGCGGATTAACAACCTTAGCGGAACAATCGGCGGTGACTCCAGCCTCGATCTCGGGCTGAGCGAAGCCCTCACGACCGGCGGCGACGCCACCTTCGACATCCTCGATGGCATGCTGGTTGGGCAAGGCACCATCGCCGGCGTCTCCTCTATCGACGTGGTGGTGGATTCCATTACCGTCGGCGGCTCGCTTGTGGCGCAGATTCTCGATGGCGACACGCCGGCCGATTTCGATAACGTCAACCTCTCCGCCACGAATGATATCACCGTGAGCGATCAGATCCTGATCGAGGGAAACCTGAGCGCCGGCGGTAATATCAGCGCGGTCAACGGCATCACCATCGGCGGCGGATCGATCGACGCCGGCGGCGATCTCACCTCTTCAGCCGGCGTCATTTCGCAGGATTTCAGCGTTGACCAGGCGGGCGACATCACCGCCGGGGGGGACATCTTCGCCGCTGGCGGACTCTTCGCCACCGGCGATCCCACCGTCGTCACCGCCGGCGGCGCCATCACCGCGCCGGCCATCATCGCCGGGGCAGTCGTGGCCGGAGGCGACGTCACGATCGATAACTCGGACGGACTGTTTTCCTATGCCCTGGCAGTCAACTCGCTCACCACGCCGGGCGCGCTCGTCCTGATCAACGCTCCCAGCATCACGCCCGACAATGGCTCGAGCGATGGCTCCATCGGCATCACCTTTGTCGATTTTTCCCTAACGATCGGCTCGTTCCTCACCTCGGGCCCGACCTTCCCGCTCCTCTCTTCCAACGGCTTCGCTGCCGTCTCCGGTAGCGATAACGACAACCCGGGTAACGGCGGCAACATCACCATCGACATCACCGCTGGCGGCCTAACGATCGGCTCGACCAACGAACTCACCGGCATCCAGGCCGATGGCGGCATGTTCCTCAGCAGCTCGAGCGCGGGTGGCGACGGTGGCACGATCGACATCACCGCGACGGATAATATCGTCCTGGCCGACGGGGACATCAGCGTGACCACCGGCGCCTTTCCCACCGCGACCCCCGGCACTCTGGGCGCAGGCGGCACGGTCAACCTCACCACTTCGGCCAGTATCGAAGTCGATTCTACGATTGAAGTTTCCTCCGACGTCCAGGAAGGTTCGCCCGTCCGTCGCAGCGCCAGCGGTGGGAATATCAGCCTAACGAGCACGAAAGCCACCGCCGGCGCCGCCATTGTCCTCGCCAGCAGCGGGCAGCTCCTTTCTCTGCTCGACAGTGCCGCCCCTGGACCTGGAGGCCAGATCGCCCTCCTCGCCTCCGGCGCCGGCGGCAACAGCATTGATCTCGATGGCTCCATCCAGGCCGATCGGGGGCTGATCGACATCCGCCACACCGGCGACAGCGGCCTCGTCAACCTCAGCGATGCCAGCGGGAGCAACTTCGCCTTCATCCACGGCGACGTCGTGAAAGTCGGCGCGCTGGGCAGCAACGGTGTCCTCTCCATCGGCCAGGGCTTTATCTCGGCCGACGACACCCTGAAGCTCTACGGCGCGAGCGCGGATGGCGAGGTGCGCTTCGTCGATGACGTCACCATCGGAGGCCAGAACCTCACCATCATCGCCGCCAATACCGTGACGATTAACGATGGCCGGACGGTGACCGTGAATGGCGCAACGGCCGACGTCTACGCCGACTTTAACGGCCAGACCTTCAACGCCAACTACACCGGCTTCGGCGGTAACGGCAGCACCACCGGCACCTTCGCCGGCGCGGGCGCAAATAACCCGCAGCCGATCGAAAACGCGCCTCCTTTCGACGACGTGGCGGAGGAAAGGCCGGTGACCAATTCCACTGCCGCAAACGCGCCTGGAAGTCAGCGTGTCCACACCCGGCAGAGGCCCGTCTTCCACGTCACCGACACCGATCAGCTGCTGGCGTTGGCTGAGAATGTGACCACCGGGCAAACGAATCCCGCATCCGGCCGGCCCGACCGAGGCACCAACGGCCCACGCGCAAACGCTCCCGCCGAAGCCTACGGTCGTCCGGGAAAACCGGCCGCGCCGTCCTTTGATCCCACTCTCAACCGGCTCCGCCCGCACGTTAGCCGACCCGCCGCGGCACCCTGATCTGGGCCGATCTAGCACAAATTACATCGCTGGAGGGCTGGGCGCCGTCCCGGCCGAGTCCGGTGACGCTCGCGCCTGGGCTAGCGCTGGGGTTTTTCCAAGTAGCGGAATCGCAGCCAAGCCGCAGGAGGATTTCATTCATTGCATTCGCGATCCAACTCCTGAGCGAGCAAAGCCTAACGACCCCAAACTCTTCCAAGACATGGCAGCTCCGGGGAGCGCTCGCGCCTCGAGTGCTGTTTGCGGTGCCTCACCGAAAACTCGCGGCCAGCCCAGCCCCAGCCTGCTCAACAAAAACCGACCCTGCAAGCCGCGCCCCCAACCGAAACCCCGGCGCAATTAAAAGCCTCGTTAGTCCTGCAGCTTTTTCTCCACAAAGCCGGACCCGAGCGCGATCCCGGCGACCAGCAGCGCGCCAGCCGTGGCCAGCGGCACCGGATCAAAGGGCGCCCTCGGCAAAGCCAGCACTCCCGATTCATCCACCACCGCCGGCGTCTCGACATAGCGACCGTGCTCCGGCGCGGCGAAGTGTTTCGCCAGCTGCTCCACCCGCTCGGGCAGATTCCCGTCGTGCATCGGGATGCCGTGCCCGCAGCCGACGACGTTAGGCCGGAGCTCGGCCAGCCGTTGCACCGAGTCGCGCGTCGCCTGCCAATCGCAGTTGAACGGTGCGCCCGCGCGCCAGAGCCGCTTGCGCCCGCTGACCAGGCCAGACCACGAATCCATGTTCATGGTCGCGAACGCGTCGCCCGCCAGCAGAACCCGATCGCTCCGGCGGAAAAATGAAACATGCCCGGGCGAATGCCCCGGGGTCGAAAGCCATTCCCACCCTTCCAGGCCGGGCAGATCGCTGCTGGGCAGCGGACGCAGGCGTTGGCCCAGGTCGCGCGCCCGGTAGGGCATGAAACGGGAAAGAAACGCGATCGCCCCGCCCATGGTGGGATCGGGGGGCGGATAATCGGAGCGCCCGGTCAGGTAGGGCAACTCCATCGGATGCGCATAGATCGGCACATCCCATTTCTCCGCCAAGGCCAGGGCCGAACCGGCGTGATCGAAGTGCCCATGCGTGAGATAGATCGCCTTCGGCCGCGAGTCGGCCCCGAAGCGTGCCTCGGCCGTCTCGAAGATATGGGAAGCCCTACCCGGCAGGCCGGTATCGATCACGGCCCACGGTCCTCCCGGGTGCCCCACGAAGTAGGCATTGACAAAGCTGATCGGCAGCCAGCCGACATCGGGCGCGATTCGTTCGATCGATTTCATGGAAATAAGCGGGGCTCTCTAGAATTAAAACGGAATCAACCGCCGATCCTGTTGTAGATCGCGGGCAGAAACTCGGAAATACGGTTCCTTCATGGAATGACCAAGGTTTGACCTGGTTTCAGATCGGCCGGCTTGGCCAGGATATCGGGGTTCGCCGCCAGGATTCGGCCCCAGCGCCCCGAGGTTTTGTAAAACTTCCGCGAAATGGAAGCCAGGGTATCGCCGCGCTGGACGGTGTAGCTGCGTTCTTTCCCGGTTCGCTTCGGCGGCGGCCGCAGCTTGGCCGGCACAGCGCTCATCTTGCCCGCTGCGAGCATCGCTTTCTGTTCCGCCCAACGTTCTTCCAGTTGCTTGCGCAGGCTCAGGTTTTCATTCCGTAAGCGCACCGCCTCCGAGCGTGGCACCATCGAGTCGCCGGTGAGATTCGTGAGCAGGCTGAGCTGATCCCGTTTCATGAATGTCTTCACTTCGTCCGCCTTTTTGCCGCTCGGTTCGAGGGTGAGGAAGCGTTTGAAATGGTGCAGCGCGTTGAGCGGATCGTTCATCTTATCGTCGTAGATGAGGGCCAGCTTGTAGTGCACATCGGCCGAGTCGGATGTGCCATCGAGCGCCGCTTCGTAGAGATTGATCGCTTCGGCAAAGCTCCCTTCGCTCGCCTTCGCATCCGCCCGCTGCACCTCTTGGATGTGCCGCGGCGTGATCATCCGATTACATCCGGCCATCAAACCCAACGACGCCAGAAGCAGCCAGACCGTCCATCGTAATCCTGCTCCTGCTCGTGGTCGAGCCCGTCTCGAGTGCCGAGCACGAGCACGATTTTGGGGATTAGTAACGAGGAACATTCGAATCGATTTCTTCCGACCAGGCATCGATGCCACCGGCCACATTGCTCACTTTGCGAAATCCCGCCGAGCGCAAAAACTCCGCCGCCCGTTCGCTCCGCACCCCACTGTGACACATGACAAAAATATCCTGCTCCCGATCCAGCTCCCGCCAGCGCCCCGGCAATTCGCCTAACGAGATCAGCCTGGCCCCGTCAATCCGCGCCATTTCCCATTCAAACGGCTCCCGCACATCGAGCAAGACAAAAGGCCGGCCCGATCGCATCCGCGCCGCCAGCTCGCTCACCGCCACCTGCGGAATCGCGCTCGTGAGGTCGGGGGCCGCCCCTTGGCAGAACATCTCGTAATCAATCGGCGCCGTGATCGTAGGATGCTCTCCGCAGACCGGGCAAGCCGGATCGCGGCGCAGATTGAATTCCCGGAACGACATTTTTAGCGCATCGAAATGGATCAGCCGCCCGATCAGCGACTCACCGATGCCGAGGATCAGCTTGATCGCCTCCGTCGCCTGGATCGTGCCCACGATGCCGGGCAGAACTCCGAGCACCCCCGCCTCCGCACAGCTCGGCACTTCCCCCGGCGGCGGCGGCTCCGGGAAGAGACAGCGATAACAAGGCCCGCCCAGGTGCGGGGCAAACACCGTCGCCTGCCCATCGAAGCGGAAGATCGACCCATAAACGTTAGGCTTGCGCGCGAAGACGGCGACGTCGTTGGATAGATAACGAGTGGCAAAGTTATCCGTCCCATCCACGATCAGATCGTAATCGCGCAAAATCTCCTCCGCGTTCCCGCTCTCGAAACGACAGGCATGCAACCGCACTTCCACGTGCGGGTTGATCTCGGCCAGCCGCGCCCGGGCCGACTCCGTCTTTGGGCGACCGATGTCGCCCGTCCCGTGCAGGAGCTGGCGATGCAGATTGGAGAGCGCGACCAGATCGTGATCGACCAACCCGAGCGTGCCCACCCCGGCCGCCGCGAGATAGAGCGCCGCGGGCGAGCCGAGACCCCCGGCGCCGAGACAGAGCACGCGCGCCGCCTTGAGCTTCTCCTGCCCGGCCGCGCCGATCTCCGGCAGCATGATGTGGCGCGAGTAGCGCCGCTGCTCCTCGTTCGTCAAAGCCGTCGCCCTGCGCTCGTTAGGCGAGGTTGTCGTTAGGTTTGCACCAGGTCCCATTTGATCCCCACGATCCGCTGATCGGCGAAGGCCTTCAAGGTTTTCGGAAACTGGAGGTAAAGCGCGCCCTTGCGTTCGATCACCCCCACGCAGCCAAACTCCGTCCCGCTCTCGGATTTCTGCACCGTCAGGATGCGAGTCTTCTTCGCCTCCGCCTGGAAGCGCCGATCCTTCTGCGGCTCCAGCCAGAGCGTGTAAACCTGCGGCTGGCCACAGCTTTCGACCACTGCGCTGAAGCGGACCTTTTTTGTCTTGAGCAGCTTCATCGCTTTTCTTTACCGGCGCTTTTGCGCGCGGGCAAAAAAAGACCGCCAGAGGACTACGGCAAAGGAGATCAGACTACCGTTGCTGCATTCCTGCCCTGGCGGGGTTCGTTAGTCCCCAGTCCATAGCCCCTGACGGAGCCGAAGCTTCCCGCGAAGCCGCCGCCCGCGCAATCGCTTTCTCGGTCGCGTGGGGACTGTGCGAGGTCGCCTTGCTTCGATAACTCTGCTGCCCCTCAGCGCGCTCGCGCTCCGGCGCGACTTCCTGCCCCTACCACAGCCTGCAAAAACCAGCACTGCCGCATTAAATGCCGATCGAGAAGAGCCGCTCCCGCATCGCAGGAGCGAGTGATCGCGCGTGATATCGAGCAGGAAATCCGCAACGCGCTTCCCCGCACCCGCGCTGGCTCTTTACCTCTTGTCATCCCGAGCGAAAGAGAGGGACCCCGCAGGCGTCGCTAACGACGCCGTGGCGCCTGACCGCTATACCCCCAGCAGCTCGCGCTGCCATTGCACCAGCAGCTTCTCGCTCCAGGCCGCATCGGTCGCGATCTTCTCCAGCGTGTTGCGCGGCGCGATGAAAGCGGGATCGATCGACAGCTCCTTGGCATGGTGATCGCGTCGGCGCCGCAGCTCCTCCACCTTCTTATCAAATCCCGGCGTGCGCGTGCGCACCCCGCGAGGCGGCTTTTGCGGCCAGCTCGATTCCGGCAGCTCCAGCGCCTCCTGCGCCGCAGCCATAAAACCGCGCCGGCGCCGATCAGAGAGATGCGAAAACTCCGGGGTCTCCCCGGCCACGAAACGCTTGGCCGAGTCGATCATGGCGCTGTTTTGCAGGATGTGAAACGCTGGCCGATCCGCGTGCTGCGCCTCGCTGTCGCGCCAGCGCCAGATCGCGCGCAGGACCGCTCCCTCGCGCGGCGGCAGGGTGCCGCTTCCGGCGATGCGCCAGGCTTCATCGGGATCGCGTTCGCGCGAAACCAGCGTCTGGTCGAGCGCGCGCTGGCAGGATTGGCGGAACCATTCCAGCCGGCCGAGATCGCGCATCTGCGTCTCCATTTGCTCCGCCAGCGGGAGGAGAAAATGGGTATCGTTCTTCGCGTAGATCTCCATCGCGTGAGGCAAGGGCCGGCGCGCCCAGTTCGCCTTCTGCGAGCCCTTCGCCAGGGTGACATCGAAATACTGCTGCACCAGCGCCGCCAGGCTGAACTCCCGCAGCCCGAGCATGCGCGAAGCGATCACCGTATCGAAGACCGTGTTCACCGGCAGATCGTAGGCCCGCCGCAGCAGCCGCAGATCGAAGTCCATCCCCTGCAGGACAATCTCACGCTCGGACAGCGCGCTGCAGAGCGGTTGCAGATCGATCCCGCTGAGCGGATCGACCAGGAAATCTTCGCCGTCAAAGGTCAGCTGGATAAGGCAGAGCTTCTCGAAATAGCAGTGCAGGCTATCCGCTTCCGTATCGACAGCGATCCGATCGAATTGGCGCAGCCGCGGCAGGATGGCCGCGAGTTGAGAATCAGTCGTGATCACCGCAGACCGGCCAATAATAGCTCCGCGTTGGATTTGGTCGCGTGCAGATTTTTGATCAATTGTTCCATCGCCTCCAGCGGCGGCAGCGCCGCCATCGTTTTGCGCAGCAGCTGCACCCGTTCCCATTCCTCGGGGTGGTAGAGCAGATCCTCGCGCCGGGTGCCCGATTGCAGGATGTGGATGGCCGGGTAAAGCCGCTTCTCCACCAGCGAACGATCGAGGTGCAATTCCATGTTCCCCGTGCCCTTGAATTCCTCGAAAATCACCTCATCCATCCGGCTCCCAGTCTCGATCAAGGCCGTGGCCAGAATCGTGAGGCTGCCGCCTTCCTCCACGTTGCGGGCCGCGCCGAAAAACCGCTTTGGCTTTAGCAGCGCCTTCGATTCCACCCCGCCCGACATGGTGCGCCCCTTGCCTTTGACCAGGGAATTATAACCCCGGGAGAGCCGGGTGATGCTGTCGAGCAGGAGCACCACATCCTTCTTCTGCTCCACCAGCCGCTTGGCCCGTTCGCCCACCAGCTCCGCCACCTGCACATGGCGGGTCGGCGGTTCATCAAAGGTCGAGCTGTAAATCTCGCAGCCCACCTCGCGCTGCAGATCGGTCACCTCCTCCGGCCGCTCATCCACCAGCAGGATCATGAGCACGATGTCGGGGTGATTCATCTGGATCGCCTTGGCGATTTGCTTGAGCAGGATCGTCTTCCCCACCCGCGGCGGAGCCACGATCAACCCGCGCTGCCCGCGCCCCAGCGGCGTGAGCAGATCCACCGCCCGCACGCAGGCCGAGTCCTCCGAGTCATTCTCCAACATGATCCGCCCCTCCGGGAAGAGCGGAGTGAGGCTATCAAACGCCGTCGGCGCCACCCACTCTTCCGCCGGCATCTCCTCGATCGAGATCACGTGGTCGAGCATGAGCGTCTTCTCCCGCTCCCGTGGCAGCCGTATGGTCCCGGCCAGCGCCTGCCCCGGCCTTATGTCGAAGTGGCGGATGAGATGATTCGGCACCGCCACATCCTCCGGCAGCGGAAGGAAATTCAGCCGCGGCGAACGCAGCATCGCTGGGCCTTCGGCCGGTTGCTCCAGGAACCCCCGCGTCCGCACCACCTGCCCGCGTCCGATGAGGTAGCGCATGAGATCCACGATGAGCTGATGCCGGGTGCGCCCCGGGTGCGCCGTCAGCCCATAGCGCTCAAACATCGCCTGTAGCTCCACTGGGCTCAGCTCCTGCAGCGCCTCGAGGTCGTGCACCGCCGGCGTTGCCGCTTCGTCCGCAGGAGCGTCCGCCGCCGCCGTTGTCGCAGTCGTCGTGGTCGTGGGCCCGGCCTGGGCGCCGTTGGAATGGTTAGGGCGGGACTTCATCGCGAGCGGGTAAAAGCCGGGGCCAGCACCGCGGCCTGCGCCTCCAGCGCTGCGAGCGGTCCATTGTTCCAGATCACGTGCTCGGCACGGGAGATTTTTTGCGGGAGCGGCATTTGAGATTCGATCATGGCCAGAGCGGCAGCAGGGGCGAGGCGGGCACGTGCGATCAGGCGTTGCTGCTGGATGGCCCGGGCACAAGCCACCACCACCACGCGATCGCATAATAATTCACCTTCGGTTTCATAGAGAAGCGGGATATCGGCCAGGAAAAGGGTCCCCGTTTTGCGGCAGTCGTCCGCTTCAGTAGCCCACTGATGGCGGATGCGCGGATGGAGGATGTGCTCGAGCGCGCGCTTCTTTTCCGAGTCGACGAAAACTATCGCGCGAAGTGCGGCCCGATTCAACACGCCGTCGGCAGAAAAAATCTCCGGACCAAACTGCGCCCGCAGCTCCGCCGCCACCTCCGGGTCCTCATCCGTCAGCCGATGAGCGGCGCGGTCGGCATCGAAAAGGCGGGCGCCGGTCAGCTCCTGAAAGCGGCGGGTGAAAGTGGATTTGCCGGTGGCAATGCCGCCAGTGATTCCAATGACGGCGCAAGATTTCGACATTGTTCGGGCCGTTTCATAAGGGAAAGCCTGCGCCCTCGTCAACTGCCACTGCCGGCAAAAGAGACAGAACCGCCGCGCCACCTTGCCCGACTTTTCCCCGGGCGCAGGCTCCAGAGTGACCGATGATGGAACCCGCCTTCATCGCCCCCGCCTCCCGGACTGCCTGACGGCACGCCAGCATGCGGCCAAGGTTACGACGACGGCTATTCCCACCGCTGCCGCGCACACTCTCACCCGCCGTCGCGCCTCTTTCTTTCGTTAGGTTCTTCGCCCTGCGCAGCGTAATTTGCCGTTTACTATCTACTCATCGCATCCTGCGGAGGCGTCCGGGCGGGTAGCGCGGATGCTAGCAACGTGCCAGCGCCGCCATCGATGGCGAGACGATCACCTTCGAGCCGCCCGACCGTTGCGCCGTCGTCTTCGATACACTCATGGCCTCTTTACCATTTCGATCGAGGGCGAGCCCACCTCCCGCTTCCCCAAGGGCCGTTTGCTGCGCTTCTACGCCCTGCCGAAGAGCTTTAAAGCCGCAGGCAAGACGGCGGACGGGAAGAACCCGGACATCGAAGTCACCGGCAGACTCACCTACGGCATATAACCCCTATCTGGACCAGCCAGGATCAGCTAACTCTCGGCCCTTCCGTTCGACCCTGTGAAGACCTACAAGACATCCTGGAGCACATTGCCCATCGGTTCCCTCATCCGTCTTTAGCTCTATCTGCTCCGGATTGCTGGATTCGTGGAGGACTCTAACTCGGCGCCTACGTGCGAGTACCCCTGAGACTGTATGAGCACGCGCAGGGAGTGGGGAAAATCCGGTCCGGGCAAGCCTTCTGGAAATTTTCTTGCCGCCCCGCGCGCGGTCCGCTACAACCGCGTTCACTGCCATGAATCTCCTCCCTCGCCCCCTCGGCTTTACCCTGCTCTTCCTCGCGCTCGTCTCGATGGCCGGCGCGCAAAACGTCCGGAGCATCGCCGAGCGCGAGATCGCGCGCCGGCAGCAAGACATACTGAAGGGCCAGGCCGCGCTCGAGCGGGGGAAGATTGCACTCGCTGCGAATGACTTCGCCAAAGCGCACGATGAATTCCGCGTCGCCGTCACCTTGTTGCCCGACGCCATAGCGGCTGCCGACCAGCACGATGCCGCTTTGCGGAGCTTCTGCGAGAGCGGGGTGAAGCTGGCCGAGCAGCGCATCGCCGAGGGCAAATACGGCGAGGCCGAGCAGATCGTGCGCGAAGTAGTGAGCGATCGCTACGATCCAAATTGCCGCGCCGCCCTTAACCTCCTCGCCCACCTTTCCGAGCCGGGATATTTCAACAAGACGATGGGCCCGAAGTTCATCGCCAAGGTGGAAGAGGTGAAGAAGCTCCTGCGCGAAGCCGACGGCTATTACGCCACCGGCCGTCACGATCTCGCCTTTAAGAAATACGAGCAGGTGCTCAACCTTGATTCTTACAACGTGGCCGCCCGCCGCGGCCAGGAGCGGATCGATAAGACCAAGAGCCACTACGGCGAGCAGGCCTACAACGAGGCCCGCGCCCGTTCTCTCTGGGAAGTGCAGAAAGGCTGGGAAGAACCGGTCCGCCAATATGGCCAGACCGTCGGCCCGATCAGCGACGCCTTTGCCCGCGACGCCGGCGGCACCGCTCGCATCACGAACAAGCTCAACAGCATCATCATCCCCAGGATTGAATTCCGCGACGCCAGCGTTCGCGAAGCGATCGATTTCCTGCGCCAGCAGGCCGCCGCCAACGATCCCACCGCCGAGAGCAAACGCGGGGTCGACATCGTCCTGCGCACCAATGCACTCAGCCGGGTCGAAGCGCCCGCGCCGGTGCTCGAGACTGCTCCATCGCTCCCCGGTGCGGCTCCTGGCGGCCCCGAGACCGCCGCGGTCGAACCCACTCCTGTCCCAGTGCCAGCCGCGCCTTCCATCGCTCCGAGCAGCGCCCGCATCACTATCACGCTCAATCAAATTCCGCTCGGCGAAGCCCTCCGCTACATCGCCAGCCAGGCCGGGCTAAAGGTGAAAGTCGAGCCTTACGCCGTCTCCGTGATCCCGATCAACGAACAAAGCAGCGATCTCTTCACCAAAGAATATCGAGTCCCGCCCGGCTTCATCAGCAGCTCAGTGAATGTCGGGGCCAGCGCCCTGAACCAGGGCCCGACCCGGGTCGGCGCCGGCGGCACCGGCAGGGACACCCAGGAATCGACTGGGGGCCAGCAATTGGTCAATCGCCAGACCGCGCTCGATTTTCTGAAAGATCAGGGCGTGCCTTTCCCGGCCGGGGCGAGTGCGAATTTCCTGCCCCAGAGCAGCCGCCTCATCGTGCGCAACACGGCGGAAAACCTGGAGCTGGTCGATGCCCTGGTCGAGCAGGCCAATGTCTCCGGACCGAAACAGGTGGAGATCGAGGCCAAATTTGTCGAGATCACCCAGAACAACCTGAAGGAGCTCGGCTTCGATTGGTTGCTCGGATCCTTCACTGCGGCCAGAGGGAGAGGCGGCGCTCTTGTCGGGAGCGGCGGGACGTCGGGAACTTCTCCCGCCGTCGATGCGGCCGATTATCCCGGTTCGGTGAGGGGATTGACCCCGGTCACCGCTGGGAACCGCAGCGGCAGCCTGGCCATTACCGCAAATGCCCTTGATGCCCTCCTCTTCGGCGTCCCGGGCGCCAGCTCACTCGCCCCGGGCATCTTTGGCTTGAGCGGCGTCATGACCAACCCTGCGTTCCAAGTCGTCGTCCGGGCGCTGAATCAAAAGAAGGGCGTCGACCTTCTCTCCGCCCCGCGCGTCACGACCAAGAGCGGCCAGCGCGCGGTGATCGAGATCGTGCGCGAATTTCGTTATCCGACTCAGTTCGATCCGCCGAAAATTCCAGATACCGTGGGCAGCACGGGTAACAATTCAGGAGGCGGGACCGCATCGATCCCGGTGACGCCAACCACACCGACAGGGTTTGAGACCCGTAACACCGGCGTCACCCTCGAAGTCGAGCCCGTGGTCGGCCCGGACGGAGTCACGATCGATTTGAATCTTGTTCCGCAGGTGGTCGAGTTCGAGGGCTTCATTAACTATGGAAGCCCCATCCTGGCGGCGGCAACCGCCGGGAGCATCACAGTCGGGGCTGATGGGGTGACGGTGACAATTCCGGGAACCGGTCAGAGCGTCCTCACGCCGAACGTGATTAACCAGCCGATCTTTAACTCCCGCAAAGTGACCACCAGCGTGAGCGTGTGGGACGGGCAGACGGTGGTGCTCGGTGGGCTGATGCGGGAGGATGTGCAAAAGACCGAAGATCGCACCCCGATCATCGGCGACATCCCACTTGTCGGCCGGCTTTTCCGCACTAACACTGAGCAGCACATCAAGCGCAACCTAGTCATCTTTGTCACCGCCCGGCTGGTCAACCCGGCAGGGCAGCCGGTCAATCCTGTCGAAGAGGAAGAAGAGACTGAGACGGTAAGCCAGATCGAGCAGCCGGTCCTGCCCGCCGTGCCTTCCTATAAGAAGTAAGAGCGGGAACGGCGCTATTCGTCGGCCAAGCTCGAGATGGGCCAGAAACACTCCCCCACGGCGCGGAGCCCATCGTTCAAGCGCCCGCTCTTGAGCGCGCTGCTGGCGAAATTCTTCGCCACGCTCAGCGAAACCTGCGCCGCCTCATCGTCGGACTCGGGGTCCAGCGCCAGCTCTTCCTTGCACTCCTGGGCCAACTGAAAGATGCCATCCAGGACGGATCGTTTCGTTTCCTCTGAGTAGAGTTTGGTGTTCTCGCTCAGGACCATGATCATCGCTTTTGCAGCGTGGAGTTCCATGTCCAGCAGTATGTGACTAATTCAGTTTTACGGCAATACGGACAGCAAACGGTAATGATCCATAATGCAGGATTGTCAGGGTGAAGTCGCGCTCCGCAGGCTTCTCACGCGCGCCTACGGGCGGGCGAAGCCGGGGAAGCCGAGCGCGCCATTTCAGCGCGGCAGCGACGACGAGCGGGAAAGGTATCCCTTTAAGCGCTAACCGCGCTCTCATCGCCCGAGCGCAGCCACTCTTCCGTCGTCTCCACCGGCGAATCTGCCGCCCACAAGCTGGCCCGCTCGGGGTGGTAGCGCGAGCCGATCGGGATCGAGTAGTCGTCGGCATGATCGTAGCCCCGCTCGCGGTTGAGCATCTTGCGAAAGACCGTGATCGCCCGGGAGGGCTGCCGCTCCGTGGGATAAACCCGGCCGGCAAAGGCGTCGATCAATTCGCTCCGATAGCGGTGGTGAACAAAGGTGGCAAAGGCGAACGGCTGTTCCCAGAACAGGTCGACCATGTCCTCGAGATTGTCCGTGCCTTGCTCGCAGAAAAGCATGTGCTCGGCGAAGGGATTTCCCTCGTCTCGCCGCTCGCCCCGCAGGTAGGAGAGCACGTGGGGAACGGCAAATTCCGCCTCGCGCATCGTGGCCGAGAGGCCAAAGGAAAAGATCGGGTCGATGAAACGGTGCGCGTCGCCGATGCAGATGAAGCCTTTGCCGCAGAAACGCCGCACCTGGTAGGAGTAATTTGGAATCACCCGCACCTTATCGATCAACTCCATCCCGGCCGTGCGCTCCGCCAGGTGGGGATTGATCTTGGGCAGGTAATCGAGGAAAAACTCCTGCGGCGTCTGGCCCGACTCGGTGAACTCCGCCCGCGGCACCACCAGGCCAAGACTGGTCACTTCATCATCCACCGGGATGAACCACGACCAGTGAAACTTTTTCTGGTAGAAGATGACGCTGTTATCGCGCGCCATCTCGCCCTCCGTCCCCTCGTCGCGCACCGCCCCGCGCACATGGGCGAAAAAGGCGATCTGCTTGTCGTAGCTGCCGACGTATTTTGGGCCGGTAACCTTCTGGTTGCCGAGGAAGGTCGCCATCCCCGAGCAATCGAGCACCACGGTGGACTCGATCTCCTCCTCCCGGCCATCCGGGTGGCGCATGATCACGCCCCGCACTCCGCCATCGTCCGTCCGCAGCGCTTTCACCGCGGTGCCGCGGATCAGCTCGGCTCCGCGCTGGAGCGCCGTCTGGAGCAGCAGTCCGTCGAAGTCGCTCCGGCGCACCGACCAGGTCGTGCCGCCCTGCAGCTCCCAGTTTTCGTCCCGGGCCGAGACGGGGATGAACCAGGTATTCTTGCCCCCTTCGCCGAAGACGCGCACCCCGTGCTTCACCGGGTAGCCCCGGCGCACCATCTCTTCGGTCAGGCCGAGCCGCCGGAGCACGCCGGCCGCTTCGCCGGTCATCGATTCGCCGATGTGGAAACGAGGAAACTCTTCCTGCTCCAGAATGATCGGCTTCACTCCGGCTTGGAGCAGAAACATCGCCGCGGTAGACCCACCGGGACCACCACCAATAATGAGGACATCTGTTTTCATAGCGTTTGAAGACAGGGGGCAAAAAAAGTTCAGGCTGCTGGTTTCAGCGGAACCCGTGCCAGGATCGGCGACGCCATTGTTGAATAACTGCGCGAATCCGTCAAATGATTACATCACGGCAAGGTTCAGCCACGAATGGCAACGCCAGCAACCGTGCGAACCGGCTTCTCGTTCACCGGTCGGCGGCCTAACCAAAGCGCCGCGCCTACTTCTCTACCGGCAGATCCAGCCGCACCAGCTCACGGCCGTCTCCGCCCTCGGAATCGTCTTCCCGCGGCGGCAATTTCTCCATCACCTCCGTGGAAAAACTCATTTCATGGCCGATCGAATCCAGGACGGCTTTTTCCTCCTGCGTCACGGCGAAATGGCGTTTGCCCGCGATAATCTCGAGTCGAAAGCTGATTTCATTCCTCATCAGCCGAGCCTAGCGAAAATCTCCAGGCGGAGCAATGATCAGCAACCAACCGCCCCACACGCGCGATGGCGCTGGAGGGCCGGGCGCCGTCCCGTCCCAGTTCGATCGGCGATCGCGGGCAACCTGATTTCCTTTCGACCCGCAAAGCCGAGGCCACTTCAGGAAATCAGTCTCCACCACATCCGTGTCCGATAATCCTAACGAGCATAACCCCCTCCCCGCCCGGAGCAGCAGCCCCGCCCGCGCCAGCAGAGGAACAAACCAACCCGGCCACCTCGCGGAGCCATCGAGCGAGGCAGCCGGCTGGTTCGGAGGCACCTTCCCGTTACTACTTAGTCTTACGCGCCTGGCTACCGCCCCCGGCCACCTTGTTCAGCTCCGTGATGAGCGGCTTCGCGGCCGCCGGCGTTGGCACCTTCCCCTGCAGAATCTGCGTCGGGGTTACCTGCTGACCGTAGAAGTTGTTATTTACATCACCCCGCGGCGCCACCACCGACCCCTCGAGCGAGGCGCCGGCGAAGACTCCGTTCGATTCCGCATAGCTAAACATATCGATGTTGGTAAAGGCTGTCTCCGCCTCCGCGCTCGCCCCGGCCGGACCCGCCCGCACCGTCAGATCCGCGCCCAGCTTCACATTGCCGTGCGAGAACGCCTCCACCGCCTCGTTGGCATTGAGCACCATCACCAGCTCCTTCACCTTGGCCCCGATCTGCATGCCCACCCCGGCACCGCCGAGGCCGATGAAGAGCGGCCCCGACCAGCCATGACCGGTGCGGGGGACGAAATGCCGGGACCGCCCTTGCCATTCACCAGCAGCCCTACATCCACGACGTGGAAGATGGAGAAACCCTTGGCATTATGCATTACCTGGGGCGGGATCTGCCGCTCCGGCATGCTGGTGAAGTCCCGTAGCGTCTTGGCATCCTCCCGTATCTCCTCTTTCGGGCCGGCATGGAGATTCCGATTGATCCCAACATGAGACCGATCCCTATCATTCCTGCGAATATTTTTTCGTCTTAGCTTATCTTCGCAGCAACCCGCAGAGGAGAGTGTCACCAAGCCAAAGGTCGAAACCGCCCTATCTCTCCCTAGGTCGCTCACGGACGGAGGATAGAGGTAGCGACCGGTTAGGATTCCAGGATTGCAACCCGTCATCGCTACAGAGCTAGCCGGATAACCACCCGGAGGCTTACCTATTTACCACGCCTGCGAGCCGGCCCTTTCGCGCGGGGGAACCGGATCCGATCCGAAGGCCGCGTGTCCGCCTTCAGATAGCGATTCATTAATTCCAGCGCCTCGTTATTCTCCCGGGTCGAGTTTGAGATCGTGCAATCCGCCGGCACCACCAGCTCGTAGTCGCGCATGTAGGCATCGTTAGCGGTGAAGAGGACGCAGTAGGTCCCCGCGATTCCGGCGATGACCAGCCGTTCCACCCCGAGATACCCCAGCAGCGTCTCCAGCGCGCTGGCGTAGAAGCCGGAGTGCTTCGGCTTCAGGACGAAGTAATCATCCTCTTCCGGCGCCAGCTCCTGCGCCAGCTGGCGGCCACGGCAGCCCTCCGCCCGGCAGGTCTCCACCAGGCTATGGAAATCGGAGCGCCAGCGCCCGAAGTTATCGTTCACATAGATCACCGGCACCCCGGCCGCCTTGGCCCGCTGCTTCAGCGCCTTGCGTTGTCGCACCATCCGGGGCACGAAGCGGGCCATCTCCTCCGCCTCTGGGAAATCGAGCGGATTAATCAGATCGACCAGGAGCAGCGCCATCTCCGATTGGTCCGGCACACTCCCATGCAGCTTCCGGCGTTTCCCGGTCAGTTGGCGTCTTTTCATTTTCCGTAGGAATCGCATCAGCGCCAGAGCCTGCCCTTGTTTTCGGCGCAGTTCGCGGGTTGCCTCTTAGCCGTCCTCTCCGGGCTGCTTCCGAGCCTTCTGCGGGCGGAGCCCCAGCATCCGATTCGGGATCACTCGCTTTTCCCGCGCCAGGTCTGTAACCGTTAGGCTACATCAAGTCGCCCGATACTGCTTCGCGATCCCTTGCGAGCGAGATGAATCTTCCTTTCGTCCTAAGCCTGTGGGCTACAAGTGTCTTGAACTCCGCGCGCTATCTGAAGCGTTCAAATCCCGGTGAAAGCTAGCTCTTTGCTCTCGCATTCCTGCCGGTTGTCGACCGCTTAGACGGCGGCGCTACCTGGAATGACAGTCCGGTAAGTCGCTCCCTTATCCAGCTTCAACACTGGCATTTCGCTCTCGCCGCCGGTTCTATTGCCCGAGTTTCGAGCACGAGCATGATATCGTCGACAAGGCCTCCGGCATGGAGCCGGTCCGTCGCCAGCGTCACAGCTATCTCGAGCGGGTAACCGCTGCGCGTCTTACGCGTCCGCCGCGATCGGCCAATGGAACCAGGCGGCAAAGCGCTGGTCGAGCAGCCGCGCGCCGATGTACTGTTCGCGCAGCGCGCGATCGCGTTTGCTCAGCCCGTAGGCATTAGCCACGAAATCGGCCGCCACCGTCATCCCAAAGCCCGACCCGGTGCTCGAAACCCCGGGATTAAACAGTTCCGAAAGGTCACGGCCGCTCAAGGCGCTCACCTCTCCGGCGCTTACCTCATTGGTGAGAATGAAACGTAAATCGACCGTATCCTTCTCCGGCAGCGGCACGATCGTCAGCGCCACCTTCTCCCCCGCCGCGTGCCGCGCCGCGTTATCGATCAGGTTATACAGAATGCGATCGAGCGCGCCAAACTCTACGCAGCATTCCGCGATGCAGCCGTCGAAGCGCGAATCGACTTCCAGCCGCACCTCGTGCTCGCCCCCGTGCAAGAGCGCGTTCTGCCATTTCTCCACGATAAAATCGATGCTGTGCAGCTTGGGCAGGAGATCCTCCTCCCGTTTCACATCATCCAGCCCGAGCAGGGCATTGCGCATGATCTTGAGATGATCCCG
Source organism: Chthoniobacterales bacterium (assembly GCA_965217735.1). Taxonomy (GTDB): domain Bacteria; phylum Verrucomicrobiota; class Verrucomicrobiia; order Chthoniobacterales; family UBA10450; genus Palsa-1392. The sequence goes on along the minus strand of CBDCJE010000002.1, from coordinate 816,636 downwards.
GGTGAGAAAGAAAAGACTGCGCACCATCTCCGGGCTCACCACCGGCTTACTCTGAACGATTTGCAGGTTAAAGAGCAGGAACGTCAGACCGCCGCCGCGCAAGTCGTGGATCGTCTTCGCCAAGAGCTCCGAGGGCGCCGCCTCGTGGCTCTCCAGGCCAAACTTCTGCGCATTCACGATCAACGCGTGCACATCCTGCTGGCGGATGAACTCGCTCGCGGCCGCCATCGCCTCCTCGGTCGGGGCAGCCGGGATGTCGCGGAAAAGGCCAAACGCCTCCTCCAGCAGATCGTAGAGCTCGCGGATGCGCCGCTGATCCTCCGCCACGAAAGCCGTTAGCGGCAGGCAGAGATCGTCGCCCAGGTAGCGACGTTTGCGGAAGTTTTGCAGGTAATCGGACCGCAGCTGTAGAAGGGCATTATCATCTTCCAAGATTGAGGAGTGCATGCCACTGCCAGAGCATTCATCGTGCCCCTGCGCCACTTAATACGCACTACGCAGAAACTGATTCGTCGGGGAGCCCGGGGAGCGCGCGTAGGCCTCACACCTTCTGTTATGCCTCTTTGTAGGCTTTCTCCAGAGCTGCGACGTCGAGCTTCTCTATCTTCATCATCGCTTCCATCACCACCTGGACTTTCCTGGAGTCTGGGTCACTGATGAGTTCCATGAAACGTTTCGGAACGATCTGCCAGGTGACCCAAAACTGATCGGTGATCCAGCCGCACTGCGTTGGCTTTGCGCCGGCGCTGACGAGCTTGTTCCAGTACTGGTCAACCTCTTCCTGGTCTTGGCAGTCGACAAAGAGCGAGAACCCTTCGGAGAATTTGAAGTATGATCCGCCGTTGTAACCCATGAATGACTGGCCGCCGATGACGAACTCGGCGGAGGTAATGGGGCCGTCCTTGCCGGTGCTCGCGACCTTCATGATCTTAGAGTCCGGGAACGTGGCGGTGTAGAAGTCTATGGCCGCTTCAAGCTGGTCGTTTGAACATCAAGAAAGGCGTTATTTTGGACATTAGTGTGCTTCCTTTAGCTGGGTTATGGCCCCACAGAGATTATACGAAACGTTTGTTCCCTATTTCGGTTTTTACGGGGCGGAGCCCCCAAGTCAATACCAAATCGTCCCAGGCATAATGTTGGGGACGGGGCGGGCCTGCCAAGCCTGAATTTCAGCTCTGGCTCGGGGGCACGTGGACCCAATCTGCGGCGAACGCCAGAAATCTGGAGCGGGAGATAGCAGCCGGCAGTTGCGACGAAATTGATCGAAAGCGCGACGTCGGGGCTTGGCTTTGAATGTGGCAAGGTGGGCGAGCCGGGGAACTGCAAGCGCTGGCCTCCCGGCTTCGTCGCACTGATAATGATTGACCGCATAAGCCTGATCGGCCTAAAAATAGAGCCACGTCGCACGGCAGAGTCAGGATAACCCCAAAACTATTGCCACAAGCCCATGAAACAACTTCTAGCTACCAACGCAGCCATCGGTCTCTCCAATCCTCCGCCCAGGCGAAGCAATACGCATTTATCTGGGATAGCGCCAACCGGATTCGCGACCTGGGGCGCTAACCGCGGTAATAGTCGCTATCTTCTGGGGATCGCCTAGTCGGCGTTGATGACATTTCACCACTTTTCAAGAAACTAAACCTCGGCAACAACCAGGTCGTTCATGTGCTCGATGCCCCTGCATCATTCGAGCCTGAACTGGCCGCTTTAGACGGTGTGAAGGTCAAGAGATCGCTCTCCCGTCCCAGCTCGTTTGCGATCGCCTTTGTCATCACCCAGGCCGAGCTTGATGACGCCAGCAGGAAGCTCTCCCGCGACGCCGATACCGATGCTGTGTTATGGCTCGTCTACCCGAAGGGCACCTCAAAGCGCTATAAGTGCGAGTTCAACCGCGACTCCGGCTGGTCCGTTCTCGCCGCCGCGGGATACGAGCCGGTCCGCATGGTAGCCATCGACGAAGACTGGTCTGCCCTGCGCTTTCGCAAGGCCGAACACATCAAGACCATGGCCCGCACTCCCGCAAATGCCATCTCCGAGGCGGGCAAACGCCGAGCTTCCGGCGCAAAAAGGAAATAGTTGGCAGGGCGCCGATCGCAGGCCTCGCTCGAGTTTTCACGCGGGCCCGGAGTAACGGTCTGCTAGCCAGACTTGCGCGGCGGCTTGTTCCCGCGCGGACTTCAGAAAGCGCTCCCAGGCTTTGGTCTCGTGCCAGACGGCCGCCAGCTCCCACACGCAAAAGGTGGGTTTGTGCGCAGCGTCGCGGGGCCAGAGGGCGAAGTTGGGCGTGGTAGCGTCTTTTTTGTAAAAGACCGTCTCCCAGACTTCGTTATTCCCGCGCCAGGTGCTGACGATGAGGAAATGAAATCCTCTGGTACCGCAGCGATGCAATATGGCAAAGCCGAGGCCGGGCGCATCCAGCTCCGCTTTTGCGAGGTAGGCGCGAGCGAGATGATCGATCTCTTCCGGCACGGGGTCGTCCTGAGGAGCGAGGCGATACCATTTCAGGAGCGTGCCCTGGAGCTCGAAAGATTTTTCGATATGCCGATACTCGTCGCTCACTCCGGGATGCGTCCGCAAAATTTCGGATAAGTTGGAGGAAATCGAGCGCGGGACTGCTGGTTCCTGTTGGGATGTGGACATGTTTTTAATAGCTATCAACTCTCTGCCGGCTTGCCCAGCGCGGCGTTGAGGGCTTCTACGATCGGGAAAACTTCCGGCCCGAGCGAGATCGACGCGGAGAGTGTGGCCGCTCACGTCTCAAGCTCGGAAGTGTCGATAGTAAGGACCGCCCCCTACTTCCACTGTTCTGGCCCGCAAACCACATCGCCGCCTGGAACCGATCAGGCTGCCAAGATGGAAGTGATGGTTGTTGCTCCAACCCCAATCTCTCTCCCATCTAAGAAAGCAGCGCCGGACGCTTGCACAAAATTTCTCTTGGCAGGTTGGTGTAACACCTTATTTACTGAAGATGAAAGGTAAAACTCCCCGAGGAAATAGAAAGGGGCGCGTTGCGCGCGCCTGCTGGAAACATGAGAAGCTCATGGCCGCAACGCGCTGATGTGGGCACTCGCTCGGACTCATCACCGTGGTGATACATTCAGACAATGGCGGCACCCTGTGCTGCCGCGTCCGACCGCTCCGTAGTCCGGCGTGGGGATTCAGCAGCAAGCAGATAACCGCGACAAAGCCGTCAGCGAGCCTCTGGAGGTGAGCGGCGGCAGAATTGAGTAAGAACAGGGGTCGGTCCTCGCTAACGACCCTGAGCGAGAGGTCGGGGCGTTCACATTGCCGGGTGTGGCCACCAGCCAATCCTTTGTCTCCTTGCTCAACGCGATTCCGTCCCCGGGCAGGGTGACGGTGGTGAGGTCACACCAAGTCCCCAAATCAGGAATCTCGCTCGTGCTCCCCTGCCCGCTAGGCACCAGCGTCCCGGGTGCTCCGTTGCTGTCGCCATATACGCCCAGGGCAACCAGGCTTGTCCCTGACTGGCAAGCGATCGGCCGCCCTAAAAGTCTGAGCGTGCATGTCGGCCCGCGGCGTAAACGGGACAGCCTCCCAGATTCACACCGAGTCAGGGCTTTAATGCCTTCGACCGGAACCCGCGCGCCATAAAGGTAAGGATCAGGAGAGCTTCGGTCCAGGTTGCTGAAGATAATGCCGCTCCTGGCATCCTCGACAAATTCTGTTCATCAAATGGAGCGACAGATATTCTGAGAGAGACCGGACGGTTTGTGTTGCATTTTTGGAAAGAACCCGTCCAAATGCAGACAGGATAACCAAAATTATGAATTCAACCATGTTCCGCCGGTTCGCCGCTGAGGGTCTTCGATCAGCGGGCTTCATCGCATTTATTTGCGCTTCGACAGTTGTCGGTGCTGCTCAACCCACCGTTTCATTTGATTCCTTCCTGCCGTCGTACCTGCAGGGGAGCGCTTCTACGCCGCTCACGGCCGACGATGTCTTTGACATGTTCCATTCCAAGGAACCTATGGCAAAGGCGACCACGAAGGTGGCGTTGTACTTCCCGGCTTCCCCGCCGGCTGTTTATCCAGATGAGTTCCGCACGATCGACGGGACGAGGAACGCCCCAGGCGATTTGGGTAAGGCTGGAACGGTTGATCTGCGCAACACCACCATCGGCTACGCTGACGGCCTGGGCGCGCCGGGGGGTGTGACCCGCAAAGGGCCGCGCGAAATCAGCAACCTGGTAAACTTTCAAACGGCGCCGATTCCAAACCAAGTGAATGTTTCTGGATTCGTCTGGAACTGGGGCAACATCGTCGATCATGACATGGTGCTGACCAGGGTCGCCTCCCCGCCGATCCACTTCGACATTCCGATCCCACAAGGCGATCCGGTATTTGATGCTAGAGGGAGAGGCGGGCTCTTTCTCACGCTTAACCGTAGTGCGGCCAAGATCGTGGACGGCGTCCGGCAGCAGGTCAATTCCAACACTGCCTTTCTTGATGGATCCGTCGTCTACGGCTCAGATAAGAAGCGCCAAAATGAGATGCGGACGCTCGATGGCACGGGGCATCTGAAGACCAGTGCTGACAATCTGATGATGTTCAACGTGAACGGTCTGCCCAATCAGCCGCCGCCTGATCGAGGCCTCGATCCCGGCCTCTTTTTCCTCGCTGGCGATGAACGGGCGAATGAGAACCTGGCGCTCACCACCATGCAGACGCTCTTGGTTCGGGAGCACAATTTTTGGGCCGACTCCATCAAGTCCGGTGATCCGACGCTCAATGACGACGGGATTTACGAGCGCGCTCGCGCCATCGTCGTCGGTGAACTTCAGTGCATTACTTATCGTGACTTTATCCCGATTTTCCTGGGGCCGAATTCGCTCACGCCTTACACCGGCTATAAGTCGACCGTGGATCCGAGGGTTTCGCTCGCGTTCTCTACCGCTGGCTTTCGCGTCGGCCATACTTTCCTCCCGCCATTGCTAAACCGGCTAAACGTGAAGAACAAATCTCTGGGCGATGTCACTCTGGACAACGCGCTGTTTCAACCCCAGCAGATCACGAAGTTTGGAATCGAGCCGTATCTGCGTGGCCTCGCCAGGCAAATCCCGCAGGAAGTCGACGTCAGTATTATCGACGGCGTCCGCAACTTCTTTACCGGCCCGGGCACTGGCTTCGATCTCGCAGCGTTGAACATCCAGCGCGGCCGTGATCATGGCATACCGAGCTACAACCAGGTCAGAATCGATTACGGGCTCGCCCCGCGGGCTTCATTCGCCGAAGTCACCTCAAATCTTGATTTCCAAGCCCGGCTAGCCAGTGCCTACTCATCGCCCGATGATATCGATCTCTGGGTCGGTTGTCTCGCCGAAGATCATGTCAACGGTGGACTGGTCGGCGAAACCATGTGGACCATCTTTAAAGAGCAGTTTGAACGCACACGCGACGGGGACCGCTTCTGGTATGAGTCCTACTTGGATGCCACTACGCTCGCGCTCGTTCAGCAGCAGACCTTGGGGGCGATGATTAAACGCAACACCCCCATCAGTAGCGAGATGCAGGACGAGGTTTTCCACGTTCCCCAGTAGCAGCCCCAGCTCGCCAAAATCAGAAATCAGGGCCACGGTCGGGGTGAAGCGGTTCGCCACAGAAGATGTCTTATGAACTACATTAGGATCGATATTGGTAAAACTCGCCTCGTGCCGTGTATACATGCCGGGTGTGACGGAAGAGGGTTGCGCGAATGAAAGCTCAAAAATGGAGTCGACAGCCTCAGATCGAGCGCGGACTCCGATTTTCCTCCAGGATGAATCCGACTGATCCAGTTCTCGCCCAGCCGATTTTTCACCGTCACTGTCAGCTGCAAAGCGGCCGGGCTCTCTGGCTGGTCCTTTTCATTCTCTGTCTCGCTGGGAATTGCATCGTGGCGCAAGCGCAAGCCGCCGGTGAGCCGCGGGCGGCGGACGCTCGATCGGTGGCGCAAACCGGAGGGCTATTTTTTTCCAAGGGGCCAGGTGGTCGCGAGATTATCGATCTTGCCTCGGAGGTCTACCTGAGCTGCTTCAAAGGCGGGGGCGTCCAAAAATTCACCTCTGACGGCGTATCCCTTGGGATGTTCTGCGACGTGGTTGGTGCGACGGGGGTTGCCTTCGATAAAAATGGGAATCTCTACGTCGCCAAAGACGAAGCACCCGACTACTCGATTGAAAAATTTACGCCCCACGGCGCACATTCCACTTTTGCGACCGAGGGATTAAGTGCCCCTCACGCGCTTGCTTTCGACAACGCTGGGAATCTGTTTGTCGCCAACGCCCAAAATGCGACCATCGAGAAATACACTCCTGCTGGCGTTGGAACAGTTTTCGCGACGGCGAGCTCCGGGCTCGTGCATCCCGCCGATCTCACCTTCGATACGGCGGGCAACCTTTGGGTCGTAGACCCTTTTGGAGGATCGGATCAAAAAGGTATCGTGGTGAAGTTCACCCCCGATGGCACCGGGACGATCTTTGCCAGCAGCGGATTCAACGGCGCTTACGGCATCGCGATCGATGGAGCGGGCAACGTTTACGTTTCCAATCTAAAGGGAAACAACGTTCTCAAGTTTGCCCCGGATGGGACAAACCTAGGCGTCTTTTGCAGCACGCCACTGCATATTCCGCACGGGATGTTCTTCGACAGCTCGGGCATCCTTTACGTGGCGAACAGTGTGAACTCTACGATCGAGAAATTTTCCCCCACGGGAGTTTATCTCGGAGTTTTCGCGTCCACCGGGCCCGGGCCGCACTTTTTCGCACTCTCCCATTCACCAGCGTCGCCTCCCCCCACACCTACGCCGACACCCACCCCTTCAGGGACCCCATCGCCTACACCCACGCAGACCCCCACTCCAGTACCGCCTGCCATCGATCGACAGCCGGTTGATACCTCAGCCTTTATTGGAGAGAGCGCGACCTTCAGCGTCCGCGCCAGCGGCGGCAAGCCGTTGTTTTACCAGTGGCAGAAAAACGGAGAGATTATTTCCGGAGCGATTCAAGCCACCTATTTTACTCCTCCAGTGACCGAGTTGGATGATGGAAGTTTCTTCCAGGTCATAGTGACTAACGGCGGCGGCAGCGTTGCGAGTGACACAGTGAGCCTGACAATTAGTACTCCGCCGGTCATTACGATTCAGCCGGCGGATAGAACTGTCGCGGTCGGCAGGACGGCCAAATTCCAGGTCGCTGCCTCGGGCAAGGGTTTGACTTATCAGTGGAGGAACAACGGAACAAACATTTCGGGCGCGGAGATGGCTTCTTATACCACTCCGCCCGCTACCACAGAAGACAACGGCTCGTTTTTTTCAGTGGTTGTGACTAATCCCGCCGGAAGCGTGACGAGCGACAATGCCACGCTGACAGTGAAGTAGCCAAAAGCCGGCGGTGCGACGACGGTGCGGCAAAAGAAACCATGGGCCTCCGGAACTACTTCAAAGCGGCTAAAAGCGCCCCCGATTCCCGGCGCTTGACCAAGCAGCAGTATAGCTTGTGGGAGCCGGTGTCGAAGTTCTCGCTCGCGATCCAAGAGAGTGACTTCATGGCGGAGATGATCCGGCGACGAGCTGCCCACGGGCCCTCCGGCGTCATGGGCAATATCGATTGCGCGACGCTCTACGCCCTGGTGCGATGGGCGCGTCCCTCGGTGATCATCGAGTCAGGTGGATATTTTGGCATGTCCTCCGCTTTCATCCTAAAGGCCCTGGCGGACGAGAAGCTGGACCAGGCCAAGCTCTATAGCATTGAGTTTAACAAAGACTGCCCCCACGGGGTGCTGATACCGGACGATCTCCGGGCCAATTTCGTCCCTTTAAACCGGGACGTGAAGGAGCTGGTGAAAGGCGATGGCTTACCTCGGCAGATCGATATGTTTCTGCACGATAGCTCGCACCGCTACAAACATATGCACTGGGAATTCAAGGAGTTCTGGAAGCGCTTGCCGGATGGTGGGCTGCTCGTTTCTCACGACGTTCACTTTAGCGCAGCCTTCCCGGAGTTTGTCGCCCAGACCTACGCGCACGATCGCCATGGTCTGCTCGATAAGAGCCGCACCCGCCACTACGAGTGGGGACGCTGGGGTTACCTTGGTTTCATCGTGAAGAAGATGAGCGCTCGATAGCATTCGCCGATGCCCCGGACTCGACTAAGTCTTGCCTTAACGGGGCTGGACCGGCGGGCCAATCTCGATCTTCTCGTCAGGCTTACTCGTCTTTACGATGAGGGCTTTTCCTGGTTGCACATCGAGCAGCTTATAGATGACGTCTCCCTGCGGTTTGAGGAAGAATTCCTGGTCTTTCTTGACCGAAAAGGTCTGCTCGGCCCCGTTCCAGGTGTAGAGGAAATTTGCGACTGACTCAGGCGAGGTGGCGCGCTTTTCCTTTACCAGTGTGACCTGCTCGTGGGTGTCGACCTGTTCCAAGGTCAGCTCAGAGACATCGACGCTGGTACCATATTTATCGGTCTCATATTTCTCGGTGTAGCCGGTGAGCTGGTATTTGGTGCCGGCGACCATTTCGCCGAGATGCAGGAACTGGGTCGGCTTGCTTGGGTCGACGTTGTTCACCGCATAGGTGTCGGCGATTGAGGAGGAGAAGATGAGCGGGAAGGCTTCCTCGGCAAAGGAGCGCAGCTTGAGCTTAAAGGTGTAGGGCGGGTGGGCGGTCGGGTCGGTCGGGCTGGTGTGCCCGGTCCACTCGTCGAGGTTGGAGAAGCCGTCGCTGTCCGGATCCTGGGTCAGAACGTCGGCCTCGGTCAGAGGGAGGCCGTATTCCTCCAGCCATTCGTTAGGCACGGGCGGATGCAGCAGGGTGTTCTGGAGGGTGGCGGGCTGGCCGTCGGCCCCGAGAAAATGTTTCTCCGGCACGAAAAGGCCGGAGCGGCCGCTCGCGATCCACTGCGATGAGGCCTGGAGTTTCTGCTCCGCGGCGGCGAGCGCGGGGGCCCGGCCGGCCGGGATCTTGTGGTTAGGCCGAGGGACCTTTCGCAGGGCGCCGAATTTCTCCTCGAACCCGGAGGAGCGGAGGAAAATGAAGACGGCGCAGAGGAGGAGGAAAAGGGCCGCGGCCAGGAGGGCGGCGCGATCGTAGTTCGCCTTGAACCATTCCATGCCTAACGAGCCTCCTCTGGCGCGAAGTTGAAGCGCAGGATTTCGATGCGGGCAGTTACGTTCAGATGCTCGGTGCCGACGATGAAAGAGATCGGCGGCTCGGCCGCCCTGGTCGGCGCGCCGGGCGCATTGGCGGGGGGCGGGGTCGCTTCCGTGCTGCCGCGCCGGGGACCTTTCTCGGACTGATTTTTCACCTGCAGGGTGCGCAGGATATAAAACTGTTCCTGGGCGGCGGCGATCTGGTTCAGGACGCGGCGCACTGCGGTCGGGCTGCCGGCGAAAGCGAGGTCGAGCGAGGTGGCAGCGACGATTTTCTCTTCGGTTTTCGCCGCCGGCCCCCGCCGCACTCCGGGCGAGATGGGAGTCGGGCTGGCCGCTCCTTTTTCCTCCGGCAGCGGGCTGCGGGAGAGGCCAGTGAGGGCGTCGGCGTGCGCCGCGATGAGAGTGTTCACGAGCCACTCGATCGCGCGCAGTTGCTGGCCGAGCCGGGGAGCGGCGAGGCCGTTCGGGAGCGAGGTGGCGTATTCGTCGAAGCCGAGGTGAAAATTCCCCGGCAACTGCACCCGCGCAGCGCGAGCCCGCTCCGCCATGGAGTCCTCGGTCTGGCGGAGCATGGCCTGGAATTCACTCGGCTGGAGCGGCGGGCGCGGGAACATGCGCTTCTTCAGCTCGGACTCGAGCGCGAGAAGCGAGCTGCGGTAGCCAGCGGTCTGAGCCCTGGTCTTGCGCAGGTTATCCTCGTTAGGGAAAGGTGCGCTCGCGCGCAGCCGGGTGAGCTCGGCGATGGTGCGGTGAAGCCGCTCTTCCCCGGCATCAGCAGCGGCTTTGGCCCTGAAGAAAATGCAGAGGCTGAGCAGGGTGGCGAGGCCGAGGGCGACGAGGAAGCCGCCGAGAAACCTGTTTTGCCGGAACCAGTTCATGGCAGGGCAAACGGCTGGCGCAGCTTCAGCCGCAGCTCGTAGGGATAGGCCCACTCGGTATTGGTCGGCGTGCTCGGGCGGATCACTTCCGATTGCCGGTCGGGATCGACTTCGAAGATTTTCGAGGAGAGCAGATTCCGGAAATAATCGACCACGATCTCCTGCTGCTTCGGATTGGAAAGATAAAGCCCGCGCACAAAGACGCCGTCGATCATGGGAACGGCGTTGACCGCCGGCGCGCCGCCGCGGGCGGGAACGGGTGGAGCCGGTGCCGGGACGTCGCTCCTGCCGGGAGCGGCCTGGCCAAGAATCCGGCCGGCGGAAGTCGGCGCCAGCTCGGTGATCCAGATGTTCTCCGGCGGGAGCCGGGCATTGAGGTCATCGATAATGCGGAGCCAGACGCCGCGATCGTCGATCGCGGCCAGGAGCGGAGTGGCGCTGGCGTCGAGGGCGGCGGTTTCCCTGCGCAACTTCGCCAGGCGCGTCTCGACCCCGCGCAGCCGATCGACCTCCACCTGCGAGGAATTCGCCATCCGCCCCTCGACCTGCGCCGTGCGCATGAAATAAGAGGCCCAGCCGAGCAGACCGAGGATGAAGCAAAGACCGGCCAGGACGATGAAGGGCCGGCGCCGCTCGAGCCGCTGCCGGCGGACCACGTTCGCCGGGCGTAGGTTGAGCTCCATCGGGCAGGCGCTGGTGCGGCGCAGGGCGAGGCCGACCAGTTCGCCTAACAAATGGGCGGAATGGGTCACGTTCTCAAGGGCGACGCTCTCCGCCACGGCGACGTTGCGGAGCGGGTTAAAGAACTCGATCGGCCATCGCAGTTTCTGGTGGAAAAATTCGCGCGTAGAGGGCGTGCTGGCGCCGCCGCCGCAAAGGAAAACGCGCTGCGGCGTGCTCCCCTGCTGCTGGCTGCGATAGAAGCTGATCGAGCGCGCCACCTCGGCCTGCAGGCGGGTCATGGTGTGGCGGACCAGCTGGGCGACGCGCGCCACCTCGGGGTCCGATGCTTCCGCTGAGGCGTCCAGACTAACGAACCCGGCGTCTTTCTTGCGCAACTCGGCGGCGGCGAAGGGCTCGCCAAATTCCTTTGCAATGGCGGAGGTGATGGAACTGCCGCCGATCGGGATGCTGCGGCTAAAGACTTTGCCCGGCTCGATGAAAAGCAGGTTGGTGGTACGGGCGCCGAGATCGATCAGGAGCGAGCAGCCAGTCAGCTCGCTATAGCTATAACGAAAAGCGTTGTAGAGCGCCATGGTGGCGACGTCGACCCGGGTGGTCTGGAGGCCGGTGCTCTCGACCGCGGTGTTGATTTCCTCCAGCAGGTCGGCCTTGATCGCAACCAGCACGACCTCGATCTGCTCGGCTGTCCCAGTGCCGACCAGCTGGTAATCCCAGACCACTTCCTCAATCGGGAACGGGACGTTTTGTTGCGCCTCAAAGGTGATGATGCGCTCCAGCTTGTCCTGGTCGACCGCAGGCAGCCTGACGAAACGGGTGAAGACCGATTGGCTGGAAACGACGTAGTCGATCCGCTCGTGGCGGAGGCCGAGTTCGCGCATCATCTCGGAGAGGCACTGGCCGAGCTGGCGGTAGCGATCGTTCTCGGTCGCGGGATCGGCCGGGAGATCGCGCCAGCGGTAGCCGGAGAGGACCAGGCCGCCGTTAGGCTGGGGCCGAAAGAGGGCCAGGCCCAAGGTCTGCGACCCGAGATTGAGACTAACAATGCCAGGAGGAACCGACATGGAACGCGCTCAATGGCCGACCGGCTTGATCATCTCGTAGCGATCCCAGTAAAGAGGCGCGAAGGGCGTCTCGTTCTTGTTCAGGACGAGATTCGGCACCGCCGGGAGAGAGCTGTACCACTGGGGCCGGGCGCGCGCCAGGCTGAGCTCATCCTGCACCGCTCCCTTGAGCGTGATCTGCACCGCGATGTTCTCGACCACATTGGCGGTGAGCGGGCGATGACCCAGGAGGTGAGCGAGCGCCCGCGGCGGCACATACATGACCGAGCGGAGGTCCTTGCCCCCGAGAATATTCACGTGCGTCACCTCCCCGATGAGCAGTTTTCCATTCACGAGGAGGTAATATTGGAAAGTCGCCTCCTCGGTAAACTCGAGCGCGGAGGAAAACTCCACCTCCACTTCCAGCCAGCGATCGCGGTTGCTGCTGCGGAAGGTTCCGGCTCCGCTGTAGTTGAATTCCGGAGTGGAAATGAGATTGCGATTGATCTTACTCAGCCGGAAATCTGGGGCGCGATTTTGCGCAGCAACGGGCGTGGCGAGCGCGGCCAGGAGGATAGCCAGGGAGGTTTTCAGGTGCATCGAGCACGCATTGGAAACGAAGCCGCGGCAGAAAGCGAGCAGTTTGAATTGAACTCAAGCAGGACGGACCCGGCCGGAAGACCCGGCGCCTAGCGTTGCCCGGCGCGCTCGATCCATTCGCGGAAGTAATCGATCGTGCGCACGATCCCTTCCTCGAATCTCACTTTCGGTTCCCAACCCAGAATCGCCTTCGCCCGGCCGATATCCGGCTGGCGCACCTTCGGGTCGTCCACCGGAAGCGGCTTGTACTCAATCCCGGAGCTGGTGCCGATAATGCGGATGATCTCCTCGGCGAATTGTTTGATCGTCATCTCGCGCGGGTTGCCGATGTTGACCGGCTCGTGGAAATCGGACTGGGAGAGGCGAAAGATGCCGTCGATCAAATCGGAGACGTAGCAGAAAGAGCGGGTCTGGGAGCCATCGCCGAAAATGGTCAGTGAGTCCCCGGCCAGAGCCTGGCCGATGAAGGCCGGCACCACTCGCCCGTCGCGCAACCGCATGCGCGGGCCGTAGGTATTAAAGATGCGCACGATCTTGGTATCGACCCCGTGGTAACGGTGGTAAGCCATGGTGATGGCCTCGGCGAAACGCTTGGCTTCATCGTAAACGCCGCGCGGCCCGATCGGATTGACGTTGCCCCAGTAATCTTCCTTCTGCGGATGAACCAGCGGATCCCCGTAGCACTCGGAGGTGGAGGCGAGAAGGAAGGTGGCCTGCTTGGCCTTGGCCAGGCCGAGGGCGTTGTGGGTGCCGAGCGCGCCCACTTTCAAAGTGGGAATGGGCAGCTCGAGGTAATCGATCGGGCTGGCCGGGGAGGCGAAGTGAAAGACGTAATCGATCTCGTCGGGAACGAAGAGATACTGGGTGACGTCCTGTTTGATGAACCGGTAGTTCTCGTTCCCGGCCAGGTGATCGATGTTACTCAGGTGCCCGGTGATGAGGTTATCGATCGCGATGACGCGATGGCCCTCGGCCAGGAGCCGATCGGTCAGGTGGGAGCCGAGGAAACCGGCGCCGCCGGTGACGACGGTGACGGGCTGCGGGCTGGAGCGAGCGGACATGGCGCGATTATCTAAATGCGAGCGGTGCGCTTGGCTAGCGGAAAGGCGCCCGCGCGATGCTTCGGATCGCCGCTCGGTGCCAAGCAGCTCACGACCAACATGACACCCTGCGGACCGCCTAGCATCGCCCGGAGCCCCGGCCGCAAAACTCTCATCCAGCGACCACGGCGGCGACGACAACGATCTCACCCCACCTATCGCAGAGTGAGATGCGATACGCCGTCGCTGCCGCGAACAGTCGAACGGACTACAAATCAGCGGCGTTCCCAGGCGACGAGCAACCGTGGTTTACTCCTGAGCCCCGGCCGGCGGCGTTGACCGCTTCGTCCTGAGCAAGCGATCGAGATTGCGCAGGGTGGAGAAGTTATCAGCCAGCAACTCCTCGTCTTCCACCCGGAAGCCGCAATCCAATTCCAGGAATGAGACCAGGCGCATGAGGGCGACCGAGTCGATGTGAAGGGCCTCATCCGGATCCGTCACCGGAGGAAGGGGTGCGCGCGATTCGTTGATAAAGTCGATGAGCTTATCCGGCAGGTCGATTTCCATATGCGTGTACCGCGAGGGGCTGTTGATTGTATTATCGGGTGACATCATCGCTCAGGCTTTGGCCAGTTCAACTCCCCGACCACGCGCCACCCATTCTTCCGTGCCCGGTACCGGTGAATCCGGCTCCCAGAGCGGCGCCCGCTCCGCATGATAACGCGAGCCGATCGGCACCGAGTAATCGTCGGCGTCGTATTCCCGCGTGCGCTTGAGCAGTTTCCGGAATGACATGATCGAGGTGGAGGGCTGGTGCTCGTGCGGATAAATCCGCCCGGCGAAAGCATCCGTCATCTGATCGGTATAACGGAAGTGGACGAAGGTGGAGAAGGCGAAGGGCTGCTCCCAGAAGAGATCGATCATGTCTTCCAGGTTATCGATCCCCTGCTCGCACATGATCTGGTACTCGGCGAAGGGGTTCTCTTTGTCCTCCAGCTTGCCGTCCAGGTATTGCTTGACCAGCGGCGCGGCGAATTCCGCTTCCCGCATCGTGACGGTGAGACCGAAGGAAAAGATCGGGTCGATGAAACGATGCGAATCGCCGATGCAGATGAAGCCTTTCCCGCAAAAGCCGCGGACCTGATAGGAGTAGTTCGGAATGACGTGCACCTTCTCGACCAGGTCGAGCTTGGGCAGCCGGCGCGGGATCTCCGGGTTGATCTTGAACAGCTCGCTCCGGTAGTACTCCTCCGGCGTCTGCTTTTTCTCCACGAAATTGGCCCGCGGCGTCACCATGCCCACGCTCATGATCTCGTCATCCACCGGGATGAACCACGACCAGTGAAATTTCTTGTGGTAAAAGATGTGCGTGTTATCGGGCGCGAATTCGCCCTTATCCCCGGTGTCGCGAATCGCCCCGCGGACATGGGAAAAGAAGGCGACCTGCTTGTCGTAGCTGCCCATGTACTTCGGGCCGGTGACCTTCTGGTTGGCCAGGAACGACGCCTGTCCGGAGCAATCGAGGACCATTTTGGTCTCGATCTCTTCTTCCCGGCCGTCCGGGTGCCGCATCATGATCCCGCGCAGCGATTTATCAGAATCGTTGGTCAGCGCCTTCACCGCGGCGCCGCGAATGAGCTTGGCCCCACGAGCCTGCGCTTCTTTCAGCATCATGTCGTCAAACTCGCTCCGGCGCACCTGCCAGGTGGTGGAATCGGAAAGGTTCCAATCCTGGTCGCGGGAAGAGACCTTAACATACCAGCTGTTGGTCGCGTTGGTGCCGTAGACGCGCACCCCATGTTTCACCGGATGGCCGAGCGCGTCCATCTTCTCCGCCAGGCCGAGCCGGCGCAGGACTTGGGCGGCCTCGCCGGTGAGCGATTCGCCGATGTGGAAGCGAGGAAATTCTTCCTGTTCCAGAATGACTGGAGTGATGCCCTCACGGAGCAGGAACATGGCTGCAGCAGAGCCGCCGGGGCCACCACCGATAATGATTACGTCTGTTTTCATGGATTTTTAGAAGCTTTCGAACTGACTTATTGGAAGCGAGAACCGTTACTGGGCCCGTCTGCGGGTGGCGCGGAGAAAACGCCGTGGAGAAGCCCGCTCTCGCCTGTCGTTTGTGTAATCTCTTTTCTACCGTTGATCGGCCGGCTTTGGCAAGGGACGCCATCGCCAGTGAGGGACTTGTAAGATTTCAGTAAGGAAACTGAAAGGATCTCCCGTGCGTGGGAGCGATGGAATTTCGCTTCTCCCTCGACTTCGGGCGAATTCGACGTTCATAATCTCTGCCACCAAAAGATTCTTTCGCCATGTGTCGGAACATCAAACGCCTGCATAACTTCCAGCCCCCTGCGACCGAGGCGGAGGTTCGCGCTTCCTCACTCCAATACGTGCGCAAGCTGAGCGGATGCGCCAAACCCTCCCGCGCCAACGAAGAAGCTTTCGCCCGTGCCGTGGAACAGGTCGCGCAGGCTTCCCGCGAGCTGCTCGATTCCCTCGTCAGCCAGACCCCGCCGCGCGACCGAGCGGTCGAGGCGGTCCGGGCCGCGGCTCGTTATCGGGTGCGATGAAGAAGATCAACAGCCACCAGCTGGAGGAATTTTCCTGGGCCTCGCCGAAGGGAAAATTTGGCGGCGCAGGCAAGGATCTCTCACAGGCGCTCGGCTGGGATCCCACCAGCGCGGAGGCACGGGCGCGGCATCCTTTCGCGGTGGAAATCACGCGCCTCGCTCCCGGGCAGACGCCTTGTCCTTATCATTCACATTCCGCGCAGTGGGAGTTTTATCATGTCATCTCAGGCCAGGGCCAGACGCGGGATGACTCCGGCCTCACCCCAATCGCGGCCGGCGACGCCTTTATCTATGGACCGGGCGAGGCGCATCAACTGACCAACACTGGCACAGAAGACCTGGTTCTCTATGTCATCGCCGATAACCCGACGGGCGAATCCTGTTACTACCCCGACAGCAAGAAGTGGCTCGTCCGTTCGCCCGAGCGGACGCTGCTCCGGGGCGAAGGCGCAGCCTGCGATTATTTCGACGGGGAAGAATAGCTGGCGCGCTCTCCCGACCACTACCGTGAAAAAACAGCGACGGCCTATTTCGATGCAAGTGGGGCACATCGAGTTCCTGAAGGTAAACGCCGGCAAACAGGAGTGGCGCGATGTCTATCACTGGGTCCTGGCTTTGAGTTGGCCGAAGTTTTCGCTTCTAATCCTGGCCTTCTATCTTGCGCTGAACCTGGCTTTCGCCTCCCTCTATCTCGCCGGCAACGGCGCCATCGCGGAGATACGGCCCGGTTCCTTTGTTGAGGCGTTCTTCTTCAGCGTCGAAACGCTGGCCACCGTCGGCTATGGCCACGCTTATCCCCAGACCATTTACGGTCACATCATCACCACGATCGAGATCGTGAGCGGGATGTTTTGGCTGGCCATGATCACCGGTTTGATCTTTGTCCGCTTCTCCCGGCCGACCGCCCGCATCCGCTTCAGTGATTCCCTCGTCGTCTCGCCCTTCGACGGCCAGCCGACGCTTATGCTGCGGGTGGCTAACCTGCGGCATCACTCCATGGTGGAAGCGGAGTTTCGCCTCATGATGCACCGCGACGAACTGGTGCAGGAAGGCGACGTGGTGCGGCGCTTCTATCCGCTCAAGCTGCACTTCGATCGGCTCATCGCTTTCCCCGCCGCCCTCACCTTGCGCCATACCATCGATCAGACGAGCCCGCTCTTCGGCGTCACCCTGGCGGAGCTGAAACAGAGCGAAACTCGTTTCATGGCTTCTGTCGTTTGCATCGAGACAGTCATTCCGGCTGCGGTCCAAACGCAGCAAGGCTACACTTGGAATGAGGTGCGCTTCGGCGAGCGCTTTGTCGAGATCTACACCGAGCTGGGTGAGAACCGTCTCAGCGTCGATTACGGCCGCCTCCATGAAACCGAAAGTGTCTCATCCGCGGGCGCGGATCTCCCTAACGAACATGGGAGTTTTCCGGCAGGCAAGACATGAGCTGGATTAAAACCATTCCCTGGCCTGAAGCGGAAGGCCGGCTCCGCGCGCTCTACGAAAAGGTCAAAGGCCCTGCCGGCTCGATCGACCAGATCCTGCTCGCGCACAGCCTGCGGCCGCATACCCTGGAAGGTCACATGGCTCTCTACAAGAGCGTGCTCCACCATTCGGGCAACGTCCTGCCCAAATGGCTGCTCGAGACGATCGGCATCTACGTCAGTCATCTCAACGGCTGCGCCTACTGCGTCGAGCATCATTTTGCCGGTCTGCGCCGGCTTTTGCGAAACGACCAACGTGCCGAGGCCATTCGTCGTGCGCTCGAGAGCGGCGGCTTCGAATCGGTATTCGATCCGGCGCAAGAGGGCATCCTGCGCTACGCCGCCCGCCTGACCGAAGCGCCTTCCAGCCTGCGGGAGACCGATCTTACGGTCCTGCGCGACGCCGGGCTGGAGGATGGGGAAATTCTGGAAATCAACCAAGTGGTGAGCTATTTCGCCTACGCCAACCGCACCGTGCTGGGCCTGGGCGTGACCACTGCGGCGATGTGCTCGGCCTCTCGCCGGGCGACTCGGACGACCCGCAAAACTGGCAGCACACGTGAGCGAAGACCACTCGAGGCTTGAAACGCGATGAACGGGTGTGCCATGAGCGAAGCCGCGGCTGATCACCTTCTTGCCGAACAATTCACGAACCTGGAGCAGCAGCATGATGCGGCCAAGCTTGGAATGTGGATTTTCCTCGCCACCGAGGTGCTTTTTTTCGGCGGCCTCTTTCTTTCCTACACCGTTTACCGTTATCTCTACCCGACGGCTTTCGCGGCCGCGAGCCGGCATACCGAGGTGATCCTGGGCGGGGCGAACACCGCCATCCTCCTCTTCAGCAGCACTTTGATGGCCCTGGCCGTCCGCGCCGCGCAGCTCGGTCGGCGCCGCCACCTCATCTGGCTCCTCCTTGCCACCGCCTTCTTCGGGATCATTTTCATGGGGGTAAAAGGCTTCGAGTATTACAAGGATTTCACCGAGCACATCGTGCCGGGAGTCGCCTTCCAATGGCACGAACCGAATCCGGGCGCGGCCGAGCTCTTCTTCTGGCTCTACTTTGCCATGACTGGTCTGCACGCCATTCACGTCACCGTCGGCATCGTGGTCATGCTCGTGCTCGCCGCGCTCGCCTGGCGCCGGCGTTTCGACGATGGCAATTACATGCCGATCGAGATCGCCGGTCTTTACTGGCACTTTGTCGACATCGTTTGGGTCTTCCTCTTTCCTCTTCTCTACCTCGCGGCGCATCGCTGATGGAGAAGATCTTTTCGCCCAAACTCTACTGGCTCAATTGCCTCTGGCTCATGCTCCTGCTCGCCCTCACCTGGGGCCTGGGCTACGTTAATTTCGGCTTCTTCAATCTTCCCATCGCCCTCGGCATCTCCTTTGCCAAAACGATCCTGATCGCCCTCTTTTTTATGCACATCAAGGGGGGCAGCCGGCTCCTGCACCTGGCCGCCTTCACCGGATTGATCTGGCTCGTGCTCATGCTCCTCCTTACCCTGGCCGATTATCACAGCCGCGGCTGGGTCGCGATGCCGAAATACTAGCGGGATTTCCCCGCGCCGCCGGCCCCTTTTCCCATCGGCCAAGGCCTCGGCCGAAAATTTCCTCCGAACCGCAGCGGCCTTCATCCGCGATAATCTTGTGAAGCCGGAGTGTTTCATGATAGGAAATCGGAGGGAAATATGGACCAATCGCAGAGCGACTGAGTTGCCCTCCGATTGCGATCAATTCACCTCGGGCCGCCGACCCGCTCCTCCCTCCGAGCGTCCTCCCCGCGCGGTGGCTGAGCTCTCAACCCATGACTCTAACTCTTAACTCAATCACTCATCATCCATGGCAGAACTAGTTTCAGATTTCCTCATCAAACGAATCAACCAATGGGGCTACAAGCGTATCTACGGTTTCCCCGGCGACGGCATTAACGGCATCATCGGGGCGATCGATCGCGCCGGCGACAAGGTCGACTACGTGCAGGTGCGGCATGAAGAAATGGCCGCCTTCATGGCTTGCGCCCACGCCAAATTCACCGGCGAAGTCGGCTTTTGTCTGGCCACTTCCGGTCCGGGCGCGATCCACCTCCTGAATGGTCTCTACGATGCCAAGATGGACCACCAACCCGTGGTCGCGATCGTCGGCCAGCAGGCCCGGAGCGCACTCGGTGGCAGTTATCAGCAGGAGGTCGACCTCATTTCCCTCTTCAAAGATGTGGCGCACGAGTATGTGCACATGGCCTCCACCCCAGCGCAGGTGCGTCACCTGGTCGATCGCGCCATCCGCATTGCCAAAGCCGAGCGCACAGTCACCTGCCTCATTTTCCCTAACGATCTCCAGGAGATGGAGGCGGTGGAGAAACCGCCGCGGAAACATGGCACGGTCCACTCGGGCATCGGCTACTCCCAGCCCCGCGTCGTCCCGCAGCCGCACGATCTGCAGCGCGCCGCCGATCTGCTGAACGAAGGAAAGAAGGTCGCCATGCTGGTCGGCGCCGGGGCCTTGCAGGCGACCGATGAAGTGATGGAAGTGGCCGAGCTCCTCGGCGCCGGAGTGGCCAAGGCCTTGCTCGGCAAAGCCGTTCTGCCCGACGACGTCTCCTATTGCACCGGACCCATTGGATTGTTAGGCAGCGCTCCCAGTTGGAAGATGATGACCGAATGCGACACCCTGCTCATGGTTGGCTCCAGCTTTCCCTACTCCGAGTTTCTGCCCAAGGAAGGCCAGGCGCGCGGGGTGCAGATCGATCTCGATCCAAAGATGCTCAGCATCCGTTATCCGACCGAAGTGAATCTGACCGGCGACAGCGCCGAGACGCTGCGCGCGCTCGCTCCGCTCCTCCAGCGCAAACAGGACCGCTCCTGGCGGGAAATGCTCGAGGGCGAGATCAAGGACTGGTGGAAAGTGCTCGAAGCGCGCGCCATGAACAGCGCCAATCCGATCAATCCCGAGCGTGTCTTCTGGGAACTCTCCTCGCGTCTGCCCGATAACTGTATCCTCTCCTCCGACTCCGGCTCGGCCGCCAACTGGTTTGCGCGCGACCTCAAGGTGCGACGGGGCATGATGGCTTCTCTCTCCGGCAATCTCGCCACCATGGGACCAGGAGTCCCCTACTCCGTTGCGGCAAAATTTGCCTGGCCGGAACGCCCGGTCATCGCCCTGGTCGGCGACGGCGCCATGCTTATGAACGGCATTAACTGTCTCATCACCATCGCCGATTACTGGAAGGAATGGAGCGACCCGCGCCTCATCATTATGGTCCTGGCCAATCGCGACCTGAACCAGGTCACTTGGGAACAGCGGATCATGGCCGGCGATCCAAAGTTTGAAGCCTCGCAGGACGTACCCAAGTTTGCCTTCGCCACCTACGCGGAGATGCTCGGGCTGCGCGGGATCAAGGTGGAAAAACCCGAGGAAATTGCCTCCGCCTGGGACCGCGCGCTGGCTTCCGATCGGCCGGTGGTTTTGGAAGCGGTGACCGATCCCGAAATCCCGACGCTGCCGCCGCACATCACCTTCAAGGAGGCCAAGAACTTCACCGAATCGATGCTCAAGGGCGATCCAAACGCCGGCGGCATGATCCGAGGCGCCTTTAAGGACGCCGTCGAGAGCTTTATCCCTCACAATTAGTCATGGCTCAACATGGTCCACGGACGCGGTACGATCTCAACTCGGAAAACCCGCCGTGCTCCCTTGGTTCGTTAGGCGGTGGTTTCGCCTCCGAACCGATTTCGCGGCATCGCGAGAGATAATCTGACGCATTTATATGGCTAAAGTATTGCGAAGTAACGTTAGTAACCCGCCCCCGGGCGCGGCCGACCTCACCGCCGCACAACGCGCGACCCTTCCGGAAAAACTGCGCGCTCAAATCAGCGGCGAAGTTCGTTTCGACGACGGCAGCCGCGCCCTCTACGCCACCGACGGCTCAAACTACCGTCAGCCGCCGATCGGCGTAGTCATTCCCCGCTCAGTCTCCGACGTGGTGAAAACCGTTGCCATTGCCCGCGACCATGGCGCCCCCATCACCGGTCGCGGCTGCGGCACCAGCCTGGCCGGGCAGTGCTGCAACACGTCGATCATCATCGACATGTCGAAATACCTGAACCGCGTCCTCGAGATCGACGTCGAGCGCAAGCTGGGCCGGGTCCAGCCGGGCACGATCCTGGACGATCTTCGCCACACCGCCGAAAAGCATGATCTTACCTTTGGGCCCGATCCGGCGACCCACAATCACTGCACGTTAGGCGGAATGCTCGGCAATAACTCCTGCGGCATTCATTCGGTCATGGCCGCCTGGCACGGCACCGGCGCGCGCACCTCCGATAACACCCACGAGCTGGAGATTCTGACCTACGACGGCGAACGGATGCGGGTCGGCCCGACGAGCGAAGAGGAGCTGGAGTCGATCGTCAGGCAGGGCGGCCGTCGTGGCGAAATCTATCGCCGGCTACGCGAGCTGCGCGACAAATACGCCGGCCTGATTCGCGAAAAATTTCCCGACATCCCGCGTCGCGTCTCCGGTTATAACCTCCCCGAGCTCCTGCCGGAGAACGGCTTCAA
Organism: Chthoniobacterales bacterium; assembly: GCA_965217735.1. Lineage (GTDB taxonomy): Bacteria > Verrucomicrobiota > Verrucomicrobiia > Chthoniobacterales > UBA10450 > Palsa-1392. The sequence continues at coordinate 794,640 of CBDCJE010000002.1, read as the reverse complement.
CGTCGCGCGCGCCCTCGTTGGGAGTGAGGGAACCTGCGTCACGATTCTCGAAGCCACGCTGCACCTCATCGCCAACCCCAAAGCGCGCACCCTTCTTGTCCTGGGTTATCCCGACGTTTACAGCGCCGGCGATCATGCGCCCGAGATCATGGAGCACAAGCCGATCGGCCTTGAAGGGATCGATCATCGGCTCATCGGTTACATGAAGAAGACCGGTCTGCATCCGGCCGACATTCAGCTCCTGCCCGACGGCAAAGGTTTTCTCCTCGCGGAATTCGGCGGCGATTCGCAGGAAGACGCTGACAACCACGCGCGGGAGGTGATGGACGCGCTGAAGAAAAAAGGCAACCCGCCCACCATGAAGCTCTTCGATGACAAGGCCGAAGAAGCGAAAGTCTGGGAAGTGCGGGAATCGGGCCTCGGCGCGACCGCATTCGTGCCCGGCCTGAAGGATACCTGGCCGGGCTGGGAGGATTCGGCCGTGCCGCCGCAGAAGGTGGGTCCCTATCTGCGCAAGCTGCGCGAGCTCTTTCACAAGTATGACTATGAAGCCTCTCTCTACGGTCACTTTGGGCAGGGCTGTATCCATTGCCGGATTCCGTTCGATCTCTATACCGCGAAAGGGATTGACACCTATCGCTCGTTTGTCGCCGAAGCATCCGATCTCGTCCTGAGCTTCGGCGGTTCCCTTTCCGGCGAGCATGGCGACGGCCAGGCGCGCGCGGAGTTACTCCCGAAGATGTACGGGCCGGAAATCATGCAGGCTTTCCGCGAGTTTAAATCGATCTGGGACCCGGAGTGGAAAATGAATCCCGGCAAAGTGATCGACGCCTATCCAATCACTTCCAACCTGCGCCTCGGCAGCGACTACAACCCGCGCGAGCCGAAGACTTACTTCGCCTACCCTAACGATCATGGGAGTTTCGCTCGCGCCGCGTTGCGCTGCGTCGGGGTCGGAAAATGCCGGCGCCTCGAAGGTGGCACGATGTGCCCGAGTTTCATGGTCACCCGCGAGGAAAAGAACACGACCCGCGGCCGCGCTCATCTCCTGTTCGAGATGTTGCGTGGCGAAGTGATCGGCAAAAAAGGCTGGAAAGAAGAGAGCGTGAAGGATGCGCTCGACCTCTGTCTCGCCTGCAAAGGTTGCAAGGACGATTGCCCGGTAAGCGTCGATATGGCGACCTATAAGGCGGAGTTTCTGGCCCACTACTACAAAGGCCGATTGCGTCCGCTCTATGCCTATGCCTTTGGCCTCATCCACGTCTGGTCCCGTCTCGCGCAGATCTCGCCGTCGTTAGTTAACTTCGTCAATCGCGCCCCTTTTATCAGCAGCGCAGTGAAAGCCGTCGTCGGGATTGCGCAGCCGCGCACGATGCCCTCCTTTGCGCCGGAGTCGTTCAAGAGTTGGTTCGCGCGGCGGCCAGCACGAAAAACGGGCAATCCTCGGGTCATGCTTTGGCCGGATACCTTCAACAATTACTTTCATCCCGCAGTCGCGAAGGCGGCCGTCGCCGTCCTCGAAGACGCCGGCTTCCAGGTCGTCCTGCCGAAGCAGGATCTCTGCTGTGGCCGGCCGCTCTACGACTACGGAATGCTCGACACGGCCAAGCGCTGGCTCCTGCAAATCCTTCACTCGTTAGCTGAGGAGATCGAGGCCGGCACACCGATCGTCGGCCTGGAGCCGAGCTGCACCGCCGTTTTCCGCGACGAGGTTTACGAGATGTTCCCGCATCACGAGAATGCGCGCCGGCTGAAGAAGCAGACCTTCACCCTGGCTGAGTTCCTGGAAAAATTCGCGCCCGATTACCGCGTCCCCAAACTGCATCGCAAAGCGCTGGTGCACGGACATTGCCATCACAAGGCGGTCATGCATCTCGATTGCGAGAAGAAGCTGCTCGACAGGATCGGGCTCGACTATGAGGTGCCCGATTCCGGCTGTTGTGGAATGGCCGGCGCCTTCGGCTTCGAGGCGGACAAATACGACGTCTCGATCGCGGTGGGCGAGCGCGTCCTCCTGCCCGAAGTCCGGAAAGCGAACAAAGACACTCTGATTGTCGCGAACGGTTTCAGTTGCCGCGAACAGGTGCGCCAAACGACGCCTCGCCACGCCTTGCACATTGCCCAGGTCCTAAAGATGGCGCTCGAGCAGGGCCCGCAGGGGCCGGCCGGCAATTTGCCCGAAACAAATTACATCCAGCCCGAGCCGCCTATTCCTTCAAAGGGCAAGACGCTTCTCCTGTTGACAGGCGGCGCGCTGGCACTGGGCGCGTTAGCGGGCTGGGCGAGCGGCGGCTGGCGGCGTCGTTAGGCAAGCGCAAACGTCGCCGGTCTTACTAAACGGGCGAAAGGGCGAGGACCCCGTGATCCTCGCCCTACCCTAAACCGATTCTTGTCGCCTCTTTAACTCAAGCGCTCTAGCTGATGACGCCGTTCATGCCCTGCGGATAGAAGAGTCCGCTGGAGGCATTCACCGCGCCGTAGACGATGTTCAAGACCTGCCGGGTGGTACGCGCATAGACGAGCCCATTCCGGTCGGTTAGCGCGACATTGGCCCGGTTTTTCTTAAGCAGGCCGCCGTCCTTGGGTTGCGGACCGTCGAGTGCGTCGCGCAGATCGGAGATCTTCTCCGCTGTCTCGATGACGGTGGCGTCGTTCAAGGCCAGCAGCGTGCTGCGAATATTGGCCGCGTGATAAGCTTCGGTCCCCAACACACCGGCCGCCGCGAAGATGAGCTCGATGTTGGAAAGGAGCCCGGCGCCCCCTCGATAGGCGGTCACACCTACATCCTCGAAAATGTAAGCTCCGAGCAGGAAGTTGACTTCATTTTCGAACGGATCGAAGGCGGGCCCGATCCCGGCAGCTTGCGCGAGAGTGTTAAAGCTATTTAACAAGTCGAGCGGCGGCCGCGCCACCGGAGTCACCCCGAGGGAGCTGAGGCTGGCGCGAAGATATTCGACGTGATCCTTTTCGTCCGTCGCAATCTCCTGGGCGTACTGCTGGATGAGTGAGGTTTGAAACGGCACCTTCGGATTTGCCTTGATTGTGGTCATTCCGAGCGTGCCGGTGCCGGTGATATCCTCGGGTGGTAAACCCTGACCCGTTGTGGCGTAGAGATAAAACTCCGCCTCGAGATATTCGAGGTTGAGAGCAAACTGCAGGACATCGGCGTCGCTGACCGCCGCCGACGTGGCTGCCCGCGCCTGTCGAGGGAGCATGCTAAGACCGGCCAGGCCGACTGCGCCGACACCGAGACTCTTAAGGACCTGTCGGCGTGATCTTACCACCGGGGTCGTGAGCAATTCTGACATTGATTCTGGATTCATGTGTTCTTTATCTAATTATGGGTTCAAACTACGCACCACGCGTAATCAATAAGGCTACGCCGTAGGATAGCTGGCGGATGCCTGAACCTTCACTTCTGGTCCTAAGACTTGATCCAAGCTGTGAGTAGGCTTTTTCCTATCTCCCGCTAACGAGCTAATGATCGTTGGCGGATTTAGCGCATGAAATTGGGTGACAGCCGGCGGCGAAGCCCTTACCCTCTCTCTCAAGGCCGGTGGACTCGTTAGGCCCTCGTCCTTCTAGATTCAACGCGCAGACTGAACATGATCCTATTTGACGGCTGGTGGCCCATCGTCCGCACCCTCATCTCCGGCACCCTCGCCTACGTCACGATTATCCTGATCCTGCGCCTCTTCGGGAAGCGGACTCTCTCGAAATGGAACGCTTTCGACTATGTGGTCACGATCGCCCTCGGATCGGTGCTGGGCGCACTTGTCGTTTCCAAAACCACCTCTTTGGCTCAGGGCGGGACCGCTTTGTTGCTCCTCGTTGCTCTGCAATTTGTCGTGACCTGGCTTTCGGTTCGCGCCCGGTGGGTTTCCGAGTTGGTCAAGGCCAAGCCGGCGCTTCTCCTCTTTCGCGGCGAATTCCAGCAGTCGACCATGCGGGCGGCGCGAGTCACGGAAGGCGAGATCCGAACGGCCCTCCGGAACCAGGGGATCGGACGCATGGACGAGGCGGCCGCGGTAGTGCTGGAGACGGACGGAAGTTTCAGCGTCATCCCCGAGCTGGATGAAGGCGGCCGGTCGACCCTGTTTGATGTGGAAGGCTTCGAGGAAAAGAAGCGCGCGCCGGCTGACCGCGGGCCGCAGTCATAAGATGGGCGGCGGTGGCGGGCTCAGCGAAAAGCGAGTAAGGAAGCGCTAGGCAAAAACCAGCATGGCCTACGCTTCTTTCTCACAATTTCTTAGCGCGCTGGAAAAGGCGGGCGAACTGGAACGCATCAGCACCCCGATCGAGACCGATCTCGCGATCGCGGAATGGGCCGACCGCGAGATGAAATCGGCGCAGGGCGGAAAGGCGCTGCTTTTCGAGCAGCCGTTGATCGGGGGCAAGGCATCGAGCTTTCCAGTCGCGATCAACACCATGGGCTCAGAGAAACGGATGGCGCTCGCTCTCCAGGTCGAGAGCATCGGCGATCTGGCCCAGGAAATCTCCCTCCTGCTCAAGGCCAAGCCGCCGACCCACCTGCGCGAAGGCTGGACGCTCCTGAAACAGGGCATGAGTCTCCTGCACGCCCGGCCGAAGCGGGTGAAAAACGCGGTCTGCCAGGAAGTGGCGCACCGCTTCGATGACTCTCCCGCTTCGGCTGACCGACTCTCCCTCAAGGACATTCCGATCCTGAAATGCTGGCCCGAAGACGGCGGCCGCTTTATCACCTTGCCTAACGTGCATACCCGGGACCCGGAGACGGGCGAACGCAACCTCGGGATGTACCGCATGCAGGTCTACGATAACCAAACGACTGGAATGCACTGGCAGGTGCACAAGGTCGGCGCCCGCCACGGCAAGCTCTACTACGAGCGGAACGAGCGAATGCCGGTTGCGGTCACGATCGGAGGCGATCCCGCCTACACTTTTGCCGCCACCGCCCCCCTCCCCGATGGGCTGGATGAGATTCTGTTCGCGGGCTTCATCCGCAAAAAATCGGTCGAGCTGGTTAAATGCCTAACGAATGATCTGGAAGTGCCGGCCGATGTCGATTTCGTGCTTGAGGGTTACGTGCAGCCGGGGGAGACGCGCCCCGAAGGACCTTTCGGCGATCACACTGGGTTCTATACCGCGGTCGAGGATTACCCGGTCTTTCATCTCACCGCCATTACCCATCGGCGAGAAGCGGTTTATCCCACCACCATTGTCGGCATTCCGCCGATGGAGGATTTCTATCTCGGCACCGCCAGCGTGAAAATCTTTCTCCCCGTCTTCAAGATGAACTTCCCCGAGATCATCGACCTGGCCCTGCCGGCCGAAGGGGTTTTTCATAATCTGGTCTTCGTCAGCATCCGCAAACAATATGCCTACCAGGCCTTCAAAGTGATGCACGGGCTCTGGGGCATGGGTCAGATGATGTTTAGCAAGTACATCGTGGTGGTGGATGAGGATTGCGATGTGCATAACACCAGCGAAGTGCTCTTCCGGATGTGCGCCAACACCGACCCGAAACGCGATAGCACCATTATCACTAACCCGAGCGACTCACTCGACCACGCCCCCAGCGTGCAGAATGTCGGCTCGCATATGGGCCTCGATGCGACCCGGAAGTTACCCGGCGAAGGTCACCATCGCGGCTGGCCGGAGCTGGTGCGGATGGATGACGCCACTCGTCGCCTGGTCGACAGCCTGCGCCCGAGCTCCTGAGGAAAAGGAACGGGTTGGCCCCGCTGCGCGAAGCCAACCCGTGCTCAAAATTTCGGCAGGTGAATCGCTTACGGTTTGCGGAAGACGCCGCCAGTCGACGGGTCCCGCACCAGCGCGCCGCGCGGCACGCCGCGCACGTCGATCACATTGTGCTGGCCGTAGGGGCTGTAGACGTAGCCCAGAGTGCCGGTCCGACGTCCATAGGGATAGCCTCCCGGAGGCGCATGGTAGTTGCGTTCCTGATCGCTCTGGATCGCCGCCCCGACGAGCGCGCCGGCCAGCAGCCCGGCGCCCGCGCCAATGGCCGCACCGCGACCGCCCGCGGCGCCGCCGCCGATGAGCGCGCCGCCGGCTGCTCCGATGCCAGCCCCCTGGCCGACCGGCGTTTCACAAGAGCTGAGCGCTAAAGCGCCGAGCATCGCGGCCGAGACCGCAGGTAGGTAAGATTTCTTCATGGTGTAATGTTGGTTTGCAGTGTTCAGGTGAGACGGATGCCCTCCGCCGCTATTCACAGTAGCTTCAGCATCTGCCGGGCCGCATGCAAGAGTTTTGCACCCTTGCTCAGCCCGTAGTCGCGCTCGAAGACGCGAAACCGATCCGCCTCCATCTGGCGCAAAAGCGCGTAATAGATCGCCGCCATGATCTGCGCGCTGACCATCGACCGTCGATCCTCCCGCGGCAGGACGGCGGCCGCTTTTTGGAAATAGGCCTCCGCCCGATCGGCTTCGAACTGCATCAGCCGGATGAACCGCTCATTGTAAACTCGCCCGGCCAGATCGGCTTCGGAATAGCCAAAGCGAATCATATCTTCCGCCGGGAGATATACCCGGCCGTTGGCCCAGTCCCGCGCCACATCGCGCAGGATGTTTGTGATCTGCAAAGCCAGCCCGAGATCGACCGCATATTCCTTGCAGCGCGCATTCCGGTAGCCAAAAATCTCGATACTGACCAGCCCAACCGCGCTGGCTACGCGGTAGCAATAGCTGCTCAGGCTGGAAAAGGTCTGGTAGCGCGTCACGGTGAGATCCATCTCCACCCCATCGATGATGAGCTCGAGCATTTCCGGCGTGATGGCATATTTGCCCATCAACCCGCGCACCTGCGGCGCGAGCGCGGGCTCCTCCGCCTGCGGTCCGCGCAGAGCTTGTCGCCAGTCCGCCAGGCGGCGCCCTTTTTCTTCCGCGGCCAGCACGGTGGAATCGGCGATGTCATCGATCAAGCGGCAAAAGGCATAGAAGACCGTGATGTCGCGCCGACGTTCTTTACCTAACGAGATAAAGGCAAAGGCCAGGTTGGACTGGCTCGCCCGGGTGATCTCTGCTGCGTTTGCGCTCTGCTCCGGCATGGTCAGTAGCGGATCCATGTTTCGCGGTTGACCCGGCCGATTTCACATTGGCGGAAGAGCGAGACCCAGCTGGCCAGCAGCCAGCCGGTGACAAAGGCGCGAGCGAGAATATAGGCCAGTTTCCAGAGGACGAGGGCCAGTTCCCGCTCCGTCGCGGCGGCGCGCATGACCGTGTCGGCAAAAGAAAGGAACCAGAAGTGCAGCCCGGCGATGAGCAGGAACCAGCCCAGCCGGTAAGCGTGCGTCCGCACGAAATGCCAATGGGCGACGAAGGCCTCGCGCAGGCTTTCGTTATGCAGGACGAGAGAAATCTGCATGGCAGCAAAGGAAATGATGAGCAGGGCCATGAGGGCGCGGCTGATCGGCAGGTAATCAAGCACATTCGGCACCTCCCGGAAATAGGCGACGAGCAAGGGAAGACGCAAGAGGAGAGTGCTGGCGAGCAGGACGAGGCCGAGCCATTTCAAGACAAAGCTGAAACGGCGCATGGCGAAACGCAGCAGCGCGCCTTCGCGGAAGTGGAGGCCTTTGATCCAGGCCAGGGCAATGGTGATGAGATAGACTTGGAGATAGACTGCGCAGAGATATTCAAAGACAAAGGCCACCGTATCGACCGCGGCGGAGGTTTGGAGGAGATGGGCGGGCGAAAGGAATAAGTCCCGCCCCGGCAGTTGCCAATAGATCAGCGGCTTGAGCAGAGAGGCCAGCGCACTTAGAAGCATGCCGAGATAGATGAGCCAGCCGGCGGCGCCGAACTGCTTGCGCAAGGCTTGGATGAGGCTGCGGTGAAGTCCACGCCAATTCAGGAGCAGAAGCAAAGCAGCCAAGACCGAAAGCGGATAAGTGGTGGCGGCGGCGTCGAAAATGCCTGCGACTGATTCCGCGGTGTGGAGCAGACTTTCGCGCCAGACCTCGGAGAAGAGCGGCCAATGCCACGAGCGCCAGAAGGCAAACTGCTCCAGGCGCAGGTCAGCACTCGATTGCACCGGGGTAAAAATGACAAACTGAAAGGCCGAGTAAGCCAGCGCGAGCAGAGCAAAGACGATCCAGAGCCGCTTGAAACGCATGCTGCAGCGGAACCCATCGCGCAGCGCCACCCGCACCGGATTGCTCGCCATGACGACGGCGTAGCCCAGAACCATGCCAAGAAGGGGGAAAAGAGCGGAAGTCATGGAGTCGAGGACGGGCGAGTGCTGGACGGGCCCATGACGCCATCACTCCGAGAAACATTCCCCTAACGAATAAAGCCCCAATGCCGGCCAAAGGGCCAGTAGACGAAAAGACCGCGCCCGACCACATTTTCCTCCGGCACCGGACCCCAGTAGCGGCTGTCGTAGCTGTTGTAGCTGTTGTCGCCCATGGCAAAGTAACTGTGCGGCGGGATCACGTAGGTGCTCTCGGCCGTGTTCAGATAGGTCGCCCCATGCGAATAACCTTTGTAGGGATCGCGTGCCGACATGACCCGGCGAATCCCAAAATTCTGCGCCGGCTCCCCGTTCACATAGAGACTGGGTGGATCGATCCGCAGCTCGTCGCCGGGCGTGCCGGTGAGGCGTTTGATGTAAAAGGGGGCACCGGCCACCGGATCCTCGCGGATGCCAAGGATGTGATCGGTCCGGAAGACGAAGACATCGCCGCGATGGGGATGGATAAAGTTATAGCTGAACTTATCGACGAAAACCTGGTCGCCGGTATCGATGGCGCCGCGCGCGATGACCGCTCCGGGACGATAATTGTTGCCGGGATAGACCTGGAAATCCTGCCGCAGAATCTCCGGCGGCGCGTAGACGGTGAAAGATTGGTGATCGCAGATGACCTGCGAGAGGGTGAAGAAAAAGAGGAACTTCCGCGGCTGGATGTCGACCACGGTGTTATCGGCGCCGGAGACGACATCGATGTAATTGCGACCGAGGACGACGAAATCGATCGCCTGCTTGATGAAGTTCGGTGCGGGCTCATCGGTGGGATGGCCGATGATGCCGTTAAGCGTCGGCTGCATGGAGCCGGTCGGGATTTTAAAAGGCTGGATGAAGTAGGAGCGAATGCCGATCGCGACCACGATCGCGACCAAAATCACTTCGACATTCTCGCGCCAGATCGCGTCGCGCTGGGGCGGAGTGTGGGTGGTAAGGAGCTGATCGAGCCGCTCCGACTCCTGCTGAGTGGCCGCCTTGTCGCGCGCCTTCATCGCCACTCGCACCTTCTCCATCTGCGTTCGCAGCTCGGCCAGCGCGGATGCGCTTAAGCGATCGCGCCGGTAGCGAATGAGCTTCTCGGCGTGGCGCAGCAGCAGGTGGCTGTGCTTGATGTAGCGCGGTTCAAACATGCCGCGCAACGCTAGCCGAGGAACGAAATTTGCAAAGCGTCATTGTACAAGCGGGCAGGTCTTGCGCCGTGCCGCCGCCTATTGCGTCGACCTCAGCACTTGGATGAAGGCTTCCTGCGGGATGTTGATTTTCCCGATGCTCTTCATCCGCTTTTTCCCTTCCTTCTGTTTCTCGAGCAGCTTGCGTTTGCGCGAAATATCGCCGCCGTAGCATTTCGCGGTCACGTTTTTGCGCAGGGCCGAGATGGATTCGCGAGCCACGATTTTGCCGCCGATCGCCGCCTGGATGGCGACCTGATAGAGCTGGCTCGGGATCACTTCCTTTAACTTCGAGGCCAGCTGGCGGCCGCGCGGCTCCGCCCGGTCGCGATGCACAATGGTGGAGAAGGCGTCAACCGGTTCGCCATTCACCAGCAGGTCGAGCTTGACCAGTTTGGAGGCGCGATAGCCGGAGTGCTCGTAATCCATCGAGGCGTAGCCGCGGCTGATGCTCTTAATCTTGTCGTTGAAGTCGACCAGGATTTCGTTCAGCGGCAACTCGCAATGGAGCATGACCCGACGGGTATCGAGCGACTCGGTGTGGTCCATCGTCCCGCGCTTATCCATGATGAGCTGGAGGATGTCGCCGATCGATTCGTTAGGGCAAAGAATGTAGGCCCGCACCATCGGCTCGCGGATTTCCTCGATCACGCTCGGGTCGGGCAGATGGGCCGGGTTATCGACCATCACGATCTCGCCCCGGGTGGTGAGCACTTCGTAGATCACGCTCGGGGAGGTGGCGATGATGTCCATGTCGTACTCGCGCCGGAGCCGTTCCTGGATGATCTCCATGTGCAGCAGCCCGAGGAAGCCGCAGCGATAACCAAAGCCGAGCGCGACTGAACTTTCGGGTTGATAAACAAAGGCGGCGTCGTTCATCCGCAGCTTGCCGATGGCGGTTTTGAGATGCTCAAAGTCGGCGGTGTTGATCGGATAAATGCCGCTGAAGACCATCGGATGGATCTCCTGGAAACCGGGTAACGGATCCTTCGCCGGATGGCGCACATCGGTGATGGTATCGCCAATCTTGAGCTCGGAAGTGGTCTTGATATTGGCGATGACGTAACCGACGTCGCCCGCCTTGAGCATCGGCTGGGTGTACATTTTCGGGGTAAACACGCCCACGTCCTTCACCTCGTAGCGGGTGTCGGTGCTCATCACCTTGATCTGCTGGTCGGCCTCCATTTTGCCGGAAAAGACCCGCACATAGGCAACGACACCGCGGTAGATATCGAAGACGGAATCGAAAACCAGCGCGCGCAAAATCTCGTCTTTCGGCTCGGGCGGCGGCGGAATGCGATGCACCACCGCCTCCAGGATTTCCTCGATCCCGATGCCCATCTTGGCGCTGCAGTCGATCGCTTCCTCGGCCGGAATGGCCAGGATTTCCTCCAGCTGACGATGCACGCTGGGCAGATCGGCGTTCGGCAGATCGATCTTGTTGATCACCGGCACGATCGTTAGGCCCTGCTTGTGCGCGAGGTGCACATTGGCCACCGTCTGCGCTTCCACGCCTTGCGCGGCGTCGATGATGAGGAGCGCGCCCTCGCAGGCGGCCAGGCTGCGCGAGACTTCGTAGGCGAAATCGACATGCCCGGGCGTATCGAGTAGATTGAGCCGGTATTCCTGCCCGTCCTTGGCGGTGTAACGCATCGCCACCGGATGGGCCTTGATCGTGATCCCGCGCTCCCGCTCGAGATCCATTGAGTCGAGGAGCTGATCCTGTTTTTCGCGGGCATGGATCGTGCCCGTGGTCTCGAGCAAACGATCCGACAAGGTGGTCTTGCCGTGATCGATGTGCGCGATGATGCAGAAGTTACGGGTCAGCGCGATCGACATGAAGGGGCACACTATGCGGGCGCGCCGGGGGGCGGTCAACGGACGGGCCGGATTCCCGATTCTTCGGCGACCTCAGCATGCGGAGGCGCGTTCGCTTCGCAAAGACGAAAAGAAATCCTTGGACAAGTTCTACGGGCTGGTTCCGCGAATCTCCGCCGCGAACCAGGATCCGCTGTAAGATGTCCAGTTGATGAAATTCTCCGGCTCCTGATAGGCACTGAAAGCAAGGATGGAATCCTGCCACGCGCCCTTAAAGGTGGGGGCATGGATGTTATCGGGGGTAGCGACCAGCCAATATTGTGTCCCCTTGCTCAGTGCGACTCCTTCCGCGGGGAGAGTGACGGTAGTGAGTTCACAACAAGTTCCCAGATCAGGGATATCACTCGTGCTCCCTTGGCCGCCGGGCAGCAGCGTTCCAGGAGCTCCGCTACTGTCACTGTACACACCCAGGTTAACGAGCCTTGTCCCAGACTGCCAAGCGATGGCCGCGCTGAGAGTCTGAGCGTGCATATCTGCCCGCGGTGTAAACGGGACAGCCTGCCAGACTTCTACCAAGTCGGGGCCCTTTATGCCTTCGACTGGAACGCCCGCGCCGTATCCATAAAGATAGGGTGAGTTGCGGTCCAGGTTGCTGAAGATAATGCCGTTCCGAGCCTCCACCTTGGAAACAACCGGCACAATCGGTGCGGAGGTTCGCAGCTTCGTGCCTCGGATTTCTGCGGCTGTCCATGAGCCCGAAGGTACTCGCCAATCGAAGGGCGGGGTCCGATTCGCCGAGACGCCATGATAAGAGCCATGCCAGCCGCCAAAGAAGGTAGAGCCCTTAATGTTATCGGGAGCGGCCACCAACCAATAGGCCTGGCCCTTGGCCAGAAAGACGCCCTCACCAGCCAGCCTTACGGTTGTGAGCTGACAGCATTCTCCTAAGTCGGGAATCTTCGAGGTAGTCGCTTGGCCGCCCGGCAGCGGGTCACCTACCGTGCTTAAATTCGGATGGTCGCTGTAGATGCCCAAGGTGATCGATTTCGCCCCGGAAAAGTAGCCAATAGCCGCAGAGATTACTTTGGCCTGCACGTCCTCTCGCGGCACAAAGCGGATCGCGCGCCACGTCTCCGTCTCACCGGCGTCACGTCCCGCGATCGAAGCAGAAGCGTTAGGGTTAAAACGAGCCCCTTTGTCACGGATGAGGTTGGAGAAAATGATGTCCGGGGCATCGATCGCGTCTGGGTCGTTAGGCGCGACTTTCTGCTGCGACTCGCTTGGGAGGGTCGGCTCAGCGAGAGCAGCCGCCGCAGGGAGGCCGATCGCAAAGGCGATCAGCATAACGTTCTGGATGGTCCTTCTGTTCATAGCGCGAGATTGAGGCAGGTCGTGACCATCTTGTCGACACATTTGCCGACTGCTAGGCGAGGGCCGCCAGAGCCGCCTCGTAAACGGCCGCCGTCTCATCCACGCCGGTAACTGTCACCTGCAGATCGCGCAGGAGGCCGTCCTTGAGGCCGTAAATCCAGCCGTGCACTTCAAGCGGCTGCCCGCGCTCCCAGGCGTCGAGGGCGACGGTGGTCTGGCAGACATTGGCCACCTGCTCGATCACGTTCAACTCGCAGAGACGGTTGGCCGTTTCCAGCTCGCCACTTATACTCGTTAGGCTGGCCTGGTGCTTTTGGCGCACGTCCTGGACGTGGCGGAGCCAGTTGTCGGCCAGGCCGAGACGCAGACCCTCGAGCGCAGCCTGCACTCCGCCGCAGCCGTAGTGGCCGCAGACGATGACGTGCTTCACCTTGAGGATTTCGACCGCGAACTGGATGACGGAAAGACAATTGAGATCGGTGTGGACGACCAGGTTGGCGATGTTGCGGTGGACAAAGACTTCGCCGGGCAGCAGGTCGACGATTTGATTCGCCGGCACCCGGCTATCGGCGCAGCCGATCCAGAGATATTGCGGCGATTGCTGGCGCGAAAGCTCGAGGAAAAAATCCGGTTTCTCGCCCCGGATGCGATCGGCCCAGGCTTTGTTTTGCTGGAAGAGATGTTTCAAGGTGCGCATGGCGAAGAATCATTAACGCAGGCGGCGCACAAATCGAGTCCGAGTCACCGGCTGAAAGGTGTGGCGCTGGTAGAGCGGGATGACCCGGCCATGATCCGAGTCGACTTCCAGATCGAGCGCGGCGAATTTTCGTTCGTGCGCGCCGGCGATGGCGGCGGTGAGCAAGACCGAGCCGACGCCCCGCTCGCGCCAGGCGGGCAGGACGTAAAGTTCATCCAGCCAGCCGCTCCAGCCGCCGTGTTCGAGGCTGAGGATGCGGGCGACGTAGGCGACGCCGATCGCTGCGCCCTCACGCCGCGCGACCAGGACGAAGCCCTGTTCCGGTTGTGCCAGCAGCGTTTGCAGGCCGGCGACGAGGTCGGCGCGGGAACGAGCCACGTTATGTTCGGCCAGTTGCATCTCGAAGAGCCGAGCCACGGTCTCGACTTCATGCGCCTGGAGCGGATCGACTTGCAGATTGTTCATGAATTTCCCGAGCCGGTGAGCGGCAATTCCCAGCGCCAGATGAGGCCGTCTTCATCGTTTATGAACTCGCCCCGCAGTTGGAAGCCGCATTTCCCCAGGATGCGGGTGGAGGCGCTCACTTCGGGCAGGGTGTGCGCGCGCAGGATGCGCACCTGGCCACTAACCACGGCGCGTTCGCTCAACAACCGGGCCGCTGCGGTGGCGTAACCGCGGCCGACGTGAGCGGGCGCAATGGCGTAGGAAATCTCGACTGCGCCTTCGTCGTCGGGCGGTCCGTTGAAACTGGCCAGGCCGATGACAAGATTCTCGGCCGGGAGCAGAACGCCGAAACCATCCTGCCAGACATCGGCGGCGGGCGATTGGCGCAGGCGGGCCTGGAAAGCCTCCGAGACCGCGGATCCGCCGAGGAAGTCGCTGACTCCCTCCGCCACCGCGAGCCCAAATTGCGCCTCGTAATCCGCCGCGCTGCGCTGCAAGGCGCGCAGATGCGCGGGAGTGTGCGGGAGCAGCCTAACGTTTGTCCCGGCCATTTTTCCCTTTTTCCTCCCGCTCGAGCAGATAGTGCAGCAGGGCCTGATTATATTCGGTGGCGTAGGCCCGGGCGCGCAGGTTAAAGCTGAAATTCTGCGAGCGGGTGGCGAAGATGCGGAAGCGTTGGCGCAGAAATTTGGTCCCGTATTTTCGCTGGATGGCGCGGTGCTTTTCCATCCCGGGCACGATCCGGCGGCGAGGATCGGTGGCGATGAAACGAAAATCGCCGGCCTTGATCGCCGCCTGCACATCCTGCTGCGGATGGGCGAACTCTGGGTAAAGCAGATCGATGCCGGCGAAAGCGTCCTGCGCCGGAGCCAGCGGCGGAGCGGCCAAAGCGAGGGCGACGAGCAGGAGAAGGGGCAGGAGTTTTCTCATCACCGGCGCAACTTACAATGACCCTCCCGCGTCGCCTACGCAAAAGAGGCGCGTCGAGCTACGACGCGCCTCTTGCGGAGTTTGTGCTTAGAGTTTGCGGCTACTTTTCGTAGCGTTTGGAAACCTCATCCCAGTTGACCGTGTTCCACCAGGCCTTGAGGTAATCGGGCCGGCGATTCTGGTAGTTGAGATAATAGGCGTGCTCCCAGACGTCGACGCCGAGGACAGGCGTCTTGCCTTCCATGAGCGGACTGTCCTGATTGGCGGTGGACATGATTTCTAACTGGCCGCCTTTGTTTTTGACCAGCCAGGCCCAACCGCTGCCGAAGCGCTTGGTGCCGGCATCGGCCAGCTTTTCCTTAAAGGCGTCGAAGCTGCCAAAGGTGGATTTGATCTCGTCGGCCAGTTTACCGGTCGGTTCGCCGCCGCCCTTCGGGCCCATGATTTGCCAGAAGAAGGAGTGGTTAGCGTGCCCGCCGCCGTTATTGCGCACTGCGGTGCGGATGTCTTCCGGGACGGCGTCGAGGTTGCTGACCAGGTCTTCGATCGACTTGCCTTCGAGCTCGGGTTTGCCTTCGATTGCCTTGTTCAGGTTGGTGATGTAGGCCTGGTGATGCTTGTCGTGATGGATCTCCATCGTCTTTGCATCGATGTGCGGCTCGAGCGCGTCGTTCGGGTAGGGTAATTTGGGTAGTTCGTATGCCATAAGACGGCAAATCTCGGGCCGCTTGGCCGCCTTGGGTAGCGCTTTTTTTCGCTTCCCGCGCCCGCGCACTCACTTGCGCAAGCGGAGTGCAGAGGTTACTTCCACCGAAGTTTGACCATGGAAAAAATCTCTGTCCGCCGGCTGGCGCCAATCGCGCTGGCCTTTTTAATCTGTCTTTCCAGCGCCTGCCAGAAGAAAACAGAAACGGCTGCTCCCGCCTCGCCCCCTCCGGCGCAGACGGCGGCGACTCCGGCCGAGCCTGAGATAAAGATCGCGCCGCCGATCACCGGCCCAGTCACTCCGGCCTTGGTCACCCAGGATGCGGATTCCATCACCCGCTATCTCCATTTCCCGAAGGACGCCGGCAAGCTCGACGGTGCGGTGCAATTCTACTGCGACCTGCTCAAAGATGGCTCGGTTGAGACGGTGCACGCCCTGGTCGGGAATAACGAGATGTTCAAGAAGTCGGTGCAGAGCGCGCTTGATTGGGGGCGCTTCAAGCCGGCGACGGTGAATGGCCAGCCGGTCCGGGTTTACCTGGCCGGGACGGTGCTTTTCCTGCATCAGAACAACGAAGAGGTCATTGTCCTCTCGCTCGCCACCCACGATCGCGAGCGGGTGGGCAAGTTGGAGAATTACATCCAGCCGCAGATGATTGGCGGCCTGCGGACCGCGCTGCAAAAGGAGATCAGCAAGCTGACCAAGGGCATCCTCGTCACCGGGCAGGCCGAAGTGGTGGTGAACGTGGATGACACCGGGAAGGTTACCGGCACCTCCGGAATCTCGGAGAATCCGAAAGGGAGCGGGCTGGGAATTCTGACCGAGCGGGCGGTGAAACAGGCGCAGTTCACGCCGGGCTGGGAGAACGGGAAGAAAGCCGCCGGTGGGATCAACGTCGTCGCCAACTACAGCAAGTTTTAGCCTCCGCCGCGGGCAACGGGCGGGATTCGGACCACTCGGATCGGATCGGACCGGCTAGGATTCTCGCTGGCCGTCGTCGTCCGCCATCTTCTTGAAATGAAGCTGGCCGATGCGGCGCCCGTCGGTCTGGGCCACGGTCACAACGTAATCTTCGATCGGCACCTGCTCGCCCTGCTTGGGGAGATGGCCTAACAAGTGAGTGACATAGCCGCCCACCGTGCTGACGTCGGAGTTCTCCAGTTCGATGTCAGCCAGGTCGCGCAGCTCGTAGAGGCCGAGACCGCCATCGACCATGAATTCGTTTTCGTTCACCCGGCGAAACTCCGCCTTCTCGGTATCGAACTCGTCCTGAATGTCGCCGACCAATTCCTCCAGGATGTTCTCCATCGTCACCATGCCGACCGTGCCGCCGTATTCGTCGACCACGATGGCGAGATGGGCGTGCCTAACGAGGAAAAGATTAAGCAGCTTCTCCAGCGACATCATTTCCGGCACCGGGATGAGTTCGCGCTTGATCTTCATCAGGTCCGGCGCCGGGTCGCGCATCATCGGGACCAGCTCCTTGATGTGAATGAGGCCGATGGTGTGATCGAGATGGCCGCGACAGAGCGGGAAACGGGTGTGGCGCGATTCGAGCGCTCTCTGCACGTTCTCATCAAAGTTTTGCTCGATATCGAGATAAACCACCTCGCCGCGCGGGGTCATGATATCGCGCACCACCCGGCGGCGCATGTCGAGGGCGTTGACCAGGATGTCGCGTCCGATGGAGGAGACCTCGTCGGATTTCTCGCTCTCATCCAGAATGAGGCGCAGCTCTTCTTCGCTATGGGCCAGCTCTCCCTCCTTCACCGGCTCGGTGCGCAGGACATTTTTCAGCACCCAATTCGAGGAGGCATTGAGAAACCAGATCGCCGGTTTGAAGATGAGATAGAACATCCGCAACGGCCCGCTGACGAACAAAGCCGCCGGCAGCGCCTTGCGGATTGCGAGAATCTTCGGCGCCTGCTCGCCCAGCACGATGTGGAGAAAAGTGATGACGGAAAAAGCGAGAAGAAACGAGACCGAAGTGATGACCGCGGGCGAGACGATCCCGAGCAGGGCAAAGCCAGGCTGGAGAATCTGCGCCAGGAAAGGTTCCCCGACCCAACCGAGCCCGAGGCTGGCCAGGGTGATGCCGAGCTGGCAGGCGGAGAGATAGGAGTCGAGGTCACCAGCGACTTTCTGCGTCCGGACGGCGCGGGCGTTTCCCTCCTCCGCCAGGGCCTCGAGCTGGCTCATACGGATTTTAACCAGAGCAAACTCGGCCGCGACGAAAAAGCCGTTCAGGAAGACCAGCAGGACGATCGCAAGCACCTTTCCAATTAGTAGCTCAGGCGAATCCCAATGCTGGGCGACGCCCTCCGCGAGAATCGCGAGGGCTGGAAATGAAAGAGAAAAATTCATGGAGCGGATGCCGAAAGTGGCACCCGAAACCCAGCTCGGGGCTGGACTACCAGCTCGACTTCGTCACACCGGGAATGAGACCGGCGGAAGCGAGTTCGCGAAAGGTCAGGCGGGAAATTTTAAAGCGGCGGATGAAAGCGCGGCGGCGGCCAGTCACCTGGCAGCGATTGACCACGCGGGTGGGGCTGGCGTCGCGCGGCAGCTGGGAGAGGCCGATGTAATCCTTCTTCGCCTTGAGCTCCGCACGCAAATCGGCGTATTTCGCCACCGTCTTGCGCTTGCGTTCGTTGCGATTCAGCCAGGATGTCTTCGCCATAAGGAACGCGGAAGTTAGCGGAAAAGGTCCGGAGCGCAACCTAAAATCTGGGTCCCAACCGATGGAGCGATCTCTGGTCGGCGAACACCGCCGAGCCGGATTGGACCCAGTGCAGGAAGCGGAGTTCCCTCCCCGGCTCGACGGAGTCTCGCCCTGCCGATATGTTCCCTCTCGCAATGGCGAAGAAGAAACCGACTCGATTGCCCGCACCGGAAGTGTGCCCGGTCTGCGGCGAGGAGGTTCCGCGCGGTGCGGTCGCCTGCCCGGAGTGCGGCGCCGATCACCAATCCGGCTGGCGCGAAGATGCGGCCGATCACGACGGGCTCGATCTGCCGGAGGATCCATTCGATTACGAGGAATTTGTCGCGAGCGAATTTGGCTCCGGCTCCAAACGCAGCGCGCTCAAGCCGCACTGGTGGATTACCGGCGTCCTGCTGCTGGCCATTTTGATCGCCGTTTTCTTCTATCTCGCTCGCTTTTGAAGGAAGCTTCTTCCCGCGTCAGGCAAGGGAAGAACAGGAACCTTGAAAAGGCATCCGCAAATCGGATATAAAGAATAGTCCAAAAATTCTGCATGTTTCCGCTCCAGACTGATTCTCTGCCAACCAACGCCGCCGATCTCCGGGACGAGATAGAGAAAAGTTTGCGCTCGATTCTGCAACCAGCGGCTGACCAGTTCGTCACGGTGGACGATCTCGCTTATCCCGAGTTGGAAGCGATTCGGGTGACGCTTGACGGTGCTTCCGCCGGAGACCGGTTGCCCCAGCGGCTGACTTCGCCGGCGGGCAGCTCGGAGCCGGCACTGGAGGTGGAGCATTTCGCTGTGACCGGAAAACCGGTGCGCGTGCAGGGCGCGGCGGTGAATCTCGACTGCCGCGCGCGCCAGGTGTCTCTCGGGCAAGGACGCGACGCGGAGGGCAAGGTGGTGCTCCTCTTACGCGACGCCGCGGAGGGCGAGGTGGAGGTTTCGCTGGCCGTGGCCGATCTCGAGGCGCTGGTGCGCCGGGGCGCGACCGCAGCCGCTCAGAAACAGGGCGTTATCCTGGAGGACGTGCAGCTGCAACTAAAATCCCGCACCGATCGCGCGCTCGATGTGGAAGTGCAGGTGCGTGCGCGCAAACTTTTCCTGACCGCGGCGGTGCGCATGGCCGGCAGTCTCGAAATTGACGATCAACTTAATGCGCGCCTCTCCGATCTCAGCTGCATGGGCGAAGGAACTCTCGGCACCATGGCCTGCGGTTTCCTCGGGCCTCACCTGCAACGGTTCGATGGCCGCGAAATTTCCCTCATGGCTTTGCCTCTGGGTGAAGTGAAGCTGCGCGATGTCCGCATCGCGCTGGGCGAGGATCTCCGGGTCACGGCTCAGTTTGGCCACGCCTCGGCCTAGGGCTTTAGCGAAGGCAAAAAAGGGCGGGCACGCTGGGAAGCGCACCCGCCCTTCTGCCGCCCTGAGACGTTAGGCGCTCAGGAAATTAGGCGTTGGTCCAGTAATATGGAGTTACGGCAAAGTGATCGTAGACCTTCTTGTTCCAGGTCATGTCATCCATGTTGGGCCAGTCGTTCTTGTCGAAAAAGAGCGCGGTTTCGATCTTGCTCTTATCCGCGTGCAGGACGAAGCCCGGCGTGTCCTTCTCGCTTTGGCGCACCAGTTTGAATGGCACCATCGTGACCTTGTCGCCCTGGTTAATGAAATCGTCGCTGAACGAGATCACCGCATAAGCGGCCTTGCCCGATTTGGCGTCGACCACCACATCTTCGATCGCGCCGATCTGGTGTCCGCTCTGGTCAAACAATTTTGCGTCATTGACCTTACTCAGGCGGACCAGCTTCTTGCCCGCGGCGTGGGGCAGCTGTTTCATCCAGGTGTCATCGGTGCTCATCCAGTTGTTCTTCTCGAAGCTGTTCTCGTCCGTCAGCCTGGCCTTATCGAGTCCGGTCACGAGCTTCAGGTTTCCGTCTTCGTTCCTGGTCACTTTGAGGTCTTTCCACGTCACCGGGGTTAGGTTATCGCCGATGCCGAGGAAGCCGCCCGCGGCCAGAATGGCGTTGGACATGCCGCCGGTGTTTTCGTCCACCACGATATCGTTCAGTTGTCCGATGTCGTCACCGTTGGTGTTATAGAGGTTCGCGCCGATCAGGTTGGAACTCCGGACGAGATCGCCCTTGAAATCGCCTTTCATGTTGCCGGCGAGGGCTGGGATCGCACAAAGTCCGATCGCGAGGGAGCAAATGGTTACGGCAGATAATATTCTTTTCATTAATTTCCTTTCTCTTGCGGCGATTCAGCTGAGCTCGCAGAGACGCTGATGGCGTTCACTGCGTGAAGAAATTCAGACGATCTTCGGCCTCACTCTCAAGCGAGGCATCGTCAGCTCGGAACCGCGTGTTCAGTTACGAGTTGGTAGGTGGCGGGGAGTCCCGCGACCTTTTCTAAGTTACCACAGGAGCCCTTTTTTTCAACCCCGTACGGGTTAAATAGCTGCGTTGCCGAATCGAATTCAATTCGATAGCTTCGCTCCTAATGGAAGGCAGAGCCGCGACGAAATCTCGCCCCAGCGAGCTGCGAAACGATCTCGCTGTTCTTTTGTTCCTGGCTTTCGCCCGGCTCATTCTGCATTGCGCGACCAACTGGCAGTATGGTTTCCATCGCGACGAACTCGGGGTGATGGATGACGCTCGCTACCTCGACTGGGGCTACGTCTCGTATCCGCCTTTCACTCCATTTGTGGCGCGGCTCGCGGCGATTTTATTTGGGCCGTCGCTGGTCGGGTTGCGCTTCTTTTCCGTGCTGGCCCAATGCCTGGCCATGGTCGTGGCCGGCCTGATGGCGCGGGAACTGGGTGGCCGCCGCTGGGCTCAGCTGGTGGCCGCACTGGCCAGTGCCATCGCGCCCATGTCGGTCTGCATGGCCACGATGTTCGAATACGTCTCGTTCGATTATCTTTGGTGGGTCCTGGCTGCCTGGTTCGTCATCCGCCTTCTGCGAACCGACGATCCGCGCTGGTGGCTCGCCATCGGCGCCGCTCTCGGGCTCGGCATGATGACCAAATATACGATGGTGTTTTTCATCGCCGGCATCGTCGCCGGAGTCCTTTTAACCCCGGTGCGGCGCTACTTGAGAAGCCCGTGGCTCTGGGCCGGGGCCGCGCTCTCACTGGTGATTTTTTTGCCTAACGTCATCTGGCAGATACGGCACGGCTTCATTTCCCACACTTTCCTCAACTTCATCCACGCGCGCGACGTTGAGATGGGACGGACCGGCGGTTTTTTCATCCAGCAGCTATTTACCGCCGTAAATTTCTTCACCCTGCCGCTCTGGCTGGCCGGCCTTTGGTTCTATTGGGCTGGCGATCCGGTAGGGCGAGACTCCGTCGAGCCGGGGGGTTGGCGCCGCCAGCAGGATAGTCATCTTCCCCCCAGCTCGACGGAGTCTCGCCCTGCCGGGCACCGCTATCGGATGCTCGGCTGGATGTATCTGGTCCCGCTCGTTCTCTTCTTCGTCGCCAAAGGCCGTTTCTATTACATGGCTCCTGCTTACCCGATGCTCCTCGCGGCCGGGGCGGTCGTCTGGGATGGCTGGCTCGCACGGCGAACACCGACCGCGCAACGAGTCGGCCGCGGCGCCACCTGGACGTCGCTGGCGGCGGGCGCGGCCTTCAGCGCCGTCCTCATGATGCCGCTCGCCCCGATCCATTCCGCCGGTTGGCGCCTCACGAGCAAGTTGCACGATAATTTCCGTGAACAAATCGGCTGGCCGGAATTGGCGCAGACCGTCGCCGGCATCTACGCCGCCTTGCCGGAATCGGAAAAGCCGCACACTGCCATCCTGGCCGGCAATTACGGCGAAGCCGGCGCGATCAACCTCTACGGCCGCGCCTCTGGGCTGCCGGAAGTGATCAGCGGGATCAATACCTACTGGTGGCGCGGCTATGGCGCTGAGCCGCCCGAGACAGTGATCCTGGTCGGCTTTTCCCGGAAGTCGGCCGAGCGCCTGGCCGGCGAAGTCGAGTTGGCCGGCCGGATCACCAATCCCGACGGCGTCCCTAACGAGGAAACGACCGAGCATCCCGAGATCTACCTTTGTCGCAAAATTCGCTACCCCTGGCCGCAGATTTGGAAAAAGCTCCAGGGTTTCGGTTAGGCCGGCCATAAAACAGATGCGACTGGCCGCGATCGGGTGAACCATGTGAGCCAACTAGGGCCCGACTTGCGCCCTGGGACTCGCCTTATGCTGATCAAAATTGGATTCGAGATCGAGTTTGAACTGCGCGGACCTACTCCGATGGTCCTGATGCTCTTCGTGCACCCATCGCGCCAGAAAGATTTGCGCGAGCCGGAAGAGCTGCGGGTCGCGCCCGAGGTTCCAGTCAGCTTCTACAGCGATCTCTTTGGCAATCGTTGCGCGCGGCTCCTCGCGCCTCCCGGCCTTTTGCGATTACAGCTCGAGACGACGATCGAAGATAGCGGCCAACCCGACCGCCAATCGCCCGAGGCCATCCAGCACAACATCGAGCATCTCCCCGACGACACCCTGGCCTACCTCATGCCGAGCCGCTATTGCGAGGTCGATAAGCTGACCGACATCGCCTGGAAACTCTTTGCCCAGACCCCGCCCGGCTGGGCTCGGGTCAAGGCGATCTGCGACTGGGTGCACCGCCACATCACCTTTGGCTACCACTTTGCCGATCCGGCCAAGTCGGCCTACGACGTTTACCAGAGCGGCCAGGGCGTCTGCCGTGATTTCAGCCATCTCGCCCTCACCTTTTGCCGCTGCATGAACATCCCGGCGCGTTATGCCACCGGCTACATGGGCGATATTGGTGTGCCGCTGGTCTTGCCGATGGATTTCAGCGGCTGGTTTGAAGTTTACCTTGGCGACCGCTGGCACACCTTCGATGCCCGCCACAACGTCCCGCGCATCGGCCGCGTGGTCATGGCGACCGGCCGCGACGCGGCGGATGTCGCCCTCACGACGAATTTCGGCAGCGCGACGCTGAAGAAGTTTTTCGTCATCAGCGACGAGGTGAAAGCGGAGGAAGCCGCCTCGTAGGTTGGACCTGGAGGGACGGGCGCTGTCCCGTCCGTGTCTGCTCGGCCAGATCGAGAAACTCGGACGCCACTGCGGGCCTGCCTCCCGCGGTTACTGCTTGCTCAACCGGCGAAAGAGAATCGCCCCGATGACGATGAAGAGCACGTTCGGAAACCAGACCAGCAGCTCAGGGTGAATCCTGGCGTTGGCCCGCATGGTGTCGGCGATGATGATGAAGAGAAAATAGAAGATGGCCACGATCAGTCCCGTGGCGAAGCCGACCGAAGTCTCGCGCCGATGAGTGGTGATGCCTAACGGCACTCCGATGAGGGCAAAGGCGATGCAGGAAAAGGGAAAAGAGAAGCGCTTGTTAATCTCGGTCCGGGTGGCGCTGCGGTCGCGCCGCGCGCCGGATTTTAGCTGGTCCAGCAACTGGGAAAGCGAAAGCGCCGAGCGGCTCGGCCGCTTCTTTTCCTTGTCGTAAAGCTCCTCCAGGCTGATCGGCAGGGTTCCTTCCGCCATGGTGATGCCGTCGCGCATTTTCTTCAGGTCGTAGGGATCTTTCGCGTCCCGTTCCTGGTAACGCGCGTCGTAGAGATGGAGGAGGAGGCGTTTGTTAGGCAAATCCGTCTCCAGCTTCCCGGTGCGGGCATGAGTCACCCGCACCGCCAGGTCGTGTTCGTCCATCTGGAAAACGAGAATATTCTCCAGCTCGTTGCCCTCTTTCTTTCCGACATAAATTTTGCGCCCGGGAAATTGATCGATCACCTGGTCGCCACCAAAGAGCGCGATCGGATTCTGGGTCGCGAGATCGAAGATGCTGCTGCGCAATTTCTCCTGCGCTGCCGGGGCCACGCTGACGTTGAGCCAGAGACAGATGGCGGTGCAGATGACGGCGAAGAGGGCCAGCGGCAGACAGACCCGGGTCACGCTCACCCCGTTGGCGCGCAGGGCGATCAGTTCGTTATCGGCCGAGAGCCGGCCGAAGACGAGCAGGATAGCGGTGAGCAAGCCCCACGGGATGGTGAAGATGAGCGAAAAAGGCAGGACGTAGGCGATGAAGGTGAGGAGAAACTCCAGCGGCACATCGTGGTTCACCAGGAGCGGGAGGAGCTTGCGGAAAATGTTGCCCACCACCAGCACCAGGCTGAGGACCGCGATGGCGAAAAGCACATTCACGATCAGCTCACGGCCGATGAATCGATCGATTAATTTCATGGTCGGCCGGCGTTAAAAGGCCGTGGTTTCATCCCGTTCCGGCCGGAAGTTGTCAATGGCTGATCCCATCTCAAGCACTCGGAAGCCGCGGTTTCGCTGCGCCCGGCGACCGGCTGGAACCTGAAAAAGCAGAGAAACTCGCTAAGAGGAGGCTGTTTTGAGAATAGTTCAAAGTTATTGAGTTCGATCAGCTCCGTGCCGTAGGTCTCGCTCGCCAGTGCGGGCGCGGGCGACACTACGATCTGGTTGATCTGGTTTGCCGGTGAAGTGGCATTGCCAACCTGCCGGCGACACCGTCGGCCCCTACAGTTCGCAGTTTCAGGTCATCCCCACCTTCCTCGGCGCCCAACCGATCGGGCAGCAGCTCAGTTCCTACGCGGCGGGGGAGGATTTCATGACCGATGAAGTCACCTTTCAACTGGTCCAAAACGGGATCGACAGCGGCGCCACGGTGCATCTCGATCCCTCCCTACGCTATATCACGACGGGACGCGATCTCGGCTCCTTCACCCGCGTCGATCTCCTGTTTCAGGCCTACTTCACCGCCTTCCTCGTCCTCGCCACCATCCAGGCGCGGGCAAATCCGGGGAACCCATACGTCGGCTCGTCCAAGCAAAACGGCTTTGGCACCTTTGGCGGGCCCGATATCGCTGCCACTCTGGCCGCGGCCGCTCGTCATGCGCTGAACAGCGTTTGGTATCATGTGGTCCATCTGCGCCATCGCCCCTATTCGCAGAAATTTGCCGTCAGCCTGACCAAGATCGACGGCACCGTCGCCACGATCACGAATCAATAATCAGCGTCGGGGCGCCCACAGAAGTGGGCGCCCGGCCTCCTCCAGCACAGCTTCCCTTCTCTGCCTTCCCGCGGGTCAGGGTTTGCTTCCGGCACAAGCTTGCTAACTTGATCGCCGCATGTCCGAGCCAACCTACGACGTAGCCATCATTGGTGGCGGTCCCGCCGGCAGCACCGCGGCCACCTTGCTCGCCCGGGCCGGTCGGAAGGTTGTGGTCTGTGAGCGGGAGAAGTTCCCTCGTTTTCACATCGGCGAATCGCTTCTCCCGGTCAGCATGAAGACCTTCACCCGGCTGGGCCTGCATGAGAAATTCGAGCGCGCCGGGTTCCTGCGAAAATATGGCGGCGAAATGGCCGGGGCCTGCTCCGAGACCGGAGTGAAATTTTATTTCAAGGACGGCTTCCGCTCCCAAACCGACTCCTCCTACCAGGTCTCGCGAGCCGAGTTCGATAAAGTGCTGCTCGACCACGCGGCCGAAAATGGCGCCGAAGTGCGGGAAGAAACCGCCATCGATGGCGTGGCATTTTTCGACGATCGGGTCGAGCTGCAACTGCAGCCGAAGCAGGGAGCGCCGGAAAAAATCAGCGCACACTATGTCATCGACGCCAGCGGGCGGCATTCCGTCCTCGGCAATCATTTCAAGCTCAAGGAGACCTACCCGCACCTGCAGAAGATCTCCATCTTCGCCCACTATGAGGGGGTGGAGGGAGACGAAGGCCGCGACGGCACCCTCACCCGACAGCTGCGCGCGGCCGATCGCTGGTTCTGGTATGTCCCTTTGTCGAAAGACCGTGCCAGCATCGGCGTCGTCCTCGACACCGCGCTCTATAAGAAGAGCAAAAAATCGCCCGAACCGTTTCTCGATCAAGCGCTGGCCGAGCAACCATTTTTGAATCGGCGCCTGACCAAAGCCCGCCGCGTCACCCCGGTCTACGCCAGCGCCGACTTTTCTTATCGCCAAAGCCGCCTCACCGGCGAGCGCTGGATGCTGGCCGGGGATGCGGCCGGGTTCATCGATCCGGTCTTCAGCAGCGGCGTTTTCCTCGCCCTGCTCGCGGGTGAACAGTGCGCCGACATTCTACACCAGGTGCTCGATCATCCGGGCCAGGCCCCGCGCCTTTTTGCCGGCTACGAAAAGCTGCTGCGCCGGGTCATGAAAGGCTATCTGCGTTTCGTCGATGCCTGGTATTCCAAGGAATTTATCGAGGTCTTCCTCTACCCGCAGGATGTCCTGCAGATCCCGCCGGCGGTGAACGCGGTCCTCGGCGGCAACATCAGCGGCAGCTTCGCCATTCGCTGGCGCATGTCGGTTTTCTATCTCCTCGTCTGGCTGCAACGCTACCTGCCGCTCTGCCCGCGCCGCACCCTGGTCGCACCAAAATCGGCGCTCCTCCCCGCCCTCCGTTCCGCCGCCTAACGACCATGCCGCGCTCCTTTGCCGCCTTTGCCCTCGCCCTGCTCCTGCTCGGCCTGACCAGCTGCCAAACTTTCCGCCATCAGCTCGTCTCCCCCACACCCGAGTGGCAGTCGCGCGTCGGCCAGCTGCAATATCGCGGGCCGAAAACCTCGCTTATCGGCGAGGTGCTGGTTCGTTATTCCGCCCAGGGCGACTTCGAGCTCACCTTCACCAAGGGCCCGGGGGTGACCCTCCTCACGGTGCGCCAGGACGAGAAATTCGTCCGGGTCAGCGGCCCGCTCGCCCGCGGCTCCTGGTCGGGCCCGCCTAACGAAACGCCGGCGCGGCTGCGCGGCTGGGTCTCTCTGCGCCAGGTCCTCTTGCGCGATAAAACCGAGTCGCTCATTCGCCAACGAGTCGGCTCGGACAGCTTTACCTTCGCCTTCTGAGCGCCGCGCTCGCTCATGTCGTATTCTAGTTTCATCGCTCGCCTCGTGACCCAACGGAGCGGTCTGGTCTGGGCCATCGTCGCTCTCATCGTGGCGGTGAGCGGTTACATCCTCGCCACCCGGCTTACCCTCGATACCGAGGTGCTCAATCTTCTTCCGGGAAAGTTCCAGTCGGTCCAAGGACTGAAGGTCTACAACAACGAGTTTGCCCAGACCCGCGAGCTCACTTTCGCCCTGGTCTGCCAGCCTGACGACGTCGATCGGCTGGATGAATTTGCCCCCGTTTTTGCGCAACGCCTGCGCCAGCAGCCCTGGAGCACGCGCGTCCTCAGCGGCTCGCCAATGGAGACGCCGGCGGGCATCCACGACCTGCAGGGCCTGGCCGTGCCGCTCCTGCTCAATCTCGAGCCGGCCGCTTTCCAGGAGACGCTGACCGTCCTGCAACCGGCCAACCTGCAGGCGCGGCTGGCCCGTTTGCACCAGGAAATCGAAGCCGGCTCGCCCCGGCCGGAGTTCGAGCTTTCGCTTGATCCGTTAGGCGTGGTCGCGCCCGCGCTCAAGCCTTTCGCCGGCAACGCCGCACTCGACGAAGGACAACCGCTCACCTCGCCCGATCGCACCGCCCGAATCTTTCTCGCCGTGACCAATCAGCCCACCATTGACGCCTTCGATTGCCAGGAGTTAATGCGGAAGGTGGACAATTTTCGCGCCCAGGCCGCCGCGGGCTGGGAAGGAAGCGCGCCGCTCCAGGTGCTGGTGACCGGCCGCTCCGCCTACGTAGCCGAGATCTCGCTCAGCATGCGGCACGACATTGTTATCACTCTGGTCGGTTCGATCGTGCTCGTCGGGGGCGTTTTTTATGTCGGTTTTCGCCGCTGGCTGCCGCTGGTCGGGATGGGTTTCTCGCTCCTGCTCTGCTGCCTGGTCGCGCTCGCCACCGGGCTGCTGATATTTGGCGAGCTGAACATGGTCACGATCGGGATGTGCGCCATCCTCATCGGGCTCGGGGTCGACTTTGCGATTTTGATTTTTGGCCGCTATCGCCAGGCGCGCGATGAAGGGAGCGAGCATGCTCCGGCGATCGAGGCGGCGGTGGCCAAACTAGGCCGCGCCATTTTCTTCGGCGCCCTCACTACTGCGGTCGGTTTCCTCGCCCTCCTCCTCGCCGGCTCGGGCGGCTTTACCCAGCTCGGGGTTTTGATCGCAATCGGCATCCTGGTCGCCGCCCTTTTCATGACCAGCGTCTTCTTTCTCTTCACTCGCGAACGCTCCCTCCCGCTGCGGCAGGATTGGATTCTCACCGGCGTGAAGGCCTACGTCCGCCGCACCCTGCGCTCGCCCGGGTTGATCCTCGCTTTCGCCCTGCCCATCCTGCTCATCCTTTTCGTTATCGCTCTCCTCCCGCAGGTCCCAATAATCTTCGACGCCAGCACCCACTCGATGGAGCCGAAATCGAGCGAGGCCGGCTACGCCCTGAAGACGATCATGGCCAAAATGCCGACCCGCTGGGAGCCGGTCATCGGCATCATCCGTGCGCCTAACGAGGAGCAGTTGCACGACGATTGGCAAAAGGTGGAGACGCGCTGGCGCGCGCTCGAGAAATCGGGCCAGATCAAGAGCTTCTCCACCCCGGCCGCGCTCGCTCTTTCCCCACGCCTGATGGAACAAAACCGCCAGCGGCTGGGCGCGATCGATTTCCCCGCCGCCCGCCGCGCCCTCGAAGAAACGATCGCGCGCGAGGGTTTCAGTCGCGCCACCTTCGACCCCGGTTTCCGGCTGCTCGATCAGTTGCAGGCGGTCGCGCGTGGCACGGCGCCCGTCCCCGACTGGCGCAAATCTCTCCCGCTTTCCTCGAGCTGGTGGTTTCTGGTCGACCGCTATTTCGCGGCTGATCCGCTCCTCACCGTCGGCTTCGTAACCACGAATAAACCGGTCGAAAGCTCCGACCAAAAGAGCATGTTGGAACGTTCGCTGCCGGTTTTGGGAGTGCCGATGACCCTCTCCGGTTGGAGCTTTACTCTGACCGATCTGGTTCCGTGGTCGCATCGGCAATTGATCCTGATCAGCGCGCTCATGGCCATCTTCGACGCTACTTTGCTCGCCGTGCTCTATCGCGATTGGCGTCTCTGGCTCATCCAATTGGCTACTCTCGCGCTCGCCATCGGGGCCATGATCGCGACCATGAAACTGGCTCACATCCCGCTCAATCTGCTCAACGTTCTCGCCTTCCGTCTCGTCCTCGCCATCGGGGTCGACTACGGCATTTACGTCCTGCTCGTCTGGCAACGCGCGCGCGAAGTGGAGCACGACGTGGCCGGTGTCCTCAAGCCGGTCCTGCTCGCCGGGCTGACCGCCATCGCCGGCTTTGGTTCGTTAGGCCTGGCCAATAATCCGACCCTGAGCGGGCTCGGCATCGCCTGCGCGATCGGCCTGGTCTGGAGCCTTTTTGCCACCATATTCTTCACCCTCCCCGCCGCTGCCCTCGCCGAACCAATGTCCAAGGAAACCCGTTCACACCTCGCCGGCACATGAATCCAAAAACCATTCTTCTTCTCACCTGCATCCTCTCCGCTCTGAGCGTTGTCCGGGCCGAACCGCTCGCCCCGCGCGACGTCCAAAACCTGCTCGAGCAGATCCGAAGCAAACGGGCCGGCGCCCCCCAAGTCCAGGCCGATTTCAAGGATGACAAAACCGTTCACCTGATGAATCAGCCGATTCACAGCGAGGGCAAAGTCTGGTTCCAGAAGCCAAACAAATTCCGGCGCGAAGTGAAGGGCAGCTCGCCCAGCATCACGGTGAGCGACGGGACCCAGCTCTGGATTTATTACCCGAAGTTCCAATCGGCCGAGCGCTACTCGTTAGGCAAACGCTCCCCGCTCGACTCCGCCATCGCCGCCCTCACCGCCGCCCTCAATCTCGAGAACGTGGAAAAGAGCTATCACATCATCGGGAGCACTCTGGCCGATGGCTACGAGCTGCAGCTCAGCCCGCGCAACCCCTCGCTCAAGCGGCTGCTCAAGACTTTCAACATCCGGATGAACAGCGCGCTGCAGGTGGAGCGGACGGAAATGATCCAGCCTAACGGCGACCATATCGTGACCGTCTATTCGAATGAATCGCGCGACCCGATTCCCGCCTCCACCTTCGAGTTCGCGCCCCCGGCCTCCACCACCGTCACCACTCCGCTCGGTCGTTAGGCGCGGTGAGCGATCGAGCGCGGCCCCGGCGGATCTTCCTCTCGGCCCTGGCCATTCTCCTCCTGCTGGCGGGTGGCGCTCTGCTGGCGCGCGCCTTTGCCCAGGCGCAGACGGCGGCTGCCGTTCGCCTCGCGGTCCCGACCGGAATTGATGATCTGACTCCGGTCGAGCTGGGCGGGCTGCCGCAGTGGATTTCAATCCGTGGCCGCGACCGGGGCAAACCGGTTCTCCTTTTTCTGCACGGCGGGCCCGGTTTTCCCCAGCTCCCTTTCGTGGAAAACAACGCCCTGCTCGAGCAGGAATTCGTCGTCGTGCAATGGGACGAGCGCGGCACCGGGAAGACATTCGATCCGGCCACGCCGACGGCGAGCATGAATCTCGCCCAGTTAGTGGCCGACGCGCATCAGCTCACCCAAACCCTGCGGAGCCGCTTCGGCGGGCGGCCGATTTTCCTTTGCGCGCATTCCTTTGGCACCCTGGTCGGCGCGCTGCTCGTGCAGCAACATCCGGAGGATTTTCGCGCCTATGTCGGCATCTCGCAGATCGGCGAGATGATACGGGCGGAAACGCAGCTTTATGATTTCGCCCTCGATTACGCGGGCAAAAACGGCGAGACGAAATCCGCCCAGGAACTGCGGGCTCTGGGCCCGCCGCCGCACCAGGGGAAGGAACCATTACAGCGAGTGGAAAAATCGAGCCACCAATTCGCAAACGACATTTTCCCGCAGATGCGGCCTAACGACATCCTGCCGCGGGCCTGCCTCTCTCCTCAATATTCGCTCGGCGATTGTCTGCGTCTCCTGCGCGGCGTTCGTTTTTCCTCCGAGAATCTTTGGCGCGAAGCCTACCGGACCAGTCTTTTCGAGCGCGTCCCACGCCCCGAAGTCCCGGTTTATTTTCTCGCCGGCCGTCATGACTACGCCGTCACCGCCACCGTCGCGCACGACTATTTCGAGGCCCTGGTGGCTCCACGCGGCAAGCAATTCATCTGGTTCGAAAAATCGAGTCACTTTCCGAATTTCGAGGAACCGGAAAAATTTCGTGAGGTCATGACGAAAATCGCGCGGGACACCGATCAGCCGCCCCGGGCTGGCCGCGGCGTGCATCCCATTCCGGTCGCGGCAACGTATCTAGAGGGCATGCATCGACCCATTCTTCTGCGCCACGCCGGCCTCCTTCTCCTCTGTGCCGGCTTACTCCTGCCGACTTTTTCGCAGGGAAAAGAAAAGCCGCTCTCGGTTAACTTTCCCGCCGGCATCAATCACCAACGCTGGCAGGAGCTGCTCAAAAAATACGTTAACGAACAAGGGCTGGTTGATTACGCCGGCTGGAAAGCGAATGGCGCCGATATGAAAGGGCTCGATGAATATCTCGGTCAGTTCGCCCCCCAGCCCGCCAAATCGGCGGAGGGCGACGAGCGAATGGCCGGCGCCATCAACGCCTACAACGCCTGCGCGATTCACTGGATACTGGAGAAATATCCGACCGAGAGCATCCAGGAATTTTCCGACTCCTTCACCGGCAAACGTTATCAGATCGGTGGACAGCAGGTTTCCCTCGATGATCTCGAGCAAGGCACGGTGCGGCCCGAGATGAGCTGGCGCACGCACGCCGTCCTCGTCTGCTGCGCGCGCAGTTGCCCGCCGCTGCAGCGCTTTGCCTACCGCGGCGGGAAACTGGATGAGCAGGTCGAGACCGCTTATCAGGCCTGGCTCGCACGCCCGGACCTGAATAAATATCTCCCTAACGAGAAGAAGGTGAAAATCTCCAGCATTTTCAAATGGTTCAAGGAAGACTTCGACACTTTGGGCGGCGTCAAGAAGCTTCTGGCGCGTTATGCGCCCGAGAGTGATCGCGCGTTCCTGAAAGCCGGTAACTACGAGGTGGAATACCTGCCCTATAACTGGGGCCTGAACGATCAGGGCGGCAAAGGCAAGGACTACGGCCGCTTCGATCTCATCTGGGACAAGATCACCGGCACCTTTTCTTCCGACGAAGGAAAGAAATAAGACTCATGAAAAAACAGTTTACTTTGCTTCTGGCCGCGCTCTTCCTGGCCGGGCCTCTTACGGCCAAAGACAAACCCAAACCTTCACCGGTTAGCGTCCCGGCCGGGATCGATCACGGCGCCTATACCAAGTTACTCAGGAAATACGTCGACCAAAAGGGCCTGGTGGATTACGCGCGCTGGAAGAGCAACGCAAAAGATCGGCAGGCACTGGATAACTATCTCAAGCAATACGAGCCCGCCGGGAGTAAGGCCACAGGAGATGAAAAGGCGGCTTCTCTCATCAATGCCTACAATGCCTTCACTCTGCAGTGGATCCTGCAAAACTATCCGACTGAGAGCATCTGGCAGCTCGATAACTCTTTCGAAGGAAAACGCCATCGGATCGGCGGCAAAGAAGTCTCGCTCAATGATATCGAAAAGGGCACGCTCATTCCGCAGATCAGCTGGAAAGATCACGGCGTCCTCGTCTGCGCGGCACGGAGTTGCCCGCCGCTCGCACGCGAGGCTTACACGGCCGACCAGCTGGAGAGCCAGATTGATCGCTCATTCAGTCGCTGGTTAGCCAGGCCCGATCTCAACCAATTTCTCCCGGCCAAGGACGCGGTCGAGATTTCGAGCATCTTCAAATGGTATAAGAAAGACTTCGCCAAGATCGGCGGCGTCCCGAAGGTGCTCTCTCGTTATGCGCCGAAGAAGAACGAGGAGTTTCTCCGTCAGACCAATTACACGGTGAATTTCAAGACCTACAACTGGGGCCTGAACGACCAGGGCGAACACGGCCGGCATTACAGCACGCCTCAGTTCCTGATCGACAAAGTCTTCGACTAACGACCGCTCGTTTCCCCGCCGCCAGAACCTTCGCTGCGGTCAGCTTCTGCTGGCCCATCCTTCTTCGCGGCCCTGGACGATGAGGATTTATTCGTCTCCACCGCTGGAATTTATTCCCCGGGCCACCCTCTAAAAACCAAGCCCTTTCTAGGGCCAAAAGCGAAACTCCTAGTGTCATGACACCAAAACAACTCAGCCGCCAATTACGCCAGGACGACGATCCTTTCCTCCAAAAACGCCGCAGCATCATCGCCTGCGGCCTGGTCGCGGCCGCCTCCATGGGGCTGATCACTCTTTACCAGATGGGACTCATCAAGCACCTGCCGGAGCCGGCCCTGCCCGGGCTCGACGCGGATAAGGTCGATGCTTCCGAGGAGGCCTATTCCTACTTTCAAACTCCGGACGCCTTCATCGGGCTCGGCAGTTATGCCGTGACCATGGGCCTGGCCGCGATGGGCGCGAAGGATCGGGCCGCGACGCAGCCTTGGATTCCGCTCGCCCTCCTCGCCAAGACAACGGCCGACGCCGCCCAAGCCGCCAAGCTCACCGTCGATCAATGGACCAAGCACAAGGCGTTTTGTTCCTGGTGCCTCCTCGCCGCCGCGGCCACTTTCGCCGCTCTGCCGCTGGCTGTGCCGGAGGCGATCGAGGCGCTCGGGCAACTGCGAAAAAGAGTCGATTGAATCTCTCCGTCATCGTTCCGGTCCTGAACGAAGCGGACCTCATTCGCGGCTTCATTAGCCATCTGCGCGATCGCCTGCCCGCGGCTGAGATCGTGATCGTCGATGGCGGGAGCAGCGACGACACCCTTCTGGAACTGGAAGCGATGCAGGCGAAGCTGAATTTCGAAATCCGCTCCGCCGCGCCCGGGCGAGCCCGGCAAATGAACGCCGGCGCCCGCGCCGCCAGCGGCGAAATCCTTCTTTTCCTGCATGTCGATTCGCGCCTGCCGGAGGGTTGCGCCCAGCAGATGGAGCGGCTTTTGCAGGACCCTGGCTACGCCGGCGGTTGCTTCCGGCTCCGCTTTCCGCGCCCGGCCCGGATTTTCCGGGTCAGCGATTCGTTAGGCAATTTCGCCGTCGATCTCTTCCGGATCGCGCTCGGCGATCACGGCATTTTTTGCCGTGCCGGCGCTTTCCAGGCCTGCCACGGCTATCCCGATATTCCTCTGATGGAAGATGCCGATTTCTACCGCGCGCTCCGGCGAGCGGGTCGGGTTCGGCAATTGCCGGCGGCGATCGAAACCAGCCCGCGCCGTTACGAGGCCTGCGGCCCTTTTCGCACCACCTTCTTCTACCTCTTCATTCTGCTCGGCTACTTGGCCGGCTTGGATAAGCGGCGCCTGGCCCGCTGGCACACCCGCTTCACCCAGCCGCGGGCCGTCCTCGCCCGCCGCCTCGCTTTTTC
Source organism: Chthoniobacterales bacterium (assembly GCA_965217735.1). Lineage (GTDB taxonomy): Bacteria > Verrucomicrobiota > Verrucomicrobiia > Chthoniobacterales > UBA10450 > Palsa-1392. The sequence continues at coordinate 760,253 of CBDCJE010000002.1, read as the reverse complement.
CTCGAAAAAATCGAAGCCGTTGCTGTCGTTAGGCGGTTCAGCCCCTGGCCGGCCGGCGCTCCGATGAAGTCTGCGCCCGAGATCTCGGTCGTTATTCCGGTGGCCAATGAAGCGGCCGCCCTGCCCGAATGCCTCCAGCGAATCAAAGGCGCGCCTAACGAAGTCATCGTGGTCGATGCGGAGAGCGAGGATGGCACCGGCGCGGTCGCGCAAAAACAGGGCTGCCATCTCCTTTCCCATCCCGAGCGCCATCGCGCTCGCCAGCTGAATCTCGGCGCGGCCGAGGCGCGCGGCCGCATCCTTCTCTTTCTCCACGCCGACACGCTCCTGCCCGAGAGAGCGCTTCCACAGATCAGCCGCGCGATCGATCGCCAGCAGGCGCTCGGCGGCGCCTTCAGCCGGCGTTATCGCTCCGCCTCACCCCTGCTCGCCCTGACCGCGCGCCTGGCCGCGCTGCGCAACCGGCTTTTCGGCTGGCACCTCGGCGACCAGGCGATTTTCGTTAGGCGCGATATCTTCGAGGAGCTGGGCGGTTATCGCGATATTCCGATTTTCGAGGATCTCGATTTTTCCCGACGCCTCGGCGCGCGCGGCCGGACAGTTACTCTCACTCCACCGGTTTATTCCTCGGCTCGCCGCTTTTTGGCCAAAGGCCCTTTCCGCACCACGCTCGACGATCTGCTCCTGACCCGGCGATATTTGTCGGGGATCGATCCGAATGAGCTTTGCCAAGCGCGCCCGAATCGCATACACATCTCACACACTTATGAACGCCTATCTTGATCGCCTCGACCAACAGATCGCCGCCCGCCACTTGCTCACTCATCCGTTTTACCTCGCCTGGACCCGGGGCGAGCTGAGCCGGGAGACTTTGGCTGATTACGCCGGGCAATACTATCAGCACGTGGCCGCTTTCCCGACCTATCTCTCGGCCCTGCACGCGCGCTGCGACGACCAGGCCATGCGGCGCCAGCTCCTGGCCAATCTGATCGATGAAGAAGCGGGCCAGCCGAATCACCCGCAGCTCTGGCAGGACTTTGCCGCGTCGTTAGGCGTGTCCTCGCAGGATCTCGCCCGCGCCGAGGCCTGGCCGGAGACGAAGGAGTTGATCGCCACTTTCCGTGCCGTCTGCCGCAAGGGGAACATCGCGGAAGGCCTGGCTGCGCTCTATGCCTATGAAAGCCAGATCCCGGCCGTTTCGGAGTCGAAAATCGAGGGTCTGCAAAAGCATTACGGCTTCGCCAACCCGGAGGATTATCACTATTTCACCGTCCACATTGAAGCCGATCGCGAACATGCTGCGGCCGAGCGGGCCATGCTGGCTGAGCAGATTCGTCCCGACAACGCCGAAGCCACCAGCGCCGCCGCCGATCGCGTCCTCGATGCGCTCTGGGAATTGCTCTCCGGGGTCTGCCGTCGCCATGCCATCGCTTGTTAGGCCCGGCCGGGAATAGCCGGTGCCGCCTTCTCTCCTAACTCGGTGAAAAGAGGCGCCGGCACCTACAATCTCGTCGTCATCGGCGCCGGCACAGCCGGGCTGGTGACCGCGGCTGGCTGCGTCGCTCTCGGGGCGCGGGTGGCGCTAATCGAGCGGCACCAGATGGGCGGCGACTGCCTCAATTTCGGCTGCGTCCCAAGCAAGGCCCTCATCTCTTCCGCCCGGCTCCTGCAGCGGATGCGCCAGGCCGAGCGCTGGGGGCTCGAAAAAGCGGAGCCGGCTTTCGATTTCAAAAAAGTCTTCGCCGCCATGCGAGCGGCACGGGCCGAGCTGGCTCCGCTCGATTCGCAGAAACGCTTTGAGTCGTTAGGGGTGGATGTCTTCCGCGGCGAAGCCAGCTTCCTCTCGCCGCACGAGATCGTGGTGGGCGAGGACCGTTTGCGCGCGCGAAATTTCATCATCGCGACCGGCTCGCGCGCGGCCGTTCCCGACGCGATCGGGGCCAGCCAGGTTCCTTATTTCACCAACGAAACGATCTTTGATCAGCTGGAGGAAAAGCCGGAAGACCTGCTCGTGCTCGGCGGCGGCCCGGTCGGCTGCGAGCTGGGTCAGATGTTCAGCCGGCTCGGGGTTAAGGTGACCATTCTGCAGCGCGGTCCGCGCCTGCTCGACAAGGAAGATCCGGTGGTGAGCGACTTCGTCCGCACGACGCTGGAAGAGGAAGGGGTGCGGGTGCTGACCGATTTCGAGCTGGAGGAAGCGCAGAACTCGGCCCGCGGCATCACCCTGCGCGGCGCGAAGAACAAAGTGACCGGCGCCGTGCTCCTCATCGCGGCCGGGCGCCAGCCTAACGTCGAAAATCTCAACCTAAGCCGGGCCCATGTCGCCTTCACCTCCGGTGGCGTGACCGTCGACCAATACCTCGAGACGACCGAGCGCGGCATCTACGCGATCGGCGATGTCATCGGGCAGTTACAGTTCACCCATGTGGCCGATTACCACGCCCGCATCGCCATTCGCAACACTCTGGTCCCTTTCCGTTTTCTGCGGCAGAAAATCGATCGCTCGGTCGTGCCCTGGTGCACTTACCTCGACCCGGAGGTGGCGACGGTTGGGCTGCCGGAAAATGCGGCGAAGAAGGAAGGGATCGAATACGACCTGATCGAACAGGAGATGAAAACGGTCGATCGGGCGGTGCTGGAACGGGCCGAAACCGGCTTCGCCCGAGTCCTCGTTAGGCCAGGGAGCGATCAGGTCCTCGGCGCCACCATCGTGGGCGAACACGCGGGCGAATTGATCCAGGAGTTCGTCCTGGCGATGAAGCACGGCATCGGCTTGAAAAAAATCGCCGCCACCATTTACGCCTATCCCACCTTCGCCAGCCTCGTCCTGAAAACGGCGGAGAAGTTAAACAAGAAAAGACTTACTCCGCGCGCGCGGAAGATCACCGGCTGGCTTTACCGAAGGAAGAGGCGATGAACTGGCTCAGGCAATATTGGAAAGGGATCGCGCTCGCGCTCGGCCTCGTCCTGATCTCAGTCGCGGTTTCGTTTTTGCCGGTGGCGGAGTGGGTGAAATCGTTCATCGGCTGGATTCGACATCTCGGAGTGGGGGGAGCGTTTATCTTCATTGGCGTCTATGCTCTGGGTGCGGTCGCCTTTCTTCCCGGCGCCATCTTCACCATCGCAGCCGGACTGGTTTACGGGATTGTCGGGGGCACTGCCGTCGCGCTCACCGGGGCGACGTTAGGCGCGGGCCTGGCCTTTCTCGTCGCGCGTTATCTGCTCCGAGGGCGGATGGAAAAATTTGCCAGGAAAAACAAAAAATTCAGCGTGATCGATCGCGCGATTGGCCAGCAAGGCTGGAAGATCGTCGGCTTGCTGCGGCTCAGCCCGCTGATTCCCTTTAACGTCAGTAACTACTTCTATGGCATCACCTCGATCTCCTTCTGGCCTTATCTGCTCGCCTCCGCCATCGGCATGTTGCCCGGCACTCTGCTCTACGCCTATCTCGGCGCGATCGGGCAGGCCGGCCTGGCCGGCGGGAAGAAAGGACATAGCCCGCTGGAGTGGGCTTTTCTCGGGCTCGGCTTCCTCGTGACCATTGGTGTCACCGTCTTCGTGAGCCGGGTCGCCCGCAACGCCTTGAAAAAGACCGGCGCGACCAAGAAGAAATAGCTTCTCTCGTTTCTAAAACTCCTTGCCATCGTTCAGCCGCGGGCATTCAGTCGGCCCATGATCAAATCAACTGCGTGGTGCGGAATAGTAGCGGCGGGCGTTCTGGCCCTGAGCGGAATGGTCCAGGCGGAGTCGCCTAAGAGTTATCAGGTGACCGGTCCCGTCCTGGAAATGAACGAGCACATGATCGTGGTCCAAAAAGGCAAAGAGCGCTGGGAAATCGCCCGCGACGCCAAGACCAGGATGAAGGGCGAGCCCGCAGTCGGCAGCAAAGTGACGATCATGTACACCATGACCGCCACCGAGGTGGAAGCGAAGGGCGATAAGACGAAGACGAAGCCTTAGCTTCTTTCGTTAGGCCAAAAGCGGCCCGGCTGCGCCGTAAAGGCGTGGCCGAGAGCAGCGCTCCGGTTTTTGTGATCGATCCGGCACCGCGGCACCTTTTGCTTGCAGCGGCCGCGTGAATTGCGCCTAATCGCCCCGATGTCGCCAACCGATCACGAATTAGATCCCAAAACCACCGCTCCGACCAACTGGCAGGCGATCGCCGCCAGCGCGCCTTTCAAGGATCTGCTCCGGGCCAAGCGCCGCTTCATTATCCCGGCGATGGTCATCTCAATCCTCTATTACTTCGCCCTTCCAATTTTGGTCGGCTGGTTTCCGGAGTTGATGAAAAAGAAGATCGGCGACGGGGCCAACCTCGCTTATCTCTTCGCCCTCTCGCAGTTCTTCATGGCCTGGATCGTGGCCGGCGTTTATGTGGCCAAAGCCGGCGCCTGGGATAAAGCGGCTACTCGCCTGCGCCACGAGGGAGGCGGGAAATGATGCTCGCCGCCGGCACGAATCCCACCGCCATAGCGATGTTTGTCGGCTTTGTCGCCGCCACCCTCATCATCACTTTTTACAGCGCGAAAAAATCCTCCGGCTCGAGCGCTTACTTCGCCGCCGGCCGCCGCATCACCGGCTGGCAAAACGGTCTCGCGGTCGCGGGCGACTACATGAGCGCGGCCAGCTTCCTCGGCATCGCCGGCATGATTGCGCTTTCCGGCTACGACGGGTTCCTTTATTCGGTCGGCTTTCTCGTCGCCTATCTCGTCGTCCTCCTGGTCGTGGCGGAGCCGCTGCGCAACGCGGGCAAATACACTATGGCGGATGTGCTGGCTTACCGACTAAAACCCCGACCGGTCCGCGGCCTGGCCGCCCTCAGCACGATCACGGTCAGCACCTTTTACATGATCGCGCAGATGGTCGGCGCGGGCAGCCTGGTCAAGGTGTTGCTCCCGGGCATCGGCTACAATCTGGCCGTCTGCGGCGTCGGCGTGCTCATGATCGTTTATGTCGTCTTTGGCGGCATGCTCGCCACCACTTGGGTGCAGATCGTCAAGGCCGTCCTGCTCATGAGCGGCTCGGTCTTGCTCAGCGTTCTGGTCATGAGCCACTATCATTTCAGCCTGAGCGAATTCTTTCATTCCCTAACGAACATCAGTTTTCACGATAAATCGGGCGCGGCCGTGACTAGGGATTTCCTCACTCCGGGAATGAAGTTCAAGAACCCGCTCGATTTCATCTCGCTCAGCATGGCGTTGGTCTTCGGCACCGCCGGTCTGCCTCACATTCTCGTTAGGTTTTACACCGTGCCCGATGCCAAGACCGCGCGTTCCTCCGTCGTCTGGGCGATGGCTTTGATCGGCATCTTCTACATCATGACCACCTTTTTCGGCTTCGGCGCGGCCAGCGTGCTCGGGCCCGATTTCATCGGCAAAAATGGCGGCGGCAACATGGCCGCGCCGCAGCTCGCGCGCGCCCTCGGCGGCGACGTTTTCTTCGCTTTCATCAGCGCGGTTGCCTTCGCCACCATCCTCGCGGTGGTGGCCGGCCTCACGATCAGCGCCAGCACCAGTTTCGCGCATGACTTTTTCACCAACGTCATCCATCACGGCAAGGAACGGCAGCCGGGTGAAGAAGTGCGGGTCGCGCAGATCACCGCCTTCGTCGTCGGCGCGGTCAGCATCGGCCTCGCCATCGCTCTCGGGCCGACGGCGAATGTTGCCTTCCTCGTCGGCCTTGCCTTCGCCGTTGCGGCCAGCGCTAACCTGCCGGCGATCGTTTTCTCGATCTACTGGAAGCGGTTCAACACCACTGGCGCCGTGGCCAGTCTCATCGTCGGCCTCGTCGCCTCGATCGGCATCATCATCATCAGCCCCACGATCATGCAAATCGATCCGCCGACGGTCGCGGCCAGCGCGCGCCACCTCATCCAGCACGCTCCGATTTTTCCGCTCGAGAATCCTGGCATCGTCAGCATTCCGTTAGGCTTCCTCGCCGCCATCCTCGGCACTCTGCTCAGTCGCGAGCCGGGTGCGGAAGCACGCTTCGATGAGCTGGTGGTAAGGGCGAACACCGGGCTGGGCGCAGAGAAAGCTCAGTAACTGCGGGCTCGCTCCGGCGTTCATTCATAGGACCGGGCCGAGCATGGCGACGGCGTTGTTCCAAAGCCGGCGGGTGATCGGCCATTGAGAAACCATCTCGGCCGTCACTTCGTGCGAGTGGGCCAGATACTCCTCCTGCCGGCGACGCAGGTCGGCGGTGAGCGCGCTGTCGTAGAGCAGGACGTTGTTCTCGTAGTTCAGGTCGAAACTACGGCGGTCCATATTGGCCGAACCGAGAAGCGCGATCCTGCCATCGAGAGTGAGAGACTTGGTGTGGAGGAGCCCGCCTTCATATTCGAAAATGCGCACCCCGGCCGCGAGCAATTCGGCGTAGTAGCTCCGGCTGGCCGCCTGCACGACAAAGGAATCGTTCCGCGCCGGCACGATCAACGTGGTCGCCACTCCGCGATAGGCGCTGGCGCAGAGCGCCGTCTGCATCGCCTCATCCGGCACGTAGTATGGCGTGGTGATGACGAGCTCGCGCCGGGCCGCATACATGAGCGCTTCAAACACTTCCGGCATGGCGGAGTTCCGCACCGTCGGTCCGGTGCCGATGACCTGCGCGGTCGCGCCCGGCTCAATCGCCGGCAGCGGACGCCGCAGGAGATCGCGCAGGTCTTCCTCGCCTTGCACCATCCAGTCGCTGGCGAAGAGATATTGATTCTGGCGCGCGATCGGCCCCTCGAATCGCATCATGGCATCGACCCAGGGAGCGTATTTGGCCTTGATCCGAAACTCCGGATCGGCGCAGTTCTGGCTCCCGCAGTAGGTGATCCAGTTATCGATCACCGCGATCTTGCGATGATTACGCAGATCGATCCGACCGCGCAGCGGCCGGAGGAGTGGATTCCCGATCGGCAAGGCGGTGGCCACCTTTACCCGGGCGTGGCGCATCGCCCGCCAGTGCTCGGAGTCGATCATGATGCGGGAGCCGAGGCCATCGGCGATCACCCGGCAGGTGACCTGCCGGGCCGCTGCGCGCTTAAGTGCTTCCACCACTTTGAGGCCGTTATGATCCGGCAGCCAGATGTAGAAAATGAGGTGCACGTGGTCCCAGGCAGCGTCGATATCTGTCACCAGCGCCTCGATCGTGGCATTGGAATCAGCCAGCAATTGTCCCCGATTCCCACCCACCGGTTCGTAGCCATTAATGGAACGCCCAACCCGGCAGAGATAGGCGTAGCTCGCGGGAACCTGCGCCTGTTCCATCGCCTCCTGGAATCCAAGCGCGTCGGTGGCCGGGGGCAAACTGGCCAGCACTTCATGCAGTCGACGCACGCGCCGGCGACCGATGTTTGTCTCGCCCAGGAGGAGGTAGGCGAGCAGGCCGATCACTGGCAGGAGGAGAATGAGGACGATCCAGGCGATGCGGGAAGCCGGTTCCCGGTGCGGACGCAGGATCACCCGGGCCAGGACGGCGAGGTGGGCCAGGAAAAGCAGCAGGGTCAGGAAAATGGAAAAAATGGAAGCGTCCGTCATGCCGCGTCCCACTTACTAGCAGAAGGAAGCGGCAGGTGGCGAGTGTCCACGCCATGATTGCTCCGCGCGTCCGGCTCCCAACGCCGAGCCGAGGTCGCTGCTGATGAGGGGAAAGCACAAAGGGCACCCGACGTATCCGCCGAATGCCCTTCGTCTATGATTTCCTAAACAGACAGGCTGCCAGCAGGCCGCGTCCAACGGCCCGCTGGCGAGATTGCCTGAGGCCGATTAAAGGCCGGTGCCGCGGACCTTGATCCGGACTTCGTTCGAGCAAACGCCCGTGTCCGGTTCGCAGACCTGGTAGGTGTAGACCACGGTCTCACCACCGATGCCGCCGAGGTGGTCTTGTGCGCCACCGTCGTCGTCCGTCGTGCCGATGATCTCGCCATCGCGCAGGATGTTGATCGAGCCGCCGTCCGCCGGGGTCCAGCTCAGCGCCACGAGGCGGTTACCGCCCTGACGGCGAGCCTTGGCTGCGAGGGTGATCTCACCACCGGTGCTGCCACCCGCGTCGGCGCGGATGAGCCAGTTACCCGGGAGACCGAAGTCGTCGATCAGGCCGATGAGGTCGTTGTTTCCTGGATTTTGCAGGTCGACCGGATCGCCGGTGCCATTAGCCGAGATCCAGCTCTGACGATGCAGGGTGCTGTTCTGATCGATGCCCTGGAAGAAGTGCTGCGGGCCGCTGTTAGCTGGCGTCATGTCGCCGACGAAGAAGCTGGTCGCGCCAGCAGGCAATTCCACCGGGGTGGAAAAGGTGTAGTCGACAAAGGTGTCGGTGCCGGCGTTCTGAATGGTGCCGGGCATCGAGCCGAGCAACGCGGCGTCGCTCGGATTGCCGTCGCCATTCGGATCGCTCCAGACGGCGATCGTCACCTGCGTGCCATTGATGTTATCCTGAGAAACCGGAGTGCCCCAGACGATGCTGACGGTGCCGATCGAGGTCTGACCAGGGACGACGTCAAACTGGTTAAACCAGAGAGATTCGGAATTCGAACTTCCGTCACCGAAGCCGACAGAATCTTCCGCCGTGCCGTCATCGATCATGTAAGTAGACGCCGGGAAAAGCAGCGAGTGAATCGGATTAATGGACTTGGTAGCCCCGTGAGTCCTTACGGCGGACCTGAGCGAAGGGTTACCGGCCTGCGCGGTGAGCGCGAGCGAAGCAACCATAGCCAGAGCCGTCATAGTGACTTTCTGCAGTGTTGAATATTTCATTAGTGTTAAGTAGGGGGGATTTTTGGGGGGTAGGTCAAGAAAATTCCGGAGCAGCAGGTGGCGAAAGAACCGGCGTATTTAATTATAACTATTTACGCACCAGTATTTTGCTAAACACTTTCGGTCATCATAAAAAATCTCTTTATCACCGGTCTAAATGATATTTATGTCATTTAAACACCTTCTTACGCAATCGCAGAGATGAAAACTGAGACGTTCGCAGCCGTCGGAACAGCGTAAAAGCTCCGTTGGCTAAGGAGAAAGGAACTTATGGCAAAAGCCGTTAAAGCAGCCCGGCATCCGCGGCGACCGACGTGGGCAAAGGGGCTCGGGCGTCTCCTCCTGCTGGCGCTGGTTATTCCAGCCCTCCAGGTGGCGATGATTCGCTTTATCAATCCGCCGCGCACCCTGCCGATGCTGCTCGAGCAAGCGAGCGTCCTTTTCTCTCGTCAGTCCGAGCCGCCGCTGCGCTATCAATGGATCGCTCTGGAGCAAATGCCCGAGATGTTCCTGAAACACCTCTGCCTTTCGGAAGATCAACGCTTCTTCCAGCATGACGGTTTTGATTGGAAAGAGATCCATCGGGCCGTGCGCAAGGCGGAGCGGACCGGCCGGCCGGTGCGCGGCGCCTCCACCATCACCAACCAATGCGCCCGCTCCCTCTTTCTCTGGCAGGGCCGCTCCTGGGTGCGGAAAGGGCTGGAATCCTACTACACTCTCTGGATGGAGCTGCTCCTGCCGAAGCGGCGCATCCTCGAGCTCTACGGCAACGTGATCGAGATGGGACGCGGCATCTACGGCGTGGAAGCCGCGGCGCAAAATTACTTCGGAGTAGAACCGCGGCGCCTGACGAGAAAACAATCCGCCCTGCTCGCCGCCGTCCTACCCAACCCGAAACAGTGGAATCCGGCCCACCCGGGAGCTACCCTGCGTCAGCGCGAGCAGCGGATCCTGGCCCGAGAACAGGAAGCGCGATTCCCGGAGGGAATGCTGCGATGAGATCGCGGCGGAACCCTCACCCCTGTGGTAAAAACCGCTCGAACCTCACGCCAAGATCGACCGGAACCCTGCCCAAAAGCGCCAGCCGTGCAGGCCGAAAAAGGCGGCGGCGTTTGCTCCGCGCTTGCCGATAGACGCGGAGATTACTGCTTCGGCGAAGACGACGAGCTTGCCGGCAGATCCGAGTTCCAACTCACCGCCACGCATTTCCAGCTCCCGTCGTCGATCTTGCGCATCACTTCGAGATACTTGCCGCGGTCGACCACGATCTTCTGGCCCGCCGCGTTGGTCCGGCTGTATTCGTAGGTGCCGGTGATGTATCCCAAGTCGCGGGACTCCGAGACCCCGGCCGTGACCGGCCGCCAGTTAAGCGACGCTCCGGGAGTCTCGATCAACTCCTGCCATCCCTTGCGGATCGCCTTTTTCGTCAGGCGCATCGGGGCATTGGGAGGCAACTCAATCGCGGTCGCGGAATAATAGGAAAGCACCTTCTCAAAGTTCCGCGCCTGCGCGGCAGCGGCCATTCTGCGTCCACCTGACGCAGCGCCCGCTCGGAGGCGGCATGAGTTCCGGCCTTCTGTCCGGAGGCCGATGGCAAGCCCCACGCGACGAAACCAATCACGACCAAGAGGGCGATGCGGTTCATTTTCATCATTCGATTTGGGTTGGCCGGCGCGGAGAATTCGCCCCGCTCGATTCGTTACGCCACCACAGCAGTCACGGACCGAAGGCGTTATCTTCATTACGCCCGGCACGGCGTCCGTCCAAGGCTCATTTAAGCCACGGGCCTATTGGCTGACAAACTTAAAATGACTACTGCGTCATGATCGCTCGGCCTGAGACACGGCACGATCCCGGCCTTGGCTGCAGATTTCCTTCATTTTCGGCTCCTGAAAATGACAACGTTGGATGCGCACCACCTTGGAGCGAGTGAGGGTAAGCCATGAACAATCCCGGGAATATCAGAGCGGAAAAAGGAGTCGTTAAGGCGCGCGCCGTCGCGGTCGGCGCGCAGTCGATAGGAGCATTGGGCATCGGCGCGGTCGCGATCGGCGCCTTCGCTCTCGGAGCGGTCGCGATCGGCTGCCTCGTCATCGGGCGGGCCAGAATCGGCCGCCTGGAAATCGGCGACCTGATCGTCGGCCGCCTCACCGTGACCGATTCGCTGAAGACGCCTTGAACAGGCGCGGGGCCCGCGTTGGCAAAGAGCAACCTCCGACAGAATCCCCCTCGAGATCACCTCCGGTTGCCAGCTTAGGTGAAATCGGAGAAATCACCCTCCCCTTCCTCCAGCGCCGGCTTGAGGGCGAGGACTACCTCTCTGCTCGTGGCTGAGAATCGAGCTCGGCACCGCACCGAGCGCCTTGCCCGGCTCCGAGGGTGTTGGCGCGAGAGGAAGTGGCGAGTGTCCAAACCGATTCGACGAGCTGGACCACCACGTCCAGCGTGGCCCGACCCGAGCGTGAGAGCCAACCCGACTGCGCCTTCCCGAAGGCCTGTTCCCGAACCTCCTCCGGCGATAGCGCGAGGGTGCGGCAGACGTTAAGGAAGGAATAGGGCCAGTCATCGTCATGGGAGCCGAACGAACCGCCCACATCGCGGTAAAACTCACGCCCGACGGCATCCCTTAAACCTGCGCAGGTCGCCCGCCGCCTGGCGCAGAACGCTGGCGGCAAGGGCGTGATCCGGCTCAGCCGGGATGGGCTGAGCCAAAGTGTCTGCGAAGTGATTAAGTGTCAGCGCCATCGGATTCACCTGTTCCGCTTCTATAACTGTCATGGCTATAACTCCCGATGGCGAGTCTTACTGTTTGTCGTCCGTAGTCAGGTTCTTTTCGGCGCTATCGACGACGAACAAAGCGAGGAGGCGCGCAGGCTTCGTCTGGCTGGCGTTCGCACTCACGCTGTGATGATCACTCGGCCTCTCGGAGAAACTCTCGCCTGCTCGATAGATCCGGGCCGGTCCAACATTGATCTGGCTCCGAATCTCTCCCTCCAGCACGGTCGCGTAGATGAAGGCCGAGGCCGGATGAGTGTGACCGGGGCGATAAACCTCCCGGTTGATACTCCACCAGGACACCCTTGATACTTTTGCCCGGCACATTCGGCAGCGGGTGCTGGTAGACCAGTGTCACCGTGGCCTTCTCCGCGGAAGCATCGCTGGCCAAAGCTGTGCTCTCAGAGGTGGCAAAGCTCATTCCGCACAGAGCTACCACCAGCCCCAGCACCGCCGGCGGCGCCGAGGGATGAACGGCAACAGTCTTTCCCACACCGTCGCCGACGGCGAGCCCCACTCCTACATCCACTCCCACGGCGACCCCGAGCCCATCGGTAACGCCGACTGCGGCCGCTCCGCCGATCGTCCTGGATAACTTCTCGACCCGGCTAAGTGTCGGAACGGGCGATAACGTGCTGGTAAGCGGCTTTATCCTTACCGGCACGGTCCCCAAGACCCTGCTCCTGCAAGCGATCGGCCCATCCCTGAGTAAGGCTCCTCCCGTCGATGGCGCGATCGACGACCCAATGATCGAGTTACACAAGCCGGATGGCAGCTTGGTCTCGAACGACAACTGGAGGGAAACACAGGAGTCGCAGATCGAGGCCGGTTGGATCGCTCCGACTAACGACTCCGAAGCAGCCGTGATTCCCCCTCGACCCGAAAATTCCGCGCTGCCGGGCAGCGGCGCCTACAATGGGGTCTCCCTGGTCGAGATCTATGACCTCATGCCTTAAATCGCCGGTGAGAAAGAAAGGCTATCGGGTCAGCGCTCCTTATCGGCTAGCCGGTGTTTTTCAACCCGCCGGAGATGCCGTTGATGGTCAGCTCGAGCGCGGCGCGGGCGTCTTCTGCGGCGGCTTTCTTTAGCTTGCCGCTGCGCAGCCGGCGCATGAGGTCGACCTGGAGGTAGTTGAGCGGATCGATGTAGGGATTGCGCAGCTCGACCGAGTTCAGGAGCACTGGCTGGTCGGCCAGCAGTTGCGGCTGCCCTGTGACGGCGCGGATGGCGCCTTCGGTTCGCTCAAATTCTTCCATCAGTAACTGGAAGATGCGCTCGCGCACGGCGGCCTTTGTGACTAACGAGCAATAGAGTCGCGCGATGCCCATGTCGGCTTTGCGCATGGTGAGTTCGGCGTTATCGATCAGCGTCTGGAAAAAGGGCCACGACTTATGCATTTGGCGCAGGAGACGTTTCCCTTTCGCACCTTCGCACAGGATGGTCTCGAGCGCGGTGCCGAGGCCGTACCAACCGGGGAAGTTGTAGTGGCTTTGCATCCAGGAAAAGACCCACGGGATGGCGCGCAGATCGGAGACTTTCTGCGATTTCTTGCGGTAAGTGGGCCGGGAACCGAAGCGCAGCTGCCCGATCTGATCGATCGGGGTCGCTTCGCGCCAGAACTCGAGGAACTGCGGATCGTGCACCGTCGCCTGGTAGGCCCGCACGCTCGCCTCGCTCATGCGGGTCATGGCTTCGCTCCATGCTGCCGGCACCTCGACCGGCGTCTGCGCGGCCTGGCTCCCGAGCAGGACGCCGTAGGTCATCTGCTCGAGGATGCGATGGGCCAGGTCGGGATCGTGATAACGAGTGGATAAGACTTCGCCCTGCTCGGTCACTCGAATGCCGCCGTCGCGCAGCCCGATCGGCTGGGCCAGGATCGCTTTCGCGGCCGGGCCGCCGCCGCGCGCGATGCTGCCGCCGCGTCCGTGGAAAAGGGTGATCCGCAGGTTCTGCGCGCGGGCGACCGCGGCGATCTCTTCCTGGGCGCGGTAGAGAGCCCAGTTAGCGGCGAGATAGCCGCAGTCCTTGTTACTATCGGAGTAACCCAGCATGACGTGCTGGTGCCGGCCGTATTTATCCAGCTGCGGGAGGTAAGCCGGCTCAGTGACCAGTTCGGTGAGAATGCGCGGCGCGCCGGTGAGATCGTCCAGGGTCTCAAAGAGCGGCGCGATCGGCAGGCTGGCGCCGGCCAGGCGCATGAGCAGCTGCACTTCGAGCAGATCGGAGACGGATTTCGTCATGCTAATGACGTAGATGCCGAGCGCTTCCCGACCAATCTTGCGTGCGGCCAGCGCGGCCAGGCGCAGCGGCTCGATGACGTGACGAGTGGGCGCGGAAAACTCGACCAGCGCCATGAGGGCCAGCGGGCGCGCGCTGGCGATAGCGGTGGTAAGGACTTCCCGCTTCCCGGCTTCCTCGAGCTTCGAATAATCGGGGCGCCCAATCACTTCCGCGACCGCGGCTTCGTGGGTGGCGGAATCCTGTCGCAGATCGAGCCGGGCGGTGTGCAAACCGAAGACCTCGATCGTCTGCCGGGCGGTGCGCAATTCGCCCTCGGCCAGAAGGGCGCCGCGGCCGGCCTGCAGGCTGCGGCTGATGACCTCGAGGATTTCCTGCAGCTCTTCCGGATGGAGAAAGCAGTCATCCTCGACAGCTTCACTCGTTAGGCTCTTTTCCGCGGCCGGCTCGGCCGCGCCCCGGGCCAGTTTGCCGCGCAGGACATTGAGCAGAATGCGATAGGGCTCGTGCGGATAACGGGCGCACATTTTTTCGACCGCGGGCGAGAAATGCTGGTTTTCCTGCACCAGCCGCTCCACCTTGGGGGAGATGCGGGCGCGCCGATCGGAGACGCTGATGGAGTGGGAAAGATGGAAGATCTGTTCGCGCAATTTGGCAAAGGCCAGTTGGCGATGGAGCAGGAGCACCTCGGCCGTGAGGTCAGCGGTGACATTGGGATTGCCGTCGCGATCGCCGCCGATCCAGGAGCCAAAGGTGAGCCAGCGATGCGGCGGGCGCACCTCCGGATAGTAACGCTGCAAGGCACGCTCCATGTCGGTCTGGAGCCGCGGCAGGGTGGCGAAGAGGGTGGTGTCGAAATACCAGAGGCCGGTGCGGGCTTCATCGGTCACCTCGGGACGCTCGACCCGGCTGCGATCGGTGAGCCAGAGCGAGACGATCTCGCGTTCTACCCGGGCCGGATCGGGCGCTTCACCCTGCTCCTCTGGGAGATGCCGCTGGCGCAGGATCTCGGCCAGCCGGCGCAGCTTGGTCAGCAAAGTGCGCCGCTTCGATTCAGTCGGGTGCGCGGTGAAAACCAGCTCGATGCTGAGCCGGTCGAGCAGGGCCTGAAGTTCGTTAGGCGCGACCCCTTTTTCCTTCAGTTCCTTGATCGCGGCCGCGATCGATTCGCGCCGCGGCTCGGCCGCGGTCGGGCGGCCTTCGGCATCGTTTTGAGCGGCGCGACGCCGTCGCAGGATCGCGACACGGAAATTTTCCTCGGCCAGATTCACCAGTTCGAAATAAAGAGTGAAAGCCATCGCCTGATGAATGGCGGCCTGCGGGGAAAGCCGGGCGACCACTTTGGCCAGGCGTTCGGCTGCACCGCTCTCGCCTCCGCGGCTCGCCTTGGCCAGGGTGCGCAGAGTCTCGGTCGTCTCAAAGGTGGCCTGCCCTTCCATTTGCGAGATGACGCGCCCGAGCGCGGCCCCGAGGAAGCGGATCTCCGTCCGCAGAGGAGTGAGGTCTTTCAAGGCAGGAAAGTGGGAAGCGGCGCGGCGACCGGCGATGGGACAAAGATCACGCCCGCAACAATGCGCCGGGGGCGGACGCGGAAAAGCGAAAAGTGTCCGCGCCGACTTGGCTTCGTGCGCCGGGATTTCCCGAGGCGGCTATCGCCGCACTTCGTGGCGCAGCGCCATCATGCCGCTGCGGTAGGCCTTTATCTCCACCAGATGCAGGGGCACGTGCTGGTCGCCTGGATTTTCTCCTGGCGACGCTAGTTTGCCGGCGCGCCAGCTTTCTCCCACTCGGCGGTGAGGCGCTCCAATTCTTCGGAGACGGCGGAAAGCTCACGATTGATCGCGACGGCGCGGCCACCGGCTTCGTAGACGGCCGGGTCTTCCAGCTCGATCGCGAGTTCCTTTTGCTGGCCTTCGAGCGTGGCGATGTGCATCTCCAGCTCCTGCAGGCGCCGGGCGCGTTCGCGTTCTTCCTTGGCCAGCGTTTTGCGCGCTTCGGCTTCGGCCCGGCGCTGCGCTTTCTGCTCCCGCAGGCCAGGGGCGCTGCGGGGCGCGGCGGCGGCTTCCTGTTTGGGCTGCGCGTTGGTGAGGCCGTTGCTCGAGGTGAGAGCGGCGCGCTCCGAGGTGGCCTGCGATTTATCGAGGTAATACTGGTAGTCGCCGGCGTAGGGGGTGAGCCGGCCGGCGTTGATGTGCAACACGCTCTGCGCGATGGCGCGGATGAAGTGGACGTCGTGGCTAATGAAAATGAGGGTGCCTTCGTACTGCCGCAGCGCGCCGATGAGAGCGTCGATCGAGCCGACGTCGAGGTGCGTCGTGGGCTCGTCCATGAGGAGGAGATTGGGCGGATAAAGGAGCAGCTTGACCAGAGCGAGGCGCGATTTCTCGCCGCCACTGAGCACGCCGACCGTCTTGAAAACGTCGTCGCCCTTGAAGAGAAACGAGCCAAGGACGGTGCGGGCGGTCTGCTCCGAGACCGGCTCCGGCACGTCGAGCACGCTCTCGAGGACAGTGTGCCTCACGTTCAGCATCTCGACCCGGTGCTGAGAGAAATAGCCGACGCGGACGTTGTGCCCGAGCTGGCGTTCCCCGTCCTGCACCGGGAGGACGCCGGCGAGCAGCTTGAGCAGGGTGGATTTGCCGGCGCCGTTGGGCCCGACCAGGACGGTGCGCTGGCCGCGTTCGGCCTCGAAATCAAGCGACTCGTAAACGACCAGATCGCCGTAGGCATGGCGCACTTCCTTGAGCGTGATGGCGCGCAGACCGCTCCGCGGCGGTTGCGGGAAATGGAACTTGATCGTCTTGGCCTGGGCGGTGGGCGCGGCGATTTTCTCCATCCGATCGATCTGCTTCAGCTTGCTCTGGGCCTGGGAAGCTTTGCTCGCCTTAGCCCGGAAGCGATCGGCAAAAGCCTGGAGCGAGGCGATCTCTTTCTGCTGGTTCTTGTAAGCGGAAAGCTGCTGCTCTTCGCGCGCCGCCTTTTGCTCGACATAGCTGTCCCAGTTCCCGCGATAACGCTGCAACTTGGCGTGCGCGATTTCGACGATGCTGCCGACGAGGGCATTCAGAAACTCGCGATCGTGCGAAATCATGAGGATGGCGCCGGGATAATTCTTCAGGTATTCCTGGAACCAGACTAACGAATCGAGATCGAGATGGTTAGTCGGTTCGTCGAGGAGCAGGAGATCGGGCTCCATCACCAGCAGCCGCGCCAGATGCGCGCGCATGATCCAGCCGCCGCTCAGGGCCCGGGCCGGCCGGTCGAAATCCACTTCGCGAAAGGCGAGCCCGGAGAGAATCCGTTTCGCCTTCGGCTCGATCTCCCAATCGTGCTCATCCTCCAGCTCCTGGTGCGACTTGCCGCAGGCCAGCTCGAGGACCGATTCCTCGCCGGCCGCGGCGGTTTCCTGAGGGAGGTAGCCGAGGGTTGCGCTCTTCTCCAGCGACACTTTTCCTTCATCCGGCGAAGCTTCGTCGAGGATAAGGGAGAAGAGAGTCGACTTGCCGGCGCCGTTTGGTCCGACCAGGCCGACGCGGTCGCCACGGTTCACCTGGAGCGAGACATCCTCGAAGAGGACGCGGCCGGCGAAGGACTTGGAGACTTGAGAAACCGTGAGCATGAAGAGCGGCGACTTTCGGCTCTCCAGGGCAAAGTCTCAAGGGCTGGCGCGGAGAAGTCATGCCGGCGGGAGACGTTTTTTCCGCCGCATTCTTGTCGCGCAAAGCGAACCGCCCGGCTAATTCAGCGCGCGTTTACGCGAGGCTTTTTCGATCAGCTCGCCGATCGGGCCTTTCCCTTCAGCCAACTGGCCGAGGAGCTCGTGGGCGAGCTTTTCCTGGTGCAGAATCGAGGTCAGGATAGCGCGCTCGTGGGTGTATTCCTGCTCCTCCGCGGTGGCGCTGAGCTCCTGGTAGGAATCCATCTCAAACTGCTCGATCCGCTGCCCGAGGGCGATGATCTCGCTATCCTGCTCGGAGGAAATGAGGCGTTTGCCGACCAGCTTGACGCCTTCCTTGATCATCCGGGTCATCGACGGGCAGCTCTTCGTGGGCAATTCCTGGCCCAACGATTTCGCCACTTTCTTGAGGGATTTCGCGTGGTCGCGGGTCTCCTGCAGATGGACTCGGAGAAGCGTCTTGAGGTCTTTGGATTTGGCCGCCTTTACGATCAGAGGAAGGGCCAGACTCAGCTCCGACTCGGAGCGATACATCTCGCCCAGTTTGTTCAGAAAACTCTTCGGGACGGCTTTGGCCGGGAAATTCGTGCTGGTGGTCTTATTCGCCCGGGTCACGTGCTCGGTCTTGCCCGAGGAACGCTGCGCGCCTTTCCCTCGCTCGGCCTTCGGCCGGCCGGTCGAACCCCGGGTCAGCGCACCGACATCGGCATTGGTCTTGGACGACGGCCGGCCTCCCTCAGTGGGTTGAGTTTTGCTCGATCTGGCTTTGCTGGCTTTTTTTACCGTCTCGTTTTTCATCTTCGTGCCTCCTAAAAGGAACGCAGACGGACGCTCGGCAGGACGTAGGAAACCCCGGGGCTAAAAGCGGATTCACCCTCCGGCTGATACTCTTGTCATTTTGCTTGCCTTACGGCCGCACAATTCTCAGCATCGCACC
Source organism: Chthoniobacterales bacterium (assembly GCA_965217735.1). Classification (GTDB taxonomy): domain Bacteria; phylum Verrucomicrobiota; class Verrucomicrobiia; order Chthoniobacterales; family UBA10450; genus Palsa-1392. The sequence goes on along the minus strand of CBDCJE010000002.1, from coordinate 741,885 downwards.
TCTATGACATCCAACCTGGCATACCTAACGCCCGCCTCTTGGCGGCGACTCTGCAACCTCGCGCTGGCCGGCACCGCCGCCTGCGCGCTCCTGACCGCCCCCGAGACGAGCTCGGCGCAACGCCTCGGAGGCCCGTCCGGCCTGGACGAGGCCGCCACCGGCACCTGGGCGAGGCTGACGAATCAGCCACCGTTTAATACCGACTCGGCCAACCAGCTGACCGATGGCACGGTGATCGTCCACCAGTATAACAGTAACGCCTGGTGGAAGTTGGTTCCCGACATTAATGGCAGCTATCTCAATGGCACCTGGACCCAGGTCGCCTCGATGCAAAGTGGCTACGCTCCGCTTTACTTTGCCAACGCCGTCCTGCCCGACGGACGACTGATCGTGGAGGGCGGGGAGTATAACAATCTCTCTCCGGTCTGGACGAACCAGGGAGCTATCTATGACCCGGTGGCGAACGTCTGGACGACAGTCATTCCGCCAGCCGGCTGGAATAACATTGGTGACTCTCCCGGCATCGTGCAGGCCGATGGCGTCTTCATGCTGGGCCAGGGTGGCATCTCCTCCACCAAGCAGGTCCTCTTCAACCCCAGCAACCTGACCTGGACCGCGATCACCAACACCGGCAAAGCCGACACTTACTCGGAAGAAGGTTTCGGCCTTCTGCCTAACAACAAGATCCTGACCATCGACACGGCAAACATTCCTAACTCTGAGATCTATGATCCCACGACGATGAAATGGACCAGCGCCGGCAGCACCGGAGTGGTTCTGCCCGACGCGGGCAGCTTTGAGATCGGACCACAAATCCTACGGGCGGATGGCAGCATGATGGCCTTTGGCGGCACTCCTCATACCGCTTTCTATCATTATGACACTGGAACCTGGACAACCGGACCTGACTTTCCCAATAGCAATGACTCCGCGGACGGCCCGGCCAGCTTGCTCCCGGATGGAAACATTCTCATCCCGACCAGCCCCGGTGTCTTCCAGGGTCACATCACCTTTTTTATCTTCGACGGCATCAGCTTCACCGAAGCGCCTGCGACCCAGAGCTCCGGCGCCCTGCAATCCTGGCAGGTGCGCACACTGATCCTGCCCACCGGGGAAGTGATGTATCTGGTCGCGGATGGCCGGACCAAGGATGTCGAGCTCTACACCACCACTGGCCGAGTGAATAACTCCTGGCGCCCGCGCATCCGCAAGGTGGCGAAGAGTCTCACCCGCGGCTCGACTAACAACCAGATTTCGGGCACGCAGTTCAATGGCCTCTCCGCTGGCTCCGATTATGGCGACGATGCGTTGTCCGCGACGAACTATCCGCTGGTCCGCATCACTAACAGCGCCACCCACCACGTCTTCTACGCCCGCACCCACGATCACAGCAGCATGGGCGTAGCGACGGGTGCGACTCCGGTCTCTACTCTGTTCGATCTCCCGGCGACGACCGAAACCGGAGCGAGCACGATCGAGGTGGTGGCCAATGGGATCGCTTCCAAACCGCGACCCGTCACCATCCAATAACTAACGACTAACTGGCCTCCGCTCAGAAAGCAGCCGGTCAGGTAACTCTTCGCGCTCCGGTCAGCCGTGACAGGCTGGCCGGAGCCGATCCTTCACCAGCCATCACGGTTAACGAGAAAACACACAAGATCATGACTACGAAACACCTTTTCCAATATCTCTTCCTCTTCGCCCTCGCCCCGGCTGCGACCTTCGCCCAATCGTCGCCCTGTGAGCGTTTTCCGCAGGGAAGCGTCGTCCAGGAGCCGGAACATCTCTACAGCAAGGACGGGGTGCTGCAGGTCGACTTTACCTATCAGACCAATCAGGACGAATTTGGTCAGACTTTGTATTGCTTCGTCAATTCCGACGGCGCGCAGTCCCCTACCCTGCATGTGCGACCGGGAGATACTCTTATCCTTACTCTGACGAATCTGGTGCCGGAGAGATGCCGGAGATGCCAGGCATGGATATGTCTCGTGCCGGGGAAGGTGGCTGCGGGGCCTTGAACATGACTGGCGACTCAGTCAACCTGCACTACCACGGCACCAACACGCCGCCGGTCTGTCATCAGGACGAAGTCATTCGCACCATCATTAACTCGGGCCAGACCTTTCGCTACGAGCTGCATTTTCCCAACAACGAACCCCCCGGCCTCTACTGGTATCATCCGCACATCCACGGTATCTCGACTGCAGCAGTGCAGGGTGGCGCGACCGGTGCGCTGATCGTGGACGGGATCGAGAACGTGAACCCTGCCGTCGCCGGCTTGCCCCAGCGCAGCATCGTGATCCGCGATAACAAGCCGGTGAATCCTCCGCCGCGTCCGCTCCATCGGCCGAAAAGCCACAAGCCACTGGACAACGATCCGGCAGCCGATCTCTCGGTCAATTACATCCCGGTGGGCGGCCCAGCCTATATCCCGGCCGTTTTTGAGATGAAGACCGGCGAGAAACAGTTCTGGCGCATCCTTAATTCCGCCGCCGTTTCGATTCTCGATCTCCACCTCACTTACGACGGCAAAGATCAGCCGCTCGAGATTGTCGGCCTGGATGGCGTCCCGATTGGTTCGCAAAGCGGCTCAGGCAAAGGCACCACTCTCACGCGCACCCATCTCCTCATCCCGCCGGCCGGACGAGCTGAGATCATCGTCAACGGCCCTTCGGACAAGGTGAAGATCGCCAAGCTCGTCACCGCTAAAGTCGATACCGGCCCGGCAGGCGATCCCGATCCGGCCCGTCCTCTTTTCAACATCGTGAAGACGGAGAGCGATTCTTCTTCGCGCGACGCACTTAAGGTCCCGGAGAGTTCCGGGCCGCCGCCGTCGCAGCGCTTCCCGGGTTTGGAAAAAGCGCGCCCGGCCAAGGATCGGAAGCTCTTTTTCTCCGAAGACGATCAATACTTCTACATCACCGTCGATGGACAAAAGCCGCGGCCCTATAGCATGGATGCCCCGCCCGCCATCACCACCACCCAGGGCTCGACGGAGGATTGGGTGATCGAGAATCGCTCGACCGAGAATCACGAGTTTCACATCCACCAGATCCATTTCCTTCTCCTGGAGCGGAACGGCAAACCGGTTCCGGCTAAGGACCAGCAGATCCTGGACACGGTCGACGTTCCCTATTGGAAAGGAACCGGCCCGTATCCGAGTATCAAAGTGCGGATGGATTTCCGGGGGCCGGACATTGGCGACTTCGTCTATCACTGCCATATCCTCGACCACGAGGATGGCGGCATGATGGCGATCATCCGGGTGCTGGCCAAGGCTCCGGAAACGCCTGACGCGGCCGCCACTCGTTAGATTCGTCCGGCGGCGAGGAAAAGAGCGGCGGCGCGGAAAGTGCCGGCGGAGGGGATCGAACCCACACACCCTTGCGAGTACCAGATTTTGAGTCTGGCGCGTCTGCCAGTTCCGCCACGCCGGCTTTTTTGAACGGGGCTCAGAAACTACCGAAGTGCGCGAGGACATGCAAGTTCCACCTCTCGAGGCTTGGCAGATGGAAAAACACCCTCGGTTTTAAATTCTCTTGACCTAAATCCGAGCCAGGAGCTATAACCTCAGCGACGTCAAAGATCAGCTTGTACGCGCCTGCTCGCCCTTCGGGAATATCCTCTCTTCCTTCTAGCTCGAGGGCATCACCTTACTCGTTCCTCCTTCACGGCTGACTAATGCACGAACTCTAACCTACTCAACATGAAAACAGTTAATTACCCGTCACAGATATTCCGTTGTCAGCTACTCACGCCAGTACTGACCAGCCTGTGCCTTCTTTTTACTCTCCCGCCCACTCAGGCAGGCAGCGCAACCTGGAAAACCGATCCGATCAACGGTAACTGGAACAAAGCAGGTAACTGGAGCCCTGCGAAAGTGCCGAACGGCAGTTCCGACATTGCGACTTTCTCCATGAGCAACCTGCCGACTCTTTCTCTCTCCGGCAGCATCGAGCTGAGTGAAATCAATTTTACTACCGGGGCCAGCCAATACACCATCACTGTCCCCTCTCCTCTTTTTCTAACCTTTGAGGGTGCGGGGGTGACGAATAACTCCGGCAAGGTTCAGGATTTTGTCCTGACGGGTGATAGCCCGGATGGCATGGCCAGCATTGGGTTCCTTAATTCTTCTACTGCGGGCGACGCCTCCTTTAACCTCGGTGGCTCGCGCTTCTTCGGAGGTGGTGCGGTTGTCACTTTCTATGACTCATCGCGCGCCGCCGCTGCGAGTTTTACGGTCAACGGTGGCTTAAAGAATCAGTCGAGTTACGGCATTATTCTCTTCCGGGGAAATTCCAGCGCCGATCATGCCACCTTCATGACTCACGGGAACGAAGGTGAGGACGCGGGGCCAGGCATCATTTATTTCTTGGACACTGCCGGCGCAGGTGACGGCTCATTTACCAACCTAAGCACCACTGCGACGACGGGAGCTGGGGGCTATACCTGGTTTTTCGGTGATTCCAGCGCGGAGCGAGGTCGCTTTGCTAGCATGGGCGGGGCGACTGCCGGCACCATCGGCGGAGAAGTAGCCTTTTTTGAAAATTCCACCGCTGATTCTGCCCGCATTACTTCCGCGGGCGGCTCAGTGGATGGCGCCCGTGCGGCAGACACGGCCTTCTATGATAACTCCCGAGCAGAAGATGCCATCCTCACGGCGCAGGCCGCCAGCGCGCCGGGCGCGGCAGAAGGTGGGATCGTGGCGTTTGCCGGTTCTTCATCGGCGGATTTTGCTACCATCACCGCCGAGGATGGGACGTCCATGGGAGGCCTCGGCGGCAGGATATATTTCTACGAAGACTCCTCCAGCGGCTCGGCCCAGCTAAGAATCTACGGTAACGGTCAACTCGATCTCAGTTTTCATAACCCCGCATTCATGACCGCAGGGTCGATCGAAGGGAGCGGGTCGATCTTTCTTGGCGGACAGTTCTTCGAGGTCGGTTTTAACAATCTCTCGACCACCTTCAGCGGAAACATTCAGGATGGGGGGCTGGTCGGCGGGAGCGGCGCGGTTCTTTTCAAGGAAGGCACCGGGACCCTGACCCTGAGCGGGGCCAACACCTATACCGGAGGCACAGCGATCGACGACGGGGCGCTGATTGTCGCGGCAAAGCATGGCTCTGCCACTGGCGCCGGCGATGTCTCCGTCAATCAAGGGACAATTGCTGGAACGGGGCGAATTGCCGGGGCGCTAACTATCGGATCGGGCGGTGGCCCGACTTATCTTTCGCCAGGCGTTGCCGGAGTTGGAAACTTGACCACGGCCAAGACGCTGACCTTTGGAGGCGGCGCAATTTACTCCTGCGAGGTCGATAGCAAAAGGATGCGGGCGGACTCGGTCGGCGCTCGCGGAGTCATCATACTAAGTGATACTATCTTCTCCTTGCTCCCGACCGGTCATAAGATCGTTCCATCAGGGACCGTCTTCGTTGTCCTTAGCAACAGCTCTCGCGGCTCAATCAGGGGCACCTTTGGCAACCTGGTGGACGGCGCTACGATCTCCGACGGCATGAACACCTATCGGGCCAGCTACGAAGGGGGCGATGGAAACGATCTTACCCTCACGGCGCAGTAAGCCGGTCGGTGCCAGCCGTCGCAGGGTGCGGGGTTGAAGAATCCTCTATCTCGGTGAGAGGTTCCCCCGTTCTGAAGCGCTTTTTCCTTACTCTGTTTATCGCGGCGGTAGCCGCTGCCGGGATCGTCTATTTCAACTGGCTGCAGAAGCGTCCGCTTCCTCCGCGCGGCGGCCGTTACTTCTTCCATCGGGTCGAGCTGGCGGTGCCGTTGTATCGACAGGGCGACGAGAAATGGCGGCACGATGCCCTGGGCGGCATGCCGCAGAATGGCACCATCGGGAGCGCGGGCTGCGCCATCGCCTCGGCCGCGATGGTCTTCCGCTACTACGGCATCGCAATCGATCCACAGCAGCTGAATTGGTTCCTCACCGGCAGTGGCGGCTATACCGAGCAAGGGTGGCTCTACTGGGAACGCGCGACTTGGTGGGCGCCGCAACGAGTGCGGCATGTCTATGAGGATCTCCCCTCCTATGCCCTGATCGACTCTAACCTGGCGCGCGGTAATCCGGTCATTGTCCGGGTTCGTTACTCCAGCGGGATCACCCATTTCGTCGTGATCGCGGGCAAGGAAGGATTCGATTATCTCATCCGCGATCCCGGCGCCGGGGCGAGCAAGGGTTTCTATCCGCTGCGAGAGCTGGGGAGCGACATAGAGGCGCTGCGCTTTTACGAAACGCCGGCGCTGGCCCGGCGGGGGTGACTTTGCTCGTTAGGCGCCCAAAAAGCAGAAAGGGCATCCAGCGCTAACGCCGGATGCCCTCCCGCAGACTTAGTTATTTATCAGGCCGAGTCCCTTAGGGAACCGTGACCTGCACTTCGTTCGAGCAATCGCCCGAATCCGTCTCACACACCTGATAGGTGAAGGTTCCGGAGTTACCGGTCACGTCGTCGGTGAAGTTACCATCGTCTTCCGTCGTCAGAACGACGCTGCCGTCGCGCAAGACGTTGATGTTACCGCCATCCGCTGGCTTCCAGTTCAGGGCAACGCCAGTGCGACCACCGCGGGTCCGGGCTCTCGCCCGCAGTCGGATTTCTTCTCCGCCACCGCCACCGATCGGCTCGCGATCGGTAAAGGCGTCCTGTTGCGAAGCGTTGTTGATCGGCACCCGTCCGTCCGTCCAGGTGTGGATATGGTCGGAAGGCGAGGCGAAGCTATAATCATAGTCGCCGGCGTATTCCGCCACGATGCCCGGATCAGGCTGGCCGGGAAGCGGGGTGACCACATCGGAGAAGGGCTCATCCGCTCCCCAGGTCGCTCCGTTATCGGTCGATTTACGAGCAAACATGCGGTAGCAGGGCACGCTGGTGTTGCCCTTGGTGCAGGTGGTTGATTCACGCGCGTCGTACCAGACGGCGAGGAGGCTGCCATCTTCGCCGACCGAGAGGTTCGGCTGCCACTGCGGGCGCGTCGTGCTGTCGGTGTTCAACTGGAAGGGCGCGCTGAAGGTGCTGCCGCCGTCGGTCGAACGGATGTAGAAGACGTTACCGGAATCGCCGTTGCTGGTGTTCCGCGAATCGTAGACGTAGTGCACCACGTTGTTGAGCGCTGCGGGTTGACCCCAGCCCATGTGCCGCCAGAAAGAAGGGCTGCTGAACATGCAGGCGAAGTAGCTGTTTGAGGCGCAGGTGGTCGTGCCCGGGCCGGCAAAGGTCGGTCCGCTGTAGGTCTGCGTCCAGCTATTGCCGCCGTCGGTCGAGCGATACATGAGGTTGGCCCGATTGCTAAGACCGCCGCCCATTTCGTTCATGCCGGCGATGTAAACCGTGCCGGTGGCCGCGTCGCCAGTGATCTGGACGTTGCGGATGAACGGGTTGCCGTTGGTGACCATGCGTTCGTTATTCCAGGTCTGACCATTATCGGTCGAGTAACGCACCTTCAGGGCGCCGCCGCCGCTGTTGAAGTCATTCCAGGAAACGTACATGCGGCCGTAGAACGGCGAGGACGGGTTGTTATCCGCCCAGCCGGATTCACGGTCGTCAGACGAGTTGCTGTGTACGGTGAAGTGCGTCCAGCTGTTGGCATCCGACGGGGTGGTGGTCTTAAAGCCGCCGAGACCCTGACCGCCGGAGGCGACATCGAGCCAGACGGTGAACCAGGTGCCGGTCGGGCGGTTATAGAGGACGACCGGATCGCCCACGGTGTTGGGGAAAGGGCTCTGACCGTTATTGGCCGTGAGCCGGGTGTAGGTCACGCCGCCGTCGTTCGAGACCGAAGCGCCCGAGATGTTGATCGGGTTTTGGTTGCGGCCCCGTGAATCGTTGTAGGCCACCACGATTTCCATCGGGTTATCCGGATTAGCCCAGGCGAAGGTTTCGGACTGGGTGATGTTGTTGCCAACTTCAGGTCCAGTGATCAGGTCGACATCCGAGACGCCGAGGAGCGGCGCCAGGAGCTGTTGGACGAACTGGGAAGATTCGCCCGACGCGGTGATCGAGCCACCTTCGGCTTCGCCGCAGAAAATGAGCAACGCACCTGCGCGCAGATTTTCCTGAATGTGAACGCCATCGCGTTTCAGACTGGCGCAATCAAAGCCTGCTGGTACCAGCGGGTCCATGAACGTTGTCTTTCCCTGCTGCTGCGCTTGAGCGGAGAGCCGCCCAAAGCCCATCAGGGCGAGAAAGACGGCCGCCAAAACGAGTGAGAGACCGGTTAGGACTCTCAAACGGAAGAAGGCCGATTGAGATACAGAGTTTTTTTTCATCATAATTATCTAGTGTGGTTATTCAGAGTGAGAGCCGCGGCGCGGGCTCAGATGGGGAGAACCGTATCAAGTCCGACTCGAAAACGTTGCAATCTTTCTTCTTACAATTTCGCAAGGTCGGAATGACATCGAAACCGCTGCAACGACACCCCCAAGCCTCCAGTTTTGCGCGTTGCCCTAAAGCTGCCGCACTTCGCCGGCTTCACCTCCGGATCGCTTTGGTCCCGCCCGGCCCGATAGAAAATCGCCTGGCCCGCGAGTGATCCGTCGGCCTCGAACTTCCCTTTTAAGACCAGTGTTCCCCGGTCGATCCCCACGTTGCCGAGCGGAAATTGCACCGGCCCAGAAAAGCTCACCGAACCATCGTTGCCCCGGGTCCACTCCGCGGCGGCAGGCTGGCCATTCCCCGCCATGCTCGGTCGCAATCCCGCCAGCTGAAACGAAGCTTTCCCATCCGGCTGAGCCTCCACCTGTAGTTTGCGATGCTCGCCATTCTGAAAGGTGACCTCCGTGCTCCAGCTCCCCATCACTTTTGGCGCTTCCGCCCAGAGCGAGCTCAGGTTCAGCAGCTGGATGAAAACGAAAAAATACAGGGCCAGTCCCGGCCTCAGCGCGCTCGGTCTTCTCATGCGTCGCAGCTTGCGGCGCGCCGCCACCAAGATCAAGCCAGGCCGCTCAGCGGCTGGCTGGCGTTACTGGAGAAACCGGATCGTCATCGGGTAACGATAGAACTTTCCTTCGCTCGCCTGCACCGCCGCGATGATGACAAAAACCGCGTTCAAAACCCAGAGCACGCCCAGGAAGACAAAGCCGACGAGGATGAGACAAAAAACCAACGAAACGCAGTTATAAATGAGCATCGAGATCTGGAAATTGAGCGCTTCCTTGCCGTGGACATCGAGCTCGGGCGAGTCGCCGCGTTTGACCAGCCAGACGATGAGCGGCCCGATGAGGTGGCCGGGGAAATGAAAGAACACGCCGAGCAAGGCGCTGGCGTGGCAGAGCGCGGCCCAACTGCGCTCATTCGTGAGCGTGGGCGCGGTCGGAAGCGGCGGCGGATAAGACGTGTCCATAGTCATACCTAATGGATGCGGCCAAAGGGCCTTTTGGATTCAAAAAAATGCCGCGCGCAGGCAGCTGCCTTAGCCGCTAGAGAATAAAATCCGAAACCGGATAGTCCAAGGGCAGCAAACCTCGCGGCGGCCCGAGCACTTCCCGCAGCACCACCGCCTGGCGCAGGCTGCCGCGGCGCCGCAACATGCCCCGCACCGAACCGCCCGGCGCGCCGGGCGACAAGATCGGTCCGGGCCGGGCCGTGATCGGCGGTAGAGAAGTCACCGGGACATCGAGCGGAGTGGGAGGAAGCGGCGGCGGCGTCACCGGCTGCGGCGGCGCGGGTTCGGGCGGCCGGGTGACCACCGGCGGGAGGGGCTGGGCCCAGCTGCGCCGGACTTTGGGCGCCCGCGCCGGCCGCGGCTGCGGCCGAGCCGGCGGCGCCGGAGCGGCTCGCGGGACGACGGAGCGCGGGCGGACGGGAGGCGGCGGCGGGGTGCCGGCTGGCGCGCCCAGCGCCTCGAGAAATTTGCGCACCCGTTCTTCCTCGCTCCGGGGCGAGGGCGAGGCCGGGCGCGGTGCCGGCCTTTGCTCGTTAGGCGAAGCATCTTCCGGCTTGCCAGTCCCGCGGTTAGCCGCGGCCGTGAGCAGCTTGAAAACGAGCGCCAGGCCGGCCAGCACGAAGAAGATGATGGTGTCGTTCATCGCGGCCTATCTCACCTCACCTAGGCGGATGAATTGACCCGGTTGCTTTCACTCGCTCGTTCCCCATCTCCGGTCTAACCGTTCGTCCCTTCCGCCCCCGGTTTCTCCGTCGCGCCGATCGATTCGCGCATGGTGGTATCGGCCTGCACGTTTTTCATCCGCACATAATCCATGATGCCCAGGTTGCCGGAGCGGAAGGCATCGGCCATGGCCTGAGGGACGAGAGATTCAGCTTCCACCACCTTGGCCCGCATCTCCTGGGTCTTGGCCCGCATTTCCTGTTCGACCGCGACCGCCGCGGCCCGGCGCACTTCGGCTTTGGCCTGCGCGACTCGTTTATCGGCATCGGCCTGCTCGGTCTGCAGCTTGGCCCCGATGTTGTCGCCGATATCGACATCGGCGATATCGATCGAGAGAATCTCAAAGGCCGTTCCGCTATCGAGCCCTTTCTGCAGGACCAGCTTGGAAATCCGGTCGGGATTTTCCAGCACGTCCTTGTAGGTGTCGGCCGAGCCGATCGAGGTCACAATCCCCTCGCCCACCCGCGCGATGATCGTCTCCTCCGTCGCCCCGCCGACGAAGCGGTCGAGATGCGAGCGGACGGTGACTCGGGCTTTCACTTTCACCCCGATCCCATCCTTGGCCACGCCATCGATTGTGGTGCGACCCATGGCCGCGCTCGGCACGTCGATGATCTTGGGATTGATGCTGGTGCGCACCGCCTCGAGCACAGTTTTGCCGGTGCCTTTGGTCGCGAGATCGATGGCGCAGGCGCGGTTGAAATCGAGCGAGATTCCGGCCTTGTCGGCTGCGATGAGAGCAAGGATGACATGGGAAACATCTCCTCCGGCTAGGTAATGCGCTTCCAGCGGATCGCTCGGGACATCGATGCCTGCTTTCACCGCGGTGATGCGGTTATCAACGATGAGACCGACCGGCACTTTGCGCAGACGCATCCCGACCATTTTGCCGATGCCGACCGGCGCATTGGCGATGCGGGCGCGGAGCCAGAGCCCGAAGAAATTGAAGAGGACGACGGCGAGAACGAGCGCAAAGACCGCCAGCACCGCCACGCCGATGAGATAGAACGATTGCATGCGGGAAAGTTACGGGAGCGGTGGAGGCGCGGAAAGCGCTAATTGTGGTGGGGGCCGTGCCTCCGCACGCTGGTTCGCCGCCAGCCCCTTAGGAAAACCCGAGCACCGGGTGCGGCACGTAAGGTTCCTCCAGCGTGGCGATTTCATCGGCGGAAAGCCGCACCTGGAGCGCGGCCACGGCATCATCGAGATGGTGTGGCTTCGAAGCTCCCACGATCGGTGCGGTCACAGCGCTTTTGCCTAACAGCCAGGCAAAAGAGAGCTGCGCTGGCGGAATGCCTTTCGCTTCCGCCATTCGGTTCACCCCGTCGACCACCGTGCGGTCGGCCTCGGCCACATCGCGGTAAAGCTGCTTGCCATATTCATCCTGCTCGGCACGGCCGCCACCTGGGTCGCCCCAGGGCCGGGCCAGCCGTCCGCGCGCCAGCGGGCTCCAGGGGATGACGCCGATTCCTTCCGCCTGGCAGAGCGGGAGCATCTCGCGCTCTTCTTCGCGGTAGAGCAGGTTGTAATGCGGCTGCATCGAGACAAAACGCGTCCAACCGTGACGCTCGGCCAGATGAAGCGAGTGGCAAAATTGCCAGGCCCACATGGAAGAGCCGCCGATGTAGCGCGCTTTGCCCGCTTTCACCACATCGTGCAAGGCCTCGAGCGTTTCCTCGATCGGAGTTTCGTCGTCCCAGCGGTGAATCTGGTAAAGATCGACATAATCCATCCCGAGCCGGCGCAGGCTGTCGTCGATTGCCTTGAAAATCGCTTTGCGCGAGAGACCGCCGGTGTTCGGCCGATCGCGCCAGGAGAAATAGCATTTCGTCGCCACCACCAACTCGTCGCGCTGGCCCATCTCGCGCAGGAGACGGCCGACGATTTCCTCACTTGTGCCATCGGAGTAGGCGTTGGCGGTATCGAAAAAATTAATCCCCAGCTCAAGGGCGCGGGCGATGAAAGGACGGCTTTGCTCTTCGTTCAGGCTCCAAGGGTGATTGCCACGCTCCGGCACGCCGTAAGTCATGCAGCCGAGGCAGAGGCGGGAGACTTTGAGGCCGGAGTTTCCGAGTCGGGTGTATTCCATCGCGAAACATACCACGCCCGCCGCGGCCGCGGGAGCGATCCAGTGCGATGAATGGGATGACGCACCCGGACGCCGCGGTATCTTAGCTGGCTCAATGAAATACTTTTCTCTGCTCGACCTTTCCCCGATCATCCAGGGCGGCGACGCCGCGCTCGCCTTTCGCAACACCCTCGACCTCGCCCAGCACGCCGAGGCCTGGGGTTACCACCGCTATTGGCTGGCCGAACATCACAACCTGGCCGGGATCGCCAGCGCGGCCACTTCCATCGTCATCGCCCACGTCGCCGGCGGGACCAAAACCATCCGGGTCGGCGCGGGCGGGATCATGCTGCCGAACCACGCCCCGCTGGTCATCGCGGAGCAGTTTGGCACCCTCGATGCCCTCTTTCCCGGCCGGATCGATCTCGGGCTGGGGCGCGCGCCGGGAAGCGATCAGCTGACCGCCCGCGCCCTGCGCCGCAACCTGGGCAGCAGCGGCGACAGCTTCCCCGAGGATGTGCTCGAGCTGCAGCATTACTTTGAGCCGGCCACGCCCGACCAGGCGCTGCAGGCGGTGCCGGGCGCGGGTGCTCAGGTGCCCCTTTACTTGTTAGGCTCGAGCGATTTCAGCGCCCGGCTGGCGGCCGAGCTCGGGCTGCCTTTCGCCTTCGCCTCCCATTTCGCGCCGGAATACCTCGAGGTCGCGCTCTCTCTTTACCGGCGATATTTCAAACCTTCCGCCGCGCTCGGCCAGCCGCACGCCATCGTCGGCGCGGGCGTTTTTGCGGCCGATTCCGATGCGGAGGCGGAGCGACTCTTCACCTCCTCGCAGCTCCAGTTCCTCAGCATGGTGCGCGGCCGGCCGGGGAAACTGCCGCCGCCGGTCGAGAGCATGGAAGGGCAATGGTCGCCGATGGAGCAGGCGGCGGTGCGCCAGCGGACTCGTTATGCTGCGGTCGGCGGACCCGAAACGGTGCGGCAACGGCTGGAGGAAATGGTGGCAAAAACCGGGGCCGACGAAATCATCGCCACCGCGCAGATCTACGACCACTCGGCCCGCCTCCGCTCCTTCGAGATCGCGGCCGGAGTGCTCTCGGATCTGGCGGGAAAGAAAACTCCTAACGCACATGAGCCGGCGACGGCAGCCCGCTGACGCCTGGAAAATCTAGCGGCGAAGAGTAAAGCGATTGTTAGGCGTCTCCCAGAGCCGGAGACGGGTCAGACGATCGTCGAGCTGCCGATCCACCTTGGGCCAGAGCGCGCCCACGATGTTTTCCCCGGTTGAAGGGAGGTCGCGAAACTCTTCCGTCTCCAGATCAAGATGTTTGTCCTGCCAGGGGGCGAGCGCTTTGTCGATCCCGCTCTGGAAAGCGACGAAATCGTAGAGCGTGCCGCTGCGCTCGTCGTATCTGCCCCCGATGGTGGCCTCGGTCAGGTAACGATGACCATGCCCGCGCGGGTTGTTGCATTTCCCATAGAGCGCACTGTTCTCCGCCGCCGAGAGGCTGGGCGCATGCAGGCGGTGAGCGGCACTGAACGGGCGCTGCATCCCGAGATAATATTCTCCGCCGCGCCAGTATTCGGCGAAGAAATCCTCCCGTTCGTGCAGGCGCACGCGCGCGATCGGAAAATCCTTCGCCACCCGCTCAAAAAGATAGTGGGCCAGGCTTTCGGTGGTCTTGGGGCAATCGGCCAGGCCGGGGACCTGGAGGTTGAGGTTCTTGTGGTCGAGCTCGCTCCGGAGCGACTCGAGGCAACGGGCCAGACCGAGAGCCGATCTCTCCTCGTTAGGCGATTCTTCGGGAAAGGTCAGGCGGGCGCGATAATGGTGGCCGTGTCCTAACGGTGACGCCGCGATCCCGAAGAGCTGCTCGTTTTCCGCCGCATCCAAATGCGGCGACATGGTCTGGCGGGCGGCGGAAAAGTCGAGCCAGTAATTCGCTTCGCAGATCCCCTCGCCGTAACAAGTCGCGCTCCGCTCCGGCGCTTCGACCAGATGACAAGCGACTAGCCTGGCCTCGAGGTCGGCAAAAAGTGGGGCGATTTCGGCAAAGAGCTGCCGCGCGAGGTTCTCTGTGGTCGGCGGGCGTTCGCGAAAGGCGGGGTGATCCTCGTTCAGGAATTTGTGATCGAAGCGCGCGTGCAGGACCTCTTCCACCCGGGCTTTGATTTCGCTGATGTTGACCAGCATGCCGTTGGCGGCGTTGACTTCACCAGCGAAGACAAAAAAGACGACGTAATTGCGGCCGGTGCCGTAACGCGCCGCGCTCTCGGCCCCGAAAGTGGCGAGGTTTTCCGCTTCCGACCGGGCCGGAGAATAAAGCCGGCGCGAGGCCGAAAATTCGAGGCGCTTGCTGACGGTCAGCAGCATGGCGGGATCATTGGCCCAGGAGAGCGAGAAACTCGCCGCGAGTGCGCGGATCTTCCTTGAAGCTGCCGCGCAGGCAGGAAGTTTTCATGACCGAGTTCTGCTTCTCCACCCCGCGCATCATCATGCACAAATGCTTGGCCTCGATCACGACCGCCACGCCTAACGGGTGCAGGATTTCCATCAGCGCCTCCGCCACCTGAGTGGTGAGCTGCTCCTGGATTTGCAGGCGCCGGGCAAACACGTCCACGATCCGCGCCACTTTGGAGAGGCCAATCACCTTGCCATTGGGGATATAGGCTACGTGTGCCTTGCCGATGAAAGGGAGAAGATGATGCTCGCACATCGAGTAGAGCTCAATGTCCTTTACCATCACGATCTCGCTCGCGTCGGAATCGAAGATGGCGTCGTTGACCACTTCCTCGACCGTTTGGCGATAGCCCTGGGTGAGAAACTCAAAGGAGCGGGCGGCGCGGCCCGGCGTCTTGGCAAGACCCTGCCGGTCCCGGTCCTCGCCGATGGCGTCGAGCAATCCGGCAAAGACCCGCTCCATCTCCTCGACCCGCTCGGCCGGAAGCCGGTTTGGTTGTCTCGTTAGACGCTCGGAAACCTCAAACTCGTGATTCTGCACGAGTTGAGTCTAGCTGGCCGCGCCCGTTCGGACAATGGCAGACGCGCCTTTTAACCGGGCCCAGCTTTTCGCCTTCAGGCTAGTCCAACCAGCTGAGCGGGTACTGCGGGTCGTCCAGGTTTACGGCCTGTTCGGTCAGCTCAAGGGTGTGCTCGGTATCGAACATGACCGCCAGCTCTTCCGTGCGCTCTGCATCTTTGCTCGCCATGATCGTGCCCGGATGCGGCCCGTGCGGGATACCGCGCGGATGCAGGGTAATGGAGCCGGCTTCGATGCCGCGACGGGAACCGAAATTGCCCCGCACGTAGAAGAGCACCTCATCGGCTTCCACGTTGTCGTGCACCCAGGGAATCTTAACCGCTTCCGGATGGGTATCGAGCAGGCGCGGAGCGAACGTGCAAACCACGTAACCCCGAATTTCAAAGGTCTGGTGGATCGGCGGCGGCTGATGCACGGTGCCGGTAATCGGCTCAAAGTCGGCCGCATTGAAAGTATAAGGATAGACATAGCCATCCCAGCCCAGAACATCGAAAGGATGATGAGCATTGACTACCTTCGTTAGGCGCGGGCCATCCTTGACCAGGATCTCGACGTCCTGATCGCTATCGATGGTAATGAGTTCAGTCGGCCCGTGGAAATCGCGCTCCGAGTAGGGTGAGCCCATCCGAATCTGGCCGTCGTGGTTGAGATAGCGCCGCGGGATGCGGACCGGTCCGGTCGATTCGAGGATAAGGTAATCATCTTCCTTGGGATCGTCCGGCACCAGCCGATAAGTGATGCCGCGCGGGACGACGATGTAGTCTTCCGGCTTGTACGGCAGTTTGCCGAATTGGCTTTCGAGCACGCCTTTGCCTTTGAAGACGAAGATAATCTCGTCGGCGCCGCCGTTCTTATAAAACTCAAACTGCCCGAAGTTCTTCTCCGGCTTGCAGCGGTAGGCCACGATGTCCTGATTGAATAGCATCGGGATACGACCGGTGTAAACATCGCCGCGGCGCGGGATATCAGCCGTCTTGAGATGATGATGCCGGAGCGGACTATCGACGGCTTTTTTTAGTTCCTCGCATTTGAGCAACTCGACGCTGCGCACCCGGGTGGGAGGACGGATGTGGTACATGATCGAGTAGGCTTCATTAAAGCCCTCGGTCGTAATGACATGCTCGTAGGCGATGCCTTCACCCTTGAAGCCGCCATTGGACGACCCGTTGCGATGAAACCAGATGTGGTGCTTGCGGGGGATTTCTCCGAGTGACTGATATTGCGGCATTCGTTAGTCTCCGATTTGAGTTAGAGGTTGCCCCGGGCGTCCTGCTCTTTTTCCAGCGCTTCGAAGAGAGCCTTGAAGTTCCCCTTGCCAAAGCTCTGCGCGCCTTTGCGCTGAATGATCTCGAAGAACAAGGTCGGCCGGTCTTCCACCGGTTTGGTGAAGATCTGCAGGAGATAACCCTCGTTATCGCGATCGACCAAAATGCCGAGGCGCTTGAGCGGTTCCAGGTCCTCATCGATGTGGCCGACCCGGTCGAGCACGGTATCGTAGTAAGTGGTCGGAATATTCAGGAATTCGACTCCGCGCGATTGCAGATCGGTCACCGTCGTAACGATGTCCTTGGTCGCGATGGCGACGTGTTGAACGCCTTCGCCGTTATAGAAATCGAGATACTCTTCGACCTGGGACTTCTTCTTGCCTTCGGCCGGTTCGTTGATGGGAAACTTGACGAAGCCGTTGCCATTACTCATGACCTTGCTCATGAGGGCGGAGTATTCGGTCGAGATATCCTTGTCGTCGAAGCTGAGGATGTTGCGGAAGCCCATCACCTCCTCATAGAACTTGACCCATGGGTTCATCTGGTTCCAGCCGACGTTGCCGACGCAATGATCGACATATTGCAGGCCGGCGTCGGGCGGGTTGTAGACCGTCTCCCATTTGCGGAAGCCGGGCATGAAGGCGCCATGGTAATTCTTGCGCTCGACAAAGAGATGAACCGTCTCGCCGTAGGTGTGGATGCCGCTCATGACCACTTCGCCCTGGTCGTCGGTCAGCTTCTTCGGTTCCATGAAACTCTTCCCGCCGCGCTTGGTCGTTTCCTCCCAGGCGGAAGTGGCGTCGCCCACGCGCAGGGCGAGGAATTTCACTCCGTCGCCGTGTTTCTGCACATGCTCCGCGACCGGACCTTCCGAGCGCAGCGGCGTGGTCAGGAGAAAGGTGAGTTTGTTCTGCCGAATGGCGTAACTGACGCGGTCTTTCTGGCCGGTTTCGGGGCCGGCGTAGGCCAGGCTTTGAAAGCCGAAAGCGGTCTTGTAAAAGTGGGCCGCTTGCTTGGCGTTGCCGACGTAAAATTCGACGTAGTCGGTCCCCTCCAAGGGCAGAAAATCCGTCTGGGCAGCGGCGGATGATGATTGCGGAGCTTCGAGTGTTGTTTCCATAGCGATGTCTTGGTTGATTGATTTCCGTGGTGAAAGAGCGACCAGGCCGGTGAGGGCGCGGTCCCGGCTCTTCGGCCCGGGCTTTGAATATAAATCGTCCTTCCCCTCTGGCAAGGTTGGGGGGAAAACCAACTCGTTCCCTCGCGCTGATCTCGTTGAGCGCAAAACCAGGCGCTGCTCGCGTCGAAGTCAGCCCAACCGAACGGAGTGGTGAACGGCCTTGGCCGAACCGCCGCCGCACTCCGGCCAGGACAAACAAAAATTCGCCAAGAGCTGCTTTCCTCGCGCCTTTGCACAGAAGTTGCTCCCTCAGCCAACTCAGACCCGCCTTTATGTCTTCCGATCTCACTCTCCAGGCCAAGATCCTCATCATCGACGATGAGTTGCCAAACGTTCGTCTCCTCGAGAAAATCCTGGAGCGTGCCGGCTACCTCAACGTCTCGATGACGACCGATTCGCGCCACGCCATCCCGATGTTCGTCGACGATCAACCCGACCTCGTCCTGCTCGACCTGCACATGCCGCACTTGAGCGGCTACGAGGTCTTGTCCTCCTTTGCCACTTTGCAGGACCCGCGGGTGCCGGTGCCGATCATCGTCCTTACCGCCGATACCACCTCCAAGGCCAAACACCGCGCGCTCTCCAGTGGGGCGGCCGATTTCGTCTTCAAACCGTACGACAACACCGAGGTGACGCTGCGGATCAAGAACGCGCTGCAGATGCGTTTCCTGCAGCGCAAGCTGGAGAACCGCAAAAAGATGCTCGATGAGCAGGTGCACGAGCGGACGGAGCTCCTGCAATCAACCCTCGACAAACTCCGCCGCAGCCAGCAGCAGGTCGTGCAACAGGAACGACTGCGCGCGCTCGGCATGATGGCGACCGGCATCGCCCACGATTTTAATAACGTCCTCTCCCTCGTCATGGGCTACGGCGAGCTCCTCCTGCAGGAGTGCGGACACTGGGATGAGAACTCGAAGAAAGCACGTTATCTGCAACACGTTCTCACCGCGGCACGCGATGGGGCGGAAATGGTCGACCGGCTTTCCCGTTTTCAGCGTCCCAGCGCGGCGGGCGATCTGCGGCAGAGCGTGAGCCTGAATCGCCTCATCCACCAGGCGATCGAACTGACTGCGCCGAAATGGCGGGAAGAAGCGCGGGCCAAGGGTATCACAATCGAAGTCCGGCCCGACCTCGAGGGAGAGTCCTACATCATGGCCGATTCGGGCGAGATCCGCGAATTGCTCACCAACATGATCTTTAACGCAGTCGACGCCATGCCCAAAGGCGGCACCCTCACCATCCGTTCGTCCGAGGATAAGGATAACGTCCTGCTGGATATCCAGGACACCGGCCAGGGGATGAGTGCAGCGGTGCGAGACCGTTGTCTGGAGCCGTTCTTCACCACCAAAGGCGATCGCGGCTCCGGCCTCGGGCTCGCCATCATCTACGGGATCATCCAGCGCCACGAAGGCACGCTCGAGATCGAGAGCGAAGAGAATGTCGGCACCCGTTTCCTCGTCTGCCTTCCCCGCGCGGCCGCTCCGGCTCAGGCGGAAATAAAGGCCGCGCCTTTGCCTAACGATGCCCTGAACATCCTGGTGGTCGACGATCAACCGGTCATGGGCGAAATCCTGGCCGAATACCTGACCACCGATTGCCACACCGTGGCCTGCGCCGCCGATGCCAATACCGCGATCGAGCTTTTCCGGGAGCAGGCATTCGATCTCGTCATTACAGATAAAGCCATGCCCGGGATGAGCGGCGAACAGCTCGCCGCAGCCCTGCGCGAAATTCGCGATAACGTTCCGGTCATCCTCCTCACCGGCTTTGCCGAAAGCGGCATTTCAAAACCGGATTCACCCATCATCGATGTCGTGCTTGGGAAACCAGTCAACGCCATGACCCTGCGCCAAGCGGTTGCGCGCGCCGTCACTTTGCGCGGGCCGGGCATTACTCCGCCGGAGCCTGATGAGGCCGAGCCGGAAACCACCCTGGCCGCGGCCGAGATTGCGCCCGGCGCGTCGGTCGGCTAAAAAGCGAAGCCGAAGCTGAAGTGGAACGCGCCGAAGGCCTCGTTCTCGCGCGGGTTGGGGTTCACTCCGTAATCAAGACGCACCGGTCCGATGGGCAGATTGTAGCGCAAGCCCCCGCCGATGCCGTAGCGCATATCGTTCAACCCCGGATCGCGCGCGTCGGGCAGCAGATTACCCGCGTCGACGAAGACCGCGCCTAACAACTCCCCGTAGATGGGGAAAGTGTACTCGACATTGAAAATACTGTAGAACTCGCCGCCAACCGGATTACCCCGCGGATCGTGCGGGCCCAGATCCCGCTCATCAAAACTCCGTACCGTCGTGCTGCCACCAGTAAAGAAGCGTTCATCGATCGGGATCGCGTAAGCCGGGTTCACCCCTGCGGTGTCGAGCGGATAAACGATTCCGGCGCGCGCCCCAAAAGCCAGCAGGCTGCGTTCAAACCATTTCTGCAGCGCCGATTTCCGCAGATCCTCACCGACTAACTGTGGCTGGTCCGGCGCGAAGGAGAGATAGTAACTCGCCCGCCCGGTCGCGCGCAGGAGATCGATGTCGCTCCCAATCGCGCTCGTGGCCAGGTCCACCGTGTTATCAAAGACAAAACCGCGCGGCGCGACCAGCGGGTTCTTACGCAGGTCGAGCGTCTGAGTGAAACCGATCGAGCTAATGAAATAGGAAGTGTCCCCGAGGAATTGCGGCTTTACCCCTCCCGCGGGCCGATCGATTGAGACGTGTCGCGCACCATAGACCAGTCCGATGGAGTAGGCCTCGGTCAATTTCCGGCTCAAGGTCAGACGCCCGCCAAGCTCAAACTTGGAGTAACCGTCGTAATCGAAACTGATCGCGGACAGGCGCGCCGTCAGTCCAAAGCCGGTATTGAAGAGATATGGATCTTCGAAAAGGATATCGCCCTTATAGCTGCGCTGAGTGTACTCGACCGAAGTCGTAATCGGCCGGCCAAACCCGAAAAGATCGCGATTGGCGTAGGAGGCGCCGACGATCGCTCCTTCGTAGGAACCGTAGCCGAGTGAAAAGCCAAACTCCTGCGGCTTGGCTTCCTCCACGTTGATGTTGAGATGGAGCAGATTCCCGTCGACTGGGGTCGGATTGATTTTCAGGATGTTGAAAAGACTGGTCCGCATCAGCTCGCGGAATTTTTTATCCAGGGTCTCCGGGCTATAAGGTCGGCCGCGCAGCTTCTTGAAACGGTTTACCAGGTAACTCGGGCGTAACTGCTTCGTCCCTTGGACGGTGATCCCATCGAAGTAATAAACCGGTCCGGGCTCGACGGTGATTCGCACCGGCACATGCGCGTTTACTGCCAGAGTCGGATCGGCGATGGCGTCGACTTTCACCGCGTAGTAACCGCGAGTCTTAAAGTAAGACTGGAGGCGCCGCGGGATATCGGCCAGACGCGCCTCGGTGAAAGGTTGCCGGAGAAGGTCGAGGATCTGACCCTTGAGCGCTTCCCCGCCGTAAATGGTGGGGCCAACGAAGTAGACGTTGCCAAAGAAGAATTTCTGGCCTTCGTGAATAACGATGGCGACATTGACCAGGTCGGGCCGCACGTAAGAGGCTACCGGCGGTTCGACCGTGCAGTTGACGTAGCCTTCCGAGACATAGAAGCGCTGCACCAGATCGCTCCCTTCGTTAAGATCGCCTGGGACATACGGCAAAGATGCTTCCACCTTTGAGACCCGGCGCTGCGTCGGGCTGACGGCGTAGTCGAAGAGTTTGTCGGTCGGCACCTGCCGGTTGTCGACGAATCGAATCTGCCCGACCCGGACCAGCGGCCCTTCCTGGACATCGAGCCGGAAGCGCGAGCCCGAGTCGATCGTGTAACTCACATTCACTTTGGCGTAGCCGTGTTTCTTATAGAAGAGCTCGAGGAAGAAGGCCGCGTCATCGGCCCGGGCCGCGCTGAGCCCGTATTGCTCGATCGTGGTCAGCTGCTCCTTCAGTTCGGAGCGAAGTTCCTTCTCGGTAAACGAGGTGTTGCCGCGTATCTCGAGGTTGGCCTGCTGCGCCACTTTCTCCTGGGTCTTGGAAGCCGCCTTCTTTTCCTTTTCCCGCTGCTCCTGCTCCGGCAGCTTGACCGCGTTCTGGCCCAGAGCTGCACTCGTTAGGGCGCTGAAGAGAAGGAAAAAGAGCAGGCCGGATCTGCGCCCGGTCGTCTGTCTTGCTCGTTTGTCGCGCCTCTTCATTTTGCCTAACGAAAACGAATGAGATACTTGACCAGCCCACGGAAACCGCCGGCCACGCCCAGGTCTCCGATCAGAACGATATGGTCGCTCACCTTATATTTGGCCGTGGCGGTTTGTTCGCCGGTGCGCGGATCCGCGCCGCTGAACTCCACGCTCAGCCGGTTGAATAACGAATCGGTCTTCGGCTCTTCGTCCCCGCCCTTCTTGAAAATCTTGCGATAGAGTTCCTTCCCCAGGAGCAGGAGAGCGCGGCTGGCCAGGACGTTGCCGCCGCCGGTCAGCTCTTCCCGGGTCGTGCCGGTGGCAAGGAGGGAGATAATCTCCTCCTGCGGCAGGGGCGGCTCGCTGCTGAAGACCGCCTGCGGCTTATTCGCCGTGCCGTAAATGTAAACGTGGATGGTGTAATCGCGGATGAGAGATTCGCCCTGCAGCTCGATCCGCGGGTTCAGCGGATCGTCCGGATCGAAGTAGAGGAACCCGAGATTGATCGTCAGCGTGCTGAAGGGCAGAGTGGCCTGGAAGTTTTCCAACCGGACCTGACCCTGTAACTGCGGATGCAATCCCGTCCCGGCCATTTTCATATCCACGATGGCGGCGCCGGCCGCGAGGTTACCTCGGATCAAAAATGGATCTTTGCTCTTGATCGAGACGTCGAATTTCCAATCGCGCAACGGCGGATTCGGGAAGGAGAGCGAGGGCGCAGCCGAGGGCGGCTCCGGGAGCGGCGCCGGACGGCCGGGCAAGCCGATCGGGATGATGTCGATGTTCTTGAGAAAGCGGCTGTTGGTGGTCGCGACCTCGCCCGTCACGCTCGCGCTATTGAGTGGCCCTTCCACTTTGATGTCGGCATCGATCCGGACGGTCAGGTCGTCATTTCGCGCCACCAGCACGCTGTTCGCCTTCAGGTGCAGATCGAATTTCGGCTCGGTCAATTTCGGCAAATCGATGGCGCCGCTGAGAGTGAAAGGCCCGCCTGCCAGGTCGCCTCCGAAGCGATCGAAGCTTAGCCGGTTCTCGCGGAAATTGAGCAGCGCCTTGAAGTTTGTCAGGGCTGGCAGAGTCGAGTTCTCAAACCGGGCCACGTTCACGTTCATATCAGCCGAACCGCGGAAAACCGGATGCGCGATGGTGCCGCCGATATCAGCATCCAGGGCCACGCTGCCATCGAGCTGCTGCAGGGCGGGAACGAACTGCCTAACGAAATTAATCGAGCTGCGCGGCATCCGGACCTGGGCGTTGATTGGGGTCTGCTCGTCCAGCTTCTTCTGCGCTATCAACCGGGCCACATTGAGCGGGAGATGGGCCTGCAGCTGGACCGGCTGAATGCGGGGCTGCTGCACTTTTCCTTCCACCCGCAGTTCGTTATTCTGCAGGTGCATGCCGAGGTTGATCGTGGCCGGCTCCAGTTGCTTGACCGCGTCTGCGCGCAGGCTTTGCAATTGCAGATCGAGGTTGGCCACGAGCTGATCGAGCGGTCCCTTTGCATCGAGTTTTAGGCTGAGCTGGCCGGCCACCGGCGGCTCCTTGCCCAGATCCTGGAAGAGCTTGGCCAGATCGAGATTTTCCGATTGGAAATTGATCGCCACCTTTCCGTTAGGCGGAAAGATCTTCTCCTTCGTCCCGAGATGACTCCAGACAAAGGGAATCGAGGCATAGGCGCTGGCATACTTCGCCGTTCCTTGGTCGATCTCCACCTTGCTCACTTCGAGCGTTGATCCTTTGGCTTCCAGGATGGCTTCAAAACTGAGTTTATCGCTGCCCAGAAAGACGATCGGCACCTTCAATTCCTGCGGAGTGTAATGCGCCTCCACCCGGGCCTGCAGATGGTCCAGTTCGGCGTAGCGGCCATTTTCCAGATCGAGCTTCAGATCGCCGCTGTTCTGGAAGGTCTTTAGCTCTCCCTGGCCATTCCAATTCAGCATGAGCGTGCCCGCGAGCTGTGTCTTCTTTTCCGGGGTAGAAAGGAGCGGCTCGAAGGTGGAGAGATCGGCCAAGTGAGCAGTCACGGCCCCGGTGTAGGGATAGGGCTGGGCCAACTTGGCCGAGCCGTGCGCGTTTATGTAGTCTTGCTCATTAAGAGTCGCAGTCAGGTCGTTGAGGTAGGCCGTGTTATTATCGATCGCGAGCTGCGCGCTCAGCTTTTTCACCAGGAGCTTCTGCGCTGCGATCTCCTGGCCGCTGAGAGTGACTGCGCCCGCCGCCACTCCACCGCGCACCCGCACGCTGCCACTGGCCTGCATTTCGCCGGTGACCTTGCTCGGTGCATCGCTCCGCCAGTAATCGCCTAACTCCGGCGCCTTCCAGGAAAAGTGCAGATCGGCCGGTTGATTGACCAGTTTCTCGTTCGGGGGCGGCAGTTGGAAAGTGCCGCGGACCTGCAGGACATCGTTGTTCTGGGTCGCCTGCAACGGCTCCAGCATCACCTTGGGCCCAGCGCTCTGGACCACCGTCTGCACCTGGCTGACGACGTAATCGCCATAGTGCACGTTACTCAGCCCGGCCTCGATCCTAGAGGTTAGCCCGGCGTAAAAGGGCGGCGCCGGCTCCTCCCCTCCCTTTTTCTCAGTCCCATTATCGTTAGGCGGCGGCATCTTCTTCGCCGCCGTGATCGTCGTGTTCAGCTGTCCGATGGCGAGCTCGCCGAAACCGATCTGATGGCCTTCCGCCCTGGCCTCCAGGTGGACGGTCGAGTTTTCGATCTTCAGGTTGCCGCTGGCCTGCAGCGTGCCAGTGGCAGGCGGAGTGAGAAAGCTGCTTAACGTTTTCAGGTCGGGCGCATCGATGTTGAATTGCAGATTGCCCGGCGTGCGCCCAAAACCATCGTTTGTTTTCGGCAGCTCAAGCGAACCACGCAGTTGCACATGGTTATTGCCCGCATCGATCCGCGCTTCCTTGATGGTGGCGGTGCCGTTGGCCGCGGTCGCATCCAGCTTTATCTCGTCGAGGGCAAATTTCCCCTGGCGCAGATTCTTGATGTTGGTCTTGATCGTGCCATTCCAGCTTGCCGGTTCGTCCAGGGAACCCTGCAGATCAATATCGGCGTTTTGCACGTCGCCCGAAAATTCACCGGGCGACTTGCCGATCAACTGCCCGAGCTTGCCTAACGAGATGCCGCGCGCGTGCACATTTGTCTTCGCCTGATAGCCCTCGGTCTTGGTCGAAAGATCGATCGTGCTCTCGACTCGGCCGCCGCCGAGCGTGCCTTTGAAGTGGACCCCCAGCTTGCCCTCTCCCACCTTGGAGGCGTCGATGTTGACCGTCTCAAACTTGTTATTCTCATCCAGGGTCAGGTTATGGAGGTAGAGATCCTTGTTGGTGTAGGTGGTGGTGGCGGTCAGGTTCGTCCAGGTGTTCACCCCTGGGATCTGCACTTTGTCGATCCGCAAAGCCCCTTCCTCCTTCGGATACAACCCGATGTTCAGGTTCTTGATCACCATGTCCTGAGGCTGTTTTTTGATCGTTAGGTTGACATTTGTCGCCACCAGACGGTCGGGAAAATAGGCCGGCAGACTCACTTTTTGGTCAACCGCCGGGCTCGGGGTGGGCGTCGGCACGGGCGCTTTCGTGGAATCGATCACCGCCGTGACATCGTGCACTTCCACGTTCTTGAGCGCATCCGACATGCCGTGCAAAAGCAGATCGGGGATACTGTAATCCACCGTCACCTGGCCGGCATCGAGCGCCCGCACCGCCGTTGGGCCGGTCGGGCTGGCATGGACATTGCGCAGGGTCAGTTGGTCGAGCGGATCACCCTCGAGCCGGAAATCGAGCTTTAGATTCTGTCCGGCTGCCACCTTCACGGCAACGACATGCACGACCGATCGCAAGATCGGCCCATGGAAAACCACGAGCAAAAGAACGAGGGCGGCGAGTCCGATCAAGACCCAGCGAATCCAGCTTCTTCTGCGGCGGGGTTGAACGTCGTTCGCTTCGTCCTCGGCCACGAACCGCCTATTCTAAGTGCAACGCATGAATTCTCAACCAGCCGAGCCCGGCTGGACTCTGGATGGCGGGCGCTTACTTTGCCATCCGCCTCCCCCGCGGCACCATATGACGCCCGAAAAATTTTTCGATTATCTCGAAGGGAAACTGTCCGAACCGGAGCGGGAGCGGCTTGAGCGGGCCTTGATCGCCGATCCCGAACTGCAGAAACAGTTCGTCGCCGCCCGCCAGATTCATCGCGGGCTCGAGCGTCCGGCCGGTGAAACCGCCGCCACCACCCGGGCCGGTTCGCGCGGGAGACAGTTGGCTGCCGCCTTTGTCCTCCTCATCGTCATGAACGTCGGCCTCGGCCTTTTCTACATCTTTCGCTCGCAGCAACCCTCGGCCGAAGTGCAAAAGGCGCGGCAGGACGCACTCCGGCATCAGCTCCAGAGCTCGCTCGAGAAATCGGCCGCCGCCGCTTTTACCCCGCCCACCCTAGGCCTGGAGCCGATCACGATTCCCGTTCCGGCCGAGAAACAGGAGCAAGTGGCGCAGGCCGTCATCGCCGCCGCCAGCAACGCCGGCGGCTCGGCGACCAAGGATCTGCCGGGTGAAACTGGGCTGAAAATCCTCGTCCTCGTCCCGGCCGCAGCCGAAGCCAGCTTCCGGCAAAGCCTCACCACCCTGGGCGCGCCGGTCACCAGCGCACGGGGCGCGGCGGCTTCGCCTAACGAGCCCATCCATCTCGAGGTCATCCTCACGACGCCGCCGCGCTGATGCACCTGCTGCGCCGTCCTTCCGTCGCAGAAACTGGAGCCGGAGGGACGAGCCTCCTCACCGCCAGTTCCGCCTGACGAGCCATGATCGCGGTCACCTTCGCCCTGCCGAGCGAGAGCAGCGCCTTCCGCCAACTCCTGCGCCAGCGCCAGGGCGAGGTCGCCATTCTCCACACCGGCGTCGGTCCGGAAGCCTGCCGCCGCCGGCTCGGACCGTTCCTCGACGCTGGCCGGTTCAATTTCGTCATCAGCAGCGGCTTCGCCGGCGGGATCGACTCTTCCCTACGCGTGGGCGAGCTGCTCCTGGCGGAAAACTTTTCCGATCCCGAGCTGCTCGAGCGAGCTCGTGACCTCCTCATTTGTCGGATGGCGACGCTGGCCACCGCCGACTGCATCATCGAAGGCCAGACCGAGCGGGAACGATTTGCCCGCCAGCATCAGGCTGTCGCGGTCGACATGGAAACGCAGTGGATCGCCCAGGCCTGCGCCGAACGAAAGATCCCGCTTCTCTCCCTCCGCGCGATCAGCGACACCGCCGCCGCCCCCTTCCCGGCTCCTCCTTCCGTCCTTTTCGATCTCCCGCGGCAGGTCACTCCCGCCGGCAAACTGAGCGGCTATCTCCTGCGCCATCCACTTAGCCTCGTTAGGCTACTCCGCTTCGGCCGCCAGATCGCCCTCGCCCGCGCCAACCTCGCCCGCGCGCTCGAAGTGGTTATTCGCGAAACGGACCCGGCCGGCTAACCGTGCCGCTGCTCAGTCCTTGCGCTCGGTCACGTTGCGGTACGTCTTTCGGATCCGATCCGAAGAAGCGACCTGCGCGGGCCCCTTGGCCTTCTGACCCAGGGCGCACTTCAACAGGAGCTGCTCGTTTTCGCGATCCAGGAGCAAGGCTTCGAGGACGATTTGCTGCGCTTTCTCGATCGTCTTGCGCAAGTGGCGAACCTCTCTCCGATCGGCTTCGTTTAAAGCTTGATGCGAACCTGGAAGCGGAGCAGGAGACTCTGCTTTTCCCGAAGAAAATCCGCTCCGGGCAGCTTGGTGGTCTGCTTTAGGAGGCGATTTTCGTCGAGCAGGACTTAGTAAGTCTCCTCACACAGCTCCAGGTGTTGTTGCAGGGTCGCTTCGACAAATTCGTACATGTTATTAACTCACGGTGTTGCGGTAAGTTTGTCCTCCCCCGGTTGCGGCAGATCGGCGCCGCCCAGCAGGGTCTGGAGGCGGGCGTCGGTTCCATTTTTCCAGACAAGCTGCTGGTCGCGCCAGGAGGCCATTTTCACCAGCTCCTCCCAAGCACTTGCCGAACCAGGCTTCTGCTTTTGTGCTTCGTCAATGATGCAGGTGTAGGCCTCGTTGGCCCGATCGGGTAACTGCAGTCTCTCGAAGCAAAGCCCCGTCTGGTAGATAACTGGTCAGAACCACTGGGGCGATTGCTATCGCGGAGGCAACGAGTGCCACGGCTGGATGGGGATCAAATTCCAAAGCCGGGCCAACGACCAGCCGAGCCAGATCGTGATGCACGTGCGGATGCTCGATGCCGAAGCTTCCCTGCAACAGGAAGCGCTCGGGATCGTCGGGGTAAATCTCTGCTATGGCGCCTTCTTCCTCAGTCACGTGCCGGAGGAGTTAATCGAGTCGCTGCTCGATAAACTCACTACTGGTCGGATCGAGATCGATATGCTGGAATTTAGCGGGATCGAATTCCGCAACGTCGATAACCGCATCATGGCGCTAAAACTGGTGCAGCTTGGGCTAAGTGGCGCGGCCATGTTTGGCGCCAACCGCGAAGTGCTGCAACCGTCCGACGTCCTGCGGCATAAAGCCGTCCTGGTCCAACGCGGCAGTTTCCGGCCGACCACCCACGTGAATGTCGACATGCTGGCGTGCGCCTTGGCCAAATTCAAAGCCGTTCCCAAAGTGGCCGAGAAGCCCATCCTGCCCCTGATGGAGTTGACCATGCGGAATCTGCTCGCTGGAGGCACCGAGGTCGATCGACGCGATTTCCTGGCTCGCGCCGAACTGCTAGGGGCCCGTGGCATCACGGTTCTAATCTCCGACTATTTTGAATACTATCGGCTGGC
The DNA here is from genome assembly GCA_965217735.1 of Chthoniobacterales bacterium. GTDB lineage: Bacteria > Verrucomicrobiota > Verrucomicrobiia > Chthoniobacterales > UBA10450 > Palsa-1392. Next base: position 713,260 of record CBDCJE010000002.1, on the reverse strand, counting down.
CGCCTACCTCGCCGCCCCGGACCAGGGAACGGATTGGGATTGTGCTTGGGCTGCCCAGTGTCTCCGTGCTCTTCGACGAGAAACACTATGCGCAGCTCCCCGGCGGCACGCTGGAAAGTTTCGGACGTCTTTTTAAGAATGACCTCAAGATCTATGTCTACCCTTTGCGAAGGAACGCGTCGGAAGAGTTACAAACCCTCCACGGCCTAAAGGTGGCGCCCGACCTGCAACCGCTCTACGACTATCTGGTCGGCCGGGGCAGCTTTGTGCAGTTGGATGATTTTAACCCGAGCTACCTGCCGACTTTCTCGCGCGACGTGCTGAAGCGGGTCTCCAGCGGCGACGAAAGCTGGGATGAGATGGTTCCGCCTCAGGTCGCGGACATTATTCGCCAGCGCGCCTTCTTTGGTTTTGGCAAGAAAGAATCAGATTTTGAGTTACCCGCAACGGCCTCACCGGCTCACTTCCAAAGTCACTTCCCGGACAATCTCCCCTCCCTCGCCGGGCAGGTCTGATCTCGTGCCTTATCCTCGTTAGGCCGGCTCGATATGCACCAGCACATCGGCGATGCGCGGGTTGGAATGCTTGATCGCGTCTTTGACCTCGTGGGCCAGGTCGTGCCCGTCTCGGACCGACATGCCTTCGTCCACGCCGAGATGGAGATCGACATAGAACTCCAGGCCCATCTTGCGCACGAAACACTTATCGATCCCGAGCACTCCCGGCACTTTCACCGCCGCCTCTTTCACCTGCTCGACAATCTCGCCTCGCGGCGCGGTATCGAGCACTTCATGCAGGGCCGGATAAAAGAGGCGCCAGCCATTCGCCCCGATCAGCACACAGGCAAAGAGCGCCGCCCAGGCATCCGCACTCTGCCAGGGCGGCCCGCCGATGAGGGAGATCGAGATGCCGATGAAGGCCGCAACCGAAGTGAGCGCATCGGTGCGGTGATGCCAGGCATCGGTTTGGATCGCTGTGCTGTCGGCGCTCCGCCCCAGCCGATCGACGGTGCGGAAGAGCAGTTCCTTCACGATCACGACCGCAACCAGAACGATGAGGGTGAACGCTTCCGGCGCATGGTGAGGCTGGAAAATCTCGTGCATGCTGCGGGCCGCGATCACCACTGCGGCCGCGAGCACACCTAACGACACAATGATGGCCGCGACCGGCTCCGCTTTGCCATGGCCGTAGGGATGAGTTTCATCCGGCGGCCGGGCGGCAAATTTCAACCCGCCCCAGATGATGGCCGAGCCCGCGATATCGAGCGCCGACTCGATCCCATCCGCGATCAGGACATAGGAATGCCCGAGCGCGCCGGCCAGAATCTTGGCCGTGGCCAGGACGACGTTGGCGCCCATCCCGATCAGAGCGACGCGCGCGCCGGATCGGAGATTGCCGGCGGTGGTGTTCGTTGTAGGATGCTGAGCCATCGGAATGAGCCGGAGTATTAAAGCCATTGTCTACCAGACGCACGGAAAACCGGCGGAGGTTTTGCGCCTGGAAGAGCAGCCGCTGCCGGCGATCGGGGCCGGTGATGCGCTCGTGCGCCTGCTCGCCGCGCCGATTAATCCGGCCGATCTGAATCAAATCGAGGGCAAATACCCGATCCGCGCGCCGCTTCCGGCCACTCCAGGATTCGAAGGCGCTGGCGTGATCGAAGCGGTCGGCGCCGCGGTCACCGAGCTGAAAAAGGGCGCCCAGGTCATTCTGCCGCACGACCTCGGCACCTGGCGCGAAAAAGCGGTCGTAAAAGCGGAAAAGCTGGTCGCAGTGCCTAACGACATTGCACCGGAGCAGGCCGCCATGCTCAAGATCAACCCGATCACCGCCTGGCGTCTTCTGCACGATTTCGTGGACCTGAAAAAGGGCGACTGGATCATGCAAAACGCGGCCAACTCCGGCGTCGGCCAGGCGGTCATCGCCATCTGCCGCGAACTCGGCTTTCGCACCTTGAATGTCGTGAGGCGAGAAGAGCTGATCGACCCACTCTGCGCCGCGGGCGGCGACGTCGTCCTGCTCGATAACGACGAACTGCGCGCCGCCGCCGCGGAAGCGACCGCCGGAGCCCCCATCCGGCTCGGGATCAACCAGGTCGGCGGTGAAAGCGCCCTGCGCATGGCCAAGATCGTGGCGCCGGCAGCAACCATCGTCACGATCGGCGCCATGAGCCTGCGGCCGGTGACCATGCCTAACGGATTGCTGATTTTCAAAAACCTCCGCTTCACCGGCTTTTGGGTAAACAAGTGGTATGAGCAGGCCACTGCGGCCGAGCGCAACGAAACCTTCGCGCACCTCTTTCAGCTCGCCCAGCGCGGCTTGCTCCAAAGCAGGATCGAACGCACCTACTCGTTAGGCGACTTCGCTGCCGCCGTCACCCGTGCCGGGCAGGGCGAACGCGGCGGCAAGATCCTGTTCCAGATGCCCTCGTAACGGCATCTGAGCACGCCCCGCCGCTTCTCTTTCCTGGTGTCATCCCAGCTCGTCTGGCGCGACGAGGGAGTTAGCGTGGCAATCGGAGCTGGCGAGTTCGCAGGAAACCAGGATTGCAATTGCGGGTTCCCTCTCCGTCCTGCGGCGGATCGGGATGACGAACGAAGAAGAAAGCGGCGCTTTATCGGAACGTTGAATGAGTGACCCCTGGCCGAGCCGCTTGCCGAATCCCCCTAACCGCGTTCTTTGACTCCATGAAACTTCGCGCCCTCGTTCTCGGGCTGCTCTGCGCAGCGCTCACCACCGGCACTTCCCTCGCCCAGGATTGGGCTAAAGAGCGGCTGAACAAATCACCGCGCCATAGCGAGTGGGTCGATCTCAAACAGGGCGACCGTACCGTAAAGACGTTCGTTGTTTACCCTGAGGTCAAGGCCAAGGCCCCGGTTGTGCTTGTGATCCATGAGATCTTTGGCCTGACGGATTGGGCGAAAAGCCTGGCCGACCAGATCGCGGCCGCCGGCTACATTGCAATCGCGCCCGACCTGCTCAGCGCGCCGGGCAAAGACACCACCAGCTATCCCGACCAGGGGGCCGCGATCAAGGCCGTTTCTGCCTTGCCTGACGATCAAGTGATGGCCGACCTGGATGCGGCTGCGGCCTATGCCGAGAAACTACCGGCCGGCAATGGCACCCTCGCCGTGACCGGCTTCTGCTGGGGCGGCGGCAAATCGTTCGCTTACGCCAATCACAACCCGAAGCTGAAGGCGGCCTACGTTTTCTACGGCACCGGACCGGAGTCAAAGGAAGCGGCCCAGAAAATCACCTGCCCGGTCTACGGCTTCTACGGTGAGGACGACGCCCGGGTCGACGCCACCATCCCGAAGACGGAGGAGATCATGAAGTCGTTAGGCAAGACCTATCAGCCAGTGATTTACCAGGGCGCGGGCCACGGCTTCATGCGCGCCGGCGAGCAACCGGATGCCAAACCGGCCAACGCCAAAGCACGCGAGGACGCCTGGCAGCGCTGGAAAGATCTGCTCAAAAAGCTCAACGGCTAACGAAATCGTTAGGCAACGCCGGGCGGGCGCTCCGCCTGACGAGGTTGCAAAGCCGGGCCACCGAAGCCGTCGCGCGGCAATTTCCCAACCTACTTCCCGCCCTTCCAGAGCGCGGCGTCGAGGATCGACCAGAGGTGGATGAGCCATCCCATGAGCACGATCCAGAGAACGGCTGCGAGCACGAATTGCACGATTGCCATCAGCAGCCTGCCCTGGATGAGCTGCCCCAGCCCGGGGATGAAGAAGCTGCAAAGGGCCGCGATCACGTTGCCGGTTGAACCTTGTCCTGCCATGCATTTTTTTACAGCCGTCTCGCTGATCCGACAAGTCCGCGATGGCAATAAAAGCGCGGGCAAGAATCGCTCGACTTGCCCAAGCCCCGACTGTCACACTGCACGGCAGATGTCCGAAGCCGAGTCCATCGTTAGGCCGCCCGCGGCTGCGCTTGGCCCGAGCGCGCTGAGCAACGACGACCTCGCGCCGGTCGCGCCCGGCGGTCGCACCTGGTCGATCTGGAGCATCGCCGCCCTCTGGGTCGGGATGGCCATCTGCATCACCACCTACACCCTGGCCAGCAGTCTGATCGAGCAGGGAATGAACTGGAAAGAGGCCGTCCTGACCATCTTCCTCGGTAATCTCATCGTGCTCATCCCGATGACGCTCAATGCCCATCCCGGCACCGCCTACGGCATCCCCTTTCCGGTCTTGATCCGGGCTTCCTTTGGCACCTTAGGCTCAAACATTCCCGCGCTTATGCGCGCCCTCGTCGCCTGCGGCTGGTTCGGCATCCAGACCTGGATCGGCGGCGCAGCCATCTATGCCATGATGGCGATCGTCTTCGGCTTCGACCCGGCAGCCAAAACAAACCTGCCGGTTATTGGGATCTCGTTAGGCGAATTCGCCTGCTTTCTCTTTTTCTGGGCGATCAACATCCTGGTCATCGTGCGCGGGATGGAGTCGATCAGATGGCTGGAGATTTTCGCCGCGCCCTTTCTGATCCTGACCGGCCTCGGCCTCCTCGCCTGGGCCGTGGTGGCGGCCAAGGGCTGGGGACCGATCCTGGCTCAGCCGTCAAGGTTTCACTCGTTAGGCGAGTTCTGGCCCGTTTTCGCCGCCGGGCTGACCGCGATGGTCGGCTATTGGGCCACCCTTTCGCTGAACATCCCGGATTTCTCCCGCTTCGCCAAATCGCAGCGCGACCAGATCGCCGGCCAGGCCATTGGCTTGCCCCTTTCCATGACCTTCTTCGCCTTCATCGGCGTCGCCGTGACCAGCGCCACGGTCGTCGTCTTCGGGCAGGCCATCTGGGACCCGGTGCAACTGATGCAACGCTTCGGCAATCCCGTCCTCGCCGTGCTCGCCCTCGTCACTCTCGCCATCGCCACTCTCTCGACCAACATCGCGGCCAACGTGGTCTCGCCCGCGAACGATTTCTCCAATGTCGCTCCGCGCCTGATCAGCTTCAAAAATGGCGGCGTCCTCACTGGCATCATCGGCATCCTGATGTTTCCCTGGAAACTCTACGCCGACCCGAGCGGCTACATCTTCACCTGGCTGATCGGTTACAGCGCATTGTTAGGCCCGATCGGCGGGATCATGATCGCGGACTACTTCATCTATCGGAAACGGCAGCTCGACGTCGCCGCGCTCTATGAGCCCAACGGGCGCTATCGACTACACCGGCGGCTTCAGCCTGGTCGCGCTCGCATCTCTGCTTTTGGCAGTATTGCCTAACATTCCTGGATTTCTCGTCACCCTAAGAGTCATTCGTCCCGCCGCGGTCGCGCCGATCTATCTCTCGCTTTATCACTACGCCTGGTTCGTCGGCTTCGGGCTGGCCTTTGCCATCTACCTCATCCTGCGCCAACTCACCCGCGGTCAGGATTTACCCGGGTAACGCCGGCAAAATTCCCGGCGGCACCCGGGCCAAACTCTCCCCCGGCCAAAATCAAATCCATTCGTGCCCACCGCTATAATCCGTGGTTACCTTCCCCAGCCATCATGCCAAAACCCGAGCTACCGCCCTTCGATCACCAACCGCAGCCCTACACCGGCCCGTCGCCCGACGAAATCCTGCGCCTGCGCAAGGAGTTCCTGAACCCGGGCATCTTCCTCTATTACAAAAAGCCTCTCACCATCGTGGAAGGCAAAATGCAATACGTCTGGGATGAAAGCGGCCGGCGCTATCTCGACGCCCTCGGCGGCATCGTCACGATCAGCGTCGGTCATTGTCATCCCGAGGTGGTCGAGGCGGCGCGCCAACAGAACGAGATCCTGCAGCATTCCACCACCATCTATCTCCATCCTAACGTGGCTAAATATGCCGAGAAGCTGGCCGCGAAAATGCCGGGGGACCTGAAGGTCTGCTACTTCGTCAACTCCGGCTCGGAGGCGAACGACCTGGCCCTGCTCATGGCCCGCGCCTACACCGGTAACTATGACATGATCGCGCTGCGCAACGCCTACCACGGCGGCAACGCGTCCGGGATGGGACTGACCGCGCATCACACCTGGAAATTCAATGTTCCGCATAGCTTTGGCGTGCATCACGCCATCACTCCCGATCCTTATCGCGGCTACTGGGGTCACGACGACCCCGAGGCCGGAAAAAAATATGCCGCCGACGTGAAGGGCCTGATCGACTACGCCACTCCGGGACAGATCGCCGGCTACATCGCTGAGTCGATCCAGGGCGTGGGCGGCTGTGTCGTTTTCCCTAACGATTACCTGAAACAGACCTACGAACACGTCCGCGCCGCCGGCGGCCTCTGCATCGCCGATGAGGTGCAATCCGGCTTCGGCCGCACCGGCACGCATTACTGGGGCTTTGAAACCCAGGGCGTCATCCCCGATATCGTTTGCCTGGCCAAGGGGATCGGGAACGGCTGCCCGTTAGGCGCGGTCGTCACCACGCCGAAGATTGCGGGTGCGCTTTCGCAGCGAATCCATTTCAACACCTTTGGCGGTAACCCGGTCGTCTCGGCCCAGGGAAGCGCGGTTCTGGACGTGATCGAGCGCGAGAAACTGCAGGCTAACTCTCTCGCCCTCGGCAACCACCTCCGCACCGGCCTGCAACGGCTGAAGGAAAAGCACAACGTCATCGGCGACGTCCGCGGCAAAGGCCTCATGCTCGGCACCGAGCTGGTCAAAGACCGAATCACCAAGGAACCGGCTAAAGCCGAATGCGCTCAGGTCCTGGAGACCTGCAAAGACCTTGGCCTGTTGTTAGGCAAAGGCGGCTTATACGGTCAAACCATCCGCTTTTCGCCTCCCATGTGCATTCTTAAAGCCGACGCTGACTTCATCCTCGAAGTCCTGGATCAAGCTCTGGGAAGACTGTAGCGACCGTCATGGACGGCGAGCACCGACAAGGACTAACCCGATTTGCCAATTACCCACTCCCAAATAACCAACAACTGAGGACCGGCGCCCCCGGCGCACGCATGGACGGCGTGGCACCTACATTGCTTGCGGGAATGGAGCTGGAGAGACACAACCCACGGATTCCCCCGCCTTTGGATTCCGCCCATACGCCTCTGGATAAGTCTGTTCGCAGAGACCTAGGGCATGGCGGGGGTGATTTTGCAGAGTGTCCCGCTGCCATAGTAAGCTATCCACATGCTCTTCCCATCGAAAAGCATTCCTTCGGGGTTAATCCCTTCGTTAAATGTAGCTTGCCTCGAACCGTCACCTGCCCGCAATCTAAGGACCGTACTATCTGGGTAATAGTTGCTGACCCAGATATGGCTACCGTCGAATGCAAGTTGCTGCGGATTCTCCCCCACTTTCGCCGTGCTCATGATAGCGCCATCGCTCAGTCTGAGTTTGGTGATGGTTTTTGCCGGCTTCACGCCGCCGGGATTCGAGTTAGCCACCCAGATCGCACGACCATCGAAAACAATACCGTTCGGAGCCAGTCCGGCCGGGACGGTGAAAAGCAGTTGACCATCGCTAGACCGTAACTTCGACACACTATTCCCGTAGACATTTGTCACCCAGATATTCTCCCCATCAAAGGCGAGATGGTAGGGTTGCGAGCCAACGTGGTAGGGTTGCGAGCCAACGTGGTAGGTGCCGAGAATCGCGCCATCATTGATCCGCAGCTTGAAGACCGTGTCGGCGCCCTGGGCCGCCACCCAAATGCTGGTGCCATCGAAAATGATCCCCCAAAGTTGCGAAGTTCCAAGGTCGATCGTTTGCTCGACCACCCCGTCGCTGCCCCGGAATTTGGTCACGTCACCTACCTCATTGGTGACCCACACACTGGACCCATCGCAGGCGACAAAGATTGGCCCGAATACGCCAAATCGGCCCAGAATCGCGCCGTCGCTCGCCCGCACCTTGATGACGGCGTTCCCGAAGAAATCGGTGACCCAGATGTTGCTACCATCGAAGGCGAGGCCAACGGGACTATAGCCGCCGCCGAGAGGGAAAATCTCAACCGAAAGGGAATCAGGATTCTGATTCTGCCCGGCCCGCGCCGGGGCAACCTGCAGGGTAAGTGCGGCCAAGATAAGAACGAGAGTAAGGTGACGAAAGCGGAGAACAGGTTTCATGGCCCTATTTTGCACGCGTCAGCCTCGTGCAGTCAACAGGAAAGCCCGGCCAGGGAACAGAGATGTCAAGGTATAGACATCCCCAGATTACAACTGAGGCCAAGAATTCGGCCGTATCTTGCTGGGCCACGGTTGATCCCCCTTGCCTGACGAGTGGTCTCACAGGACGTATCGACATCGCTGAAAGCACTATGAATCTGGAAGCCACGAATCCAGAAATGAAACAGATCCGCAAATTAGTTTCAGGCTTTCCAGTGTTTACCGTTACCGACTCCGGGGCGGCAATTCCAGCCAATCCCACGAGCAGCCTTTGACAGCGGCGCCGCGCCAGCGACCTTGCTGCATCATGGGCGCCGAATCTCCGAAGGCGAACCAGAAACAAAAAGCGCAGCAAAAAGGCAAGGCCGCCGCCTCTTACCAAAAGAAGAATGCCAACGCCAACGCGGCCAAGTCGACTCAGAAACCGAAAAAGAAATAAGTTTTGGCCAAACCAAATTATTCCGGCGAGAAACGCCGTAAAGAGCTGGAGAAGCAGAAGAAGAAGGAAGCGAAAAAGCAGCGTAAGCTGGAAAACGCCTCCGGCTCTCCCAGCACGCATGGTGCGAGCGAGGACGACGAGCAAACTCCTGCCACGTCGTCATCGGAAAATCCAACTCCTTGAGCAATCCAGCCCTCGCAAGGTGGAGAAATCTCGGGCGAGGTGCCGCCTCTCCCGCGGAGCACCTCCAGAGAGTTTTAGCGGCGCTCAGTTCCTTTTAGCCGGCAGATCAGAGTTCCAGCTTACCGCGACGCATTTCCAAGTCCCATCGTCGATCTTGCGCATCACTTCGAGATACTTGCCGCGGTCGACGACAACTTTCTGGCCCGCCGCGTTGGACTGACTGTACTGGTAGGTGCCGGCGACATAGCCCAGATCGCGGGACTCAGAGACTCCGCGGCGACGGGCTGCCATGAGAGGGTCGCGCCCGGAGTCTCGATCAATTCCTGCCAGCCCTTGCGGATCGCCTTTTTGGTCTGGCGCATCGGGGCATTCGGAGGCAATTCGATCGCGGTCGCGGAGCAATAAGAAAGCACTTTCTCAAAGTCTCTCGCCTGGGAGGCGGCGGCCCATTCCGCATCCACTTGGCGCAGGGTCCGCTCGGAGGCGGCATGAGTCCCCGCCTTTCCCGACTCGACCGAGTCTCGCCCTACCGAAAGTAGGCCCACAAAGCGTCCTCGCCTCCGCGCTGTGGTTGAACCGTCTCGCCAGCTTGGGCGACAGGTGAGAATATAATTTGCGATCAATGTCTTCTCCCCGGCCGAGCCGGAATCGATCGCTTCATGCGCCAAATCGGCCGGCGGGCTGCGATCATTGATTATGCCCACGAGAAAAGAGACGGTGCAGGCGAAGGCGAAAACGGCCCTCCCCGACTCGACGAATCGGCCGAAGACGACGGTTGCTGGTTCGACCGACCAGAACACGCGGGTGCAACCGGCGTTGACGCCGGAGAAGGCGGATGCGGCCGGCAAAAAGCTCTCCAAAAAGGGCGCGAACACGGGCAAAACGAAGTCAGGATGAGTCGAGGAACACGGTCGCCGGTCGCCACCGGGGTGAGGATCGCGCTGGCGACGCTGGGGTTGCTCCTGGCGCTTTGGTTATTGGTGCAGTTGCGCTCGATCTGCGTGCTGGTCTTGATCGCGCTCGTCCTGGCGACCGGGATCCATCCGGTGGTGGAGTGCTTGCAGGCGCGGCAGTGGCCACCGGGCGGCTGGAGTCTGCCGCGCTGGCTGGCGGTGGGCGGAGTGCTGCTGGCGATCGTGGCGGTGGTGCTGGCGCTTTTCTATTTCCTCGGAAACGTGATCTGGACGGAAGGCTCGCAGGCTTGGAATGATCTGCCTTCCTACGTCGACGCGGTGACTGGCTGGCTGGAGAAGGCACGGCGGCATTTTCCGCAGCTCCCTTCGAACCAAGATCTCGCCCTTTCGCTGCAGGATCAGCTCGGGCGGGCGGCGCATTATTTTTGGCAAACGACGGCCGCGGTCCTCGGCCTCCTCGGGATGCTCGGCTCGACGCTGACGGTGCTGGTGATGACTTTCTACATGCTGCTGGAACGGGAGATGTTGCGCCGCGCCTTTCTCTCCCTGGTGCCACCGGAGAGTCAGGAATTGATCGATGAAACGACGGCGGAGGCACTGGTCACGATGGGCGGCTGGCTGCGCGGGCAGACGATTCTGGTCGCGGCCATGACGACGCTGGTCACGCTGGCGATGCTGGCCCTCGGACTGCCCCACCCGCTGCTGCTCGGGCTGGTGGCGGGCGTGGGCGAGTTGATCCCGATGGTGGGGCCGATCCTGGGCGGGGTGGTGGCGGTGCCGCTGGCCTTTTTCCTGATGCCGCTCTGGGTCGGTTTTGTGACCCTCGGCTTCTTCGTTCTGCTCTCGATCGTAGAGGGGAATCTCATCGTGCCGAAAGTGATGGAGAAGAATGTCGATCTGCCGCCGTTTTTCACCGTGGTGGCTGTGCTGGCGGGCGGGACGCTGGGCGGGGTGGTGGGAGCGCTGCTTGCGCTACCCCTGGCCGCGGCCTTGCGCGTCTACCTGCGCCGGCTGGTGGTGCCGGCGATCCAGGGGAAAGTCTGATCGTGCCGAGCGGGGGGAGCCCGACCACTCCCGGCAGCGCTCCACCTTCCCTCTCGCAATTGACCGCAGCACGCCTAAGCTCTTGCCAGCGATCGGCATAGCCTTTGCTCTGAAAGGATAAACAGCCTTACGTAGTTCGCTGCTCCCGGGCAGGCAGATACGCAGCGCCGCCTGTTTTTCATAGATGGACGATCAAGGTCTCCTGACAGCAAATCCACCCGCCAGACGGTTCTCTCTTTCCCCAGGCCAGCAAGTCTCGGCCGTGGCAGCCGGCATGGCAGCCGTTTTGCTCCTGCTCACCGCCTTTGCCATGAGCGCCGCTTTTGCTTCCTACCGCGCGGCGGCGCGAGCCAGGACGTCGTCCGAGCTCAGCAGCCGATTTCAGGAGGCGCGTTCCGCCGTCGCCGCAGAGGAGTCGCTGGAACGGAAATATCGTCTCGAACCGAGCGCGAAAATCCGCGCCGCCCACGCCCAGGCCGCGCAAAGCCTGAACTCCTCTCTTAATTCGGTGCGGCTGACTGGCTCGCCAGAGGACTTCCTGCTCGTGAACCGGATGAAGAGCGAGCACGCCCAGTATCTGGCTTCGATCCACCGAATGTTCGACGCGGTCGATGACGGGAACACCCAACGGGTGCTGCAAATCGACGCCGAGGAGGTTGACCCTTTTTTCGAGCGGATCGAGGCGGGAGTGAACGAAGCCGCAGTAGCGCACGACCAGGATGCGATCCAGCGCCTCGACGATTTGGGACAGGTGGAGGGATTCCTCTTCGGCGCGACCCCGGTCGTGTTTGGTCTTGGTCTGCTTCTGCTCGGGATTTTCTGGTTCATTCTGCGTGGCTATCGCAAACGCGCCTTGGCCGCCCAGGCGTGGGAAAATCAGCGGGAAAAGGAAGCTGCTCTGGCCGAAATCGAACACCTCAAGCTCGTGGTCGAAGCGAAACATCAGACGCTCCTGATCCGCGAGGCCCAGCAGGCGCAGAAATCGGCCGAGCAAGCCAACCTGGCCAAGACGGAATTCCTCTCCCGCATGAGCCACGAGCTGCGCACTCCGATGAACGCCATCCTCGGGTTCGGTCAGGTGCTGGAGATGGATGCGAGCCTGACCGAAGAACAGCACGAAAATATCACCTACATCCTCAAAGGCGGAGGCCATCTTCTCACCCTGATCAACGAGCTGCTGGACGTGAACCGGATCGAAGGCGGCCTCCTTATTTCGACCGAGAGATCGGTCTCGACCCGGGAGATGTTTGCCACCGCGCTGGAACTCCTGACTCCATTGCTGGCCGATCGGGGAATCGAAGTCAGCGAGCTGGAGAATTGCCATGGCCGGGTCACGGTCGATCCGCAACGGCTCAAGCAGATCCTGCTCAACCTGCTCTCGAACGCGATCAAATATAACCGCCCCGGCGGCCGCATCGCGGTCCGCTGCGAGGCAGTGGAGGGCGAACGTTACCGGCTGGAAGTGCGGGACACCGGCCCGGGAATTGCCCCCGAAGATCTGGAGCGAATCTTCAAGCCGTTTGAAAGATTGGGCGCGGAGCGGACTGCGGTCGCAGGCACCGGGATCGGGCTCACTCTCTGCAAGCGGTTGGTCGAAGCGATGAAGGGAACTCTCGTGGTCGAGAGCGTGCTGGGCGAAGGCAGCACCTTTGCCGTCTATCTGCCGGCCGGGGCACCGGAAAGCCCAACCTTGCCGGAGCGTCCGGCCGCCCCAGACAAGCCGGCCATTTTTCTCCAACCCGAGCGCGAACCTCTCGCTCCCGGCCGCCGCCATACGCTGCTCTACATCGAGGACGATCCCTCCAATCAGGAGCTGCTCCGCCTCATTCTCCAGGAACGCCCGGAGATCCAGTTGTCCGTCGCCAGCCAGGGAAGGCTCGGGTTGCAAATGGCAGAGTGCGACCGGCCCGACCTCATCGTCCTGGATCTGCAACTGCCCGATATGCCCGGTCTCACCGTCCTCGCCGAGCTGCGGCAGAACCTGGCGACGGCCCACACTCCCGTTCTCATCCTCAGTGCGGACGCGACCCGTCATGCCGCCGAACAGCTCCTCGCGGCCGGCGCGACTGATTTCGTGGCCAAGCCTTTTAACGTCAGCGAGCTCCTGGGAACCGTGGATCATATCCTCAGCGCTCCGGTCGCGGGTTAGCCCCCATCTCCCAGTCGAGGGCGTGCTCACCGTTGCAGCAATCGACCCGTTAGCTCGGTGGCGCCGCTGCTCCGCTTCGCCAGGTCCGCACCTCGGCCTGGAACACCCGCTTCAGCACCGTGCGGAGCAGGAAAACGCCGGCAAACATTCCGATTTCTTTCCACGAGCGCAGGATCAGGGTTTTCAAGAGCGTGGCACAAAGCAAAAACGCCAGCGCGTTCAACGACCCTTCGGCCACCAGATCCCGCACGCGGTGCTGATCGCGGGTATAGAAAAGAACGGCAAATCCCGCCGTCGTGTAAGCGCCGATGAGAATGGCTCCCGCGGCCTCGATCAGCAGCGCCCAGGTTCTGACGTCGGACCATTCAGCCCATGGACCGAGCATGTCTCGTCTCCGCTTTCTCGATCTCCTGTTGCAGGAAATAATTCAGGGCCGTGCGCAGAACGACGATGGCCGCGAGCTGCCCGATCTCATTCCAGGTCGGCGCGATGGCGGTGCGCAAAATATCGGCCGCGAGCTCAAACTCCAGCGCGAGGGCGAGCCAGCGCCCGAGCCGCAGCCGCACTTCTTCCTTCGCTTCCGGCGGCTTCTGCGGTTGAAAAAAGAGCCACAAGGCCCGGACCGTCGCCTCGATCGCGGCCAGGCCGATGATGACCGCCGCCATTCCCTCCACCCCGCTGGCGAGATAGATACTGATCGATTTCAGGATCGGCTCGAGCGCTCCAGTATGAGTGCCGATGACGTCGTGCGCGGCCGGTGCCGCCGCCTGCTGGGCCAGCAAAGGAAGGAGTCGGAGCTGCGCAAGAACGGCCGGAAAGTGCGGAAACATCGTTAATGATTCGCCGCAGACCTCTCCGGAAGCCTTCTGCAGGGGTAAGACAAGGCGCGGCGGGGGAAACAAAACGGCTGGTGCGCCCGCTGCCCCCGCGCTACATCAGCAGCGCGATGGCGGCCACGAGCGAGGGGAGAAGAAAAGGCTGGATGAGCGAGGCGGTCTCGTTAGGCCGACGCGGCATGAGGGAGAGCGGTGGCGGCCCCTTCGGTGCGATCGTGGTCGGTGCGGGTGAATTTGTCGGCCGCGGCTGTAACCAGGTCACCACCCAGCTCGACCCGACCGCGCATGCCGAGATCCTCGCGATTCGGGCGGCCTGTCAGTCGTTAGGCCGATTCGATCTCCGAGGCTGTGAGCTTTATACCAGCTGTGAGCCCTGTCCGATGTGTCTGGCTGCGATTTACTGGGCCCGGCTCGACCGGGTCTTCTACGCCTGCACCCGGCACGACGCGGCCTAGATCGGGTTCGACGATCAATTCATCAACGAGCAGCTCCCACTCGAGATCGCAGCCCGCTCTCTGCCGATGGAGCAGATCGAGCGCGAGACTTCGCTCCAGCTCTTCCGCGAATGGCTGGCCAAACCGGATAAAATTCTCTACTAGGGAGTGGCCGGGGGAATAGCCCTCGACCCTTCCGAGTGCAGGAAATCTTCGAAGCGCGCCCGAGCTTCGCGTGCTCCGATCGGCAAAATCGCCAGAGGGCTGGCAGGTTCGCCGCCGTCCACGTCCCGCGCCGTAGAAGCGCATTGGAGGGACGGGCGCTGTCCCGTCCGTGTTTGGATTATCCCCGCTCGGGCCAAACTCAGGCAACACGTCGGGCGCCCCTCCAGTCTCGCATACGCTGTTACCATTCAGAGGGATTTTACCGACAGCCGCTGGCAGGCAGAAACCCGTCCCTGGCACGGGCATTGCGCAGGAGGACGCTAACGAAGCTTGGACTTCGCCTCGGGCTTCTGACAACCTCGGCCCAGTGCTCGCCAGAATTTATTCCGCGGCCGTCTACGGCGTGGACGCTTACGAAGTCGAAATCGAAGTCAACGCCGCCGGTGGTAATCCCAAGATCGTCATCGTTGGGCTGCCCGATACTGCGGTGAAGGAAAGCCAGGATCGGGTCACGACCGCGATCAGCAACAGTGGCTACTACTGGCCGCGCGGGCGCACCACGATCAATCTGGCCCCGGCCGATGTGAAAAAAGAAGGGCCCAGTTTCGATCTCCCGATCGCTCTCGGCATGATCGCGACCGCACAGGAAATCGAGGAAGACTTATTCTCCGACTTCAGCTTCGTCGGCGAACTGGCGCTAAACGGCGCGGTGCGTGCGGTCAAAGGCGTGCTGCCGGTGGCGCTGGAAGCCCGCCGCCGGGGCAAGCGCGCCATCATCGTGCCGGAGGCCAATGCGCGCGAAGCGGCGATGGTTTCCGGCATCCGGATCCACGGCGTGCGCAACCTGCGCGAGACTTTTCAGTTCGTTAGGGGAGAAAAAGAACTGGCCCCGGTGGTGGGGGACCTGAGCGAATTTTTCGCCCACCACCAGAGCTACGAAGTCGATTTTGCCGACGTCAAAGGCCAGGGGCACGTCAAGCGCGCGGTCGAGGTCGCGGTGGCCGGCGGACATAACATTCTCATGATCGGCCCGCCCGGCTCCGGCAAATCGATGATCTCGAAACGGATCGCCACCATCATCCCGCCGATGGCGCTGGAGGAAGCGATCGAGACGACCAAGATCCACAGCATCGCGGGATTGTTAGGCGCGGAGCGTTCCTTTGTCGCCACCCGGCCTTTCCGTTCGCCCCATCACACCATCTCGGATGTAGGATTGTTAGGCGGTTCAGCCATGCCGGCCCCAGGCGAGGTCAGCCTGGCCCATAACGGCGTCCTCTTTCTCGATGAGCTGCCGGAGTTCAAACGCTCCACCCTCGAAGTGATGCGCCAGCCGCTGGAGGATGGCCGCGTCACCATCTCGCGCGCCGCCGGCACCCTCACCTTCCCTTCCGAGTTCATGCTGGTAGCGGCGATGAATCCCTGCCCCTGCGGCTACTTTGGCGATCTGAAACGGGAATGCCGTTGCAGCCCGGTGCAGGTGCAGCGTTACCGACAGCGCATCTCCGGGCCGCTCCTCGATCGGATCGATCTGCACATCGAGGTGCCCTCGATCGAGTACCGTGAAATCTCGAGCGAACGCGCGGAGGAACCGTCCGCCGCCATGCGCGAACGCATCGGGCAGGCGCGCGAACGGCAGCAGGCGCGCTTTCGTTCCGATAAAAAAACGACCTGCAACGCCCGCATGTCGTCGCGCGCGATTAAATCGCATTGCAAACTCGGCACCGATTCACAGGATTTGATCCGGATCGCAATGTCGGAGCTGCACCTGAGCGCCCGGGCCTACGACCGCATCCTGAAAGTGTCGCGCACCATCGCCGATCTCGAGGGCGCCGAGACGATCGGGCCAAATCATGTCGGCGAAGCGATCCAATACCGCACTTTCGATCGGACCCTGTGGGTTTGAATCGAAGCGCGGTGGCTGTCGCGCGGTTTCTTTCCGGGGAGCGCACGCGCCTCGCGTGCTCCGTTTGGCGCCTCGCCAAACGGCGGGTAAACGGCCCTTAGCAGGCAACTCGTCCGATTTGCTCCCCGGGACTTGCCGCGGCGCTTCGACCCTATTTCGATCCCGGGCGAGACGGGAAGGTTGCCGGCCTGAACTCCTGCCGCGAACTTGCACGGTGCCATCGAGACGGAAACAACCTAGACGAGTCGTTAGGCGACGAACCAAAGACTGGAAGATGCCGGCCAACACCGTCTACGTCGGACGGCCGACGGTCTGGGGAAATCCGTTTGTCGTCGGCTCGGAGCTGATCGGGGGAGAAAAGTTGACCGCGGAAAAGTCGGTCGCGCTTTATCGGCAGTATGCCGAGGAGGCGTTTAACCGGAGCGACCTCCGGGCCTGCCTGCGGGGCAAAAACTTGGCCTGCTGGTGTCCGCTCGGCCAGCCCTGCCACGCCGACGTTCTCCTGCAAATGGCGAACGCGGACTAACGAACCCAATCACTCGTCCGCAGCGGCTGCAGCGCGGGCCTGCCTCAGTATCTCATCCAGCTTCTCTCGGTTAAGATATTGACCGCGCAGAACGACGGCCGCGATCCGCTGTGAGTTGGCGATATCTTTACGCGGATCGGCTTGCAGAAGAACAAGGTCGGCCACGCGGCCGGGCTGAATGGTCCCCCAGCCGCCTTCGCCGTCGGCCCCGAGGAATTGCGCCGGCTTGGACGTCGCCGCCTGCAGCGCCTCCGTCGGCGTCAGGCCGATCTCGGTCAGGAGCTTCAGTTCTTGGTGCAGGCTAGGTCCCGGAAAATTCAGCGGGTCGAGCGAATCCGAACCGGCTAGCAGCGGCACGCCGGCTTCGTGCATGGAGCGCGCGAGCTTGAGATCGTTCTGGTATTTGGCGGCATACCATTGCCCCACCTCCGGCGAGATCTGCTTCCTGATTTCGTTAGGCGACCATTTCGCCCGCAGGGCCGGAGGAAGATAAGCCAGTTCGGCCGGCGCACTCTGGGCCAGCTCGCGCTGCCGGGCGATGGTCTGCATCGCCACCAATGTCGGCACAACCCAAGTCTTGTTTTGAAGCAGCGTCCGCCAAAGAGCTTCCGCCTTTTGCGCGTCGTAGCTCGCGTTCGCCGCGTCGCGCGCAGCCGCCGCGCCGGAAACGTCTCGCCGCGCCCGAGCCTCAGCCGCCTGGCGACGCAGGGCGGTTTCGCGGCTCGAGCAATCAAAAGTAAGATTGCTGTAGAAGATGTGCTCGATGCTTCTCTGGCCGGCCTCAGAAGCCTGGCGGGCCGAGAGCACGTTCGGCACATGGCCGACCAGGGCCAGCCCCTGCTTCTTCGTCTCGTCGGCGATCGCCAGATAACTCTCCCGGTCGAGCCGCGAGAGCACCTTGATGAAGTCTGCCCCGCTGGCCGTTAATTCCCGCACCGCCCTCCTACCCTCGTTAGGCGAAGCGATCGCTCGCAAAGCCGGCGGCTCGGCCTCGCCCCCGTCCAGCATCGGCCCACAGAAATAAAGCCGCGGCCCGAGCAGGCTGCCGGCCTCGATCTGCTGTCGCCATTCCTTCAGGGCGGCCAGGTCGCCCCCCATGTCGCGCACGGTGGTAATCCCATGGGCCACCAGCAGCGGCAGGAGCGTGTCCTTGCTCCATCCCGGATCGGCCGCGACCCCGGCGAGATGCACGTGCATATCGCAGAGCCCGGGAATGAGAAACTTGCCCCGCCCGTCAATCACCCGCGCTCCCTCGGGCGGAGCGGCCGGCGAGACGCTGGTAATCCGGTCGCCCTGGATGAGGACGGTGGAATCAGGTCCGGCGGCGCCGCCGGTTCCATCGAGCACCGTGACATGGGTCATCGCCAGCGGCGTCGTCTCCGCCCAGGCCAGCCCGGGCCAGGCAGCGAGGATCAGCCCGAGGAGGAGCAAACCGGGCCAGACTCTATGCCTAACGAGTGCAGGACCAGGGCGAAAAGAAAGTTCCGGCAGCATCAAACACCTTGCCCCCGCCGGCCGGGCTGTCGAATGAGGAAATACCTGCTCGCCGGACCAATATCCGACCTTAGCGGACCTCGGGCCGCAAGCCAGCAGCCGGGGGGCAGCGGCCACCTAGTCTCTCCACCTGCGACGGCGAGAAACGATCGTGATTGCTCAGGACGCGAGCGATAGCCGGTCAGTCGAGTGCATTCATCGGGACCATGCCATCATAAACATCGACTGGTGTTCCGCGCTTGGTGACGAAGTCCTGAACCAGATCTTCATCCGCATCCAGGCCGGTCTTGGCCCGGCGGGCCGTGCGAAAGGTATCGTATTCGCGCCGGTCACCGACATAGACCTGGTTGTTCGCCGCATCGGGATAGACCCAGAAGAAGCGTTCTCCCCGCTTCACCCTGGTGATCTTATCGGTCGGCAGGTTTTGAAAGTGTTCCCGCTGGGCGGCGGTCTGGGGCGAGTACGACTTGAAACCAGCCGTGACCAGTTGTGCGACCAGCGCTTCGTCGCCCACGGCGGCGCTGGTGGTGGTGGTCTGCGTCGAGGCGCAGGCAGGCAGAAGCAGAGCGAGGACAGTGACACAGAGCCATAGCGTAAGCAGGTGAGCTTTTTTCATAAGTTGATCGGTTGCAGTTTTGAAAAAGCCGGACGGCTTGCCAAGCCTTTATTGGCCGCAATCAGCCCGCCTCCAACTGGCCGTCGGCACGCGCGCCTCATGCTCACAGTGGATCCCGAAGTCTCTCTCGCGCCGCGTGACGATTGGCGGTGTGGAGGGAGACCAGGCGGGAGATGAAAATGGTCATATAGAAGAGGCCGGTAATCGCTTCAGTCACGGCCAACATGCGGGCGACTTTGGAAACCGGAGTGATATCTCCGTAGCCGACGGTCGAGAGGGTGATGAGGCTAAAGTAAAAGGCGTTAAAACCATCCATCTTCGTCGTCGCACCGGTGCCAGCCGAGTCCGCGAAGGCGGCGGCGTTCCCTCCGCCGACCATGATGTAGAGCGGAATCCAGATGAGCCCGAGGGTGAGAAACCCTGCCACCCCAGCCGCCAGGACATTCCCATCCACCTCTGGCGCGTGCAGGATGAAGCGGAGTAACTGCACCAGGACAAAGCTAAAGAAAATCGTCGAGGTCACCAGATAGACTGACTGCGGCACTGGCTCGGCATAAAGGTGGTTGATCCATTTTGCGACCAGCGCCGGAGTGACCAGCATGAGGCCGAGAAGGAACGTTCGTCGCTGCCCCCCGACCGCGAAGACGGCTGCGATCATGACCAGGGTGACCAGGATCGCTTCGATCAGATTCCCCTGCGGCAGATCCTCCACGAAAGGCGCGGAGACAAAGAGGAAGACGAGCGCACCGAGCAGCTTGACCGCCCCATGGCGCGACCCGCCCAGTTGGAGCACGGCAGCGTGATTTCCGTCGGACCCGGCCGGATTCGATGGTGAGCGACTGGAATTTATTGGCAGCGGTTTATTCATCTTCAGCCTCCAGGGTTATTCGCCCGATCCCAGGCCCGCTCGTCGGCCGGCGAAGAGCGAGTTCGCTATTTGGAGTGCCCGCTTACCGATTGTCAACGTTTTCATCGGGTCGGTCTGCGGGCTGCAGGCAACTCTTGATCTGAACCTTGCTTCAGCCCTACTTCGAGGTCGCGGTCGAGCGCGACCGGCGCCGCGGTGGAGGAAATTCGCCTCACGAGAAAGCATCAGGGATGTTCGGCGGCGCGGTCGCGGGGCTCGGCGATCTTGTCGCGGGGATTGCGCTGTCGGAGCGCAGCTCGAGGATCCGGCCGCCAGCCCAGAGAGCGCAGGACGCGTCCACCTCTTCTTTGCGGGCTGTGAAACACACCGACCTTCTCTCCAAAGGTGATGGACCGTGGAACTCCCGACCCGGCTCAGTAACGATGGGCGGGGGTGACAGACGGGCAACTCCGTGGAACTAGTCTCAGCACCTCAATCCATCGCGCCACCACTATGTTACTTCATCGCTTGATCTTCGCTCTCGCTTCCGCGCCGCTCCTCGTTCTCTCTCTGGCCGCGGCCGAAACCACACCAACGCCTTCTCCTTCTGCCATGACCGACAATCCTTTGCTTAAAGAAAGCACGCTCGATTTCCACTATCCGCCCTTCGACAAGATCAAGGACCGTGATTTCACCCCGGCCTACGAGCAAGGTATGGCTGAGCAATTGCAAGAGATCGCGCCGATCGCGGCCAACCCGGAGCCGCCTACGTTCGAGAACACCATCGTGCCGCTGGAAAAATCGGGCCAGCTCCTCGGCCGGGTGGATCGGATCTTCTCCAATCTCTCCAGCGCCAACACCAACGATGCGCTGCAGAAAATCGAGACCGACATGTCCCCCAAACTCTCCGCTCACCAGGACGCGATTTACCTCAACGGCCCGCTCTTCCAACGGATCGAAAAGCTTTACCACGAACGGAGCAAACTCGGGCTGGATGAAGAATCGCAGTGGCTCATCGAACGCTACTATAAGGACTTCGTCCGCGCCGGCGCCAAGCTCTCCGACGCGGATAAGGACAAACTGAAGAAGATGAACTCCGAGATTGCCGAGTTGCAGACCAAGTTTTCGCAAAACGTGCTGAAGGAGAAGAATGCCGAATCGATCGTGGTCGATAAAAAGGCAGACCTCGACGGCCTCACGCCTAATGAAATCGCCGCCGCCAGCGCTGCGGCCAAGGAAGAGAAGAAGGAGGGCAAATTCGTCCTCCCGCTCCAGAACACGACCCAGCAACCGGCCCTGACCAGCCTAAAGAACCGCGCCCTGCGCGAGCGGATCATGAAGGTGTCGCTGGCTCGCAACAGTCATGGCGGCGAGTTTGATAACCGCCAGGTCGTCCTGCAGATGGTAAAGCTCCGGGCCGAGCGCGCCCAGCTTCTCGGTTATGCCAGCCACGCCGCCTATCAGCTCGAAGATCAGACCGCAAAGAATGTCGAGACGGTAAACCAACTCCTCGCTCAGCTCGCTCCGCCCTCGATCGCCAATGCGCGCCAGGAAGCGGCCGACCTGCAAAAGCTAATCGACCAGGAGCAAGGCAACTTCCAGCTCGCTTCCTGGGACTGGGCTTATTACTCCGATAAACTGCGCCAATCGCGCTATGACTTCGACGAGTCACAGATCAAACCTTACTTCGAGCTCAACCACGTGCTGATCGACGGCGTCTTCTATGCCGCCACCCAGCTTTATGGGATCACCTTCAAGGAACGCAAAGACCTTCCCGTCTATCAGCCTGACGTTCGCGTCTTCGATGTCTCCGATAAGGACGGCAAACCGCTCGCCATCTTTCTAGCCGACTACTACGCGCGTCCTTCCAAACGCGGCGGGGCCTGGATGAACGAATACGTCAACCAGAGCGAGTTGTTAGGCACGAAACCGGTCGTGGCCAATCACCTCAACATTCCCAAACCCGAGGCCGGCCAGCCGACTCTTCTCACCTACGACGAAGTGCGGACCGCTTTCCATGAGTTTGGACACGCTCTGCACGGGATGTTCTCCCATGTGAAATACCCGCGCTTCAGCGGCACCAGCGTGCCGCGCGATTTCGTCGAGTATCCCTCGCAGGTGAACGAAATGTGGGCCACCTGGCCGAGCGTGCTGGCTCATTACGCCAAGCATTATAAGACCGGCAAGCCGATGCCGAAGGAACTGCTCGACAAGGTGATTGAGGCGGAAGAAAAATTCGATCAGGGCTTCAAGATCACCGAATACCTCGAGGCCACCCTGCTCGACCAGGCCTGGTATCAGCTCAAGCCCGACCAGGTGCCCGATGACGTTCTCGGGTTCGAAAACAGTGCGTTGGAAAAAGCCGGGGTGAAATTCGATCCCGTCCCGCCACGCTATCGCACCCCTTACTTCTCCCACGCCTTTGCCGGCGGTTATAGCGCCGGTTACTACAGTTACATCTGGAGCGAAGAACTCGATGCCGACAGCGTTGAATGGTTCAAGCAACACGGCGGCCTCAAGCGCGAGAACGGCGACCACTTCCGCGACACCCTCCTCTCCCGCGGCGGGAGCAAGGACGCGATGAAGCTCTTTCACGATTTCACCGGCCGCGATCCCTGGATCGAGCCGCTCCTGAAACGACGCGGCCTGGAGCAGCCGAGCGCGCCCAAAGCGCACGCCGAAGCGCCTCCCTCCAGCTAGGCCGCCCTCGACGGAAGCTTGACGAGGCCGCCCGCCCCCTGCCATGAATGCGTCGAATGAAAACGCCTTCGTGGAGAATCGTCAGTCTGCTCGTCATCGCCTCCGGCTTCGCCGCGCTTGCCTGGGAGCGCGGCTCGCTCAAGCCAGGCCCGCGGGCGGCTTCGCCTAACGAGGATAGCGAACACGAAAGCCCGCCGGAGGACTGGTTCGTCACTCAGCGGGTCACGCATGGCGGCATCCCGGCCGGAGCGTTGGAAAAGGCCGGCAGCCAGGCGGCCACCCTCCGTGCCGAAGTGGAAGGTCCCAACGCTCCCCTCGCCCGCGGGCGCTGGCAATTTGTCGGCCCGACCAATATCGGTGGCCGGGTGGTCGATATCGCGGTCGACCCGGTCGCTCCCGACACCATTTACATCGCGGCCGCCACCGGCGGCATCTGGAAAAGCACCGACAAAGGAGCGCAATTCACCTCCATCTGGCCGGACAGCAATCCGCAATCGATCGGCGCGCTGGTTATCACCTCCAATGGGACGCTCTTCGCCGGGACCGGGGAAGCCAACCCCGGCGGCGGCAGCATCACCTACGGCGGCGCCGGCATCTATCGCTCGCTCGATGGCGGTGCCAGCTGGCAGAATGTCGGACTAACGAACTCAGGCGCCATCGGGCGACTGGTGGTCGACCCGACCGATCCGCAGCATCTCTTCGCCGCTGCCGCCGGTCCGCTCTATCGCCCGGCTGGGGAACGCGGCGTCTATGAAACGACCAATGGCGGAACCTCCTGGACACTGGCCCTGGCCGGCACCAACGACACCACCGGCGCAGTCGATCTGGCGCTCGATCCGAGCAACCCCGAGCGCGTTTTCGCCGCGATGTGGGATCACTTGCGCGAACCGGACCTGCGCACTTATGGCGGAGTGGGCTCGGGGGTTTACCGCTCGACCAACGGCGGCACCACCTGGGCGCGCCTAACGAATGGCCTCCCCGCCGCGGCCGGCACCAACGGACGGATCGGAATCGCGCTGGCTCCTTCCAATCCGCAACGGCTTTACGCCATCACGAATCAAACTAATGGCGGCTTCCAGGGGTTCTATAAGTCCGAAGACGGCGGCGATTCCTGGACGAAACAGCCGACCAGTTCCACCCTCTCCGGGGCGCAGTCGACTTATGGCTGGTGGTTTGGACGGGTCTGGGTCGATCCCATCGATCAAACACATGTTTTTGCCGCCGGTGTCTATCTCTGCGAGTCGAAGAACAGCGGCTCGACCTTTAGCGCCCAGTTCAGTCCGCACGCCGACGATCACGCCATGGCCTGGGACGCAAAGGTGCCCGGCCGTGTCTATCTCGGTAACGATGGCGGGGTTTACCGCTCCGATGTCAATGGCTCCAACGATCAGTGGGTCGGCGCCGTGACTCAGCCTTTCACCCAGTTCTATAGCGTCGACGTGAGCGAACAGGATAGCAGCCGTCTGGTCGGTGGCGCGCAGGATAACGGCGTCAACCGCTCCTATCCCGGGACGAACTGGAACACCTATGTCGGCGGCGACGGGCTCGAGGCTCTGATTGATCCGGCCGATCAAAACTACGTCTACGGCTGCAGCCAATACGGCTTTTGTTCGCGTTCGACCAACGGAGGAGATTCCAGCTCCGACTTCACCGGCGCGACCACCTCTTCCCGCCGCAACTGGCTCGCGCCTCTCCAATTTGATCCGGCGAATCCGGCCATTCTCTACTACGCCGGAAACCAGGTGAACCGCTCGGTCGATCATGCGGTGCATTGGTCGGTCATTAGTCCCGATCTAACCGGCGGCCCGGGGCGCGACCCGAGTTATCCTTTTGGCACCGTCACGACGGTCGCCGGAGCCATGACCGATCCTAACCGCGTCCTGGCCGGCACCGATGATGGCCGGCTTTGGTTTACGACTGACCTGGGCGGTAACTGGGTGCGGGTGACCGATCCCGACGTCCCCGGAACCTGGGTGACTCGGGTCACAGTCGATCCTGCGAATGCCAGCGTCGCTTATGCGACCTTCTCTGGTTTCCGTTCGGACGACGCCCTGCCCTATGTCCTGAAGACGACCGATGGCGGCGCTAACTGGACGAGCATCGCCGGCAACCTGCCGCAGGCGCCGGTGAATGACATCATCGTGGTCGGCTCCGGCCTCTATGTCGCAACCGATGTCGGCGTTTACAGTTCCCCTAACGGTGGCCGCAAATGGCGCGCGGCGGCGGCCGGCTTGCCTAACGTCCCCGTAACCGACCTGGAATATCGGGCCGCCTCCAACTCCCTTTACGCCGCCACCTTCGGCCGCGGAATGTATACCCTAAGACTCCCGCGCCAGTAGGCGGCAGTCTTAATAGCCACCATGGCTACTGCGATAGAGAAAGAGAATAAAGCACTGCTGCGGGTGGCTGCGAGCGCGCTGAAGAAGGCATACGCTACCTACTCCAGGTTCAAGGTCGGCGCCGCGGTGAAAACTCGGGCCGGCGGCACCTACGCCGGTTGTAACGTGGAGAACGCCTCCTATTCGATCGTCAGTTGTGCGGAGCGGAACGCCATCGCCGCGGCCGTGCTGGCGGAAGGTCCACGGGTTAAAATCACAGCCGTGGCACTCGACGCGCGGGACGAGGAATGAAATGAGATTGCCCTCACTCCCTGTGGCGCCTGTCGGCAGGCCATTCGCGAGCTTGGAAAGGACGCTCGGATCGTTTCGCATGCGGCCAACGGCTCGATCCGCAGCACCACCATCGAGCAACTCCTGCCCGACGCCTTCACCTTCCAGTTGCTAGGTCCGTAGACCGAGAAAAATTTGCATCCGATCCAGCTCCGCGGTCAACTCCCGCTTGAACTCTCGCCCGCCGGGCGGCTGCCCGTCGACATAGCTTAATGCGATACTCGCTCACCTGCTTTGAGCGCAAGATTGGCCCAGCCAATCACCCGATCGCGCCAGAGCAACGGCAGGGCGTAGTAACCCAGCTTCCGCTTTTCCGGCGGCGTGTAGGCCTCGAAGCGATAGGCCCAACCCCAGAACAGTTCGAAGCGCCTCCGATCATGCACCAGAGGATCAAACGGGGAAAGCAATCGGACCAGGTTCAACGCAGCGACTTGACGCGGCCTTTCCCCGTTAGGCCAGAACCAGTCGATCTTTCCAACCCGGGCATGGGTTAAGCGATCCCGGGCGCGACTGAGAGCTGACGGGATCTCCCTCTCCCATTGCGGCACGCCGTAGCGCAACTGCCGCGCGTAGCCGGAAAGACTTTGTCCCGGGAGTGGGCCGTAAAGATTCACCACCAGATCGAGCAGGGCATCGAGTCGTGCCCGGCCTTCCT
Source organism: Chthoniobacterales bacterium (assembly GCA_965217735.1). Lineage (GTDB taxonomy): Bacteria > Verrucomicrobiota > Verrucomicrobiia > Chthoniobacterales > UBA10450 > Palsa-1392. The sequence goes on along the minus strand of CBDCJE010000002.1, from coordinate 687,603 downwards.
CCTCGCTCTCCGGGGCGGGCGGAGCCTGCCGGGCCCGGTAAACTCGGATGCCTTTCTGCCGTCGCGTCACCCGCAGGAGGCCCCGATAATGCAGGGCATCCAGTAACTGCGTGGTCGCATGGGATGAGCCACCCCAGTAGTTTGTCACTCTGCCGTGGGCGAAGTGCTTTTCTACCTCTCGCGGATGGACCTCCGCCCGAGCGCCAACATACTCCAGGATCGCCCGAGCCCGGGCCTGATCCACTTCCGGCCACGGCGCTCTTCCGTTGACAGGAAGGTCAAGAGCAGGTCGCGGATGCATCAGGGCCTGCACCTCGCGGGTGACAAAGCCGTAGTTGATAAAGAAGTCCTCTTCGATGCCAAGCGCTTGATAACGCCGCTCGAGATCGCCGGCCTGATAGGCTTTGACTCGCTGCCGCAGAATCAAGTCCTGAGCCCGGGCCGGCGCCCGAATCGGGTCGGCCTGCACGAATCCCAGCCGCGCCAGCGCCCGGCGGAGACTCGTTGGAGGAAAGAACGTGCGCGCCAGGGCAAAACGCCGCAGCACCGCCAGGGACAGATCCTTCTTTGGCATGAGTCATCATCGCACGTTTCCAAGCGGATGACGCCCGACGAACAAAAAAGGAACGGCATCGCTGCCGTTCCTTTCCTGTTTGGATCCTTGCCTGAGTTACTTCAACGAAACATCGTCCACTCGGAAGGTTGTTGTGACTGAACTATCCGTGGTGCTACGGAACTGCAGCCGCACTGTCTGGCCTTTCCAGGCAGCAAGGCTGAACGACTTCAGTGAATAGCTTCCGGCCGTCGTCTTGTTCTTGTTACTGTAGGTTGCGACGGTGGAGAGGAGTGTACCGCTGGTGCTGCGCACTTCGACATACATGTAATCATAGGCCGTGGTCGATGATTCGCTCGAGCTGCAGTTGAACCAGAAGGTCAAATTCGCCGTCGCCGTCGACGGAATCGTGACCGTCTGGTACACCTGACCCGAGACGCTGTTGTTCACCCCGAAATACATGTAACCGATCCCGCCGTGCGGATAGTTACCGTTATTGGTGTAGAAGGCGCCTGAGCCCGATAACACCCAAGGTGAGATACTGCCTTCGAGACCACCATTGACGATCAGCTCGCCCGATGGGGTCGGGGTGGGCGTTGCCGTCGGCGTAGGAGTCGGCGTCGCGGTCGGCGTGGGCGTTGGAGTCGCCGTCGGGGTCGGGGTAGGTGTCGGTGTCGGTGTGCCGGTAGCTATCTTGAAGCTGCCGATCCGCGTGCGCCAATTGTAGGACGTGGTCGAGGCATAATACTCACTGGTATACCAGAAGGTGGCATCATCCACCGGGTCGACCGTGAGAGCTGAATAATCGCCCCAGCGATTACCACTGCCGGTTTGGCTTCCCGTTCCATCGTAAAGATGGGCTTCGCCCTGGCCGAGGGTGTTAAGCGGGTCGGAGGCCAGTCGGCCAGCGTAGCGCAATTGCGGCTTGATGCTGGAGCTGGAGGCGCTGAACCCAATCGCCATATTCCCCTGCCCGTCCATCGCCGCGCTTCCCATCCACCGCCAGGTGCTATCGGGCTGGTAAGTGCTCTGCTGATAGACTGTGACCGGGCCGGCAGTGACATTGCGCAGCTCAAACCAGCGCAGACCCGCCACGCCACCGGAGCTGACGCTATAGGTGCCTACGACCGATTCGTGGTCGCTGAATTTCCGGTAAGCCAACCGGAACATGAGCCGGTCACCGATGCCATCGAGGTAATTCGAACTCGTGGTTCCGTTTTGCGGAACGCAAGCCCGGGTCGAAGGACAGAGCGCGCTATAACCGGCAGCGGCAGGCGTAGCGAACGTGGTGAAGGTCGAGTTTGACGGCGTGGTGAAGTCAGCGTGGAAGTGGTAGGTCGTGTAATTCGGATTACTCGACTGCCCGGGAAAGCCGACAAAGGTCGCGGGGGCGCCCGCTGCGGGCAGGGTCGAGCCATCGAGATCTGCCGGGAGGAAGGCATCGACGGAACCCCCGAGCGGCCCGCTCGGGCTGACGAAGGTCGCCGGTTGTCCGCTCAGCATCTTTGTCCGATCAAAGGCAAAAGCCTGCGGCCCGAGGTAGGCGGTGCCGGCAGCGTTAAAGATGTTCATGCTCATGTAATAGGCATCGGGCCAGACGCCCAGGTGCGGATAATCGTAGAAGTTCGTTCCGAGGTGAAAGCCGTAGCGGTAATAGGATCCAGTGGCGTCCGAGCTGGTCGAGATGGCGATGCACTCGTCGGTAATCGCACTGCCGGAGCCGGCAAACTGACTGATCAGCCAGCGATTAGCCAGTTGATCGTAGAGAACGACGGGATCGCCCGCGCCCCCGGTTTGGCAAACGCCGCCAAACCCGCTCCAGATGGACGAGATACTGTTAGGCCCCAGCAGTGACGCGCCCGTGGCCTTATCAAAGACCTGATAGGCTTCATTGACCATTTGCACGTACTGGGTGGCGCCGACTTCGCCGTTGGTGTCGGGCGGAGCGCAGTTACAGCCGACCCCAGGATAACCGACGCCGTCGAAGGTACGAATTGGGGTCGGAATGGTTGGCGCGGTAAAGCCATGCTCCGAGACGTGCCAATTCTGCACCACCGGGTCATAACTATCCTTGTGCCGAATAGGCAACCTGGGGTTAAGGTTGGCGTCCCGGTCGGCTCCGCGCCGCACATCGGCGTCGCTCCAGGCGGGCAAATCCCGGAGGGGCGGCGAGACGTCGTTATGGTACGAGGCCACGACCTGGACTGAGCCCGCCCCAGCTTGAGTAGCCACTTGAGCTACTGCGGTGTTGCCCAGGAGTGCGTTAACCCCGACCAGCCCGAGGAACAGGCTGACCGAGCACAAAAAAAGCGCGATAACGCGCTGAACAGAGAAAGCAGACCGCAAGACGACTGACTTTTCCATAGTTTTGTAGGTTGACTAACCGGCGACGCTACGAGGTCCCCTACATTTTGCTATGCTTATTTAATAATTATTTAGTAATGTTATTGAAAGGTTGAGTCAGTGCCAGCAACCGGTCGAAGCGGGGCTAATCTGGTATGCCATATGCTTGCCAGACTTTGGTATGTCTTATGCTCTCTAAGACCTTCGCTGTCTCAACTGCCCCCTGCAGAAGCGCGATCTTTTCCCTGAAGCAAACAGACCTAAGAGAGTAAGAGTTCGGTGCGATACTTCGTCGCTAGCTCTTTCGTCTTCTTCTTTAGCTCTTCTGCTTCTACGCGGCTCAGCTTTGGCGGGGTCGAACGCCGGGTCGGGACCGGCACGCCCACTTGGGCAAAGAATTCTTCCTGCCCGGCTGGCGCGCAAAGGCAGAGAAGGCGCGCTGCGCTCTCGCCGGCGTTAGTGAAGAAATGCGGGGCGTTGGCCGGAATATGAAGCGTCTGACCGGTATGCGCGATCGACTTTTCTCCGCGAACAGTCACCTCAATCTCGCCCTCGAGAACGCTAAAGGACTCCTCGAAGTCATGCCGATGTGGAGGCGGCCCGCCTCCAGGGGGAATGTGCATATCGATCAGACAATAGCGCCCGGCAGTGTCGGCTCCGGAAAGAAGTACCGTATAGGTATCTCCGACCAATCCGTAGTGTGGCAGCTTCTCGTCCGTGTCGGGTCGAGCGACCTTGACTTGGCGGGCGAGGTTATCGTGCGGGAGTTGGCCGCCGGGCTGAGTGGTCTCTTGGTTCATCGGCATTGGGTTTCCAGGTTATGGCTTCAGCAGTCTCATCACGATTCGCGCCTCCACAGGCGACCGGCTGCGAGGGAGCCGGCGTCTTTGCGGCAATCCCGAGCGCTTTCTCGATGCGGACCGGGTCGTAAACCTTCCCTCCTTTGATCACGGTGGTGACTCGGTCGAGATTACGCATGTTTTCAATTGGATCGCCGTCGACCAGGATCATGTCGGCCAGCTTGGCCGGGGCGATGACTCCACGGTCTCTATCCACTCCCATCACCAGCGCGGGGGTGAGAGTAGCCATTCTAAGCACTTCTTTGGGGGGAATCCCGGCCCGCACATAGAGCTCCAGCTCGTGGTGCAAGGTGTAACCCGCCAGAGCATCGGTCCCGGGAAGAATGGTCACCCCGGCATCGTACAGCGCCTTGAGCAAGGTCAGCATGGCCGGGAAAGCCGCCCGGTAAGCCTCCGCCTTATCCGCTGGCACCTCGAGCGCTCCGCTGCGCATGGCTCGGCGCACCTGGGGCGGAAAACGAGGGATAACCTTTTCCAGCCCCGGAGTCATAGCGGCCGGGTCGCCGCTAAAGAGACCTTCAAAAATACTCATGGTCGGGTCGAGGACGGTGTGATGACCTTTTAGAAAAGCGATGAACTCCCGCACCACTGGCTTCTCGGGGGTAAACTCACGCGCGTGCTCGGCTACCTTGATGAAGCGATCGCGATTTCGCGTCTCTTTCACCTCCGGATAGAGAAAGTTTAGCTCGATGAAATTGAGATGCTGGATTTCATCCGCGCCTGCCTCGACAAACTGTCGGGCGGACATAAAGGCCGGGACGTGCCCGCTCACTCGCAATCCGCGGGCATGGGCACGGTCGGCAATGATCGGGACCAGCTCGGGTTTGACCGAGGAGTAGATCTTGATCTGCACATAGCCATGGTCGGCATACCAGTCGACGTCCTTGATCGCCTCCTGGGCGTTATCGACCCGCATCTTGGTCGGGCCGGCGAACTCCCCCGTGCCATCGATGATCCCCGCCTTGAGCACACGCGGTCCTAGCTCGGTCCCGTGGTCGAAGCGCGCCACTCGCTCAAGGAAGCTATCGGTATCATTCGCCATGTCGCGCGCGCTGGTCACGCCATTAGCCAGGTCGAGCGCGCCTTCCACGTCGCTGAAATGCTGATGGTTATCCCATAGTCCGGGCATGAGAAAGCGTCCGTTCGCATCGATGATTTCGGCCTTCGGCGATGGCTTGAAGCTAGCGTCCGGTTCTACCCGCACGACGCGCTCGCCTCTCACCAGGACGGTCATGCCCGGCCTTACGCTCAGGTCGCGCGGATCGAACAGGCGCGCGTTGCGAATGACCAGAACGCCGCTCGGCTGATGCGCCAGCTGGCGCGCCATTCGCTCCGACCATGCGTTATCGGCCTTATCGCCAGCGGTGCGCAGTTGCGGGATAACGGACTCCCATCCCGCCGGGACAACGGAAAACCAGCCTGAGACCGAGGCGGCTTCCCCTTCGCCATCGAGCCAGATCGACGCTGGCGCAAAGCCCAGACCGCTGATGCGATATTGCGTCAGCTCCCCTTTCCCCGAGGGCAGAGCGACCTTGCCAGCTTCCTCAATGCTCGCCTCACCAGCCGGGAGCAGTTCCAGCTTATGGTTAGGCGACTTGAGTAGCGCCCGCGCCAGCACGGCCGTGATCTCCGGCGGCGGGTTCATCGGCAAATAAAAGGCCGGCTCGGTGACCTTTCTCTTTCCCTCTTCGCTTCGATTCTTCCAGCTCGCCTCGCCCTCTTTGACCTCAAAGTGCTCATCCACCGGCGCCTTCATGTAATCGTTACCGCTTCCCTGGTAACGAAGGAGCACGCCCGCCGCGTCGACTTTCCAGCTCGCCGTGATGTGATCGCCGCGGCCGCGATCGTTATAGGAATACTCCACCCGCACTGTGCCATCGGATTCGATCTCGCGGGTTTGGGTCCCGGATTCATGCCCTTGGATGAGAATCTTGTCGGTCGAAGTCGCGGCCATGGCCGGAGTCAGACCAACGAGGGCGAGGATGAGATAGATAGGATTAGGCATAGTTATAGGAGCCGATGGCTGGGTTCAGGGCTTTCATCATGAAGATGCTGTTAGGATCTTCCGTATAAGAGGCAAATGGAGGGCAGGTCACAAATCCAAACCTGGCGTATAGCTTCCGCGCCGGCGCGAAGTATTCCATCGAGCCCGTCTCGAGACTCAGGCGCCGGTAGCCGCGCCGACGTGCCTCGGCTATCAGATGTTGCAGCATCTGCGCCCCAATCCCTCTGCGTTGGTAGGCCGACGCCGTGCGCATCGATTTGATTTCGCCGTGAAGCGCATCCAGCTCCTTGAGCGCGCCACACCCGGCCAGGGCCGGACCGTCCCACAGGCTCCAGAAAGTCACTTCCGACCGGCGCAGCCCGGGCAAGTCGAGCACATGGCAGCTCTCCGGGGGAGAAACCGCCCGCATGCACCGCAGGTGTTCCTCCAGCAAGGCCGCGATCTCCGGGCCGCGCAAATCATCCCGCCGAATCTTCACCGCGCTACTTTGCGACGGAACGGCGCGGAGGAAAGCAGAAGCTCGCCCGCTCGCGGCCGTCAGAATCTCCGCCTTATAAATTACTGAAGAGCGCAGCGTAAACCTCGATGCCGTCCCAGAGATTTTGCAGGCGCAGATTTTCGTCGTTGGAATGCTGGTTGTCGTCGTGATTGGCGATGGGGAAGCCGATCACCGGAGTGTCGTCAGACTGCTGGAAAAGATACATCGGGATGCTGCCGCCGACGGTGGGGAGGAGCACCGGCTCATGTCCGGCCGCGGTCATGACCGAGGCCATTTCGCGCGAGAGCGGGAGATCGAGCGAGGTGCGGGCGGGCGGATAACCGGCGCCCCATTCCACCCGCACCAGCTTGGGATGCTGCGCCCGAGTCGCGGCATCTGGAGGCTGACGCACGATGGTGTAGCCCTGGCTCTGGAGATGGCGCTCGACCAGCGGCTTGATCGAATCCGGAGTTTCGTTAGGCACGAGGCGGAAATCGAGCGAAGCACGGGCCTCCGGCTGGATGGTATTGGAAGCCTTCGCGCCCACGTGACCCGCCTCCATTCCGCGAAGATTGAGCGCGGGCTGGAGGAGCAGCTCGTTCAACTTCTTCCCCTCGCCTTCGGTCGCACCGAGCTGGAATTCGCGGCGTAGATCCGATTCCACGTCGGGGATTTTGGCCAGGGCGGAGCGCTCGGCTGCGCTGGGCGGTGCCACGTTGTCATAGAAGCCCTTGATCAGGATGCGGCCGTTCTCCTCCCGCATCGAGTCGAGCAGATGAGTCAGCCTAACGATCGGGTTTGGAACCCAGTTTCCGTAGTGGCCATCGTGCAATCCTTTGCCCGGGCCATAAACGGTCAGCTCGAGATCCACCACTCCGCGCGCGCCGAAGAAGAGCTCCATCCGGCGGCTTTGGTGGACCGGACCGTCGCACAAAACCCAGGCATCCGGACGGAGCACGGCCGAATACTTTTGCAGATACTTCTCGAGATGAGGCGAACCGGCCTCTTCTTCGCCTTCGAAGACAAAACGCAGGTTGACCGACGGCTCCTCTTTCGCCGCGCGCAAGGCGTCGAGCGCCGCCAGCATCCCGATGATGGGTGCCTTGTCGTCCCCGGCCGAGCGCGCGTAGAGGCGCCATTCCGGATTGAATGTTTTGGCCTGCCTCCAATCGACCTCTTTCCCCGCCGCATCGCGCATGACCGGTAGCCAGGGATCGCTCCTCCACTTCGTCGCATCGACCGGCTGCCCGTCGTAGTGAGCGTAAAAGGCGATCGTCCGTTTCGCGCCCGGCGCGGCCAGGTCGCCGACCACGAGGGGTGGCGCCGCCCCTAACGAAAGTAACTGTGTCTTGATTCCGCGCTTTTCCAGCAGGGCGCGGACGGCAGCGGCGTTTTTCTGAATGTTCGGTGCGTCTGTGGCCAGATTGGGAATGGCGAGAAGATCTGCAAATTCCTGCAAGATCTCGCGCTCATGTTGCACGCGCCACTGCTTGGCCGCGGCGGCGACATCCACCGGCGCGACCGCCCAGAGGCGGCCGCCGGCGAGAAGCTCGATCAACACCGCTAGGAAACACGCCCTAGCTCTCATTTTTGAACCTGGTCAGATAACGGAGCGTGATGAAGTTCACCAGGCTGAGCAAAATCGCGATCTCGTAGCGGCCCATCGCGACCGTGGCACCGACCGCTCCGGTTGTCCAGATGCTGGCCGCAGTCGCGGTGCCTTTGACGTCGTTGTTCCGTTTCAAGATCGCGCCTGCGCCGATAAAGCCGATTCCGGTAATGATCCCCTGGAGCGCGCGCGCCTGTGCGTCCGGCGCGTTGGGAAAGGAGCTACGCGCCAAAAGCATGAAGCCGCAGCTCGCCACCGCCACGAGCGGGAATGTGCGCAGACCCATTACCCGGTCGGCCTGCTCGCGATTCCAGGCCGTGGGGAGAGTGAGAATGTAAGCCACCGCGATTTGCAGCAGGTTCTGTCCGGCTTCCGACCAATCCCAAGAACTCAAGTCCATCGTTAACGCAGTTCCGCGGTCGCCCCCTCGACCTTCTGCCAGGGCTCGGCGCGGCCTCCCAAATGTTTCGCAAGGAACTCCTCCACCCGGCCGTAGAAATCGATCTGGTTCTCGGGCCGGGCGAAGCCGTGCCCTTCATCGGGATAGACGACATAGACCACTGCTCGCTTGGTCTGGCGAAGAGCCTCCACCATCAGATTGGCATTTTGAATTGTGACTCGCGGATCGTTTTTGCCCTGACCAATCAGAAGCGGCGCGCGGATTTGATCGACGTGATAAAGCGGTGAGACTTCGCGATTCAACTTCTCGTTATGATCGAAATCACCGCCCCGCCGCCGCCAGCGCATCAGGATGTTGGACCAGTAACTCGGAAGGACTTATAAAGTGTGGCCAGATCCGCCGGCCCGACGCCGTCCACGCCGCAGGTAAACATTCCCGGCTGCTGTTCGAGCGCGAGCAGGGTGGCAAAGCCGCCGCCCGACCAGCCCATGGCCGCGATGCGTGCCGGATCGGCGATCCCATGCCCGATCGCCCATTTCACTGCGTCGTAGAGATCGGCCTGGGTGCCGCGGCCCCATTCGTTCGTGCCGGCGTCGAGGAATTTGAGTCCGAACACGGTCGAACCGCGGTAGTTCACCTGCAGGACCCCGTAACCGCGGTTGGCCAGGAATTGCACTTCGGGATCGAAACTATCGTCGTCGCGATACCAAGGGCCGCCATGGATGAGCAAGACCAATGGGAGCTGCTTCGGCTTCACTCCCGGCGGCGTCGTGAGGTAAGCCGTCAACTCCAAGCCATCGCGGGCTTTGATCGTTAGGCCTTTCTTCGGCGCGAGCCTCGCCTTGGCCAGCTCGGGATGGGAATCGTAGAGCTTGCTCACCTTCTTCGTCGCCCGGTCAAAGAGATAGTAGCTGCCCGGTGCCTCGCTCCGTCGCGAGGCCACGATCCATTTCCGATCGGCCCGATCGCGGCTGATCAGATCGAGAAATCCCGGCACTTCGCGGCTGATCGCCGCGAAACTTTCCTTCACCTTGAGATCGAGAAAGACCCAATGCGGCGTGAGATAATTGAACTCGACCGCCTCAATCGCATTTGTCGTCGGATTGGTCAGCACGCTCGGTCCATCGCCGAGGCCGCCGTTGGCGACATCGCACTTCGGGTCCTGAGCCAGAACTTCAAGATCCTTGCCCTTGGTCAAATCCACCCTAACGAGTCGGCCTTTATGCGCTCCGAGGGCGGATTGGATAAGAAGACTCTTTCCATCCGGCGCGAACCCGGCCACGAGCGAGCCGCCCACCACCTGCCCGGAGAAAAGAGCCTGCTCAAACGGCATCACGACCAGATCGCGCCACGGCTGATCGACCGCGTCCCGCACCCGCACGATCGAGTTCCCGCTCTTGCCATCGAAAGCTGTCGCCGCACGGATGACGAAATCGTTGTCCGTCGTCCAGGTGAGGACATCGCCCGGGTTGGTCGCTTCCAAAGTGACCGCGCCCCTCTCGAGATCGACCCGATACATGTCGAAGGCCTTCCGATCGCGCCGATTGAGCGCGACCAGGACGAACTTCGGGTGCGCCAGATCGGTCAGAACATTCTGCGCCCGCACCCCCCGGAAAGGGGTCAGGTCGCGCACGTTCTCGCTCGTTAGGTTAACGGAGAAGAGGTGGTTGATCTCGTCCCCGCCATTGTCCTGCAAATAGAGAATGTGTTTGGAATCGCCGGCCCAGGCGTACCAATCGATCGGGCGCTTATTCTCGTTCGTCACCGCCCGTTCTTTTGTCCCGTCGAGCGCGCTGATCCAGACATTGACCACGCCGCTTTTATCCGGCGCCAGCCAGGCGATCTGCGCGCCATCGGGCGAAAGCAGCGGGTGCGAGCGAGTCGGATTTCCAAAGAGAACCTGGCGCGGAAGCAACGGGGGCAGAGCCCCGCTGGCACTGGCGATCAGTCCGATCGTTAGGCAAAGCCGCAATAAGCTAACCACGTGCTCATTCAACGCTTCCGGCCTTTCGCCGGCTTGTCTTTCTCTTCGCGGGCAATCCCAAAGGCACAGCCGCCCACTCCGTAGAGCATGAGGAGAGCCCCCAGCGGCACCAGCCAGACTCCGGTGCCGGGGTCGCCGTCGTAGGTCCAGAATCCGCCTAACAAGAAACCGCCGGGCAGAAGGATGGCGGCCCAGATGAGGGCGAAGGAAACCGAAGGGCGGAGCTTAAAGTCGGGGATCGAGCGAATCGTGAGCCCGGCGGCAATATTAACCAGGGCGAGCATGGTGCCGTGGAAATGGCCGAGGGTGAACATAAGCCGGCGCACTTCGTTTCCGACATCGAGGTACCAGCCGATTTTGAAGCCGTGCATCGTCTCGAGCACGATCCCGAGCGCGACGTAGACGGTCAGGGCCCACCAGCCGAAGCGGAGATGTCGGGTCGAGTAGTTCATTTTATGTCTGCAGAGTTCGCCGCGATGCCCAGATTTTTGCTGAACGGCCTCGCCCGTCTCCAATCTGCGAAAATTGGCGCAATCTGTGGAGACAATTCCTTACTCCGCCAGCACAATCGGCGTCTCGTCACGGTCCCGGCGGAGTCGTTTGAAGACGTCTTCCTGAAAGCGTCCCTCCGGCTCGAGCCCGGTCTTGGGATCGAAGTTCGGGTGAGCCGGCCGATGTTCGTCCCACCACTTCTGATAGCTTTCTTTCGCCGCCGCCCCCAGCACCAAATCATCCGCGGTGTAGGTGAATTTGAAATCGGCGAAACCGGGCAGGGTTTGGAGCGATTTCCAAGCATCGAAGCGGACTGCAGCATAGGGATCGAGCAGGCTGTAAGTCAAGTATGGGTAAAGCCAGTCGCGCCCGGAAATTTCCTGGGCCGGTTTCCAGCCCATCCCCCAGGCGAGCAAGGCGCGCTGGCCAGCGTCGCCCTTGACCAGCCACTGCACCGCGGCGGAGATGTTTTTGTCGTCGTCGGATAACTCCGGCACCGGTTGTTGATACCAGGTTTGCAACTTACTCGCGGCCCAGGCCAGGGTCTGATCGAGGTGACACAGGTTACAGGCGTTAGGCCGGCCGAACTCGACGCTTTCCCGCACGCTGGGCGATGAGACCTGATGGCTGCGCATGGCATGGAGCAAACCAAAGGTGGTGTGCGGCATATGGCAGTTATAGCATCGGCTGCCGGAAGAATCGGCGGTGTGATGGGTGTGACTCGTGAGGCGGGCGGCCATCTCCTGGTGACATTGCAGGCAGGCCTGATCCGACTCCATTTTCGGCGCAAGTTGATCGCTCCGGGCCCAGCGCTCGAGCGCCGGCTCGGTTGTGTTGGCCGGATGCATTTCGTGGCAGGAGATGCAGGAGAAATTCCCGCCTTTGTAACAGGGCGATTCCTCGACCCCGTTCATCTCTCGCCCGGTCACCCGGATCATGCCGTCGCCCCAGAAACGGTTGCGGAAAAAGTCCGGCTCGGTCTGGCGGATGAAATTCTTCTGGCTGGCATGATCCTTTTCGTTAGGCTGAACCACGAAGCGCTGCACCAGGTCGTCTTTGCCCGGGCGAAATTTCCCGCCGTGTCGATTCCAATCGATCTTTTCCTCCATCCCGTTAAAGGCCCAGACGCTGTGGCATTGTCCGCAGGCCAGAGCGGAGGCCGGGCCTATCATCCGTTTGGCGTTGGCGATGGTGGGATCGGCCTGGCCAAAAAAGTGGAGCTGCCAGCGCCGAAAGGGATTGCGGTTGGCCGCAATGTGGTCGCGCCCTTCGCTGTGACAGGCCTCGCAGGCGATCCCAAACTCGGCCACTTTCGTATCCCACTGGTTGCCCTCGACGAACTTGGAAAGACCCTGGGTAACGTGGCAATCCATGCAGGCGCCATTCCAGGCCCCGATCGAGTAGGCGCTCTTCGTCTCCGGCGGCATGAGAAACGTCTGCACGACCGGGGCCCACATTTTCTCCGCGATGATGTAGGCGAAGGGGAATTGCTCCAGGGTGCGGCCCTGGCCGGTCTCGGTCCAGAGGATCTGCAAAGTGTGCGAGCCGGTCAGGAGCACGACCTCGCGCGGCGGGCCGTAGTCGTTTTCGCCTAACGAACGGGTCGAGACCACGATTTTTTCGCCCTGCCGTGCCAGCCGGTATTCTCTTCCGGCGAAACTCAGCTCCACGTTCTGAGCCTCGGGGATGAGAGTGGCCGGCGTCGCCACCTGAGTCATGGTGCGATGAAAGGACGCGTGCCAGCTGGCGTAGTTTCCAGGATGACAGGCGCGGCAGGAGTCGGAGGTAACGTAGTTTGCCTCCTGCGTCACGATGGGACGGTTTGGCGGAGTGGCGGTGGATTGCGCGGCCGCGTCGCGCCAGGCGAGAACGGCGGCGAGGAGGACAAGGACGACGCAGGCCGAAATCACCAGCCAGCGGCTCCTATTGGCGTGCGATTCCTCTCCCATCGCTGTCGAACCTGACGGTTCGGTTCCGAAGTTTCAAGACCTGTCGCGCAAAGTTCACGCGGTGCGCTCGCCAGAAGAATTGGCGATCGGTTCCCGCTCCTTTCTCCATCCGATGGTGGATCGGCACGTCACCGGGTGATATGGTTGCCCTTGATGGCAGATGATCGCTGGCTCGGCCGGAAGGTTGGGCGAGAGGAAAGTCCGAACACCAGACGGCAGCATGCCCCGAAAAAATCGGGGGCGCGTTTCGCCAAAGCGGGGCGCGACGGAAAGTGTCGCAGAAAACATACGGCCTGAGGAGCGGCGCAAGCGGTTCGTCAGGCAAAGGTGAAAAGGCGAGGTAAGAGCTCACCGCTCGGCCAGTAATGGGCGAGGCAGGAAAAACCCCATGCGGTGCAAGACAAAACAGAGGAAGGGCAGCCGGTCCGCCAGCCCCGGAGAAATCCGGAGCGAAATCCTCGGGTATCGTCGCATCACGCGGTGCTGGCGCGGTGGTCTCCGGATCGCCGCCCTGGCTCGCGGGCGTTCCGCGCAAGCGGGATGAGATAAATGATCATCGCGGCTGAGCAATCGGCCGACAGAATTCGGCTTATCGCCATCGAAATGAAGGGCGTTCTCGGAGACGAGGGCGCCCTTCCACTTTTCGTTAGGGGAGGATCATACACCGCAGAGAGCGCGGAGGTCCCAGAGGGGGAGATGGATCGCGATTTGTCGCTCTGCGTCCTTCGCGCCTCTGGGGGAGATTTTTTTTCTCCTCGGCGCGGGGTTGGCTTTACGCGACCGATTCCCGCCGCGAGTGTCGCGCCTGTCCATGGAAACAAAGACTCGCGATTGGCGCATCCCAGCCGCCTGGCTCACCCTCTGCGTGGTCTGGAGCTCGACCTGGCTGGTGATCAAGATCGGCCTGGCGGATCTGCCGCCGGTCTCCTTCGTCTCGATCCGTTTCGTCATCGCCGCGGTCGTGCTGGTCGTGATCTCGCTCGGGCGCGGGGCGATGTTGCCGCCGCGGCGGGTCGATTATCTCATCCTGGCCGGGACCGGGCTGCTCATGTTTTCGCTTAATTACGGGCTGCTTTTCTGGGCGGAGCTGCATGTTTCTTCCGGCCTGGCCGCAGTGATCCAGGCCTCGATACCGATTTTCGGGATGGTCTTCGCGCATTGGATGCTGCCGGACGAGCCGCTCCGCTGGCAGCGCCTGGGAGGCGCATTGGTGGCGATCCTGGGTGTGGCGGTGATTTGCGTGCGGCTGCTCAGCCTCAATGGCTGGCTGGCGTTTCTGGGCGGCGTCGGGATTACCATCGGAGCGGCGAGCGCGGCCTATTCCAACGTCGTCTTGAAGGCGCGCAAGATCCGGCTCCCGCCTTCCATGCTGGCTGGCTGGCAGATGATTTTCGGCGTGCTCCCGCTGCTCGTGCTCGGCTTCGTGGTGGATGGAAACCCGTCGCACTTTCACTGGACCGGTCGGGCGCTGCTCTGCCTGCTCTACCTCGCGGTGGTGGGGTCGTCCTTCACCTTCCTGCTCCTCTATTGGCTCATGCCGCGGATGTCGGTGACGAATCTGCAGGCCATCTCGCTTATCACGCCGCCGGGGGCGATCGCGATCGGCTGGGCCTTTGGCGGGGAACGGCTTTCGATCTGGTCGCTGCTCGGGGCCGTGCTGGTGCTGGTGGGGGTGTGGCTGATTTTCCGGCGCTTGGACGAACCGAAAGGCGCGCTGGTCGGTGCCGGACCCGGGCGGGGCTGAGATCCGAGACTGGAGGAGCGGAACCTCGCCTCTCCGGCCTAACGACTCAGCCGAGGCAATCGTCCAGGCAGCGCAGGAGATGTGAAACCGTTTCCTCGGTTTCGTCGGCCATGTTGGAGAGGCGAAAGGTCTTCCCCTTGAGCTTGCCGTAGCCGCCGTCGATCACGAGGTGATGCTTCTCGCGCAGATCGCGCACCAGTTTGGCCACGTCGATCTCGCGATTGTTTTTTACGCAGGTGAGGGTGAACGCGCGATGGCCTTCGGCGGCGAAGAACTCGAAGCCGCGCGCGCGCACCCACTCGTGCACGAGGGCGTTGGTGCGAGCGTGGCGGGCGAACCGATTCGTTAGGCCTTCGAGGAAAATCTCCTCCAGTTTCGACTCCAGGGCGTAAATGTGCCCGATGCTCGGCGTGGTCGGCGTCATGTCGCCGGCCTGCTGTTTTTTGAACTCGAGGAAGTCGAAATAATATCCGCGCCCTTCCACCTGCTCAGCGCGGGCGAAGGCTTTCTCCGAGACGCTGAAAAGCGAAAATCCGGGTGGAAGGGCGAGCGCTTTCTGCGAGCCGGTCAGGAGGACGTCGATCTGGTAGTCGTCCATCGGGATGGGCACGGCGGAGAAGGAAGAGACGCTGTCTACCGCCAGCGCGACCTCGGGGTATTTGGCCAGGATGCAGCAGATCTCCGGGAGCGGATTCATCACTCCGGTCGAGGTTTCGTTGTGAATGAGAGTGACGGTATCGAAATTCCCGGTGGCCAGCCGATCGTCGAGGGCTTTGGGATCAATCGCCTGGCCCCATTCCACCTGGAGCGGCTCCGCTTCCTTGCCGCAGCGGCGGGCGACGTCGAGCCACTTGTCGGAAAAAGCGCCGCACATGCAGCAGAGGACGCGTTGCCTCACGAGATTGCGGATGGCCGCTTCCATCACCCCCCAGGCCGAGGAGGTGGAGAGAAATACCGGCTGTCTGGTGCCAAACAATTCCTGCAGGCGCGGATGAATCGCGCGGTAAAGCTCCTTAAACGGCTCACCCCGGTGACCAATCATGGGCCGGGCAAAAGCGGCCAGGATCTTCTCCGACACCTCCACCGGCCCGGGAGTGAAAAGTTTGTCGTGCCGAGGTCCCATTGCCTAACGATTCTTCGGCCCTTGGACGAAGCTGATCTCACCGCTCCGCTCCAGCCGGGCGAGCGCGATCTCTGCCGGACTTCCGTGGCCGCGCAAATGCATGTCCTCGGAGAAATCCTCCCGCGAGATCCTGCGGCGGCGCAGCGCCTCCGGCACCAGCTCGCCATCCTGCACCAAGATGTCGGCGCGGCCTTTGATCAGGCGCTCAAATTTCTCCGAGCGAAAGGAGAGGTAGCAAAAAATACGATGCAGCAGCACAAGCACGGCGGCGCCCACTACCGTCGGAAGAAAAGGCCCGGAGCCGTTTATGGCGCGGGCGAGGATCGCACCCACGATGACGATGAAAATGGTATCGAAGGCCGACTTGCGCGCCAGCATCCGCTTGTGCCCAAGGCGGACGAGGAAGAGAGAGAAGACGAAAATGACGATGGCGCGGAGGACGACCTGCTCGACATCCAGTTTTTCCGGACCGAGATCTAGCCCGAGCAACCGGACGATGAGGTGCCAGGTCGACGTCATGCCATAACTTGCCCGCGGCCGCCGGAGGGCGCGAGCAAAATGCGGAAGCTACTTGGCCGGCGGCTCGCTCTCGCCGCGGCCGGTTTTCTGGCGCAGCTGGTCGATCTTCTTCGAGGCTTCGGCTTTGGTCAGGCTCTCATCGAACTCCTCGCCCGCTTCCCGGCAGAGCGTCTGCAAATAGGAGCGTTGCGGCCCGGTCATGGCCTCGTCTCCCGTGGTCCATTGATCGGGATCCTTCTCTGGATTGAGCGAAGCGGGCGGTACCCCTGGCGGAACGTCATCGGCATTCATTAAAGAGAGAATCGCGGGTGGGAACACGAGCGGCCTTGCGCAGAGTGCGGGAGCCAGCCGCGGGCCGCTCTGCGATTCCATTGCATGGATAAACTCGGAGATTTCGTCAGCCGGCAGAAATGGCTCAAACCGGTCGAAGCGCTGCTCGGCGCGGTGGCCGATACTCTTTTTCTCAAGGACGTGCCCCTGGGCGAAAAGGTGCGGAATTTTTTTCACGGGACCTGGTTTGGGCATCCGCTCCACCCGGTCATCACCGATGTGCCACTGGGTGCGTGGACGGCAGCGACGGCGCTGGATGTTTACGAGCTCACCACCGGCGACGAAAGCCTGGCCCGCGGAAGCGACGTCGCAGTCGGGATCGGCTTGATTGGCGCGGCAGGGGCGGTGTTGACCGGGCTGAACGATTGGAATTACACCTACGAAAAACCGCGCCGGGTCGGGGCGCTGCACGCGGTGGTGAACATCAGCGCGACCGCCTGTTACCTCGGTTCCTGGTGGCAGCGGCGGCACGGCTGCCGGCAGGCTGGCCTGACGACCGGGTTTGTCGGCTTCGGGCTTTCCATGATCGGCGCCTATCTCGGCGGACACCTGGTTTATAATGAGCGCATCGGGGTCAACCACGCCCCGGAAGAGCTGCCGGAGAAGTTCGTCCCGGTCTGCAAAGAATCGGAGCTGAAGGAGAACCAAATGAAGAAAGCGGAAGCCGACGGAATCCCAGTGCTGGTGGTGAAACGCGGCGACCGCATCTTCGTCATGGCGGAAAAATGCTCACACCTCGGTGGCCCCCTTTCCGAGGGAGAATTCGATGGCGAGACGGTCACCTGCCCCTGGCATAACTCACAATTTTCGATCGAAGACGGTAGCGTCATCGTCGGCCCGGCCACCTACACCCAACCCTGCTTCCAGGTGCGAGTGCGCGACGGCGAGGTGGAAGTGAAAGCTCCGCGCGGCATGGTGGCCAATCCGTATTGAGCGGCCGGCCCGGCCGCGGCAGAGCGGGGCGTTAAGAAGCTTGCGCGAAAATGCTTCGCATGGCATAGACACAACTCCCGTTTCCATGGCCACCGTATCGCAAATCACCGCCGATCCCGCGCTCGAGACTCATCTCTTCTGGGACCAATACAAGACCATCATCATCGCGGTGGTCGCACTGATCATCGTGGCTGCGCTCGCCTTTGCCGGCTACCAATACTACCAGGTGCGGCAGGCCACCCAAGCGACCAACCTCCTGGCCCAGGCCAGGACGGCGCAGGAATACCAGGAAGTCATCAACCGCTACCCCGGGAGCAAACCGGCCGCCAGCGCCAGCCTTTTGCTCGCCGGCCAGCTGCGGGAGAAAAAGAATTTCGCCGAAGCCAGCAACGTGCTGCACAAGTTCATCGATCAATACCCGAAGCATGAACTCACGACCACCGCGTGGATGGGGATCGCGGCCAACTTGGAATCGTTAGGCAAGAACGACGAAGCGCTCAGCACATATCAGCGGCTGGCGACGGAATATCCGCAGAGCTACAACGCTCCTATCGCCCTCCTCGCTCAGGTGCCGCTCCTGAAGGCGAAGAATCGCACGGAAGATGCGCGGCGGATCTGCGAGACCATTCTCTCCCAATACCGTGACAGCATCGTGGCCAGCCAGGCGATCCAGGAATTGATGTCGCTGCCGCGGCCGACCACGCCGCCGGTGGAGATGAAGACGAAGCCCGCGATCCCTATGGAGCGGCCACCTGAGGCCGCGTCGCCCGCGGCCAAGCCCTAGCCGCCGTAGAACATCGCGGTAAGCGCAATGGAAGCGCGAGCGTCTCGTCTGGGCAGTGCGGTTTCGGAGCTCGCCAGCTGGCAGCTGGCGCCATGGAAACAGGGCCAAGGCCTCTGCGCCATCGCCGTCCCAACGAACGAAGCCTGAGGGCCGGCTCTAGCGCTTGGAGAACTGGAAGCGCTTGCGCGCACCCGGTTGCCCGGATTTCTTCCGTTCTTTCATCCGCGGATCGCGGCGGAGCAGCCCTTCGGCCTTAAGCGGGCCGCGCAATTCTCCATCGACTTGCAAAAGAGCGCGCGAGATCGCGAGACGCGCCGCGCCAGCCTGGCCGGTCGCGCCACCGCCGGTGGTGTTGACCGTGATGTCGTAGACGTTGGTCAGCTTCACCACCTGCAATGGTTGCAGAACGGTGTTTTGCAGCGGCACGGTGGGGAAATAGTCTTCGAAGCTCTTGCCGTTGACGTCGATCTTGCCGTTGCCGGGTGTCATGCGGATGCGGGCAACGGCGGTCTTGCGGCGACCGGTGGCGATAAATTCCTCTGTCTCAGCCATAAAATTATCTTACTTCGACTGCCTGCGGTTGCTGGGCACCGTGCGGATGTTCCTCGCCGGCGTACACTTTCAGCTTTCGATAAACCTGCCGGCCAAGTTTGTTATGCGGGATCATGCCGCGGACGGCGTGTTCCACCAAGAGCTCGGGATGGCGGGCGCGGCGGGAACGGACGCTCTCGCTCTTGTGGCCGCCAACGAAACCGGAGAAACTCATGAAGGTCTTCTGCTCTTCTTTTTTGCCGGTCACGCGCACTTTGTCGGCATTAATTACGACGACGAAATCGCCGGTATCGCAATGCGGCGTCACGATCGCCTTTTCTTTCCCGCGGAGCAGGTTGGCGGCTTTGACTGCGACCCGGCCGAGGACCTGGTCGCGTGCATCAATGATCCACCATTTGCGGTCGACCTCGTTGGCTTTAGCAGAAAAAGTTTTCATCAGAAGGCTTGGGAAGGGCGGGGAAAGTAGCGGCGCGGCTCGCAGGTGTCAAATATCTGGTCGGCCTGCGCGCGGGCTGGCATTCGGGCTGCTTTTTCGATCCGGATGCGATCACGCGTCCTGGCCAGCCTGGCGATCCTCTTTCTTCTGCAATCCACTCGGGCCGAGCCGCCGCCTTTTGCGGAGGGCGCCGAGGTGGTACGGGAGATGAATCTGGCGCGGAAGGAGCCGGCTCGCTACGCCGATTTCCTGGCGGAACTTCGGGGCCGGTTTCAGGGCAACATTCTGGTCCTGCCGGGCGGCACCAGGATGCGCACTCGGGAGGGGATGGCGGCGGTGGAGGAGGCGATTCGTTTTCTCCGCCGGGCGCGTCCGCTCGCTCCCTTTGCGCCTTCCGCTGGTCTCAGCCTGGCCGCGGCCGAGCATGTGACCGATCAGGCGGCGGGCGGCTTTGGGCACGCCGGCTCCGATCGAAGCAACCCGGTGCAGCGCATGAATCACTACGGCAACTGGAGCGGGCATTGGGGTGAAAATATTTCCTACGGCAAAGCGTCGGCACGCGACATCGTCATCGCCCTGCTGGTGGACGACGGTCTGCGCAGCCGGAAACATCGCCAGAATATCTTCAACTCCGTCTTTCGTTTCGCCGGCGCAGCGGTCGGGCGACATGCGCGTTATGGCAGCGTTTGCAGTATCGATTTCGCGGCCGGCTACGCCGAAAACCGCCGCTCAGCTCCAGAACTCTTCGCCCGGAATTGAGAAGCGCCTTCTCTATCGCATAGCTCACCCGCCGCTGGCCAAGGGCGCGACGCCGGTATAAGTAACCGACCTCGTTATGCCGAAGCCCGACCACCAGCCCAAATCTGCCATCAGCCCCCGGCGCTCGGAGGATTTTCCCGAGTGGTACCAACAAGTGATCAAGGCCGGCGACCTGGCCGAATCGAGCGACGTGCGCGGCTGCATGGTGATCAAACCCTGGGGCTACGGCATCTGGGAAAACATGCAGCGCCAGCTCGACGCCATGTTCAAGGCGACCGGGCACAAGAACGCTTACTTCCCGCTCTTCATCCCGCTCAGCTACCTGCAAAAGGAGGCCGAGCATGTGGAAGGCTTCGCCAAGGAATGCGCCGTCGTTACCCATCATCGGCTGGAGCTGAATGCCGAAGGCAAAATGGTCCCGGCCAGTCCGCTGGCCGAGCCGCTGGTCGTGAGGCCGACTTCCGAGACGATCATCGGCGCGACCTACGCCAAATGGGTTCAGTCCTATCGCGATCTGCCGATCCTGATCAACCAATGGGCCAACGTGGTGCGCTGGGAAATGCGGCCCCGGCTCTTCCTGCGCACAACCGAGTTTCTCTGGCAGGAAGGCCATACCGTGCACGAGAACGAAGCGGAGGCGCGGGCGGAGACGAAGCAGATGCTCGACGTTTACGAGACCTTCGTCCGCGATCATCTGGCGGTGCCGGTTTACACCGGAGAGAAATCGGAGAGCGAGCGCTTCCCCGGTGCGGTGCAGACGCTCTGCATCGAAGCGATGGTGCAGGATCGCAAGGCGATCCAGGCCGGCACCTCGCATTTCCTCGGGCAGAATTTTTCCCGCTCCAGCGGGATTCAATTCCAGACTCGTGAAGGCACCCAGGAGTTTGGCTGGACGACCAGCTGGGGCGTGAGCACCCGCATGGTCGGCACTGTCATCATGATGCACGCCGACGACGACGGCCTCGTCCTGCCGCCGCGCATCGCGCCGACTCACATCGTGATCATCCCGATCACGCCCAAACCGGAAACGCGCGACGCCGTTCTGGCCGCGGCGAATGACCTCGCGCTTAAACTCCGTGCTATTTCGTGGCACAACGCGCCGCTCGAAATCCACGTGGACCAGCGCGATCTCGGCGGCGGCGTGAAGAATTGGGAGTGGATCAAAAAAGGTGTCCCGCTCCGGGTGGAGCTGGGGCCGCGCGACCTGGAAAGCGGCAACGTCGCCGTGACCCGGCGCGATCAGGATGTGAAAGCGAAGTCGTTCTTGGCGGCGGCGGAGTTCGTTAGTCAGGCCGGCGCTTTGCTCGATGCCATCCAGGTCAATCTTTTCCAGCGCGCCCTCGCCTTTCGCGATGAGCACACCCGCAAAATCGAGACGAAGGAAGAGTTCTATCAATTTTTCACTCCGCAAAATCAGAACAAGCCGGAGATCCACGGCGGCTTCGCCCTGGCGCACTGGAACGGCAGCCGGAACGTGGAGGAACAGGTCAAAAGCGACCTCAAAGTGACCATCCGCTGCATCCCGTTCGACGATCCGGCCAATCCGCCGGAGCCGGGCCAATGCGTCATCACCGGCGAGCCCAGCCCGCGTCGAGTGCTCTGGGCGAAATCCTACTGAGTCGATTGGGCAGGGTTAAACCTCCAGCCGCCTCAGGCGGATGCGCTCAGCGCAATGCTCCCAGTTGCCTCACCGTCTGAACCACGCTCCGGCCATGACCGCAGGAAGGTTGTTCGGCCATGAAAACCGCTCGAAACCTCCTCGGACAGGCTTCCCGGCTCCTCCCGCGAGGGAGTTTGCGTGACGGCGCTGCTACATTTAATTCCCATCTTATTCACAAGCCCTCACCGGCGAGAGAAGACCACGGCTGCCCGCACGAAAATTGCTCGAAAGAGGCGGCGATCGGCGAAGGATGAGCCGCCCGATCAAACGCAGACGGCGTCCAACCCGAGTGCGCTGTCGTATTTGGAGCCAGAAACTATGAAAACATTTCCTCGTTATGCGATTCTCGGCTGGAGCGCGCTGCTCCTCGCCACCGCTCGATTGCCCGCGCAAAATATCACCCCGGGGCCGATCACGGTCGAGCTGCAGCAGATCGCCAGCGGCCTCTCCGCGCCTAACGATCTCACCTCGGTCGGCGATGGCCGGCTTTTTATTAACGATCAAAACGGCCAGATCCGGATCGTGAAAAACGGCGCTTTACTGGCCGCGCCTTTCCTCGATCTCTCCGCCCGGCTCATCGCCACCAGCGGCGAACGCGGCCTGCTCGGCCTGGCTTTTCATCCCGGCTATGACGATCCCACCAGCCCGGGCTATCGAAAATTCTACACCTACACCAGCGAACCGATCACCGGCGCGGCCGATTTCACCGTCCCGAAAAGCTCGGCCTTCGATCACCAGAGTGTGATCGCGGAATGGCAGGTCTCGGCCGGAAATCCCGATCTGGCCGATGCCGGCAGCCGCCGCGAGGTGATGCGAATCGACGAACCGCAGAGTAACCATAACGGCGGCAAGATCGCCTTTCGCCCGGGCCAGCCGTATCTCTACATCGCTCTGGGCGACGGCGGCGGCGGGAATGATGTCAGCGATGGCCACACCCCGGGGCTCGGGAATGGCCAGGATCCGAGCAACGTCCTTGGCAGCATCCTGCGGATCGACCCGGTCGCGCCCAGCCTAACGAGCGGCAGCGCCGATCCGATCAGCGCCAACGGTAAATATCGGGTGCCGGCGAGTAACCCGTTCATCACCAGCACGACTGCGGTGCACGAGATTTACGCCTACGGCTTTCGCAATCCGTTTCGCTTTTGCTTCGATCAGCCGACCGATCGCCTCATCGCCGGCGACGTGGGCCAGGCCAACATCGAGGAAGTCGATTTCGTTGAATCAGGCAAGAACTACGGCTGGAACAAGAAAGAAGGCTCCTTCCTCTTCGATCCGAGCGACGCCAGCATCGCGGCCGATCCAAATCCCGACCCAGCTCTGATCAATCCGATTCTGGAATATACGCATGCTGATGGCGTCGCCATCATTGGCGGCTTCGTCGCCCGCGGGAACGCCGTGCCTGCGCTGAACGGGATGTATGTTTTCGGCGATTTCCTCGCTCCGGGCGGCGCAAGCGGCCGGCTTTTTTACTCCGATTTCTCTGACGGCCTCATCCAGGAACTGCGCATCGGCAATCCGAATCGCGACCTCGGTCTCCTGCTCAAAGGCTTCGGTCAGGATGATAACGGCGACATCTACCTGCTGGGCGATGCGGGCAGCAACGGCGTCGTCTACAAGCTGGTTTCCACCACCCCGTCTCCGGCTTTGCTCAATCTCTCCACTCGGCTCCAGGTGAAGAGTGGCGAGAACGTCCTCATCGGCGGTTTTATCGTCTCCGGGAGTGAGAACGAAGAAGTGGTCCTGCGCGGGATCGGCCCGTCGCTGCAGGTCGATGGCAAGCCGCTGGCCGGTTCCCTAACGAATCCGCGAATCGATCTCTACGACAGCACCGGCGCGCTGATTTCGAGTAACGACGATTGGATGGACGGCCTGCTAAGCGGCCAGATCAGCGCGCTCGACCTCGCGCCGGCAGACGACCTCGAATCCGCTCTCCTGGCCCAGCTCGCCCCAGGCAGCTACACCGTCATCTTGAGCGCGGCGGATGGCGGCACCGGCATTGGCCTGGTCGAGCTCTACGCGACCGATCCGGCCCAGGCGGCCAATCCGATCAACCTCTCCAGCCGCGGCCTCGTCCAGACCGGGGACAAGGTCATGATCGGCGGCTTCATTCTCGGCGGGGCCGATGCCCGACACCTCCTGCTCCGGGCCATCGGCCCATCGTTAGGCGGGCAAGGGGTAGGCAATCCGCTGCTCGATCCGACCCTGGAGTTGCACGACGCCAACGGCGCCCTGGTCGCCTCCAACAACAATTGGCGCGACAGTCAGGAAACCGAGATCGCCGCCACCGGCATTCCCCCGACCGACGAGCGCGAGTCAGCCATCGTGATCGACCTCGCCCCTTCCAACTATACCGCCGTCGTGCGCGGGGTGTATAACAGCACCGGCGTCGCCCTGATTGAAGCTTACGACATTCCGTAAGGAATAAGGCCCGAGAGCTTCGAAACGCGGCGACACCGACCGGAAGATTCGATTCTAGGGGTCGAGGCCGAGCGCGGCTTGGGCTCTTTCGGCGCAGCCGTTCTTGGCGAGGAGCACAAGAAAGTAAACAAAAAGTGCCCCCGCACCCGCAGGCACGAGGGCACCTTCACATACTGTCCGTTTCCGGTCTTAGTCGTGGTCGAGTCCGTAAACCTCGATCAGGGCAATGCCGGTCGTATCATTGGCTCCAGCGACAACCGCCGTATAAGCGCCCGGTTCCAAGCGGACGAGAATGGTCGCTTCGTTCGGGTTCTCCGGCGGGATGGTCGTCGCGACGATGTCATCGGAGTTCGAAGCGCTCTGCCAGTCGTCATTTGAAGCCACAACCGTGTTACCGTCCAAAAGAGTCAGGACCGGATTCGCCAGAACCGGACTCACACCCTGACTGGCCAAAGAGGGCCCGAGCGCACGGATCACGACCATCTTCGGCCCGCCGATAACGATGAAGCCGCCGATCAACTGACCCTGGCCCGTGCTGACAAACCCGCGGGTCGAAATGTTAGCCAGCTTGTTACCGGAGGATTCCCGCGAAGAAAAGAAGCTATAACTTACGCCAGCGAGAGTGA
This sequence comes from Chthoniobacterales bacterium, assembly GCA_965217735.1. Taxonomy (GTDB): domain Bacteria; phylum Verrucomicrobiota; class Verrucomicrobiia; order Chthoniobacterales; family UBA10450; genus Palsa-1392. Next base: position 663,046 of record CBDCJE010000002.1, on the reverse strand, counting down.
AGTCACCAAAGAGCGAGTCGTGACCGAAGGTCAGACTTCCAGTCACGTGCTCACCGCTGAGAAGAGTGAGCGAAAAGGTCGCGCTAGATTCCAGATCGTGATTATCCTCATTCAGGTCCTGCTGAATATCGTCGTCCGCGCCGTGCCCGCGATCGTCGCCCGGAGGATCATCGTCTCCATGCTGGGCCTTGCTGCTGGTGCTGACGACTGAAACTGTCCCGAAGCCTCCGAGGACGGAAGCTCCATCGACCGCGATAAGGAAGATGCGGTTCTGCGAATCGACCACCAGCTTGAGGTCGAGGCTGGAGCCATCGGCGCTGCGCGCGGTGCCGACAAAACGGCCGGGGATGTCATCGCTCGGACCAAAGGCAGAAATGCGACTAGCCGTTACCGCCTGGCCGCCGACGGTCGCGCTGACCAAGTCATCATCGAAACCACCGGAGTCATCATCACCCCGCAGCGCACCAGAAACGACAACGCCGCTACTGGTCGTGACGGAGAATGTTCCATCCGCTGCGATCGTCCCACCGGCAAAGCTGGCCGTACTCGACGCGACCTGAAAGAGGTAGACGGAGAGTGCCTGATTGCCTTGAACGAAGAAAATGGCCTTGCCGCCACTGGCCAGGTCTGCTTCGTAGAATCCACGGTGGCTTTCTTCGGCACGTCCTACGGTTGCGAAAGCCAGCAACAGGCCGCAGGTCACAAACAATCGGTTAAGTAATTTCTTCATAGGTCAGGGAGGATATGAGGACGCGTGCTCAACCGCGAACCGGCAATAGTGTCACGGTTGTAACCTTTACCTTGCCATCGTTAGGGCGATCAGCAGCCGGGAGCGGCTGCTAGGGAAGCGTGCGGCGCGCTGCCACCAGGTAGGCCTCCACCGCCGTCCGCTCGAACTCCTTGAGATTTTCGCGCGGCGCCATCTTGCGGACGAGACGCGGCCACTCCGTGACCGAGAACCGGTCGACCGGTGGCGCGACGTGACATGCCGTACAGGTCGTTGTGTATATCTTGCGCCCGAGCGCAAGAATTTCGCCTTCCGCGACGCCTACTCCTCCGTGACTCGCGGCCCAGGACACGGTCGGAAACTCCCGATCCGGACCCGATGCACAGCCGGCCAAAAGAAGACTGCTTAGCACCAGGAGCCATCCGCGGGGAACTATGCTCACTCGTCTCATACTTAGAAGCTGAAGCAAAAGATCAGCCGGGTCTGGAAGTCTACTTCTGAGGCGATCTTAGTCAGCTGAAATTAATGGTGTCACCGTCGCCCACCAGTTACCGTGCCGATAGGAGACATTCGGACCGCCATAGAGCACCGAATCTTCCGCTTCCGACCAATCGGGCAGATCGATCTCGTGCAGAATTTCGCCCCCGATCAGCCAGGCGGGCGAGATTTCGTAGCTTGCGCCGAGCGACTGGGACAACTCGCCACCTCGCTTCTCAAGACCATCGCCTTCCCATTTCGCCTCCAGCGTTCCGTTGTAGGCAAGGACGAAGCGCCCAATATTTTTCTGCAGGATCACCTCCAATTCCAGCTCGTCCGGGCCGCCTCGCACTTCGCGGTAAAGCGCCGACCCGATGAGGTCGATGGTCGGGTTAGTGAGGTTATAGATTAACTCCAAGGCCGCTCCTTGATAGCTAAAGCCGCGTTCGTGCACGCTCGGATCCTCCTTGTAGCCCCAATCGGCCAAGTAGAGTCCCGCTTGCAGGCGATCGGTGATCCCAAATTCGATCTCATGCCGGATATCGATCGAGTCGAAATCTCTTTCCTCGCGCGGGGTCGTCTTCCAGCTCACCCAGTTCTCCGACTCGAACCGCCGGGAGCGGAGGTTGCCGCCTCATAGACGTAGGTGAACCGCCGTGCCCCAGCTTCGTCGTCGCGGCGAAACAAAAAGGAGCAAGGACAGAACAGGTCAAAAACAACTCCTTTAGATTCAGGTGAAAGTTTATCATGCGCACCCTAGCAAACGGCACAGAGGTCCGCCGCCGGTGGCTTGCGAACTTCAAGCGCTTCGTTGCGCCCTCCCCGCAGAAAGGCCACGATAAGAACGTCCCAGCCAGACTAAGGCGTGGACGCCTCCGCGATATTCGAATAGGGCGATTGCCCGTCGGGGCTGGTCGCAGCGACGCGATATCGGTAGGTTGTTCCGCCCGCGACATTCTTATCGACAAAGCTAACGGTATCGACAGCAACGGTCTTGATCGGCGCAAAGTTGCTGCAACCCGCACCGCTGCACCGTTCCACGGAGTAGCCCGATTCAGTGGAGGCGTTGTCCTTCCAGTTCATCTTGATGCGCGACTTGAGCGTTCCACCGATTGTTTTCGATTGTGTGGTCGCATTCAGATTCGTCGGTGCCGGCGGCGGTTGCGCCGTTCCTACCACAATGCTCTGAGTGCTCGTCCCGGTGGCGAAGCGATCATCGTAAACGATCAACTGGATGGTGTAGGTGCCCGCTTTAGAGAAGGTATGAAAGGCGGGCGAACCGAAGTAGGTGCCGCCATCACTGAAATGCCACTCGAGATTGCCGACCGCTCCGTCGGGGTCGTAGCTGCCGTCGGCCGTGAGCGTGACGCTGAGCGGGGGCGGACCCGACTGCGGCGTAAAGGTAAAGACCGAAACCGGCGGAATGTTCGGCGCCGTCACCTCCAGCACCACCGTGTTACTGGTGATCGCACCGAGATTATCGGCTACAATGAGCGTGGCAACATAGTCACCCGGGGAGGTATAGGTGTGGGAAGGATTGGCGCTGTTTGATGTTGCGCCGTCACCAAAGTTCCAGGCATAACTCATGATCGCCCCGTCGGGGTCCGTGCTGCCGGCGGAGCTGAAGCCTACCGCCAGCGGCGTGTCGCCGCCTTCCTTGTCCGCAGAGGCCGTCGCGATCGGCCACTGATTACCGCCCACACCGAAGTAATCAAAACCAATCCGATAGGAATCATACGGGGCTGAGCGCAGGACGGAGCCGACGATAAGGGTCAGGCCATTGACCGAACTAACCGCTGGCCAGCTCTCAGGATTATCGGATGCGGAAAAAGCAAAGCCCATCGGATCGATCTTGCTTCCGTCGGCCGCCACTCGCATACCGATAAGATCGCTGCGCACGTCAAACTGGTTGATGGTAAAGGGAGCAAACCGACTCAACTGATCATTAAAAACCACCACGTAACGAGTGCCATCCCAAGATGCCTTCGGACTGTATTGGTTTCCGGCCCAGGGAGTCAGGTTGACCGCCGGGCGATGCGATCCGTCAGGGTTCACGATCACCGCGATCAAGTCGGTTTCCGACGTGGTGCTCACTTGAGCGGATTGCAAGGCTAGTCCATTCACTCCGTCGGAAGCCGCTCCGACTTCCACGATTCCGTTTCCGAGCGTCCCGGAGGGGCCGTAGATTGAGAACGAATTACCCTTCGTTCCGTCCGCGTTAACGAAATTGCCATAGGTGCTGCCGATCGGGTTATCGTGGGTGGCATTGGAACGAAAAACCGCGAGCCAGCGATTGCCCACCGTGGCAACCGACACGGAAACACAGAAGGAGTTGCCCACCGTGTTCCCGCTCGGATCAAGCACTGCGCCCGTTGCGCCATTCACTCTCGCCACCACGGGCACAATGACCTGGATGTTATTGTTAACCAACTGCCGCCCAATAATCAGGAAAGTGTTGCCCATGGCGGAGACATCGGTCGGCCCGAAGCCGGGCATGACGGGCACGGGAACAGGATCGACCAGAGAGCCATTCTGGTTGACTCGCTGTGAAACGACACCGGTAGAGTTACTCCAAGTCACGAGATAGAGAGATCCATTCCACGCCACCGAGGGGGCGGTAGGGCCATTCAAGCCCGGGCCGCTTTCAAGGAGCAATGGCTCGGCCAGAATGGGGTTTCCGTTTGCGTCCAAAGGTTGCGCCTTGATCCGGCTCGAGCCCGAGACGTCGCTCCGGAACACAACCATCGATCCGCTCGCGCCGAGCGCGACATCGGCGCGCGTCTGAGCGGGTGCACCGCTGCCCGTCGCCAATGTCGGACCGGCAATATTAACCGCGGAAACATGAGCGGAGAAGACATCAAACTCCGTTGCTTGCAGGACACTCCAGACGACATGAAACCCCCCGTCTCCTACCGATGCGGTCGGTCCGCTCATAGGCCCATTGACTGACACTCCTCCTGGGTCCACGACTGTCCCAGCGGGCCGTACCCGAGCGACCGAGAGCTTGCTGTTGAAACTCCAGGTCACCCTAGTTTATCCCGTCCCAGGTCACTTGCGTCGGCATGGATGATGAGGGCGGATTGTTCCCTGAGATGGCGACACCGGCACCTGCGCCGTCGAGGATCGCGCCGGCGATCGAGATTCGCGAACCAGTAACCTGTTGGATGACGTTAGGTGGAACCGTCTTCACCCACACGGCATAGAACTGCGTGCCGCTAGCGGTAAGATCACTTAGAAACTGGCCGCTCAGCAGGGTGAAGGGTGCGGGATCAAGCACCGTCAGATTCGGATCAAAGCGCAACCCGACGGTATCTGAAAATTCCGCCCAGGTAAAAAGGAAGACACCGCTGGTGTAGGCCAGTTTCACGTTACTCCGCAGGAAATAGGTAGATGGCACGACAATTTTAGGTCCTTGCAGCACGTCGCCCGCCGCCGTGATCTTTAAGAGAAGAAGTGCACTCGACATGTCGCTGCTCTGACCGGCAACGACCCAGTCGGTGCCATCGCTCGCGACGGACCAGGAACTGCCCGCAGGAGAAATGTTCCGAATCTTGATCGGCGTGGGATCGAGCACTTGCCCGGCCGGGGATACGCGTACCGCCTCCAGCGATTCGTCGGCCGAAAATCCAAACCCGGCCAGATCGACACTTTCGAAGACGACCAGCCAATTGGTGCCATTCCAAACCACCTGTGGATCCTGCTGTTGGCCCGCTTCCTGAGTGATAATAATCGGCACGGCGTCGAGCGGGACGCCGTTGGCGTCAAAGCGCATTCCGTAGATGTCATTCGAGGTTTCGAACTCATAGGATGGCACCGCCAGGCTGGTTCCGAGAGCGCGCTTATCCTGCCAGACGGCCAGATAGATATTGCCACCATTCGCGATTTCCGGAGTCACCTGGTCACCCGCAGCGGGATTGATTACCGCATCACCCGTAAGAAAACGAGAAGGGATGATCGACGCAGCCTGGGTGGAGAGGCAGCAAGTGGATGCGATGCTAGCAAGGAGACAGAGGGCCGTCGTAATATTTTTAAACATGGTGGTTAGGCGTAGTGATCCTGGTGAATCTGGTTAAGTGGCTTTTGTAACATCCAAACATTTCGCGCTCCGGTGCCGGGATCGCTACGGTCCGAAGGCTACATTACTGGTCTTGCAAGTCGTGAGATCCACGGCCTGCATCAGCTGACCGCAACGTCTGGCGTTCGTGCGCAGCTGGATGGTTAGATTGCCATTGGCGTCGCTCTTTCCGGTGGTCACCTGACGGGCACGACCGATAGCGATAGTGGTTCCGGCACAGCTTCCGCTTGTGATCGTCGTACTCCCGGCGGTCTTGCCGGCCCAGATGGCGATAGAGGCATTGGGGGTGGCGCCATGGACAGTGATCGTAGCACTGCCTGGACAGCTACCGGTGACACTAAGGGTAGGAGCATCGCCTCCGCCGGCCGCCTTTACCGTCACCGCCAGGAGTTTATTTACTCCCCCAATCTCGCTCACTGGAGCATAGACCGTCCCGCCATCATTACTGAACGCAACCGGACCGGCCAAGCCAGCCGAGGGACCGGTTATCGGCAGGCTCCAGAGAACCGCTCCGTCGGCGGCGTTGACCGCGACGAGCTTGCCGTTGACGCCAAACGAAAAGACGGTTCCGAAAACGACCACGCTGCCATCTGGCGAGACCGTCGGCATGACCGGAAAGTTATTCCCCGCAATCCCATCGACCTCCCAGCGCTTGTCACCCGACGCGGTCAACGACCAAAGATTTACGTAGGAGTGAAAAATGTAAACTGTTCCATCCGGCCCCAGCGAGGGACCAATCAGGGTTCCACTCGGAAACGGGAAGGGAAATGACCAGTCGAGCGAGCCATCCGGATTGTAGTCGTGGAGGACGCCGAAGTCATGGACCAAGGCGTCTCCGTTGGGCGAGGCGACGGCCCGGGCCACGCCACTAAAGGATTTGCACCAAAGCAGGTTCCCGTTCAGATCCAGGGCGTTGAGGCCCTCACTGAATGTGTCGCATCCGGGGACCGCATCTTCGGAGAAATATAACCGGTTCGGTGTCAAAGGAACCGGAGTCATTCCGGTGCCCATCAAATTGAGATAACCCGGTTGATTCCAAATCAGATGGCCGTCGGGAGTTAGAGCCAGAGCGCCTAATCCGCCATTGTCGGTGACGGCGAAGATGTCTCCATTAGCGCGGACGGTCGGACCCGCCATTAGCCCCTGGCCGCCCGGGGGCTCGGTAAAAGTCCAGATCAATTGACCGGTCGGGCTATAGGCAAAAATCGATCCGCCAGAACCAAAGTAAACCGTCCCATTCGGCCCTACATCCACCGCCTTTGGATCAGAGGAGGGTTTGCTCCAAATAATCTGACCGCTGGGCGAGATGGCATAAAACGTATTTGAGTCGATATAGATGTCTCCGCTAGGGGCGACTCGGGGAGCGGCAGTCACCGGCGCATAGGTGAGGTTCACACTCCAGAGGATTTCCCCGCCATTTTGAGCTGGAGCTGCGCCAGCAGTTAGAATCAAAGCCAGAGCACCCATCGCCAGCCCCCGTAGGAGGCCATGAGAGCGGCCTGTTGACCGCCTCTCGGCCGACGGACAAACTGAATTTAGACAATTCTGAAGAAATAGCTATTTGCAGTCATTATTTTTGGTGCCGGGTCGATGAGAAGTCTGTCTGTTTCTATGGCATTGTGGTGAAGACCTGAACCGGAGAGTAAGGACTGTTCTCACCTGAGCAGACCGTGGCTACCTGGAACTCGTAGGAAATCGCGGGCCGCAGATTCTTGAGATTTACCTTTGTCCTTGGCGCTTGCTTCGTTTTCCATCGCGTTGTGCCGAGCTCGCGATACTGGAGGGAGTAACTTGCTGCCCCTGTCACTGGGGACCAACTGAGCGTGGCCGAACTGGAAGTGACTCTGGTGGCAGTAAACCCGTCGGGAGGTTCGCAACTTGCATCAACCGGCTCGCTGAATTGGCAAATGAATCCGCCCCGATCGACATAGACGAGGCTGATGTCGTCGAACTCGTGACCATTGCCCTTGGATGCTCCACCATTGAGGTAAAGAGTACCGTCATAGAGGACATGGATGTCCTGCCCGCTCCCAGCCGCGTATTGCTTCACGTACTGGACCACGCCGGCGGGATCGTACTTAGCCAGGAAGATGTACTCGTTACCGAACGGCGGCAGTGCGATTGAGTCGAAGACGACGCCCGGGCCGCTGGCGGCGAATCCAGTCACCCAGCTGTTGCCGGCCTGGTCGACGCCGATGCTATAGCCTTTGTCGGAGGGCGGTCCGCCCGCATGATGGAGCCATTGGATAGCGCCAGCTGACTCATACTTAGCCAGGAAGATATCGCTTCCGCTCGTCCCGGTGTTGGGGACCGACAGGCGTCGAAGGTCGCCGTGCCAGTGTAATCGCCGGTGATGAAACAATTGTTCGCGCCATCGACCGCGATTGCCTTGGCCGGATCGCCCGCGAAAGACGTGGTGCTGCCACCGCCGTGCACCCAGAGATTATTGCCGGCGGGGTCGTATTTGGCCACGAAGGCGTCACCTAATCCAGCCGCCTTGACCGAGTGAGTGCCAAAAGTCGCCGTGTTTTGAAATTCGCCGGCGAGACCGACGTTGCCCAACCCATCGACCACCACCCCGTGTGCCTGGTCCGAGCCCGTGCCGCCGGCGGTTCTCAGCCAGAGGAGCGTGCCGTTCGCATCCATCTTGGCCAGGAAGACGTCGAAGAGCCCTTTACTCGTTACCGTCACGCCCTGCACGGTCATGGTGCCGTTGAAGAAGCCGGTCACGTAGAGGCTGCCGGTGCCGTCGAGAGCGACTCCATCGCCGAAGTCACCCTGGGTGCCGCCGTAGTTCCTGGCCCACACGACCTGCCCGGTCGCGTTGTACTTTACGATCAGCCAATCGTAGTCGCCGTTCCCGGTCAGGGTAATGTTATCGAACTGCGCGGTCGGGTGAAGGCTGTTGGTCTGGATGGCACCGACGACGTAGGAATTGCCCGCTGCATCGGTCACTACCTCGTTGCCCTGGTCGAGCAATTCACCGCCGCCCACGTTAGCCCACTGGATGTCGCCGGCGGTGTTGTATTTGGCCAGGAACACATCCGAGGCATTGCAGGGTATGACGAGGCTATCAAACAAGCCCGGGTTACTGACCAGGCCGGTGGCATAGGCATTGCCGGCGGCATCCGTGCTGACCCCATTACTGATCCCGCCCAGGCCCATCTGTTTAACCCATTGAGCGGTCTGCGCCTGAGCGCTGGCCGAAAGGACGAGGCCGATGAGAACAAGCGCGGCCCAGAAGAGCGTCCAGCGCGCAAATAGGTTTCGAGTGGCGACCGGCTTCTTGAGTAACAACGAGGAGTAAAACAGTGGATTCATGAGGATTGGACGGCCTCATTTTCGGGAGAGTTTTCCCGCGGACAAACGAGAAAAGGTAACAGCGTTGTTACCTTCTCCCCCGGCGAGCGCGCCATGGCTGTTGGAGCAGAACAAACCCGAGCGTGCATTGCGTTTCCTCGGAAACGCCGGTGCCGACTTTGCGTCCCCGGCGCCGGTTTATGCTGCCGGGGGGGGTGAAGCCTTCGAGATCGACCCGGCGGAGGTGGTCAATCGCAGCAAGAGTGGCGGCAGAGAGCGGTGGCTGGCGTGATCGACCAGGCTGCCGGTTTAGCGCGGGAATTTGGTGGCGTAGACTTTGTCGTTACCAAAGCCGAGGAACCAGGTGCTGCGGCGGGGGCCGGAGGTGATGCCGGTCGGCTCGCTGAAGCGGAACTCCTCCGACTCGGTGATGTCGCCGTCGGTCGTGATGGAAGCGATGCGGTTAGCCGCAAACTCGGAGAAGACGACGCGGATTCACAGACTAAGTGCAACACGGACGACGTGTGGAGGGAAGGGAAAAAGAAAGGTGTGGAGGGGGAAGACAGCTGGCCGGAAAGTGGGGATGAAGTATCGGCAACTGAGTGGAGAGGAACGGAGCGTCTTGGCGGCGTTGCGGCGGGTGGGATTGAAGCAGGCCGCGATCGCGCGGGAACTGGGGCGGCACCGGAGCACGGTGTGGCGGGAGCTGCGGCGCAACCGGTCGCGGCACGACGGCCGGTATCGAGCGAACAGGCGCAGGAGCGAACGCAGGCGCGCCGGAAGCACTCGCGGCGCAACAGCCAGTTTGGGAGCGAGCAGTGGGCGCGGGTGGACGGGTTGTTGAAGGAAGCGTGGAGCCCGGAACAAGTCTCCGGGCACTTGCGCTTGCAGAGAGAACTGAGGATCAGCCACGAGACCATCTACCGGCACATCTGGCGGGATCTGCGCCGTGGCGGCGCTCTGCACGAACATCTGCGCGGAGCGCGCAAGAGTTGCCGGAAACGCTACGGGCGTTACGACAGCCGGGGGCGCCTGGCGGGGAAAAGAATGATCGGAGAACGGCCGGCGAGCGTAGAGCGGCGGCGGCAGCTCGGCCACTGGGAGATCGACACCATGATGGGAGAGAGCCCGGGCGAGAACAGTCACTGCGTGCTCACCCTGGTCGAACGCAAGAGCGGCTATTTGCTCATGGGCAAACTCCAGGCCCGGACCGCGGCCGAGACCAACCGCGCCTTACTCGCACTCTTAGCGCGTCATCCCGGCCGGACGCGCACGATCACCGCGGACAACGGGACCGAGTTCCACTGGTATGGGGAAGTGGAAGCGCAGAGCCCGGTCAAGTTCTACTTCGCCACGCCGCATCACAGCTGGGAACGCGGGACCAACGAGAACACCAACGGGCTGATCCGGCAGTATCTGCCCAAAGGCCAAACCATGGCCCGCATAACGCAACGCGACTGCGATCTAATCGCCCAACACCTTAATAACCGACCGAGAAAAAGACATGGCTACAAAACACCTAATCAATGCTTCCTTCAGACCTAGCCCATGTTGCACTACAAAGTTGAGCCTAGGCGAGGTTATCGCCGTGGCCGCGCGCGATCTGCTCGGGCCGGCTCGGAGTTTCAAAAAGGGTGGTGTCGCCGTCCGGGGTGATTTTCCCGACGAAGTTGGTGAAGGACAGGGTGAACCAGACGTTGCCATCGGGCCCATCGGTGATCGAGCGCGGCGCATCGATGTTCCCGAACTCGGTGACCACTCCGCGGGCGCGGCCAGGTTACAACGGAGTTACTCTTGAGCGTTCGCCACCGCACAAAGTGACTCATAGCTTTGCGACATGAATACAAAACAGTTAGTTGTTCGATCCGCCGTGACTCTGGTTGCGGCCGGACTGAGTCTGCTTAGCAGTGGCACGAGCGAGGCGCATGGCCGGGGGCCATCCGGGATGCGCGGCGGTGGGGGCCATGGCAGCATGCGGCTCTTCGCCAGAATCTCTCGAACCGTGCCCAAACGCGCGGTCGCGACCTGGCGGGAACGACCCGCTACAAGGCAACTCTGAATCGCGTTGAACGCGAGCGCGGCGACGATCATGGCCGCCACCACCAGCGCGGTGATGACAAAGGCCGCAAGGCATCCTTAACTCGCGGTGAGCGCGAGCGGGGTGACGATCACGGCCGCCACCATCGGCGCGGCGACGACAAAGGCCGCGATTCCTCGCTCACCCGCGGGGAGCGCGAACGCGGCGATGATCATGGCCGCGGGCATCGCGAGCCTTGGGCCGACCGTGGTGGACACGGCGAACGCGAACGGGGAGATGACCACGGCGGATCCCGCTAGGGCACGGTTTCCACTTCCGCGGCCCTGACCCTGAAAGGCGCGGAGGCGGCCGAGCGTCGCCTCCGCGCTCTTTGCGCTCATGGCGAAACCGGTCGAACTGGCGGTATCTCTTGGCTCAAAGCGTGGCGCAATCCGCCGAGACGAGACTCATTCTTCCTTCACCAGAGTCGAGCTAAGACGATGCTTCGGCCGCGGGCCAGCTCTTGCCTCGCCTTTCCCTGGCTCTAGTTCTTGCCTCCTCGCTCTCGGGCGCGCACCAGATCTTATCTCAACCAACTACAGGCTGGCTCTGAACCTAATCCAACAAGAACTATTGTCGTTAGGCGATCTGTGGCAAAGAAAGACGAAATTCGGTCCAGTCGCTGTTTGAGTTGAGTAGCTCAATGTCGCCCCCGTGGCTGCGAGCGAGCTCGCGCGCCATGCTAAGACCGAGACCGTTCCCGGAGACGCGTTCGTCGCCGCGGGCACGGTAGAAGCGTTCGAACAATTGCATCCGCTTTTCGGCCGAGATACCGCCGCCGGTGTTTCCGACCGTCATCTCGACCGCGCCATTGACGGCGTGGGCAACTAGGCGAATCCGCCCGCCAGGGGCGTTGTACTTGATCGCGTTCTCGAGCAGGTTCTGGACGATGATTCCGACAAAGCGGCGATCGGCCCGAAGCGGGAGACGTTCCGGCACCTCCGCTTCCACGGTGAGATGGAGCGGCTCAGCGATGGCACGTGCGTCGTCCAGGACTCCCTCCAGCATCATGCTGAGGTCGAACTGTTCCCGGTGCAATTCCAGCCGGCCGGAATCGGCCCGGGCGAGCAGGAGCAGGCTTTCGGAGAGGGAATTGAGTTGGTGCAGCCGATGCAAAAGCCCCTCCGCGGTCGCTTGTGTCTCTGGGCCGCAGTTGGCGTCGTTTAAAATTTCCTCTACTCCCGCCCGCAGGACGGCGATGGGGGTGCGCAGATGATGGGAAGCGTCGGCGGAAAAACGGATCGATTGCTCAAAGCTGCGTTGCAGGCGCTCAAACGCGGCATTGAGGACCGTGACCAACCCGGCGATCTCGTCCCCGGTTTCCGGCACCGGCAGGCGTAGATCCAGTCGCTGGGCGGTAATGCGAGCGGCTGCCTGGCGAATGTCCTCGACGGGCGCAAGGGCCTGGCTCGCCACCCAGCGCCCCCCGATCACGATCACGACCAGAACAGTTGGGATGGCGGCCAGCATCCCAAAGAGGATGTCACGTCCGATCTGGTTGATTTCCTTCAGATCCGCGCCGACGCGCAGGGTGAGACCATGCTCACTGAATTGGCCTAACCTCACGCTCCGTCCATTGATCCTGCGAGTATGGATTTTGGTAATCCCATCGTTGGAAAGCGGCTGATCGAGCCCAGGCGAGAGATAGAGGATTTTGCCGCTGGCACCGGTTACTTCCACAATCCGGCGCCGGAGGGCGAGCGGGACAAAACTTTCCTTGATCGCGCTCCAATTTTGCACCGAGCCGCCATTGAAATTAGCGACGTCGCGAAAGAACTCGTCTGCGTCCATGGCGAGGCGCTGGTCAAAGGCAGCGATCTCGCGGTAACGCATGACCGTCCAGGTGGTGGCCGCACCGGCGAGAGTCGCCACCACCGCGAGCGAAGCCGAATAGAGCGCCAGCTTCCAGCGCAGCGGCCAGTTTCTCACGGGTTTTCGCGGATCATGTAACCGAGATGCCGCACGGTGTGGATAAGGGGTGGAGCGGCGATCTTGCGCCGGAGCCGGCTGATGAAGACCTCGACCAGCTTCATGTCGTATTCATGCTCCCGCTCCCAGACTCTTTCGCAGAGCTCGGTCCGGGTAAAGACCCGGCCCGGCTCGCGCATAAGCACGCGCAGCAAAGTAAGCTCGCGGGCCGACAGCTCAATTCGGCGCTCGCCCCGATGCAGTGTGTTATCGACCAGGTCGAGCTGAAGATCGCCTACCTGCAATTTAACCGCGGCTTTCTCGGCATAGCGTCGTCCAAGCGCTCCCACGCGAGCCACCAATTCCTGCATGGCGAAGGGCTTGGCCAGGTAATCGTCGGCTCCGAGGGCAAGCCCGTTAACGCGGTCGCTCAGTTCGCCCCGGGCAGTGAGGATCAGGACGCGGCTATCCACGTGAGCTTTGCGGAGGCGGCGCAGGATTTCAAAGCCATCGAGCCCAGGGAGCATGACGTCGAGCACGATGAGGTCGAAGCGAGTCTCGCTCGCGGCCTTGAGAGCGGTCTCGCCGTCGTGCGTAACGGCGGCCTCGTGGCCCGCCGCAGCCAGGGCGCGCGAGACGTGGCGGGCCAGCCGAACTTCATCTTCAACGACCAAAATGTGCATAAATCAAAGGCTATCTCACCGGACAAGATTGCCCGGGGGCAAGATTGACTCCGCGTTTGCGCCGGGCGATCCGAGAAAGGTAACGAGCCTGTTACTTTTCATTCCCTGCTTATTCCCGGCAGTCGAGCTTTAAGGAACAGCGAATGGCACGACGAAACCGGTTGACTAGCCGTCCCGCCCGGGCACCGATCAGGTGGAGATTTTTTCGACCATGAAATGCCGCGCGATTGTCCACATCTGGCTCGGCCTCAGCGCGCTACCGGTCGCTGGTCTGGGACAGAGTTCGATCGAAGGGACTGTCCAGCTCCCGAAAAGGCACTTCGCTCCGGTCGAAAACGAACGCTACGAAATCGTGAGCAAGGGTGGCGCGCTGGCCACCGATCCGCCCCGCGCGGTGGTCTATCTTTCCGGGGACTTTCCCAAATCGACCAGCCTCAAAACCCGCACCGTCGCGCAAGAGGATTTGGCCTTTCGCCCGGCCCTGCTCGCGGTGGAAGTAGGCACGAAGGTCGAATTCCCTAATGAAGACGACACCTACCACAACATCTTTTCCTATTCCCCCGCGAAGCGCTTCGACCTCGGGCGCTATCCGCCGGAAGAACACCCCCCGCCCTCGCAGATCTTCGATCAGCCGGGCCTGGTGACCCTGCGCTGCGACATTCATGAGCATATGCGCGGTCTCATTCTCGTTCTGGAGACGCCTTATTTCACCATCAGCGATGAGAAAGGCCACTTCCGCCTGAACAACCTGCCTCCGGGCAAGTATCTCCTCAAAGCCTGGATCAACAGCAAGACGACCTGGGAAAAAGCAGTCGAAGTGAAAAAGAACACCGCGCTTCGCCTTGATTTGCCGTGAACCCGGGCACGCGCACGCGAGGGATTGGTCGATTTCGTACCAAGCTGCTCCTGGCCATGATGCTGGTCGTTTCAGTCTTAACCTCGTTAGGCATTTTCGTTGCGGAGCGACGGGCGGCGGATGATGCGCGGGCGGATATGCAGCGAGATTTCGAGCTCGAGCTGAGCTCACTCCATCGCCTGCGGGAGTTGCGCAACACTGCCGTGGCCGACCGCTCTCTCGCCCTGGCCAGGAACCCCCGTATCCACGCTGCGCTCGAAGACAATGCCCTCGATCTTCTCTACCCCAGCGCCCGGGAGGCATTGCGCGACCTGATGGAACGGACGGGTCCCGGGCAGGATAATTCCGCCCCCACCTTGCAGGCGCGCTTCTATCGTTTCCTGGATCATCAGGGTGCGGTCCTGGCCCCACCGGACGGCGAAGCCGGCGAACTCTCTGCCGAAGAAGAGGCGCAACTCGCGCAGAGCCGCCTTCCGTCGCGCCTGCAGGCTGGCTACCTGCCGCGCCGAGGAGCGGAGGGCCGGCTGACGGTGGATGAGATGATTGCCGTCCCCATCCGTTCCACTGAGACGGGCGAGGTCATTGCCGGTCTCGTCCTCGGCTTCAAGCCGGTCGCGGCGGTCCCGCATGGAGACAGGGTGGGGATGCAGAACGGCATCATGGTGAAGGGGAAATTTCAGCTGACCTCCTTCACGCCGCAGGCAGAAGAGGAGATCGTGCGCACGATCGGGAAAGACCTGGCCGCGGCCGGCCAGGAGGAACGAAGCCTAACGATCCGGCTCGAAGGCAAACCGCACCTCCTCTTTTTCCAGCTGCTCAATCCTCGCTCGACCTACCCGCCGGCCTACGAGATCTGCGTTTATCCGCTCGATCAGTTACTCGCTCGTCAGGCCCGGTTGCGATGGCAAATCCTCAGCGCAGGAGGCGTGCTCCTGCTGGCCGGTTATGCGGGAAGCAACCTCTTTTCCCGGCGCCTCTCACAACCGGTGGAAGAGCTGGCGGTGGTCTCGGAGGAAAATCGTGCGCAACGGGCACGAGCCGAAGCCGAGCTCGAGACCACCGCGGAGGAACTGCAGCGCTCGGCGCGTTTCTCGGCCGACGCCTCGCACCAGTTGAAGAGCCCGATCGCCGTTCTGCGCGCGGGGCTCGATTCCCTGCTGGCGCGCGACGATTTTGCGCCCGAAGTCTATGAAGAAATTTCCACCCTTATCCATCAAACCTACCGGCTGACCGGCGTGGTGGAAGATTTGCTCCTCCTCTCCCGGATGGACGCCGGCAAGCTGCGCCTCAGCCTTAAAAAGGTCGACCTGGCGCAGCTGGTCGAGGAATGGAGCGACGACCTGCAGGCCATGCCGGAGACCGCCGGCCTGAAAGTCGAGAGCGATATTCCCGATGGATTGCAAGTCGCCGGCGAGGTTAAATACACCTCGCTGGTCGTGCAAAACCTGCTCGATAACGCGCGTAAGTATAACCAACCAGACGGCACCATCCGCATCGTGGCGCGAAAGGACAACGCACGGGTGGAGCTGCGGGTGGCAAATACCGGCCGCGGCATTCCGGCTGCGGCGCAGCCTTTCATTTTCGAGCGCTTCCATCGTGCGGGAGGCAATGAAGAGGTAGCCGGCCACGGCCTCGGCCTGAATCTCGCGCGCGAACTGGTACGTCTGCATGGCGGCGAGCTGCGCCTGGTGCGCTCCGATCGCGAATGGACGGAATTCAGCGCCGTCTTTCAAGCCGCGGTGCCAGTCAGTGAAAACGGTGAGATGGGGCCATGAAATCGGCCGCGGCCTTCCTTTTTCTCTTGGCCTCTGCCGGAGCCGCCTGGGCGGCGGAAGACTTCCTCGACGAGATCGACCGCGCACTAACGATCAGTGTTCACGATGATCGAGTACGCGCGCGCGTGAGCGGGTCGCTCGATCTGGAATATTACCATTTTCCGCAACCGCCGCCGGGTCTCATCCGGGCCGAGGGCCACGACTTGTTCACTCCGCGACTGAGCCTTTTTCTGGACGGCAAGATCGGGTCGCGCGTTTACCTCTTCGCCCAGACGCGGGTGGATGCGGGATTCGATCCGACCGATCTGGGTGCACAATGGCGGGCTGATGAGTACGCCGTTCGGATCACCCCGTGGGACGATGGACGTTTTAACCTCCAACTGGGTAAGTTCTCCGCCGTGATCGGCGGGTGGGTCGCGCGTCATCTCTCCTGGGATAACCCGTTCATTAACGCGCCGCTCCCCTACGAAACGGCCAGCCTCGTCTCCGACCTGGAACTTCCCCTCACCGGCCAGAGTTTCCGCCGCGTGCCCGGGTTCGATAAGTATGAATTCCTTCCCATCATCTGGGGACCGGCTTACACCCTCGGTCTCTCCGTTGCCGGCAGCATCGGTATCTTTGAATACGCGGCGGAAATAAAGAACGCCCCCGTCTCTTCGCGCCCGGAAATCTGGGACGACTTCAACTTTGAGCATCCGGCGATCGATCTCCGCTTCGGGCTCCAGCCGACTCAGGCCTGGCACTTCGGCATTTCGGCCGGGGAAGGAACGTATCTCGCTCCGGAGGCACGCCCGCTCCCGGCTGGGGCGAACATCGGAGACTATCGGCAATTTGTGCTCGGTCAGGATATCAGTTATGCGCGGGGCCATTTGCAGCTTTGGTTTGAAGCCTATGAATCCCGCTTCCAAGTGCCGCGGCTCGGCGACGCCGACATGTTCGCCTACTACCTGGAAGCGAAGTATCAGCTCACGCCGCAGCTCTTCGCCGCCCTGCGCTGGAACCAGCAATTTTTTGTCAGCGCGGACGATCCGGCCGGCCGACCGGTTTCGAGGGCCCATGACGTCCTGCGGGTCGATGCCGCCGTGGGCTATCGCTTCACCGCCCATACGCAATTGAAATTGCAATACAGCATCGCGCGGGGGGATTTCGTCTCGAACAGGGTGCACGGAACACTGGCGGCGCAGCTTACGGTCCGCTTCTAGCCCCCGAAGGTAACAACGCCGTTACCTTTCCAGGGTTGGTCAATGTCTTCGGCCCCCTAGGGTTCGGAACCGGAAAGATTTACATATGAAAGCCATCTCTCGTTCTGCTCTCCTCGCCCTGGCCAGTCTCGCGTTCGTCGCCGGAGACGCTCTGGGCAAAAGCTTTGATGTCCGTGTCGGGCAGGGGGGCGATTTTTTTGTGCCGGCTACACTCACGATCGAAGCCGGCGACAAGGTGAAATGGATTTGGGATCCAGTTTCCATAGCAGCACCTCGGGCACTCCGGCTAACCCCTCGGGCGTCTGGAACTCCGGCGTGCTCAATAGCGGCTCGCAGTTCGAGTACGAGTTCGAGACCGTAGGCAGCTTTCCTTATTACTGCAGCGTGCACGCCGGTTGCTGCTCGATGGTCGGCACGATCACAGTCGTGGCCGGATCGCCCTCCCCTACACCCACACCCACACCCACGGCCACTCCTTCGCCTTCTCCCTCCCCTTCTCCCAGCCCGAGCCCTTCACCGACTCCCCTCTTGCCCCGGGTCTTTAAAGGCCCCGTCCGGGTCGAGTTGCAGCAGATCGCGAGCGGACTGGTAGCGCCCAACGGCCTTACTTCCGCAGGTGACGGCCGCCTTTTCGTTAGTCAGCAGGACGGCCTTATCCGTCTGCTCAAAAACGACGCCCTTGTCACCACACCGTTCCTTAATCTCACCGCCCGGCTCATCGCCACCACCGGCGAACGCGGCCTGCTCGGCCTGGCTTTTCATCCCGGATTTCGAGACGCGACCAGCCCGGGTTACCTGAAGTTCTACACCTACACCAGTGAACCAGTGAGTGGCGCGGCCGACTTCGCCACTCCCAATCCGCCCGCTACTTTCGATCACCAGAGTGTGGTGACGGAGTGGCAAGCCTTTGGCCCTGCTTCCGACACAGCCGATCCGGCCAGCCGGCGCGAGGTGCTGCGGATCGACGAACCGCAATCCAACCATAACGGGGGAGGTTTGGCCTTTCGCCCGGGCGAACCGTATCTTTACCTCTCGTTAGGCGACGGCGGCGGCGGCAACGATGTCGGCCTGGGCCATAACCCCACCATCGGGAACGGCCAGGATCTCACCACCGTCCTCGGCAAAATTCTGCGCATCGATCCGGTTGATCCGAGTCTCACCGGCGGCAGTGCCGACCCGGTCAGCGCCAACGGAAAATACCGCGTGCCCTCCAGTAACCCCTTCGTCGGCAGCACAACCAGGGTGCACGAAATCTACGCCTATGGCTTGCGCAACCCCTTCCGTTTTTCCTTCGACGCGACCACCAACCGCCTCATCGTGGGCGACGTCGGCCAGGCAAATGTGGAGGAAGTCGACTTCGTCGCGGCGGGCAAAAACTACGGCTGGAACAAGAAGGAAGGCTCTTTCCTTTTCAATAAGAGTGACGCCTCCATCAGCGTGGATAAGTCGCCCGATCCCGCCCTGATCAATCCTGTTCTCGAGTACAGCCATGAGGATGGCGCGGCCGTCATTGGCGGCTTCATTAATCACGGCACCGCCGTCCCAGCGCTCGGCGATTTCTATGTTTTCGGTGATTTCGCCGGGCCGGCAACGGGCAAAGGCCGCCTCTTCTATTCCGATTTCAGTGACGGACTGATCCAGGAGTTGCGCATCGGTGATCCCGAACGCGATCTCGGCATTTTCCTAAAGGGCTTTGGCCAGGATGGCGATGGCGAAGTCTACGCCTTGGGCGATGGAGGCGACGCCGGCGGAGTGGTGTTGCGACTGGTTTCCATTCCAGCCACTCCGGCACTACTCAACATCTCGACCCGCCTCAACGTGCTGACCGGCGAAAACGTTCTCATCGGCGGCTTCATCATCACCGGCAGCGCAACCGAGGAGGTGGTGCTGCGCGGTCTTGGACCGTCGCTCGCGGTCAACGGCGTCCCACTTCCCGGCCGCCTCCCGAATCCCCGCCTCGAGTTGCACGACAGCACCGGCACCCTCATCGCCCTGAACGATAATTGGATGAATAGCCCCGGGAAAGATCGCATTGCCAACCTCGGAATCGCTCCGACTGACGATCTCGAATCCGCCCTTGTCGCTGACCTGGCTCCCGGCAGCTATACCACCATTCTGAATGATGCCGGCGGCGCCACCGGCATCGGCTTGGTCGAGCTTTATGCCACCGATCAGAACGCCCCGGCCAATCCGGTCAATATCTCTACCCGCGGGCTGGTCCAGACGGGCGACGACGCCATGATCGGCGGCTTCATTATCGGCGGCACGCAGACGCGGCATCTCCTCATCCGCGCCATCGGACCGTCGTTAGGCAAACAGGGGATCAACGGCGCGTTGCAGGATCCGATGCTGGAGTTACACGATCAAAACGGCGCTCTCATCCGTTCCAATAACAACTGGCGCGACAGCCAGGAAAGCGCGATCGCCGCCACCGGCATTCCCCCGACCGACGAGCGCGAGTCAGCCATTGTGATGGACCTGGCTCCCTCGAATTACACCGCCGTCGTGCGCGGGGTGAACAATGGCACCGGCGTCGCCCTGATTGAAGCCTACGACATTCCGTAGCCAGCGCCCTAACGAACTGTCCCCGGCGGGAATCGAACCCACATTTAAGGTTTAGGAAACCCTTGTTCTATCCGTTGAACTACGGGGACGCTTCGGACCCGACGACACTCGATTTAGCAGGGGGACTTGTCCAGCGTTCGGCCGTTACGCGCCCACTATTAACTGATTTTAAGGCGCAAGCCGGCCACGGAAAGCGGTCGCGGCAGAGTCGATTCCACTGGGGTGAATGACGCACTGCAGATCCGGTTGCAGGAGTTATGTTCGCCCAGCGCCACCCGATAAATTGCTTCCGGAACGGCCTCGGATCCTCTGTCACCTCCTGGAAGATTGTCGCTCAACTCGGTATAACTGAAGGCCATGCCGAGCACGTCCTCCGGGCGCCTGGGCGGAGTCCGATCCGCCCAGAAACCGCCAGCGCGCAACTGGCCTCGCCATTCGGATGCCACAGCTTCTGCTCAGCCACCAGATAGAGCCCTGGTTTCCTCGCTGCGGCTTGCCCGCAGGATTTCGAAGCTGCCAGAATGGACGAATCACCGCCGGATCACCGGCATCGCCGCCACAAAACGCCACCTGCGCGTAAACCGCTCCAAGGGCTGGCGCAGCTGCAAACTTGGCGTCGCGATCGGGTAAGCTGGCGCACGCAGATTCTGGCTCACGATGAGCAGCGCCCAAAGGAGCCGCTAAGAAAGAGGAGCCCGTCGTTTTTGCTCGCACTCGCCCGCGGCCGCTGCTTGGCTTGGAAACAAAACAAAGCCATGGCGACTGAAGATCACTGCTGCACCATCGTCCCCTACTTTAATGTGCCGACCGGCCAGGCTGAGGCCTTTCGCGCCCTTTGCCAGCAATGCGTGGAAAAGACGCGCGAGGAAGCGAAGTGCCTCTTCTACAGCTTCTCTTTTGCGGGCGAGACGGCCCATTGTCGCGAAGGCTACGCCGATGCCGAGGGCGCTCTGGCCCATCTCGAAAACATCGGACCGCTGCTCGACCAGCTGCTCAAGATCGCCGCCATGACCCGGTTGGAAATTCACGGGCCAGCGGAGGAATTGGATAAGTTGCGCGGCCCGCTGGCCCGGCTCAACCCGCAGTTCTTTACCCTCGAATACGGCTTTCGCCGTTAGGCGCGGGGTGCGGTTTAACGGCCGGGATTGCCGATCCCGCCCAGGCCCGAGGCTGCCGCGCCTGCTTCCGCCCCGCCCACCTGGCTGGCGTCGTGCACCCCGCTCCCACTTTCGGTGGTGCGTCCATCATTCGCGCAACTGGTCAGGGTGAAGGTGAAGAGCAAGGTTACCGCGAGCGCTAAAAAGATTTTCTTCATCCTTCTTCAATCGGGATTGCCCGGCAGCTGGGTTGCCTTGGCTTTGCCTCGGCCGGTTGCAGCGCCTCTGGAATTTCTTCCGCCCTGGCGCTATCCTGCGTTCATGATCGAGCAGAGAGATCTGATTGTCTGGGGCGCCTCGGCTCTCCTCGCCTTTGGCATGGGCTGGAGCCGCTACGCCAAGCACAAAGAGCGCGGCGATCTCCTTCGTCAACTCGCTGGGATGGATCCGGAAATGCGCAAGAAAATGCTCAGCCGCTACAACCCCAAGCTGGCGATGGAGCTGCGCCAGGAGTTGCTCGAACGCTTTCGCATCATGACCTGAAGCGGCGCTTCGGACTCCTCTTCGTTAGGGAAACAACCCCCGCCCCTAACGAACACCCGCATCGCCCGCCGGCAGGTTGGCTGCTTTCCAATCCATCGCCATGCGGATGCGAGCGCGGCCGCTCGGATGATCGAAAAAGATGAACTCCTCCAGCGGGCCGGGATCGAGTTTGCGATAGACCCCGAGCTTTAAGGCCACCTTGGCAAAGCCATCGGCTTCGCGCGAAGTGTTGATCCCAAAGGCGTCCGCCTCCCGCTCCGTCACCCGGATCGCCGTATTCGTCAGGGGAGTGATCAGGAAAAAGAAGGTCGCGAAGATGAGACCGAGGAGCGGAAGCCCGGCTGGATCAGCAATCCCGCGCACGCCCCAGCGAGCGCCCCAGCGGGCCAGCGCCCGATCAAAAAAAAGCCGGGTCAGGGCAAAGGCGGCGAAAACAAAGAGCCCAAAATAGAGGATGAGCTTGAAGGCGTGATTTAGGACGTAATGCCCCATCTCATGCGCCATGACGATGCGGATCTCCGGCAGGGTGCACTGCTGGAGCAGATTGTCGTTCAAGGCGATGCGGGCGGTGCCGAAAATGCCCGAGACATTCGCACTCACCCGCTTGCTTTGGCGCGATTCATCCACTTCGAAAACCTGTCGCACCGGGATCTCATTCGCCTGCGCCATGGCCAGGATGGGCTGGCTGATTTTCGGGTCCGCGACCGGCCGGTAGGTATTAAAAAGCGGTGCGATAAAGACCGGCGCGATCATCATGAAAAGGAAAAGAAAGCAGACGCTGACGCCGGTGCCCCAAAGCCACCAGGTGCGCGGGGCCCGGCGGAAAACGGCATAAAGCACCACGAGCAAAATCGCGGTCGCGAGAAGGTCGAGGCCAAGACCGATCAACTGTTCCCCAAACCAGGGGCCGAAACTCTGGTTGGCCAACCCGTAGGCGTGTTCGCGCACAAACCCGGCGTAAACCGTGAGCGGAAAGGAAAGCGCGAAGACGACCAGGACGTAAGGGATGGCGTAGAGCGCGGGCTGGAGAACCTTGAAACGGGTGACTCTTTCCGCGAAAGCGCGGAGGCGAGCGGAGAGTCCCATCCCGAGAAGGAGGAGGGCGATGCCGGCGCTGACCAGGTAATTCCAGAGGATAAGCCAATAGCCGCCCTCGAAATAAGCGTCGGATTGCGCGCGTTTCTTTGCCGGCACCGTCTCCAGCCAGGCTCGGGTGGCGGCGGCCGGATCAAAGCTCTGCCTTCCGGAATGAGCGGTCGTCGTTAGGCGAGCCGCACTCGCTTCTGCGCGGAGACAGGGCGTGCAGAAGATGGTCATTCCCGCGAGGAGCAAAACAAAGGCGGCTTTCATGCCTTGGAGTAGAAGGTCACGCGCCGAAGAAGGAAAGCTTCTTTCGCCTGGCTCGACTTCTCCACCCGGGCGAGTTATTTTGGGGCGTGAACCGGACCTTGCAGACCCTCTTCGCCATCGCCCTACTGGCGTTTCCACTCGTTAGTCCCGCGCAAAAGCTGCCGCCGCCTAACGCGGTTTATGGCGCCTACCCTGCGGAATACAAAGAGATCATCACGAAATGGCTCAACTCGAGCCTGGTCGATCCGAACAGTGTGAAGATCAAATGGCTCGGCCAGCCGCGCCCGGGAGAACTGGCGGTGAGCAAGACGCAAAAAGTGGCCGGTTTCCTGGTCGATTTCACGGTCAATGCCCGCAACGTCTTTGGCGCCTACACCGGCGCGCAGAAGCACACCGCCCTCATTCGCGACGGCCAGGTGGTGACCGCGACCGGATTCATGGCTCGTTAGGCAAGATCGGCCGATAGCCGCGGCCGAGCTCGAACCCGTCCGCCGCCGTCGGCGGGATGATGCGCAGAAGCAGCCTCGCGGTTTCACTCGCTTTCGGCTGCCGGAAAAATGTCCGCTGCCGCGGAGAAACATCGGCCGCGGCCTGGGAGGTGATCGTTAGGCTGGAAATTCCTCCGGGCAGCCGCCCGCGCAGGAGCAGACTGCGCAGCGCGGGTTGATCCGAGATCGGCTCACCTTCCAGGCAGTGAATGCTCGAAAGCGTCGCACCCTTGGGCGGCAGTTGGGCCAGCGCGATCGTCTCGCCCGCAGGGAACAGGGTCAGCGCGAAATCCGTTAGGCCGGTGCTCAGGCGGCCGCGCAACGCGACCGGTGCAGATCCGATCTTGGCCTGGATCGGGTCGAGCAAAGCGACCCTCTTTTGCACCGAGAGATGCGCCGACAGATCCTTTACCGCTGGCCAGGGTGCCGGCGGAGCCAGGGAAAGATCGAGCAGGTCGGCTTCCCCGCTGGCCAGCGGAGCCGCCAGGGTGCCTCCCCACTGGAGGCTGCCGCTGAAAAGGCCGCGCGCCCCGACCGGCCGCCACTCGTTAGGCAAGGTTTCCAGAAACAGCGCCGGCGCCTCAAGGGTAACGGAAAAGGGCGCCGATTGCTCGATCGCATGCCCGTTCTGCAGCCGGTGCTTATCCAGCTGCACCGGCAGTGAAAGGCTGGCCTGCAGCGGACTGGAAACGCCGAAGCGCGCACTCGCCTCCGCCTCCAGACGGCCTTTGGCCAGGCGGGCGTTGAGCGTGAGGGTATTTTCTTTGTCGGCCGGGCCAAGATTTTCCAGCCGCAGGTCGGTCGTGAGCTGCAGCGAAGCGAGCGGACCGAAAGCGGCCAGCTTCCCGCTCAGCCTGCCGGTCCGTTCGGTTTCTTCACCCAGCACCTGGGCGAGTTGGGCCAGATCGAGCTGCTCGATGGCCAGATCGAGATCGAACTTTTGTTTCTCCTCCAGCGCCTGGAGGAGGTGGTGCGTCTCGCGCCAGCGCGGCACCGAGAGAGGAAGAAAGATGGTGCCGCGGGCCCGCGTCACCCCACCCAGAGCCAGCTCAAAGCTCTGCAGTTCGACAAAGTCGCGCCCCAGCATGAGAAAACCGCCTAACGAGAACTGGTCGCCGGCCAGCTTGAAGGTGCGGAAGAAGATATCCTGCGGCGAATAGCTTCCCTCCAAGGTGAGATCGAGCGGCCCGCGCAGCGGCGCAACCGGCAATTGCAGGCCGTGGGCGAAGAGCTGGACCGTGCCGGAATGGGCCGCAAAAGTCCCGTCACCGCGCCAATCGAAGGTCGCGCCTCCGCCGATTTTTCCCGTTTGCCAGGCCGCCGGCAGGAGCGGCGCGTAAACGCCGAGATCGTTGATCGCACCGGTCAGCCGCCCGGAGAAGCGGTGGCCGGTGGCCAATTCCACCGTACCCTCGGCGCGGAGAAAATCCTCCTCGTGCCGGGCTTCGAGGAGCTCCAGCGTCGCTTCGCGCCCGCGCAGGCGCAGTCTTCCGCCTAACGAATCCAAAGCCACGCCGCGAAACTTGACCCCCGCGCCCTGGCCGGAAAGCCGCCCCGAGATCTCGGGCGCAACCAGGTCGATCGCGCCCTCGGCCTTAAGCGCGCCGGAAAAATCGCCGGTGGTGGCACCGAAGAACTGGGCCAAGGCATTGAGATCGGGGATGGTCGCATTCAACTGCCCGCGAAACGGCAGTTGCCACCAGCTCCCGCGCCGCTTCGGCCAGACCAGTTCGCCGTTCACGGTCAACTCGTTCTGCCGTTGCCGCACGTAGAGTTGATCCACTTCCAGGCGCCGATCGTAATAGGTCGCGCCCAGCATCACGCTCTCGGCCCGGCGCGCGCGCCAGGCGAAATCGGTCGCCTCCATCCAGATCGAGGCCGTGCCGTCGAGGAACTCGCCCGGGTTGCCGCGGAAGGTGAACTTCGAGGCCCGCACCGTCCCGGTGACCGGCTCGAGGAAACCGATCGCGCTGGAGAATTGGGCGAGTGAAATGTTGGCCGCCGAGCCAGCCAAATCGACGAAAAACTTGTCTCCCGCCCGCCCCCGAAAACTGGCCCGCAAGGTTCCGCCGTAGGTATCGAGGTGGAGATCGATCCCGAGCCGCCGCCGGGCCAGATGGGAAAGATCAAAGGTGAGTGCCTCCAGGTCGAGCCCCTGGGCGAGGGGGATGCCGGCGATCGTTAGGCGGGAACTTTCCCAGGAGGTCGCGCCCCGCAGGTCGAGAAAGGTCCGGCGCAAAAAGGGCGAGCGGATGGAAATCTCTCGGGCCACAAACCGCCCCGACTCGATTGCGCTCGCGCTGAGGAGAAGACCGCGAAAATCGACCGTGGTGGTCGCGGTGGCGACTTCGAGATTGAGATCATCGACCCGGAAGTTATCCGGCAGAAGCCGGGCGAACTGGCGCCAATCAAGCCTGGCGCCGGCGCTCGCTTTCTCCGGCACATGCACCCGGCCGTTGAGATGGTCGGCCTGGATGGACCGCAAAAGCTGTTCTTGTTGGCCAAAAATCCAGGCGCGTAAATTCAGATCGATGATCAGCGTCTCGGCCCGCAGCGAAATCTCGCGGCGCAGGCCGGGAGCCGAGGTCAGGGCCAGGCCGTGCACCACCACCGGGCGCAGAAACGGCGCCTCGACCGAGGCCATGTAAACCGACAACCCCTGGCGCCGGGCGGCCCATTCCACCCAGAGTCGCAGGCCGCGCGCCATCAGAAACGGCGCGCAAAATGCATCGAGCGCGACCAGGGCGAGCAGGATGAGGAGAAGATAAACGAGGCGTTTGCGAAAGGACATCAGCGGCAAAGGCCCGGCGCCTAACGACTACTAGCCGTGCGGCGTGGGCGGGGGGAAGATGGCACGCACCGGCTGGGGCGGGCGAAATTTTTCCAGCAGCTGCCGGGTGAAAGTTTGCTCGGCTTCGGCAGGAAGGCCGGCCGCTTTTTCCCGCGCCAGCTGTGGCAGGATGGCGAGCTGGGCCTGGATGTCGCCGGGCGAGACGCGATTCCAGAGGCCGTTTTCGAGCGACAAGACTTCCACCTTTTGCTGTTCGACCGAGAGAATGCGGGCGTGCGGCAGCTCGAGCACGATCTCGTGCGGCTGGACGTCGACCTGGAATTTTTGCCCGAGATCGAAGCCGGCCTTGACCACGTAGGTGCCGTGCAGCCGGATCCGCTTGGTGCTCCCGGCCCAGGTATGCATCATTTCATGCTCCACCTGCACCGTGCGCGAGAGAACGGCGAGCTCGGCCAGGCTTTTGGTCTGCTCGAGGTAGACACGGTTATTAATCGTCACCTGAGGCTGGAGATGCGCCAGGCGGACAAATTCATCGCGCGCCGCCCGTCCGATTCGCTGCAACTCCGAGAGGCTCTGCGTCGCGGTCCGGGCCGGCCAGGTCTCGACCCGGTAAAAGAGAAAGGCCGCCAGAAGGGCGAGAATGAGGACGACGAGGAAGAGAGCAAAGGGCCAACCGAGTCGCCGGCGCGGAGGTGAATCAGGTCTGGCCTGGTTCTGAGAAAACTCCATCAGTCCAAAAAAGTACCGCCCCCCACACCCGAAGGGTATGAAGGGCGGCTGTTCCCCCCAGAACATCTTTCAAATCTGAGTTGGGAATACGCGACCTAACCCCGGGCTGCAAGAAAAATCTTCGTCTCCCGGTTGAAAAAAAGTTCCCCCCGGCCCTAACCTCTCTGCGTGAAGCTCGGCATTCGTTACGAAACTGCTTATCGCTATGCCGAGCCGGTCGATTTCTCGCAGCACGAACTCCGCCTTTTCCCCCGGGTGGATGTCTTCACTCAGGTGCAGCGTTTTAAGTTCGAAACCAACCGCGGGGCGAAGGTGCGCTTCGCCCGCGACGCCTTCGATAACTGCGTCGCCCTCTGCTCCTACGAGGAACCGGCGGCGGAGCTGCGCTTTCAGCTCGAGCTCGATCTCACCCTGGAAAAAAAGAACCCGTTCGATTTCATCTTGGCGGAGGAAGCGGCCTGCCTGCCTTTCTCCTATCCCGATGCGTTGCATCGCGTTCTCCTCCCCTTCATGCAGATGAATGTGGAAGACCCGCTCGAGATTCCGCGCTGGGAACGGCCCTCGATGAACGAGCGCCGGCCCACCGTCGCTACCCTGGTGGAGCTAAACGAGCGCCTGCATGAATGCGTCGGCTACGAACGGCGCGAGGAAGGGCCGGCCTACGAGCCGGCGGAGACGCTGCGGCGGGCTCGCGGCGCCTGTCGCGACGTGGCTCCACTCCTCGCCGCCGTCCTGCGCCAGTGCGGGCTGGCGGCACGCCTAACGAGCGGCTACCTGCGCGAGGCGGAGTCGGAGTCGCTCCGCGCTGAAGGCTCGCTCCATGCCTGGACGGAAGTTTATCTGCCCGGCGCCGGCTGGGTCGGCCTGGACGCGACCAACGGCATTTTCGCCAATCATAATTTCATCACCGCAGCGGTCGGCATCGTCCCCGGCGATGTGACCCCGATCGACGGCAGCTTCACTCCGCGCCAGGCCGCCGCCCCGCAGATGACGAGCCGCATCGAGCTCGTGAGTCTGTAAGCTTGCGGCCGGCCCATGCTTCGCGATCTGCAATTGCGCAACTTTCGTTGCTTCGAATCGATCGCGGTTGAATTCTCGCCCGGTTACCACTTCATCGTCGGGCCTAACGGTCGCGGCAAGACTTCGCTTCTGGAAGCGGCCTGTGTGCTGCTGCGTCTGCAATCGCAGCGTTCCTCCACCCTCGCGCCGGCGATCCGGGTTGGGCAACGTTCCTTTCTCCTCAGCGGCCACGCCGGCGGGCATCTCCTGCAGTTTTTCTACAGCCCGCTGCGGCGCAAGCTGGCCTTCGACGAGGTCGAGCAACGCGAGCAGACGGAATATCTTCGCCTCGTCCGGGTGGTTTCCTTTGCCAACCATGATCTCGAACTGATCCGAGGTTCCGGTGAGGTGCGGCGGCGTTATCTGGATTTCATCGGAACCCAGATCGACCCGCGCTATCGCCCCACCCTGCGCGCCTATGAACGCGCCTTGCGCGCTCGTAATGCCCTTTTGAAATCGCCGCAGCCGCGCCCACGCGAGCTCGCCGCCTACAGCGAGCCGCTGGTGCGGACGGGCACGCTCCTGCGCCAGATGCGGGCCGAGATCGTGACCCGGCTCCAGCCGACTACCGCCACCAGCCAGGAGGCGATCAGCTCCGGCAAGGAAAAGCTCGCGGTGCATTACGCGCCGGGGAACGAAGAGGATTTCGCCGCTCACCTCGAGCGCTCCCAAGCCGACGAAGCGCGCCTGCGCCTAACGACCGTAGGGCCACATCGCGACGATCTGCGGCTCGAGGTGCAGGGGATGGCGGCGGCGCAATTTGCCTCCGAAGGCCAGCAGCGCACCGTCGCCCTCGCCCTCAAGCTGGCCCAGGCGCACATCTTCGCCGAGGATGCGGCCAGCCCTCCCCTGCTCCTGATCGACGACATCTTCGGCGAGCTGGACGCCGCCCGGCGCAACGCCCTGCTGGAGCATTTGCCTAACGATTCGCAAAAACTGGTCACGGCCACCAGCCTGGATTGGTGGGAGAAACAATGGGACGGCCCCGTTCTCACCCTCTAGTCGCCGGCCCGAGCCCAGCACGGCGAAGAAGCCAGCGGCCGGGAGGCAGCAGAACATCCCTAATGCGATCCGGCCCGACCGAGCCGGCCCGCGCTTGCAACTTGCGCCCCGGCCCGGGGAGCCTTCTATTTTCTCATGCGTCACCCGGCGGGCGAATCGCAAAACTACACCGGCCAGCTCCTGGTAGCCCATCCCAGCATGCTCGACCCCAACTTTCGTCGCAGCGTCCTTTTCATCTCCGCTCACGACGCGAAAGAGGGCGCGATGGGCGTGATCCTCAATCGCCCGCTGGACAAACACGTTTCCGATCTGGTGGCCGATCCCACTCCGGAGACGCTCGGCGACGTACCGGTTTTTCTCGGCGGTCCGGTCGGGACTAATCAGCTCATGTTTGCCGCCTTCGACTGGCAGGAAAGTAATGCGCTCCGTCTCAATCAACACGTCGCGCTGGAAGAGGCGGAACAAATGTCGGCGCAGGATCGGAGCGCGGTTCGGGCCTTTGTCGGCTACGCCGGCTGGAATGCAGGCCAGCTGGAGAATGAACTCCGGCAAAACGCCTGGGTGCTGCAAAAGCCGAATCGCGCTGCGCTCAGCCCGGAACGTTTGCCCCGGCTCTGGTTTGAGATCATGCGCAGTCTCGGCCCCTGGTTTAAGATGCTCGCGGCTGCTCCCGACGACCCTTCTTTGAACTAGCTTCGGGTCGCGTTCGGTGCGAAAAGCAATGCCCATATGATCATCGGCATTCCGAAAGAAATTAAGCAGCAGGAAAATCGCGTCAGCCTGGTGCCCTCCGCAGCCTACCAATTGACCAAACGCGGCCACACCGTCCTGGTAGAAAAGAATGCCGGCGTGGGCACGGGCTACCCGGACGCCGACTACAGTGCGGCAGGCGCGAAGATCATCGATAACGCGCCCGACCTTTTCCAGCAGGCCGAGATGATCGTGAAAGTGAAGGAGCCGCTCCCGGCGGAATATGAACTCCTGCGCCGGGGCCAGATCCTGTTTACGTATCTCCATCTCGCGGCCAGCCGACCGCTAACCGAGGCGCTGTTAAAATCCGGCGTCACCGGTGTGGCCTACGAGACCATCCAGGTCGGAAATCGCCTGCCTCTGCTCGAGCCGATGAGCGAGATCGCCGGGCGCATGTCGACCGTGATGGGGGCATATTTCCTGGCCAAGCATAACGGCGGCAACGGCGTCCTGCTCGGCGGAGTGCCGGGTGTGCTCCCGGGCCGGGTGGTCGTCCTCGGTGGCGGCACCGCAGGGGTGAACGCGGCTCGCATGGCCACCGGGTTGGGGGCGGATGTGACCATTCTGGAGGTGGATCTGGAGCGGATGCGTTTCCTCGATCTCACCCTGCAACCGGCGCGCACGCTCTATTCCAGCGAAGCGCATCTGCAGGAATTAATGCCGACGGTCGACCTCCTGATCGGCGCCGTTCTCGTCCCCGGAGCCAAGGCGCCGAAGTTGATCACGCGCGAGATGCTGCGCCAGATGCGACCGGGCAGTGTGCTGGTCGACATCGCGATCGACCAGGGCGGCTGCGTGGAAACCTCGCGCCCCACCACTCATCTCGATCCGGTCTACGTGGAAGAAGGCGTCATCCATTATTGCGTGGCCAACATGCCGGCGGCCTACGCCCGCACCTCGACTCAGGCCCTAACGAATATCACTTATCGCTACGTCGAGCTGCTGGCCGATCTCGGGTTAAAAGAAGCCTGCACCCGGCAACCGAGCCTGCTCGGCGGCATTAATACCATGGACGGACATCTCACCCATCGCGCGGTCGCCGAAGCGCATGGGATGGATTTTGAGCCGCCTTTTCAACCGGCGAACGGTGCGGCATTTCCTTCCTAACGGGCGAATTTCCCCCGGCATCGGCAAAAAAATAAAATCCCGCAGGGCCGAAAACTTCGCTTGCCCCGAATCAATTGTTAACCCAACATGGGCGTTCATCCATAACCTATGAAGAAATATATCTGCATCCTGGCTAGCGCCGCGCTCCTCGTGGCGTGCGAACAAAAAACTGAAACTGCGGCGCCGGCGGCGGCTTCGCCTGCGGAGTCGACCGAGAATAACACGACCGTTGTGAATCCTCCGGCGACGACGACCGAAAACAACACCACTGTCACCACCACTCCGGTGGAATCGACTCCGATGGAAACCATGACTCCGGCCACGACCGAAGGCAGCACGATGGAATCCACCATGACCACGGAAGCGTCTCCGACTCCGTAATCCAAGCCTAACTCTAAAACGCGAAGTCTTCCTCCGGGCCGAGACCGCCCGGGGGAAGATTTTTGCTCTACGGGTCTCGCGCTGTCTTCTTTCCCTGCGCCTGAAACACGACTGGTCGCGGCTTAAATCAACTTCGCCCTCTCCTGTCAGCACTTCGGCGCAGCTCGGCTTAACGCGAAACCCGGTGCCGGCTCAGCCGCGTCCAAGCCCGAAATCATCGTTCGAGCTCAGCCCGACGCAGCATAACTAACCAATCTGCGGCGGCAGATTGGTCACCGCAATCTCGGGGCCATCCTTCCGCCGCCAAACTCCGCCTTCGCACATGAACCGCTCGCTCAGGCTCATGGCAAACCCGCTCTCTGCCGGTTGCCAAAGATGGTGTTGGATGACGATCTCCTGCCTTTCGATCAGGATCACATTATAGGAATTCGCCTCCCCTCGACCGCGAGTCGAAGTGGTCGTGCCGGCTTGCACGACCAGCGCGGAGTGACCCTCAATCTGATAACGTTGCGCCGTGAGCCCAGTGTGTTGCAGGTGCAAGTGACCCGCCAAAAGCAGGTCCACCCCAGCCTCGGCCAGGCCGCGCATCGCCATCTTTGCTCGCCCGACCAATCGGCTGCGCGAGCCGGGCGGCACGTCAAAGGGGTGATGCGTCACCACCACCTTCACCGCATCGGGACCCGCCTCGGCAAACGCGGCCCGCGCCTGTGCAATCTGTTCCTCATTGATGCGCCCGTATTTTCTGGTGAGAGAACGCGCCGTATTGATCCCCAGCACGGCCATCTCCTCATCGTGATAGAACGGCATCAGCTCGCGCGAAATGTAATGGCGATAACGCCCCAGCGGACTAACGAACCGGCGAATCACATCCCATAGCGGGATGTCATGGTTTCCGGGGACGACGAGCTGCGGCTCCGGCAGCCGGCCGAGGAACTGCCGCGCCGCCCGGTATTCCAGACGCCGCGCTCGTTGGGTAAAATCGCCTGAGATCACCACCAGATCGGGCGCGAGGGCATGAGCGGCAGCGATGAGTGGCTCGACGATCGAGTCATCCACCCGTCCAAAATGAAGATCGGAAAGGTGGAGTAAGGTTCTCACTCGGCCGCTGTCTCCGCCGGCACGAGCACACAAACCGGGTCCGCCACCCGAAAGCGCATCGGACTGTTGAGCTTTTCCAATTCCCCATCCACCGCCGCGCGCAGGCGCCGTCGGCGCAAGGTCTCGATCGTCACTTCGGTCGAACAGATGACCTCGTAATCGATCTCGGCCCGGAGCCGGCGCAGAACCGTGCGCAAGCCCAGCCTGACGATCGTTGCCCGACCGGAATGCCGCGCGACGAAGAGCGCAAACTTTCCTTCCTCAAGGCACTCCTTCCCTTCCAGCGCGAAAGTTTCCATCTGGAAGGCATTGGAGCAGACCAGGACGAGCGGGGTCTCGCGCACAATCTCGCCTCCGTCCGTAGCCAGCCGAACCCGCAGCCGCGGGGCAGGCTGGAAGGCAGTCAGGACAACCGAAAAATAGGCGCTTAACTGGTGACGTCCCCAGCGGCGATAGAGCTGCCGCCGTTTCATCAGCACCGCCGGATGGATGCCAATGCTGGTGTTGTTCAGGATCAGCCGGCCGTCCAGGTCGAGCACCGGCGCGCGCACCGTTTTTCCCTCCAGAATGACTCGCGCGGCCGCCTCCGTCTCAAGAGGAATGCCGAGGTTTTTGGCAAAATAGTTGAAGGTGCCCAGGGGCAGCACGCCTAACGTCTTCCCGGAGGCTCGCGCCACCTCCGCCACGCCGCAGATGGTTCCGTCACCGCCTGCGGCCACCAAGACCTCGCAATCACTCTCCGCTTTTTCCCGCGCCACCCGGCCGATCTCTTTGCCACTCACGACCGAGATGTGGAAGGAGCGGTCCGCTTCGCGAAAGACCTTCTCGATCGCCCGGCAGGCCTCGCGCGATCGCTGTGAACCGGAGCGCGCGTTTAGAATCACCTCGATCGATCTCGACATGATTCATCTTAAACGTTTGCCACCCTCAGCGCCTCATCTTCTTCGGCATCATATTGGTAGGGCGGACCGGTCACGACCGGAGCGTCATGGAAGTTGTGCTTGGGCGGCGGAGAACTGGTTTGCCACTCCAAGCCAGTCGCCCGCCACGGATTCGGCCCCGCTGTCCGACCGTAACGTAAGGACCAGAGAAAATAGAGGAACGGGAGCAGATATCCAATTCCGAGAATGGAAGCGCCCGCCGTAGAAAGAACATGGAAAACCTGAAACTCCGGCGGATAAGCATAATAACGTCGCGGCATCCCCAGATAGCCGAGGAGGAACTGGGGGAAGAATGTCAGGTTAAAACCAATGAAGGTGATGATCGCCGCCATCCGCCCCAGAAACTCGGGATAGAGCCGGCCGGTGATTTTCGGCCACCAGTAATGCAGCCCGCCCATGAAAGCCATCACCATCCCGCCCACCATGATGTAGTGAAAATGCGCCACCACGAAGTAAGTATCAGTCACATGCACGTCCACCCCGAGTGACGCGAGAAAGAGCCCGGTTAATCCGCCGATGGTGAACAGACCGATGAAGCCAAGCGCGTACAGCATCGGCGTCTGGAAAGTAATCGAACCTTTGTGCAGCGTCGCCGTCCAGTTAAAGACTTTGATTCCCGACGGGACCGCCACGATGAAGCTCAAAATCGAAAACACCATTCCAGCGTAGATCGACTGGGAACTGACAAACATATGGTGACCCCAGACCATGAATCCCAGGATCGCAATCGCCATGCTGGCGCAGGCGATCCACGCGTAACCAAAAACCCTCTTGCGTGAGAAACAGGTGATCAGCTCGGAGATCACTCCCATCCCCGGCAGGATCATGATGTAAACCGCCGGATGCGAGTAAAACCAAAACAGGTGTTGAAAAAGTACTGGGTCCCCTCCCAGTTTGGGGTCGAAAATTCCTACTCCCCAAAAACGTTCCACCGACATGAGGGCCAGAGTGATGGCCAGCACCGGCGTCGCCAGCACCATGATCAGGCTGGTGGCGTAGAGCGACCAGATGAAGAGCGGGA
Source organism: Chthoniobacterales bacterium (assembly GCA_965217735.1). Taxonomy (GTDB): domain Bacteria; phylum Verrucomicrobiota; class Verrucomicrobiia; order Chthoniobacterales; family UBA10450; genus Palsa-1392. Next base: position 629,044 of record CBDCJE010000002.1, on the reverse strand, counting down.
GCCGAAACCAGGTCAGCCCCGGCGCACGCATCTTATGGATGGTCACGATGAAATTCAGCCCGGTGATGATGGAAGAAAAGCCGGCGATGAAGACTCCCGCCGCCATCGAGATGACATGCGAGTTAGCATAGGTCGTACTGTAAGGCGTATAAAACGTCCAGCCTGTGTCTACCCCACCATGGATGAGCGACCAAAGCGCCAGCGCGCCGCCCAGGATGAAAATATACCAACTCAGAAGGTTAAGCCTCGGGAAGGCAACATCGCGCGCCCCCAGCATCATCGGGATGACAAAGTTACCCAGCACCGCCGGGATGGAGGGGATGAGAAAGAACCAAACCATCAGGACACCATGGATGGTAAAGAGCTTGTTGTAAGTCTCCGAAGTGACCAAGTCGCCCTGCGGAGTGAGTAACTCAATTCGCATCATCGCCGCCGCTACGCTCGCGATGGTGAAGAAAACGATGATCGTCCAGAGATAGAGAATGCCGATTCGCTTGTGATCGGTGGTTAACAGCCAGGAGCTGACACTATGATCACGGCTGAGGTAGTTTTCCGTCGCCATTTCCCCGGAGGTCCTGACCAGAGTGGCAGTTGCGTTGTCGGCGGCCATTTTCATTTATTTCCAGGCGATTGCTCGCCGATCGATTTTAGATAGGCAATGATCCGCATAATCTCCGCCTCACTGATGTGACCGGTGAAACTCGGCATCAAATTTTCGTAGCCGGCCGAGATCTGATTCCCCGGCAAAAGGATTGAGTCGCGGATGTATTGATCGTCCGCAGTGACCACCTCCCCCGAGTTGAGCGGCACCTGCTTGCCATAGATCCCAGCCAAGGGCGGTGCTTTCACGACTGAGTTCCCTTCATGACAGCCGCTGCAGCCTTTTACACGGAAGAGTCTGCGACCCTCGAGCGCAATCGATTGCCCTGCCTCACCCGTCGTTAGCCATACTTGATAAGCGGCGGGCTCCATCACCACCACTCGCCCGATCATCCGGGAATGGTCCGTCCCGCAATATTCCGCGCAGAAAAGATGATACTCCCCGAGCTGAGTCGGCTGGAACCACTCCGTGGTGTAACGTCCCGGCACCACATCCTGTTTCACCCGAAAAGCCGGCACGTAGAAACTGTGGATCACGTCTTGTGAGGTCATGGTCAGGCAGACAGCCTTGCCCAGCGGCACGTGCAATTCGTTGATCTCTTTTTTTCCCTCCGCGTGCTGCAACTTCCACATCCATTGCTTACCCACCACCTGCACCTGCAAAGCGTCGGCCGGGGGTCGCTCCAGCCGGTAGTAGACCGTCGCGCCCCAGGCAAAGAAACCCAGCGACAGGACTAACGGGAAAAGGGTCCACCCAGTCTCGAGCAGGTTATTGCCGGAGGAGGGACGGGAGCGATCGGCCGAGGAGCCGCGCCGGTATCGGACGGCGAAATAGAGGATGGGGAGAAAGACGACCGCGCAAAAAAACAGGGTCATCACCGTCAGACCGAAAAAAAGCCAATCCACCTGGCCGGCGCCAGTAGAAGCCTGCGGGGGAAAGAGCCGGAACTGATCCATCATCTCGCCTCCACTCCTTCCGCGCGCGCCGGTCGCCGGCACATCGAGACGATCCACCAAACCATGGCCAGAACAGTCAACACTCCCAGGCCACGCAAGACTCCCAGGACGAGCGCACCATACTTTCCGGTGATCGGGTTATAGTGACTGCAAAGCAGGACCAGCTCATGCACGATGGAGCCGTTCTGACCGTTGGAGGCCGCGATGATCGCGCTACGCAGCTCTTTAGCCTCAAAGTTCACCCCAAAGAAGTAACGGGAAATTTTACCTTCCGGGGTCAGGACCACAAACCCGCTCGGATGCGCATACTCATGCGTTGCCGGATCATACTTGAAGCGAAAGCCGGTCTCATTAGTCAGTTGCGCGATCGCCTCCTCGCTGCCGGTGAGGAAATGCCACCCTTCGGCGGTATTGGGTCGTCCGTAACGCTTTAGGTATTCCTTTTTCTTCACCGCAGCGACCTCCGGAGTCTCGTGCGGATCGATGCTGAAGTTAATTACATTGAAGTCGCGTCCGACATCAAAGCGCAACTGCTGCAGCGCCTCGATCATCCCATCATTGACCAGTGTGCAAAGCATTGGACAATGGTAGTAACCGGGAACAAGAAGAGTGGGCTTGGTGTTGAGCAGGTCGCCCAGGGCTACGGTTCGTTTGTTCGAGTCCTGAAACACCAGGTTATGTGAAATGGTTTGGCCGATGTGCTGGTCGTAGCCGATCTTCCTCATCTCCTCGGCCGACAGCCCCTGCGCTGCAACCGTCCGCCCGAGGCAAGTTATCATCGTTAGGGCGAGGATAAGCTTCGCCTTCATGGCGTCACCTCCGCTGGCGGGGTGGTGATGGGATTCTCGGGCTGCACATCCGTCTGCGGACGCTGCTGCATCAACTGCAGCCGCGTTTGCCCGGCTCCGACCTCTGGCAGGCCGCGTTGTAGGAGTAACTCCATGGCGCGAGCGATCGGTAGCCGCGCCACGCCGGCCCGGCGATCGACCCAGCCATAGGTCTTTAACTCTGTCTCCTCCTTCAGTTGGGTGCTCTTTTCCTCCTGGCCGGGATTGACGATGAGTTGCGGTGGCGGAAAACTCGCCACCTGTTCCGTGAGTCTCACCTCGGGCGGCGCCTCCGCCTGCCGCTCGCGCCCGAAGATTCGCACCGCGCCCCAGGCGATCAAGAGGCAGAGACCGAGGCATAGAAAGAGGAGCAGCGCGATGAGAAGGAGGCTGATCACATCCGCATCCTTCCGCTCGTGCGTCGCCGGACCGCGTTGATAGCCCTGTGGAATCATACCGGCGTCGCGACAGCAAAGCGCGGATCATTCAGCGGCACGAGCGGCTTGCCCGCCAGATTGCGGATAAAGAAGAAGAACCAGACGCCGCCAACCCCCAGAAAGGTGGTGAAATCCAGCCAACTCACGTGAATGCCTTTCGGATAAAACGTCGGCGTAATCATCCACCAGACATCGACCACATGCGCCACGAACATGGCCGCCGCGATCGCGGCCAAAGCCTGGCGAGTCTTCTTCATCTGGCGCGAAAGGAGCAAAAAGAAAGGGCCAAAGAAGTGGAAAAGAACGAGGAAGACCACCACCCAGCGCCAGCTCCCGGCGCTCCGATGAAGATACCAGGAAATCTCGTGCGGCAAATCGCCGGACCAAATAATGAGTAACTGGGAGAATGCCATGTAGGCCCAGAGCATGGTAAAAGCGAGGAGCAACGTCCCCAGGTGATGAAAGTTTTCCTTCCCGATGATCTCGGAGAGCGAGCTGCGCGGCCCGAGCCAGGCCAGGAGCAGGATAATGAAAGCAAGCCCGCTTAGCATTTGGCCGATACAGATAAGGATCGGGAAGATCGTCGAAAACCAATCCGCTTCCAGCGACATGACCCAGTCAACAAAGGTCACGGTGATGGTGAGTGGATAGATCACCAGTCCCGGCCCACTCAGTTTGCGCAGCCTTTTCATCGGTGCGACATCGCGGGTCCCATCCTGCTCGCGCGACCACTTGTTGAGCAGGTACGCCAGCCAAATCCAGATACCGAAATTTAGCAGCGCCCGGATCACGAAACCCGTGACACTGAGATAGGGATGCTTGTGCTGCAGCACGTGATCAGCCGCCACCTCCGCCGGCTTCGCCCAGGGGTAGAGTTGGTGTATTCCAAGAAATATGGGGATGAAAAAAACAGCCACCAAGGGCAAGGTCCGAGCGGCCGCTTCGAACATCCGACGCACCGGCCAGCCCCAGGTGCCACCAGTGAGATAGTGAATCATGAGGAAGGCCATGCAACCAAGAGCTACCCCAAGCCAGATGAGCACGGCGCAGAGATAGGAGATGTAAAACTGCCGGGGGAAGAAGAACCAGCCAAGCAGGCTGAGGAGAAGACATATCCCCCCGCCGCCCAGCGCCAGCCAGCTCCGCTTTCCGACCAGATTTTCCACGCTTTGCGTCATCGGGCTTGCTCCAATTTCTCTCGCTCGTTAGGTGGCAGATCTCCCGGCGCGGCATGCTGGCTTAACTGCAGGGCCCGGATGTAAGCCGCGACGGCCCAGCGATCGGCCGGCTCGACCCGCGCGGCATAGGAATACATCACGCCGTAGCCATTGGTGATGACATCGTAGAAATGGCCGATCGGCGCCTGGCGCAGTCGATCGCTATGATAAGTCGGAGGCGCGGGGAAGCCGCGCTGCACGATCTCGCCCTGGCCATCACCAGTCGCCCCGTGGCAGACTGCGCAATAGATCTCGTAACGCTCCTTCCCTCGCTCGAGTAACGCTGGCGATAGCTGCATCGGCAACTGCGCCACCAGCACTCCATCGTCTGTCAATCCGGTCGCAAAAGCGGTCTCGGCCGGCCGAGCCTGATACTGGACGGTATGGGCCGGGAGAGGACGCGCGCTCGAGCCATCGGCGAAAAACTCTGTCTCTGAGTAAGTTTTAGCCTTGGGCTGGTTATACATATCCTCCCGGCAGGCTGCGAAGGCACAGAGCACTATTAAAGCTGCCATTCCCTGGCCCAGACAACGGTTCATTTCGGCACCTCCGCGACCATAAGCGGTTCAAGGCCCTCCAAAAACGCGCGGGTATGGTTCTCCTCGAAAAGCGTGTCCTCGGCTTCGATACAGAGGAAAAACCTGTCCTGCGATGCTCGATCGAACTCAGGCAGATTGAAAAGCGGATGGTACGGCTTGGGTAATCCACTCAAACCTAACGAGAAGAAGAAGGCGGTGAGGGAGGCACCGAGCACCGTGAGTTCGAAGGTGATTGGAATAAAGGAAGGCCAACTATGCAGCGGCCGGCCGCCAATGTTAATCGGATAGCTGATGACGTTGGCAAACCACTGCATGAAGTAGGCGCTGCAGCCCCCCAGAATTCCCGCCATTAGGACGAGCAAGGGGATGCGATTTGATTTGCCCAGGGCCGAAGCCAATCCGGCGATCGGGAACGGGGTATAGCCATCCATGCGTCGGTAGCCGCGGGCATAGGCTTCCTCCGCCGCTCTCATCAATTGCGTATCGTGCTCGAACTCCGCCACCAGACCATAGAGCTCCTCGTGCTTCATAGGCTGTTGGCTTTCTGTGGTTCCGCGACCAGTTCGCGCGACTCCGAGATCGAGATCATGGGGAAGAAGCGCACGAAGAGAAAGAGGAGGGTGAGAAAGAGACCGACACTGCCGAAAAGGGTCGCCCAGTCCCAGATCGTGGGAAAAAACATCCCCCAGGCCGAGGGCATGAAGTCTCGATGCAGACTGGTGATGACGATGACGAAACGTTCCACCCACATTCCGACGTTGATGAAAAAGGCGACGATAAAGAGAGTCAGCGGATTACGCCGGATCCGAGCCGACCAAAGGGCCTGGGGCACGAGAACGTTACAGAGCATGAGGCACCAGAAGACCCAGCCGTAAGGTCCGAAGGCGCGATTCATCATCATGTATTCCTCAAAGATATCTCCGCTGTACCACGACATGAACGACTCGATGACATAGCCATAGGCGACCATGAGGCCGGTCACGAACATGACATTGGCCATGTTATTGAGATAGCGCTCGGTGATAAGATTCTCGAGGTGGTAGATTTTGCGCACGGGAATGATGATGTTAAGCACCATGGCAAAACCCGAATAAATCGCGCCGGCCACGAAATAGGGCGGGAAGATGGTGGAATGCCAGCCCGGCACCATGGCCACGGCAAAGTCGAAGCTGACCACGCTATGAACCGAAAGAACCAGCGGCGTCGCCAGACCTCCGAGTAAGAGGTAGGCGATCTGATGACGCTGCCAATGTGCGGCAGAGTTACGCCAGCCGAGGGCGAGGACACCATAGAACCTCTTTTGCCAGGTCTTTTGCGCCCGGTCCCGCAGCGTGGCCACATCCGGCACCATCCCGAGATACCAAAAAAGAACCGAGACGATAAAGTAGGTGCCAACAGCGAAAACATCCCAGACCAGCGGGCTGCGAAACTGTGGCCAGAGCCCCATCGTATCGGGATAGGGAAAGAGATAGTAAAAGAGCCAGGGGCGGCCGAGATGAAGCAGCGGCATGAGTCCGGCACAAGCCACGGCGAACAGGGTCATGGCCTCGGCGAAGCGATTAATGGCGGTGCGCCAATGCTGAAACATGAGGAGGAGGATAGCCGAGATGAAAGTACCGGCGTGACCGATTCCCACCCACCAGACGAAGTTGACGATGGCAAAGCCCCAGGCCACCGGAATGTTAATCCCCCAAATGCCGACGCCACGGATGAAGAGCCAGGCAAGAGCGAAAAAGAAGATCATGAGCAGGCCGAAAGCGACCACGAATCCAACCCACCAAGTCGCCGGCTGGCGATTGCGCAAGGCGATGGAACCGATCGTCTCATTGACCGTCTCGTAGGTCTGGCCCGGGGCAAGCAGATTGGTCGGATAGCCCAGCGGGGACATCCGCGTGTTCTCTTGCTCGTTAGGCGGGATGGTGTCTTTCATGCTTTCAACTGCGGATTTGGGTTGCGCAGTCGGGCCCAGTAACTAGTGCGCGGGCGGGTATTAAGTTCCGCCAGCATCTGGTAATCGAGCGGGAGAGACTGGAGTCGAGAGACTCGACTTTTGGGATCGTGGATGTCGCCAAAGGTGATGGCTTCGGCCGGGCAAACCTGGGCGCAGGCCGGAGTAATCTCACCATCCCGAATCTTGCGCCGGGCCAGTTCGGCGGTGATGCGGGCGGCATTGATCCGCTGCAGGCAATAGGTGCACTTTTCCATCACCCCGCGACAGCGCACGGTGACGTCGGGGTTCTTGACCAGTTTTTGGCTGGGAGTGTAATCGCCATTGTATTCCAGGAAATTAAAACGCCGGACCTTGTAAGGGCAGTTGTTAGAACAGTAACGCGTGCCGACACAGCGGTTATAGACCTGGACGTTCAGACCTTCGTCATCAGTCATGGTCGCGGCCACCGGGCAGACCAGTTCGCAGGGGGCGTGCTGACAGTGCATGCAAGGAACCGGCTGGTGATGGAAGTGAGGATCCTCGGGTGCGCCGGCGTGATAAGTGTCGACCCGGATCCAATGCATCTCGCGCCCGGCGATGACCTGAGCCTTGCCCACAATCGGGATGTTGTTTTCGGCCTGGCAGGCGATGGTGCAGGCGTTGCAGCCGATACAGGTGTTGAGATCGATCACCATGGCCCAGGCGTAGCCGGTGTTTTTATATTCGTTGGGGTTATAGAGAGTTTCGTCCTCCCTTGGCACTTCCTCCATTTCGGCGGCGAACTGCGGCTGGCGAATGAATTCGGCCAGGGTGCCGCTGCGATACATGTCGCGACCTTCGATGGTGAAATGATTCTGAGTGGTGGCAAACTGGAGCCGGCGCGGCAGTTTGCGGATAGTGAGTCCAGCATCCTGCCAGAGAGCATCGGCGGTGCGGAGCAGATAGGCGTTGTAGCCCTTGTTCGTCCCGACCTGGCCGGCCCGCCTGCGTCCGTAGCCGAGATGAAGAGTGACACTATGCTCGGCCTGGCCGGGCATGATCCAGATGGGAGCGCCCAGTTTGCGGCCGCGATAGCTGAGCTCGATGTAGTCACCATTAGCGAGCTTTTTTCGTTGGGCGAGAGCAGGACTAACGAGTGCAGCATTATCCCAGGTGATCTTGGAGAATGGCTTGGGCAGTTCCTGCAGCCAGCCGTTGTTGGTGTAGCGGCCGTCGAGCATGTTTGGATCGGGCCGGAAAAGAATCTCCAGCGCTTCGGCCTGGCCGGGCGCAGCCGGCGCCGTGGGAGTGGCGGGAGCGGCAGTGCTCCCGTTTGCGGCAGCATTCTGACCGAGTCCGGAGAGGAGGCCGTCGCTGAGCGATTTTCTCCAATACTCTGCGAAAGCTTTTTCTTCGCTTCCCCCCTGCCAGGTCGCGCGGACCAGCTCGTAGGCGGAGCGAGGCGGTTGCTGGACAAAGGCGTCGAGTAGTTGGTGCGCGGAAACACCTTCGTAGAGCGGCTCGACCAGCGGTTGCACGATCGAGACGGTGCCGTCGTAGGCCCGCCGGTCGCTCCAGTCTTCGAGAAAATGGCGCGCCGGAATCTGCCAGTGACAGAGGGCCGAAGTTTCGTTAGGGAAAAGGCTCTGGTGGAGGCGGAGCTGCACCTTTTGCAGGGCGCCCGCGAAATCAAGATCGACCGGCGCGTCGTAAACCGGATTTCCCTCAAGAATGACGAGACACTGCACCTCCCCGGCACGCATCTCTTCGACCAAGGTGCGAAGCGATTGCAGTTGGTTGACCGGATCGGCCTCGACCGGTGCGAGGTGGGTGACGGTGGAGCCGACGTTGCCCAGCGATTGATTGATCTGCGCGACAAGGGCATGCACTTCGGCCGGCTGGGCCTCGCCCGCGATGACGATGCTGGCCCCGGCGTGAGCCCGCAGATCCTCCGCGGCGGCCGAGAGCCAGCGGGTGGCTTCGGGCGGGATGTCGGCACTCGATCCGCCGGTGCCGAGGTGGGCGGCGAGGGCGGCGGCCAGCGCTGGAATCTGCCGCGCCGCGATGGGCAGCCGGTGGTCAGCATTTGAGCCGGTAATGCTGGGAGTCGGCTCCGCAGCGTAGAAGCGACTCATGTTCGCGCCCGCCGGCGTTTCCACCCGGCGCCCTTTGGCGAAATCGCGGGTGTGGCGAAGGGCCGCCGGGTGCAGATATAGAAAATCGGAGTCGAGCGCGACGATGACCTTTGCCTTGGAGAAATCGTAGAGCGTGCGCCCGCCGAAGGCGCCGCCGGCCCGGCTTTCGCGCAGGGAGTCGCCGGTCATCGCTTCCCATCGATGCCAGCGAGCGCTGGGAAATTTCTTCCCGATGGCATCGAACTGCGCCGCCAGCGTGGGGGAAGTGACGGTGCGGGTGAGAAAACGGAGCCCGGCGCCGCCGTTGGCGGTCTGCTCGGAGAGGGCGCGATTGAGCCGCTCGAGAAAGGCGCCCCAGGTGGAAACGGACTGATTGGCGGTGATGCTCTTGGCCCGCTCGGGATCGTAGAGATCGAGCACATCGGCCTGAGCCCAGATGGTGGTGGCGCCGAGGCTGGCGGGATGGCTCGGGTTGCCTTCGATCTTGGTCGGACGTCCTTCGTTGCTGGTGACGACGATGCCCTGGCCGTAGCCGCCAAAGTCGGTCGAGCTGGCGAAATAAAGCGGCTTGCCGGGAATCACTTCCTCCGGTCGATCGACGTAGGGGACGATTTTCTCGATTGATTGCTTGGTGCAGGCGCCGAGGCCGGCGAGGGCGACGGAGGCGCCCATGAGACGAAGGAAATCGCGCCGATGCAGTTCGTTCGTCCATTCCGAGGCGCCGCGGGGAAATTCGCGGTGCAGCCGCTCCTCGAAATCGGGCGTGGCCGCGAGTTCCTCCAGGCTGCGCCACATCGGTTCCTGTTTCTTCATCGGTGGCAAGTGGAGCAATTGGTGAGGCGACCGCTGGTGTCGATCTGGTAGAGCTGCACCAGGCGGGCGCCCTGGGTGGCCTGATCGGGTGGCGGCTGCCAGTGCAGGTTGTAGATTTCCGAAATCGGCCGGACGTAATTCTGCGGCGCGCGATGGCATTCGAGGCACCACTTCATGTAGAGCGTCTGGGTGCGATGCGTGAGCGGCATCTGGTCGAGTTGGCCGTGGCAGGTGGAGCAGCCGACGCCTTTTGAGATGTGGATGCTGTGATTGAAATAAGCGAAATCGGGCAGGTCATTGACCCGGTTCCATTGCAGGGGCCGGTTGGTGGCCAGGCTTTGCCGGACGGGTTCGAGGACGGGGGTGTCGTTCCAGATTTGCGAATGACAGGTCATGCAAACGTGGGTGCTGGGGATGCCGGCGAAGGAAGATTTCTCGACTGAGGTGTGGCAGTAGCGGCAATCGATGCCGTCGTCGCCGACGTGGTGTTTGTGGCTAAACGGGACGGGCTGTTCCAGCGGCACGCCGACGTAGGTGGTGTAGGGCGACCAGAAGACGGCGTAGGTGGTCCAGCCGACGAAGAAGAGCGCGACGACGAAGCCGACGATGAGCACCTTGGAGGTAACGTTGGCGCTGCGCGAAAAAATTTGACCCATCGAAACACTGAGGTGGTTCTACCCGGCTCGGACCCAGCGTTGGGCCGCGGGCAAATCAGCCAGATCGAAATAACGCACTTTTTCCGGGGCAAAAAGCGAGCCGATTTTCACCAGCCACTTTTCCCAGGCCTTCTCCCCCACCATCGCCACCCGCTCCAGCTGACTGGCGTGGCTCAGCTCGAAATGCAGATCGTCCCAGGCCGCGCCCACTTCCCAGCCGTGGAAATCTTCCATGATGAAGAGCATGCGCATGGCGCCATCCTCCGCGATCAGCTGGCGCCAGGCCGGGACGAGTCGATCGTAATCTTCCTGCGTTAGCGTGCCGCTCGCCCGCACGGTGACGAGATCGCCTTCTTCACGCTTAAGTTGATGCATCGGATTTGAGAAGGGCGTTGCCCGTGGGTTCCATCGCACTTCAGCGGCGCGGAGGATGCCGGGAATTTATTTCTCCTTCCGCTGATCGATGGCGGCGTTGGGCGCTTCGGAGAGAGCCTGCGCGGTGTTGACCAGGCCGACGTGGGTGAAGGCCTGGGGGAAATTTCCCAGCTGTCGCTTTTCCTTCGGATCGTACTCCTCGGAGAGCAGGCCGAGATCGTTGCGCAGCTCGAGCAGGCGCTCGAACAAGAGCCGCGCCTCCTGTTTCCGATCGATCAGGTGCAGGCAATCGGCCAGCCAAAAGGAGCAGGGCAGGAAGACGCCTTCGCTCCCGGGCAGGCCGTCGATGTCGCATTCGTTAGGCCGATAGCGGAGCACGAAGCCGTCCACCATCAGGTCGCGCTCGACCGCGGCGATGGTGTTGCGGATGCGTTCGTCTGTCCCCGGGAGAAAACCGACCAGCGGGATCATGAGCGCGCTCGCGTCCATCGCCTCGGATCCGTAGGCCTGGGTGAAGGCTTTCTTCTTCGGGTGGTAACCTTTTTCGCAGACTTCGCGGTGAATCTTATCCCGCAGTTTGCGCCACCGCTCGAGGTGGTCGTCGCCCCTGCAGTCGAAATGTTCCACCAGCTTGACCGCGCGATCAAAAGCGACCCAGGCCATTACCTTGGAGTGAGTAAATTGCTGCGGCTGGCCGCGAATTTCCCAAATGCCCTCGTCGGGATCGGACCATTTCGTCTCAAGAAAGTTGAGCATCGCGACCTGCATCCGCCAATCGGGCTCGCTCGTCTCGAGACCGGCGCGCTGGGCGTGATACATGGCGTCGACCACCTCGCCGTAGACGTCGAGCTGGAACTGCTCGGCAGCCGCGTTTCCCTCCCGCACCGGCGTGGAGCCGGCGTAACCGCTCAGCCAAGGCAGCTCGCGCTCAGTGAGCCGGCGTTCACCGCGCACGCCATACATGATCTGTAACTGGGAGGCGCTCCCGGCGATGGCGCGCAGGAGCCATTCGCGCCAGGCCTTGGCTTCGTCCTGATAACCGGCGCCAAGGAGGGAGAAGAGAGTGAAGGTGGCGTCGCGCAACCAGCAAAAACGGTAATCCCAGTTACGCACACCGCCGATCTCTTCCGGCAGGGAAGTGGTGAGGGCGGCGACAATCCCACCGGTCGGCGCGTAGGTGAGCCCCTTGAGGGTGAGAAGGGAGCGCACCACCGCGTCGCGCCACGGACCGCGATGGCTGCAGCGGCCGGACCACTCGCTCCAGTAGCGTTCCGTATTGCGCAAGGCGTGCTCGGCATTGACCTCCTGCGGCGGTTTTTCAGGGGAAGAAAACCAGGTGAGGACGAAGGGCACCCGGTCGCCTTTGGCCACGGTGAATTCCGCGGCCGTTTTCAGATCCTCGCCGTGGGTCTCGACCGGCGTGTGCAGGATGAGCCCATCCGGCCCGGCGATCGCTTCCAAGCCACCGTGCCGCCGCCGCACCCAGGGCACGATCGAGCCGTAATCGAACCGAATGATCAATTCCATCCGCAGGCTCACCCGGCCCTCCAGCCCCTCGACGATGCGCACGATGTCGGGATTCGTCCCGCGCGGCGGCATGAAATCGATGATGCGGATAGCGCCCTCGTCGGTATGCAGATCGGTCTCGAGGATGAGCGTCTCACCGCGATAGCGGCGCTCGCGCCGGATCACCCTCCCCTGCGGCCGCAGGGTCCAGGTCCCGTTCTCTTCCTCGCCTAACAAAGCCGCAAAGCAGGCGCCGGAGTCGAAGCGCGGCAGGCAGAGCCAATCGATGCTGCCATCCCGACTGATCAAGGCGCCGCTCTGGGTGTCGCTGACGAAGGCGTAGTCCTCGATTCTGGTGCTCTCGCTTTTTCGCTTGGTTTTTTTCATCTCTCGCTTTCGCAAACTTTGAACGCCAGCGCGGCGTGGCGCGTCCTTTTCTATGAACTACCGCTCCAGAAAGTCACGGATTTGTTCGGGAGCGAAGGGTAGGCACGGAAGAAGGATTTGTCAGGAGGAGGAACCGCGGGCGTCTCTGGCTGGGGGCGCCCGCAACTTCTTCTCAACCGGTTTCGCCGGCGAGCGCGGCGATGCCTTCACCGGTAAGACGGAAGATGGTCCACTCATCGTTAGGCCGGGCGCCCAGCCGGCGATAAAATTGGATCGCCGGCTCGTTCCAATCGAGAACCGCCCACTCCATCCGCCCGCAATCGCGTTCGCGGGCGATCTGCGCCAGGTGGGCAAGCAGGGCATAGCCGTAGCCGTGCCCGCGCCGTTCGGGACGGACGAAAAGATCTTCCAAATAAAGCCCGCGCCGTCCCATCCAGGTGGAAAAGTTATGAAAGAAAAGGGCGAAACAGACCGGCGCCCCGCCTTCTTCCCCGAGCAGCACCTCGGCCGCCGGATGCGGACCGAAGAGCTGTTCGCGCAAAAGTTCCTCCGTCGCCACCACCTCGTCAGGCGCGCGCTCGTAGGCGGCCAGCTCGCGGATCAGCTGCAGAATGGTCGGGACGTCTTCGACGCGGGCGGGGCGAATGCGGAAGCCGACCGCGGCTGCTGTTTCACGGTTCATCGGCAGAGACTCGTGCTGCGGCTACTTTTTCGCCAATCGCTCCTGCAAAAAAACGAGCACGGCCGCTTCCTCGGAGCGAAGATTGCGCAACGACTCCGCCAGGGTTTTTTCGGTCTGCTGTTTCAGGCCCTCGATCAGGTTGCCATCGAGATAAGTCTCAAGCACGGCCGGGTGCACGTAGCATTTGCGACAAACGGCCGGAGTGTTGCCGAGCATCTTGGCCACCGCGCCGATGGCCGCTTTCAGGTTTTGCTTGGCCTGCGATTTATTTTCAAAAGGCTCCTGCGCCTGCAGGGCCATCGCGGCCAGGACGGTGCCGGCCCAGGTGCGAAAATCTTTCGCGGTGAAGTCTTCCCCGGTAATGTGGCGCAAGTATTCATTCACGTCGTCGGAGGTGACGTGATGGCGTTCGCCTTCTTCATCGAGGTATTGGAAAACGTCCTGCCCGGGAAGCTCCTGTAGCTTGCGGATGATCTTGGCCACCCGGCGGTCGTCGGTATCGATGTCGTGCTCTTTGCCGCTCTTGCCCCGGAACCGAAAACGCACATGCCCCCCTCGGACCGCGACGTGGCGATTGCGCATGGTGGTGAGGCCAAAGGACTTGTTTTCCTTGGCATACTCCTCGTTGCCGATGCGGATGAAGGTGCGCTGGAGCAACTGCACCACGGTGGCCAGCACCTTTTCCCGCGGCAGGCCGCGACGCTTCAGGTCTTTGTTCAGCCGGCGCCGGATTTTCGGCAGCGCCTGGGCGAAGATGAGCATCTTTTCGTATTTGTTCTCGTCCCGCTCCTCCCGCCAGCGCTCATGATAGCGATACTGTTTGCGCCCGCGATCGTCCCGGCCAGTCGCCTGCAGATGGCCGTTAGGTGAGGGGCAGATCCAGACGTCGGTGTAGGCTGGCGGAATGGCGAGCCGGTTGAGGCGGAGGATGCGGGTTTCGTCCTTGATCTCTTTGCCTTCGGTATCGAAGTAGATGAATTTCTTGCCGCGCCGTTTGCGGGTGTAGCCGGGCTTTTCGTCGGTCACATAACGCAGGCCAGCCTCCTCGGCGGCTTCCTCCGGGTCTGTCACGACCTCCAGATCGGGGATTTTCTTTTTCTCCTGGCGAATCTTGCGAGCGGTCGTGGCCATCCTAGCAATACGCGCGATGAGCGATCTCAGGCTGCATCAAGAAACACCGGCGCGCTTGGCGAGGTAGCCTGAGCGAGGGATGCTGAGGGATGGTCTTGCAAACGGAGCGATTGATCCTCCGCCAGCTCACCGTGAAGGACGCGGGGTTCATGCTTGAACTGCTGAACGAGTCGGCCTTTATCAGGAACGTCGGGGACCGCGGGGTGCGCGATCGGGCGGACGCAGTGGCTTACCTGGAGGAGAGAATCTTTCCCAGCTACGCCAGGCTTGGCTTCGGGTTTTATCGGGTTGAGCTAAAGGAGGGGGCGATTCCGATCGGGATCTGCGGCTTGGCCAAACGAGAAACCCTTGATCATGTCGATGTCGGATTCTCCATCCTGGAAAGATTTTGGGGCAAGGGCTATGCCTTGGAGGCTGCTCGAGCAACCATGGAATACGCGCATAACATCCTCGGCCTTATAAAGATCATCGGGATCACCGCCCCCCATAATGCGCCTTCGATTCGCCTGCTGCAGAAGCTCGGGCTCAAATTGCAGGGCAAGGTTCAACTCTCCGAATTCGGGTCAGAAAGTCTCATTTTCGGCTAGGGAAGCATTCCCCGAGCTGACGCCCGGTTGCTCCGGGTGCTAATCCGGCGCGGTTTCTTTCGACCGCCGTTCTCCTTGAATCCTCGGGCTGCGGCATGGCCTTTGCTATAATCCCCATAGTTATCAGCATGAACAATAAAACCATCTCCCTATTCTCTAAAGTCGGTTTCGCTTCCGTTCTTTTCCTTTGTCTCAACCTTTTCGCCGCCGCTCAGGCCCATGCCCGGGTCGCTCAGGAGCCGAGCGAAGCCTTCGCCCTGGCCAGCGACGGCACCGAGCTTCACTGGGTCGTTTTCACCCCGCAAGGCACTGGCCCGTGGCCGGCCGTGCTGGTCATTCATGGTGGCGGCTTCACTGGCGGCACGCCGACCAGCTCGCCGGAATCAGTCAATTGCGCTCGCGACCTGGCCGCCGCCGGTTATATCGCCTTTTCAGTAGAATACCGCCTCGCTTCACCCGGTTTGCTCCCGGGCCAGGTGACCGATGGACGGTTTCCCGATCAATCAGACGACGTGAAACTGGCCGTTTCGGCTGCTCGTCATGATCCCCGTTGCAATGGCCAAGTCGGCGCTGTCGGCGGCTCGGCCGGCGGATATCAGGTCGCCTTCACCGCCGGTACCGGCACGATCGGCGAAGATCGCATCGACGTCGGTGTGAGCATGTCCGGCGCCTACGATTTCTCCGACGATAGCTCGAATCCGAATCTGAAAGGTTTCCAAGACAACGTGAACAACTACGTCGGTGTGACCAGCGACGATGTGGCATCGCTCCAGGCCGCCTCACCCGTCTACCTGATCGACGCGAACACCGCCCCGCTCTTTCTCATCAATACGGAAGAGGATCCGATGCCCTTCCGCCAGTTGGCCGATATGACCAATCGCCTGGATGAACTTGGCCTGACGAATTATCAAAGCCTCAGCCTTCCCGGCGGCCAGCACTCCTTCTCTTACTGGCAGACGGTGAAAGCACAGGCGATCGCCTTCCTCGCTGCCGGTTTTAACGGCACTCTGCCGATCCCGAGCCCGACGCCGAGCGCGACTCCGAACGGTTCGCCCACTCCGCCCCCGGTGGTCGCTCCCGATCCCGATAAACTTCTCCTCAACGTCTCCACCCGCGTGCGGGTGCAGGCTGGAAACGGCGTCATGATCGGCGGCTTTATCGTCACCGGTGACAAACCGAAAAAAGTCGTCCTCCGCGCCATCGGGCCTTCCCTGGGCGAGACCGGTGTGGCCGATGTGCTGGCTGATCCCGTGCTGGAAGTCTACAGCTCCACCGGTGCGCTGGTGGCTCAGAACGACAACTGCTCGTCGCTCTCGCCCGATCGTTTCGAGGCCGGCTTTAAGCCGACGAACGGTCGCGAATCCTACATCGAAACCACCTTGTCCGAGGGCAGCTACACCGCCGTCCTGCGCGGCGCCGACGGCGGCTCGGGCGTGGCCCTTTTTGAACTCTACGACCTCGATCCGGCCAGCTCACGCATCGTCAACATCTCGACCCGCGGCGAAGTCGGGCTGGGCAGCGACGTCATGATCGGCGGCTTCATCATCGGCGGCGAGACTCCGACCAAGGTGATCATTCGCGGCCTCGGGCCTTCTCTGGCGGCGAGCAACATCGCCAATGCCCTGGCCGATCCCGCACTCGAACTCTACGACGCCGACGGCTCACTCATCTTCTCCAATGACAACTGGCGCACCGCTCAGGAAAAGCAGATTAAGGCTTCAGGCGTAGCCCCGACGGACGACCACGAAGCGGCGATCGTCGCAACCCTGAAGCCGGGCGGTTACACCGCCATGCTCCGCGGCGCGAACCAGGCCAGCGGCGTCGCCCTGGTCGAGGTCTACAACCTCGAAACCGAATAGCTCGACCAGGCGCTAGGCGCCGTAGCTCTTGCTAAACTTTTTCTTCGACTCCGACTCCGGCTCCGTCGCCGGAGGAGTCGGGGAAGAATCGGCCGCCTGCTCTTCAGCAGGCGGTTCTGTTTCCGCCTGCGGAGCGAGGTCGATTGCCCCGCCGGCCGCCGCGCCCGCGCCCTGCGATGCTTCGACGAAGGCAATTTGCAGGCTGGCCAGAGCATTGCGCAGCACGGTCGATTCCTCGTTGGAGAGATTGCCCCGGGTCTTCTCCTGGATCATGGCTAGTTGGTCGATGAACATCCGGGCCACGTCCAGGTTGACCTCGGCCTGACCGGTTTGCGGGTTGGGGATTTGCCCGAGGAAGAGAGCGGCGTTCTGCGCCTGCATCATCACGAATTCGATGAAACGCTGGGTTAATTCTCCGGACTGTGTGGTGGTTTGAACTTCGGCCATGGTAAAAAAATCAGAGTTGAGTTTGTTCGCTCGGTGAGGTGGACACTTTAACCGCCGGACGAACGGTGGCGAGCACATATGGGCGGCGAAAATATTTCGCCGCCACCCGCTGGATCTCTTCGACGGTGATTACTTCGATCTCTCGCTCCAGCTTCTGGTAATGATCGAAACCCAGGCCGTAGAGCTCGTCCAGCGCGGCCATGTAGCCGAAGGAGTCGTTGCTTTGGTTGGCGATGCGCTGCTGCCCAATGAGCTTTTTCTTGGCCCGGATCAGTTCGTCGGTCGTTAGGCCAGCGTCGGCCAGTTTGCCGATTTCATCGAGCAGCGCAGCCCGGACCGGGTCCAGCTTTTCCGGATCGGTCCCAAGATAGAAAGCGAAGACCCCCGGAACCAAACCCTGCATCTGGCTCGCGCCGACGTAATAGGCCAGGCCCATTTCCTCCCGGATGCGGACGAAAAAGCGCGAGCCTAGATCGCTGCTCGCCTCATCGATCAACTCGAGCGCATAGCGGTCGGGGCTGAACATATCGGCGCCGAGAAAACCCACCATGAGCACGCCCTGCGCTTTTTCCTTTAGCTCCTCCACCGCGACCGTCTGCGCGAGGACCGGCCCCGGCGCCGCCTGGGTGAGCGCGAGCTGCCCGGGCTTCATCTCGGCCAGGAGCCGCTCAAAAAGATCTCGCACTTCCGTTCCTTTGACGTGGCCAAAGACAGAGATGACGCCGTTCTTCGCCACCACCAGCCGGTCGCGAAAGGCGAGCAGATCCGGCTGGCTGAGCCGCCGGACCGCTTCCGGCGTGCCTTTGGAGCGAAGCGCGTAGGGATGACCGGGGAACAGGGCGCCGCGCAAGAGGTTGCGGGCCACGGTGGTGAGATGTTCTTCGTCGTCGCGAATGCCGGCCAGCTGCACTTCCTTTTCTCGCGCCACGGCCTTCTCCGGCATGGTGGCGTGAAGCAGGATGTCGCAGAGCAACTCGGCGCCGAGGGCCAGATCGGGCGCGGTCACATCGAGGGAAACACTGAAGCTGTTATTGCCCGCGTCGCTCCCAAGATTGCCGCCCACGGACTCGATCGTATCGGCGATCTGCTCCGCCGTGCGGGTGGCAGTGCCTTTCAACATCACCTTCGACATCAGCCTGGTGAGGCCATTCGTCTCCGGCGTTTCCGCCAGCAATCCGCCGCGAAAAACCGCCACCATCGAGACCAGCGGGAGCCGCGCATCTTCCCGCACCAGCAGGCGCAGCCCGTTGGAGAGCTCAAACTTCTCCACCTCGCCCGCCGTGACCGCGATCGCTTCGGTTGTCTTGGCCGCGAGCGTCCCGCGCGGGTTGAGTGAGACCACCGTGAGGTTGTCCTCGATCAGATAGCGCCGCGCGACTCGCTGGAGGTCTTCCAGCGTCACCTTCTGCATCGCTTTGAGGTAGTCGCGGGTGAAATTGAGGTTGCGGGTGACAAACCAGTTGGAGCCGAGATCCGAGGCTTGACCGCGCATGGTGGTGAGCGAGCCGAGCGAGTGGCCGAGGGTGATCTTCTTCGCCTTGGCCAGCTCTTCCGCGGTCGCGCCCGATTCCTGTAGCTCAGCGATGAGATCGAGGACCAGGCGCTCAGCCGCGACCCGATTCTCCGGCTCCAGGGTCGCGTCGACTCCGAGCAATCCAGGATCGCCCGGAGTGTAGGAAAAGGCGGAAATGCCAAAGACCAGGCCCGCTTCCTCGCGCACTCTGCGATAGAGCCGCGAGCTGCGCCCATCGCCCAAAATAGTTGAGAGTAAATCGAGCGCGGGCACATCGGGATGGGTGATCTCCGGCACGTGCCAGGCCAGGGCAAGCCGGGTCAGCTCGGTGGAAAATTCCTCATTCACCTCGCGCCGCCCCTGTTGGGCCGGCTCCTGCGCGATGTAAAGCGGGGGCAGCGAACGCGCCGGATAGGCCTCGAAATATTCCAGCAGCTGCCGATAGACCCCATCCGCATCGACGTCGCCCACCACGACAAAGGTGAGATTGTTAGGCACGTACCGGGCCCGATAATATTCCAGCACGTCCTGCTGGGTGAGCTGATCGAAAATCTGCCGCTCGCCGATCACCGGCAGCCGATAGGGATGCCGTTGATAGGCCGTCTTGAACATGAGCTGCCCCATGACCCGATCGGGATCGTCATAGCCCATGGCAAACTCGCGCCGGATGACTTCCTGCTCCTTGACGTATTCCTCCGCCGGGAGGGTCGAATTCATCATCGCATCGGCGAGGATGTCGAGCGCGCTGCTCACCCCTTCGCGCGGCACATCGATCCAGTAGACGGTGCGATCAAACGAAGTGTAGGCGTTAATGTAGCCGCCCTGGTCCTGCACGCTTTGCGCGATGGCGTTGGTCGTGCGCGTCTTCGTTCCCTTGAAGAGCATGTGCTCGAGGATGTGCGAAAGGCCGGCTCCGAGATGGCGCCCCTCGTCGATGCTGCCGGTGCCGCACCAGGCCTGCACGCTGGCCACCGGCGCGCTGCGATCGATCTGCACGATCACGGTGAGGCCGTTAGGCAAAGTCCACTTTTGCGCGGTCACGGGTGGAAACGTGATCGTGGCGGAGTTCGCGCTCGCAGCGGGTTTTAATCGGGCATCAGTCAGCATGGAAGCGGAAGCGGGATGGCGCTGGCCGACCGCTCAGGAAATCTTGGGTGCGGGCAAGGCGGGCGGCAGCTTGGCAGGCAAAGCGCTTTTCTCGGGCAGAAACGGTTTTACAAAAGCGTCGTGGAAGTTGTAGACCGCCTTGAAGTCGTCGCGCGAGTCCTGCTCCGTTTTCCCGAAAATGCCGGCGCCGATCAGGTTGAAAACCATCTCCCCGATGTCTTCGCAGCGTTCGATTCCCCAGTAGGAAAAAACCGTCTGCGCCATCGGGCCAAATTCCTTCAGAGCATAAAGGCGAACGCCTTCGAGCAGTTCCGGTCCCGCGACATGGCGGACTGCGGCGCCCTTGGATTTCTTCTGCTGCTTGGTGGTGTAGTCGAGCGCATCGCGAAGAAAGACGTAAGCGTCGCGGTGGTAGCGCTGGTCGGTCGCGACGATCGAATCAAGCGCTTCGGCAAATCCAATTTTTTGCATGGCAAGGGAGCTGCTCAGAGGAGAGCGAGCGCTATGATAATCAGCAACTGCAAGCTGAGCAAATGGTGGAGAAACTTAAAGCTGCGTTTCGTTCTCCTCCTTCTCTTCTCGCTCGCACCCGGCTCGGCCGCTCCAGCCAGCGACCGGCTCACCCCCGCGGCCGTGAGCAAAGAGCAGAGCCGGCTGGAGCAATATCTTCAGGACCACCCCGACTCCGTCCCCGCCCGGCAGGCCTACGCCGATTTTCTTTCCGATCACGGCCAGCTCCGGGCCGCCATCCTGCAGTGGCGCACGGCGCAGCTTCTCCAGCCCGGCCGCGCCGCCATTGCCAATTCGTTAGGCGGGGCCTATTTGCGGATGGGGCGAGCGGCGGATTCGGCCGCGCAATTCGCCCGCGCCATCGGGCTGGACGCTGACAATGCCGCCTACCATTTCAATCTGGCCAACGTCGAGTTCCTTCTCCGGCGCGATCTGACCTCGGCTTGGAAGATGGAAGAGCCCCATCTCCTCCATCTCGCCCTCGGTGAATTTCGTGAAGCGAGCCGTCTTTCCCCTCACGATGTCGACTACGCGCGGGCCTACGCCGAGACCTTTTACGGCATGCCCGATCCCGATTGGACCGAGGCGGAAGCGGCCTGGAAGCATGTTCTTTCCCTCTCGCCCCAGGGCGATTTCGCCTACCTGCAGCTGGCGCGGGTGAGTCTGAAACAGGGACATGCCGATAGGACGCGTGAGTTCCTGAAGAAAATCACCGACACGCGCCACGACACGGTGAAGCGCAAACTCCAGGCCCGGGCCGATCGCAGGTAACAATGTCGGCCGACCTCTCCTCTTGGGAGAAGGTGGCAGCAACCCGAACAGAGTAGGAGCCAGGAGCACCGCGTCCGTTCTCATCTGCGCTCTTCCGGAACGCGCGCGCGAGCTCAGTTAATTTCCATCTCAACCGAGTCGAGATAGACCGAGATCGGGTCGCGCCGGCGCGGCGGCGTTTGATCTTTCTCCGGCTGGAGCAGGAGGGAAAACTGGCCGCTCATCGTTTTGCTCTGGGTCGCTTCATACCAGTTTAGGTAATCGTCGATCGCCCGGCTCTGCTGCTCGACCACCGCCCGATAACTCGCCACCCGCTCCAGCCGCTCGGTCACCCTCCGGGTCTTGCCCCGGACCAGCAGCCCGGTCAACCGGTAGAGCTCCTGCGCAATCGGCTGGTAGAATGGATGAGCGTGCGCCCCGAGAAGAAGCAGTCGCTGCCCGACCCGCTGCAAGGCGCCAGCCGCCCCCGGCAGCTTGCGGTAAGCGGCGAAGTCGCCTAACGAATATTCCCGCTCCGCTCCGTCTCGTCCGATGAGAACAAAATGGAGAAGACGATCGAGCTGGGCGCCGGTCTCGCTCGCGCTCAGGGTCTGGTAGCGATCGGCCGCAGAAAGCCGGGCCACACTCAGAGCCCACCATTTGTCCGCCGCCGGCCCGAGGGTAGCGGGAAAATGCGCCCGCAGGTCGGCCAGCTCGTCGTTAGGCGCCGCCGGCAGATCGCGAATGAAATGAGCCAGCTGTCCCGCGCCGCCGGGTGTTTCCAGGAGGAGCTGGAGGAGAGCGTGGGCGTAGGCGTGATGCAGCCGCTGCGAAGGCGGGTCCAGCCGCGCCCGTTTTTGCCTAACGACCTCCGCCAGCGGAGCGATCTTCTGCTCCGCCACGATGGCGTGCAGAAGAGCGGCATCTTCCTCGTTCTCCCGGCCCGGTTGCAGAGCAAGTAGACCATCGAGCAGCCAATCGGGTGGCGTGAGGTAGGGCGTGCCGGCCGGGATGTTGGTCCGGCCGCGATACATCATCTCGAGCAGGATGGCGCGGAGCAGCTCGCGCTGCACTTCCGGTCCCTGTCGCCGGCCAGTCACGAGGAGGTTGAGTTGCAGCTTCAATCCGTAGCCGAGCTGACTCACCTCCAGGTGCGAGCCGGGAGCGTCGGGATAGTTTGCCCGCGGAAAGTCGAGATTAACCAGAAGCGGCGTCTTCCAGTCGTCGCGCAACTTCAGGTGATGGAGCAGGTTGGCTTTGGTTTGTTCGGCCAGATCGCAAACAGCTCCGCGCACGGCCACGCTGGCGCCGTAAACGATAAACTGGCGCGAAGTGCTGATGCTTTTAGCTTTCGCAGCCGGGAAAGCAGCGGCGGTGGTGAGGCTGAGCAGCGCCGCCAGGGGGAACAGGATTTTGAGCGCGCGCGACATCCGGGAGGCGCTCACGATATGAAAATTTTTGCATCGAAGCACGGAAAAAGAGCGCTGCTTGTGCTATCTTTTCTTCATTCGATTGAACCATAAACAAAGGAATAAAACATGAAGCTTGTTCGACTTTTGACCATCATGATCGCCGGGATCGGTCTCCTGGCTCTGTCGGTGCCGGCCGAGGCACAATCGCGTGGCCATCGCGGCGGCCATCCCGGTGCATCCATGGGACACCGCGGCGGTGATTTCCATCGCGGCGGCCCCCGCTACGCCCCGCGGGGCTATTACCGCGGCGGCAGCCGGGTGAACTTTTACTTCGGCGCGCCCTTCTACGGGTATGGCTACGGTTATCCCTACTACTACGGCTACCCCTATGCCTACGGCTATCCCTACGCCGTCAACGCCTACTACACCTACGATCCGCGCGGCATTTACGAAGGCCGCGTGGTGGAGCCGAGCCGCAACCGGACCAACGACGGCGGTGGCAAGGATCTCTCCATGACGGCGCGGGTGCAGCAGCAACTCGCCTCTGGTGGTTACTACCGCGGCGAGATCGACGGCATCATGGGCGACGGCACCCGCCGGGCGATCCGCAGCTTCGAGCGTGATAATGGACTGCGGGTGGATGGGCAGATCGACGATCAGTTGCTCTCCACCATGGGCCTGGGCTAACCGCCGGTCCCTCTCCTGAGATTCAAATGCTCGTTAGGCGCGTTTCGCGCCTAACGAGCCGTAATCAAAGTGACGGACTGAGGATGGAATTCCAGCCCGGCCAGCCGGGCGACCGACTTCCGCTCTCGCTCGAGCGATTGCCAGGCCTTCCCTAGCAGGATGTCGGCGTATTTCATTATCGCCGGGTGAATCGGCATCCGCCCGATATAACCGCCGGCGTTCTCGGCTTTGATCTTCCCTGACTCGAGCGCGACCCGATATCCAGCGCCGCTGTAGATGGACAGGCCAAAGATCGTGCGCTGGGTGTTGATGGCACACTGGCCCTCGCGAAACTGAGCGAAGAGCCGGCGTAAAGGGAAGACGCCTTCCTTGGCCGGACTGTCTTTGCGGCGCAGGATGGAGGCGAGATAGCTGTTTACCTGATCCTCGCTGTAAACCAGGGAAGTGCGCTGCTGACTGGAAAGGGCGGAGACGATGTCCATGTTGATCATCGGCGCGAAATCGTAGGTCGTCGGAGCCGGCGGCAGATCGGGCGGCAGGAGCATGAGGACGAGGCAGGCGACCACGAGAGCGCCCAGAATCGTCTTGGCCAACGTGGTCGCGATTCCTTTCCAGCGCCCGCGCGCCGGATCGAACATCTTCTGCAAATGGCGGCGGGAACTTTCTCCCGAGTCGTCCTCGGCCTTTTCCTTGATCACCCCGCTGCGGTCGAGCCGGGCGCCGCATTGATGGCAGTAGATCCTCTCCGGCTCGTTCTCGTGCTGGCAATCGGGGCAAATCAGCTTGGTCATTTCCCCGGCTCTTTCTTCGGCTTCGACTCCGGCTTTTTCGCCGGCGTCGTGGGCGCGGGCGGAGTGCCGGATTTACCGCCGCTCTCGCCCCCACCGCTTTTCTCAGCACTGGCCGAGGACTCCTTCTTGGCGCCTTCCTTGTAGTTGTTACTGCGGTAATCGGTGATGTAGAAGCCGGAGCCTTTGAAGATCAGCCCGGCGCCGGTGCCGAGGAGGCGCTTGACCTTCCCCTTCCCCCATTTGGCCTGGCGGCAGAGTTCCTTCGGACAAATCTTGTAGGCTTCGTCCCGCATGGATTGGAAGGCATCGAAATTTTGCCCGCATTTTTGACACGTGTATTCGTAGGTGGGCATGGATTGAGCTTGTTAGTGCGAGATGGCCGCCAGTCTGAGCAGTTTTAAGCAAAATTCAAGCCGCACCCTCCGGAGCGACCCGCATTCCCGTTACCTTGACTTTGCCGGACCGCCCACGTTATTTGCCTCTTTCTTCCTTAAAATGTCTTTTTTATCCCTGCGTTCACCTCTCATTTTCGCCCTCCCGCTCCTCGCTCTGGCTCTTCTGAGCGGCTGCGCGGAAGACGATCCGCGCCTGGTTTATGGACAGACGCAATACCTCGGCGGCGTCTATGGTGACGAACCGGTGGCCCCGACCGCCCCGACCGATAACGTCTCCTATTGGGATGGCGACGGCGTGCCCGGGAAGCCCTCGGTTCGGATCTCGATCAACGAACAGCGCGCCTATTTCTATAAAGGCGGCCAGCTGGTCGGCATTTCGCAGCTTTCCACCGGCCGTGAAGGAAAAGACACTCCAGTCGGCGATTTCAAAGTGATCGGGAAAGATATCGATCACGCCTCCAGCATTTACGGCGATTACGTGGACCAGAACGACAACGTCGTCGTGCCGAATGTCGACAAGCGGACCGACCCGAAACCGCCCGGCACCCATTATAAAGGCGCGCCCATGCCCTACTACATGCAAATCGCGCCCGGCTTTGGCCTGCACGCGGGCTACCTGCCCGGTTACCCCGCTTCCCACGGCTGCATCCGCATGCCGGAGTTCATGGCCGAGGATTTCTATAACAACGTCGACAACGGCACCCCCGTCACCATCGCCCCCTAGTTCGGTGCGCGGGGTCGCGCAGCCGAGGGTTGCCCCAGGTCGCGCAGGGTTTACACTCCTGCTCTTCGCGACATGATCATCATCACCCAGCCAGCCGTGACCGATGCGCAGATCGACCACATCGTGGCCCGCATCGAGGAGTTTGGCCTCCGTTCGCAAGTGATGCGCGGGGATTCGCGGATCGTGATCGGCGTCATCGGGCCGGATGATTTGATTCTGGAGAAACCGCTTGCCGCCATCCCTGGAGTGGAATCGGTCGTGCCGGTGATGAAGCCCTACAAGCTGGTCGGGCAACGCAACGGCGCCCAGCCTCCGCCGGTCTCGATCGGCCAGGTAAAGATCGGCAGCGGCCAGCGCGTCGCCCTCATCTCCGGGCCTTGCTCGGTCGAAGGAGGCCAGCAGATCCTGACCATCGCGCAGTTGGTCAAGAAAGCCGGAGCCCGCATCCTGCGCGGCGGGGCCTACAAGCCGCGCACATCCCCTTACAGCTTTCAAGGCTTGGGCGAGGAAGGGCTCAGGTTTCTCGCCGAAGCTCGCGAAGCCACCGGCCTGCCCATCATCACCGAGATCATGGATACGCGCGACCTCGCCCGGCTGGAAAAATACGCCGACTGCCTCCAGATCGGCTCGCGCAACATGCAAAACTTCGCCTTGCTCAAAGAAGTGGGCCGCAGCCATCTGCCAGTGATGCTCAAGCGCGGCTTTAGCGCGACCATCAACGATCTCCTCATGAGCGCGGAATACATCCTGAGCGAGGGAAATCCCAATGTCCTGCTCTGCGAACGCGGGATTCGCACCTTCGAGACGATGACCCGCAACACGCTCGATCTCAATGCGGTTCCGATCTTGAAAGCCAAGACGCGCTTGCCGGTGGTGGTCGATCCGACCCACGGAGTCGGGGTGCGCGATTATATTCCGCAGATGTCGCTCGCCGCCGTCGCCGCCGGTGCCGATGCCCTTATGATCGAGGTGCATAACGAACCTGAACGCGCCATGAGCGACGGGGAACAGGCCTTGCGGCCCGAGGTCTTCGCTGAGTTGGTGCAACGTATCCGCGCCGTGGCCGAAGCGGTCGGTCGCGAGCTCTAGCCTCCGGCAGGCAACAGCCAGGCGACGAATTGAACTTCTCCCGCCTTTCGGCGAGAGCATGACGTGGAAAAATCGATCGGGGCCGAGCTCCTGCAAACCGCCGCCAAGGCCATCCCGATCGCGCAGCGATTGCGCGCCCTGCGCAAGGGAGCGCGCCCGGTTGCGTTCTCCCATGTCATCGCCTCCGCCCGCCCTTTCCTCGTCGCCACCCTGGCGCAGGAGCTGGCCCAGACGCTTTGGATCGTCTGTCCCAACGTCCGCGCGCAGGAACTGCTGCACGAAAGCCTAACGAACTGGCTGCCGGAGGCGCTCTTTCTCCCGGAGGCGGAATTTCTTGCGGTGGAGAACATCCTGCCCGACCAGGAAATCGCGGCCGAGCGCCTCGCCCTGCTCAGCCGGGTGGAACAGAGCCGTTCGCCCCTCGCCATCGTCGCGACCCGGGCCAGCCTGGAGCAACCGGCGCCGCAACGCGGCGCCCTGCGCTCGGCCGCGCTCCGCCTGCGCCGCAACGCCGCCCAGCCGCTCGAGCAGGTGGCGCAGTCGTTAGGCGAAGCCGGTTACGAGCGCATGCCGCAGGTCACCACCCGCGGGCAGTTCGCCATCCGCGGCGGGATTCTCGATGTCTACTCCTGGCAGGCCACGGCCCCGATCCGGGCCGAATATTTCGGCGACGAAATCGAGTCGCTGCGCGAGTTCGATCTCGATACCCAGACTTCCCTGCGCAATTTGAACGAGGCCGAGCTGTTGTTAGGCGCGGCCGAGGACGAAAGCGGCCAAGTGCGCGATTACATCGAGCCGAGGCATCTCCAGATCGTGATCGAACCGGAGGAGGAGGAGGAAACCGGCGACATCCTGATCACCGAGGGGTCGATTGGCGAGACGGTGGAAGATTTCAGTGGCGCCTTTGTCGATTGCGAGATCGGCGAATTCGACACCGGCGAATTCGTCATCGCGGAAGCGAAACGGCAGCAATTCTTCGCCCGCCTCAACCACTGGCGGGACAGCGGCGCCCGCGTCGCGATCTATTTCCAGACCGAGGGCGAGATCGAACGTTTCCGCGAGATCATGGCCGAAGCCAGGGTGTCGTTAGGCGGAATCGAACTGCTCGAAGGCACTCTGGCGCATGGCTTTTGTTTCCCCGCCGCCAACCTGGTCGTGCTGGCCGCGGCCGAGCTCTTCGGGCGCGCGCCGACCCACGGTCGCCGCCGTCTCCAGCGCACGGCCAAGTTTGGCACCCAGCGGGCCCAGATCGATTTCAGCGATCTGACCGAAGGCGACCTGGTGGTCCATCTCGAGCAGGGGATCGGGCGTTTCGAAGGACTCCAGAAAATCGCCGAGGAGGATAGCAGTGAAGTGCTGGTGATCGAGTTCGCCGAGGAAGCGAAACTCTACGTCCCGCTGGAGCAGGCCTACATGGTTTCGCGTTATGTCGGGGTCGGGAAAAAATCGCCGCCGCTCAGCTCACTGGCCGATGCGAAATGGAGCCGGGCGAAGAAAAACGCCGCCGCTTCCATCTTCGATTACGCCGGGAAAATGCTCGCTCTCCAGGCCGAGCGCGAGACGCAGACCGGCTATGCTTTTGGCTCCGACACCAAGTGGCAGGTCGAGTTTGAACATTCCTTCCCTTATCGCGAAACGCCCGATCAGCTCAAAGCGATCGAGCAGACCAAGCGCGACATGGAAGAGCCGCGCTCGATGGATCGCCTGATCTGCGGCGATGTCGGCTACGGCAAAACCGAGGTCGCGATTCGGGCTGCCTTCAAGGCGGTCATGGAAGGGAAACAGGTCGCCGTCCTCACCCCAACCACCGTCCTGGCCCAGCAGCATTTCGAGACCTTCCGCCAGCGCATGCTCGATTACCCGGTGCGGATCGAAATGCTGAGCCGGTTCCGCTCCCACGCCGAGCAGCGCAAGGTGCTGGAGGAACTGCGCGACGGCGGCGTTGATGTCGTGGTCGGGACCCATCGCCTCATCTCCGGCGACGTCATTTTCAAAGATCTCGGGCTGGTCGTGATCGACGAAGAACAGCGTTTCGGCGTTCTGCACAAGGAGAAATTCAAGGAGCTCTTCAAGCTCGTCGACGTCCTGACTCTTTCCGCCACGCCGATTCCGCGCACGCTTTATCTCTCGTTAGTCGGGGTCAAGGACATGTCGACGATTGAGACGCCGCCGCTCAACCGGCTCCCGGTTGAAACGGTCATCTGCGGCTACGACGAGCGGATCATTCGCGACGCGATCAACCGCGAGCTGGAGCGGCAGGGCCAGGTTTATTTCCTGCACAACCGCGTCACCTCGATCCAGAAAATGCGCGATCGCATCGCCGAGCTTTGCCCCGGGGCGCGAGTCGATTTCGGCCACGGCCAGATGAGCGCCGATGAGCTCGAGACGGTGATGGAGCGTTTCGTGGAGGGGAAAATCGATGTGCTGGTCTGCACCACGATCATCGAGAGCGGGCTCGATATTCCAAATGCCAACACCATCATCATCGATCGAGCCGATCGCTTCGGGCTGGCCGATCTCTACCAATTGCGCGGCCGGGTCGGGCGAGCGGAGCACAAGGCCTACGCCTACCTCCTCCTGCCGCGCGAGCTGGTCACGAGCGGCGCGGCGCGGAAGCGGATCAACGCCATTCAGCAATACAGTTCGTTAGGCGCGGGCTTTCGCATCGCCATGCGCGATCTCGAGATTCGCGGCGCCGGCAGCATCCTGGGCACGGCCCAGAGCGGCCACATCGTGGCGGTCGGGTTCGATCTTTATTGCCAGCTGCTGAAGCAGGCGGTGGGGCAACTGAAAGGCGAAAAGGTGCGACCGCGGCTCGAGGTCGAGACCCGGCTCGATTTCGTCGCCACCAGTGAGGGCGAATACCTCGCCGCCGGCCCGCAAAAACTGGTCCCGGCCTTCATTCCCACCGCCTACATCAGCGAGGCCAGCCTGCGCATCCAGGCTTACCGGCATTTGGCCGAAATCACCACCCAGGAACAGCTGCAAAAGCTCCGGCGCGAGTGGCGCGATCGCTTTGGAAAATGGCCGGCCGCGGTTGACAATCTCTTCCTGCTCAGCGAAATCAAACTTTCCGCCGCCCGGGCTCGCGTCGCGCGAGTCGAAGTGCGTGAGGGCAAATTGATGCTCACCCGGCGGGGCGACTTTATCCTTGTCGGTGGCAAATTTCCTCGTTTAACTTTCGGTAAGATCGATCTGAACCTCCCGGAGGTACTGCAATGGCTAAAGCAACTTTGAACTTCATCTGGCGTTATCCGATGGCGGCCCTGCTGGCCTTTTCCTGCCTCGGCGTGGCCGCGACCGCTTCGCCCACCCACGGGGCGGAATCGATCAATGGCATCGCAGCGGTGGTGAACGACAAGGTCATCACCTACTCCGAAGTGCGCGACGTGGTCGAACCGCGTGAACGTCTGCTCCGGTCGCAATATTCCGGGCAGGAACTGGTCAATAAAATCACCGAGCTGCGCAAAGCCGCGCTCCAGGATCTGATCGATCGCCAGCTCATCATCCAGGCCTTTGAAAAGGATAAGCTGCAGATCCCGCCGCATTACATCGACGAGCGGGTGGATGCGGTGATTAAAGAAAACTTCGGTGGCGATCGCCACGCCTTCATCAAGACGATGGAGGCGCAGAAATATACCATGTCGAAATTTCGCGACCTGGAACGGCAGAAAATCATCGTGCAGGCGATGCGGGCGAAGAACGTAAAGTCCAATCTCATCGTCCCGCCGGCCAAGATCGAAGAGTATTACAAGAAGCATAAGGAGCTTTTCTCGACCAAAGCGCAGGTGAAGTTGCGCATGATCATGATCCCGGGACATCAGGAGAGTGGGAGCAGCTCAGCTCAGACTTCGATGGCGGAAGAGATTCGGGCCAAGCTTATCACCGGCGCCGATTTCGACAAAATGGCGCAAATGTATTCCGAAGACAGCACGCGCGACCTGGGCGGCGACTGGGGTTGGATCGATGATAAAACGCTCTCCCCGGAACTCTCCAGGGTCGCCTTCAGCCTGAAGCCGGGCGAGATCAGCAGGGTGGTCGATGTCGGTGGCAATCATTACATCCTGAAAGTGGAAGCGCGCCAGGGCGGCGAAGCGCGTCCGCTCAAGGATGTGCGCAATGAGATCGAGGCGCGCCTGCGCCAGGAGCAAGCGCAGGAGATGCAGGATCACTGGCTGGCCAGCCTGCGTTCGAAGGCTTACATCAAGACCTTCTAGCCCTTAACGTTGCGTTCGGCGCAAGGCCGAGCAAACCTCCGCCCGCTCAAATGAATATCGAGCGGGGCGTTGCGCAGCGCCAAACGTCCGGACGCTCCTCAAGTTGTCAGCCGCTTTGGCTTCGCGAAAGTAGAGGATGGGCAAACGCATCGGGATCACGTTAGGCGACCCGGCCGGGATCGGCCCGGAAATCATTCAGGCCGCTCTGCGCTCGGGAAAATTACCCGAGGCGGAATACCTCCTTCTCGGCTCGACCGACGGACACTCGGTAGGCCAGCCCGCTCCGGCCAGCGCCCGCGCCGCCCAGGAAGCGCTGGAAGATTCGATCCGCCTCGCTCAGGCCGGCGAGCTCGATGCCGTCGTGACCGGGCCGATTCACAAAGCGCGCATGTATGAAATCGGCTTCCAATTTCCAGGCCAGACCGAATTCTTCGCCGCCCGCTGCGGCGTCGATAATTTCGCCATGCTCCTGACCGGCGCCGGCCTCACCGTGGCCCTGGTCACGACCCACATCCCTCTTCGCGCCGTCGCCGATGCGCTCCGGCCTGACGAGATCGTGCGGGTGGGTCGCCTTCTGGCCGATTACCTCCTCCGCCGCGGCGGCCAATGCCGGATCGCCGTGGCTGGACTCAACCCGCACGCCGGCGAATCCGGCGCGCTTGGCCAGGAAGAAGCCGACATCATCGCGCCTGCGTTGGACGAGTTGCAGCGACTCGCCATGCTCCCACCTTACGGCTCCACCCACTTCACCGGTCCCTACCCGCCCGACACCATCTTTCACCGCGCCGTAGCGGGAGAATTTGACGCCGTCCTCTGCATGTATCACGACCAAGGCCTCATTCCGCTCAAGCTGCACGCCTTCCACGAAGGCGTGAACGTCACCCTTGGTCTCCCCTTCCCCCGCACCAGTCCCGACCACGGGACCGCCTTCGAAATCGCGGGGAAAGGAATCGCGCGCCCCGAGAGCATGATTGCGGCGATCCGGCTTGCGGTGGAACTGGCGGAAAGCAATCGTGCCCATCCGCGCTCATGAACACCCGCATCTCGCCCCTTCACCTCGCTCTGCTCTTCGCGACCGCGCTGGTTTTCGCCTGGTCGGCCTGGGCGCCCTACGATCGCCTCACCTGGTGGCTCGAGGTCGCGCCCGGCATCATCGGAGCGGCTCTGCTCATCTTCACCTACTCCACCTTTCGCTTCAGCACCCTGGTTTACACCCTCATCGCGCTGCACATCATGCTCCTCTGCGTCGGCGGACATTACACTTACGCGCGGGTGCCGCTCTTTGACTGGATCCAGCCCTACTTCGGCTGGCATCGAAACCACTTCGACCGGCTGGGCCATTTCATGCAGGGCTTTGTTCCCGCTCTGATCGCACGTGAGATCTTCGTTAGGCAACGGGTCGTGACCGCGGCCGGCTGGCGCTTTTTCATCGTCCTTCTCATCTGTATGGGAATCAGCGCACTCTATGAGCTGCTGGAATGGGCCACCGCACTCGCCTCGGGCGCAGCCGCAACCGCTTTTCTCGGGACCCAGGGCGACCCTTGGGACACGCAGGAGGACATGTTCATGGCTTTGATCGGCGCAACCTGCGCGCTCATCCTTTTCAGCCGCTGGCAGGATCGGCAGATGCGAAAGCTGCGGAGTTTTTGGTGAGGGGAACTTTGACCACGGATCACGCCGATTTCACCGACGTTACTCGCAGCCAAAGGGGCGCCACCTGGCGGCCGACGAGCCGTGAAATCCGCGTGATCCGCAGTTAAAGTTCGCTCCACCTTCGCCTGATCCGCGACCACTCCATGCAGCCCGCGAAATATCTCACCGTCTTCAATCTCGGGATCCAGAACACCTTCGTCTATCGCTGGAATTATCTCCTGCGCGCGGTCTTCGGCATTCTTCCCCTGATCGGCACGATCTTCCTCTGGCGCGCCATTTTCCGCGAGAGCGGCGGCGGCATGCGCGGCTACGACTACGGCTCGATGATTTATTATTACCTGCTCACCATCCTGGTCAGCAACCTCGTCACCCCGACTGAGGACGAGTGGCAGATCGCGGCCGACATCCGCGAAGGCCAGATCAATTCCTTTATCACCAAGCCGATCAACTACCTCGGTTATCGCTTCAGCATTTTCCTTAGCGGCCGGCTGGTTTATACCCTGGTCACGATCCTGCCCATTGCGGCCATCTTCTTCTATTTCCGGCGCTTCATCGTCTGGCCTAACGACGCCGTGACCTGGCTGGCGGCGCTCGCTTCCATGGTCATGTCGGCCTTCATCCAGTTTTTCCTCACCTACGCGCTCTCGATGATGGCCTTCTGGATTCTCGAGATCTCGACCATCGTTTTCATCGTTTACAGCTTCGAATATTTCCTCGGCGGCCAGATGTTTCCGCTCGATATCATGCCGCCCGCCGTCCAGGCAGTGATGAAATGGCTGCCGTTTTATTACGAGCTCTTCTGCCCCATCGCCATCTTCCAGGGACGCCTGCGCGGGGGCGAAATGTGGGGCGCGCTCGCCATCCAGTGCGGCTGGATGCTGGCCATGTGGGCCGCGGCCAATCTGATGTGGAGACGCGGGCTCGGACACTATCAGGCCGTCGGCGGCTGAGACTTTTCCATTGCGCGAAGGGGCCGCGCTTTCCAGATTCGCGCACAGTGGAGTTGAAACGATATCTTCTGGCCCGGCAAAAGGAGGTCGATCGCGCGCTCGATCGTTTCCTGCCCAAGGCCTCGACCAAGCCCGCCACCATTCACAAGGCGATGCGCTACTCGCTTTTCGCCGGCGGCAAACGGTTGCGCCCGATCCTCTGCCTGGCCGCGGCCGAGGCCTGCGGCGGCCTGACGAAAAGCGCGCTGCCCCTGGCCTGCGCCCTGGAGTGCATCCACACCTACTCGCTCATCCACGACGATCTCCCGAGCATGGATAACGACGATTTCCGCCGCGGCCGCGCCACTTGTCACAAGGTCTTCGGGGACGGAATTGCCGTGCTCGCAGGCGACGCGCTGCTCACCATCGCCTTCGAGATCGCGGCCGCAGCGGAAGCCTGGCCGCGTTACGATTTGCGCACCATTTTTCGCGAAATCTCGGTCGCGGCCGGGAGCCGCAAACTAATCGCCGGCCAGGTGGCTGATCTGGAAGGTGAAGGCAAGCCGATCACCCGCGCGCAGTTGCGTTACATCCACGAGAACAAAACCTCCGCCCTCCTCACCACCTCGGTGCGGCTGGGCGCGATGAGCGCCAACGCCACACCCACGCAACTGAGCGCGATGAGCGATTTTGGTTATGCGCTCGGGCTGGCTTTCCAAGTAATCGACGACATTCTCGATGTCACGCAGACGAGCGAGAAGCTGGGCAAAAGCGCGGGCAAAGATGTGGCCGCGCAGAAGGCGACCTATCCGGCGGTAATTGGCCTGGAGAAATCGCGCGGCGAAGCGGGACGTCTCACTCGACAGGCACACGAAGCGCTGCGGCCGTTAGGCAAGAAGGCCGAGACGCTGCGTGCGCTAGCCAATTATCTGCTCGAGCGTGAGTATTAGATTTGCCTGTGAGCCGTCTGCGGGCGGTGCGCTCCCCGGCGATGAGGTCGCGCGAGTTTCCAGCTCGCTCGAACTGCAAAATGGCAAGCTGGAAGCTTGCCCTACCCTGCGCGAACCGCGCTACACCAAGGCGAGATTAGGATCGATCTCTCTTGTCAGCGGCGAGGTGTCGCCCCGGGCAAGCCGGAGCTGACCGGCAAACCCGATCATGGCTGCGTTATCGGTGCAGAGGCTGGGCGCGGCGAAACGGAGCTGCAATCCTGCCTTTTCGCAGGCGGACAACATCTGCCGGCGCAGCTCCCCATTGCGGCTCACCCCGCCGCTGACCGTGATCAGCCTTCGCCGGGCCGATCGTGCCGCCGCGATCGTCTTGGCCACCAAAACGTCGACCACCGCCCGTTGGAACGAGGCGCACAGATCACGCTTTTCGTTAGGCGCTTCGGTCAGCTTGGGCAGAAGATAGCGCACCGCAGTTTTCAACCCGCTAAAGCTGAAATTGGCGTCGCCCGAGTGAAGCATGCTGCGCGGCAAATCAAACCGGGCCGGATCGCCGGCTTCGGCGCAGCGTTCGATCTCCGGACCGCCGGGATAAGCGAGGCCGATCATCTTGGCCACCTTGTCGAACGCTTCCCCGGCCGCGTCGTCCACCGTCCGCCCGAGAATGCGATAATCGCCGACCGATTTTACTTCCACCAGCAAGGTGTGACCGCCACTGACGATCAGGGAAACGTTCGGCTCGATCTCGCCCGTGCCTTCGAAAAAAGGCGAAAGGAGATGTCCTTCGAGATGGTTGATGGCCAGATAAGGTTTCTGAAAACCGAGGGCCAATCCCTTGGCCAGAGAAGCGCCGACCATGAGCGAACTGGCCAGGCCCGGCCCGCTGGTGGCGGCAAAGGCGTCAATTTCCCCTAACGACACTGCGGCCTCCGCGACCGCGCGTTGGAGTAGGTGCGGCGCGTGTTGCAGGTGATGCCGCGACGCCACCTCCGGCACCACTCCGCCATACGGTTGATGGGCCGCGATCTGGGAAGCGACTTCGCTGCTGAGCAATTCTCGTCCGCGCAAGACGGCGATCGCCGTCTCGTCGCAGGAAGTCTCGATCGCCAGGAGCAGGGAATTCATTTACCGCGGAGAGCGCAGAGAGAACGAGATAGTGAAATTCTGCCCTCGCGGCGTCCTCTGCGCGAAAATACGAAGCGCCTACTTCTTTACCGCCTCGATCTTCGGCGTCTGCTGGGCGTAGATCATGACCCCTTTGAGCGCATCGATCGCGCGCATCATTTGCAGGTCTTTCGACTTAATGATCTCGGTCGCTTCTTCCGGTTTGATCTTGTCGTTATTGCGCAGGGAAGCGACGGCCCGGTCCTGCTCCGGCGTAAGCGGGATGAGAATATTTGGGACGACGCCGTTGCCCTGGATGACCGCTTTGCTCGGGGTGTAATATTTCGCGGTGGTGAAACGCAGGGCCGAGCCGTCCGGCAACTGCATCACATTCTGCACCGAGCCTTTCCCGAAAGTGGTCTCGCCGATGATGATCCCGCGATGCAGATCCTTGAGCGCGCCGGCCACGATCTCGGAGCCGCTCGCGCTGCCTTCGTTCACCAGCACGACCAGCGGAAACCGCGGCCGCTCCTTCGTCCCGCCCGGGGTGGAATATTCATGCATTTGCGACGAGGCGCGGCCCTGGGTTGAGACGACCTTGGTGTTCGGCGGGAGGAATTGCCCGAGCACATCGACGGCGGAATTGAGCAGGCCGCCTGGATTATTGCGCAGGTCGAGCACGAGGGCCTGCATCCCCTGTTTCTGCAAATTATCGAGCGTCTTGGCAAACTCCTCCGCGGTCGGTTCGTTGAACTGCACAATGCGCACATAGCCGACCTTGAACTGCCCGGTCAGCTCCGGGTCGAGCAGGTTGCCGCCCTTCACGCTCGCCACTTTGATCCCCTTGCGCTCGAGCGGGAAATCTTTGATCTCCTTGCTCGACGGACGCAAAATGGTCAGAGTGATTTTTTGCCCCGGCTCGCCCCGCAGCACATCGATCGCCTCCTGCAGCCCCAGCTTTTCCGTCGAGGCACCGTTGATGCGCAAGATTTGGTCGCCGGCCTGAATCCCGGCCTTGGCCGCTGGAGTATCTTCCATCGGGGTGACAACGGTGAGCAGGCCGTCCCGCACCGCCACTTCCACCCCCAGGCCATTAAACCGGCTGCGGGTATCATCCTGCATGTCCTTAAAATCATCCGGATCCATGAACTGGCTGTGCGGATCGAGCGAGGAAAGCATCCCTTTCATCGCGGCGTAGATCAGGTCGTGGTAGCTGATCTTCTGCCCGTCGACGTAATCCTGCCGGATGAGCTGGATTGCCTTGGCGAAAGTGGCGATCTCGGCATAGCCGTTATCGTCCGCCGGCACCGTCGGGGCAGGCGCCGGATCGGCCGCCCGCACCGGACTGAGCGAAAGCAAAATTTCCCCGGCCAGGAGGGTGGAGATAAGCAGATATCGCTTCATGGATTTCTTTGGACGCAGCCGATGCGATTGTCGTTCATTCCTCTGCAAAATGCCAATCGGTCGGCATGACAAGGCCAAGGTCCGCTTTTAAATTGCTCCCGATGAAAATGCTGCGCCGCCTCATGGTCCTCTTTGCCTTTTCCTTGGGCGCGACGCTTTCCGAAGCGGCGGAGACACCCAAACCAGAGGCCGATTTCGAGAAGATGGCGCTCGATTTCACCAGCGGCTATCTCGCGGCCCGGCCGTTGCAGGGGGTGGCTCTCGGTTTTCATCAATACGACGGCAAGATCGGCGATTTCAGCCGCCTGGCGATCGATGCCGAGGTCGAGCGATTGAAGCGCTTTCGCGACCTATTCAGCAAGCTCGATGCCAGCAAGCTGAGCCAGCAGGCCGGGATCGACCGGCGCATCCTCCTCGCCGCCATCGCCGGTGAGCTCTTCCAGATCGAGGAGCAGCGCATCTTCGAGAGAAATCCGATGACCTATGCCGGCGCGCTCGACCTTAACATCTACATCACACGCGATTTCAAGCCGCTGGAAGACCGCATGCGCGACATCATCACGATCGAAGACCAGGCTGCCAATGTCATGACCGCGGCCAAGACCAATCTGCTCCCGGTATTGCCCAGACCTTACGTCGAGCTGGCGATCCAGATCGCGAACGGCTCGGTT
The DNA here is from genome assembly GCA_965217735.1 of Chthoniobacterales bacterium. Classification (GTDB taxonomy): domain Bacteria; phylum Verrucomicrobiota; class Verrucomicrobiia; order Chthoniobacterales; family UBA10450; genus Palsa-1392. The sequence goes on along the minus strand of CBDCJE010000002.1, from coordinate 592,077 downwards.
GATTTCCTCGAGAAAAATCTCGTCGCCGCGCTCCACGAGGTGAAAGACGAGCAGCTCGTGGCCGCCTTTCAAGACGCGAACAAAAAAGCCGTCGCGGCCCTGCGGGATTACGCGGCCTGGCTGAAGAAGGAAAAGCTGCCCAAGGCCCTCTCCGATTTCGCGGTTGGGAAAGAGGCTTACCAGAAAATGCTGGCCGAGACCGAGCTGGTCGATCTGCCGCCGGATAAGCTGCTCGCGCTCGGCCTGCAGCGGCTAAAGGAAGAGCAGGCTGTTTTCGCTAACGCGGCCAAAATCATCGATCCGAAGAAACCGCCGCTGGAAGTGTTCAAGACGATCCAGCAGGAACACCCGAAGCCCGGCGAGCTCATCGCCGAGGTGGCCAAAGACCACGACCAAATCCGGCAGTGGGTGCTCGATCATCACATCGTCACCATTCCCTCCGAGGTGCGGGCGACCGTGACCGAGACGCCGCCATTCGATCGTGCGACCACTTTTGCCTCGATGGATACGCCGGGGCCGTTCGAGAAGAAAGCCACCCAGGCCTATTACTATGTCACCCCGACCGAAGCGAGCTGGAGCGAGCAGCAAAAGAACGAATGGCTGACCGCGTTTAATTATAACACCACCGATGTCGTCTCGATTCACGAGGCTTACCCCGGGCACTACGTGCAGTTCCTGCATCTGAACGCCTCCGACGCGACGCAGGTCGAAAAGATCTTCACCAGCTACGCCTTCACCGAAGGCTGGGCCCACTACGCCGAGCAAATGATGCTCGACCAGGGCTATGGCAGCACGCCTCATCCGACGCCCGCACAGAAAATTCGCGCGGCCAAATATCGCATGGCCCAGGCCGACGAAGCGCTCCTCCGCCTCTGCCGGCTCTGCGTTTCGATCAAGCTCCACACCGAGGGAATGTCAGTGGCCGATGCGGCCAGATTCTTTCAGCAAAACTGTTACTACGAAGCCAAACCGTCGATGGCGGAAGCAATGCGCGGCACCTTCGATCCGGGATATTTGAATTATACGTTAGGCAAACTACAGATCCTGAAGCTGCGCGACGACTACAAGGCGCAGGAAGGAGACAATTTCTCGCTCGAGAAATTCCATGGTGAAATGCTCGACCACGGCGCCCCGCCCATCCGCCTCCTGCGCGAGCTTATGCTCAAGGACGAAGCAAAGTGGGGCGCCGTCCTGTAGACATTTCGCTCTGGCAAAGGTCTGCGCCGGCCTCGCCGGCGACCTTTCCACCCGCCCCTGGAAAAAGGGGGTCTAGATCTCTTCCTCGTCCGGCGCGAGCAGCTCCGGCAGCATTGGCTCGGGATTGTTAGGCGATTCTTCCACGTCCCGCAGCTTCCGATTCAGAACCCGCGAGCGCACATCGACCTCATCAATCTTGTTCGAAGCCTCCTGCAGCTTCTTTTTCACCCCGTCGAGCACCCCGCCGAATTTCCCAAACTCCGTCTTGACCGAAGCGAGCAAATTCCAGACTTCGCTCGAGCGTTTCTGGATCGCGAGGGTGCGAAAACCCATCTGCAAACTATTGAGCAACGCCGCCAGCGTGGTCGGCCCGGCAAAGAGCACCCGGCAATCCCGCTGCACCTGCTCAACCAGCCCGACCCGCCGGATGGCCTCGGCGTAAAGCCCTTCAGTCGGCAAAAACATCAGCGCAAAATCGGTCGTGCGCGGCGGGTTAATGTATTTCCCGCAGATGTCTTTGGCGCTTTTGCGCAAGGCATTCTCGAGGTTTTTCATCGCTTCCTCCGTCGCCAGCGCGTCCGAACTCTCCTGCGCCATGGTGAGACGCTGATAATCTTCGATCGGAAATTTGGCATCGATCGGCAACCAAACCGGCGCGCCATTCTCATCGCCCGGCAGGCGCACGGCGAAGTCGACCATTTCGCCGCTCCCTTCCTTGGTCTTCACGTTGCGGGCAAATTGTTCCGCGGTCAGGACCTGCTCGAGCAGGTTGCCCAGTTGCACTTCCCCCCAGCCGCCACGCGTTTTCACATTGGTCAAGACGCGCTGCAAGCCGCCCACGTCGCTGGCCAATTGCTGCATCGCACCCAAACCCTGATGCACTCGTTCCAGCCGTTCGCTTACCATCTGGAACGATTCGCCGAGCCGTTTCTCCAGCGTTCCCTGCAGCTTTTCATCCACCGTTGCGCGCATCTTCTCGATCTGGCGCGAGTTATCTTCCTGGAGCTGCTGTAACCGCACATCGACCACCGACCGCAGGCTTTCCAGCCGCGCGGCATTCGATTCGGTCAGTTTGCCGGTCTGGCTGGCCACCGTTTCGAGCTGGCTCTTGAGGATGTTCCCGATCTCCGAGATTGACTGCAGATTGGTCGCGCCTAACGATCGCAACGATTCGTTCAGCTCCTCCCGCTGCGCCTTGGCAGCATGAGCCGCTTCCTCCCGGCTGCGGGCCGCTTCTTCGCGCAGAATCCGCTCCTCTCGTTCCTGCGCCCGATCGAGCGCCTCAAAACGCTCTAGCAATTCCCGCCGCCGGCTGAGCAGGAAAAAGATCCCGACCAGCGCCGCCCCGACGACGAGCCCGATGAGTGCGGTGAGGTAAGGATCCACTTCTAGCGATTAACAGTTCGGTGCATGGCTTTCAAGCGGTCGACCGCGCTTGTTTTGTCATCCTGAGCCGCGCAGACGGCGAAGGGCCCCAAACCTGAAATCCACGCCTGCTAAACGCCAAGGCGATCCCGATTGCAATTGGAGGTCCCTCTCCCTCCTGCGGCGGATCGGGATGACAGAATGAGCGAGCGCTAGAACGAAAGCCGCACCCCGCCAAAAGCGGCCCGGCCCAGCGCCGGAAAAGCGTAAACCTCCGCGTAATGCTCGTTCGTCAGATTATCGACCCGGCCGAAAATCGTCAGCTGCGAATTCCAGGCGTATTCCGCGGCAAAATTAACGAAGGAATAATCTTCGATGTCGAAGTTGGCCGCGCCAAAATTCAGCTCCTCACGCGCATTGACGAATTTCGCTTCCGCCGTGGTGCGCAATTTCTTGAACCAAAGGTAGGAAGCCGAAACGTAAAACTCGTTCCGCGGCCGGCGCGGCAGACGAGCGCCAGCCGGCTGCGCGATATCGGCCGAAGAAGTCTTCACTGCTTCGAGATAGGTGTAGCTGGCCGCCAGATCGAGATTCGGGATCGGGCGTGCGTGCAGCTCCGTCTCGAGCCCCTCGGTGCGCGCGGCACCGAGATTGACGGTGTCGAACTGCCCGTTCAATCCAATCACATTGGAGAGATCGTTGTGAAAATAGGTTGTCCCAAAAGTGAAGCGCCCGTCCCAAAACTGCTGCGTCACCCCGGCGTCGAATCCCCGCACTCTTTCCGGATCGAGATCGAAGTTGTTTCCGAAAATCTTGTCCTGGCTGGTCGGCGGACTGAAACCGGTGGCATAACTCGAATGCACCACCGTGTCGGACGGCTTGATCTTATAGCTGCCGGCAAAGCGATAGGTCCAGACCCCGCCGAACTGGTTGAAATGATCGTAGCGACCGCCCGCGACCAACTCCAGGCCCTCCAGCGGCCTCGCGCTCGCCTGCAGGTAGCCGGCCGTCTCGCGGGTGTGATCGCTGATGAAGGTCGGCTGCGGGCCAAAAGCCTGGGAAACGAAAGGCCGCTCCTGCCCGGCCTGGACGTCGCTGTAGAAAAATCCACTCGTTAGGGTCAACCAGCTCGCGGGCTTGAGATCGTTCTGGTAATCGATCGTGAAACGCTTGAAGAGCGCGCGGGTCGCCCCGACGAAGCCGTCGTCATTCGGATCGTTCACCTGCCGCTCGTGATCGTAGCTCACGATCAGCTTGTGCTCCCACCAATCGACCGGCTGGTAATCGAGATGCGGCGCGAGGAGCCAGCGCTCGGTAAGGAAGTTGTCGAATGGCTTGGGATCGAAAATCGAGTTCGGATTCCCGGCGTCGCTCAGGGAATAGGTCAAGAGGCTGCTCAGCCGCAACTGCTCGTTAGGCGACCAGCCCAGATTGGCCACGGCGTTGCTGTTGCGATATTCGTTGTTGGGCCGGGCGTTGTTGGTATCGAGCCGGCTCGCGCCTAACGAATAATCAAACTGCTCCCAGCTCCCGGAGGTCTGCAGCGTCTCGCGAAAGGTTTCGTAGCTGCCGCCTTCCGCGCTGATCGAGCCGCTCGGCGCTCCGCTGCCTTGTTTGGTGAAAATCTGAATCACTCCGGCCAGGCCGCGTGGTCCATAGAGCGTGCTCTGCGGACCCCGCACGACCTCGATCCGCTCAATGTCGTCGGTGGTGAGATCGGCGAAATTAAAAGACCGGCCAGGCCCTGGTTGATCGGCACTCCATCGATCAAGACCTGGGTGTGCTCGCTCTTCAGCCCGCGGGTAAAGACCGAAGTCAGCTGCCCTTCGGTCCCGCTTTGCACGACCGAAAGGCCGGGCAGCTCGCGCAAGGCGTCGGAGACCCGCTCCGTCTGTTTCTGCTCCAGATCTTCCGCCGTGATCACACTCACACTCGCGGGCGTGTCCTCTTCCGCCATCGGCAGGCGGGTTGCGCTAACCACGATTTCCTGGGCCTCCGGCGCGGGCGAAGAATTCGCCGGGGTCTCCTGCGCCGTCATCAACGATGGCTCCGCCAAAAGGGTGAGCCCGAACAAAACCAACCACCGCCACTTGGGACGATTCAACATGACAAGTTACCTCCATTTACTGAGAGGCGGACGGGTCACTTGCCAGCGGCGGGTCCACGACTCTCATTCTTCTTTTTGCGAAGAAGTTTTGTCGTGCCGGCCCGCACACGCGGCGGCACGAATGAGGTGGAGCGGGCAAATATTCTGGCTCCTGGTTTGTGGCCTCGAATGACTTCGAAGCTCGCCTTCTTCCCGCCTTCACCGCCGGCTCGCGCCTAACGATTGGCTCAAGGGGAAGTCGTCTCCAGTTACAGCAGCGCAACTGCTCCCGGTTTGCACGGGATTTCTCGCGCCGATCCACTGATCAACCCCGAACCTTTTCGGGGTCAAACTCGCAAAGAACTGCGGCAGAACTAGACCCTTGCGCTTGGCCGCTCAAGACTTATTTGTCAGCTTTCCCCGCAACCCGACTCTGTGAACCCGAAACAAACTCATTTTCTCGTTACCGGCGGGGCCGGCTTTATCGGCTCGAATCTCGTCCTCGCCCTGCAGGAGAAATATGCCGAAGCGCAACTGACCGTGATCGACGATTTCCGCTCGGGCGATTTCAAGAATCTGCGCGGCTACCGCGGCGATTTCGTGGCGGCAGATCTGGCCGCGCTCGATTGGAAAGCGCAGCTTGGCGAGCAACGCTTCGACGCCATTTTCCATCTCGCCTCCATCACCGACACCACGGTGCACGATCAATTCCCGCAGGTGCACGATAACGTGGAGAGCTTTCGCCGCCTCCTCCGCTTTGCGCGGAGCGATCGCACCCGGGTGGTCTATGCCTCCTCCGCCGCCACCTACGGCGCGGCCAGCGGCGTGAATCTCGAGACAGACCAGGCTGCTCCGGCCAACGTCTATGCCTTTTCCAAGGTGATCATGGATAACATCGCTCGACGCGCCGCGGCGGAGGATCCGGAATGGAAGATCGTCGGGCTGCGTTATTTCAACGTTTACGGTCCGCGCGAAGCGCACAAAGGGATGCCGGCGAGCATGATTCTGCATCTCTCGCGGCAAATGACGGAGGGCTATCGGCCGCGCATTTTCAAGCATGGCAAGCAGAAGCGGGACTTCGTCTACGTGAAAGACATCGTGCAGGGAACCTTGCGCGCACTGGAGGCGAAGGAGAGCGGCATTTACAACCTCGGCTCCGGCCAGGCCCGCACTTTCAACGAGCTGATCGCGATCCTGAACGACTCGTTAGGGACGAAATTTGAGCCGGAATATTTCGAGAACCCGCACGCCCATTATCAAAACCACACCGAAGCCGATCTGACCCGGGTCCGGGAATCGTTAGGCTACGAACCGCAGTTTCCGCTCGAAAAGGGTGTGGCCGATTACATGCGCTGGTTGTATCCCGCCTGACCGACAATTTTCCCATCATGAAAGCCAAGAAACGTTTGAAAAGTCCGGAAGAAATCAACGCCTCCCTGGCGGAGAAAAAGGGGCCGGTCTCAAAATTCATCGCCCGAAATTATCGTCACTTTAACGCCGCCGCCTTACTCGACGCGGCCAAGGGCTACGAGGCTCACCTCGCCGCCGGTGGGAAAATGCTGGTCACCCTGGCTGGCGCGATGTCGACCGCGGAGCTCGGGATTTCGCTGGCCGAAATGATCCGGCGCGACAAGGTGCACCTGATCGTCTGCACCGGCGCCAACCTGGAGGAAGACATCTTCAACCTGGTCGCGCACGACCACTACGAGCGGGTGCCGCATTACCGCGAGCTGACGCCGCAGGACGAGCAGCAACTCCTTTCCCGGCACATGAATCGGGTGACCGACACCTGCATCCCGGAGATGGAAGCGATGCGACGGATCGAGAAAGCGGTGCTGGCAGAGTGGATGGCGGCCGATCGCGCCGGGGAGCATTATTTCCCGCACGAATTCATGTACAAGGTGTTGCGGAGCGGAAAGCTAAAGAAGAGCTACCAGATCGATCCGAAGAATTCCTGGCTGCTGGCGGCCTGCGAAAAGAATCTCCCCATCGTTGTTCCAGGCTGGGAGGATGCCACCCTCGGCAACATGTATGCCGCCGCCGTCATCCGCGGCGACGTGAAGGACGTGCACACTGTCCGCACCGGGATCGAATACATGACCTGGCTGGCCGAGCACTACACCAAGAACGCGAAAAAGCTGCGCAACCGCGAAGGCTCGATCGGGTTTTTCCAAATCGGCGGCGGCATCGCCGGCGACTTCCCGATCTGCGTGGTGCCGATGCTGCACCAGGATCTGGAGCGAACCGGGGTGCCGCTTTGGGGCTATTTCTGCCAGGTGAGCGACTCGACCACCAGCTACGGCAGCTACTCCGGGGCCGTGCCTAACGAAAAAATTACCTGGGGCAAGCTGGCCGCTTCCACCCCAAAGTTCGTCGTCGAGAGCGACGCCACCATCTGCGCGCCGCTCATTTTTGCCTGGGTGCTGGGACAGTAGGCAGCCACCTTCGACCCGCTAGCCTTCCCAGAAAAACTCGGTCGGCCGCTCCATCTCTGCAGCCAGGCTGCGATGGACCGGACAACCGAGGGCCGTTTTCTCGAGCAGGGCACGCTGCGGGTGATCCGGCGGGAGCGGGATGTGCACCGTCGTCGTGAGGCGACCGATCCGGCGCGGGGCGTCGGCCATTTCCTTGCTCACCTGCACGGTCATTCCCTTCAACTCGACCTGGTGCCGCTCAGCCACGATCGCCATGGTGGTGGCGATGCAGGTGCCGAGGGCGGTCGCGACCAGATCGGTCGGCGAAAACGACTCGCCTTTGCCCTGATTATCGGCCGGAGCGTCGGTGGCCAGGATGGTGCCAGAGGGATCGTGGGTCGCATTGCAATGCAATTGCCCGGTGTAATCGATCGAGATTTTGACCATCCGCAATCATCGACCGGGCGCGGGATTTGCAAAAGGCGAAAAGGTGCCTAACGAGTCCGCAGCTCCAGCGGTTTCGTTTCCAGGCGGTCGTGATGAGCGGCCAGTTGCTCGCGCCGATACGCTTCGACGCAGCGCGCCGGGCCGGCGGCGTAGCCGTTCCATTTCCCGTTCCAGGCAAACCAGCTGCCGTTCGGCTCCGTGCCCCACTCGATCAGGATCGGATGCCGAAATCCCGTGCCTTCTCCGCCCAGCGCCGCAGATCGGCATCAAAGCGGCCGGCGCAGATATTGGCCAGGCTTAAAGTGTTCTCTGCGTGATTCTGATCGAGATCCGGCCGCAACATCAGCCGGATGTCGGGCACCTTCCCCGCCGCCTGAATCCAGGCGCAGGTCACCGGCCACATCGGCGGGGGTGACATTGTGTTCGTTGCGTCGTCGCTGCCGGGAATTGGCGCACTGAAAAAGAAGCCCGGGTAAAGTTTTCCCGCCGCCGGGACCAGCGAAGCGGAGCAGGCGGCCGTCCCGCCTAACGAAATAAGAAAGAGCGCAACCGCAGCGCGTTTCAAGGTTGTCCGAGCCAGATGAGACCCGCGATCGCGACCAGAAAATAAGGCACCAGCGAAGCGGCGCCGGGATATTCCTTCGCCATGCGCTGGCCGAAAAAGAGCGCGAGTAAGGTCAGGCCGGAAACGACCACCCCGTAGAAACCGACGGTGGAATCATGCCGGAGCAAAATCAGCAGGCAACCGATGGCGCTGAGAGCACCGGCGGCCAGTTCCATGATGGTGATCACTCCGACCAAGAGCGGCACCATGCCGGCGAGCGGGCTCTTGGCAAAGTGGCCGCTGAGCCAGTCCATGTTTCCTTTGCGGTCGATCACCTTATCGATCCCCGACTGGAGAAAGAGAATGGCGAAAAAAGCCGAAATGAGCAGTTGGAGCACGAAAATGGCGCCCGCAGAAGAGTGGAGTGTGAACATGCGGGAATCTTACACGCGGCGTCAAATGCGCCCCCTTCGTGCTCGTGATCGAATTTCAGGAATCGATAAGATCGAACGGCACGGCGCCTCTGCAGGGGATCACCATGGGGCCGCGGCTGGGAGCGGGTGACGAGACTCGAACTCGCGACGTCCTCCTTGGCAAGGAGGTGCTCTACCACTGAGCTACACCCGCAGCCGGAATTTGGCGGACAGCAATAATGTCCAGTGCCCCGGAGCGCGCAAGGTCTTATTCTTGTGTTCCAGCGACCGCTGATTCCGTCCCCGCCATTCGTTCTTTCACGGCTTTTTCCGAGAAAATTGAATCTAAAGGCCCGCGCTGCTGCATCTCAACAGCATACCTATGAAAACGAAAGTCACCTTCCTCGCCTGCTTCGGCGCTCTCGCCCTGGCCTTGACCACGCTTGGTCAGACACCTACTCCGCCGCTCGAGCCCACCGCTCCGCCCGCGGCCACTCTCCCTCCCGACCCTGCCTCTACGGTCGCGCCGATCGCCTCGCCGATTCCCGCCGCCGCCACCACGCCGACCATTGCCCCAGTCCTGACCCCTTCACCCAGCCCGGAGACGGAGGAAGATTTCGACAAAGCGGTCGAGCGCAAGATCAAGAGCCACTTCAATTTTGCCACCGGTGATCACCGGGTCGGAGACGACGCCGCCTGGATCGCGGTGCCGATCGTCCTGATCGTCTTCCTTACCATCTTCGGACTCCCCGTGGCCGTCGTCGGGATCATCCTCTACTTCAGCTTCTCCAAGAGTCGCGCCATGCACAAAACCGTCCGCATGATGGTGGAAAAAGGGCAGCCTGTCCCCGAAGCCCTGCTCAATCCTCCGCCGGTTGTACGGCAGCGCTCCGATCTGCGCCGCGGCGTCGTCCTCCTCATGGTCGGCGCTGGCCTGATGATTTTCTTCGGCGCCTGCAATGACTGGGAAGGCGGGGCCTGGAGCCTCGGCGTCATCCCCTTCCTCATCGGTCTCGGCTACCTCCTGGTCTGGAAGCTCGATGCACGTGCGACTGAATCTTCCCCCAAGGTGTAAGCTCCTGGAGTGCCGCTCAATGATGCCGACCTTGTCGCGCGGGTTCTTCTCGATGATGACCACCACGCCTTCGCGGAATTGGTCCGTAATCACCAGTCCCCCATCCGCGGTCTGCTCCGGCAGCTCACGCGCGGCGATCTCGCCTTGGCGGATGATCTGGCCCAGGAGACTTTCCTGCGCGCTTACAAAAACATCCGCAGCTTTCGCGGGGAGGCGAAATTTTCCACCTGGCTCTATCGCATCGCCTACAACTGCTTCCGCGAGGAAGCCCGCAAACGCAAGGAGCTGGTCGGGATCGATGAGGCCCAGCTTGAAGCCGAGCAGGATCCGCAAACCGTCGACCCCGCCCTGAGGCACGATCTGATGCAGGCACTGCAATTGCTTCCATTACACGAGCGGACCGCCATTTTGCTTTGCTGCCAAAATGGCTTATCGCATGATGAAGCAGCGCGCGTCCTCGACATCCCGCTCGGCACGGTTAAGACCAACGTCCTCCGGGGCCGGGAGAAACTGAAGAAGACGCTCGCCGCCTGGAACACCGCCTAACGAAATGGAAGATCAACTTCAGGAAGATTGGCTCGACCGGCGTCTGCGCGAAGAGATGCCTTACATCGACGACGCCGGCTTCACCGCCAATGTCGTCCGGCAATTGCCCGCCCCGCCGCGCCGCGGCTCCTTCCGGGTCGCGATTCTCCTCTGCCTCACCCTTCTCTCCAGCGGGTTGGCCTACGTTTTATCCGATGGCGGCCGCTTTCTCGTGGTCGAAGCCTATCGCTTCGCCTCCCTGCCCTTGCTCCTGCTCAGCCTGATCGCGATCGCCTGCACCCTGGTCGTAACCGCGGTCGCGGCCGGAGCGGCCTGGTCGACGGCGCGTCGTTAGGCTGGCGAGCGAAGCCGTGGCTACTCTTCGGCCGGCAGGTTCTCGCCCGCCCGCGCTCGGTTCCGTTTTTGCTGCTCGAAAACCTCCCGCGCCGTGGTCACGTCTCGGGCAATTTGTTCTCGCAGCGCAGCCAGATTGGCAAACTTCTCTTCCGGCCGCAGATAACGCAGAAAGCGCAGCTCGATCTCCTTGCCGTAGAGATCACGATCGAGGTCGAAGAGATGGAATTCGAGCACGCGCTGCGGCGTTTCCGAGTCGATTGTCGGGCGCACCCCGAGGTTGACCACGCCCTGCACCGTCTCCCCCTCCAGCAGCCCCTCGGCCGCGTAGACGCCGTTAGGCGGAAATTGTTCGCTGTGCGCGCTCAGGTTCGCGGTCGGAAATCCCAAACTGCGCCCGAGGCGTTTCCCCTCCTCGACCGTGCCCAGAATGGTGTAATGCCGGCCCAGCATGCACGTGGCAGTGGCGAAATCTCCGGCCTGGACCGCCTGTCGAATCGCGGTGCTGCTCACGATGCTCCCTGCGGAAGTGATCGGTTCCACCCCGACGACATTGAAATCCAGCTCCTCGCCCAGCTGCTTCAGCAGGGCGAGATTGCCGGCGCGGTTCTTGCCGAAGGACCACTCCTGGCCGACACAAATCTCTCGCAGCGGATGCGCCGCCGCGACCAACTGCCTGACGAATTCCTGCGGTGACGTGGCGGCGAACTCGCGATCGAACTTGATCACCAAAAGATGCGAAACTCCGAGCCGGCGCATGAGCGCGATCTTGTGCTGGGTCGCGGTGAGGAGGCGGGGGCTCTCCCCCGGGCGCAGGATTTTCGCCGGGTGCGGCGCAAAGGTGACCACAACCGCAGTCCCGCCCGCTGCGGCGGCATGCTGGACCGCCGTCCCGATGACCGCCTGATGTCCAAGATGAACTCCGTCGAAAACGCCGATCGCGAGGAAAACCGGGCCGGGAATTTCTGCCAGCTCCGGAATGGATCGTAGGACGCGCATGAGGTCTGGCGCGGTCAGGCCCCGCGCATGCGGGAGACTTCCGGGAGGGTGAGAATTTTCTCCAGGATGTCGACCGGCGGCAGGTCCTTGATTTCATCCACCGTCACCGCCCGGCTAAGATCAAAACGTCCGGAACGCGTCCGGCGCAGCTCCTGCAGGTGCGCGCCGCAGCCGAGCGAATCGCCGATGTCGTGAGCGTAGGTGCGGACGTAAAAGCCCTTGCTGCACATGACGGTGAAATCGATCTCGGGCGCGGCGATGCGATCGATCGCGTAGCGGTAGACGTGCACCAGGCGCGGCTCGCGCTCGACGGTCTTGCCCTGCCGGGCCAGCTTGTAAAGCGGCACCCCGCCCTGTTTGATGGCCGAAACCATCGGCGGCATCTGGTAAAAATCGCCGCGGTATTTGTCGAACGCGGCCCGGACCGATTCCTCGGTCAATTCCGGAACCGGTTTTTCCTCGACCACCTGCCCGGCCCGATCCTGGGTATCGGTGCTTTTGCCTAACGACAAGGTGCCGACATATTCCTTGTCCTCACTCATGAGCAGGTCCTGGATCTTGGTCCCGCGGCCGAGGGTGAGAATGAGGAGGCCGGTCGCGATCGGATCGAGCGTGCCGCAGTGCCCGACCTTTTTGATCTGGAGCTGTCGCCTAACGAGCGCAACCACGTCATGCGAGGTCATGCCGGCGGCTTTGTCCACCAGCAAAACGCCGTCGGGAGTAGCGGTAAGTGACACGTCTTCCGGAGCTACGCTTTGATCGTGTCCACGGTCGCGACCGCAGCGGCGATCACTTTTTCCGAGGCTTCGTCCAACGGCCCGGGCATGCGAATACCGGCGGCGAGTTTGTGCCCGCCGCCATTGAAGCTGACGCAGATTTTACAGACGTCGGCCCGCTCGTCCTTTGAGCGCATGCTGACGCGGACTTTGCCGCCTTCCAGTTCCTCGAAAAAGATGGCGATGATCACGCCCTGAATGGCGCGGAGATGATCAATCAGGCCTTCGTTATCCTCCGGGATCACCCCGAGCTCGTTCGCGGTCGCGAGCGGGAGGCTGAAGCTGGCCACTTTGCCCTCGGCGTCGAAACGCATCCGGTCGAGCAGGGCGCGGAGGAGCTCGATCCGGCGGCGCGGATAGCTTTCGTAAAGCTTCTGGCTCAGCTCGCCCACCTTGATCCCGCAGCGCAGGACATCGGCCGCGATCTCAAAGGTGCGCGCGGTGGTGTTTTGATATTGGAACGAGCCGGTATCGGTGGAAATGGCGGCGAACAAATTCTCCGCGATCGCTTCGTCGAGCGGCAGGTCCTGGCTCTGCAAAAGCTCGAAGAGGATCTGACCGGTCGCGGGCGCGATCGGATCGATGTGAACCAGATCCCCATAGCGCGGGTTGCTCGGGTGATGATCGATATTGATCCAGACTTTGGCCTGCCCGACCGCGGCGAGGACGTTATCACCCAGCCGCTGGCGGGTGGCGGTATCGAGCGCGAGGACGACGTCGAAATCTTCCGGCTCGTTAGGCGGAAGGGAGACCAGTTCGCCGCCGGGGAGGAAGGAAAATTTCTCCAGCAGGCCTTCTTCGTTCCAGACTTTGACCTTTTTCCCGAGCTGGCGCAGGGCCAGGCCCATCGCGATCTGGCTGCCGAGGGCGTCGCCATCGGGGCGAACGTGGCTAAGGATGACGAAGCTGTCATAGCTGCGCAAAACCTCGGCGATCTCGGCAAAGGTGGAGTTGGTTTTAGTGGCGGGCGGTTCGGCAGTGAGAGTATTCATTCGTTTTCTTCGTCGCTGGGCGGAGGTTCGATTTCCTGTAAAATTTCGAGGACGCGGGAGCCGCGTTCGATCGAATCGTCGAGGTGAAAGGCAAGGTGCGGGGTGTATTTCAAAACGACATGTTTCGATAGTTCAGCCTGAAGCATGCCACGATTCGCCTCCAGCTTCGGGATCACGTCCTTACGCGCGTTGCCGCCCAGGACGCTGACGTAAACGTGGGCCGATTTGAGATCGGGAGTAACATCGACCTGGTTCACCGTGACGAGCGCATCGGGGAAAGTCAGCTCACGCACGAACAGAGAGCTGAGTTCTCGTTTCAGGAGTTCGTTAACGCGAAGAAGTCGATGTTTCATGGTCAGCGCAAGCAGGCCGCTTGCTGATGCGAGTAGCGAGCTGGAAGCTCGCGCTACAGTTTCTGCGCCACCTGTTCGAGCTGGTAGCACTCGATAATGTCGCCCACCTGATATTCGTTGAAATCGCCCAGCTTGATGCCGCACTCCAAACCGACCCGGACTTCTTTCACGTCGTCCTGGAACCGGCGCAAAGTGGAAAGCCCGCCGTCGTAAACTGGCTGACGCCGGCGCAAAACGCGCGCCCGCGCGGTGCGACTGATGCGGCCGTCGGTGACGAGGCAGCCGGCGACGATGCCGCGGCTCAATTCGAAGACCTGTTTCACCTCGGCGTGGCCGATGACCGTCTCGCGATGCTCCGGATCGAGCAGACCGGCCATGGCTTCCTTGATCTGGTCGATCAACTCGTAAATGATGCTATAAAGTTTGACCTGCACGCCTTCGCGTTTTGCGGCGCCGACGGCGTTGCTCTCGACTTTGATGTTGAACCCGACCACGACCGCATTGGAGGCGCTGGCCAGCAAAATGTCGGATTCCGAGACCGGGCCGACGCCGGAATGGATCATCTCGAGATCGATTTTCTTGCTCTGGATTTGGCCTAACGACGCCACCAGCGCTTCAAGCGAACCCTGCGCGTCGCACTTCAGGACCAGGCGCAAAACTTTCTTGCCGTCGGCCGCTTCGAGCAGACTTTCGAGGGTGGCGCGCTGCGGCACGCTTAATTTCTCTGTGCGCTTGGCCGCCAGCCGCTCTTCGCTCAGAACCTTGGCCGATTTCTCCGATTCCATGACCAGGAATTCGTCGCCGGCATTGGGCAAACCAGAGAAGCCGAGCACTTTCACCGGAGTCGACGGACCGGCCGACTTGATCGGCTTGCCGCGGTCGTCGACCAACGACTTCACCTTGCCGCCGTAGTCGCCGCAGATGAATGGCTCGCCCACTTTGAGCGTGCCCATTTGCACGATGACGGTGGCGGTGGGACCGCGGCCCGCTTCCACCTGCGCCTCGATCACGGTGCCGCGCGGAGTCGCGGTGGGAGAGGCTTTCAATTCCATCACCTCGGCCTGCACGATCATGTTCTCGAGCAATTCTTCGATCCCGATGCCCTTGGTCGCGGAGACCGGCACCACGATCGTTTCGCCGCCCCAATCTTCCGGGGTCAGCTCGTGTTCCTGTAATTGCTGTTTCACCCGATCGATGTTGGCCCCAGGCAGATCGATCTTGTTCACCGCGACCATGATTTTCACATGCTCGGCCGCCTTGGCGTGATTGATCGCTTCGATCGTCTGCGGCATGAGACCGTCGTCCGCGGCCACCACCAGAACGACGATGTCGGTCACGTTCGCGCCACGCGCGCGCATCGCGGTAAAGGCGGCGTGACCTGGGGTGTCGAGAAAAGTGATGCGGGTGCCTTTATGCTCCACCGAATAGGCCCCGATGTGCTGGGTGATGCCGCCGGCTTCGCCCGCCGCGACCCGGGTCTTGCGGATCGCGTCCATGAGCGAAGTCTTGCCGTGGTCGACGTGACCCATAAAGGTGATGATCGGGGCACGGCTCTTGAGTTCTTCCTCGGTCTCGATCACCGGCGGCGGCGGGGCCACCACCACTTCGACCTGTTTATGGACACCGGCGCCTTTTTCGCGCCGCTCCATTTCAAAGGCGAAACCGTATTTGTCGCAAATCTTAGTCGCGACTTCCGGCTCCACCGTCAGGTTGGGGTTGGCAAAAATATTGAAGTCATCCATCAGCTCCTTGATCAGCTGAAAATTTTTCAGCCCGAGCTGAGCGGCCAGATCCTTGACGATGATCGGCGGCTTGATGTGAATGATCTTGCGACCGTCTTCCGTCTCGGTCTCGACCTCGCCCGACGCATCGGACGGTGCGCTCTCCGCTGGCGTCGACGCTTCGGGCGCGGCCGGGGGCTCGGGCGCCGCCGGAGCGGCACTGGCCGCGCGGATGCGGGAGATTGGCGGGAGAATGGTGCGTTTAGCGGCCGCTTCATCGGCCGGGGAGCGCTTCGGTTTCGGCGTCTGCGGATCGATCAGCGAAACCGTCTCGACCGCTGGCTTGGGTGGAGGCTCAGCCGGCGCCGCGGGTTTGGCCGGGGCATTTCTCTTCGCCGTGATAGGCGCAAAAGCAGATTTCGTAACGGTCGGAGTGGGTTTGGCAGCCGGTTTCGGGGCTGGCGTGGGAGCCGGAGCGGGCGTCGGGGCGGTGTTAGCCGGCTTGCTTTTGGTAGTCGACGCAGGGGTCTCGTCAGAAGTCGCGGAAACTGGAGCCATCTTCGGTTTCGCCTTGGTTGTCTTGGTCGACTTGGCGGCAGAGGTGCGAGAACGAGCGGACGACTTAGCAGGAGCGGCGGTTTTCCCCGCTTTGCGCGACGGCGCCTTGGCCGCCGTGGTTTTGGTCGTCGTTTTCGTAGGCATGTGGGTTCCTTAAAGTGTTGCTCATGGCCGTGAGCAGTTTGGCGCAGCCATAATCGTTAGGGAGAAACAGGTTCGCGGTGGACCGCTTCGTGGATCTCGCGCGCTTTCTCTTCTTCCACGCCGAGAATATCGACCAGATCCTGCAGCTCCGCGTCGCGCAGGCCTTCCAGGTTGGTAAAGCCCATCTTCACTAAAGTCATCGCCTGCTCCTCGGTAATGGGCAAGGCCGTCGAAAGAGTGTGGGCCGCGTGCGCCACCTTTTGTTCCACCGCAGTCGTGCTCGGCGCTTCCTTCTCGATGTTGATTTCCCAGCCGGTCAGCCGACTCGTTAGGCGAGCGTTCTGCCCCTTTTTGCCGATGGCGAGCGAGAGCTGATCTTCGTCGACCGAGATGGTGGCGGCTTTTTTCTCCAGGTCGAAAACGAGGTTCTTGACCTTGGCCGGCTTGAGCGCTTCGAGGACAAATTCCTTCGGATCGGAACTCCAACGAATGATGTCGACTTTCTCGTTGTTCAGTTCGCGCACGATGTTTTTCACCCGGGAGCCGCGCATGCCGACGCAGGCGCCGACCGGATCAACCTTCGGGTTATCACTAAAGACGGCGATCTTGGTGCGGTAACCCGCTTCCCGGGCGATGCCGCGAATCTCCACCGTGCCATCGGCGATCTCGCTCACTTCCAACTCGAAAAGCCGCCTAACGAAATTAGGATGGCTGCGCGAGATGATGATCTCGGGCCCGCGGGCGCCGTTCTCGACCGCCACGACATAGGCGCGCAGACGGTCGCCGACGTTATAGTCTTCCACCACCACGCGCTCGCGCTGCGGCATGATGGCTTCGAATTTGCCCAGGTCCAGAATGACATCGGAACGATCGAAACGCCGCACCGTCCCGCTCACGATCTCGCCCGCGCGATCCTTGAATTCCTCGTAGATCATCTCCTTCTCGACCTGGCGGATGCGCTGCATCATGGCCTGCTTGGCCGTCTGCGCCGCGATGCGGCCGAAATTCTTCGGAGTCACTTCCACCTCGACCGCTTCACCGACGACGGCGTCGGCTTTAATCCGACGCGCCTTCTCGAGCGAGATTTCGTCCTGCGGGTTGGTCACATCTTCGACCACGAGCAGGTTGGCCAAAGCGCGGATCTCGCCCGTCTTGGGATCGATATCGATGTGCAGATCGCGCGAGGCGCCGACGCTTTTCTTGGAGGCGGAAAGGAGGGCATTCGACACTGCCTCGATCAGGATTTCGCGTTTGATTCCGCGCTCCCGCTCCAGGTAATCGAGCATGGCAATGAATTCGGCGTTCATAAGCTTCCGAGTCCGCAGACAAAAAAGAGTGGGACACTGGCTCCCACTCCAATCCACAAACGGACTAGGCGCGGAAGTTACTTTTACTGGGGCGGTTCGTCAAGTTGGGTGAGAGCGGGTTAGGGCGGAGCAGACGTTGGCATCGCCGCGACCGCGCAAGGGGATTGAAAAAGCTCTGCGCTCTCGGTGCGCTCTGCGTTTACTATCCGGCCGATGTCTCGAGCGCGGCCATTTCTTCTCGTTCTGCTGGTGTGGGGGTTGATCTATCTGCCGCGGCTCGGCACGCTGGAATTAAAGAGCGAGGAAGGACGACGCGTCCTGCCGGCGGTGACCATGCTCCAGACCGGCAACTACATCGTGCCGCAGGTCGGGAGCGAACCTTACCTGCGCAAGCCGCCATTAGTGAACTGGCTGGTTGCGGGTTCCTTCAAGCTCTTCCAGGTGCGCAACGAATGGGCCGCACGCCTGCCCTCCGTCCTCCTCCTTCTCCTGGTCGCGCTCGCCTTTGTCGCCATCGCCGCCCGCCCGCTCGGGCCGAATGGATCGCTCGCCGCCGCCATGATGTGGCTGACCAATTTCGGCCTGCTCGAAAAAGGCCGCCTGATCGAGATCGAGGCGCTCTATGTCTCGCTCACCGCGCTCGCTTTCATCTGCTGGCTGAGCGGGTGGCACGACCCGCGCCGGCGCTGGCTGGCCTGGGTCGGCGCGGGCTTCTTTCTCGGGCTGGCGCTCCTGGCCAAGGGACCGCTCGCGCTCGTGTTCTTCTACGCGGTGGTGGTGGCGGTGCTCTGGCAGGGCCGGCAGATGGGCCAGCTCTGGAGCGCGCCCCATCTCGTCGGTCTCCTCCTCATGCTCAGCCTCTTTGGCGCCTGGGCGATTCCCTATTTTCAGCTGACCGAGGCCGGGCACACGGCCGGCGTTTGGTCGCGCCAGCTCTCCGGCCGGCTGCTCCCGGATGATTTTAAATTTGGCGACTGGCTGCTCAACATTCCGCGCGGCCTCGGCTACCTCCTGCCCTGGGTGGCGCTGCTGCCGTTTGCGCGCTTGGCCGAGCTGGAGACGGAACCGGAGCGCCGTTTCGTCCGGGCCTTGTCGTTAGGCGTGGCCGCGCCCTTCCTGGTCGTGAGCCTGGTCCCGGGTGCGCTGCCGCGTTACAATCTGCCCCTCCTCGCCCCAGCCATCTGGCTGCTCGCGCTTTTCACCCGCGCCCATGCTTTCACCTGGCCGCGCCAACTGCGTCGCGCCATCACCTGGACGGTTGCCGCCGTGACCGTGGCCATGCTCATCTACACCCTGGCCATCATCCCTTTCCTGAAGAAGCGAGAAAAGATCCGCCCGCTGGCCCGAAAATTGGAAAAGGCCATTCCGCCTAACGAAACTCTCTATGCGGTCGATCCGGATTATCAGCCCTATCTCTTCTACCTGCAGCGGCCGATCGGTTACGTGAGCGAGGCAGACGAGCTCCCGCGCTCGGCCCGCTACATTCTGGTCCAGCCGAAGGATGAAAAGGCGGTGGCCCAAAGCGCGGAGTGGCTGCCGCAACGGCCTTACCCGATTTTGCGGATCAAAGATTATCGCGGGCGCCGGGTCATCCTGTTTCAGATAGCGGAGTCTCCCGGTGTCCCCGGGCGACGTTGACAAACCGTCGCGGCCGGGATTCGTTAGCAAGCTAACGATGAGCCCAATCGATCCTGAAACCATCGGCCAACTCGTCCAGGAGACGGCTCGCGTCTGGCGCCATAAGCTCGACCAGCGCCTCCGCCCGCTCGGCTTGAGCCAGGCTAAATGGCGCACCCTCGCTCATCTCTCCCGCGGCCATCTTACTCAGTGCGACCTGGCTCAGCGTCTCAGCATCGAAGAGCCGACGCTGGCGCGATTGTTGGGAAAGCTGGAAGAGGATCGCTGGGTCAAACGGCAGAGCGCCCCGCATGATCGCCGCTGCAAGACGGTTCACCTCCAGCCCAAATCGAGCGCGCTCCTGCAGAAAATCGAAGGCACGGCGCAGGAGCTGCGACATGAATTGCTGGAGAAAATCCCGCCGAAGGACCTGCAAACCTGCCTGCGCGTCCTGACTGAAATCCGAAATCGTGCGGCAAACGTATCCTTTGAGATGAATGGCCATAGCAGCGGAAAGAAGGGAGCCGGCGCCTCATGATCGCCGCCAGTAAAGTCGGCTCAGTCGAGCGAGACCGCGCCGGCGGCCTCGAGCAGCGCTTCGGCCGCAAGACCTTCTACCTCGGCCTCGGTCTCGTCGGCCTGGTCCTGCTCTTTCTCCTCTTCCGCATTTTCAGCGGAGGCGAAAAAGCCTCACCGCCGCCGCCACCGCGGCCGGTCTCCGTGGCCAAGGTCATCACCAAGGATGTCCCGCTTTACCTCGACGAGATCGGCACCTGCGCCGCCTACGAAAGCGTGCAGGTGCAAGCCCAGGTCAGCGGCCAGATCATCGCCCGCCATTTTGAGGATGGAGCCGAGGTGAAAAAAGGCGACCTCCTTTTCACCATCGATCCCAAGCCGTATCAAGCGACGCTGGATGCGGCTAAGGCGGATGCCGAACTGGCCGCGGCGAACCTGAAACGGCAGCAGGAATTGCGCACCCAGGGTGTGACCGCGACGCAGGATCTCGATACCGCGAAAGCCAATGCCATGCGCACCAAAGCGGCCGTGGCCGCCGCGCAGACGAACCTCGATTACTGTTTCATCCGCTCGCCGATCAACGGGCGCATCGGCCTGCGCCAAGTCGATGTCGGCAACACGGTCAGCGCCGGGAGCGGCAGCGCCGTCCTGGTCGGGATCGATAATCTCGATCCGATCTACACGGACTTCACCATCTCCGAGCCGGATTTGCCGCTCGTTAGGCAATATCTCGGCGGGCCGAATCTGAAAGTGCTGACCGATGCGGAGGGCGACAACATTCCTCCTCGCGCAGGGAAACTTTATTTCATCGCCAATACCCTCCAGCCCGGCACCGGCACGGTGCAGGCCCGTGCGGAGACGCCGAATCCGGATCACGCCCTGTGGCCCTCCCAATTCGTCCACGTGCGTCTGATTCTGGATACGATCAAGGACGCGCGCCTGGTCCCGAGCGGCGCGGTGCAGGTGGGGCAAAAGGGTCCTTATATTTTCGTGGTCAAACCTGATTCCACTCTCGATCTGCGCCAGGTAACGCCGGGACAGACCCAGGGCGAGCTGACCGTGATCAAGGACGGCGTCAAACCGGGCGAAACCGTGGTCGTGGCCGGCCAGTTGCAGCTGGCTCCAGGTGCGAAAGTCGTCGTCAAATCGACCGAAGGAAACACCAAGCCGGACGGAGACGAAACCGCTCCTCCCGTTCCCTAACGATGGCTGGCCAGGATCAAAACGGCCACGACGACAGCAACGGCGTCGAGAAAGGCATGCCCGCCAATCGCGCCGCGGCCAAGGCAGAGAACACTCCCGGGGCCAAGCTGGTCCAGTTTTCGTCCGGTCTGTCGCGCCCGTTTATTCAGCGGCCGGTGATGACGATGCTGCTGACGGCTTCGATCATCGTCTTCGGCATCCTGACCTACAATCAACTGGCGGTGAACGATCTTCCGGCAGTCGATTATCCGGTCATCCGGGTGCAGGCCAACTACCCCGGCGCCAACCCGGTCACGATGGCCAACACCATCGCCACGCCGCTGGAGAAACAATTCACCCAAATCCCGGGTCTGGAACTGTCCACCAGCACCAGCTCGCAGGGGAACACCCAGATCACGCTGCAATTTGCCCTCAGCAAAGGGATCGACGCCGCCGCCACCGATGTGCAATCGGCCATCCAAAGCGCGGCCGGGCAACTGCCTAACGACCTCCCGAGCCCGCCCACCTTTACCAAGACCAATCCGAACGACCAGCCGGTGGTCTACGTTGCCCTAACGAGCGACACCCTGACCGATGGCGAGCTCTATCGCTACGGCACGACCGAGGTCTCGCAGCGAATCAACGTTTTGCCCGGCGTCTCCGAGGTCAACATCTACGGCGTGAAAGGGGCCATCCGGATCAAAGTCGATCCCGGCGCGCTCGCCACCCGTAACCTGACCTTTGAGGAACTTTCGGCCGCCATCCGCGCCGGCACTTCCTACTCCGGCGCGGGCCAGTTTGACGGCAGAAACAAGAGCATCACCCTCCGGCCTGACGGGCAGGTCGACACCGCCGAAGGCTACCGAAATCTGGTGATCAAAAACGGCGCCAACGGTTCGCCGGTTTACCTGCGCGACGTCGCCAAGGTGATCGATGGCGTCGAAAACGAGCGCCTTTCGCGGCACTTTTTCGCGCGCGGCTTCAAGCCGCCGGCCTCCGTCATCGTCTTCGCGGTCTCGCGTCAGGCCGGGGCCAACGCCGTCGCCGTGGCAAAATCGGTGCGGAATCTTTTGCCCCAGTTACAGAAGGAATTGCCCGGCTCGATTCGCCTCATCCCGACCTTCGATCGCTCGCAGTCGATTGTGAATTCCCTTCACGACGTCCAAGCCACCCTGGCCATCGCCTTCGCCCTCGTCATCTTCGTCATTTTCATTTTCCTCGGGCGCGCGAGCGACACGCTCATCCCGATTGTGGCGTTGCCGATGTCGTTTCTCATCACTTTCGTGGCGATGTGGGCGCTCGGTTACTCGGTCAACAACCTCACCCTCATGGCCATGACCCTGGCCATCGGCTTCCTGGTCGATGACGCCATCGTCTTCCTTGAGAATGTGGTGAGGCGAGCGGAAGCAGGCGAGACGATCTATCGCGCCACGCTCAACAGCGCCGGCGAGATTTCCTTCACCATTCTCTCCATGACGCTCTCGCTCGCGGCCGTCTTCATTCCCCTCGCTTTTATGCCGGGATTGCTCGGCCGCATTTTCCGCGAGTTCGCCATCACCATCATCGTCGCCATCTTCGCCTCCGGGCTGGTTTCGCTCACGCTGACTCCGCTGATGTGCTCGCGCATTCTGGCCGAGCGCGGGCCAGGCCATCACAAGACTTGGACGGAGCGTTTCGTCAGCCGCTTCTTCGATCCAATCCGCGATTTCTATGGGCGTTCCCTCAATCGTTTTCTCGACGTCGGCTGGCTGGCCGCGCCCATCATTCTCGCCTGTGCCGTCGGGGTTTGGTTCTTTTTCAATCACCTGCCCTTCACCCTGCTCCCGACGGGCGATAGCGGCGTCATTCGCGGCTTCTTCATCGTCCAGGAAGGGGCCTCGCCCGCCCAGCAGCGACGGCTGCAGGAGAAGCTCGACCCCGTCCTACAGGCCAACCCGGCGGTGGATAAATACTTTACCGTAGCCGGTCGCTCCGGGCTGGGCGCAGGCGTCTTTACCGTGCTTTTTCTCAAGGACGCAGGCAATCGGGGCGATATCGACAGTGTCGCCGCCGAACTGCGCAAGGCTTGCAGCCAGATTCCAGGGGTCTTCCCGACGCTAAACCCGCAACCAGTCTTGCGTATTGATATCGGCGCCACCGGTAGCTCTTTCGGCCGCTACACTTACGTCCTGAGCGGCATCAACCCCGATGAGGTCTATGCCGCCGCCGACAAACTTACCGCCAAGCTGCGCGACTATGACGGCTTTGCCAGCCCGCCGCGCTCCGATCTTTTCCGCAACACCCCGAACCTCGACATCGATATCGATCGGCAACAAGCCAGCCTTTATGGGGTTTCAACGACCCAGGTAGAGAGCCTGTTGCGCGCGGCTTACTCGCAGAACTATGTCTATCTCATCAAGCAGGCGGATGACCAATACCAGGTCATCGTAGAAGCAGACGACGCGGCCCGGACCAGCGCGGCGGATTTCCGGCAGATTTACGTCAAGCCCACGGGTGGCAACAAGCTCATCCCAATCCGCACCGTGACTCAGACGCACGAGTCGCTCGGCTTACAATCGGTCAACCACACCAACCAATTCACCAGTGTCACTTTCGGATTTGATACCAAGCCGGGTGTCGCCTTGGGCGACGTGACCGATTACATCAACAAGACCGCAGCGGAAGTGCTGCCCCCGACGGTAAAGGGTGAACTCCAGGGTGAAGGCCTCGTGCTGCAACAACTCTTCGCCGCCCTGCCCTTCCTGGTTATCGCCGCCGTCTTTGTCATGTATGTCATCCTCGGCATTCTATATGAGAGCTATGTCCATCCCATTACTGTGCTCTCGACTCTTTTCCCGGCAGTGGTGGGCGGGCTCATGACTTTATGGCTCTTTCGTTCCACACTCTCACTCTACTCCGTCATCGGTCTCTTTCTCCTCATGGGCATCGTGAAAAAAAACGGCATTATGATTGTCGACTTTGCCCTGCACCGGCTGGACGAGGGCTATGATCGTCGCCGCGCCATTCATGAGGCGAGCGTGGAACGTTTCCGTCCCATTATCATGACCACACTGGCGGCCTTGATGGGTGCCCTCCCTCTGGCTTTCGGTTTCGGCGCCGATGGCTCTTCCCGGCGTCCCCTCGGTCTGGTTATCGTCGGCGGACTGATCTTTTCACAGCTGATCACGCTCTACATCACACCAGTGATTTACCTCGCCCTGGAATGGTTTCAGGAAAGCGTGCTCGATCGCGTGCCCTTCCTGCGCAGCGCGCATACGCATCACGAAGCGGATGCGGAAAGGGTCGGAGAAGACTTGGCACCGGTCGGAGTCCGTTAATCCTAACGAGTATGAGCATGGAGGGAAACGATCTACGCGGAAGCTTGGACATGACGCTGCGGCAATGGATTGAGCGTTATCAAAAGGAGCTTGTTTTCGAGTGCGTCCGCTATCGCGGCGTTCCGACGTGGAAGAACGTCATCGACCTCTGGGTTTACCAGGAGATTCTCTGGGAGACGAAAGCCGATCTGGTGGTTGAAATCGGCGTTCGCCACGGCGGCACGACTCTTTGGCTGTCCGATACCCTGCAGGCTTTTCGCGGCCCCGAGGCCACGGTAATTGGAATCGACGTCGTCCGGCCGCCGATCGAGTTTCCTGGTAACGTCGAGTTCATCCTTGGCGACAGCGTTGCCTCCCAGACGGTGGCGGAAGTACGGGATCTGGCCGCCGGCCGCACCGTGCTGGTGCTGGCCGATGGCGATCACGCGACCGACCACGTTTTGCAGGAGATGCGCCTCTACGCGCCATTCATCCCGATCGGCTCCTATTTCATCGCGGAGGACGGGATCGTCGACGTGATGGAGTGGAAGGAATATACCCCCGGGCCGGCGGTCGCTGCCGAACGCTTCGTGGCTGAGACCGACGAGTTTGTCCTCGACCGGACGCGCGAGAAATTTCTTCTCACCTATGCCCCTGGAGGGTTTCTGAAACGAGTCAAGGTTTCCGCGCCCTAACGAGAAGCGATCCAGGCCATCGTCTTCGAGGCCAGCCGATCGAACGCTTGCACCGCCAGCGCGAGGTCTTCCTCTTTGGTGTCCTCGATCTTGTTATGACTGATGCCATGAAGACTCTGGACAAACATCATCACCGTCGGCACGCCGGCGCGCGCCACTTCCGCGGCGTCGTGCAGCGGGCCGGACGGGAGGCGATGCGATTTCCCATGGCAGATCTCGCGGATCGCTTCGTCGCAAAGATCGACCAGTTGCCGATCAAATGGCACCGGCTCGATCTGCCAGAGACGTTCCCAGCCGACCGTGACCTTTCCGGCCGCGGCGAAGCGCTCACTCGCCGCGCGGGCTTCGCGCAACATGGCGCCGAGGGCTGGCCCATCGAGATGTCGCTGGTCGAGGGTGATCCGGCATTCCTCCACCACGCTGGTCACGATCCCGGGTTTTGTGAGGCACGAACCGATGGTGCAAACTCCGCCGTGGCGATCGGCGATGGCATAGATCTCCGGGCTCATTTTGGCCGCGGCGAGGAAGGCGTCCCGTCGTCGGTTCATCGGCGTACTGCCGGAATGGGCGGCCTGACCGTGGAAGGTAATGCAGTGCCGTTCGACCCCAAACGTTCCCAGCACCGCGCCTAACGGAAGCCCGAGATCGAGCAGGACCGGACCTTGCTCGATGTGCAACTCGAGATAGGCCGCGGCGTTCTGCAATTCGCGCCCGCTTTCTTTCACCTGCTCGAAATCGATCCCCTCCTCCCGCAGGGCATCAGGGAGCGAAATGCCTTCGCGGTCCTTCAGCCCGCGCGCTTCCGCCAGGTCGAGATTTCCCGAGCAGGCGGAAGAACCGAAGAGACTTTTCCCGAAGCGCGCCCCTTCCTCATCGGCCCAATCGACCAGCCGCACCGTGACCGGCGGGCGGCCGTGGTATTGGGCCTGAATGCGGCGCAAAATCTCCAGCCCGGCCAGAGTGTTAAGTGAGCCATCGAGCCAGCCGCCATTCGGCACCGAATCGATGTGTCCGCCGATCAGGAGGCTCTTCTTGGACTCGCCCGGAAGCGTCATCCAGAGGTTCCCGGCGGCGTCGCGCTTATTTTCCGTGCCCGACTCTCGCGCCTTCTTCTCCAGCCAGTCGCGTGCCTGCACCCAGGTCTCGGTAAAGGCGACTCGCTGCGCCCCCTGTTCATTTCCAGTCAGCCGGCGCAGCTCTTTCAGCTCCTCAACGGTTCGCTTCGGATTTAAACTACTCATAGCCTAACCAAGCTAACCATCGCTTGGAAGTTATCGAGCATTCTCACCGCCGACCCGCTCGGCGAAAAAGCAAGCGGGCCGGGACCAGCACAGCAGTTTTCACTGCCGCACCCGGCCCCGGCCCGATGCATGATCCTTTGCGGACCCGACTTATTCGAAAACCAAATTCTCGAGATGAATCGGATAGGAATTCCAAGCCGTCGCACAACCATCCTGATCATAGCGATAGTAGAATGCGATCGCGCCGGTCGCGTCGAGGGCGACCAGATCGTTGGAGACATTATTTGCCTGAGTATAATCGATCAGATAATTATCCTTCGAGTCTTCGTAGACGCTGCTGCAGAAGGAGCTCTTGATCGAAGGGTTAGCCAGGTAATGCCAGGTCTCGGTCGCGGTGTCGCCGACGATTGAATATTTCCGCGGCGCGCTGTAAGTGCGGGACATTCCCGGCGGCATCTGAGTGAGGCTGGCGGTGGCGTTGTCGAAGCACAGCAGTTGATCCTGCACGATGGAAACGGCGTGTTCGCCGATCGGCGCCAGGGTGTCCGGCCCGAGGTTGAGCGCAAAAGTCGCGAGCGACGGGAATTGGAACCAATGCTTGGTCTTATCGCCCAGGATCCACTTGATCGCCTGGGTGTCGTAATCAACCGCAATGACGAAGTTTTCCCGGCTCGAGACGATGAAGGAATCATCGGACGGCCGATAGGTGGTGGCGTTGTTATGGAACCAATCAGTCGGCGCGGGGAAGACGAACTGAGTAGGATCGTCGCCGCCGGCGATCATGGCTTTGCTCACGATGTCCCACAGATTCCAGGTATGCAGGATGGTACCCGCGGCATCCACTTCGTAGTTGGTCGACTCGATCCAGCTATTGGTATCGACCGCGACGATGATGCCTTCGCGACCGTAGTCGAAGTTATGATGGAACTGCGTGACTCCCAGGCTGGCGTAGTTGGCCAGGATTTGCTTCCGGCCGTCGAACTCTTCGCGGACCAGGAAGGAAGGATCCTGGCCATAGTAGATGGCGTTATCAAACAGGATCGCCTGCTGACCGCCACGGCCGGCGGTGCCGACCCAGCGCACTTCGGAATCGGAATCAATGATCACGGGGCAAGCAGCGGTGTCATCCGAGCGTTTCATCAGGACGAAATCGTAGCTCAAGGTGGTGCCCGGCAGACGAGGCTGCACGATGGTCGGATTGGTCAGGGTGCCGGCATCGTAGGCCGGGGTCGTGATGGTGATGGTGTTTCCCTGGCTCGTGCCATCGGTAAAACGAGTCCGGACCCGAACCGTGTTGGCGTAGTTTTGGTAGAGACCAAAGATCGGCACCGTCAGCTGACCACTGCGTGTCTTGTAGTAACCAGCCTTCTGGAGATAGTCGGCGGTGTAAGTCGCTGAAAGCGAACGGGTTTGCGAACCGGGTTTCGGGCGAATGTCGAAGCGGACCGAGCTAAAGGCCGCCGGATTAGTCACTTTAAAAGTAGCGAAACTGATAAAGGGTGTGGAACCGGGGACGATGCCGTCAACCGTGACGAAAGGCCGCACTGCGATCGAGTCGCCGCTACAGATGAGCGAAAGCGTGGCGCTAATTACAAGAATCCATTTTTTCATAGGCTATAAGAACTGTTACTTCTGAGAGTTGTGAGGCGACTTTCCGTGGCGACTCGATTACACGTTTATTTTTTCGCTGGCCACCGTGAAAGGTTCGTCCGGTGATGTCAAGCTTTTTGGGACGAAGTCCGCTGCGGCCGCTGCGGCGACCACTAGAAATCGGCCAGGGAATCGCCCGGCGCGATCGTCCCGCGGCTCCCCTGCTGTTGGATCAATTTGGCCACCAGGCTGGTCCAGCCGGTCTGATGGCTCGCGCCCAATCCCGCTCCGACATCGCCGTCAAAATATTCGTGGAAGAGATAGCGCTCGCGGTCAGCTTCTCCCAGGCCCGGCCCGCCCGCGCCGGCGAAGGGTCGGGCGCCATCCGCGTCCCGCAGCCAGAGCTTGATCAACCGGTTTGAGAGTTCGTTCGCGACTCCATCGAGGGTCAGGTAATTCCCCGAGCCGGTCGGGCACTCGACCTTGAAGTCGTCACCATAATAATGATGAAACTTCTGCAACGACTCGATGAGCAGATAATTGAGCGGGAACCAGACCGGGCCGCGCCAGTTGGAGTTGCCGCCGAAGAGCCCGGTGCGCGATTCGGCCGGCTCGTAATTCATCACCCGGCGTTCTCCCCGCACCTCCAGCACATAGGGATGATCCTGGTGGTATTTACTCATGGAGCGAACCCCGAAGTCGCTCAGGAATTCCGCCGGGTCGAGCATGCGGCGGAGGAGACATTTCATTCGATGGCCGCGAGTCAGAGCGATGAGCCGGCGTTCGCCCATGCCCGGGATTTGCCAGTGAGAAATAAGACCGGCGAGGTCCGGGCGATTACGCAGGTACCACTCCAGGCGTCCCTTGAATCCCGGCATCCGATCGAGCAACTCCGGCTCGATCGTCTCCACCGCGAGCAGCGGCATCAGCCCGACTAACGAGCGCACCCGCAGCGGCAGGAAGCGGTTGCCCGGGGTGTGCAGGACGTCGTAGAAAAACTCATCAGCTTCATCCCAAAGCCCAATCCCCTGTCCGCCCACGTTGTTCATCGCCCCGGCGATGCCGAGGAAGTGCTCGAAGAACTTGGTCGCGATATTCTCGTAAACTGGATTCTCCCGCGCCAGCTCCAGCGCCGTTTGCATCATGGTCAGGCAATACATGCCCATCCAACTGGTGCCGTCGCTCTGCTCGAGCCGGCTGCCATCGCCAAAGCGCGTGTTGCGATCGAAGACGCCGATGTTATCGAGCCCAAGAAAGCCGCCCTGGAAGATGTTGCGGCCGCCGGCGTCCTTGCGGTTGACCCACCAGGTGAAATTGATCAGGAGCTTGTGAAAGATCGTCTCCAGAAAAGCGCGGTCGCCCTTCCCGGTGGCGCGCTGCTCGATCTTGTAGACCCGCCAGGCCGCCCAGCCGATGACCGGCGGGTTGACATCGCTGAAATTCCACTCGTAAGCCGGCACCTGGCCATTTGGATGCTGATACCATTCCCGCAGGATGAGATCGAGCTGGCCCTTGGCGAAATGAGGATCGACCAGAGCTAATGGGATACAGTGGAAAGCCAGATCCCAGGCCGCATACCAGGGAAACTCCCAGCTATCGGGCATCGACATGACCCGCTCATTGTAGAGATGCGTCCAGTTGGCATTGCGACCACTCTTACGCTCGTTAGGCGGAGGCGGCTGGCCGGGATCGCCCTCCAGCCATTCTTCGACCACATAGTAGTAAAACTGCTTGGTCCAGAGCAGACCGGCCAAGGCCTGGCGTTGAATCTCGCAATGTTCCGGGCTCAGACAACCCGGCGCCAGCGCCCGGTAAAACTCATCCGCCTCCTCCCGCCGCTGCGCCAAAATCTGGTCAAATCTCTCAAAGGCTCCCGCCCTCGCTTCTCCCTCGCCTGCGCCCGGCTCCCCAGTGCTTCCGGGGATCTGCTGCAGGCGCAGGCGGATCCTCCGTGTTTCACCCGGCGCCAGGGTCATCTCATAAACCGCGGCCGCCTTCGTGCCCATTCGCTCGGGACTCACTGCCGTCTGGTTTTGCCTAACGATCGCTTCATGAAAGGCATCCTTTAGATAGGGGAAAGTAGTCGGCACACCATAAAGGCGCTCCTGGTTGGTCTCGTTTTCGGTGAAGAGCAGCCGAGCCGCGCCCTCGGCCAGCAGTTCATACTCTCCAAGACTATGGTGACTGGCTTCGATAACCGCGAGGGCATCGGAATGATTTCGCCCCACCCGCAGATTCGGCCGGCGCGCATCGCGCCCCCAGCTCCAGGTGTTACGAAACCAGAGCGTGGGCAGGAGGTGCATCTGCGCCGCGGCCGGCCCTCGGTTCGTCACGGTGGCTCGGATGAGCAGGTCCGTCATGCTGCTCTTGGCATATTCGATTGTGATATCGAAGAAACGATTTTCCGACAGAACACCGGTATCCCAGAGCTCAAACTCCGGCTCTGCGCGGGAACGGCCGGCATTGGCACTTACTAACTCTTCATAAGGATAAGCCTGCTGCGGGTAGCGATAGGTCATCCGCATGTAAGAGTGAGTCGGGGTGCTATCTTCAAAGAAATAAACTTCCTTCACATCCTCGCCGTGATTGCCTTGCGGGCCCGTGAGGCCAAAGAGCCGCTCCTTCAGGATTGGGTCGCGTCCATTCCAGAAGGCAAAGGCGAAACAAAGCCGCTGCTTATAGTCGGAGATGCCGCCGATTCCATCCTCGCCCCAGCGGTAGGCGCGGGAACGGGCGTGGTCGTGCGGGAAATAACTCCAGGCATCGCCATCCGCGCTGTAATCCTCCCGCACCGTGCCCCATTGCCGCTCGCTCAGGTAAGGTCCCCAGAGGGACCAGCGCTCATCGTGCCGGTTATTTTGCTCCAGGCGAGTCTGTTCGGCATTCATGGTCGAGGGTGCAAAGACAAGGAGGCAGCGCCGCGCCCACCGCCTACTTCACATACTTACCAAACCACCCGAGATAACGCTGGTAGCGATCGAGAATGTAACTCGGTTTTCTGATCCCGTGGAACTGCCCGGGGTAGATGACCAGCTGCGCCGGCACGCCGAGCGTGCGCAGGGCTTGAAACATTTGCTCGCTGTTGAGCAGCGGGACGTTGTAGTCGCTCTCCCCACAAAGGAAAAGGGTCGGCGTCTTGATCCGATCGGCGTGCAGAAAAGGATAGGAAACTTTGGCCCAGGCTTCGGGGTGCGCCCAGGGCGAGCCGAGCTCATACTCATAGTCGCGAATGTATTGGTCGGTCCCGTAGCCGGCCATAATGTTAGAGATAGAAGCCCCGCTCACCGCCGCCTTGAAGCGAGTAGTGGAGGCGATGAGGTAGTTGGTCGACATCCCGCCATAACTCCACCCGCCGACTCCGAGTCGAGCAGGATCGGCCAGCCCGCGCCTGATCGCGTCATCGACCGCAGCCAGATCGTCCTGCACGTCCGCGCTGCCCCAGGAGGCATAGATTCCCATGGCGTAGCTGGTCCCGCGGCCGGTGGAGCCGCGGGGATTGGGCAGGACCACGAGATAGCCCTGGGCCGCGAAGAGCTGCTTCTCGAAGTCGAACTCGCAGGCGTATTGTGATTGCGGGCCGCCGTGCGGACGGAGAATGCCCGGCATTTTCTCGCCCGGCTTCTCGTTAGGCGGATGCACCAGAAAACCATGCACTTCGGTGCCGTCGGGGCTCTGGAATTTCGTCTCCTCCACCTTGCCCAGCTGCACTTGACTGAGGAAGGCGTCGTTTTGTTTCGTGAGTGGAAGCAATCCCGAGCCGGCGGAGCGGTAGATCTCGTAGGGGCGATCCGGAGTGCTGATGCGCGCCACCAGCAGGCCATCGTCACTCACACTGTAGGCCGTAACACTGCGGCGGCCGCCGAAGATGGGCGCGGGAGAACTATCGCGCCTCCAGGTGCCATCCACTTCCACCACCTGATCGAGGGTCTGGGTGCCATCATTTTCGAGAAGGAAGGTGATGGCGTGGCCGCGCGGATCCCAATGCGGCTGGACCACATTACGATCGCTCTCCTGGGTCAGATATTTCGCCGGCCCACCGGCGGCGGGGATAATGGCGAGGGAATGGGTGGCGTAGGCAATCTTCCTCGGGTCACCGCCGTGGAGATAAGCGATCCACTGGCTGTCGGGCGACCAGGCCGGCGCGCTCTCCCAATCGGGATGCGCATCAGCTTGCGGGCTGGTGGTGAGCTGTCGTTCCCGCGCGCCCGGCTTCGGTTCGATCAGGTAAACATCCCAATTCTCCGTGCGATCCGGATCCTGACCGCGTTTGCTGACGAAGGCGATTTGCTTTCCGTTAGGCGACCAGGCGGGCAGGCCGTCGTCGTGCGCTCCGCTGGTCAGGGGATCGAGCTTGCGGCTGGCCAGCTCGAGCAATTTGAGGTGCGACCAGCGGTCAGTGAGATAACCCGCGATGTCCTGCTTGAATTGGAAGCGGTCGATCACGATCGGCGGGACGGTCTTCTTCTCTTTCTCCTTTTCCTCCGGCTGGCGCGGATCGGGATCGTGGACCACGAGGACGAGCCGCTGCGAGTCAGGCGCCCAGGCGAAATCGTCCACGCTGCCTTTCTCATGGGTCAGTTGTTCCGCCTCGCCACCGGTGCTCGGCAAAAGCCAGAGCTGGTCGTTATCGTGCTCATCCTGGCGGCTGGAAAGGAAAGCGATCCACTTGCCGTCCGGGCTCCAGCGCGGGTGACTCTGTTGGGTTTCACCAAAAGTGAGGGCGCGATTTTCGGAGCCGTCCGCCTTGGCCAGCCAGAGATTCTTCGGCTGTTTGTCCTTCTTTAGATCGACCGTGCCGAGGACGTAGACCAGGCGC
Source organism: Chthoniobacterales bacterium (assembly GCA_965217735.1). GTDB lineage: Bacteria > Verrucomicrobiota > Verrucomicrobiia > Chthoniobacterales > UBA10450 > Palsa-1392. The sequence continues at coordinate 559,854 of CBDCJE010000002.1, read as the reverse complement.
TGCCCATCGGGAGAGAGATTCGGCTCATCGACATCGCGAAGGGCGGCAAAATCCTCCGCTTTGAGCAGGCGCCTGGTCTCCGCGCCTAACGAGGACTGGCAGCCAAGACCCAGCGCGAGCAGAAGAAAAAGTGCAGTCTTCACCAGGCGACGAATATACAATCGCAGTCCGGCTGGCGAGGAGTCTTTGGCGGCGCGGAAGCATGAGCCCGGTCGGGCTCGCTCAGGAACGTCCCGGTTTATCGTAGAAGAGGATATTGATGAGCAAGGCGATGCCGCCCCCGGCCGCGAGCAGGAAGAGGATGATGGCGAGGCCGGGATAACCCCAGATGCGGAAACTGGTCTCGACCCGCATGAGCATGGCGGCGCCGACGATGAGCGCAGCCAGAATGAGCCCGACGGTGATGCGGTTCGCCACTTTCTGGAAGCCGTCGATCAAGGTTTGCTCGTCGATCGCGTCGACCTGGACCTTGAATTCATTGTTCGCCACGGAGTCGATCAACTTGTTCAGGCGCGCCGGCAGCCGCTGGATGAGATCCTTTAACTCCAGCACCCCGCTGAAGAGGTTGCCGGGCGAGAGGCTCTTGACCAGGCGCTGCTGCATGATCTCGGCGGCGTTGCGGCGGATGGAGGCGTTCGGATCGAAATAAGGCTCAATCGCGCGGCCGACCTGGTCGAGGTTGAGCAATGTCTTACCCAGCATGGTCAGCTCAGGTGGAACGCGGATGCCGCTTTCGGCCGAAGTCTGGGTGACTTGCAGGACCAGGCGGCCGACCTGCATCTGCTCGACCGTGGCCGTTTTCTGCAAGGCGACGATCTCAGAGATGCGCCGGGTGAAGACTTTGCTGTCGAAGTCGTCCTTTTTCTCTCCGATCTTGATCGCGATGTTGGCCGCTTCCTCGCCCTGTCCTTCGGAGATGGCCATGAGTAATTGCAGCAGGCTTTCCTGCAGCCGCGGCATGATCCGCCCGACCATGCCGAGGTCGAGCAAGGCGATCCGGTAGTCAGCCGTGATGAAGACATTTCCCGGGTGCGGATCGGCGTGGAAAAAGCCGCTGACCAGGATCTGCTCGAGATAGGCGCGGAAGAGTTCTTCTGCCAGAGCGGCGCCGTCGAAGTCCATCCGGGCCAGCGGGCTCAGGTCGGTGATCTTTTTCCCGGGGACGAACTCCATCGTCAGCATCCGGGAGGTGCAGTAGTGATCGATCGGGGCCGGGATAATGATGTGGTCGAATTTCTCCAGGTCGGCCCGGATGGTGGTGAGATTGCCGGCTTCCTGGCGATAATCGAGTTCCTGCAGCAGGCTCTTGCGGAATTGGTCCAGCATCTGCCCAAACTCGTAGCGTTTCCCCATCTCGGTGTGGGCGTCGAGAAACTCCGCGATATCCTCCAGGGCATCGAGGTCCTCGACCATCTGCTCGCGGATGGCGGGCCGCTGCACCTTGACCGCGACCGGCCGCCCGTCGCGCAGCGTCGCACGATGGACTTGACCTAACGACGCCGCAGCCATGGGCTCGCTTTCGAAGTCGGCAAACGCCTTCGACATTCGCACCCCGAGCTCCGAGCTGACGATCTTCTCGACCTGAGCGAAGCCGAAAGGCTCGACCTTATCCTGCAAACGAGAGAGCGCCTCGAGATAGGCCGCCGGCAATAGCTCCACCCGGGTGGAAAGAAGCTGGCCCAGCTTGACGAAAGTCGGGCCGAGCTTCTCCAGATCGTCGGCCAGCTCGTTCGCCTTCGCCGCCTCGGCCGGCGCGACCCGCTGCTCCGCCTCCAGCGCCTCGCTCAGGCCGCTCGATTTCACCAGATCGGAGCGACCGTACTTCATGAAAATCCAGGCGATCTGGCGGTAACGGTTGAGGTGCTGTGGTTTTAAAGCGATGGCCATAAGGTGTTTGCCGATCGGAGCGGCTTCGTACTTTTGAGAAACGTAACTGGAAAGCAAAACGGCCCCGTCGCCGGAGCCGTCGCTATTTCTCCCGTGGCAAGGTGGATCAGGCCGTGGCTTTATGGCTCACTTCGTCGTCTTTCTCCAGCCAATCGAAGAGCGGAGTCGTGGCCGGGTCGAGCCCGACCGAGCGCACCTGCTCGTCGTACCATTCGCCCTTCTCCGGGTCGCCGTGCATGGTCGAAGCCAGCATTTCCTTGCGCCAGGCGGCTTTCTCGTCGTCCGACTTGGAGGTGCCGTGACGGTCAACCCACTGAGCCATCTCCGCATCGCTCGCGCCCTTTTCCACCTCGGCCTTGAAGTCGTCGCCTTTGATTCCCTTCCAGCCAAAAAGCATGTTATCGAGCGGACAATCGAAATGATATTCGCCGATGTTGCCGGCGATGAGAGCGCGGCACTTATCGAGCGTGCGCCCGAGAATCAAATAACCGTCGATCTCTGTCTTCGGGCTCCGGGGAGCGACCTTGGTCAAATCCTTACCGTCTACTTTGTCATTCATGCTCTACGCTACGGCAGCGGCACGAGCCGGGCAAACCGCGACCCGATTTTCCGGCCCGGCGGGGACGCAAAGAGCAGGCTCAACTCGATTCAACTGCATGAGCCAACAGAAAGAAATTATCTCAACACTGAACAATCTGATCGAAACGCTGAAGGACGGCCAGGAAGGATTCAAGCAATCGGCTGGCGGGGTGGATGATCCGCAACTCAAGACCATCTTTGATTCCCTTTCGCTGCAACGTTCCAAGTTTGCCGGGGAGCTGCAAAGCGAAGTCGTGAAGCTGGGCGAACCTGACCCGGAAGATTCGAGCAGCGTGAGCGGTTCCATGCATCGCGCCTGGATCAATGTGAAAAGCGCGGTCACCAATCGCGATCGTCACGCCATCCTAGCCGAAGCCGAGCGTGGTGAAGATTCCGCCGTCGCTGCCTACAAAGACGCGCTGGAGAAGGATCTGCCAGCCCCGATCAAGGAAATCGTGACCCGGCAATCGGCCGAGGTCAAAGCCTCTCACGACAAGATCCGCTCGCTCCGCGATGCGGCGGCCCAGAAGTAACTTCAGGCCATAAGAATTGCGACAGGCGGGATGCTGCGGCGTCCCGCCTGTTTTGTTGCCCAGCGACAACTCCCAGCCGGCTCGCCTTCGTTAGGCGGCAGCACTGAAATGTGATTGCTCGCCCACCGATCGTCCGCCTAACCTCGCCCCCAGTGCCCGCAGTTCCCGCTCGCTGTTACAGCCGCCTCTGCCCCGCCGTCGGCGGCGATTGGCCCCCTCACGACGAACGAGATCTCGCTATCCTCTCGGCTCTCATGCGGGACGATGAAGCCAAACGCGCCCGCCGTGCCGGCAGCATGCCGCGCGACCAGGTCATGCGTTCCGGCTATGTTTATCTGGCCCAGTTCATCGCTCACGATATCAGCCGCGATCTTGATCCCCTGGCCGAGGCGCATCCTGATGTGGCTCACACCTGTAACTATCGCACCCCGCGTCTCGATCTCGAATTACTCTACGGCCTCTCGCCCGAGGAAACGCCCTTTCTCTATGACTCAGATCACCGTCTCAAGCTTGGGATGACTGAGTCAGTAGCCGGCATGGCGGCTACGGCCAATGATCTGCCAAGAGAGGCCGACGGCGAGCCATTACTGATCGATTCCCGAAGCGATGACAACCTGATCGTCGCACAGATTCATGTCCTGCTGGCTAAGTTCCATAACCGGGTCTGTGATCTTCTGGAAGAACAACCGGAGCTTTCCGTCGGCCCAGTCGGGGCCAGTCTGCTCGAGCAGGCACGACGCTTTGTCGTCTGGCATTATCAATGGATCATCTGGCATGACTTTCTGCCCCTGCTGGTGCAGCGAAAAACTCTGCGCGCAATCTCACAAGGTGAGTTCCATCTTTTTGCACGGAGTTACACACCGACTGACGCGCCCGCTGCGCTCCCGGTCGAGTTCACCCTGGCCGCCTTCCGCTATGGCCATGCTCTGGTGCGGCCGGATTACTTTCTTAATCCGGCGGTGCGAGTAGTGCCGGCGGCGGAACTGGTCCGGATGACCCAGCGCGGCGGCGGCATTAAGCGACAGCTGCCGGCTAATTATGTCGTCTCCTGGCCTCGCTTCTTCACCGGCGGTAACGCCACCGTTAATCGCGGTGAGAGTATCGACACTTATATTACCTCGGCCCTTTATGACCTGCCGGCGCTGGCCCCCGCTCCGGCCGGGCCTTTGGGAGCGCCTTTGCCGGAGATGACCCTTAAGCGCGGCTCGCGCGTCCGCCTGCCGAGCGGGCAGGATCTTGGGCGCCGCTTCGGATTTCCCGAGTTAGCGCCCAACCTTATCGCGCCATCGCCTGAAGAAGATGCCTTTTTCCGGGATAGTGGCTTTCATGAGCGGACGCCGCTGTGGTATTACCTGCTGCGCGAGGCGGCGGTGGAGGGAATCTACGAGCCGGAACCCGACGGCCGGCACCTGGTGCAGAAGCTGGGAACCGCGGGCGGGCGCATCGTGGCCGAAACTTTTTCTCAACTCCTGCGCGCGGACTCCGATTCGATCTGGAACGCCGGGCGCTCCTGGCAGCCACCGACCTTTATCCTCGGCCGTTCAGAAACCCCTTACACGCTGCAATCGATGAACGCGTTGGTCCGCTTTACCGAATCCGTTTAATAAACGACCGCGGGAAGGAAGTTACCAATACTTATAGGTGCCCAGGATTTGAGCCAGAAGATCGGCGTCAGTTGGGTTGGCATTGGTGCCAGAGGGAAGTTCGATGATGACGGAGCCGCCCTGGTTCAGCGCTTCTTCTCCAGCGGGCAGCATCACAACTCTGGCGTTGGCCGGCACCGTGATGTTGCCAATCTGGGGATCTTCAAAAAGGGCGCGGGCAGCGGCGTCGTTATTAAGGGCGGCTTGCCCGGCCTCCGGGTGCGCGACGATGTAACGCAGGACGCGCAGAATGGCGGCCCGCTTTTTATCAAGATCGCTCCAATCAGAAACTCCGTTACTCATAGGTGTTAGATTTGTTAGGCTGGTGATTCAGTTCGCTCTCCGGGGCCAGCGATCGACTAGCCTGTCCTCGCATCTCCTGCAGTCGAAGCGCGAGCCGCTCCATTATCTGCACGAAGCGCGGTTCGTGAGAGATACGGTCGAAGCGGGGATCGAGACGCGGCGAACGGGTGTCGCTCCAGCCAGCGGCGACGGCGGCTTCGAGGCGCACCAGAGCGGCGGTGGCGTGGCCCATGGAAGCCTCGATGGCCGCCAGCCGGTAAAGGGCCTGACCAGTGCCCGGGCCGGCGGGCGAAGAATCTTCCTCCTGTCGAGCTTTCTCGAGGAGCTCGAGACCTCTGGCTTTATCCCCCGATAACTGAACGAGGCAGCCGAGAGCCGAAGCATAAGAGACTGAGCCATAAAAACCGGAGCCATCACTTTGGTCGCGGCGGGCCAGGCTGCGATAGATAGGTTCGGCCTCGGCGTAGTTACGGGCAAAGAACTCAATCTGAGCTGCCATCTGGTCGGGAGCGATATCGGAGGGTTTATCGCGCAGGGCCGCCTCGCGGTTTTGCCGGCAAAGCTCCCTCGCCTCCGCGTTTCTGCCCTGGAGCAGGCGCAGATGACAAAGGCCGATCCAGCCTTCCGAACTCTCCGGCCGGAGAGCCCTCGAGCGTTCGTAGGCGGCCTCGGCCCGCTCGTCATCGCCCAGGTCGGTCCAGCGATCGCCGATCAGCACATCGTAGTCGCCGGGACGGCTGGCCCAATGGCGAGCCATCTCCAGCCACCCGAGCGCTCGGGCCGGCTGACCCAGCCTGCCATAGGTCATGCCGAGGAAACCGGCCACTAACTCTTCCGGTCCACCGGTCTCGATCGCGCGTAACTGTTCCTCCAAGGCACCGTCATAGTTCCCGGTTTGGAAATAAACGCCGGCCAGAGCGCGATGACCTTCGGCCAGCCGCGGCTCCAGGGTGAGAGCTTCTTTGGCTTCGGCTTCAGCCCGCTCCAGGAGTTGGGTGTCCCAGGAAAAATGCATCCGTCCACTGGCTGTGGCGGCCAGATAAGCGTGCGCCAGGGCGGAACGCGGCTCGAGCTGAATCGCTCTCTCGAGCAGACGCATGGAGCGATCAAGATCCTCCACTGAATCACGAAACATGAGCTGGCGTCCCGAGACAATGTATTCCCGAGCGGTCGGATTCCGCATCCCGGGATCGCGGCTGCGAATGGTGCTGCCGGCCCAATCCTTCTCGGTCAGAATGTCGTAGATAGGCTTGAGTAAGAGCTGGAGCGACTGGCCAGGCTGAGCCGGATCGATCAGAATCGATTCCGCCAGCAGCGGGTCACCGGTCGCGGCACTGGCCAGACGCAGCGAGACGCGCCATTTCCCGTCGACCATCCGCCGGCTGCCGGTGAGGACGGTGCGCGCGTTGCTGGTGCGGTTGGCTTCCTTGATGTCTTCCGGGTTGACCGTATCGGCCCAATAGCGATCGCCTGCCGCCACCCTGGTCACCCGGGCTGGGCCTTGCTGAGGAAGATGGGCCTGGAGGAAATTCGCCACCTCCTGCGTAAAGCCATCGTCTGGGTCGACGGTGTCGAGATCAAGAAAGGGCAAAACGGCCACCGAGTGGGCGGCCAGAGCTTGCTCGTGCACCGTCGCGCTGAGCCGGCCGCTCTGTAACTGCCGGCCAATCGCCAGGAGCGCGAGGAGAAGACAGGCCGCGATGCTGCCGGCCAGGCTGCGGTTGCGTTTGACCCAGCGCCAGCTGCGCACCGGGAAGAGCACCGGCCGCGCCACGATGGATCGACCTTCGAGGAAATGCTCCAAGTCCTGCGCCAGATCGCCCGCGGAGCGATAGCGGGCCGCCGGCTCCCGTTCCAGGCAGCGCTCGCAGATCGTCTCGAGATCCTTGTCCGCTCCTCTGACTAACGAACGCAGCTTGGGCGCGGGCCTGTCCGCAGCCTGGCGGATGACGGCGAGGGCATGTTCGCCCAGGAATGGCGGTCGCCCGGTGAGGAGGTCAAAAAGGATCGCGCCGAGGCTGTAGATATCGGCGGAAGGAGTGAGGTTGGCGGCCGGGCCTTCGGCCTGCTCGGGGGCGATGTAACCCGGGGTGCCAAAAATGGTCAGGGTGCGGGTCAGGTTGCTGGAGGTGTCGAGCCATTTGGCCAGACCAAAGTCGCTCACCAGGGGATCGCCCCGCCCATCGAGCAGGATGTTCCCTGGTTTCAGATCGCGATGCAAAATGCCCTGCTGGTGGGCGTATTGCACCGCCCGAGTCGCTTTGGCGACCAATCGCACCACTTCACGCGGGTCGTCCCGCAGCGCCGGCGCCAGGTCCTGCAAACTGCCGCCCGGAGCGAATTTCATGCTGAAATAGGGAACGCCTTCCTCACTCTCCCCTACTTCGTAGATCGGCAGAATATTGGGATGATCCAGACTGGCGGCAGCTTCCGCCTCGCGCCGGAACCGGACCAGGGTGTCGGGCGAATCTGCGTGATAACTCAGCACGCGCTTCAAGGCCACGATGCGGCGCGAATGCCTCTGCCGGGCGCGATAGATCACCCCCATGCCGCCGCGGCCGATCTCGCCCAGGATCTCGTAATTCCCCAGCCGCCAGTGCGTGTCGGGCACGGCCACCCCATCGAGCGCGGCGGCAAATTCCTCCGGGCTCAGGTTATCATCCAGGTCTGCCCCGGTGTTGAGCAGGCAGGAAAGGCAAAGGCCCTGTGCGACACGGGAGACCGTATGGCACTGGGGGCATTTCGGGGCCGAGGTGAAGCAGGTGGCCGGTGCGTCGGTCAACCCATAAAGGTTCATTTCTGTTCTCCGGTGGGGCCACCGGCCAGACCTTGTTCGCCGCCGGCGGAGAGCGCGGCGACGAGGTAGCGCAATTCTTCCTCCACCTCCGCCAGGCTCTCGACCGTCACTGCGATCTCGGCCCGGAGCAGTTGGCGATAGCGTTGCCGGAGCCGGTGCAGGAGCCCCTTGGTTTCTGCCACTTCCAGGCCCAGCTCACGGGTCAGACGCTCGTAAGAAACATCATCGCGTTCGGAGGTGAGGCATGGGCTCAGGATGTCGAAGACCCGGCGGCGCCCGCGCTTTTCGCATTCCTCCCGGAGCCGATGCAGGGCGCGCTCCGCCACCGTCGCCGCCCAGCGCACATCAAAGAGTCGCTCCGCCGGCCAGCTTGAGACGACATCGGCCGGAATGGAGAGCTGCGAAGGCGCCTCGGCCATCCAGTCATCCCAGGAAATGACCTCCGCCACGCCGCCCCCGCGCTTCAAGGCGCGGGACCTGTCGTTATGGTCGATCAGGAAACGCTGCAGCGACTTGAGCAGGAGCGAACGCAGCCGGCCCCGTTCCGGATCGGCGCGCTGGAAAAGATCACTCTTGAGCACCATGAGAAAGAACTCCTGGGTCATGTCCTGCGCATCTTCGGGTGTGAAATGATTGCGCAAGACAAAGGCGTGAATCGGCCGCCAATAGATCCGACAAAGTTGCGCCAAGGCTTCCCGCGCTTTCTTCTCCTCCGTCCCTCCCTCGATCGAAGCCAGAATGAGGCTCCAGCGGGTCGTGGCGAAACGGCCGCTCGTGCCTCCTCCGTCGGTCGTCGTGTCCGGGGACATTTGCACCGATGCTCTGGGAAAACCGCTCCCGGCTCAAGCACAATATGCGGCCCAATCCTGCCGCCGACCGGCCCCTCCCCCGCCGCCGGCCGGTCCGGGGCGAAGGGGACCGAGCCGGGCGCTGGGGAGAAAGCCGCCTTTTATTCTCGAGGAGATAGCCGCCGCCGATGGACTTCCTAGCCACCGCCTCTGAGCCCTGACCTCGCGCGACCACCGGGGGTTGAGGACGGAACGCGGGCATGGTTACAAGGTTCTACGGAAATTTTTGGTCAAAGTTCGGAAAAACTTCGCTTCTCTCGAGATTTTTTCCGCGCCGGCAGGGAATGAAACCCGACTCCGCGAGGCAAGAGAGTGGTTTTCTTCGAACGCATTTCGTGCGGGTTTGTCTCACCATGCCTATGAGATCAACCCAGGAAATCACCCAGCAAGTGCAGGAGCTGGGTCAATGGATCGAGCCGCTGCGGCAACAGGTCGGGCACGTCGTTATCGGTCAGAAATACCTGGTCGATCGCCTCTTGGTCGGCTTGCTCGCCAACGGACACATCCTGCTCGAAGGCGTTCCCGGCCTGGCTAAAACACTCACCGTCAAGACCTTGGCCAATTGTATCCAGACCGGCTTCCAACGTTTGCAGTTTACCCCTGATCTGCTGCCGGCCGACTTGATCGGCACCCTCATCTACAACCCGCGCAGCGGAGAGTTCACGACCAAGCTCGGGCCGATTTTTTCTAACCTGATCCTGGCCGATGAAATCAATCGCGCCCCGGCCAAAGTGCAGAGCGCGCTGCTCGAGGCGATGCAGGAACGCCAGGTCACGATCGGGGACAAGACCTATCCGCTGGCTGATCCGTTTCTCGTCCTGGCGACGGAAAACCCGCTCGAGCAGGAAGGCACCTACCAGCTGCCGGAAGCCCAGCTCGACCGTTTCATGCTCAAGCTCAACGTCGGCTACCCGGCCAAGGCGGAAGAGCGGCGCATCCTCGATCTCATGGCCACCTCCGCGCCCGATCTGCGCGTCGAGGCGGTCGTCGCGCCCGATCAAATCATCGCCGCTCGCGGGCTGGTGAACGAAATTTACATCGACGACCGGGTGAAAGATTACATCGTCGACGTGGTCTGGGCGACCCGGGAGCCGGCCAGTTATCGGCTCGAACTCGACGGCCTCATCCGCTACGGCGCTTCACCGCGCGCCACCATTTATCTCGCTCTCGCGGCGCGGGCCTACGCTTTCCTCAACGGCCGTGGCTATGTCACGCCGCAGGACATCAAGAGCATCGGCCCCGACGTGCTGCGGCATCGCGTCATCGTGAGCTACGAAGCGGAAGCGGAAAGCATCACCAGCGAGACGGTAATCGATCGCATCTTCGCGGGGTTGCCCGTCCCGTGAGCCGCCTCGGCCTACAACCCGGACCTGCGGAAGCAGCCTGCTGCGGAGGGAAAGCTTCCGCTCGCCCAGTTCCAGCCGCGAGATGAACGAACCGCACCAAACACCGGCCGAGATCTTGAAGAAGATCCGCGCCCTCGAGATCAAGACCAAAGGCCTGGTCCAATCCGCTTTTGCCGGCGATTACCACAGTGTCTTCAAGGGCCGCGGGATGAATTTCGAGGACGTGCGCGAGTACCAGCCGGGAGACGAGATTCGCGCCATCGATTGGAACGTGACCGCGCGTCTCGGGACCGCTTTCGTAAAAAAATTCACCGAGGAACGCGAGCTGACCGTCATGCTGGTGGTCGACGTGAGCGCCTCGGGCAACTTCGGCAGCGTCGCCCTTTCCAAACGTGAGCTGGCCGCCGAAGTCGCCTGCCTCCTCGCCTTCAGCGCCATTCGCAACAACGACAAGGTCGGCCTCATCCTTTTCTCCGATCAGGTCGAGCTTTTCATCCCGCCCAAGAAAGGGCGCTCCCACACTTTGCGCGTCATCCGCGAGATTCTCTTCTTTGAGCCGCAAGGCCGCGGCACCGCGCCGAGCCTGGCCCTCGATTACCTGAACCACGTCGTGACCCGGCGCTCGGTCGTGTTCTTCATCTCCGATTTTCAAACGGAGGATTTTTCCCGCGCCCTCACCATCACCAGCCGGCGGCACGATTTCGTTGCCATCCGGATCGATGACGAACGGGAGGCGACGCTGCCTGACGTTGGCCTGATCACCTTGGAAGACGCCGAGACGGGCGAGCAGATTGAGATCAATACCAGCGACCGTCGCGTCCGCACCCGTTTTGCGGAAGCGGCCCGGGCTCAACTAGCCGAGACCCTGCACACCCTGCGGCGCAACAACATCGACACCATCTCGCTCCGGACGAACGACGATTACCTGCCGGCTCTGCGCGCATTCTTCAAGCAGCGCGAGCGGCGGATGGCGCGTCGTTAGGCAAAACGCATGCACCTTTTTCTGGCCCAGGAGTTTCACGACATCAGCGGACCGGTGGATTATTTCATCCTCAAGCCCTGGATGGTCTTCTGCGGGGTGGCCGCGCTCCTTTTGCTCATTGGTCTGACCATTTGGCTGATCAAGCGCTGGCGCAACCGGCCGGTGGCGGTGAAGACGCCGCGGCAGCGCGCCCTCGATCTACTGGCCCGGGTCGAGACGGAGATCGATAAATTGACCCCCTACCAGTTCAGCATCCGGGTTTCCGATATCCTGCGCCGCTATGTCACTGAGCAATATCAGTTGCCGGTCACCCGCCAGACCTCGGTCGAATTTCTCAACGCCCTCGCGGCCAACGCGACTTTTTCGCCCGAGGAACAGACGCTCCTGGGCGACTTCCTCAACCGCTGCGACCTGATCAAGTTTGCCCGCTACGACGCGACCAGGGAAGACAGCCGACTGCTCCTGAGCGAGGCGGATCGGTTTGTGAAAGGAGGCGCGCTTGCACCTGCCTGATTTCTGGTCGCCCAACTCGCCCTGGGGCTTTTCCTTTGCCCATCCCTGGATGCTCCTGCTCCTCCTCCTCGTGCCGCTGCTGATGTGGCTGCGCGGGCAACGCGGCGCGGCCGCCGCGCTGGTTTTCTCCTCCACCGCCACCCTGCGCGCGCTCGGCAAACGGAGCAGCTCGCGCGCGGGCCGCATCCTCCTCGGACAGCTCTATCTCGCCCTGGCCATTTTCATCTTCGCCCTCGCTCGCCCGCAGCTCGGGAAGAGCCTGACCGAAGTGGAAGCGAGCGGGATCGACATCATGGTCGTGCTCGACGTTTCCGGCTCCATGCTGACCAAGGATTTCACCGTCGGCGGCGACTCCGCCACCCGGATCGACGCCATCCGCGAAGTGACGCGCAAGTTCATCGAGGGCCGGCCTAACGACCGGATCGGGATCATCGCCTTCGCTGGCCGTCCTTATGTCGTGAGTCCGCTCACGCTCGATCACGACTGGCTTTTGCAAAACCTGGAGCGGGTCCGGATCGGGCTGGTCGAGGATGGGACCGCGATCGGTTCCGCCATGGCCTCGGCCGCCAATCGCCTGAACGACAAGCAATCGAAAAGCCGCGCCATCGTCCTCCTGACCGACGGCGAGAATAACGCCGGCAAAATTCCGCCCAACACCGCCGCGGAAGCGATCAAGGCGCTTGGGATTCGTCTCTTCGCTATCGGCGCTGGAATCAACGGCGTGGCCCCGGTGCCGGTCTTCGATCCTTCCAACGGTAAACCGGTCACCGACGTCATGGGCAACGTCATGTATCGCAATCAGCGGGTCGAATTCAACGAAGCCGGCCTGAAGGAAGTGGCCAAGATCGCCGGCGGCCAGTTCTTCCGCGCGACCGACACCGACTCGCTCGAGAGCATTTACGCCGACATCGACAAGATGGAGAAATCGACCGTCTCGGTGAAAAAATACCAGCAATACCGCGACCTGTTTCCGCTCTGCCTGATGGCGGGCGCGGGGCTGCTCATCGCCGAGTTGCTCCTCTCGCAAACCCTGTGGAAGAAGCTGCCATGAGGAGGCCGCGACGTAGCGCGAGCGGCCAGCTCGCAGATCCCGCCACGAGCAAGCTGGAAGCTTGCGCTAACCTATGACTTTCGGAAATCCCATCTGGCTCTGGTGCCTCCTCCTGCTCCCAGTCCTGGCATTTTTCTTCGCCCGGGCGGAGCAGCGCGGGGCCGAGCGATTGACGTTTTTCGTCGCCGCCCGGCTCCTGCCGCAACTGGCCGGGACGGTCAATCGCGGCCGGCGCATCTTCCGTTTCATCCTCCTCCTGCTCGTGCTCGGGCTGGTAATCGTGAGCCTGGCCCGGCCGCGCTGGGGCTATGCCTACGACGAGGTGAAACGTAAGGGGCTCGACCTGCTCCTGGCGGTCGATGTCTCGCGCAGCATGCTCTCAAACGACGTCCAGCCAAATCGGCTCGAGCGGGTGAAATTAGCCACGCAGGATTTGATCAACGAGCTCCAGGGCGACCGGGTCGGCCTGATCGCGTTTGCCGGGCGCGCCTTTCTGCAGGCTCCTCTCACGATCGACTACGACGCCGCCGTCGACTCGATCAACGATCTCGACACCAAGACCATCCCCGAGGGCGGGACCAATATTTCCGGCGCCATCCAGCTCGCCACTCGCACCTTCGGCAAATCCGCCACCGGCAATCGCGCCCTTATCATTTTCACCGATGGCGAAGAGCTGAGCGGGGACGCGGTGCAGGCGGCCAGGGCGGCGGGCGAAGCGGGCGTGCGCATCTTCACCGTGGGCGTCGGGACGCCGGCCGGGTCGTTGATCCCGATCGACGGTCAGAATGGCGGGACCGCTTTCGTGAAGGACGCCAAAGGCCAGGTGGTGAAATCGAAGCTGGACGAGACGCGGCTGCGCGAGGTCGCGCAGGCGGCCGACGGGTTTTATCTCCATCTCGAAACCGGTCCGCGCACCATGAAGCAGCTCTTTAACGAGGGACTGGCCAGGATGACCGTGGCTGACATCAACGCCCGGCTCTCGCGCAAGCCGATCGAGCGTTACGAATGGCCGCTGGCCGCGGCGATTTTCTTTTTTGCGCTCGCGTTGCTGCTCAACGATCGCCAGCGCAAACGCGCCTCGGGCAATGGAGGGACGGTTGCCGGCCCGTCTCCGGCGCGGAAACTCCGAGGCCACGGCGGGCGTCCCTCCAGCGCGGTTGCGGCGGTTCTTTTGCTCCTGGCGATTCAGCAGACGCAGGCCGCTTCGCCCGGGCTCCAGCTCTACCAGGAACAGAAATTCCCCGAGGCTTACGATCATTTCCAACAGACGCTGCAGGAAAATCCGGGCACGCGGCAGAGCGATCGGATCCAGTTCGACGCCGGCGCCGCCGCCTACAAAATGAAGGATTACAACAAGGCGCTGCAATCCTTCAGCCAGGCGCTGCTCTCGAAAAATCCGCACCTGCAGGCGGAGAGCCATTACAACCTCGGGAACACTCTTTACCAGCGTGGCGAAGCGGAAAAGGGCGACGACCAGAAGCTCAAGAACTGGGAGGAAGCGCTCCAGCATTACCAGGAAACGCTCAAGTCCGAACCGCAAAACAAGAACGCGAAGGATAACTACGAGTTCGTCAAAAAGAAGATCGAACAGCTGAAGAAAAAACAGCAAAAGCCACCCCCGACGCCGACTCCGTCGCCTTCGCCTAACAAAGACCAAAAGAAGGATCAGCAGAAGAACGATCAGAACAAGGACCAGCAGAAGAACGACCAGCAGAAGCAGTCGCAAAACAACCCGGGCAACGGACAGGGCCAGGGCCAGAAATCGGAAGGCGGCCAGCAGTCGTCCAGCCCCACACCGACGCCGCCGACCAGTCCCACGCCTGGCCAAAGCGCGACGCCCAGCCCGACGCCCGGTGAAACCGCCACGCCCAGCCCAACGCCAGGCGAAAATCAAGGCGCGAGAGAGACACCCACGCCGAGCCCCACGCCTTCCCCCGGCGACCAGTCCGGCGCTTCGCCCACTCCAAGCGAAGGAGGAGCGCCTTCGCCTTCTCCGGGTGAAGGTGAAAGCCCCACCCCGACGCCGGGCGAGGGAAATCCGAATGGGTCAAACGGCGCACAACCGAGCCCGTCACCCGCCGGCTCGCCCAACAAACCGCCAACCGGCGAAGTGAAAGGCGCGGGGGAAGAGAAACCGAAAGACGAGCAAAAAGCCGCTGCTGCCGCGGCCGAGGAAGCGGCCGAAAAGAAGGGCGAGATGACTCCAAAACAGGCCGCCCTTCTTTTGCAGGCGATGAAAGATGAGGAAGAGAAAGTCCAGCTTGATGAACACAAGCCGGTGCGTCCTGTCTATAACGATTGGTAGCCTACGCCCCGATGTTGTTTCACCACATTTTCCCAAGCACAACCAACCCGGCCCACCGCACCGGCACCGCCGCGCGCTGGCTCGCCGGGCTATCTATGCTGCTCGCGCTTTGCCTCCCGCTCCTCTCCGCCCGGGCTGATGCGCCCACTGTGACCGCGGTTCTGACCAGCTCGGAAACCGAAGTCGATGCGCCGGTGCAGTTGCAGATCAAGGTGACAGGCGACGCCCACGCCATCCCGCCGAATGACATCGCGGTCGACGGCCTCGATATCCGCTACAGCGGCCAGTCGCAGTTGGTTGAGGGACGCAATTTCCGCTTCACCTACAGCTTCGTTTACAACTACACCGTCCTCCCGCTCAAAGCCGGCACCTTCACCATTCCGCCGCAGACGATCAAGACCGACAGCGGCCCGTTGCGCACGCCACCGCTCACCCTCAACGTCTCGCCTAACGACGACGGCACTACCAGCACCCGGCGCGGCGGCAGCCGGAACGCGCTCGATAACCGTCAGATCGCTTTCGCCCAACTGGTCGTCCCGAAAACCACCCTCTACGTCGGCGAAACCGTCCCGGCCCAAATCCGGATCGGGATCGATACCCGGGTCCCGCATCGTTTTATCGATCTGCCCAATCTGAGCGGGCAGGGTTTCACTTCCCAGCGCATGCCCAATCCCGAGCAACAGCTCGAATCGCTTAACGGTCGCACCTACGAAGTGGTCACGCTCCAGACCGCCATCACCCCGGTGCGGCCGGGCAAGCTCGAGATCTCGGCTAAGGACGCCAAGGCGATCGTACAAGTACCGCGCCGGAACGGCGGAAGCCGGCCGCGGTCGCCCTTCGATCTTTTCGGGATGAACGATCCTTTCAACGACCCCTTCTTTAACGATCCCTTTGGCGGTGTCGGCGAGCAGAAGGAAATCAAATTCTCCAGCGACATCACCAATCTCGAGGTCAAACCGCTCCCGCCCAACGCTCCGGCCAACTTCTCCGGCGCAGTGGGCAATTTCACCCTCACGACCGACGTGAAACCGAAAACGGCCCAGATCGGCGACCCACTCACGGTGAGCGCGACCATCGCTGGCCGGGGCAACTTTGACCGCGTCTCCGCGCCCACTTTGGAAGATGAGCGTGGCTGGCACACCTATCCGCCGGGCTCGAAGTTCAAGGCCGAGGACGAGATCGGGATCAGCGGGAGCAAAACCTTCGAGATGGTGCTTACGCCTAACGAAGCCAAGAAAGCTGTCCCCCCGCTCGTCTTTTCCTACTTCGATCCGCTGAAGGAGAAATACATCACCCTGAAGAGCGACAAGCTGCCGGTGGTGGTGGAAGGCGGCACCGCACCGGCCGCCACTCCCGCGCTGGCCGGCGCCGGCCCGGCCGCCTCCTCGCCCGGCGTCAGCCCCACCGTCGCGCCGCAGGGCCAGGATCTTCTTTACCAGCTCACCGATCACGGCCGCTGGACCTACTCCTTCCGGCCGCTCTTTCAGAAGCCGGTTTTCTGGGCCGTGCAAGGTCTGCCGCTGCTCGGACTGATCGGATTCTTCGGCTGGGAAATGCGCCGGCGCCGCTTGGAGAACCGGGCGGGGCTGCGCATCGCCGCCTGGCAAAACGAAACCGCCGAGCTGCAACGCAAACTGCGCCGGACGGGTGAGCCGCCGGAGCAATATTTCGCCGAGGCGCTGCGGGTGGTGCAGTTAAAAACCGCCCTCGCCTCGCCCAACCGCCGCCTCGAGCCAAACAGTGTCGACGCCGAGACCGCGGTGGCGGCCTTCGATCTGCCGGAGGAAAAGCGGGCCCAGATGCGCGAGCTCTTCCGCCGCAGCGACGAGCTGCGCTACAGCGGCCGGCCCAACGGCCACACCGCCGTGGCGGAGGATACACGACGCGAAGTGCTGGACTTAATAGAGAGCCTGAACTGATGCGCGCCTCACTTCTTATTCTCCTGACTGCTCTGAGCCTGACGACCGCTGCGCTGGCCGCGCCGGCCGATGTGGAAGCCACTTTCGCCAAGGCCAACGCCGCATATGCCGCGGGCAAATTCCAACCTGCGATCCAAGCCTACGAATCGCTCGTGCGCAGCGGGCAATGGAACCCGACTCTCTTCTACGACCTTGGGAATGCCTGGTATCGCGCCGGAGATGCGGGCAGGGCGATTTTGAATTACGAACGCGCGCTCGCGCTTGATCCCAACCAGGCCGAAGCCAAAGCCAACCTGCAACTGGTGCGCGACAAAGCGCGGGCACTCGAGCTGGCCCCGAGCTGGCTCGAAAGCCGGCTCCGCCTGCTCACCCGCGAGCAATACACCTGGCTGGCGGTGCTCGCCTTCTGGGCCGCCCTGGCGATTTTGTGCGGGCTTTATTTTGCCCAACGCCGCGCCGTGGTCTGGATTTTCGCGTTGGTTTTGTTGGTCGCGATTTCGGCTGGGGCGACCTTCGCGGTTTATCAACTCGAGATCGGCAGCGCCGGCGCCAATCTCGCCATCGTGACGCAGAAAAACATCCAGGCCCGACTGGCCACGGCGGAGAGCTCCGGCACGGTGCTGGTCCTGCCGGCCGGGAGCGAGATCAAGATTCTGAGCACGCGGGGCGATTGGTCGTATGCGGCTTTGCCTAACAATCTCCAAGGCTGGATTCTCGCTCAAAGCGCCGAGCTGGTCCGGCTCTAGCCGCTACGAACGGCGGCTAGTCGTAATCGTGCTCGGTCCCTCGCGAACGGCGATTGCGAGCAGGAGCACGATTACGAGAAGAGGGATGGCGGTGTTGATCTCCCGGCAAAGCCTTTCATCTTGAACGCATGAATGCGGAGATGGATCTGGGCACGAACAAGAAGGCGTTCCAGATCAACCTCGATCGAAAACGTTACGGCACCTTTGCCGAGATCGGCGCCGGCCAGGAAGTGGCCCGGCGTTTTTTTCAGGTCGGCGGCGCCGCCGGCACCATCGCCAAGACGATGTCGGCCTACGACATGCAATTCAGCGACGCCATCTACGGCGCCGCCAGCCGCTACGTCAGCCGCGCCCGGCTCCAGACCATGCTCGACCACGAGTATTCGCTCCTGCACGAGCGGCTCGATCAAAAGCGCGGCGGCGACTGCACCTTTTTCGTCTTCGCCGATACCGTCGCCGCCCGCAGCTTCAAGCAGCATAACGAATCCCACGGCTGGCTCGGGATGCGTTTTCAATCCGAAACCCGGGGCGAGCCGAGCGAGATCATCATCCACGTGCGCATGCTCGATGAAGCCAACGTCGACCAGCAGGAAGCGCTCGGGGTCGTCGGGGTCAACCTGATCTACGGCGCCTTCTACCTGCACCAGCCGGAGAAATTGATCGCCTCGCTGCAGGAAAATCTGGCCCCGGGTCGGATGCAGATCGACATGATCAAGTTCTCCGGCCCGGCCTATGCCGAGGTCGATAACCGGCTCATGAGCCTGCAACTGGTCAGCCAGGGCCTGACCAACGCCGTCATGTTCACGGCTGATGGCGAGAGCGTGCAGCCGGCCGAGATCCTGCACAAAAAGGCAATCATCGTGGAGCGCGGCAGCTTCCGCCCGGTGACCTACGCGACGAACGACATGCTGGAAGGAGCGCGCGAGATTTTCCTTCGCCAGCCCGGGACCGAGGCGGAGGATCTGGTCGTGCTGATGGAGATGACGCTGGAAAATCTGCTCTCGGAAGGCCAGCTCAACCACGCCGATTTCCTGGCCCGGGTCGACATCCTGGGATCGTTAGGCCGGACCGTTCTCATCTCGAAGTTTGGCGAATACTATCGCCTGGCCAGCTACCTCTCGCGCTACACTAACAAGCTGGTCGCCCTGGCCATGGGCGTGCCCAGTCTGCACGAGATCTTCGACGAAAAGTATTATCTCAATCTTGAAGGCGGCATTCTCGAAGCGCTCGGGCGGATGTTCAAAAGCGGGCTCAAGCTTTTTGTCTATCCGATGGTGGACGAAAGGTCCGGCCAACTGATCACCGCCAACCAGCTGCGAGTCGCGCCCAACCTGCATCATCTCTACCAGTATTTGATCGAGAATGGATTCATCCAGGAGATCACCAGCTTCCGGCGGGAGTATCTCGACATCTTCCCGCCCGATGTGCTGGTCAAGATGCGGGCGGGCGATCCGGCCTGGGAGCAAATGGTGCCGCGAGAAGTGGCCACGATGATCAAGGCGCGGGGCTTCTTCGGTTACCAGCCAGCCATGGCGCTGGCCTAGCCGCTGAAGCGCGCGGCTGGGGCGGGTCTTTCGGCGGACTTGGGGAAAAATTTCAAGAAGCGTCCGGCCCTCGGCACGGTTTCCGCTTTATGAACCGCCAGACACATGGCCAGATCCTCAAACTCAGTCATCGGCATTGATCTCGGGAAATGCTTTTTCAAAAGCGTGCTCCTGCAGCGCAAGGGCGAGCATCGTTATGTGCTGACCAATTACGCTTCGCGCCCCGCGCCGCAGAACCTCGAGAACGCCGAGGAACTGGCCGCGCAGGTGAAGCTGCTGCTGAAGGATCTCGGCGGCAGCGCCAGGAATTGCGCCGTGGCCGCATCCGACCCTGAGGCGCTCCTGCGCATCATCGAGCAGCCGACCACGCCGGTGGAACTCCTGCGCAGCGCGCTGCGGCTCAATGGCCTCGCGGTCCTAAACCAGGAATGCAAAGATTTCGTCCTCGATTGCGCCCCGGTCTCCGCCGTGACCATGGCCAGAGTCACGCCCGATGGCGCGCCAGCTGAAAGCACGGGCAAGACGCGCTACCTGGTCGGCGGCATGCTGCGGCCGGCGGTGAAGCGCATCAGCGATGCCTTTAGCAAGACCAAGTCGCCGGCTAACGTCCTGCAACTTGCGCCGATCTGTTCCTTTAACGCTTTTGAATTCGCCTACCCCGAGGTCTTCGCCAACGAAGCCTTCCTCCTCCTCGATATGGGACACGAACAGAGCACCGTGCTCATCGGCCACAAATCCGAGCTGGTGCTGGTGCGCAGCGTCGATTACGGCGGCAAGCTTTTCGGCGAAGCGTTGACCGCGGAAGGCGCGGTCGACACCGAAGGCGCCCGCCTCCTGATGGAGCAGGGCGATGCCGGGATGGCCGAAACCTGCCGCAGCTCGCTCCTCGGCCTCGCCACCGAAGTGCGCAACTCGATCGGATTTTTCGAAGGCCAATGCGAGGAAAGCATCCACCGCATCTTCGTCTCCGGCGGAATGGCGCGGACGGAAATGATTTTGCAAACCCTGAGCGATGAGCTGGGCCTGCCCTGCGAAGTGTGGGACCCGCTCGAAACCTGCGAGGTGGCACTGCCGCCGGCCAAACGGCAGGCGCTGGCGAGCGAATTCGTCACCCTCAACGTCGCCTGCGGCGCCGCCATCTCCTGCCTGAAAGCTGCCTAACGATGGCCCTGCAACTCAATCTCCTGCACGAGGAAATCAGCGAAAAGCGGCAACGCAAACGCGATCCGCTCAAACTCGGCATCATCGCCCTGGGCAGCTTTGGCGCCCTCCTTTTCCTCTACTACGGCTGGCACGCCTACCAGACCATCCAGATCAAGAGCCAGCTCGGCGTCGCCCAGGCCGAATGGGCCAAGGTGGAACCGAAAGTCACCGCAGCCCAAAAACGCGCGGTCGAGCTGCGCCAGATCATCGATAGCACCAAGGTCCTCGACGGTTTGATCGAGGAACGCTTCTACTGGGCGCCCTTCCTCGCCCAGGTGGCCCAATGTGTCGCACCCAATCTCCAGGTCACCAGTCTCGACGGCACCATCGGGGAGAAAAACAGCTCGGTCGATGCCACCATCGAAGGCCTGGCCGCCGCCCGCGAGCCCCGCGCCGCGGCCGAGGAATTTCGCCAGCTCTTGACCGAGCAACTGGAGAAAAACTACAACAACGTCAAGGTCAGTTTCCGCAATCTGGAAGACCTCGACACCATGGTCAGCCTGGCGGGCGCGCCCACGCCCAGCGCCCGCTTCGTCCTCAATGTCACCTTCGTTCCGCGCGGAGCTGAGGAAGCCAAGCCAAACCAATCGGCCTCGTCCGTCGCCACCAACACCAAATGAAGAAGACGAAACTGAACAAAGATCAGATCCAGAAGATCGGGCTGAGCCTGCTCGGCTTCATCGGGCTGATCTATTGCTACTTTAATTTCTTTCTCGGCCCGTTAAACAAGAGCCGGGAAGCCGCCGCCGCCAGCATCGCCGATCTCCAGGTCAAAACCGCTTCGTCGAAAACCGAGATGCGCAAAACGGCCAATCTCGAGTTGCAGGCCAAGGAAGCCACCGGCCGCTACGAAGCGCTCAAGGCCACCACCGCGGAAGGCGCTCCCATCGCCTGGTTCCCGCCCAAGATGCGCAGCTTTTTCGGCGCCCAGGGGATCGATAAGGTGACCGCGCGGCTCGATTCCAGCGGCGATTTCAAACAACCGGAGCTCTCCGACTGGATCAAGGATACCTGGGTCATCGAGCTGCCGCAGAGCGAATATAGCGACCTCGGCAAAGCCATCGCCGAGCTCGAAAACACCGAGCCGCTCCTCTCCATCCAACACCTCGTGATCCACGCCGTGCCGGAAGAACCGCAATACCAGCAGGTCTCGCTCTCCGTCCAGACCGCGCTCTTGAAGCGATGAAGACATTTCTCGCCACCATTTTCCTAACGAGCCTGCTCCTCGGTGCAGCCGGAGCCCAGGAACCGGCGCCGGCCCCGGGCGCGACAGCCAGCCCGGTCCCGAAGCTGGAATTAAAACGTAAATCGACCTTCTCGGCCGACGATGCGCGCGATCCTTTCTGGCCCATCGGCTGGAAGAAACCGGTCGCGCAAGGCTCCAGCGCGGCCGGTCCGCAGCTCTCGCCTGAGGCCTTTTCCCTCACCTCCGTCGTCACCGGCAGCGGCACGCATTTCGCCATCTTGAACGGCAAAATCATCGAGGAAGGCCAGCAATTCGGCCTTCAGTTCGGCAACCAGGTTTACCAGATCACCCTCCGCGCGATCGAGGATGGCCAGGTCATCCTGGCTTATCAGGACGCCGAGATTACCGTTCCGTTAAAGCGTCATTAAGGCGCGAATACGGGGCGACGCTGCTCAATAATATTCGCGGTAACTGCGTGCGTTTGCTTCCAGCTTTCGGCGCAGAATCTTGCCCGGATCGCCTCCTTTTCCGGCGCGTAAAACGAGCGCCCGGCAGAGCCGCACCATCCCGACGAAATCGTCGATCGAGACAAACTCGGCCGCGATCTTCCCTTGTGGCGTGACGTTGTGGTAGTTCCCCAGGGCCAGGCTGGCCGCAGCACAGGTGTAGCCGTAAAGCTGATAAGCCGTGGCCTCGCAAGTCCCGCCATCGAGCAGACAACGCTGCACCGGAATTTCCTCCTCCGCTGCGGCGGCCAACAGGCGCGAGGTGGCGGGTCCATCGAAGGTCGAAACCTTGTCTCCCACCCGCACGATCGGCCCTTTCCCGATCTCGGCCGTGCCGCGCGGGGTGCTGGTCTCGAGCGATAGAATCGTTAGGCTGGGCGGGAGAATTTTCGCCTGCGCCAGCTTGATCGCGCCGACAAAGCCGACCTCTTCCGCCCGGGTAAAGAGCCCGCTGCAATGCACGCTGGCCCCTTCCTCTTCCAAAAGGCGAAAAAGGCAAAGAATCTCCGCACAACCAAGCAGGTCGTCGCAGGCCCGGGAATGAATCTGCCGGTTGTGAATCTCGAACGGCGGCAGGTCCCACATCGCGAAATCACCAAACGATTTCATCTTCGGCTTCTGCCGAAATTTCTCCGCCACCGACCCGAGGAATTTCATCTCGCCCGACTCCGTTTTGACCCAGCCGGGATGATCCATGTGCGCGGCGAAGGCCCAGCCGCCGCTTCTTTTCCGCCCGCGCCGATAATGCGCGATGACATTGCCGAAACTGTCGCGCGCAAATTCGACATGCGGCAGTTTGGCCAGCTGCGTCTCGATCTCCGCCCGCACTGCCTCTTCATGAAACGGGGCCGCCGGCTGATTCGCCAGCGCCTCCACTACCGCGAGCATTTCCTTTTCCTTCATCATGCCTAACGAGGTCCCGGTCTGATCCTCATCCTATCGACTCGCCACCGGCAGTTCGGCCAGGGCGACAAGCTCACTCTCGTGCAAGACGACCGGTCTGCTCCCGCGCAGGAGCCGCCACCATTGCCAGGCGCAGCCGCTTACGATCAGAAAAACCAGCACCAGAAAACCGGCTGCCACCAGCGCATCGATCCGCCAGATGACGGCCTGGCGGGCGAAATTAACGTTGGTCGCGGCCGCCGCCAGATCGTGTTCCAGATTATTCGCCCCGCTCAGAAAACCGATCCGCGGATCGGACGAAAGGATCTTCAAATAACCGGCGGAAAAGGTGACCACGATCATGAAGGCGAGCGGGAGCAGCGTCGTCCAGAGATAGCGTGCCTTCCCCATTTTGATCAGGATCGTGGTCCCGAGGCAGAGCGCGATGACGGAGAGCAACTGGTTGGCCAATCCAAAGAGCGGCCAGAGACTGTTGATCCCGCCTAACGGATCCAGCACGCCCTGATAAAGAAACCAGCCCCAGGCCGCAACCAGAAGGAGGCTGGCGAAAATATTCGCACCCCACGATTTGGTATCGCCGAGCGGTCGCCAGACCTGGCCTAACAAGTCCTGCAGGAGAAAGCGCCCGACCCGCGTCCCGGCATCGAGGGTGGTGAGAATGAAGAGCGCCTCAAACATGATCGCGAAGTGATACCAGAGCGCGAGCGCAGTCTGGTTGGTCGTGATGCGGGCAAACATGTGCGCCATCCCGACCGCAAAAGTCGGCGCCCCGCCGGCCCGGTTGAACATCGTGCTCTCCCCGAGATCGCTCGCCAGTTGCTTCATCTCCCCTTCGCTGACCGGAAAACCGGCCGCCGAAACTTTCGCCACCACCGCGCTCGGCGATCCCTTGGCGTTAATGGCAAAATATTGGCCCGGCTGCAGCACGCAGGCCGCGATCAACGCCATCAGCGCGACCATCATTTCCGTCACCATCGCGCCGTAGCCGATCGAGCGAATACGCGACTCCCGCTCGATCATCTTCGGCGTTGTGCCGGAGGCGATGAGGGAGTGAAAACCGGAAACCGCCCCGCAGGCGATGGTGATGCAGACGAAGGGAAAAACCGGCCCGGCAAAGACCAGCCCACTGCCATCGATGAAGCGAGTCAGGGCTGGCATTTGCAGCGTCGGATGGATAATCAGCACCGCCAGGGCGAGTGCGGCGACCGTGCCTAACTTTAGAAAAGTGCTGAGATAATCGCGCGGCGTCAGGAGCAGCCAGACGGGCAGGGCGGAAGCGGCGAAGCCGTAAAACATCAGCGCCCAGGCGAGCGATTTTTGGTCGAAACGAAACCAATTCTCCAGCGCCGGAAAGTGGGCCAGGAATTGCCCGCCCCAGACCGCGA
This sequence comes from Chthoniobacterales bacterium, assembly GCA_965217735.1. Lineage (GTDB taxonomy): Bacteria > Verrucomicrobiota > Verrucomicrobiia > Chthoniobacterales > UBA10450 > Palsa-1392. Next base: position 535,675 of record CBDCJE010000002.1, on the reverse strand, counting down.
AGACCAAGCCTAACAATCCGAAAATCGTCACCCAGCCGACCCCGACCCGCCCGCTGCGCAGACCGATTCCCATCACGACCGCGATCGGAATGGTCATGGCGATGGTGAAAACGCCCCAGGGACTTTTGGCCAGCGCCTGCACCACGACGAGAGCGAGGACGGCGAGCAGGATCACCATGATGGCCAGCACACTGACCAGCGCGAGCGCGCCGATGGTGTTGCCGATCTCTTCCTTCACCATCTGGCCCAGCGTTTTTCCGCGTCGGCGCACCGAAGCGAAGAGCACGATCATGTCGTGCACCCCGCCGCCTAACGTGGCCCCGATCAGGATCCAAAGCGCGCCCGGCAGATAACCAAACTGCGCTGCCAGGACGGGTCCCACCAGCGGCCCGGGCCCGGCGATGGCCGCGAAGTGATGGCCAAAGGCCATCCAGCGATTGGTCGGGACGAAGTCTTTCCCGTCGTCCACCACCAGGGCGGGAGTGGCCCGATCGTCGTTTAGGACCAGCACCGTTGTCGCCAGCCATTTGCTGTAGAAGCGATAGCTAATCGCGGTCGCGCAGAGCCCGGCGGTGACAAGCCAGAGCGCGTTAACCGGCTCCCCGCGAGCGAAGGCAAAGACCGCGACCGCTGCCGCGCCGAGCAGAGCGATGGCGAACCAAAGGAGGAATTTTACGATCCGAGTCATGGCCGCAGCAGAATGATAGCCGCAGGAAGAGACTGACGGCAATCGCAGATCGGAGAAACCGAACGAGCGGAAGCATAACGAGGCATACTTCTGCTGATCAGGAGAGCGAGAGCTTGATTCCGCGGCAGGCCCAGTTCCTCCTCTTTTTGAGGAATGCGACCTGACGAGCCGCTACTCCGCGTACCGTACGATTAATTGCGGAGGGCTGGAAGGCGTGCTGCTGGCGGTCTCGCCCGAATACCAGCCCTCACTCCTGTTCGCGATGTTCGCCTGGCTGAAGTAAATCCGGAATTGCGTCTTATCGGTGTTGCTGACATTCGTCATCGCGGCGGAAGGGATGAGCTCGGATTCGAACCAGTTGTCCAAACCGACATCAGTGATGTGAAAGGCGTCCGCGGTTGTCCCTGCGCTGTTATAGTCGTTTGGTTCCAACGCCGGATTGCCGCTGAAGCTGCCGTTGATGATATCAACCATGCAGTCGCCGAGCTGGGCAAAATGAGTTCCGTCTGTGGCCTGTTTCAGTCGGAGTTTGGCCGAGAGGATTTTTGCAGCAGACCCCAAAGCGCCCGTATTAAATGACAACACGCCCCGCCAATGCGGAGTCATCGTCCCAATCATAATGCCTTCCCCGGCCCGGATTCCCGGCTGAGGCTCGCCATTTTTTGGCGTTCTCGTCATTCCGGTTTTTTCGACATAGCCGTCGTTATCGTTCTCGGAAAGGAAGACTGCGACACAGGACCACGCGGAGTCATGGTCATTGTTACTGGCTTTCACCTTATAGGCGTATTGCGATCCGGTCGAAGCCGGGTCCGTACACTGGGTAGCTGTGATGTGATTACAGCCAGGTGCATCAGTCCAAGGCGCTGATGGAGTGCCCAGGTCCTGACGCTGAACGGTATAGGTATCAGCCCTATAAACGGCAAACCAAGTAATCAGGTTGTTATTCGACGCCGTCCGCTCAACGGTGGGCCCGGCCGGGCCTTCGATCGGGGCCAGCGCGTCACGGGTAAAGAAATAGTCGTGCCAGGACTGAAGTTCGCCCGCCCAGAGCACGGCGTTTAGGTCGGGCTCCGCATTTGAATCCTGCAGCTCGGCCCGGTCGATATCCGCCAGATAAGCCTCCAAGTATTGGCAAAGGTAGGTATTAAACGCCGCTTCCAGTGCGTCATTCGGTGAGCCATTAATTGTAATGCGCAACCTCTCTCCTCGGCCGTCATTCGTGAATGGGTTGGTCCAGGCAGTGTTGGCCTGGAGAGTAATGCCGTTGTTATAACTGTCCTCGGTCGCGATTGCATAGTATCCAAAGGAGGGTGTTTTTGAGGAAGGAGGAGTGAAGGTATAGGAGGTGGTGCCTTGCGGGGTGATGTAGTTTGGAGCGTTGCTGCTCGGAGTCGGAGTTGGGGTGGGGATAGGGGGCGGGTTAGAGGTACGGGCCGCCCCAATGTTTTCCTGGAAAAAACTGACCCGTGGACGCTTGATGCCGTTGAATTCATCGAAGAGCGAAACCAGCTGAATTCCGTCGGCATCGGTGTAATCGCTCGCGTCGCGGTATAGCCATTGCCACAACTCGTCAGGGTAGGTCCCGTCTCCTCCTGGAGCCGGGCCTTGGCCGTCCGTGGTTTGGTTGAAGAAGCCGATGTGTACCAGTTTGCCCGGAAACTTATCCTGCACGGTGCGCAATTCGTGCTGGATGGCCGAGAGCAACTTTTCCCGGGAATAGCCGGTCATATCATCAAGAGGGATGCTGACATTGCGGATGCCGGTGTCCATTCCGGGCAGGTTCGGATTGATGATCGTGACTCTGCCGAGGTAGGCGTTTTGGGGATCGTTCAAGTAATCGTACAGGTGCTGAAGAAAGTTTTCTCGCCTCTCTTGCATGTACGAATCCCAAGGGCAGGCACGCAGGAACCCTGCACCGCCCATGCAGGGCATTGGAGCACAGTTGTCCGGTTCGTTATCCAGGTGGTGTCGCACCAAGTCTCCGTCGCATTACCCGCGATGTAGCACGGTTCTTGTTGCAGATTTAACGAGAGAGTCTGTCCCAAAGGCAGCCCAAGAAACAAGTCAGGAAAAACTGTATCGAACTCAAACACGCCCGGGCCTGATTCAAGTTCACTCCAAATCACTTCCCTCCCGTGCGTCTCTCCAGTGAGAAAAGAATCAAGCTCTCGGTGGACATCGACGGGATTGAGTAAATAGACGCCGCTGGGTCGGCTAAATCCGTTCAAAATACCACCCGCCCCAGCGGGTGGCGCCAGGACATATAGAAACGTGGTCTGGCGCAGGTAATCCTGGTCGCTAACCGAAAGCGTGATGGTGGCCGACTGGGGTACTCCGGGTGATGGCAAAGGCAGCACCGGTATGATTTCCACGCTCCCATTGCCGTCCACATCGGGCTGGGTCACGGTGAGATTATTTACAAAGTCATTCGGCACGAGGTTCGTGTTGGATGAAAAGCCGCTCACTTTGAGGTCGCGCCCATCCCCGCTGTCGTTGGTTACTTCAAACGGGTGAACGATACTCGTAGCCGGTAAAATCTGTTCCTCGAAGGAAAGGTTGGTGGGATTGCTGATCGTCGGAGGGGCATTAGTAGCCGCCACCACCAAAAGGACGAACGAGGTGCTCCGCTTGGTAGGAATGGAATCGGGGTCCGCTAGTTCAATTGTGACGGTCACCGGCCCTGTCGCATTCGGCTGGGTCGTGGCGGTGAGAGTGTAACTGCGAGGCCCTTCCATCGCGGAATATGCTTCGTCGGGTGGAACCAGTTGCAGTTGAATGCCGCCGTTGGCCGGGTCCAGGATCGAGGTATCGCTCGATGTGACGCTAAAATCGCAGTCACCGTCGGAACAGATGCCGTCGATGTCGCCGATATCTTCATCACCGTTCTCATTCAGATCGCCAATTACAAACATGGCTTTGTAAGTGGCGACGTTGCTGGGTGACTTTATTTGAACCGCTTGATTGGGGAGGTTGCCAATAATTGGCGGGTTTACTTTGCCTGTGGTGTCCCTGCGCAAGGTAAACGAGGTGTAACCGGTCAAGCCGGTGCTGGTCTCGACCGCTCGGAGGGTGATCGTAGTCTCGCCATCGCTTTGAGGAACCCCCGCAAAGGAAACCTTGTAGCCGGTGCCATCGTTGGCGCAGCCGGCGGCGAAATCGCCGGCCTGCTCGGTGCACTGATTAAACTTCACGTTATTGGCCGAATAAAAGGTGGAATTGGTTGACTGTTTCATTCTGGAGAAACCAAACCCGTCATAATCGATTACCCTGAAGTATTTTGTCTGGAAGTTCTGGCCGGGGCTCGTGACTGTCTCGTCCCTAATCCATGAGAGCAGAGGGCGATGACTGAGGAACGCTTGGGCGCTGCTCAGAGCAAGGAAAAGTCCCAAAAGGCAGAGTATAATCCCCAAAGGCTGACGCGGATAACGCACCACCCTTTGACTCCCGTGAATGTGAAAAATGGGTTCGACGAGTGTATTCATAAGGGAAGGGACTTGAGGTGTTCTTGTCTGTTCTTACGGGTTCGTCCCGCGAATTTCCGCCGCCAGCCAAAGTCCGTTGAAATTGGACCAGTTTTGGAAATTCTCCGGCTCCTGATAAGCGCCCACGGCGAGACTGGATTGTTGCCAGATTCCCTGGAAGTCAGGGGCGTCCCGATCGTCGGTGCTGGCGACCAGCCAATAGCGCTGGCCCGCTTCCAGCGCCAAACCTGGCGCTGGAAGGCGTACCTTTACTAATTCGCAGCACTCTCCAGCAACCGGGATGTCAATGGTGCTACCCTGTCCACCGGGAAATGGCGTGCCCACTGTCCCATCGTCGTCGCTGTAGATGCCTAGCTTGACCAGCTTGGTTCCCGAGACCCAGGCGATCGCCGCGGCCAGGGTCCTGGCGTGAACGTTGGCTATGGGGGTGAAGGGGAGCGCAGCCCAAGCCTCATGTTGAAACGGGACCTCGGGCCCGAAAACCGGCGCGCCTTGACCATAATTGTAAAGCGGCGTCGAGATCCGGTCCAGATTGGTAAAGATTGTGACATTGGCGGCCGGCGCCCTTGCTTTGGAAGATCGCAGCTTGCCCTGGGCGGGAGCAAGCGCTGGCAAATTGGTGCCTCGGATTTGGGCCGCCGGCCACGCGCCCGAGGCTGTTTTCCATGGCACGTCCGGTGGGCTGGTGTCGGCATACTGGGCCAGGTAGGACAACTGCCACGCGCCTCTGAAGTCTGGCGCGTCGATGTTATCCGGGCTGGCTACCAGCCAGTAGGTGGTTCCGGCATTCAGAGTAACGGGCCCTTTGAGAGTAACCTTAGCCAACTGACAACACTCTCCAAGGTCCGGTATTTGAGTGGTGCTGCCTTGGCCGCCGGGCAACGGGTCGCCCACCGTATCGAGAAAGCTATTGTCATATAGTCCCAGGTTGACCCGCCGGGTGCCCGAAATATAGCCGATGGCAGCTTTCAGGACTTTGGCTTCCGTATCTACGTCCGGAACAAAGCGAATCGCCTGCCAGGTCTCCGTCTCGACCGCAGCGGTCTTGCCCGCGACGGTGAAGCCGTGATCGTTATAGCGTTCGCCCGGCGCCCGGGCCAGATTGGTAAAGATCACATCGGGCGCCTCCGGTTCATCGGATACAATATTGACTTCGGAGTTTGCGCCCGCCGGAGCGATCTCTTGTGCAACGAGCGGGATGACAGGCAAGGCGATTCCGCAAATGAGTAGAAATTGGAGAAGGTAGTATTTGATTTTCATAAGTGTCCTTTCAGGGTGGTTTGGCTGGTTCGAGTCGCAGAAAACTCGGCTGAAGTGACCAGCCGTGGTCAGTCGAAGAAAGCGGTTCTTTTCATGGGCGGGATGACACTGCCGAAAGGAGAAAACCAAGTAATTACAGGCGTGGTAAAGCAAAATCCCTCCGTCGCGCTAATTTTTTTGGCGGGTTAGCGGGAAACGTCTTCAAAGGCGATTGTCAAATTGGGCGGATTGCCCGCCGAGGCAGGCTGGCAAAAGAGAATGAAGCGATCCTCCAACCAGGGAGTAGCGAGCGAGCAGAGGAGGCAGTGACGCGCGCTTTCGCAAAATCAGGGGCCGACGTCGCGCAAGCTTCCAGCTTGTCGCCTAACGAGATCTCGCAAGCTGGAAGCTCGCGCTACCCTAACGAATCCCGCATGCCCTGGAAGCGAACGAGCTGTTCGGCAAAATCGCTTTCGCGCTTTCGATGCTCGGCCACCACCGCGGCCGGCGCGTTGTTGACGAAGTTTTCGTTCGCCAGCTTCTTCCGCACTGTCAGCAACTCAGCTTCGGTTTTCGCGATCTCCTTGCCCAGCCGTTGCCGCTCCGCTTCCAGATCGATCAGGCCTTCCAGCGGCAGAAAAAGTTGGCCTAAAGGCGTCAACGCGGTTGGCGTGCCCTTGGGCGGCTCATAGCTGGACGAGATTTCAAACGGCTCCGCGTTGAGCAGGATGCGGAGCACGTCCTCTTCCTCGTTAGGCAACGGTCTGTTCGGAGCGAGGACGAAGCGCACCCGCTTGTTCGAAGCGATGTTAAATTCGCGCCGCAGTCGCCGCCCTTCCGTGACGGTTTCATACCTGGACTGGGCGTCCTGCTCGTCGTTAGGCGCGAGCCGGTAATGCGCTTTAAAGGCGTCGTCGAGCGGTTGCGGCCAGGGCGAAAATTGGATGGTTTTCTCGCCCTGATTTTCCGGCAGATCGCGATTGAAACCGAGCCCGTGCCAGAGCTCCTCGGTGATGAACGGCATGAGCGGATGAAAAAGCCGCAGCGTTTGCCCGAGGACAAAATCGATCACCGCCAGCGTGTTGGCCTTGCGCGCGGCTGCGTCTCCTTCGTGGAGCGCACGCGACTGGCGTGCCGTTGATGGCGACTCGCCATCAACCTCTCCGGCAACGTCCGCTCCCGGTTCGTTCGGCGAGTCGCCGAACGAGGCACGCGAGTCGCGTGCGCTCCCCAGGCTCGCTTTGCTCGCTTCCAGATACCAATCGCAGAATTCACTCCAGAAAAAGCGATAAAGCGCCTGGGCCGCTTCGCTGAAATTGTATTCCTCCAAGGCCTGCGTGACGGCGCGAATGGCCGCGTCGAGGCGCAGCAGGATCCACTTGTCGTCGCTCGTTAGGCGGGCCGGTTCAATTTCGCCCTCGACCTCTCCGCCCTGCATTTGGCGGAAACGGACCGCGTTCCAGAGTTTGTTGGCAAAGTTACGGCCCTCCTCGATCTGCTTTTCGTCAAAACGGATGTCCTGCCCGCTGGGCGCGATCCGCATCAGGCCGAAGCGCAAGCCGTCGGCGCCATATTTCGCGATCAGGTCGAGCGGATCGGGCGAATTGCCTAACGACTTGCTCATTTTGCGGCCCTGCCCGTCGCGGATCAGGCCGGTAAAGAAGACGTTCCTAAAAGGCGCCTGCCCGGTGTACTCGAGCCCGGCCATGATCATGCGCGCGACCCAGAAGAAGATGATGTCCGGCGCGGTCACCAGGTCGCTGGTCGGATAAAACTTGGCCCGCGTCGCTTCGTCCATGGTCTCGAAAGGCCAGAGCCAGCTCGAGAACCAGGTGTCGAGCACGTCAGGATCCTGAGTCCAGTTTTCGGGATCGGGTGGCGGATCGACGTCGACATGCAAGGTAGCGCGAGCATCTTGCTCGCTAGTTCCGGGCAAGGTAGCGCGAGCATCTTGCTCGCTCATTCCCGGCAAGGTAGCGCGAGCATCTTGCTCGCTTCTTCCCGGCAAGCTGGAAGCTTGCGCTACCCTGCTGATGGCCGGCGCTTTGATTTTGGCCTTAGACGGATTTTGCAGGATGTAGTCAGTGATTTTTCCCAACGCCCGCTCGTTCCGCACGATGTGGTCGTAGGACTCCTGCTGCCAAAGCGATCCCGACCTTCCCGTGGCAGCGTTGATGCGATTAGCCGTAAAGCTTTTCCACGAGTGGAGGATCTCTCCCAGGGCGTGACCGTCGCGGGGCGTGACCAAAACGTGCACGTGGTTCGGCATCACGATCCACGCCCCTAGCTCATAGCGTTGACCATCGAAATGTTTGAGCGCGTCTGCCACCATCCCGGCCACCTCTGGCTTGGCCAAAAGGCAGGAGCCTTCGCCGGCGTCGAGCCACTCCTCCAAACGTTCGCTGAAGCGGCTGTAGTATTCCTTCTTATCAGACTCCGACCACGGTTGCGGATGGAATTTTAGCCATTGCGCGCGCTCTTCCTCGAGTTCGCTCAGCTTGGTGGCGGGCAGAGAATCAGCCAGCCGGAAGGTGACGAAATAGGTCGCTCCCGATTGCTCCCAGTGCGGCAACTTGCGACGGGAAATGTCGACCTCTTCGAACTCGTCAAAATGAGCCACGGTAGCGCGAGCATCTTGCTCGCCCACTCCCGGCAAGCTGGAAGCTTGCGCTACCCTGTACCAAACTGGAATCCGATGGCCCCACCAGAGCTGCCGGCTGATACACCAGTCCTGGATGTTCTCCAGCCAATGTTGGTAAACCGATTCCCAGCGCGCCGGTCGAAAATGAATCGCGCTCCCGACCGCGGCCCGCGCTTGCTCGACTTTGGGATATTTGAGAAACCATTGCTCGCTCAGGCGCGGCTCGATCGGAACGCCGGCCCGCTCGCTGAAGCCGACCGTGCTTTCATGCGGCTCTTCCTTCGCCAGCAGTCCGCTCTCGGCCAGCATTTCGCCCGCCTTCTTGCGTGCGGCGAAACGGTCGAGCCCATCCAACTCGGGAACGTTAGGGCAATTAATCTTGCCGTTGGGATGCAGCACGTCGATCACCGGCAGGCCGTGGCGTTGCCCGATCTCGAAATCGACCTTGTCGTGCGCCGGAGTCACTTTCAAAACGCCCGTGCCGAAGGCCGGATCGATCTGGTCGTCGGCAACGATCGGCAACTGCGCCCGATCGAGCGGACGCCAGACTTTTTTGCCTAACGACGACCGATAACGCTGGTCATCAGGATGAACCGCCAGGGCGACATCGGCCATGATCGTCTCCGGCCGGGTGGTGGCGACTTCGATGAATTTGCCCGGCTCTTCCACCAGCTCGTAGCGCACGTAATAGAGGGCCGATTTCTGCGGGGTCGGGATCACTTCCTCGTCGGACAGCGCGGTCAGCGCAACCGGGTCCCAGTTCACCATCCGACGGCCGCGATAGATCAGCCCCTTGCGGTAGAGATCGACAAAAGTCTGCTGCACGGCGCGCGAATATGCGGCGTCCATGGTGAAACGCTCGCGCGACCAATCGCAGGAGCAGCCGAGCCGTTTCAGTTGCTCGATGATGATGCCGCCATGTTTCTCTTTCCATTCCCAGACCCGGCGGAGGAATTCCTCCCGTCCGAGATCGCGCCGGCTTTGGCCTTCTTCCTTGCGGATTTTTTTCTCCACCACCGTCTGGGTGGCGATGCCGGCGTGGTCGACGCCCGGCAACCAGAGCACTTCCTGGCCGAGCATGCGAGCGCGGCGGGCCAGGATGTCCTGGATCGTGTTGTTGAGGACGTGGCCGAGGGTGAGGACGCCGGTGACGTTAGGCGGCGGGATGACGATGGAATAGGCCGGCTTGGCCGAAGCCGGGTCGGCGGTAAAAGCGCCGTCGGCCAGCCAACGCGCATACCATTTCGCCTCGACTGCCTGCGGTTCGTAAGCCTTTGGGATTTCCGCCATGGGCTGGAATCATCGAAGAGCGCGCCCCGATTGCAAAACGAAAACGCGCCCGGGGCTGTGGTAGACTTGCCAGCATGGAAAAGGTGAGTCTGAAGGAGAAGTTCGCAGCCTTTACCGAACATTGGCGTCCGAAGATCGTCGGCGAGCTCAATGGCCAGGAAGTGAAGGTGGTGAAGTTCCAGGGCACTTTCCCGTGGCACCACCACGAGCTGGAGGATGAGCTCTTCCTCGTCTGGCGCGGGCGGATGAAAATCGAGTTTCGCGAGCGGGTGGTGGAGTTGGAAGAAGGGGAATTCCTCGTCGTGCCTCGCGGGGTCGAGCATCGCACCCTGGCCGACGAAGAAGCCGAGGTGATCCTTTTCGAGCCGGCGGCGACGCGGAACACCGGAAACGTGGAAGAATCCGCCTACACCGCACCGGGTGGGGTGAGGCTCTAGCTCTCCCGATTGTTCCTGCGCGGCAGGCGAAATACCACCAGGTGGCCCGGCACTTGCGTCAAAGGGCAGAATCTCAATCCCTCACCCGCGGCGTGAGCACCGCTTCTCCCGCAGTGGATTTTCCCTTCCGGGCAAAATCTATCTCAGTTTCGGTTCGCTCTGCGCTCTCCTCCTCGCCATCGGCGCCCTCTTCTATTTCAGCCTGCGCGCGATCGAACGGCTGAACGAAGCGGAGCGGCAATCGACCCATCAGGCGATTGAAATTCCCTACCGATTGATCAGGAACGCCGGCCTGCGCCAGAGCGAGATCTTCCAATGCATCGCGGCCCTTGATCCGGTCGAACGGGCGCAGCACGAACGGACGGTTGTGCGCCTGGAGAAAAGCGGGGCGACCGCGCTGCGGCAGTATGGCAGGATCGTGGATAACGAGTTCGAGCGCCAGCTGTTCAACGAAGTGCTCCAGGCGGATGCGGCTTTCCGGCAAAAATCCAGCCAGCTGCTGGTGCAAAACCGTCTTCCGCACAACTCCGCCGCGGCCATCTTCGCCCTCACCACCCAGATTCCGACCTACGAACGCTACCAAAAAGGGCTCGACACGATCCTGCGCCAGGAGGTGGCGGAGACCTATGATGCTGCTCGCTTCACCACCGAACGCATCTCGCGTTCACGCATCCTGGGCGACCTCTTGATCGGGCTGGCGGTGGTGGTCGTTCTCGGCACGGCCGTCGCCGTCCTGCGCATGGTCCGTCGCCTGCGCGAAGACAAGCTCGGCCTGCAGACGGAAGTGGAAGAGCACGAGAAAGCCCAGCGCGCGCTACAGGAGAGCGAGACTCGCTACCGGCGTCTAGTCGATGACTCGCCCGATGGCATCCTGGTCATCTGCCAGGACCGGATCGTCTTTGCCAATCCGGCCGTGATGAAAATGCTCCGGGCCGATGACCTGGGACAACTGATCGGCCAGAGCACCAGCATGCTGGTGCACCCGGATGAGCATGGGCAGGTCGTGGTGCGAGCCAGTCAGGTCGCGGATGGCGAACAGCCACCGGTGGTGCAGCGGCGGATGATCCGGCTGGACGGATCGAACTTTGAAGTCGAAGCGAGCATCAGCGCGTTCCTCTTCGCGGGAACGCCGGCCGAGCAGGTGATCCTGCGCGACAACTCGGAGCAGCAGGCCGGGCAAAAGCGGCTGCAGGAGGCCGAGGAAAAATATCGCGCCATCTTCGACAACGCCTCGGAAGGCATTTTCCAGACGACGCCCGACGGCGTTCTGCTCTCGGCGAACCAGGCCCTCGCTCGCATGCTGGGCTTCGACACGCCGGAGGATCTGATCGAGGGATATCGCGCGGTCGAACGAGCCTACGCCGACCCCTCGCTGCGGAAGAAATTTCAGCGCCTGCTGCAGGAAAGAGGGGTGGTGAACCAGTTTGAATACGAGGTCAAACGCAGGGACGGCAGCCTCATTCTCATCTCCGAAAACGCCCGCATCGTCCGCGATCCCACCGGCCGCCCGATCTACTACGAGGGGAGCATGCAGGACATCACGGAACGGAAGCGGGCCGAAGAGGCCCTCCTCCGCAGCGTGGAACGTTTCCGCTCCTTTACCCAGGCCACTTCCCAGATCATCTGGCAAACCGACCCGGCCGGGAACGTGATCGAAGATCTCCCGACCTGGCGCGCCTACACCGGCCAAACGGTCGAGCAATCGCTCGGCCAGGGTTGGGGCGATTGCTTTCATCCCGAGGACCTGAAAGCGACCCTGGAGCGGTGGGCGGAGTGCAGGGCGAGCAAGACTCCTTTCGAGATCGAATCCCGGCTGCGCGGGGCAGACGGGATTTATTTCCCCTTCCTCATCCGCGGCGTGCCCGTCCTCGATCCGCAGGGCGAGATCCGGGAGTGGGTCGGCACCAGCAGTAACATCACCGCGCATAAACAGGCGGAGCAGATCCTTGCTGAGAGCGAACGGCGCTTTCGCTTTCTGAACGACCTGGGCGACGCCACCCGCACTCTTTCCCAGCCCAGGGAGATCATCGCCACCGCCACCCGCCTGCTCGGGCTTCACCTCCAAGCCACGCGCTGCGTCTATGCCGAAGTGGGCACCGACGGCGATCGATTCACCGTGGCCGACGACTATTGCAACGGCTGCGCCAGCATCGCCGGCGAGCATCGCCTCTCCGATTTCGGCGCTCACCGTCCGGCCCAGATCGCCCTCGGCCGCACCGTCGTGCTCGGCGACGGCGAAGCCGAGCTCGGCCCGGAGGAAGGTGCGGCCGCCTTTCGCGCGATCGGGGTGAAAGCGATGATCGGCTGCCCTTTGGTCAAAAACGGCAAACTGCTCGCCCTCATGGCCGTGCAGGATATGCAGCCGAGGCAATGGACCGATGGCGACATTTCCCTCGTGCAGGAGGTGGTGGAACGCTGCTGGTCCATCATCGAGCGCGCCCGGGCCGAGATCGTCCTGCGCCAGAGCGAGGAACATCTCGGGCTCGTCATCGCCGCCTCCAACGACGGAATTTTTGAGCATGATTTCCTGACCGAAACCGTCACCTGGTCGGATCGCATGTTTGAAATGCTCGGCCTCGCTCGCGCTTCCTTCACCCCCACCATCGAAGAGTTCGTGGCCCTGCTCCATCCGGACGATCGCGACGGATTCCAGGGCGCGATCAGCCGCCAGATGGTCCACGGCGGCCGCTTCGACGCCCATACCCGCATCCGGCGGCTAGATGGAACTTACGGCCACTTCCTCGGACGAGGCCGCGTTCTCCTCGACCAAACCGGCCGCGCTGCCCGCATGGTCGGCTCGATGGCGGACCTGACCACGCTTCTCCACGCCGAACGCAAGCTGGTGGAACAGGCCAAACTCCTCAACCTGGCCCAGGACGCGATCATGGTGCGCGACATGGACGACCGGATCGAATTCTGGAACGACGGCGCCGAAGCCCTTTACGGCTGGACCGCGGAAGAAGTCCGTGGCCGGCGGATGGCCGACCTCCTTCACCCCGACGAAGCGGATTTCACTGCCGCCCAGGAAGCCCTGCTCGAGACCGGCGCCTGGTCGGGAGAAAGCCGTCACCTCACCAAGACAGGTGACACGGTGGTGGTGCGCGGTCGCTGGACCCTGGTGCACGATGAAGAGGGCAAACCGAAATCCAACCTGGTCATTAACACCGACATCACCGAGCAGAAAAAAATCGAGGAGCAATTCCTTCGCGCGCAGCGGCTGGAAAGCATTGGCACCCTGGCCAGCGGAGTGGCGCACGATCTCAACAACATCCTGCTCCCGATCATGATGACCGCGCCCATCCTCCGCCAGGAAATGAATCCGGCCGAGCGCTCAAAGTTCCTCGACATCGTGGAAGGAAACGCCAAACGCGGGGCCGAGATCATCAAGCAGGTGCTCACTTTCGCCCGCGGCGCGGATGGCGATCACATCCTGCTCCAGCCGATTTATTTTCTCGAAGAAGTGGCCAATATCGCCAACCAGACCTTCCCAAAATCGATCACTCTGAGCACGACCTGCGACGACGACATTCGCTCCCTCGAAGCCGAGCCGACTCAGCTCCACCAGATTTTGCTCAACCTCTGCATCAACGCCCGCGATGCCATGTCGGAGGGCGGTGAACTGCATCTGGGCGCGAAAAATTTCGATGTCGACGAGCCCTACGCCCAGGTCACTCCCGGCGCGACCGCCGGTCCGCATGTCGTCTTCCAAGTGACCGACACCGGTCCCGGCATTCCGAGCAATGTGGTGGACAAGATCTTTGATCCCTTTTTCACCACTAAAGGGGTCGGAGAAGGCACCGGTCTCGGGCTTTCCACCGTCGCCGGCATCGTCAAAAGCCACGGCGGCTTCCTCAAGCTCGAGAGCCGGCCTGGGCGCACCAGTTTCCAAGTCTTCCTCCCGGCGAAAGAACCCGTGGCCGCTCCCGCCCTCGCCGCCGAGGAACCGGCCGTGCCCGCTGGCCGAGGGCAAACCATTCTTGTGGTCGATGACGAACCGACCATCCGCGAGGTGGCGCAAATCATCCTCGAGAGCAACGGCTACAACGTCCTCCTGGCCGAGGATGGCACCGAAGCGCTCGCCCTCTTTGCTCAGCAGGCCGGCCACATCGCCGCCGTCGTGACCGACCTAGCCATGCCGCTGATGAACGGCCTGATGCTCGTGCGCGCCCTGCATCGGATAGAGCCCGGCCTCAAGATCATCATCTCGACCGGGCGCAACGATGAGGCGCAGGAAGCAGAAATCGTCGAGCTCAAGGTCGACGCCTGCCTGCTCAAGCCCTTTACCAGCCGGCAACTGCTCCTCAAGCTCGGCCAGGTGCTGCAGGGCGGCTTGCGGGATGCAGCCTGATCTGCCCGGCCAGCCAGTTCCCTCGAGAATCTGAACCGCTCCCTTTACCCTTTCACCTACTCCTACGGCCGACCGTAAGGGTGAGATCGTTGCCGTCGCCGCCGCTGTAGCTGGCCTGGAGGTTGTTCCCGTTCACGTTCACTATCCCGCCGTTCGGCAAATTGCTGAAGGTGCCATTGATTGGGCTCGCGTTGGTGTTGTTAGTGGCCGTGGGAACAAGACCGGGCGCAGGCTGCTCTGGATCCGGCCGGCAAGGTTAATCGCCACGCCGTCGATGATCACCCGGCGGCTCCGCCACCTGCCACAACTGGCTTGCGGGCAGGGGCCGCCGCGATCAGGTTTCGCCCCATGGTCTTGCTCCGCGCCATCCTTTTCAGCCTCTGCCTCCTCGACCTAACGAGGACTGCCGCGATGGCGGTCGATGATTGGCAGGTCATCCAGGCGGACGGACGCGATTACGTCAGTTTCGCCAACGTCGCTCACTTTTACCGCTTCCCTCAGTTTTCCCAGGTCAGCCGCACCGTCTCGCTCCGCGGCGAGCGCCGCAGCCTGCGCGCCCAGGCTGGGACGAGTGAGTTCTTCATTAACGGGGTGCGTTTCTACTCCGATTACCCGCTCCTCGTGCGCGACCAGGAGAACTACATCTCAGCCCTCGACGTGGCCAAAATCGTCGAGCCGGTCCTGCGCCCTAACAAGATTAGCGGCGCGCGCGAGATCGATACCGTGGTGCTCGATCCCGGCCACGGCGGCGAGGATAGCGGCACCGCCGGCCCCTGGGGCAACGAGAAGAAATACGCCCTAGATGTTGCCCTGACCGCGCGGGAACATCTCCTCCGGGCCGGCTTTAAGATCGAAATGACCCGCGACAAAGACGTCGCTGTCTCTCTGGAGGACCGCGTGGCTTTCGCCAATCGCTTCCCCAGCGCCGTCTTCATCAGTATCCACTTCAATTCCGCCCCGGCCGGCGCCGGGGTTGAGAGTTACGCGCTCGCGCCCGCCGGAGTGGCTTCCAACGCTTCGACCGAGGATCATCCCAGCTCAGTCGATACCAAGTGGTTCCAGGGCAATGCCCAGGACGCGGCTAACATCGCCCTCGCCGCCGCCGTTCACGCTTCCATCCTTTCCCAGGTCTCGGTCTTCGATCGCGGGGTGCGCCACGCCCGGTTTCACGTCCTGCGCGACATCAAGATCCCGGCCGTCCTGGTCGAAGCCGGCTTTCTCAATAATCGCGAGGAAGGCGCTCGCATCGCTACCGCCGCCTATCGGCAAACTCTCGGGCAGCCCATCGCCGGTGCGGTCACGAGTTACAATCGGGCGGTTAATTTTCAGGCCAGCGGCCCTGCCCTGGTGGCGGCGGCCAGCAACCTCCCCGCGCATAGCCGCTCGATCACCGATCCGTTAGGCGAAGCGCCGCACCCGCCTGCCGCCGAAGAGCAGGAACCTTCGGCCGCCATTCGCACTGCCAAATAGATGCTGACTCCGCCTTCCACTACCGCCACCGACCGGCCGATCGGGGTTTTCGATTCCGGCATCGGCGGACTCACCGTAGTCAGCGCCCTGCGCGCGCTTTTACCTAACGAACATATCCATTACCTCGGTGACACCGCCCGCGTCCCCTACGGCGGGAAGAGCGCCGCCACGGTCGAGCGCTACAGCCTCGAGATCACCGCCATGCTCTTGGCGGAAGATTGCAAGACCATCGTGGTTGCCTGCAACACCGCCTCCGCCCTGGCCCTGCCGAAGCTGGAAGCGACCACGCCCGTCCCCGTCACCGGCGTTATCCGGCCGGGCGCGGAAGCGGCCGTCGCCGCCACCCGTAACGGGCATATCGGAGTCATCGGCACCCGGGCCACGATCAAGAGCGGCGCCTATGAGCGGGCCATCCACGCCCTCGATCCCGGGCTGCGCCTCTCCGTCCGGGCCTGCCCGCTCTTTGTCCCGCTGATCGAGGAAGGCTGGCTGGACGGGGAAATAACAGATAGAGTCGTTAGGCAGTATCTTTCTTCCATGATCGACGACGGGATTGATACCCTGGTCCTGGGTTGCACCCATTACCCGCTCCTGCGCGGGGCGATCGGCCGCTTCCTCGGCGACGCCGTCACCCTCGTCGATTCGGCGCAAAACTGCGCCATCGCCGTCGCTCGGCTGCTCGAGGAACAAAGGCTCCGCGCTGATCCCGCCGCCAGCGGAGAACTCTGTGTCGCCCTGACCGATCCCCCCGACGCCTTCCTCGAGGTGGCACGCGTAGCGCTGAGTCTAGAGATCGGCGAAGTTGAGTTGCGCCCGGTCCTTCACCCGCTTCCCTGAGAGCGTCTTCTGCTTGCCTGTCCTACGCAGTCGCGAGCCAGAAGTTCGCGCTCCCCATCTGCGCCGCGAATAGCCGCACCAACGGCAGCGCTCTTGAACGCCAACGCGACTCACACCTACAGCTTCAAAGCGAAAAAAATAAGTCGCGCACCGCGGCCCATCAACGCACCTTCAGCAACTTGCCTAACGACGGAATCGTAAATGTCAACGGGAACAACTTCCAGGCCAGCTACGCCGGCGGCGACGGCCACGATCTCACCCTCACCATCGTCCCATGATCGCGCGAAATCCTAAAACGGCGCCGGAGCGCTTCCTTCCAACCGCTCGCTCACTTTCTGCAGCTGCGCCGCCTGCTTCTGCAGCATCGCCTTGAGCTGCGCGATCTCGTTCCCCTGCGCTTCCACCTTGCGGTGTTCCTTCAGGAACTCGTTCAGCAGCATCGCGTTCACTTCCTCGTAGCGGACAGTAAACGGCTTGCCACTGGCATCGCGCGCCACCAGGTCGGGGTCCACCTTGGCCACTTCCTCCGCCACCAGGCCAAACTGCGGCGTCGCACTGGGATCTAACTCTTTCCTGTAGCGGAATGTGACCGGCTTGAGCGCCAGTAACACCTCGCTCGCCCCTTCCATCGGCGCGATCGCTTCCTTGAACCGGGCCGAGGATGCGCGCACCCCCAGCTGTCCAGTGGATGTCACGCCAACCGCAAGGGCAGTTCCAGTCGCTAGCGGTGCGGCAGCGACTCCGGCGACGAACGCCTTCGTCTGCGTCGCCACGTCTCCAATTCGGATAACCCCTGCATCCCCCTTTGCTCCGTTATTGCCGATCATGATGTTGTTGCTACCGTTGTTGAGCCCGGAACCCGCGGCGAAGCCGAGCAAAATGTTGTTACTGCCACTGAATCCATACGCGGGTCCGGCAAAGCTACCGATGGCGACATTCTTACTCGAGCCACTGTTATAGTTCAAAGCACCATAACCAACGGCGGTGTTATCACTAGCGTTGTCGTTGATGGCGAGTGCTTTTGCCCCCACCGCGGTGTTGGCATCTCCGGTCGTGTTGGTGTTCAAGGCGTAATCCCCGATGGCGGTGTTAAAGAAGGAGTTATTGAAGACGAGGGTACTGCAGCCGATCGCCACATTACAATATCCGGTCGTATTCGAGAAAAGCGCATCGACTCCAATTCCGACATTCGAGAGACCATCCAGGTTCGAGTAGAGTGCCTGGTAACCCATCGCGATATTGCCCGTCCCTACAGTGTTGCTGAACAGGGTTTGATCGCCGACGGCGACATTCTCCGTCCCTGTCAGGGTGTGAAACATTGCGTTATAACCAAGGGCCGTGTTTTGGCCGAGTGTGTTTGGGACAAGGCTAAAGAGCGCATCCGTCCCCAGGGCTGTATTCTCATTCGGGTAACCTCCCCCCGGCGGCGGGTCGACGGCCAAGGCCGAGCAGGCCAGAGCGGCGGAGAGAAAAGGCAGCAAAACACGCGACACGTTCTTGGTGATCATGCGGCAAGCTATCTCCAAAACAGGCCCCGCTGACAAGCCAAAAGGCGTTGCCACGCCGGAATCGAGTCCCTACCCATGATCAAGCGGCACGTTCCGCAACCTGCTCGACGGCGGGAGCGTGAGCGTGAGCGGGGACCAACCTCCCGGCCTATTCCCGCAAGCGGAAGATTTGGCTTGGCCCCCGGGCGCATTTTGCCGCAGTCTCCCCGTCATGAAGCCACCAATTGTTCACCCGCTTACACACACACTGTTCGCAGTGTGATGTATGATGCGTTTGTCGATCATGCCGGGATTGACGTGATGGAGTATACGATGGAAGGAGAAGAACACTCTTTCAATCAGTGGTCCATCGAGAACCTGCGCCCAGACGCCGTTGCCTGCCTCTCCGGAGCTTACGACTTCTCGGATCGCTCCGTTCAAGATGCCTTCGTCCAAAAGATTGAGAATTACACGGATACCTGCGTTCGAACCGAGCAGAGAGAGTTCTCGATCGTACGCAAGATTGAAACCTCGCCGACTGACATTAGACCTATTTTCGCATTCAACTGTGACGCGGAGGCGATGCCCCTCTCCCAGATTAGCGACCTGGTATGCGCTCTTCAGAACAAGGGAGTCTCTTCCAGTCTTTATCAGACGTTAATAATTCCAAATAACAACCATCATGCCTTTCAATATTGGCACGATTGGGATGGGATCGTACCGGTGGGCGATGCGCCTACGTTAACGATCGCCACTCACGTCATCGACTTTTTTGACACATATCTGAAGCACTAGCACGACACTCGACACGACGATACCCGCCAAACATTTTAATGTATGAGAAAATCCGAATTAATCTCGTCCGGCGTGCGTTGTTGGTCTCTCCCAACTCTGATTGGTCTGACCCTGCTTCTCGGTAACTTCGCCGCGCTCGGTGGCGATGCCACGTGGAGCCTTCATCCGGTGAGCAACGACTGGAGTAATCCGCTCAATTGGACGCCAAACACCGTTCCAGGTGTGGGCGACACGGCAACCTTTGGGGGCTCGGACATTACTGAGATTGCGTTTTCTCAGACTGTGTCAGTCAACGAAATACTGTTTAATGCTGGAGCCGCACCGTTCACCTTCACCGTGAGTCACCTTGATGTGCTCTTCTTTGATTCCGACTTCGGCATTGTCAATAATTCAGGAGTTACGCAAAACTTCGTTAGCGTCGTCGACGAAAACGATCAAGCCAGCGGGGTGTCGTTTTCCGACCATTCCAGCGCCGGCACGCAAACCTTCTTTACCATCGGCGCACGCCGGACCAGTAGCGGCTTCAGCGGGGCGGCCCAGTTTCTTGAATTCGGGAGTGCCGACCACGGAACTTTCGTCAATCAGGCAAGCCCCATTTCTGACCCCATGGGAGCGCAGTCGGTCTTCTTTAGCAATTCGACAGCCGCCAGTGGCGTTTTCATTAACGAAGGCGCGGTCGTGAACGGCGCCGGCGGAGGCGCGACCATCTTTTACAACCAGACAAGCGCGGGAGCTGCGACCTTGATTGCCCAGGCAGGCAGCAACGGCGGCGGAGGTGGGCAGATTAAGTTCGCTGATTCCTCCAAAGGAGGGACGGCCAGGGTCGAGGTCTTCGGCAATGGTTACCTCGATGTCAGCGATCACGGCGCGATCACACTGGGATCGATCGAAGGCGATGGCTTGATTTTACTCGCCAAGAGCAAGCTGACGGTGGGAGACAACGGGCTAATTACTGTCTTTTCCGGCATCATGAAGGAAGGCGGAGTGAGTGGTGGATCTTTCGCCAAAGCGGGAGCGGGCACCCTTACTCTGAGCGGCGCGAACCTTTACACCGGTGGCACTACAGTCAGCGCCGGAACACTGATGATCGCGAACGCCAGCGGTTCGGCCACCGGCACAGGCGCGGTAAACGTGAACGCCGGCACCTTAGGCGGGAGCGGGATCATAGGCGGGGCGGTGACGATCGGGACGGGGAGAGGGGCGGGAGCGTTCCTGGCCCCGGCGACGGGCGGGAAGAAGCAACTGACTCTTACCGTCCAGAGCGGGCTGACCTTGCAGGCGGATGCGACCTACAGCTACAGCTTCAAGGCCAAGCAGAGCAAAGCGCGGAGCGATCTGGTGCTGGCCAACGGGGTGACGATCAAGAGCGGGGCGAAGGTGAACCTGCTGGGGACAACCCAGGGAAGGCTGAAGCAGGGGCTGACCCTGACGTTGTTGAGCAACACGAGCGCGGGGCCGATTAGCGGGACATTCAGCAACCTGCCCGAAGGCGGGATCGTAAACCTGAACGGGAACAACCTGCAAGCCAGCTACCACGGCGGCGACGGCAACGATCTCACCCTCACGGTGGTGCCGTGAGGAGAAGGAGAAATTGGAAAGTCTAAATTAGAAAGATCAGGGAGCGGTTTCTCTGATTCCGACTCTGGTTGACTCACCGGCGAGGCGCCTGGTAGCCAAGGCCCGAGGCGGGCAAGATGCCTGGGCTACGGGCGGCGGGCGCGCTTGGGGAGGCGGCGGACGACGAGGTCGTAGGAATGGTCGATCATGTGGCGCACTTCGGCGGCCGGGATACTGCCACTCAGCACAACCGTGTTCCAGTGTTTCTTGTTCATGTGATAACCCGGCAGGACGTCTTCGTAGCGATCGCGCAGATCGAGGGCGCGCTCCGGGTCGCATTTTAGGTTCACCCGCGGCGGCACCTCGTCGAGCGCAGCGAGGGCAAACATTTTACCCTGCACTTTGAAGACGAGGTTATCGGGACCGAAGGGCTGCTCCTCGGTCGCATCCGGCTTGGTCAGGCAATAGGCGCGGAATTCTTCCAGGTCCATGAGTTCGCCTCGGGCTCCTTCTCGTCATCGTGCTCCTGCTCGTGATCGGTCGCAAATGGTTACGATCACGAGCAGGAGCACGATGAGGAGTTAGGCGATCGCAGCGGTTAGGATTGCGATCAGGTCGGCGATCTTTACTCGCTCCTGCTGCATGTTGTCGCGATGACGCAAGGTGACGGTGTTGCGCAGCTCGGCATCCCGCTCGCCCAGGGTCTCGAAATCGATCGTAATCCCAAAGGGCGTGCCGGCTTCATCCTGCCGCCGATAACGCCGCCCGATCGCGCCGGTTTCGTCGTAGAAGACATTCATAAGCGGACGGAGCAGGGCCTGCACTTCGCGCGCTTTCTCGACCAGGGCAGGCTGGTTTTTTAAGAGCGGGAAGATGCCAATCTTGATCGGCGCGACCCGCGGATGGAAACGAAGGACAATCCGCGTTTCGCTTTTGCCTTTCTCGTCCGTGACCGTTTCCTCGTCGTAGGCCTGGCAAATGAGAGCGAGGAGGGTGCGGTCGACCCCGGCGCTGGGCTCGATCACATGCGGCACAAAGCGCGCCTTGGCTTCCTCGTCGAAATAATCGAGCGGCTTGCCGCTGGCGTTCTGGTGCTGGGTGAGGTCGTAGTCGGTCCGGTAGGCGACGCCTTCGAGCTCCTGCAGGCCGAAGGGGAATTCGTATTCGATGTCGTAGGTGCCCTTGGAATAAAAGGCGCGGTCGGCCTCCGGCACGGTGAGGACGTGCAGCTTGGACCGCGGGATGCCGATGTTGTCGTAGAACTTCAGCCGTTCCTCCAACCAGTAATCGAGCAACTGCATCCCCTGCTCCGGCCGGCAGAAATATTCGAGTTCCATCTGCTCGAACTCGCGCGAGCGAAAGATGTAGTTGCGCGGGTTGATCTCGTTGCGGAAGGCCTTCCCGATCTGGGCGATGCCGAAGGGGAGCTTTTTGCGCGAGGTATCGAGGATGTTCTTGAACTGGACGAAGATCGACTGGGCCGTCTCGGGGCGGAGGTAGGCGATGGAATCGGGATCGGCCGAAGCGCCCATCTGGGTGGAGAACATGAGGTTGAACGGGCGCGCTTCGGTCAGGTCTTTGCCACCGCAGTTTGGGCACTGGGGCGCGCCGTTTTTCTCCGGGAGTTGATCGGCCCGGAGCCGGGCTTTGCAGGTGCGGCAATCGACCATCGGGTCGCTGAAGGTGTCTTCGTGCCCGCTGGCCTTGAGCGCGGCGCGATGAGTGAGAATGGCGCCATCCATCCCGACAACGTCGTCGCGTTCGCGCACCATCACGCGCCACCAGTAATCCTTCAGGTTACGCTTCAGCTCGACCCCGAGTGGGCCGTAATCCCAGACGCCGTTGAGGCCGCCATAAATTTCGTCGGCCTGGAAAATGAAACCGCGCCTTTTGCAGAGGCTGACGATTCTTTCCATCCGTTGCGGATCGGAAGTGGCGCTCATGGAGTGATGAGAAAACTCGATGCCATGAAACCAGGGAGGAATCAGGAAAGCAGGAAAGCAGGAAAAAGAGGTCCTGCTACGATCGCTTTTCCTGCTTTCCTGCTTTCCTCATTCATCTGCTTTTCCTGGCTCCTGGTTTCCTGATTAATCCCAGCTGGGACGGGCGTTACTTCGCCACCGTGACCTCGGTTTTGACCGAGTTGGCGATGAAACAATTCTCGTGCGCGAAGTGGTGCATGTCGGCGATATCCTGCTCGCTCGGCTGATTGTCGCCGGAGAATTTCAGCTTCGGATGCAGCTCCACTTTAGTGATGGCGAGCTTGCCGTCGGCGTTCTTCTCCATGTGGCCGACCGCTTCGTCGACGTATTCCTCGAGCATGAATTTCTTCTTACAAGCCACGGCCAGGAAAGTGAGCATGTGACAGCTGGAGAGCGAGGCGACGAACGCTTCCTCGGGGTCGACCAGCTTTGGATTGCCCAGGTAGGCGGGAGCGGCGGTGGCTTCCATCTCGTGGCCGCCGTCGAAGCTCCACTTGTGGTCGCGGTTGTAGGTTTTGTATTCGAAGTCGGGCGTGGCGCGCTTCCAGGTCAGCGTCATTTTGTGTTCGGACATGCTCTTTAAATAGGTGTCGGATCGTAATTCGCAAGCTGCTCCCATTCCGCCCGCTGAATGGAACAAAACCTGCATTAAGCAAGGGGCCGGCCGCGTTCCCGCCCACGGGGGAAAACCCGCAGGACCCGATCGGCGTTTCCACTTATGACGCACGATGATCTAGACGCACTCCTGGCGGCCATGCTCGAAAGCGGCGATGGCGTCTCGGATTGTCTCTTCATCAATGGCAAACCGCCGCTGGTCGAGCGCTACGGGAAGCTGCACGAGATGCCGATGGAAGGGCCGGATGCCGCTCTGCGCCCGGCGCACATCGAGGCTGTAGCCAACCTGCTCATCGGCGAGAGCGAGCGGCTGCGGAGCGATCTCACTCTCTCCGGTTCCTGCGACACCAGTTATGGGCTGGCCGAGGTGGCCCGCTTCCGGGTCAATATCTATCGCCAGAACGGCAGCACTGGCATCGTCATGCGCAAGCTCCAGTCGCAGGTGCCGACGCTGGAATCGTTAGGCTTGCCCCCTATTTTTAACCAGATGGTGACGGAGAAGTTCGGCATCATCTTCGTCACCGGCAGCACCGGCAGCGGCAAGACGACCACTTTGGCCGCGATGTTGAACGAGATTAATCGGACCCAGCCGGTTCATGTCGTGACCCTGGAGGACCCGATCGAGTTCCAGCATTCGCACCAGGCCGCCGCCTTCAGCCAGCGCGAGCTGGGGAAGGACTTTTCCGATTTTGCCACCGGCTTGCGGGCTGCCCTGCGCCAGGCGCCCAAGGTGATTCTGCTGGGTGAAATTCGCGATCGCGAGACGATGGAGATCGCGCTCTCCGCTTCCGAGACCGGTCACCTGGTTTTCAGCACCCTGCACACGATCAACGCCGGCCAGAGCATCAACCGCATCCTCGGCCTCTTCAGCAATGACGAGGAGAAACAGATCCGCGAGCGGCTGGCCGATACCCTGCGTTACATCGTGAGCCAGCGCCTGGTCAACAAAATCAGCGGCGGTCGCCTGCTCGTCTCCGAGATCATGGGCAGCAGCCTGCGCACGCGCGAGGCGCTGCTCTACGGCGAAGGCGAGAATCGCACCTTCCAGGAAATCATCGAAGCCGGCAGCACCCTGGGCTGGCATAGCTTTGATCAATCGCTCATGCGCGCCTTCGAGAGCGATCTCATCTCGGAAGAAACCGCGCTCCTTTTCTGCACCCATAAGAACAAAATGAAGCGCGACCTCGAGATGGCGAAAAAGATGCGCGCCCCAGTAGATGAAGAACCTTCGGGGCTGAAGATGGCCTCCATTTAATAAGACGATGAAAACCGACCAAGACGAACATTTGCTCCAACAACTCCGCCTCGCCCAGCTCGAGATTAAACTGCTGCGCGAGCAACTTGCGCAGACTAGCAAGGAAACCACGGAGCCCGCTCGCGCCGAAGTGAGCGCGCCGCCTGCCTCCGTCGCGGCGGCGGCTCCGCCAGAGAAGAACGACGTCGTCCCGATGAAGCCGCCCCGCACCGCGGTGAATGGAGCAAGCCCGACTGGGCAGGTCTCCCGCGTGCTCTACGTGGAAGACAGCGAACCAAATTTCCGCCTGATCGAGACCATCCTGCAGGATCGCCCCGGCACCGACCTCTCCTGGGCCGAAAGCGGCCAGGAAGGCCTCGACCTGGCCCTGGAACGAAGGCCGCAGCTCGTCCTGCTCGACCTCGATCTGCCCGACATGCACGGGAGCAAGGTGCTGGAGAAATTGCAGTCCCAGCCGGAGACGGCGGAGACGCCGGTCATCGTCATCAGCGCCGATGCCACCCCGAGCCAGATCGAACGGATGCTCTCGGCCGGCGCGCGCAATTACCTGACCAAGCCTTTCGAGATTCGGCGCTTTCTCTGCATGTTTGACGAGATCTTCGCCCCGGCCTGAAGCGCGCGGGACTGGTGAAGATCATTTGCCCCGGCACCTTCCTGCGCTGATGGTGCGCCCCTGATGGAGCGGCGCCGCCTGGGAGGGAAGTTTTCGCAACCGCTGTTCCAACGGCGCCTCCTTTTAGCCCTCCTCCTCCTGGCTCTGTTCTTCGGCGGGCTGGCCTTGCGCCATCAGGCCTGGGAAAAGACCACTCACCTCCGCTTCCAGCGCGACATCGTCAACGGTTTTTACTGGGGAAGCCAGACGCTGAAGGAAGGGCGCCGCCTTTCCCCTGAGCTGGCGCCGGATTCCTGGCACGCCTTTGTCCGCGGCTATCTCGGCCTCTACGAACACGTGCGCGGGGAGGCTTATGAGGGAAATTATTACCTCGACTACCCGCCGCTGCGGCTGCTGGTCATGTCTCTCTGGGCCAAGCAGGTGCGGGTCAGATTTCCCGGAGCCGAAGATGGCACGCCGGAATATGTCGAGCCGCTCCTGCGGGTAAACCTGCTGGCCGAGCTCCTGACCGCGACCGGGATTTTCCTGCTCGTCAGGCTGGGAGTGCGGCGGGCTTCCGGGGCGACCGATTCCGGCTTGCTCCATCGCCTCCCGGCGCGCGAACGTGGCTGGGTCTGCGGCTTGCTTGCGGCCAGCGTGGCCTGGCTGGAGCCGTCGCTCATTCTCGATGCGCATGCCTGGCCGCAGTGGGACTGCTGGATTCTTCCTTTCTATCTTTTCGCCACCCTGGCCGCTCTCACCCGGCGCTGGTTTTGGTGCGGCTGCCTGCTCGCGATCGGCGGCATGCTCAAGGGCCAACTGCTTTTCGTCGCCCCGTTCTTTCTCTTCTGGCCGCTCTGGCAGAAACGCTGGGCGCGCGTGGGAAGAATGATGGCCGGCTTTGTCGCCGCGGCCGCCTGCGTCGTCTCACCCTGGCTGCTGCGCTCGCCCGTGGCCTGGCTCATCGTCGCGATGATCGGTCTGGCAGTTGGCGCATTTGTTTGGGGTCGCGGTTCACCCCACGCTCTGGCCTGCGCGGCCGGGCTGGCGGGCATGACGGCTTTCACCGTCGGAGCGCTGGGTGGCGGCACCTTTGCCTGGCTCCAGATCGGGTTTCTCTACGGGAGCGAACGTTATCCGTATCTCTTCATCAGTTCCAGCTACAATCTCCCCTCGCTCCTGGCGCACTGGGATCTCTCGCTCAAGAAGCCGTTCTGGTCGGGTCAGCTCGGGTCCTTTCACTTCGGGCTCACCCTGCAATGGACCCTGCGCCTGATCTATCTCGTCGCCCTCGTGCTCTGCGCCCTCGGCGCGGCCCGGCACGCCCGCCGGCGCGACCCGCGTCTCCTCATCGCCGTGGCCACCCCGTGGCTGCTCATGTTCGCGCTCCTGGCGCAAATGCATGAGCGCTACCTGCTCTGGGGCGCGGTCCTGAGCGCGGTCTCGCTCGGGGTCAGTCTGCGGCTGAGTCTGCTCCATTTTCTCTTCTCGGCCATGAGCGCAACCATGATCACCCAGGTCCTGCTAAACGATAAAAAACTCCCGCCCACCCTCTCCACCATTCATTTCCTGGAGCGGGCGCAACCGCTCGGCTCCTGTCTGCTCCTGGTCTGCGTGGCGATTTATTTCCAGGCCGTGCTCTCGCAGCGCGCGCCGCTTTTTGGCCCGCGCAAGCGCGAACCCTCGCCCGCGCTGCCCGCGCCGCTCGAGCTGGCGGTGGCGGCGGAGAAAGCCTGACTGCGCTCCGGCGCGACAACTTGCCGCCAATCGCAGTTGCCCGAGCGCGCGATCTCGTCCAATCTTGCCCTTCGCTTTCTCGGGCGCGATTAGCTCAGTGGTAGAGCGCTTGCTTCACACGCAAGAAGTCGCAGGTTCGAACCCTGCATCGCGCACCATCCCCTTCGCCTAACGAGCGCCAGTTCGGCTTTGGAAAAGTTTCATCACAACGTTTACGTGATCCTGCTCGACCCGGCCGTTTTGCAGCATCGTTCCGTCCTGCGCCTGAACCCGCGGCGCGATCCGGCCCGGCCCTGCGTCTATGTCGGGATGACTGGTTTGCCGGTCGAGCACCGGTTTGAGAACCACAAGCACGGCTATAAAGCCGCCTGGGTGGTGGAGAAATACGGCCGGCGCCTCTTGCCCGAGCTCTTTGCCCATCTCAACCCGATGCCGTTCGAGGCCGCGGTGCAGATGGAGATGGAGCTGGCGGAAGATCTGCGGGCCGAAGGCTACACCGTGACCGGTGGGAAATAGGCCACGCTCTACTCGAAGATCTGGCCGTGGTTGAAACGCCAGACACTGAAGGCGCTGACCAGAGCGGAGATGCCGAGCAGGATCCCGAGCGTGGGCAGGAGCTGTAGGGTGGTGCAATCGGCCCAGAGGACCTTAATGAAGCCGTCGAGCGACCAATAGACGATCGTTAGGCGGCTTAGTTTTTGGATGAACTCGGGCATGAAACTGGTCGGAAACCAGGCCCCGCCGATCGCGCTCATGGTCAGGATGAGAAAAGTGCCGAGCCCGCTGGCCGCGGCCGAAGTGGGCGAGATGGCCGCGAGCAACATGCCGAAAGAGACACAGGCCATGGAGGCAGCGAGGCAGATCAGGAGCAGGTTGCCAAAGTTGCTCGTGATGTCGATCCCGAAGAGTAGCCGCCCGGCGAGGAAGAGGGCGCAGAGCTGCACCAGGCCGACGATCATTCCGAACAAATATTTGCTCCAAAGGATGTGGGTCCGCCGCACCGGGGCGGCCAGCAGTCGCTGGAAAAGCCCCGCCTTTTTCTCGTCGAAGAGCGAAGTGGCCGCGCCGGAGAGCGAGAAGAGCAGGAACATGATCGCCCAGCCGCCCACGCTCCGCGTCGCCATGCTGCTCTTCTTTGCCGCCTGGCCGCCGACCTGCTCGGATTCGATCTTGATCAGGCTATCGAAGACCGAGCCGCCATCGGCGCTGGCGCCGGATCCGCTGGCGCCGCCGAGGTCGAACTGGCCCTGGCTCAGGTTTTGATAGATCTCGTCAGGGTCGCCGCCGAAAGCCTGCGCCACCGAGTTAGCAATGGCGTGGTTGAATTGATCGAAGTTTTCCTGCCCGATGAAGTTTGCCCCTTTCTTTTGCAATGAGGAAAGCAGGGCCTGCGGCGCGGAAGTGTAGATGGTTTTCTGGACCAGCCCGGTCACCGTCTGGGTCTCGATCTCGTTGCGCGGGTTATTGAGAAATTTCAGCTTCAACCCGAAGCTCTCGTCGCTCTCGGTGTCGGGTGGAAAAATGAGGGCAAAACGGAGCGAGCCTTCCTTCATCTGCGCCCGCACCCGGGCTTCGGTCAGCGGCACCTCCTTGTCGCCCACTTTCTCCGTCGTCAGCACCTTGAAGGCTTTCTCTTTCCTCAGCGCCTGGGTAATGCTGGCCGCGACCGGCGCGTCGGTTTCACTCACCACCGCGATCGGGATCCCAGTCGGTCCGGCCCCGCCCTGGTTCACCCCAAAGACGTGACCGAAAATGTAGATCAAAACCATCGGCACGAGGAAAGTGAGGGAAAGAGCGGTCCGGTCGTGAAGGAAGCGCCGGAGTTCGTTGCCTAACAGGATCAGAATCGTTCTCATGCTTTTTCGCCTGATGAATCAGGCATCGCGCAAACTCTTTCCGGTCAGGTGCAGAAAGACATTTTCCAGGCTCGGCCGGGTGACAGAAAAATAGCGATAGGAAAGCCCGAGCCGCTCGACCGCAGTGAAGAACTCCGACAGGCGCAGCCCGTCCCGCGGCGTTAAAACAAACGCTTCTTCCGTCCGCACAATCCGGCCAAATTCGCCTAACGAGTCTAACTGTGCCACTACTTCGGTGTTGCGCGCCATCCGAATTTGCTCGGCAAAGGGTAACTGCACCAGCAATTCATCGAGGGTGCCGAGGGCGAGCAGTTTCCCGTGGTCGATGATGCCGATGCGTGAGCAAAGCCGGGTCGCCTCTTCCATATAATGAGTCGAGTAAACAATCGTCATCCCGTCCTCGTTCAGCTTCTGCACAAACTCGAAGATGGCGTTGCGCGATTGCGGATCGACCCCCACCGTCGGCTCGTCGCAGAGGAGCAGCCTGGGCCGATGCAGGATCGCGGCCACGATATTGAGCCGGCGCTTCATCCCGCCGGAATAAGTGCTGACCTGGTGCTGCCGGCGATCCTGCAGCTGGGCCGCGACCAAGCCTTCCTCGACTCGCTCGCGCAGGATGGCGCCGCGCAAGCCGTAGAGTTTGCCGAAGAGGCGCAGGTTCTCCTCGCCGCTCAGCTCTTCGTAAAGCGCCAGCGCCTGGGGCACAAAGCCGAGCTGCTTGCGTTGCTCGATTCGTGAGTGCTGGAACTTCTCGCCCTCGAGAAAAATTTGCCCGCTATCCGCCGGGCGGATGCCAGCCACGAGCGACATCAGGGTGGTCTTGCCGGCGCCGTTAGGGCCGAGCAGGCCAAAGAATTCGCCCGGTTGCAGCGCGAGCGAGACATCGTCCAGCGCCAGAAGCGAGCCGTAGCGTTTGCTCAAGTTTTCTATCCGCAGCACGCCCGAGACTCCGCTTTTTCCGGCTCAATGGCCACCCCGGATTCGCGGCGCGGGGTTTAGTTCCCCCGGACGGAGTTTAGCCTAAGGGGCGGACCGCTTTCGGTGTCGCCATTCAAATCAAGATAATCGCCGTCAACGTGCCCAACGACCATCTCGAGAAATTCCTTCTCTCTCTCCTTTTCTCCTGTTAAAAAAGCTCACCCCACACTGGAGGAGCCATGTTCTACTTCCGCATCGATCGCGTCCGCTTCCTCGATAACGGCAGCGTCCGCCCCGGCCTCGGCCTTTTCGGGCACGACTACGCCAAGGTGAAATTCCTCAGCTTTATCACCCGGGCCGATCAGAACGTTCCCGAGCTCGACGCCTACCTGCAGGAGAACAGCGCCGCCGGGAAAAAGGCCAGCCTGCAAGCCTTGATCGACCACACCATCGGGACCCGCGCCCTGACTGAGGTCGACCGGGTGCAGGACAACGTCCCGGTTAGTTTCGGCGACACCGGGCTCATTCTCTACGAAGCGGAGGAAATCCCCGAGGCCTTCACCTGGACCTTCCTCGCCGTGCGCTCCTCCCGCGACGTTCGAGAGGCGGCCGGCGATGTAAACGAAGTCCTGCGCGAGCCCGGTTTCTCCTCTTTTTCCAGCGGCCTGCTCGGCCTGATCAAGACCGGCTCGACCTTGGCCAACCCGGCCTATGCCGCCGGAGTGGAGGTGGCAAAATTCGTCGCCCAAGCCGGCGCCCGCCGGCTCATGCGCAAGGGCGACCGCCAGCTCGGCGCCGTCAGCGTCAGCTTCATCCGGCCGGAGCATTACCCGCAGGGCATCCGCGAAAGCCACGAGGTGCACGACATGACCGGCAACATGGTTTTCGACTACACCATCTTTGGTTACAAACGCGCCCTGCCCCTCCTCCGCAAAAAACGAAAGCGATGAAAAGACGAAAAACACCTCCCCGAACCGCCCGCAAAACGGCCGCCACCAAAACCAGGCCGGCGCCGCGCCCCGTTAAGCCAGCGAAGAAGCAGGCGGATAAATCGAAGAAGACGAAAGAAGTGCGGAAGGCGATCCCGCTCGACTACGTCACCACCGGCGAAGTGAGCCTGCGGGCCGCGCCCGATCTGGCGGCGGAAAAATTGAGCGGCGGCCTGCTCGGCAAAGGCACGGTGGTAAAGATCGCCCCGCAAGACTGGTGGTATGTCGAGGTCGAGCGCCCGCAGACCGCTTCCGGCATCTTGCGTGGTTGGATTTCCAACGCCGCTCTCCGCCGCGCGGAGCCCGGGGAAAAACCGGCTGCGCCGGCCGAAAAACCAGCGCCACTCGCCCTCCCCGACGCCGCCCGCCGCACCGAGCTGCGGCGGAAGATGGCGGCCTCGATCGTGCAATTCGAAGGTCGCCGCGACAAGGAAGGGCACCTCCGGGTTTACCTCCTGCCGGCGGGCGACGGCGGTGGCCGCTATGAAGTGGCCGGAATTAACGATCGCTATCACCCGCAGGAGGCGGCCAGGCTGCGCGCGTTAATCGAGGCCGGCCGCTATGACGAAGCGGAAGCCTACGCCACCGAAGTGATCGCGGACTACACCGACGTGGTCGCGAAATGGACCACGGTGCCTGGAATCGAAGCTTACCTGCGCGACTGCGCCTTCAATCGCGGCCCGGGCGGCGCGGCCAAAATCCTGCAGATCGCGCTCGGGGTGCACGTTGACGGCGGCGTCGGTCCGGAAACGTTAGGCGCGATGCGGGAAGCGGAGAAAGATCCGGCCAAATTATTCGCCAAACTGCGCGCCGCGCGCGAGCAATACGAGCTGCGGGTCGCCGGCCGGCGGGAGAAATTCTGGAAAGGGCTGGTCAATCGCTGGGACAATTCGCTCGACTTCGCCAGTCATCTTGCTTGAAACAACCGATCGCAGCGCGTTTCCATCTTCAAGCCAGGGTGCGGCGGGGCGAGCCCGCTCGCCTAACAAATGAGCCGCGCGATTTCCATCGCCGCCTCCCGGGTTATGCCCCCACCCCGCTTCGCGTCGCTCCCGATTTGGCCCGCTCGCTCGGCCTCGGGCAGCTCCTGATCAAGGACGAATCGAACCGGCTCGGCCTGCCCGCCTTCAAGATTCTCGGCGCCTCCTGGGCCATCTATCGGGCGCTGGAGCAGCGGCTCGGTCACCCGCTCGAACCGTGGCCCGACCTGGAGGCCCTGGTCGGGCAATTCGCGCCCCTGCGGCCGCTTTGTCTGACGACCGCAACCGACGGCAATCACGGCCGCGCCGTGGCCCACATCGCCCGGCTCTTCGGCCTGCCCGCGCGCATCTTCGTCCCGGCCGGCACCGCTCCGGCGCGGATCGATGGGATCGCGCGCGAGGGCGCGGAGGTCGAGATCGTGCACGGCACCTATGACGAAGCCGTGGCCCGCGCAGCGAGTGAGGCCGGCCCGCGCTGCCTGGTTATTTCCGACACTTCCTGGCCGGGCTACGAGGAAATTCCGCGCTGGGTCGCGGAAGGTTATTCCACCATCTTCAGCGAGATCGACGAGCAGCTCGCGGCCGAGGGGGAAGCCGCACCCGATCTGGTCGTGGTGCAATTCGGAGTCGGAGCGCTGGCGGTGGCGCTGGTCAGGCACGAGTGGCGCGGCGCGCAGCCGAAAGTCCTCGGCCTCGAACCGCTCCGTGCCGCCTGCGCCCTCGCCTCCATCCAAAAGGGAGAAATCGTCGAAGTGCCGGGGCCGCACGACTCGATCATGGCCGGGATGAATTGCGGCCGCGTCTCGCTCATCGCCTGGCCGATCGTTTCCCGCGCCATCGATGCCTTCCTCGCCATCCCGGACGAACGCGCGCGCGAAGCGATGCGCGCCCTGGCAAAACTGGGAATCGTCGCCGGCGAAACCGGCGCCGCCGGCCTGGCCGGTCTGATCGATCTTATGTCGGCCGACGAGCTGGCCCCGCTTCGCCATTCGTTAGGCCTGAGCTCCGACAGTCGCGCCCTCGTCCTTGTCACCGAAGGCGCGACCGACCCGGCCTCGTATCGCAAGATTGTGGGGTAACTCGTCTGCCGGCGGTTTGGACAAATCCAAGATCGGTCGCGGCCAGGCGCGCGTCGTCGGGCGTTGGGCCGTTCTCATGCCGCGAGGCAGCTTCGCTAGCGCCCTGAAGCCAGCCGCTGCAAAGTCAGCCTAACGAGATCCTCGGCGCTGCCCGTTTCCTTTCCGCTCTGCTGAATGTCGCGCACCGCCTTGTGCGCCTCGACCTGTTTGTAGCCGAGCGCGATGAGGGCGAGGACGGCTTCGTTGGCCTGTTCCTGCTCCGGCGTCGGAGCCTGCGCACCGCTCGCCACTTCCCAGGCCGCGGCCACTCCCAGCTTGTCCTTGAGCTCGAGCACGATCCGCTCGGCCGTCTTTTTGCCCAGGCCGCTGATCTTGGAGAGCGAGGCGACATCGGAGTTCACCACCGCGCTTTTGAAATAGCTCACGCTCATTCCGCTCAGGACGGCGAGGGCCAGCTTGGGCCCGATCCCGCTCACGTGGTTGACCAGCAGCCGGAAAAGATCGCGCTCCGCCGCGGTCATGAAGCCGTAAAGAATCTGTGCATCCTCGCGCACGTGGAGATGAGTCAGGATCTGAACCGACTCGCCCGGCGCCGGGAGTTTATCGTAGCTGGAGAGCGGGATGAAAACCTCGTAGCCGACCCCGCCGACATCGACGATGGCCTGGGTCGGCAGCGCGCTCGTTAGGCGTCCGTGCAAAAAGGTGATCATGTGTTTTTCATTATCAGGGTAAGATTCATCCGGCGGCCTTTGGCGATATCAAACCCGCTGGTGGTAAACTTCCGATAGCCGCTGGGCAGAGTGGGGTAAAGCCGGTCGGCCAGCGTGCTGGGCATGACGACAAAATGCGGGCCCGGACTGGCCAGGAAAGGGACGATCTGGTCCGGCTGCAACGTGGCCACATCGCGATCGTGTTTGCGATTATAATGCAGGAAACCGCGCACTTGTCCGCGAAAGTTCCAGATCAGACTCGGCGCATCGAAACGGTAGGCCGCGAAATCCATCTCCGGCTGGAGATACGGTTCCGCCTTTCGGAAGAGCACGGCGGACGGAAAAAGAGGCGCGATCAAGGGAAAGAGAACCAGGGCCACTGCAAGCAAGGCAGCGGCGGTAGCGAGAGACCAGCGCCGCAGCACCGCTTCGGGCGCGCCCGAGGCCAGCCAATGCCGCGCCAGCAGGAGCGCGAGGAGCGGGAAAGCGGGCAGAATGTAGTGCGGCAATTTCGTCTTCACGATGGTGAAAATGACCACGACCACGCCCGCCCCGGCGATGAGATAGAGATCGAGCGTATCCCGCTTCGACCAGAGGCGGCGGGTCAGCCAGGGCAGCTTCCACGACCAGGGCGCAAAAGAGAGAAAGACGGTGAGAAAATAAAACGGTAACGACAGCAGAGCGCTGAAAAGGGAGGTGCCGCCATGCCCCTGCATGGTGCCAAACGACCGCCCGACAACATGGCGCCCGAGGCCGATCTCCCAAAATTCCCCGTTCGTCCGCAGCAGCGCCGGCACCCCCCAGAGCCCGACCAGGAAGAGGACGAGGAGCATTCCCCGCCCGAAAAGAAATCGGCGCCCGAGATGGCTGACCGGGCGCAAAGATTGAAAAATCAGCACCGTGCCCAGCGGCATCCAGCCGATCGGTCCCTTGGCCAGAAAGGCGAGCGCGAGGGAGAGGTAAAAAAGCCACCACCAGAGGCGCAGTCCGCCTGGCCTCACGACCACGCTGCGCCAGGTGCCGCCAAAGCGATCGCGCAGCATTTCATAGCCGGCCCAGTGGGCCAGGGTCATGAACAAGACCAGCCACATATCGGCCACCGCCGCCTTGGCGTGGACAAAGGTTTGCAGGCAAAGAGTGAAAATGATCGCAGCCCAGAAACCGGCCCGGGCCAGCTCCAGTCGGCGCCCCCAGGCATAAATGATGAGCGCAGTCAGCGCCGCAGCCAGCGCGGAAGGGAAGCGAGCGGCGAAGGGGTTTTGGCCGAAGACCCGATAGCTCGCGACCATGCACCAGTAGGTCAGCGGCGGCTTGTCGAAACGATAGCGATTATTGAAATACGGCACCACGTAATCGCCCCGCTCCACCATCTCCCGCGCCGCCTCGGCAAAGCGGGGCTCGTCCCGATCGACTAACGGCAGCAGCCAGGTGCCGGCGAGATGGAAAAGCAGGCAGCCGCAGAAGAGGGCGAGGAAATTGCGGGTTGCAGGTTGCAAGAGAGCGATTCAAAGGTGCGACAGGCCGAAACTCAACCGGCAAATTCCCGATGTTCAAAATTGCGCCGGTTTGGAAATGGATTTTTCTCCTCCTGCTCGCCCTTCTCGCCATCGCGGCCGCGTTCCACTTCGATCCGGTCGTGCGCCAGTGGGTGAGCGAGCATTCCACCCGCGGGACCCGGCAGTTCATGCGCAACGTCAGCCGCTACGGCGATTGGCCGACGCATGTTATTGCCGGCTTGCTCATCATCGCCCTCGCCGCGCTGCGCGGGAATAAACGCTGGGTAAATATTGGCCTCACCATGATCCTCGCCTGCGCCCTCGCCGGGGTGGTGGCGCGTGGGGTCAAGATCGCCACCGGGCGCGCCCGGCCTTCGGTCAAACAGGAGCTCGGCTGGCAGGGCCCGCGCCTCAGCTCGAAATATAATTCCTTTCCCAGCGGTCACACCGCCGCCACGACCGCGTTCTTCGGTGTCCTGCTTTTCGCCCATCGCCGCCTCGCGCTCGCGCTCTCCCCCATCCCGCTCCTCATCGCCCTTTCGCGCATGTACGTCGCGGCGCATTATCTCTCCGATGTGGTCTGCGCCATGATCCTCGGCCTCTTCTGCGCCTGGCTTTGCGCGCGCTGGCGACCGCCGCCGATCTAGATTCCCTTTGGCGCGGGGGAGTTGGCGGAGGGGGTGGGATTCGAACCCACGAGGGCTTGCGCCCTGCCAGTTTTCAAGACTGGAGCCATCAACCACTCGACCACCCCTCCGGGAACTTCGTGCGGCCCGACAGTTTCACCCGGCAATCGGTCTCCGGCAAGATCGTTAGGCCAGACTTTCGCTTCGATCCCGCGCGCGCGGCGACAGACCGCGATCTTTTACGCTGGACATCGATATACGTTCAATCGAACGTGCTCCATGCCGAACCCGCTCCACGGCCGCGGCGCTTCACATAACCCGGCCAACCGTTTCGAAGCCCTCCAGCTCGAGCCCGATCCGGAGGATGAAAACGATCCAGAGCGGCCGCCTCGGCGCACCCTTTACCTGCGCGATTTCACCCGCAGCATCATCGCGCATAACGACAGCCCCGATGTCGGCTTCGAGTCCAGCATCAACCCCTATCGCGGCTGCGAACACGGTTGCATTTATTGTTACGCCCGGCCGACCCACGAGTTTCTCGGCTTCTCCGCCGGACTCGATTTTGAGAGCCGCATCATGGTGAAAGAAAACGCCGCCGAATTGCTCACGGCGGAACTTTCAAAACCGCGCTGGAAACCACAAACCCTGGTCATGAGCGGCGTGACCGATCCGTATCAGCCAGTGGAGCGCCGGCTCCAGATCACCCGCGGCTGTCTCGAAGTGCTGGCCCGGTTTCGCCACCCGGTCGCGATCATTACCAAAAATCAACTCGTCACCCGCGACCTCGACTTGTTAGGCGAACTGGCGGCGGAGCAGGCCGCGGCGGTCAACATCTCCATCACCTCGCTTGAGCCGAAGCTGCAGCGCGTGCTCGAGCCGCGGACCAGCGCCCCGCGCGCCCGCCTGGCCGCGATCCGCCAGTTGCGCGCGGCCGGCATTCCGGTTGGAGTCATGACTGCACCGATCATCCCAGGGCTGACCGATCACGAAGTGCCGGCCATCCTGCAGGCGGCGGCCGAGGCCGGGGCGCAATTTGCCGGTTATACCGTGGTTAGGCTGCCCCATGCGGTGGCGCCGCTCTTCGAGCGCTGGCTGGAGGAACATTTCCCCGATCGGAAAGAGAAGGTGCTCGGGCACATCCGCCACCTGCGCGGCGGCGGACGCCTGAACGATGCGCGTTTCCAGAGCCGCATGCGCGGGGAAGGCATTTTTGCCGAGCAAATCCGCGATCTCTTCACCGCCGGCTGCAAACGAGCCGGGATCGGGGAGCGGCCGGCGCTCTCCACCGCGGCCTTCCGCCGGCCTAACGAGCAAATGACGTTGTTCTGACTTCGGATCTGGCTGGCGACTGCTTGCTGCCGTCGCGGATGCCCTGGAAGATGACCCTGCCTGCTGAAGGCAAACCCAAGTTGGTCGCGGCAAAACCCCGCGACCAGCCGGCAGAGAGCGGCGTCTAGCGGCCGAGCAGCTCATCGGCCAGCGGGCCGGCCTGGTAAACCTTGCGCAGCGCTTCGATGATGGCGGCGGAATCGACCGAGACGGCGCGGGCCTGCTGGTTGTCGTAGACGTAGTCCAGGACGAGCGATTGGATGTTGCCGTCGAAAATGATCCCGACAAACTGACCGGCCTTGTTCACCACCGGGCTGCCGCTGTTTCCGCCGATGATATCGGCGTCGCAGACGAAATCGAGATGCGTGCCTAACGACAACTGATCCTTCTTCTCCACCCAGCGCGCCGGCAGGTCGAAGGGTTCCTTGTTCTCATGCTCCGCCGCGCGGGCGTAGAGCCCGGCGAAATCGGTGAAAGGAGGAACCTGTTCTCCGTTCTGCTCGTAGCCGCTGACCGTGCCGTAGGAGAGCCGCAGCGTGAAGGTAGCGTCGGGATAAGTGCTGGTGCCGTGCAGGGCAAAGCGGGACTTGGCGACCTGCGCATAGGCCTGCTGTTTCGCTTCCTGGCTGGTGTCGTAAACCTTCCGCGCCGCCAGGGCGGTGGGATCGATCATGGCGGCGAGCGCAATCATCGGATCGTTCGCCGCGGCCAGGGTGGCGCTGTCGGCGTTCCACATTTTCTTGCGGAAGGCGAGGTCTTTTAGCTTCGTGCCCTGGACCAATTCCGCCGCGCGCGCGGAGGGCGATTTGCCGGCCAGAACCTTTTTCACCATCGGATCGTCGGCCCCGAAGTGGGTCGCGAGGTCGGTTAAGGAATCAGTCACGAGCACGGTCTCGAGATCGTCGTAGATCGGCTGAGAAGAGAGCACCGCCAGCTCGAGCGACGGCCGCGCGCTCTCCTGGTAGGCGGGCAAACGGTCGCCGTTAGGCAGATCGCGCTGCGCAGCCAGGCGAAGCAGGAGGCGGGCGTACTCGAAGAGCGTGCCGGTAAAACCGCGCGGCTGACGATAAAGCCCGAGACGTTGCCGCTCCGATTCGTAGTAATCGTAGATGGACGAATTCTGCTCGATCGCCTTTTGCGCGTTCTTGATTTTGTCGTAGGCGCCGAGGGCGGTCTTAAATTGCTCGTCGCTCCCGGCTTTGGCCTGCATCTCGTCCTGGAGCTGCTTTTGTTGCGCTTCCAGTTTGCCGAAAAGGGCGGGATCGAGCAGGCCGGCGAGCATTCCGGTCATGGCTTTGCGGCTGTTCTGGATGCCAAAAAGATCGTCGCGCGCGCGTCGCGCGTTTTCCGTCGCGCGCTCGCTGTAGCTCCCGAGCAGCACTTCGCGCCGGCGATACATGGCGAGATATTGCGGAAGGAGCCGATCGCGCAGGTCAACCAGATCGGAGAGAGTCTGCTCGCGATCGGTGTGGCCCGGGCTGCCGCTGACGAAGACGAGTTCCTTATCCTGCGGGCCGGCGGGATTGACCTTAAGGTAAGGGTCGATTTTGGCCGGCTGGCCATTTTCGTAGACGCGGAAGATGCAGATATCGAGGTCGTAGCGCGGGTATTCGAAATTATCGGGATCGCCGCCGTAGAAAGCGATCTGCTGCTCGGGGGCGAAAACGAGGCGGACGTCGGTGTAAACCTTGTAACGATAGAGCTGGTAGGAGCCGCCTTGGTAGAGCGTCACGACATCGCTGCGCAGGCCGGTTTTATCTTTCGACTCTTTCTCTATCTGCGCGATCACGGTCCGCCGCGCCGCCAGGGCCGCGGCCGAGTCCATCTCTGGTTTCACGGCCGCATTGACCTGCGCGGTCACGTCCTCGATCGACTCGAGAACGTTGAGCTCGAGATCGAGCGCGCGCTGCTCTTCCGGCGGCGTCCTGGCATAGAAACCGTCGTGCAGATAGTTGTGCTCGGCGCTGCTCAACTTCTGCAGGGTATCGGCGCCGACGTGGTGATTGGTGATGACCAACCCGTTAGGCGAAACGAAGGAACCGCTGCCGCCGGAGTTGAAACGCACGCTGGCTTTTTGCAGATGCTCGAGCCATTGGGCCGAGGGCTCGAAATGGTATTTCTCCGCCAGTTGTTTGAGCGGCGGATTGTTATAAAGCCACATCCCTTCATCGGCCCGGACGGAGTGAAGCGGGAGCTGAAGAAAGAGGCCGGAGCAGAAGAGAGCGAAGGTGAAAAGGCGACGCATGGGCGATTATCGGGCGGGCGTGCCGGCATTGCAAAAGGGGCCGCGAGAGAGGTGTGGCAAGCCAACCTACGCCCGTGGGGATGCTCAACCTCCACCCGATAACGCATTGCCGTGCATTATCCCGCTCTGCTGTAAATCTTGCCGTGCTTCGCGAAGGCAAATTCGGGGCCGGTTTAACATCAGCGCCAGCAACCATCCGGCGAACTTCGAGGAAGTTGCTCGCATCTTGCGGGATTCAGCAGCTCATGTTCTTCATCCGACGACGCGATCCCCGCCGTTGCGCCTAACGACATTCCGCCTTCCAGCGCGCAGTTGAGCGGATCGCGTTTTCGCCCGAGGCTCCGCCTGATGTTTCGCCAAGCGCTCACGCTCCTCGCGGTCGTTCTCCTTGCCACCTCGGTTCAGGCCGCGCGGATCAGCCTGGCCTCGCCTTCCCCTACCCCCACCCCGACCCCGAGCCCGACGGTCACTCCGAGCGCCACCCCCACCATTTCGCCCTCGCCGAGTGTGACTCCGACTCCCAGCGCCACGCCGACCGCTTCCATCCCGCCCACCCCCAGCGTCACGCCAAGCCCAAGCATCACTCCAAGCCCCAGCATCACGCCCACGCCCGACCCTTCGGCCACTCCCACACCCACCGTTTCCGGCGAT
Source organism: Chthoniobacterales bacterium (assembly GCA_965217735.1). GTDB lineage: Bacteria > Verrucomicrobiota > Verrucomicrobiia > Chthoniobacterales > UBA10450 > Palsa-1392. The sequence continues at coordinate 496,344 of CBDCJE010000002.1, read as the reverse complement.
GCCTTGCTCAACATCTCCACCCGCGCCCGGGCCGAGAGCGGAGAGAACGTCCTCATCGGCGGCTTTATTCTTGGCGATGGGACGAGTAAGACGATCGTGATCCGCGCTCTCGGGCCATCGTTAGGCGGGCTTGGCGTCCTCACTCCGTTGCTCGATCCCAGCCTGCAACTTTTTAACTCCTCCGGCGGCATCGTGGCCAGCAACGACGACTGGATGTCGAACGATAATGAACAGGAAATCATCGACAGCGGCCTTGCCCCGACCGACCCGCGCGAATCAGCCCTCCTCGTCACCCTTGGCCCGGGTGCTTACACCGCCTCCGTCGCCGGCGTGGACGACAACGCCAACAACATCGCCCTAGTCGAAGTCTACGACTTGGATTCGGTGAACACTCCGCAATTGCTCAACATCTCCACCCGCGGCGAAGTTGATACCGGCGACGGCGTCATGATCGCGGGCCTGATCGTGGGCGGAACGACCGGGCAGACCGTGGTTGTACGGGGCCTCGGCCCTTCCTTGGCGGCGGCGTCCATCCCCAATCCTCTGCCCGATCCCACGCTCGTCATCTACGACAGCTTCGGCCAGGCCTTTGCCACCAACGACAACTGGCAGGATACCCAGTCGGTCGACATTTCAAACACCGGCCTGGCCCCGACCGAACCGCTCGAATCCGCCATTCTGGTCACCTTGCCGCCGGGGACCTACACCGCCGTGCTGGCCGACGTGAACGGTGCCAGCGGAGTCGGGCTGATCGAAGTTTACAACATTAGCGCATTGCCATAGCGACAGCGGAGGGTCGGGATGCGATCTTTTTTAGTATGGGATTCGATCAATATCACGAGCCGGCTAACGAACTGCCGGACGAGACGCGCACCTTTGCCCGCATGATTCTTTCCGTCATCGAGGAAGCACAAGCCATCGATTGGTACGAGCAGCGCATGTCGGTGGAGAAAGACGAGCAGGCCAGGGCCATCATGCAGAACGCGCAGAAGGAGGAATTCAAACACTTTGGGATGGACCTGGAGTTCCTCCTCCGGCGCAAGCCAGTCTGGCGCGAGATCCTGCGGGGCATCCTCTTCACCGAGGGCGACATCGTGGAAAAGGGCGAAACGGCCGAGAAAAAAGCCGACTAAGAGACGCTGCGCCTCTGTCGTCGCTTCGCTCCGCGCAGCGCGGGGGGAAGCGACAATCAGCCGCCCGCCGCCACGCGCAGGATCTCCACCCGATCGTTTTCTCGCAGCGCCTGCGTCGCCCATTCGCGCCGATGCAGCGCCTGACCGTTGCATTCGACCAGAGTGGTCGTCGGCGAAAGCCCATGGCGCTGGATTAGCTCGCCTACGCTGCTCCCTTCCGGACATTCCGTCGCGCTGCCGTTGACGAAAATCTTCATCGCGCCAGCAGCGCCTGGTCCCAATCCTTCCAGACCGGCTCAAAGCCCCGGGCCCGCAGGACCGTCGCCACCTCGGCCGGCGAACGCTCGTCGCTAATCTCGAACTGGCGGGTCGCGATTTCATTCCCGCTCTCATCCGGCGGCATGATGCGGCCGCGAATGGTCTGGTGGACCGCACCGCGCCCCTGGCCGGTGTAGCCGCCCGGCTCGGTGTGACTGCCGGAGCTCATCGAGGTCACGCCTAACGAGACCAGGGCGTCGCGCAATGGCGCCGGCTCGCGCGTGCTCAGCACCATCCCGAGCTGCGGGAAACCAAGGCGAAAAGCGCAGATCAACTGCGCCAACTCTCGGTCGCCTAACGAAAAGGGCGGCTCGAATTCTCCCGCCGCCGGCCGCAGCCGCGGCAGACTGACGGTGAGGTCCGATTGCCAGCAATGCTTGAGCAGATATTCCACGTGAGCGGCCAGGGCGAGCGCTTCATTTTTCCATGGGGCCAGGCCAAACAAGGCCCCTATGCCAAGGCGGCGAAAACCGGCCGCGTAAGCACGTTCCGGGCAATCGAGCCGCCAGTTGAAATCGCGTTTCGGGCCGGAAGTATGCATTTCGGCATAAACGCCGCGGTCGTAGGTTTCCTGGTAGACCACCAGCCCTTCCGCGCCAGCTTCGACCAGCGGTCGATACTCCGCCGTTTCCATCGGGCCGAGCTCGAGCGAGATCGAAGAAAAGAGCGGCCGCAGCGCGCGCACGCAATCGGCCAGGTAATTCCCGCTGACGAATTTCGGATGTTCACCCGCCACCAGCAGGACCTGGCGAAAACCCTGCCCGGCCAGGTGGCGCGCTTCGGCCGCGACTTCCTCGACCGTGAGAGTGACGCGCAGGATGGGGTTGTCGCGCGAGAAGCCGCAGTAGCGGCAGTTGTTGATGCATTCGTTGCTCAGATAAAGCGGCGCGAACATGCGCATGGTGCGGCCGAAATTCTGTCGAGTGAGCTCGCGCGCTTCCTGCGCCATCTCCTCGAGGCGCGCATCGTCGGCCGGCGCGAGCAGGCGGCCGAAACGGCGCACCACCGGCGATTGGGCCGGGAGCTGATCGAGGATGGTGGCGAAGGACATTGGGCTAATTTCGTGGCTCGCACGGGAATCGCAATCGCGGGGCGAGCAAGGTAGGATACCGCGTGAGCGAACCGAAATTTATCCCGTTAGCGCCGCGTGAAAAATTGAGTGAGTCCGAGCTGATCCGGCGGGCGAACGAGTTTCAGGAAATGATGGCGCGGCGGCGAACGGTGCGCGAATTCTCCCCGCGGCCTGTCCCTCGCGCCGTGATCGAAAGTTGCCTGCGCACGGCCGGCAGCGCGCCGAACGGAGCCAACCTGCAGCCGTGGCATTTCGTGGCGGTGAGCGATCCGGCGCTGAAGCACGAAATCCGGATCGCGGCCGAGGCGGAGGAAAAAGAATTCTATAAGCATCGCGCGCCTAACGAGTGGCTGGAGGCACTGGCCGCGCTCGGAACCGATTCGCGCAAACCGTTCCTGGAAACTGCGCCCTGGCTGATCGCGATCTTTTCCCAGCCCTATCGGCTCTTACCCGACGGACGAAAGCTGAAGCACTACTACGCCAGCGAATCAGTTGGGATCGCGACCGGCTTTCTGGTCGCGGCCATTCACCAGGCCGGGCTGGTCTCCCTCACTCACACCCCGAGCCCGATGGGTTTCCTGAACAAGTTGCTCCATCGGCCGGCCCAGGAGAAACCATTCCTGCTCCTGGTCGTGGGTCATCCCGCAGAGGAGGCGCAGGTGCCGGATATCCAGCGCAAGTCGTTAGGCGAGATCAGTTCTTTCCTCTAGCCGCTTAGTTATGCCAACGAAGCGCGCCGGTTGGAATCTCTCTCACATCTAACGCCAAGCGCTGGGCGGCACCCGCGCCGGTTAGACCGAGGCCTCGACCTTAGAAAGCGAAGCGAACGCCCGAACGGACCATCCCGAAATCGTTCCGGTCGCCGTTCACGACGTTCCAGCTGAAGTCGTTAATGACGCCGACGCTCGGGGTGATGCGCACTTCGAAGCCGGCTCCGAATTGCCCCATCCCTTCGGCATCGCTGTGCCGGCGAATGCTGCCGATGCTGTTCCCATCCCTGACCAGGTCGTCGACCCGCGATCCGTTAAAGATCACGCCGCCGCCGGCATAAGCGTAGGGCGCGAAGCGGGTGCCCGCGATCGGGTAACGCAAAATCAGGTTGCCGGAGGCTTGGCCGAGGGCGTTATCGGCCGCGAGACCGTAACCTTCCACCCCGACTCCGAGGTAGCGATTGAACATGTAGTTGGCATCGATGCCGCCGCCCCAGGCGTGGTCTTCTCCGAGGTATCGATCGCTCTGGTAAGGCCGGGCGGTAAACGCGTAAGCCCCAAAGAGATCGAAATTCCATTCCCGATCGCGATACCAATCCTGCGAGGCCTGGTAGCTGGTTTGGGTTTGCTGTTGTTGCTGATATTCGACTGGTCCCGCCGAAGCGGCGGTCGCAGCGATAATGGTGAGTGCAATGGCACTGTATATCTTCTTCATCCTTATTCCTTGGTTAAGATTCGGCGCCCTTTCCTTTTGCGCCTTTTGTGTGGTTTGAATTAAGTAATCGATGCTCCCCTTGGAGTTGTTCGTCCCTAATTGCATAACAAGACAGCACCGCGCCGGGGCGGTTACAGCCTATCTTTCGCGTCGTTGCGGATGAACGACTTGCCGCGGAAAAAAGCGCTACGGAGTTAGTTCCGACCCGGTATTGGCGTCGGTCAGAACAAACTTTTCATGATGAAAAGTGGGGTCAGCCCGGAACATGAGCCGCCCGGCATAACGACGCTCCAGCTCGACCAGGAGCTCTTCGTCTTCTTCCTTGAGACGGTTGAGCACGTCTGGATTCAGGATGACCCGGATGTCGTGGATGGTGTCCTGATATTTACGCATGACGGTGTTGAGCGCGCGGTGCAATTCCACACTCGTGCTCATGGTCGTCTTGACCACCCCGCGGCCTTCGCAATAGGGGCAGTTTTGATAGATCGAATCGCTCAGGCTTTCCTGCGCCCGCTGCCGCGTCATCTCCATTAAGCCTAACGACGAGAGCGGCAGGACGTGCGTCTTGGCCTTGTCGCGCTTCAGCCGCTCCCGCATCCGGCTGTAAACCATCTGCTGATCCTTGCGGTTCTTCATGTCGATGAAATCGCCGATGATGAGGCCGCCGATGTTGCGCAAACGCAACTGGCGCGCGATCTCTTCGGCCGCTTCCAGGTTGGTCTGCAGGATCGTTTTCTCAACGTCGCGCCCGCCTTTGTTGCGGCCGGTGTTCACATCGACTGCGACCAGCGCTTCGGTTTCATCGATCACGATGTAGCCGCCGCAGCGCAGCCAGACTTGGCGGTGGAAGGCGTCATCAATCTGTTTCTGCACCCCAAAGGTCTCGAAGATCGGGGCGTGGCCGTCGTATAATTTAATCCGGCTGCGGGCGCGCCGGGAAATTTCTCCGACCATGCGGGACATGAGCTCGACCGAAGGTTGATCGTCGCAGACCACCTCGTCGATTTCGTCGGTGAGAAAATCGCGCACCGTGCGCTCGACCAAACCCGGTTCCGCGAAGACTTGGGCCGGGGCGGGCTGTTCCTTGATCTGCTCTTCGATTCGCGCCCATTGGTCGAGGAGATAATGGAGATCGCGCACGAAATAACGGGCACGCTGCCCTTCGCCGACGGTGCGGATGATGACACCAAGGCCGTCGGGAATATCGAGTTCGCGCAGGATCTTGCGCAGGCGGGCCCGCTCTTTCGGATCCTCGATTTTGCGCGAGATGCCGCTGCGATCGCTGAAGGGCATGAGGACGAGATAACGGCCGGCAAAACTGAGATTGGTCGAAACTCGCGGGCCCTTCGTCCCGATTGGGCCTTTCGTGACCTGGACGATCACTTCGGAGCCAACCGGGTAAATGCTCGGGATGTCCTTGGCCGTGAGGCGCGGCTTCTTCTGCCGTCTCTTGCCTTCGGCGCGATCGGGCCGTTCGATCTCTTCGATGCCGCTATCGAGCGCGGCTGGAATGGCGTCCCAGAAGTGGAGGAAGGCATTTTTCTCCAGGCCGATGTCGACAAACATCGCCTTCAATCCGGGCTCGATGTTTTTCACCCGGCCCTTGTAAACGCTGCCGGCGATGTTGCGCGATTCGTCGCGCTCGACGCTATATTCCTCGAGTTGGCCGTCCTCGAGCAGAGCGACGCGGCGCTCCAATTTTTCGACGCTGATTATCAGCTTGTTGCCGGTCTTGCGACGCAGGCCAAGAATTCTTTTCACTTGTTCGATCATAGTGCTGCAAATTTTCTGAAGTCATCGCGGTGATTCCGTTTTGCACTTCATGGTTAAAGCTAAAATGCCGGCCGCGCTCGGCGGGTCGGCGTGGGAGTGGGACGGGGGCGAGTGTTGAACATCCGCTCAAAAAAGCTGCGCGGACGCTGGGGTGCTGGGGTGTTGACAGGTTGGGCGCGGAGGGCGCGCCGGACTTTTGGAGTGTTCTTGACCCGGCCGCGGGCATCGGCTTCGGGTTCGACGTCGGGGGCGTCGCCGGGGTTGGCCATGTCGGCGTTCTCCGTCGCCTGCGCGCTGTTGCCGGTGGCGTTTTCCTCATCCGCGCCACCCGGGGCCGGGACGGCGGAGTCGGTGTATTTCACCGCCGGCAGCATGGCGAAGGGATCGGCTTTGTGAGCCGGCGCGACCCAGGCAAGCTGCGGTTCAAATTTGCCTTCATCCATGGCCAAAACGCGCTCCAGAATGCGATTGGCGATCGGCCCGGCGACCGAGCCGCCGTGCTCGCCGCCCTGGACCATGACGGCGATGGCGTAGCGCGGATGATCGTAGGGAGCAAAGCAGCAGAACCAGGCCACGGTGTCTTTCTTGCCGTTTAACATCGCCTGCGCGGTGCCGGTTTTCCCCGCCACCTGCACGTCTTTCATCCGGGCCACACTGCCGGTGCCGCCGTCCTCGTTGATTACCCGCCAAAGTCCGCGCCTAACGAGCTCGATCTGTTGCGGGGTAAAGTCGCTCCGAAAATCGGCATGCAGCTTCGGGGTCGGCGGGACCGCCACTTTGCCCTCGGCGTTGAGCACGGGGGTGCCGTCCTGGTTCAGGACGCGATCGACCAGGCGCGGGTAGTAGGAAATGCCGCCATTGGCCACCGTGGCGTAAGTCATCGCCATCTGCAGCGGAGTGGCGAGGTCGTAGCCCTGGCCGATGGAAACGTTGGCGGTGTAGGCTGACGACCACTTTTCGTTAGGGTGCTGCAGCCGCATCCAATCCGGTCCCGGCAGCACCCCGGCCGATTCGCCGGTGATGTCGATCCCGGTCGGTTTGCCAAGCCCGAGGGCGTCGCCGGTCGCGTCGATGGCGTCGATGCCGGCGGCGTTGCCGTATTGGTAGAAGAAGGCGTTGCAGGAAACCTTGAGCGCGTCGCTCACTCCGAGCGTGCCGTGAGCGCCGCCTTTCTCCGCGATCCAGCATTTGAAATAATGGTCGCCGTAGGTTACCCCGCCGGTGCAGGTAAACTTGGTGTTGGCCAGGCCTTTCCGCAGCCCGGCCAGCGAGGTGATGATCTTGAAAGTGGAGCCGGGCGGGAAAGCACTGACCGCACGGTTGATCAGGGGATGCGCCGGATCGTCACGCAATTGCTTCCAATCCTTCGCCTTGATCGAGGGGATGAAACTGTTTGGATCGAACGAAGGAACCGAAGCCATCGCCAGGACGTTGCCGTTGTTTGGATCGACCACCACGGCGGCGCCGCGGCCGACCGCGCGGAGCGCTTCATCGACGATGGTCTGGATGCGGGCGTCGATCGTGAGATAGACATTTGCCCCCTGCTTGGGCGGCTCTTCCCTAACGACGCCGTCGATCGCGCCCTTGGCGTTGCGGCGCATGACCCGGATGCCCGGCTGCCCGCGCAGGTATTCGTTCATCGTCTTCTCCAGGTTTGATTTTCCCTCTACGTCGCTCTGGTAAAAGGTGTACTTGCGCGCTTCCTCCAGGTTGGTGTCGTCCGGCGCGCCGACGTAGCCTAACAAGTGTGAGGCCATGGCACCGTAGACGTAGGAGCGGACCGGCTTGATCGCGATGTCGACTCCCGGCAGCCCGACGTCGTGCTCGGAGAATTTCGCCATCGTGCCGAAATCAATGTCCTTGATGTAGGAATACGGCACCTCGGTGTTATTGCGATAATGTTTCTGGAGGGCGTTGGCGTTGTAATCGCGGGCCAGATCGAGATCCTCCAGGCGCGGCACGATGCCGTCGTTCACGATCCGCACGATATCCGGCTCCTTCAGATCCTTCGGCATGCCGCTGATGGTGGCGCGATATTGCGTCTCGGGCGGGCGGCCGTAGCGCTGGCGATAGCCTTTCACCATCTCGGGCAGATAAAAATCGACCTCATAACTGGCCCGGTTTTGCACCAGAGCGACGCCGTTGCGATCGCGAATCTCACCGCGGATCGACGGGATGCGCACCGTCGCCTCCGAACTGCTCTGGACCCGCGCGGTCCATTCCTTGCCCCGCGCCACCTGCACCCACCAGAGACGCAGGACGAGCGCACTCAGCCCGAGCAGCATGCAGAGGCCGAGGAACTGGATGCGCAGAGTGGGTTTAGCGCGACGCAAATTCATCGAACTTCTCCGTTTCTCCGAGATAAGGGGAATGCGTCAGCCGAGCGAGCCAGTGCAGCGACCAGAAAACGAGCGGGGCCATGAGCATGGCGAGCAGGCCGGGACCGCCGATTTGCCACCAGACTTCGCGGTTAAATAAAATGGAGCCGCGTCGAAACGAGATCATCAAATATTGGGCGAGGAGAATAAGCGACGTGCAGCCGCCGCTAAGAACACAATGCAGTTCCCATCGACCTCGATTAAACAAGGGCTTGAGTCCGTGCATGATGGCGGCGAGCACCGCGTAGAGGAGTATCGACCAACCGAAGGAGATTTCAACGTTGGTCTCCAGCACCTGCACCGTCTGCGCGTCCCAAAGGAAACCGGCCACGAAGGCCAGGCAAAGCATGAGCGGAAACGGTAACGCCATCGCGCCGTAGAAAACGATCACCGGCACGATGTAGACGTGAGCGTTAAACATCCAGTCCAGCGGCGGAATGAAGATCTCCGCGATCTGCGCCAGGAAGACGAGCACGACCAGAATGAAGAAGAAGATCATTGCGGAAAGCTCGAAGATCGAAATCGAAAATCCGAAGGAAAATCCAAACCGGAAGGTGCAAAGGTTCGCCCATCATGGCCGCATGAAGCCGCTGCTTTCGAACCCTCGAGCTTTGAATTTGTTTCGGACTTCAACCTTCGGATTTCGGATTTCATCCCGCTATTTTCTCCCGATCACGACAAAGACATCCTCCAGCTTGGCCAGGTCGACCGCCGGAGCGAGCTTGGCCTGGCTATCGAGCGCGCGGACCTTAAAACTGCGCACCGTCCCGACAAAAAGCCCCGACGGGAAGACACCGCCGACACCGGAAGTGTAAACCTTCTGCCCCTCTTTCAGCTCGGCCTGTTTCGAGAGGTAATTGAGATCGAGCAGGGGTGAGAGGCTGCCCGCGACCCGCTCGCCGGTCACGATCCCCTGCTCCCGCGTCCCTTCCACACTCGCCGCCACCCGACAGTTTTCATCCGAGAGGAGGAGGACGACGGAAATATTTTCGCTCACCGTAGTGGTGCGGCCTACCAGGCCTTCATCGGTCAGCACCGGCATCTCGGTCGCGAGTCCATCGGCCGAGCCGCGATTGATCGTGACCGTGCGCCACCAGGTCGAAGAATCGCGCGAAACCACTTCCGCCGGGACGAGGCGGAAGAGCGAGCGCTCGCGATAATTAAGCGCGTGGCGGAGCCGGTTCACTTCGTGTTCGACATCGCGCAAGGCCTCGTTCGTCGCTTTGAGTGAGCGATTCTCCACCCGCAAGGCAGCGTTATCGTGCTCCAGCTCCTCGAGCGATTTCAGCCCCGTCCGCACCGAAGTGATCTGCCGTTCCAACCCCGATCCAGTTTTCAGAAAAGGCGAGATGACCTGGAAAAACGTGGCCTGAATCTTCCGCGTCGCCTGCGGTCCGATGCTGAGGAGGGCGAGAAGCGCCGCCGCAAAAACAACGATCGCGACAATGCTGCTGCGACTCATGGCGAGCGCGCGATGTGGGAGGCAGGTTGCGAAACGGGAGAAAAAATCAGCGCCACGAATCCCCTATTCCGCCTTCCAAATTCCCCAATCCGCATTTGGCCTTACTGCCGCCACTGGCGATCGGCCGTCGCAACCTGGCGGAGAAACTTGATTTCGTTCAGGCACTTGCCGGTGCCTTCCGCGACCGCGCTGAGCGGATCCTCGGCCACATGCACGGGCAAGCCGGTCTCTTCGCTCAGGAGACGATCGAACCCGCGCAACAAGGCACCGCCGCCGGCGAGAACCAGCCCGCGATCGACCAGATCGGCCGACAGCTCCGGCGGACAACGTTCCAAGGTAATGCGGACCGAATCGACGATGGTCGAGATCGGCTCGAGCAGCGCCTCCCGCACTTCCTGCGAAGTGATCGTGAGGGTCTTGGGTAAACCGGCCACCAGATCACGGCCTTTCACTTCCACGCTGGTCTCTTTCTCGCTCGGATAAGCGGAGCCGATCTTGATTTTAATCTCTTCCGCGGTGCGCTCGCCGATCATCAGGTTGTAGGCGCGCTTCATGTATTGCACGATCGCTTCATCCAGCTCGTCGCCCGCCACCCGCACGCTGCGGCTAAAGACGATGCCGGAGAGCGAGATGAGCGCGACCTCAGTCGTGCCGCCACCGATATCGATGATCATGTTACCGGCCGGATCCTGCACCGGCAGCCCGACCCCGATCGCCGCCGCCATCGGTTCCTCGATCAAATAAACCTCCCGCGCCCCGGCATGGGTGGCGGATTCCCGGACCGCACGCTTTTCCACTTCGGTGATGCCGGAGGGGACCGCGATCACGACCCGCGGACGCGCCCGCACCCGGCTGTTGTGCACCTTGGTAATGAAATGGCGCAGCATCGCTTCGGTCACTTCGAAGTCCGCGATGACGCCATCTTTGAGCGGACGCACCGCCACAATATTGGCCGGGGTCCGGCCGAGCATGCGCTTCGCTTCGTCGCCGACCGCGAGCACCTTGGAAGTGCCAGCCTGCACCGCCACGACCGAAGGCTCGCGCAGCACGATGCCCTGATCCTTGACGTAAACGAGCGTGTTAGCAGTACCGAGATCGATCCCGATATCGCTGGAGAACCAACCGAAAAGTCTGTTTAACATGAGAGAAGCCTTGTCATTACGCGTCAAACGCCGGCGGACCCCTCCAAAGCGAATGCTGTGCCGCACGTCCGGGCAGGCGAAAAACCATGTATCTTGGAACGGCCCGACCTCGCGTCAAGGGATTTGACAGGTTGAAGCCTCCGACGGGCCCGGCTAAATCGCAGGGTTGACCTTCATCTCGCCGCTGGTTCAAAGTCGCCCTGGCATGGCCGACTCCAAGATCCTCATCGCCCCTTCCATTCTCGCAGCCGACTTCGGTCATCTCGCCGACGACCTCGCGCGCGTGATCGCGGCCGGGGCCGACTGGTTGCATCTCGACATCATGGATGGCCAGTTCGTCGAGAACATCTCCTTCGGTCCCGCGATCGTAAAACTGGTCCGCGGCCTAACGAATCTGCCGCTCGATGTCCATCTCATGATCGAGCGGCCCGATCACTACGTGCCTCGTTTTCTCGAAGCCGGGGCCAATTCCATTACCGTGCATGTCGAGCCGGAGGCAAAGCACGACGTCGACCGGACCTTGCGCGCCATCCGCGACGGCGGCGGCCGGGCCGGCTTAACCCTGAACCCAGCCACGCCCTTTGCGGCCATCGAGCCGCACCTGGCGCAGCTCGATCTCTTGCTCATCATGACGGTGCACCCCGGCTTTGGCGGGCAGGCCTTTCGGCCCGAGATGATGGAGAAAGTGCGCCGGGCGCACCAGCTGCGGGAATCGTTAGGGGCGCATTACGAGATCGAAGTGGACGGCGGGATCACGGCCGAGACCGCTCGGCCTGCGATCGAGAACGGAGCTAATGTGCTCGTCGCCGGGACCAGCATCTTTAAAGCGCCCGATTACACGGAAGCGATCCGCCAGTTACGAGGTCGTTAGGCTTTGGTCGTTAGGCGCAGCCTCTGAGAGATGCACGAGCTCATTCGCGATATCACTTTCAGCATCGCCGCGGCCTGGCTGCTCGGCTTGGTCGCGCAACAATTTCGCCAGCCCATCCTGCTCGCCTATCTGATCGCCGGTTTCGCTCTGGGACCGGCTGGCTCAGGCTTGATCGCTTCCGCCGACAGCATCGGAGCCATCTCCGAGCTCGGGCTCATCTTTCTCCTTTTCATGATCGGGCTCGAGATCGATCTGAAGAAAATCATCAGCGCCGGTCGCTCCATTACCCTGACCGCACTGGTCCAGATCTGCGCCGGTGCGATCCTCGGCATTTTCTTTTTCCGCCTCTGCGGCTTTGGGCTCGGCGGCGGAGCCTGGGATGCCCTCTATCTCGGCATCGCCGGCGCCCTCAGCAGCACGGTCATCATCGTCAAAGTCCTCTACGAGAAACAGGAGCTCGATACCCTGACTGGTCGCATCACTCTCGGCGTGCTCGTGCTGCAGGATCTGGCCGCGATTCTTTTCCTCGCCGTGCAACCAAACCTGGAGAATCTCGCGCCCGGAATTCTGCTTTTGTCGCTCGTTCGCGTCGTCCTCCTGGTGGCGGCGGCTTTGGTCGTTAGTCGTTATGCTTTGCCGGCTATTTTTCGCCGGGTGGCACGTTCGCCGGAGCTGGTCCAGGTCGGCGCCCTGGCCTGGTGTTTTCTGGTCGGCGAGCTGGGGGAGCGCCTGCATCTCTCCCGCGAAATGGGAGCCCTCATCGCCGGAGTGGCACTCTCCACCTTCCCCTACGCCCTCGACGTCACCGCTAAGGTGACCAGCCTGCGCGACTTTTTCGTCACCCTCTTTTTCGTCGGGCTCGGAATGCAGATTCCGCTTCCCACTTCGACTTTGATCGGCTGGGCGCTGGTCTTCTCCCTCTTCGTCGTGGGGACTCGTGTCCTCACCACCTTCGCCCCGCTCTATCTCATGCGACAAGGCCTTCGCACCAGCCTGGTGCCGGCGATCAACCTCGGGCAGGTGAGCGAATTCTCGCTCGTCATCCTCGCCCTCGGCGCGCAGTCGCGGCATCTGGCCAATCCCTCCACCACCGGGATGGTCGCCTTGGCTTTCACTTTGCTGGCGGCCGTTTCCACCTTTGGTATGTCGAAATCCGATGGCCTAACGAGAAGCCTGATCCCGTGGCTAAAGAAACGCGGCCTGCGCGATCTTGACCACGCGACCGACGATCAGCACGCCGAGGGCGGCCATGGCCATGGCAGGGCGCGGATCGTTTTCCTCGGCTTCTTCCGCACCGCCAGCTCGCTCTTGGAAGAGATGCAGCGGCACGCGCCGGATCTAATCGGTGAGACCGCGGTGGTCGATTTCAGCCCGCTGGCGCGGGAAGGCCTGCTCGAGCGCAAGGTGCGGGTCATCTACGGCGACATCAGCCAGCGCGACACCCTGCTCCATGCCAAGCTCGAGCAAGCCGAAGTCATCATCTGCACCGTGCCGGATTCGGTTCTGAAAGGCACGACTAACGAGCGCCTCGTCCGCATGCTGCGCAGCCTCAATCCGAAGGCGCAGATCGTCGCCACCGCGGAGGTGCTGGAACAGGCCGACGCGCTTCTTGCCGCCGGCGCCGACTACGTCTCAATCCCTCGCTTGCACGAGGCCGCCGACCTGCTGGAAGCGGTCCGCGCTGCGACCGAGGGATTGTTAGGGCAAAAGCGCAAAACACTGCAGCAGACATTGCGCGGCCGGGCGGAAGTCTTGCCTTAAAACACCACCACGAACGAGATTAAACGAGATGAAAAACGAGAACGACAAAGTGGACCCGGGCGCGGTAGAAGATCACGGCGGCATCCTCACCATCCGTGGCGGCGGGGCGCGCCGCGACTGGAACGGCATCCATTACAAACAAGGGATGTCGGCCAAGAACGTCGGCACGACCAGACTCTCGGCCAACATCGCCACCATCCCGCCCGGCGGAGTGGCTTACGCCCACATTCACGTTGGCTTCGAGCTCATCCTTTACATTTTGGAAGGCAAAGTGCGCCACGAGTTCGGCGAGGGGCTCAAGCAAGTCCTGGAAAACGAGGCGGGCGACTTCATCTACATCAAGCCCGATGTGCCCCATGAAGTCTTTAACATGAGTGAGACCGAGCCGGTGGTGGCCTTCGTCGCCCGCTCCTCGGCCGAAGAGTGGGATAACATCATCCCCTACGATCGGGAAAAGGGAATTCGTTTGTAAGTCGCGGCAGGCCCTCTGTCGCGGCGCCGGGTGTCAGTTTGTCGGCTCCAAGTTGTACGGCTCCAGATTGTACACCTCGACCAGGCCAATGCCTGTCGTTGCACCTTTGCCGCTGACAATCGCTGTATAACTCGCAGGGGGGAGTGTCACACGGATGGCAGATTCCAAATCATTGGTTGGAGCCAAACCGCTCGCCTCGATCTCCGTCCGCTGAGCGCTTTTCCAATTGTCATTCGAAGCCAGGATCGAGCCGTCGGCGTTGTGAATCTCCAGCGTAGGATCGGCCAAAACCCCGGTTACATCCTGAAGTGACAAAGAAGGCCCTATCCCCCTTACGACGACGTCGGCACTTGCCTCTGCAATGATGAGCCCGCCAATCAAAACGTCCTCGTTCGTCCCGACAAACCCTCGGGTAGAGATATTCGCCACCTTCGAAGCGGCGACTTCGTCTAAGTCGTAGACTTCGACCAACCCGACGCCGGTGGCTCCATCCTTACCCCGCACCACAGCCGTATAGGAGCCAGGCCCCAGGAAGGCGGATATAGCTGACTCACGGTCATCCGAAGGAGCCAGCTTGGCTGCTGTTATCTCGCTTTCCTGAGTCGCTCTCCAGTCATCATTAGTCATGATAGTCCCGCCTGGCGCGTGTAACTCCAGGATAGGATCCGCCAGCGGAGCGGCGATGCCCAGATCAGCGAGGGAGGGGCCAATCGCGCGCAGCACGATTTTCTTCGGAAGGTCGCCGGTGATGATGAATCCGCCGATCGGAACATTATCTCCGGTTAGGACCTGCAGCCTGGTTGCAAGATTGAGAACTTTGGCGACCGGCGCCCCTTCGGCGACGTGCAAAGTGAGCAGTTTGCGATCATAGCCGTTCTCGTTGTAGGCGTAGATAGCGAAGGGAAAATCGCCTGCCCTCTGGAACGTTCCACTAATCGTTCCTGTGTCATAGTCGAAAACAAGATCCGGTAGATAATACAGCTCGTCGAAAGCATAGCGCGTTGGATCGTTGGTTGCCGTAATCTGATAGAAGAAGGGTTCTCCAACCATACCACTTACTTCCAAGTCGCTGGTGATAACCGGCAGAGGAGGGACTGGGAAATTACGCAAGAAACCAGCCTCGAACTGGACGATGAAACCTTCCTCTTCTCCGGCCGGATTCGTGCCTTCTCCGTAGACTACTCTTGCGTCTGTTGTCATGCCAAAAATGAAAAAGTTACTCCAGCCCTCGATCGAGTTTTCCAAACCGGCGTCGATCATTAGTTGCGGGAAACTGAAGAAGTACTTTCCTGCGGTATTAACAATGTAACTGTCGCCATAGATGGAGGCTACAGCCGCGATAGTTCCATCCGAATTCAGGCTTCCACTCGAGAATTGCCCGTAGGGATCGGGCTCACCGGGAGAATAAGGTCTTCCCAGGTCAACCATCCCGCTATCTTCGTTCCAGAGGAAAAGATTTGCGTAGTTAAGGTCGGTCGTGAACTGACTGGTGGCGGCTCCCAAAACCACAGAACCGTCGGGCGTCACGGCAAGTCCTGTGCTGTAAGTGCCGCCGGGCAGAAGGCCGAGTCCTTTGAACCCGCCGCTCGGAGTCCAACGATAGGATTCAATAATCGCGGGTGATTGATCGTAGCGTGCGAGAGTGCCAACGCTGACAGAGCCATCGGCCGAAATAGCTCGTGAAGAGGGTTCTACACTAGAGATTCCCGGGGGCGGGATCAGGGTGCGAATTCCGTCAGTCGCAGTCCAAAGAGAACAGACCAAATCGAAACCGTTAATTAGATAGCCGAACACGATCGATCCATCATCACTGATCTGGTTTGCGGTCGGCATTGAATCCCCGTTAGGGAGCGCGCTGAGAGTCATGGGGTTCGATCCATCGGCGGCCACCAACCCGGTTGCTGTCACTTCGTCATTATGCGTTGGCGATACGTATAAAAGCGTCTTGCCGTCGGCGGTTACGTCTTTGCCGGAGACGAAATATGCGACTGGCTCGTCGGAGAGCGTATTTGGAAGCAGAGGCAGGGGCTGGATTCCCTCGAGTGGCGTCCAACGAATCGCAAAGTTGAAGATGCGACCGTAGGGCGGAGCGGGATCGCGATGGTAGCTGTATCCCACTGCGACCGCACCCGCTTCGTCGAGCGCTTCGACGCCGGAGTGATCGTCGCCGGGAAGAAACCCAATGTGGATAAAGGTCGCATCGGCCCCCTGAGTGGTCGAACTAAAGCAAATTCCTCCAGCAGAGAGGCTGACGGTTAAGCGCAATAGGATCGAAAAAAAGGACGAGACACTCTGGGATTGGAACATAACCCCGGTTTTCGCAGAAAAACGAGGGATCCGTCAAGCTCCTTATTCCCGCTCCGCTACTCGGAGCTTCGCGAAAAGCCTTTTTTACTCCGTCCCAGCCGGCTCGGCAAAGGCGGTGGTCTCGGCCATCACGTCGTCGGTCTGCGTCACCCTCACGACTTCTTCGATGGTCGTTTTGCCTTCCATGACCCGCCGCCAACCGTCCTGGCGCAAGGTCATCATCCCCTGCGCGATTGCAGCCTGTTTCAGCTCGCCGCCGTCACGCTTTTGCATGATGAGGCGCTTGAGTGGCTCGGTCACGACACAGATTTCGTAGATCGCGAGGCGGCCTTGATAGCCGGTCTGGCGGCAGTTCTCGCAGCCGGCGCCGCGGTAAAATTTAAAATCCTTCGGAATGGCGGCGCCGATCTCGGCCAGATACTCGACTGGATAACCGACCACTTCCTTGCAGTCGGGGCAGATGGTGCGGACGAGGCGCTGAGCGAGAAAGGCTTTCACGACCGAGGCGAGAAGGAACGGCTCCACCTCCATGTCGAGCAAACGGGTGATGCCGCCGACGGCGTCGTTGGTGTGCAGGGTGCTGAAGACAAGGTGACCCGTCATGGCCGCCCGGATGGCGATGTCGGCGGTTTCCACGTCGCGAATTTCACCGACCATGACCACGTTAGGATCCTGGCGCAGGATGTGGCGCAGGCCCTTGGCGAAGGTGAGATCGATCTCCGGTTTTACATCGATCTGGGAAACGCCAGGGAGCCGATATTCGACCGGTTCCTCGATCGTGATGATGCGGCGCTGGACCGAGTTAATGCTGCTGAGGAAACAATAAAGCGAGGTCGACTTGCCCGAGCCGGTTGGGCCGGTTACGAGCACGATGCCGTTCGGCTGCGCCAGGAGCGACTTCATGATCTTGGTCTGCTCGGGACTGAGATCGAGCCGCTCGAAACCGAAAGCCTTTTGCTGGTCGCGCGCGAGGAGTCGCAAGCTGATCGACTCGCCGTTTACGGTCGGGATGGTGGAAACGCGGACGTCGATGTTTTGCTCGGCCGATTGCAGATTGATCCGGCCATCCTGCGGCAGACGGCGCTCGGCGATATCCATGTGCGCCATGACCTTGAGGCGCGAGATGATGGCCGACTGCAGGAGCCGCAGCTGCGGCGGGACGGCGACCTCGTGCAGAATGCCATCGATGCGATAACGAATGCGCAGATCGTTCTCCAGCGGCTCGACGTGAATGTCGGTCGCGCGTTCGTGGATCGCTTCACGGATGATCTGGTTCACGAACTTCACCACCGAAGCTTCAGGGTCGTCCGCGTTCAGATCGGTGCTGGTCTCGATATCCTGGAGCGACTCAAAGGAGCGGTTGGTCTTGAGGATTTCGTCGAAGGTCTCGGCCCCGACGCCGTAGAGCGTTTTCATGGCCCGCAGGACCTGGGCGCGCGGGGCCAGGACCCACTCGGCCGGCTTGTCCAGGAGCTGAGAGGCGAGTTGGCGGCCGGTTGAGTTAAAAAGGTCGTAGGTCGCGAGGACGACGGCGTTTTCCTTGATCTCGATCGGCAGAATCTGATGCTGGAAAACGAAACGGCTGGGGAGAATGCCCAACGTCGCCCGCTCAATCGATTTGGTGTCGACGGTGACGACGGGAACGTTGAAAAAGTTGCCGATGGCGGTGAGGAACTTCTGCTCGTCCACCTTGCCGGAGTTGAGCACCTCTTCGGTCCAGGAATTACCGTTGAGATTGGCTGCGAGCGCGACCGCTTCATCGCGCGATTCGACACCGCTGGCCAGGAGGATATTAACCAGAGATTTACTGAGAGCGGGGCTCATGCGTTTTCGTTAGGGCAAATAAAGCGCCCGGCGCACGGCCAGAGTGAGCGTGCCGGTGACGCGCTGCGAGTAGTTCTTCTGCATCCGGGCGATGGCGACGCTGACCGGCTCGGAGAAAATGCCGTCGATCGGGCCGCAATAATAGCCCAGCCGGCGCAGAGTGGTTTGCAAAGCGCCGACGTAAGCCGGGTCGGAAGTCAACGCGTCGCTGGCGGTGAAGTAGTAGGGCAGCCGGCAGGCGTGACGCGGGGCCAGGTCGGTCGGATTCAGGGTCGGCATCTGGTGCAGGAGACCAAGGTCGTCGCGCTGAGCCAGAGCATCCGTGTTGTGAAATAAAGAACCCGCCGAGGCCATCATCGGCATCAGGCAAACGGCGGCCAGAAGCAGGATTAGAAAGCGACGCATCGGAGAATCCATTATTTTGTCATCGGGAGATCCGGCGGAGGCAGAGCTTTGCCGTCGATCACCGGCGGGCAGTCCGGACAGTCGTCCTGGTCCAACTCCGGTCCAAAGTGCGTCCTGCCTTCATGTTTTTCCCGTAAGCGGTGAAGATCCAGACTTGAGAGCGTCACCTCCGGACGCATAAGGACGATCAACTCGGTTCGCATTTTTGAGTTGCTGGTGTCACTGAACAGAGCACCGATCAACGGCAGGCGGTCGAGAATGGGAAATCCGGTTCGACTTCGATCTTTTTGATCCTGTATCAGGCCCCCGAGGATGATAGTGGACCGATTGGGCGCGGATACCGTGGTGCGGATGTAACGAGTGGCAATGTTCGGGATATTGTTGTTATCCACCCGGGTAAATCCCTGCACGTTGTCTACCTTCTGCAGGATATCGAGGGAGACTTCTTTCTCTGAATTAATCAAAGGGACCACTTCGAGCTGAAGCGCCACTTTCTTGAATTCAATGTTGGTCTGTTGAGCGAGCCCCGTATTGACAATTCCCCCTCCTGTCGAGGAAGAGATCGTGTTCGTTGGGACAGGGATCTCTGTTCCAGAAGCGATGATCGCCTTTTTGTTGTTACTGGTAAAAACAGTCGGTCGAGAAATGGTGCGGAAACGACCGGTAGAGTCCAGAGCCTTCACGATCGCGGCCAGCGTATTTCCAGCCGCCACATAAGCAGTAGCCTGCCCCCCTGGTAAGCCGGCAAAGGCCGGAAATGTGATGAGACTTGCCGGGTCGATGATTGGAGAACCCGTATAACTGGCGCTACCGCCCACGCCGACATCCGGACTCTGAGCAATGTTGCTCTTCTTAAACTGAAGGAGGTAATCCACCCCGAACTCTTCGGTATTATTAAGTCGCAGCTCGCCGATCACCGTACTCAGCGCGACCTGCGGCGCCTTTACATCCATCTCGTCGAGAATTCTCTCCACTTTCGAAACCACTTCGCGCGTGCCGAGGATGATGATGCTGTTGGAACGCGCGTCGGCGATGAGCTTGGTGTTGCCGACCGTGACTGACTGCGGCGTAGTGTCGGTCGGTTCGGTCGAGAGCTCTTCGCTCACCTGAAGCGTGCTGTTGCTGGTGCTGTCGGTCAGCCCGCCGGTAGAGCTGTTGTTCGGCGTCGGCTGGGTCCGGGCCTGGTTCCGCTGCTGCCCGGGTGTGTTGTTATTGCCCTGTTGATTCTCATCGCCCGGCTCAGTCAAAGAGTTAACCAGAACCTGTAAGACATCCGCCGCCGCGATGTATTTAAGCGGACGCGTGACCGGCTGGCCAAACTCCACATTGGCGTCGAACTCCGCGATCAACTTTTCGATGAACGGAATATTTACCGGGCGGGTGATGATGTGAATGCGATTGGTCCGGACATCGGCTTCCAGCTTGATCTTGCCCACGATGAGCGAATCCTCGGAAAGAACGGCCGAGCCGCTATCCTCCTCGTTATTCTGTTGCGCCGGCGGGACCACGCCGCGGATGCGGCGACCGACGGCGGTGCTCGCGGGCTGGTCGCCTTTGTCCAGAATTTCCTTCAGCATGTCGACCACTTTGCTGGCGTCGGCTCGCTCGAGTTTGATAAATTTGCTCGTCACCTCAGCCGGGGCGACGTCGATTTGCTCCACCATCTTGACCAGCTTGCGCAGGACGTCGGCGCTTTGGGTCACGAGCAGGCTGGAGGATTTCGGCAAAGCGAGAATCGGCGCCTGCCCGCCAATGCCGGCCAGGTATTGCGAAAGCACCTGCTGCAATTCCTGCGGATCGGCATAGTTAAGCCGGAAGAGATAACTCACCACCATCGCGCCCTGCGGCAGATCAGCGGGGTCGGACACGATCGGCACCGCGGCCGCACGCGGATTCTTGTTTACCCCGATCACCTCCACGACGTCGTCGCCGACCGGGACGAGGGAGAAGCCGTTGAGGGCGAGGTTCATCTCGATCAGGTTAATGGCCACGTCGCGCGGAACTGGCTTGGCGATGAAAATGTTCACCTTGCCCTGCACGTTGTTATCCATGACCAGCTTTTTCCCGGTCAGATTCTCGTAAAGGTGCAGCACGTCGAGCACGTCGCTGTTGGGATACTGCATCGTCACCATGTCGGGCGACCGATTCGCCGCGGACTCGTTATCGGGCCGTGTGCCGGAACTGCCCGCACCCCGCGGGACGAATGGAGTCGGCGCCGGCCCCTGCGCGAAAACGGCGCTGACCAAAACAATCGACGGGACGACGCGGAAAAAGAGGCGGCGAAGCACGCGCTTATCTAAATGTTTGCCGGGCAGAGGTCAACCAGTTAGGCCGGGGAAGAGAGCTCGACGGCGCGGGCTGGCGGCGGCATCCTGGCCCGATGCCATTTTTCCGCTTTCTCGCTCTCGCGATTTCGTTAGGCCTTTGCTTCGCCCCGGTCGTCCTGGCGGGGGCCGGCCCGGCGGAAGAGATTCGGGCCGTGATCGATGCCCAGGCGGCGGCCTGGAATCGAGGGGAGATCGACGGCTTCATGGCCGGCTACGCCAGATCCGAGAGCACCACTTTCGTCTCCGGCAGAGAGGTGACCCACGGCTGGCGGACGGTGCGCGATCGTTATGCGAAGAAATACAACAATCGCGAGAAAATGGGACGCCTGGTCTTCAGCGACCTCACCATCACCCCGCTCTGCGAAGATGCCGCGATGGTCCTCGGCAGTTGGAGCCTGGAACGGGAAAAGGACCGGCCGCAGGGGAAATTTACCCTCTTATTCCGCAAGCTACCGGACGGCTGGCGGATCGTGCTCGATCACACCTCCTAGAAGAGGAGAACGGCATCGCAGCCCGTGGTTTCCCGGAAAAATCAGCCGCAGAGTCGCGCCAGCAGCTTTTCGTGGATGCCATCGAAGCCGCCGTTGCTGAAGATGGTCACGACGTCGTTAGGGTGGAGCAAAGGCACCAGCCGCTCCAGGATGGCGGCTGCGTCTCGCTCGTAAAAGGCCATCCGCCCGGCCGCCGCGATCGCCGCCACCACCGCTTCCGGATGCAACCGCTCCTCCGCCGGAATCTGCTCGAGGGCAGCGATCTGGGCAATGAAGACGCCGTCGGCCAGTTGCAGCGCCGCCGGTAATTCCTGCTGGAAAACCGCCCGCCGCGTCGTGTTTGAGCGCGGCTCGAAGATGGCCCAGAGCCGCTGGCCCGGATAACGGCGGCGCAGCGCGCTCAAGGTCTCGCGAATCGCCGTCGGGTGATGTCCGAAATCGTCAATCACCGTCACCCCGCGCTCAATCCCGCGCACTTCCTGGCGGCGGGCGATGCCCTCGAAGCTCGTTAGGGCGGTTTGAATCAACTCCGGCGTGATACCGTAGAAGCGGGCCGCCACTGCCGCCATGGCCGCATTGCGCACGTTGAATTCTCCGATCAGGGGCGAGTCGAAGACCGTTTCGCCTAACGAAAAGCGAGAGCCGCTGGCGGAATAGCTGGCCTCGCGGATGCGTTCCCCGCAATTCTTGGAAAAGCCCACCTCCACAATCGGGGCGAGGCATTCCCGCGCCACTTCCACGCAGTTGGCGTCGTCGCCATTGAGCAGGATCATCCCATTTTGCGGCACGATGTTGACCAGGCGGCGGAAGCTCAGCTTGACCGCGTCGAGATCGGCAAAAATATCGGCGTGATCGAACTCGATGTTATTGATCACCAGCAGCTCGGGCAGGTAGTGCAGAAACTTGGAGCGCTTATCGAAAAAGGCGCTGTCGTATTCGTCCCCTTCGATGACGAAATACTTTGAGTCGTTAAAGAGCGCGCCTTGCCCGAGGTTCCGCGGCAGACCGCCCACGACATAGCCCGGAGCCAGTTCGCCCACGGTCAGCATCCAGGTCAGAAGCGCGCTCGTGGTCGTCTTCCCGTGCGTGCCGGTGACGACCAGGTTGTGCCGGCCGCGCAGGAAATATTCCTTCAGGACCTCGGGGAGCGAGAGGTAATAGAGCTTGCGGTTGAGAACGGCCTCGACCTCCGGGTTTCCACGCTTGATCGCGTTGCCGACCACGACCACTTCGGCGTCGTTAGGCAAATTCTCCGCCCGATACGGCTCATGCAGGGCGATGCCTTGGCGGCGGAGGAAATCCGACATCGGCGGATAGACCTTTTCATCCGAGCCGGTCACGGTGCAGCCGCGGGCGCGGAGGGCGGCGGCGACTGCGCCCATGGCCGTGCCGCAGATCCCGAGGAAGTGGAAATGCCGCGGCCGCTGATTCATCGGCCAGTTCTAAGCCGAGGCCGCTCACTTTGCCAGCCTCAGGGGTACCGATTGTAACAACTTTGTTTGCAAATCGTAAGTAGCCGGGGCCGAGCGGGGGAGATAATGGTTCGTTATGCGAAATTTCCTTGTCCTGTCGGCCCTCCTGCTTGGTTTGGTGGTCGCCCAGGCGGGTCAGCCCGGGCTTCCGCGGCTTGGGGAAACGGAGATCTACGCCAAGGCAAGCGACGGCACCCCGCTCACTTGGACGGTCTATCAGCCGACCACCGGGAGCGGGCCTTGGCCGGCGGTCTTGGTCATTCACGGAGGCCTTTTTATCGGTGGCGATCCAAGCGACGGCGGCGCGGCCGCCTGCGCCCAGAGTCTGGCCGATGCGGGTTACCTCGCCTTTTCCGTCGCCTACCGTCTCGCGCCCCCGGGCAAAATTCCGGGGCAGCATTCTCTCGGCCGGTTTCCCGATCAATACGAAGACGTCCGTCTCGCAGTCACCGCCGCGCGGCATGATCCGCGCGCCAACGGCCAGGTCGGCGCGGTCGGCGGATCGTCCGGCGGCACCCATGCGGCCTGGAACTCCGTCACCGGAGAGCCGGGCGAGGATCGGCTCGATGTGGCCGTCTGCCTCTCCGGCGCCTACGATTTTTCCGACTTCACTGACGACCCGCAGGTTGAAAAGTTCAAAGGGATCGTGACCAACTATGTCGGAGTGCCGGAGACCGATGTGACCGATCTGCGCGCCGCTTCGCCCGCCTGGGTTCTGACGACGAACATTGCACCGCTCTTTCTGATCGACGCGACCGAAGATCGGATGCCGGCCTCGCAGTTGGACGACATGGTTTCCCACCTCCAGAGCGCGGGGGCGACCAACTTCGCCACCATGACCATCCGAGGAGAAGGACATTCCTTTTCCTACTGGGACCAGACCGAGTTAGCGGTGCTCTCCTTCCTCGGTCAGGCCTTCGGCGCGCCGCCCACGCCCACGCCCACGCCCACTCCGACTCCGACGCCAAGCGTTTCGCCCTCGCCCACGATCAGCCCATCGCCCACTCCCAGCCCGAGCGCGACGCCGAGTGCGACTCCCTCAGCCGATGCATTGCTCAACATCTCGACCCGCGCCGCTGCCGGGACGGGCGACGATGTTCTGATCGGCGGATTTATTCTCGGCCCCTCAGACGGCACGAAAACAATCGCGGTAAGGGCGCTCGGCCCTTCTTTGGCTGTCGCCGGAGTGACGTCCGCTCTGCTCGATCCCAGCTTACAGCTTTTCGATTCCAAGGGCCAGTTGGTGGCTCAGAACGACAACTGGATGCAGGGCAGCCAGGTCGACGCGATTCGAAAGAGTCAGCTCGCCCCGCTCGATGCCAGGGAATCGGCCCTGATCGCGAATCTCGCGCCCGGCGCCTATACTGCGGTCGTGACCGGCGCCGATAGCGCTCCGAACATTGCCCTGGTCGAGGTCTACGATCTCGATGGCGCGCATTCGCCGCAGTTGCTCAACATCTCCACTCGTGGCCAGGTCGCGATCGGGGAAGCCGTCATGATCGCAGGAACGATCGTCGGTGGAACTGAAGCGCAGACCCTGGTCATCCGCGGCCTCGGCCCTTCCTTTCCCAGCACGATCAGCAACCCGCTGCCCGACCCGGTCCTGACCTTAGTTGATACCCAGGGCGACACATTGCAGACGAACGACAACTGGCAGGATTCGCAGGCCAGGGAGATCACGGCCGCTGGCCTTAGCCCGGCCAATGCGCTCGAATCCGCGCTCGAGATTACTCTCCCGCCCGGCAGCTACACCGCGCTTTTGTCGGATCTACACGGCGGCTCAGGGGTCGGGTTGCTTGAGATTTATAACATCTCGCCGCGATGATAATGCAGAGATTTTTCCTGCCAACCCGTCCAAACTTGCAGTTCCCTCCGAACAGAAGAGTGTTCAGCCAGAGACAGAATCCGATTCGCGGATTCGACCAACTAGGTTAGCCGACTGTTTCCTCGGCCGTCGGCCAATAAAGGAGAAGCAAGCTGATGATGAAGTCTTTTTATTGCCTGGCCGTGCTCTGTGCCGCGGCCTTCTTTCCCGCCCAGGCAGCAGACGATAGCCGGCCCAAGCCGCCACCGCCGGTTACGACCGAAGTTTACGCCGTGGCCACGGATGGGACGAGCCTGGAATGGGATGTCTATACTCCGAGCGGGCGTGGTCCCTGGCCGGCGGTGCTGGTCATACACGGCGGCACTTTCTATGGTGGCGACAAAGCCGAATCCGGGGTGGCTTCCTGCGCGCAGGATCTGGCCGATGCCGGGTATCTCGCCTTTTCGATCAATTACCGGCTGGCTCCGCCGGGCGCAATCCCGGGGCAGCGCTCCTCCGGCCGCTTTCCCGAGCAATACGACGATGTCGCCCTCGCGGTGCAGGCCGCCCGCGATGATCGGCGGAGCAACGGAAAAGTTGGCTCGGTCGGCGGTTCCGCCGGCGCCACCCACACCGCCTGGGTCGCCACCAATGGCACCCCGGGACGCGACCGTATCGATGTCGGTGTCGGCATTTCGGGCGCCTACGATTTCGCCGATTTCACTCCGGACGATAAGCTGGTCTATTTCATCGAGGCGGTGACCAACTACGTCGGCGTCCCGCAAACCGATCTCGTCGCTTTACGCGAGGCTTCTCCGGCCTGGAATGTGTCGCGCGGCACGCCGCCGCTTTACCTCGTCGATTCGGTCGGCGACCTGATCCCAGCGGTGCAATTGGACGACATGGTGGCGCAGTTGCAGGCGAACGGGGTGCGCAACTACCAGGCCATGACCCTGCCGGGCGACGGGCATTCCTTTGAGAACTGGCCGCTGATCAAGGACGACGCCATCGCCTTCCTCGGCAGCGTCCTCGGGCGCGGTCGTCGTTAGGCGGCGCGCGCCACGGTCGTCAGGGGCATTTGCGGGAAGCGGGCGGCGAAGCGGATCCGCTCGAGCGGGCTGGCTTTGCGCAGGTTGGGATCGTTCCAGCGCAGATACTGGCGCTGCATGTGCGGCGTGAGCGCGACCAGCCATCCGTCCTCCAGCACCTCTTCCACCCGCCAGTATTTCATCGTCTGGTAGTAATAGAGCTCGCCCTGCTCCGACGGCCGCACGTCGCGCGCCTCCGGGCCGGGATGATCCGACGCCTCCACCACCCGATAGATGATCCTGGAGCCGGCCTGGAATTTCCGCCGCCAGAGCAGCCCCAGGAGCAAAACGGATCCGGCCGCAACCGCCAATAGTTCCAGCACAAACACGCTTTTCAGGTAGCAAGCGGCATGCCGCTCCGGGGTCACCACTTTCCGCGGCGGCGCCTTGGCGGTTGAAGGTCGCTCTCCTGCATGGAAAGTCGGCTCACTTCAGATGCGCATTCTTTCCGGCATCCAACCGAGCGGCCTGCTCCACATCGGCAATTATTTTGGCATGATGCGGCCGGCCATCGCTCTCCAGGAAGAGGGCGAGGCGCTTTATTTCATCGCCAATTATCACGCCCTAACGAGCGTGCGCGATCCGGCCGCCCTGCGCGATAACAGCCGGCGCGTCGCGCTCGATTTCCTCGCCTGCGGGCTCGATCCCGACCGGGCCGCCCTCTTTCTCCAATCCGACGTGCCTCAGGTGACTGAGCTGGCCTGGATTCTGAGCACGGTCGCGCCGATGGGATTGCTGGAGCGGGCTCACTCCTACAAGGACAAGATCGCCCGCGGGCTCCAGCCTTCGGTCGGTCTCTTCGCTTACCCGATCCTGATGGCGGCCGATATTTTGATCTACGACAGCGACTTGGTCCCGGTCGGGCGCGATCAAAAACAGCACCTCGAAATGACGCGCGACCTCGCGATCAAGATCAATGAAACCTACGGCGGCATCCTGCGCCTGCCCGAGCCGCGCATTCATGAGCAGACCCAGACCGTGCCGGGCCTGGACGGACAAAAGATGAGCAAGAGCTACGGCAACACGCTCGACATTTTCGCTCCGGAAAAGGAGCTGCGAAAAAAAGTCATGAGCATCGTGACCGACTCGACGCCGGTGGAAGCGCCCAAAGACCCGACGGCTACGCCAATCCTCCAGCTCTTTTCCCTGGTCGGAACGCCGGAGGAGATCGAGGAGATGCGCGCTGCCTTTGCCCGGGGTGGGACCGGCTACGGCGACTTCAAGAAGCAGCTCTTCGCCCGGCTCTGGGAATTCTTCGCCCCGATGCGGCAACGGCGGGAGGAAATCCTGGCCCAGCCCGACTACATCGACGAGGTGCTGAGGAAAGGCGCCGCCCACGCCAATGCCATCGCCGACCAGGTCATGACCCGAGTCCGAGCCGCCGTCGGACTCCAGCGGTCTCACTCCGCCAAACCCGGAGCGAACTCCGCCCGCTAACGATCGCGAAACAGCAGCATTCCCCTAACGAACTCAAGCCGACGCCGCCACCGATCCCCGGCCTCGCACGTTCTCCTTCAGCTCGGCAAAAATCAGCCGGCCGCCCGCCGTCTGCAGCGCGCTCGAGACCACCACCGTCATCGTCCGCCCGATATGCGGCCGCGCCTGATTGACCACGATCATGGTCCCATCGGGCAAGTAACCGACCGCCTGGTGCGCGTCGCGCCCTTCCTTGACCAAGTTCAAATCCAGCTCCTCGCCCACCGTCGCCACCGGCCGGAGGGCACGGGCCAGATCGCTCAGGTTCAGGACCGGCACCTGTTGCAGGCGCGCCACCTGACCGAGCGCCTGATCGTTAGTCAAAAGCCGCGCCTGCAGCACCTGCGCCACCCGCACCAGGCGGGTATCAATCGGCAGTTCGCTCTCGTCCGGGCCGCTGTCGTGGATGGTGAGCTCGATCTCGCGCGCCGCCTGAAGTTGATTCAAAATCTCGAGCCCGCGCCGCCCCCGCTCGCGTTTGGTCGGGTCGTGGGAATCGGCCAGGGTCTGCAATTCTCCCAGGATGAAACGCGGCACGATGAGCGAGCGGCTAACGAAACCAGTCGCACACAGATCGCCAATCCGGCCGTCGATGATGATGTTGGTGTCGATGACCAGCGGCTCGTGCTGCGTCGTCTCCCGGGCAAAGCGGACATAGGGAATGATGAGGGAGAACTCGTCGCGGCTACTGCGCATGGCCAGCATGGTGCCGAGGTAACCAAAGGCGCAGTAGAGCACGAGGCGCGCGATCCATTGCATCTCCTCCGGTTGGTAGCGCAGGACCTGGGAAGCGAGGAGCAGGTTGGCAAAAAAGAGACCGAGGAGGAGGCCGAGCGTGGCGGAGGAAAAAGCGCGCAGGGAGAGCCCCTTCAGCAGCCGATCGATCAGCACCAGGAGGAGCCCGAAAATAAGCCCGACCACCAGCCCGGGCCAGCCGTTGCCCTCGGCTTCGGAAGAGACGAGCCAGCCGATCACCCCGGTGAAGGTGACGAAGAGCACCCGCAGCAAGTTGACCGTCAACTGCGGAGTCATCTTTGCCTAACGATTACCGCGGCGACGAGGCGGCGGACTGTTTTCCGGTGGCGGCGATATTTTGGCGGCGCTATCACGATAAAAAAGGACGCCGTGCCGACGCAGGTTGCTGATCAGGGCGCGGAGATTGTTAGCCACTTCTTTGTCGGTAAGCAACAGCGCAAGCGGCCCATCGCCTTTTCGCGCCTCGTCCACCGCCTTGCCGGCGGATTGAATCGTCTGGCGCGCATCGCCCACCGCCAGCTGCACTTTATCGGCCGCCTCCCGGGCCGAGCCCATGGTGCCGTCGGCCTTTTCCAGCACGCCATCGATCTTTTTCGAGGAGGTTTCCAGCGCGGCGCTCGTCTCGCTCAGATGGGCAAATGTTTCCTTGAGGTGATCCATGTTGCCCTGGGAAAGTGCCTGCTCGTTCAGGCGGCTGACCGCGGTGTCGATCTTGGCCACCGTCCCGCGCAGATCCTTGAGCAGCGCACCCCCTTGCTTGGTGATGTCGTCCAGCCCTTGCTCGCGTGAACCTTCCACCCGGGTGCCTTTCGCGATGTAACTCTTCGGCTGCCCGGGCGGTGGAAAAATGGCGACGAAGCGATCGCCTAACAATCCCGAGCTGCCAACATTGATCAGGCTGCCGCTCGGGATTTTCACGAAATCATAAATCCGCAGCGGGACGTCGACTCCCCGCCCCTGGGTCACCAGCCGCGGCGCGCCCGCCACCTGCCCGATCTTGGCGCCGCCCATGAGCACGTCGGAGCTTTTCAGCAGACCGCTCGCGTCGGGAAAGTGAACGGTGATGCTGTAGTAACTCTTAAACCCTTCCCCGAGGCGCCCAAATTGCACCACCAGCGCGGCCAAAATCGCCAGGCCGACGAAGACGAAAATCCCCACCTTTAGTTCCAGTCCTCGGTCCTGTTCGTTCATCTCGTTAGTCTGCGCGGGAGGCGCGTCCGATCAGGAAATCCTGGATCAGCGGATCGGACGACGCCTGAATTTCCGCCGGTGTCCCATAAAAGTAAATCCGGCCTTCGTGCAGGTAGGCGATGTGATCGCCGATATGGAAGGCGCTCTTCATGTCATGGGTCACGACAATACTGGTGACCTGATAACGTTCCTGCAGCCGCCGGATCAGGCGGTTGATGCTGTCGGAGACCACCGGATCAAGTCCCGCGGTCGGTTCGTCGTAGAGGATGCAGGAAGGCTGGTTGATAATGGCGCGGGCCAGGCCGACGCGTTTCTTCATCCCGCCGCTCAGGTTGACCGGCATCTTTTTCTCCTGCCCTTCCAGCTCGATCACCTCCAGCATCTCGGCGATCTTGCGCGAGATCACTTTCTGGTCGCGCTCGCCCGCTTCGCCCAACGGGAAGGCGATATTTTCCTCCACCGTCATGGAATCGAAAAGCGCGCCGCCCTGGAAAAGAATCCCCACCTTGCGCCGAATCCCGGCCAGCTGCCGCTCGCCCAGGCCGATGATGCTCTGGCCGTCGATCCAGATCTCCCCCTCGTTAGGCTGCATCAGTCCGATGAGATTCTTAAGCAGCACGCTCTTCCCGCCGCCGCTGCGTCCGATGATGACCAGCGTCTCCCCAGTGGCCACGCTCAGGTCGACCCCGCGGAGAATTTCCTGGGTCCCGATCCGCTTCTCCAAACCGCGCACCGCAATCATGGGCGAACCGCTCCCCTCGGCCGCCGCTGCTTCCATCACTGCCATCCAGCCGGGAAAATGACGTTGAGAAACATGGTGAGGAAGAAATTTAAAATGAGGATGGCGAGCGAAGCGTTGACCACCGCTTCGGTCGTGGCCCGGCCCACTCCGACCGCACCTTCGCGGCTGTTCAGGCCCTTGTGGCAACTGATGAAAACGATCAGGAGCGCGAAACAAAAGCCTTTCGTCAGGCCCATGATGATGTCGCGCATCAAGGTCCAGCGCACCATGTTGGCGACGTAATACGGCCCGCTGATGTCGAGCAAATTGACCGAAACGAAGTAGGCCGCG
Source organism: Chthoniobacterales bacterium (assembly GCA_965217735.1). Lineage (GTDB taxonomy): Bacteria > Verrucomicrobiota > Verrucomicrobiia > Chthoniobacterales > UBA10450 > Palsa-1392. The sequence goes on along the minus strand of CBDCJE010000002.1, from coordinate 466,324 downwards.
ATGAGGCCGAAGAAAATGCACTCCGCCACCAGCAACGGCATCGAGATCATCATCGCCAGCATGCGCGGCACGACCAGGTAATCGACCGGATGCACCGCCAGCGCGCGCAGGGCATCGATCTGCTCGGTTACTTTCATCGTCCCGATCTCGGCCGACATGGCGGCGCCGACGCGGCCGGTCACCATCAGGCCAGTCAGGACCGGACCGAGCTCGCGAAAAAGCGCGGCCGAGACCACCGCTCCCACGCCGGAGGCGACGCCGAGTTTGTTGAATTGAAAATAAGTTTGAGCGGCAAAGACCGCACCGGTGAAGCCGCCGGTGATGATGACGACCGATTGCGACTGCAGGCCGATGTCGACCATCTGCCGCATGAAAAGGCGCCAGCGCATTCGATGGGTCACCGCCGCCCGCATCGTCTCCGCCGCGAGCAGGATCAGTTCGCCGAGGTAGGTGAAAAAGGAGAGAACGACCGCACCGAGAGCGGTCAGAGCGCGGGTGACCATATCATTGAATCCGACCTGCGTGGCGCGCGCGATGCGTCGCGCGATCAGGTCCTGAGGAGATGCGTCTGGAAGCGCGGCTCCAGATCGAACCGGAAGAAAGTGCGGCGCACTTCGCAAATGGTGATGGTCGGTTCATCCAGCTCGAGGTAAACGATGTCGTGATTGCAATCGACCTTGTAACGCAGCCTCGGGACGGCTTCGAGTTGATGATCGAGCTCGAGAATTTCATTCCAGTCGCGCGCTCCAGCCGGGAAAACTTCCCGCTCGATCATGTGCTGCCGGCCAGTCTACCCAGCCTGCGAGGGCGATGCAAAACCGATTTGAACCGGAGCGAGGAAGGCCGATGAAGATGGCGCAAAGCCTCTCCTGCGGGCTTCTCGTTAGTCTATCTTTCCTCGGCGGCTGCCAGACCGTGCCGGTGCCGAATGGGAGAGAAGAGGCGCGCCGGGCGATGGAGCAAAAAATCCAGGCCGAGCCGCCGGGCGATTACTTTATCGGCCGCCGCTACTATCAGCCGGAGTTTCATTTCTGGGGCTACATCCGCCGCCCCGGGCAGCCATGGAGCAGCGCTCAACTGGTGGTGCTGAACGAGAATCAGCAGCTCGCGCCCGATCGGGAACAGCTCAACCTCGGGAGCGACAACGGCTTCGAATACAAGCTGCGCGGTTACTTCAGCGGCGACAAAGTCTATGAACTGGTCAGCAACCGCTTTCTGCCGGAGTTCGTGCTCCAGGGTTACGAACTGATCTCCACCCAGCCCGGCCCGATTTTCCCGAGCCAGATCCAGGACCAGGCAAAGCGAGGCCTGCAGATCGAGCAGCCACGGTAGAGGCGGCGCTCTGCGCAGCGCGGTGATGCCTTCCGCGGCTACGTCCAAGGCGAGCCAGAGCGTGCTCCCGCGTTGCCCTGGGCAAACCTCCACATTGCGGGAGCTGGCAAGGTGCGATAGATGATCCCGTTCGCTTGCGCCCGATGAAATTGAACCCTCTCAAACTGCTTCTCGTTAGTCTGGTCTTCCTTGCGGGCTGTCAGACCATGCCGGAAGGCATCCAGGAGGCGCGGATCGCGATGTCGCAGCGCATCCAGGCCGAGCCGCCGGGCAATTACTTCATCGGGCGTCGCTATTACAAACGCGACTACAAGTTCTGGGGATACGTCCGCCGGCCCGGCCAGCCCTGGAGCACGGCCGGATTGGTCATGTTGAATGAGAACCAAAAACTCGCGCCCGACCGGGAGCAGATCAATTTCGGATTCGACAACAATTACGAGTACAAGCTCTACGGCTACTTCAGCGGCGACAAGGTTTACGAGCCGGCCAGCAACGGCATTTACCCCGAGTTTGTGCTCAAGGGCTACGATCTGATTTCGACCAATCCGGCCCCGATTTTCAAAAGCCAATACCGCGGCTCGGGTGACAACCGCTATCAAATCGAAAAACCCGAGTAGCCGGGAAAACCCCGGCCTAACGAAGACGCGGCCGGGGAAGGATCGCCTGGTCGAGGAATTCCTCGGCTACCTCGAAGTGGAGCGCAACGCTTCCCCGCGCACCCTGAAAATCTATCGCACCGCGCTGCGCGATTTCCGCCAGCAGACCAACGCCCCCGATTGGCGCAGGTGCACCGCGCAGCACTTCCGCGAGTACCTTTTCGAGCTGATGAAGCGGAGACAGGCCCGCTCCTACATCCGGCTGCAGTTTTCCGCCCTGCGCAGCTTCTATCGTTTTCTGGTGGCGCGGAATCGTCTGACGAAAGATCCGGTGCGCGAGGTGCAGTTGCCGAAGGCGGAGAAGAAACTGCCGCTGGTTTTGACGCAGACGCAGATCGGCGAGCTGCTGGCCGCACCGCTCCAGGTGAAGCGATCGAAGAATGCGCCGGTCTGGATGGCGCAACGCGACGCCGCCATCATGGAAGTCTTTTACAGCAGCGGCCTGCGCCTGGCCGAGCTGGCCGCGCTCAACGTCGAGGATCTCGATATTTACACCGAGTCAGTGCGGGTGCTGGGCAAAGGCCGAAAGGAGCGCATCTGTCCGGTCGGCGCACCGGCGCTGCAGGCGGTCTCGCACTACCGCGCGGCGGCCAATGTGCACAGCGGACCGCTTTTTTTAAACAAGGGGCGCCGCCGGATTTCGCCCCGCTCGATCTGGCTCATCTTGAAACGTTACCTGCGCCACACCTCGATCCCAATCGCGCTCAGCCCGCACAAGTTGCGGCATAGTTTCGCCACCCATCTGCTCGATAATGGAGCCGACCTGCGCAGCGTGCAGGAATTGCTCGGCCACGCCAGCCTCTCGACCACGCAGATCTATACCCACGTCACGACGGAACGGCTGAAACAGGCCTACGCCTCGGCTCATCCGCGTGCCTAACGACTTGGTTGCTTAGCTCGCGTTGGCCGCCGCGTTGTCGTGCGGCTCGGCCACCTTGAAGACCAGCTTCGAGTTCTCGACCGTGACGTTGACCAGATCGCCGGCCTTCACGCCTCCGCGCAGAAGCTCTTCGGCGAGCGGATCTTCCAGGTAACGCTCGACCGCGCGCCGCATCGGACGTGCGCCGTAGGTCGGGTCGTAACCTTTTTCGATCACAAATTCGTGCGCTTCCTTGTCGAGCGAGATCTCGATCTCTTTCAACTGCAGACGCGCCTTCACCTTGTTCACCTCGAGATCGACGATCTTGAGCAGGTCGGGTTTCTCCAGGGTGTGGAAGACGATGATCTCGTCGAGGCGGTTGAGGAATTCAGGCTTAAAGACGCGCTTGGTCTCGTCCAGGATCTTCTCCCGCATCACTTCATAGTTCGCCTCGTCGCGGTTGGAAGCGCTGAAGCCCATGGTGGTTTGCCGCTTGATCAACTCCGCGCCCACGTTCGAGGTCATGATGATGATGGTGTTGCGGAAATCGATCTTCCGCCCTAACGAATCGGTGATTTTTCCTTCCTCCAGAATCTGGAGCAGGAGATGCATCACGTCGGGGTGCGCCTTTTCGATTTCGTCGAAGAGCACGACCGAATACGGCCGGCGCCGGACGGCTTCGGAAAGCTGTCCGCCTTCCTCGTAGCCGACGTAGCCCGGAGGCGAACCGATCAGGCGCGAGGCGGTGAATTTTTCCATGTATTCCGACATGTCGATCTGGATCAGCGCATCGGTATCGCCAAACATGAACTCGGCCAGGGTGCGGGCGAGGAAAGTCTTGCCCACGCCGGTCGGGCCGAGGAAAACAAAGGAACCGATCGGGCGGCGCGGATCCTTCAGATCGGCGCGAGAGCGGCGCAGAGCCTTGCTGATCGCGCTGACTGCTTCGTCCTGGCCGATGACGCGCTGTTTGATGTCGGCTTCCATCGCCAACAGCTTGGCCGTTTCCTTCTGCTCCATCTTTTGCAGCGGAACGCCGGTCACTTTGGAGATGATGTGCATCATGTCCTCCGCGGTCACGAGCACTTCCTTCTCTTCCCGCCGTTCGCGCCATTCGCCCAGGATGCGTTCGAGCTTCTCCTTAGCCTGCTTTTCCTTGTCGCGCAGGGCGGCGGCTTTTTCGAAATCCTGCGCCTTGATCGCAGCTTCTTTTTCGATCCGGATCTCTTCGATTTCCTTCTCGATTTCCTTCACGTCGGGCGGGCGAGTCATGGCGTTGATGCGGGCGCGGGCGCCGGCTTCATCCATGACGTCGATCGCTTTGTCGGGCAGGAAGCGGCCGGTGATATAACGCTCGGAAAGTTTGACCGCCTGCTCGAGCGCCTCGTCGGTCAGCTTGGCCTTGTGGTGCGCCTCGTATTTCGGACGCAGGCCTTTCAAAATAAGAATCGCTTCTTCGACCGTGGGCGCTTCCACTTTGACGGTCTGGAAACGCCGTTCCAGCGCGGCGTCTTTCTCAATGTATTTGCGATACTCGTTCAGCGTGGTGGCGCCGACGCACTGCAGTTCGCCCCGGCTGAGCGCCGGCTTGATGATGTTACTCGCGTCCATCGCGCCTTCGGCCGAACCAGCGCCGACGATGGTGTGGAGCTCGTCGATGAAAAGGATGACGTTCTTGGAGCGGCGAATTTCGTCCATGACCGCTTTGATCCGCTCTTCGAACTGACCACGGTATTTGGTCCCCGCGACCATGAGGGCGAGATCGAGCGTGATCACTTTCTTATCGCGCAAAAGCTCCGGCACATTGCCGCTGGCAATTTCCTGGGCCAAGCCTTCCACGATGGCGGTCTTGCCCACGCCGGCTTCGCCTAACAAAACTGGGTTGTTCTTCGTCCGGCGACAGAGCACCTGGATGACGCGCTCGATTTCGTTATGCCGGCCAATGACCGGATCGAGCTCGCTCTTTTTCGCCAGATCGGTCAGATCACGACCGAAGGCGCGCAAGGCAGGCGTCTTGACGTCTTTCTTCGAGCCTTCGCTGGCCGGACCCATCTCGGGATCGCTCTCCGGCGGAGTGAAATTGGGATCGAGTTCCTTCAGGATCTCGTTGCGGGTGCGCTCGATATCGACCTCGAGGCTTTTCAAAACCCGGGCGGCGACACCTTCGCCTTCGCGGAGCAGGCCGAGCAGAATGTGCTCGGTGCCAACGTAGGAATGGTTGAGCGCACGCGCTTCCTTCCCGGCGAGGGCGAGGACCTTCTTCACCCGCGGCGTGTAGGGAATGTTGCCGACCATTTTAGTCTCGGGGCCGGAGCCGACCTGTTTCTCGACTTCCATGCGGACGGTTTCGAGATCGAGCCCCATTTTTTGGAGCACGTTCACGGCCACGCCTTGGCCGAGCTTGATCAGCCCGAGCAGGAGATGCTCGGTGCCGACGTAGTTGTGGTTGAAGCGATCTGCTTCTTTGCGAGCCAGCGCCAGAACCTGCTGGGCTCGAGGAGTAAAATTATTCATTATGATTGGAGTCGGAAGGTGATCCGTTGTCGGGCTCCCGCGCCACTTTACCCATATCAGGTTTAGGAAAGAGTTTCAAACGACCACGGATGATTTCGGCTCGCAGAAAGTCGCGTTCTTCTGCGTTCAACTTTTGCTGCGACGTCTTTTGCAGATGCGCCGGTTGCGTTTCGATGAAGAGCTCGTCGATCGGAAGACGACGCGGCTCCGGAAAAGCACCGAGGTCTACGCCGAGTTTCATCACAGATAGCAAATTAAGCGCCTCCTTCGAGGTCATCGCATGAGCATAGGTAAGCACGCCGTATGCCCGCCCGATCTGATCCCAGAGCGTATCCGGTTTTTTCTGGATCAGCATCTGCCGGGCGTCGTGCTCCTTCTCGATAATGGTCTCGATCACCTTGGTCAGGCGGGCGATGATTTCGTCCTCTTTCTCGCCCAGAGTGGTCTGGTTGGAGATTTGGAAAAGATTGCCCATCGCTTCTGTTCCCTCACCGTAGAGACCGCGGACGGCGAGACCGATCTTGTTTACCGCCTGGATGACCTGATTGATGAGATCGCTTAGGACGAGCCCGGGCAGGTGGAGCATGGCCGAGGCGCGCATCCCAGTGCCGACATTGGTCGGGCAGGCGGTCAGGTAACCGAGCTTTTGGTCGAAGGCGATGTCGAGCTTGCCCTCCAGCGTGCTGTCGATTTTATCGACCAGTTTAAAGGCATTCTTGAGCTGCAACCCGGAGCGGATCGATTGCATGCGCAGATGATCCTCTTCGTTGATCATGATGCTGAGGGTCTGCTTGCGATTCATGATCACGGCGCTGCCGACGCCTTTGGCGGCGTGCTCGCGGCTGATGAGATGGCGCTCGACCAGGACTTGTTTCTCGAGCGCGGAGAGATCCTGCAGAGCCTCGGAAAAAGAATCCTGCATCTCGGGCAGATCCTCCACCTGCGGCTTGATCTGCTCCAGCACCTGGCTGCGCTCGAGTTTCTTGGCCCAGCCAGGGAAAGCGTGATGCCGGAGGTTACGCGCGAGACGCACCCGGCTGCTGACCACGATCTGGTGATGCGGACCGTCGCCGCGCAGCCACTCGCCGCCGCTCGACATGACCTGAGCGAACTTCATCGTTAGCTCGCCATCTCGTGTTCGAGTTGCTTGATCTGGTCGCGCAGGGTGGCGGCGGTTTCGTAGTTCTCTTCCGCCACGGCTTTCTCGAGGTGGTCGGTGAGCGCGCGCATCTTGTCGGTCAGCTTCATCTGGCGGGCGGCGCGCTCGGGCAGCTTGCCGATGTGTTCGGTCCCTTTGTGCATCGCTTTGAGGAGCGTGCCGAGCCCCTCGGAGAAAGTCTGGTAGCACTCGCTGCAACCGAGCCGGCCGGTCTTCTTGAAATCGGCCTGGGTAAAACCGCAGACGGGACACTTCTGGCTGGGCGCGCCCTTTTCGATCTCCTCGGCCGCGCCGATGCCTAACAATAAATCGGCCAGGGCGAAGCCGGTCGGGTCCTGCACCCCTTTTTCCTTGGAGCAGGCATCGCATAGATTCACCTTCTGCATCTTCCCCTCGAGAATCTGGGTCAGAAACACGGAAGCATCATTGCATTTACAAACGTCGCACAGCATGACTCAATCCTTAGACCACAAAGGAACAAAAAGATTCAACCGGACCCGAGCCGGACTCATCCGCTCTTCGATTTTCGCCGCCGCCAGCTCGGTCACTCCGAAAAAATCGGCGTCCCGCTCTCGCGCGTCAACTCACGAAAGCGCATGATGACACGATTCGTGATCTCGCCCGGCTGGCCGTCGCCGATCGGCCGTCCATCGACCTTGATCATCGGGATCACTTCGGCCGCGGTGCCGGTGAGAAAAGCTTCGTCGGCGACATAAAGATCGTGCCGGGTCAGATCGGGCTCGGAAATCTCCAGTCCCAACTCCGCCGCAATATCGAAAACAACCGCGCGGGTGATGCCGCGGAGCGCGCCGGCGCTGATCGGCGGCGTCATGATTCGTCCGCGTTTGACGATGAACAGATTATCCGCCGTGCATTCGGCCACGTTGCCGGCGTCGTTTAACATCAACGCTTCATCAGCGTTGGAGAGATTGGCTTCGATCCGGGCGAGGACGTTGTTGAGGTAATTGAGCGATTTGATCGCGGGATTCAAAGTCGCCGGGCCCATGCGGCGGGTCGGCACGGTCACGACGGTGAGACCGCGCCGGTAAACTTCCTCGGGATAGAGCGCGATGGTGGAGGCGATGATGATGATGCTGGGGCTTTTACATTGCGCCGGATTGAGCCCGAGATTGCCGACGCCGCGGGTCACGATGAGGCGGACATAGCCGTCGCGCAGGTCGTTTTGGCGGATGGTCTCGAGCAGGGCTTCATCCAATTCCTCCCGCCCGACCGGGATCTCGAGACAGATGGAGCGGGCCGATTCCCAGAGCCGATCCATGTGTTCTTCCAGGCGAAAAACGCGACCGTTATAGAAGCGAATGCCTTCAAAAACGCCGTCGCCGTAGAGCAGACCGTGATCGAAGACGGAGATCTTGGCCTCGGCCTGGTCGAAATATTCGCCGTCGATGTAGATCTGGAGCGATGTCGGGCGCGCACTCTCGTCGCCGGCCACTTTGCGGGCGGACTCGGCCTTCATCGGAGGCGTTACCACGGCCGCGCCCTCAGCGTCATTGGTCAGCATGAAAAAGCCTCCGGTGGTTCGAAAGGCAATTCAAGCTAAGAATCCGCCCGCTCGACCTCTCAGTCACAGCTCGCGGCGGCCGGCCTCCCCAGCGATGCTCGTCCCGAGCTGGACGGCCGTCCCGGCAAAGATGGTTTCCTCCCATTAGCGCGAGCAGGCCCGGCGGATCGCGCAGTAAACGGCCCGCGTAGGTGATGGAAGGGAAAACGCTGAGGCTGGAAGTCGAGTAAACTACGGCCAGGTTCCCGGCCGACTGCCGAGCTGCCCATCCAGCGCTCCGTGCTGTCGGGGGAATAGGTTCCCTGGTCCTGAACCGACCAATTGCCGCCCGGGCTCGTCTTTTCCAGGACATGCCAGCGCGGCCTTTCTCACGAGAACTTCCGCCGGCGTTCCGCCAACTGGGCCGACTCGCGGCAGGTTTTTGCCTCGCTCGTGTCCCCGCAGCGCAGCCGATTTCACCGGAATGTGAACGAGCCCCGACCGCTCGTGTCAGATTCTCAATGCATACCACCACATCTTCACTCCTTCTTGTTGCCCTCTTTTCCGGCCTTTTCTGCGGTCTTGCCCGGGCGGAATCGAGCCCTTCGCCCTCCCCGAGCACCGGGCTGAGCGGAACGATGATACTGCAAAACGCGGTCGGCGGTCCGGTGCGACAAGGCGTTTCCAATTCCCGTCCACTGGGAGATATGACTTTTGTCGTGAAACAGGGCGACGAGACCGCGACCTCTTTCACCACCGACGCGCAGGGCCGGTTTTCCGTCTCACTGCCCCCGGGCCACTACCGCGTGGTGCGGAAAGATTGGAATAGCCGCGTCGGGTTCTACGGCCCCTTCGAGGTTGATGTCCCCCAGGGCAAGATGAAGACGGTGGAGTGGAAATGCGACACCGGCATGCAGTAGCGCTGCCGGTTATTGAAGCCTCGGCTCGTCCAAGGCGAAGACGCCAAAGCCGTTGTAATTCGCCCCATTTTATTGGTGCAAAAAAGGGCCATAGGAGCGGCCGCCGGTCTTCCCCGCTCTAAATCTCCTCCCCGACAACGTTTTCTCGCTAGACCGCCAGGCGGCCGTCCACCATACGCAAGGTGCGATCGCCCCGTTGCGCGAGATTGTTGTCGTGGGTCACCACCACCAGCGTCTTTCGCCGTTCCCGGGCCAGCCCAAGCAGGAGGTCCATGATGGTGTCGCCCGTTTTGGAATCGAGATTCCCGGTCGGCTCATCGGCAAAGATGATGTCGGGGTCGTTGGTCAGAGCCCGCGCGATCGCCACTCGCTGCTGCTCGCCTCCGGAGAGCTCGGGCGGAAGATGATTGACCCGGTCGGCCAGGCCCACTTCGGCCAGGCTGCGCGCGCAATCCTCTTTCTCCAGCCGCCGACCGATCATTCCCGGCAACATCACATTCTCCAGCGCGGTCAGTTCCGGGAGGAGGAAGTAGCCTTGGAAAACGAACCCCATCTTTTCGTTCCGGAGCCGGGCGAGACTGGATTCACTGCCGCGATAAAGTTGCCGGCCCTGGAATTCCACTTCCCCCGATTCCGGCCGCTCCAAGCCGGCCAGGGTGTAGAGCAGGGTGGTTTTCCCCGCCCCGGAAGCGCCACAGAGAAAGATCGCCTCCCCTTGCTCGACCGTGAGCGAAACCCCCCGCAGGACTTCAATCCGCCGCCGGCCGATCTGGAAAGAACGGTGCAAATCGCGGGCGGTGAGTTGAGCGGCAGGCATGACAGAGGAGCATCATTCGCCATCTCGCCCGGCCTCGCAAGAAGCGCTCGCTCCCGGTTTGCCCAGAAAGGAAAAGCCGCGCGGGACCGAAGTCGCCGCGCGGCTGCGTTATGCCCAGGATGCCCTAGCTCAGGCCGAGGGTGACGAGCGTCGGCTCATCTACCGCCTGGGTCACGATCAACCTGTGATCGCTCTGGTAGGCGGCAAGGGCGGCGCGGGTCTGCGGGCCCATCAGACCATCGATCGCGCCGGGGTAATAACCTTCATCGCGCAAGGCGAGCTGCACGTTCTGGATCACTTCCCCGGGGGTGAGGTTGTTGTAGCCATAGATCGGCTCGTTGTAGATGTAGTTATTGTAGATCGGGCTGTAGCCGTAGGCAGGATACCAGTAGTTATCCCACCAGTAATAATAGCCGCCGCCGAAGAGCACGTAGGTGGTGTTGTAATGGTTCCTCCACCAGTTGCGATCGTGCCGGGTGCGGATGACCCGGTTCCGCGCCAGGTTGAAGCTGTTGCGGTTGTAGTTGCGGTGGCCGCGATTTGCCTGATCGCGCTGCCCCGAATGGTTGCGGTTGCGATTGACCTGCCGGTTGCGTTCGTTGGCTCGGTTGGCAGCCTGGATGCGGGCACGATTCTGGGCTTCAGTGCGCACGGCGGTGCGATTTTGTGCGGCACTGGTGGTGCGGGATAAACGGGGCCCGGTCTGCCGCGTCGGGACGTTGTTCCGCTGCAACTGCCGCGTCGGTTGTCTCACCGCCGGGCGCGTCGTCCGATTCACCGGTCGCGCATTGCGGTTGACCGGTTGGGCGTTCTGATTGCCAGGCCGGGCCGGCTGTGCGCGCGGCTCGTCGCGGTCGGGACGTTGGCGCTTTTTCTGGTCGTTATCCGCCTGCGCCCACTGGGCCAGCGGTAACGAGAGCGCGAGAGTGATGAGTAATAGTTTTTTCATAGTTCTTAACCTCGTTATCTTTTTTCGACCGCCGCGAGTGAACGATTATTCAATCTGAGGTCAACCGCACCCCCGCTCAGGCCTGCTGGCGCACCGCTTCGAAGAGCACAATCGCCACCGCGGTAGCCAGATTGAGGCTCCGTGTCCCGTGCATCGGGATGGTCAGCAAATACTCCGCCTGCCGCGCCAGGAGAGCTTCTGGCAGCCCTTTGGTTTCGCGGCCGAAGACGAGAAAGTCGCCCGGTTGAAAACGTTCCTGAAAATAAGGCCGGCTCGTCTTGGTGGTAAGATAAAAGTAACGCGCGCCGGCCGGTTGAGCCCCCTGCAATTCGCCTAACGAATCCCAAAAACGCAGCTCGACCTCCGCCCAATAATCGAGTCCGGCTCGTTTCAAGGTGCGGTCGTCGGTGGAAAAACCGAGCGGCCCGACCAGGTGCAACGTCGCCCGCGTGGCCAGGCAGAGCCGCCCGATATTGCCGGTATTCGGCGGAATCTCCGGCTCGACCAGGACGACGTTAAACACGGCGGCTTGAGCGGAAACCTGGCCTCCGCTGGGAAGCGGCTACTTCAATTTCTCCGCGACGAATTTCTCCAGCTTCACGATATCGGCCGCGAATTTGCGGATGCCTTCGGCCGTTTTCTCGGTCGTCATGGCGTCGTCATTGAGCAAATAACGGAAGGTTTTTTCGTCCAGCTGGAGCCGAGGCACATCTTTGCTCTTGGCTTTCGCCGGATCGAGTTTCCGCTCGATCGGCTGGTGCGATTCCGCCAGCTCGCCCAGCAGCTCGGGGCTGATCGTGAGCAGGTCGCAACCGGCCAGTTCGAGGATTTGCCCGACATTCCGGAAGCTCGCACCCATCACTTCGGTCGGATAATCGTACTTCTTATAGTAGGTGTAAATTTCCTGCACCGACTGCACCCCCGGATCTTCCGCGCCGGTGTAATCGCGCTTCTTGGCCGCCTTGAACCAATCGTATATCCGACCCACAAAAGGCGAGATGAGTTGCACCTTCGCCTCCGCGCACCGTGCCGCCTGGGCCAGCGAAAAGAGGAGCGTCAGATTGCAGCTGATGCTCTCCTTCTGCAGTTGCTCGGCCGCCGCGATTCCCTCCCAGGTCGAGGCGATCTTGATCAGCACCCGCTTCCGATCGACCCCCCGCTTCTCGTAGAGCTCGATCAGGTGCCGCGCTTTCTCGATCGATCCCTTGGTGTCGAAAGAAAGCCGCGCGTCGGTCTCCGTCGAGACGCGGCCCGGGACGATCTTCAGAATTTCGGCTCCATACGCGACCAGCAAATGATCGATGATGTCCTCGATCTGCTCCGGTCCGTTGAGCCCGCTGCTCTTCCGGTTGGCGATCACTTCTTCGAGCAGATGGCCATATTCGTCTTTCTGGGTCGCGGCAAAGATCAGGCTCGGATTGGTCGTCGCGTCCTGCGGCTTGAAGTCCTTGATCGTTTCAAAATTACCCGTATCGGCCACCACTTTGGTGAACTGTTTGAGTTGATCGAGCTGGCTCGGTTTGGTCTCGGCTTTCTTGTCTTCGGCAACGGCAGTGCTCATAAAACAAAATTTACCGGTCGGCGTTCGATGCACAACGTGAAAAGTCGAATCAGGCCGGGCCGCCGCCATTGTCACGGCCGGTCCTTCCAGCTACACTCGCCCGCTCATGACCACCGCCACGACGGAACTCATCATCGAAGCCGGCCACACCGAGCGGAATTACTGGCGGGATCTCTTCCGTTATCGCGAGCTCTTTTATTTCCTGGCCTGGCGCGACGTGCTGGTGCGCTACAAGCAGACCGTCATCGGCATTCTCTGGGCCGTGCTCCGGCCGTTGCTGACCATGATCGTCTTCACCTTTGTCTTCAGCCGCATCGCCAAGCTCCCGGCCGACGGCGTTCCCTACCCGGTGATGGTTTTCGCCGCCATGCTCCCGTGGCAACTCTTCGCCACCTCCCTCAGTGAAGGCAGCGGCAGCCTGATCAATAACGCCAATCTCATCTCCAAGGTCTACTTCCCGCGACTCATCGTCCCGGCCAGCGCGGTCATCGTTTCCTTCGTCGATTTCGCCATTTCGATGGTGTTGTTAGGCGGCATCATGGCCCTCTACCGCGTCTGGCCCGGCTGGCCCGTGCTCATGCTCCCGGTCTTCACCCTGCTCGCCCTCCTCGCTTCCGCTGGGGCCGGCATTTGGCTCGCCGCGCTCAATGTGAAATACCGCGACTTCCGCTACGTCGTGCCCTTCATCGTCCAGTTCGGGCTCTACCTTTCGCCGGTCGGTTTCTCCAGCGCGATCGTGCCGGAGAAATGGCGCCTGCTCTACGCCTTTAACCCCATGGTCGGGGTGATCGACGGCTTCCGCTGGTCGATCTCAAACGGCCGCAGCGCCTTCCCGCAGCAGAGCCTCATCCTCTCGCTTGTGACCATTGCGTTTCTGCTCGCCAGCGGCATCTGGTATTTCCGCAAAACCGAGCGAACATTTGCGGACGTGATCTGAGTCTCGTTAGGCGCGAGATTTCGATTTTCCAGGTCTTCTGCAAGAGCTTGCGCTCGGGCCAATACCTTTTCTGTCAGGAACTTCGGTCGCCAGCCCGGGAACGTTCGGCCCGCGAAGTGCGACTTAATCGACCACTTCGAGGCCCATCTGCCGGGCGGTGCCAGCGATGATCTTGAAGCCGGCTTCGTCGTTACGTGAATTGAGATCCTTGCCCTTCGTTTTCACGATTTCCATGATCTGCTTGCGCGTTACTTTGCCGACCTTGGTCTTGTTTGGCTCTTTCGAGCCGGCGGCGATGTTGGCCGCTTTTTTCAAGAGGATCGCGGCCGGCGGGCTCTTGGTGATGAAGGTAAAGGACTTGTCCTTAAAAACGGTGATCACGACCGGGAGAATGTCGCCGGCCTGCTTTTGCGTGGCGGCGTTAAATTCCTTGCAGAACGCCATGATGTTTACCCCGCGAGGTCCGAGCGCGGTACCGACGGGAGGCGCCGGGTTGGCCTGGCCGGCCGGGATCTGCAACTTGATGTGAGCGACGATTTCTTTAGCCATTTTCTCTTTCTTAAAACTAAAACTTAACTCTTGGGATTAACCCCGTTCCACCTGCCAGTATTCGAGCTCCACCGGGGTGGCTCGGCCGAAGATGGTGACGGAGACGCGCAGTTTGCCGCGCTCGGGGTCGATCTCTTCCACCACCCCGCTCTGGTTTTGGAACGGGCCGTCGGCCACTTTCACCGTCTCGCCGACTTCGAAGCTCACTTTCGGCTTCACCTTTTCCTCACGCTCGCGCATCTGCGCCAGCATGCTGTCGACTTCCGATTGCCGCATCGGGATCGGGCGATCCTTGGTCCCGGCAAAACCGATCACGCCCGGCGTTTCCCGGATGAAATACCAGGTCCGGCCGATGAGCTGATTTTCCTCATCGAGCAGGTGCATGTTCACGATCAGGTAACCGGGAAAAAACTTGCGGGTGGTCTCGCTTTTCTTGCCCCGCTTGATTTCCGAGACCCGCTCAGTCGGCGCCAGGACCTCGAAAACGACATCGGTCATCTCCTCCTTTTTGACCCGCTTCTCAATGTTATCGCGCACCTTGTTCTCCTGGCCGGAGAGCACGTGCACGACGTACCATTGATCTTTCGCGGAGAGGATATGAGCCATGGGGTTAGAGACGGGTGAGGAAATGGATCACGTTGACCAGGATGAAGTCGAAGAGAGCGACATATCCGCCGAGCAGGAGCATGGCGATGATGACCACCAGGGTGGAATCAGTCAGCTCTTTATAGCGCTTCATCCCCTTCTCTTTCGGGTCCCAGGGCCAGGATGCTTTTTGCAGTTCCAGTCGGACTTCGGAGAAGAAATTTTTTGTTTTAGAAATCATGCGCCTAACGAATTACCCAAACCAGGCCAGGAGGGACTCGAACCCCCAACCGACGGTTTTGGAGACCGCTACTCTACCAATTGAGCTACTGACCTATTCCGGATTTCGAACTCGATCTTCGAACCTTAGTCTAAAATATCGCTCACGCGACCCGCCCCGACGGTTTTGCCGCCTTCGCGGATGGCGAACCGGATCGTCTTTTCCATCGCGATCGGGGTGCCGAGCTCCACTTCGACCGAGACATTATCGCCCGGCATGACCATCTCAACGCCTTCGGCCAGCTTCACGCTGCCGGTCACGTCGGTGGTGCGGAAGTAAAATTGCGGACGGTAATTGGTGAAGAACGGCGTATGACGGCCGCCTTCTTCCTTCGAGAGGACGTAGACTTCGGCTTTGAATTTGCGGTGCGGCTTGATCGTGCCCGGCTTGGCGATGACCTGGCCGCGTTCGACGTCTTCCTTCTTCACCCCGCGGAGCAGCACTCCGACGTTATCGCCGGCGCGCGCTTCGTCGAGCAGCTTGCGGAACATTTCGATGTCGGTCGCGGTCGTCTTGGCGGTGTCTTTGATGCCGACGATCTCGACTTCTTCCATCTTCTTCAGGATGCCGCGCTCGACCCGACCGGTCGCGACGGTGCCGCGGCCTTCAATGTTGAACACGTCTTCCACCGGCATGAGGAAAGGCTGATCGACCGGACGCTCTGGGACCGGGATGTAATCGTCGATCGCCGCGACCAGGGCGAGGATCTGCGCTTCCTGTTCGGCGTCGCCATTGAGCGCCTTGAGCGCGCTGCCTTTGACGATCGGGATGGTGTCGCCCGGGAATTCGTATTGGGTGAGCAGATCGCGCACTTCCATTTCCACCAGATCGAGGAGTTCAGGATCGTCGACCATGTCGACCTTGTTCAGGAAAACGACAACCGAAGGCACACCGACCTGACGCGCGAGCAGGATGTGCTCACGGGTTTGCGGCATCGGACCATCAGCGGCGGAGACGACCAGGATGGCGCCATCCATCTGGGCGGCGCCGGTGATCATGTTTTTGACGTAGTCAGCGTGGCCCGGGCAATCGACGTGCGCGTAGTGGCGCTTGTCGCTCTCGTATTCAACGTGGGCGGTCGAGATCGTGATACCACGCTCTTTTTCTTCGGGAGCGGCGTCGATCGAGTCGTAAGCGCGCGCCTGGGCGAAGCCTTTCTTCGCGAGCACGTTGGTGATCGCGGCGGTGAGAGTGGTCTTGCCGTGGTCGACGTGACCGATCGTGCCGACGTTCACGTGCGGCTTTGTGCGTTCGAACTTGTCCTTAGCCATCTGGAATTCTCCTTGGGTTACTTAATCTTTTTTATACTGACTTTTCGTTAGGTTAATTTTCCGGTCGCGAGCTTTATCTGGAGCCCACAACCGGGCTTGAACCGGTGACCTCGTCCTTACCAAGGACGTGCTCTACCAACTGAGCTATGTGGGCCGCTGTTCATTCTCAGGTCGGCTCCCGCGGTGGCGGAAGCGGACCGTGCTCGCGTCGTTAGAAGCGAAAGTCCCAGAGCCGAACAAACTTTTCGAACGGCCATGGGACTTTTCCTCGTTCTCCGAAAAAGCGTCGGCAAGCTAACCGCCCGCTTCTCGCTGTCAAAACAATTTCTCGATCGGCCGCGCCCGGTCGTGCGCGGCCGATCGCCCTGCCCAGCCGGGCAAGTTTACTCCGCGCCGGAGGCCTTTCGCCGCGCGAGCAGGGCGATCAGGAGCACGATCGCAACCAAAATTCCGAGCCCGACCCAGAGGATGTTGAGCGGCTGATAATACCAGGGCGCCGCCGGCACGGGCGTCGGGGCCGGAGTGGCGACTGGAACCGGCGTCGGGGTGGCGTAGAGGCTTTCCTCGGCCAGGGCGCGCCGCTGCGCATCGCTATCCTTGGGATTGAGCTCGAAGGCTTTGCGATAATCGGCCGCCGCTTTCCGGTAATCCTTCATTAGGTGATAGGTGTAGGCGCGCCCTTTGTAGAGCGTCCACTTGGTCGGGTTTTGTTCGATCGCCTTGCTGTAGTCGGTGATGGCGGCCGGATAATTGTTCTGGTTGCGATTGGCCTCGGCCCGGCGCTCGAGCGCGACCTGGTCGGTCGGATGAGCGGCCAGATATTTATCGTAATCGGCCAGCGCCTTGGCCCAGTCGTTCTGCTTGGCGTAAGCGTAGCCGCGAAAGCCATACGCCTCCGGATCTTCCGGTTTCATCTCGATCGCCTTTGAGAGATCGGTCAGGGCCGCGTCCCATTGCCCGAGATAAATCTCGGCCTGACCGCGGCCGAGGTAATTCCGCTCGTCATCCGGCTTCAGCTCGATCGCTTTGGCGTAATCGTCCGCGGCCTCCTTGTATTTGTTCAGGGCGAGATACATGGCGGCGCGATTTTGGTAGGCGCCGAGCGACTTGGGATCGGCTTCGATCGCCTGGGTGAACTCTGCGATGGCCGGCTCGAACTGCCGCTGATCGATCAGGTTCAGGCCCGCCTTGATGTGATCGTTAGCCGCGCTGGCGCCTTTCTTTTCTTTGGCCAGGGCGGTGGAGAGAGAGGCAAAGCAGAGTGCCGCGAAGAAAGCGGCGACCAGGGTAGATTTCGTTAGGTTCATGATTTGGTGTGTTGCACCTTCTTCGTATCCGGGGCGGCTGGTGAATGCAAGCAACCTCGCGGTCAGGCGCAGAACACGGGCCTTTCATCCTGGGAAGAGGCGGCAGGGCCTGCTCTCAGTTCGCCCCGGGAAAATTCTTCGCGCTCTCGGCCCCTGGCATGCGTAATCTCCGCTTCGCCACCGCCCACGCATGACGACGCCATCGCAGGAGAAGAAAGGCTACGCCGCCGTCCTCGCCACCATTCTCATCTGGTCGACGCCCTCGCTCTTCCAGTTCTATCTCAATCGCTACTACGACATTTACGCGCAGAATTTTTACCGCTACTCGGTCGCCTGTCTCGCCATTCTCCCCTTCGCCATCTATCGCTTTCGCCGGCGCGGGCCGCGCTTCGATTGGAGCGTGCTCGGGCTCTGTCTCCTGCCCGCTTTGCCTAACGTCGTCCACCAGATCACCCAGGTGCTTTCGCTCCACTACATGGGGCCGGGGGTTTATGCGGTTTTCATTCGCTCCTCTGTCATCATGACCGCGCTGCTCGCGCTCGTTTTCTTCCCGGAAGAACGCTGGATCGTCCGGCAATGGCGCTTCCAGCTCGGCACCCTCCTGGGATTGTTAGGCGCGGTCGGCGTCTTCCTTTTTCAACCCGGCTGGGGCCGCGGTGGGATTTCGTTAGGCGGCCTCGCCGTCGCCTTCACCGCCAGCTTTTGCTGGGCTCTCTACGGCGTGCTGGTGAAACGTCCGGCCGCGCGTCTCGGCACCATTCGCAGCTTCGGCCTGATCAGTTTTCTCACCTCTTCCATGCTGCTCCCGCTCACTTGGTTTTTTGGGAATCTCGCCACCCCCTTTCACACCGACGCGCAGGTGAATCTCATCCTGGTCGGCTCCGCCGTTCTCTGCATCACCCTCGCGCACGTCCTGTATTATGTCGCGATCAGCGAACTGGGTGTCGCGCTTTCGCAGACCCTGCAACTCCTGAGTCCGTTAGGCGCGCTCGCCCTTTCCGCCTGGATTTTCCACGAGCGGCTCTCCCCCGCCCAGCTCGGGAGCGCGCTCGTCCTCCTCTTCGGCGCCTTCCTCGCCACCAGGGTGAAACCGCGGGTCACGGTCGCGACCGCGGAAAATCTGTAGACGTTTCGCTTTTTGCTAAGCGCGGCCGGAGCTCCGGTCGCAGGAGCAGTGAACCGCACTTCTACGCACCACCGCGACGCCCAGAAGGTGACTTCTACAAGGTTCGCGCCTTTTGCACTAACTGCAGGAAGCCGGCCCGGTAACCATCTCCATCCGCGCCTTTTCCTTCCTCGGCCCACTCCGCCACCGCGCCTAACGTTCCCTCTCCCTTATAGGCCGAGTCGCGCAGGATCATGCCAAACTCCGCCACCGCGACGGCGAATTTGAAATCGGGCGCCGCCTTGGCGAACGGCGCTGCGTGGTCGACGAACGATCGCGCGAGTAACTTGCTCCTTTCGCCCGCTGGCTCCTTATAGCGCAGTTTCACCGTCAGCAGCTCAGGCGTGCCGATTTTGCCTAACGAGGCCAGGACGGGTTTGCTCGGCTGGTATTTCAGCGGATCGACCGGCGGCACGCTGGCGGCCGGGTTGGGCTCCGCTCCGGCCGACACCACTTCGTACAGCGCGGTCACGCTGTGACCCGCTCCAATCTCGCCCGCATCAATCTGATCGTTGTTGAAGTCCTCCTTCCGCAGGAGGCGTTTTTCGTAGCCGATCAGGCGATAGGATGCGACCTGCGCCGGGTTGAACTCGACCTGGATCTTCACATCCTTCGCGATCGTGACCAGGGTAGCGTTGATTTGCCTAACGAGCACCTTTTTCGCTTCCGCGATGGAGTCGAGATAGGCGTAGTTGCCGTTCCCCTGGCCGGCCAGCTTCTGCATCATGGAATCGTTCAGATTGTTATCTCCCACCCCGAGCACGCTGAGGAAAACGCCACTCTTCGCGCTGGCTTCGATTAGCCTAACGAGCTCGCCTTCGCTGGTCGTGCCGATGTTGAAATCGCCGTCGGTCGCGAGGATGACGCGATTCACTCCGCCTTTGATGAAATGCTCCGCTGCGGTTTGGTAAGCCAGCTCGATTCCCTGGGCACCATTGGTGGAACCGCCCGCCTGCAGGTTCTCCAGGGCGGAGAGGATCTTTTCCTTGTCCTCCCCGCTGGTCGAGGGCAGGGCCAAGCCGGAGGCGCCGGAGTAGACCACGACCGCGACCCGATCGTTCTTGCCCAATTTCTCGACCAGTAATCGCAGCGCCTGCTTGACCAGCGGCAGCCGGTTGGCCGGCATCATGGAACCGGAAACATCGAGCAGAAAGACCAGATTGCTGGCCGGACGTTTTTCGTTAGGCAGCTCCCGGCCCTGCAACCCGATTCGGACCAGCCGATGGCCCGGGGCCCAGGGGCAGGAAGCGGCGTCGAGATTGACCGAGAAAGGCGCCTCGTCGTTAGGCTGAGGATAATCGTAGGCGAAATAGTTGATCATCTCCTCCACCCGGATTGCATCCTTCGGCGGGAGCGAGCCGCCTTCGATGAAGCGGCGGATGTTGGAATACGAGGCGGTGTCGACATCAATCGAAAAAGTGGAGAGCGGGTTCTCGACCGCGGCCAGGAAGGGATTTTCCTCCACCTTGCCGTAGCGCGCGGTGTTGAACGATCCCGCCGTTCCGGGCTGAAAATTGTCGATCGCGATCGCGCCAGGTATCATCGACGCGTCGGCCACTTTGGAGCGCGCGGCGAAAGTCTGGCTGACAGGCGGCGGAGCGGCGGGCGCGCTCGCCACCAAGTCGCGCGCGATGGGCAGAGTGGGGTTCGGCCCTTCCTCCTCTTCGGCAGGCGGGAGAATGCCTTGCACTGGAGTTTGCAGAACGTCCTTCGCGGCCACCCGCGGTGCACGCGGCGGCAGATTCAGGCCTGCGCCAACGGAGCGCTCGGAGCGTTGCATCGTGCCGATGGCGAGCGCACCAAGACAGGCGCACAAGGCAATCGCCGCGGCCAGCGCGAGGCGCCGCGAAATGCTCCATGGGGTGTCTTCCTGCTCGAACAGCACCAGATGATTCTGCGAAACCGGACGCGCTTCGTGCGCTTCGCGCTCAGCCCCATATTCGGCCCGCAGGTTGCCGGTGAAGAGCCGCATTTCCCTCACGAACTCCTGCGCTTCCGGGGAAGCCGCAACCGCGGTCTGCATCTCCTTCTCCTCCGCCCCGCTCAACTCATCCAGCGCGTAAGCGGTTAATTTTGGGTCATCGAGATTCATCTTCATGAGGCGAGGCGTGGTTTAAATGGAATGAAATCGCGCGCCGCCTCGGCATGGCGAACGCGCAGGGTTTTGAGCGCGGTGTGCAGGAGCACGCCGACATGGCTGACGGAGAGCTTGGTGATCTCGCTGATCTCCTGGTAGCTGAGGTCGTTTTGAAATTTGAGCTGGAGCACTTCCTGCTGCCGCGGCGGAAGAGTGGCGACGATGCGGAGGAGAAAGCCGCTCGCTTCCTCACGCTCGATTCGCTCGTTAGGCGCAGGATCGTGGCCGGGTTGTTTTTCCAGAATTTCTTCATCGAGATAAGTCATGCGCTTTTCCTTTCGGCAAACGTTAAGGGCGCGATTGCGGCAGACGGTGAAGAGCCACTTGGCCGGGGTGGCATCAGTCTGCCAGCGTTCGCTCCGCTGCAGCTCGACGAAAGTTTCCTGCACCACGTCACGAGCCCGATCGCGATCGCCCAGGATACGGAGGGCACATTGCAGGAGCGGCAGCTCGAAGCGGCGCAGGAGCGCAGTCAAGTCGTTCTCATCGGCTGGGATTGGTTCGGCCACGCGCATAAACTCTTCTCCAGTTCTAACCCGCGAGCCGCTGAATTATTACGAATCTGATGATTCTTTCCGTGGCCGGGTTTTATTGTGAAGTTTGAAAGTTTTAACCCGGCGGCCCGGTTCGGTCCCGTTAACTTGCAGGCGAAAAGAATTGTCCTGCCCCTATTTCCACCGCCGTCACTCTCATCTTCGTGCCTCTTATTCCAGATGCGGAGATTTTCGCCTTGCCACGCGAAGCTCGCTAAGATACGAACGAATCTTCTAGGCTGCCCATCAGCCCAATGCCGTTGTATCTCCTATGAAACATTACTCTCCGCTCATCGTTCTGATTTTCGTTATTTATCGTGCGAAAAGAACTGCAAGCCTTCTTCTTTGCGCTGCTGTAAGTCTCTCCGCCACTCAGTGGAGTCGTGGCGATAACGCGGGATCCTTGGTTAACCCGCGCTACTTCCATACCGCCACTTTGCTCGCAGATGGTCGGGTCTTGCTCGCGGGCGGCCTGATCCTTGCGGCCAACGGCTTGTTTGATGACTCTGCCAGCTGCGAAATCTATGACCCGGCGACCAATTCGTGGACCCCGACCGGACCGCTGAACCAACCGCGCTATCGTCATAGCGCCGTGCTGCTCGCCGACGGGCGGGTGTTGGTGGCCGGCGGTAGAAATCTTAGTGGTTTCTCCTCGACAACCGCGGAGATTTACGATCCGGCCACCGCTACCTGGGCGCTAACTCAACCCATGCTCACGCCTCGGGAGACTCCCTTTAGCCCGATCTTGCTCTCTGATGGCAGTGTGCTCGCTGCGGGAGGTAACGGCCAGGATGCCGATAAGTGCCAGCTCTTTGATCCCGCCATCGAAAAATGGTCGGTTACCGGCACCTTGAATGAGGGCCGCTGGTTATTTCGCGCGACTCGCCTGACCGACGGACGGGTGCTGGTCGCCGGCGGCTATCCGAATGGGCACACTCCGGGCTTTGTCCCGGATAGCGAGATTTATAATCCTGCCTCTCATAACTGGAGCCTGTCAGGCCCTCTCAATCGGAAACGGGCCGACCATGTCCAGGAACTGCTGCCGGACGGGCGGGTGCTAGTCGCCGGAGGCTTCGCCGGTCATCCCAGCACTCCACTTGTCACCAACACTACCGAAATCTTCGATCCGACGACCGCACGATGGACCCTCGCTCGTCCCATGCACACCGCGCGCGGCCTCTTCAGCGGGACGCTCCTGAACAATGGCACAGTTTTCGTGGCTGGCGGTGCGAGCGATCTATTCACCCAGAATATTCTCAATAGCATCGAGGAATACGATCCTGCGACCGGTCGCTGGCACTTACTCGAAACCACCCTCGCCACGCCGCGGTGGTATCACACCACGATCACGTTACTCGACGGGAGGGTTCTTATCTCCGGAGGTTTGGGCGAAGACAGCAAGCTTCTTCCAGATGCGGAGATTTTCGTCAACCCACGCTGATTAGCGAAATCTTACAAGTCGCACGGCGGGCTTCCCAAACCCTGGACCTTTCGTCTCGCGGCCGGGTCTGATTGACCACCATCAAGTTCCATCCTACGGCGGGCAAAGTTTTGCCTTCTTTAATGAGACCTCTCTGGGGTACATCGAAACCGATGCGTTCTCCGCCAGACGAAGTGGAGTTATCGCGCCACGGATCAGGTTGGCGACCAGCCATCGGCCCAAGGAAGCGCCCCAGCGACTATCAACATCGGCCCGTAAGGCAGCTTTGGCCGGGGCAGAGGCTGCCGCCGCAGTGATGACGGAGCGAAGCGGTCCCTTCGTGCCAGCGGCACTACGCAGCTGCCGCTGTAGTTCCGTAGCGGCCTAGTAGCCGCGGGCGGTGAGCCGGCCAAATTCCGAATGGCGCACCTCCAGACTGCGACACGGCCCCAGCCTATAGCGGGACCTTGCGCTGCGGCAGGATGAAGGTGGCGCGAGAGAGGGCCGATTTGAGGACGGCCGGGTCGTAAATCTCCGCGAGCAGTTCTTTGCGAAACAGTTCCGGGTTGCGGGTCGCAAAATCATTCCAACCTGCAAAACTGCCGCGCAGCCGCCGTTCCGCAATCAGAGCAAGAAAGGCTGCTGTGATCGTCTCGTGGTAAACCTCCGGTCGCCCCGCTTTCGCGGCCAGCTCACGCAGGCCGCGCGCGAGATGCAGCAGCGCTTCGGGGAAGCGATGGCGCTCGAGCAGTTCGTAGGCAACCTCCAGATGGGCACGATGAGGGAAGCTGGCGGGATCGACCCGCCCCGCCTCGAAATCAGCCAGGAGGCCGGGCAACTCAATGCTCCTCATGATCCTCCTCGACCAGCCGATGGCTGTCGTTCGCGTTCAAGTCGAGGCCGTAGATCGCGCGCAGTTTTTTGATCTGGCCGAGGGTTTTCGGGCTGAAGGCGCTTTTCCCCTCCAGCGCGTGCAGGGTGATGCCCTCGAGCAGATCGCCTAACGACAGATCAAGATATTCGGCCAGCGCCTTGAGCGTTTTGACCAGCCTCTTCTCCATCCGCGCGCCGATCTGGACGCGCTCCACTCGTTTCCCAGGTTCCTGTTTCATTGTGACATTGTTACCAATGTCCCAATGAAACGCAACCGCGCCTCAGCGGTTCGGTCGGGCGACGGACAGCCGCGGCTCCGAGCGTTTCGCACTAAACGACCAGACCAGGAGCGCCACTCCGATCGCGGCCGCGATCGCCGTCGCGATGAGCCAGCCGCGCGATTCGGGCACATGCAGAAAATAAGTGTCGTGCCGGACCCCGTCGGCCCAGCCGAGCATGAGCAGCAAAAGAGCGACCGCGAAAAACATGATGCTAAAGGCGAGCTGCGATTCGCCACGTGGGCCGCGGCCGGCCGGATCGGAAGAAGTCATGCCAGAGAATGAACGCGGGAAAGGAGGAATGCCAACCATTTATCCAGCCGCGGAAAGAGCGCCGTTCCATCGGCCGCCGCCTCGGAGAATCGGTGAACCAGCAACCGAAATAACAAATGCCAGAGGCCTAAAATCCGGCACGCTTGGAGCCGCTAGTCTTCGCGAGCAGTGGCCGTGAATCGTTGCCGCTGGCGACCCGGTTCGATGGGCGATGTCCCGAAGACGCGATTGCCGATTCGCCATTCTCGATCCACGATTCACACCTTGAACTTCCGCGCCCGACTTTTCACCACCTGCCTGCTCGCGCCGGCGTTCATCGTCATCCTGGCGGTGGTTCTTTTCCCTTTCCTCTTCAACGTCATCCTCTCCTTCTCCAACGCCAACCTCGATCACATCCGCGATTGGCGGCTGATCGGCTTCGCCCAATACCTCTCCGTTTTTAAACAGGAACTCTTCTGGTCGATCCTCGGCAAGACGGTCATCTGGACGACGGTGAACATCGTCTTCCATGTCGTGATCGGCGTCTTTCTCGCGGTCGTGCTGCACCAGAGTTTCATCCGCGGGAAATCGGCCTGGCGCGTCCTGCTCATCCTGCCCTGGGCGCTGCCGCAATACATCAGCGCGCTGACCTGGCGCGGGATGTTTAATGACGAATACGGCTCGGTCAATCTGCTCCTGACCAAATATCTGCACCTCTCCCCGGTGCAGTGGCTCTCCTCGCCGTTCGAGGCCTTTCTGGCCGTCATCATCACCAACATCTGGCTCGGCTTTCCCTTCATGATGCTGATCGCGCTGGGCGGTCTGCAATCGATCCCGGACGAGCTTTACGAGGCGGCCGAGGTCGATGGCGCTTCGAACTGGTTTCAGTTCTGGCACATCACCGCGCCACTCCTGCGGCCGGTCATGATCCCGGGAATCATCCTGGGCACGATCTGGACCTTCAATAACATCAACGTCGTCTGGCTGGTTTCGAACATGGGCGAGCCGGCCGATTCGACTCACATCCTCGTCTCCTACGTCTACAAGGCGGCCTTTAACATGTATCGCTTCGGCTGGGCGGCGGCGCTCTCGGTCGTGATCTTCGCCATCCTTTTCGTTTTCGCGCAACTCTTTCTCAGGACAACGCGAGCGACGGAACCGATCTACTAAAGGTGCTTGGAGGAGCGGTGATTTTCCGCCTCGACGGAGGAGAGCGGAGAGTCATAATGCGCTTCAAGAGCTCTATTTATGACACGTATTATTATCGCCGCCGTCCTCGGCAGCATCGCCATGTTCATCTGGACTTCACTCGCGCATATGGCGCTTCCTCTGGGCGAAGCCGGAGTGAAAGAATTGCCTAACGAATCCGCCGTTCTCGAAGCCATGGGAAAGAACATCGGTTCCCAGTCCGGCCTCTATGTTTTTCCCGGCTTCGGTCTCGGGCCCAACGCGACCCCCGAACAAAAGTCGAAAGCGATGGAACAGATGAAGGAAAACCTGGCCAATCATCCTTCGGGAATCCTGATGTATCATCCCGCCGGAGCGCGCCCGCTGGCGATTGGACGATATCTTTCGGTCGAATTCCTGACCGAGTTCATCGAAGTGCTGCTCGCCCTTCTCCTCCTGCGCCAAACCCGCCTAACGACTTATGGCAGCCGGGTCGGTTTCATCTTCATGGCCGGGCTACTGGCCGCAATCGCGACCAACGTTTCCTATTGGAACTGGTACGGCTTCCCCGGCATTTACACCGCCTCCTATATTGTGACGCAGCTGGTCGGCTTCCTCTCTGCCGGGCTGGTCGCGGCCTGGATTTTAAAGAAGCACCAGTTCGCCGGCGGAGCCAGCCAACGCTCTTAGCGCTGGGCCGCTTCGTATTCCTTCCGCAGAAACGCGTAAACGACAAAACAAATCCCGCCCACGACGAGAATGACGGAGAGGGTCTGGCCGCGGGTGAACGGTCCGGTGAGCGGCGCGTCCGGTTCGCGGAAATATTCCACGATCACTCTGACGATGGCGTAAAGGAGGAGGAAAAGCCCGGCCAGCATCCCGCGCGGCTGTCTGGTGCGAGTGCGCAAAAACCAGAGGCAGGTGAAAAGAAACGCCCCTTCCAGAAACGCCTCGTAGAGCTGCGACGGGTGACGCGGGGTGAGCGTTTGATGCAAGGCTGATTGCAGAGCCGGATCGGTCCGGGCCCGCACGATGATCTCCTCCAGCTCGCCGCTGCCCGGGCGCAAGGCGTGCGCGGCGGCAAGAGTGCGCGCGCCGACCTCGGGCAGGTCGAGCGCTTCCTTCGGGAACTGCATCGCCCAGGCCACCTGGGCGGCGCGGCCGTAGAGCTCGCCATTGATGAAATTAGCGCAACGCCCGAAAAAGAGCCCCACCGGCGCGACCACCGCGATGTTGTCGGCCAGGCTGAGCCCGGGGATCTTCTGCGAGCGGGCGTAGAGGAAAGTGACCAGAGTGAGCCCAATCATGCCGCCGTGGCTCGACATCCCGCCATCCCAGACCCGGAAGACGAAGAGCGGGTCGTGCAGAAATTGCGTCGGTCGATAGAAAAACACGAAACCGAGCCGGCCGCCGGCGACCACGCCTAACGAGGCCAGCAAAATAAAATCGCCCACCTTTGCCGGATCGAGCGCGCAGTAGCGCCGTTGGGCCAGCCAGCGCAGGAGAAGAAAGCCGCAAAAGAAGCCTAGCAGATAGGAAAACCCGTACCAACGAATGCCGAAGTTGGGGCCGAACCGGAGCATGAACGGGCTGAAGTTATCGATGTAATAGGCGGTCAAGCGGCCAAGGTAGAACAGCCGGCGGGCGATGCGGAGAAGAAAAATTTGCCCGGCCGGGCGCACCCGAGGCAACGTTCGAGGTGGTGCGCCAGGTTCTGACTTTCTGCTTAATTCTCTTGGCGGCCAAGATCTCGGCCGCGGATCTCAATCCGGCCGCGGTGCGCAAGGCGGCCAAATATTCGGCCGATCATCGCGGCACGTCCTTCCTCGTCCTTCAGCACGGCAAGACGCTGCTGGAGGAATATCCCGGCTCGGCCGATGCCGAAACGGCACAGCGCATTTACAGCGGCACGAAAGCGTTTTGGAATCTGGCCGCCCTGGCCGCGCAGGAAGATGGCATTCTCGATCTCGACCAGCCCGTCTCCGAAACGATCGCCTCCTGGCGCAACGACCGGCGCAAGGCGCGGGTCACGATCCGCCAGCTGCTCGATTTCTCCTGCGGCCTCGCGCCCGGTTTTGAGCTCCAAGTGAACGAATACGGCAATCGCGACCAGACCGCGCTCCGGTTGCCGATGGTGGCGGAGCCGGGAAAAGCATTCATCTACGGGCCGAGCGCGCTGCAGGTATTTCACCAGGTGCTGAAGGAGAAACTGGGCAAAAAAACGCCGACCGAATACCTGGAGCGGCGCGTCCTGCGCAAACTGAAGCTGGGCCCGCAACGCTACCTCGACGATCGGGCGGGCAACCCGCTCCTGGCGGCCGGCTTCATCATGACCGCGCGGCAATGGTCCCGCCTGGGGCAGCTCGTGCTTGACCGGGGCCAGCCGGTCGTCAGGCCGGAGACGCTCGCGCAATCCTGGCGCGGCTCGCCGGCCAATCACGCCTTTTCGTTAGGCTGGTGGAATAATCGGGCCGCGCCCGGCGGGCGCGAGTTCGATTTCGAGGCCATGTTGCACCCGAAGTGGTCGCGGCAGGATTGGTCCCACGCCTGCCTTTGCCGGGACGCGCCGCCCGATCTGGTGGCCTGCATCGGCTCGGATTACCAGCGGCTTTACGTCATCCCCTCGCTCGATCTGGTGGTCGTTAGGCAAGCGCGCGGCGGCCCTTTTTCCGACGGGCGTTTTCTGCGCCTGCTCCTGGGCAGAAAGTAAGAAACCGGCTCAGGGCGCGAGGGCGTAGACTTCGATCAGGGCAACCCCGGTGGCGCCATCCAGCCCGCGCACGATGGCGGTGTAGCCGATGCCGTTCCCGCTCCCGGGCAGGGTGGCGACGATGGCCGATTCAAGACTGTCGGAAGGCGGCACGCCGGTGGCTCGGATCACGTTTTGCTGAGTATCGCGCCAGTCGTCGTTGAAGGCGATGAGGGCGCCATCGCCGTTGTACATTTCCAGGGTGGGATCGGAGAGCGGGTTGCTCACGCCGGCCTGGCCTAACGATGGCCCAAGCGCGCGCACGATCACTCGTTGCGCGTCGTCCCCGAGCACGATGATGCCGCCGATCAGGACCTGGTCGCCCTCCTGCACCTGACCGCGGGTTGAGATATTGGCCAGCTTTGAATTGGCGGCTGCATCGAGATCGTAGATCTCGATCACGCCCGTGCCGGTGGTGTTATTCACCCCGCTGACCACCGCGGTGTAGGCGATCCCGTTCGCGCTCGCCGGCAGGGTCGCGACGATGGCCGATTCGAGATTATCGGAAGGGGCCACGCCGCTGGCCATGATCGCGGCCTGTTGCGAGCTGCGCCAGTTGTCGTCGGAGGCGAGCCGGACGCCGTCCGGACCGAAGAGATCCAGAGTGGGATTGGCCAGTTTTCCATCCACTGGCAGGGAAGGGCCGATCGCGCGCAGGATGACTTTCTTCGGCTCCGTGCCGGTGACGATAAATCCACCGATGCCGACATTGCTGCCGCTCCCGACTTCGAGCCGGGTGGAGATGTTAGCCAGCACGGTCGGAGGCGTGGGGGCGGGAGTCGGCGTGGGCGTGGCGGTGGGAGAAGAGGTCGGGCTGGGAGTGATATTTGGGGTCGCGGTCGGAGTCGGGGTCGGAGTGGGCGAGACGGTTGGCGTCGGTGTCGGAGTGGAGCCGGGAGGTGGCATCTTGAAACTGCCGATGCGGGTGCGCCAATTGAACTGACTTGTTTGAGAGTAGTATTCGGTCGTGAACCAGAAAGTGGCGTCGTCAACCGGGTCGACCGTCAGCGCGCTGTAATCGCCCCAGCGGTTTCCGCTTCCCGTCTGGCTCCCGCTGCCGTCGAAGAGATGGGCTTCCCCCTGCGCCATGGTGTTGAGCGGATCAGCCACCAACCGGCCGGCGTAGCGAATTTGCGGATTGATCGTGTCGCTGGAGGCACTAAAGCCGAGGGCGATATTCCCCAGGCCATCCATGGCGATGCTGCCTAACCACCGCGAGGTTGCATCCGGCTGGTAGGTGCTTTCCTGGAAAACCGTCACCGGTCCCGCCGTCACTCCGCGCAGCTCAAACCAGCGAATGGCGGCGACATTGTTCGCCTTTACGGTGAAGTTGCCGACGAGGGATTCGTGGTCGCCAAAATTCCGATAGGCGAGGCGGAACATGAGCCGGTCGCCAATTCCATCCAAGCGGTCGCCAGCGGTACCGCCCAACTGTGGAACGCAGGCGCTGCTGCCGGGACAGAGCGCAGTGAATCCAGCGGCGGGCGGGCTAAAGAAGAGGTTGAAGGTGGAATTCCCGGGTTGGGCGAAATCGACGTGAAAATGATAGAGCGCGTAGAAGTTGCTGCTCGGAAAGCCGGCAAAGATATTCGGCGCCCCGGCCGGCGGGAGAGTGAAACCATCCAGGTCGGCCGGAAGAAAAGGCGGGGTGGAAGGACCGAGCGGACCGACCGGGCTGACGAAGGTGGCGGCGTTACCGGCCAGCATCGCAGTGCGATCAAAAGCAAAGGCCTGCGGCCCGAGGTAACTCGTTCCATCAGCGCTGAAGACGTTTACGCTCATGTAATAGGCGTCGGGCCAAATCCCGAGATGCGGGTAATCGTAGAAACTCGAGCCGAGATGAAACCCGTAGCGATTGTAGGTGCCGGTCGCGTCGCCCGTAGTCGAGACCGCGACGCATTCGTCGGTAATGGGAGCAGCGCCGTTAAAGGAGGCAAACTGCGAGATCAACCAGCGATCGGCCAGCTGATCGTAAAGCACGACCGGATCGCCTGCCCCGCCGTTCTGGCAGGCGCCGCCGAAGCCGCTCCAGAGCGAGGCGATGCTGTTCGGACCGAGCTCGGAGGCGCCCGTCGCCTTGTTGAAGACCTGGAAAGCCTCGTTCACCATCTGGACGTACTGGGTTAAACCAGCGGCGCCGTTCGTGTCGGGCGGGGCGCAGTTGCAGCCGACGCCGGGGAAAGCGATCCCGTCGAAAGTCAGAAGCGGGCTCGGGATTTTCGGAGCGAGCAGACGCAGGAAGGAAGTCTTCTCGACCACCGGATCGGGCTGGTCGACGTGGGCGTTCGGGATTTTCGGGTTTTCGGCCGCCTCCCCTTCCTGTCGGTAAAGCGCGCGATCGGTCTGAGCCAGTTCGCGTAAAGGGGGCGAGACATCGTGCTGATAAGCGGGCGTGACCTGGACCGGTGCCGCGCCGCGCAGCAAGCCGGGCGATAAGGCCAATAGGGCACAACCAGATTGAACCAGGAAGCGGTTTAGCAGGGGCAGGAAAGGCGTCGATCTCATAAAAGGGTTCTCTGGCGTCCGTCGGCGCGTCGGGCGCTCGCCCGTCTTAAAAAGCAGGACCTGTTCCCGAGGGAAGAGATTAGGGCGCCCGATTGGCGACTCTCTTCGGCGACATGAAATAGACCGCCAGCCCGGAAAGTGCGGTCACCAAACCCCAGAGTGAAGCCTCACGGGTGGAAGGATCTTCCAGCAGATGCCAGAGCATCCAGCCGCTCACCGCGAGGAAGAGCAGCGGTGTCACCGGATAACCCCAGGTCCGATACGGCCGCGGCAGATCCGGTCGCCGCCACCGTAGCACGATCACTCCCAGCACCGTCAGGCTGGAGGAAAGCATGAGGCTAAACTGCACGTAGTTGACCGCCTTTTGGAAGCTGGTGAAGAGGATGAAGAAATTCACCAGCGCGAACTGCAAAAGAGTCGCTCGCACCGGAATGCCGCGCGCGTTCCGCCGCGCCAGCCACGATAACGCGGCCAGGTCTTCCCCCATCGCCACCGTCACCCGCGGGCCGATCCACATCATGGCACTGACCGCCGAGACCAGCCCGAGCGCGATGAAAACCGCCATCACCTTCCCGCCCGCCGGGCCAAAAATATGAACGCCGGCGATCAGGCCCACCTCCTGTTTTCCGACCATCTCCGCGATCGGCGTGGTGCGCAGAAAAACCGCGTTGAGGCCGAGATAAAGCCCGCTCACCAGCAAAGTGCCGAGCGCGAGCGAGAGCGGAATGGTGCGAGCGGGATTGCGCACTTCCCCCACGATGTAAGTGGAGGCGTTCCAACCCGAGTAGGCATACATGACCCAGTAAAGGCTGATCGCGAACGGCGTGCTCACAATCAAGGCCCCGTCGCCGCGCGCGGCCAGGAACCTCACCG
This sequence comes from Chthoniobacterales bacterium, assembly GCA_965217735.1. Classification (GTDB taxonomy): domain Bacteria; phylum Verrucomicrobiota; class Verrucomicrobiia; order Chthoniobacterales; family UBA10450; genus Palsa-1392. The sequence goes on along the minus strand of CBDCJE010000002.1, from coordinate 435,175 downwards.
GCTGCGTCTGCGCGACATAGAACCCGGCCGCGATGATGACCAGAATGAGGCCTACCTTCAGCAGGGTGGAAGTATTCTGAAAGCCGCTCCCGAGACGTAAATCCCAGAGCAGCGCAAGAGTGGCGATCCAGACCACGCCGAGCGAGAGCAGGAGCGGATTGAGCCCCGGAAAAACTCCAGCCAGATAAGTGCCGAACGGAATCGCCGCGATCGCCACCGGGGCGGAAAAGCCGACCGTGGCCGATATCCAACCGGCGATAAACCCGACTGCCGGGTGATAAATCTCGCGCAGGAAATGATACTCGCCGCCCGAGCGAGGCAAGGCCGCTCCCAGCTCCGCGTAAGAAAGCGCCCCGCAGAGCGCGCAGAGACCGCCGATGGCCCAGAGCGCGGTCAGGACAAATCCGCTCGGCAAATCGCCTACCTGAAAGCCGAGGCTGGTGAAGATGCCGGTCCCGACCATGTTCGCCACCACGATGCAGGTGGCAGTCAGGAGCGAGATCGTCCTTGGATCGCGGGAAGGAGAGCCGGCACGCATTGGGCGCATCTAGTGGCTTCCGGCTCCTCTTTCAAATCCGGAGGGCGGCTACGCCTAACGAATGTGGCGCAGGCAGGCGCTCCCGGCCTCGGTCAGGAGGCTCTTTAGGGCTGGAGCATCGTGCCGACCGACTCCGTGGTCAGGTTCACGTCGCTCGCGTCAATGTGCCCGCTGGCATTGATGTCTTCGCGCAGGTTCCCGCTGTTGGTGAACTGTCCGCGCGCGGCTTTGACCAGTTGCACGTCCGACGCATCGACCACCCCGTTGCCGCTGGCGTCTCCCACCAGCAGACCCATCTCGACCGACACCGAATCAATCACGTTGCCCTCATCGTCGTGCACGCCGTGCAGAGTCACCGTCACCACTTCGGCATTGCAGCGCACGTGATTTAACTTCACCTCCACCTGCGGGGTGTTGGTCGAGCTGATCCTGATCCCGGCCACTTCACCGCAGGAAGTCGTCGCGCTCTCAATCGCGGTAACGAGATGACTGAACGTGCCCACGATGACGTATTGGTGCTTGCGACCGCCGGTCCGGCATTCGATTCCGACCGCACCGTCGAGCGGGAGCTCAATCTCAAACTCGCCCTGGCGCGAAACCGCACTGGTAAGGGCAAAATCATCTCCGCCCCCGGCGCTGCCCCCGTTCGAGGTTTGCAGAACGGTTCCGCCCGCGCCGACCGCAATGCCGTCCAGTCCGTTGCCGGCAAAGTGGACATCCTGCAATTCCGCCGAAGTGCCGCTGCTCTGCGCCGCCCAGGTCTGCCCCAGGTCGCTCGAGTGAAGAATGGTACCCAGAAATCCGACTGCGAAACCGCTCGAAGGCAGCGGGAAATCGATCCCATGAAGCGCGTTGGCGAAGATGGCGGAGTCAAAGTTATCCCCGCCATCGGTGGTGCGGGCGATCGCGCCGCGCCCGTCGAAGAGAATGCCGGAAGTCAGCCCGGTACTGGAGTCGAAGAAGAAAACGTCGTCGCAGGTCCCTTCGTTGCTGTCGAAATAAAAGTTATCAAACGTCCAGTGCACCCCGCCGTCGACCGTGGTGCCGAGGAACGGCTGGAAGATCGAGTTCTGGCCCGCGACGTAGCCGACCGTCGGGCTCAGCATGTAGGCACCATTGAAGCCGCCGCCGAAGAATCCCTTCTGCGAGACGTGCCAGGTCGCGCCCAAATCGCTCGAGTAAAGGATGTCCTGCGATGTGCCGCCGCAAATCCCGTTCGCCCCGCTGAAGGAGACCGAGCGCAGGCTGTCCTTCACTCCGCTGGCCACGGTGGCCCAGGTCGTGCCGCCATCGACCGTGCGCTGGATCACTCCGCTGTCGCCGACCGCGACGCCTTCCGCGTCGTTGAAAAAGTAGACATCGTACAGCGTCTTGCTCGTGCCGGAGGCGAGGGACGACCAGGTCATTCCGGCGTCGTTGGTTTTCAGAATGGTGCCGGCGCTGCCCACCGCATAACCCACTCCGGAATCGAGCAGATAACTTCCGTTTAAGTCATTCGACGTCCCGGAATCGACCGTCGACCATTGCGCCAGCGCGCTCCCGGCGCCGACCAGAAAGAGAGTGAGACCAGCATAAAACTTCTTCAGATAAGGCATAAACTTCCCCGCTTGAATTGTGGTTTTCGCCGCCGGGCGGCGCGCGACGTTTCGGCTGAGTCTGCACAGGCCGGAGGCGAGAGTTCAACCTCAAAGTGGCCGCTCCTTTCCCAGCAATAAAGCAGAAGGGCCGCGGAGAGAAATCCGCGACCCTTCACCCACTAACCGATCGGAAAAGCTATTGTGAATTTTCCGGCCGCGTCTCGCGCAGCGTCTCCAGGGCGTCGAGCCGCTTCTGCTGCTCCGCCGTGAGAATGGGGCGGATCTGCGTGTTGAGCTGCTTCATGATCGCGTCGGACGCGGCCCGGGCCTGTTGATGGATGGCATCGAGTTGCGGCTGGACCGCCTTGACCATGCTCGCGACCTGCGTTTTTTGCGCATCGGTCAGGTTGAGCGTGTGGCTCAGCATCGCTGTCAAGTCGGGCGGTCCGTGATGATGGAAAGGCGGTGGCGCCTCGTCGCCCGGAGCTTGGGCCAAAGCCAGGGGCCCCCCTGCGAGTAAACCGGCCGCACAGGCCGTGATGGTCATTAGTTTTTTTAGTTTCATGTCTTTTATTCGTTAGGTATGAGACAGCGGGATTGCTGTTCCCGCTTAGAGACACGGCAGAGCCGTTCTGGTTACACGGCCGAGGGATAGACGCCGCAGGATGCTGGCGAGGCTATCGGGATTCTCCGCTGAGTTCGCGGTCGAGGCCGCGGGGCCGCCGAGGGCAACTTCCAGCCGACCGATGGTCTCTCCGCGCAAAGGCAGTTCGCCCGCCTCGATCTTGGCGATAGTACGCACATTCAGAGCGGCGAGGTGGGCCAGCCTCTCCTGGCTCAGGCCGAGGGCGACACGGCGCCGGCGCACGCTTGCGCCAAAGCTCTCCCAGGCTTCTTCCTGTCTCGTCCTTTCTTCGTTCCAATTCCATTTTTCCATTTCCCTCCTGCAGACACTCGCCCGTCCGCTGCGGTTACATGAATTCCGCCCAAACGGATGTAACCTCGGGGGCGAGGCGGTGTCTGATAGGTGATGTGGAACCGCCCCGCGATTGCCCATGCCAGATGAGAGATTCGATGAAGCCGCCTGCCTCCAACGCCTGGCTGCGGGAGAGGAATGCGCCGCACGCGAACTGCTTCATCATTTCCATCCCTTTGTCGTTAGGCTGGTGCGCTCCCATTTGCCCCGTCGGGTGCCGGAGGAGGATTTAATCCAGATGGTTTTCATCAAGATCTTCCAAAACATCGACCAGTACTCGGGCAAGGTGCCGCTCGAGCATTGGATCTCCCGGATCACGGTCAACACCTGTCTCAACGCTCTCCGGGCGGAGAAGCGCCGGCCGGAATGGCGCCTGGCCGATTTCGATGAAGATACCGCCGCAGGCATTGAACAACTGGCCCGGATCGAGACCGACTTGGCGGCACCGGACGACGAACGCGCGGCCAAAGAGTTACTCGCGAAGATGCTGGCCGAGCTTTCGCCCGAGGATCGCCTGCTCGTCACCCTGCTCCATCTGGAGGAGCGGTCGGTGGAGGAAATTCACCAGCTCACCGGCTGGAGCCGGGCCGCGATCAAAGTGCGCGCCTTTCGCGCCCGCGGGAAGATAAAAAAAATGCTGGGCAAGACCGAGGTCTTAAAGTTGGAATTCGCCTGATGGACGCCAATCGCCTTCTGCAAAGCCTCTTCGCTCTCGCGCGCCGGACCCCGCCGCCTAACGAACGGCTAGAGATTCCTTTTGGCCTGGAAACGGCCGTGCTGGCTCATTGGCGGGAAGCAAGGGCGCAACGGCCTAACAATACCGGTCTGCTCACCGGTCTGCGCTGGGCCGCTCTTTTCGCCTGCGCCATCGCCCTGCTCGCCGGCGCCCTGGAGGGCGATGAGCTGAGCGCCTTCAACCACCGCAACGACCCGGAAACCCGCGTGGCCGATTCCGCCATCGTGGCCGGCTATGGCTATGAATAGAACCCGCGCCACCCGCATCGTCCTCTACGCTGCGCTTATTTTCGGTGCCGGGGCCATCACCGGCGCGTTCGTCGCCCCGCATCTCGGGCGCGCTTTCATGCGTCCGCCCCGGCCCGAGCAGATGGCGGAACACATGATGGACCGGCTGCGCGGCGGGCTCGACCTGACGCCGGAACAGGCGGCCAGGATCAAACCTTTGATCGAGAAAACGGGTCAGGAAATGGAAACGATCCGAAAGGAAACGACCCGGCGCGTCTTCGATCGCATCGCCGAGACTAACGAAGAGATCACCTCCTTTCTCACCCCGGAACAAAGAACCAAATTCCAGAGAATGGAAGTGGAACACCGCCAACGTCTGCAGCTTTATCATCCCCTGGCTGAATCGCCCGGCCCTCCGCCCCCGCCTGGACCGTAGGCGGAGCCGAGGGAGCGAAGCGTTCGAAGAAGTCTGCAATCGTTAGGCGTGAGAACTGCCTCAACCCATCCTTACGCGGGCGCTCATGCGAATGGATTTAGGAAGGAAAACCATCTGCATGAAAAACATATTCACTCTCCTCCTCGGTCTCATCGTCCTCAGCGCCAGCGCCTGCGCGCCGGTGGCCTACGGGCCGGGCTACGGCTACGCACCGGGACCGGCGGCCGTCTCCTACTCCGTCGAGGTGGGCGATCGCCCGTATTACACCCGCGGTCCGTATTACGTTCACCAAGGGCGCCGCTACGTCTGGGTGCGCGGACACTGGAGTCGCCATCATGGCCGGCGAGTCTGGGTTCACGGCCGCTACGTGATCCGCTAAGCAGTCGCCGAGAAGAGGCGGCCGAGGTAAGCGCGCAGTGGATTGCCCTCAAAGCCGGGACTCCGATAACCGATGTAGCCGTCCGGCCTGACCAGGATAAAACCGCCTTCACTCAACCCGTAGGAGGCGTGGGTCAGGCCGCTCAGGTCGCGCAGCTCCGCTTCCGCGCCGCTCTCGCCCCGGGCGATGGCATAACTGGCGATGAGGTCGTTCGGCAGGCTCGCGCGCAGCTCCCGGATTGCCGATTCGTTAGGCGAAGCGCCCAGGAAAATAAGGAGCAGAGGACGCGGCTGGCGCAAGAGCTCGAAAAGCCGGCGCGCTTCTCCGTTCGTCTCGCGCAGGTCCGCGTCCGGGGCGCGATCGCCCGCTCGGGGCCGCCCGGAGCCGTGATTTTCCACCAGCGCGCTCTCCCGATAATGGACCGCAAGCTCGGCCAGCCGTTCGGCAATTTTGTCCCGAGCAGATCGATTCCACTCACCATCGGGAGGAGAAAGTCGCGCACGCTTTGCACCACCGAATTGCGCGCGGTGGCCACGCGGGTGAGACGATCAGTCAGGTTCAGCACCCCTCGAGCGATCGGTTCCCGCTCGCTGTGATAGCTGGCCAGGAGCTGGGCGGAAGCTTTCCCCCTAACGACGAGAGCTAGCTTCCAGCCAAGGTTAAAGGCGTCCTGGATGCCGGTATTCATCCCCTGCCCGCCGGCCGGGCTATGGATGTGGGCCGCGTCGCCGAGCAGGAAGACGCGCAGCCGGCGAAACTGCGGCACGATGCGGTGGGAGATGTGAAAGCGCGACATCCAATGCGGATCGCTCAGGCTCACTCCGCCCGGGCCGCGCCGGTCGACCAGCGTCTGCACCTCTTCCAGGGTTAACTCCGGGAGAGCCTGCACCCGCGCTTCCGGTGGGATGTTGGCCACCACTCGCCAACGTTCTCCGCCGAAGGGGAAGAGAGCGAGAACGCCGTCGGGCGCGAAGAAGAGATGGGCCCGCCGCGGGTCGAGCGTGGCCTCCAAGCGCAGATCGGCCAGGAGGAAGCTCTCGTCGTAGGGCGCGCCGGCAAATTCCATCCCGAGGGCGTGCCGGGTGGTGCTATGCGCGCCATCGCAGCCGAGCAGCCAGGCTGTTTCGACCACTTCTTCGCCGGCCTCGCCCCGGCCCAGGGTGGCGCGGACGAGGTCGCTGCTCTGCTCCAGATTCGTTAGGCGCGTTTCGCGTTCCACCTCGACACCGGCCGCGGCCAGGCGCTCGAGCAGGAGCCGCTCGGTCTGCGATTGCGGCAGGCTAAGGGCGAATGGGAAGGGACTGGCGACCGAGCCAAAATCGATCGCGGCCAGCTGATCGTGGCCGTGGGAAAAGGTGATCCCGGCCAGGCGGTGGCCCGCCTCCAGAAAAGACCGGGAAAGTCCCATGGCGTCGAAGACCTCGAGGGTGCGCGGGAAAATGGCCAGCGCCTTCGAGGTCTGGGAAGGCTGCGGCGCCTGATCAATGATCCGGCAGCGGACTCCGTGCCGGATCAGTTCGTTAGCCAACGTCAGGCCGACCGGGCCGGCCCCGACAATGAGCGGGACGGAAGATTCGGTTGTCACGCCGCGAATCTACCACATTTGATTCTACGGCTCGCTCGAGAGGCGCCGGCTCGTTCCCTGCCTAACGACTCCGCCAGCCGGCAGCTCGCGCTACAGGCTCCACTTCTTCGGCAGCTTCTGCTTCAGCGTTTCCACCTCGGCGAAGAGATCCCCCATTTTCTCGACCCGGGCCAGGGTTTCCTCGCAGCGGAAGACGAGCTTCGTTGCCTCCTTTTTTTTCAGCGTCTGCTCGACTTCCTTCCAGGTCACCGGGGTGGAAACGGTCGGCTCGTCACGGGCTCGGAGCGAGTAGACGCAGATGGTGGTTTTGTGTTCGTCGTTCTGGCTCCAGTCGACGAAAATTTTTCCTTTCCGCAGCGCCTTCGACATCTTGGAGACGACCAAGTCGGGATGCTCCGCTTCCAGGTGCTCGGCCAGGGCGTGGGACAATTCCTTGGTCTGGTCGTAGCTGACCGCGGTGTTCAGCGGCACGTAGAGCTGAAGCCCTTTTGAGCCGGAGGTCTTGGCCCAGCTTTTCAGTTTCATTCCTTCCAGCAGGGTCTTTAACCAGAGGCCAACCTGACAGCATTGGACGATGTCGGCCGGGGCGCCGGGATCGAGATCGAAGACCATCATGCTCGGCCGGCTCACGTCCTTTTTGCGCGAGAGCGAAGTGTGCAATTCGATGTCGGCCAGGTTGGCCGCCCAGACCAGCGTGGGCAGATCCTGGGCCAGGCAATAATGCATGTCGCGCTGGTTCCCCTCGCTCCAGACTTTAGCTGTCTTGACCCATTCCGGCCGATGGGTCGGACAATTTTTCTCGTAGAAAAATTCCTTCTCCACCCCGTTAGGATAGCGTTTCATGGTCAGCGGCCGGTCCTTCAGATGCGGCAGCAGGACGGGCGCGATCTGGATGTAGTAATGGATCATCTCGCCCTTGGTGAACCCGGCCTTTGGCCAGAGCACTTTGTCGAGATTCGAGACCGCGAGAGTTCGGTCTTCCACGACGAGTTCGGCTTTCTTGCTCATGCTTTAGTTAGGTATCGAATCCCAGCGTGTTTTCGTTCTTTTTTCGTTCTTGGTCGACTACGCGAGGCGTTCGGTTTTCCTCTAAACAGGATCGCCTCAGGAAAAGAAGCGCTCCGGGGAAAGCATCGGTTGCGGCTGGCAAATCCGGGCCACGCAATGTTCCCAGGTCTCGTGTCCGCTCAGGATCAGGATTTCCACCCGGAGAAAATAGATCGGCACTTCCGGTTTCGTTAGGCGGGGGAAACGGACGGCGTCTTTCTCCGTCGTCACGATCATGTCCACGTCGCGCCGGATGCAGCGGTTAATGAAGCTCTGCAGCTCCGCCTCGCTGTAGCGGTGATGATCGGTGAAACGCTTGGTCAGCTCGATCCGCGCGCCCAGTTTGCGCAGCCCATCCTCGAAACTTTCCGGCGCGGCGATGCCGCAAAAGGAGCCGATGTAAGTGGCATTCAGGCGATCGAGCGGGAGTTGCTCGCCGGTGTAGACATCCTGCAAGTAAAGCGGCTGGTGGGCGCACTCGATGATCTCGGCGGTGCGGTTATAGCGCCGGATGCGCGCAATCAGCTCGTCGTTAGGCTCGCCCGTGCTTTTGGTGATGAAGATGTAACTGGCCCGGCGCAGGTTGCGCGGCGGTTCGCGCAGCGTTCCGCGCGGGAGCAGGTATTCGTTGCCAAAGGGCGCCTGCCGATCGATCAGGACGATGTCGAGCCGGTGCTTGAGGTGCAAGTATTGCAGCCCGTCGTCGAGCAGGAGGGTGTCGGCCTTCATCTCGCGGATGGCGTAGAGTCCGCTCTTCACCCGGTCCTTATCGACCAATACAATGACGTCCTTCAGGTTATTGGCCAGCATGTAGGGCTCGTCGCCGGCGGTGAGGGAATCGAGCAGGAGCGATTGCCCGTCGGAGACGATGCGCGGCGGATCGGGCGCGACCCCGCGCAACCGGCCGATCCAACTGCGCTTCGACGGCTTGGCCACACTTTTGTAACCGCGGCTGAGGATGGCGACCCGGCGCCCGCCCGCCTGCAGAGCGCGGGCAAATTTTTCCACGATCGGCGTCTTGCCCGTGCCGCCGACGGTGAGGTTGCCGATGCTGATGACGAGGCAGCCGAGGGCGCGCTCGCGCAGGACTCTCTTGCGATAAAGGAAGAGCCGCAACTGCACGATGCGGGCGTAGACTAGCGACAGCACGTAGAGCAGCCCGCGCAGCATCGCCGCGCGCGCACCCTGGCGACGCCCGAGGATGACGTCGATGGCGAATTGTTCGAGATTCTCAAGCCAGCGGCGCATCGGGAGCAAGAATGGAGACGACGATGCGCGCGCCGCCGTTATCGGCCGAGACAATCCGCAGCTCGGCCTCGGACAAACCGGAAGCGTCGCGCATGGCCGCGGCCACCGCCTCGGCCGCGTGCAGAGTGAGGCAGGCGACGGTGGAACCGGAGCCGCTCAGGAACCCACCCAGCGCCCCGGCGTCCTCGCCCGCGGCGATGACTTGCTCGAGAAAAGGAACGAAGGGCAGCCGGAAGGGTTGGTGGAGATGGTCGGTCAACATGCCGCGCAGATTTTCGTAGGCGCCGCTGGCCAGGGCGGCGGTGATGCTGCAGGCGTTCCCGCAGGATTCGACCGCGCGCAGGCGATCGATCTCGTTAGGCAAGACCCGGCGCGCCTCCGCTGTCTTGACCTCGAAGGCGGGAATGAGCAAGACAAACCGGAGTCGCGGGTCGATGGAAAATTTCTGGTGCCGGTTATTGCGCGCAACGACGAAGCCGCCGAATTCGGCCGGCGCGGCGTTATCGGGATGACCTTCCAGCTCGGCGCAGAGCCCGAAGATCTGGGCCGGCTGGAGCGGATGCTCGAGCAGGGCATTCAGCGCATGCAGGACGCCGAGGCGGATGGTGACGCTGCTCCCGAGCCCGCGCGAGCGCGGGACATCGCCCACCACGGTGCAGGTAAAAGCGAAGGGCGGAGTGCGCGCCGCGCTGAAGAAGCGCCGGGCCGCCTGCTGCGCCATGGTCCCGGCCTCGACTGTGGCGGAGCGGGCGATGGTGACGAAATTATACATCTGCAACGCGACCCCGAGGCAATCGAATCCAGGGCCGAGATTCGAAGTGGTGGCAGGAACGCGCACCGTGATCTGTTGCTTTTTCAAAGGAAATCACCCGACAGTGCAGGCGGACTAGCTATGGCCGCCCTGATTTTAGCGTGCGCCGTTCGCGCGGCAAGAGGGCGCGGCAAGTGAGATGAAAGACTGGATCGATTTTGGATTAGTGCGCGATTTTGCCGTGGAGAAAACCGAGGCCTATCGCCTCTGCAGCAAAGCGGATGGCTGGGTGGAACGCTTCGGCGCCGACCTGCTTCTCTCCTACAAGACGGAAGCGGGCCGGGAGGAGATGGGGCGCGAGCTGGAGGAGTGGGCGGCGCTGGCGGGCGAGCGCTTCGAGCGCATTTTTGGCCGCTACCTGCCAAAACAAAATGCGGAGCGCAACCCACCCCGGCTCCTCTCGGGCGATCCGGCCGCGCCGCTCCAGTGCAGCGTGCTCGAGCGCGCGGTCTGCTATTCGCTCGACTTCGGGGCCGGTTATTCGGCCGGGCTTTTCATCGATCAACGCGAGAACCGGCAATTCGTCAGGCGACTGGCGCCGCGCCGTTTGCTTAACTGTTTCGCCTACACCTGTTCCTTCTCCGTCGTGGCCGCGCTGGCTGGTGCGGAAACCCTCAGCATCGATCTTTCCAAAAAATCGCTCCACCGCGGGCGCGACAATCTCCTCCTCAACCGGCTACCGAGCGACGGGCACCGTTTCCTCGCCGACGACGTCACGACCGTCCTCCCGCGCCTGGCGCGCAAAGGCGAGCGCTTCGATTGCATCGTCCTCGATCCGCCCACCTTTTCGCGTTCTCGCAGCGGACATGCCTGGCAGGTCGAACGCGACTTCGAAACACTGCTCCTGGCCGCACTGGAGGTGGCGGAGCGCAACGCCAGGATCCTGCTCTCGACCAATTGCACCCGGCTAAACGAGCGTGCGCTGGAGGTGATGGGTCGCTTCTGTCTCAAGGCGACTCGGCGCGCCGGCACCTTCCAGGCAACCACGCCGCTACCAGATTTCCCCCGCGGGGCCGCGGCTCGTTCCCTTTGGATGATATTGCGTTAACCTTATTTCCTGACGCGCAAACAGGCCTCAACATCCGAACTTCACATATATGGACAGCGAACAAATGACCGGCGCAGCGGGCGACATCGCCGAACGAGGACTGCAATACACTAAGGAGCAGTGGGACGAGATCATGGCGACGACGGAAGATTACGTCCGAGCCAACCCGACCAGAGCCCTCTTCTATGGCGTGGCGGCCGGGTTCATCATTGATCGGTTACCTGTCTTCCGCATTCTGGGCGCAGCGGTGCGCCTGGCGCTGATGGCGATCAAGCCGGCCATCCTGATCTACGGTGCAACCAAAGTATTTCAGATGGTGAAGCAGGAGGAATAATCTCCGCGCCCCCCTCTGCCGCGAGCTCCCCGGCTCTTTTCACACGCGCGCCGCGATTTATGGCGGCGCGTTGCCTTAAGCATCGCACGCTCGCAGCGGACGGCAGCGACCGTGTGCTTCGCTCCCAGGTGGGGAGGCGGGCCCAGTTTGAGCTGTGCCCGCGCGCCTAACGATCGAGGGTGAACCCGATCTTCACCGTGACCTGCCAATGATGGATTTTGTTCTCCTCGATGTGACCGCGCGTCTCGACCACTTCAAACCAGCGCATGTTGCGGATCGTTTTCGCGGCGCTGGCGAGGGCGTTTTGCACCGCATCTTCCATCGTGGTGGTGGAGGAACCGACTAGCTCAATCTTTTTGTAAACGTGATCGCTCATCCCCGACCTTCGGCGGGCGGGTCCGGGATGACAAACCGAAAGGCGCTCGGGCGCGCAGGCTTTCCCACTGCGGCAGGGCAAAACCTGCCTCGCCCAACTTTGCGTTGAGCCACCCGGAGCCGCTTGTTAGCGTGCCCTTGCGCCATGGAAAAAAACATCGAGTCCCACCTCAAGGAAACCCGCGTCTTTAAGCCGGCGCGCGAGTTTGCCAAAAAGGCCCGCATCGGCAGCCTGGAGGAATACCAGCGTCTCTATCGGGAATCGATCCGCCAGCCGGAGAAATTCTGGGCCCGGGAAGCGCGCGAGCTGCATTGGCAAACGCCATGGCAAAAGGTGCTGGAGTGGAAAGCACCCTTCGCCAAGTGGTTCGTCGGCGGCAAACTGAACGTGGCCGAAAATTGTCTCGACCGGCATCTGCACGGCCCGCGCCGGAACAAAGCCGCCATCATCTGGGAAGGCGAGCCGGGCGAGAAACGCATCCTCACTTTCCAGCAATTGCACCGTGAGGTCTGCCGCTTCGCCAATGTCCTGAAGCGGAACAAAATCAAAAAGGGCGATCGGGTCATCATCTACCTCCCGACCATTCCCGAGGCGGCCATTGCCATGCTGGCCTGCGCCCGCATCGGCGCAGTGCACTCGGTCGTTTTCGGCGGGTTCAGCGCCGACAGCATTCGCGATCGCATCGCCGATTGCGGCGCCACCGCGGTCATTACGGCCGACGGCAGCTATCGGCGCGGCGCGATCGTGCCGCTGAAGCAGAACGTCGACGAAGCGCTCAAAGGCAAGACCACGATCAGGCGAGTAATCGTCTTCCGCCGGGCCGAGAACGACATTCACATCGAGGAAGGGCGCGACGTCTGGTGGCATCGCGAGCTGGAATACGTCGATGCCAAATGCCCGCCCGCTGCGCTCGATAGCGAGCACCCGCTTTACATTCTTTACACCAGCGGCTCGACCGGCAAACCGAAGGGCATCCTCCACACCACCGGCGGTTATCTGGTCGGCATCCACACCACTTCCAAATACGTTTTCGACTTGCGCGAGGACGATATCTACTGGTGTACGGCCGATGTCGGCTGGGTCACCGGTCATAGCTATGTCGTTTACGGTCCGCTCGCTGCCGGCGCCACCACTCTAATGTATGAAGGAGCGCCCAACTGGCCGGAGCCGGATCGCTTCTGGCGCATCATCGAAGAATACGCCGTGAGTATTCTCTACACCGCACCGACCGCGATTCGGGCCTTTATTCGTTGGGGCGATCAATGGGTGAAAAAGCACGACCTTTCTTCCCTGCGATTGTTAGGCACGGTCGGCGAGCCGATTAATCCCGAGGCCTGGATGTGGTACCACGAAAAAATCGGCGGCGGCCGCTGTCCGATCATCGATACCTGGTGGCAGACCGAGACCGGCGGCATCATGATCACCCCGCTCCCCGGCGCCATTCCGACCAAGCCGGGCAGCGCCACCCTCCCCTTCTTCGGGGTCGACCCGGCGGTGGTCGATGCCGAAGGCAAGGAAGTGCCGCCGAACGTCGGCGGCAAGTTGATCGTCAGGCGGCCCTGGCCTTCCATGCTCCGCTCCATCTATGGCGATAAGGCGCGCTACAAGAAGCAGTATTGGAGCGAGTACCCCGGCAGCTACTTCACCGGCGACGGCGCGCGTCGGGATAAGGACGGTTATTTCTGGATCGTGGGCCGGATCGACGACGTGCTCAACGTCGCCGGCCATCGCCTCGGCACCTCCGAGATCGAGAGCGCCCTCGTCAGTCATCCCCAGGTCGCGGAAGCGGCCGCGGTCGGCCGGCCGGACGAGTTGAAAGGCCAGGGCGTGGTCGTGTTCGTGACCCTGAAAAGCGGAGTCAAACCGACCCCGAGCCTGAAGGAAGAACTGCGCAGCCACGTCGGCCAGCACATCGGCGCGATCGCCAAACCGGATGAAGTGCGTTTCGCCGAAGCCCTGCCCAAGACCCGCAGCGGCAAAATCATGCGCCGCCTTTTGAAGGAAATCGCCAGCGGCCAAACCGTCACCGGCGACACCACCACCCTGGAAGATTTTAGTGTCCTGGCAAAGTTAGGCCGGGCTGAGGAATGATCGCGCCGTAGGTTGCACCGTGAGTTTCATCACCACCGGTTTTCGGGAGCTGACGCTAAAGGTGCGCCGCCAGCGCACCCGCCTCGCCCTTAAGCACGAGAAACGCATCCTGCAGAAAAGCGAGATCGCGCTCGGCCGCGAGGGCACGGCGGAGGCGGCCAAGTTTCCCGAGGTGCGGAACGAGATTGTGGCCCTGAAGAAGTTTGAGCAGGAGCAAAAGGAAGTCGCCGCCCAGATCGCCAAAACCGAGGAAGCGCTCAAGCACATCGATGCGCAACGGCAGGAAAATTCCCGCGAACAAGCCGAAGCCCTGCGCAAGCTGGAGGATGAAAAACGCCCGCTGGTCGAGCAGCGCAACCAGACCCGCGCCGCGGCTGAACGGTGCGATAAGGAACTCGCCACCGTCGATCGCCGCATCATGGCGAGCGACGCTGCCGATCAGGAAATCCTGAAACGGCTCGAAGCTCTCCAGGCCCTCAATCCGCCGCCAGACGATCTGCAGGCGCAGATGGATCGCCTGGGGGAAGAACGAGCCCGGCTCCCGCGGGAGAAAGCGGAGATGGTCCAGGCCCGCCTCGGCGGCGACGAAGCCTGTCGCGAAGCGCGCAACCGCCTTAATGCCGAAGAGGCGCTCGTCGCGCAGATGGACAAGAAAATCGCCAAGGTGCGGGCGGAATTTGAAGCCAAAGACCGCGCCCTGAACGAGAGCGCCCGCGCCCAGCAGGAAGAAGTGAAGCAGGCCCGGCAGCAGCACCAGACGGTGGAGGAAAAAAAGAACCCGGCCTATCTCAACATCGGGCGTCATCTCGCCGCCCAGGGCATCGCTCCCCCGACCGCGCCGCATTTGCTCGCCGAAGTGCAACGGCGCCGGGCCGCAGTCGATCGCCATGCCGAGCATAAGGCGGAGCTGGCCCAGATCTCCGGCACCATCGACAAGCAGGAGCTGCGCAAATTCTACTTCACCATCTTCTCCCTCCTCGCCCTCCTCGCCATCATCCTGCCCCTCATTTCCCAATCGCCCACCAAACGCGATTGGCTGCCGGAGGAAACCTCGGCCATTCTCTCCCTCGACGTCGAGGCCTTCAACAACGGCGCGCTGATCAAGCGCTGGCGCAAAGAACAGCCCGAGCTCTGGCAAAAAGTGGCCACCGGCCTGGTCGGCTCAGCCGCCCGCACCCCCGACCTCAATCTGGCCGAGGAAGCGCAGCGAATCACTCGCGCCCTGACGATCAACGATCGGGACCGCGAACAGGAGTACGTCCTGGTCGAAACCCGGAGCGACCTGGCTCCGGTGGTGCGCGCGGTCACGCGGGACAAGAGCTTTGCCAAGAGCACCATCACCGGCCTGACTGTCTACGAACGTCCCGAGGTCACGGTCGCCCGGGTCGGCCCGCGCACCCTCGCCGTCGGTTCTCTCAGCGAGGTCGACAAACTGGTCCAGGTGCGGCTCGGGACCGAAGCCGATCTCAAGGTCGAAGATCCTTTACTCGTTAGTTTCCAGCAGCTGGATTCCGACAGCGCCCTGCGCCTGGTCTCGCGCTCGCCCGCCGATCTCACGACCTTTTTCGGTCCGATCTTCCCGGCAGAACTAGTGCAAGGCGTGAGCGCGCTCGGCTTCGAATTTGGCCTCGCCACTCCGGCCAAGGCTCACCTCTATCTCAAGGCCACCGATACAGCCAAGGCGAAAGAGCTGGCCGCCGCCATGCAGAATGAGCCGGCCCGCTGGTTCACCATCCCCGGCTCTGATTTCCTTCTCTCGAAGGAACCGCCCAAGATCACCGAAAACGGGGAGAAGCTCGATCTGCAATTCGACATTCCGGAAGGCGCCGCCCGGCTCCTCCTGCAACGGATGGCCCGAGTGCAAGCTCAACCTCTCCCCGCTCCGCCTGCACCGTGATAGGTCTACCGGAAGACCTGCGCCGCTGGCGCAACCCGCTCCGGCCTAACCTTTCCAGGCTCGCCTCTCTCATCCCGCTTCTTCTCCTGGTCCTGCTCTTCGCGGCCTCTCTTCTGCCACCAGCGCTCCGGGCTGAACCGAACAGGGCCTACGATAACCTGGTCGACATTCGCGCGATCGATCCGACCATTCGGGTCGAACTCCGCTACGCCACCGCTGAAAACATCACCGGCCGCGCCCTCTATCCGTCGGATACTCCTGCACTCGTTAGGCCGAGTACCGCTCTGCGCCTGGCCAAGGCTCAAGCTTTTCTCCGCGCCCGCCATTATGGACTGAAAATCTGGGATGCCTACCGACCGCTCGCGGCCCAGCTCGCGCTCTGGCAGGAGAGCCATAACGGCTCCTTTGTCGCCGATCCCCTGCACGGCAACGGCTCCCTCCACTCCTGGGGGGTGGCGGTCGATGCCACTTTGGTCGACCTGAATGGGAATGACGTCGCGATGCCGAGCGGCTTTGATGAATTTACTCCCGCGGCTAAACTCCACTACCATGGCGACGATCCGGTGGTGAAGCGGCATCTGAAGATCCTGCAAGCGGCGATGCGGCATGGGGGTTTTTACGGAATGCGCACCGAGTGGTGGCATTTTATCGCCTACGATTGGAAGAAATACGCGCCGATACGGGAGGCGAAGAAGCTGAAGTAATGACCTGGTGGACTCTGATCGTATGCAACGCTTTTCCATCACTCCACCACACATACCAACCATGCTAGCCACACTTAGCCAGGATCTCAGTCAACCCGAATACCTCCACGTCCTGATCAACCCGCTCCCGGTCTACGGACTGGGCGTGGCGATGGTCGGCTTGTTCATCGCGCTCGTCCTGCGCAGTCGACCGGCCCAGATCGCGACCCTGGCGCTGGTCCTAGGCTGTAGCCTGAGCGCCTGGCCGGTGGCGCACTATGGCAAAGAAGGTTACGACCGGGTTCTTTCCATGACTGACACACAAGGAGGAGCCTGGCTAAAGGCGCACATGCACCGCGCGGATGAATTGGTCTGGGTCTACTACGTGATGGCGGCGCTGGCCGCAGTCGCGATTCTGGTGCCGCTAAGGTGGCCCAAGACTGCTACTGCTCTCGCACTCGCGGTTCTGCTCGCCTCCGGCGGTGCTCTGGGTGTGGGCGGTTATATCGCCTATGCCGGCGGGAAAATCAGACACCGCGAATTTCGCAACGAACCCGCGCCCATCATACCAGTGGAGCAGGACGAACACTAACCCACTGTGCGCGTCGATATCATCACTCTCTTTCCCGAAATCTGCCGGGTCCCGCTAGGCGAAAGCATGATGAAGCGGGCCCAGCAAGCTGGTCTGCTAGAGTTACAGATCCATCACCTGCGCGATTGGACGGGCGATCGACATCATGTGGTGGATGACGCCCCTTTCGGCGGCGGCCAGGGGATGGTGATGAAACCGGAACCGCTTTTCGCCGCGGTCGAGTCGCTCCGGAGTGAGACGAGCAAGGTGGTACTGATGACACCACAAGGGCGACGCTTCGACCAGGCCATGGCGCGGGAATTCTCTAGCCAAAGCCATCTCATCATCCTTTGTGGTCACTACGAAGGAGTCGATCACCGCGTGATCGAGCACCTGGTCGACTTCGAAGCTTCGATCGGCGACTATGTCCTGACCAATGGCGCCATCGCCGCGGTTGTTTTTGTCGACGCCATCGTGCGGTTATTACCCGGAGTTTTGGGCGACGAACAGTCTGCGGCCGACGATAGCTTTAGCGAAGGTCTGCTGGAAGGCCCGCAGTACACCCGCCCGGCCGATTTCCGCGGCTGGAAAGTGCCGGAGGTGCTCCTCTCGGGTCATCACGCCGAGATCGCGGCCTGGCGCAGACGCGAGTCCGAACGGCGCACGCGGGAGAACCGGCCCGATCTTTTACCCTGACGATCTCGTAGCACATTTCTCGCCCGCCTTTCTTTTGCCAAGGTCGAAGGGCCAGCCCGATCGAAGCGATCAGACAGGGCCCGACATCCTGCTCCTTGACTTAGCGTTTGTTGTAGATCTCGACCATCCCGACGCCCGTGCCGCCGTTGCCGGAGGTATGGCGGTATAGGCGCGATCTCACACCCCGCCGGGCAATCCGTTTGCATCGAGCGGACGAAATCAGCTATTCCTTGGACATGAGATCGCCACGACCCAGCCTGCTCCTGCGCCTTTCGCCGCTTCTTTGCTCGGCTCTGCTCAGCCTAACGAACGCTCGAGCGGAGAAGATCGCCCTCACCGGCGGCACGGTGATCAACCCGGGCGACGGCAAGATCCTGGCGCCGGCGACTCTCCTGCTGGACGATGATCACATCACCGCAGTCGGTTCGGCAGAGGAGGTGAAAGTCCCGCCCGCTACCCGGCGAATCGATTGCACAGGAAAGTTCATTCTGCCCGGCTACATCGACACCCACGTGCACTTTTTTCAATCGGGCGATCTCTTCGCCCGGCCCGACGTCGTCGACCTAACGAATGTGCGTTCCTACCGGGAAGAGGTCGCCTGGACTAAGTCGCGCCTGCGCGACACCTTCGCCCGCTATCTCCGCAGCGGCATCACCAGCGTGATCGATGTCGGCGGTCCGAGGTGGAATTTCGAGGTGCGCAAGATTGCCCGCGCCACCGCCAAAGCACCGCGCGTCGCCGTGGCCGGCCCGCTCATTTCCAGTGTGGCCCGGCTTCAACTCGACCTCGGCGATCCACCAATCGTTAAAATCGATACGCCGGAGCAAGGACGCGAGTTTGTGCGCCAGTTGGCTGGGCAGAAACCGGATTACATTAAAATCTGGTACATCGTTCCGCCCCCGGCGCCCTCGCCCGCACCGCAGAAAAGCGACGTCGAACGGGCCGCGCTTTTTCGTCCCATCGTCAAGGCAGTTATCGCGGAGAGCCACGCGCATCAGTTGCGCGTGGCGGTGCATGCGACCGAACTGGAGGCGGCCCGGGCCGCGGTTGAGGAAGGGGCCGACCTGCTCGTGCACAGCGTGACTGATAAACCGGTTGATCCGGACTTCGTTAGGCTAATGAAAACACACGGCACCATCCTGACCCCGACTCTGGTCGTGTTCGAACGCTACGGACGCACCTTTGCCAACAAGCTCATGCTGACGAAAGAAGAGCAGGCGTGGGGCGATCCGGAAGTGATCAAGACCCTCGATGTGACCACGCTCCCGCCCGATAAAGTGCCGGACCGAATCAAGGAAGCCCGGGCCGAGCCGCAGGAGGTGCTGAATCGCATTCGCCACACCGAAGATATCGCCCAGGCTAACCTCAAGACGCTGCAAGCGGCCGGCATCCCGATCGCTGCCGGGACCGACGCGGGAAACATCGGCACGATCCACGGCCCGGCGCTCTTTCGCGAGTTTCAGCTCATGAAAAACGCTGGCCTAACGAGCATGGAAATCCTGCGCAGCACCACCGCTACGGCCGCACGGGTTTTTGGCGGCCAGACCGGGGCGAAGATCGGCACCGTCGCGCCCGGGCAACTGGCCGATCTGGTAATTCTTAATTCCAACCCGGTCGATGACATCGCCCATGCCTCGGATATTCAGACCGTGATCAAGAACGGCATCGTTTACCCAGCCGATTCGTTGCTGCCGAAATAGGCCCGGCGAACAGACAAAGCACCATCTGTTCTCAGATCCGGCGACCGGCAGATCCCGCCGCCCAAGCGATTGAGCGAATCACTGCATCGACCGCCATTTTCAGGGTTATGCCTAATTATCATGAGAAGAAAGCCCATCTTCTAAGGTGTCTCCTCGTTTATCGGCGTCGCTCCCCAGCCTGTCTCAGGAGTTCCGGTTAATAAACTCTGAGCCTGAGAGAGGCGGTTCATTTTCACAACTTCCGTCTAACCTTCAGGCGAACCGCTGGTCCCGTTCCTGTAGAGCGACAGTTACGAGACGTTAGGAAGAGACCGTCTCGTTCGTGGGCGACTGACGAGCGAGCAGGATCTCGGCAATATCCATGACCTTCACTTCGGCTCCGCCCTCCGTGCTCGACATGCCATCGCTCATCATGTTGAGGCAAAATGGACAGCCAGTGGCGAGCGTCCTGGCGCCGGTCGCAATGGCTTCCTGCGCCCGCAGTTTGGAGACACGCTGCTCCGGCGGCTCCTCGAACCACATTCGTCCGCCACCTGCGCCGCAACAGAAGGTCTTCTTACCGCAGCGCGGCATCTCCCGATACTCCGGATCAAGCGAGGCGCCGAGCACCTCCCGGGGCGCATCGACCTCGCCGTTCACCCGCGCGAGGTAACAAGGGTCGTGCAAGGTAATTGGCTCCGCGCCCTCGGTCGGGAGGTCGCTTTGTAGTCGACCGGTCCGAACCAGATCGGCCAATAAGGACGAGTGATGCTGCACTTCATACTCACCGCCAAACTGCGGATACTCATTCTTAAGGGTGTTTTGGCAGTGCGGGCAGGAGGTGACGATTTTCTTCACCTTGCGCCGGCCTAACGTGTCGATGTTGGTCTGGGCCCGTTCCTGAAAAAGGAACTCATCGCCAATGCGTCGGGCAGGATCGCCGGTACAGGTCTCCTCTTTACCGAGGACGGCAAAGTTCACCCCGCCTTGCTTAAGTAACTGGGCGGTGGCGCGAGCGACCTTCTGCGCCCGTGGATCAAACGAAGCGGCGCAGCCAACCCAGAAGAGGTATTCGAAGTCGGGATTCGACTCCACCGTAGGGACATCCAGGCCTTCCGCCCAGGCCAGACGCTCGCCGTTTGCCCGTCCGTATGGATTACCCTGATTGCCAATCTGTTGCATCGACTTCGCCGGCGGTCCGGTCAGCTTGCCTTCGCCGATCAGGTCGCGCCGCATGTCGCTGATCAGGTCCACGTGACCGATTAGCACCGGGCATTCCTGCACGCAGGCCTGACACATGGTGCAGGCCCAGAGGGTTTCATCCGGGATGGCCCCATGGACATCGCCTCCGCCTAACGACATTAAGTGACGCAGATCGGTGACCAGCGCCTTGGGGGAGAGTGGTTTGCCGGAGGCGAAGGCGGGGCAGGCCTGCTCGCAGCGTCCGCATTCCATGCAGGCGTCGAGGCTGAGAAGCTGTTGTTGGTTGAAGTGCTGTAAGTCATGCACGCCGGTGCGGCCGGTTTCCTCGACCTCTTCCATGGTCAGCGGAACGAGCGCTCCCATCGGCCGCTCGGGGCGGAGGGCGATATTCATCGGACCGGTCAGAACGTGGAGAAAACGGTTCACCGGAATGAGGGCAAAGAAGGCCGCCACTAAAATGGTATGCAGCCACCAGCTCACGAGATGCATGTTGCGCGCGCCTTCAATCGTTATCCCGCGCAGCATGCTGGCATCGATGAGCCAGCCGACGGTCGACCAGTGAGCCAGCCAGGGCTCGACCCGGGTATAATGCATGCGCAGCGCTTCAACCGCGAAACCAGTCAGGCCAAGCGCGAGCAGCGTGCCGAGTAACCACCAGTCGCGCCAGTTATGACCCAGGCTCGGCGGCCGGCAGAAGGCCCGCCGATAGATGGCAATGAGACAGCCCAGGATGAAGGCGACGCCGAAGACATCCATGGTGAGCTCATAGATGAGATAGTACCAGCCGTGATGGAAGTCATAGGGACCGTCGTGCGCGATCCCGAGCAGGGTGGTACCGATGGTCAAAACTAGAAAGCCGCTAAAGAGGAGCAGATGGAGAAGCGCACCGAGCGACTTCTTGTGCACCCGCTTTTGTGCCAGGGCGTAAACCGTGAGTCTTTGCAGCCAGACGCGCGGGCTTTTCTCGTAGCCGCCCGGCTGGCCGAGCCGCCACTGACGGAAGTGATCGAAGATCTGCCAGGCCAGCGCGCCCAGGCCGGCCGCGATCATGGCGAAGAACACCACCTGCATCCCAAAGGTGATGTTGCCGAAGACTTCGCGGGTAGCGTTTTCGAGGGCGACCGCGATCATGATCCGGAGGTTTGCCTAGGCTTGTTTGACGGCCTCGATGAGTTGCGGGACGAGCTGGTGCAAATCACCGACCAGACCGTAGGTGGCCATTTGGAAGATAGGCGCGTCGGGATCTTTGTTAATCGCGACGATGACGCGTGAGTCCTTGATCCCCGCCAGGTGCTGAATGGCGCCGGAGATGCCGAGGGCGATGTAGAGCTCGGGAGCAATGATCTTACCGGTCTGGCCGATCTGGAGATCGTTAGGGGCAAGGCCGGTATCAACCGCGGCACGAGTTGCGCCGATCGCGCCGCCAAGAGCGTCGGCCAGGCCACCGACCAAACGGTCGAAGCTTTCCTTGTCCTTAAGCGGGCGTCCGCCACAAATGACCACGCGGGCTTCGCTCAGGTCGGGGCGATCAGAGACGCGTTCTTCGCGTGAGATAAACTTAGTCCCGTTAGGCAAGGAAGCGGCCTCGAACTCAAGGCGTTCGATCGGGCAGGCGGCGGCATCGCTCGCCGGTGCTTCGAAGGCGGTGGCGCGCGCGGTCAGGACGCGGCGGTCCCCTTCCACTTTCACCGTCGCCAGCATGCTGCCGGCGCTGGTGGGTCGTCGGTAGGCGACGGCGCCATCACTTTCTTCCAGGGCGAGGACATCGGTCACCATCGGTGCGTCTAGCAGGGCAGCCACACGGGGCAGAATGTCTTTGCTGAAAGTGGAAGAAGCGCCGAGCAGGGTGCTGGCGCCGACCTGCTCGACCGCCTGGGCGATCACCTTGGCATAACGATCGGCCAGCGGCGCGGCCAGGGCAGGGCCGTCTGCCACGAGCACGGCCGCGGCGCCATAAGTGGTGAGGGTGGCAGCCATTTCGCCGAGGTCCTGGCCCAGGAGGAGCAAGGCGAAGTCGCCGCCGAGCTGGCGGGCGAGAGTGATGGCGTGGAGCGACGGGCGTTTCACCTGCTGCCGATCGTGCTCGATCAGGATGAGTGTCTTGGCGGCGATCAAAGGACTTTGGCCTCCTGTTTGAGTTTCGTGACCAGCTCTTCGACCGACTCGACCTTGGTCCCGGCGCTGCGGCGCGGCGGGCGGACGGTGGAGATGTTGGTGGTGCGGGGTTTTACGTTCACTCCCAGTTGTTCGCAGGTCAGCACTTCGATCGGTTTCTTGCGTGCTTTCATCAAGCCGGGGAGCGAGACGTAGCGCGGCTCGTTCAGGCGCAGGTCGGTGGTGGCGATGGCGGGCAGGTTGACCTCGACCACTTCGAGTCCGCCATCGGTTTCGCGGGTGCAGCGAGCCTGGTCGCCCTTCAGAAACTCGATCTTGGAAATGAAAGTCGCCTGCGGCCAGCCTAACAACCCCGCCAGCATCTGCCCGGCCTGGTTGGAATCGTCGTCGACCGCCTGTTTTCCCATCAGGACCAGCTGCGGCGCTTCTTTTTCGACCAGGGCGCGGAGAATGCGAGCGACGGCGTAGGAATCGAGCGGGCGCGCGTCGTCGATGCGGATGGCGCGGTCGACGCCCATGGCGAGGGCGGCCCGGACTTGTTCGTCGACGGCCGCGGCCCCGATGGTCACGCCGACGATCTCGGTCGCTTCGCCGCGTTCGCGGATGCGGAGTGCTTCTTCGATCGCGATTTCGTCAAAAGGATTAACGACTGCCTTGGCGGTGGACTCGGAACCCCCGGGAGCGGCCTCCGCGTAGGGATCGGGGACGCTCTTGAAGGGAACGAGAATTTTCGCGAGCGGCAAACTCACAGGCCGATGAGGGAGGCGATGATGTTGCGTTGCACTTCGCTGGTGCCGGAATAGAGCTTGGCGCCGATGGCGTCGCGCAGTTCGCGCTCCACTTCGTATTCCGTCATGTAGCCATAGCCGCCGTGGATCTGGATCGCGTCCTCGGCGCATTGCACCCAGGCGGTGGCGATGTGGAGCTTGGTCATGGCGGCCTCGAGGTAGACCGATTTCCGGCGGCCGGCGACCCAGCCAAAGTGATAAAGCATGTGGCGCGCGCTTTCGATCCGGAGCTTCATCTCCACGATCTTGCTCGCGACCTGCTGGAATTTTCCGATCGATTGACCGCCCTGCTTGCGCTCGTTGGCATAGCGGATGCACTTCTCGAGCAGACGCTGCATGGAGCCGACCGCGCTGGCCAGAATGCAGCCGCGCTCCCAGGTGAGCGAGCGGGTGAAGAGAAAGGCGCCGCCGCCTTCCTTGCCGAGGAGATTTTCCGCGGGAACTTCGCAGTTGTCGAAAAAGACTTCCGACATGGGCGAGGTGCGCACGCCCATTTTCTCGATCTTGTGCGAGGGATCGAAACCGGGCATCCCTTTCTCGACCAGGAAAGCAGTGATGCCATCAGCGCCGCGCGACTTATCGACGTTGGCGAAGACGACCAGGACGTCGGCGACCGGGCCGTTGGTGATGAAAATCTTGCTCCCGTTGAGAATATATTTGTCGCCCTGCCGGGTCGCGGTGGTGGCGAGGGCGAAGGCGTCGGAGCCGCTGTTGGGCTCGCTCATGGCGTTGCCTCCGATCAGGTCGCCGTTGCAGAGGCCGGGCAGGAATTTCTTCTTCTGGGCCTCAGTGCCGTTGTTGACCAGCGGGCTGACTGCGGTCCACATGTGGGCGTTGATGGAAAAGAGGAGGCCGTTGTCTTTGCAGGCGTAGCCGAGGCGCTCCAACACCGCCACGGTGGTGAGCGGGTCCTGGCCCAGGCCGCCATATTCGCTCGGGACGAGCATCCCTTGGATCCCAAAGGTGCCGCATTTTTTCCAGGCGTCGCGATTGAAGATCGCTTTGCGATCGTTCTCGATTACATCGTAATCGAGCTGCTCGCGGGCGAAACGTCCGACCGCGTCGAGCAATTCCCGTTGTTCATCCGACCAGGCAAAATCCATCGTATTGAGTTGTTTGGGTTAAATCCGCTAAATCCCGTCCCGAACGGCTTGAGCAAGCCCGGTGCCGTCCGTCGCGGAATTCCCGCTCGGCGCGGTCAGCGGGCAGTCTAGAGGTGCGGGCAAAGGCGGTCAAGCAGCCCGCCCGGTTCGGAGTGAACGGAGGGGCCTTCGGGAGGGGCGCTGGCCGTCGCGCCGGAGCCGGCTCAAGGCGGCCGCGTGGCAGCAGGAGAGAGATTTTCCCTAACGAGCGAAGAACCCGGGCCTCTACCCTACTTGGGCGGACGGGCGAGAACGCCGATGAATTCCTTGAGGAACTCAATCTTGGATAGGCGCTCCAGACGTTCCAGGTTAAAGGCTTCGCTCACCCGTTTCTCCAGGAGAGAGAAGGCGTCGGGCACAAAGAGCTCCTGCCGCTGCACGCCCAGGCGCACGACGAAGGTGGACATGAGGATACTGCCGCCGCGATCCCGGGTTAAATTGCAGTAGGCCATGACCGCGTCGAAGAGCGATAACTCGGTCCACTGTTCGCTCACTTCGTAGGTTTCTTCCTCCTTGGCGGTATTGAAGTATTCCACCGCGTCCCCGGAACGGCTGCCGGACTCTTCTTTGCTCTCCTGCGCGAGGTAGCCGGCGGTGCAGGGCCAGGCTTCGGTCTCCCAAAGGGCCGCGATCTCGAGCAGAAGCCGCTGCGCCGAAACGACCAGGGTATTGACCGAGACGATGTCGCCGTCCAGGAACCAAAGCCAGATCGCAGATTCGATCTGGCGTCGCGCTGCCTCCAATTTACTCAGGGTGATCCGGCGAGGTTTGATGCATCTATCCATGGGAAGGTCTTGGCGCACCACGCTGACAAAGCCCATGGGGCGATGGATTTGGCTGGCCTGAGGCGTCGATTTTAATGACTTTTAGTCTGCCCTGTCAAGAGCCGCAGCTGCGGCACCTTCAACCAGCCCAATCTCGCGATAAACTCCCGGTAAAGTAAGATCGGGCGCCCCGACGTAGTCGAAGGCGCCCGACCCATGTTCCCCCCAGAACGAGAGCAGGAATACGCGGTCGGACGGGTCGAGGGCAAGAAAAAAATGATTTGGCCGAAAATTATTTTTCTCCCACCAGCGAACCGAGCCGCAGGGGCCACGGAAAAGGCTCGGCCGGCGGCTCCCGGCGCTATTCTCCGAATGCGGCAAATAAAGCGTGCATCGACCGCAGCCGTTAGGCAGGATGCGCCATGAACTTCAACAAAAACATCGGCATGCTCCTGCTCGCGGTTTACTTGATCGTGGTCGGGATTATCGGTCTGACCGGGATCGGAGCCGGGATTTTGCTCCCCATCCTCGCCCTTATCGCCGGCATCCTGATCCTCATCGGGAAATAGGCGGCTGGTCGCCCGCTTGGGAGGATTCTATCGGTCGGCCGGTTTCGCTTCGAGTTGATAGCATTCCACCAGGGCGACCCCGGAGGTCTCGCCCACTCCGCGGAGGACGACGGTGTAGGCGCCTGGGTCCAGGCCGGTGAGGATCGCTGCCTCCGCATCCTTTTTCGGCGGGATGGTGCTGGCGATGATTTCGGCCGCCTGGTCGCTGCGCCAGTTGTCGTTCGCCGCGACGATGGCGCCATCGGCATTATGCAGTTCCAAGCTGGGATCGCCTAACGCGCCCGAAACCGGCAGGGAAGGTCCCAGCCCGCGCAGGAGGACCTGAGCCGGCGTATCACCGAGAATAATCATCCCCCCGATCATGACCCCGTCGCCGGTGCCGACGAAACCTCGAGTTGAGATATTGACCAGCCGGGAGCCGTTGGTCGGATCGAGGTCGTAGCATTCCACCAGGGCGATACCTGTGGTCTCGCCGGCTCCGCGCACCACCGCAGTGTAAAGTCCCGGGTCGAGGATTCTCACCAGGGCGGATTCACGTGCGTCAGCCGGAGCGACACCGCTTTGAAGAACCTCCCGACGTTGCTCGGTCTCGGTCTCTTTCCAGTCGTCATTGACGGCCAGAATTACCCCAGACTGGTCGTAGAGCTCGAGGCTGGGATCAGCCAGCGCATCCTCCGGTCCTAACGACGGTCCAACCGCGCGCAGGATCACCTTTTTCGGGAGTGGGCCCGCGATGATAAAGCCGCCAATGAGGGCTTTGTCACCCGGCCCCACGACCAAACGAGTCGACAAATTTCCCAGCTCCACCGGCGTAATGATTGGCGGCGGCGTTGGAAACGGAGTGTTGGTGGGTGTGGGTGTCGACGTCGGGGTCGGGGTTGGCGTTTGAGTTGGCGTCGAGGTGGGGTTGGGGGTTGAGGTCGGTGTTGGAGTTGGAGTCGGACTTGGGGTCGGTGTTGGTATTGGGGTTGAGGTCGGTGTTGGAGTCGGAGTCGGAGTCGGAGTCGGAGTCGGAGTTGGTGTTGGTGTTGGTGTTGGGGTTGGGGTTGGAGTTGGAGTTGGAGTTGGGGTTGGGGTTGGAACCGGCGTGGGCGTAGGTTCCATCTGCTTCGGGCGTAGGTGATGACCGCAGGCAGGTTCTCCACGTCCTCCTGGTAGATCTCGATGTAATTCAGCTCGTAGCTCAGACCGTTCTCATCGTAGCCCAGACCGTGATCGACCGCGTTGGTCAGGATCTCCGCGAAGTCGCCATCCATCCCGTCATTTACCCGATAGTCGTCGTCCTCGAAGACTTTGTAGAGCATCTGCGCACCGACCTCCGGACGACTGTTCCAGAGCAGGTTCCAGGCAGAGTCGTCATTACCCGGCGCCGAAGGATTGAAGGTGCTAAGGCTGTTGATCTGCACGATTAACCGCCCCGGCCAGGTTGCCCGCGCGTTCGCCACCGCGTGGCTGGCGACATAGGTGGCGCTTTCATCGAGATTTGCCCGGTCCTCGCTGTGCCCGTTCCCGCCCACTGCCAGGGCGAGATACTGATTCGGAAAAGCCAGCATCGCGGTGTCGATGATCTGCCGCGCGGCATCGAGCATCTTATCGCTGGTATAGCCGAGCCTGATCCACTCCAGCACCTCTTTCTCCATGTGCGGCACATTCCAGTCCTCGCTCTTGGCATTGGCAAAGCTCACGGCTACGATCGTGACCGCGGGGTTGTTGGAAAACTGGGCGCCCAGCGCGGTCAGCATCGCCTTCTTCTTCGCCAGGTAAGTCGGATCCCAGAAAACGGGGATGGTGGTGCCGCCGTCGTCTTCGAAGGTGAAGAAAGTGCCGCCGGCATCTTCCACCGCCTGCGTGACCCAGGCCGGTTTGCCGGCCTGGGTGTTGATGCGCAGGAAGACCTGCTTGCCCACGGCCTGGGCCCGGGCCACCTCGGAGTTGAGAAACTCGAAATCGAATTCGCCCTCCTCCGGCTCCAACTCCGCCCAATCCTGGCGGACCGAGATGCCAGTGACATCGAGATTGTTGAGCGCGATCTCCTTCGCCTTCACCCCGGCGATGCTGAGGGAAAAAACTCCGCGTGGGACCGCGGCCTCGGTCGTGAGGGCAGGGAAGACGCAGCCGAAGAGGGTGAGAACTCCGAGGGCGATCTGGGTTGGTGAGAAGCGGGACATAGGGGTGGAGGCCCCGCACTTCGCCGCGCCAGCTGGGGTGATGAGTGGGGATCACTCAGCGCCAGAGGACGCGCTCTCGTTCGGGAAGCTCCAGGCGCACAGGTTTGATCAAATGCCGCCCGTCAGGCAAGCAAAAAAATCTGCCTTCCGCCCCGCTCTTATTTGCTTTGTCATTCCGCCCGGTCGAGCACAGGATGCGCCATGAAAATCGCCGTCCTCATCGTTCGTAGCTTGCTCGGTCTGGCCTTCGTCATATTTGGCCTGAACGGCTTCCTCAATTTCATGCCCATGGGCGAACCGCCCGCGCCCGATAGCCCTGCCGGCCACTTCTTTGCTGCCGTCGCAACCACAGGCTTCATGAGTGTGATTTCCGCCTGCCAGCTGGTCGGCGGATTGCTCCTGCTGGTGAATTTCCTCCCGGTCCTCGGCCTCACCATCCTCTGCCCGGTTATCTTCAATATTCTTGTCTTTCACCTGACCATCATGCCAAAGGGTATCTTCCCGGGAGTGTTGGTCGCCGTCATGGCCCTCTTCCTTGTCTGGGCCTATTGGGATCACTATCGTCATCTCCTGCGCCAGCCGAATAAGTGATCCTCTTTCACGATCCGCGCGCGGCGGAATACGGCGCGCCCGGCCATCCGGAGCGGCCCGACCGGGTCAGGCACAGCGCAGCCTACCTGCAGAAGGCCCAGCCCGATTGGGAATGGCGTTTGCCTAACGAGGCCACGGAAACGGCTCTGCGGCGCGCGCATCTCCCGGCCCAGATCGAGCGGGTGCGGGCGGCGCGGCATGATTTCGATGCCGACACGCCGGCTTATCCCGGCATCTTCGCCCACGCCGCACGGGCCTCCGGCGCTGCCTCTGCGGTTGCGCAGGCCTCGTTAGGCGGGGAAGCGGCTTTTAGCCTGATGCGGCCACCCGGGCACCACGCCACCCGCGACCAGGCGATGGGCTTTTGCTTTTTTAATCACATCGCAGTGGCGGCGCTCGACGCTCTCGCCCAGGGCGCGGAGCGGGTGGCGATCTGGGATTTCGACGCCCACCATGGCAACGGCACCGAAGCGATCGTGGCCGGACACCCCCAGATCGTCTTCGCCTCGGTCCACCAATTTCCCGGTTATCCCGGCACCGGCACGCGTTCGTTAGGCAATCTGCACAACTTCCCGGTCGCGCCCTACACCGCACGCGCCCAGCATGCCGCGGTGGTCGAGCGAGCCCTGGCCCAGCTTTTGGAGTTTCAGCCCGATCTCCTTCTCGTCTCGGCCGGCTTCGATGCCTACGCTGGCGATCCGATTACTCAGCTGAGTCTGGCGGCGGAAGACTTCGCCCTCTTCGGCCGCTGGCTGGGCGAGTGCGGCGTGCCCGCCGGCGCCATCCTGGAGGGCGGCTACAGCGACGATCTGCCGCTCCTGCTCGAAACTTTCCTCAGCGCCTGGGCCAAAGCCGGCGGTCGTTAGGCAAAAACGCCGTTCCCGGCGCCGTGCGGCGGTCAGCTCGCCGGGCGCGACTTGCGGGATAAAATCAGCATCCCTGCGATCCCAGCCAGCACGCTCGCCGCCAGGATGCCCACTTTTGCCGTCTCCAACTCGGCCGCCGAGCCAAAGGCCAGGTCGGCGATGAAAAGCGACATGGTAAACCCGATCCCCGCCAGCACGCCGACGCCGATGATTTCCCGCCAGCCCACGCCAACGGGGAGCCGGGCCAGCCCCAGTCTCGTCGCCGCCCAGCTGAAGAGGACGATGCCGATCGGTTTGCCCAGTGCGAGGCCCGCGATCAGCCCGAGGCTGATCGGACTGGCCAACGACGCCAGCGCCTCGCCCCCGAGGGCAACGCCCGCGTTGGCCAGGGCGAAGATCGGCATGATGAGGTGCTTGATCCACGGCACGAGGACGTGCTCGAAACGCAGCATCGGCGCCTCGGCATGCTGGCAATCAGCCGCCAGCACAGTCAGCGCCGCGCTCCGCGTCGCACTGGCCCGGATCGGGTCCGGATCTTTTTCCGTCGCCCGAAATTCCTCCAGCAGACTCTGGCTGCGCTCGAGAAAAGCCTGGTCGTCGATCCGTTGCCGGGCCGGGATGGTGAGAGCGAGCAGCACCCCGGCGACGGTGGCGTGAATGCCCGATTGTAAAAACGCCAGCCACATCCCGAGCCCGAGCACGACATAAACGAGCGGGTGCCGCACGCCGAGCCGGTTGGCCATGATCAGGGCAACGAAGAAACCGGCGGCAAAAACCAGGCTGATCCAGGAAAGCTCGGCGGTGTAGAAGAAGGCGATGATCAAGACCGCGCCGATGTCATCCGCGATGGCAAGCGCGGCGAGAAAGACCTTGAGCGAAGTCGGGACCCGATCGCCGAGCAAGGCCAGCACGCCGAGAGCAAAGGCAATATCGGTCGCCATCGGCACACCCCAACCGGCCGCGCTCGGGCCGCTCCGGTTAAAGAAAAAATAAAGGCCGGCCGGCACCAGCATGCCGCCGAGCGCAGCCACGATCGGGAGCGCGGCCTTTTGCAGCGAAGCCAGCTCGCCCACCAGTGCTTCACGCTTAATCTCGAGCCCGACGAGGAGAAAGAAGATCGCCATGAGACCGTCATTGATCCAAAAGTGCAGTTCTTCGGAGAGCTGTCGGCCGGCGAATCCAAAGGCGAGATTGGTATGCCAGAGCGCGGTGTAGCTGGCGGCCCAGGGCGAGTTGGCCCAGAGGAGGGCGGCCAGCGTGCAGCCGATCAGGAGAATGCCCCCGGAGGCTTCGAGTCGGGCAAATTCGTGGAACGGTTTGGCCAGGCGCTCGATCGGCGTCTCTCCGGGCAGCGGGCGTTCGATGGTCGGGCGGCTCATGATTTCCCTCTCCGTCGTGCCGGGAAAAAATTTTGGCAAGTGGAAGCGAACAGTCGGCCGGCGCTTCCGCCAGCGTTGCAGTGCCTGCCCGTGTAGTCGCCAGGCCACCGCGAGAGCGTGAATCAGCAACTCCAGCCAAAATCAGGTTGGCAAAGCAGACCACAGCATCGAATAATCCCGCAAGTCGGGCCGTAGCACAGCTTGGTAGTGCGCTTGAATGGGGTTCAAGAGGTCGCGAGTTCGAATCTCGCCGGCCCGACACCTTTAAAATGCTGATTTTACCCAGCGTTTTAGGTGATTGGCTAGATTTTGAGAGGTTTCCGAAAAATGTGGTGGTAGCCCCCGGTGGTAGCCCTTATGCTCCCGGGACGATGAAAAAGCTTGGGACTTCAAAACACCGCGGGACGTTCGCTTTTCTCGATAACGTTGCGCCGAATCTTTTCCGTCACCGCGAGAATCATTCCTATTGGGGCGTAAGAAAAATGAACGGGAAGCGCACCGTTCACGCGTTGAGGACAACGGATCGAAAGACGGCGAACGGAAAGCTCGCGGACTGGTTAGGCGATCTCAAGAAAGTGGACCCAGGCAATCGCGACATGACGCTCGCGCGGCTGCTGCAAAAGTATGAGGCGGCGCGCACCGAGATCGCTCCGTCCACTCGGATTGGAGAGAAAGGGCGGATCGCGAAATTCCGCGAACTGTTTCCTCGCCCGATGGAAACTTTGGTCGCTCGCGTTCTGAACTCCGACATCGCGACGTGGGTGGGCCTCGTTGGCAAAAATAAACGTCCTTCCACTCGCAATCAGTTCCGCGCTTTCGCGCGGGCGCTTTTTGATTTCGCCGTCTCAGACACCGTCATCGCGAAGAACCCTTTTGACCCAAAGATCATTCGCAAGGCAAAAAAGGAACCGATCATCCGGCTCATCCCTTCGCCCGAGGAGTTCGAGCAAATCATCGCGGAAATCCGCAAGCCGAGATGGAAGACGAAGGGAAAGCACGGCGGACCGCGACGGACGATTCAGGACGAGAGCGCGGACTTCGCGGAATATCTCGGTCGGGCAGGTATCGGCCAGGCCGAAGCGATCGCACTGAATTGGGAGGACATCGACGAGCGGCGCGATGTCATTCATTATCGAAGGAAAAAAACCGGACGTGATTTTAACACGCCGATTTTTCCATGGCTGAAACCTCTCCTGAAAAGACTGCGCGCAAAGGCCGGACCGAATCCGCGCGGACCGGTCTTCAAGGTTAAGAATGTGAAAAAAGCACTACGAGGCGCGACGCAGCGGCTCGGCTTGCCGAACTTCACTCAGCGCAATCTGCGCGCGATGCGGATCAAGCGGCTGTGGGAGCAGGGTGTTGACGTAAAGGTGATCGCGCAATGGCAGGGGCACAGCGACGGCGGCAAGCTGATCATGACGACCTACACCGAAGTTTTCGGGAGCAATTCGGAAAGCTACGAACGCACGCAGCTTGCCAAAGCTGCGGCTGCGGAAGCTGCCATGAGTCGACCGGTACGGCTAAAAAAAGCGGCTTAAACAGCACGTCGCTCAACTGGTTCGTGCGAGGAGCGTTTCCACGTCCTCGCCAGGGATGAGCGTCTTCGCCTGCGCCCTGCTTTTTCGGAGGAGTTTGCGGGCGATGAAATTGCGGATCTGGCGCTCGCTCACTTTGAGATAGGCGGCGGCCTCCCTAGCGGTGTAGGTACCTTGCTGCGGAACGAAACGCTCCGTTTTCATTGGACGCAGGGTTGAGATGCCGGTCGGATTTTTCACGCGAGATTTTGCTGGAAATGCACGGATCGCTGCGGGATCGCGTTGCCAGTTTTAAGCGGAGGAAAAAGATGCTCGAGCCTCACCCCGAGCGCGCGGACGAAATAGAGGAGTTCAAAGTCTCCCACCCCCACAAGCTGGCACTCGACTTTCGCGAGGGAACTCCGCGTAATATCAAGTCCCTCGCGCGCGAGGATTTTGGCGAGCTTCGCCTGCGTCCAGCCGAGCTGGCATCGCAACTTTCTAATTTCTGGACCAACGAGATTCTTGCTTAGGTGTGCGTTCATGAGTGGCGACTGTGAAGCCGCTGTGTCGTTGGTGGGTGTCGGCTTCGGAGCAAATTTCGGAATCATTTGACGCCTCTCCATTGCATCACGTTTTCATAGAACGTTCGTTGCGGCTTTTCCGGGGGATATAAGCGGGGCACTTCGGTTTTCAGCGCCTTCGCGAGGAAGAGCATTTCGAAATCGCTGATCCAGACGAGTTGAGACTCGACTTTTGAAACGCCCACGCGATCCAGATCCCAGCCGAGAATTTGCAACTTTGTCGCGAGATCCTTTTGGGTCCACCCGAGCGCGTATCGTCGTCTGCGGACCTCCGGACCGACGATGTTCTTGTGAGGGGTCGTCATACGCAACGAATGATACGTCGCGAAGACCCTCCACGGGTTCCCGATTCGGAGCTAAATGCGCTCAGCCCGTAAAATATTTCCGAGATTAAACAGGCGAGTTTTCCGCGACTGCCGGACGGTCGCGACTCGACGCCGTCGTTTCACACCTAGTACGGTTTTGTCCCGGCGTTGCCAATGGAGGTCACCGGTGTTGTCTTGGCTGTCGCGCGATCAAGTGGGCCGAGATACCGGTGAATCTCTGGTCGCAGGACGTTCGGCGAGCCGACGCCAAAATTCGTCCTGATTGATCTCGAGAGCCCGAAGGAGATAAAGCGTCTCGAAATCCTTCACCATCACTTCGCGCGCCTCGATTTTTTCCACGTGGCCTTCAGGGATATCCCAGCCAATCGCCCTCAGGTCCTCCGCAAATTTCGCCCGCGACAATCCCTTGCTCTCCCGAAGTTCCTGAACAAGCGGTCCGATAATGTTTTGATGTTTTCCGATGCTCATAGTGCCAGACGTTGGGACAAATTTCGAAAAGAGGTTGGTTCTTGAGTGTCTGGCGAGGAATACGCTTAGTGAACCGTTGTCAAAACAGGACGCTCGCTTCCAGTCAAGTACGGGTAAAGCGGAAATTGAGGAAGGCCTCAATCTTTGCATCTGAGAGAAAGATACTCTCGCAGGGCCAATGGCCCGGCGAACATCACCAAAGCCCGCCAACGGGAAACTCAATCTTTTTGGCCCGAGGATCCGGCGACTGCGGGAAGCATCGGGCCTGCGACAAAACGAACTCACACATCGCCTCCAGCGAGCGGGATGGGACGTCGATCCGGGAACGACCAATCGCATCGAGACCGGCGCACGAACGCTCACGGATTTGGAATTGATGTTGATTTTGAAAGTGCTCGGCAAACGTCTGAGCGATTTGGAAAAGTAATCCCGAGATCAGCAAGTCGCGCCCGCCGCTGATTCAATCTGCGCGACGGCGCCGCTTTTCACGATCGCGCCTTAAGGTGGGAAAAGGCACCCGGGCGTCCCCGAAAACTGCGACCCGCGGTGCGATGTCCGCGATCGCGACCGTTTTCCGATTCGCCAGACAATCCAGAGTGCCAGCAAGATCGGCAGCCCCTTCACAAAGAGAATGAAGAAGGGCAACAGCCACGCCGCGTCAGTGATCTCGTTCGCCATTGCACGCCCGATTATCGCCGCACATTCCATTGGGCAAGTGTGAGACCGCGGTTTGCATGAGGCCGGGGCGGTATTGCAGATGAAAGAACTTTGGTGAGAGACGATTTTCCTAGTGTGCGCCGCGATACCAATGCGTTTTCAATCGCGGACGCTCACCGATCCAGCTGCGTTCGGAGTAGCTCCTTTTATGGATCGGCAGCGCATTGAGCCGTCTCCGCTATGATCTACGCACCCGCAGCGGCGGGTCCGGCAGTCCGCATGGGTATGGGGCGGAACAGCCGAGACCGCTGCGAAGGCCGGCGCAGATAATTACCCTAACGAACCGCCAAACTCTGAGTCTGTGATGGGGGAGCTTGCGGCGGAAGCACGGTTACTGCGGCGTAGCCGCATCAGGTGGGATCATGGGAACCTGGGTACAAACAAAGTAAACGCCCAGGAACTCTGAGCTGCAGCGATCGCTGTCTCTCTCAACCGGGGAGCAAAATCGTTGAGCTTTCGGAGGCGGAGCGCGGAAGCGGAGGTCAAACGAGAGAGATCGAAGCCCTTGGGCAGGGATAAGCGCGTGAAGCGCCACGCCTTTAGACTTTTAAGTTGATGATCTTGCTGGCGTCATCAACCCGGATCGCCTTCCCGGAGGCGCCCGATCATGCACTGGCGGCGCTGGGTTCGCTGCGCTCGTTACCTGAATCGGCTTTTGAACCGTCGAATACTTGTTGGATTCACAGAACGCATTAAAATCGCGAATCCGGAACCAGATCCACCAAAGCCGAGACGATTTCGGATAAGGCTACCACGAAGTTGTGCTGCGATCGCCCTCGGCGCCGCAAGCGTTCTCATCGCTGCTGTCAGCATGCCCCCATGGTCGGCGGAAGCGAAAATTTACAGCCGTCTAAGTTTTCACTTGACGGCTACGATGGATTTTCGGTATCTGGCCTAAATGCCCCAGCTGCTTAGCTCCCTCTTCCGGCCATTGCGGTCGCTTGAAGGTCTTGGCAGTCATTTTAACGGGCACCGTGCTTGTCTGCGCGGGGATGCTTTCATCAACCGGCGTTTTATCGCTTCATTTCGGCAAACCCAACTCTCACCTATGGAAACAATCGTCGGCCCAAAAAAAACATCCAGTCTCACGCTTCTCTTCAGCCTAACGATTATTTTGTCGCTTAGCACCGGAACGCTTTATGGGCGGGAGATCATTCAATTCGATCCGCCCAATCTGGCAGCGGACGCTCAGACCGACGCCGCCGGACGGGGTACGATTATCTTTTCGAACCTGGGGCCCAGCCGGACGAATGCATATGATTCACGGAGCTTCGCTAAGTTTCCATTGGCGGGCAAGAATGTGATTGTAGTTCCGGAGACTTGGGTTGCGGTCAACTTCATTCCCAAGAAAGATGTGCAGGCGCAGGTGCTGCGGGCAGCGATTAACCATATCTCGGGCACGAGCCTGATTCGGCTCGGAATCTACAGTGACGACAATGGGAAAGTGGGAAGCCCTCTGGCAGGCGGCCAGGGGAGTGCGACAGATATCCCGCCAAGCGGAGAGTGCTGTGCGCTCACCGAAGTCACGCTAGCAGGTAGTGGCGTGGCTCTGACGGCAGGAACGCGATACTGGCTGGTCGCCAGCCCGGATAACGTCAACGCTCCTGACTTTAACGGAAGTTGGCAGGTCTCGAACAGCGGCGCCTTCGCCCAAGGCGGCCCCCCACCCGCGCAATGGGCAACCGGATCGGGGGCTTGGCCAGCCGCTGAAGTGCGAAGCACTGTCGCGGGAATGGCCCCGTCGCACGAGATACTGCCTAAGACTGATCAAAGCGAAGCCGGCAGGGCAATTATTTTTAGCAACCTTGATCGAACCTCAGCAACCCCTTTCAGTCTGGTAGCTGGAGGCGGCGTGGCTGGTAAGAGCGCAGCTGATGGTACCGAGACGTGGATTGCTCTGCCCTTTACTCCCAACGTAAACTCTCACGCAACTACGTTGGCCGCTGCTATCGAGCTCCTTTCGGGAGACATGAAGGTAAACCTGGGAATCTACAGCGACAACGATGGCACGGTGGGAGCCCTCTTACCGAACGGCCAAGGGAGCACGACTAACATACCGATATATCCAAGCTGCTGCGAAATGGCCGAGGTTGTCCTGCCCGGAGCTGGCGTCGCCCTCAATGCGAGGACGACTTATTGGCTGGTCGCGAGCACCGACGACGTCAAGGCGCCTACCTTCGAGGGTTTCTGGCTGGAAGCAAACGTTTACAGTAACTACCAAGAGCCTAAGTCTTTCTTTTGGACGTTTGTTGCCAGCAATTGGCTCGCCGCAGAAATCCGGGGCACTAAGCCCTGAGGTGGAGAAACTTAAACCTCGTCCAGTCAGTTCATAGCATGTAACCCTTATGAGAACACCACTCCCGACCATAACTCACGATCGTCCGAAGCGGAAGCTGCATTTGCTGCGCTGTTACGCAGCACTCGGTCTCGTCGGTGCGAGTATTTTCCTTGCCGCGGCAAGCGCCTACTCTGTTGCGCTCCGGCGTCCACCATTTATGTCCTGGATTCCCGACCAGCGGATTACGTCAGCGACTGCGCCTACGTTTGCTACGCAGTATTTCCGTTTGATCGACTACGACGCTCCCAACGGTGTTTCATTTATGAGGCTATCCTCAAATCCCGCTGTCTTTAGCATGTTAAAAGTGAATGTTGGCCTCTGTGTGGTTGGCGTGGATACGGCCTGCACCGGAGTGCAAGATGGCACTTATTATAAGGTATCCTTCACCGGTCCGGCTCTTATGCCGGGCGCTACAACCATTACCCTTACGGCCAATGGCAAAAACGGCGGAGCCTCGGGCTATGTTTCGTTCACTCTGCGATGGGTTACTGTGGGGTCCAATCCGCCGACGATTGAGGCACTCCCAAACCAAGCTTTGCAACTCCCGTCAACCAACGGCACCGTCACCTACTCGACTATGTTTGTGATCGGCGACGTGAAGGAGGATGGAAAAACTGAAGACGTTTCCGAGATCGGAACTAGCGATTTCACTGTGACTTCGAGCAATCCAGGGCTCCTTCCAAATAGTCCTAATAATATCTCTCTGGTTCAGATGCCACCTCCGGCTGGCTACATCGATCAGGCTACGCCCCGCGAATATCTTCTTGAAGCCACGACGGTCGCCGGGCAGAAGGGCACGACCACCGTCACTGTAGAGTTCTCGGATCCGGACTCCAACCTCACCAGCACGTCCTTCGTTCTACAGGCGATAGACTCGACCAACAGTCCGCCTACGATCAGTGCCGCGAGCGATCAGCTCCCCAAAACCTATTTGCCTCACCCAGTTCCCACACCGGCGCCCAGTGCTGCGCCATTTAAGTACGTCGTCACTTCCGGCGGCGACGGTGCCGATCTATCGGAGCTTCGGGTCCTTGCCACCTCATCAAACCCGACACTTGTCCCGAACGATTTCGTGAACAATCTGACCGTCACCCAACCTAGCTCCGCCGGCACCGGCACAATTACAGTGGTCCCCGTTACGCCGCTGCCTTTACCCTCTCCTGGCGTCCCACAGACTGCAACGATTACCCTGAATGTTACGGATGATAAATATTCTCGTCAAAGCTCGTTTCTTTACGTAGCTTCGGCAGCGCAAGGCGGCATCGAAAGCGCATTCAGTCGACCGAATGGAGTTTATCTCCTAGATCCAGATGTGCCCTCAGGGCGCCGTCTTTCAGACTTGTTTCTTACGGGTGAGATGCATCGAATTAGTTGGAACGAAATTGAACAGGCTGCGGGAGCCTATCTTTGGTCGAATAACCTCGACAACATCTTTACAAACTTCCCATTTAATCAAGATGTATCGCTAAACCTAATCGAAGAACCCTGCTATCTCACCGATTCAACAATTTACCCGACTACGGTCACTTGGTGTGACACCGACCCCCCGAAAGGAAGCGCGAATTGTTCAACATGTATGGGCGGAAATTTGCGAGCTGTGCCTTGGGATGTGAACCTCTTAGCCCGCCGCGAGACCTATATAGGTCAGCTCGCTTCGCATCTGCAGAACACCATTGTGGGTTCGGTCAGCGAATTATCGAAAATCTCGATCATCAATACCAATCTTCCGGGTGGTGACAGCGGAATTCGAAATGCAGATGGGCACAAATTTAGCGCCACCCAAGGGCTACCGAACTATACTTTGATGCCTGGCTATAGTCGTCAGAATCTGCTAGCTGCAATTCAACACGAGCTCCGAACAGTGCAGGATGCGTTTCTGAAAGTCCCGGTCGGGCCTATCCAATCTGCGCCTTTACTGCAGATCGGCTTTTTCTTAGCGACTGATGATAAAGGGCCTGTGGCTGGGGGCGGCGATGGCACTTATAGTGAAGAACTTTGGCAATGGTTGTATAAAGATGCGAGCCAACCGGGACTGGGTAATAACAACAAAGACGCGAACGGCAATCAGACGGTTGCTTTGGCCGATGAATTCAACGGTGTCGTCCGGCCGAGAGTGGCCTTTTTTCAGGAGGATCTTGCGGCAGCCCGAGCACCGAACGCGAGTGCCGTGCCCAATTATGTTACCCCCAACGCAATCCCGGCCGCTTACACCTTCACTCCCAATTCCACTCAGCTACCGACTTTTGCCTATTGGGCGAATCTGGGCGATCCCACAAACGCCGCGATTTACAACAACGCGATTGTTTATCAGGCAAATACTCCATGGTCGAGCGCGCTCGCCTCCACTGGAGGTGTTAAATTAAATAAGACACTCAACGGAACGCCAAATGACGGGATGGAAGGCGTCTATAACGCCTACTTAAGCGAGTATCTTGAGATTTATCCCGGCGATATTGACGAAGCACAACCTCCGAG
The DNA here is from genome assembly GCA_965217735.1 of Chthoniobacterales bacterium. Lineage (GTDB taxonomy): Bacteria > Verrucomicrobiota > Verrucomicrobiia > Chthoniobacterales > UBA10450 > Palsa-1392. Next base: position 396,233 of record CBDCJE010000002.1, on the reverse strand, counting down.
TGGCTCAGTCACGCAGGATGCGGTACTTTGGCGTTCCGAGCTTCAATCGTGGCATGATTATTATAGAGACCAACGTGCTCTCTCTCCGAGATCGATGGAAGCGCCGGCCGGCTTGACCATAACATATCAGGATAGCACGCATTTTCTGGTAAGCTGGTACGCCATGTATGGCGCGAATTCATACACGGTGCAATCTAAAGGGATCGGGATGTCCCCCGCCCAAGAATGGGCGCCGGTAGCTGCTTGCGACCCTGCCAGCACTTCTTGCAGCGTAGCAGTGCCCGTCGGCACAACACAATACTCTTTCCGTGTGCAAGGGAAAAACACGCTGGCGAGTCCAGTTACTACGTCCGGTTGGGCTAATGCAGCGATCTTCTTATCAGAGGGGCTCAACGATGGCTATTTGGTCAAAACTGGCAATAATAATTACTCCGCTGTACCAAGTGGCCCAGAGCCAGGAATTAAGGCGGGAGAAGGCACTGGAATGCCTTTGCCGCATTGGAGGGGGATACTCTCCTTCAATACCGGCTCGCTATCCTCAACTGCCACGACTGTTTTGGGGGCTAAGCTGCGGCTCCACCAAACCACGCCAGGTATAACCTTCGCCTCAAAGACCTGCATGGTCGACGTGCAGAGAGGAAGCTTCGGAGGGAATGCCGGTCTAGACGGCTCTGATTACACCGCCTCAGACCAATATACGACTATTGGCGCGTTCAACATCTTCAACGCGCCAGCGACTGTAAACGGCGGATGGTTTGAGATGGTGTTCCCACAATTTTCTGCTTCTTCGTACGTCGGCATCAGTGCAAGCCCAAACGACCACACGCAGTTTCGAATCTATTTTGCCCAAGCATCGATGTCCAACAAGAATGAGGGATGGGACTCGGGAGACAGCACAACAAGTCCGCCGCAGCTCATCGTACAATACCAATAATGCGTTAAGGAACGGTCAGTGGGCCGCATTTGCCCACGTTGACTGAGAAAATCGACCCTGTAACCAGCGGCGAACCTTTGCCTAAGTCTTTTCACCCGCCCGGCTATAGAGGATTCGGGGCGGTGAAATGCCTTCGTGGCGGAGTAGTGGATACGTTGTTCGCTGATAACGCTGTGGCGAAATGAGTCGCCCTCCGTGGATAGGTTGGGGCCTTTGTCAGTAATTGTAGAATAGCGGTGCAGTTGGCTTTGTAATATCTAAATCTTCTGAGTAGATCGATAGTGACCTCTTCATGGCGAGTGAACACCTCACGGCGCGCCGCGAGCCTACAATCGAGGAGCGATTCGCGCGTCGTTTTGTGCTTCCAATGCGATCAGCTTCCCTTCGTGATGATCTGCGCACCGCAGCGGAGCGGCCGGCTTCCGTAGGGGATCAGGGTCGGAAAGCCGCGAGCGTCGTGAGGACGGCGCAGATGATCACCCTAACGAACAGGCAAACCCGGAGTCTGTGCCGGGGGAGTCCGCGGACGGAGCACAGTCTCCACGCGACGCATTAAACGATGCATGCGCCCGATAACCGCCCGAGGCGTCGAACTGCTTATTAGGGCCGTTGCAAACAACGCCAGTCCACCCTTCAGGGCCTCCGGACGGGCTCTTTCGCGCGCCTATCGAGGTTTAGAAACGGTTGCCGGCTTCGGCGCGACCACGGCGGACACCAATTTCGGCGCCGCGGAGGGAATCTTTGCGGCGCCTTGCGGCTGATAGCCCTTATCTACACGAACCCGCTGCGGCCGGGAGTTTCCGATGGTAAATTTACTCATTTTCGGAAGGATTATTGGTCGGAATCTGCGTAATCGAAGTCGGGGAGGCTTCACCGGATGGTGGTCGGACGAATGCCGAGATCAGACTCGGAACTGAGTCAGGTACCGGCTTATCCCCCGCCGGCTGGAATCCCCCGTCCAAGACGTTTTGTGGTCGAAAGCCACCATGAAAGGGAGCATCCTCGATCAAGAGCTGGCGGATTTCTTCGGGGGGGTCATGTCTTGGTCCTGCATTCAGCCGTGGCGTCTTGAGCCGCCGCGCTCGAATCAGTTGGGACAAACACCCCGGAAACAAAGCGCGGCACCACAGCGGGCAGATCGCGCGAGCCTTGTGGCTGATAGCCTTCCGTCAGCACTTGGCTCTCGCCAGGCTGAAAACCGTTCACCCAATTCCTGTTCGTCCATGATGTGGCTAATCAGTTACTTCGTCAGGTCGAATATACACTCCTTGAGTCCCTGGAACAAACTCTATCTCGCCGGTGTCGAGTACCCGAAGCGTGTGCGAAATGTAGATGTCACGTTCAGCCGCATCGGAGGAGATGTATGAAGCTTGGCTCAGATAGCCGTAGATTTTGTTGCCGTTCTTGAGAGTGACGACCACCCAAGCCGGTTTGATTTTCGAGAAAACGAAATCCCACGCCGTCGGAATGTGATGTTGCTCAAATGTCTTGAGGCTCAGCTTGATCGCCACTCCGATCCCCTTTTGGCGCGCGGTACCGGCGAAGATCCCCCAGACCGTTGGCAGAAGGATGAGGAAACCAACCGCCGCGGCACTTGTATAGAGTGGATAGCGTTCAATCCAGTTCGCCCGATATCCTCTATAGATCAGCGGCGCGAACGGCAGATACACGAACGCGCTGCGAGAGAGCACTCCAAGCGCGAACTTTTCCCATTCAAGCCGCTTATCGAGATAGACGAGTTGACCTTCGACCGTTCGCCAGACGAATCCTGGGACGAGAAAGATGATCAGCAGGATAACGGCTTTGAGTGTTGCGAACATCGATGCTCGAGTATGAGCAAGTAGTTGCCGCACGTCTAGGAGACGTCGTCACAAACGCGGTAAACCTCCTGAGCCATTCGGGGTAGGAAACTGTCAAGATGGCCGCCTGAACAGCGGTGAGCACCTCTCGTGATGATCTGCGCACCCGCAGCGGAGCGGCCGACTTCCGTAGGGGATCAGGGTCGGAGAGCCGAGAGCGCCGCGAGGACGGCGCAGATGATCACCCTATACGAACAGGCAAACTCGGAGTCTGTGCCGGGGAAGTCCGCGGAGGGAGCACAGTCTCCACGCGACGCAGCCGCATCAGGAGGGATTCCGGGAACCTGGGTTTCCGTCTCGGCATCGATCGCAAGGGAACACCGCGCGCGACGCAGTGATCGCGAGTTGGCGGAATGAAGCGCGAAGCAGGGGCAAGAGGCCGAAGGCGAAGGGGGACAACTTGCGATGACTGCATCTCCAAGAAGGGGAAGCAAAGTCTTTGAGCTTTCGGAGGGAGGAGCCGCGAACTCGGAAGCCCGGAAGGAGAAGGCTCAATGTCTTTGCGACAGGGCGAATGAGTCAGGTGATTTGCTTGGGCAACCCGCATGTCCGAGTGTCCACAGCAGTTTGAGTAACTGGTCAAAGTTCGTTGAACGGAAAATCGCAACAGCTGTCATGTTGAATGACGGCGAATGCAACGGGTCATACTCAGACGGCTGTGTCTTGCTGTCTGCCCTCATCAGCGGAATCGCAGCAGAACTTTGGCCTGGGAATGATCGTATTGACCGAGTCCGCTTCGTCGAACTTTGGGCGGGCTACTGCGATAAACAACTGCGACCGGCTTTCATCAGCGTGCCCTTCTTAAGGCAATTTTTGAGGCGAAGCGGCCGGGCAAAGGAAGCAAAGATATTAGAAGGCGCTCGCCCGAAAATGTTCGGGCTCGGTCATAGCACGTTGGTGCTGCGTGGCGTCGATGTTGATATGCGAGAAGCGGAGCTGGTGAAATTACCCATTGGCTTGACCGTGAAACAACTGAGGGAGCACTCATATCCTGCCATCTTTTACAAGCACGTTCGTTCAAACCTCGCACATGAGTACAAACTGTCGGACGATGCGGCGAGCCACTTTGCGACGCGATTAGAGGCGGATGTCAGTTATGTGAATCGCCACGATCCTGACGAGCCGGACCTGAGCCGGCGCTTGATTCATTTCCATATGGGTTGGCTCGCCAGTATTACGCGTTCGATCGTATCAAATGTTGCTGACTTGGTAGAGAATTACCAAACGCTGCCACGGCCGAGCAAGTGGTGGCTGCACGGGTGATGCACTGAAATTCACTTAACTTGAATCGCGAAATCCGTCTGGTGAAGTGTTGCCCGCTTCGGCGGCGCAATGTGTGACCAGCGCGGTTCTTGCAGAACGCGACGCACTTCATCTTGGACGTCGGATGGACAGCGGCTTCCTAAGATTACCCTGACGATTACAGGTGCTGGCACCGATAGAAAATATCCGGTGCTCCCATCATCAAGCCGCCTGCGCCGCAGTCCGGCTAACTGGAATAACTGTCGAAGTTCTCGCTCATACGCCCACTCGTCGTTCTTGTGTCGCACCATTTGTTCAACGTAAGTTTTCTCGGCTGCACTGCCGCGTTTCCAACTGGAATCCCATGTTAGTCGTTCGCGACTGTATTGGACGGAGCGTAATCCCTTACCGGTCTGGAAAACTTCCCAAGAGGTATCGAAACCGATAACGACTCCGCGATGGCGATCAGCATAATGGCCCCACATGACTATTGAGTCGGCTCTCGCCGAGAGACTGAGAACGCCGACGGCCGTACTTATCCCGTCAAGATAATCGCGCTGTAGACGTGCACTCGCTTTCGGCATTTCTTTCTTCACACCCGCCAGCAACGCCGGACGCATTCTTTTGATCTTTTCGCGATACTCTCGGAAGTTGCCGCTGAACATTAGGAGCCCCTTCTCCTGTTCGTACATTTCCTTCAGTTCACCCTTCCTCTTCAGTAGGTGTTTCGCCTCTCGTTCGGGTGAAGCACACACGACGTGTGGCGTAAATTCGAACGGGTCGTTGAATTGATTTGGAGGCGTTATCTTTAGCTCGAGAGTTCGCAACATTTCGAGCGCGTAATGCCCATTCAAATACTTGTACGCCACCTCGGTCTCAGCTTTCATGCGCGATGAGTTGCGACTGCCATTTTGCCTGGATTGGTTTCGTAAAGTCGTATTGTACCGAGGGTTCCCGCACTCAGAGGAGCGATCCCTGCGTCACCCAGCAACCGCGGCGATCGAGGAAAAGTCACCCTCCGATGGCATGACGAATAAGCACTGACCGTTGCTTCGCGATGCCCACACCTCGCCAACCGCGCGTTTGTCCTGCGAGTCAGCGGATTCGTAGAGGTGTCTGCCTTTGTATTCCACGGCGACCACTCGTCCATCGTTAAGTTGGCACATGAAATCTGGATAGAACCAGTCGCGCGAGGTCTGTAGGCGGAACGATGTAGATCGTCGAGCCAGATTGCGAACCCAAAATTGCACGCCCTGTAGGCCATCAATGAATTGTGCGCATTCGAACTCTTCCGGCACGTTTCCGCCGGGTGTCACGCCTCGCAGCTCGCCGGGCTTCGGTCCGAAGTAGTGTTTCTTGAACAGAAAACCGCCTTCGTACAGCCAGCTCGGCTCGTAAGTCATCGTCTTGAGATTTAGCGCTCGGTCGGCGCTCACGGTGAGCTGCGATTCGGGAAGGAGGAAGCTTTGGAACGATGCTTTGCGCTCGCTCTCCCGATGCTCTTGAATCCGCGCTTCGACTTCTTCGCGTAACCGGAAGCGGTCGAGTGCGAGCGTGCTCACGTCGGCGATGTTGAAGGCGGACATCAGACCACGGATCACCTTCCGCAGAAACTCGGCTGATTCACCAGCCGGTATGTCGCGGTGATCGATTTGCCGATCCATCCAGCCGACGAGCTTCTCTATCGTCCAGTCTCCATCGGCGCCCAGCGCGAGAACATTTTGATGCAGCTTTGCTACGAAATCGGCGCCGGGGTTTTCAGCGACGATGCTGGTCTCGATCTTTCCCGTGGCTGCTATATCGACAACGCCGGCTTTTCCAGTCGGCCGCGTCAGCGGGTTGTAAGTGGGCGATAGGGAGGCGTCCTTCGAACTCAACTTCCAGGGATGTTCGAGCAAGAAAGTGCTTTCGAACTCAAACAGCGAACCGTTCTCGCGGACGCACAATAGCGGGATAATGAAGTCGAGCTGCAGCTCGTATGGCGAAGGCTGTCGCGTTTTGCCGCTGCCGCCGAAAGCTTTCTCCGCATCGCGCACGATCGCGACAATTTCTTCGACCTTTGCCTTGGCCTCCGGTGTTTTGACGCAGCTCGTCAGCTTCTCCGTCTCATCCTCGTCGAGTGGAACAAAAACCGTGATCTCGCCTTTGCCCGCATCGATGCGCGCCTTGCCGGCCAGCGCAGCGACTTGCACATCCACAACCGCAGAGTCGATCTCGGCCGGCGCGAGATGAACCGTCTTCGGCTGAACGCCCAGCGGGAGCGTGCCTTGCGGAACGGGAATGATGAGCCGTGCGGCTTCGGCCATCGTAAAACCGTTGCTCTCCAGCGCTTCGCGCAACTCGGTCAGGACCTCAGTGATCGAATCCGAAACAGAGAATGCGTATGCGCAATTCAGATCCGGATGCTGCTTCAACTGCGCTCCTGGCAGACGTAGAATGCGCCCGACGATTTGCTCGATCGCGGTTGCGGATCGCGTCTCTTTCAAACTACAGAGCACATAGGCGAAGGGGCAGTCCCAGCCCTCTCGCAGTTTCTCGACCGTGATGATGAACCGCACCGGATTCTTCGGCGATGAAATGTCGGAGATGCTTCGGAGCTCATCGAGCTTTCCGGTCGAAATCTTGACTTCGTCTTTGCTGATTCCGAAGTCGCTCACGAGCCGCTCTCGGAGCGGCTCACACGCGTCCACCCGCTCCGCTTGCAGCAGTGCGATCGGGCGGAGGTATTTGCCAGTCGCCTGTCCTTCCGCCGCCGCGAGCTTTTCCAGATCGGCGCGCAAAGTGATCGCCTCCGCCAGCAACTGATCGCGCTGACTGATGTGCCGCGTCACTACGCGCAGCGGCAACTTGATCATCTCCGCCGCCTTCAGTTCAGCCGCCGAAACATGATGGAGCACATTCGACGGATGCTTCGTTCGCGCGGGCGTCGCGGTAAACTCAACGATGCAAGACGGCAGCACATTGCCGAGCGTGGCGAATGACAAGTCGGTCCGGGCATTGTGCGCCTCATCCACGATCACGATCGGGCGCCGCAGCCTCAGCATGTTTACCAGCGACGGCTTCGGTTTGCCGTCTGCGCCGGGAAACAAGTCGGCCAGCCGCTCGTTAGGCAAATTCAGCAGGTGCTCAGCGAAAGCGCCGTTCTGCTCGTACACCTTTCGCCCGGTCGTATCCTCGACACGAAACGCTTGGATCGTGGCCACGATCACGACCGTCTGCCCATCCACGGCCGCACGCGAAAGCCGCAAGGCCTCTTCGATGGTTACTACTTCCACTGCGCCGCAGGCCATCTCCAGCGCACGCCGATAAGGATGTCGCGCATCCCGGAGCGCGTCAGCAGTCTGATTGAGGATGGTGTTACTCGGAACAAGCCACAACACCACCGCGCGCTCTGCTCGCATGAATTCGTGCATTGCCAACCCGGCGGCGTAGCACGCGAGCAATGTCTTGCCTCCGCCAGTCGGCACGCGCAGACAGACATACGGCATTCGCGCCTCCAGACCGGCGACGGACACCGGAACGTATGGCATCGGGATACCGAACGTCTGGCCACTGACTTCGGCGAACGCCGGCCCAGGATCTTGCTGGCGGGCAGCAAGCCTGAAAAATTCGCGCAGGGAATCCAGCACCCGATGCTGATAATCCTTTAATGCGATCATCGGTCGTTCCTCCTCTTCATGAGACTTTGATCTCGTACGGCGTCTGGCGGACCACGATTCGCTCGGCCGCGAGCCGATCCGGCCCCAGAAGCGATCCCGCGCAGTAAACGACTTTCGTTCCATCGAACGGCGGCAATTGCGCAAGCACTGCACGAGTGAGGACATTCCCGCCGTTCGCTTTTCTGTCGGTGAGAATACCGTTGTAGAGCAGGTACACGCCGACCCCGCGGCGCTCGCCGAGAAATGGCGACTTGGAGGAGACGCGTTCGCGTGGCAGCGGCTCGCCGGTTTCCGTGAAATAAACGTGCCGGGCGAGTTCACCAAACTCACCGTCTCGCGGATCTTGCCCGTCTCATCGAAGAGCGGTTCTCCGAGCTGGCAATACCGAAAACTTCCGCCGAGCGGTTCGATCGTTCCGCCTTTAGCGACGCTGTAGCCCTCTGCTGCCCGACGCAGTCTCGCGGCCGTGACTTCCCGAGCGATTTTCGAATCCTCCTCTACGACGAGAAACCGTCGCGGTTCTTTGTCGCGATTGCGATGATTCAGCTTGAGCACGGCGTGTCCGGTTGTGCCGGAACCGACGAATGAATCGAGAACAATGTCCCCGGGGTTCGTCGCGATCTCCAGCACCCGCTCCAGCAGTCGGGTCGGCTTTGGGGTGTCGAAGGCGGTCTGTGTTCCGAACAGCTGCTGAATCTCCTTTCGCGCTTCGTCTGTGTGGCCAACTTCATCGTGCGGCCACCAAGTCCAAGGCACGAATCCTTCAACCTCGTCTAAAAACCGAATGACACTCGGCTGCGCCTTGTCGTCCTTTCCGAAATATATGCGGTCTTTTGCTAACAACTTCTTGAACTCGGGCTCAATCATGGACCAACAACGACCTTCGGGCGGCCGATGCACCACACCTGCAGGCGTGACGATTTCATACATCTGATTCGGTCGCCATCCTTGTGCCGTCATTGGAACGCCGCGCCAGCGATCCCGTTTGGCCTTGCCCGGATTCTTGTAGATTTTCGCCTGCTGTTCAGACAAGGCCACTCGATTCCGTGTCGCTTTAAAGCGCTCGGGATCGGCCGCGTACACAAGCAAATACTCATGCACATCGCCTATCGCCTCGCGGTTCTCGCGCGAGTAGCGTTTCTGCCACACGATGGTCGCGATAAAGTTCTCTCGGCCGAAGATGTTATCCATCAGGACGCGCAAAAGCGCGATCTCGGAGTCGTCCATCGAAACCCAAATAGAACCGTCTGGGCGAAGGAAGCGTTTTAGCACGGCGAGCCGCGGATACATCATGCAAAGCCAGCGGTCGTGTCGGTCGAGCGTCTCGCCTTCTTTGCCGACGACCTGCCCGAGCCACTCGCGAATGACGGGACTGTTCACGTTGTCGTTGTAGGCCCATCCCTCGTTGCCCGTGTTGTACGGCGGATCGATGTAGATGCACTTCACCTGCCCGGCGTAATAGGGCAGCAGCGCTTTCAGCGCGACGAGATTGTCCCCCTCGACAATTAGATTTCCGTCGCCCGGCTCGCCACACGCGAGTTCGGGAACGTCCTTCAGCAAATGAAAAGGAACGCGCTGGTGATAATTCACCACCGCCTCTTTCCCAATCCAGTTTAGCGTCGGCATCCCGCGGCCATCGTGCCCGAATCTGCGCCCGCTTCAACCTTTGGCGCAAAATTATTGCACGAGCGCGACACCCTGGGACCTGGGCAGTAAATCACCCCTCTTTGAAAGGAGGAGTCGGCGGTGTTGTTTCGATGATCTGCAACGCCAAGTCGCGCGAAATCTTCCGAGATGGATATGCGGAGAGAACAAGGGAGGGGATGAAGCGCTGCGTTATATCCGAAAACGTATAGCCGTATTTGCGGTTTTTTGCTTCGCCGAGTTCACTAGCGATTGCCTCTATGTCCGCCTTCGTGAGATGGGTGCCCGCAAGTTGTGTGGTGAGGAGCCGTTGCCGAAACTCAAGCGTCGGCCTATTAAACTCGAACACGGCGGCCGCTCTTCGCCGCACTGCGGGGTCGAGCGCATTCAGCCGGTTCGAACACATGATTGTAAGACACGGCAACTTCGCGGCTGCGATGTCGTCGATGCCTCGGATCAAAGCATTGACGCCCGCGCGATCCTCGTGGTGCATCTGTGCGAGCTCGCGAGATTGCGCGAGCGCATCGGCTTCATCAATGAGCAGAATCACGGCAGAAGACGGCTTCTTTCCGTTAGCGTTCTTTGGGCAGTGGGTTTTCACAGCTCGGAAGGCATCCGATATCAAGCGAGTCATCTCACCAACGGCTCCACTCCCGCGCGCACGGAGACTCAGCGGGAACAACTCTACGGAGAGGTGCGCCGTGCGCGCCAGCCGATCGCCAAACGTTGTCGCGAGTTCGGTCTTTCCCGTTCCCACATCGCCCGCGAAAATGAAGAGAGGCGGTCTGCGGCAGACGAGGTCGAGTGCGGCGAGCCGGCTGCCGTGTTTATCTTTGCTCCATTTCTCGAGAAGATCTGGACGCAGCAGTGCCTCTGCTTCCTTCTCGATCCGCTCCTTCATTTCATCCAAGCCGACGAGTGCTTGGTAGCGCTCGTGCATGTCTGAATCGGGGAAACTAACAATGTCGTCGAAGAGGCCAGGCGTCATAATTAGAAAGGCCGAAAGGTGCGCCGCCCGAGCGAAACTCCGCTCGCGGAGTAGTTGAGATCGCTAGCCCAATATCCGCGGCCATCTTTCGGGCCTTCTTTCGTGACACGCTGGATCGGTAGCCCTGTGGAAATGCGTTCACGCTCGCCCTGCGACAGCGCTAACCAAGTGCCTGAGAAGGTCAACTGGTTGAAGTATGATGCGCTGGCGACAGCGACGCCGGACACGATCCGACCGGGCCGATCATCGGTAGAGCTGAGGCCAGAGATATCCACGAGGTAACGCCACGAGAGAATGCGCTGGTCGTCCTGCGCGAAACCAAACTCGTATGCCGCGACGTAGCCGTCGCGAAGGAGAAGGGCCAATTCAGTTCCGTAGTTGTTGATGTCACCCTGACTGGGGCGTCCGTAGTTCTGCTGACAACGCACCATATCTGCAGTGACTTTGGAGGCGAGGTACTTGGCGTGAGTGAGCGTGAAAGACTCACTGGTCGTGCGGGTCATGGTGAAGCTCATAGTAAGTTATGCGTTGAAAGTGGCTCCCATCACCTCACGCCAGCATTCGAGCGCATCTCCCTTGGTCTGACAGGTGCGCGCGTAGCTGAGAGCATCGAGCGCTTTTTCGGCGAGTTCGACGAACGTGCGCCGGGTGGCTTCCGACACGTTCGACGCGACGTTGTTCTCGGCATTTACGGGATCAAAAATTTCCACCGCCCCGGTCGAGCTCGTCGGCAGCGCTGAGGCAGGATAGTTGTCGCGGAACGCGATTCGTTCCTTCAGCCCTGTCCTTTGCACATACAAAAAGAAGTGCTCCAGGCCCATATGGTAGTCGCCGAACTTGCATCCATTATCGGCAAGCTTTGCGGTAATTAGTTCCACGAGAAACGGGCGGATGCCGAATCCATGGGTGTCCTTCCCCCGCTCGCGCATCCACCATTTCAGCAGGCGAATGACTTGCACGAAATGCTGCGGCTGCGCCGACTTTCGTTTACGCAGGAAGTCGATATGCAGGGGGATGCTGGTCAACACCTTCGCACTGGAGAAACGGTCGAAAAGATAGCCCCTCCATTGCGGATCGCCTTCGTAGAGAATCGGAGCGATCTCCACATCCAGGCCGGTGCTGAAAGAAATCACCACACAAGGACCATCGACATGGATGTTCTCGGGTGAAATTTGGTGGTAAGTGGTGCGAAGACGGCCCACCAACCATTCGAGCAGCTTGCCGAGATCGTGCGGGGCGGATTCGCCCTTCACGTAGAGACCCACGTCGATGTCATTGATTGTTCGCAGCGCGGTGCTCTTCGCCAGGCTGCCGGAAAGAATCATCTTCGCCAGACCCATGTCAGGGTGTTCGGAGATGTACCGATCAAGATGATCGCGCAGATTGCGGACCTGCTCTCGGTACTGGTTGGCGCGCTCACTCCTAAGGTTCACTTTGTCTGCTGCGAAAGCAGCGATGTCGCTTTGGGTAATTTCAGGCGCGAGGAAGTCGAAGGTTTGCATTGTTGTGGTTCAGGCGTGCGGATTTTTGATTGCCCAATTCTGGTTCATAAAGTCGCGGCGAAGCCGCCACACCCATGTCGGCACGAGTGGTGCGGAAGCTCTGGCAAGTTGGTATTCGGCAAGGAGCCGCTGCGACTCGAAGGCGTCGGAATCACCGGTGGTCAGCAACCGGCCCGCTTCGATGTCAACATCGCCAGCCTTCTGGCTCAGCGCCGCATAAGCAAGCCATGAGCGGAGCGTGCCGATCGAAATCAGGAAGATCAGCGTCGCAGCGACGAACTTTGCGGCAACGATCCCGACTGGAGTGCCGGACAGCGAAGTGGCGCTGAGCAACAGGAGGGCGACGGCAATCCCGACCGTTCCCACAAATAACGCTCGTAAAGCGCGCGCGCACCAATCAGCGAGGTGCTTCGTGAACCACGCGCTCTCGCACAGGTTTTCCAAGACACGCTCGGCGCCAGGAGGCTTGCCGCTGGAGTAAGTGATACCCTTGCGCAATAGGCGATCAGTCTCAGGCGGAAGTTCCCTGCCGAGGCTAACTCGAAGATCAGCGAGCATTCCGCGCGATGGCACGACGCCGAATCCGGCAAGGTATTCGTGCTGCCGCTTCGCGCGCTCTGCCATCCCTTTGAACTTGGACGCACGCCCAGAAATGAGCGCTGCCACCAAAGCCACCGGCAGCGCAATCCAAGGATAGCTCAGCGTGAACTCGGCGAGAAAGATCGCGACGACGCCCGCGACGAAAAGCGCAGCCCGCAAACCAATCGCCGAACCCGCCCACCACTTTGCTTTATCGTATGCTTGGTTGACCAAGCCTTCGATAACGTCCACGCAATCGTGGGCGGCGGAGCTGGGCTGAGGATTTTCTGTGGGTATCATTCGGGCCTTTTCTTCTAATGCCGCGAAGGAATGCGAAATTTCCGCGAAGCCGCGACTTTTTTTGCTGCGGGTTTAACAAAGCGTGGCGAGGTCAACAAACTGCGCGGAAAATCTGGGTTCCCGGCCGGCATTAGAGTAAACATATGCTTGCTGACCATGGACCCTACCCTTGCCGCCAACCCGGAGACGCTCGAGCGGGTGAGGGAAACCGTTACGCCGGAATTCCTGGAACGGTTGACGCACTACGCGTTGGGAAAGCTGGGCCAAAAATGGTGGCGCGGAGTTTGGGACGGAAAAATTCCGGGCGGGGTTCAGGCGGAAGACCTCGCGATATCCGCGATCGAAGCCGTGTTGATCGGAGACCCGAATCAAGGCGGTCGATCATGGGACCAGCAAAAAGATCCCGACCTGATGAAGTTTCTCCGCGACATCATCGACAGCAAAGCGAGCCATTTAGTCGAACGAGCCGAGAACGCGCGCGAACGCGAACCGCACCCGGCGGAGGGCGAGTCTGTAAGCGACTTCCTGGACCGAAAGCGCGACCATCGAAGCCTGCCAAAGGAGACGTTCCAAACCTCCTCCGACGACGAAGCGGAGAACGAGCGGCTGTTTTTTGCCCTGCTGGATGAAGTGAAAGGTGACCCGTTATTGCCGAAGATTCTCGGATGTGAATGGGATGGAATTAGCCGGCGCGCAGAAATCGCGGCAAAACTCGGCGTCGATGTCAACGCGATCACGCAGGCGAAAAAGCGTCTCGACCGAATCCTGCCACAATTTCGGGAAAAGCACTCTCAATCGAACCCATTCAAGACACGCTAACCTATGCCTGACCGACCACAGCAAACCCCAGCGACTGACGCGGTACGAGCGCTTGCTCAGTTTCTATACGAGCCCGAGACCGACGATTTGCAGCAGAAACAAATCGTCTCTGAGTTACGTGCAGCAAGCGTCGATATAGAGAGGCTAAAAAAGCGATATGGTAGCGTACTGTCCGAGGCTGAAGGGCGCGTAGTTCTCGCGAAGGCACGGATGAGACGTCAGTTGTTCACGGAGCGCCTGATCAAATTGCGTGAGCGTTTGCCTGATGTCGGCGATGTGCGAACGCAAGTTCGGGAGTTTGTTGAGGAAGTTTTCAGCAATCGGCCTGAAGCCGCGGTGGCGTGGCGCAACTTTGAAGAGGCAACAGACGAAGATCTAAGAACAATGCTCGAAGACCTTACCTTGTTGGACGAGTTCGAAAGAGATGACTCCTCCAGTTCGTCCAGCTGATCTGAGTCGCGCGAAAGCCGCTGCGTTCAAGCTCTCGAAGCGATACGGTTTTCTGCATCCCGCGAAGATGGCTCTTGAAGACATTGCCTGGGATCGGGGCGTCGTCGTCTCTCCAGGCAGACTCGAGGGAAGCGAAGCCCGAATAGTTCGTAAAGGTAACCGAGGGACCATCCGTGTTCGCGCGGGCATCGGTGAAATGGGACGTCGCCGGTTCAGCATTGCGCACGAGCTTGGGCATTGGGAGTTACACGAAGAAAGCCAATGGTTCGTGTGCTCATCGGCTAATCTTCGCGACTACAAAAAAAGTCCGCAGGAAGCCGAGGCGAACACCTTCGCAGCAGAATTGCTGATGCCAACCTCCCATGTTCGGCCTCGCTGCGAAACAGCGAGCCCGTCATTAGAGTTGGTGAAGTCGATCGCTGACGAATTCCAAGTGTCACTCACCGCCGCGGGAATTCGTGTGGTCCACCTCACCAAACAAGAGTGCATTCTCGTCGCTTCGAAGGGACGACGGGTGAGTTGGTGGATTCCAAAGGGCGATCGTTTTGGGGTGTGGCTGCGCAGAGGCCAACCGTTGTCGCAAGCGAGTTTAGCCTGGAATGCTTTCGATGGCTCGGTGGCAGAAGAGGAGGTAGAGGACGTACCAACGGACGCTTGGTTTCCCGAACGACCGGCCGGCGTCGAATTCGGTGTAAGTGAACAATCTGTGTTTCTTCCTAGGTTCGGCGTTGTCCTGACGTTGCTCACACTCGGAGATGCGGAAGATGAATAGGATAGCGCCTATTCTTTGGCCACCGGGGTGATGGAATGAGGATTTGCCGGCACATCGCAGCGTTATAAAGCAATTGTGGAGTGCGCAATCTTCGGCTTGCAATGCGTTGGCGTTTTCACCTGCGCCTGGATCTCTTCTCCTTCCTGCTCCGTAGAGTCGGAGAGCTTCGCGGAGGCTTGGTTCTTCGTGATGTCGAGAGCCTCGAAAATCTCCGCCTGTCGCTTGGTCGCGGCTTCGATTTGCTCCGAATACTCGAAGGGCTGGTCGATGTGCTTGGTCAGGTCGGTCTGTTTGCGCTCCATGTCGGCGAGGTCGGCGCTGAGTTCGATAAGACGTTGGTCGAGATGAGTGAGCGCGTGCTCCAGCGATGAGATGGTGCCGAGTGGGGTTTCACTGATGTTGGCGGTGTAGGTGTTCTTCCCTTGGATGAGGATGTTGGCGCGCTCTTCCAGCTTTTGAATCGCGATGGGGAAGCCGCCGATCATACCGATCGGTTTGGTGGTCTGGAAGGGCTTCAAAGCGGCGGCGGCGAAGATTATGGTTCGACCGGCTTTGGTACGGTCGGCGAAGCTTTCGTTGCGGAACCGCATCGAAAACTGGTCGCCTTGAGTCGGTAGGCGCGTCTTCAAGTCGGCGTGCATGTTCGCGATCTCCCGACGGCACATATGGGCACTCTCAGCGAAGGATTTGATTCGGTAGCGAAGCTGATACTGGCTGTCGAGGTGCTGCTTCTTGAGTCGGCTCAGACGGATGACTTCGGCATCAACGGAAGCTTTTTCGATGACGAGCGGATTGCCCGAAGCTATGGCTTTCACTTCGGCATAGGTGAGGGCGGCGGCGTCCACGTCCTCGGCGCGTCGGATGGTCGCATCGCCGTTCATCACTTGCGCGATGAAGCGGGCTTTGCTTTCCAAGGTTTGCCACATGTAGGCATCAAACGACCCTTCGGTGACGTAGCGATAGATACTGACGAATTCGTTCTCGTTGCCTTGACGAAGAATGCGGCCTTCGCGCTGCTCGATGTCGGCCGGACGCCAAGGCGCGTCGAGGTGATGGAGAGCGATGAGGCGGCGCTGGACGTTCGTCCCCTCGCCCATCTTCGGCGTGCTGCCGATCAGGACGCGGACCGTTCCTTCGCGCACCGACTTCAAGAGCGCGGCTTTCGCGGCGTCGTCGTTGTAGTCCTGGATGAAGGCGATCTGTTCACTCGGAATGCCGCCCGCCATGAGCTTCTCGCGCACGTCGGTATAGACGGAGAAGTGCGAGCGGTTACCGGTGGGTGTCGAGAGGTCGCAGAAGATCATCTGCGTCCCGCGAACCGGCGTCGAGTCGAGCCAGATCTGATGGACCATCTCCACCGCGCGGTTTGTTTTGGAATCGGGATTGTCGCGGACGTGCGGCAGCATCAGGCGCAAGTCGAGCGCGGCTTTGCGCCCTTCACTCGTGATCTTGAGCATGTTGTCTTCGCGCGGATCGATCTGGCCGTTCTTGATCCGCTCGGTTCGTTTCACAAGTTGATCGACGAACTCCTTTAGCTCCGGCGTGCCGGGCGCGCTGATCGTCACTTGTTTCCCCTCGCGGAGTTTCGGCACCGGCAGTTGCAGCATCTCCGCGGTCTGCACGTCCGCGGTCTGGCGGAATTGCTGCATGAGCTCGGGCACGTTCACGAACCGAGCAAAGCGACTCTGTAAGCGGTAGCCGCTACCGTTCGGACTGAGTTCCATCGTCGTGACCGTCTCGCCGAAAGTCGCCGCCCACGAGTCGAAGTGCTGGAGCATGTTTCGGCGCAGGTCGTGCATTTGGAGATAACGCTGCATGGTGAACATCTCCGCCATCGTGTTGGAAATCGGCGTGCCCGTCGCGAAGACAACCCCACCTCCGCGCTTCTTTTCCTGAATGTGTTGGACCTTGAGAAACAGGTCGAAGGCGCGCTCGGATGCCGTCTGAGGGAGGCCGGCAACGCGCGTCATTTTCGTGACGTAGAAGAGGTTCTTGAACTTTTGCGCTTCATCGACCAGCAGCATGTCGATCCCGAGTTCCTCGAAGGTCAGCGTGTTGTCCTTCTTGTGTTCGGCGGAGAGGCTCTTGAGTTTCGTTTCGAGCCGTTTCTTCACCTTCTCCAGCTCTTTCACGAGGCGCGTGCCGCGCTCTTCGCGCTTCTGTTCGATGATCGCCTGCTCGATCTCCTTGATCTGCGATCCGATGAACTTCTGCCGGTTCTTCAGCGACACCGGAATTTTCTCGAAGCTTGCGTGCGTTACGATCACCGCATCCCAATTCCCTGTCGCGATGCGGCTGAAAAGCCGCGTCCGCCGCGAAGCCTCGAAATCTTTCTTGCCGGCGACGAGGATGTTCGCCGTCGGGTAGAGCGTGAGCAGCTCGGTCGAGAATTGTTCCAGCATGTGGTTCGGCACCGCGAACATCGGCTTCGTCGCCCGCCCCAGCCGTTTGCATTCAATCGCGGCAGCCGCTGCCGCGTAAGTTTTTCCGGCCCCAACTGCATGCGCGAGCAGCGTGTTGTCGCTCTGCACGATCCGCCAGACGGCGTTCTTTTGGTGCTCGCGAAGTTGGATGAGCGGATTGCTGCCCGGCAGTGTGAGATGGCTGCCGTTGAAGATGCGCAGGCGGATGTTGTTAAACTCCGCGTTGTATTTTCGGCAGAGGCGTTCGCGCCGTTCGTCGTCCTGCCAGAGCCATGTCTTGAAGCGCTCTTTGATCTTCTCGAGCTTGTCCCGCGCGGCCTCGGTTTCCTGCACGTTGATGATGCGGCCGTCGCTGGCTGGATCGGGATCATAGACCGTCGGTGTCTTGAGATTCAGCGCGTCCTGGATGAGGTCGAGCGCTGTGTAGCGGCTGGTGCCCCAGTCGGTCGTATTCGCCACCGATGACTTGGCCGAATAGTCGGCCCGCACGAACCATGTGCCAATCTGCGGCGCGTGGCTCACGGTCACGCCTTGGGTGATGAGCAGGTCATTCGCGAACGTCTGAATGTCATCCGCCGGGATCCACACCGCGCCGAGCCGGGCGTCGATCTCGCTCGCGGTGAGGTCCGCGGGCTGCACCGCTTCCAGCGCGGCGATGTTTTCTTGATAAGCCGGATCGGCCATCGCCGCTGCTTGCGCGTCGCGTAGCTTTGCGCGCACGTCGCCGGAGAGATATTGGTCGTCGGTCTCCCACTGCTCGGTTTGCGGGTTGCGATAGATGAGTCCTTTCAGCTCGGGCAGAAACTCCTCGGGCGGACGACTGAGAAGCCGTTCCATGTGCTCCAGGTCCATGCGCCCGGTCGCGTTGAGCGAAAGAATGAGGGCATCACGCGGAGTCTCCGCGGCGAGCAGCGGTCGCGCTTGTTGGATCGTGCGCTCGCGGAAGATCGCGGCCTTTTGCGCGCGCTGTGTCTCCGCGTTGTAATCCTCAAGTGAGCGCAACAGTGGCAGGTCCGGATCGCCGTCGAACGCCCGGACATTGGCCGATCCGTTAATCGCTCCGAAGCGGGAAACAAACTGGTCGTAGTGAAGATTGAGCTGGCGCCGTGCGGCGATGACGATGGCATCGTCGCTTTCCTCGATCTGCGTGCGCAGCGCTTCGCGAACCGCGTCCCGCACGCGGATCATCCCGCGAATCCGTCGCGCTGTCTGCGCCGGCATTTTGGTGAGGACGGACAGCGAATCGCCTTCACGCACGGCCAGCGAGCCATCTTCCTGGACGACGAAGGCGTTCTGCTTCACGTGGTCCGGCGCCAGGATCAATTCACGCGCCGTGAGCGGCTGGGATAACTCGGGGGCTTGGTAGATGCCGCGGGGCAGCTTCGCGATCGCTCCACGCAACGCCTCACCGAGATCGAGGCCGTCCGAAACAAGCGCGGCTTCGTTGCCGCGATACATCGTGCCTTCATTGCGCATGACGCCGAGCATCATTTCTGGATGCGCGGCGAAATATTCGTTGATCTGGAACGCCCGCCCGTCGGCGTTCAGATGCTCCTGGAGACCGATCCACGCCGGCCCGGCCGGCGTCTCGCCTTGCGCGAGGCGGCGGAGAAAAACGATGTCGGTGGTGACTTCCGTGTTCGCATTCTCCTTGAATGCCGTGTTCGGCAGCCGAATTGCGCCGATAAGGTCCGCCTCGCCGGAAAGGTGATGTCGAAGCGTGGAGTTCTGCTTGTCCAGCGTCCCTTTCGACGTGATGAAGATTAGCAACCCGCCGGGCCTGACCTTCTCGATCGCCTTCGCGAAGAAGTAGTCGTGGATTAAAAAGTTCTGCCGAGCAAAGGCCTCGTCGAATGGCTTGTAATCGCCGAACGGCACATTGGAAATCGAGAGATCGAACGAGCGATCCACGAGCGTCGTTTCTTCAAACGCTTGATTGCGGATGTCTGCGTCGGGATACAATCGGCGCGCGATTGCGGCGCTCGTCGGATCAAGCTCGATACCGATAAGTCGTGAACGCGATGCGATCTCATTCGGCATCAAACCGAAAAAATTCCCGATGCCCGCCGCCGGTTCCAGCACGCGGCCGCCCTCGAAACCAAGTCGTTGAACGGCTTCGTAGATTGCCGAGACGACCACCGGCGATGTGAAATGCGCGTTAAGCGTGGAAGCCCGCGCGGACTCGAATTCCTTCGGCGTCAGCAGCTCATTCAGACGGCGCCGCTCGGCTTGCCAGCTTTCATCCGCATGCCAGGCGAAGACTTGCGGCAGACCACCCCAGCCGACGTATCTCGCGAGCACCTGCTTCTCCTCATCGGTCGCAGCGCGGTCCTCCGCATCGAGCCGCTGCACCAGTTCAATCGCCGCAAAGTTGTCGCGGCACTTCTGCTTTAGCGAGCCCTGTCCGACTCGATCCTCCGCCCGGATGCGATGATTGCGAGAGTTTAGCCGCTGCTGCCGGTGTCCGTTTCTTCCGGCTCCAGGAGAATATATCTCGTCCTCACGATCTCCCACGCCTGGTCGTGCGCCTGTTGTTCCGTCAATCCTTGCCGGCGAAACTCCGTTCGCAGATTCTCCATTTCCGTTTTGGTGGTCTCCTGCGCCTCGAAGAGCGTCTCCATGAGTCGTCCCTGTGCTTCCAAGCCGCGCACCATCGTCGGCCGAAACTCCCGCCAATGACGCTCGGCCATGCGCCCATACTGAGTCAGATACGGTTCGTTCATGATTGTCCTTTGCGAAGTCGAACAGGCTGAGTTGAGCCTGCACGGGTTTGCCGTTTCGCTTGAGCATAATTTCACACGAGCAGCGCATCCAGCGGCCGGATTTACCGGCACCTGTTTGCAGCTTCCCCGTATCATTTCACCGGGTGAGAAACCCGGCGTTCCCGATCCGGAGCCACCGGACGACCTCCGACAAAGGTTCTGCAAAGAACACTTTTCCGGCAGAAAAGTGATACCGACCTCCCGCTGGGACGCAGAGTGGAGGTCAGGAGGGAAACGGAATAAATGCCGAAGGCCGAGCGTAGCGAGTTATGCCGGATTCGTCTTTACCTCCGCGACGCGCCCTGCCGATGGACGCGAGCGCTTTTGCTCGTAGCGAGAAATCTTCGTGCAGTAACCTGCCGCATTACTTCGAGAAAACGCGCCCTCCGTTTTCCCGCGCACGATGCGCTCCCCGCGAGTCTGAGCGTGCAGGCGCAGCGAAGACCGGAGCGGCAGTCGGCAGCCGGGAATACTGGTGGCCGCCGTGAGCGGAGGCGCAGCGGAGCCTGATCGCTCAGTCTCGCATCATTCTGAGCGGACGGGATGATCTGCCGATCCCGGAGTTTGCGAGGACAGCGGCAGTTGATCCCGTCCGGAGTGACAAACGCTCGCCTCGTTAGCCGTCGCCTTAATGCACTTTTGGCAGCCTTTTCGATCCCAGCAGATTAGCGCTCTAGCGGTGAATTTAGCCGTGCGGTTGAGGTTAGAACTTGTAGGTCGCCGAGACGCGCACCTCACGCGGCTCCGCGGGATGCGGATGAAAATCGTCCACCCCTGCCAGCGGTTCGCCGGGCAGACGCGAGGTGTAGAAATAAATGATGTCATCGTTTTTCGCGTCAAAAATATTCAGCACGTCGAGCGCGACCTCGAACGTTTTAAATTTCCAGCCGATCCGGCCGTTGAAGGTGAGAGAGGATTTTCCGATCGCGCTGTTGTCTTCGATCAGCGGCTGCGGACCGAAGTAGCGCGTGCGCAGACTGCCGAATAATCCGCACGGCGCGTTCACTGTCACGCCCGCAGCGACCACGGCGGCGATGGAATTCGGGATGCGATCGCCGTCGGGATTACCGATGAAAAGGGCTTTGGTCAGGGCGAGATCGGCATCGAGCGTGAGCCAGGGAAAGGGCTGGTAGAAATTTGCGAACTCCGCTCCCAGGCGGCGGCTGGCGGCACTCGGTTCGGTGTCGCCGGCGTCGCCCACGAAGACCAACTCGGAATCCAGCTCGAGATAGTAAAAGGAAACCGTGCTGATCAAATTTGGAATAATGGAAGTGCGGGCGCCGACTTCGACGCTTTTCGAGCGCACGAGTGGGTCGGCCTTCCCGATTGGCTCGCCGTTCGCGGGACTCACGGTGGCGGTAATGCCACGCGCATCGTTGCTGTGGAAGCCGGTGCCGGCGTTAAGATAAAGCTCGGTCTGCGCCCAGGGGCCAAAGATGAGGTTCAACTTCGGGCTCGCGATATAATCGAGCACGTCGCCGGAGTTTCCCGGCAGACTGCTCTCGACATGGAAAAAGTAGAGGTCGCCGCGCAGGCCAAAGACGGAGCGAAACCAGGGCGTCCACTTGATTTCATTGCGCTGGAAGAGGCCGATGCTCGCTTCGTCGACCACGTCGTCGCGCGTGGTGCTGAGGCGGTTCCTCTCCCGGGTGTGAAAAAGGGCGACTTGCGGGATGTAATCATTCCGGAATTGCAGGCCGAAGGTTTGGGTGAAGTCGCGCCCGAAAAGCGTGGGCGTCCAGGTCTGCTCGAGCGTGCCTCCAGAGACGAAGCGCTGGTCGCGCTGCTCGAATTGATCGCCGTTCACCGGGTCGTCGAGGAAATAGGTGAAATTCGAAAAGAGATCGAGATCGTAGTAAAACCCGTAGAGATTCAAGTGGGTGCTGCCCGCGGAGCTGTTGCGCAACCAATCAAAGGCGAGACTGTAGCGCTGGGTATCGCCGCCATCGCTGAAATCGATCGACCCGAGGCGCGGAATCAGGCCTTGATCGATGGCCCGCTGCGGTACCTGATCGGGCGAATTCACCGATCCATGATAAAGCATGGCCGTAAGGCTGAATCGGTCCTCTTTCCCGCCCCAGTTGTACCGTAGATAACCGACGTAGCGGTTTGAGTCTTGTTCCAACACATACGGCCCGTCGTAATGCCCGTGCTCGAAGGCCGCGGTGAAGTTGCTGGTAGCGCTGGTCGTAATCGTGTCGCCTAGGACGAACCGATAAAAATTGTCCTGGCCAATGCCCACGGTCGCGAAACCTTGCAGGACCGAGGCGAGGCGAAGCTCTGCCGCACCCGCCGCAGAGAAATCCCCGACGCGCGCATTGAAGGGACCTTTGCTGTAATCGATTCCCTCGATCAGTTCGGGGATGATGAAATTCAGATCCGCATAACCTTGGCCATGCGCGTGGGTCCGCAGGTTGATCGGCATGCCGTCCGCCGTGAGCGCGAAGTCGGTCCCGTGATCGAGATTAAAGCCGCGCAGAAAATACTGATTGGCTTTCGCTTCTCCGCTGTGCTGGGTGATGATCACCCCGGGCACAGCCTCGAGCACTTCGCCCCGCCGGCCGATGGGTCTTTGGGCCAGTTCGGTCGCGCCGATTGTCCCCTCCGAAGAAGTGCTCGCGCTCCCGAGCAAATCTTCCGCCCGCCCGACGACGGTGATGCGCTCGGACTCGGCGGTCGATGGGGTTACCGCATCTTGAGCCAGCGCGGTTCCGCCGAACAAAAAGCTTGTCGCAATCATCCCCCCGCGCAGCATCACGATGCCAACGCCATGCAACACGAGAGTGGCAACAATAAATCCCAGAGCAAACGACAGCAGACTGGCCGACGCCGGCATTTCGTGGCCGTGAGCGAACCCGTGAAAAAAGGCGAAGAAGCCAACCAAAAGCACACTAACGCTGGTGCTGAACCGAACATGCCTAACGACCACCGCGGCGAAGACGATCATGGAGAGGAAGATCATGAACTCCACACCCGGCACCGACACGCCCACCGCGCCGGCCAATCCACCGAGGCTCATCACGCCGACGAACGTAAGAGGAAGCATCCAGACCGCGCGTCCCCTCATTTGCGCGGCCCAGATTCCGACTGCCAGCATCACCAGCAAGTGATCCCAACCGGAGAGCGGATGATGAAAGCCGGTGGAAAAACCGGCTCCTTGCTCCATCTGAGAATGCGCCCAAACGCTGGTCGGCGAAGCCAGCAAGAAAATCAAGAATCCCCAGCGGAGGATGGACCTACGGATTGATCTCGTCGCAGAAGTCATTAGAGATTCGTATATCCAGCATGTTACGGCGATTCCGCACGGAAAGATGCTGATGGTCCAATCTTTTGCTTAAAAAACTAGGATCCGAGAATGTGGCGTTGCGTTTATCCCCTGCAAGCGTCCGATCTCAACCCCTTCAGCTCCGAGCAATGCGGAGCCCCCGCTGCGATGCGGCTCGCGAGTCTGAGCGTTCAGGCGCGGCGAAGACCGGAGCGGTAGGCCAGCCAGCGGCATTGATGGTGGCCGCCTTGAGCGGAGGCGCGGTGAAGCCTGATCGTTCTGTCTCGCATCCTCCTGTGGGAGGACGGGATGATTTGCCGATCCCGAAGCCTGCGAGGACAGCGGCAGTTGATCCCGTCCGGGGTGACATAGACTCGCCTCGTTAGGCATCGCTGTGGTTCTTTTCGCAAGAAAAGCTTGCCCCACCGCGTGACGATTAGGAAATTGGTCGAATCGTGATCATCTCGATGGGCGTTGCACTCGTCATCGAATCAATGGCTCGCCTGAGCTCAAAGACGTCAAAAGGCTTGGGCATCATTAGATCGACGGCCATGGCGCCATAAGCCTCGCGAATTTCCGGGGAAAGGTGCGCTGAAAGCACGATAATTTTCCCTTGGAACTCATTCGATCGCAGCCGCGCTACCAACTCAATCCCCGGAACTCGTGGCATATTGTTGTCGGTGATGACCAAATCGAAGAGCTGCGTCGAAGCGGCAATCTTTGCCAGGGCTTCCTCTCCATCCGCTACGGCTTCGACCCAGTAACCAGAATCTTTCAAAGCAAACCGGATGGAAAATGTCACGGCGGCTTCGTCATCTACGATCAGGATATGGAGCTTTGGCGAGGGGTTCATAATTACTATAATTCGGGATAATATGCATATTCCGTTCCAGAAGCGGAAATTATTCCGCATACGGAACGTCAGGTGCGGCAAAACGATTGGGTGCCGAGTTCTCTCGACAAACAACTTTCCAAATTCCTGCGCCGAACTCGTGGAGATAAAACCTTCGCCGAATTCTCGCGAAAAGTGGGTCTGCCGCCATCGACTTTGTATCGATTGGAACGGTGCGATCAGAGCATCACTTTGGGAAGGCTGGAGCAAATCATGAAGCGGCTGAAGTGCGACCTCACTGATATTTTTCCTAGTGATGACAGGTTTGCCTAGCCGCCGGGCTGATGTACTCCTCCCGGTTCTGGACTTTCCCGCGAATGCGCTGGTGCGGGCATGGGGCCAGTAAAGGTTGACGAATTCACTGGCGGTCTCGACAGCGGCAGTCGCGGAGCTATATTTTCCGTATGCGGAATGTATCTCATGGAATTGATCGTGTGCCCTCAGATTCATGGTCGGCCGAGGAATTTCCGCTCTTGAATGCGCTCGGCCGTCCGGGGGACAGTGGAAGAGAATGGCGGACGCGTATTCGGGATTTATTACAAATAGGTCTTCGATCTGACGACGATCTCCGGTTTGATGCCGAAACCTTCGTCGTTTTCGGCCGCTCCTGATAGCAAATCCGCTTTGTATCGAGGCCTAGCGAATCTCGAGGGATCACTGCTGTATCTCTGGAAAGGGCATCTCGATCCGCAATCTGAGCGAATGCGCCCATCGCGAGTCTGCGGGACTCAGGCGGAGTGGAGGTCTGGAGCGCTGGCTGCCGAGGGGGACGTGGGCGGCAGCCGGGAGCGACGGCGGAGCGGAGCCTGAACCCGCAGTCTCGCATCTTTTGCTGGACTGTCGGGATGGTCTGCCGATCTCGGAGACTTTGCGAGGACAGCGGCAGACGATCCCGTGATCTGTGGAGTGCAATGGTCGAGGTCACTACCGAAGCTCGCCTCGGTCGCCGAGGGCGGCACTTTTCGGTTCGAAATTCCAGTGCGGGCTACGTCGGAAAACGTTCCCGCAGTTCAAACCCCAAATCACGCGCGCACGCGAATGCGATCTGAAATAATTCTTGCTTGTCGATTCGCTAACCTCTATTTCGAGAACAGTTCTTTGCGAGTCATAATTTGTGGATCGGCGCGAGGAATCCGGTGCGAAACCGGAGCAGTTGCGCTGCTGTAACTGGATACGATTTCCCATTGCCAATCTCCGGCGCGGGCCGGGGGTGAAGGCGGGAAAAAGGTGTGCGTGAGCCGTTAGGCGAACGCCGTAAGCCAGGAGCCAGAATATTTGCCCGCTCCACCTCATTCGTGCTGCGCTCCGCAGCGGTCCCGAAATCGTTCGGGCCGGCTTTCTGCGTCGCAGCGCGAAAAAACTTCTTCGCGAAAAGGAAGAATGAGAGCCGTGGACCGATCCGCTTTAGCGACAAGTCCGCCTCTCAACAAATGGAGGAAACTTGTTATGTGGAAATACCCACGCTGTTGGTTGGTAGTTATTGTTGGTTTGTTTGGCGCGTCGCCAGTCGGCTTCGCGCAGGTGGCTTTGCCGACGCCTTCACCGGGCGCGTCGGAAACGGAAGAAATCGTCGTGAGCGCGACGAAAATTGCGACTCCGATCGATCAGATCGGGAGTTCGTTGACTGTGATTACGGCCGACGAAATTCAGGAGCGTCAGCGGCGCACTCTGCCCGACCTCCTGCAAACTGTTCCGGGTCTGAATATCGTGCAGACGGGAGGTCCGGGCGGCAAGACTTCTGTTTTTACCCGGGGCAGTAACTCGAATCATACGAAAGTTCTGATTGACGGTGTCGATGCCAACGATCCAAGTCAGGACGGCGTCTTTGACTTCGGGCAAGTTCTCACCTCCGACATCGAGCGCGTCGAAGTCTTGCGCGGCCCGCAGAGCAGCCTTTACGGGTCAGACGCTCTCGGCGGTGTCATCAATATCATTACCAAGAAAGGCGACGGCCCGCCGAAATTAACCGGAAGCCTGGAAGGCGGCTCTTTCGATACCTTTAATCAAACCGCGGGAGTGAGCGGCTCCACCACGCGTTTGAACTACGCATTTAATGTCGCCCACTTTCGCGCGGGAGAGACGCCGGTGACACCGGTGGATTTGTTGCTCCCAGGCCGGAAGCGCAACGACGACAGCTACGAAAACACTACCCTTTCGACGAGGCTCGGCGCGGATTTCACCGACACGTTCGGCGTCAATTTAGTCGCTCGCTACACCGACTCCTTTTTGGAGTTTACGGGTGACGACTTCTCCGTGTTCCCGAGTGTTCCCGCGGCCGACCAAAGCGAGCAGAACGCGCAGCAGTTTTTCACCCGCGGACAGGCGCACCTCTCGCTCTTCGACGGCAAATTCAAGAACACTGCCGGGCTTGGCTACACCTATTACCGGACGGAAATTCAGGCGCCCGATACCGGCTTCGGTCTTCCGCCGCCGAACCTCAACCATGGCGATCGGATCAAGTTCGACTGGCAAGGGACCATCACTCTCGCGGAGCGGCACACCTTGCTGCTCGGGGTCGAAGATCAAAACGATCGACTGCTCGAGAGTCCCATCTCAGCCGAGAATGGCAACGTTGCCGGCTTCGCGGAAGTGCAGTCGGAAATCGTGCATGACTTGTTCGCCGCCGCGAGCGTGCGCTATGACGGGAACGAGCGCTTCGGCGGGAAAGCGACGTGGCGGATTGCGCCAGCCTATTTCGTCCCGAAGATCGGGACGAAGCTCAAAGCGAGCTACGGCACCGGCTTCAAAGCACCAAGCCTCACGCAACTGTTCGTCGATTTTCCAGCGTTCAACTTCTTCGCCAATCCGAATCTGCAGCCGGAGGAAAGCGAAGGTTACGACTTTGGGTTCGAACAGCCGTTCCTTGAAGATCGCGTGCGTTTCGGTGCGACGTATTTCCACAACGAGATCACGAATCTGATCAACCCGAACGCAACCTTCACGTCGCTCGAAAATGTTGGACGCGCGACGACGGAAGGCGTCGAAGTATTCGCGTCACTAACGCTGACAGAGCGCTTCGAAATGCGCGTCGATTATACTTATACCGACGCGACCGACGACACGACAGGGCTGGAGTTGCTCCGTCGCCCGAAGCATCGCGCCAGCCTTACTGCCACTTGGCGCCCGCTCAAGCGGCTCACACTCTCGACCACTCTGCTGTATGTCGGCTCGCAAGTGGACGGGAATCGCAGTTTCTCGATCCCGCGCCTCAACACCGATCCGTATTTCGTCGTCAACCTCGCGGCCGAGTATGACCTCGGCAAAGGCGTCACGCTTTTCGCGCGCGCCGATAACTTGTTGGGCCACCAATATGAAGATCCTACCGGCTTTCAGCGTCCGGGCTTCGGCGTCTTTGGCGGCATTCGGGTGAACTTCGATACAAAACAGTCCAGCACCGCAGCGAAACAAGAAACAAAGGAGAACTCGAATGATAACTCGCAATGACAACGCAGAAATGCCCTCAGGCGCCGCCAGGATTGCCTGGCTCGTCATCCTAACGCTCGCCGGTCTCGGCGGAAGTTTGGTGATCTCGTGCGTCACACCGTTTGTTGCCCTCGCAGTAGCGTTGGCCGGGACGGTGCGGCTGGCAGTCGCTCTCCGCGCGATGGCAGCAATTTGGCTGCTTAATCAACTCATCGGTTTTGTCTTCCTGAACTTTCCGCGAACGCCGAACTCATTTCTGTGGGGTCTGGCAATCGGCGGCACCGCGCTCGTAACCACAGTAGCGGCTGCGCGCGTGCTCAAACGCACGGTAACATTTCCTACGCTCGCTCGGCTTGGCTTCGCGCTCTTGGTCGGCTTCGCGGTGTATGAATCCACTCTTTTTGTGGCGGCGCTGTTGCTCGGCGGCGTCGAGACGTTTTCACCCGCAATCATTGCGCAGGTTGGGTTTGTTAATCTTCTCTCGTTCTTTGGCCTAACGGTTTTGAATGAATTGGTGGCGGTGTTGTTGAAGCCGTGGCTTGGTCCAGCACCGCGATTAGCGAAGGTATGAGCCCGCCCCGCATCATTTCGTTGCTGCCGAGCGCGACCGAAATCGTGGCCGCGCTCGGTTTTGGCGAACATCTTGTCGGCCGATCGCACGAGTG
Organism: Chthoniobacterales bacterium; assembly: GCA_965217735.1. Lineage (GTDB taxonomy): Bacteria > Verrucomicrobiota > Verrucomicrobiia > Chthoniobacterales > UBA10450 > Palsa-1392. The sequence continues at coordinate 368,055 of CBDCJE010000002.1, read as the reverse complement.
CGATTTTCCCCCGGGCGTTGAGCAATTGCCAATCTGCAGCTCGACGAAGATTCCGGTCCACGAATCGTCCTACGCGATCGACGAGCGCGTGAAAGAGATCGTGGCGGAAGGCCTCTCGGTTTATCGCGTCGATACCGAGCGACTGCGGCAGTTGCAGCCGGATTTCATTCTGACGCAGACGCAATGCGCGGTCTGCGCGGTCACTCCGCGCAATCTGGAGCAAGCGCTTTGCACCTGGGTTGGGACGCAGCCCGCGATTGTGTCGCTCGAACCTAACGACCTCAGTGATGTATGGAATGACATCCGACGCGTCGGCGAGTCGTTAGGCATTTCGCCGCGTGCGGACGAATTGATCGCATCGCTCAGGCAACGCTTGGCCGTCGTTCGTGAAAAAGCGACGAAAGCGGAAGCGCGCCCAACCGTCGCGGCAATCGAGTGGCTCGGGCCGTTGATGGCGGGCGGAAATTGGATGCCGGAACTGATTGAGACCGCCGGCGGTCGCAGCCTTTTGGCACAACCCGGCCAACATTCGCATTGGCTCGAATGGCAACAGCTCGTCGACGCTGATCCGGATGTAATCCTTCTGCTTCCCAGCGGATTTAAGATCGCGCAGACCATCGATGATCTCGGATTACTAGCGGAAAATCCGGCGTGGCCCACGCTGAGCGCGGTCCAAAGCGGCAAAGTTTATCTAATCGACGGCCATCATTTCTTCAATCGACCTGGACCACGGCTCGTGGAATCCGCGGAGATCGTGGCGGAAATTTTGCATCCTGATCGCTTCGCGTTCGGCCATCGCGGTACGGGATGGATAACTCTCGCCGATGTCGGCTGAAGAACCGGTCGTCCTCTCGTGGAGCGGCGGCAAAGACAGCGCGATGGCATTGTACGAGTTGCTGCGGAGCGACGATTACGAAGTCGTTTCGCTACTCACGACAGTCTCCGAGAAATATCGCCGGATCAGTCATCATGGTGTGAGAGAATCGCTTCTCGATCAGCAGGCGAAAGCGATCGGCATTCCGTTGACCAAAGTCTACTTGCCCTCTGGTCCAGGTGGCGGATGTCCGAACGAAGTTTACGAAACGCTCATGAACGAGGCGATGCTCTCTTATCACCGCGAGGGAGTCCGCACCGTTGCCTTCGGCGACTTATTCCTGCAGGACCTGCGCGAATGGCGCGAAGCGAATCTCGCGAAGATCGGGATGTGCGCGATTTTTCCACTCTGGAATCGCAACACGACCGAACTCGCTCATGAAGCGATCACTCTCGGTTTCAAGAGCTATCTCTCCTGCGTCGAACCGTCGCTTGGATCTCGCTTTGCTGGGCGGCTCTACGACGAAGAACTTCTTCGAACTTTACCTCCGGGAATCGATCCCTGCGGCGAGAATGGAGAATTCCATTCCTTCGCCTGCGACGGTCCAATATTCAAGAACCCGGTACCTGTGAAAATTGGCGAGATTGTGCAACGCGCCGATCGTTTCTATGCTGATTTATTGCCTACTCGTTGACTCGGAAGCGCTCTATCGTGTCGGCGCGGTTGCGGCTGCAAAAATGAGACCCTGCAAGTTAGCGCGATTATAAAGTAGAGCGAAAAGCCCACCCAAAGCTCGGTCTCGACATCGAACCGGGGACCATCAATCATGAGCAAACGGTTGCACCAACCTGCCATAGGTGGACGGCGATAAGCATGAAACGATCGATTCTCCCATTTCTTTTTCTCTACTTGGGCGTTGCGAGTTTACTCGCCCATGAAACTTGGCTGGCGCCGGGCCGGTTTGCGAGTTCCATCGGAGAACCGATCGATTTTGGCCTAACGAGCGGTCTGAAATTTCCCGTGCTCGATTACGCGATCAAGCCGGAGCGCGTCGCGGAAGCGCAGTTTCGTCTGGCTGGTCATCGATCGGAATTGAAGCAGCTCGCGCGCGGAAACAGTGCGTTGCGTTTTGGCCTGACTCCCGCGCAAGCCGGTCTTCTGACCGCGTGGGTCCGGCTGAAACCCAAGTCGCTCGAACTTTCGGATGTCAAGGTCATCGAGTATTTCGAAGAGATCGACGCGCCAAAGGAAGTCCGGAACATCTGGGCACGACGGAAAGAGCGCGTTGCTTGGAAGGAAACCTATACGAAATGCGCCAAGACTATTCTTCGGGTCGGTGACGCTAAAGATGATGATTCGTGGAAAGTGCCGGTCGGTATGCCGCTCGAAATAGTGCCACTAACGGATCCGACCGTGTGGAAAGTCGGAGAGAAAGTGGAAGTTCAATTACTGGAAAATGGAAAGCCACTGGCGAATATCGCACTCGGTGCGATTGCCGAAGGAGGCAGTAAACGTGATTTCGCAGGCACCGACGCCGACGGCCGAGCGGCCTTTCTTCTCGTAAAGCCTGGGCGGCTTTTGCTCTTTGGAATTCATCTTCAATCGGCCGCTGAAGTCTGGCAGAGCACCTTCACGACCTTGACCAGCCAGGTGGCGCCATGAAACCTCCGAAGGCAAGCCACGGAGTTTCCGTCGGCTTGACCGGTCTCGGCCATGCCGCTAGCATCTTGCTGTGATTTCTACGATCGGACGGGCCGCGACCATAGTCGCGCTCTGTCTTTCACTGGGGTTCCATTGGATGGCTCTCCAATCCGTTGCTTGGGCGACTATGCTCGTCGAGAATGCGCGACATGCACCGCTCAGCGAAGCGGTGGCCAAGACCTTCGACGGCAACCATCCTTGCGATCTTTGCCACGCTGTCGCCGCGGGCAAAAAATCGGAGAAAAAATCCCAGGCACTGCCGATTACGACCAAGGTCGATTTGCTTTGTCTGCCGCGGGTGGTGCTTCTGCCGCCGCCGTTCACGGACTTCGAATACACCGGGCTCTCACAGCAAGGCTTTCTGCGATCTCAAGCCCCGCCAGTGCCGCCTCCACGTTCGTTCCTTGGGTAACTAACGCTCGTTAGTCTTCGCTGCGCCGTGCGTGTGCACGGACCGCAGGATTTCCCAATACCAACCCGGGCAATCGTCGCGCTCTGATGCGCAGACGTTTCCCATTCTTTTAGGAGGAATGACTTTGAAAACTTGGAAACAACTTTTTGTCTTCGGAGCGCTTGCCACCGTGATGACCTTGCCGGTGCACGCCTGCGATTTGTGCGGCTGCTATACGCCGCAGCTAGAGGCGCTGCCGCAGAGTGCCGCTGAAACTCCCTTTGGCCAGCCGGTGGGCACAACACTGCAATCGTGGCGCGACCGGCTTTACGTCGCGCTGGGCGAGCAGTTCACTTACTTCAATACGGTGCAAATCGATGGCCGCGAAGCGCCCAATCCAACCGACCAATATCTGGCCAGCTCCATTACGCAGTTAGTCGCCGGCTATAGCTTCAACTCGCGTTTCGCGCTCCAGCTCAATATTCCGCTGATCTATCGCCAGTTTGAAAGGCCGGAAGGTTTTACGATCGATCGCGGGACGGAATCGGGCCTGGGAGACATCTCGCTCCTCGTTCGGTTGGTTCTTTTTCACACGGAGGCGGGCGGCGGCCGGGAGGTGAATTTTGATGACCCGAAGAACCCACAAATGGTGTCCCATGGGCCGGACTTTACGTTCTCCACCGTCTTACTCGGCGGAGTGAAATTCCCCACCGGCGATAGCAGCCGGATCAAAGAGGAGTTCAATGAAGTCGAGGTGGAGGGCGCGCCGGAAAGCGGAATTCACGGTCACGACCTGACCTTAGGCACGGGCTCCTATGACGCGATCATTGGCGGGCAGACTTCGCTCCGTTACAAAAGCGCCTTTCTAGAAGCTGATCTTCAGTTCACGTTGCGCGGCGACGGTCGACATCAGTATCATTTCGCCAACGATCTCTCGTGGAGCGGCGGCCCCGGCTACTATTTTGTGCGCAACCCACACGTCATCGCCGGCCTGCAATTCGTCGTTTCCGGCGAGCATAAGGATGTCGACCGCTTCCGTGGTCAGGCTGCGGAAGACACCGGCATTACGTCGGTCTTCGTCGGTCCGCGACTTATAGCTTCAATTGGCAAACTCAGCGCGGAGCTCGGAGCCGATCTTCCGGTTTTGATTGACAACACCGCGCTCCAAGTCGTGCCGGACTACCGCATTCGCGGCGGCATTTCTATTCGGTTCTAACCTTATCTACATGACCAGACGAAACACTACAACTCAAAGAAAGACCAATAATGATCACTCGAAGAGAAGCTATTAAAAACGCGCTCATCACGGGCGCAGCCTTCAGTCTACCCGCATTGCGAAGTTACGGCGCCGAAGCGTCGTCTCACGAAGCGAATCCGGATACTGGATCGGGACCTTACAAGCTCCCGCCCTTGCCTTACGCATACGACGCGCTCGAACCCCACATCGATGTCCGGACGATGCAGATTCACCACGATAAACATCATGCCGGCTATGTGAAGAAACTCAACGCGGCGCTCGCAGACCACGCCGATCTGGCGCAGAAGTCGCCAGAAGAGTTACTTCGCGATCTTGCCGCTGTGCCTGAGCAAATCCGCAAAGATGTGCGGAACAACGGAGGCGGTGATTATAATCACACCCTCTTTTGGAAAATGATGAAACCAAAGGGCGGCGGCGAACCTACGGGCAAATTGGCGAAAGCGCTTGAGCAGAAGTTTGGCGGCTTCGCCGGTTTCAAGGAAAAGTTCAGCAAGGAAGCAGGCAATGTTTTCGGGAGCGGCTGGGCCTGGCTGGTTCTTGACGGCAATGAATTGGCGATTGACTCCACGCCGAATCAGGACAGCCCTATCTCGCAAGGTAAGACTCCGCTGCTAGGGATCGACGTTTGGGAACACGCCTACTACTTGAAACGGCAGAATCGTCGTCCGGAATACATCGCAGCGTGGTGGAACGTGGTGAACTGGGACTTTGTCGCGGAGCGCTACAGCAAAGGGAATAGCTGAGTGGCTGTGAACAATTTGAAACGACTAATATGGCTGACGGTTTCCGCAGCCATACCGCTGAGCCTTAGCCCGGCGGGTGAGCTGCCGCTGACGGTTGGGCAAGGTTGGATTCGTGGAGTTCCCGCCTCCTCGGACGATTCCGTCGCTTACATGACATTGATAAATAATTCGGATGAACCCCTGCGGCTAACCGGCGGCAGGACCTCAATCGCCCAGATGGTAATGCCGATGGTCACTACGCGAAAGGGCAAAAAGGGACATGAGATGATGGGAATGCAGGAAACTGATGGGCTGATTATCCCCGCTCACGGCCGTCTTATCCTCGCGCCAGATGGTGATCACCTTATGTTAATGGGACTTAAAGAACACCCGAAACCTGGCGCAAAGGTGAAACTAACGCTGCGCTTTCAACCAGGCGATAAGGAGATACAGATAGAATTACCTGTCGCCTCGAGCAAGCCGTGAGACGCTGGTTACTTCTCGCACTCCCCCTCCTGACCGCGGCGGTCGCGTTCGCAGCCTTGTGGCTCGGGCGCGACCGGCCCTCCGGGAAACACGAAACCTTCGGCTCCGCGTTCACCGCGCAAACGCCACAGGATTTCACATTGATGGACCAGGACGGCAGGTCGTTCTCGCTTGGAAGCCTGCGTGGACAATTTGTTTTGATGACCTTTGGGTTTACCCACTGCCCAAACATTTGCCCGACGACTCTGGGCAATCTAGCGGCGATCTATCGCGATCTCACACCCCCCGAACAGGCGCGGCTTCAGGTGCTCTTCATCAGCATCGATCCGGGGCGAGATACTGCCAGGATCTTGAAAGATTATGTTCCCTTTTTTGACGAGCATTTCATTGGGCTTACCGGCTCGGCCGAACAAATCGCGCAAGTTGCCAAGAGTTACGGAGTCTCCTACGAAATAGTGCCACAGCAGACCTCCATCGCCGCCAATTCCTACACCGTCAACCATTCCACCTACACTTATCTCGTCGATCCCACAGGAAGATGGATCGCTCTTTACAACTACGAACAGCTAAACAGTCGTCAGCGGATGGTGGATGATTTGCGGCACTTTCTCGGTGCGAAGAGGTGAATGCTGATTGGCTTAAGTTTGGTTGCGGAAATCGCCGTGCAGGAACTTCGGCAATGCTGCTTGTTTTTCTGGCCTCGCTTATTGCACCAGGCTGTGGCCGGCGCGAAACAACGATGGACTCGAACTTCTCCGACTCGCTGGCTAGGGGGCGGCAACTTTATCTCGAAAAATGCGCGGCTTGCCATCTTGAAAATGGGCATGGAGTTGCGGGAAATTGTCCGCCGCTCGCCGGCTCAGCGTGGGTCAATGGTTCTCCCGCTCGACTTACAGCCTTGGTGGTTGACGGAATGCGAGGGGAACAACTCGTGCAGGGGCAACGCTACGCCGGGGTAATGCCAGCATGGCGCGATGTCTTGACCGCTCCGGAGATGGCCGGGGTTTTGTCTTACATTCGCCAGGCGTGGGGAAATCACGCGCCTCCCATCACGGCGAGTTATGTTCATAAAATCAGCGAAAAATACGAGTCGCGCCACGGTTTTTGGTCGTGGAGTGAACTGGAGGCCATCCATCCGGATAGCGAGGCGCAGCCCGCCAGCTATTGAGTGTCGCGCTAAGAACAACGTGCGATTCTCCGCGTGAAAGCGAAGTGCGACCTCTTTGGAAGGGCGTTTAAGGTGAGCGATGCTGGATTTTCCCCCGGCAATCCGAGAATCAGAAGAGCGGCATCGACGAAGGCGCAAACGCACGCTTGAAAATTGAAACGCTGCATCACCGCGCTTCGACGGCGGCTCGTTGCGAGTCTGCGGGATTCAGGCGCAGTGGAGGCAGCGACGGCGGAGCGGAGCCTGAACCCGCAGTCTCGCATCCTTGCTGGACGGTCGGGATGGTCTGCCGATCCCGGAGGCTTCGCGAGGACAGCGGCAGACGATCCCGATCTCATGGAGCCATGGTCAAACGCCGATGCCGCCACCCCGGGTCTCGGCTGCGGCCTCGGTTCGCCGCTCCTGCTCGATCCGCAAATCATTCTGCTCGGCTGAACGGGCGAGACGGCGCAGCGACTCGGTGCTGATCGCCAGCGGCGGATAAAGGACCTCTTCTTCCTCCGGCGTGCTTGCGGAGACAGCTTCGCAACGGGCGAATTCGCCGGAATCCTTAAGCAGACTTCGCATCGCGTCTTCCTTTAACGCTCCGAGCATGGCCGCCCGAAATGTGACGATGACGGCATCGGAAAGTCTGCTGTCGAGGCCTGAACTGAGATCGCAAAGGTTGAGCAGGTGATGCCCATTCCAGAGCGACCAGACGACTGGCGCAGTCGCCGTCCACCCCCAGTGCTCCACCCCGATCGGAGATACGCCGTGATGACATCGAGAGCGCCTTGTAACTGGTCGCGCGCGATTGATTCGCGCCGGTTCCGTTGTTCGGTCAGGCTGTTTTCCAGCGCATCGAGCGCTTCGCTGGCGCCGTCCCAAATTCGACCATTAATGCTTCGCTTCATTCGGCGATGATCCATCACGCGTTTGCTGCGGAGGTTCCCGATTCGGAGCATTCTACCAGTTGGCAGTGCAGAGTTTGTTGTAACGAAACGCACCGCCGGCCGCGCCGACTGTATCGCCGATATTGCGCTTTGGACTAACGGCCCGCGCAGCTCGCGAGCATCACGCTTGCGAGAATTGAAATAGGGAGAGTCGAGCTGTTCATTACCACCCTTCATATCGTTTCCTGTTGCGCCGACTGCTCCGGGCGGGAGAGCGTGTGTCGCTTAAAATTTAATTTAGCTCCGCTCGACACCGATATCTCACTCGTAGAAGACGACGGCAAGGGGCGTGAAATCCAAACATGCTCACGTGGGTATAATTTGGCCCCCACGGTTTGGTCCATTTCGACACTCGAGCAGATGTGCTCGACAGGTGATCTTTCGCGGCTAGAACCGAAGTCCATCTTTTATTTATCCCGTGTCCGCAACACGCTTGACAAGCGGGCCTGCTCGGGAGTCGGAAACGTTTCACCGCAAGATTCTGAAAAGGCGGTTACCGCTGCGAGCGACGCAAACTTTTCAGCCTACTGCCAACTCGCCAGCAGTCGGTCGTTTCCGGTCGGGTCACGCAGCGGACTCGTTACATATCCGACTGAACATACCAAAATCGACATTGCTTCGTATCAATAGCCGCAGCCTCACCTATCGGAGCACTAGGGTCGGCCGTTAAGACCATCAGATATTCTACATCCGCAGACTCAGTCGATGGCAGTAACGCCGGGTTTAGGGAAAAAGTATCACGAATCAAACGAAATATATTTTGAGTGCGGCTATCAAAGGGAGGTTTTCGCCAAGCTGAGTAGTCCCTTCTTGCGAATGTTTTGCGGAGGACCAAAAGATCGGATCTCGAACATCTAAATGTTACGAAAGTCGTGTCGTCCTTTCGATTGTTGCTCTTAGAAATGATCGCTTCCGCGGACGAAGGTAACCAGTCATGCAGCCGTTGTTGTGCTAGCGACGGTTGCCTAGAGCATCCGCCAAAAGGCGAAAGAAAGGTTGAAAGGAGCAAAGAAACATAGCCTACCAGTATAAGACACTTGCGACTAAGAATCATCACGGCGTCGACTACTCAACGTTTGCATGCGGAGTAAAATCAGGTCGTTTTAGTTACTCCGCAGGTGCGCAAGTCAGCAATATATGTTACGGAAGCACAATAAAGACGAGTGAGAACGCGCCCTAAGTTGCGCTAGGCTCGCGCTCATCTAGGCGGGACAGACTTCCTATTGGAAAGCAATTTTAAACCAGTCTCTCCTGTTGCGATCGGTGCTGCTCGAATCTAGATTGAGTCGTATGGTACCGGAGCGGGAAACAGCTCCTATGGAAAACACAGTCCCGTTCAGCTCGTTTGGTAGTTCGATTTCCGATAGCGTGCCAGCGCTAAGTCGGTAAAGATACATCCGACTTTGACCCACGTTATCATCTGTTGTCACGGGTGAGCCGACTGAGTTTACTTTCTGGTCCCCCGAGATGGCAACTAGCCTGTCGTTATCGAGCCAGCGCCATTCACCGAAGGCAAACTTGTAATCTCCCGCCGGTCTTTGCGGAAGCACTCGTCTATTTGCGTTACCGACTGTGGTTACATAAGAACCCGCATCACCGCAGTACACCGAAATGCGCGTCCCATCAGGACTGACGTCGTATCCGAATATCCCGATTTTCGGATCGCTCTGAGCTACCACTTTACCATCCCCGTTGATAATTTTGGCTCGGTCAGTCCCCACTCGAATTAAGCGAAATCCCAAAGAGGATCGATTCGCTCCGGAAATTTCCGCCGGTGCGCTGGCGCGTTCAAGCGTTGGACCTTTGGATCCCGCTGTAAGCGTCGAAGTAAAGGCAAATGCTGTTCCAACGGCGACGAGCGTTTTGACGATTTGTTTTCTTCTCATAATATATCCTGACTACTGTGTAGGTTGCGTTTGGAGATCTTCGAAAATGCCCTGCTGCATCGCCTCTACGACCGAGGTCCTAACGGCTTGTGCATCGGATCCTGTATTTAAGAGAGAATCCACAACTGGATTATCGATGAACTCAACTTCGATATAACCGGCGCGAATCGGATGAAAGGTTGTGGTATTTCCTAGGTTGATGTCGCTCGCAACTGCCGTGTTTACCACTACGGGAGAACGCTTATTTGCACCACTGTCGTAGGATTGTATAGCTGGCACGACGCGATCGATTACTTCGTTTATAAATTGCCCATCTTCATCCTGGTTGACGTTGCCATTGTCTCGTGTCACCTCAAGAGTTCCACGCGCGGTATGAGAAGGAGAACCGTCATTGAAATGAATTATGAAGATGACGTCAGCACCGTTGTCCCGGGCTTTTGCCGCTCGATCAGCTCCGGATACGTTTATATCCGTTTCGCGCGTCATAAACACTTTAACCTTGACCTCTTCGTCCTTCGCCGCAGAACGGATCGCGCTTCTAAGCGTGAGACCGTAAGCGAGACACATAGTCTTCTCGAGCACGCCTGATGCGCTCACAGCATTGTTGTGGCTTGAGCCAGGCAAGTCCGTGGTCCCGCCATGGCCCGGATCAATCACCACCGCCGCGGGGACTTCAAAATCAATCTGAGCTGAAGTGCCAGGATACTGTTCAACGGTCAAATTGACACGCGCCCTGTTGAAGCCAATCGGCGGTAAGTTAATTCGAACTGCGGTATAGCCATCCTGATCTACGGTCGTCCGTGCCTCTGATTGGGAGACGCGTTCGAAATCATAACCGGTGTCGGTATTCGCCTCAAATTCATCAGGATGTTCTTGAGGCCAAACGCCACGAAAGCGTGGCTCGCTTTCGCCGTCCGGAGTATATTGAGGTGTCAACGTCCACAAAACCGTCTTTCCGCCCATTAGTCCCTTTGGAAGCTTGACTTTCAGAATACGATACGCAACGTCTGGAATCTCACCCTCCGGTCCTTCTTTTACGAGCTCGTTGGAGGCAGGTAGCAGTACTGGTTGCGTAGAATTCGGAATGTCTATTCCCGATTCGTCCTTAAGCGCTGGTGTTACTTCCACAAATTCAAGCGGGACAAGAAGAAGGGCGTGTCCAGTATAGTCCGTGGTCTTGTATCCCCCTACGGCAATGGTTCCGCCCTGATTAATCGCAGCGACATCCCAAAGTTGCCAATCGGTAGTCCCACTAATAAGATCTTGCAATCTTCGGACACTACTGTTCTGCCAAACTACTGGAATACCGTTGCTGTTGCCAACAATCTGGTCGCTATCGTTTATGGCGACTGCCAGGCTGCCGTAATATCCTTGCTCATCGGCCATCGCCTCAAGATCGACGACGTGGTCCGCCGGCGTACCGTTGTCCATCGTTACTTGTCGCGTAGGGCTTCGTCGACCCTCGTAGCCGCGCCGAGCAGGCGATCCCATAGGGGGTATGTGGAGCGAATCATCAGCATATAACGAATTGTAACCACCAACTCCAAAGTCACCGATCGCGTGATACCAATTATTGATAGCGATTCCATATGCACCCGACCGGGGCTCGCCAAGAAACTCAAGTGTGTTTCCGTCCAGCAAAAAGGCCCGGTCGTCTACTGTTTCGTCCCCGCTGCAGTATCCCACGGTGGCGCCAAATTCATTTATTCCGTAGGCCTCACTGTAATACGTTGACATGTTGATATCCACCGGGTCGGTGCCGCCAGGAAAGCTCGCGGCATGCGGGCCTTGCGTAAGAATCAGCCAGTACCAGCCTCCACCGCCAGTTTCGACATCGTAATCCGAGGTGCCAACAATCGTCCCCGAATTATTGATGGCCCAACCGAGGCTGGTGCCTTTATTTGAGACGTCCGGATGATCGCTACTCGGTGGAAGGCTCCAGCTCAGGTCTTTCGCATCTGCCATCACGCCATTGGACCAGCGGAATGCATGTGTGTCGTAATTATCCCGCGAATACCCCGTGCCATCGTTATAGGTGTTTAGGATTGGGTAAATTGGTGGATCGGGGTAATCACCCGAGACGTTTGGGTCCCAGGAGTAGGTGGACTCGCCGGTGATAACGCCATCGTCGTTGATCGCATACGCAATACTTTTCTTGTGGATATTTGGAACAGTTGGATCGTCGGTCAAGAAACCAAGCGAAGTAGGCGCCTGATCAAGTTTGAACAGAAATGCCTCATGCATGTAGTCAGCTCCTCCGATCCTCTCGCCTACGACCTCATTCAAATTGTTCATTCCGTGGGGAACTCCTTCGCCAAGGTCAAGGATAATATAATTCGCCTCCGGAGCCGGCGGTGTAGTGAGTTGCGGCGCAAGGTACCACCCGTCGTCTACATCCGGCACGCCGTCGTGGTCACTATCGGCATCGGTGTTAGCCACGAAAGAGGTACTGGCGGACGATGTTGCAGTTTCCACGGTTGCTGAGACGGTGATCGTTACGCCCGGATCATCTGGCGCGAAAAAATACGCGGTCGCATATCCGTCGGAGTCTGTATAGACCGTAAGCGTCGTATTACTATCGTCGTCCGAATACTCGGCCACTCCGCCTGCTGACGCCGAGAACGTCACTGCGGCATCACCTAAGCCGCTACCATCGGCGCACGTAGCATGCACGACGAGTGGGTTCTCAAATACTGTGTTTCGAATTCCAGTCTGATTATCACCATCGGAGACTTGGATGGTGGGTGCTTCGCACTCCGAAGGAAGATCATCAGCGAAGACCGGACCGGCGATAATGATCGCCGTTATAGCTACTATATTGCAAAAGGTTGCACGGAGACGGAATTCGAGTCGTGGCTTGTGGAGTTGCATTTTGGTGATTGGGTTGTTACCGATATAGAGCAAAAATCGTACCGGGTTGGAGCGATTTTTAGAGCAAATGGCAGCGATTATGCCGCCTACCGTCCGCCCAACAGCAGACGTGTGTAGGGTCGATGCCTTCCGATCCGCAAGTCATTCTGCTCGGCTGAATGGGCGAGACGGCGCAGAGAAGCGGTGCTGATCGCCAGCGGTGGATAAACGACATCTTCACCCTCCGGCGTCCGGGCGGAAGCAGCTTCCCAGCGCGCGAATTCGCCGGAATTCGTAAGCAGGGTGCGCATGGCATCTTCCTTTAGCGCTCCGAGCATTGCCGCCCGAAATGTGACGATGACGGCATCGGAAAGCCTGCTGTCGAGACCGGAGGTGAGATCGCAAAGGTTGATCAGGTGATGCCCATTCCAGAGCGACCAGACGAACTGGCGCAGTCGTCGTCCACCGCCAGTGTTCCATCCCGATTGCAGGTAATCCGTGATGACATCGAGAGCGCCTTGTAACTCATCGCCCGGAATGGAATCGCGCCGGTTCCGTTGTTCGGTCAGACTCTTTTCCAGCGCATCGAGCGCTTCGCTGGCACCGTCCCAAATTCGGCCATCGATGCTTCGTTTCATCCGTCGATGATCCATCGTGAATTTGCTCCGGAGGTTCCCGATTGGGAGCATTCTGGGATTCAGCGCTGCGGCCGCAGGGATGCCCACTGGATGTGTTTCATCCGATGCTCCAGCCGGAGAGCTACTTTATGGCTTGAGGCCGATCTCGGTCGCCACCCTGGCCGGGCCTGGTCGAGGTGAGGCCGTTCCATTCTCGCGCGTCTTCAAGCAACGACCGGCCTGAGTCCGCTGCAATTCGTCACCCGCGAGCGCATCACCCGCGTCCAGCAGATGATGCGTGCCGTAACGGATGCGCAGCAACGGCCGGGCTTTCAAACCAAACGCAGCCTGATCGAAATCGCGCTCGAAGTCGGCTACACGAGCCCGAGCGCCTTTGCGCAAGTCTTCCGCCGCGTCGCCGGCGTGACGCCGACGGAGTTTCGGGGTGCTTTGTGGAAACGGAGCCAATATATCGCGGCATCGGCTTCGTAGTTCCAAAAACCCTGCGTGAACCAACAATCCACCAGAAGAAGCCCAGCACTCATTTTTTGCCTGCCTCCGAGCAGGCACGGATTGCACGCAAGAATATCGGCACCAGTTCGGGCTCATAGTCACCGTAAATTTGAATCGCGCCGTTATCACGCAGTTCGCAACGACGAACTGTGTCTGCAAAGTTAAACTGTAGTCTTACCGCGTTTGGTTCGGCTTTTCGTGAGCCGACGAAACGCCGGGCTTCGGCACGAACATCAGAGTTGCCGCGAAACGAGAGTTTCACTGCAACTTCAGAGCTAATGCTAAATTCTTCGAAGCTGATCGCATAAGCCTGCAATTTCTCCAGCTTTTCGGCGAGTGCATCAGCTAGGTGGATAGCTGAGTACTCGATTGGGATAACTACAATTCGGAAATCAGAGAATTCGGATATCCGCCCGATCATCCTTTTCAGAACTCCTGAAGGATTGCGCAGTATTAGATTGGGAGCTGTACCGCGAAGCTCGAATTCCTGCTCAGAGAAATAGACGCGGTCGAAGCGGAGTTCGCGACCGAACGGGTCAATTACAATTTCCTGTGCGATATGCTTCTCAATGTAACGACCGGCAATTTCGCGATCGTTGGCCCGGTCGAGCCAGAATCCGGCGGTACTGCTGTCTTCGAATTTTTCCATGAGCATCTTCTCATGCAGTACGTGCAGGCCCATCTGCTTGAGCCCGCCTAAATTCATTACCGAAATCCTTGTGCTCACTGTTTCGGGTTGATTGCGAGAGATTCCGCTGCCGAGGAGGTCGGCGTGGGCGCAGTTCCGCCCGCTAGCGACGACACGGCTGGGGTTGTGTTTGCAACCGGCGAGTCTCCCGATGTTCCAGCATCGGCCGCGGTTACAATGGCAAACGCTTTCCGGGCGGCCGCTTCGATTAGATCTTCGTAGCTCCGACGCTGATCACGTCCTACCGCTTCGGTCTCGATAGCGTCTGGGTTATCTGCCTTATTGCGCGACTGACGAACAAAATCGAAACTGAAAGGCTCGCCTTCGGCGGGATCGACGAGAGCCGCCTCGCAATCTACATGAACGCGGGAATCCGCCCTTGAATTACATGTCCAACGGATCGCTGCAATGTAGTAGCCGGAACTCGCTGCTTTTTCATACAACTCGGTAGCGAACACTTGGTCTCCCGTTAGCGAAACACGATTGACCAAGCCCTTAAGTTGCTCTTCGAGCGCCTTCTTTTCTGCAACGTCGCCCAAATCAACGTCTTCCCCCGTTGCGAGAAGATCTCCGCCGGTGTCATCTACATCATCGTCGGTCGGGAACCTCCTATCAACGGCGATGTGTGTAGTGTTCTCATAGCTAAACCCTTCGATACCTTTGATGAGCTCCGTGAAGAATCGCGTTCGTAAAGCCGCGTCACGAATACTACGCAAACTGATTCGTTGCACTTTTGGCGCATCCTTATCTTTGTACGCGAGAGCGCTTTTCAACCCTTCGACAATCTTCGATGCCTTGTCAGTGGCGTCATATCGAATGTTCAAGGTTTCCCCGGTGGGCGCCAGTTCTACCAATAGTTTCCGCTCGCGGCGTTGGTAGGGCACAGCTCGGGAATAGTCGAGCTCGGTGTAGGTGACCTCGATCCGGGTGAGGCCGTCCTCCGTAACGGTCTGGTTGTAAATCTCCCCGTACTTTGTGCTGCGTTCATCTTGCACCTTTGTTACAGCTGCAGCGATGTCCTGATCCGGGATGTAGTTTGTGATCCGTTGGGTGGTTCGCCGTTCTCGGGGATCAGGAGCGGCGATGTCCTCTAAGGTCTCCGATACTAACCGCCAGTCAGACGGAAGGAATGCAATTCGCGAGCGGACATCTTCTTCCCGTCCCTTCTCGCTGTAGAACAAACCTCGTTCTCGCATCCGGGAATGAAGCGTCCGAACAGCCACGTTTTTAGGGCTGATTAGCTCGTAGAGCTCTGTATCGCTTAAGTAAACCCGCGAGAGATGGATATAAATCGCCATTTAGCCTCGACTCTGCATTCCCAGATTGACCTCACTGAACCGCTGTACGACAGACTGTATCTCTCGATACCTTATTGAGCCCAGCAGTTCGGCAAATTGAGCCTCGCTGGTATTACCAACTGGCCAATGATCTCTAGCAAATTCAGCTTTAGCTCGTTCGAAAACAGCTGCGGCGTCGGGAATCGGCTGAAATAGGCTTACCGTTATCTCTCTCTTACCGTCAGCGATTTGATACTTGATGAAGTAATCAAGCAGATATTTGAATTCGGCCTTGGACTCGCCGCAACCATCGTAGAAACCGATTACGCCTTCGCGCGCTACGCCAGTCGGCAACGTCTCTGCGGTCGAGAATTCATATCCCAGAGTGACAAGCGGAGAAAGTAGGTGGTCAAGTGGTACAGATGAATGCTTTTGGTGTGCTGCCATACCTCGGGTTAGGTGGGGAAAAAAGAAGTAACGGTGAGACTTTGGCGGAATTTTGCCGTCGGCCTGTAATGACTTGACCTCCTTAGCGACCGAATTTAGGTAGGTCACTCGATCAGGCCCGACTACGCCAACAAAATCCTTCGCTTGCAAATCGAGTCGCGAAGGAGTGATCGGCTTGAGATCCTCTCCAAACTTCTTCTTGTAGAGCCCATCATGGTTATAAACAAAAAGCATGCCGATCACTTCGTAATTGCGGCTTGCGTCTGCATACAACCGCTGCCAACCGCTACTCTTGGGCGCGCATTCCACGGACCTAGACAGAGATCGCAAAGCCTTCGCTAGATCCGTCGTTTCGATGGTACTACTAGCGAAACTTTTTAAGTCTGCGTTTACGTAGACAGTTTTTCCGGAGTATGGTTCGGTGTATGTCCATACGGTGTCGGTGGGGTGTGTGCCGGGCCCCTTTGACTTACCGTGCCGCTTTTTTTCGACACAAGTCCAGTTTTGGTTGCGCGGAGGGACGTCTTTCCACCCGAAGACAGAGAAGATTTCGGTTGAGGCCAACTCCGCCATTTTCGCAATTTGCTCTGTCTCCGCCATCACAAAACAGTGAACACGTTCGCGACTAGTGTCGAACCATCTTTTTCAACAAACGCGGAGCGACTTATCCTCCGGTTTTTCCCAGCAAGAACACGACAGCCGCCGCACGATCGCGCGAGCAGGATTGCCTTTGAGGCGCGATGTTGTTCGCAGGCAAAAGCGCAAACTTGGGGAGAGTAATCTGGAAGTATCGGCGATCGGGCTGGGGTGCATGAGGATGAGTTTTTCCTATGGGTCGCCGAATGATACGCAGGAGATAACCGCGCTTCTCCGCGCCGCGGTCGAGCGCGGGGTGACGTTTTTCGATACGGCGGAGGTCTATGGGCCGCTCATCAATGAGGAGCTGGTCGGGGCCGCGCTCGCGCCGGTCGGCGAGCAGGTGGTGATCGCGACCAAGTTCGGTTTGACCTGAGCGGGAGCGATAAGCGGCCGGACGCGGCGGGATTGAACAGCCGGCCGGAGCACATCAAGGAAGGGGCGGAGGCTTCGCTCAAGCGGCTCAAGACGAAGGTGATCGATCTGTTCTATCAGCATCGGGTCGATCCTGCGATGCCGATCGAGGAGGTGGCCGGCGCGGTGAAGGAATTGATCGCGCAGGGGAAGATGAAGCATTTCGGGCTCTCGGAAGCGGGCGTGGAGACGATCCGGCGCGCGCATGCGGTGCAGCCGGTGACGGCGTTTCAGAGGGAGTATTCGCTCTGGACGCGGACGCCGGAGAAGGAAGTGATCCCGACGCTGGAGGAACTCGGGATCGCTCGGGAAAGGATTTCTCACCGGCAAGATGGATGAGAAGACGAAGCTGGGGAGCGACGACTTCCGGAGCACGCTCCCGCGCTTCACGCCCTAAGCGCTCAAGGCAAGTCAGGCGATGGTGGCTTCGTTAGGCAAAATCGCCACAGCGAAGAAAGCGATGCCGGCGCAGATTGCGCTCGCGTGGCGGTCGCCTCGATAGTTAAGACGGCTCGGCAAAATCGCCGCTAGAATTTGCGTCGCTGATAGATAGAATTATCGGCGTCCTAACTCATGAACGAGTTCCTTCGTGATCTTCGCTACAGCGCCCGGCTGCTGTCGAAAAATTCACGTTTACGAGCGGTTGTTCTTTGACTGGCCATCGGCGCCAACGCAGCGATCTTCAGCATGATTACAACTGCCGCGCTCGCTTATCGAACTGCGCGCTGCTGCTGCCTGGCGCTATGAATCAAACACCCGGCCAGAGCCTTCGGCCGGGTGATACCTGGAAGTTGATGCTTACAGGCGCCTGCCCGCCTCGATCCCTCGCTAGACCTTTACCCCGCCTTGGTGCGCCTGGCGCGGTTCGCGGGGCGTGACTGAACGCATCGTTCGGGCCGCGAGCTTTGTCATCATCTCCTCGCGTTGGCCTTCGGGGAGGTTCTTTACGAGAGTCTCGTAGGCGGATTTCATTTCGGGGTCCTGGTCGAGTTTCTTCATGATTCCCTCGCGCATCCTCTGCTGGCGCTCCTCCTTGTTCACTTCGTTCAAGACGAGGGCGCGGGCCATGCGGTCGGTTGGCATGGATTGGATGTATTGCCAGTGCTTCGGATTCGCTTCGATGTAGGCGTCGATCTTGGCGTTGACTTGCGGGTTATCGCGGAATTGGGGTTGGTCACCTTGCTCGGTCGTTGCGCCGGAACTGTCGCCGTTAGCTGGTCGGTTTTTCTTAATCATAGTGTGGTCCATGGGTTAGCTGGTTGCGGTTGATGCCTGGGGGTTACGCCGCCGCGTGGCGGAGAATGGTGTGGCAGTAAATTTCTGCGAGGTCGTCGGAGTCTTCTTCGTTCTCAAGGAGTAGCGCCATCAGCGCCTCGGGTCCGGGAGAACGGCCGAGTTTCTCGGCAATCCGTTTATCGGCTTCGACGTATATCTGATACTTGTCGGGCCGGATGTTGATGTTGGTTGTTTTAGTGTGGGTTGTCATAGGTCTCTCGTTAGTTATGGTTGCTTGGTTACAGTCGTGGATGGCGGGAAAGGTTTACCAGTTTGAATTCCCGGTGTCTGGTGTGGCAGCTAGCGGAGGAGCAGGTGGGGCGCGCTGTCGCAGTTCTTGCTCCAGAACATGCATTCGCCGGCTCGTCGTATCGACCTGCTGCTTAAGTTCCTGAGTCTCCCTGGCGAGTTGCCGAGTCTTCTCGATACTCTGCGATAGCTCGTCGAGTTTCGTGGAGACTTCGGTCGTGCCTTGGATCAAGGTCCTCGTAGCGGCTTTCTGGCGGTTGATTTCCATGACCAGCTCCTCGTTGACGGGGCTTGCCGATTTCGAAGACGCGCGGGCCCGGACTGGACCGAGAGGAACAGCGACAGGTGCGTTCGGATGCAGATTCCAATGCGCGGTCGCCTCCACACGATAGATCGTGTGGCCCTCGTGCATAACGAGGCGGTTGCTTGGGTCAATGTATCGGCTCATTGGATATGCCTTGATGTTCTCGGCGTACCGGACGCTCTCCAGACCTGCCGACGGAAGTGAATTGCCCGGAACGAAGGTCGGCGTCATGCGAACCCGGGCGGAACGATGCGTCGCGCATGAAGCGAGCAGTGCAGGGATGCAGAATAGGAGCAGTGAACGGTTCATTTTTCGGTCGTCGGTGGAATGGGACGCAGAGGTGGGAGTGGCTGCGATGCGGGAGTGTTAATCGCGCGTTGGATGAGATGACGGCGCAGTTCGGCATCCGTACTCTCAGTGTCTCGATCTTCATTCTCCTTGGCGTCCTTTGAGCCAAAGCGGCTGCTGCCGATGACCGCCTTCTCTTTGTCGATGGTCTGCGTGACGTAGAGGTAGAATTGCTTGCCTGCGGGAACACGGACATAGAAGCCGTCGCGCTGGATCGTGTTCTGAATTTGCTGCGCGTAAGCGGCGAGCACTTGCTGTGCGCCCGCGAACGGCGCGTTCTGCAAAGTCGGCGCGATCTGATTCCCGAGCAGAGTCGGTTGCTTGGTGGTGAGAGCGTCGGCTGCGCCGCTCAGGAAAGTCGCGGCGAATAGCTTAATCTCGGCCAGGTCGTCGCTCTTCAAGAGCTGGCCGCGCAAGCCGGCGCTGCCATCCGTGATTGCCCAGCCCTCCTCTTCTCCCGCCTTCTCGCGGTCAAGCGCAACACCGCTGAGAGTCAGCTCTTCGCCGGACTGCCAGACGAGCGTCCAACTTCCACTGCTAGCGATTCGCTCCCGGACACGATCCACGCGCGCACTGCCGTGAACCTCGGCACCTGCAGGTATGACCAGACGTCCGGCGTGCCACACGTCGTCAGTCACTAGGCCAATGATCGGCGTGTTAATCGACGAGGAGTCAACGGTGACGATCAACTCGCACCGCACCAGCCGGCCGTAGGGCGCATAGGTATCGCTCAAGGGCTCGTCCCGCTGGGAAGTGGACGCTTCCGCGTAGAGGCTAAGCGGAGGGAGTTCGAGCGCTTTCTGCTCCTGCTTTTTGACTGGCACCGGTGCGGGCGTGAGACTTTCGACCGTCTCGGGTGGTCTGAACTCGGCCATCTTCCGCTGAATCGTTTCAACAACCTGCGGCTTCCCGGTTTTTGACGCTGGTACCTTTCCCGGGCCATCAGCCGGTTTCCGGACAGGTGACTTGAACCCGATAACGATGACGTAGGCCACGCCGAGCAGCAGCAGAAAGAGTAGGAGCGTGCCCGCCGGCTTACGGAAGAAATTGATGAAACCGCGAGGACTCATTTCTTAAATCCATCCTCCTTCTCTGGCAGTGGAGGCTCGTTGATTCCATCGGTCGGGGCGTCCGCAGGACTCATGAGCACGGTGAAGTCGTTCTTGATCGAGAGATCGTTTCGTCCTCCGCTCGGCGTGCCGGTCACGGCAAAGAAGGCACGGCTGTCGCTCTTCGGCGGCATCACGCCGCTTGCATCGCTTATCGAGCTATGAAAGACATGCTCGCCGACACGGATGGCAAGGCTCGCCGGTTGATAGCGAATCTCGGAGTCGGTCTTGTTGCGGAGAACGATTTGAAAAACCAGTGTGTCCTGGACATCGAACCGGAATACTTGCTCGATGCCAACCTCGAAGTCATCGAAGTCCATGACACGCGGCTTGTCTCCATAACTAAAATAATCGACTCGCGCGAACGCTTCTGGATGACTTTCCTTTAACAGCGGATACGCCTTGGCTTTATCGAGCAGACCGAGAAGAACCGCCGGCCCGACCGTGGTTAGCTGCCGTCCGTTGTCGCGACGGAATCGGAAGATCAACGAGAGGACCGGATGCGGGCTGTCCTCCAGCTCTATCACGTAGGTCTTGTTGTTCCAGCGGACGTTTACATTGGTCCGAGCATCTTTCACGAGGCTCTTGCATGAGAAAAAGTAAGCTCCCGGAGTGTGAGAGATTTGAAACAGGCCGGCGTGCTTTGCGTCGTTGGTGACAAGCGCCGAGTCGATCGCCGAGATCGGTCCTGGAAAGCTGATGGTCGTAATCCGTCCTGCGGAAACCGGGACCGTAAAGACGGCGTGCTCATCGAGTTCGATTTCCTGGACGGGTTTGTCCTTCGCGCCGTGCGCGGACGCGACCGTCGAGACGATGATGAGAGCGATGAGAGTGTTAGCGAACCGGCTCATACTTGAAATCGCTCACCGCAGTTGGGAAGCGCCCATTCTGCGTCATGTCGGGATTGCGCCGCATCTTAAAGGCGAGCTTGAAGGGAATCGCCTCGGAGAACGCCTTCTCTTGAAAAATGCCGGTGCGGATGAGTTGGCCGTTCACTTGGGTCAGAACGAAGTCCTGTCGCGTTTGCAGGATACTGATCTGTGCCACCTCGGCCTTTTGGTGGAGCTGCTTTGCTTTGAATTCCGCCGCTTCCGAAGCTTGCTGCGACATCGCCTTGTCATACGCGAATTTCAGGAAGAGCCGTTTGAGTAGCTCGGGGCTGTCAAAACCGTCTGGATTACGTTCGAGAAAGGCGGTGGTTGCGAGGGTGGTCTGCTGGGCATGCAGATCCTTCGCTTCTTCGAAACTAAGTAGTGGAGAAACGTAGTAGGTGTGGGCTGGATCGATGACGACGATCCGCTCCCGCTCCTTGAACTTCTGGATCAGAAAGAAGGGACTAAAGATGGCGCATCCGACAGCCAAGAGTGCGACGACAAACCAAAAGAAAGCGAGCCGATCTTTGTCCACGAACACGCGTACTGGATTCATCTGCCGGGATGGCTTCCGGGCGACCGTCGTTTTCACCGGCGTCTCGCGCAGTTCCACACCTTGGTCCGGGCTCATGATTGGCCCTCCGCAGACTTCTTGGAGTTATGGATCATCTCCTGGACCTGATTGTCGTTAGCAGGATCTTGTTTGTCGAAACGCTCTGGCACTGGTGCGTCGGTAGCCGAGGAGTCGGAATTGGAGCGGCTCTGAGAACCGCCCCCGGAGGATTGAGCGGAGCGTCCCAGTTCGCCGATGAGTGAAGCCATCGGGGAATACTGCGAACCACTCAGCGACGATCCTCCGAGCGCAGTGGCACCGGCGACTCCGCCGAGTGCCAGGCTCGGAATTGCGCCTCCGCCGGCCAGCGCGGCGGCGTTCGCAGACCCTGCTGCCGCGGTGATTGCGGCTCCGGCTGCGGTGGCCGCACCACTGGCTAGCGCCGATCCCACTTGTGACCCAGCGGCGATCGCTTTTTGAAGTATTACCGGTCCAGCGATTGTGCTGAAAATCAGCCAGAGAGCCAGTGCGCCGACGCCGATGAGATTCTGCAAGCTGTAGAGGTCGCTGCCGGCTGGCCCGCCCACGACAGTGAGAAAGCTTTGGTTCGACATGAAGTCGATGAGTCCGTTCGTGAGCAGAGCAGCGACACCCCAGCCGAGCGGCCAAAGCATAACCCCAGCCAGTCCCTGAAGGTAATTGATTCCCACGCCGCGCAAGCTTTGCACCGCGAGAAAGCCGATGAAGATTGGCGAAAGGGCATAGCCCACGTAGAGGATGAACTTTTGAACGAGATAGGCGTAGAAGAGAATCAGACTCGCGAGGAGTCCAAGCAACCACAGGGCGAAGGAGACGAGCGTTTCGAAGATGGCTGCATCTGCGTTCCAGATCTTGTCCCACCACGAGCTTTCACCGCTTCCGCTCTTTTGAATCTGCAGCGCTTGGTTGTATTTGGCATAGACGGCGGAAGGGTCGGCATTAAGGGTATTGCGAACCGTGTCGTCGGTAATCTGCGCGACCTGATCGCCCCATGAAACGATGAACACGAGCACCGCTCCGATGGCGAACGTGCGAGCGACTGTCCGGAGATACGCGCCCGGACTGCGCTGGCCGGTGACTGTGGACGAAACCACGCCGATAACCATCAAGACGAACGCAATCGGCATTAGCACGGTGCGGAGTTGCTGTGCTTGCGACAAAAAACTAGGAAAGAGTGTGTCGAAGTCACTCATTATCGTGAAAACCGCGCCGGTGAAGTGTCAGGAATGAGTGTCCTGCCGACCGCTTGAGGAACATTTTCGATTTTGCGCCGGCGTTCACCGGCTCGCTGGTTCTGAAGCCGAATTGCGATGACGGTCGCCGCGACCATCACTATCAGGGCGAAGATCAACAGCCAGAGAAGCTTTTTCCCTTTCATTGTCCACCTCCGAAGTGCGCAGGCTCGGCGCTAAGATGAAAACTTTTCGTATAGTTAGCAGCAGCTTCAGAGAATTCTGCCTGCTGTTCTTCGGCGCGGGCCTGTTTCTGCTTTTCCTCATCGTTACGATTGGCCACGTCCTGGACATTGACCTGCGCGGCTGCGGCGATGACTTCGGCGTCGAGTGAATGAATCTGCGCGGCTTGCCCCGTCACGACGCCTCCAAGTTTCTGAGTCTCGGCGTCAGTCGTTGACGCCTGAAGCTGGCGGGTCGAGTCGGCGAGTTCGCCCTTTAATGCCTGCCGTTTGGTGGTGATATCGTCATAGACGGTCGCGTAATTCGACGTGACACGGCCGATCGCATCGAACTTGCGGTAACTGTCCGCTGCTCGCGGAATCTGCACATTAGTTGGTAGCGTGAAAGTCTCACCAACCTTCTCATATAGACCGTTGCTGTTGTCCAAGAGCGCGGTTGTCCCGTTCGCGAGTTGCTGGAGTGAACCAATCGTCTGGCCAACTCCTGGACGGCCCAATCCTGTGATCAATTCGTCCGCGCCTGTAATTTTCAACAGACTGGCGGGATCGCCGAAGGCGGTGACATAAGCAGTGACCTGCTGAAGTTGTTGCTCCAGCCTGGTGATCTGCTGGACCTGATTGTTCACCATCTGCACGTATTCAGCGAGATTGACCACTTGATTCGCCGCGTCCTGAACGGTGTTAGCAACGTCAGTCACTGGTATCTGAGCGCTGATTCGTAGCGTGGTGAGCGCGATCACCGTTGCGATGAGAGTTATGGTTTTCATATGTCTACGTATTGCCGCCGGCGGCGATCTTCTTCACGGCGAAGGTCTTCCCTCCGGCGCAGTTCATCCTGGCGACGAATCTCTTCGAGCCGTCGCTCTTCGCTTTCACGGAGCCGCCGCTCTTCCTCGTCGCGACGGTCTTCCTCAAGTTGATCTAAATAGTCAGACATCATTCCTCAATTCTTAGGGTTGCAGTGCGTGGGGTTAAGATCACGCCATCTACCTGTTGTTCGGGCAACGGTACGTCATAGAGGCTGATCGAGGGTTCCTGATTGGGAGCATCTTTTTGCTGATCCACCATGAGCCAATATTGTTGTTTCACCGCGTCGCTACGGCCCTTGTTGTAGCCTTCCACCAGCGCTTTGCGGGCGTGCGTGTCGCTCGCATAATTAAGCGTCTCACCAAGTAGGACTCCGCCCGCGGCGCCGGCCGCGGTGATGAGTGGATTGCCCTTTCCGAGAGCGTTTCCCGCGAAAGCTCCGGCGCCGGCGCCGATGGTGTCTGTCGCGATACGCGTGGTGCCAGCGCAGCTTGTCAAAAAGGCGCAAAAAAGTGGCGCAGCGAGGTAAAGTGTTAATTTCATTGAGAGACGGCGGGTTCAATGGAAATCGGTTGAGCTTGAGCGACGATTCCCTCCACGATGTCGCCATACTCCTTCAATTCGCGGGCACGCTTCTCGAAGTGCTCACCGCTGGTACTGCTGCAATACAACATCTCGGCCGATGAGACGTTCTGAACTGTCCCGCAGATGGGTCTCTGCGCGTCCACATGGTAGTAAGTGAAGGCGGCAAACTTCTCGCGCTGCTGCTGGTCTGGCAGCGGATAGGACATAATTGTTTGCTTCGTGACCTCGGGGAGCGCGATGTCCTGGCCGATGTCGTCGAGATCGGCGCGGTCATTCTGCTTCATGATGAAGAACTGACGGCTGTTGCCGAAAACCGCAGAACGGATGCGGCTTTCCTTGAAACGGCTGTACTGCTGCACGATCGAAATGTTCCAGGTGTTGAACTTCCGCATCTGCGCGTAGCTCTCTTTAACGATTTTCTCGCCCTCAGGGATGTCGAGGAAACGCGCGACCTCTTCATAGACATTCCTCTTCCGCATGGAACGCGGCAGGCCAATGATGTGCTGACGCGTGTAGCTGGTAATGAGGAAACCGGCGGCAGACTTCAGCTCCTTTGCCGACTCGGGAATGTATCCAAGCTCGAAGTGGGCGATCTTTCCTGTGAGCGAGATATTGGACGCTCCGTCGAAGAGCGGCCCGTAGTTTCCGTCGCGACACCACGCGAGTAGTAAGGTCGCTATTTGAATGATTTGATCTCGCTCCGGCCCGGAGGCTTCGAGCTGCATCAGCTCCTGAAGCATTCGATGGGTCGGATATTCGGTCTTGGTGAAATACGAGAAGGCGAGATTGCGGACTTCACGAGCGGTATTCACGTCCTTCAGGAACCGCAGCACATCGGCTTCGTCGAAACTCATCAGGTAGGCATGAGCCTCGTCCTCCGCGCTCGCATACCAGTCGCGATAGTCTGCGAAGGCATCGAGGGTGGTGGCGCCGGGCGAGAGACGTTCGCGGCGAAATCGGGAAAGGGTGTAGGCGTGTCGCGCCACGCTCATCAACTTTGCTGGATTCCGATTGCACCAATCCTGGTAGGCGTCTTCGTAGAGTTGATTCGTGTATTTGGCGATCAGCGCCTGCCGCAGCATTTGCTTCTCTTCGTCCTGGCTCGTGCCGGCCATCCGGGCGGCGAGAGACGTGGCCGCGGATAGGTGCAGCGGGGTAAGAGGCAGACCGCCGGTATCGAGGTAGTTGATGGTTAGCGCGCCATCCGGTTGGATGATGATCGGTTGAGCGTCGGGTTCGACGGTCTGCGTGTAGATGCCGTAAGAGAGTCCTTCCTCGATGAGGACGGTGTAGTCGTAGTAAAGCTCGGTCTGCGTGAGTAGGTCGCACATCGTGACCGACTTCCCGGCGCCGCTCATTCCCAACAGCACCGCGTGCTGCGGTGTCTGTTCGCCGGAAGAGCCCGCGAAGGTTTTGACGCCGACGATGTTTGCCGCGCCGCCGTCATAGATGGCTTCGGCAGTTTCGAGATGTCCGGTAAATGTGGAGTTCACCGGGAGCATGTCGGCGAGGTACCGATGCTCCGCGTAAAGCTTCCGGTGGTGATAATGGCCCCACGTCCAGCCGGGCCATGTTTGCAGAAATAGCTTCCGCGTGGTGCTCGGCAGGTTGCTCTCGAAATACTGAGCGCTGTTCATCGAGTTGACCGCGTTCTTGATTGCCGTCGCTTTCCCGATGAGGCCCGCTTTGCTTCGATCCCAAACGCGGATGGCGAAGAGCACATTGAACGGCAGCGTGTGGCCCTGCATCAGCGCAGCGATCTTGCGCTCCTTCTTCTGCATCACAGTCAGGAGCGAGAGCTTCCGTTCGCTGGCATAGTCGCCCGCGATGCGATCGTGGGCTTTTTCCTCCTTGTGAATTTCCTTCCGCACGGCGAGCGGATCGACGTTGACCGTGATCGCGTAATCAAGCAGCCTCAGATTCGTTAGGCGATGAATGATTCCCGGAAAGGTCATTCGCGGCCAACGATTGAGGACAATGATTGAGTGATAGTGACCATCCATGAAGAAACCGAAGTCTTCCTGGGCGGCCGCCTCGCTCTGCCAGCAATTTTCCTGAATCGAAAGTTCTGGGTCGAACGATTCGCCGATGTCGTAGTCGAAGCGCTCGGCCAGCGAAGGATTGAGGAAGGTCTTGTAATGCCGGAAATGGTCGGCGTCAGTCATTGCCGTGATGCGCGTTCCTTGAACGCCGAAGATTCCCGTGAGCGTTTCATGCACCTGCGCGAACTCCTGCTGGAGCTGATCCAACACATACTGGTAGTGCCGCGCCTTTCCGCTGCGAGTGGCCGCGGCAGCCACGGACTTGTCGATGGCTCGCGAGATGTAGAAGACGAGGCGCTGCCGACGAAGTTGCCGGCTCGTCATCATCGACCAATAGCGGGCGAAGCGCTCGTTTCGCGCGCGGCGCGTCCACACGTTTGTCGCGCGCTCGGTTTCCGCCTGATAACGCAGTAGCTCGTGTTGATAATTCGAATCGCAAAACCACTGCACCTGGAGGCGTTGATTATCGCTCAACGAAGCGAGTAGGATGGATAACTGGTCCTGAAATTGATTCAGCTCCGAGATCTGTGAGTTGTTGAAATCCGGCGGATGAACGACAAACCCTTTCGCCACGAAGCCGCCTGCGTCGAGCGCCTCGAAGACGATCAAGTCACGGACGAAGTATCCGTTCGCTGGCCGTTCCGTAAGTGAGAATGCCATTGTGACTAACGATCAGCGGTTTCGCGTCCGGGAGGCTTCGGTTGCGCGTAGGGATTGAGCGCGCACCCGCCTCCCCACAGCCACGAGTCGAGCAGGTCCATGTCGTAGCCCGGCGGCTTGCCCTGCCGTAGCGCGAAGACATAGGTGAGCGTCAACGCGAGCGGGATGGCTGCGACAAGCATCGAAACGCTGAGGCTCACGCGCAGTGCGCTGAAGAGGACCAGGAGGATAACAACCGAGACGAAGGCGCCGCCGACCACATACCAGAAGAGGTTGCCCTCGAGTCCCCACGTTCGGCCTTGCGAATCGTCTGCGCTGTTCGTCTCCGTGAATCTCAGCTCGTGATCGTTCATTGGAACGAGCCCACGTCGACCGTCGAACCTTCGATGCCGAAGGCGGTGAAAAGCGCCTTCACGATGATGGGCGCGCCAGCAATAATGAGCCCGCCGACGATGGAGAGCTTACCGGCGTCCGCGTCGCCACGACGAATTTGAAATCCGCCGCCGACCACGGCGATGGTGCCGAAGATGAAGCCGATGAGCATCACGATGCCCAACGCTTTGCTCGCGCCTTCTGTGAGACTTCCCGTCGTTTGCGCGAGCAACGGCGTAAGTCTGAGACTCAAACCAAGGAGTGATGTGTTCATGGCGTAAATTTTTACCCGAATAATTTCGGAACGATGTTCCCGGTTTGGAGCCAAATGCGACCGCGGGCGGATTACGCTTCGCGAACCATGGACACCTCTTCGCAGCAGACGCGCTCAACTCTGAATGACCTCGATCCTTTCTTGCGCCGACGGATTCTCGGCCAGGATCAAGTCGTGCCGCGTATCGTCTCCGTGCTTCGCCGCGGCCAGCTTGGCCTAACGAAAAGAGGACGCCCACGCGGCAGCTTTCTTTTTCTCGGGCCGACCGGCGTGGGCAAAACGGAGATCACGCTGGCATTCACGGAATTCGTCATCGGGCGCGACCAACTCTTCCGGTTTGATATGTCGGAATATCAGACGCAAGAAAGTCTGGCGCTGCTCCTTGGCGGAAATGCGAGCGAGCGCGGCACGCTTGGAGCGGCCGTGAGTAAAACCGGAGGCGGCACTTTGCTCTTCGACGAAATCGAGAAAGCACATCCGCGTATCCTCGATATTTTCCTCCAAATTCTGGATGCCGCTCGAGTGACGACCGCGAGTGGAGAGACACTCGATCTGAGCGGCTTTTACGTTGTCTTCACTTCCAATATCGGCTCGGCGGAATTGATGAGTTTGCAGCACTCCTCATTCGCGACCATGGAGCGCCATGTCCTCACGCGTGCGCAGCAATCGCTGAGGCCCGAACTCTACGCGCGCATCACCGAGAAGTTAGTCTTCAACCGCCTGACTTACGATATCCAGCTCGAAATCGCGGCGCTGCTACTGACGGAGGAACTGACATTCCTACGTTCGCGAGGCCACGAACTGAGCGTCGTCGATGATGTCCTTCCATTTATCGTGCGGCGGGGATTCCATCCGCGCCTCGGCGCGCGGCCCATGCGGGACGCGGTGGAAAAACTGGTTGGCGATGCGGTGACAGAACGTTTGCTGGTGAGCGGCATTGCTTCGGGAAAATTGAGAGTGCGCGACGAACCAGAACGGCTCACAATCCAGGCTACAACTGAAGCCGATGAGAAAGCGTAAGTCCAAAGCGTCCCCAACAGGTACAGTCGAGACCGTCGATTACGACAAGGTGCTCAGCGAACTGGTCGAACTGCTCGAAAGCGCCAGACGTTCCTCTGCGCGGGCGGTGAATCGGTTTATGACGGCGACATATTGGGAAATCGGTCGCAGAATCGTGGAGGGCGAACAGGGCGGAGGGAGTCGCGCCGAGTACGGAAAAGCGCTTATTGAGCGGCTATCTTGGGATCTGACAAAGCGATTCCGACGCGGTTTCTCGGTGCAAAATCTCTACAAATACCGGCAGTTCTTCCTGACCTTTCCCGAGATTCTCCCGACAGTGTCGGGAAAATCGGCCGATGAGAAAGGCCAGACATTGCCTGGCGAATTGGTTTCCCGAGGCGGCTCCATCATCGCCGCGCTCGGTCCCGCCATGTCTCGCTTTCGGCTGCCATGGTCGAGCTACGTTCGGTTGCTGGCATTGCATGGTGAAAAGGCACGGCAATTTTACGAGGCGGAAGCGCTGCGTTGCGGCTGGACCGTGCGGCAGCTTGACCGGCAAATTTCCAGCCAATTCTACGAGCGCACGGCTCTTTCAAAAAACAAAGCGGCGATGCTGCGGAAATCCGGGCAAGCCCGCGCGGAAGATCATCTGAGCGCCGAGGAGGAGATCAAAGACCCATTCGTGCTCGAGTTTCTCGGATTGAAAGACGAATACTCAGAAACCGAACTTGAAGCGGCGTTGATTCAGCATCTCGAGAGTTTCCTGATCGAACTCGGTGGCGACTTTGCGTTCGTCGCGCGTCAACGCCGGCTGAGAGTCGGGGACGAATGGTATCGAGTCGATTTGCTGTTCTTCCATCGCAAACTCCGCTGCCTCGTCGTCATTGACTTGAAACTTGGAAAGTTCACTCACGCCGACGCAGGGCAGATGCACCTTTATTTGAATTACGCGCGCGAGCACTGGACTAACGAGCATGAGAATCCGCCGGTGGGATTGATTCTCTGCGCGCAGAAAGACGATGCCGTCGCTCATTATGCGCTTGAGGGATTGCCGAACAAAGTCGTCGCCCGCGAATATCTGACTGCTCTTCCGGAAGAGGAAGTATTGACGGACGAGATCGAGAAGATGCGGAAACAACTGAAGATGCGCCCGGTGCGGAAACGCTGAGCGACCTACAGACCGCACATCCCATCGCACTCCCGCGCGAAGCCAAAGAGGTCCAAGAAGGGCAAGTGAGAGTGCAGATTTCCTCGTCAAGAAAAAGACGGTCAAAGGGCCGTCAGGCTATTCGGCTCGAAAGGGGGCTGAGCAACTACAGCGAGAACGAGGAGCATAAAATCGCCGAGAATCACCTTGTTCGTCGGTGCCCGTGAGTCAGCGGTGGGGTCCATGCGGTCGTCTATCCTGTTTCTCATTCGGTCGAAAGAATTTTCGGTGAGGGAATACTGCATTTGCGCGTTCCAATGACCCGTTTTCGCCAGCTCCCCCAGGGTGGACCCAGAATTATCGAGAACGCGGACGATTTTCTTGCCGGCTAGTTAAACAATAAGCAGACTTGACCATCGTGAGCGCGGCCGTCGTCGCAAGTTTCTTCCGTCCCTCGACCCGGTTTCGGCCCGCAACGATGACGGATGCCCCGCCCTGACGGCCCTCGTTAACATCGCTTACGGGCACTATGTGGACCGCATCGGGAGACTGCCCGGGCCGATGACCTGCGACTACGCGGAGGTCATCCGGAGCGAGCAAGGCACCATCGCGGAATTGCGGGACGACTGGCAGGGATTCTTGTCCTCAGCATCAATCACGAAGGAATTTTTATCAGCAACGTCGCGGTTGATCCCGCCGAGCGCGCATATGCTCGGGAAATCCTTTTGCGCGATCCGCAGTGTTACCCTCACCGGCCACGGCATGGCCCCGCCATCTTGCCGATTCCACGCCATGGAGCGATTCTGCGCGATATTGCCGCCGAGGTCCGCCAATTGCCGAATTGGCGTGATCGCGATTTAATGGATTGTTACTTCGCAGCATGTCCTCACCTCCTAACCCGCCCGCCGAGGCTGACGTTCTCCGCGCCATAAGCGACCTACTCTCGGCCAATCGGTCGTCTGCGGCGCTGGCCCACTATCCAACGCTTCGCGTTCAGACGAATAATCTTCATGCCGCACTGACCGTTGCCATAGAGCGCACGGGAGTGGCAGTCGAGAAATGGTCAGCTACGCTGGCCAGTGATGCCGAGGTTGCACCTGAGTTTCGTGGCGTGGATACGGTCTTGTTTCCGTATCGAACCATCGCACCGGCTCTCGTCCGCAACTTACACCAGACGGCCGATTTCCTGCTGGAGGAGACGCGCGCTGCACCAGCCGTCGATGTCGATCGGATCGGCGAGTCGGTTCCGTCGTTCAGCGCTTTCGTGAAGCTTGGGAGTGCCGTACGCGGGTTTCTCGATGCCCTCGTGCAGGCCGCCTACCAGCTCGCGACGTTCGACGGACTCCAACTCAACTACAAATTTCTCCAGTCGCTGCTCAGTTTCGCGACCGTGGCACCGCCAGCGCTCCACGCTAATATCGTCTCGCCGGAGGTGCAGGCCGCGCTTGACGCTTACGCCGGGCTGACCGGCAAGGAGCGGAAGAACTCGTCCTTTACGAAAGCGGCCCACGACCAGTTCCCGCAACGTCTTTTGGTTTCCTGCCAATTGGCCCGCCTGCCCGACTGGCGTCGCCGCAATCTCGAACTGCTCTTCAGCTTCTGCTCGGATTTCGTGCACTCCGGCTACGTCTCGGTGCTTGCGATCGTTGGATCGGGTTCCGAGGTTATCATGGGTGGCCCTGGCGATGCATTCACGCCCAAAGCAGAGAACCTTGCCGAATTGAAGCAGCGGCTGCTCGCCGAATGCGCGGGCGCATATGCAGATTTGCTGATGCCGGTGCTACGGTACGCAATCGATCGAACGCTCGCGGCGGACACGCCAGCCGACTGGACCGAGAATCTTGACTTCGCAATCGCCCAGATCGGCGATGTCCGGACGATCCTTCATCGCCAACTCATCGAACCGATCCGCAAAGGACTAATCGCTTCTGGCGTGCCCGTGGACGTCGACTGCATGTGCGGCTGCCACGTCGAACTTCGCCCACCCCACCATGAGTGGGATCGATTCTGTCTCCGATGCGGCTCACGATTCGTTCTGCATGAGGTGGGCGACGAGGTCGACTACGTAGTGTCAGCAGCGGGCGTCGGCACCGTCCTCGGAGGCGATGCGCCGAAGATCGGCGCGCTGGATGCCGCCGCCCGGGGCAAGCTAGACCGGATCGCCGCTAAGCATGCACCAAGAGACGAGAAAGGTGGGGTCAACTTCCTTCTGATCACTGACCTGGATGGGTGCGACGAGGAAACGCTGGAGGTTCCGTCCCGGATCATTTCCACGCCGCGTGGTCTTGAAAGAGAGGAATGTTCGATCTTCGCCTTCGTCGCCGAAAAATCGCTGGCACGGTCCGCGACCGTTCGCGTCCGGTGCAACTGCGGCGCTGAGGTCGATTACTCAACTGGAAAGGGTACGAATGTGTGCCAATGCCCGCAGTGCCGGACCTCTATCGGTCTAGTTGGGGTGGGCGGAGACGGTGACGCGGTCTCGATCATCAACCCGGACGGAACGCCCGGCAGGGCACCGATCCAAGCGCGCCATCGTTTTATGGAGCCCGGCGTAGCAAAAGACTGAGCACGCGGATGTGAGACCATCCTGCAAGACTCGCCGAATCAACGCCGCCCAAGTTTCACGATTCGGAGCCATCGCGCACGATGTCTAAAACCATCGTCGCCGAAACCACGGCGAGACTGTGCCATCCGGCTCCAGCGGCGGGAGCAGCGTGCGTTTGAAACCGTTTTCGCAATGAACCAGGATGCAGGTGTGCTTCGGCAACGCACGGAGGGTGTAAGGCTTGATCTTGTGCTCTTCCTGCTCGCTGTAGTTCCGGGAAGACCGGCCGGCTGAGTAGCCCCACGAGCGTTTCACGAACTTCCGTTTGCCGAGAAAATCGGCACTTTCGACCGCACCTTCCTCGTCAGCCGCTTTGAAGATCAGCCGATTGCGAAGATTGAGCGTGAGCACTCTCGCCTTCTCGCGTCCAAGAGGAGGGATGAAGGAGGTCGAGGACTGCGCCGCGGCGACCACAGTCGCGCCTGCTTCGCGGATCACGTCGATGGAATTGTAGTCGCTCATGCCTTCCTCGCTCGCAGTCATGAAGCGCTGGGCTTCATCGGCCCAGAGAATGAGGAGATTCGCATCCTTTCGTTCCGACTTGGGCTTATCGAACCGCCGCAGGACGTGGGTATAAAACAGCATCTTCAAGCAGGTATTCACATAGCGCCGTTCGGTCTGGAACTTCTGCGGCATCGAGACGCAGATTATCTTGCCGCGATCGATCTCATCGAATTCAAAGGTGTTGGTGTCCGTGCAAAAGACCTGCGCGATTTCTGGTGTGAGGAAGTATTGCAGGTAGTTCGCGATGGTCTCGCGGACGCCCCCGATCTGCTCGGGCGGCTGGTTGAGATAGCGATTCTTGAAGTGATTGATGAGATCGCGGCGACGTTCTGTGGGATAGCTGTTTCCGAGATCGCGAAGCGTTTCATCCATGTCTCGCTCATCAAGGAGCAAGCTGTAAACATTCTCCAGGGTTACATCCGCCTGGATTTCGTAGAGTGCATCGAGCGCCCGCGCGATGTGCGTTTGCGCCTGGTTCTTAAAGAAACCTTTGTCGCCTTGCTGGCCGAGGCTGGATGCCGTATCGACGACGAACTTCGCATAGGTGCTGGATGGAACCGTACGATCAGACGTCAGGTTGTAGGTATTGACCGGCTTCCAGCCGGATGGCGCGCCGTCGGGCTTCACTTGCAAGAGGATCAAGTCGTTTTGCCGATGGAAATGAGCCGCCATCTCAGAAAGCGTCTCCCAGTAAAGCCCTTTGTCGTCGATGCAGAGTCCGCCCCAATTCGGCTCGTTCTGAAAGACCTGATAGAGCAGTGGTGTGATGCCGGAGCGAGTTTTGCCAGAGCCGGTATCGCCGGTGATGAGCCACCCACGACAGAAGTCCTCCCGCGTCCAACGCAGTCCTTTGAGGTCGATGACGATTCGCGACTTCAAATCCCTGGGCCTAACGATGAGCGTATAGAGCGAAAACGAGCCGAAGAGGGCCGTCAATTCCCATGATGTCGGCGGGGAAAACGCGATGAAACAATAAGCGCTGAGACACGCTGAGATAGCGGCCTGGAACAGTGAGAAGGCGCGCATTGGTTCAGAGCAGGAACTTTCCGATGACAAGTCCAGAGACGAACGCCCCGATGAAGGTTAGCAGGAGCGCGGATGCCGTGTAGGCGCGGAGTCGCCGGCGAATATCCGGGGCGATCCTTAGTTCCTGGATCAACTCGCCAGCTTGCTTGGAGAACTTCTTCGAGCGCTGGTCGAGCAGTTCGACTGATGCGCGGAAATCCTCGAACGATGGTGGCCGAGAGTCTTGCTGGCCCGCCGACGGATGAGTGACTCGAAGATAAATGTGGAAGAGTTCCAGCGAAGCCAACAGCGGATCGCCGTCGCGAATACCGTATTTCTTCTGCCATTCGAGAACGGCATTCTTGAGCGTCAGCTCGCTGTCTTCGTCGATCACTGCGCGGCAACCTCCGGGTCGGTCTTTCCCTTCTTCCTGGCAGGGGTCTTGGGATTCGAGCCCGGAAGCAGGATTTCGCGGGCTTGTTCGATCTGCTCGTAAAACTTGCCCTGCCAGTTCCGCAGCCGCTGCCGGTCCACGAGCGAAAAATCGGCATGCCCGATGGCTTCGGTGATGCAGAGATTCGTTTCATTCAGACCGGTCACGAGCCAGTCGTAGAGACGGGGCATGAGTACCTCTCTGCCGCCGAGTTCGTCGATTACTCGCGCTCGGGTGCGACTGTTGTCGTAGATTTTGAATTGGTCGCTGTGCGCTTGGTTCTTCACCACAACGTAACGACAGCGTCCTCCAAACGTCTCAGCGATGATCTTGACCTGCTCCACGCTATCCGCCTCGTGGTTCACGGGCGAGATAACCGATAGCGAAGCGTCGAGCATCGCGAGAATGTCGAAGACCTGCACTTCGGCGAAATAATCGAGAAAGATGTCAGTGGAAGCAGCCCGGCAATCCACGATGACAAGGTTGCTTTCTTCGAGCTTCGCGAACACCTGGTCGATTTCTTGAACCTTGTCGATGTTCACGAATGCGGCCTCGCGGTGAAAACGTTTCAGGGTCGAGTTCTCGTTGTCCGTATCGATCGCGCGATGATCGACCCCGTTGTCTTTGAGGTATTGGACAAAGTTCGTAGCGAAGAAGCTTTTGCCCACGCCTCCCTTGCCGTTGAGGATGATGTCGATTTGCTTTTTCATAGCGTCAGACGTTTCTGGGATCTGCGATGCGAGGGCCTCGGCGTTGGTGTGCGGAGGGAATAGGTGATGGTGAAATGATTTGCTTTTCGTGTTGTTGTTTCGAGGCGTCTCTCACGTCCGGTCTAGCCTTCGGAGGCTTCTTCGGCCGCGGATGCGACTGCCGCTGAGGCGCAGCGCCGACTAAAATCTCTGTGCAAAAGCGGGCGACCGTGTTGTGTGAAACCTCGACGCCGAGCTGATTCAGCAAGTCTGTAATCGTGCGGAATGAAGCTCGCTTGCTGCGAAGGTCCGCAATGCCTTCCTTGAATGGATGAAGCGTCTGAAATCGCTGCGGCACTTTGGGCTCGAAGCTCTTCACCCTTTCCTCGAACAAGGTTTTGAGACGCTCCTGGTCAGCGAAGTTACTCATGGTGACAGACGAGGAGACAATGCGACGCAGGAGCCGGAGGCATGAGCGCGATGCAGCTGTGACACGGCTGATACAAACGCCGTTACGTTCGTGGCGCGGCGAGATGACTCGACTGCCACAGATGCGGTGCGGGAACTGGAACGTGCTGGGCGCTGATGATGACAAGTGCTAGCGCAACGCGTGAGACACTGCCTGAAGTCGCAAGATAGCGATGCGTGACGTTGCGCAGACATGGCCGTGACAAATTCCACTAACGAGTCGTTAGGGGTAGGGCGTCTTCTCTTCTAAAATTGCGCTTCATGCGGTGATAAAATCACATCCCGCGGGTCATCTGGCTCCGAATCGGGAGCTTCTTTCAGCGCGGGATCAATTTAAGAAGAAGATCGCTGCCGTGATCTCTCCTAAGACCCAATACAATCTCAAGAATGCCCGGAGCTATTTTGAGGAGCATCTCTCCGTCGGCGACTATTATAGCGAGGGTCAAAGCATCCACGGCATGTGGGCGGGAAAGGGCGCGGAGATGCTCGGGCTTCGGGGCGTCGTGACTCGCGACGCCTTCCTTCGTCTGTGCGAAAACCTCCATCCGAGCACCGGCAAAAATCTCACGCAGAGGCGGAAGACGGTTAGGCGAGGCTTCAGCGAAAATGGAAAGGATCGCGTGGAAGCAAATCGTCGGGTTTTCTACGACTTCACCATTTCGCCGCCGAAATCGGTTTCGATCCTGGCTCTGATTGGAAGCGACCGGCGAATAGTTGAGTCCCATCACCGCGCCATCTCGATCGCCTTACGCGAACTCGAATCGTTTGCGTCCCGCGTCCGGCAAGCGGGTCAGTTCGCAGATCGCGAGACTGGCAATGTGGTCGCGGCGGTCTTTTGCCATGACACCTCGCGCTTACTGGACCCGCATTTGCACAGCCACTGCATCGTTTTCAATGCGACTCGCGACCCTGTAGAGAAGCGATGGAAGGCGCTGCAAAACTTCGACATGTTACGGGCTCAAAAGTATGTCGAAAACGTCTACTATCATGAGCTGGCGCGAGACTTGATCGGCTTTGGTTATCGAATTGAGAATCATCCACGGGGAGATTTCCGCGTGCTCGGCGTCGGCCGGGCGCTTGATGAAAAATTCTCGAAGCGTCACGAAGAAATCGACGCAAAGACGAATGAACTTCTCATCCGCGAACCGGGCAAGGCCGGCGCGAATCTGGCCGCGATCCGGGAGAATATCGCGCATAACGAGCGGTCGCGGAAAATTAAGGACATCGTGCCAACCGAGCTTCG
The DNA here is from genome assembly GCA_965217735.1 of Chthoniobacterales bacterium. Lineage (GTDB taxonomy): Bacteria > Verrucomicrobiota > Verrucomicrobiia > Chthoniobacterales > UBA10450 > Palsa-1392. The sequence continues at coordinate 331,259 of CBDCJE010000002.1, read as the reverse complement.
CAAGCTTTGGAACGATCAGCTTTCGGACGAAGATCGGAGTGCGGTCGTGGCTGCCGTCAGTGAGGCGAAAGGTCATCAAAGATCACCAGTGGGGTCGGACATCAACGAGGCGCTGGAGTGGGCTGAACAGCACCTCTTCGACCGCAAGTCGGTCGTTCAAGAACACGAGTTGTGGCGGCACGCGCTTGAACACGCGCGAGGCTGCGAGATGCCGTGTGAAGAGATTCGCGCTGCGACCGAGCGCCGCGAATACATTCGTGATGAAGCAAATTCTCACAAGGTCACCACGAGAGAAACGCTCATGCGGGAGTGGAGGATTCTCGAGTTGGTGAAGGAAGGGCGGCAGCGCTTCGAACCGCTCAATGCGAATCATGTCATTGCCGAGACGACGCTGGATGCAGACCAGCGAGTGGCTGTCGCAACGATTCTTACCTCGCGCGATTTTCTAACACTGTTTCGAGGCGGCGCCGGCACGGGCAAGAGCTATGCGTTGCGCGAGGTGAGCCGCGGACTTGAGAACGCGGGGTTTCCGGTCGTCGTCGTTGCTCCTCAGCGCCAACAGGTCATGGATCTCGCGAAGGACGGGTTCGCAGATGTGCGGACCGTCGCCGAGTCCCTTGCGCGCAGGCGGTTGCGCAGAGGTTCCGTCGTCATCTTGGATGAAGCCGGCCAGCTTGGCGCGAAGCAGATGCTGGAGTTATTGACATTCGTCCGGGAAAACGGCGGCCGCGTGATTGCTTCGGGCGATACTCGGCAGCACGGCGCGGTCGCGGCTTCCGATGCGCTTCGCGCGATTCAGAAATATGCGGGTTTGAAAGCAGCGGAGCTGACAACCATTCGCCGTCAGGATCCGAGACTCGCTACCGATGCGACGGAACGCGAATTCATCGAGCAATATCGTTTGGCGGTGAAGGACGCCGCGGCGGGGAAAATCGAAGAGTCATTCAACCGGCTCGAAGACCGTGGCGCGGTGTTTTCGTGCTCGATCGCAGATCAGCAGGCGAAGCTGACCGAGGAGTATCTCCGACTGGCGTCGCGCTATCACTCCACAGTTGTAGTGGCGCAAACATGGTCGGAGATTCACAAGGTTAATAGCGCTGTCCGCGCCGCGCTGAAAAGGCACGATCTGCTTGGCGATGACGAGAACACGGTAACGACGTTGGAGAGAGTCGATCTCAGCGATGCGCAGAAGCGAGATGCGCGCTTCTATCAGCCCGGATTTGCGGTCGCGCTAAACCGCGATTGCGCGCAATTTCGCAAAGGCCAATGTGGGACCTTCGTTGCTGTAACCCCGAAAGGAGTGGTTCTACAAGTCGAGGATCGAATCGGGACGGTGCCGCTGAATCGCGTGGATCGCCTCACGATATGTCGTCCCCATGAGCTTGCGCTGGCTGCCGGCGATCGTTTGCAGCTCAAAGCGAATGCCCGAACTGCAGACGGACGTCGTCTGGCGAACGGAGAGTTGGTTACGGTCGCCCGTGTTGCCCACGATGGCAGCGTTGTCTTAGAAGATGGCCGAGTGCTCGGAACTGGTTACCGGCAGTTCGTCCGTGGATACGCGGTCACATCCTACGCCTCGCAAGGCAAGACGGTTGATTACGTGCTCTTCTCGGATTCGGCTGTGAGGGCCGCGACGAATCGGCAGCAATGGTATGTGACCATTTCCCGCGGACGAAAGGGCATCCGGATTTTCACCAGCGATAAGGAGCAACTCCGCGAGAATGCGGCGCGATCCGGCGACCGTGAACTCGCACTCGACCTTGCCGCACGAACCGCAGGTTCGAAGCGCATGGAGCACTCGCGCGCGGCTCAAGTCGCAATCGCGTGCCGGCGCTGGTTTCTCCGAATTATGCAAGCGCGCCGAGCAGCGCAAATGCAGCGGGAAACAGTCGCTCTATGAAGAAGAAGCCGCGGGTTCATGATGAAACGATCTCGGGCGGAGATTCGGAACCGATTGCGCCTATGTGCTGGGACCGGGATCCCAACGCGCAGGCATTACGCATTGAAATGAACGATGATTCCGCTTTCGTATTTCCCTACGCGCAGTTGAATTTCGCAAAGCTGGAAAGTGAATCCGACGCGCAGGCTTTGTGGCTGATGTTCGGCCGCCACAAGGTGCACATTACCGGAAAGCGTCTCCGCGAGCTTCTCATTGCGGTACAGAAGCTGGCGGTTGAATCGATGAGGGAGTTGCCCGCGCGTTACGCGGCGCTCGGCGATAACGAATTCGTCTTCATTGAGAAGATCGAGGTAAAGGAACCGATCGATGCGGGCTCTTCCGACGAATGATCGGCTGAATAGATCGCATCCGAGAGGTTGTTCTGGCAGCGGCAACTCACCCGGCGAGACCTCCTCCCGCAGAGGGTCGGCTATAGCCGGGGGAGTTGTGAGTAACGTTTGGTTATTCAAGTTGCCGGAAACAACCCCATCACTCACGACGGAATGAGGCGGCGACCTGGCGTCGAATCTTCGCGAATTCGTCGCGATCGAAATTCTCTTCGCGAAACAGCGGTTCGACTCTTCGATTTCGTCGGTACCATTGCGCCACACGCTGCTGACGCGAAAGTCCGTCCTCAGCTAATAGCCTTAAAGCCTTCGATACCGTTGAGGATGGCGCGAAAAATGTGACGCGCCCAGTGTTGCAAGCCTGATCGACCGCAAATCCGTGGCAGACATGGAGGGCGTCGGAGTAGCAATTCAGAATTCGTCTCGCTTCGTGCCCGTCGCTGAGTGCACGGCAGGCGTAGCGAAATGCGGTTCGGCTGGAAAAAATGACTTTGCAGTTGTCCCAATGGCAACCTTCGAGCCGCCGCAAAAGGCTGAAAGCTTTGGCGCGCAAAGGATCCCGACTGTGTTGGCCGCGCGGCGCCAATTCTGATCCGCGCTGGCGCTTAAAATCGCGCAAAGCGCCGTTTGAATCTGGCTGCTGTATTCCGAAGGAATCCTTCCTGATAGAAGCAATGTCACAGTCTTCGGCATTTTCTTTGGAACGAGCAAAGTCGAAAACACCGGCGGTTTCTTGCGGATCGTTAGACGTGGCAGGCGCAGGCTTCTCTAGTCGCGCTTCCTCAATTTCATGACTTAGGGGCGGGTGTTTCCGAGGCCGACCTCGCGCGCTAGGGGAGGAACGATGCAACACAATCGTCGGCTCCAGCTTTTCACCGCCGGCAGCCAGCGTCGTATAGTTATGCAGGCGGCAGCCCTGCGCATCGTAGAAGAGTGAATACTTGTCGTATTTCAGCTTCGCACTGTCGGCGACGATCACGCCCCACGTCCGGCGGCCGTTCGGTTTCTTGTCCCGCAGTTTCGTCTCAAACACCAGTCCGGTACCCTCACGCCGAATCCGCGTTAGTTCGCGCGTCGCATGTTCGCGGCTGTAACCGGTGATCCGGCAAAATGCCGCGAGATCCACGTCCCCCCAAATCGGCGAACGATTCGCGACGTTGCGGAGCCAGCCTCTGAGGCGGGAACGACAGGTCGCACCGCTGCCAGCGCGGCAGCCCGGGTGGCGCTCACGATCATCCTTGCTCCCGGACGAGCACATAGCTCGCCGGTTAGAAAAATGAGACATCTTTCTTGACTCGGTCGCTCGCCGAGCCAAAGATTCCCGCACATCACTGCTGGCTCACGTCGGCTCGAAAAGCTTAATGGGGCCTGTCGAATTCAAAGTTCGACAGGCCCCGTTTGTTGAATTGCGATTGTGGCTAGTTTGGTTTCATCTGCTTCACCTCCGAGAGCGGTACAGGCAGAGGATCGAAATGGAGTTCCCAATCTGGAGCAGAAGTGAGGCTGCGATTTCGGCTCTCAACCGGTGCGAGATGACCGGGACAACGTGATGCGAGACGCTTAAGGCCTCGTCATCGCCGCGGCACAATCATCCGCTTCATTCGTGGCCTTCTAAAAGCCCGCGTCTTCACGCTCAAGCCCCGCAACCGTCTGATAGTCGAAGCCGCCGATTAAGAAGGCGCGGGCAAGTGAGCTTCAAATTTCTTGGCAAAAGCTGATCGCCAAATGCACGGGCATCTTCTACAGCTAACCCAAGACTGAGACGGGCTCAGCGTCTTTCGGGCGGCGACCTCCGCGCCCACCCCGAGCGCTTTCGGATTGTCCTGTCGGACGGCCTTTTTTCGCGCGACTTTTTCTAGCCTTTGCCAGCCAAGCTACCGACGGCGACGGGAGCCGTTTGCAGTCTCGCCAGGTTTTCCAAAGCGCGGCGGAGTCGTAACTGTGTAACAACCTGCCGACCCAGAATCTCCAGCGCCCGTTTCTGTCTCTCGTCGAATTGGCGCGGCACCCGATCGATCACGCAAAGTGAACCCAGTGCCGGCCCTTCCGGCGTTATCAACGGTGCGCCGGCATAAAAACGGATGTGCGGGCTGCCGGTCACCAATGGATTAGCGGCGAAGCGCTCGTCCTTCGTTGCGTCCGGCACCACAAAGACCATGTCCTGCAGGATCGCGTGCGCACAAAACGACACGTCGCGTGAAGTCTCCTGCGCATCGAGGCCGACGCTTGATTTGAACCATTGCCGCTCTTCATCCACGAGCGAGATGAGCGCGATGGGCGTCTCGCAGATACTGGTGGCTAGCTCCGTCAACTCGTCAAACGCTTCCTCAGAAATCGTATCAAGAATGTCGTATTGATACAAAATCCGGAGTCTCTGGGCTTCGTCATCAGGAATCGGTGCCGCCATGGTTCCCTACAAGCGAGTTGCGTACCAGCATCTGCGGGACGTAGTCGAAGGCCGCTGGACGCAGGGGAAGCCGATCCGATTCGGCGAACGAGATCGGACCTCCGCCAGAGGAATCCGGGCTGAGATGGATACCACCCGAGCTCCTTTTAACAGATCGGCCAATAGGCCGGTTCCGCCCGCGGACGGCCGGCATTTTTGCGCTTGGGTTGCGACGGCGGGACTCTCCCGTCGCCTTCAGCATGCCAGCTCCTGGATGAGCGGTCGTATCCATTCCCGGATATCGAAGCGTCCAATCCAGCGGGCCAATGGTGCGTCATGGAGGTGAAGACAATTCAGGAATCAGATGAAGAGCTGGAGTTGCGCGGGCAAGTTCGAAAAGGTGAGCCGGGATTGCCAATTCGGCTGACCCGTCTGCTCCGTCGTCGCTATCGGCATGGTTTGAAGCAGGTCACCGCGCATCCGCGCGCGTCAGAAGCGGAACGAATCTGCTTTATGATCGTCAATCTTGACCTGCGAACCCTGTTGGCGCGGGAGAACCAGCGATTGCTCCCAGACTCTTCGCGCCTTGGAAACGAATGCGAAAATCCACTGCATCTCGCAGCACTGGCCTGCGGAGCCAATCGCCCCAAACCGGTCATTGGCGTGACGCGGATTGCATCTTCTGGACGCCTGCTACGGGCGCTCCGTTCTCAAATCAGTCGCGTTGCCCCCACCGCCCAACACTTCGAATTGAACGTCTTCAATCACCGGTTGGAGATCGTAGGTCCGGGCAAATACTCTCAGATTATCGAGTCGAAGATCAGCACGATGAGAATACAAGTGATCGCCGGCTGAACCCCACATCATCGCATTGAAGAAATCGTGCATAGTCAGCTCGTGTTCCAACCTCCCCTCGACGGGCGAGAAGACGATCAATTTCTGCGGCGAAAGCGCACACGCGCGAATCAGAGCGTTAGGAGCGGTGAACTCGACTACCGGATCGTCGGAAGTGACAACGAAATTCGGCTGGGGGATATCGCACGTGTAAGCGTAGCGGTAATACGGCGCAAACTGTTGCTCTTTGCGGAACTCGTCCATAAAGCGGCGCTCGTAGTCTGCGGCTGACCGGAAAAGCTGCTCCCGCGCTTGTTTGGTGCGGATGATATGCAAGCCCATCCACATCGATATTTGCTCGAACTCCTCGTCTGAGAGCGCACCGCACAATCGCAGGGCACGAATTCCTGGAGTCTCTATCACTTGTTGCTGGTAGAATTCCAACTCATCCGACTGGAAATCCGCTTCAGCCGCACACTGCTTGGGCGGTCTCGGCACCGGCCGCCCTCCACGTTTTGAGTAGACCCAAATGCGCCCATCCGGATCCGGGACGGCAAATTTCTTCAGGTATGCTTCCTGGACGCCGTGCTGATTCATTCGGCTCTAAATTTAACACGGAGCCGTCATGGAGGCGTTCGGTTTGGTCTATTTCGATGAAATCCGAACGACGCCGAATCTCCGAGCATCGATAGGTTTCACACCGGTGAAACCTTCTCCTGCTGACGGTGAAGTCGATGCTCACCTATGAGTTCAACGCGATCCGGCCCACAGCACTTTTCCCTCGGCCAACGATGCCCGTCCCGCAGGCCCTCTTTCCCCGTCGCATAACCTCTGACCGGCTTTCCGGGCACAATGACCGAAGCGCATGAGTAGGGAAGGTCTTGCAGCATGTTCGTCGTCCGGAGCGCATCAAACAGCACGAGCTTTTCCGGACGGCTTCTACGAATGGAGCGTACCCCAGCTTAAGCTGCTGCGGGAAGGCAGCACTCTGGTCGTCTTCGCAATCGTGCCTACTTTCTTTCGCGCACTCCACTTAGGCGGAACATTGGCGTCGCTTCTACTTTGCTCGTTAGGGCATTTCTTTTCGCGTTCAAATTTCAGCCGCCGCGCGCAGTTGCGGGAGCACGACGGAAAATTCGGTCCAGGTGACATCGGAGCGCACCAAGTGGACGTCGCCGCCGTGAGCGCGCGCGATCTCTCTCGCGATGCTCAGGCCCAGTCCGTGCCCCGGAGTCTCGTCGCTGTGGGATAAATCGCCGCGGTAGAACCGGTCGAAAATTTGTTTACCGCTGTCGGAGTTAAGACCTCGGCCGGTGTTGCCAACTCTCAGCTCCGCCCGGCCGTTCTCTGTCGCCGCGGTCACAGTCACGCGCCCGCACGCCTGGTTATACTTGATCGCATTGTCGAGCAGGTTCATGACGGCGCGCGCGATCAGGCGACGGTCGCCACGGACGGAGACCTCGTTGCTTAGTTGACACGCGAACGAAAGCTTCGCCGGTTCCGCTAGGATTTCTGCGTCCTCCATAAGCTCGCGCATCAACGCGGCGAGATCGAAATCGGTCTGATCGAGGGCCAACCGGCAGTCGTCCGCGCGCGAAAGCAGGAGCAGGCTATCGACAATCAGCGACAGGCGGGAACATTGCTCGCTAAGATTCTCCAGTAGCTCGCGTGCTTCCAGCGTGAGCGGGAGCGATTCGAGCGAGTTTTCCATTTCGGCACGCATCAGGGTGAGCGGCGTTTTCAATTCGTGCGAAGCGTCGGAAGTGAAACGCGCGACTTGTTCGAAGCTCCGCTGCAAACGGTCGAACATCGCGTTCAAGACCACGGTCAGACGGCCGATCTCGTCCTGCACCGGCGATAAAGGCAGGCGTTGATTCAGATCCGACGCGGAGATTTTGTTCGCGCGAGCGGCAATGGTTTCGATCGGTGCCACCGCGCGCCCCGCGATCCACCACCCACCGGCACCCACCGCGACGATGATGAACGGGAGGGTGAGAAAATAAGAGCGAAGGAGGCCGACGCGGGCTTCCCGGATGGTGTCGAGATCCTTACCTACCGCATAGGAGATTCCCAGGCGATGAAAAACCATGAAGCGCACCATGCGGCCTCTTATCCGCACTTCGTAGGGATGGACCCCGAGCGCGCGTGGGATGACTTCGACATCCCCCAAGGCCGGCGCGCGGTAGAGATATCTCTGCGCAGCGTCGCGCACTTCGACATAAGGGAAGCGCGGCAAATCGTCGCTCGTTAGGGTGATGGCTTTCCCACCTTCTTTCGTCTGGATTATCTGTTCATCCATCTCTGCGGCGAAGTCGGCGGCTTCATCCTGAATCTCTTGGTCGATATTTTCCAAGAGCTCGCGGCGAAGATTCCACGCCGCGGCAGCACCGAAGAGAAGGAGTGCGGCCGTCGCGGCCGCCGCACTCCAGAGCGCGATCCGCGCCCGCAGGGTATTTAACTTCATGCCGCCCCACGGAGGGAGTAGCCTGTGCCCCTCACGGTTTGGAGCAACTTGTGCGCATGTCCTTCATCGACCTTGCGCCGCAGTCGCTGCATACAGACTTCGACCACGTTCGTGCCGGTATCGAAATGGTGTTCCCACACGTGCTCACAGAGGGTCGTTCTCGTGACCACTCGGCCGGCGTGCGCCATCAGATATTCCAGGAGCGCAAACTCGCGATTCGTCAGCTCGACCCGGCGCCCCGCGCGGGTGGCTTCGCGCATCACGACGTTGAGCGTGAGATCATCCACTTGCATCATGGTCGCATGCTCGCCGGAGGCACGCCGGAGCAACGCCCGCACGCGTGCCACCACCTCAATGATCGAAAATGGTTTGGGCAGGTAGTCATCCGCCCCGAGATTCAGCCCCTCGACGCGCTCGTTGACGTTGCCGCGAGCGGAGAGGAGGAGCACTGGCGTATTGACGTGCTGCCTCCGCATTTCCCGGAGCACGCTGAGTCCGTCGCGGCCCGGCAACATGATGTCGAGAACGATGACGTCGTAAGGGCGCGCCAGAATTCGCTCCATCGCGGCCGACCCATCGTGGAGGACATCGACCGCCAGATTTTCTTCGATCAAACCTTTGCGCAGAAAGGTGGCGAGCTTTTTCTCATCCTCCACCACCAGCGCGCGCATGCGGCGAAGTTAATCCTCTCCAACCCTGGAGCCAGAGCTGCGATGCAGATAACGGATTTGTAACGCCAACGAATTCTGCGTCGAAAGGTTCGTGCGGTAGGTTGCGGCCATGAAAAGAACTTATCGCAATCACGGATGGGCCGCGGCGATCGTCCTCTCCGGCCTGCTCACCGCAAACCTCGTCGCTGCCGGCGAGACGGACGCCCAACTCGAAGCCCAGGCAAAAGTCAGCAAGCAGCAGGCAGAACAGATTGCGCTCGCGAAAGTACCGAACGCCAAAATCCAAAGCGCGGAAATCGAACACGAGCATCACACCTTGGTTTGGTCATTCGATATGGTGAAGCCCGGAGATAAGAATGTGACCGAAGTGCTGGTGCACGCCAAAACAGGCAAAATCGTGGAGGTGAGCACGGAAAACCCAGCGGATCAGGCGAAGGAAAAGGCTGAGGATCAGGCCCACGAAAGTCACTAGCACACTCAGGTTGTTACCTGCAACGATCTTCTTTACACATGCTCCTACTAAATAAGCGACTCCTACTAAATAAGCGACTCCTACTTCTATTGGCGGCGATGACTGCACTGGCCGCATCACCTTCTGCCAAAGCGCAAGCCAATGGGCCTTATCATCTCCAGCGCGAAATTCCCATCGGCGGCGAAGGCGGCTGGGATATCCTCACCGTCGACTCAGCGGCGCATCGTCTTTACCTCTCCCATGCCACGAAAGTGGTGGTGATCGATTTGGAAAAAAATACGGTCGCAGGTGAGATCACCGACACCCCGGGAGTGCACGGTTTCATTGCCGTGCCGGAAACGGGACGTGGCTATTCGAGCAACGGCAAGGAGGCGAAGTCGAGCGTGGTCGACCTGAAAACGCTAAAGACGATCTCGAAAGTGGAAACAGGGGAAAGTCCCGACGCGCTGGTCTACGAACCGAAACATGGGGAGGTCTATATCTTCAATCACCACGGTGGCTCAGTGACTGTGTTAAACGCGAAGACGGCCAAGGTCGTGAGCACAATCACCTTGGGCGGCAGCCCGGAATTTGCCGCCGTCGATAGCGCGGCAGATCGGGTCTATTGCAACGTGGAAGACAAGAACGAAGTGGTCGCGATCGACGCGACGAAACACGAAGTGGTGGCGCATTGGCCGCTGGCCCCGGGCGAAGCGCCAAGCGGGATCGCCTTCGATGCGGCGCATCACCGGCTTTTCAGCACCTGCGATAACAAGCTCATGACGATGCTCGATACGGAGAACGGCAAAGTGGTGGCCACCGTGCCGATCGCCAACGGCCCGGACGGCTGCGCTTTCGACGACAAAGCGCAGTTCGCCTTTGCCTCCTGCGGAGAAGGGGTGACAATCATCGCGAAAGAGGAAGCGCCCGATAAGCTAACCGTCGTGCAGTCCTTGAAAACCGAGCGCGGCGCGCGCACGATGACGATCGATCCCGCGACGCAGCGGATCTATCTGCCGACCGCGCAATTTGAGCCGATGCCGAGTCCCGCGCCAGGTGCGCCGAGGCAGCGTCCAAAGATCGTGCCCAATACCTTCAAGCTTCTCGTTTACGGTCCGCCGGCCTAACGACCGCAGTGTTCCGTCTCACAATCGCGCTGGCGCTGTGGTTCGCGACGAGCCTTTTCATCGCCCCGCAGCTTCATGCGCAGGGCGGCCCGCCGATGATCACCGACGATCCCGGCACGCCGGGTAATCGCCATTGGGAGATCAATCTCGCGACGATCTTCTCGCACCGCCCGGGCGAAACCTCTTTCGACGCGCCCGGGATCGATTTGAACTACGGACTCGGCGACCACATCCAGCTCACTCTGCAAGGCGGTCCGGCCTGGTTAAAGCGCAGCGATCATGGCCTGGTCGGAGGATTGGGCGGCACGGAGGCAGCGGTCAAGTGGCGCTTCCTCGACGAGGAGAAAAGCGGCTTCGACGTCTCGATGTTTCCGCGAGTGATTTTTAACCTCACTCCCTCCTCCGTCCGCCGCGGCTTGGCCGACGATGGTGCGCGCTTTCAGCTTCCGTTCCAAGCCTCGAAATCATTCGGCCGATTTCATCTCGACGCTGAGTTCGGTCCGCGGGCGGTAACCGTGGGGCGCAGCGAATGGCTCTACGGCGTGGTTGGCGGGGTCGACCTCGGGAAAACCACCGCCGTCATGGCCGAGCTGCAAGGCTCAGCGCGCACCAACTTTTCCCGCGACCTCCTCATTGCCAATCTCGGCCTGCGTCACAGCTTCACCGAGTCGCGCATCCTCATCGCTTCCGTCGGCCACGAGTTGCGCAATTCCGAGGAAGCGCGCGCCTTGATCGGCTATCTCGGTGTGCAATTGCTTTACTGAACCGGCTGGTCCTAGTGCGCCTTCGAGGCCGGCTTCTGCGGGAAAATCAGAATCAGCGCGATAATCACCGCGAGCAGCGCCAGAGAAGCGGTGTAGCGGCTGAGCGCTAGTCCTCCGTGCGCCACTGGCTTATCGAGAAAGTCGCCGACCACGGCCCCCAGCGGACGGGTGAGAATGAAGGCCGCCCAAAACAAAATCGCGCGCGAAATGCCCGTGAAATAATAGAGCAGCGCCGTCACGAGAAGCAGGCCGCCAAAGATCGTTGCCGCCCCGAGATAGCCCGTTTGGTTCGTATCCGCCACCCAATCGCCCAGCGCCGTGCCCAGCGTCTGCGAAAACATGATCGTGACCCAATAAAAGACCTCCACCTTTGGCGTATTCACCGTTTCGACCGAGATGCTCGCCGTCGTCCAGCGCCAGATCAGCAACGACCCCAGCACGCAGACCAGCAAAATCGACGAGCCGCCAGTATAACCGATCCCGAGCGAGCGATCGCAGTAATCCGCCAGCGTCGTCCCCACCGTCGTCGTCGCCACGATCGTGAGCCAGTAGAGGAAAGGGTGAAACTTTGCCGCCCGGATTTGCACCAGCACCGCGACCACGAAGATCACCCCGAAAATGGCGGTGCCGATGAGATACCCCGAGCCATTGCCTGCGGCGGTCGTCTCCCCGAGCCACGACATGGTCACAGCATCGCCGCCAGTCTCGCCCAGCGTCGTCGCGAGGATTTTGATGATCCAGAAGAGCAGGGTGACCTGAGGGACCTTGCTCAGGACGGCTTCGCCAGGATGAGACCTTTGTTCTGCCATAAGCCGCCGAAACTAGCCGTTTGTGCCCCCTGCGCGAGGGCGTCCACGCAGATAACAGATTTGTAACGCCTCCGCCTGGCTCGGTGAAAGTAGGAACCTATCTACGTGGGCGGCTTACGACTTTTTCATTCACGCCTCTTAAGAGACGCTTCGTGACTATACGCGAATCGTAAGAATAACCGTGCCCGCCACGATGAGGAGGCCGCCAAGCCACGTGGTCCAGCCGGCCCCTTGTGCAAAAAAAGCGCGGCAAAGGCGATCACAAAGACAACGCTGAGTTTATCGATCGGTGCCACCTTTGAAGCCGGTCCGAGTTGCAACGCGCGAAAGTAGCAGACCCACGACAAGCCGGTAGCAATCCCGGAGAGGACGAGGAAAACCCAGTTGCGCATCGAGAGCGCGGCTAAGCTGCGGGCCGGGGCGAGCGCCCAAAAGAGCAACCAAGTAAGACCGAGGACGACCGTAGTGCGAACGGCCGTCGCCAGATTGGCATCGACCCCTTCCACTCCTATCTTGGCCAGGATCGCCGTGACCCCGGCAAAGAACGCCGAAAGAACCGCCCACAAAAGCCAGCCCATAGGGACCAGATACACTGACCCGAAGAGAAGAAAAGATAACGACTGCCGATTTCTCTGATCGGAGCACTTTTTGAAGTCGTTTGCTTCGCGCAAGCATCTTTGCGACCCCTGCTCGGCAGCCTCTTGCCGACAAGTAGCCTCGCATTCCAGTTCTATTCGCTTCAACAACATGCTGGCTAAGAATAAAGCGGCGCCAAGCTCCTCTGTTTGCTTGCCGACCCTTTAAGGTCACTTTGACCGCCCCAAAATGCTCGGAACGTAGAGCAGTTTCCGCCCTTCCTGTCGCCAGACTTGCACCTCATCGTGTATGCTCAAGCGCAATGGAAAAGTCGCGACCCGCGACGATCAGCTCAGTCTTTTTGATTTTGGAAACGGAAACGGCCAAAGACATTCATCTGACTCAATCCGGGCTAATAGCGGAGCGCCATTGGCGGGAGTTCCGGCCCAAAATGGTTCACGGAATGGAGGCGAAGGGAGCCCTAATGGAAGCGCTCTTCAAAGCCCAGGAGATGACCCTCAACGAGGTTGAAACTGTCACTCGCCAGCTCGAAACGAAGCAGAATCTGACTCCGCAACAGGCGCACGATCAGGCCTGGGAGATGATTCGCGAGAAATACATTCTGCTCCCGCCAAAAGACAATTAAACGCGCGAATTATCGCATCCGGCCTGACGACCTGCTCGGGGTGGTCGCTGAAGCAGAAGTTTCGCTATTACATCGCGGCGATCCGCGCGGTGTGGAAGCTCGCGTCGTCGCCGTCGATCTTGACCGCGCCGTCGGCCAGCGCGCGCGTCCGGTCATAGTTCCAGAAGGTAATTTCAAGAGGTATTTTGGTCACTATTGTTTTCTTCTTTTGCGAGGTTGTCCACGATTAGCCCCCGCAGCAGTCACACGAGTTCGCACTTGTTTGGAACGCGCTTTCGCCGGAGGCGTTTCACCGATGTCTGGTATTCGGCTATCGATCGCTCTGTGTCGGCTCGGGAGAGCCGCAGCGATGAAAGCTCTCACCGGTTCTGTCTCGGCGCCCTTGCGCCAGAGCGCCACGATGGACATTGGCGGCAGCGGAGGACGGAGCGCTAGAAGTTTTAGGCGCGGCCGGATCATGGCGCTCGCGCAGCTTGGCACGAAAGCATACTCATGCCCGGCCGCGACGGCGGCGAGCAGGCTGGTTACGCCGTCGTGTTCGCTGCCAATGCACGGTTTGCGCCCGATATTACTGAACAGCTTCAAGAGACGCTTCTGGTAGCCCGGATAATCTTTGCGGGAATAAGTTGCGACCGGTTCGGACGCCAGTTGCTCGAGGCTGACCAACTTTGACTTCGCCAGCGGATGCCCCGGTCCGACAGCCACGTACATCTCGTAGCGGTCTAGCTCTTTCATGGCCAACTGCCGCGGCATTTTTTGCGGCGCCAACGTGAGCGCGAGGTCCAGCTTCTTTTGCAGGAGGAGCGGGAGCATTTCTTCCACGGACAAATCATGTAGCGTCACGCGCACTCCGGGAAAGTTGCCCATGAAACTCCGCAGAGCGCGGGGCAAGATCTCGACCGTTCCCGACGGCGCGTAGCCGACGATAATTTCTGCTGGAGACGCGAGTCCGGTGCGGGCTTTTTCCACCGCATCGGTGGTGCGCGCGAGGATGTCGCGGACTTCGTTCAAGAAAATTTTGCCGGCAGGTGTCAGGCGCACCGACTTACCGGTTCGTTCGAACAAAGGAAATCCAACCTCGTCCTCGAGATCGCGGATCTGGCGGCTGATGCCCGGCTGCGAGACGTGAAGCTTCAATGCGGCGCGCGAGACATTCTCCTCGTCCGCCACCGCCACGAAGTAACGCAGATGGCGCAGCTCCATCTGGCAAGCATAACCAATAGTTATAACGACTCAAGAATCATGGTCTTTCACAACCTCGCGGATTGCCCGCAGACTTCCATGTCCCAAAGAGTCGTGCAGGCACGGTGCTGAAATGAAAGACAAAGTTATGAAGCCCATCACTGAGGAACAACTGTTAGCCCAACTCCGCTGGCGCTATGCCACGAAACAATTCGATCCAGAGCGCAAAATCAGCGCGGCGGATTGGATCACGCTTGAGGAAGCCCTTTGGCTGACGCCATCCAGCGGCGGATTACAGCCATGGAAATTCTTCGTCGTGACCGACCCGGCGATGCGCGCCAGGCTCACCCCTGCTTCCAATGGCCAACCGCAGATTGAGGCCGCGTCGCATTTGGTGGTCTTCACCGCGAAGACCAATTTCAGCGAAGCGGACGTAGATGCGCACGTGAAGAACATCTCCGAAATCCGGGGCGCACCGCTTGAAGCATTGGCGCCATTGCGAGGCATGCTCGTCGGCACCATCATCCGCGCACTCGATGAAACCGCACGGGACGCTTGGGCGCGGAATCAGGCTTACCTCGCTCTCGGCAGCTTATTGAATAGCGCCGCGCTGCTGGGCATCGATGCCTGCCCAATGGAGGGATTCGACCGCGAGCTATACGACGAAATTCTTGGTCTCAAGGCGCAGGGACTCGCCTCGGCCGTGATTGCCACTCTCGGCTATCGCCTGTCGAGCGATAAATATGCGACCGCACCCAAGGTGCGTTTCCCAAAGGACGAAATATTCAGTCACATCAACGCCACGGCTGTTTCATCTTCACGGGCGAACCAGACGCCATACCTAATCGCGGAAGACAATCAGTTTCATCCCAACGGACCGCGTGTCCGCCCGGTCCCACTCGAAGATTCAACCCAACTCTCTCACATATGAAAATCACACTTTGGATTGTCCAGGTTCTGTTGGCATTCGTCTTCGTGGCCTCCGGCTACATGAAACTGTTCGCTTTTGCTCACTATGCGGCCATGGCCCCGGAGATGGCGGATCATCGCGCCTTAGTAAGCTTCATTGGCATTTGTGAAGTCGCTGGAGCGGTCGGGCTGATTTTGCCCACCCTTACCGGGATTATGCCTGTTCTGACCAATTGGGCAGCGGTGGGACTCGGCACCATCATGATGCTGGCGACCGCATTTCACGTTTCCCGTGGGGAGCTGTCCCATGCGTTGATCACCGTGATCCTGCTGGTTCTGGCGATGTTTGTCGCTTGTGGCCGGAGCTTTGGCGGTCCCATCCCGCGTTCGAGCGCCGTAGTAGAACATTCACGATTCTAAATGAAAATAGGATTTATAGGTGCCGGGACTCTAACCCGCACATTTGGGCGGCATCTGATCACGGCTGGTCACACCATCGTTGTATCTAATTCCAGAGGTCCCCAAACGCTGAGTGATTTCGTCACCGATCTTGGCCCAAGCGCAATCGCAGGGACGAAGCAGCAGGCGGCCGAATGCGAAATCGTTATTCTCGCGACAAAATGGGTGAACGTGCCGGAAGCGCTGCAAGGGATTGATTGGTGCGGCCGAATCCTAATCGATGCGACCAACGCGCATATCGACCGTGAACCTGATACCAGCCCAACGGGAGTGATCGAATCGCGTGCCGCGTTGGAAGGGCGCACTTCGAGCGAGTTAGTGGCTGAGATGGCGGTCGGCGCAAGGCTGGTCAAATCGATCAGCAACATGCCGATGAAATGGATTCAGGACTTCTCACCGAACAAACCTCGCACCGTGCTCTTCACCTCCGGCGACGACGCCGCAGCCAAACGGCGAGTGATCGAACTAATCAACAGCACCGGACTTGTCGCCCTCGATCTCGGTTCCCTTGGAACGGGTGGCGCCATGCACGAGCTCGGCGCACCCCTATCCGCCGTCGAGCTCCACTTCGTCCGCTGACTCCGGGGGGAGCGGCTGTTACAGCAAGTCGAGCAACCCGGCTAACTCATAGGAGACAAAACAATGGCAAAGAGTGATATCGAAAAAGTTCTAACTGTGCTTCAAGGCATCGGTTCCGCAGACCTAGACCTTGCCACCAGCTATATCCATCCGAAGGGTTACATAGAACACAACCCGCAATCTGCCGATGGGCTCGATGGATTGAAGGAGTTTGTCCGTCAGGTTTCGAAGGAAAGTTCATCACTTAAAGGCGGTGCGAGTCTTTCAGGACGGCCCATATGTCTTTACACAGGCGGACGGACTCATCCTTGGTCACAACACCTTCTTCGATGTCTTCAGACTCGAAGGCGGTCAGATCGTTGAGCACTGGGTCTTTTCCGCAAAGGCGGCACCTCCCAATCAAAGTGGGCACACGCAGACCGATGGCCCGACGGAGCGAAGCACATGGAGGACACGGAAAGAAATAAATCATTCATGCGCGAGTATTACGAAACCTTCCATATCTCCGGGGACCACAGTCGAGTCGACAAGTATTTCAATGAAGATCTTTGCATCCGGCACGAACCTGGCGTGCGCGATGGCGTAGGGGAATTTCTACGTGATGTGGAAGCGGTGATGCAACATAGAACCATCGATAAGACCAGATTCGTCCTGGGCCAGGGAGACTTCGTATTCATTGCTGCCCAAGGAACGCATCAAGGCGAGCCTTGCGCCTACATCGACCTCTATCGAGTCGAAGACGGAAAGAACGTGGAGCACTGGGGATTTCCTGAGAGGATTCCATCCAAAAGAGAAAGTAAGAATAACAACGGCATGCTCTAAGCCAGACGGCCATCCGAATGCACTGGTCGGAGGAAACCATGAAGTAATTTTATGTTACCGAGACGCGGCCTCGATAAGCTGACTTCGCCTCCATAGTTCTTGTCTGATGTATTCCGTACGGAAGACGTTCGAGAAGCGAAGAATTCGTCGCGTTCGTCGACCGGCCAAACATTAGCCCCAATAATAACGGTCGGTGCGGGACCGACCGGTCTTTGGCTGGCCTTGGGTTTGGCTAGCGCCGGTGTGCGAAGTCTTGCAATGGCGTGTCTTGGACCAATTTCTCGAAGAAGGATCGAATCCCGCATATGCGTTTACGGCACGCTCTCAGAAGCTCGCCTGCTGCTGTTACACAGATTCGAGCCGGCGCAGCTCGTAGACTCCAGCATAATAGCATTAGCGTCTTCCAGCAGGTGCTGTCACCTGCCGTCGAAATTCTCTGCACAGCGTTGCAGCAACGACCGCAAGGCGTCGATCTATTTCGTGCTGAAGCCAGCCGTCATGCTGTCCTCCACTCCATCAATCGCATTGCACGCACTGGCTAGAGCTTTGGCGCCAGCGCCTGTCAGGTGACTCTCCATGATTCGCCCGTGGTGCTGATGAGGCTCCCGACGGATGAGGCCCATTTTTTCAAGATTCGCCACGATCCCCTGCATGCTCTGCGCAGTGACAAACGCGGATCGCGCGAGGGAAGCGTTCGAAATACCCGGCTGCTTATCAACGGAGGCTAGAACGTTGAATTGCGCCGTGGTCAAACCAAAAGCGCTGAGATGGTCATCCATACGCGTCCGTAGGGCGTGCTGAGCTCTTTTGAGGACGTAGCCCAGCCGGTTCTCCATGGGATGATCGGGCGCCATGTTTTTTCTGTGAGGCTTCGCGATTGACCTATAATGTGCCTGATATAATATAAAGTCCATGACATCATTGGACAAGCACAATCCGACGGAAAAACTTATCGGACCCAGTTTCATTGCTCTGCAAGTTCGAGACCTTGAAGTTCCAAAGCTTTCTATGTGGAACGGGTGGGTTTAACGCCAGCTTCACAACATCCACCGGGCGCTGTGGTCTTCAATACCCAGCCGGTGCCCTTCGCGATCCGCACGCCCACCGTTGATCTGGACTCCACGAGCAAGCTGGGATGGGGTGTCTCGCGGACCAGTTTATTCACTACGCGACGTATCGGCATTACTCTCAGTTGCGTCCAGTTCTCATAGCGATGCTCACCGGATCGCAGGAAAAGCAGGTTCCAGTTGCCGCGAGTCAAATCACGGTTGCAGCTTTTCATCTGCCTGAGGCCCGTCAAGACTTGGAACAAGTCGTTTCGAGAGGCCCGATCTGCCGGAAAGAAGCAGCCGGCGTATTCGCTCGGAACGTTGGGCATCCCAAATACCCAAGTCTGCAGCACATGGCTTGCAAAATTCTTTCAAGATTCGGACTCAGATGTGCGAGCGGCTGCGGCGGACTGCTTCCGAAATCTTCCGTCGAACCTGCTTTCGAATGAACTTAAGATTATTTCCGATTTTATAGACAGTCCCGCATGCATTGATAACAGCCATCAGTTGATTCACCCACTCGAGGAATCGACGGAACGGCTTCCCGACATGATTTGCCGAGTTCCGGAAAGGCTGATCGCAGAGCATCGGTCCGCTACCCCAACTCAGAATTTCGAAAGCCGCCGATGGATATACCATCTACCGGCTTTGGTTGCCCGTCTTTACGAACAGAGCGCCGACGCAGACATCAAGCGCCGATGTTTAGACATCATCGACGGAATGCTTGAGCTCCACGTCAGTGAGATTGAAAAAGAACTGGAACAGGTAGAAAGATAAGGCGTTGACGAGACAAGGCCATTCGGCGGCCGCTAGCGCGGTGACTCGTTTCTTCGGTCCTTTTACAAATCATTGCGAAACGGCGTCGGCGTAACGCCGACGATGCGAAGGAAGATTTGAGGCGTCCGGAAGGTGTCAGTCTGTGATTCTCACTGGTTTGACGCGGAAATCCACACCCGCTGGAGACGATTGAATCTGAATGAGCGAAAATCACAGACAGACACCTTTTCGCCTCTCCCCGATCCTCGCGCGCCCACGCGGCCGGAAGGGGAGCGTTCGGTGAACCTAACCTTCGAGCGGCGCGACGCGGCGGCTGTTTTTGATGAGTAGCCGTTGCAGGCAATTGGATGGTGCCATTCTCGTTTTATCGACCAATCAAAGCCGATAAGCGGCTAATACCACTTGTGAGAGATCCGGCGAAGGCGCGGGTTCATCAGCGCATCGTCAGACTACCAGGCAGACTTGCGAGATGGACACAGCTGAAGCGGACCTTCGGTGCGTCACTCATTGTTGCCGCAAACGCTCATCTCGTTCTCGATTGTGATTGCCATTCGGCGAAATCGGGAGAGAATCCCATCCGAATGAAGCGTTGGCTCACTCGCGAAACCAGCCTGCGGTTCACGGCTTCAACGCTCCTCAGTGCGTTCTTCTTCGCCCTCACGCTGGCCGCGGCCCCGCAGCTCCATGCGCTGGTCCACAAAGATAGCACTGCGCTGAAGCACGAGTGCGCTGCGACGCTGATCGCGTCCGGCAGCTTTCAACATTCTGTGGCCCCGGTCGTTTTCACTGCGCCGCAGGCGGTCGTTTACGTCGAAACGCTTTCGACGCTTTCGCCTGTTTGGGTCGCCACCCCTTTCCTTGGCGCCTCGATTTTCGAGCACGCGCCGCCTGCGCTCTCTTAGCGCGTTTCCCGCTCAATAAGTTGGGGGCGGTTCTCTGTCTCCGGCAATTGCCTGGCGCGATTCGCGCACGCTCGCGGTCCTGAAGGTCACCACCCGTCGTGGTGTGCCTATCCCACTCGTTAGTCCAATTGCCAATCGGAGAAAACTACCTTGAAAATATTTGCAGCTTTTGCTCTTCTCAGCAGCGCCAGTCTCACGTCCGCGCAAGTCGCGGCCGTTTCGCCGTCCCCCACACCCGCCGCCGCCACCGCCGATCGCATCGTCGTCACGGGCGGTCAGATTGAGCTCAGTGCAACCGATACCGCACAACCGGTCTCGGTGTTAAGTGGCAACAACCTGCAAGAGCAAGCCACCGCCACACTCGGCGATACGCTCGATAGCCAACCAGGAGTCGCTGCCAGCGGCTTCAGCAACGGGGCGAGCCGTCCAATCATTCGAGGGTTGTCCGATAACCGAGTCCGGGTCTTAAACGATGGCACCGAAGTTTTCGATGTCTCCAATCTGAGCCCGGACCATGCGCCGAGCGTGAGCCCCTTGATCAGTCAGAGCATCGAGATTGTGCGCGGCCCTGCGACCATTCTTTATGGTTCGGGCGCGATCGGCGGCGTCGTCAACGTGGTCGATAACCGCATTCCCGTGGAACTGCCGCCGAATCCTTTCGGCGGTGAGTTTGATGCACGCTTCGCCAGCGGCGATCTGGAACGAAGCGTCGCCGGGCAACTGGATGTCGCCCTTACGAGTCACTTCGTCTTCCACTTCGACGGAACGTTTTTGCGGACCGACTCGCGGCGCATCCCCGGCTTCGCCCTCGACGACCGCATCCGCAATTCACTCACTCCTGAGCAGCTCGCGCGGGGCGATGAATTCGGCGGAAATCCAGAGGGTGAAGTCCCGAACACTTATGTGAAGACGAATGACTGGGCGATCGGCGGCTCCTACGTCTGGGACAAAGGCTACATCGGCGCTTCGTTCAATCAGTTCCTCTCCGTTTACGGAATTCCTGACGATCCAGAGGTGGACGACCCGACGGAGTTCCCAGCGCGCGTGCGTCTCGACGTGACCAAGCGCCAGGGGAACGTGCGCAGCTCCATTGTGGATCCCTTTCCCGGGTTCAGCACGATGAACGTCAAGTTCGTCTACACCGACTACAAACATCTCGAGATCGATGGCGACACCGTCGGCTCCACCTTTAAGACCAACGGAGTCGATTCACGGCTTGAGCTACTGCACAAACCGATCGGCCTTTTCGAAGGTTCGCTCGGCGGCCAGTTTTTTTACAAAGACCTATCGATCCTCGGCGCTGACGCTTTCCTCCAACCGACCACGACAGTCGCGGGCGCGGCTTTTCTTTTCGAAGAAGTGAAACTCGGCGCCTTTACGATTCAGTTCGGCGGCCGGGTCGAACATGACAACGTCAGCATCGACTCGAGCGACCCCGACCTCACCTCGCTTACTTCGGCTGATCAAAAAGATCAGGACTTCACTCCGTTGAGCGCGGCCGGCGGCGTCATTTACCACTTTCTGGATGATTGGGAGCTGGCGATCAACGCCACCTTCTCGCAGCGCGCCCCGACGGCGGAGGAACTGTTCGCGCGCGGCGGCCATGACGCGACTTTTCAGTTCATCATCGGCGATCCAAATCTTGACGTCGAAACGAGCCGCGGGATCGACGTTAGCCTGCGCAAGAAAGCCGGCGTTGTGACGGGGACGCTGAGCGGTTACTACAACTCCTTCTCGGATTACATCGACTTCACGCCGACCGGCGAGTTTGAAGACGGGCTACAGGTCTTCGATTACACGCCGAAGAATGCCGACTTCTTCGGCGGCGAAGCGCAGGTCGACTTCCATCTCCTGCCGCTGACGATCACCCACATCTCCGATCAAAGCGTCGATGATCCGAAGTCAGTCAAGAACGTCGTCACCCACGGTGGGGAGACTTCAGAGCCGAATCCTGTCGATCTCTACCTGCGCTTTCAATCGGATTACGTGCATGCCGAAGATAGCGATACCGGCGAACCGCTGCCGCGCATCACGCCGCTGCGCTACAGCGCCTCGCTCAACTACGTCAGCCCAACGTGGAACGCGAGCATCGAGGGCCAACGCGTGAACCGGCAATACCGCACTGCGGAGTTCGAGACCTCGACGCCGGGTTATACCTTCTTGAACGCCAGCATCAGCCGACGTTTTCGGGTCGGACCGACCTACATCGATGCCTACCTGCGCGGAACGAATCTAACGAACGAAGAAGCGCGCGATCATCTTTCGTTTCTGAAGGAGGTGCTTCCGCTGGAAGGGCGCAGCATCATCGTAGGAATCCGGACGACTTTCTAATCGGCCTTAGCTAAGCCGCAATGAAGTCCCCGGATGAAATTGCGAATCATCCAAAGGCGGTTCTCCATCGAGACTTGGTCGAGCGGTTGCGCGCCACCGGCAGCACGATGGGCGCGGAGCGAGCCTGGACGACGTTCAGGCTCAATCCGCGCCTTTGGAGGAAGATTGTGACTTTTGGCTTCGATAATCGTGAGCGGCAAAAGCAGCTCACGAAAGTCGCCTTTCCCGATGCGAACTGGCTTGAGGTAGAAGCGGCCCTCCACGCCGGGAACAAACTGAAACCGTTGTATGAGCTAGCCTGCGGCATTGGCTCGATAGCCAGGGATGCCGCCGGCAATTACAAGGTAGGTTTGCGCGGTTACAAAGTAGTCAGCATTCAACCGCGAGTTCGCGGAGAAAGGAGGTAACCCACCGCGCGCCAATCCTGCTCCAACGTCGGAGCCGACCAAGCTCTCGATGTCTGCACCATGACGCTCGTCGCGTATGCTCAAAAGCCTGATACAAAGGTCGCCAGTCGCGACGATCAGCGGAGTGTTCTACTGAGAAAGCCCAGCACTGCCTGCCAAATGGCTTCTGCGCCTTTCGGATTGCGCGCGGAGATCAGCATCGATGAGCCGTGGACCGCATTCGACGGCACAAGGCGAACATTGTTCTTACCGTGGAGCACAGCGAAAATTGGATCCGCATATTTTTTCTCCTCGCCACTTGCGGTGGAGGCAACGAAGGCGGGCACGCCGATCTTGGCCGCGGCTGTGCGAATCATGTGTTGATCGGAGAAATACTCGCCCGGAGAAAATGCCAGAACCGCGCGCACGTTGGCCGGATGTTCGGCGGCAAGTCGAAAGACAAGCGCTGAGGAATAGCTGCTGCCCCAGAGCACGATCGGGAGCTGCTGCTGCTCGCCCCAGGCCAGCGCAGCTTCGAGATCGGGATAGGCCTTGAGATAGCCGGCATCTCCAGCCAGCGCCTTGGCCCGCTCCGCCCCAAGTTGAGCGGCAGTCTCATTGACTCCATACAGTTCGCCGCCGGAACGTTGATCAATTGCCAGGGCGCTGTAGCCTGCTTTCACCAACCGGGGGGCAATGCTCGCGTACTCGTCTTTGCTCGAGCCAGCTTGGTGGAACAACAGGATCAGCGCCTTGGGCTTTGGCGTTTTGTAGTAAAGACCGTGCACCACCACGCCGTCGGACGCTTTGAGACGGACGGGCGTCATTTCCGAACGCATCCCGTTCTGCGTTTGCGCCGCCGCTGTCGGCGCGGCCGCAGTCTTCGCTGCCAATGTTTCGTCAGCGGCCGACACGCTCGCCAGGGCAGCGATGGTGAGAAGAGAAAGCAGGCTTGGCGACTTCACAAGAGGAGCCTAAATCGGGTTGGGCCGATTTCAATTTGCGCGATAATGAACCGAGATGACTCCGGAAAAGATCGACAGTCCCGCGTTGTTCCGGCGTAATAGTCGTGAAACGCCAGCGCCCGGTCGATCGACACCAGCAGAGGGAAAAGAGGATTTGAATCTCACGCGTTTTCTCGCCGAATTGAAGCGGCGTGACGTCGCGCGGGCGAACGTTCCCTCGCGATGCTCTCCGTTGCAGAAGACCCGCTCATCGCTCCCGGGATCGAGGAGCTTCTTGCTCGGGTGGAAGCGCAGGTGGGGGAGCAGAACCACGCCCTCGGACGACTGGAACGGCTGCTCACCATGCCCTACGGTCCCGGCCCAATCACGCAGGCGCTTCTGCGGCTCGATCCGGCGTGGGATGCTCTTCGCTCGAATCCGCGCTTCCGAAAGCTGATATCGGAACCTAAAACCATTTACCAATAGCAAAAAGCCTTGACTCCCTTCTCGGGATACACAACCATTTAGTTGTGGATAGCCTGAGCCCGATCTTTGCCGCTCTTTCTGATCCGACCCGCCGCTCTATCGTCGATCGCTTGGTCGCCGGCCCCGCGACCGTGAACGAGCTCACCGAGCCTTTCACCATTTCGCAGCAGGCCGTTTCCAAGCACTTGGTTTATCTCGAAAATGCGCGCCTGATCGAACGGCAACGTGCTGGCCGCCAGAACTACTGTGCGCTTAAGCCCGAATCACTGAAAGAAGTCGCCGACTGGGCGAGTCGCTATTGTAGGGTTTGGGAGAGAAATTTCCAACGCCTCGATGCTTTGCTTGAGGAAATGGAAGCCAGCAAACACAGGACAAAACAATATGAAAAATAGCGAAACCTTTAAGCTAACCTCCTCAGGAGAGCGCGAGATAGTCATGACCCGCGTCTTCGATGCTTCACCCGATCTTCTTTTCGATGCGTTGACCAAACCCGAGCTGGTGAAGCGTTGGCAGCTTGGACCGCCAGGATGGTCGATGCCCATCTGTGAGATCGATCTCAAGGTGGGAGGCGGCTATCGCTATGTCTGGCGGAACGACGAGGGAGCGGAGTTCGGCATGCGCGGAGAATATCGAGAGATTCGGCGGCCGGAGCGACTCGTCCACACGGAAAAATTCGACGAACCATGGTATCCGGGGGAAGCCCTTATCACGACGACGCTCCTAGCCCAGGATGGAAAGACGACACTGACGAGCACGATGCTCTTTGAGTCGCGCGAGGCGCGCGATCAGGCTTTGGCCTCAGGCATGGAAAGTGGTGTTGCGCCGAGCTATGACCGTCTCGAGGAAATCTTACGAGAGGAATAAGGGAGTAATGCATTCACTTGAACCGAACATTACTTAGCGGTGTCTTCAGTACGGGTGACAACGAGATCGTTCGGCCGCTCGCCGCGCCGGACCTCCCATCCAGGATTCAGCTTTAACTGCCATCCATCCCCTGACGTGTCTGACGGATTGACGCCTACTGCGCTCACCGTTGCGATCTGCGGTTTATCACGGACTAGGACGCCCCCATGGTCAACCTCCAACGCTCCCCAGTCATCGACCAAGCGCATGGTTGGGTAGATTGTTCCGAACCCTTCGAGAGGCACCAGTGTCTGCGGGTTGAACTGGTAGTTGCTGTGATTGAGCGGGAGAGAAAGCACCGGACCATCAACGAGGCGCGCTTTGTAGGAAGCGAGGCGCGCCCGCCTTTCTTCGTCCCGCTTCACTTCGCTGGTTCGCAAGGTGCCATCATCGTACCGGGCAGCTCGCTCTTTCACTGTCTCGTTCGCAGGCGCTTCTGATTTCATTGCTCTCGACAGTCTCTCGTCAAAGCGGAGACCGTCCCCAAGTTTGGTGCGCCAGCCAGGATCGGTTTGATCGAGCATGAGGCCGTAAGCCGGCCCAGTCGCATAGGCGAATGACCTAACGAAGGTAGGAGCCGAGACGAAGGCCGAGAGATCGCGAATTGCGTAGGCCACCCGATCGTGGTCGGTGGTCAGCCCTAGTTTCACGCCAGTGTATTCGGGGATGCCTTCGTTGATCTCGAGCGCGCCTTCCTCTTTGGCGGCGTCTGGAAAAAGGCGGTAGCGTTCATGGCGAAAAGCGAGTGCATCGCCGATCGCCACCCGGCGTTCTTCGGCCGTTTTCGCCTCCAGCGCTTTCGCCAGGGCACGCCACTCCAGCTGGAGCAGGTAGCGGCCTTCGAGCGTATCAAGATGCTGGTTGGCCTCCTCCGGGCGTGTCAACTTCAGCATCGGCTGAACGCGATGAAATAGCTCATGCGCGATCAGGACATGGCGCTTGGCCGCGTCGTCTGGCAGAGGTCCCACAATTTGCGTCCACCGCGTGCCTGACCAATCCGTCGGGGTGTTCGCGATGATCACGCTCTCGGGCAGAACGCCGCGGAAGAACTTTCCATCACGGAAGAGCTCACCGCCGGCATCGGCTTGATTGGCGAGGACCGACTGGTCCGTATAGTCGACCAGCAGAATGGGTCCGCAGAGCGAAATCCTCCACAGCTTGCCGTGATCGCGCTCGCAAATTTCTTTCGCATCTCGGAAAAGCGTTTCGGCGTCCTTGGGGTTGGGGGCGGCGGCGGCGGGCCAGGTCAGACACGAACTCAGAAGAACAGTCCAGGTGACGGTGCGACGAGAAAGAGCGTTCATCAGTAGATGACATACGACAAGCATCGTATTTGCCTACGACGAAAATCGTAGTTGTCAACTTCGCGGCATTTGAGCCACCCGTGCACGCCACGCTATCCGGCCGAAAGGAGTTACCCGAAACGACACCACCGGCTCCTTCGATGCGCCGAGGAGAGTCACTCGCTCGCCACGTTGCAGAATGTTCGCTTGGGCGACTTGTCGGTTCCCGACTGTTGCGCCGATCACTTGGCCCTGACGAATTTGCAAACCAAATGAGCCCGCTGGGTCGCGGGCGTTGATTGCTACCGCCGGTCCGATGTCGCTGGCAATGTAGAGGTCTGTGATCGCCTCATCCGCTGAGGGAAGCTTCGCTCCGCCCAGCGCTGAGCAGGCCAGCGCCAGCAATCCCAACCCCGTTCCGAACCATGAACGCGACCGGGGCAAAATCGTTTCGGGTGCGAGAAGCAGGTTCACTCTCCAGCTGAGATCTTCACCACCCGCGGCGGCCATGGCAACCGCTCTCGGCAGGCGACTCTCCGCGAGCCGCACTAAGGCACGAGCCAAGGCTGGCGCCGAGGCGCCACGTGTCACCGCGAGTTGATCGCAACAAGCCTCCCGCTCGCGAGAGAGACTA
The DNA here is from genome assembly GCA_965217735.1 of Chthoniobacterales bacterium. Taxonomy (GTDB): domain Bacteria; phylum Verrucomicrobiota; class Verrucomicrobiia; order Chthoniobacterales; family UBA10450; genus Palsa-1392. Next base: position 304,599 of record CBDCJE010000002.1, on the reverse strand, counting down.
TGGTATAACGCCCAAGCCGCTGGTTGAAACCAGAGCACCACCAAAACAACCCGCTGCAGCAAGTTCACCGCGAAATCGCGGCGTTCGACATGAGCCAGCTCGTGCAGCAGCACGGCCTCTCGACCCGCGGCGGGAAGGTCGGCAAGACTGGCAGGCACAAGCAAAATCGGGCGCGCGCAGCCTGCCACTTGAGGCACGGGCACGTCTGCGATTCGAACCCTAAGCTCTCGCCTGACGCGCGTGCGCGACGCGAGGAACCGGACTTCCGCGGCAAACGCGGCGGGAGCCGGACGAGACGGCACTCTAGCAAGCTGCCAAGCTTCGATTGCGAGCCGAATCATTGCCAGCAAAGCGCCCGCCAGCCATGTGGAAAGGAAGAATAAGACCATCCACTGAGTAATCGGGCCGTCACCTGCAGACAGCCCCGTACGCGGCGGCTCCCGCAATATCTCCCCGCCCATCGAGATCATTTTCAAATGAACGAAGGCGATCAGTGCTGCTGGGATCGCGAGAACCGCCACGAAGTGACCGCAGGCCACGCGGAATCGCACCGCAGCGTGCACCCGGCGAAGCGCTCTGTCCCAGATGTACCACGAAATCCAAACGGGACCGCCGAGAAGTCCTGCAAGAACGAGTGCCCATACGGCCAAACGAAGGAAATAGGCTGCGGTGAACGACATCATTTTGCCTTTTTCTCCAGCTTCGCGATCACGGCTTTGAGTTGCGCGAGTTCTTCCGCGTCCACCGGCCGGGCATCGAGCGCCTGCATCGCCAGCGCCAGCGAAGACCCGTCGAAGGCGCGGTCCATCCAGTTGCGGACGATTCGGTTCAGCGTCGGCCGTTCCGGCACGGCGGCGAGATAAACATGTTGCTTCGCGTTCGCCACGCGCGTCACCAGCCCTTTAATCAGCATGTTCTGCATGATCTTCAACGCACTGGTGTAGCCGGTGTCGGTGCCGCGATAAATTTCCTCGTGAACTTCGCGGACGGTCGCCTTTTTGCGCCGCCATAAGACCCGCAGAACCGCCAGCTCAGCGGCGGTCGGAGTGGCTGACCTCATCGGATCATAATGTCTCGCTGGAGCACGCGCGACAAGACTCGCTTTCAATTCGATTTCTGAGTAGCTCCCGCCGGAGTGAAGCAATGGGGGCAACTAGTTGATGATGACGTTTTACGTATTTATGCCAATGATGAAAGGCCCGATGCGAATCAAAAGCCGCACCTTACTTTTTTTCGTTGGCGGTCTCTTTATTGCGATTGTGTTGCCAGAACTGGGCCTGCTCTCGACCGTGTCGCCCGGCGACGATGCTGCCGCACGTTTGGACGCCAGGTTGTTTGGCTCATGATCGGCCTCGCGCTGCTGTTCTGGGTTCGCTGGGCCGAGCGATTGCCGCTTACCTCGATTGGTTTGAGACGCCCTACTTTGGGAACTGTTGGATGGGGCTTCGCCGGAGCCGTCGCGCTCATCGCCTCCTTCGTCCGGTGCTACGCGCTGATCTTGCCGTGCTCGGCCTCAGGATCGACGTCCAGCGAACTAACTCCATCATTAGCAATGCCTACTGGCTGCAGCTGATGATTTTGTCTTCGCCGCATTCGTTGAGGAGATTATTTACCGTGGTTACATCATCGAGCGGACTGAGGCATTGACCGGAAGCAAATGGTTCGCGTTTTCCGTCTCCGTCCTAGCCTTTACACTGGTCCACCTCTCATCGTGGGCAGCTTCTCAGCTCATTGTTGTCGCCTTCGGTGCGGTCATCATGGGACTACTGTAGTTGTGGGTCTGTTTGGTCGCGATACGGCAGCGCCATCAATTCACGAAACAAAAATACAAACAGAACAGACGTAACTCAATGCCCGACCAGCGGCGAGATTGCCGGATGCCCGCCAAACACCCGTTGACGGTCGCTAACAACGAGTATCACCAATGCCAAATTGCCTCGCGAATCGCGACGAAAAAAAATCCGAAACAAATGGGGCCCGTGTCGGCACACTGGCAGACAGGAGCCCTGGCTATTTCACACGATGCCTCCGATGTATTCCGCAATTTCGTCGATTGGGCGCACGGGCACGCCGACCTTTCCATTCAGCCAGCGCAGATGTTTCGCCCGCTCGTCATCAGCGCCTAAGCCGTTGTAACCCACAATTGTTGGCTCGTGTTTCTTGTCCGTTTCGTGTTGATAAATTGCGAGTGCATCCGGCACTCCCACAAACGGAACGATCTCGGCGATCCTCGTGCTGCCCCTTAATACGTCCACATTCTGCATGGGATGGACTGAGCAATTATTTGCTTTCATCAAGGTTGGCGGCGGTTAGTTAGCTTTCGCTCGCTGAAAATTCCCCGGCCTTTGGGCGCGGCAACGGATCATTTTGCCCCGTTTGCGGCCACCCGCGAAACGCGCTCACCGTCACATAATAGCCATCCGGGTTTCGTACCGAGAATTCCATGGCACGCGTGTTTTTATTCGTTTGCGGTTCTTCGATGAAGGGCGCGGCTAGTTTGCGCGCGCGGCCCAGCGCCTCGTCGAAGTCGCTCACGCAAAAGAAGAGCAGCAGCCCGTTTCCCGGCGTCCCATCCACCGGGCTATGAGCGAAGGACGTCCGGGATCGCCCCAATGATGAAGAAAAAGAAGAATAGTGCCGTCCTCGTCTAAAACCTGAGCGAAGGTCGGATCTCCTGGGTGAGATTAGGGTCAGTCTCCAGGAGGGAACGATACCAATGGGCGCTATGCTGCACCTGCGAAACCGCGATGATGGGCCAAGTCCGTTTTGTGGGGTGATGCTTTTCACGGCTGCGGTAGGTGGGCAGATCCGCGGCAAAACGTTTAGGGCGAATAGGCGCCTGACCTTATCCCGCAACGGAGGCGGCCACGACCGTCGAACAGGAATCCCTGATCGAGGAGCAGTGATGTCATCTCGGGCGAACGATTTGTTGTTTCCCCTTCAATTGCACTTGTCCGGCCCCGCCGTTCCGTTTAAGACCCGGAGCATGAAGTATTTTCTTGTTTCCGGTCTCTTCCTGGTTGCGCTGTCGTCCACGGGGCTCGCGCAATCACCGACCGACGAAACCGCCGCCGTCCTCGCAGCGGAGAAAGAGGGATGCCTGGCCTACCAGAATGGGGATGCCGAGAAGATCGCGCAGTTCCTGAACGGCGATTACACGCTCACCGATTCCAAGGGCGAGATCACCAAGGCGGCCGACGACATCGCCGATGCGAAAACCGGCAAGGCCAAATACGACGTGTTTGAAAATTACGACATGCAAGTGCGCGTTTACAATCACGCGACCGCCATTGTCCTGGGCAAAACCAAGGTCAAGGGAACCTACGAAGGCAAGCCGGTCGACATCGTCGTCCAATTTACCGACACGTTCGTAAAACAGGAGGGCCAATGGCGGCTCGCGGCCGGCCACGTCTCGCGCTTGAAGAACTGAGCGGGCGAGCCCGCGCCGCGACGAAGCGTCCTGGTTCAGTGGTCGTTAGGCCAGCCTCTGGGATAAAGCCAGTCCTCCCGACGGCGCGCGTTCTCCTCGGGCGGAACACAGGCCAAGCGCTCCAAAGAGAGCCTTCTGCTGACAGGGGTGCGCGGCGTCGGAAAGACGGTGTTGCCGAACGAGATCGAGCGGCAGCCAAAAGACGTCCGCTCCCCGGACGATTTCGATCGAGCGTCGACACCACTCCTTGCCCCCGAGGAAACGCCTAACGCATGCTACTCGCCCTTTACGGCGGCTTCGATGGCGGCGATATCGATCTTTGTCATCGGCATCATCGCCTCGAACGATCGTTTGGCCTTGTCGCCGCCTTCGGCCATTGCTTTGGTCAATACGGTCGGCGTGATCTGCCACGACACGCCCCATTTGTCTTTGCACCAGCCACACTGGCTTTCCTGCCCGCCATTGCCAACGATAGCGTTCCAAAGCCGGTCGGTTTCCTCCTGGGTTTCAGTGTGAACCTGAAAGGAAAAGGCTTCGGTCTGCGGGAAAGCTGGCCCGCCATTCAAACCGATGCAGGATAAGCCCAGCACCATGAATTCCACGGTCAGCGGATCGCCCTCCTTGCCATCGGGATAGTCCGCCGGTGCGCGATGAACCGCGCTCACGGTGCTATCGGGAAAGGTGGCGGCATAGAATTTCGCCGCCTCTTCGGCATCGCCGTCATACCAGAGGCATAATGTTGCTTTGGTCATCATTTCTCTCCTTCTTCAAATACCTTATCAACTTTCATTCCAGGTTTGAGGGTTTGCTGGTCAGTCTCGCTCTTTCTCCAGTTTGATTTCGAGTTTTCTGTGAGTTTTCATCCTTGATGATTGCGCAAAACTTGTCGAATAACCGATGACGAGTGCTATCGCTATTTGTCTGGCAGCCCACATCCTTGGTAAGCGTAAAATAAGCGACGCGGCACCGCGACCTCCGGTTCTACTCGAATGGGTGAACGTGCGGGGCTTTCGCAATCTGCGGACAGGTTTCACCCCGATGCGTTGTCGGAGATACCCGCAGAAAGCGGTTCGCGCTTTGCATTTACAAGTTCCGATTTTTCTCACGATTGCAATATTTCGCCCAAATCCAACGCAGCAAGGTTTTCAGCGAATCACGACGGCGCGCGGTCGAATAACTACGGTGGCGTGTTGGGCAGCCGCGTTGAAGCCTGCGCCAGCACGTAGCGCCAGCCCTTAGGCGTGCGCACGTAGGTATCGCTAAACCAGAGCTTGTATTCGAACGGTTTACCTGCCTCGGTGCCTTTGGCCCAGAGCAGCGCGGTCACCACTGCGGTATCGCCCCACACTCGCACCGTTTGCTCGCTGTCTTCCTGTAGCTCGTAGATGGTGCCTTGGCCGTGAGCTTCAGCCAGGAGAGCGGCTTTGCTGTAGGTCTTGCCCAGACCAGTCACGAGCACGAAATCATCGGCTAGAATACGATCCATGGTCTCGGCGTCGTTATTCTTCACCGCCAGTTGGTATTCCTTATCGAGCGCCGCGATCATCTTGGCGTCGTCAATCTCTGTTTCGGCCAGCAGGTTTGAGTGGTCGATCATAAGTAAAGCGATAGCTAGGGCGCAAATTGTGCGTTGGAAGCGAGCTCCCGTCTTGGTCTGGGGAATCATGTGCGCGGCGTGCGGCGTTCTTCGACGTCGTGCAGGTCTACCCATGTCTTGATGTCGTCGCGCTCACGGAAACCCTCGCGCGCTTTTGCTGCTTCCAGCTCGGCTGAGCCGGTGTCGCGCCAGCCGCGCTTGGCAATGAAAGCATTCCAGATCTCGAACTCTTCCGCGCTCGGTTTACGCCCGTGCTCGAAACACCAATTGAGGATTTCTTCGTTCGAGCCACCCTCCAGGGTGCGGGCGGCGAGCTTTTTGTAATCCACCTGCAGGAAGCGTATGCAACGCGCATCGAACGCCGTCGGATCATCGTCCGTGCCGAGAAAATAATCGTCCGGCAACTCGCCCGCCGCTTGCAGCCGGATCTTGTCCAGCATCCGGGCGAAATAAATCAGCCCGCGAGTCTCCTCGTAATCGCTACACGGAAATTTCATAAGAGATAGGTCCTGATCTGGGGCGGCGCTGTCAAGACCACTTGGCGTGAAACGACCAGGCCACTTCGATCGCGTGCCATTTCGAGGTAGCGCGTGCTGCCGCAGTGTTCTAGTGCTTAAAGAGATGCGACCGCAAAGAACCACTGTGCCAGCACCCGCGAAGAAGCGGCGACGGCGCGCCCTGGTTGCTTTCGAAATGGTGCGGCTCGATCGCGCCTCGCCTGAACCGCTGCATCTGCAGCTCTATCGCCAGATTCGCGATGAATTGGTCGCGGGAAGTTTCACTCAGAACTCGTCGCGTCTTCCCTCGACCCGTGCGCTGGCGCTCGACTTGAAAATCGCTCGCCTGACCGTGAATCTCGCCTTCTCGAAGCTGCAAGACGAAGGTTACCTGCAGACCCGGATCGGCTCCGGGACGTTCGTGGCCAATGCGCTGCCAGAGACGTTCCTCAAATCAGGTAAGCTGAAAGTGGAACCGCAGGCGGAACGTCCCGTCCGACTCTCCGAGCGGGTGAAGAACATCCCCGATCAGCGCGCCGGTAAACAGTTCGACTACGGGATCGCGGGCCGACCGGGCGTTTCCTTCGTCCCAGCTCTGGCCGCGCTGGACGAGTTTCCCATCCACATCTGGGAACGACTTCGTGCCGAAGTCCTGGCCAAGAAAGGCGCGCACCTCCTGCAATATGCTTCCAGCCGCGGCGATCCCGAATTGCGCAAGGCGATCGCGACATATCTCTGCGATTACCGCGGCGCCCGTTGTCATCCCGATCAGATCATCGTCACGGCCGGCACCCAACAAGCCATGATGATCACTGGCATGGCGTTGCTAAATCGCGGCCAGATCGCCTGGATGGAAGATCCTGGTTTTTACCAAGCGCGGCGTGCCTTCGGCTTCGCGGGTGCGAACGTCGTCCCGCGCCCGATCGATGAGGAAGGAATCGTCCTCGCTTATCCGCCACGGAAAGCATCGCCTAAGATCATTTATGTCACTCCTTCACACCAATTCCCCCTTGGCATGACGATGAGTCTCGCGCGGCGCAAGGATCTCATCGCGTTCGCCCGTAAGCGCGACGCTTATGTCTTTGAGGATGACCATAACTCTGAGTTTCGCTTTACCGGCCCTCCCTTACCCTGCTTGCAGGGAATGGATGACTGTGGTCGGGTCATCTATGCCGGGACACTGAGTAAGATCCTTTATCCGTCGCTCAGGCTTGGCTATATCCTCGCCCCCGAGAAATTAGCCGAGCCGATCATCAAGATCCGCGCGGTCATGGATCAGCACTCGCCGGCGATTGACCAGGCCACTCTGGCCCGCTTCATGGCGGAGGGATTTTTCCTTAGTCACATCAAGGGCATGCGTAAGCTGTACGCGGATCGGCGCAATTTCTTCATCGACCATTTCACGAGCCGGCTCGATCGCTTCTTCGAACTGCAAATCCCGGATGCCGGCCTTCACTTCGTCGCCTGGCTGCGACGCAAGGAAGAATTATCTGCCATCATGGAAGTCTGTAGCGACGTGGGTATACGGCCCAGCCCACTTTCGTCCTGTTTCATTAAGGCGGATGAAAAACCGGCCCTCACTTTTGGCTTCGCGGCCTGGACGCGAAGGCAGCTGCGCGAGGGTCTTGACCGGTTCGCTCTCGCCCTCCGGGCGAAGCTTCCGGCCTGAATCTGGCTCACAACGCCACCGTGCGTCCAAGCGGTCCGGTGCGGAACGCGCAAGTGGTTCTATCTCGAACCTGGAAACGTTCCTACGATGGATTTCATGAAAACAACAATCGGGAAAAAAATCATGAGATTGAGAGTGATACCAGTGCGAGCATCGATTCTGGTCGCTGCCTGCGTCGGCGCTCTTGCTACTTCGACCTTGGCCCAGACGGGCGAATACAACGTCACCACTTTAAGTGACTTGGGAGGAACTTCGAGCGGTGGAAATAGCATTAACAACCGCGGTTATGTGGCCGGTTACTCAAACCTGCCCGATAACATGAGCCGGCACGCCGCGGTCTGGCGCGGCAACGCGAATCATACGCTGGTCGACCTCGGGACTCTGGGCGGACCGAATAGCAGCGTGATCTGGCCGAACAAAGATACCAAAGGCATTATCGTCGGTATCTCCCAGACGGCTACACCAGATACCTCAGGAGAAATCTTCAGCAGCGGCTACTTCTATCCGGGACCGAATAACACCGGCTTCGTCAACCTGGCCTTCGCCTTTGAAAAGGGCAAAATGCGCGGCCTGCCGACCCTCGGTGGCATCCATGGATTCGGGGCAGCGGTCAATAACCGTGGAATTGCCGTCGGTTGGGCGGAAAACACCTGCGTCGATGGGACCTGCGTGCCTCCGCAGATCTATCAGTTTCGCCCTGTCCACTGGAATCTCCGGCGGGGCGATAAAATCGGAGAATTTCCCTTATTCGATAGCAGTGACACCTCGGGCGCGGCCACTGCGATCAACGATGCCGGCCAAGCCGTCGGTATTACCGGTATCTGCGACATCGCGATCGGCCGCTACACCGCCAAGCACGCGGTGCTTTGGGAGAAAGGCGACGTGACCGATCTCGGCAATCTCGGCGCGGAGTTCTGGAATACCCCGACCGCGATTAGCCAGGATGGCACGGTGGTTGGCTTCGCCGGTGTGCCCGGTTTTCCCGATGGTGACTTCCTCCACGCCTTTGTCTGGACGAAAAGCGGTGGGATTCAACCGCTCGACCCGCTGCCTGGCGACCTCGATAGCGAAGCCTACGGCATCAACAGCAGTGGCACCGTCGTCGGGGTCTCCTGCGATGCGGACGGCGTCTGCAAAGGCGTGCGCTGGGATAATGGCGTGGTGAATGATCTCAATACCCTGAAGCAGGTCGGCTTTGCCGACCACATCGAGACTGCCAAGGACATCAACGACCGGGGAGAAATCACCGGCCGTGCGATCAGTGACGCCGGGGTGCGGACCACCTATCTCGCCGTACCGGCCGAGTAAGGGCCAGCGTGGTGGAGCGTGCGCCGCCCACGTCGGAGAGAGGGCGGCGTACGCTGGCGGGGGGAGGAGAAGAGGAGAACAGGCGCGGCAGGCGGCGTCAAAATCTCTCGCAGAACCTCGTCCTGCGCGCCTTCGTTTGCGAGGAAGCGAGCATCTTCGCCCTTATGTCGTCCGTTCCTAACCGAGGCTGCTGGCCGGGTCAGACCGTCGAAGCTCGCCCACGCTGGCGCCCAGGCCGGAACCTGGCTTTGATCAACCCGAGCGAGGCCGCGTGGATCGAAGCTTTCAAGCGCGCAGGGGTTTTGTTACACTCACGCGCGGAGTATTCCGGGACAGTCCGCCTCGCGCCAGCTTCACATAGGCTCTTCGCAACGCCGACAAACACGGAACTTTACAACGTTACTGCTTCCGACTTCTAGCCGTCGTCGCCCGCTCCTCGTGCGTTTCGCTCCAGCGCGGAAGCAGCTATACGCCTTGAGCGTCCGACAATTTGCCTTGTCGTGTATGCTCAAGTGCAATGGAAAGGTCGCGAACCGCGACGATCAACTTAGCCTTTTGGAAATACAAATGGCGAAGAGATTTATCTGACGGTTTACGGTCTCATGGCAGAACGCCATTGGCGGGAGTTCCGACCGAAAATGGTGCGGAAAATGGAGGCGAAAGGCATTCTGAAAGAGAAAACAAGCCGCCGAAGTAGCGAACGAGAATCGCCTAACAAAATTGGCTCAGTATCCGACGCATGGATAAAGCGTGAGCAGCTGCACGCCGTGCAGAAACACGCACGAAGCGAGGATCAAGCGTCCTGGTAACTTGTTGGCGCGGCTCCCCTGCACATAGACGAGAAGCAGTGCGAGGAGGACGAACAGTTGCAGCCGCCAATCCTTTGGCGCGCCGAGCCAAATCTCGTTACCCCAATGGACCAAGTCCCAGCCGAGATGAATCTTCGACAGTGGGTAGAGCGCGAGCCGCTCCGGATGCACTGGCGCGTAGTAGAAAATGCGAAAAGACGGCTAGCCAAAACAGCGACCATAACCGCCTTGCCACGGCGGAAAAAGAACGCCGCGAAGACGGTTGCTTCGACCACGATGGAGAGGAGCAAGTGTGACCAGTCGTCGAAGAACACGTCCGGTCGCGCCGGTTCGAGGCCGATGCGCGCAAAGAGAACCCAGAGAAGATCGGCCAGAAATGCGCCGATAAGCAGCGCCCAAAGCGGCGCGCGCTTCGCTTTCGATTTCACAGCGAGCGCGGCGGCGAAATGCGGGGCGTAAATTGTTTCTCTGTCCGCGCGGTGTTGATGAGGTAAAGGCAGAGCGCGGGGAAGAAGAAGAGCGCAAATTCGATGATGGCGTCGCGGGCACTCAAGGATTTTCCCTCTTTTGCGCGGCGACGCGTAACCCGTGCTGATCGACACGGACATCCGGATCGGCGCCGCTTCGATAGCTGGAATGCAGATTCGACAGGTCATTGCTCCACGAACCCCCGCGGACGACACGAGTCTTGCTCGAGCCGTCGGCGATCCAAGCCGAGCCGTCGGCGGGCGCGCCCTCGTAGTTCGGGTGCGACGTGTCTTCGCACCATTCCCAAACATTACCGCTCATGTCGTAAAGGCCGAACGCGTTCGGCGCCTTGGTTGCGACCTGGTGGGCTCGCCCGCCGTTTTCGAGCAACCGCTTCGCGTAAACTTTTCCCACCTCGGTGCCGAGAATCGGCGGACCATTCAACCGCGTGCGCCCTGAAGTCTCGTTGTACCAGGCGATGGCATCGAGCTTGCCGTAGAAGCGGCCAGTCGTGCCGGCGCGACAGGCATATTCCCACTCCGCCTCGCTCGGCAGTCGGTAGACGAAATCGTCGTGCCGCGCGTTCAGTCGCCTAACGAATTCCTGCGCTTCATTCCAGCTGACGTAATAGATCGGATAATCGTCCCCTTCACCGAATGCCATTGCTCCCGGTTTCGCCTGCGCCATCTCGTCAGCCAGGGTCTTGCCCATTACTTCGCGCCACTGTTTTTGCGTGACTTCCGTTCGGCCGATGAAGAACGGTGCCTTGATCTCGACCAAATGCCGCGGCTCTTCATTCGCGAACCATTTCAGTTCCGTTTCGCTGCTCGCGCGGTGGAAGACTTCGAACATCGCCTGCACTTCGTCGGCCGTGGAGCCCATCCCGAATTTTGCGGCGGGAATTTCGACCAGTTGAATGCCAGCGGCGCCCTCCACGACAGTTCCCGCCTCTGCGGCAACTGGATTGCGCGCGAGAAGAACGATTGCGCTCAGGCAGCAAATCCTGGTCAGAGTCATCACATCAGAACCACGTGCCAACCTAAAACCAGCGCGCAGCTGGCCAAGATCGGGGGCAGGGGCAGGCGCAGGCGCCGCGCGGAGAACAGATAGACGCCGAGCAGCACGAGCGTGGTGACCAATTCCACCAGCCAGTGCGTCTGTCCCGACGTAGTGTTTACTCCGAGGCCAAAATGAAATGTCGCATGAGGGAAAAACGCGAGCCCTTTGGATTGCATCCCGACATCGAGAAAAAAGTGGGAAAAGACCGCCAGCCAGACGGCGATTGTGACTGCACGCCCTTGCCTGCGGAAATAGGCAAAAAACCGAAGCGCAAAGAAAGATCGAAAGGAACGAGTGCGACCAGTCATCGAAGAAGGTTTGGCGTTGCGCCCCTTCCACACCGCCGACGCAGAACGCGATCCAGAGGAAATCGGGAATGAACGCGCCCAGAATGAGCGCGGCGGTCGGCGCTTTCGGCACCCGACTCTTAATCGCGAGGGCCGCGGCGAAATGACCAGCCGTCATTTATCCTCCTCGCCGGTGAAACGGTTCAAGGTCGTCAACGCCGGCACCAGACAAAGGATGATTAGGGCTGCAATCACTGCTTCGCGAATTGTCATGACAATGCTTTCCTAAGCGCGTAGCGGCGGCGCGAAAAGCGGCAAGCTACCGGGCGTGCGGATTTTGCGACGAACCGGCAGAGATGCGCGACGAGTGACATTCCCGCGTGCCTCCATTTAGGATAACTTGAACAGGTGAAGTCGAGTTCGCGTTGGCAAAATTTCTGGGTGCTGCAACTGGCCGGTTGGACCGTTTACGCCGGCGGCGTTCTCATCGGCCTGCTCCCGCGACTGCGCTATCGCGACGCGGTCGCTTACGAACTCAGCTTCCTTGTCAGCGTTTTCGTCGCGAGCTTTCTCCTGCGCTTCATCTGTCGCGGCCTGTTTCGGCGCCGGCTTGGCTGGCTGAGAACCATGGCCTCGGCGGTCATCGCCTCAATTCTCGCCGCGATTCCGTGTGGGTGGTTCGCCGAATGGATTTACCGTTCGGTCGCGCATGATGCGCTTAGTCCCATGATAATCTTCGCCCGTGCACTCGGTGGGATTCTCTATGCCGCCATCGTGCTGACCTCGTGGTGCGGAATTTATCTCGGGATAAAATATTACCAGCTCCTAGAGCTGGAACACGCGCGAGCTGAGGAAGCGGAATCGCTCGCTCGTGAGGCGCGTCTGCAAGTTTTGCGTTATCAGCTGGAGCCGCATTTTCTTTTCAATACGCTTAACTCCATCTCCACCCTCATCGTCGAAGGTCGCTCTGCGCAGGCAAATTCGGTGCTGGGAAAGCTCGCCGGCTTCTTGCGGGCAACCCTGCATGAATCGCACACTTCGCAGATTCCGTTGCGGCAGGAAATCGCCCAGACCAAGGACTACCTCGCGATCGAACAGGCGCGGCTCGGCGACCGACTAGAGGTGGAATTTTCCGTCGGCCCGAACATCGCAGACGCGCTTGTGCCCGCGCTCTTCCTCCAGCCGCTCGCGGAAAATGCCGTTTACCACGGTATCGCGCCACGTTCGGAGGGCGGCAAACTATCGATCTCGGCCGGGCGTGCCGGCATGAGTTTGCGCGTGCGCGTGAGTGACAATGGCGTTGGCCGGCAAACGAATCGCCGCGGCCTCGGCTTGGCCAACACGATCGAGCGTTTCAGCGTTCTTTATGGGGAAAAGCAAAAGATCGCCGTGCATTGGCCCGCCGCCGGTGGTTGCTCCGTGGTGCTGGAGTTTCCCTGCACGGTGCCGGCGGAGGCCGAAACGGCTTGAACGGATGCGCGTAGCGATCATCGACGACGAACCGCTCGCCCGTCGCGGTGTGCGCGCGCGGCTCGCGCAGTGGCCCGCGATCGAGATCATCGCCGAGTGCATGAACGGTCGCGAGGCCGTCGCCATGCTGCGCGCGCAATCGCCTGATCTCATCTTTCTCGACATTCGCATGCCTGATCTCGATGGCTTCGAAGTCCTCCGCCAATTTGAGCCGAACGCGCTGCCACTGGTGATTTTCCTCACCGCCTACGAGGAGCACGCGCTGGCCGCTTTCGACGCGCACGCGCTCGACTATTTGCTCAAGCCGATCGAGGACGAGCGTTTCCAGCGTGCGGTGGAACGCGCTCACCAACTGATTGCGGCGAAAGATCTCGGAGCAATCCAGGCGCGACTGAGCGATCTTCTGCGCGCGTCCGAGAGCCCGGTATCCATCGGTAAATACAAAACGCACCTCACGGTGAAGACCGGCCGTCGCGCCGATGTCCTGAGCCTGGCCGAGGTGATTTGGATCGCCGCCGACGGTGACTACGTCACCCTGCATACTGCAGGGAAGAGCTATCTCCTGCGCCAGACTCTCAGCTCGCTCGCGGCGGAGTTGGATCCCGCGGAATTTCTGCGCGTCCATCGTTCTGCCATCGTGAGGAAATCGCAGATCGCGGAGCTGACCACGCTGGATGGCGGACGTTATCTCCTCCGTTTGCGGGACGGGAACGAGGTGCGCACGAGCCGTAATTACAGCCGCCGCCTCCTAGACTGGCTCTGAAACGGACCATCCGTTCCGGAGAGCTTCAATCATTATATCCTTATTGAGGCTCACGCCTGTCGAGGACGTTCAAACGCTATCGGCAAGTCGCGAATCGCGGCGATCCGCTTGCAAATCTCCTCGGGCCCGTCCTCGACTACCGCCAGTGGCAACGGCCCTCATTGTTAGGTGATCCTATCGGCTACGCCGAGGTAGTGTATACCGGTGTGACGCGGCGCAGCGACGGAAGCATTCGCGCTCCAGAGCGGTCGCGGATTCACCAAAAATGCTGGCATTACCGTGAAAGGAATTGAATCACGTATCGCGAGGATCGAAAAAAGAAGAGCGGTGCTTCTTATGGCGCCTGGCCGCAACCTGCACCGGAGTCATGTTTCTAACCTGGGTCCTGATGCTGCACCTGCCACGCGCAATAGGTAAGCTCCAGAGCCGGGCGGAATGGACCAGCATGTTCGTGGCGCTGGCAATGGGCGGTGCCGCTTGGCTCCTGACATCGCGGTTTGCAGGAAGCTTTACGTACCCGGTTTCGGATGTTGACCAACTTCCAAGTTCTCTTTGCCATGCCTTGCAGACTGTGATTACTGAACTCATCATGAACTCAAGATTGGTCATCATCGCCATCGTAGTGTCCACTTGCACCCTGTCGCGAGGCACGAGCTTTGCCGGACCCGCTGTTAGGAGATGGGTTCCCGCCATCTGCGCCGCGACCACTATTCTGGCCAATCCGCTTTCTGCGCAAGAGACGGCACCGACCATCTTCTCTCCCGGCGTTATCTCCGGCCCCGCCCACGATGCCGCTCCTGCGTTTACTCCCGACGCTAAGACTGTCTACTTCAGTCGATCAAAAAAGGGAGACGCTACTATCTTGTTTTCTTTCCAAGAAAGCGACGGAAAATGGGGTGAGCCGAAAATCGCACCTTTCTCCGGGCGATGGATCGACATGGAACCATCCATGTCTCCGAACGGGAAGTTTTTGATCTTCGTCTCGAATCGGCCCGCGACCCCGGGCGGCGCGGTGATCGAGGCCTTTTACAACGGTGAAAAGCAAGGCGGCGGAAACCTTTGGCGAGTGGAGCGCCAGGGAGAAGGCTGGGGCGAGCCCGTTCATCTGCCTGCGCGAGTCAATCGGAGCGGCTCCATCTTCGCTCCCAGCGCGGTTGCTGACGGCAGCCTTTACTTCATGGAAGCGGCAGGCGAGAAACACCGCTTCCAAATTTTCCGTTCGCAATGGAAGGATGGAGCCTACCAGGAACCCAACACCGTCGCCTTCAGCGACGGAAGTGAGACGGACGTTGACCCGGCCGTGGCCCCGGACGAGTCCTTCGCCATCTTTAGCTCGGGCCGCAAACCCGCGAAGAGCATGGACTTGTTCATCGTCAGCAAGGGCAAAGACGGCCGTTGGCTCGCGCCGACTCACCTTGGCAACACCATCAACAGCCCGGGCTCGGACGCTGAAAGTCGACTCAGCCCGGACCAAAAGGCACTCTTCTTTAGCAGCGAACGGGTCATGCCTGTCCATCATCCTCGCGAACTCGACCAAGCTCGAGCAGACCTGCAAAGAATGGCGGCTTGGGAGAACGGCAATTACAACATCTGGGAAACACCGCTCGCACCGATCATCGAGGAACATCTTCCCGAGAGAAAAATCCCGTGAGATGACGCGATTTACTCGCTTCCTCCTGCTTGGCTCGTCTGGCCCGTACTAGCTCATTATGAAATCAAAATGGATCATCATTGCCATCGCAGTGTCCGCTTTCGTCCTGTCGCAAGGCACGACTTTCGCCGAGGATTCGTCCATTACCGAACCTGAGCTTGTCCGGCGAACACAAGAACTATTCGACGCCGTTGTTTCGGGCGATCAAAGCCCGTGGAAGAAGTACTATGCGGATGACTCGTTGTTCCATGATGAAAAGGGCCGGAGCTTTAGGAAGGCTCAGGTCATCGCCGATGTTACCCCTCTCCCGAAAGGATATTCTGCCACGATCAAAGTCGCGAGCCCGCAGAGCGTGATCACGGTCGATAGCGCAATTTTCAGTTACGATACGATTGAGACAGAGACGACCTTCGGGCAGGAGTTGCACGCTCGTTATCACGGGACGGACACCTGGCTGCGGCGCAGCGGCCAGTGGCAGATCGTTGCTGCGCAGACGATGCGTTATTACGAAGACCCCGCGATGGAGAGCGCGGATGCAACGAGATTTCCGGCTTATTCAGGTATTTATCAACTATCGACCGAGTCCGAACGGCGGACGACGATTTCGTCCGAAAATGGAAGACTATTCCTGGAGCGCACCGGAGGGAAGAAGGTCGAACTCTTTCTTGAGTCAGGCGATCTCTTCTTTCGCAAGGGTGTGGAGGGTCGCATTTTGTTTCATTCTGGCCCGGATGGAAAAACCGACAGCTTGATTGACCGCCGCAATAATGAGGACGTCGTTTGGAAGAAGATCGGATAACCGCAATGCAACTTGATGCAACGGCCGTTTCGAAACCTTCAGACTCGATTGACACATAACTACGCTACCTTGTAATTATAACCGCTCATTACTTCGATTCGGGCATACCTCTGGGCAGCACTTCGGAGAGGATGCTCAGTGATTTTTTAAGCACTTCGTGCTGCTCCAAGAGTTTGCTGTTCTCGGCCCGTAAATGTCGGTTCTCCGCCTCCAGTTCTTCCAGGTTGCGGCGTGGCTTGCGCCCGCTCTCGTCCGTCTCAGGCAGTCGCTCCAGGCGCGCCCAGCGGTAGAGGAGCGGCCGGCGAATGCCCAGCTCGGCAGGCCGGTAGCCACCTTGGCCGCGCTCCGGCCACTGGCCCGCCAGAGCTCTAACGCCTCCTGTTTATACTGCTCGGTGTAGCTCGCCCTCTTGCGAGCCGGTTTGCTGATCTGTGTCTTCATGTGGGTTCCTCAGGTTTTTGACCCTAAGCCCACTGTCCGTCAATTCAGGGCAACCCTAGGCTGACCCCGCGAACCCGGCCCAAGATGAACACCATTGTCCTACTTCGCGCAGGCAATGTGTGCTGCACCACAGTAATTCATCATATCTCTGTCTCGTAGGTTAATAGCACGTCGAGGTCACGAATTGTGCGGTCATTGAGACGGTGGCGTAGTGCGGGGCCTACGCCGGTCTCCGTCGAAAAGAGCGGGTTGACGAAAGAAACATCGGCACTACTAAAGATCAACTCTATTCGAACGGGCAACGTGCCTTCCACTTTTATTCGAGCTACCGGCAGGCCACCGAACTGGCTCGGAATCGATTTCAGTATTGCGATTTCTCGTTGCCCCGTACCAGATGGGACGCCATTCACCAGCGATGTGAGCACCACCTCACATTGAAGCGGGGCACTGCTTCGGTAACTCTCGAAATGATCGATTTGCAGAATCAAGGCCGCACCAGTTACTTTCGGTCCGCGAGATCGGACATCGTACGGAAAATGGTCGCGCTCGAGATCGATGCTGAAGATCTGCTCGGTGGCAGAGTCCGACGGTCGGAGCCCGCGGTGCCAGGCATTCCCGAATTCATGGCGAAGGCTGAACAGCCTCGCGGCGGCCTCGATGCGCGGGAGAATCGAGAATTGGCGAGCGGCGACGCGCATCAATTCGCCACCTTCACGCGCCTTATAGTCCACGCGCAGGATGACATCGGTGATCGTCACAGGATCGAAGGAGTTAGTGTCGTGCGGGAGTTCCAACCGCCAGCGGCTGATCGTACCATAACCTTCGAAGGGTCCGGAGCGGCGTTCGTTTGCCTCCGCCGTCGTGCCGCTGTCTTCGTTTCCGGAACTTGTCGCGACGGAGCGCATGATACCCTGTTGGTAGACAAACCGAGGATCTTCTGGACGCTCGGCATATGCCGGTGAGGTTGTCGCCACGTTGCGTATCCGGCTGTTCAGTAAGGTCAGCGTGGCATTCACCGTGGTGTAGGGACCAGTGATGCAGGGGATGGTCACCGTCACCCGGCGGATGCGCCGCATAAAATGACCAGGGAAATCGTGGTCGAACAGAGCTTCGGTCAGTGTGAATTCGCAAACACCTGCGGATTTTAGCGTTACCAACGCTGTGGGATCAAAAAGCGCCAGTGAAACCGGCTTGGACAACGAGTATTCCTGCTCATCGTTCTCGCGATGAGCGCGCGCCATTTTGCGCAGCGCCAGTCCGAGACGTTCTCCAGCGAGCAGCCCATTGTGAGCCTTATCAAAGTAACCAAATTCAACAAAACTCGCCGCTGGGTCACAGGTATCGAAGCGGTAGATCTGTTGCAGTCTCTTACATTCGTCAAAGGCGAGTTGGTAATACTGGCCGAGCAGCAAGGTAATCTCCTGCTTCAGCCAATCGTGGTGTGACCGTCCCGTGTGCTTCGTCTTCAGAAACTCTAAACGATCGGCGGAAAACTCCGTCTCGCGGTCGTGTGCCAGCAGGTCGAATTCAGCAAACTCCAGCCCGATTCTCGCTTCGAGAATTTGACGGTCGATATGCTCTCGCTCTTGGACAGCCGATGAGAGTTCCAGCGCCCATTGCTGCGCCCGGCGTTCGACCTCGGAGCGAATTTGCGCCAGTGTCGCCTGATGGGAGTTATCGGCGGCGCTTTGTTCCTTCATTTTGGAGAAAGCCTCCAGACCGAGCGCGATCATCTGGCCTCCAAAGTGAACTTCCGCCACCGGCGACGCCATGCTGCCAGACGTTCCGATAATGAGGTTGGGAAACGCACTCATCATCTTTGCCTGCATGGCATATCCGCTGGCATCAACAAGATCGGTGTGAGACTTATTCAGCGCCGCGATGCGCGCTTGCTCAGGCGCGCTGAGCAACACAGCCTCCTGCACGCTCGATCCCGCCGGAGGCACCTCCGTCAGGCCTAGTTGGCGCATAAAGAACGGAATTCGAATATTTGAAAGTAACTTTTCCGCCTCTTCCAGGACCCTACTGCGAGCCTTGGCTTCCTCGACCCGGGTCAGCTTCACCTGCCGCATCTGCTGGCGCATGATCGATAGCTCCTGCTCGGCGCGCAACATGGTCATCATCTCGGCGTCGCGTGCTTCGAGCACCCCTTGCAAGTCCTTACCCAGCCGACGCACATCTTCCACCAATTGGTTTGCCTGTTCGAGGTAGACTTCAAAACGGTAGTGCGGGCGCGGCGCATTGAGATCGGACAACACGCTGGCGAGATCGACCCCTTGAGCGCGCGCGGCGACCAGCAGGGCGGGGTCAATCGGCGGCTCATAAAGCGGCAACTGCCGCACCACCCCCTGCAGATTCATGCAATGGCGAATTTTGAAGAGCCGGTCGGCGATGGTGTCCTTGAGCGTTTCCAGCAGATCGTCTGGTGGAATGCAGAAATACAGGGCCTCTGACATCCCAAGCAGACCGCCGCCAGCGGAAGGAGCAGGCACAGGGAGCATCCCGCCAATGGGGAAATCATTTTCCAGCAGGACCAGCGCGTTGGAGAAGCGGTCGAGCTTTGCGCGCAAGGTTCGGTAGCTCTCCGGCTTGCGCTTGGTGCGCTGAGGCACGCGCTCGGCGCGCGGGCCAGCCATGTTCGAGGCGAGCACGAGTAGCTGAACCGCTTCGTTAATCGGCTCGGGCCGTTCGCTGCGCAGCAGCATATCAGCATGCAGGATCAGGTGCTGAAGCCATCGGATGACCACATGCTTTTGCATCGCCCCGGTCCGCATGCGCCCAATCAAATACGGATTGAACGGATCTTTTTCCCAGGCCGAAATCTGGGCGACTATGTCCATTTTTGTAGCCAAAATCGCCGGATCCGTGCCGGTGTAACCAGCCGCCAGCAAGAGATTCTCGATGCTTGAGGGTTTCAGACCCCGAAACGGAAGATATTGCCAGAATACGTCGGTGTTGCTACCCGGGGTCGTGCTTGCGAAGCCTGCCGTTGGGTCCAGTAGGTAACGGAGGCAGCGCTCGGCCTGCTCCATCGTGCCGGCCTCCTCCCACATGTCCGCCATCAGCAGCGGAGCGTGACAGAAAAGCTCGCGATTATAAACGCCATAAGCACCATCCCCAAAATCGACCGCTTCCTTGGGGAAGGGTTGGGCCACGTGCGCCGTCGGCTGATATACCTTGGCGAAGCGGTTCTCGCTGCTGTCGTTGTCGATCGATTGAGTTTTGATCGACAGCAACTCGTCAATTCCACCGCGGCCCAGCCGCAAGATGAACTGGCTGACGAAAGGATGGAACAAGTTGCGAAACAGGACCACGTTGACCGGCAGTAGAGGAGAAATCAAGCCCATGCGCTCGACCGAAGTCCAGGCTCTTCTGCCAATGGCATCGATCCCTGCGTCAGCGATATTGAAATTGGTAACCGGGGCGAACTCCTTCTTGCTTTCGATCTGGTTCCACAAGGAAGGAGCCGGCAACAATGCCTTTTCGAATGCTTTCGAGAGAATCCGATTGTGGCGGTTCGGTCTGCCGCTCTCCACATCCTCGCCTTGCTTGGGCGCAGTACGAGAGGAAAGATCGAACTTCGCTGATTGAGACTGAAGCTTCGCTACGAAAGCACGATACCGGGTAGGGATTCGTTCGAGCACGGGTGGGAGCGACCGCGCCATGCGGCTGACGATGTAGGTACGGTCGAAATCTTGGTAGAAGCACGGGCCCTGCATCAAAAACTGCGTGTACTGATGTGGGATGGTTACCCGGTAGATGCTCGGGGTTTGCTTCAATACGGGAAGCGGCTCGCGTCGCGCGTCGATGACCTCCTTTGGCAGGAGCCGCACGTTAGCGGGCAGGTCTTCAGTAATGTCGAAAACCAAGCCCGGACGTAATGGCACAGTCTTCTTCTTTTCAAAGGTGTTAAACATCGGGATCGTGTCATCAGGTTGCACGATCCACAAATCACCGTGCTGATTGGGAAGTAACCCTCCGACGGTTGAACTGGCTTTCAGCTTCCCGCCAGATCCCGACAGGACCCAGTTGCCGCAGTCCACGTTTTCCTCGGCTGAAGTACTCCCTATCTTTTGCAAACCCCCGGCTGATCCGGCGCTAGCCATCCATTTCCAATGGTAATGACGACAGAAAAAAGAGACATGAAGCGTACCGTCAAACAGAGGTGTCGCCTGAAAAACGTAACGCTCGGGCCGAGTCTCGCTGGCGGTCAGGACGAGCGAGGAAATCTGCTTGGAGGACCAGTGCCCGTTGAAGTATTCCGACCAAGCCAGCCGGATCTGCATGTGGGTCAGATCGGGCACGACATCGGCATGGGCGTTCGGCTCGTCGGGCTCGCGGAGGTAAAATTTCGGCTCAGGCGGCGGCTCGAGAGGATAAAAGAGGCTTCCACCTGTGAAATCCTGCATTCGATTCCAAGCTTCCTCCCCGATCCAGTAGGCTTCATTAAGTTGTTTCCATTTGGCATGTTCTTGCTCCCAACTCTCATACAGCCGCTGCCAATAATCGTGGTCGCGACGCCATTCACGGTGAGCCTCGGTTTCGTTCATGGCATTGCCCGCTGGAATCTTCCCCACTGCCTTTTCCTCCATGATGGGCCAAAACACATAGAGACGGCGATTCCAGACGACCGGCAAAACATGGGCTCCTTCGCAGGCCCCGTCATGAATGGTGTCGAGATCAATCGGCACTCGTTCCCAAGGTGTCCAGTGGGCGTCATCCTCCAGTCGCCGGTAATGAAACGTATAGGGAGCCCCCAGGGTGGTTCGCCCAATCATGTGTAAAAGATTGACCGGCTCGCGCGAGCCGAAGTCATAATCTTGCGCATACGCGCCGCAAATCTCCAGTCGCGCAATTTCGTCAAGGCCTTTCAAATAGTTGAGAAAGGCTGATTCCACGCCCTCCGGGGTCATGGCGGCCTGACCGAGATCGCCAATAAAGCGGTCGAATAGCGGGGTGCGGTCGTCGCGCTGAAGTTCCTTCATGTAGCGCTCTGGCCAGAGCATAACCTTGCGGGCCGCTTCCTGGACTCGATACTGCTTCTTTGCTTCCCAGATGCGCTGGTCGATGGTCGAGGGTTGTACGGTATACGGTGACCACGGCCCGAAATTTTCCAGGTTGAGTTGCACTCGTTGCACGAAGGTCTGCACCGCCGTGATCCCGTGACGAATCCGCGAAGTCTGCACGCAACTCGACACCTCCGTGTCGAGGAGGAGCAACTCGAAGAGTTGATTGCGGTTGGCAAGTTTCAGCCGGACTTGCAAATAGGAGGCCAACGCATCCCGCCACCGCTCACGAAGAGGATCGTTTAGCCCCTCACTCAGGGTGAGCCACTCGACGTCATCGAATTTGGCGCGCACCGCGCGCTTGATAGTCTCTGCTTGCGCGGCTCCGACAGGGTTGGCGGCGAAGTCCAGCAGGTCGGCTGCACTGATGCCGACGCGGCGAATGAGGATGATCGCGTTGCGGACGAGCGGAAGCACTCGCCCTCCAGTCACTGCGGCGAGGTCAGCGTTGAATCCCGCTGGCCCGAGGAGGAGCGCGATGTCAGCTTCGCTCCAGGCCAAAGCCTCGCTCATTGCCAAGATCGCTTGATCTACGGAAGGGGCACCAAGGCTCTTTATTAGCGCATCCTCGCCCCGCAGAGCTCGACCCACGGCTGCAAGCGAGGAGATGAGCAGCAAACCGCGGAAAAGTCGGCGGGCGTGATCATCAATCGCGGTCGCAGTTGATTCGACGCGGTCAAGTGGCAAGGCGTCGAGCGAGAAACCCGAGAAGGCCACGGGATATGCCGCCGCATGGCGCAACAGGGCGGGCTCCGCTTTAACAACCTTTAGCACACGGACGGCTTTATCTAACCGCTGCATCGCGTTCATCGCCTGGCGGAAGATGCGCGCAGGTAGAACACAGCGCGGAGGCAGGGGGGCGCGCGCATCCGTCCCACTAATCCAAGTCAGTGCGACCGAGGCGGGCTCGGCCACGACCCGCCGCCATTCGAACACTAGATCGATGCGCTCCCGGGCTTCGACTGTCCGGGAGTCAAAACGCCAAATGTCTCCGGTTCGCTCCGATGACACGACGGTGCCATTCCACCAGAGCACGGGCGATCCGTTGGTTCTCATCTCGAACACGATGGAGCCGGCAGCTCTCGGCAGGAACGTCGCCGACCAGCGAGCGCTTCCGATCGGTGCCTCTGCTCCGGAATCGGTGCCTTGCTCGGTGAGAGAGAGGAGCGGAATCTCTCCGATGAAGGACGGCTCTCCGTCGAGAGTTGCCGAAGTAAAATATTCCGTTGACCAGCCAGCGTGTTCCAAAGCCCGGAACGCCATGCCCAGAGGGAGGGTAGTGGCGGGCGCACTGATGAGGGACGCATCATCGATCAACAGCGCCAGCAAAGGAGGATCAATCGGAAACAGACTAAGCAATTGCTGTCTGATCAATGCACCGGCCAGTGCCTCGTGGATATAGGGAGTCAGCGCGGAAACAAGAAACGCCATCTTGGCGTTAACGTCACGGGCCTCGGCATCGTGACGGAAGATTTCAACCGCCACCGCTGTGCCGTCGGAAAGTCCGGCCAAGATGTCGGCGACCACCTGACGCGGACGCGCATGGAGAATTTCCAACCCCTGCACGAGTTCAACGTCGTCACCGGCCGCTGTCTTCAACGTCGCTAATTCCCCATCGGTCAGCGCTCCGAGCGTAACGTCGTCCGGGGAGGGCATGGCGCGGCGCGAAAAGCGGAGAGCTTTCTGCCCTTGCTCGAAAACAACGTTGGGAGCCAATGCATCGGTCGTCCCCGGCGCAGGCGACTTGCTGTATGGCGCGGTAAAGCTCGCTGCACCCGTGACTATGCCAAAGAGCTGATCCACGGATTCCGGTCCGACGAGGCGCGCAAGCAATGCCCGGAACCGTTCGACGGAATCTCCCACGCCCGCCGCGATCTCACCGGCCAGATCAAACTGATCCGCGTGCAGTGTTGCGCAGAGAGCTCCACGACTTTCAACCGCCGTTTCGTCTAATCCTGGATGCGCGACATGACGCAGGAGATGATCGACTTCGGCAATGCTGAAACCGGCCGCGGTCACCGCGTCGTAATCGTTGACCAAGCGCTCTAGCCCATCCGGCCGGTCGGGAAAGGCAGACGGCAGATTCACCCCCGGGGAACTCAGTGCAAGAAGAGCTGAAAGCTCTGCGATGCTCACGCCAAGCGCCCGCGCCAGCAACGGATAGCGGTAAAGCCTAGCCAGCTTCGGCAAATTCATGGTCTCGCTCGGGTCGCCTAGCCCCGCAGCGGACCTGATGAGTGCGAATTCCTCTGCGTTGACGCGGAATGCCGCAATCAGCGCTGACACATGTCCCGCAATCGGTGCCGCCGTGACGGCCAGGTCACGCTCGTCAAGGGCGAGGGCAAAGCTGGGATCAAGATCGAGCGCGGCTCGGTTGAAGAAAAGCCCACTGTAAAGCGAACTGGCTCCGGTCTCGAACCGACCGAAAAACACGGCAATCTCCGCCAGGGAGAGCTTGAGCCGAGCGCGGAGACGCAGAATCGCCGCCAGCGAGGGTAAAAGCTCGGCGTTTCTGGTATCGGAGAGTCCGAGGGAGGAAAGGATGCAGTCCAGCTCCGGAATCGAGAGTCCAACGCGGTTGGCGAGTCGCAGGAAGTAATTGATCGCGGTGAAAACTTCTTCCGAAAGGGGCGAGCCGTCGATTCGACGCAGGCGCGCAGCAGAGATGTCGCACTCATCGCTCGTGGACTCTATAACGATTCCAGAGGCCAGACCGTCATACCGTTCCTTGAGCCATTGCACAAAGTCAGGGGTGGAGAATCCCAGCGTCGCCGCGCCTGCGACGATGGCCGGATTGGGCATGGTGAATCCATTGCCCTCCAGCTCCGCGATATCCGGCCAAGTAACGCTGGTAGCGCTCAGGGAAGCGATTGCCCGTCCGAAGGGATTGAACGTCTTGGTTTGGCATAGCGTGATGACATCGACATAAGATCGCTCGGTTCGCCGCATGAATTCGGTGACCTGAGAGAGGAGTCCGACCCCGAGCGAAGGTCCGACCCCCTCCAGCCGTTCCCAAGTTGCCGGCGTCGTCGCTCCGTTCGGCGCAAGCCCCGCCGCCGTCTGAAACGCTTTCAATGCCGCCATGGTCGCCCGGCCGAAAATACCATCGGGATTCAGGGCGGGATTAGCACCGCCGGCGTTCAACTTCTGTTGCAGAATCATCACGGCAGGCGAGCGGTCACCTGCCTTGAGAATCGGCTTGAGCATTGTTCCCGTCAGCCCGTAAATGTCAGCGAACGTGAAGGACGAGTCGATGCCGTCAAACCGCGTGCCACTGACAACTTCGAAGTCGAGTTCCGATAGCCCCAACGCCTCGGCGGCAAGCGCTGCGCGGATGGGGCCGTCCGGCACGGGGGCCAGGGCGTCGCGGCGCAGCGTTGCCATAATCTCGCCGCGGGAAGTGCCGAGCGCACTAAAATAGGATCGCGCGGTTTCCAGCCGCATGTCGAAAGGCAAGTTCACGGGGTAAACCGCATCCCTCAAGTCATCGCGCGCCTTCGCGATGGCGTATTGCGGATTGGCCGCGAGTTCCTCCGCGGTCGCCTGGCCGGTGTCGTGGGCCGCGGATTCATCGAGCTTACCTAACGCAACCATCGTCTCCAGCGCTTCGTTCACCAGATCGATGGCCGGCAACGGGGTATCGGAATTTTCGCAGGTGAGCAGGATGTGCTCGAGATCGGGACGGCGTGCGAGCAAGACCTGGAGCGGCGTGCGCCCGCGCGCATTCTTTGCCGACCGGGACAGAAATTGTAGCAGATCGACAAAGTACGCCGATGGGCTCAGGATCGATTCGCAATGGTTGCAGTCGCACAGGGCCGTTTCGCCAAAGAGATCGGCGTAGCTGGGTACTGACTTGACGATGGAATGATAAAGCTCCCGGGCATCGGCACCACCGAGCATCTTCATCGGCGCACTTCGAATGGCGTCGAGCACGGAGAGGTGCAGCGCGAAGTGCGCAGAATGCGTTTGCACCGCTTTGGCATGTATTCTCCGGGCGGTTTCTTCGCCTACGGCGGAGGCATGGGCGGTGACGAATTCCGCGAGAGGCAAGTGCGCCACTTTGAACGCCGAGTCATGCTTCTCGCGGAGAAGCGTCACAATGTGCGCCGGCTCTTCCGTGAGAGCCAGGGTGCGCTGGATGCGCTTTAGATCGGAACGCACCTGCTCTACATTTCTCCCGGGAACAAAAACATGCGCGCCCTGTTCCTCAAAAAAACGATCGAGGTGGGTGCTGCGCAGGTCGAGCGCAGGGATTTCACCTTTCTCAGCGGCGTGGCGCACGGTGCCCAGCCAGGAGGAAACGTCCGCATCGAGATTCAGGTCAACGTGGAGACGAGTCGTGATGCCTTCCACGGCCGCCGTGGGAAAATGGGCCTGCGCCACACGCCGCAATCGGAGCGCGTAAACCTCGGGTTTCTCACCGTCTTCCGCGCCCGGATTCGACGCCGGGACGCCCGCGCGTTCGACCAGAGAGAGCCAGTCCGATTCGTCCAAGAGCGCCACGTCGGCAGGCGATTGTGTGCCGTGCTCTTCCATCAGCAAACGCACGAGCGGGAGATTCTGGGATGTAAAGCTCGCCAGGCGAAGGGTAAGTTCCGCCCGTCGCACAGGACCCGCCCCGCCCATCGTGGGATCGTCGGCCAGCCGCTTCCATAAGTCTTCCGGCGGGCCGTCATGATCCGCCAGTTCGCGCAAGAGGCGCTGCTGAATCTCGTCGTCAAGGCCGGACAGAGATAGCCACTCGGCTGGCGTCCCGTTTCCCGCGCCATTCTCGGAGAGAGCCGCCCCAACCGCGGCCGATAGGATCGCCTGCACGAGCGCCTCCAGGTCACGACCCAGGCGGCGGGGAATCACATCCTCGTCGATTGCCTGCTGCAACGCTTTGGTAATGACGGACTGCCCCACCCGGGCCAGCGCCACCCAGTCCAGCGGCAGCGCCGCGTGTGCCAAGCCATACAAGGCTGCCGTCGGCACAGGCGCGCGCGTCTCTTCAGTACGGCGGGCCAGTTGTGCCGCAGCAACCAGGCGCTGGACGATCTCACCCCTCAGGCCGGTTTCCGCGGAGAGGAAGGAAACCTGGAATTGTCCGTTGCCTTCCTGCAATTCGTGATAGCCGAGACCCTGTAGGACTGGTTTGAGCAGCGCCTCGACTTCCTCGAACTCCGAAAGCCCGTCCACGCCCTCTACTTCGTCGATTTCAATTGTCACGCGGCTCTGCTTACCGGCGTTGACGATGATGAAGGGGGCGTCGTCGGCGGGGGCGATGCGGTGGACATTCATCTCGCCGCCAAGACCACTTAGCCGCAACGCTATGACTTCACGTGACCGTCCTGAACTGTCGGCAATTTGGAAGAGCAGATCGGGCGCGGCTGGCGACTGCGAGCTGCTGGCCTCGCCATTCTCTTTGCCAAGAGGAAAATCAAACGGGAGTTCAAATGCACCTCGGTCATCAGTCGACGCACTACCGATCTCGCGTGACCCGCGGACGTTTTGGTCCAATACGAGAACCTTCAGGTTGGCCAGCAATCTTCCAGAGCTGTCTTGCACAACACCAGAGACCAACCACGCAGGCTTGGGAATCTCGGGCGGCGTGGCGGGGGGAACGTCCAATGCGCCAAACTCCTTGAGCAATCGGTTGAGTGCATTTGCCGTGGCCTCGTCCACGTCGCCGGAAGCTTGCAATCGGTTCTCTTCCTGAAAGGCGGCTACCACTTTGGCAGTGGTAGGTCCGTAAGTGCTATCGACCTTAAGCGCTTTCGACCGTTGTAGTCGCATCCGTGGGTTGCTCTGTAGAATAGCCGCTTTTGCGAGAAGAAATTTCAGCGCGGTCTGCAAGTCGCCCACAGCAGGGCTTTTGAGTAGCAGCGTGAGAGGAAAAGAAATCTTCTTCATTTTAGTCTTCGTTCATTCAACGGCCTGTTAAAATGTTAAATGTTTAGATGCGACCCTAAGCGTTACACTGAAAGGCAGCTACCACTTTGGCTGTGGGAGGACCGTAAGTGCCATCGACCTTAAGCGACTTCAACATTTGTAGTCGCGTCCGTGTGTTGCTCTGTAGGATTGCCCCTTTTCGAGAAGGAATTTTAGCGCGGCCTGCAAGTCACCCACGGCAGGGCTTTTCAGAAGCAGTTTAAGAGGAGACCTGATTGCATTCATAAATTATCGGTTAGTGACAGCGACAGGACTTTAAATTTCCAGCGGACCCCTGTCGACCGAGAACAACTATCTATCTCTGTGGTCGCCAGCGAGATCGTGGGACCGATGTCACCATTCAGATATATCCTCGTCCCCTTTTTTTACTTCCCGGATGAATTATTAAAAGCCTCAGCTTCCATTATGCCAACCGGAAGGCGCTTCCGGCACAGCGGCTGGAATATCAAATAATCCTCTTTCGACCTGTCGGTTCATCTCTTGCTTTTGGACTTCCGTCATTTCTGGCTCTTTGTTAGCAGCACTTTGTAACTGAGCGTAAGCAGCCGCATAGCCCAATATTGGAACTGCACCGAGGGTATCATAGAGAAGGTTTTCCCAGTCTTTGTTTTTTATATCTTCACGCATAAAATAGAGAGCCGGTATCGCTCCAATGATAGGCACAATTTTGGCGGCTCCGCGCGTTCCTAATTTGACCGCTCCTCGTGTCCCTAGCTTGGTCGCGGTTTGGGCCGATGCCCGCACTCCTTGCGCCGCTGTGGCTGTTGTCCCCTCAAGTCTTGCCAATTCGGCGCCTGTGTTTTGCAGAGTCTGAGCAGAATGTAGTTCGTCAAGTTGCCCCCAAATCGCCTTGTCAACCGACTCTGGCTTCATACCTGATCTAATAGCCGCCTGCCTGCTTGGGTCGACGATATCTCCCGTAAAGCTTTTCATCCCCTCGCTTGTTAGTCGCTTGATCTCCTTAACGTCAGCCTGTCGGTCATGAAAGGTTTTTTGCGTGTGGGGTTTTGGCAGGGTTGTAGCAGACGCTTTCCCTGTTTCTACGAGCACGGTGGGATCTTTTTTTGGATTGTAATGTAACTTTCCTGTGTGGTCAGTCCGTATCATCCTGATCTTTTTTTGAGATATGATGTGCTCTTTCTGGACATTGAGGCCGCGTGGCTTGGAAGTTTTAATGTCCTCACCGTAGCGGATAACATCGTTCAGCTTGAGGGTAGAGTCAGCACTTTGGTTGCCCGAAGGGTCACTGTATCTTGAGGGAGTTTCCCGCGCATATGCATAAAGGTTAGCGCCATCCGCCATGCCCGCCGGATCACAACTCGTCCATCTCCCCAGCCAAACTGAATAATACCGTGCACCGTGATAAGAAAACCCCGTCTCGTCATCCCGCTCCTTGCCAGTATAGCGATATTGTTTCACGCTCAGTTCGGCGGCGCTGCGTCCGGCTTGGAAGGCGGTGGTGCCGTAGGGATGGTATTCCTCGTAGGAAATCATCTCACCGTTTTCGGCGAGTTCGAGGCTGGCAGAGCCGAGGTGGTTGCCTAGCTGATAACGGATTAGGGGCTGGCCGGAAATTGGTAGGGTTTTAGTTTCGACCAGAGCGATGCGCTGCTTGTCATCCATGACATGCAGGGTCTCGCGCTCCAATGTAACGGATTGCCCGTCGCTGCTGAAGCTGCGGAAGATCTCGAAGCCGCCTAGGTAGAGGCGTTCTTCCTTGCGAGTGCCGCTCTGTGTTTCGATGACCTTGCGCACGCGCTGTCCGGCGGCGTCATAGACGTAGTAAGCGGTGCCGCCGCCGCCGAGCTCTACCTGTTGCAATTTGTCTTTAAAAGCCCAGACCATGGCCGCCAGATGCGGCATGGAGGTCATGTTGCCGTGGGCGTCGTGGGTATAGTCGTCGATGCGGTTGAAGCCGTTGCCCAGCTTGGTTCTGGTCAACCGGTTGCTTGTCTGGGTTGCACCCTCAATCAGGCTGAGCTCCTCGTATTCGTAGGTGCGCGTCCAACGGCCGCCGTTGGCGATGTGGCGCCCTTCTTTGAAGTTGCCGACCTGATCGTATGTGTAGCGCTGGGTGTAGTTGCGCAGGGCTTGCAGGTCGTTCGGGTGGGTTCGATGGCCGACAAAGGGATAGTCGCGCCGGTTGCCTCCGGGCGGGTCGAAGTCGAAGGCGTTCTGGCCGATGTGCTCGCGGCCGATGGCTTCAATTAGGCGATAGAGAGCATCGTAAGTGTAATCGCAGACGGGGTTGATCGTTTGCTCCGCGTAGGAGACAGTCTTCAATGCCGCGTCGTGGATGCGAGTGAGGTTGCCAGCCGGATCGTAAGTGTAGCGCAGGTCTTGCAGCACCGTGGCTTCCGCGAAGATTGGCGCAAGGCCGTTTAGTCCGGCGGGGCGGGTGGTCTTCAGATGGCTCAAGCGGAAAGTGAGCGGATCGTAGTCGTAAGCCGTGCGCGCGCCGTTGCCGTAGAGGATGAGAGTTCTCTGGCCCTTGGCATCATAGTCAATGTTGGCGACGAAGGAAGTGGCGGTGGCCGCGCCGCGCAGATGCACGTCCACTTTGTCCAGCAGGTTGGCTTCGTTGAAGGAGGGGCGGTAAACGCTGCCGTCCGGCGCGGTGACTCGAGTAGGACGGGCTAAGGCATCGTAGACAGTGCTTGTTACGAATGCTTCCGGTTCCATGACCGGCGCGCCATTCCAATCGGGGGTGGTCTTAAAATCTGCGCAAACCTCGCGCTTTGCCGAGAGCAGGCTGCCTTTTTCGTCGTAGGGCCCACTGGTGACGAGGCCAGCGGTGTCGTGATGCTTCCATAGCCTGCCCCGCAGGTTCTCAGTAGTGGTGTCGGGTACATCTTCACCATAGGCGAACCGCTCATAGCAAACTGCCGGCCCGTTTCGCGTGATTAGCAGGTGCTTCGTCGGACGGTGAAGCGGGTCATCATATTCGTGGCGAAACTCATGTTCGCGCTCGTCCCAGCGACGCAGCGGCTGGTTCGTCGCATCGACTAGCATCCAGCGCCGGCCACCGTCCATTCCATGCTGGAGGAGAGGCTTTCCGAGAAAGTCATAATCCCAAGCCATGACCGTGCGAAACTTCGCATCCTTCACGGCAAGCTGCTGGCCTTCGAGGTCGAGCACTGTTTGAGTGCTGGCGAACTGCTCGACCGGATCGTCGGTGTTAGAATCGAGCCAGCGATTGTGAGTGATAACAAGGAAAGGACGACCCAAGGTGTCGAAATGCGTAACAGTAGGCGTGTTCGCCTGGACAGCAGTCTTCCCGGCAGCGGCCTTTTCAGAATTTAACCTATTCGGATCGGGCCACCGTTGGTTCGCTTCCTCAGCATGGGTAGGATCGGTACGAAGCTCGCGCCAAGTCGGCAGGTAGTCTTCCGTGGGCAGCCGGTGCGAACCATGGCCATGGAACAAGAAGGTTTTCAATAAGTCATCGTTCTCCGGATCGAACAGAACGGTGTCATTCACATCCCAAGTTTGCTGGCCCCATGGATCGAAGACGACTTTCTCCCAAGTGTGATTTGGGTGAAGGGTGGCGACGACCCGGCCCGCCGGATCGTAAAACAGGGTCGCACTAACACCGACTTTGCGGCCCCAATCGAAGTGGTGGGTAGAACTGAAGAACGGTTCGTATTGGCGGATGGGCTTGCCTTTGTTGTTGAAGATGGTCCAGCCACTGCCGACCCAACGGGTAATATCGGGTCCGCCGTCGACTAGCGGCCCCTTTTCAGCTTGCACTTTCTTTTGAATTTCACGCCCTAATCCGTCCGAGTAGCTAAAACTGATTTGGACTCGCGCTTTGGTCGCGACAGTTAGGTTAGCTTCATGAGTTTCTCGCGCCAGTGTAACGGCAAATGCGGGCTGCCACTTCTCTGGCTCAGTCGGATGCTCGGCGAATGTCTTCTGAAAAATGCTAACATCATAAATGATCCTCGAAGTCGCCTTACCTAACAGACCGGGTGCGATTTCACGAGGATTAGGATGAGTAAAAAAGGCAGCAGTTTGTTCGTCGCTCAAATCGGGCGAAAAACCATCCAATGTATCTCCGAGCGCACCCGTTCTGCTCTTGCCAAGAATGGCAGTGCCCGCCACCAAGCCGAGAATGTCGTAGGAGGCTTCCGTGAAATTGCCGTTGGCGTCTTCAATGAAACGGGGCTGAAGGACACGATAGTCGTGGATGGCGCCGGTGGTATTTTGGGCAGCGTCAGTGATTTTGGCCGGAAAAAGCAAAGGAGAATCGTATCGAGTGATGGCTGAGTTGCCGAAGATGTCTTGCGCTCGATGGG
Organism: Chthoniobacterales bacterium; assembly: GCA_965217735.1. Classification (GTDB taxonomy): domain Bacteria; phylum Verrucomicrobiota; class Verrucomicrobiia; order Chthoniobacterales; family UBA10450; genus Palsa-1392. The sequence goes on along the minus strand of CBDCJE010000002.1, from coordinate 273,056 downwards.
GAAGGAAAAAATGTTCGCGGGCAAAAGCCAGTTCAGCTAGCGGGGAAGCGCTCTCTTCCGGCGAAAAGAAGACGCGACCCGACGGAATCCAAAGATGGCCGTCTCCATCAAGGTCGCGGTAGCCTGTCGACGGCGCGGTAAGGAGAGTCGTGAGATCGTCGCGCGAAGCCTTATCCGCAAACAGGTCTAAAAGCCCAGGACTGAGCGCCAGCTTATAGCTCTCTCCAGGCAGCGCCAAAGGTTGAAGCGACCTGTCGTCAGCGTCTCTCTTAAGACTCAAGAGGCCAGTGAGGTCATCCTTACGATACAACGAACGGGTGCGTTCGATCAGGCGCTTCTGTCCCGGAAACGGTGTATTCAGGTCCGGCTTCGCCTCGTAGTCGACGTCGGCGACTGAGGTCGCTTTATTGTCCAGCGCAACCCGGACGGTGGCGAAATCCATTATTGTTCGGGTATCGCTCCAACCTTTGCCGGCGAGTTCGAAAGTGGAAACTTCCCCAGCTAGGGGAGTGCGCCAGTTGTCGGCCTCATCGATCTCATTCGTATAGGCCGACTGCGTTAGGGTGATCAAGGTTTGCTGTTGGCACGCCTTCCATTTTGCCACATCGGCGAAGTCTTCATGCCCGAATTGCGGCTCGCCTTTCCTTCCGTAGCCGAGCGCAACGGCTTGTTCGACGTTGCCAAACCTATCCACTTTCAAAATCATCTCGTGAGTAATGCGCGGATCGGGATTTTCCAGGCGCTCATGGTGGGCTTCCAGCGTTTCTCGGGGATGGACGAGGAAGACACCATGGCGATTGCTGCCGCGACTTTGAAGGAACTCGACCGTGTAGTTGCGTTCGGAAACAGTATAAGGGCGACGGGCCCTGGCCTTATCTTCCAAGGAGGCGCTCTCTTCGGCGTCGTCCGCGTAAATTTCCTGTCGCAAAACGCTGCCGCGGAGGGCGCGGCAGGCTTCGCGCTCATCGTCCAAGGTCAGCAATTCGGTGGGCAAGACGGTCTCCGGAAGGTCGAATCCAGTGGGATTATTTTCTCGCCAGTATCCTTCTTTAAACTTGGCGGTGATTTCTGCTCCGGGCCGCCAATCTCCGGTGTGAATCCATGTTTTGGTGTGAATGGGCGGCACATACGAAGCCTCCGCTGCATTAGCCGCAGCCGACCCTTCAGGCGCTAGAACGCCAATTTTTTCGGTGTCCCATTGCTCGACCATCCCGAAGCCGCGGAACTCGCGCTCTTCCCCGTCGAAAAAGCCGTGATGATAAGCGTGGCAGGTGACGAAGCGGTTGCGGCTGATGCGGTCGATAGTTTCGACGCGCTCCACAACATGGACTGGGAAAGGGAGTTTCGTGATCCATGGTTTGCCGTCGCGCTTGTCCTGCAAATAAAATTTGGTCGAAGGCGCGTAAACCATCAGGGTTTCCGCGCCGAGGTTGTTGACGGTCTTGATGAGGAGGTGGGGTTTTTGCCCGCCCATAAGATCGACGTAACGCATTTGCCGCCGAGCGTCACCGGGCAGAGGAGATGACCAGACCAGGCAGGCTGTGCCGTTCCCCAACAGGTCGGTCGCTATGATGTCCACCAAGTCGTTCACACGGGGAAACACGCTCAAGATCTTCAGTTCGCTCCAACTGTTCCCAGACTGATTAAAGTAGAGCCGAACACCGTCGCGGTGCAGATAGATGATGTCGGTGGTGCCGCTGCCATCGATGTCGGCGAGCCGAATGCGCTTTTGGTTGAACTGATCCGGATGGTCGAAATGCGGTGCGCCATCCATCGTGATTTTCGCGCCGAAACGCGCGTAACCCAGGTTAGGCCAATAGCAGACCTCGCCATTGCGGATTCGGACGAGATCGGTGAGACCGTCACCGCTAAAATCTGCGAGATAGATGGATTGGGTGCCATCTGCGAAAACAAGCCGCGGTCCTTTTTCCTCATCCTCAGCCTGATGAACTCGGCGAGCCGGGCCAAATCCTTCCTCCCCCAGAGAAGGATGCCAGACGAAGGCATCGTCTTCAGTAATGAGAACGTCGGCGTGGCCGTCACCATCGAGGTCCACGAGTCTCAAGTTGGGATCACGAGAATCGCGGTTGAGACGGGCGACAAAGGGCTGGAAAGGCTGCCAGCCTTCTTCGGTGTCGTGCTCGTAAAGGCCCGGCGTTACCCCATCCATCACGACGAGGTCGGGCTGTCCATCGCCAGCGAGGTCCATGAATTGCGCACCAGTAGCCAAGGCTTGATTCGGCTTACTCGCGACTCGTTCGAGCAGAGCTAATTCGACAGGGAGTCTGCCGATCGGGCTCAGGTTCCGCTTGTAGAACCAGGCGTCCGCCTGCTCGGTAAGGATGCCAGGGATGCCTTCGCCGTGCAGGTCTGTCCATCGGTAGGCATTGCCATCCACGCCGATCGGAAGATTTTCCAGGCTCTCTGGACTGACCTCGAGTATCTCCTCTTGAATTATCGGGTCGCTGTAGGTGAACTCGATGGGGGGAAGGGATTTCTTAAGATAATCTCCGCCACGTTGCAGTTTGTAGCCCGACTGGCTGACTGAGAGCAGGAAAGAGTAAATGGGATTGCGCGCGTCCTGTGGATTTTCTTCATAGGAATATTCGAAGTCGGTGGACCGGACGAGGCCGCTGTAGCCATCGGTATCGGGGATATTGTTTGCAGGATCCGCTGCGATATCCGGAATATGATGGAACATCAAAACGCGCTGGCACAGCCGATAGGTGCGGACTTCGAAGCCGGCGCGGTAGGTGGAAAATGGGTCGAGACGAATTGGCCACGGATTGGAGTTGGCGGCCGGATCGGCTGCGTCGTCGCTGGGATGAGGGTTGGCGTCGTCGTGTTCGCCGTAGTCGAACACGACTTCGAACATCCAGCCCGCATTTTCTTGGGCAGGGGTGAGCGAGCGCGGCCTGCGCCCGGTCTCGTCGAGCAAGGGCGCGCGGTTGCCGTAGAGAATTCGCTTGAGGTAGCGGTTCGTCGCGCGTCGCGGGTCATCGCGGTCGCCGCGATTTCTTTCATGAGCCTGGGCGAGATCGACGCCCGCGCCGCCTTCCGGCTTGTATTCGTAGAGGACGGAATTCCCTTTGTCATCGCGTGTCTCGCAGATCAGCCAAGTGAAAACACGATCCGGATGCTTCGGATCTCCATTCGCAGGGGCGAAAATCCGGGAGTTACTGTCCTTACCGTAGATGGTGAGGATGTTGTCTTTGGAAATGGAGCGCCAGTGGGTTTCGCCATCGCTCTGCCGCGTCCATCGCTCGATGCGGGCAAATAGCCCTTCAATGCGCGGGCGATAGCGGTGGATGATGTAACCTGACGCGGTATTTTCAAACCGGCTTCCATCCGAATTCAAGACAGGAACCAAGTCCTCCGCACCGGACAGAATAAAAACGTCGGACTCCTCGGCATCGTTATATTTTGGCAGGCCCTTGTCGGTCTTGCGCGAAATCTGAGGCAGCGCGAGGGACCAACCGAAACCAAACGGTCCATTGCCTGCCCCGGAATCGTAGGAGAGCGAGAGCTGCGGCCCAAAGCCGGAACGGCCGGGGCTGGTCGCGATCGGAACACTCATTGAACCGGTGCCGGTGACCGGATTCGCGGCGAATTTCTCGCCAATGCCGCGGATTGCGCCGCCGCCTTTTGGCAAATTGATTGGAGGCGGCGAAGTGGCTGTTGGCGATTCGCCGTTTGCGGGCACCCTGCTTCCAGCTGAGGGGTTGCTCGTCATAAAGTGGTTGAAGTTGTTTTCTCGAATCGGAGTTTTACTGTCAACCTTTTTCCTGCACCACAGGAACTAGGGCGGGTAAAGGGTCCTCGACGCGCGGTCTGGCCTTACCGAAATTCTTCTTGAGCAATCGAATCGCGCAATGTGCCGTTCGGCACATTTTTTCTGGGTTATGCTTCCCAAGGGCGTGTTCGCTCGTGAGCCGGATCATGAGTGAAGGGAATGCGTCACGAAATTAAAGAACGCACGCAACGTGACAGGATATGTGTGACAATACCTAGGTGGCGCTCAGCTTTGCAAGCGAGCGGTGAGACTACACTCGCGGTGGGATCAATTGGCGAACGGAGGTCGACAAAGCCGGTGCGAAATCAAACGATTCGGAGATGCCAGTGCACGACCCTCGGGGGAGGGATGCAAAAACAAGCCCTTGTCAGGCTGCGGGAGCGGGATAAATCCGATGCTTCCCAAGGGGAAATTTGAGGCTGCACTATCGAAGCCAGACGCAAAGAGGCGGCGCGAAGCGGTGGTAGCCCCGGTGGTAGCCCCGGTGGTAGCCCAGACGAAAAAACCGGATGCCAATACATGCCGGGTTATTCCAGCAATTTGACGGATTTAAGTGATTCGCGTTACATATCTTATGCCATTGGTGCCGCGTGATGCACGATTATGCCTCATCCTGCCGGATCGTGCCGAATACGTATAATTCTTTATGGGGTTCAAGAGGTCGCGAGTTCGAATCTCGCCGGCCCGATTTATTTCTCTCCCCTGCGGAAGCGAGCAAACAAGGCGACGAGTGGCGGGCGCGCCCCCGGCAGCGTTCGCTTGCTTCGCCAGCCCTTTCGTTCTAAAGCTGACGGCATGCGAACCGCGCTCGCGCTTCTTCTCTTTGGTGCGCTCTTCGCTTCGCTCGGGCCGACGATCCAGCCAGTCGCTGCGATGGCCCGTTCGATCGGGGCCGATTGCTGCCAGGAAATGGCGACCGGCAAAGAGGCGGGCGACTGCGGCAAACAAATGCCAAAATCGAAAGAGGACCGGCAATGTTGCTCGGCCTGCACCCTCGGGCTCACTCTCGCTTTCGATCATTCGCCTGCGGTGGTCGCGCCCTCCAGCCGACCGGAAATTTTCACCGCGCTCAGCCGGCAGCAACGCTCCCGTTCGGAGCGGCCGCCGACGCCTCCGCCGCGCTGTCTCTTCTCTTAAGCCGACGGCTCAGCGGCGTTTTTCGCCGGCTGAGAAGTAAGGAGAAGATTCAACAGGAGGTTTATCGAATGAGATACCTATTGATGATCATTGCTGCTCTCGCCTTTGCCGGTTCGGCCACTGCCACGTCGCAGTCCGATTGCTGCACCGGTGGCGTTTGCTGTCTGGCTCACCTGAGCTGCTGCGCGAAGTAGCGTTGCGCTAATCAGAGCCCCCGTCGGAGAGATCCGGCGGGGGCTTCTTGTTTTTCCACCCGGCTTTCACCCGCCGAGACTTGCGCTTGGGACCAACATCCGTTGCAGCCCGGGCGCATCCGCCTTAACCTCCGCGCCTATGTTGAGCGCCGGAATCGTGGGTTTGCCTAACGTTGGTAAATCGACCCTCTTTAACGCCGTCACCCGCACCCAGAAAGCGCAGGCGGCGAACTATCCCTTCTGCACCATCGATCCGAATCTCGGGGTGGTGACCGTGCCCGACCCGCGCCTGGCGGTGCTCTCGCAGCTTTCTCATTCGCAGAAAATCATCCCGGCCGCGATCGAGTTTGTCGATATCGCCGGGCTGGTCAAAGGAGCCAGCGCGGGCGAAGGGCTGGGCAACCAATTCCTCAGTCACATCCGCGAAGTGAACGCCATCGTCCAGGTGGTGCGCTGCTTCGAGAGCGGCGATATCCATCACGTCAGCGGTTCGATCGATCCGGTGCGTGATATCGAGGTGATCAATACCGAGCTCATCCTGGCCGATCTCGCTTCTCTGCAGAAAAGGCGCGACCGTTTGCAGAAGGAAGTGCGCACCGGCTCGAAAACGGCCAAAGCCGAGAACGCCGTGATCGAGAAAATGCTCCCGCATCTCGATGCGGGAAAACCCGCCATCACCCTCGAGCTGGCCGAGGAAGAGAAAATCATCGCGCGCGAATTCTTCCTCCTCACCTCCAAGCCAACCCTCTTTGCCTGCAACGTCGGCGAAGCCGACCTGGCGCCGATCGCGCAGAAGGAGGAAAGCAACGCCGCCCTCCGCCACGTCCGTGCGGTCGAGGAATACGCCAAGAGCCATTTCGCCACCGAAGCGGTCGTGATCAGCGCGCAGATCGAGAGCGAGCTGGTCGATCTCTCCGAGGCGGAGGCGACCGAATACCTGCGCGATCTCGGAGTGGAAAGCAGCGGCGTCGGCGCCCTCATCCGCGCGGTCTATCACTTGTTAGGCCTGCGCACTTACCTCACCACCGGGGAAAAAGAGACTCGCGCCTGGACCATCCATGAAGGCGACAAAGCACCGGCTGCGGCCGGGGTGATTCACAGTGATTTCGAACGCGGCTTCATCGCGGCCGAGACGGTCCATTTCGACGATCTGGTGTCGTTAGGCTCTTTTGCCAAGGCGCGGGAAGCGGGCAAGCTGCGCATCGAAGGCAAGGAATACGTGGTCAAGGACGGCGACGTGGTCGAATTCCGTTTCAACGTCTAAAGCGACCTCGCCCCGAGCATCAGCGGGCAAAATTCCAAGCCCGTCGGGGAAAAGGTCTGGCGGCGCGGCAACTGCTCTCTCTGGCGGACCAATCTCGGGAAGCCGATTGCTCCTCACCGCTCCCCGGTTGATCGGATAAAGCACGCCATGAAGCCGCCACCGCCCGCCGCCCCTCGATCTGCCGATGAAATCGGTCGCCTCGCCGCCCTGCAACGCTCTCGACACCCCGGCCGAGCAATCCTTCGACGATTTCGCCTTCCTCCGTGGGTCACGCCGGAGGGAGAAGACGCCGCCGGTCCGGGCCAGCAGGCATCCTGCTATTCGCCCAAATAAAGAATCCGGCCGCACTGCTCGCAGCTGACAATTTCGCGGCCGCCCTTGACCCGCACGGAAGTCGCGGTCGTCACCTTCATGTGGCAGCCGGTGCAGACATCGTGTTCCAGTGCCACCACTGCGGCGTCGCCTTTGCTGGCGAAGAGGCGGTTGAAAAGGTCGAGCAAATCTTCATCCACTTTCGCAGCCAGATCTTCCCGCTCTTTTTTTAATCCCTCCAGCCGTCCGTTGAGCGCAGCTTCTTTTGAATCCAGATCCGCCATCTGCTGCGCGACCGAAGCCTTGGCTGCGGCGGTTTTCTTGTCCTCCTCCGCGATGCGGCCCTTGAGCTGGTCGGCCTGCTCCATAAATTCCAGCTCCTGATCTTCCAGGCCGGTGATCTCCTGCTGGTAACGCTCGATCTCGCGTCCCATGGCGGTGAATTCGTCGTTCTTGCGCGTCTCGTACTGCTGAGTCTTGAGCCGGGCGATGCTCTCGTTGCGCGTGCCGACATCGAGCTCCAGCTTCTTCTTCTCCATCTCGACGTGGCGCGCCTTGTCTTTGACCGCTTCCAGACTGGCCGCGGCGGCCGCGCTCTGGGCGTCGAGTGATTTGCGTTCCAGGGGAATACTGCGCAGCTCGGCCTCGACCTGCCGGATCTTCTGCGCGCGATCCTGCAAAATGAGCAGCTGCTCTAACTCGACTTGCACGCGCGCATGTTAGGAGGGCGCAAGCGCCCCGTCAACGCTCCCCCTCGTAATCGTGCTCCTGCTCGTGCTCGCGATCGTATTTCCTGCTCCGACTCGAGCACGAGCGCGCTGACGATTGCGCCGATGGAGTTCGTTAGTCCCGCACCCGCCCGAGCACGATGCAGGCGTTGATCCCGCCAAAGCCAAACGAGTTGCTCAGCACGTGATTGATCTTCATCTCGCGCCCGTGCTGCGGCACGACATCGAGATCGCAGGCCGGGTCGGGATTCTCCCAGTTCAAGGTCGGCGGCACCCAGTCGCGATCCAGCGCCAGGGCGCAGACCGCGGCCTCGATCGCGCCGGTCGCGCCTAACGGATGCCCGGTGTAAGGCTTCGTCCCGCTGACCGGAATCCGGCCCGCGTGCGCGCCGAAGACCTGTTTGATCGCCATCGTCTCGGTGCTGTCGTTGAGCTGGGTCGAGCTGGCGTGCGCGTTGATGTAATCGATCTGCTCCGGAGCCAGCCGGGCGTCGGCCAGCGCTTCGCGGATGGCGCGGGTGCAGGATTCGCCGCTCGGAAGAGGCGAGGTCATGTGAAAAGCATCGTTATTCAAACTGTAACCGAGCACCTCCGCGTAGATGTGCGCTCCGCGCGCCCGGGCGTGCTCCAATTCCTCCACCACCAGCGACGCCGCCCCCTCGCCCATGACGAAGCCGTCGCGCAACCGATCAAACGGCCGGCAGGCCCGGGCCGGATCGTCGGAGAGCTGGCTCATGGTTTTGATAAAGGCGAAGGCGCCAAAGGTGAGCTGGCTGAGCGGCGACTCGGCTCCGCCCGCCACCATGACATCGACAAAATCATCGCGGATATAGCGGAGCGCTTCGCCGACCGCGATGGTGCCGCTGGCGCAACTGTTCGAGTTGGTCGTGCCCGCGCCGCGGAAGCCAAACTCGATCGCGATATTGGTATGGGCGGAGCCGCCGAAGACCTGCAGAGCCAGCGTCTGGTTCACTCCGCGGCTCCCTTTTTTCAGAAAATGCGCATGCTCGCTTTCGGCATTGGCGATTCCGCCCAGCGCGGTGCCAAAGCTGACCCCGCTCCGCGCCTGCGGCTCCTCCCGCGACCAGACGATGCCCGCGTCCTCCAGCGCCAGTTTGGCCGAGGCGACCGAGAATTGAGCGTAACGATCCAGTCGCTTGAGCCGATGCGGCGGGAAAAAATCCTCCCCTTTCCAATCCGAAATCTCCGCCGCGCAATGAGCGTTAAAAATCGAACTGTCGAAGCTGGTGACCCGCCGCACTCCGCTCTTCTCCGCCCGCAAACCTTGCCAAAACTCCTCCCGGCCGGTCCCGACGGAAGTGATCGGGCCGAGCCCGGTGATAACAGCGCGTCTTTTAGTTGCGGCCATGGCGAAAAATACTGGGTCGTTAGGCGGCACGCGACTCCGCGCTCGCCGTGGGTTGGCGCTCGAGATACGCCTTGAAAGTGCGCAACGTCTGGTTGGCCACGTGATGAATGAAAAACCCGCCGATGATCGGCTCGGCCACCGCCGCGAGGGCGGGGACGCGAAAGCGCAGGACGTGCAGGATTTCGACCAAAACTCCGGCCGGGGTGTCGTTGAAGGTCCAGATCACTTTCATCCCGCGGGTGAAAGCCTTCAGGTGCAAAAAGCGCAGCTCCATCCGCTGGGGGTCGACCACATATTCCGAGGTCCAGGAAATCGGAATGCCGGTTCGCCGCGCCGCCATCTCCACGATGCTCGCCTGGGGCAGCCGGCGGAGAAACCGAATGTAGCGATAGTGCGGGAGAATCTCGGGCCAACGGGCCAGATCGGACACCGTCTCAAAGATGGTGCTGCGATCCGCCTGGATAATGATGGAATTACCGGTCTGCATGAGAGGGTGAAATGGGTGCGTCAGGATAAGCGGCGGAACTCACCGCGCAATGCATGGACGAGGCCAGGCCGCGGAATATTCGGGGCAATTTCGGCCGATGCCTGAGGGAGGAAAGCCCTGGCTGCGCCGTATCGGCTCAGCGGTATTTTAGGCGATATTGCAGGAAGCACTCTTCGTTCACCGTCCGCATCTCGACCAGCGAGCCGCGCACGCTGGCGGGAAGGAAAGCAGGGTTTCGCCCGGTGAGAGTAGGCGCGGTTTTCCCTCCAAAAATGTAGGGCGCGATGGTGAGGTTGAGTTGATCGACCAACTGCAGCTCGAGCAGGCCGCGGAAAAGTTCCGCCCCGCCTTCACAGGCGACGTGGCGCACTTTGTATTCCGCCCGCAGGATTTGCAGCATCCGCGCCAGGTCGACCGAGCGCGTGTCGCTCAGGCGCAGGGTCGCCTTTTCCCGCAGCGCGATCTGGTATTTGCGGGGCATGCGGGTGGTGGAGAAAACCACGATCCGGGAGATGTCGGTCTGGAAAATCTTCAGCTCGGGATCGATCCGGCCTTCGCTCGAGACGATGACCCGAATCGGATATGGCGCCTGGCCGCGGGCTTCCCGCTCCGCACGCATCTTCGGATCGGGCAGGCCGAGGCGCACGTTGTCTTTGCTCAGCGTGCTGCGGCCAATGAGGACGGCGTCGCCTAACGACCGCTGGCGCAGAAGGTGGAGCTTGTCTTCGCGCGAGGTAAAATCGACCGGGGTGAATTGGTGGGTGGTGATTTTACCATCCATGGTCATGGCAAAAGTGACCGCGACGAACGGCCGCGGCGGCTTTCGCCTCATGCCTCCTCTTTCTCCCGCGGGAGTGACCCGAGCGACCGGCTTTCTGGGGCGCGCCGTCTTACTCGGTCTCGGTGATTTCATGCTCCAGCGTGGCCACTTCCTTGCGCATCTCGCTCAGCTTCACGTGGCCGCTCTGCCCGCTCGGCTTATAGAGAAAATAGACGATCCCGCCCGGCGCCGAGCAGGCTAGCATGACGAGAAAACTCATCGAGCCGATCAGGACCGCAACCGCTTCCGGCACGCCGCACAAGCCGTGCAGCATGATCTGGAAAATCTTCTCCCGCAGGCCGACCCCGGCGAAACTAATCGGCAACGAAGAAATCGTCCGCTCGATCGGCATAATGGCAAAAAAATCGACCACCGCGACCTTGGCCCGGAAAGCGTAGGCGACAAAGAGGAAGGTCGCGAAGGTGGAGAGATGGGCGATGACCGACGCCCCAAACGCGGCCAGCGTCGCGCGCCAATGATGCGCATAAAGGTGATAAGCCGCGGAAAGTTCGATCAATCTTTCCCGGGCCGGAAACCGCGCCGGCAGCTTATGCGCGAGGTTAAAGCCGCTGACCACAAACGAGGTCACCAACATCAGAACGGCGCTGCCGAGAATGGCGATCAGGATCCAGACCAGGTGTTTGGTTTCCTCTAACTGCGTCAGCCAATCGTAGCGAAGGCCGATCAAGACGCCGGTGATGCTGATCAGCGCGACCAGCCCGACCATGCGATCGAAGACCACCGCCAGCAGCGCGCCGGTGGCTTTGCCCGGCGTCTCCTTGAGCAGGAGATAACTCTTCATGATGTCGCCGCCGGTGCCGCCGGGCAGGAATTGATTGTAAAACATCCCAATCAGGAAAAGGCCGGAGACGCGCGAGATGCTGAGATCGATCTTTTGCACCTTGAGCAGAATCCACCAGCGGACTGCGGCGGAAAATTCGACCAAGAGGTAGGCCACGATCGCGGCCATGATCCAGCGGTAATCGGCCGCCTGCAGCGCCACCGCCATCTGCGCGCGTTTCTGCGGATCGTGGAAAACCCAGAAGAGAACCGCGATCGTGACCGCGATCTGGAGGAGCGAGCCGAGGATTTTTTTCATTCGCCGAAGCGGTCTTTCCAAGTATCGACCGACCGCCGAATCTCCTCGGCACTTTTGCGCGGACTCATTTCCCAGACAAACAAGCAGCTTGCGGGCAGGAGAGGAACTAGTTTCTCCAAATCGACGTCGCCGGCAAAAGGCGGCTGATGATCCCGGTCCGGCCAGAGGCAATCCTGGACATGACAGCCTAATGTTCGCGGACCGATCGCGCGCAACCACTCGGCGTGATCGACGAAGCCGAGATTGTCCTTGATCTGGAGATGGCCGAAGTCGTGCCAATAACCAACCTGCGGCGAAGCCAGCTCCTCGAGCAGGGCCGGGATCTCCCGCTCGCTTGGGATCTGTTCGTAACCGCGCCGGCCTTCCACCCCGAGCTTGATATTTTTAGCCGCGGCGTGATCCACGATCGGCTTGAGGCATTCCTTCACGTTCTCCAGATAAGGCGCCGCGCCGGCTTCGCGCTTCGCCACCGCGTCGATCTTGAGCCGCACATATTCGCGCGAATAAATCCGGCCGGCCTTGATCAGCTCGAGCAACGGGTCGGTCACCGGTTTCATCGGCACCCGGCCGAGATGGAGCACGACGTAGCCGGCGCCGAGGCGTTCCGCGAAATCGATCGTCTGCAGGGTTTGCTTGATCGCCCGCTGCCGCTCCTGGGCCGAGCTGCTGGAGAAGGTGTAGCAATCGGGCGACGCCCCCATCACCTCGACCGGAAGCGGACAGAAATTGTGCAGGCTGCTGAATCGGACCAGGCCGGCGTCGAACATTTTCTGAATGCCCGGCATGAGCGAGATGCGGATGCCGTGCCCGAGTTCGATCAACTCAAAGCCGAGCTGGTTCTTGATCTCGCGCAGCATGGCGTCGCCTGCGGTGTGGCGGCTCGAGTTCCAGCAGGTGGAAAAGGAAAGCATCGGGTTGCCTAACGAATCTCTAGAGCGCCGCCGCCACCTCCGGTTCGGAGGGACGCGGCGCGCTCGGGGTCGGAGTCTCGTTCAAGGCGTTGCCGATCCAGAACAGGATGAGCAAGGCCGTTACCCCATAGCCGCCGGCTGAGTAGGCCAGCGCCGTGCGCATGCCGATGGCGTCGGCCAGGCTGGTCACGCCCAGGCCCGCGATTGGCATGAGGCCGAAAAAGCTCAGGCCCATCACAGCCGAAACCCGGCCGCGCAAATAACCAGGCGCGCGTTCCTGCACGATCGTGTTCGAGAGCCCAAAGATGAGCGAAAGCCCAAACGAGATCACGATCAGGGTGGCCGCCGCATAACCAAAAAGATGCACCCGGCTGAGCGCGAAAACCGAGAACATGGCCGAGATCGCCGCGCCCATCATGCCGAGGAGCCGGTGCGGGCGCGGAATGGAAACAAGCGCGATCGCGCCCACGACCGAGCCGCCAGCGGAGGCCGCCATCAGGTAACCGAGCTGGGTCGGACCAAAGTGGAGCACGTCGCGCACGTAAAGCGGCATCATGACCGAGACGGTGGGAAAAATGAAAATCGTCATGGAAGCGATCATTCCGACCATGGCCAGGCTGGGCCGGTCGGCTCCCACGTAGCGAAAACCGTCCTTAAAACCGCTCGCCCGCTGCGCCTCTTCTTCCTGGCTCCCGATTGGACGCGCCGGGAGCGAGACGAGCGCGATAATGAAAGCGACAAAGGTGACCGCGTTACTAAAAAATGCCGTCGCCGCGCCCCAGACTCCGACCACGATGCCGGCCACCGACGGCCCGACCAGTCGCGCGCAATGAAAGACCCCGCGATCGAGCGCGACCGCGGCGGCGATTTCCTCGTGCTTGACCAGCTCCGGCACGAGGGCAGAGAGGGCCGGGTGTTCAAAGGCAAAGGCGATGCCCAGCAATCCCGCGACCACGATGATGTGCCAGATCTGGACTTGCCCGCTGTAAATGAGAAAGCCGATCGCGAGCGCGAGCGCGATCTGCACGATCTGGGTCCAGATGAGAATGCGGCGTTTGTCGAACCGATCGGCCAACGATCCGCCAAACATGGTCAGGAAAATCATCGGCAAACCGGCCGCGAAATTGACCATTCCGAGCATGATCGCCTTGTCGGTCAGAGTGCTCATGATCCAGCCCTGGGCCATGATCTGCATCCAGGTGCCTGTATCGGAAATAGAGGTGCCGATAAGGTAACGGCGGAAGGGCCCGGCGCGCAGCAGCGCCAGGGTATCGCGGCCCCATTTTTTGTTGCCGGGTTTCATCGGAAGCCACTGATACGCGGTGAAACGCGGAGCCGCAACGCGGCGCAGAAAGGCGGCCCCAGCAGGACGGGAGTCGCCCTACCGAAAACTGTGACAGACTCCGCGCCCGCTATTCGCGCTCGTCGATCGGCTTGACCTTTTTCCCGGCTGGCTCGCCCACGTATTCGCTCAGCGGACGATAGAGGCGGTTATCCTCCAGTTGCTCGAGCACGTGTGCGCACCAACCCGAGCAGCGTGCGATGGCGAAGACCGGGGTGAAGAGATCGGTCGGAATGCCTAACGAGTAATAGACCGTGGCGGAATAGAAATCGACGTTGGCGTTGAGGTTCTTCTTCTCCTTCATCAACTTCGCGATCCGCTCCGACATGTTGATCCACTTCGGGTCGCCCAATTTCTGGCTGAGCTTAACCGCCATCTTCTGCAGGTGCGGCGCGCGCGGGTCGAGCGTCTTATAAACGCGGTGCCCGATGCCCATGATCTTCTTCTTCTCGGCCAGGGCGTTTTCGATGTAGGCGTCGACTTTGTCTTCGCTTCCGATCTCCTCCAACATTTGAATCACGCCCTCGTTCGCGCCGCCGTGGAGCGGGCCTTTGAGGGTGCCGATGGCGGAGGTAATAGCGGAATAGATATCGCTCAAGGTCGCGATCGTGACCCGGGCGCTAAAGGTGGAGGCGTTCATCCCGTGATCGGCGTGCAGGACGAAGGCGACGTCGAGCGTGTCGGCCGCTTCCTGCGACGGAGCTTCCCCGCTCATCAGGTAAAGAAAGTGGGCTGCCTCGCCCAGATCGTCGCGGACCGGCGGCAGATCCTTGCCGTTGCGAGCGCGATGAAAATAGGCCGCGATCACTCCGATCTTGGCCGTGATGCTGCGGGCCCGATCCTTGTTTTTCTCCGGTGAAGAATCGTCCAGGTTGTCGTCGTAGAGCCCAAGCATGGAAACCGCGGTCCGAATGACATCCATCGGCCCGGCCTTCTTCGGCGCGTTCTTCAGAAAATCGATCACGCCCTCAGGCAGCTGGCGCTGGGAACGGAGCGACTGACGGCAACCATCGAGCTCCTCCCGGTTCGGCAACTTCCCATTCCAGAGCAGGTAAACGACTTCCTCGTAACTGACCTGGCCGGCCAGTTCGTTAATGTCGTAGCCGCCGTAGACGAGCTGTCCCTTATCGCCCACCACGGCGCTGAGCCGGGTGGAGTTGGCGATGATTCCTTCGAGTCCTTTAGCTGTTACAGGCATCGGTTATTTGCGTCCTTTCATCTGCTTGATCAGGGTATCGGCCATCGTGGCCGGGGTCTCGGCGACGGCAATGCCGGCCGCTTGAAGCGCCTCTATCTTGCCGGCGGCCGTCCCCTTGCCCCCGGAAACAATCGCTCCGGCGTGACCCATCCGCCGTCCCGGCGGCGCGGTCGCTCCGGCAATAAAGGCCGCCACTGGCTTCTGGCAATTACCCTGGATCCAGGCGGCCGCTTCTTCCTCCGCGGTGCCACCGATTTCGCCGATCAAAATCATCGCTTCGGTCTTGGGATCGTCGTTGAATAGCTTGACCGCATCGAGATGCGACATGCCGTTGATCGGGTCGCCGCCGATGCCGATGCAGGTCGATTGGCCAAGCCCGCGGGAGGTGAGCTGCCAGACTGCTTCATAGGTCAGGGTGCCGCTGCGCGAGATGACGCCGACGCTGCCCGGCTTGTGGATGTAGCCGGGCATGATGCCGATCTTGCATTCGCCCGGCGTGATGATGCCGGGGCAATTCGGCCCGATCAGGCGCGACTTCTTGCCCGCCATTTCCGCTTTAACCCGCATCATGTCCATCACCGGGATACCCTCGGTGATGCAAATGACCAGCTCGACGCCGGCATCGACCGCTTCCAGAATGCCATCGGCCGCGCCTGCGGCCGGGACGAAGATGACTGAGACATTGCAGCCGGTTTCCTGGCGCGCTTCCCAGACGGTGTCGAAGACCGGCACCTTGTTTTCAAACTTCTCTCCGCCTTTACCCGGCGTCACTCCGGCGACCACGTTGGTCCCGTATTCCATGCATTGCCTGGCGTGAAAGCCGCCGGTCTTACCGGTGATGCCCTGGACCAGCAGGCGGGTATTTTTATCGACGAGAACGGACATGCAAATTCCTCCCGGTCAGGCCTTCCGCCGATGAATCATGAGCGCGTTCCCATCCGGGTCCAGCACCATGCTGAAGCGGCAAACCGGCGAGTCCATCGGCGCTAGCGTGACCTCGGCTCCGCTCGCTTTCACCTTTTCGGTAAAGGCATCCACGTCCTCGACTTCAAAGGCCGCCAGCGTGCCGCCCGTAGCCGGAAGCCATTGCTCGCCGTAGTTGGCGATCATGAGCGTGCCGCTGCCGACTTTGTATTCGACATTCTTCTCCGACGCCTCCCCTTCCAGCTCGAGGCCGAGCACTTCTTCGTAAAATTTCCGTGCCCGCGGCAAATCAGTCACCGGCACCCCGACAAAAGCGAATTCCTTGATCATTTTTTTCCTCCCGCGGCCGCGACCGCCTTCTCGGCCGCATCGGCTAGATCATCCGCCGTCGTCACTGGCAATCCGGACTCGGCGATGATCTTTTTTCCCGCGTCCACGTTGGTGCCTTCCAGCCGTACGACCAAAGGCACGGGCAAATTGACCGCCTTGACCGCATTCACGATGCCCTGCGCGATGATGTCGCACTTCATGATCCCTCCGAAAATGTTGACCAGGATCGCTTCCACTCGTTTGTCCGCGACCAGGATCTTGAACGCTTCGGTCACCTGCTCTTCGGTCGCACTCCCGCCCACGTCGAGGAAGTTAGCCGGGCTGCCGCCGTAGAATTTAATGATGTCCATCGTGGCCATGGCCAGGCCGGCGCCGTTGACCAGGCAGGCGATGTTGCCCTCCAGTCCAATGTAATTGAGCCCGTGCTTGGAGGCCTCGACCTCGCGCGGATCTTCCTCCGCCGGATCCCGCATGGCCGCGATCTCGGGGTGCCGATAGAGCGCGTTGTCGTCAAAATTGAACTTGGCATCGAGTGCCAGCACTTCGCCGCTTTTCGTCACCACCAGCGGGTTCACTTCCACCATCGAGCAGTCCGATTGCAGGAACGTTCGGTAGAGCGCGCTGAAGAGCTTCGCCGCCGGCTTGATCTGGTCGGATTTGAACCCAAGTTGTTTGGCCAGTTTGCGGGTCTGGAAAGGTTGCAACCCAGCCAGTGGATCGACCGGCTCGCGCATGATCTTTTCCGGCGATTTCTCGGCCACGGATTCGATTTCCACTCCGCCTTCCGTGCTCGCCACGATGAGCGGCGCGGCTGTCGCCCGATCGAGCAGGACGGCGAAATAAATCTCCCGCTCGATATCGGCCGATTCCGCCACCAGCACCTGATTGACCAGGCGGCCTTCCGCGCCGGTTTGGTGGGTGACCAGGGTCTGCCCGAGCATCTTGCCTGCAACTTCACCGGCTTCCTCCGGCGACTTGACCAGATGGACGCCGCCCTTGAAGCCGTTGGCAAAAGTCCCTTTGCCGCGGCCGCCGGCGTGGACCTGCGCCTTGACCACCAGGTCGTTCGTTCCCAGCTCGCGCGCGATTTTTTCCGCGGCCTCGGCCGACTCCGCCACTCGCCCGCGGGTGGTGGCGGCGCCGAATTTTTCGAGCAATTCCTTGGCCTGATATTCGTGAATGTTCATCGCGGATGCGCGTTGCACTTAGCGCGCGAACTGCCGAGCAGCAACGAATTTTTCCCCGCGCGGCTGATTAGAGCACTGCCAGAGGGACTTTCCGTGTCGGCGGTGGAAAGGCGGAATCAAGTTCGGCCAAATCCTGCTCGGTCAGCTCGAGATCGGCCGCGGCCGCGTTGGCCCGGACATGCTCGGGAGCGGCCGCTTTGGGGATGGCGATGACCTGCGGTCGGCGCAGTGTCCAGGCCAGCGCGATCTGCGCCGGAGTGACATCATGCCGTCGCGCGATCCCGGTCAGAGCCGAGTGGCGGAGCAAATCGCCGCCCTGCCCGATGGGCGAATAAGCCATCACCGGCCAGCCCTTTTCCTGGCACCACGGGAGCAAATCGAACTCGATCCCGCGCGCCTCGAGGTTGTAGAGGACCTGATCCGTCGCACACGTTGTCTGCTCGAGCGCCTCCAGTTCCTTAAGGTCAAAGTTGGAGACGCCCCAGCGCTGGATCTTGCCTTCCGCGCGCAACTTTTCAAACGCTTCGATCGTCTCCTGCAGCGGCGTGCTCCCCGGCCAGTGCAGCAGATAGAGATCGATCATCTCCGTGCCGAGCCGCCGCAGGCTGCGTGCGCACGCTTCCGGCACGCCGCGTTTGGTCGCATTGTGCGGATAGACTTTCGTGGCCAGAAAAACGCGCTCGCGCCGGCCGGCGATCGCTTCTCCCACGACTTCTTCGGCCGCTCCTTCGCCATACATCTCCGCGGTATCGATCAAAGTCAGGCCGAGATCGATCCCGAGCTGCAAGGCCGCGACTTCGCGCGCGCGATCGTCGCGCCCCTCGCCCATCCGCCAGGTGCCCTGGCCCAGGATCGGGACGGCGGTTCCGTCAGCCAAGTTTAACGTCTTCACAAAATTTGCAGGTTCGGATGTTCGTTAGGCGGCGGAGTGGCTTCCGGAAATCGCGGCGCCGCTTGCTTCCGATGTTCCCGCTTCGGCCGCTCTGCCCGCGATGTTGCCAAAAAAAAACGCGCATACTTCAGCCAGAGGCGGAAGAGGCGCGTTTTTTCCCCCAACGAATTACTTTTTAACGATCTCGGCGTTCTCCAGCATCGTCATGCCGCCGTTGCTCGCCATTTTGCCCTTCAGGGTCACGGTTTTGCCGGCCAGCGGCGCCAGCTCGTCGTTCATCGGCTTGTGTGCGCCCACCACGAGGTAGGCTTTGCCGTCGCTCACGATCCCGACCGGGCCGCCGCCCTTGATGCATTTCTCGCCGCAATTGGCGTGCTTCGCGCCCATCGCGTCGTGATCGATGTAGCACATCATGTCCACGATCTCGCCCGTCACTTCCTTGCTCGCGGCGGTCTCCATTTTCTCTTTCTCCTGCGCCAGCGCCAGCGGCGCGGTGGCGAGCGCGGCGGTGAAGGCCAGCGTCACCGCCAGTTTCATAAACTTTGGAACTCTCTCGGTTGTTGAATACATGGCCATAATCTCGGCCGGTCGTCCGGCGGGTCAATCGTTAGTCTAGAGGCGCCCCTCTCCGACGCCGAGCTCCGCCGGGTCAGGGGCGCGCCCCGGGGTCCGACCGCCTGGCTTCAGGTCTTCTCGATCAGCCGGGCGAACTCGGCAAAGAAATAGCCGGCGTCGTGTGGACCGGGCGCCGCTTCGGGATGATACTGCACGCTGAAAATCGGCAGCTCGCGGTGCCGCATTCCCTCCACCGTGCCGTCGTTCAGATTGATGTGCGTGACTTCGATCTCGTTAGGCAAAGACTCCGCTTCGACCGCGAATCCATGGTTCTGCGAGGTAATCGCGACTTTGCCGGAAATGAGATCCTTCACCGGCTGGTTCCCGCCGCGATGACCAAACTTCAGCTTGAAGGTGCTCCCGCCAAAAGCGTAGCCGAGCATCTGGTGCCCCAGGCAAATGCCAAAGATCGGCACCTTTCCCATCAGGTCGCGCACCGCTTCGTGCGCGTAATCCAGCACCGAGGGATCGCCCGGGCCGTTGGAAAGAAAAACGCCTTCTGGTTTGTGACTGAGCGCTTCCGCAGCCGTCGCCGTCGCGGGCAGGACGGTGACGCCAAAGCCATTCTGACGCAGCCGGCGCAGGATGTTTTCCTTGATCCCATAATCGTAGGCCACGATGCGATGTCGGATCGGCGGCAAGGCCGTCTTCAGGCTGTCCTCGGTGCCCCAGAAAGAACTCGCCTCGTCCTCCGGATCCCATTGGTAGGCGGCCGGCGCCGTCACTTCGCGCACGTAATCCATCCCAATCACCCCCTCGCCTTCCAGCGCGCGGCGAACCGCTTCCTCGGCCGTGATTTCCTCGGTCGTCAGGCAAGCCTTCATCGCCCCGCGCGTGCGCAGGTGGCGGGTCAGGGCGCGGGTGTCGATCCCCTGCACCCCGGGGATTTTCCAGCGGCGCAGGTATTCATCGAGCGAAAGCTCCGAGCGCCAGTTGCTCGCCACCTCGCTCAGTTCCTCGATTACAAAACCGCGCACATGGGGTTCGCGACTCTCGGCGTCGGCTCCGTTCGTGCCGTAGTTGCCGATCAGCGGATAGGTCATGGCCACGATCTGCCCGCGATAGGAGGGATCGGTCAGCACCTCCTGGTAGCCGGTCATGGAAGTGTTGAAACAGATTTCCCCGACCGAAGTGCCGGCCGCGCCAAAAGATTCCCCCGCGAAAATCCGCCCATCCTCCAGAGCGAGGAGCGCGCGGCGGGCAGGTGAATCAGGCGACGGCACGCTTCGATGTAGCCGCCAACTTCCGCCTCGTCAAAAAAAGGAGCCCGGTTCATCGCTGAACCGGGCGCGGAAAAGTATTACCCCGCCAGTGCCGTTTAGATGGAGCTCCCGTTCCCTTATGGTAACGGGCGGGTGACCGCCGCCGGAGCCTCTGACTTCCAATGAAGGCATGCCATCTTCTCCTAACGACCTAGCCCCCTTTGCTAACAAACATCGGTCCGGGATTCACATCTGTAATCTCGAACACCGCAGGGTAAATTTTTTGTCCCGGAAATCTCCGGGCCCGAAAGTTGTCGATAGAGAGCTGAAAGTAGACGCGAGAAGGTCTTTGAACCTTCAACTCTCAAGCCACAACTCTCGGATTTTTCTGCAAAGAACTACTCGCGCAGCTCGACCCCCAGGACGCCCTTTAATCGCTCGCGAATCCGGTCGTGCGCTGCACTCACTTCATCGGAGGTCAGTGTCCGGTTTTTGTCCGAATATGTCAATGAATACGCGAGCGATTTCCGCCCCGCGCCGATCTGCTCGGAGTCTTTTCCGCTGAAGAGATCGAAGAGCGCAACCGCCTGCAGCAGGGGCTCGTTAGGCTGAGTCATCGCGGCCAGGATCTCCTGATGGCTCAGCGCGTCGGGCGCGATCAGGGCAATGTCGCGGCTGATCGAGGGGAAACGCTGCAGTTCGCGAAACTTGCGTGCGCCAGCCGCAATCTCGGCGTCGTTAGGCAAATCGATTTCCGCGGCAAAAATCGGCGCACTGGCGCCGGCTTGTCCGGAAGTGAGCTGCCCCGCCACCCCCCGCACGGTCTCGGCTGTGAGCACTTCCGTTGCCAGGGCAAACTCGGCCCGCTCCGAGCGGCGCAACGAGATTTCCTCCAGTCCGCTGGCGGAGAGCGCGCCCTTCAGGTCATAAAGATCCAGCTGCCGGCTGCTTTCTCCGCGCCAATGCGCCTGTTCCACCGCGCTGCCGCAGAGGAGCAGAGCGAGCCGGCGAATTTCCTTCCCCGCCGGCGGCAGGAAAACGCGCCCGACTTCAAAGAGGCGCACGCTCTTCGCGCCCGCGCGCAGGTTCCGCTCCAGGGCAGCAAGCAAACCCGGGATCAAACTCGGCCGCAGCGCGACGTGATCTTCGCTCAGCGGATTGCGCAACTCGACCGCGACCGGCGCGAAACCGCTGCCTAACAATCGCCGGCTGACCAGGGCCGAGGTCCGCACTTCAGAAAAACCGCGCGCCACCAGCCGTTGCCGCAGTTGCATTTCAAAATCGTAACGCCGATCGGCGATCGAGATCGGGGTGAAGCGGCTGCGATCCGCGCTCGCGATCGGGTCGATCCCAAAGACCCGCACCACCTCTTCGATCAGGTCTTCTTCGCGGCGCAGATCCGAGCGATAGCTCGGGATGCGCCAGTTTGATTGCTCGCCGGACCCCTGGAGTTTTTCCAATCCGAAACCGTTTAAAATCCGATCCGCTTCCGCCGGCGCGACGGTGGCACCGAGGAGCGCATCGTTGCGCGCATAACGAAAAGAGATAGCGCTCGGCGGCTTCGGCAAAGCTCCGGCCGTGACCGTTTCGCCGGTTGGCTGTCCGCCCGCGATTTCCTGGATCAACTGCGTCGCGCGTTGCGAAGCGCGCAGCACCATCGCGGGATCGACCCCGCGTTCGAAGCGATAACTGGCGTCACTCGGCAGATTTAATTCGCGGGCGGTGCGGCGGATGCTCGAGGGAAGAAAATAAGCGCTTTCCAAAAGCACGTTGCGCGTCGGAGCGGTCACGCCGGTATCCTCGCCGCCCATCACCCCGCCGATGGCGACCGCGCGGGCGGCGTCGGCGATGAGCAGATTTTTGGGGTCGAGGTTGTAGGTCCGTCCGTCGAGCGCGAGGAACTTTTCGTTAGGCTCAGCCAGGCGCACGTTGATCGCGCCTTCCAGTTTATCGGCATCGAAGGCGTGCAGCGGCTGGCCCAGCTCCAGCATGACGAAATTGGTGATGTCGACGATGTTGTTGATCGCGCGCAGCCCGACCGCTTCCAGTTTGGCCCGCAACCAGTCGGGGCTGGGGCTGACCGTGATGTTTTCGATCCGGCGCGCGGAATAAAAAGGGCACTCGTTAGGCGAGGAAATCTGAACCGTCTCGCCAGCAGACGTAGCTGGCTCCGGAATATCAAGCGGACGCAGCGGTTTTGCGGTTAGCGCCGCGATCTCGCGCGCCAGGCCGTAGTGGCTGAGCAGGTCGGCCCGGTTGGGCGTGATCTCCACATCGAGAATGGTGTCGCTCGGAAAGAGCTCGCCCATCGGCGCGCCGATTTTTGCCTCGGGCGAAAGAAGGAGGAGACCGGCTGCATCCTCCGCCAGCCCGAGCTCCTTGGCGCTGCAGAGCATGCCCTGCGATTCCACCCCGCGCAGCTTGCTCGCTTTTATTTTGAAATCGTTAGGCAAAACCGCGCCCGGCTGGGCCAGCGGGACCTTGTCCCCCACCTGGTAATTCTTCGCGCCACAGACGATCTGGCGCGGCGTGCCGCTGCCGTCCTCGACCTGGCAGACGCTGAGCCGGTCGGCATTTGGATGTTGCTCGGAGGATTTGATCTGCGCCACCACCACGTGCTCGAAATTAGCCCCGCGCGTTTCGATCCCTTCCACTTCCACCCCGGCGAGAGTGAGGAGATGGGTCAGCCTTGCGGTGTCGTTAGGCAATTCGACGAATTCGCCCAGCCAGTTGAGGGAAAATTTCATCTCGTCAGCAATTCGTTCGGTCGCTCATGCGAATTGGCGCAGGAAACGCAGATCGTTCTGCGCGAAAAGGCGGATGTCGGGGATATCGAACAGGATCATGGCCAGCCGATCCATCCCCAGCCCGAAGGCGAAACCGGTCCACTCTTCCGCATCGTAGGCCTGATCCTGGCGGGCGCGGTTGACCTCTTCGTAAACCGCCGGGTGCACCATTCCGCAGCCGCAGACTTCGATCCATTTCTCGCCGCTCTTGAGCGCTTTCGATTTCACATCGATCTCAAAACTCGGCTCGGTGAAGGGGAAATAGTGCGGCCGAAAACGGACCTCGGTGTCGGACCCGAAAAGCTCGCGCAGGAAATACTCCAGCGTCCCTTTGAGATCGGCCACGCTCACTCCGCGGTCGACATAGAGTCCCTCGATCTGGTGAAATTGTGCGCTATGGGTCGCGTCCACTTCGTCGCGCCGAAAGGCCGCGCCCGGCGCGATGACCCGGATGGGCGGCGGAGCCGATTCCATCGTCCGGATTTGCACGGTCGAAGTGTGAGTGCGGAGCAGCCGGCCATCGGGCAAGAAGAAAGTATCCTGCTCATTACGCGCCGGATGATCGGGCGCGGTGTTGAGTGCGTCGAAGCAATGCCATTCGTCCTCCACGTCCGGACCCTCGGCGAGAGCGAAACCCATCCGGCGAAAAATCCCGATGGCGCGATCAAGCATCTGCGTGAGCGGATGGAGCGCACCGACTTCGTTAGGCGGGCCCGGGAGCGAAATATCGATCGCGGAGAGCGCGTCGGCTTCTCGGGCCACCCGCAGTTTTTCCCCGGCCTCTTCCAGCGCCGCCGTGACCGCGCCGCGGACCTGGTTGAGGAGCTTGCCCACGACCGGCTTCTCCTCCTTGGAGAGCGATTTCATCTGCTCGCTCCAGGCCGAGATGCTGCCGCTCCGGCCGAGGTATTGCACCCGGACGGCGTCGAGCGCCTGTTCGTCAGGCGCGGCCGCGCTCGCGCGCAAGGCGGCGTCGCGCAATTCTTCCAGCGGATGCATCATTGGTCGACGCTTCGCCGGGCGAAGCGCAGGAGCAAGTTCCGAGGCTGAGCCGTGACCGCGCCTCGTCGGGCGAGGCGCCTGCAGGTCACGCCGCGCTCTTCTTTTTTTCGTTCGACTTCTGCTCGCTCGACTTCTTCTCCAGCGCGCTTTTCACCTGCTCGACGATGCCTTTGAAGGCGACGGCGTCGGTCACAGCGAGATCGGCCAGAATTTTGCGATCGAGGCCGATGCCGGCGGCTTTGAGACCCTCGGCAAAACGGCTGTAGGTGAGGCCTTCGGCGCGGGCGGCGGCATTGAGACGCTGCACCCAGAGCATGCGGAAGTTGCGTTTCCGCGTCTTCCGATCGCGATAGGCCCAATACTTGGCCTTCATCATCGCGTCCTTGGCGTAGCGGAACAGTTTCGATCGGCGGCCCCGGTAACCTTTGGTGGTGTCGAGGACGCGTTTGCGGCGCTCCCGACTGGCGGGCGCGTTAGTGGCTCTTGGCATGTTGTTGTCCCCGAGAAAGCTCGAGGCTCCTGTTTCAGCGAATTGTTGTTATGGTTTGGCGCTGCTCCGACCTCATTCGCTGATTCGATCCCAAACGGGATCAGGTGGGCAGTGCGGCCGATGTTTTTGGGAAACGTCGGGCTGGGAAAATAGGCGGAACACTCGGAATGACAACCGGTTTTGCACCCGCGGCCACAGGTTTGGCGCAGGCCGGGCAGATGAACTCCTTCTCGCTCTCCCGGCCCAATCGAAATTGGATTGGCCGGTCGCGCAAGCTTTCCTAGTGTGGTCGGGTGCATTGGCTTGGACGACATCGGCTTCTGATCCTGGGAGCGATCTGCCTCTTCTTTACCTCGCTGGTGCTGTCGCTCCATTACGCACCGGATGTGCCGTTCGTCTCGGCGGTTTGGTCGGGAGAGAAACGCTTCGAGAGCTTTCTCCAGCGCGAGGGGCGCAAAACCGCGACGCGCGAGGATTTTGTCCTGCTGGCGATCGACCAGAGCACGCTGCAGTTGCCCCCGTTTGCGCCCGAGGAGCTGGCCCAGAACCGGGCTTTCCAGCTCATGACCGCACGGCCCTTTCCCTGGTCGCGCGAAGTATGGGCGCTCCTGCTCGACAAGCTCTTCGCTGCCGGCGCGCGCCTGGTCATGTTCGATCTGGTCTTCAACCCCCCTAACGAAGGCGATGCGGCCTTCCACGCCGCCCTCGAGCGCTACCGCGGCAAGGTGGTGCTGGGGGCGAACTTCGACGCCGCCAATGCCATGCAGGCGATCGTGCCTAACGACGATTTGATCCCGCCGCCGCAAATGCGCGATCCTCGGGTCGGCTACGTCAATTTCTTCCCCGACGCGCTCGATCAACTGGTCCACGCCCTGCCCTACACCATGACCGACCGGCAACTGGCCGGCCTAGCCTCGCACCCGAGCGAGGAAGTGTTTCATTCCCTCGCCGCCCGGGGCTTGGAGCAGATCGGGCGGGCTTCCGATGTGCCGCAGGATCATGCCGCCCACCTCATTCGCTTTAGCGCCAACGAGGCCTATCCGCCGCACCCGCTCTACGAGGTCTTCGATCCGAAATTCTGGCACGCTAATTATGCCGACGGCGCCTTTTTCAAGGACAAGATCGTGCTCATCGGCGTCTCGGCCCAGGTTTACCACGACGTGGTCGACACCCCGCTCGGCCCGAATCGGCTCGGACCCAAACTCCACCTGGAAGCGATGGCTGCGGCCATGGCGCACCAGTTCCTGCGCATGACCTCGCTCCGGGTCGATTTCCTGCTCGTCGCCGCGGCCGGGCTGCTCGCCTGGCTTCTCATCGCTTTCGTCCGGCGGCCGCTCACTTCGCTCCTTCTGCTCAGCGGGATCACGATCGCTTACCTGGCCGCGGCACGCATTCTTTACGATCACGTAGGGCTGCTCCTCATCACCGTGCCGGTCCTGACCGCCTTTCTCCTCAGCGGGCTCTTTTCCTTAGGCTACGAATACGCCCTGGAGCGGATCGAAAAGAATCGCACCCGCCGCACCCTCGAGCGCTATGTCTCGAAGAATCTGGTCAAGGAAATCCTGGAGAATCCGGGCGGCTTCTACAGCAGCCTGAAAGGCGTCCGCATTCCGGCGACCGTTCTCTTCTCCGACATCGTCGGCTTTACCAGCCTGACCGAAAATGCCGATCCCGAAGCGCTGGTCAGGCAATTAAACGAATACCTCGGGCGCATGACCGCGGCGGTCTTCGACAACGGCGGCACGCTGGACAAATTCATCGGCGACGCGGTCATGGCGGTCTGGGGCAATGTGCGCAGCCAGGGCCCGGCGGAAGACGCGCGGATGGCAGCGCGGGCCGCGCTGGCCATGCGGCGCGAGCTCAAGGTGCTGAATCAGCGTTGGCACGCCGAAGGGACCGCGCCCTTTGCCATCGGGATCGGGATTAACCAAGGCGACGTCCTCGGCGGCAACATCGGCTCGCAGGAAAAAGCCGACCCGACCGTGATTGGCGACGCGGTCAATCTCGCCTCGCGGCTGGAAGGCCTAACGAGAACTTACGCGGTCGATATTATCCTCGGGCCGACCGCGACGCAGTTCGTGCGCGAGCAGTTCCACGTCCGCTCCATCGCGCGGGTGCAGGTGAAAGGGAAAACCGAGCCGGTCGAGATCTCCACCTTGATCGGGGAGCGGAATGAAAAGATCGACCCGGAGTTGTTGCGCCATCTCGAAATCTACGAGGAAGGACTGGCAAAGTTCCGGCAGCGCGATTTCGCAGGCGCGAAGATTCTCCTGTCCCGTTTCCTGGAATTCTACCCGACCGATCACCTGGCCAGGATGTACCTGGAGCGCGTGCTCGAATATGAAACGGCGCCGCCCGCGGAAGGCTGGAACGCGGTCGAAATCTTTCAGAAAAAGTGAACTCTTTCTTTAAAGCGCCCGATCTGCTACACCTCGCGCCATGCCGGAACTGTCGGTTTTGATCGACGACGTGCGGACCCCCTTTGACCTGACCGAAGAGAAAATCACCATCGGCCGCGCGCCCGATAACATGCTCCAGATCGATGACCCGTCGGTCTCCGGCCGGCACGCGCAGCTGGTTTTGCTGGGTGAACGTTACCAGCTGAAAGATCTCGGCTCGACCAACGGCACCCGGGTGAACCGCGAGGTGAAGCGACATGTTTTTGCGGGTCGGCGACCGGATATGTTTGGGAAAGTGGAAGCGCGTTTTGAGTCCGACGCGACCGGGGAAGCGCAACCATTCTCGGTCGCAGGCGAAATCGAAGCCCGTCCCGCGGAGACGAGCGAGAAACCGGCCAACTTCGACAACGCCTCCCCTTTTCCGAAGCGGCAGAGTGAAAATGATCCCGTCGCGATTGCGACTATGGCCGCGGCCGCAGTGGCGATTCTGGCCTTCCTCATCAGCATGGCCGGACTGCTCCAGATTCACGAGCCGCGCTAGCGCGAGCTAGGAGGAAAAGCGCCGCCGGATTTCCTCCGGGCTCATCCCGTTCGCGCGCATGGTGCGCAGACTGCGCGCGTGGTCGCGCTTGGCCAGACGCTTGCCTAACGAATCGGTCACGAGCGGGAGATGGCAGAATTCCGGCACGGGCAATTCCAGGGCGCGATAAAGCAGGAGCTGCCGGAAAGTGGAACGCAACAGATCCGCCCCGCGAACCACCTCGGTGATGCCAGTGGCCGCGTCGTCGACCACGACCGCGAGTTGATAGGCCGGGACATCGTCCTTTCGCCAGACGACGAAATCGCCGAACTCCACTCCGGCCGTCGCCTGCTGCGGGCCGGCGCTTTGGTCGGCAAATTGCAGCGCCTCACCAGCCGGCATCCGAAAGCGCCAGTTGACGCCGGCCGGTTCGGTCGCTTCCGGAATCGTCCGGCTGGGCGGGCGGCAGGTGCCGGGATAAACCGGTTCTTCCTCCTCGGCGTGAGGGGCGCCGGCCGCGCTCAGCACATCGCGGCGCGAGCAGGCGCAGGGATAGATCAAGCCGCGGGCGCGCAGTTGCTGCCAGGCCGCGAGATACACTTCGCGGCGCTCGCTTTGGCGGAGCGGTTCCTCCTGCCACTCGAGACCAAACCAGCTCAGGTCTTCGAAGATGGCGCGGTCAAACTCCGGTCGGCAGCGGGCGCGGTCGAGATCTTCGATCCGCAAAAGCAGAGTGCCATTTCGCGCCCGGGCCCGTTCCTGCGCGCGCCAGAAAGTGAGGGCGTGACCGGCGTGGAGATAGCCGGTGGGCGAGGGCGCGAGCCGGCCGCGGTAGGGATTTTCCATTGCAAATCTTAGATTTCAGATGGAGAAGGCCGCTCCCGCAACCGGAGATCCAAGAAATGCCAAGACGCCTGCTTCTTTTCGACATCGACGGAACGCTGATCGATTCCGGCGGCGCCGGGGTGCAGGCCCTGCGCGATGTGCTGCGGGAGGAATATGGGCTCGACGATCAACTGCAGGGAATCGAGATCGCGGGGCGGACGGACAAGGGGATCGTGCACCAGATTTTGCGCCAGCAGAAAATCGAGCCTAACGAACAAAACACCAGCCGGTTTCTGGAGCAATACATCGCTCGGCTGCCGCGCGAGCTGACCCGCTGCCCCGGTCGGGTCCTGCCCGGAATCGCGGCGTTGCTCCCGCGGCTGCGACCGCACCATGTGCTCGGACTCCTGACCGGCAATGTGGAGCGCGGGGCGAAATTGAAGCTGGCGCATTACGGCCTCTGGGACTCTTTCGAGTTGGGCGCTTTTGCCGATGATCACCACGATCGCAACCAGCTCGGGCCTTTCGCGCAGCGGCGGGCGCGGGAAAAACACGCGGTCGAATTCGCGCCGTCCGAGATCGACGTGATCGGCGACACACCGCACGACGTCGCCTGCGGCAAAGCGATCGGCGCGCGCACGATCGCGGTTGCGACCGGGAATTTTTCTCGCCCGGAGTTGGAAAAATGCGACCCGGATTGCGTGCTGGATGATTTCGCCGCGATCGACGTGGTGATGGCGGAGTTGGGCTGGTAATTTCCTTCTCATCCTGCTCCTGCTCCTAATCCGGTCCCACCTAAGGGAGGAGAAGGATTAGGAGCAGGGTTAGGAAAGGGACGGCCGAGGAACGCGATTGACGGGAGAAGCAGGAGTGACATGCTTTGCCACCGCGATGGCCAAAACCGAACCGAGCATTCTGCCGCTGGAGGGCGAAATCGATCTGCACGTCTCTCCACAAATCGGGACCGCGCTGAACGCCTTGATCGAGAAGAAGCCGCCGCTCCTGCTGGTCGATCTGAGCAAGGTGACTTACATCGATAGCTCCGGGCTGGCCGTTTTGATCGAGGCGATGCAAAACGTCAGCGGCTACGGCGGCAAGTTTGCCCTCTGCGGACTGCAGGAAGGGGTGCGGCCGATTTTCGAAATCGCGCGGCTCGATCAGGTCTTCCGCATTTTCCCCGACACCAGCGCGGCGACGGGAGCGTGACGCAGCACCTCGAGGGTCTGCTGCACGTTGCGGGAAATATCAAACTGCGCAGCATGCTCGAGATTAACTGCTCGCGCCGCTGACCGCCGTTCCAGGTCGCTCCAGAAAAGCAGCGCCTCGCGGATCTGCCCGATGTCGGAAGGCACCTCGATAATGGAACCGTGCACACCCGGCTGGATGATTTCGCTGAAGCCGTTATCGCGCGTGGTGATGACGGGCAAACCGGCGGCCAGCGCTTCGAGGCAGGCGTTGGAAAATGGATCGTAAAGGGTCGGGAGGAGGAAAATATCGGCCGCGCCGTAGAGCGCCGGCAGATCGCGCACCGCCCCGAGATGCCTGACCGCGCGGGTGCTCCAGTTGCCGCGGCGACCGCGACCGGCGACGAGGAGGCGGAATTTTTTGCCTAACGACGCCACCGCTTTGACGGCGTGGCGCAGGCCTTTGCGTTCCCAGCCCGAGCCGACAAAGAGGACCGCGATCTCATCGTCGCGCAGCCGGAGCACCTTGCGGCGCAGGGCGCGCGCGTCGGGATCCGGGCGGAAATCGGCCACCGGCACCCCGTTGCGCACCACCTCGATCTGCTCCGCCGGGTAGTGATAAAAGGCCTGGGCCTCTCGCTTCACCATCTCGGAGTTGGCGATGACGCGCCGGGCGCCGCCGGAGAAGAGCGATTTCTCGAGTTCCAGCGCCTCTTTGTGTTTGCCGTTAAAATGGCGCAGCCAGCGGCGAAAGAGGGACGAGGCGCCATCGCGCCGTTGCATCCAGGCCTGGTGAATGCCGTCGCCGGCGCGATAGACATCGCACTCCCAGACGCGCTCCAGGCTGAGGACGAGGTCGCAATGATCGCGCGGCCCGGCCTTAGCCAGCTCATCGGCAAAACGATGGGCCGTCTCGCCCCGCAGGCGGGTGATCGGTCCCCAGGGCCATTCCAGCGCCGGCCAGGCCGCATCGGTAAAAAGCCGGGTGGTGTGGCCGCTCTCGCTCAGGCCGCGGGCGAGTCTTTTGAGATAGGCCTCGGCGCCGCCGGTTTCGGAATGTCCGCGCCGCACCAAACCAATGGTCAAACGAGGAGAACTGCTCAAGGGCGCCACGCGGGAGTTCGATCTTTACTTGGAGGCATTCGCAATAATAGTGGTAGGGCCATGGTGGGTGAAACTCTAAAAGCCCCGCCGCGCGCAGCTTCGAAAACGTCGGCCCGACGAAACCTGCCGAAGAGCCTGCTCTACTCGATTTTTGCGCGCATCGGCGGCTCTGGGCTGGACACGGATGCGTTTGAAACGCTGCGTGCTTCCTGGCGCGGAGGTTTCCTCGGCAAAGCAGTCGCCTACGATAACCGGCAGCGGGAAATCCCGGCGGCCAAGATTCACTCGCTCCGCTGGCACCCGGTGCGGCTCCTCTCGGCCTTGGAGAGTCCTTATTATTACGGGGCGAAAAAGAAGTATCTCGACTGGATCGCCGCCCGACAGCTGGCCACCGGACGTTACGATCTGTTTCACAGTTGGTCGGGCGATTGTCTCCTCACCCTGAGAGAAGCGCACACGCGCGGTATTCCTTCCATCCTCGAGATCCCGACCTGGCACCGTGATCGGGGCAAGATCAAGCGTCCGCCGCCCAACCCGCCGTCGGGTTCGAAGCTGCCCTGGCGGAAACGCTGGAAAGAAGAGCTGCTCCTGGGACGCGATCGGTACCTGGAGGAATACGATCTGGCCGACCTGATCCTGGTCCTCTCGGAGAAAGCGGCGGAGACGTTTCGCGTGCAAGGTTTCCCGGAAGAAAAGCTTTTCTATTTACCGCGCGGGGTGGATGTCGATCGCTTCACTCCCGGGCCGCGGCCGCCGCAATTTCGGGCCGTTTTTTCCGGCGCTTTGATCGAGCGCAAAGGCGTTCACCATCTGCTCGAGGCCTGGGATCGGCTCCAGCTGGCAAACGCGGAACTTTGGCTGGTCGGTGCGGTGCACGCAGAGATAAAACCGTACCTGGAGAAATTTGCCCATCAAAATATCAAGGTGATCGGGTTTGCCCGGGAACCGGAGAAATATCTGCGCCAGGCGAGCATCCACATCTTCCCCTCGCAATGTGAAGGCAGCGCCAAGGTGACCTACGAAGCGGCCGCCTGCGGTCTGCCCCAGATCACGACACGCGAGGCCGGCGATGTGGTGCGGGATGGCGTCGAAGGCATCGTCATCCGGCCGGGGGACATCGATGCGCTGGCCGAGGCCATCCAGCATCTCTACGATCACCCCGAGATCGTGGAACGGATGAGTCTTGCGGCCCGCGCGCGAGTGGTTGAGAACTTCACTTGGGACCATTTCCGCACCCGACTGCTCGATGCCTACGAGCGGGCCATGGTGATGACGGGCTCGTAGTCGGTTGAACGTCCTCCTCATCCAGCTGAAACGGATCGGCGACCTGATCCTGACCGTGCCGACGGTCGCGGCCCTGCGGAAGAAGTTCCCGGCGGCGAAAATCTCCCTCGTCGCAGCTCACGGCTCGCGCGGCTTGCTCCCGGCCATTCCCGGGCTTGATCACACTTTCGTCGCGCGCGGGCGAGTGACCGATGTGCCGCAGTGGCTGGCCCTGGCGACGACGCGTTTCGATTGCTGCCTCGATTTCTCGCGCACCGACCGCTCGGCTTTTCTCACTTTCCTCTCCGGTGCGGCACGGCGAATCACCTACGACACGGTGCGGCGCGAGCCGTTGCGGCATCTCAGCTATAACGAGTTCGTGCCTTCGCAGGTGCGCTTCGTCCACACCGTCGATCATCATCTTTCCCTGCTCGCGCCGCTCGGGGTGCATGATGTTTCGCGGGAAGTGCACCTCGTTCTGCCAGCCGAGGCCGTGGCCCGGGCCGAGCGGGTCATGGAAGCGAAAAAGCTCGGGCCCGATTTCATCATTCTCCATCCTGGCTCCGCCCGGGCGGAGAAATTCTGGCTGGCCCGGCGCTGGGCGGAAGTGGCCGATCGCATCGTCGACCAGCTCGGCCTGCAAGTGGTGCTATCCGGTGGCAAGGCCCGGATGGAACAGGACCATCTGGCGCGAATAAAGAGGAAGGTTCGTTGCCCGGTGCTCGATCTCTCCGGGCAGCTCGATCTGCTCTCCCTCGCCGCGCTTTTGCAACGCGCGCGAATGCTGGTCACGATCGATTCTGCGCCGATGCACCTGGCGGGCGCGCTCGGCACACCGCAGGTGGCGCTCTTCGGCCCGACCAACCCCTTTCACTGGCATCCGCGCTTTGCGCCCGCCATCATTGTGCAGGGGACAACGGAGAGAGCGGTGACTGATTTCATCCCGAAACAACCGCCTCACACCATGAAGGAAATCTCGACGGAAAGAGTGTTCGATGTTATGCAGAGCCTGCTGTCGGCTCCGACAGCGCCAGTTCCATGAGCAAGATTTTGCCTGCGCCGAAAATCAAGGAACCGTTTTGGACAACCCTCCGGAATGGTTGGCGTCCGTATACCCGTCTCTTCGCCTATGCCATGCCCTACAAGGGTCGGCTCATTCTCGGGCTTGCCTTTGGCTTTCTCGCCGGCGGCATCCAGTCGCTCATGCCGCTCGTCCTGGCCCGCGTCGCCAGCGTGGTTTTCCACGGCGCCACCCCTGCCCCGACGACCCTGGCCGCTCATCCGGAGCTGCTGGACAAAGGGCCGCCGATCAATTCCCTCATCCTCATCTGCCTCGCCATCCCCGCAGTCATGATCGCGCGGAGCGTCTGCGGCTATTGCAACTCGTATTACACCACCTGGGTGAGCGCGAAGGTGCTGACCGACATCCGCACCCAGCTCTTTAGCAAGATGCTGTCGCACTCGATGGATTTCTTTAACAAGATGCAGTCCGGCTTCCTCATGTCGCGGATCACGAACGACACCCGGATGATGCAGAGCGCTCTCTCCAACATCAGTAGCGACCTTTTCAAACAGCCCGTCGCCATCATCAGCGGGATCGGCGTGCTGCTCTACATGGATTGGAAATTTACCATCGTCACCCTGGTCCTTTTCCCCAGCTGCCTCATCCCGCTCAGCATGTATGGGAAACGCGCTCGCCGGGCGGTCAAAGGCGAGCAGGAAGAGATGGGGCAGATGGTGGTGACGATGCAGGAAACCTTTGCCGGCATCCGGGTGGTGAAATCCTTTGCCCGGGAAGAGAGCCAGGCGAAATCGTTCCGGCGCAGCAATCGCATCCAGTTCGATAACATGATGCGGATCACCCGCTCGACCGAAGCCATCTCGCCGTTGGTCGAGTCGATCGCCGCCATCGGGGTCGGGTTTGCCCTGCTTTACGTCTATTTCGAGAACCTGCCGGCGGCTAAATTCATGGCTCTTATCGCCGGTATCTTCCTCCTTTACGAACCGATCAAGACCCTCAGCCGCATGCACGTGATGATGCAGCGCTCGATCCAGGCCACGGTAGAGATTTTCCGCATTCTCGATTCCGAATCGACGGTCGAAGATGAACCCGAAGCAATCGCCCTTACCTCCTCCCGCGGCGGCTTGCAGCTCGATCACGTCACCTTTCGTTACACCGGCGGGATCGACGACGCGCTCAAGGACTTCAGCCTCAAGATCGAGCCGGGCCGCAGCTACGCGCTGGTCGGGGCCAGCGGGGCGGGCAAAAGCACCATCCTCTCCCTCATCCTGCGCTTTTACGATCCGACCAAGGGCTTCGTCCGGATCGACGGCCGCGACCTGCGTCGAGTGACGCAAAAATCTCTCCGGGAACAGATCGGCCTGGTTTCGCAAGACACCTTCCTCTTTCACGACACCATTCTGAAAAACATCCAATTTGGCCGGCTCGACGCCACCGAGGAAGAAATCTACGCCGCCTCTCAGGCCGCCTTTGCCCACGACTTCATCATGGCTCAGCCGCAAGGCTACGAGACCATCATCGGCGACAAAGGCTGCCTTCTCTCCGGCGGCCAGCAACAGCGCGTCGCCATCGCGCGCGCCCTGCTCAAGAACGCGCCCATCCTGCTCCTCGACGAAGCCACCTCCGCGCTCGATAGCGAATCGGAACAACAAATCCAGATCGCGCTCGAGCGCCTTTCCAAGGGCCGCACCGTCATCGCCATCGCCCACCGGCTTTCCACCATTCTCTCCGCCGACCAGATCGTGGTCATGGACAAAGGCCGGATCAAAGAAGTCGGCACTCACGCCGAACTCTTGCAAAACTCCGGCTATTATCGCCGGCTTTACGATTTGCAGTTCAACCGCAACCCGGAAGAGCCGGGCGCGGAAGTCGAAATGCTAGTCGACGC
Organism: Chthoniobacterales bacterium; assembly: GCA_965217735.1. GTDB lineage: Bacteria > Verrucomicrobiota > Verrucomicrobiia > Chthoniobacterales > UBA10450 > Palsa-1392. Next base: position 238,770 of record CBDCJE010000002.1, on the reverse strand, counting down.
CGCGGTTTAACGCCCTCGCTCGTATCTGCGGCGCTCCGGCGCCAGCGTCACCCAGGGCAGCCGATCTTCTATCCATGTCGCCGCTTCCGGCGTGAACGCTTCGGGTTGATCGAGCGACGCGATCGTCACCTCGATGACCGGCGAATCCTCCTCGTCCTGGAAAAAGAGCGGCGTTCCACAGCAGGCGGCAAACGAGCGCAGCCGGTCGGCGTGCCGGATCTGGCGCAACTCGCCCGTGAGCAGCTCGATGTTCTCCCGCGCCATCTCGCCCCAGGTCACAAACGCCGCCGCGCTTCCCCGCCGGCAATCGAGGCAGTGGCAATCGCTCACCCGCGCCGGCTGCGCGTGCAGCCGATAGCGCACGCCGCCGCACAAACAGCCGCCTTCGATCGGCGTGGTCATTTCGTCGTCACCCGATGCAGCTTTAAGTCGCGCGGCGGCTCCGGCAACGTCACCCAGCTGCGGCAGCCGCCGTAGGAGTTCGCATTCGGAAAACGCCAGACCGGTTCGAGCCGCGAAACGCTGACGAAAGCCACGTGGACGCCGGGCGCTTGATCGTACTCGAAGCGCTCCCGCACCACCTCCTCGCGCAGGATGTGGAGTGGCGCGAGCGCGCGCACTTCCTCCCAATCAGTCATGAGCCGCGTCTCTTCCACCCGCACGAAAGAGCGAATCTCAATCTCGTTAGGCAAAGGCTCGGGCAGCTCCGCCGCCGGGAGCCGCACGCGTTCGATCTGTTCGTGAAAGAAGGTCGGGAAAAGAAAAAACTCGTGGTGCTTGAAAGCAAAGCCGTCGCGCCCTTCGGCCAGGCCGCCTTTGCGGATGATGACGCTCTGTTTTCCTTCGCCCAGCGCGGTGCACACCAGGGCCCACTCCTTAAAACCGATTGCTTCCATTTCGAATGAGGTTAAACCGCCTTCGCCTTACCTGCACTCCCCGTCATCGGCTGCGGAAAGCGAGGCCGCTTCGGTCTGCTGGCGCGGCGACTCTCGCCTGCAGCTCGTGCCCCGCAGCTTATTTAGGTAGCACCGTCAGGATGAGGTCGTTTCCGTCGCCGCCTGCGTAGCTCGCCTGGAGATTATTGCCGTTCAAGTTCACGATCGCTCCCTCCGGCAGGTTACTGAAAGTTCCGTTGATCGGACCGGCTCCCGTGTTGTCGATCACGGGCAAACGCAGTCCCGCCGATAGCTCTCCTTGCACTTGTCCGCTCAAAGCCACCGTCGCTCCCTCATTAATTGTAACTCCGTTAGCTTCGACCCGGTCGGTCCGCGCTTTGTTTCCTTTTGCTCGATAGGTGTAGGTATAAGTCGCGCCGGAGTTAAAGCTTAGTTCGCTTTCGATGGTTAGGATTGCTTGCCTATCGGTTCCGACGGCAGGCGCGAGGAATCCGCCGCTATTGATGCTGGTGGCTCCAGCGATCATTCCCCCACCTCCCAGCGTCGCTCGATTTACAACGACAGCTCCACTGCCGGTGGCCGAGCCTGACTCATTGTCAGCCACTAAGCTGCCCGTCTCTACCGTTGTCCCGCCCTCATAAGTGTTTGCACCGGCCAAGGTCAGGGTGCCCAAACCCACCTTCCTTAACGAACCGCCGTCCTGGATTTTGCCGGCAAACGTCGTGCTGCTGTTGTTCCCTCCGATGACCAAGGTCTTAAGACCTAAGAGGACCAGGCCATCGCCGGAGAGCGAGCCGATGGTGACTTCAGAACTCCGCCGGGCCTCGCTGATCTCGAACCTGCCCTCGTCGAAGAGGGAGACCGAGGCATTACCGCCAAGTGAGTTACCGGAGAAAATGATCGCGCCGCCCGCGCCACCGTTCACGCCTCCGCGCGCAGTGAGAAGTGCGTTCCCAGCCGTGCTGCTACCCGAAAAAGTCAGCATTGCGCCGGCTGCATCCGGCGCGGTCCCGCCAGTTATCTCCAAAGTCGCATCGGCTGCGGTTGTCGCATCCTGGAATTCCATCCGGCCCCCACCATTTCCCGCCAGATCGCCCCCTGTGACGGTAAACTGGTCGTGTCCCGCGGTGGCAGAGCCGACAAAAAAGACATCGCTGCTGTAAATCCCGTTCCCGCCCAAGCAACTGACGATCGCGTGGTCATCGGGATCGCTTGACCCAACGGTCAGGAAAGCGCCTGTGCTCAGAGTGATCACGGCATTAGCCAGCCGAGCGTCGTCGTAGAAGCCGATATAGGCGAAGTTACTCACCGCAATGGTCGCATCGGCCGCAGTGGAGTTATCGTCAAAGGTGATGCCGGCCTGAAATATTCCCGCGCTCTCAACCGTAAAGCTCGCCCCGGCGGCGGTCGACGCTCCCCAAAAGGCAAAAATCAGACCGCGGTAGGAAGTGAGACTCCCGGCGCTGGCGTTGGTGAAGAAAAACCCAGCCTGTTCGCCACCGATGAATGACTGCAGGCGCCCCGACTTATTCATGATGCCGGTCCCGGTGATCTGCAGGTTCACATTCCCATTTCCGGTTTCGAGGTTCACGGTGAAGGATGGGGCGCCCTGGGCAAAGATGAGGTTACTCAGTTCTACGCTGGTGGTGTTGATCGAGAGATCGGTCACAGTCGACGCCCCGAGAATGGCAACATCAGCCGCTCCGTTCGGCACCGAATGCCGTTTCCAGTTAGTGGCTGTATTCCAGTCATTCGTGGCCGGATGCGCGCTCCAAGTAGCGACTTCAGCGGCGACCGGCAAAACACCGGCCAGCCAAACCAGGCAGATCATGAACACGCCCTTCCGCGGCGAATTCACGAGCCTTGCCAGCGAAAGGAAAAGAGTGGGAAGGCGAGGGACTAGCGACATGGTTTGATTCTAGCCAGCCGGACGAATGGCGGCCAAGCAGAATCCCCTTTGGCCGCCCCGGGAACAGAGGCGACCTGCCCTGTTTGATCGCACTTTCACTTCTCCTCCGCGGCCTCGGTGCCCTCGGTGATAAAGAGACGACCCTGAAACCGGCGCTTTTCTTTTCCCGCCGCCCAAACTACGCTCCGCCGATGCCCTTCAAGATCGACCTGCACACGCATTCGTTCTTCTCGGGCGATGGCGTCTCCAGCCCGGAGGAGAACATCGCTTCCGCCAAAGCTAAAGGCCTGCACGGCTTTGCCCTGACCGATCACAACACCAACGACGGCGTCACCTACCTGCTGGAGAAAGGTCTCATGCGGGAGGATGGCATGCCGGTGGACGGTTTCCTCGTTATCCCAGGCGTCGAAGTGACGACAGCGGAAGGCCATCTCCTCTGCATCGGTGCTTCGCTTCCGTATCTCAAAGGACGACCGGCGCGCGAAGTGTGCGATCTCATCCACGAACGCGGCGGGCTGGCCATTCCGCCGCATCCCTATGACTTGTTCCGGGCCGGCATCCGTTTCCAGACCCTGGAGAAGTTGCCCATCGATGCGCTGGAAGTTTTCAACGCCGCCACCACCTTGCGTCGCTACAATACCTACGCCTTCAAATACGCCCAGGTCCGCAGCCTGCCCATGACGGCGGCGAGCGACGCCCATCATCACGCCGCCATCGGGACCGCCTACACCATTTTGCAGACGGAAGATCTCTCGCTTCGCGGGGTCCTGGCCCAGATCGTGAAGAGCAACGATCTCAACCAGGAATATCTCACCCCGAAGGACAGCGTGCGGAAGACCTGGAACAACTGGATGCGCCTGCGCCGTCGCAAAAGTTTCCCCGCTGCTCCCGCCGCCGCGGACGGTGGGCACGACGGCAGCCAGCATTCCTAGCAACCGCTGTCGACTGGCCGCGCGGCGAATCTGGCCGATTGAAAGCGAGCCCTACTTCAACAGCTTGCGCAGGTCTTCCACCGACGTCACCGGCGCTTTGCAGGTGAAGTTCTCGCAGACATAAGCCGCCGCTTTGCCGTCGATCGGCTTCATCGCTTTGATCTCTTCCAGTTTCCCGGCCAGATATCCTTGCCCTTCTCCGCCGTCGGCCAGGAGGACGATCGTATTGGGCAAATAATGCCGGCGCACTTCCTGGAGCAGATCGCGCGTATCGGCCGCGCCCGGTTGGCCGGCGATGATGATCTGCTTTGGCTTGGCCAGGCTAAAATCGAGCGCGCAGAGCATCTGCGGCATCGCGCTGGCGTAGTGATTCAGGGTGGTGGCAAAGCCGTTGATCGTTTTCTCGGCCCGGGCCCGCATTTCTTTCGAGTCGCGGATCTGCCCCAGGCGAAGCAAATTCGTCGCCGCGATTGAGCTCGAGGCCGGTTCGGCGTTGTCGTTATCCTCCTTCATCCGGAGCAGGATGTTGGGATCGTCGGCCCTGGCGGTGAAATAGCCGCCGCCTTTCTCATCCCAGAAAAGCCGGTCCTGCGTGGCTTGTAATTGCTCGGCCAGGCGGAGCCACTTCACATCGAAGGAAGCGCCATAGAGATCGAGCAATCCCTGAATGTAAAAAGCGTAATCCTCGGCAAACCCGCCCACCTCGCTCGCGCCCTCGCGATAGCTGCGCCGCAAGGTATGCGTCTTGGCGTCGTAAAGTTTGTCCCGCACGAACTCGGCCGCTTTGTTCGCCGCGGCCAGGTAATCGGGCGCTCCCAGCACCTGCGCGGCACGGGCAAAGGCGGAAATCATGAGCCCGTTCCAGGCGGTGATGATTTTGTCGTCCAGATGCGGACGCGGCCGCTTGTTGCGCAGCTCGAGCAGGGTGGCGCGGCGGTAGCGCATCGATTCATCCACATCCAGCTCACTCTTGCCGAAGTGCTGCGCCGTCTCACCGAAACTTTGGCGCTCGAAAAGGATGTTCTTGCCCCGAAACTCGCCCTGCGGATCGCTCTCCATCGGTGCGTTCCCGCTCTCCTCGATGCCGTATTGGTAATCGAAGAGATCCGCATATTCGCCCAGCGCCTGATCGATCTCCGTCTTCGTCCAGACGTAGAAAGCGCCTTCCGCTTTCTCTTTCCCGCCGGCGGTCGTTAGGCTATCGGCGTCTTCGGCCGAATAAAAGCCGCCCTCTTTCGCGGTCAGATCGCGTTCCACATAATCGAGGGTGTCGCGCGCCACCGCCTCGTAACGCAGGTCGCCTGTGATCTGGTAGGCGGTCAGGTAAGCGCTGGCCAGTTGCGCCTGATCATAGAGCATTTTCTCAAAATGCGGCACCCGCCAGAGACCGTCCACCGCGTAGCGATGGAAGCCGCCGCCCAGCTGATCGTGAATGCCGCCCGCGGCCATCTTGCGCAGAGTGAAAAGCGCCATGCCGAGAGCGGCGTCGCCCACTTCGGAATCGGCCGGCGACCGATGGTAAAAGTGAAAGAGAAAGTTCAGCGTGACTGGGCGCGGGAATTTCGGCGCCCCGCCAAAGCCGCCTTCCCGCGCATCGTAGGCACGCGCCACCTGCTGGTAGGCCGTATCGAGCAGCTTCGCGTTGACCTTGGCCTCGCTGTTTTCTGCCGCCGCGGCCGAGCGGGCGAGCGCGTTCATGATCTGGTTGCCGCTTTCGCTGATTTTGCCATGATCCTGTTCCCACGCTTCCGCGATCCGGCGCAGGACTTTGAGGAAACTGGGCTGCCCGTTACGATCTTCCGGCGGGAAATAAGTGCCGCCGACGAACGGTTTCAGCGCCGGGGTGAGCCAGACGTTGAGCGGCCAGCCGCCGCCGCCGGTGGTGGCTTGGACGAAGGTCATGTAGACCCGATCGACATCCGGCCGCTCTTCGCGATCGACCTTGATGCTGACGAAGCGCGAGTTCATGAAGGCGGCCACTTCTTCGTTCTCGAAAGATTCGCGCTCCATCACGTGGCACCAGTGGCAGGTGGAGTAACCGATCGAGAGAAAAATCGGCTTCTTCTCCCGGCGCGCCTTGGCGAAGGCTTCTTCGCCCCACGGATACCAGTCGACCGGGTTATGGGCGTGCTGGAGCAGGTAAGGCGATTTCTCGTGGATGAGCCGGTTAGTATGCTGCACGTGCGCCGATGGCGCTTCGCTGACGGCTGATGGAGTCGGAGTCACCCGACACCTTAACAGACAACCTCCCGGGATTAAAACCCGGGCTGTTTCTTCTGCTCGGGCATGATGAGAAGCAGGAGGTTGCACATCGCGGCTATCCTTACCGAGGCCGCTCCTGCAATCCGATCTCCGGCGCCGTCTCCGGCGACCACGGATTGCGGCGATAATCCGAACCCAGAATCGCGTCGACCTGCCGCCGCAGCAGCTGCAGGAACTCCGCCACCTCAAATCGGTGCCGCACCGGCGCAAAAGGTGCGAGATTTTTCTCCGCTAATCGAAACAGCCGCACCGCGGGATACATCCGCCGGCCGTCTTTCGGGTGGGTGGGCCGCGCCTGCTGTTTCTGCAGGTGCACAAAACCGCCCGCGGCCTGGATCAGCCCTTTGAAATAATCCGCATCCTCGGTCTCGGTCCTCAGCCAGAGATGCTCGAGCACGTCGTGCGCTTCGTAGTAACGCTGCTCGTTCCAGCATCGGAAAAAGCCGAGATAGCAGGGGTGGACGGAGATTTCGTCGGGCTCGCTCTCCGCCGCGGCGCCGCTCAGCTCCTCGAGCAACTGGGAAATTCTTTGGCCTTTCTTCACCCGATGCTACCTTCAGGGCGGCAGTGACGACCGGCAACCGAGCACCCATTCTTTCGCAGGAGTTTACCTCTGCGCACGGCCGCGGGTAAGGGATGACGGCAGCCGGGCTCACGCTTCTCCTGGTCGCGATCGTTTTCCTGATTTCCTGCTCGGCTTTGTTTTCCGGGCTCGAGACCGCGCTCTTCGCGCTCAAGGCGCACCAGATCGAGCGCCTGCAGCAGAAGCATCCTGCGCTGGGCCATTTCCTGCACACTTTCCGCGATAACCCGCGCCGGGTGCTCAACGTGCTCCTCCTCGGCGACACGGTGGTGAATGTGCCGTTGATCATCCTTTGCCTGGTCCTGATCTGGGAAGGCCCGGTCATCACTCATCTGCCGGCCTGGCTCGCCACCCTGGTCATTTTCGCCGTCATCGTCTTGCTCTGCGATCTGATTCCCAAGTTACTTGCTCTCTCCACCGCCTACCGCATCTCGGCCGTCGGCGTCGCCACGCTCAAGGTGATGATGCCGCTGCTCGACCGGGTCGGCGATTTCCTCGAAAACACCAGCACTGGAGTGATCGATCGGCTGACCCCGGCTCAGCTCCGGGTGCGGCCGAAGATCAGCGACGAGGAACTGGAAACCCTGGTCGAGATGGGCGAAGCCGAGGGCACCCTGCACGAGGCGGAGGGCGAGATGATCCAGGAAATCATCAAGCTGGGCGATAAGACGGCGAAGGATTGCATGACTCCGCGCGTCGACACCTTTGCCGTGCCGGACGATTTGCCTAACGAAGAAGCGATCGCGCTCTTCCGGCTCCGCCGCCATCGCCGCGTGCCGGTCTATGCCGAGACGCCGGACCAGATCGCCGGGATCGTGGATGTGCGGCAATTCCTACTCGATCCCTCCCAGCATTACACCGAGACGCTCATCCCGCCTTCCTTCGTGCCGGAGACGATGCCGGCGATCGAACTGTTGCGCCGTTTTCTCTCCCACCCGCAGGGGCTGGCTATCGTGGTGGATGAATTTGGCGGCACCGAGGGGATCGTCACCCTGGGCGACATCATCGAGGAGATCTTGAGCGACGCCGCGCCTCTGGGCGATGCCGAACTTTACATCGAGCCGCTCGATGGCGGGCGCATCCGGGTGAGCGGCAACGCCCGGCTCGACGACCTGACCGAGCATCTCGGTTTTGAGCTGGAGGCCGACGGCATCGACACCATCGGCGGCTATGTCTTTAATCGGCTGGGCTATTTGCCTAACGTCGGCGCGCAGCTCGAGATCCCGCGCCTGGTCCTCACCATCCGGCGGGTCAGCCGCAAGCGCATCGAGGAGATCCTGCTCGAGAAAACCGCCGCCGGGGCCGAGACGGAGCCGGCCTCCCGGCTCGATTCAGAAACATGATCGCCTGGATCACGATCGCTCTCTGCTGGGTGGTCTCGTTCATTTTCTCCGGGATCGAGGCCGGGCTGCTTTCGCTCGACCAGGTGCGCCTGCGCCACCAGGTCAAGCTACGCAACCGCTCCGCCATCCGACTCGATCATTTGCTCAAACACCCCGAACGCCTCCTCGCCACCATCCTGCTCGTGACCAATCTGGTCGATATCGCCGGCCTGCTCTTTCTCACCCGGCGAATCGTCATCTCGTTAGGCGCAATCGGTTATCCAGTCGCGCTCCTGGTCGCGGCACCGATCTACCTCTTCTTCCTTGGGGTGCTGCCGAAGTCGCTCTTCCGCCGTTTTCCCTATCGCGCCCTGGCGGCCTTTGCCGGGCTGCTCGTGGTCACTTCGCGCGTCCTTTGGCCGGTCCTGGAGCTGGGCGCCCGCCTCGGGCACCTCGTCTTTCGCCGCATCGACGCGCCCCCGCGGCTCTTTGCCGCGCGTGAGGATTTGAAACAGATCACCTTCGAGAGCGAACGGCAGGGCGCCCTCACTTCGGCCGAGCGCGCCATGATTCATAACGTGGTCGATTTTCGCACCGTCCGCGTCTCCGACGTCATGGTGCCGCGCCCGCAGGTGATCAGCGCCCGGGCCGAGACGACCATCCCGCAGCTGCTCGCTCTGAGCGAAAAGAACAGCGTCGATCGCATCCCGATCCTAAACCAGGAAGGGCGTGCCCTCGGCCTGGTGAATGTCTTTGACCTCCTCCTCGATCGGTCGCCGCCCCAACGGGTGATCGATTACCTGCAGCCGATCGTGACCGCGACCGAGACCGAATCAGCTTACCGCGCCATCCGCCGCCTCCGCGCCGCCCACGCCACCCTCGCCGCCGTCTTTAACGACAAACGCGAGCTCAGCGGGATCGTGACGGTGGAGGATCTGGTCAGGCGACTGGTCCAGAGCGCCTAACGAGCGAACCCCGCCCCGCCGCCCTAGTAGGCGCTCGGGGTCAGATATTGGAACGCCACCACCCGGCCGCGCTGGAAAGAGACCGTCTTCACCGGATAACTGATGGTCGACGGAAAGGGATAATAAAAAGGGTCCCAATACGGATCGACAAAGGCGCCGTAGAAGCGCCGGCCGCCGTGGTGCCCATAAAAGCCGATTCGCCCGGCATAGCCGTAGCCGCCATAGCCGTAGCCGTAGCCAAAGCCGCCCAAGCCGGGACCGGGACCGTAGGCGGCGGTGGTCAGGGTATAGACCCAGGTCTCGGTCGGGACGCCGCGCACCATCCCGGCGGCCTTTTGCTGCGGCTGGCCCCAAGCGATGTAAACCGCCTCCTGCGACATGCCACCGTTGATCTTGCCTTGGCTCACGAGAGCGCGTTCCTGGGGAGGAAGTTGATCGAAGGCCGCGCGGTTTTCGCCGATGCGCGACCCGATGGTGCTGCAGCCCGAGAGGAACATTGCGCCCGTTGCGATGCACGCCAACAGCGCCCACGATGACATTTGACGCTTCATGCTGAAACCTAAGCTGCGCCCAACGAGCGTCAACCGGGCGAAAGGTGGGCGCACCCTCCGCGGCAGGCCCGGAGGCCCCGGGGCCAAATCTTGCTTCAGCCACGCGCCCGCCGTAGCCTCGGCCATGGAGGATCGCTTCGGCCATCGCATCTCTTATCTGCGCGTCTCGATCACCGATCGCTGCAACGAGCGCTGCACCTACTGCATGCCGCAGGAACTGCAGGAATGGCTCCCGCGCGCCGACATCCTCACCTTTGAGGAAACCCTTCGCCTCATCCGTATCGCGACTGAACTCGGCGTGACCAAGATCCGTCTCACCGGCGGTGAGCCGCTCACCCGGCGCGACGTCATCCAGCTCTTCCGCCAGCTCCCCGGCCTAACGAACCTGCGCGAGATCGGCCTCTCCACCAATGGCACTCTCCTCACCCGCGAAGTCGAGCCTGGCCTCACCATGGTCGAAGCCGTCCGCGCCTGCGGCTTTACTTCCATTAACGTCTCGCTCGATACCCTCGACCGCGCCGAATATGCCCGGGTCACCGGGCGCGATCTCCTGCCCGAGGTTATCGCCGGGCTCGACGCTGCCCTCGCCGCTGGCATTCCGCAGGTGAAAATCAATTGCGTCCTGATGCGCGGGCGCAATCACGAAGGACTGACGGCGCTGGTTGATTTCGCGGCCGAACGCAAGCTGCTTCTGCGCTTCATCGAGCTCATGCCGGTCAGCACCCTGGAGGTTTTGACCGAGAACAATTTCTTCCCCATCGCGGAAGCCAAACGCGCCCTCGAAGCGAAATATGGCTCGCTCATTCCGCGGCCGGAATTCAAGACCAACGGGCCGGCCAGCTACTACCAAATCCCGGGCCGCGAACAGCGCGTCGGCTTCATCGGCGCGATGACCAACCTTCATTTCTGCGAGAGCTGCAACAAGCTGCGCCTGACCTGCGACGGCAAGCTGCGCCCCTGCCTCGGCAGCTATCTCGAGTTCGACATCATGAAGCCGCTCCGGGCCGGCGCGAGCGATGACGAGCTGCGCCAGTTCTTCCTCGACGTGGTCGAACGCAAACCGGAGCAGCACGATTTTCGCACCACCTATCAGCCGGGCCGCAAGATGGTGGCGATCGGCGGCTAACGAATGAAGGAACTGACCCACATCGCCAGCGACGGCAGCGCCCGGATGGTCGACGTCTCGGCCAAACCGCTCAGCCATCGGGAAGCGATCGCGAGCGGAAGGATCGAGCTGCAACCGGCCACCCTCGAGCTCATCGCCTCGGATCGCATCGCCAAGGGCAACGTCTTTGCCACCGCCCGCCTGGCCGGCATCCAGGGGGCCAAACAAACGGCCCAGCTCATCCCGCTCTGCCACACCCTCGGTTTATCCCACCTCGAGATCGACCTAACGACTAACGCGATCGGCGTCGAAGCCACCTGCACCGCCCGCACCACCGCCCAGACCGGAGTCGAGATGGAAGCTCTCACCGGCGTCGCGGTCGCGCTTCTGACCATCTACGACATGTGCAAGGCGGTCGATAAACAGATGCGGATCGGCGACATCGCTCTCTTGCGCAAAACCAAATCCGCCGTCGTCTCCCCCGCCTAACGATGCAGATCACCGTCGGCATCATCACCGTTTCCGATCGCGCCAGCCGCGGCGAATACGACGACCTCGGCGGTCCCGCCCTGAAAGAATTTGCCCAGAAAAATGCCTGGAACGTCCTCGCCGAAGCGATCGTGCCGGACGATCTGGAGCAACTCCAAGCCACCATTCGCTCGTTCGTTAGCCAGGATTGCGGCCTTATCCTCACCACCGGCGGCACCGGCATCGCCGCCCGCGACATCACCCCGGAAGCGATTCGCGGCATCATGCGGGTGGAACTGCCCGGCTTTGGCGAAGTGATGCGGGCGGAATCGATGAAAATCACGCCTAACGCCATCCTCTCGCGCAACCTGGCCGCGGTGGTGGAGCGTTCGCTCGTCCTCGCCCTGCCCGGCAAACCGAGCGGTGCGGTGGAATGTCTCGGCTTTGTCGCCGGCGCCATTCCCCATGGGGTCGCACTGGCCCAGCGCATCCCGACTTCCTGCTAGAGGATCTCGCACTCCAGGCTCGACTCCTCCTCGTGCTTGTGCTCATGCTGGAATCGAAGTCTCCGCCCGCATCCGCCCGAGTTTCTTGAATCCAAATCGGCTCCTGACCGCATCCCAAGAAAGAGATCAACCATGAAAAACAAGCACTTCCTCGCCGCCCTCGCGCTCCTCGTCCTTCTCTCCACCGGCTGCGATTGGCGCGGCATCCGTGGCAACGGCAATCTCAAAACCGACACCCGCCCGGTGACCGATTTCGTCCGCATCGATGCCGGCGGCTTCTACGAGATCACCTGGCGGCCCGGCACGCCCTCGCTCACTGTGACTACGGATGAAAACCTGCTCTCGCATATCGAGACGCGAGTGAGCGGCAACGTGCTTAAGATCGAGATCCACGACACCATCGCCCCGAGCGATGGGATCAAGATCGTCATCACCAGTTCGTCGCTGAGCGGAGCGGAATTAAGCGGCGCTCTGCGGCTGGAAGCGGGGCCGCTGAGCGGCGACCGCTTTACCCTCGACACCAGCGGCGCGAGCAAGGTCACCCTCGAAGGCCGGGTCGATCGCCTCGTCGCCAGCCTCACTGGCGCCAGCCAACTGCGGGCCGAATCGTTGCAAACCAGCGCGGTGGAACTCTCCGTCACCGGCGCCGGCAAAGCGGAAGTCTTCGCTGCCGAGTCGCTCAAAGCCGCCATCACCGGCGCGGGAAAAGTCACTTACAGCGGCAATCCCAAAGTGGTGGAAAAGAAGGTCACCGGGGCCGGAAAAATATCGCCGCAGGATTAACCCGCCCGCATTCTCCCGGCGCCGGCCCGCGCTCGGCGTTGCTCTCCTTTGCCGAGCGCTGTTAAGCTGATCACCTGGCGCTCGCGCGTCGCCGCGCGAAGCGTCTCCAGGTCATGCATCCCGCTCCCGTTTTTCAGGTTTTCGGTCCGGCGCATCTTTTTGCGATCTTTTTGATTGTTAGTCTGCCCCTCGCCCTCGGCTTGGCGGTGCGGCGAAGCGGTTCGCGTCGCCTCGATCTCGCCATCGCCTTCTGTCTCGCCTCGCTGCTCGCGACCAATTACGCCGGCTACGGCATCTACCTTTGGCAGCATCACCTTTTCGTCTGGCAACAGGCGCTGCCCTTTCAGCTTTGCGATTGGGCCATGGTCACCATCATCGTCGCCCTGTTCACCCGCAGCCGCGGCTGGACCGAGCTTTCCTATTTCTGGGGCATCGGCGGGACTTTCCAGGCCATTCTTACTCCAAATCTCCATGTCACTTTCCCCGATATCCGCGCGATCAGCTTTTTCCTCGGGCACGGCGGGATCGTGGCCGGCGTCATCTATCTGCTGGTCGCGCGCCGCTTCCGTCCCACCCTCGGCTCAGTCGGCCGCACTCTGGCCTGGTCGCAGCTCTACCTGGGGCTAACGTTGCTGGTCGATCACCTCACTGGGGTGAACTACGGCTTCCTCCTTCACAAACCCGTCGTTGCCTCCCTCCTCGACTATCTCTCCGACATCCGCTGGCTCTACATCCTGGAGCTGGAAGGCCTCGCGCTGCTCTTCTTCGGGATTCTCTACCTGCCTTTTGCGCTCGGTGGCCGCCGCCAGCCGCAGCTCCCATCCGACGAAGTGGATTGAACCGCCCGCCCTGATTTACCGAGATCGATGCGAGCCTCCATCGTCTCCGCAGACCTTCCGCCGAGATAGCGAGCCTACAGTGCGCCACGCCTCAGTCGACCCCTTAGCCCTCACGAATAAACAAGCGGGGCTACTGGGCTGGAATGTCGAATGTAGTGGCACACCTCCTCGGACCATAAAAAGAGGAGACAGCGGTCGTGTGATTCAACCAGTGTCCATAGTTAGCTCTGACCCCGATTCCCTGATCGTTGATGTCGTGGGCGACATTTTGATTGCACGCGGAGTCAACGGCAGCTGAGTTTCCTTCCCTAGCCGTCGTTAGGCAGCTTCGACAACGCAGCTCGAGACGCGAACTGCGTTGCGTGGAGTGTCGTCTCGTTAGAGACGATCTTTTCTTCTTCTCTTTTCTGGCCCGTCCCTGTTCGCGGGGGCCTGAGCGAGGCGTTAGCCGAGCGCGTGCGCAGCCGGAGCGTTAGCGATTGGGCGCAGCACCAGGCCAGGGCGGGCGGGGGCCACGTGGCGGGCATGGTGGGCGTTAGCTCGCCATGCCCCGCACGGCCACGCCCGCCCGCCCCGCGCTAAAACTTCCGCACACTCGCAAGACTCGCGCTCGTGATCTCTTCGGCGGCGACAACGACGACGCCACTGCCAACGGCAGCGCGGCCGCCGCCTTGGGCTGGGTGTCTTTGCCCCCGGAGCCGGCTGGCGCGCCCGCTGCTCCCGCACTAGATCATACAATGCGCGGTGAGGTAAACGTGGGTGGAGGTGAGGCACGAGCCGGAACGCACCGCCTCTGCCGGAGGCCTCCTGCAAGGAGAGCGGCAGAAGACATGAGCCGCCTTAGACGCGAATGACCAGGGCGGCACTTTGCCTCACCGCCCATTGTATGATTTCTCGTGCAAGCAGCGGACGTGACAGACGGCGGAGTGGGCTTCTTTGGAGGGTCTTTTGCCCAAGGGGTGGCCGCGATGCCGATCCCTTTACTGCAGCAAAGCTGCGCTAGCTCTTACCGTTAGGCGTGATCGCAGCCTTGGGCGATGACGCCGCTTGTCGAAAGCAAAATGTTAAATTGTTGAGACGCGACCCCGAGATCCGCTCCATCCCCCGCGACCCCGAGATCCCCTCCACCCCAAGACCCGCTCCCCCGACCCCATCCGCTTCCATCCGCTTCGCCCTAACGCCTGCTCGATCCGCTTCCTCCGGGCCATCATTTGCTGGCGGGCTCATCCGAGATCCGTTTCGCCCAAGACGGGAGCTGTTCGTACGGCACATACATCTCGATCTCGTCCTTCACCTTGTGAGTCTTGAGGTCATATTTGATGTAATGGCGCGGGCCGTGATACGCGGAGGATTGGATTGTGATCGCCGTATCATTGTCGGCAAATCCCCATTTGCCGATGAAAGGCGCCTCAGGATCAGGAAGAAACTCTTTTGTTTCCCCTCCCCGCGTCAGTATGACTACGGCATCGACGCCGGCACGTGTTTGTTTGGCTAGATCAACATCGCTCTTGTCCACTCGGAGCCAACCAACCTTTCCATCGCGTGAGATTTTTGGCAGCGTAGAGTTCCCGTCGCTCGTGATCACCTTTGAATGACCATCGGCAAAAGTAACTCGAATATTACCGGTTGGGAGTAAAACAGAATCGGCGGCTGACGGAACCTTGATCACGGTTACACCCACTGGGGCACCTTGTTTCTCATCTCTTCCGCCGAGTGCTGCCGAAATGAATAGTGTGCCAAGGATGAGCTTGGTTACCCAGATCGATCCGGCCTTTTTTGCCGCATGCATTTAGCAACCTCCGATTATCTAAAACTGTTACTTGGATCGTAAACATCAACCCTAGGACCGTTATCCAACCGCGGCGCAGTCTGGTCATGGTAATAGCCAATGAAATGGCCATTAACCTGGACCGGCGCGCCAAATGGCACACCTCGAACGTTTTCAGGCTGTAACGCAACCGAATCCGGATTTAATATGTTGTTTTTGGTCCCAAGGCCTAGTCTTGAGTTGTTGTCAGGGGTATTATCACCCGGATAGCCGTAGTGAGTTAAATTCACTCCTTTATCTTGTCCGTTGTCCCTAACTTCTTGAGCGCGCTGGCTGGCGACTCGACCATCAGTTGCTCGTCGCATTGTGTGAGGTAACGCCGATTCTGCTGGATACCCACGTGATTTCCATGGTGGTGCTGACCCACGCTGACCCTTTGGTCCGGCAACATAAACAGCGTCCCCGCTGCTTGCCGCCTTGTTCCACCAGTCTCTGAATCCCGAGTCTTTCCATTTGCTTTCGAATTGCTTCTTCCATGAGTCCCAGAATTTTTTGTTCCCAGCAGTGTATTCGATGTACAACCCCATGGGGTCCGTCTTATCGAGTGGATCATTGCCGACGTAGCGATAGAGATTGTAATCGCCGGCATCGAAGCCCTTGGGATCTTCGCTCATGAAGCGGCCCAGGCTGGGGCTGTAGGCGCGGTTGCGGTATTCGTAGAACTTCTGCGCTGGGTTCCATTCCCGCCCGGTAAAGAGGAAACGGTTGGCGATCGCGCTGGTGGTGCGGATGGCGTCGGTAGCCGGGTCATAGATGGTCGGCTGGCCAAAAGCGTCGTAGCGGTAATATTCCAAGAGCGTGCCGTTGTCGCCCGTCACCACGCTGGTGTTGTTGTTCCGGTCGGGGTAAGGCCATTGGTTGTAGCTGGTCGCTACGCCTGATTCTTCGTTGTGCCGTCCAATGATCTCGTCCACTCCATTGCCATAGAGGATATTGCTTTGCACCGTCCCATCGGGCCGATACTCCAGGATCCAATGGTCGCCATCGAAGTGGTAATAAGTGGTCGTCTCCACCCCCATCTCCGAGCGGACCCGTTTCACGCAACGGCCCAAGGCATCGTAATAGAGGGTGTAGATGCTGGGCCCGGCGCTGGCCTGGGCCAGATAGGTGTCGCCCACATACGAGTAGATCACTCCATCGTAGCTCGAGAGCCCGTGCGCCGGTTCGTGCAACACACTTTGCCCGTTCACTTGCTTGTATTGGTTGAGGTTATTGGTCGTGTAGGGTTGCACAGCGCCGCCGTTCACCGCGCTGTCGCTGAGGTGCTCCGCTCAAATGTCAGATGTATAGACACGACCCCGTCAGTCAGCCCCGACCCCGTCAGTCAGCCCCCACGCGTGCTTTTCGAGCCATCGCGAGCGCGAGTCTAATCAGCCCACGTCCGCCACCGCAAGAGCGAAATTATAGAGCTGACCCCGGATTTCCCTCGATTCGACTATCTAATCGCTAAGCGTGATCGCTGCCTTGGGCGATGACGCCGACGAGTTACTTCGTCGAGTCAAGATCAATCTTCCGCTATTACCTCAAACCTAAATTCGCTTCCCAGTTTTTGTGACAAAAAATC
This sequence comes from Chthoniobacterales bacterium, assembly GCA_965217735.1. Taxonomy (GTDB): domain Bacteria; phylum Verrucomicrobiota; class Verrucomicrobiia; order Chthoniobacterales; family UBA10450; genus Palsa-1392. The sequence goes on along the minus strand of CBDCJE010000002.1, from coordinate 222,257 downwards.
TCTTGCTTCTTGCCAGCAGCCTCCTTCTCGTTCGGAAAAATCAATGCTGTCTTCCATCGAGGGTTGTGTATAATCCTTGCCTATTCTAACTGCATCTAGCCCGAGAATTCGGACGTTGGCGGCTCGGAGCGCCTCTATTACGCGTATCGCGTCAGTCGGCCTGAAATACAAGGAACCACCGGGCTTTGTACCGCTGTCCTGAAATGATGCTATGATCGGATTCATCTACTTCGATCGCGCTTGTGGTAACTTGATTGAGCTATCAGGTTTCCAATTTGGATCATTACGGTCGCTGACTTGAATTATTTTGCCCGTCGCATTATCCCGCACAACATAAGAGCCATCTCGGTTAAAGTAAGCTGTCGCGCCTCCACCAGTCGCCTTGTTAGTGGCTTCGGCGGTAAGACTCGGGCGATTGATCGTGCTGTTGAGCGAGTTGGAAGTCCACCCGCGATCCTCCATTTGTCCCGCAATTTTCGATGGTATCGAGAACTTGATCGCGGCTCCCTCTCCTGCAGCTACGCTCGACATCCCGCGGCTGGCCAGTCCACCAACTCCAACACCAACGGCGGTTTGAACGCTGAGCGATATCTTTTCGTCCTTGCTTACGTTTGGATTAAGCAATGTTTGCCCCGTCTTGTATAAGCCGTATGCGCCGGCGGCAATGAGTACGCCTGCTGCCTCTTCCGGCGCAAATGCAACGATAGCAGCACCAGTCAGTCCGTATCCCGTTCCCTTAGCAACGTCTGTTCCAAATTCCCCCCATGAATATAGGCCCATCGGATCGCTTCGATCCAACGGATCATTGCCGACATAGCGATAGAGATTATAATCGCCGGCGTCAAAGCCCTTTGGATCCTCGCTCATGAAGCGGCCCAGGCTGGGGCTGTAGGCGCGGTTGCGGTATTCGTAGAACTTCTGCGCTGGGTTCCATTCCCGCCCGGTAAAGAGGAAACGGTTGGCGATCGCGCTGGTGGTGCGGATGGCGTCGGTGGCCGGGTCATAGATGGTCGGCTGGCCAAAGGCGTCGTAACGGTAATATTCCAGCAGCGTGCCGCCATCGCCCGTCACCACGCTGGTGTTGTTGTTGCGATCGGGGTAAGGCCATTGGTTATAGTTCGTGGCCACGCCCGATTCTTCGTTGTGCCGCCCGATGATCTCATCCACCCCGTTGCCGTAGAGGATATTGCTCTGCACCGTGCCATCGGGCCGATACTCCAGGATCCAATGGTCCCCATCGAAGTGGTAATAAGTCGTCGTCTCCACCCCCATCTCCGAGCGCACCCGTTTCACGCAACGGCCCAAGGCATCGTAATAGAGGGTGTAGATGCTGGGCCCGGCGCTGGCCTGGGCCAGATAGGTGTCGCCCACATACGAGTAGATCACTCCATCGTAGCTCGAGAGCCCGTGCGCCGGTTCGTGCAACACACTTTGCCCGTTCACTTGCTTGTATTGGTTGAGGTTGTTGCTGGTGTAGGGTTGCACAGCGCCGCCGTTCACCGCGCTGTCGCTGATGTTACCGCGATTTCCCACCTTATCCCACTGGTAGGTGACGGTTCGCGCCGGGCCATCCGCCGGGCGCTGTTGCACATTGTCGTCGGAGAAGCAGGCATTGATCTCGGAAGGGGCCAGCCCGTCTTTAAGGCCGATGGCAGAGAACAGGTTTACCTGCCCCACAGGGATATATGGTGGATCTACCGCGTAATCTTTCGTCTCCCCGGTAGGATCGCCGTTTTCATCGTAGGTCGGGTCGTTCGGGCAAGTGAACCCTTGGGTATAAAGTATTCGCGCGTCAGGCGTCGTCTCCATATAGACCCGCATTGGGTCTCCCTGCTGGTAGCCTAGGTCGTAAATGTATATCGGCGCCACCTGAGTCGGCGTTGGAGTAGGTGTGGCTGTAGGGGTAGGGGTAGGGGTAGGGGTGATCGATGGCGTCGGAGACGGAGTAACCGCGGTGCCATATTCCGCCAGTGTCATCTCGCCCATCTGGTTGTAGCCAAAGTGGTCGTTGGTGAGGGTTTCATCCCGCCGTACGTCCACCACCCGATCCCGCGCGTCAAAGCCATATACTTCGCGCGAGAAGGTCGCGCCCGGAATGTTGATCGTGCGGGCGGTGATTCGATTCAAATTGTCTCTTTCCAGGATGATGTTGGTCCCGTTGAGATTGTTCATGCGGCTGATCACGTTGGAGGCACGATCGTAGGCATATTCATGATCGAAGTAGGTATTGGGGTTGTAGGTAAGGGTCGAGAGCCGGGCCAGCCCATCGTAGCCGAGAAGAAAATCATACGTCTCACCCGGCCCGACGTAGAGCCTGCTAACCTTTCCGTCGTGCCGATAGAAGTATTTTAAGAGCGGACCGTTGAAGCTCGTATTGCTAAAAGTCTGCTTCTCGGTAAGAAGCCGGCTTGCTTGGTCCCATTGGCGGGTCACTGTACTATTGGCATTAGCGGCAGTAGTCATGCGCCCGCTGGCGTCGTAGGCATAGGTGTTGTCGTAGTAGCCGTTGGCCCAGAGGTGGGCGGCAGTTGAGGTCGTCTTGCCATCAAACCAGCCCATCCGGCTTTGGCGGTTGCGCGGGTCATATTCGAAAACCTGGTAAATGCCCGAGGTAGCACGCCGATTGATGAGATTATAGTTTCCGTCGTACTCGTAGGCCTCGTAGTCGAATATTCCCTGGCCATTGGGCGGATAGTTCATCTGGCTCTTGAGATCGTTCTCGTTATAAAAAAACGTCGTCACCCGGCTCTTCGCGTCGGTCACCGTCTTGAGCGTGCCTGCGGGATAATAATCGAGCAGAGTGGTGGCAGTTACAACGGGATCACCGGGCTCTTTTGGCAACGTGTCGCGGATCATGCGATTCATTGTGTCGTAATCCCGGGTCTCAACCGTAAGATCAGGCCGCACCTCTTTGGTCATATTGCCATTGGGATCATATTCCCATTGCGTGTTCTCAGCGACTCCATTAGGCGGCAGAGGCGGCCGTACCTGCGTCTTACGATTGCGCGTGTCGTAATCGGTGTACGTCGTATAGGTCGCATCTTGCGGGCCGCTCCCACGGGGATCAGTCACATAAGTGCAGTTGCCCACGCCGTCGTAGCCATAATAGCTTGTCGCGGCCACGGTTGGGTCCTGGCTGCCCACTGTCTCGCTGCTAAGCCGGAAGTTTTCATCGAACACCCTGGTGGTTACGACCAGAGAGGGAGAGGTTTCGTGCCAGACGGAATTGCTGGTATGAGAGAGCGGATTGATGCCGTTTGGAGGATCAGCCCGGTTTGGCGTATAATCATAAACGGTGGGCCGCTGACTGGGAATCGCATCCGACGGCGGCACCCTCATTGTCTTGAGGCGGTTATACTCGTCGTAGGTGTACTTCGTAGTCTCGCCCAGTTGATCCTGCGTTTCGGTGAGCAGGTTGCCGTAAACATCGTAAACGTACGACATCGAGGTGCCGTTGGGATAGGTGCCATCATGTTTATCGTCGGGATAGCTGATCTTGGTGATCAGGCCACGCCCGGGACACGGAGTGTTGGTCTGCGCGCCGTTCGCATCGAAAGTCTTATCGTATTCGTACTCGGTACGGTTACCGCGGGCATCGGTGACCCTCAAAACCCTATCCCCCCAAGGGTGAGGTGGCTCGTAGTATTCGTAGGTGGTCTTGAGCGGACTGGAGGAGGGAGGATGGATCGAGGAGGCAACCGGGTTCCATTTTACGACCAGCCGCCAGGTCGCATCATAGTCGAAGAATTCGTAGGCGCCATTCTGCCGCTTGTGCCGCGTTACTTGCCCCTTGGCGTTGTAGAGGAAGGTCTCCGTGCCGCCGTCGGGGTAATCGATTTCGGTAATGCGATGGTAGGTAGGATCGCGCTGGTAGGTGGTGGGATTGTTGCGATCGTCCTTGACCGACGAGATGTAATAGGGATTCGCCGAATCGGAGTAAATATAGGAGCGCGTGGTACTGGGGTAGGAGCTGCCACACGTGAAGTCACATCCTGGATGGGTGACGACCAAGGGCCGCCCCAGGATAGGCTCATTCGTGAAATCAGTCGTATGGCCATTGCGGTCGGTCAGATGCGAGAGATTAAGGTTGCTATCGTATTGGTAGCTCTCGATCACGCCGCGAAAGTCCGACTTTTCTTTCAGCAGCGTCACTTTGCCATTACGGGTCATCGAAAAGGTGCGGCTAGGCCCATCACCACGAAATTCAGTGTTTGTCGCTTGGCTGGAGCCGCGCCCATTAGTAGAGACAAACTTCGAGACCTCCAGTCCAGAGGGATGTTGCTCCTGGGACACCTCCCCTTGGAACTCAGCGTTCGATTGGTAGGTATACATGATCGCGCGCATAGGCCCTTCGAGGCGGACATCACTGGCCGTGAAGAGCTTATAGGGATGGCACGTATTCTGAGGGCATTTGTTATTTTTGTAAGTAGTCTCGCCGTAGGTATAGAGGGCTGCAGTGCCGTCGTTGTAGGTCGCCGATGGCAAACTGTCGAGAAAGCCGGCGTAAGTCACTGACTGCCCGTTGCTCGCTGTGATGCTGGCGAGCCGGCCGGGATATAACGGATCATAGTTATAAGTGAGAGAGCGACCGCTTGGGTCGATGACCTTGGTGAGGTGTTTGGCGAAAGCATCATTTGGGATGTAGGTGGAATAAATCAGCGTAGTGACCTGGCCATAGGGGTCGGTAAAAGACTCCGGAGCAAAATAGTCAATTAGATAGTCTTCGTTGCTAGAATTGTCGATGACCCAGCTAAAATGGACATGGCTTCCATCCTCCATGTAGAGGTCGGCCGACCGGTTGGAACTACCCGGGCTGTTGATAAAAAGACGGTCCCTCGTAGCGCGGCCAGCTCGGTAGGCGGTCTCTCCGGGAATCGATGGTGGATAAAATTGCTCAGCACGCCCGTCCGGGAAATTCACCATGTAACTGCCGTCGTTGGTGAATGGGCGAGCGTGGATCTGCCATTGCCAGGAGAGCGACCAGCCGATACCGGTCGAAGAGGTGTAGGTCCGCACGACTTTCAAACCATGGGAGCTAGCAGCACCCGGGACCTCAATGTCGGTCACCGTCCGCATTACCGCACCGGTCCAGGCGTCGTATCCGCACCCGGTAGTGATCATGGTCGAGACGTCAGTATTTTCGGTTGGAGAAATGTCTCCGCTTCCGAATCCGGCAGGAGGCGGCAGAGGAGTGGCCTCGGGGCTTGCCTCCGGGGTCGCAGTGGCCTCTGGATCAGGATCCGCGGTCGCTACATTGGGGGCTTGGGCAAATGCGGCGCTGACAAAAAGTGAAATCATGATGGCGATGAGGGCCATGCCATTTGTCCGGGCGGGAATCGTTTTCATTGTTTTATTTTATTTTCTCCATCGTTGGTTCTGGGGGGCATTTCGGGTGAGCGGATAGACGGCGTCAAGACATTTTTAATGTTTTTTCTATTTTAGTAATTTGTAGCCCGCTTTCACCCGTGTGATAGGCGCGGGAACGGCGGGAAGGGTGGGGCGGTTGCGATGGACGGGTTCGGGCGCGGCTCCCTGATCTCTCCAGACCGGCGGCGCGTCTGCGCTGTTTCCGCCGGGACTGGCACTATCTCCGGGGAGCGTTCCGGGGTCACGGGGAGCGTTCCGGGATCAGAGCTATCGATACTCGACTCGGCCGTTGATGCCAACTTTCCAGTTGTCGCGGGCTGCACATCAGTGTCGAAAGTAAGCTTAAACCTCCCCCGCCGCCGTGGGGAAGCGTCTCCATGCCTCTGGAGCCGTCCTGACCCGTGGGGACGCGTTTCCTTGCCTCCGGAAGCCGGTCTGACGCCGTGGGGACGCGTTTCCTTGTCTCCAGAGCCGCTCTGACGCCGTGGGGACGCGTTCCCATGCCTCCGGAGCCGTCCAAACGACAAGGTTACCGGTTCCCACACCGTCCCGGCCGTCGGGACGCCGCGGGGGTGCCTACCCGATGTCGCCCCGGCCGTGCTGGAAGGCTGGAGTCGCTCCGTTTTGGGATTGACGCGGCCGGCGGGCCTAGGCTCGATGGGGTGGGATGTGGGCTCGAATCGTTCTCGCCGGGGGCTTCGCAGCCATTACGACGCGGATCAGAACTTGAACCGATTATATTCCTCGTGCGTGCCGATCCAAAACCAGTAGAAGTCACCGTCGCGCTCCCGCGCGATCGCACGGTAGCTCGGCCAACTTCCACCGTATGGACGCCACCCTTCTTCTGGAATCCTAGCGAGGGATGGCTTGGATTGGATTCAAAGAGCGCGAGATTCTTTTTCGCGAGTCGTTGCACCTGCTCAGGCAAAGCGTTGTAACACTGCCAGAACGACGCCAGCGCATGCGACTTCACGGCATGGGTTCGAATTTTCCAGCCTTGATCTCCCCGTCGATCTTTTCCAGGCCGGCAGCGTATTTGCCAGCAGGCGAAAAGTCGCGGTCGATCTCGGCGTCCCAGGCGAGATTATCCTGTCGCGCCACAAACGCCGCGAGCTTCGCGAGCTCTTCCGGCGCCAGGGTTTTTACTGCTTCCTCGATCTCAGCCAGGCTCATGACTCAAATTACCCTGCGCCGCCCACTTCGAACAAGGGAGAAGGCGCCCGCAACCCCCCGTGCTTTGACCTCAAGCCACGGATTGCATCGTCGCCCCTTCGGACGGTTCAATCGTGAGAGATTCGATCGCGTGGCCGCTCTTTGGAAGGTCCAATCGCGCGCAACGGGGCCGGCGCATGGGTGCAGACCGTCCGCTGAGACACCTAGCCCTACAGTTATAGCGCCGCGCCTTCGTCGGCATCCTTGGCCCTTACCAGCAACCAGGGAGACTCTCGGGTTATAAGATCAAACGTAGAAACACGGCCCACGGATTCCCCCGGCTGCGTTTTTTTTCTTGTCACCGGCCGGCTTGGTTACGTAATAATCGCGTTATACAAATGGCCCCGTTCGCCGCTCTCGCTTCTTCTCTAACCAGCACCCGCCCGCGCGGGAGCGGCGCTGTGCCGGAGGGCTCCCGCCGGTTGGCCATGATCCTTCCCCGCCCACTGGTCTTCCCCTTGGCGGCTGGCATTTCCCTCGCGAGAGCCAAGGTCCGCACCCTCACCTTTACCGGAACCAGCGCCGCTTTAACCGGCAACGCACGGTTGGATGACAGAACCCGAGTGACCTACAACGTCACCGTGACCGATGGCAGCAGCGACGGCACCTCCGACACCTTCAACATCACTCTGAGCAACGGCTATTCCGCCGGCGGCACGCTGACCAGCGGCGGCATTCAAATTCAATAAACAACTCAGCCAATCCCGCCGAGACAACAAACACTATGAAAACTGCAACACGCCTGACATTCTGCCTCCTACTCACATGTGCCGCGCTGGTGGGCCGGCCTTGTGTCGCCGCTCCCGGGGAATGGGATTATACGAATGATCTCAGCGGCGGCCGATATTATCACACGGCCACTTCCCTGGCCGACGGTAGAGTGCTGGTTGCCGGGGGACAAGGTTTCGTTACTTGGATTCCGACTTGCGAAATTTACGATCCCACTGCAGGGCAATGGTCGCCCACGGGAAGCCTCGCGGAGGGACGGTCTTCTCCCAGTGCAACGACTTTGGCGGACGGCAGGATCATGGTCGCGGGCGGCGTCGGCGGCCCTAGCTCCTTTAGTATCAAGACGGTGGAAATTTATGATCCGGCGACCGGAGTTTGGACTCCGGCCGCGAGCATGTTCAACGCGCGGAGCTCACATGCGGCTGTCCTCCTGCCGAGCGGCAACGTGCTCGTGGCCGGGGGATCGGGAAGTTTTCCGGCGGAACTGTACAACCCTGCCACGAATACGTGGGCAAGCACCGGTAACATGCACGAGTTTCGATTCGGGGTGACGGGCACGCTGCTTCCAGATGGCAAAGTGCTGGTCCCGGGGGGCGGTGAATTTGGATCTCCATTCAAAAGCTGCGAGGTTTATAATCCCACCACCAACGTCTGGAGGCTGACCGGTGATCTTCATACGGCGCGTTACAACTACACCACGACTCTGCTGCCCGATGGCAAAGTGCTGATCGCAGGTGGGACGACGGGTAATGCCGCGCTCGCCACCGCAGAGCTCTACGACCCAGCCACCGGCGTCTGGACCGAGACGGGCAGCCTTAACAACGCTCGGACGGATCACGCGGCCACACTCCTTCCCAACGGGCAGGTGCTGGTGACCGGCGGATCGAGCCTGGTGACCAGCGAGCTTTACGACCCAGCGTCGGGTACCTGGTCGCTCACGGGCAGCCTCAATCAAGCGCGCAGTTCTCTTACCACCACGCTTCTTCCCGATGGCAGCGTGCTCGCGGCAGGCGGCAAATTTGGCGGCGGCGTGGATTGGCTGGCGAGCTGCGAGCTCTATGGTTCCGCCGTCTCACTGCCGAGCAACATTCGGGGCCGCGGCACCTTTGATAACGCAGGCAACCCGGTCACCTTCCAATTCCAGGCGAGCCGAAGTAACGACACCTATATCGGCAACCTCTCCATCTGTGATGCCGCGGCCGGTGTCTGCACCAAGAAAGGCCGGGTCTCCAGCCTTACCATTACCGGCAACACGGCGGTCTTTAGCGGTTTCGTGCAGCTGCAGGGGCAAAGGGTCAACTTCGACGCGAGTGTAACCGATAATGGAGCGGGCGGAACTTCCGATAGCTTTTCGATCGCCATGACCAATGGCTACTCGGCCAGCGGCACACTGACGAGCGGCGATATTCTGTTTTACTGAACACAGTCGAGTCCCTCCCGCGGCTTGATGAAACGTTGGCCATAAAAAGAACCGCCGCAGCAAATCGGCGCGCCGCCTCTGCAACTCAGCAAGTTCCTCGGCGGTTTGCCGCAACTCGGCACGCCGAACATTTGATCCAACAAGTAGGCCGCGATTGCATTTACGCTCCTCCATAATCCGCGCATCGATCATCTGCTTCAGCTCCGCGGTACTCATTTCGTATTAGATCGGATCTTAGCTTTCAGCTGGTCCTCGTCGAGCCATGCTGGTCGCTGTTCACAGCGCGCGGCGAGATTCTGGCGGATTGTACGCCGTGCCAGGCCGTCGGAACGGCAAGTTGTTGCCTTCCCCAGCGCGCCGGCGGGGCTGGAGGGCTGTCTCGAGCTCGGTTTTCGGATTGACGCGGCCGGCGGGCGGGTGCTCGATGGGGCCCGATGTGGGCTCGAATCGTTCTCGCCGGGGGTGTGGCTCTCTTCTGCGGCGGCGCCGCGCTGCAGGCGAAAGAGCCTGCGACGGAGAAGGCGGTCGATACTCTCATCCCGTGGCTGCTGCGGGAGGATGCGCAACTGCGGGGGGTGCCGTTCGCGGAGGTGATCCGGGATACGACCGGCAGGAAGGTTCTCGCGATGAATGCCAAGGATCCCACTGACCAGCGGGTGCTGAAAGAGATCGGCGCGGTGCTGGACGAGGTGGTGCGGCAGGTGAATGCGCCGGGGAGCCCGATCCAAGGCATCGCCCGGATCAACGAGGTGAGCAGTCACTTCGAAGACCTGATGCGCCTGCTGCTCGAAGCCGCGCCGGGGTTGAGCTGCGACTTCCCGCGCACGGCGGCGGGGCGGGTGCAGCGCTCCGGTTATCCCGATCTCCGCGTGGTCGATGAGGAAACGAAGCGCGTTTATTATCTCGACCCAAAGCTCTACGCCGTCGGCAGCCGGGAGAGCAGTTTTCGCACGTTTTATTTCGAGCCGAAGAAATCGACTAACAAGGTGCGCGACGACGCGGTGCATCTGGTCGCGGGGTTTGAGCACGGCGCGCGCGAGAACGGTCACTGGGAATTCAGTCGTTGGGACCTGGTCGATCTCGCGCATTTCCAGGTGCGATTGAAAGCCGAATTCCAGGGCAGCAATCGCGATCTCTACCGCGCCGACGCGATCGTCGCGACCAGTGGCAGGAGGGAGTGAGGGAATGGCGGCGTGTTGGAGGGATGGGAAATCGCTCCCCCACTCCACCGCCGCCGCTTGCCGAGCGTGGCGCCTGACGCAATGGTAGCGGGTGATCATTCAGGCGCCGGAAGCCTTTCAATTCGACACCATTGACGATGTGCTGCGCGACCTCGCGGCTGGCAAAATCGTCATCGTGACCGACGATGCCGACCGCGAAAACGAGGGCGACCTCATCATGGCGGCGGAGAAAGCCACGCCGCAGACAATAAATTTCATGACCCTGCACGGCCGCGGTCTCATCTGCGTGCCGGTCTCGACCGAGCGGGCCGACCAGCTCGGCCTCCAGCGCATGGTGGCGCAAAACCGCGAGATGTATAAAACCGATTTCACCGTCTCGGTCGATGCGGCCAAGGGGGTCACCACCGGGATCAGCGCGCACGATCGGGCCGCCACCATCCGCACCATCGCGCGGCCAAAATCGGTCCCGGAAGATCTCGTTCAGCCCGGTCACATCTTCCCGCTCCGGGCCAAGGAAGGCGGCGTGCTTCGGCGCGCCGGTCACACCGAGGCCGCGGTCGATCTCGCTCGCATGGCCGGCCTTCAACCGGCCGGGGTGCTCTGCGAAATCCTGCACGACGACGGCACCATGGCCCGCCTGCCGGAGCTGATGCAGTTCAAGAAAAAGCATAAGCTGCGCATCTGCACCATCCAGAGCCTGATCGCCTACCGCCGCCTGCGCGAGAAGCTGATCGAGCGCGAGCAGGTGGTGAAATTGCCGACCGATTACGGCGACTTCGACCTGCACATGTACCGCTCGACCATTGATGGGGCGCATCACCTCGCCCTGGTGAAAGGGAAGATTTCCAAAACCAAACCGGTCCTGGTGCGGGTGCACAGCGAGTGCCTGACCGGGGACGTTTTTGGTTCGCGCCGCTGCGACTGCGGGAATCAATTGCACGCCGCCCTCCAGCAAATCAGCGAGTCGGGCGGGGTGCTGGTCTATATGCGCCAGGAAGGTCGCGGCATTGGGCTGGCGGCGAAGATTCACGCCTACAAACTACAGGAGCAGGGCCTCGATACGGTGGAGGCCAACGCCAAGCTCGGCTTCGCCGGCGATCTGCGCGATTACGGCATCGGCGCCCAGATTCTCTACGATCTCGGGGTGCGCAAATTCCGGTTCCTGACCAACAACCCGAAGAAGGTGGTCGGCCTCGAAGGCTACGGCATCCAGATGGTCGAACAGGTGCCGATCCGCAGTGAGCCGAACCCGCATAACGCCAAATATCTCGAAACCAAACGAGTGAAGATGGGGCACTTGTTATGATGACGAACTTCCAAGTGACCGAAGCAATTCCTCCTGGTGAAGGGCAAACGCCTCATCGTCATGGCGGCTTCCTCGTTCCTTCGTCCTTGGCCTTTGCTCGTTAGTCATTCCATCATGTCGCAATTCGTTCCGCCGCGTCCGCGGGTCAACAACGTCAAGCGCGGGTTCGTGCTGGTGGCGAGCCAGTTCAACGCCAAATACGTGCAGGGATTGACCACGCATTGCACGGACGAGCTGCGCGCTCTGTCGCCGTCTTCCCAGGTCGCTCTACACCACGTCCCAGGCGCTTTTGAAATCCCGGTGGTGGTGCAGGAGCTGGCCCGGCAGGAAAACGCCGATGCCATCGTCGCCCTCGGCGTCATCCTGCAGGGCGAGACCGCGCACGCCCAGCACCTCGGGCTTTCCGTTACTCAGGCTTTGCAGCAGATCGCGATCGAACACGGCCTGCCGGTGATCAACGCCGTCCTCACCTTGAACAACGAAGAGCAGGCCCGGAAACGCTGCCTCGAAGACGAGATCAACCGCGGCACCGAAGCCGCCCGTGCCGCCTTTGAAATGGCGAACCTGCTGGCCGATTTACGCAAGTAGTATGGGGAAACGACACGCCGCGCGCCGTTCCGCGCTTCAATATCATTTCTGGCGCGACCTCCAGGGCGGCGACGCACCGGAGACGATCGACGATTTCTGGGCCATGTGCCCGGCGAAAAGCAACGTGCAACAATTCGCCCAGCCGCTGATCGAAGGGATGCTCCAGCATCTGCCGGAGATCGACGAACGCATCACCCGCTACTGCGAGAATTACGAGTTTGGCCGCATCTCTGCGGTCGATCGCAACGTCCTGCGGCTCGGCATCTACGAGATGTTTTATCGCGACGACATCCCGCCCGTGGTCTCGATCAACGAAGCGATCGAGCTGGCCAAGGAATTCGGCGGCCCCGATTCCGGCCGCTTCGTCAACGGCATCCTCGACCGGGTGAAAGGCGACCTCACCCGCCCGCTCCGCGACGCCTTGTAGGGCGGGCGCTCCGCCTGCCCAGATTCAGAAACGCGGCAGGCGAAGCGCCCGCCCTACAACCCGTTCACTCGCAGGCGCAGCTGGATCGTTAGGCCGTCTCTTGGCTTCTGGAAGACCGGCAGATGCAACTGCGGATCGACCCCGGTCACCTCGACCACAAACGGCTCGAGCGACCGACGCGCCACATCGCCTAACAATGCGATCGACTCGAACGCCTGGGCTTCCTCTGCCGCATAGATCACTTCGCTATCCGCCGCGGTCACTTCGATCGCGCCGATCTCGATCCGAGTCAGCGCACTGTAGAAATCGATCCGCAACGCATCGACCAGCGCATTCGCCGGCAACGGCAAGGCGACCTCTTTCCATTCCCCATGCCCGATCCGCAGATCCGCCGCGTTCTCTTCCGAGAAAGTCCCGTCGTTCGTCCAGAAGACCTGAATCACGGTCTGGCTCGCCATCGGCGCCAAACGGATCGAGCCGTCGCGCCATTGCTCCGCCACCCGGGCCTGCAAAACCGCCTGACAGCTCCGATAATGCTCGAGCAGCCGCGCCTGCGCTTCGTTAGGCGCATCGAACAATGTCTCCAACAGCGGCGGCAGATCACCCGCCGGCGGTTTCTCCCACATCCCGAACCCGGGCGCACTGGCGAAAGTGAAGCTGCGCCCTCGCGTGCCCAGGTCGGCCCAGACTTTCCAGACGCCAAAGCCGCGCCCGCGCACCACCACATCGTGCATGAGCAAAATGCCGCCCGGTCGCAGCTTCGGCAGCCACGAATCGACATCGTGCCGCGCCGCCTCCTCGGTGTGGTGACCATCGATATGAAGGAGATCGATGCTCTCCGGCGCGAAGCGTTCCAGCGCCTGGTCAAAAGTCGAGCGGATCAAAGTAGAGAAAGCCGCATAACGAGCACGATTGTGCGCCGCGACCTCACGGTAAGTGGTCTCGTCATAACTCCCGGCGTGCGTGTCGCCCTGCCAATGATCGATCGCAAAGCACTCGGTGCCGGTCTCGCTTTCCAGGGCCGACTGGCAAAAGGCGAAATAACTTTCCCCGCGATCCGTGCCCAGCTCGACCAGGCATCGCGGCCGCAACTGCGCCACCAGATCACAGGCGAAAAAGATATTGTCCGTCCAGGCGCCCAGGCCGTAACGCACCGGATCGAACCGATGCGAGGGCAGCTGATCGACCGCGAGCTCATGCACGGCCCGAGCATAGCGCGACCGCGCCCGCATTTCAGCCGGGCGTTTACCGTCGCCGCCCTGCGCGCTACAGTCGGTCCATGTCCGATCAAAAGGTGGCCGCAGCCTTTGCCCAACACGCCCCCTGGGTCACCCGCTTCCGCATCGGCGGCGAGGATTACGGTGGAACCTTCGACGCGCCTAACGATCACCGGCTCGAGCTTTTCTGGGAGTTTTTCCCCGGGGCCCGCCGCATCCTGGAGTTGGGATCGCTGGAAGGCGGCCACACCATCGGCCTCGCGCAACGACCCGGGGTCGAACAAGTGCTGGGGATCGAAGGTCGCGCGGCCAATGTCACCCGGGCCAGGGTGGTGCAGGATCTTCTTCAGGTTCAGAAGATCGAATTTGTGCAGGCCAATCTCGAGCAGATCGACCTCACCCAGTTTGGCCACTTCGACGCTATTTTTTGCTCCGGATTGCTCTACCATCTGCCCGAGCCGTGGCGGCTCCTCGAGCAGTTCCCCAAGGTGGCCAACGGCCTCTTCCTCTGGACTCACTGCGCCCCCGAGACCGCGGGAACTTTTGCCGAAGGCTACCGCGGCCAGCGCTGTAACGAAGGCGGCCCGGATGAAGTGTTGAGCGGCCTTTCGCCCGATTCGTTCTGGCCCACCCTCGGATCCCTCTGCAACATGCTGACCACATTCGGCTACGCGCGTCTTCACCTTTTGCATAACCATTTCAGCCATCAAAACGGACCGGCGATCACCCTCGCGGCCTTCACCTAAGGGACGCAGCCGACCGGTCGATCGATGAGGCTCTTTCGCGCAAGTCGCCCGCGGACTCTCTTCTTCTTCCACGAGACCACCTGGAGCGGCGCACCCATCCAGCTCCTGCATCTCGTCACCTGGCTGGCCGAAAAAGGCTGGGAAGTGGCTGCGGCTGTACCGAAGGCCTCCACTCAGGAAGCAGGGCCGATCTCCTCACGCCTAACGAATCTAGGTGTTGCGACCCATCCGCTGCTCGATCTTGCGCAATGGCCCGATCTTCCTGCCTTGCGCGATCTTTGCCGCCAGTATGAAGTCGTGGTCGCCAACACCCTGGTCATGTGGGCGGCGGTGCGAGCAGCGCACGAAGTCAATCGGCCGAGCGTTTGGTATATCCACGAAAGCCTGGTCGCGCAGCATCTGCTTCAGCAGATCCCGGAGATCCAGCCGACTCTGCCGCTGGCCCAGGTCCTGGTCATGCCAACGCAGCGCACCGCCAGCCTTTATCGCCGCTTCCTCGAGCGGCCGATCGAAGTCGTGCCCTACGGCATTCCCGCGGCAAAGAAACGACCGCCACTGCCTCACAACCGACCGCTCAGGTTTCTCCTTCTCGGCACCTATGAGCCGCGCAAAGGCCAGGATCTCTTGCTCGAAGCGATTGCAAAACTGGCCGCGCCGCTCCGCACCGAGGCATTCTTTCAAATGGCCGGGCGCAGACTGGATCCGAAGTTTTTCGAAAGACTTGCGGCCGAGTCGGCTCAGCTGCCAAACGTCGAGCTCGGCGCTGCGCTCGAGCACGAAGAAGCCCAAAGCGCCATTGCGGCCGCGGATGTCCTCGTTTGTGCTTCGCGCGATGAAACCATGCCGGTAGCCATCCTGGAGGCGATGAGTCTCGCCAAAGCCATCGTCACGACCGAGGTCGGCGGGATCGCGGAATGGCTCCGCCATGAAGTTGATGCTTTGCTCGTTAGGCCGGAAGACTCCGACGCTCTGGCCCGGGCGCTGCAGCGTTGCATCGAGGATCCCATCCTGCGTCGCAAGCTGGGAAACAATGCCGGTCGGACTTTTACCCGGAACTTTTCCATCTCTCGATTGGGCAAAACGTTTGCCGCTCTCCTGCGCAAGGCGCGAGAAAGCACAAAACAATGACCTATCACGATTGGATCGCCCGCTACGATACCCTCTCCATGGAAGGCCGCGCCGACCTGCGGGCTTGGCTCGCGCAGCTAACTACTCCACCACTCCTTTCCATCCTGCTCCCGGTTTATAACGCTGATCTGGCTTTGCTGGAGGAAGCAATCGCGTCGGTGGAAGGACAGATTTATCCGAACTGGGAGCTCTGCCTCGCCGATGACGCTTCCAGCGATGCGCGGGTCCGTTCATTCCTGGAAGAGCGGGCGCGGGGGGAAAGGCGGATCAAGCTCTTCTTCCGGCCTAAGAACGGACATATCTCCGCCGCGACCAACTCGGCACTTTCTCTCGCGCGCGGCGAGTGGTGTGCGCTGCTCGATCAAGACGATGTCCTGGCCGAAGACGCCCTGGCCGCCGTGGCCCTCGAGCTGGTTCGGCACCCGGAGGCAGGAGTGATCTACTCCGACGAGGATTTTATCGACTCGTTAGGCATGCGTTCCAATCCCTTCTTTAAACCGGATTGGAATCCGGAGCTCTTCTTCGGACAGAACTATCTCAATCACCTTGGAGTCTATCGCACTTCGCTTCTGCGCGAGATCGGCGGCTTCCGCGAAGGATTTGAGGGTTCGCAGGATTACGACCTGGCCTTGCGCTGCGTGGCCCGCCTGCGCCCGGAACAGATCCGGCACATTCCGCGCCTGCTTTACCGCTGGCGGATGGTCGAGGGCAGCCTCGCTCATGCACCGGACGCCAAGCCCTACGCCCGGCACGCCGCACGTGATGCTTTAAACGATTACCTGCGCGCTAACCGAATCGCGGCCCGGGCGGAACCTTGTCCCGAAAATGCCGAATCCCATCGAGTCCTCTTCGAGCTGCCGAACCCATTGCCAAGCGTCAGTGTGATTACCGGCGCGACGCAAACGGAATGGCTGAGCGAACTCGGAGCGGAAATTCCGCAGTCAGAGACAGGCGCCAAAGGCGCGAACGAAGCCGCTGCCCGGGCAGAAGGTGAGATTTTGCTTTTTCTCAGCCCCGAAATCCTCCGCGGCGAGCCGGGCTGGTGGCGGGAAATGATCAGCCAGGCCGCCCGGCCCGAAGTGGGCGCAGTCGGGGCCCGGCTTTGGTCGCCGACGGGAAAGCTGGAAGATGGCGGACTGATTCTCGGAGTCGGCGGGATCGCTGCGCCCGCCTTTTATGGCGTGCCGCGCGGGCATCCCGGCTACTTCAACCGTGCCTGGTTGCAGCAAAATTATTCCGCCGTTTCCGGCGCCTGCCTGGCCGTGCGAAGAGAGGTGTTTTTGGAGCTGGGCGGCTTCAATCAGGCGCAGTTGCCACGACATTTTTACGATATCGACTTCTGCCTGCGCCTGGCCCGCTTGAATCTCCAGGTCGTCTGGACGCCCTACGCCAATCTCACTTTTGCTGGTCCGGGTCTCCGCCACGAAACTCAGTCGCCCGTGGAAGGCGCCTTTCTAAAGGAACGCTGGGGCCCGCAACTGCGGAACGATCCGTTCTACAACCCCAACCTCACGCTGGCCACGCCAGACGTCGCTTTGGCCGATCCGCCACGCCCTAACGACCATAACTCTCTGTTCGTCCCCGACCGATGATTGATCAAGAAGGCGTCCTCGTGCATCTCGATCCGGAGGGCGATCGGATCGGAGATGAGGCTTTGCTGTTTACCGGTTGGGTCGCGGCCCGGCAGCCCATCCGCGCGGTCTGGCTGCCCGCCTGCGGCAAGGCTCACCTGACGACTTGCGAACGGCCCGATGTGCAGCGCGTTTTCCCCGATCGGATCACGCTCGGTTTCCGCGGCAAGTGCGCCAGCCGGGCACTGGCTTTCAATCGGCTGCGCCTTGCGGTCGAGCTCGCCGATCGTGTGCTGGAAGTGGAACATCCGGTGCCGCCAGCCCTGCCGGCGCCACCGCTCGGCCGTCGGCTCGCCGGCGCGCTCCAGCTCGGTTGGCTGCGGCTGCGCGAGAGGCTCGCCACCAGACCGGGAGTGCGTTTCGGCCTGACTTTGCGCCGTCATCTCGTGGCTCGCCACCTGCGCGGCGGCCTCTTCCAACGCCGGCACAGCGACGCCTTGCTTGCTGATTTCGCTACTTCCATGCCGGAGGCGGTTTTTCTCCAGATCGGCGCCAACGACGGCTTCACCGGCGACCCGATCAATCATCTCATCAGGCGAATCGACACCCGCTGGCAGGGGGTGCTGGTCGAACCGGTGGCCCATCTTTTTGCCCAGCTCAGCGAACGTTATGGGACCGATCCGGCTCTCCGTTTAGAACACGCAGCCATCGGCGAAACTGATGGCACTACCGTCATCCATCGACTGCAAACCTCGCTTAACGATTCGCTTTGGCTGGAGCAGATTCCTTCGCTCGATTCCGGCTTGCTCCGCAAGAACGCGGCCCAATTTGGAGAGGGCGAAGCCCCCGCAATTCAGGAATCGGTGACCTGCCTCTCCGTCGCTACTCTGCTGTCACGACACTCACTTAGTCGACTGGATCTCCTGGTCATCGATACCGAGGGATGGGATTGGAAAATCCTGCGCCAATTTGATCTCGCGCGCCTCCGGCCCCGGCTCATCCTCTATGAGCATCAGCATCTCTCACCCGAGGAACAGTCAGAAGCACAGCAGTTTCTCTCGCAGCACGGCTATGACTGGGTCGCGACCGAAGAAGGCGATACCCTCGCCTGGGTAACCCCCTGAGCGCTAACTCTTCTCCGCCTCCTCCAATAACTCAGCCCAAAGATCACAGATCTCCTCATAGCAGCCCCCGGTGAGGTGCTTTAGCTCGGAAAAGTGTGAATCAATGTAGTGACGATGATACGGCTTCGGCCCATGAAAGTGGATAATCTTCGCCGCCGAGTAATCGCCCCAATACGGTTTCCAATTCAGTTCCGGCCGCAGCCTGTCCCAGCGCGGCTCCTCCCCCGGCGGGCAGAAGAATTCCCGATACGCTCCCTGGTCCCAGGCCACCGATTGCAGTCGAGGCAGATGCTCCCTAACGAACTCGCGGAAGGCTGGGTCCGCCCTGCGCAGACCGTCCAGATTCATCCACATCACCCCGGTGTTCATCTGCCGGTGGTCCTGCGGATCGAATTCCGGGCCGACGGCGAAATATGGGCAGTCGACCGAGGAGAGCTCTTCGACGAGTTCACCGCGGAAAAAGACATCCGAGTCGGTGTAAAGAACGCGCTGATCGAGATCCAGCTCAAGGCCAAGCCGCGGCAGCTCCATCCGCAGAAGGATCCCGCGCAGGGCGGAGCGAATCTTGACCTCATGTTCGCCGCAGCGCAGGGCGGAGAGTTGGCCGAACAAATAGGTCTGGCAGGGAATGATCGGCACGTCCCTGGCGCGCAACCAGCGGGTCAGATCGTTCTCCTCGCCATCATAAAGAAAGTGGGGCCGAAGCGACGTGTGACGCAGCGCGGTGTGCACTGCGACCATGGCCATTTCGGCATATTGCTTAAAAGCCGGCGAAGCTTCAGCGAGAGCAAAGAACCACTGCATCGCGTCCTAGGATTGATGGCCGCCGCCAGGCCGCGGCTGAAATCGCAAATCGACCCAGCGCTGCGCGGCGCGCCGCCAACGCCGGCTCTTCGCCTCGTGTGGCCGCCGCGCGACCAGGACCGAGTCATGCCATTTATTGCTCTCGACATCATATTGCGGAAGGTCATCCCATTGCGTCCATGCTTCTACCGTATTCAGCCCGACAAAGCGCGCCGCCGCGCGCAGGCCGTCGGGATACATGCGCCAGCAATCGACTGGGTAACGATGTTCATCGCCCGCCGAGGGCGCGATGATACAGGTCAGTCCACCTGCCTTAAGCGCTCGCGCGATTTCTCTCATCGTCAGCCAGAAGAACTCGGTATGCTCAAAGGTCTGACCCGAAACGATGACATCGGCACTGCCGGCTTTGATTTCGCGCCAATCATACGGCGTGCGCAGAACAATATCGACGTTGGGACCGGCAGCCATATCGACTCCGAGATAGCGCCAGGGCGGCCGGTCAAAGAGAGGGCGGTAAGAGCCGTTAAAATCCTGGCTGCCCAGGTCCAGGATGGTCAGCGGCTCGTTGCTCCGCGCAGCCAGATACTTCTCGCGGAAAGCCGCCATCTTATCGAACGAACTCGGATGCACCCGCTACAGAAGGCTGCTCACTCTCGTTCCGCAACTCCCCTCCGTTTCGGAGGCGATAAAATTTCCTCCCGTCTCCATTCGCCGGCCCAAAAAGGAAGCCTTCGCCTCATTTAAAACAAGGAGCGCTCGTTGTTCAGTCTCTACCTCGCGATCACCATCCTGCTCGGCCTTTCGATCTACCTCTTAAGGCATCGCCGCGCGGCCAATCTCGCTCTGCTCCTCTTTACCATCGCCCTCGGCTTCACCGTTCTCGAGGGTTACTACCGCTATCTCTACGTCAAGAGCGATGGGATGGGGCAGTTGATGAAGAACTTCTCCGATCGTTACTATCGACTGGATAAGTACGGTCTGCGCGATTCACACCTGCCTCTCAGCCAATCGCAGGCCAACCTGATTGTGTTGGGCGACTCACACGTCTTCGGAGCGGGCCTGAAGAAATCTTCGCAGCGCTTCTCTCACCTCCTGGCCAAGGAGTATCCCTCGCTGCACGTGGTGACTCTCGGCTTCCCGGGATGGGATACAAAAACAGAGGCGGAAAAGTTCATGCACTACGTGGGCGCGAGCGAGGCACGCATTCCGCTCGTCGTTTTGGCCTACTTCTATAACGACATCGAAGAGGAGGCGACGCCGGCCGATTACGAGCGCGACAAAACAGCGCAGGCGCCGGCCAAAGCCACCGCCCTCGATCACGCCTTCCAGGTTGCGGCCCATTACAGTCGTCTTATCGAGATGATGTATTACCGGATTGGCTATCCCCGCCTGGTCAGCGATCGCCTCGGCCAGATACAGCTCTTCTATGCCGATCCCATTGTGCGCGACCGGCATCTCGCCACTCTGGAGCAATTCCGAGACACTCTCCGCGAAAGGTACTCCGCTCACTTGCTGGTCGTTTTGCTGCCCTATCTGCATAGCACCGAGCTGCTCAATCGAACGAAGTTTTATCAAGACTTTGAGCAGGCGCTGCGACAGCGGCAGTTTGACTTCATCTCCATGCAGCCTGTCTTCGCCTCTTACGGAGTGAAGAAGCTGTGGGTCAACCGCTTCGATCCCCACACGAATCCTTTCGCCAACCGCCTGATCGCCAGGGAGATTACTGACCACCTGGAAAAGGAACCTTCCGTCCTGGCCCCTCCACAACGATGAATATCCTGGGCGTCTCGGCCTTTTATCACGATAGCGCGGCGTGCCTGGTGCGCGATGGAGAGATCGTGGCCGCGGCGCAGGAAGAACGTTTCACCCGGATCAAGCACGATCCGGCGTTTCCGGAAAACGCCGTCCGCTACTGCCTGGAAGAGGCCAGCCTAACGAGTATAGATGGAATCGACCTGGTTGCGTTTTATGAAAAGCCCTTCCTGAAGGCGGACCGGCTCTTCTCTACCTATCTGGCGGTGGCGCCGCGTGGGCTGGCTTCCTTCCTCGAGGCGGCTCCGGTCTGGATCAAACAAAAGATCTGGATCAAGCAGCTGCTGGCCGACCAACTCGGCTTCGAAGTTCCGATCCTTTTCCCGGAGCATCACGAATCGCATGCGGCCTCGGCCTTTTTTCCCTCACCTTTTGAAAGTGCGGCCATTCTCACCATCGATGGCGTCGGCGAATGGACCACGACCAGCATAGGTAGGGGGAATGGAAACCGGGTCGAGTTGCTGTCCGAGCTGCACTTTCCTCACTCACTCGGGCTTCTCTACTCCGCCTTCACTTACTATCTCGGATTTCGGATCAACTCGGGCGAATACAAAGTGATGGGTCTGGCGCCCTACGGGAAGCCCACTTATCGCGATCTGATTCTTTCCGAGCTGGTCGATCTGAAGGAGGACGGATCATTTCGCCTCAACCTGAAATCTTTTGATTATCTGGCCGGTGTAAAGATGACTAACGAATCGTTCGCGCGACTCTTTGACGGCCCGCGGCGCGATCCAGAATCAGAGCTGACCCAAAAGCATATGGATATCGCCCGATCGCTGCAGGCAGTGACGGAGGAAATCATGCTGCGCCTGGCGCGGCACGCGGAGGAGGTAACGGGCGAGAAGAACCTCTGCCTGGCTGGCGGTGTGGCGCTTAACTGCGTGGCCAACGGGCGCATCCTGCGGGAAGGGCCGTTTGAGAAGATCTGGATTCAACCGGCCGCGGGCGATGCCGGCGGAGCCCTGGGCGCGGCACTGCTGGCCGCTCATCATTATCGCGATCTGCCGCGGGTGGGAAACCGGACCCGCGATGCGCAACAGTCATCGCTGCTGGGGCCGAGTTACGACGCTCGTTCTTTCCTGGAGCGGGAAAAGATCCTTCACACCGAGCTCGACGACGACGCACTCATGTCGCGCACCGCGGAACTTTTAGCAGGCGGAAACGTGATCGGCTGGCATCAGGGCCGGATGGAGTTTGGTCCGCGGGCGCTTGGGAACCGCTCCATCCTGGCTGATCCGCGACCGGCCGGAATGCAGGAGCGACTGAACCTGAAGATCAAGTTCCGCGAAAGTTTCCGCCCATTCGCCCCGGCGGCGCTGCGGGAACGAACGAGCGACTTTTTCGATCTGGAACAACCAAGTCCTTACATGTTGCTCGTCTCTGCGGTGAAGCACGCGGGCGCGAGATCAGCGCCGAGCGAGTCGACGGCGGCGACGTTTGGCGAACGCCTGCGCGGCATTCGCTCGCTCGTTCCGGCGGTAACGCACGTCGATTATTCGGCCCGGGTGCAGACGGTCGATGCGGAGGAACATCCGCGCTTTCACCATCTGCTGCGCGAGTTTGAGCGGCGGACCGGTTGCCCGATTCTGGTCAATACCTCCTTTAACGTGCGGGGCGAGCCGCCGGTCTGCACACCGGCCGATGCCTACCGCTGTTTCATGAAGACCGGGATGGATTATCTGGTCCTGGGAAATTTCCTCATCGCGAAGCGCGAACAGAGCGCGCCCCTGCCGGAGCCGACTCGGCCTAACGAGAATTGGCTGGCTCGCGAATACGCCCGGATGGATCGTTCCGCCCCTTCCCTGCGCCGCTTTGGCCGCACCATCGGTGGAATCTTCCTCGCTCTCGCCCTTCTCTTCATCTTCCGCCAGCGCGCCGCGGGCTGGCCCCTGGCGCTGCTGGCCGCGATCATTCTGGCACTGGCTGAGTCGGCCCCGATCGGTCTGCGCCATTTCCATCGGGCCTGGATCAGCTTTTCCCTCGCCATCGGCTGGGTCATGACGCGGGTCCTGCTGACCCTGCTCTTCTTTCTCGCGGTGACTCCGATCGGCTTGTTACAGCGACTTTTTGGCAAGCGGCCATTTGAAGTTACCTTCCCGGGCAGGGAGGAAAGCTATTGGAAGCAGCGAACAACGGCTTTTGACCCTCTCGATTATGAAAAGCAGTTCTAACTCTACCAGCGGGAAGCTTTCCATCCTGCGAGAATTCTGGGGCTTCCTGCGGGTGCGCAAGAAATACTGGCTGGCGCCGATCGTGCTCATGCTGCTTTTGCTCGGCCTGGTCCTTGTCCTCAGTGAAGGCTCGGCCGTGGCCCCGTTCATCTACACCTTATTCTGACCCAGCCCGCCGTGGGCTCCTCGTTAGGCCACGTCGCCCCTGTGGCCGCTCCTTTCCATGCGTAAAACAAAAATCATCTGCACTCTCGGCCCGGCCTCGGAAAGCTCCGAGGTCATCCGGCAAATGATCGAAGCCGGGACCGATCTTTTCCGCCTCAACATGAGCCACGCGAAGCACGAGTGGGTGCGCGATATTGTCCCCCGCGTTCGCGCCCTCGCCCGGGAAAAGGGGCGCGACGTCGCCCTCCTGCTCGACACGCAGGGCCCCGCCATTCGCACCGGGGTTCTGAAAAAGGATCTGCCGCTCAAGGTCGGCGACCTGCTCGAGCTCACGGTCCGCGGGGCCAGGAGCAGCGAGCCAAACTCAACCAGCGTCAACTACGACGACCTGATCGACGACGTCTCGGTCGGCGATGTCGTGCTGGTCGATAACGGCGTCCTGCAATTGCGCGTCCTGAGCAAAAAGAACAATCGGATCCGCTGCACGGTCTTGACCGCCGGCACCCTCGGCTCCCGCCGGCACATCAACCTGCCGGGCGTGCACGTGAATCTGCCCGCTCTGACCGAAAAAGATCATGCCGACATTACCCTCGGGGCCGAGCTGGAGGTCGATTTCGTCGCCCTCAGCTTCGCTCGCAAGGCGCGGGATGTGGAAGAGCTTCGCCGCCTTTTGAAAAAACTCGGGAGTCGCGCCGGAGTGGTGGCCAAGATCGAAGATCAGGGCGCAGTCCGGCAAATCGACGACATGATCCGCGCGGCCGACGTGGTCCTGGTCGCGCGGGGCGATCTCGGGATCGAATGCCCGATGGAGGAGCTGCCGATCATCCAGCGCCGGATCGTGAAACGCTGCCTCTATTTCGGCAAACCGGTCGTGGTCGCGACCCACATGCTCGAGTCGATGGTGAATAATCCCGTCCCGACCCGGGCTGAGATCACCGATGTCGCCAACGCCGTCTTCGAGCAGGCCGATGCCATCATGCTGACCGGTGAAACCACGGCCGGCCGTTATCCGGTCGAGTGCGTCAATGTCCTGACCCGCGTGGCGGCGCGGATCGAGCGGAGCGGCGGCGCCGGCTACGGCAAGGAAGCGTTGCTGGAGAACTCGCGACAAAAAATGGTGGCGGCGGCGGTCGCCCTGGCCGATTCGCTCCCTCGGGCCAAAATCCTCGTCTTCACCCGCCACGGCACCATGGCGCGGAATGTCTCCAACATGCGGCCGGAACGCGCGCCCATCTTCGCCGTGGCCTCGACCGAACGGGTCTTTCATCAGCTCGCCATCTGCTGGGGCGTGCGGGCGATGCAGCTCGATTTCACCGACGATCCCAACGCCACCATCGAAGCGGCAATCAAGCATCTGCGCACACAAAAACTGCTCGTGCCTAACGACAACCTGGTCATCATCAGCGACGTCCGGGCGGGCGAAGCGCTGGTCGATTGCGTGCAGCTGCGGCCGGTGAAAAGGTAATCAAACGCGCAAAGTCCTGTCTGCGTTCATCTAACCCTCAGAAATCTGGATGCTCGAATGACAAAAAGGTTATTGAAAAAGATTGGGCTCGTCGCTCTCACAGTCGTCGCGATGGTGGTGACAACCGCCTACTCTATTTTCAGCTTTATCGAGATGGGGCATCACACGCACACCCGGGCGATCAACGATGAAGTAGCCACAGCCGTTACCAAGGCGGAGACCTTTCCTCCTGGGATTGAGCGTTTGGAGACCCTTGCCGGCCAGATAAGAAAAATCGCGCCCGGATGGGCGCCGGACGAAGTGAAGGATGCCTTGGCGCAATACAATGCTGCCCTTCAGGCAGAAATGGACGCCTTCAAAGCAGGAAAGGACATCCAGCTATACGAAGACGCGCAGGAGCGAGCCTACCAACAGCTCGCCACCGCGATAAAGAAAAACTGGGACTAACGCGTCCGATGTTTCTCTCCGGATTCATCGTTAAGCTGGAGGGGCTTAACTCCAAGCTGGAAACGCCGTTGACCATCCGGCAGGTCGAAACCCATCTCGTTTTCGGACCTATCTCGCGACACCTGCCACTCGGATATCTGGCCTGGCTTTGGGCCATCGGATACGTCATTTGGAATGTCTTCGACAGACGGCAATCGGGGCTGGAATACTTCGTCGACGTCGCGCACAGCTTTTTATTGCTCATCGTGCCGATCCTGATGGCGCGATTTACCATGCGCCAGCAAGCCATCCTTGCCTGGCTTTCGGTCAAGATGACGCTGGGATTCGGCGCGGTCATGATGGCTACGGTGGGCGCAGCGGTTGCCTTTCAACGAGGTCAATCTGACGCGTGGCCCGATCTGTTTCTCGGGCTTATCTGGATTCCGTGGATCGAATTCATTCCCAGGGTGACTCCACACCAGAAATACGTCACCATCGCTCGTCTGCTGCTCTCGATTCCCTGTGTCATCTTCGGAATTAAAAGCGGTTACTGGCATTGGGAGTGACTTGGAGGCGCGAGCACGCTCCCGCGGAGGCGCGAGCAGGACGAGGCCGAGGGTGGTCCACGGGATGGGGAACAGGCGCGCGCGAATTCTCATGCTATGATCGCTCGAATGACCGGAGGAGTTGCAGCTTGCTGAGCCGAAGAGCGATCACAAGCCGAAAGTACGGCCGGTGCACTTCATGAATGAAGAACTGATCGCGCTCCTAGCCTGTCCGGTTTGTCGCCAGGGACTGGCGCTCGCCGACGGATCGCTGCGCTGCGCCAGATGCGGGACGGAGTTCCCGATCGTGCAGGGCGTGCCCATTTTCCGCGCCGACGCGGAGAAGGTCCCGATCATGCCTCTGGAGCACAGCAGCAATCCGCTCGGAGCCGAATTTGAAGAAATCCTGAGACGGGGAAACGAGCGCGTGCTGCATCTCGGCGCCGGTGCGACGGCGACGAAATATCCCGGCTGCATCGAGCTGGAACACAAAATCTTTCGCCACACCGACGTGGTCGGCGATGCGCATGCGCTGCCCTTTCGCGACGATGTTTTCGATCGCGTCTTCGCCTTCAACGTCTTCGAGCATCTGCGCGATCCGCGAGCGGCGGTGCGGGAAATTCTGCGCGTGCTGCGACCGGGCGGTGCGCTGGCCTTGCACACCGCTTTCCTGCAGGCCCTGCACGAAGCGCCGCATCATTATTACAACGCGACCGAGTATGGCGTGCGGGAATGGTTTGCCGATTTCACGATAGAAAAATGCGAGACGAGCGGGAACTTTTCCCCTGGCGTGATGCTCGGCTATCTCAGCGCCAGCCTGCTGGAGACGTTGCGCCAAAGTGAAATACCGGGAGAGACCCAAAGCCGTGTCGCGGAGACGCGACTCAGCCAATGGGCCGATTTCTGGAATCGCGGCGGGGAACCGCCCGCGGGATTTCACGAGATGCTGGCCTTGCCGCAGGATTTTCAGAAACGCGTTGCGGCCGGCTTCGAACTGCTCGCGCGCAAGCCGGAATCCGCAGGGTGAAATTGCTCCACCGCATTTTTCCCAGTCGAGCCGAGCGCCAGGGCGCGCTGGAGAAAGAAATCGCCCGGACGAAGAAACAATTCGTCTGCTGGTTCGATCACCCGGTTGATTGGACGCAGCCGGTCAGCACGCTCTACCTCACCGGCTGGTGCCTGTCGCGCGACGGTCACCGCGCGCGCGATCTCCGCGCCCGGCTCGGGCGGCGGAAGTTTTTTGGCAATTACCAGATCGAACGCCAGGATGTGGCCCGGGACCGCGGCCTTGCGCCTAACGAAGCCCGCTGCGGCTTCGCCCTGGCCGTTCCACTCCCGGCCGGGCCATCGCAGGTCGTGCTCGAAGTGCAGCGGGCCGACGGCAGCTGGCATCCACTCGCGGCCCACCAGGTCACGGGCGCGCCTAACGAACAAACTCCGCCGCCGCAGGACCCGAAGTATTTCATTCCCAATCCCGGAGCCAATCCCCGAATCGAGTTCTGGCTCGACCGGCCCAGTTCCTGGGGCAAACGCTTTCGTTATCTGCGCATCACCGGCTGGTGCCTGGCCACCAGCGGCGACGAGATCAATGGCGTGCGGGCCAAGGTGCGCGGCAATGTTTTCCGCGCCCGCTTCGGCACCATCCGGCCGGATATCGCCCTGCTCTACGAAAACCTTCCCGGCGCGCTCCGGAGCGGCTTTTCGCTCGACCTGAAAATCCCGCCCGGTCGCTCCGACCTCATCCTGCAGGCGCGCAGCGGGGAAGGACGCTGGGAGACATTTTTCATCCATCCGATGCGCGGCCCGTACCTGCGCGAGGAATACGACGAAGGCCGCGAGCTGGTCGGCGATTACAACCTCTGGATCAAACATTACGACACCCTGCGCGGCCCCGATCGGCGCCGCATCCGCGAGCGGATCGACCACTTCCAGACGAGGCCGCTCATCTCGGTTTTGCTCCCGGTTTACAACTCGGAGCTGAAGTTTCTGCGCGCGGCCATTCGTTCGGTGCAGGCGCAGCTCTATCCCGATTGGGAGCTCTGCATTGCCGACGACGCTTCGACCGATCCGCGGCTCTGGCCGTTCCTGCAAAAACAGGCGCGGCGCGATCCACGAATCAAAATCATGCGGCGGCGGAAAAACGGCCACATCTCCGCGACCTCGAATAACGCGCTCGCGCTCGCGACCGGCGAATACGTCGCCCTGCTCGACCACGACGACACCCTCGCTCCGACCGCGCTCTATCTGGTGGCGGAGGCGTTGAACCAAAATCCGGACCTGCAACTGCTCTACAGTGACGAGGACAAGCTCGACGCCCAGGGGCGGCGGGCCGATCCCTATTTCAAATCGGACTGGAATCCGGAACTGCTCCTAGCGCAGAACTTCGTCTCCCACCTCGGGGTTTATCGGACCACGCTTGTGCGATCGTTAGGCGGCTTTCGCGAGGGTTTCGAAGGTTCGCAGGATCACGATCTGGCCCTGCGCTGCGTGGAAAAATTATCGCCTAACGAGATCCAGCATTTGCCGTTCGTCCTCTACCACTGGCGCACCACCGAGGCGAGCACTGCCGCCGATGCCACGGCCAAGCCCTACGCCCAGCAGGCCGCGCAGCGTGCAGTGCAGGAGCATCTCGCCCGGCGCGGAATCCGGGCGGAGGTGGTCATGCATCATGGCATCTACCTGCGGACGAAGTATGCCCTGCCGGCCGAGCCGCCGCTCGTTTCCATCCTCATCCCGACCCGCAACCGGCGGGCGCTTTTGCAAAGCTGCGTCGAGGGCATTTTCGCAAAAACGGATTACCCAAACTACGAGCTGATCGTGCTCGACAACGAGAGCGACGAGCCGGACACGCTGGCTTATCTGCATTCGTTAGGCCAGAGCGAGAAGGCACGGGTCGAGCGCGTGGGCGGCGGCTTTAATTACAGCGGCCTGAACAACCGTGGCGCCAAGCTGGCCCGCGGCGAGGTGCTGGCTCTGCTCAACAATGACGTCGAACCAAAGGAGGATTCGTGGCTGAGTGAAATGGTCAGTCAACTCCTGCAACCCGGTGTCGGCATGGTCGGGGCGCGACTTTGGTACCCGAATGGGCCGATGCAGCACGGCGGGGTCATCCTCGGCGCGGGCGGGGTGGCCGGCCATGCTCACGTCGGCATCCGGCACGAGTCGGGTTATTTCGCCCGGCCGCATCTGGCGCAAAACCTTTCCGCGGTCACCGCCGCCTGCACGGTCGTTAGGCGGGAAGTTTATCGGGAAATGGGCGGGCTGGATGAGAAGAACCTGGCGGTCGCCTTCAACGACGTCGATTTTTGTCTCCGCCTGCGCGAGGCCGGTTACGGGATCGTCTGGACGCCGCATGCGGAATTGATTCATCACGAGTCGGCCAGCCGCGGTTTCGACGACAGCACGGCCAAGCAGGTGCGGTTCCTGGCGGAGACTGATTACATGAACGCGCGCTGGGGCCATCTGCTGCGTTCCGATCCTTTTTACAACCCGAACCTTTCGCTGCAAGAGGCCGATTTTACCCTCGCTTTCCCGCCGCGAGTGACCAAGCCATGGCGATGAATCCGGCGGGCCACGACGCCGCGCGGGAATACCTTTTCCACCTCGACGCGCCGGTGCCGCATCTTCTGTTTGGTCATGGCCTAACGTTGACCGGCTGGCTCTTTGACCGGGCCGGCCGGCAGATTCACGGGCTGCGCGCGGTGGTGAAACCGGCCGGGCGCGGGGAGCGGATTTACAAGGCGCGGCGCAAGCATTCGCGGCCGGCCATCGGAGCCGCCTACCCTCACCTGCCGGAGGCGGCCTACAGCGGCTTTGTCCTCGCGCTCGACCGGCTGCCGCTGGGACGTTTCGCCCTGCAACTGGAGGTGCGGGATCACGAGAAGCACTGGCGGCCAATCCATCTCAGCCAAAGTTTTGGGGTGCCGTTAGGCTTCCTTAGGCAGGCCGGTTTTCCCCGCTTCCAGGAAGCGCTGGCGCGACAGTTGCAACGGAAGTTTTCCGGCGCCCAGACGACCCCGATGGTTACGGCGGGGGAGCAGGAGGAAGTGCAACGCGAGTTGGCGCAGGCCGCGACAACGCGCCAGCTCCGAAGCGGCCCGCGGGCTGTTCCGATCGAGAAGATTCAGCTCTTCGCCACTTCCAAATCGAACCTTTTCATCCGCGAGATCGGGCAACTGGTCGCGGCCGGGTTTCGCGAGGCTGGCCTGGAGGCGGAGCTTTTCCTGGATCGGATTCCGGCAGAGGAGACAGCGGAAAATATGATCCAAATCGTGGTCACGCCGCACGAGTTTTTTAATCTCTTTCTTACCCCCATGCTCCCGCCCGAGCAGGTGCGCCGGTTGACCCGGAATCTCTTTCTCCTCGGGACGGAACAGCCGGAGAGCGACTGGTTTCACAGCAACCTGGTCATGGCTCCGCACGCCCTGGCCATGCTCGATATCAATTCGTTAGGCGTGGCCGGCTATCGCGCGCATGGGCTCCGCTGCTTTCATCTTCCGCTCGGTTATCATCCGATGCTGGAAGAGACTGCCAGCCCGGCGGGGGAGCGCGATCTCGACCTTTGCCTGCTCGCTTCGTTGACCGATCGACGGGAGAAATTCCTGGCCGAGCAGGCCGATTTCTTCGCCGCGCACCGCTGCCATCTGCGCCTGGTGCCGCTGGAGTTTGCCAAGACGGAAACGACCCGGAGCTATCTGACGAACGAGTCGCGCAACGCGCTCCTGCAGCGGGCCAAGATTCTGCTCAACGTGCATTACTCCGATCTGCGCTACTTCGAGTGGCATCGCATGCTGGTCGGGCTTGCCAATGGCTGCTGCATCGTGACCGAGACCTGTGAAGGCTTTGCGCCGCTCGTGCCCGGGAAACATTTCGTCATGGTGGAGAAGGAGGCGCTGGCGGCAACCTGCGCCTATTATCTCGAGCATCCGGCGGAACAGGAAGCGATCGCCCGGGCCGGCCGCGATTTCATCCGTCAGCAGCTCACTCAGGCCGACAGCTGCGCGGCCTGCATCGGGCAGATCAGCCGGGGGGAGGAAGGATCGTTAGGCAAAGCGGACCGTCCGGAAACGCCCGCGCCGACCGGAGGCGGGGCGCTTTGGTCGGCGCTGGAGCGAGATCTGCAAAACTTCTTTCATCCCGAGCCGCCTCCACCTGTCCCCGATCCGGAGGCGGAAGCGCGCACCATCGCGACCATCCGCGAGCGGCGCCGCGGTTACGCCGATCGTTTTGCGCAACAGGAAGCGTGGGCGCGGGCGGGCCAGCCGATCTATTCGCTGATCGAGAATGAGGCTTTCCAGCGGGTCGACGCGCCAGCGATTTCGATCCTGATCACGCTTTACAACTACGAGCGTTTCATCGGCGAATGTTTGCGCAGCCTGGAGCAGGCGGATTCGGTTCCCGGCGGCGTGGAGGTCTTACTCGTGAACGATGGCTCGACCGACGCTTCCCTCGACCGAGCCAAGGATGGATTGCGAGACTCATCACTTCCGATCCGGATCGTGGACAAGAAGTTGAATACCGGGCTGGCCGATGCGCGGAACATCGGGCTCCAGCTGGCGCGGGCGCCCTACGTTTTGATCATGGACGCCGATAACCTGATTTATCCGCGGGCGCTGACGGTCTTGCACGAGGCGATCCGCACGAGCCAGGCGGCGGCGGCTTACAGCATTCTCTGCCGGTTTCGCGGGGAGCAGAGTCATCATCAGGGGCTGCTCTCGGTTTTTGACTGGGACCCGGGGATGCTGGTGGAAGCGCCGTATATCGATGCGATGGCGCTCTTTGATCGCGAGCGGCTGCTCGCGCTGGGCGGTTACGACAACGGGCTTTATCAGGTCGGCTGGTTTGGTTGGGAGGATTACGAGCTTTGGCTGCGAATGGCGGCGGCCCATTTGCCGGTGCAATTTGTGGCTAACGTTCTCTGTCTTTACCGGCAACACGAGTCCTCCATGAGCAACACGACCAGTTTATTTGAACTGGAGCTCGTTAGGCATTTAATCCCACGCTTTCGGGCGCTGCTGGAGGAGTATCCGCCGAAGGAGAAGATTTTCAGCGTGGAACGAGGCCGGATTTCGCCGGGCGAATCGCCCGTTGTCTAGGTTGTCATCCCGATCCGTCGCAACGCGGAGAGGGACCTCGCAGTTGCCATCGGCTTGATCGAGCCGTGGCTGGTGGGCCGACGGCGACGGGACCGCCCCACCCCAGCCGCAAAACAAAACGCGCGGAAGTTTCCTTCCGCGCGTCTTGGTTGAATCTTGTTCGTTAGTCGTCAGACCTCCGCGGTCAGTTCGACGTCGACCGGGCGCTCTTTTTTGCTCAGCGCGCGGCGGAGTTTGGAAAGGGCGATGTTCTGCAACTGCCGGATGCGCTCGCGGGTGACGCCGAATTTCTTGCCCACTTCTTCGAGCGTCTTCGGCTTGCCGCCGTCGAGCCCGAAACGGGAAAAGATGATTTTGCGTTCGCGATCGTCCAGCACGTCGAGCAGCCCGCCCACTTCGTTGCGCAGGTTTTTGTCCCGCAGCAATTCGAACGGCGTCTGCGCTTCTTCATCGCCGACGATCTCGCCGAATTCGGTCGAGTCATCGTCACTGATCGGCGCGTCGAGCGAAGCCGGGCGAATGGAAACGGTCTTGAGCTGCGAGACTTTGCCCGCGGCGATGCCGATTTCCTCGCCGAGCTCGTCGTCGGTCGGTTCGCGGCCGAGTTCCTCGCTCATCTGGAGTGAGACACGGCGCATCTTGGAGATTTTGTCGACCAGGTGGACGGGCAGACGGATCGTCTTGCTCTGGTTGGCCAGAGCGCGTTTGATCGACTGCTTGATCCACCAGGCAGCGTAGGTGCTAAGTTTTCCGCCCTTGGCCGGGTCGAAACGCTCCACGGCTTTCATCAAGCCGATGTTGCCTTCCGAGACGAGGTCGAGCAGGGGCAGACCGAGATTGGCGTAATCGTGCGCGATTTTCACGACGAGACGCAGATTGGAGCGGATCATTAAGGCTCGCGCCTCTTTGTCGCCTTTTTTAATTTTTGCGGCTAATTCGATCTCTTGCTGCGGAGTGAGAAGCGGGATTTGCCCGATCTCGCGCAGGTAGATCTTTATGCCTGTGTCGCTATCTTCAGCGGCCATATAAGTTCTCATGAGTTAGGTCGAAAGTTCGGTGACGGGGGCACAAACCGCCGGCTCTTTCGAACTCCCGGGATTTGTGGAATGCGTGTTGTAGCATCTGGGCAACTACTTAACAAGGTTAAATATCGCAATTAAGACAGCGTCTGGATGCTTCTCGTTCATTTCTTTCCCCCTTGTCGAGCACCAATTGAGGCGGTGCTTTCAGCCTCTTTCTCGCCTGTTGCAAGATGTTGAAGGACGGGGCTTTATTCCACGCTCCAAACTGGGCAGGTCTCACGTTATGAAAGGGATCGTTTTCGCCTCTGGCCGCGGCTGTTTTTTCACCCTTCCAGGCAGGCGAATTTTTATCGCGGATCATGCCGGCGCGGGCGGTCGGATCATACCGATGGCTTGTTTAAATGGAACGGCAGGCTACCGGCTTCCAATCCGCAACATCCGCCGGCGTCTCAATCGGCAACTGACAGGAGACCGCCTGGAGAGCGTCGAAACGGATCAGCGGGAAGGGAATAGCGAGGGTCGCCTGCAGTTGCGCGCGCTTCTCGGGCGGGAGGTTTTGGTAGAGCAGGCTCAGATGGGGCTCGAACTGCGCCTCCGCCGGCTCGGCCAGACCTAGCGACCTTCGCAACTCCAGCAGCGGATCGCTGACCTGACAACGGAGGTAGAGCGTGCGAGTGAACTGCGACGAATGGGCCAATCCCTGGGTGCGAAGTTCAATCGCCCAGCCGTAGACCGAGCCAGGACCCGATCCGCCGCGCCCGGCTCGTCGGGCCCGAGCCCGAGGGTGAGGTGCGGCGCGAAGATCGGGGCCTGGTATTGCCGGGCCAGCTTGCGAATCGTGCCGGATAAAAACTCGCGGGCCGGCGCCGCCGGGAGCAGCCAGTAGGTGAGGACACGTCGCGACGGGTCGGTCATGGTTCGACTTTGCATGAAAAATCCCGGGCGGCGAGTAGCGTTCGGATATGCCAAGCAATGTCCTGGGAAAAGAGCTCCGTGCTTGTTGCGCTGATCCGGTGACGGGATTTTATCGCGACGGGTATTGCCGGACCGGACCCGAGGATATCGGCCTGCATACGGTCTGCGCGAAAATGACGCGCGATTTTCTCGATTACTCGGTGCTGATGGGGAACGACCTGGTCACGCCGCATCCGGAGTGGGGCTTCGCTGGGCTGGAACCGGGCGACCGCTGGTGCATCTGCGTCACACGCTGGAAGCAGGCGCTTGATCGGGGAGTGGCGCCGCCGGTCGATCTGGAGGCGACCCATTCCTCAGCCCTGGAGTTTGTCGCGCTGGAGGATTTGCAGGCACATGCGCTGAAGAAAAGCGCTTAACGACGGCGGCCGCGCACTCCCATGGCGCCGAGGAGCGAGCGAGTCAGAGTGCCGGTGACGTTGACGGCGACGCTGCGGATGACGCTGCGGGCCACGCTGCTGCCGAAAATTTCACCCAGGACATTTTTCTGCGGCGGAGCAGGCGGAGTCGGGCGCGGGTAGGGAAGGCCGGCCGCCGGCGACGCGGGTTCGTCGGGTAGGCCGAGGGCTTGATCGAGCTCGCGGCTGTGCGGCCTGGACTGTGGTGGAGTAAAGGTGCGACGGGCGGTTCCGACCCGTTGGGCCTGCTCGGGCGAGGCGGCGGTGGCGATTTTGCCGCCGAGGATTTCGTAGGCGCTCTCGGCATCGAGCGAGGTGTTGTATTTCCGCGCCAGTTCGGAGCGACCGACCAGATCCTTGAGCTCGTCAGGCAAGATCGGACCCATACGGGAGCGAGGGGCGCAGAGGAGAGTGGCGACGAGCGGGGTCGGCACCCCGCGTTCGTCGAGAACCGTGACCAGGGCTTCGCCGATCCCGAGATCGGTCAGGAGTTGCTCGGTCTTGTAGAAATCGGTCTCGGGATAATTCTGCGCGACCGATTTGATCGCGCTCCGGTCCCTGGCGGTGAAGGCGCGGAGGGCGTGCTGCACTTTCATCCCGAGCTGGCCGAGAACGTCGTCGGGGATATCGGTCGGCAGTTGGGTGCAGAAGAAAATCCCGACGCCTTTCGAGCGGATGAGCTTGATCACGGTCTCGATCTCCTGGAGGAGCGATTTCTCGGCGTCGTCGAAGATGAGGTGCGCTTCGTCGAGGAAGAGGACCAGCTTCGGTCTCTCAAGGTCCCCCACTTCGGGCAGCGTGGCGTAAAGCTCGGCCAGCATCTGGAGCATGAAGGAAGAGAAAAGCTTGGGGCGATTCTGCATGTCGGTCAGGCGCAAGATCGAGATGGCGCCAAAGTTTTCGACCACGCGCAGGAGATCCTGCATCTCGAAAGAAGGTTCGCCGAAGAATTCTTCCGCGCCCTGTTGTTCAAGCTCCATCAGCTTGCGCAAAATGAGCGCGGTCGAGGTGGTCGGGACGAGGCCATATTCCGCGGTTACGTCCGGCTTGGCTTCGCCGGTGATATATTCCAGCACCTTCTTGAAGTCCTTCAGGTCGAGCAGCGGCAGGTGCTTATCGTCGCAGAATTTGTAGACCAGGGCGACGAGGCTCGACTGAGTTTCGTTCAGGTCGAGCATGCGGGAAAAGAGGAGCGGGCCAAACTCGAGCAGGGTGGCGCGCAGGCGCACGCCCGATTCGCCCGAGAGGGTGAGGAATTCGACTGGATAAGCGCTGGGGGACCATTCCGAGCCGATCCTGCCGTGCCGCTCCGCGATCGCGGGCGAAGGCTCGCCCGGCATGCCCAGGCCGCTCAGGTCGCCCTTGATGTCCATGAGCAAAGTGGGCACACCTGCTTCCGAGAGCTGCTCTGCCATCATCTGCAGGGTCTTGGTTTTGCCCGTGCCGGTGGCGCCGGAGATGAGACCGTGGCGATTCATAGTGCGCAGGGGCAAACGCACCGGCGCTTCGGCAAAAACTTTGCCCTCGCATGCGGCGGCGCCGAGGAGGATGGCTTCGCCTTGAAATGAATACCCGCCCTGGATGGTGGAAACGAAGTCGCCCTTGCTCATGGAGCCGAGGATAGGTTTCGCCTCCGGCCGCCGCAAGCCTGCTCGCCGCGCCTAACGATCGCCCGGTTTTCCAGATCAGACGTGCGGCAGGTTTTGGACTCGTTAGGCAAGTTCGATTCCGTCCGCGAGAAGAATTTCCGTGGTCGCTCGCCCGGTTCGTTGTATTGTCCTTCTCCCGACGCGCTGCGGCGCCGGCCAGTCAGCTCTTATTCTATGAAAAATCTCTCTCTTCTTTCGGCCGTGGTCCTTCTTACCCTCGGGGCTACTTCTTCTTCTCACGCGCAATGGAGCTCCGATCCGATGACTAACCTCGGGGTTGCGGTCAAGCCTTCCGAGCAGGTGCAGCCTAAGATTCGTCCGACCCCGGATGGCGGCTGTTACATCAGCTGGTTCGATAACGATCCGACCGGCAATCCGCCCTTTGGCTACGACGTATTCCTGCAGCGCCTGGACGCGAACGGCGTTCCGCAATGGGCCGCCGGCGGCATTCGTTTCGCCGACCTCGGGATGAGCTCGACCCAGGACTACGGCCTGGACGTGGACGCAGAGGGTAACGCGCTTCTCGCTTTTCTGGACGATCGCAATCCCAAGGGCGTCGCCGTTACCGTCATGAAAGTGGACCCTTCCGGCGAGCAGCTCTGGGGACCGAAAGGACGCCAGGCCGGGAAAGGACAGGACTTTAAGGGAAACCCCAAGATCACCGCGACCTCCGATGGTTTTGTCGTGGCGGGGTGGATCAATGGCAACAACCTCACCTTCCAGCGCATGAACGCCGCGGGCGAGCGGCAATGGGGCGTGGCCGGAGTGACGATCGCGGCGCCGGCTGGTCTCACGTATTCGATGTCCGATCTGCATGGCGGCGAGAATGGCACCGCCATTGTCTCCTTTGTCTCCGCGGCTGGCTTTAGCGGGCCAAAACACCTGCTGGCGAACAAGCTGAGCAGCACCGGTGAGCTGCTTTGGGGCGCCGATCATGTCGCGGTCTTCGATGGCGGCTCCCTGCAATTCGGAAATTTCCCCTCCTTTGTCACCGATGGAGAAGGCGGAGCCGTCTTCGGGTGGTATGAGGTGAGCCCGCTGCAATCACGCACCCAGCACATCCTGGCTGATGGCACGGAAGCCTTCCCTCATAACGGCACTCCCGGCTCGATCGATAGCTCGCACAACCAGGTAAACCCGAGTGTCTCTTACGATCCGGCGACTGATTCGACTTATCTC
Organism: Chthoniobacterales bacterium; assembly: GCA_965217735.1. Lineage (GTDB taxonomy): Bacteria > Verrucomicrobiota > Verrucomicrobiia > Chthoniobacterales > UBA10450 > Palsa-1392. The sequence continues at coordinate 185,538 of CBDCJE010000002.1, read as the reverse complement.
TTCTGGGATGAAATTCTGCCCGGACCGCTGACCATGGAAGGCATCTCGGGGCAGAAGTTCAACGCCACCGGCGAAGCGCAATGGAGCGACACCGGCCTGGTGGTGCAGCCGTTTACCTCAGCTGCGGTGCTGAACGTGACTAATGTCTTCACCGCGGCGGGACCGCTCGTGGTCTGGTCATCGGAGTCCACCTTTGCCCAAGCCATGATCACCGGGGCGAAGGTCGACCCGAGCGGCACAATCATCTGCCCGCCCTTTGCCGTCTCTTCCATCCTCTCCTCCAAATCGCGGCTCGATCTCACCCTCGCCAGTAACGGCTTTGCCCTGGCGGTCTGGAGCGATGGCCGCTCCGATGAGGGCGATATCTTTGCCCAGGATATCAAGCCGGATTGCAGCCTCGGATTGTGAGCTGATTTGGTCGTTGACCGAGTCCCCCTGGCGAGAGCGTGAGGAGTCAAAACCTCTTGACGAACATTACAGATAAATTGCAATCTGATTGCACGATTTCTGCATCCCTTGCTCCCCTCGACTCGGACTATTCAGCTTATGGCCCATAAAAAGCATCCCGTGATCATTCTTGGAGGCGGCCCGGCCGGCGCGGCCACCGCCATGTACTTGCTCCGGCATGGCATCACTCCCGTCATCGTCGAGCGCGATGATCACCCGCGTTACCACGTCGGCGAATCGTTGACCGGCGCCACCGCTCTGGCCTTGAAGGACTTGGGGCTCGGCCCGGCGATCGAGGCTCAGAATTACCCGGTGAAACATGGTGCCGTCTTCTACGGTCCCGAGGGCAAAAACGATTTTTGGGTTCCGCTGGTGAAGCGGAATGAAGAAGGCAAACAAGTCCCGAACTACACCTGGAACGTGAGACGGAGCACCTTCGACAAGATCCTCTTCGAAGGCGCGGTGGAACGCGACGCGGTCTGGATCAAGGCCACTGCCATCGCTCCCATCACCGAGGACGACGCGGTCGTGGGCGTGACCATTCGGACGCCGGATGGCAAAACCGAGCAGCTCTATTCCGAAGTGCTGGTGGATGCTTCCGGGGCCGCCACTTTCCTCGCAAACCACCGGGTGACGGGCAAAAAAGTGCCGGGGAATTCCGATAAACAGATCGGCTTGTTCACCCAATTCGCCCATGCCGTGCGCGACGACGGCGACGACCTGCGCCATCAGCCGGGGAATACCCTGCTTTATTATCAGGCGAAACATCATTGGGCCTGGTTCATCCCGGTCAGTGAGGAGATGACCAGCGTCGGCATCGTGGTCAAGACCGACTATTTCAAGCAAGCCGGGATGTCGAAGGAGGATTTCATGCTGCACGAATGCCGGCACATGACCCCCGCTCTCTCCGAGCGTCTGCCCGATCTCACTCCACAAGAGCCGATCAATGCCATTCCGAATTTCTCCTACCGGGTGCAGAACTACACCGGCAAGGGCTTCCTTTGCGTCGGCGACGCCCACCGTTTCATCGACCCAATTTTTGCCTACGGCGTCTACTTCGGCATCCAGGAAGGTGAATTCGCCGCCGCCGCCATCGCCAAAGTGCTGTCGGGCGAGGTCCAGACCGACGGCAACCCTTTCATCAGCTACGAACTCCTCTGCGACGAGGGCAACGAAGTGGTCGAAGACGTCATCGGCGTCCTTTGGGAGTATCCTATCGCCTTCCAGCGCATCGTCACCTGGCGCGATCGGATGGCAGCGTTCGACCTGCTGGCCGGCCGCATCTATGGCGAACTGGGAGCCAAAAACACAGCTCGGATCGCCATGCGCAAGCTGATGGCCGCGATGGAGCAGGAAGGCGTGCGCGCCCCGGCTCACGTCATGGCTCCGCCTCCGGTCGAGCAACGCGCTTTTGCCGGCGTCAGCTGATCCGCGGCGGTCCGTTTTTCGCCTCCAGTTTGCCGGGCGTCGCTTTCCCCGCCGCGGCGGATGCGTACATTCCTCCGATGTCGCGGAAACCTACGCCCCAGAGACGCGGAGACGCTCCCGGCGGTCCTCTTTTCGCTGGAGCGATCGTGCTCATCGATCAGACGCCCTTTCGCCAACGCGCGGCGGCTGATTGCTCGGCCGCCATGGCCCAGTTGGAGGAGGCGCGGCGCGGCTGGCATCGTTTTGAGCGCAAGGACAAACCTGCCTTCGCCCGCTGGCGCGCGCGGGAATTTGGCGCCCTTCTCAGCCGGGCGCGCGACGTTGAAACCCAGATCCGCGATTGCCAGGCCATCGTGCATGAAGTCGAGATGGAGATGCGGCGTGGGTTCCAGGATGCGCACAGTGCCTACCAACGGGTCATGGCCCGGCGCGCCGATCCCGCCGCCGCCGCGCCGGAGGAAAAACCTCGGGCCGCGCGCCAAGCCGAAGGCCCGCGCAAGCTGAGCGATTTTGAGAAGGAGGCCCTTTTCCAGGAATGGGTCAAGCGTTCGTTAGGCACTAATCCGGATAAGATGGATGACGAAGCCTACTCGACGACTTTTGAAGCCTTCAAGTCGCACATGTTTCGCGCCCCGGCGGAGGAAGCAAAACCCAACCCGGGCAACCGACAAAGGCGGCGTGAGGAACCGAGCCGGCCGGAAACTGGTCGAAGCGCCTCGGACGAAGAGGTCGACCCGCGGATCAAGGAGCTCTATCGCCGGCTGGTCAGGCGACTGCATCCCGATCTGCGCGCCGATGGGAGCGCGGCTGTCTCCGCTCTCTGGCACGAGGTGCAGGAGGCGTATGCCGCCGGAGACGTGGCGCGGATGGAAATTCTCCTTGCCTTGAGCGACATCCAGACAAATCGCGGGACCGGGCAAACCCTCTCCCAGCTGCGCGCTCTGCGGGCAGAGCTGGAGCGGGCCTTATGGGCCCTGGAGAAAAGCCTGCTCGAAGCCGAGGGCGAAGAGGCCTGGGACTTCGCCCGGCGCGGTGCGGGCGCCGATCTGCGCCTGCGGGTAGAGCGGCAGTTGAAGATGGATTTGGCCGCGCGCAGCCAGCGCCTCGACCTCTTGCGCAGGACGCTGGCGGAATGGGCCCAGGGGCCGGCGGCCAACCGCCAGGTGCTGCTGCGGCGCGAGGCTTTTCGGCCTCGTTAGGGCAGCAGTTCCCCAGTCGCACTTGCGCGCAGGCGTGAGCGGGGTTTAGGTCTCACTCCCACGGTGCCTCGTGGTGTAATGGTAGCACGAGAGATTCTGGATCTCTTTGTCAAGGTTCGAGTCCTTGCGAGGCAGCCACCGCCGGCGGCGGTGCCGCTACTGCGGAGCGAGGTTATAGACTTCGACTAACGACACTCCGGTCGCCCCGCTGGCATCGCGGACCAGGGCGGTGTAACCACCCGGCGGCAGAGTGGCGACGATGGCCGCTTCCCGATCGTCCCCGGGCGGAATGGTGGTGTCGATAATCTCCTGCGCCTGAGTCGAGCGCCAGTTGTCGTTGCTGTAGAGCAGGGTGCCATTGCTATCGTGCAACTCCAGCGCGGGATCGGGCAATGGCCGGGCCACTCCCGAAAAACGAAGAGACGACCCGAGCGCGCGGGCGATCACCCGGGTCGGCTCGGTTCCGCCAACGATGAAGCCGCCGATGACGGCGTCCCCGGGGTTGGCGATATCGGCCCGAGTGGAAATATTAGCCACCCGGGAAGTGGAAGGTTGCAGGTCGTAGAGCTCGACCAGCGCCACCCCGCTGGCCCCATTCGCTCCCTGCACGACCGCGGTGTAGTTGCCTGCCGGTAAGACCGCAGTCAGGTAGGATTCGGCTGCATTTGCCGGCAGCAACGGATTGGGCACACCGGTGAGTGCGAGCCGATTGTCGTTCGTCTCCATCAAAGTGCCCGCGCCGTCGTAAAGCGCGATCGAAGGATCAGCCAACGCACCGGCCACTCCGGACTGGCCGAGGGAAGGCCCGAGCGCCCGCAGGACGACCCGTTTCGTGCTCGCGCCCGTCACGATGAAGCCGCCGACCATGACGTCGTCGCCCGAGCTGACAAGCGACCGGGTGGAAACGTTAAGCAGCTTCTCGGAAAGATCGCCTGGCCTCGGCGTCGGCAGCGGCGGCGGCGACGGCACCCCGGCAAAGCGGTCGGCCAGGAAAGCCAGCGCCGCTTGTTTCGCCACCGTCCAGTTGGCAAAGGAATGCGCCTGGCCCGGGAAAGAAGCCGCTGCGTAGTTGGTCACGCCGGCGGCATCCAGGTGCTCGATAAAGTCGCCCATCTGCGAGTAGGGCATCGGATCCTCGAGCGTATTGATGAGGAACAGCGGAGCGGTTTGGCCATCGGCCAGCCAAGCCGGAGAAGCGGCCTGCAGTTGGGCTGTATCGGTCACCGGCACGTTGACGAAGTTGGTCACATTCTGGGTGAAAGCGGTCAGGTTCGGGCTGGGACTCTCGTCGGAAAGATCATATGCGCCCGACAGGCTGACCGCGACGTCGACTCGATCGTCACGGGGCGTGCCGGTGGTGGCGACGAAGGCGGCGTGGTAGCCCCCAGCCGAGCCGCCGACGGCGCCGACCTGGCCATTGCAGCGGGGATCTTTTCGCGCTGTCCGCACCGCCAGCTTCACGTCGCTGGTTTGATCGGGAAAATACCCAGCGCTCCTCTGCCCCGGCAGGAAGCCCGGCGGCGCGAGGCGATACTCAATCGAGAAAGCGATGTAGCCGGCGGCGGCCAAATCCTGCGCGCAGGTGACCGATTCGGGCGAACTAGTCGGCGAGCCGGCGTCAAAGCCGCCGCCGTGGATGACGAGCACCGCCGGCCAGGGTCCCGGCGTGGTGGGCGTATAGACATCCCAGTGCAGCGCGGTGCCATCGGAAGCGTTGGCGAAGACCTCGTTTCGGGGGACAACGCCGGCCCCGGCTGGCGCAACCGCGAGGGAGAAACAGAAACCGAGCGCGCTAAAAAGCGCAAGAATCGACCTACGGCGATAAGAATTCATGGTGATGAGAGCGAGCATAATTTCGAAACGGCAGGCTGCCAGACGAATCAACTGCATGGCGGAAATCGTAACTCGTTCGAAAGGTAACGGAGAGTTTTCCAGGCTGCCCGAGCGCCACTTGCGGCCTCCTCAGGAGCTCAGGAAAGCTCGGGATTGGTGCTACGTTTAGCGCGGAAAAAGCTCTGAAGCAAGTTCGCGCTTTCGTCGCCCAGGACGCCGCCGATCAGGTCGCATTGATGGTTGAGCGACGGGTTTTGCAGCAGGTTCAACAACCCACCCGCCGCGCCACCGCGCGGATCAGCGCATCCGAAGACGACCCGGCGCATGCGCACATGCACCAGCGCGCCGGCGCACATCGGGCACGGCTCTTTCGTGACGTAGAGATCGCAATCGGTGAGGCGCCAATCCCCCACCGCCGCCTCCGCCTGGGTCAGGGCGAGCATCTCGGCGTGCGCGGTCGCATCCTTTAGCAGCTCGACCTGATTAAAGGCGCGCGCGATGATTCGCCCCTCGCGCACCACCACCGCGCCGATTGGCACCTCCTCCGCCTCATAGGCCCGGAGGGCGAGACGGAGGGCTTCCCTCATAAAATAGGCGTCGCTTTGCAGGTCGATGATCGTTTCCATTTTTGGCGGCGCTTTTGAAAAACGTTCGCCTTGCCGTTAAAGAACTCTGGGATGCCTCCGAAAAAAGAAAAATTTCACCCGATCCGCTCCTGGGGCCCCCTATTCGTGGAAAGCGTTAACGACTGGCTGGCCGACCGCGCGCTCCGCTTCAGCGCCGCCCTCGCCTATTACTCCATCTTTGCCATGGCGCCGCTGGTCATCATCTCGATCGCTGTGGCCGGGATGGCCTTTGGCGAAGAAGCGGCTCGAGGCCAGGTTTACCAACAGATCGAATGGTTGCTCGGGCCGAAGGGGGCCGGGGAAATCCAGACCCTGATCCAGGCCTCGAGCGATACCAAGCAAAGCCTGCTCGCCACCATCATCGGGGTGGTCACGCTCCTGATCGGCGCCTCCGGGGTCTTCGGTCAGCTCAAGGACGCCCTCAACTCCATCTGGGGCGTGATGCTCAAACCGGGGGGCGGGATCATGCTTTCGATCAAGGAATACCTGCTTAATTTTTCCATGGTTCTCGGGGTCGGTTTTCTGCTCATCATTTCCCTGCTCCTGAGCGCGGTGCTGCAGGCGGTGAATAATTTCATGACCGGTTACCTGCCGATCCCGAGCTTCATCGCGCCTCTGACCGCGATCGTCAGCTTCTTCATCGTGGTGCTCCTCTTCGGCCTCATCTTTAAGGTGCTGCCCGACGTAAAAATCGAGTGGGAGGATGTCTGGATCGGCGCGACCGTGACCGCTTTGCTCTTTACTGGAGGGAAGTATCTGATCAGCCTTTATCTCGGCACCAGCAGCATCGCTTCCAGCTTCGGTGCGGCTGGAGCGCTCATTCTAATCCTGGTCTGGGTTTACTATTCTACCACCATATTTTTGCTTGGAGCCGAGTTCACCAAAGTCTACGCCAGCCGTTACGGCTCGGGGATTAATCCGGCCCGCAATGCCTGCTTTGTCAGCGAGCGGATGCGGGCAGATCAGGGCCTGGCCACGGAGGAAAGCAAAGCGCTGAAGGAACAAGCCTAACGAGTAGAAGCCGAAGCCTTTTTTGTCATACAGCCGTCATTCACTCAGGAGTCGAAATAACATTATGAAGACCTTAGTCTTTGCCATCCTCGTCAGCTGTCTCGCCAGCGCCGGCGTTCAGGCCGCCACGGAGCAGGAGATCGTAAACCAGTCGGTCGAGATCCTGCGCGATTTCCGGCAGATGCCGGACAAGCAAATCCCGGCGCAAATCATCAGCGACGCGCGCGGGCTGGCCATCATGCGGGTGCTTAAGATCGGGTTCGGGGTCAGCGGCAAGGGCGGCGAAGGCGTGGTCGTGGCTCGCACTCCGCACGGTTGGTCGGGGCCCTCCTTCATCGGCCTGGGCGGTGCTGGCTGGGGCTTGCAAATTGGCGCGCAACTGACCGATTTTATTTTCGTGCTGAACAACGATGCCGCCGTCCGCGCTTTCTCCCGCGACGGCAACGTGAAACTCGGCGCTGACGTCAGCGCCGCCGCCGGCCCCGTCGGACGCGATCTGCAGGCGGGCGTGACGACCACGGCCGCCGTTTACACCTACAGCCGGAGCAAAGGACTCTTCGCCGGCGTCTCGCTCGAAGGCGCGATCATCGGCACGCAAAAGACGGCCAACGCCCGCTACTACGGTCGGGTGGTGAGCGCGCGTTCCATTCTGAGCGGGCGGGTCGCTCCGACCCAGGGCGCAGCCCGGTTGCTCGGCGTCCTGAGCCGTTACTAGCAGCGCAAGCCGGCCCGGTTTTTTCTTTACAGCCCACAAGCCGCTGGCCAAGATCGCGCCGTGCGCTGGCTATCGCTGCTTCTCGGCCTGACGATATGCGCCTCGGCCGCCCAGGCCCAGGAACAGGAAAGAAAATTGATCGACCGCCTCCTCCGCCCCAACCTGGCGCTGAGGAATTCCGCGCAGGACAAAAAATTCGCCGGCACCGGCACGAGCGCGGTCGAGAAAAAATTCACGGTCAAAGAGTTTGACACCGGCCAGGAGCGCGCGGCCAAAAGCTACGCCGGCACGAAAGATTTCTCGGCCGGCCAATTCGAGACGAAAAAATTCACCCGGGCCGAAATGGCCGCGAACGCCACTGCCAATGCCGAGCTGGCTTATGCCCGGGCGGAATTTCAGAGCAGACAAAGCGCACTCAGCCGCACATCGGCGGCGGAAGGTAAAACGACCGGCACCCGCGAATATGCCGAGAGCAACCGGCCTTTCCTCGGCCAGGGCACGCGGCAGAAAATCCTCAGCCAGCAGGATCAGCCTCTCACCATCGAGCAGGTGCGCGATCTACTGAACAAGGGAAAGTAGCTGCTCACGCGCCCGCGCCGGAGAGGCGGTTGAAGCGCTGCGAAGCTGACGCACCTTGCAGGATGGATCTGGCGGAATCGTTTCATCTTCTTAAAACCGGCGCGGCCCAGATCATCAGCGAGGAGGAACTGCGCCAGAAGCTCTCGTTAGGTCGACCTCTCCGGATCAAGCTCGGAGTCGACCCGACCAGCGCCGATCTCCACCTCGGCCACACTCTTGTCCTCCGGAAATTGCGCCAGTTCCAGGATCTCGGGCACGAGGCCATCCTCATCATCGGCGACTTCACCGCCATGATCGGCGACCCGAGCGGGCGCTCCGTGGCGCGCCCGCAACTGACCCACGAGCAGGTCCTGGCTAACGCCGAGAGCTATCGCACTCAGGCTTTCAAAGTGCTCGACCCGGAGCGGACCCGGATCGTTTTCAATGGCGAGTGGTTCAAGCCGATGGCCTTCGCCGACGTCATTCGGCTGAACAGCCGCGTCACCCTCCAGCAGATGCTCCAGCGCGAAGACTTCAAGGAGCGGCTGGAAAAGCAGCAGCCGGTCCGCGCTCACGAGATCCAGTATCCGATCATGCAGGGCTGGGATTCAGTCCAGGTGCAGGCCGATGTCGAACTCGGCGGGACCGATCAGCTTTTCAACATCCTGGTCGGGCGCGACCTGCAAAAGGAAGAGGGCCAGCCGCAGCAGGTCGTCCTTCTCCTGCCGATTCTGGAAGGGCTCGATGGAGTGCAAAAGATGAGCAAAAGCCTGGGGAACTATGTCGGGGTAACCGATTCGCCTAACGACATGTTTGGCAAGTTAATGAGCATCTCGGACGAGCTGATGGCGCGCTATTACTCCCTGCTCCTCCATCGCCCCCTGCCGGCCGAGCTGCACCCGATGACGGCGAAGAAGGATCTCGCCCGCGAAGTCGTGGCTCAATTTCACTCCAGCGAAGAGGGGCAGCGTGCCCAGGAAGATTGGGAACGTCGCTTCAGCGCCAGGCGTCTCGACGAAGCCGAGCTGCCTGCCTTCGCCCCGCCGCCGTCGGAGCGCAACATCATCGGGCTGGTCGTGGCCGCCTACGCGAGCGCTTTTAGCCTGACCAAGTCGCGCGGGGAAGTCCGCCGGCTGGTCGAGCAGGGCAGCGTGCAGCTGGGCGGCGAAAAGATTCGCGATCTCCAGGCCGAAGTCGTTCTCCGGCCCGGTGACGTGCTCCGACTCGATAAGACGCGCGCAGTCCGCGTACAGTAAAAGGGCGCGGTCTCGACCACCCAGCCGCGACCGCGCCTTTTAATGGAGAAAACTTTTTCCTACGCCGAGACCGGCTCGAGCATGGTAAACATGGGCGTTTCCCGGCGCACCGGGGCCGCGATTCCCTCGAAATGGGCCCGCAGGCTGCGCAGCTCGGTGGTTAGAATCGAGTCCATGAACCCGAACCGGCGATCGATCCAGGCGAAAAACTTGTTCTTGATCTCATAGTGAACCGTGATGGTCACTTCGGTGCAGTCGGGCCGCACCTCTTCGAAATCGACCAAGCCCATCAGCTCAACATTTCCGCCCCATGACTCGAAGGCGAGATTCTCGGTTTCGTCATCCAGCCTGGCCACGACCGTGTGCGCTTCAAATCCAAGCGGCCCGCGAAACGCAAGATCCAAGGTTTTGGACGAGGTGACGGTCGCCCGGGTCACGCCGACCAGTTGACGACGATAGGATTGAACGCTGGTGAGGCGGTTTTTGCACTCCTCCAGCGACTGGCTCATGTGGAAGGTTTTTTGTAGCAGCATAGGTTTGATGAGGTTGATGCATCCTCTTTTAGCAATGCACGTGCCGATTCACATTTACCTGGGAGAACCCGGTCCAGGCACCCGAAATTGTGTAGCCTTTCGTTACACAACTGTCAGACGACAAACGTCCGACCTTTACACTTGCTGACAGAATTCCGGGACCATCTCCCGAAGCTCCGCGGCAACTTCCCTGTGGTCGCGATCAAAGCGGGCGAGGAGGGGCAACGGAAGGCAGCTTTGCAGGATGGCCGCGTTGGTTTCCGTCGCGACATCGGACGCGACGCCGAACTGATTGAGCACGACGCCGGCGCAGCCCAAACCGGCCGCGGCGATGGATTGCACGGTGAGGAAGGTGTGGTTCAAACAGCCGAGGCGATTCAAGACCACGAGCACGACGGGCAATCCGAGCTCGGCGGCCAGATCGCTGCTGAAATATTTCTCTGTGATCGGCACGACCCAGCCGCCGACGCCTTCCACCGCCACGAAATCAACACGCTCCGCCAACCTGGCGTACCCGGCGCGGACCGCAGCCAGATCGATCACACGTTTCTCGGCCCGAGCCGCGGTCAGAGGCGCGGCCGGCGTCTGCAACCAGATTGGATTGACCTCCTCGATGGTGAGGCCGGGACCGCTGGCGGCGAGCAGTTGCACCGCGTCGTCGCGATCACCGCAACAGATCGGTTTGTAACCGGCGCAACGCACCCCGCGCTCACGCAGACGCTGCAGAAGCCAGACGGTGAAACTGGTTTTGCCAACGCCGGTATCGGTGCCGGTGACGAAGATGCTCACGCCGCCGCCCGGTCGCCGGCCAGCGTCGTCAGCATCGATTCGAAAATCTGCCGCCCGTCGCTGCTTCCGAGCCGTTCTTCGCAGGCCCGATCGGGATGCGGCATCAGTCCAAAGACATTCCGCTCGCGATTGCAGATCCCGGCGATGTTTTCGACCGAGCCATTTGGATTGGCCGCGGCGGTGATGTTGCCTTCCGCATCGCAATAACGCACCACCACCTGACCGCGCTCGTTCAGCTCACGCAGCGTGGCTTCGTCGGCGTAGTAACAGCCTTCGCCATGCGCTACCGGCATGCGGAGCAGTGTCCCGACCGGCATCCCGCGGGTGAACGGCGTTTCCGCCGCTTCCACTCGCGTCGTCACCATGTCGCAGACGAAATGAAGTGAGCGATTCCGCACCAGCGCGCCCGGCAGGAGCCCGGCCTCACAGAGGATTTGGAAGCCGTTGCAAATGCCGATGACCAGCTTGCCTGCCCGCGCTTCTTCCTGCACCGCGCGCATGATGGGCGAGAAACGCGCGATCGCGCCGCAGCGCAGATAGTCGCCATAGGAAAACCCGCCCGGCAAAACAATTGCGTCCCAGCCGCTCAGCGACGTCTCCTTGTGCCAGACGTATTCGCTTTCCACTCCCTCGATCCCGCGCAGAGCGGCCCGGCAATCCTGGTCGCAATTGGAGCCGGGAAATTGAACGACGGCGAACTTCATTTGGACTCGTTAGGCATTTCCAGGCGAAAATCTTCGATCACCGGATTGGAAAGCAGATCGCGACAAAGCTCGCGCAATTTCGGCTCCTGGGCAGCGGCATCGCCTTGCAGCTCGATCTCGAGATAACGGCCGATCCGCACCTCGCGCGCGCCGCTGAAGCCGAGGTGCTGCATCGCCTCGCGCACCGCCGCGCCCTGCGGATCGAGCACGGTCTCCTTCGGCGTCACGATCACTTTCACTTTCATCCCGCACTAGTAACCGAGCGCAGTCGCGCTGGCAACGTGGGCGCTTTCCCCGCGGCGCAAAACCGCTAGAGTGCGCTCGTTATGGCAGAACAAATTCTCGCGGGAAAAACCGGCGTCGTTTTCGGCGTCGCCAACAAACGCAGCATCGCCTGGGCGATCGCCAAAGCCTGGGCCGCCGCCGGGGCGAAGCTTATTTTTAACTACCAGGGCGAGCGGCTGAAAGACAACGTCGAGGAGCTGGTCGGGGAATTTGGCCAGGACACGCCGCTCTATCCCTGCGACGTCTCCAGGGACGAAGAGATCGAGACGTTTTTCGAGAAAGTGCGCGGCCAGACTGAGCGGATCGATCTCCTCCTGCACTCGGTCGCCTTCGCCCCCAAGGAAGCTCTGGAAGGCGATTTCGTCAGCACGACCCGGGAGGCCTTTCGCACCGCGCACGACATCAGCGCCTATTCGTTAGTCGCCCTCGCCCGCGCCGCTGCCCCGCTCATGACCGCGGGCGGCAGCATTGTCGCGATGAGTTATTACGGGGCGAAGAAAGTCGTCCCACACTACAACGTGATGGGCGTGGCAAAGGCCAGCCTCGAAGCCAGCGCCCGCTATCTCGCCTACGATCTGGGCGTGAAAAAAATCCGGGTTAATTGCATCTCCGCCGGCCCGGTCAATACCCTGGCCGCGCGCGGAATCAGCGGCTTTTCTTCGATGTTGAAACATTACCAGGAGAAGGCGCCGCTCGGACGCAGTTGCGATCCGGCCGAGATCGGCCAGACCGGCCTTTTTCTGGCCAGCGACGGCGCAGCCGCCATTACCGGCCAGGTTATTTACGTCGACGGCGGCTATCAGATCATGGGGATGTGACCTGAGTGCCGCTCGCTGTTGCATCGCTACGAGCGAGCGATTCCGCAGCGACTCGAGCTGGCGCGCTGAAACAACAGCGCCGAGCCAAGCCAAAGCGCGGCGAAAAACCCATTCGGAACCAGGGCAAAGTCGAAGCCGGCGAGGAGCACACCGAGGCCGACCAGGATCTGGGCCAGGGCCGTGACCAGGAGCGTCCGAGCCATGCCCCGTGGTCGAAAGCGCGTTGCGAGGGCACCGGTGGATTGCGCGTTCAGATTCCATACGCAAAAGCATTCGGAACGTCGGGTTGGGCGTCGGCCAGCAGAACCACCTCGCGGTAGCGTTGCAACTCTGCCGCGAGCGCCTCCTGCCCCTGAGCGGTGATGCGGTAATAGACGCGGCGCTCGTCATCAATCTCGGGGTCGGGTTTCCTCGCGCTCTCGCGGATGAATCCTGCCTCGATCATGCGGCCAAGGGAGCCGTAGAGCGTGCCGGGGCCCATCTTGACTTTCCCCTGCGAATCAGCTGCCGCCTGCTTCATGATGCCGTACCCGTGCCGATCTTTGGTGGAAAGAGCGAGGAGGATATGAAGCACTGCCGGCGTCAGAGGGACGGTGGCCTTCTTTTTCGCCATGAGCTCCACTATATCCGTTACGGATATATGTCAAGGCCAGGAATAGAATCACTCTTTAGCTGACCGCGACCTCGCCTCGAGGCAGCAGCCGCTGCAGGCCGGTGACGATCCAATAAGGCAGATTGACCATGAAGATGAGCAGGAGCCATTGGTTGTAGATGAAGGACAAGTTCATCGAGTAATCGAGCCCGAGGTGAAAGGTGATCAGGAGCGCGCCGTAGATCGCGGCCGCGGTGCGGTTGAGCAGCATGAGCGGGGAACCGAGTTCGAGGAAAAGCCCGGTCGCGCCGATGAGCGCAATCATCCAGCCATGAGCCGCGACGAATTGTGCCAGCGCGAGTTGCTGCTCGAGGTTGGCCTGATCGAGGTGGTCGTAGAACGATTGGTAGGCGGCCTTGGCGACGGAAACGCCGATGAAGCGAGCCTGGAGAATCCAGAGCCCTTTGGTCACGATCAGCTTGGTAAGGCCGGGAACGAGATAAGCCGCGACAATCGTCTGCTGCGAAAACCAAACCGCCCGATCCTCGAGCAAACGGCGCTCCTCGTCCCCGCGCTGCCGACGCCACAGCCCAAAGAAATACGCCACCGTCTGGGCCAGGAGCACGAGCGAAACGATCTGAGCCGCGTGCTGAATCGCCCCCTGTGAGTTGACGATGGTCTGCGCCGCGACGTTGAAGGCCAGCGCCACCGGCAGCGCCAGCCAGAGCAAAAGCCGCAGGACATAAAGAACGAGTGCGACCACAAAAACGGTGTGAGCGATGGCAAAGACGTGCGGGACGAGCAGGAATCGAAGGTCGACCAGATGCGCGATGCCGTTAGGCGCGGGAATTCCGCTTACGACCAGATACGACGGAGTGGCGCGCCAGACCAGCCAGGCAAAGAGCGCCCGCATGATGACCCGCTCGTAAAGGGCAAACGAGGGAATGGCGCGGGGAAATTTCATCGATGCTGCGCCAGCAGATGAGTCTCGAGCCGGATCTCACCCGCCTCCTGGTGCAAATACGCGTGGTGCACCTGCAGGCCGGGGAGGAGCGGAGCGGCCTCCGGCTTTCGCCTAACGAGCCCCTCAAGATAACGCAGGAGGGATTGCGCGGCCGCTTCTTCCGCCAGCGGCACGCGCGCGCTGCCCCGGTCTTTGAAACGCATCAGCTCCCGGCGCCGCCCGCGGTCGAAGATTTTTTTCAAAGTCGAACTGGAGAGGCCAAACTCCTTCGTTCGGACCGGCTCGCCCTGCCGATCGCTCAGATAAATTAAATAGGTCCGATGGGCGAAGGAGGAATACATCGGGAAATGAGAGAAAGGATAATTCTCCCGCAAGCCGAGGCAGAGCAGCGCCATGATGAGGAGCCATTGGCAGCGCGTCCGTTGCCACCACCCGCGGGCGCTGGTCAGCAGCGGGCCAAACTTCATCCGGCGCAAGTTCCCCACGCCTAACCGGGCGGCCAGGCCAAGGCGCGTTTGCCTAACAAGTGCACATGGAGGTGGGGCACGCTCTCACCGGCATCGCGCCCGCTGTTGATCACCACCCGATAGCCGCTCTCGGCCAGCCCGAGATCACGCGCCACTTTGCTCGCAGTCAGGAGTAACTTTCCCAGCACCGCCTGATCGGACTCCTGCGCTTCGGCCAGGCGCGGGATGACCCGCTGCGGCACGATCAGCACATGCACCGGCGCCTTCGGATCGACGTCATGAAACGCGAGCACCTCGTCATCCTCGAAGACGATTTTGGCCGGGATTTCGCGCGCGGCGATTTTCTCGAAAATGGTCATCGAATCGAGCAGCTCAACTCCGTTACTTCGACGCCGCTGTAGATTTTTTCACGGATGAAACAGGTGACTTCCTCCCGCAAACCGTCGCAGGCCCGGGTCCAGATTTTCACTCCGCGCAGATGTTTTATCGCCGGTTGCAGGCCGAAAAAATGCAGGCTGGTCGCGCCGGTATCGATGATGGCTGCGACCCGTTTCTCGAGCAGATCGAAAAAGGCCAGCTCGTAGCCAGTGCCGGCCGCTTCCGCCACTTCGTAGAGCGAGATCGAGATCGGCGGCGGCGCGGGCCGGAAGTGCGGCACGATTTCCTTGTAGCCGATCACCTTCAGGACGTAGCGCACGGTTTGGTTGAGCTGACTAAAAGCCACCACCGGCTCGTCGTTTCGCAGCCGCAGATAAAAGGTGATGCTTTCGGTGACGTGCTCGGTCAGCCACCAAAGTGGGTAGCCGGCGCGATCGGCCGCTTGTTTGATCTCGGTGTGCAACCACTCGCGGTTGAACTCGAAGAGCTGTCCGGATTCAGAACGGAGATAGGGAAATTCTTCTTTAAACGCGACCATGATTAAGCGGGTTCGGTGAACAGTTCAGGCTGGAGCGCGTTTGGTTTCACGCGCCGGCCGAGGGCATGAATTTCATCAACAAAACGTTCCACATCCTCGAAGCGCCGATGGACGGAGGCGTAACGCAGGTAGGCCACCTCGTCGACCTCGCGCAATTTCTCCAGCACCTTGTCGCCGATCGCGCCGGTGGAAATTTCGCGTCCGCTGGTCTCCAGCTCGTGCACCACATCGTCCACTGTTTGCTCGAGCATCATCAGGCTGACGGAGCGTTTCTCGCAGGCCTTGGCGATGCTGTTGGCGAGCTTGCGCCGATCGAATATCTCATGAGTGCGATCGCGTTTGACCACCCGCAGATCGGTGCGCTCGATTTCTTCGTAAGTGGTATAACGAAAAGCACACTGTAAACAGACCCGGCGTCGCCGAATGCTGGAGCCATCCCGGGATTGACGGGAATCGATGACCTTGTCATCCCTGCATCCGCATTTTGGACAACGCATAGTGTCGTTCCAGTGTGTAACACACCATTAGTTGTAGCGTCAACGCTGGCGCACGATAAATCACGCGCCGAAAGAAAGATTTCGCCCCCGAAGGGAAAATGGCCTAACGAAAAGCCGGGAAGTGGACCGCCTAACGAGGCGGAAATTCGAACTCCGCCTTGTCCTTTTTCGCTGAGAGCACGAGATAGGCAGAGAACTTGTTGCCTCGCTTGGAGACGAAGTTCTCGATCAAGGGCGAACGGCCCTGGGCCAGCAATTCCTTCACTTCCTCCGGGGTGATCTCATGTTCGCAGAGCGTCTTGGTCAGCTTGAAGACAGCGCGATTATCCTGGTCGGGCT
Source organism: Chthoniobacterales bacterium (assembly GCA_965217735.1). GTDB lineage: Bacteria > Verrucomicrobiota > Verrucomicrobiia > Chthoniobacterales > UBA10450 > Palsa-1392. The sequence continues at coordinate 169,561 of CBDCJE010000002.1, read as the reverse complement.
TGCGCACATAATAGGCGCCGCCCGCTTCCACCAGCTCGCCGCCCTGGTGCAGCTTGCTCTCGCCCACCACAGTGGCCTTGGAGAGATCGACCGCCGCCTTGGTCTTGCGCGCGATCGGCTTGCCATCCTTATCGGTCTTCGCTTCCCGGGGCGGAAACTCCCAGGCGATGCGCGGTCCGCGCCTAACGAGAAAGGCATCGAAGGGTCGCCCTTTTTTCGAGATGAACCCCTTGATCAATTCCGTCTTCCCCTGCTCCGCCAGTTGGATTGCGTGCGCGTGCGTGATCTGCTTCTTGCACATCATCTGCCCGACGCGAAAGGCCTGCTTCCACTCCTCGCCTTCGCCATCCCGTTCGCGCAGGACGTAGTTGGACCCGGCTTCGCAGAGTTGCGCGCCCGTCTTCGGATCGGTCCAGAACGCTTCCACCGCACCGATGTCGACCTTTTCGCCAAAGTCGTATTCGGCCTTCAGCTTGCCCGTTTTCTCGTCCTTGCCCAGTTTGAGTTTGGCCGGAAAACTGACCCGGGTTTTAGCGGAAATGAAGCCATCGAGCGGCCCGACGGAGCCGTTCTCGACCAGCTCGCGCACCTCTTCCTCCGACATTTTGCGGCCGCCGATCACCTTGTAGATCATGAGCTCCCCGTCTTCCGATTTGTAGCCGCGCAAGGTCTCCCGCATCGGCTTTTTATCGGTCGGCGAAATCATATCGGTCACCCGCGCGACCGATTCGTCTTCTTCAAAACCTTTCACCCGCTCGACGATCCCGCGCGTTTCTTCCACGATCTCGGCCATGAATTTGGCCCGGGGAAATTTTCCCTGCTCCATCAGGCGAAGCTGATGCTCCCATTCCCCGGTCATGGCCGGGCTGGTGATGTCGGTCGCCTTGACCGCCTGGAGAAATTCCATCAGCTGCTCAGCCTTTGCCGTCGGGACCAGCTCGCGCTGCTGGCGGTCCATGTATTTCTGGTAAATCAGGCCATCGATCGTGTCGGCGCGGGTCGCGGGCGTGCCCAGGCCGCGCTCTTTCATCGCTTCCTTGGCCTCTTCGTCTTCGACGAATTTACCCGCCGTTTCCATGGCGGAAAGGAGCGTCGCTTCGGTGTAACGCGGCGGCGGTTTGGTTGCTTCGCTGTGCAGGACCACTTCGCGGGTTTTTGCCTGCTCGCGATCTTCCGCGCTCATCGCCGGCAGCGCCTTGCTCTTGTCCGAATCGTCGTCGACGGCGGTGCGGCCGTAAACCTCGAGCCAGCCCGGCGCGGTCAGCACTTTGCCTTCGGTTTTAAACTTATGTGCGGCGACCCGGCTCAGGCGGGTGGTGATGTCGAACTCCGCTGCCGGATAGAAAACGGCGATGAAACGGCGCGCCACCATGTCGAAAATCTTCGCCTCGGCGTCGTCGAGGTTTTTCGCCTCCGAAGTCGTCGGGATAATGGCGAAGTGATCGCTGATCTGCGCGTTATTAAAGATGCGCTTGTTGAATTTCACCCAGTCGTTCTCCAGCACCTTGTGCGCGTGGCCTTGGAGCGGGCCGCCCAGATTGCCGAGGGTTTGCCTGACGACCGGCAGATAGTCTTCCGGCAGCGCGCGGGAATCGGTCCGCGGATAAGTCAGCATCTTGTGCTTTTCGTAAAGCGCCTGCGCGATCTGCAGGGTGCGTTTGGCGGAAAAACCGAAGCGCCCGTTCGCTTCGCGCTGCAAGGTGGTCAGGTCGTAAAGGCGCGGCGCGATCTGCGTGCTGCTCTTTTTTTCCTCCGAGACGGCGGCCATCGGCTGGCCCTGGCAATCGGCCACCACCGCTTCGGCCGCGGCGCGATCCCAGACGCGATCGATCCGATCGTGTTCGTCGTCGTTCTTTTTGAAATCGGGGCGTTGATAGACGCCTTCGTAGCTCCCTTTGGCCACCTCGAACTTGCCCGTCACCCGCCAATAATCGCGCGGGTTGAAATTGCGAATCTCCAGCTCGCGGGCATAAACCATGGCCAGAGTCGGAGTTTGCACCCGACCGACGGAAGCGACGTTCCCGGCGCGGGAACCGAACATGCGCTTGGTGATGGCGCGGGTGCCGTTGATGCCCAGAAGCCAGTCGCTCTCGCTGCGGGAGCGGGCGGCGTCGGCCAGGCCCTGCATCTCTTCGCCTTCACGCAGCTTCTGAAAACCGTCGCGGATAGCCTGCGGAGTCATCGACTGGAGCCAGAGCCGTTTGACCGGGTGTTTGTTTTTCGCCAGCTGGCAGAGGTAGGTAAAAATGAGCTCGCCTTCGCGGCCGGCGTCGCAGGCATTGACCACTTCGTCGATGTCCTTGCGCGCGATCAGTTTCTTGAGCAGCGAGAACTTGGCTTTGGAAGATTCGGTCGGCTTGAGCTCGAACTTTTCCGGGATGATCGGGAGCGTCTCCAGCCGCCAGAAGCCGTATTTCTTTTTGTCGATATCCTCCGGCATCTGGAGTTCGGCGACATGGCCGACGGCGGACGAGACGACGTAGCGATCGTTCTCGAAGAACTCGCCTTTCTTGGGGACTTTGCCGAGCGCGCGCGCGATGTCGGCGGCGACACTCGGTTTCTCGGCGATGATGAGGGTTTTGGCCATGAAGGGATGCCAACTAGACCCCGTTGGCGCGGTTTGCAAGTGAGAGACGCAGCACGAAGGGTGCGCAGGAGCTACGAGATCTTCACGAAATACTTGCCGGGCAACTGTTTGACCAGGCGCTTCAACTCCAGGCCGAGAAGAAGCGACGAGACGGTGGCGGAGGGCAGTTCGCTGCTGGTCGCGATCTCGTCGATCGGCGTCTCGGTGGCTCGGATCGCTTCGTAAACCCGACGCTCCTCTGCGTTTAGTTCGGGTAAAGGTCGCGCGGCCGTGGCTGGCAGCTTTTGTTTTTCGGGCAAAAGAATCTGCAGGTCGTCGAGGATGTCGCCCGCGTCCATGACCAGCTTGGCGCCTTGCTGGATGAGGCGATTGGAACCATGGGCGGTCGACGCGTTAATGTGCCCGGGCACGGCATAAACCGAGCGACCCTGCTCGATCGCCTGCGACGCCGTAATGAGTGCGCCGCTGTTCAGACCGGCTTCGACCACCAGGATGCCGTGGCTCCAGCCGCTGATGATCCGGTTGCGCATGGGAAACGTTTGCCGATCCGGCTCCACCGCCATGGAGAATTCGGAAATGACTGCGCCGTTCCCGCTCCGGATTTTATCGGCCAGAGCGGCGTTTTCCGGCGGGTAGAGTTTGGTCAGACCGGAGCCGATCACGGCGATGGTGCGACCTTTGGCGGCCAGGGCGCCCTGGTGGGCGTGGGTGTCGATTCCGCGGGCCAGGCCGCTGATCACGGTGAGGCCGGAATAGGCGAGTTGGTAGGAAAGTTTTTTGGCGCACTCTGCGCCGTAATGACTGGTCCGGCGCGAACCGATCACCCCGATGGCGTGCTGGTCGCGCTCGGTGATTTCGCCCCAGACGTAAAGGACGATGGGCGGCGCGTGAATCTCGCGCAGCTGGCGCGGGTAGTTCGGCGACTGCGCGGTGATGACGGTGGCGCCGAAGTCGCGAATGCGCTCCAGCTCGGCCGGGAGATCGACGGTGTTTTCCCAATTTGCCACCTGCTCGGCCACCTCGTTTCCGATTCCATCGACCGCGCGCAGCTCGCTCCGTTTTGCCGCCAGGATGCGTTCGGGGGTTTCGAAGATCTCGAGCAACTTGCGCAGTCGCACCGGGCCCATCTTCGCCACAATGTTGAGCGCGATGCAGGCTTCGGTGCTGTTCATGGGTGGATCTCGCTTGCTCTTCGCTTCGTTAGGTTGACTCCGGTCGGGGCAAATGCACAGCCGTGCCGGCGCTGGCCTTGGCCGCCATTATAGCGAGTCACGCTAACGCCGTCTCTTATCCCGAACGAGCGGAAGCAAGTCCAGTCCGAACTCTCCCAACCGCTGACTAAAACGGAATCTCGTCGTCGTCCGGCTCGGCCGGAGGAGCGTTCCTGGGCGGAGCGGAAGAACTTCTGCCGCCGCCACTGCTCGGGCGGGAAGAACGCGGTGGTTCTTCGCCTTCGTCTGGGCCGCCGCCACTGCCGCCGCCAGGGCGCGAGCCCATGAGCTGCATGCCTTCGCCGATAACCTTGAGCTTGCTCCGCTTCTGGCCGGAAGTTTTGTCTTCCCAGGAATCGAGCTGGAGCCGGCCTTCGATGAAGACCGGGCGGCCTTTTTTCAGATACTCGCCCGCAATCTCCGCCGTGCGTCCCCACAAGGTGACATCCACAAAGGTTGTCTCCTCGCGTTTCTCGCCGTTTTCGCCGGAGAAATAACGATTGATCGCCAACCCGATCTCGGCCACCGCGGTGCCTTTGGGGGTATAGCGAATCTCGGGGTCCCGGGTCAGGTTCCCCATCAGCATCACTTTGTTGAAATTAGCCATGGCCCGGTTTTAGCCGGTTTATGCCTCGGCCGCGACTGCCTTTTTCGATTCTTTCTTCTCGCGCAGCTTCTGGTAATGCTGGCGGTAGACTTCCGGATCGAGCTTGAACTTGCTCCGCAGTTTCGTGATCAGCTGCGAGTCGGCGTGGAAGATGAAATTGACGTAGAAGCCGCTCGCGAGATCGCCGGCGACGTAGGAAAATTGGCGGGTATCCATCTTCTGGACCTGCTCTACTTGGGCGCCTTCTTTTTGGAATTCGGATTCGATTCGGTCGACGATATCCTTCACACTGTCATCCTTGCCCTGCGTATTGAGGACGAGGAGAGCTTCATAACGATTCTTCATATTTCTTCAGGTGGTTGGTTGAAAACATTCATCGCAGCAATCGGCCCTTTGTCGACCGCGCACTTCACCGCTTCCGCCGCGCGTTTGATCGTGGCGTCGAGGATCGGTTGCTCTTCTTCGAAAAAGCGGCCGAGGACATAATCGACCGCGCCGTGGGAAGGAGCAGCACCGATCCCGATGCGCAGCCGCGGCACGGCGTCGGTGCCGAAATGTTCGAGAACCGATTCGAGGCCGTTTTGACCGCCGGAGCTGCCCTTGGTTCGAATACGCAGGCGACCGAGCGGCAACGCCAGATCATCGAGCACGACCAAGACCTCCTCGGCCGGGACTTTGTAAAAATTGGCCACCGCTGAGACCGCCTGGCCGCTTCGGTTCATGAAAGTGGCGGGCTTGACCCAGATCACCTCGTTTTTGGCCCAGCCGGCTTTCCATTTCTCCGAGTAATCCCACGAAAACTGGGCGTCGGCCGCGATGCGATCGAGGACCATGAAACCAATGTTGTGCCGGGTGCGCTGATACTCGCGCCCGGGATTGCCCAGGCCGGCGACCAGCCGAATCCGCCCTTCGTTCACGTCCGCTCCGGCGCCAGGCGGCAGGAATTATTTCTTGGCGTCCTTCGCCGGCGCGCCTTCCGGCTCTTCCTTCTTCGCCGTGATCACTTCCGGAGCCGTGGCGGCTTCCGCGGTCGCGCTTGGCGCTTCTTCCACCGTCGGAGCGAGGACCGAGAACGCGGTCAGGTCGGCCGGGATGCTCGTGGTCACGCCGTCGGGCATCGGAATGTCTTTGACGTGAATGGAATCGCCGATGTTGAGATTCGAGACGTCGACGGTGATGACGTCGGGAAGATCCTTGGGCAGGCACTCGATCTCGAGCGAACGGAGCGCCTGTTCGAGCAGACCGCCAAAAGTCTTCACCCCTTCCGGAGTGCCGATCGGCTCCAGCGGCACTTCGGCCTCGATCATTTCATCCATCGAGACGGCGTGGAAATCGACGTGCAAAATTTCGTTCCCGAGCGGGGAATGCTGCACTTCCTGCACCAAAACCGTGCGTCCGGAAGCTTCGCCGTCGATCGCCAACTCGACCAGAATGTTCTCGCCCGAGGCATGGCTGAGCATGTTCGAGATATCGCGCCGCGAAACCTGAAGCGCTTCCGGCTCGCTCTTGCCTCCGTAGATGACGGCGGGCACCGCGCCTTGAGCCTTGATTTTGCGCACGGCAGAACGGCCAATGCCGGTGCGTCGCGTTGCCGAGAGTTTTACTTGTTTAGCCATGATGTCTGATTGTTAATGCGCGCCGTTGTCGATCTTGAAAAGCGAGGAGACCGATTCGTCGTTATGAATCCGCTTAATGCTCTCCCCGAGCAGCTCCGAGACACAAAGCACCGTGGTGGTAAAACCCTCCACGGTGCGGACAGGCGTGCTGTTGGTCGTAATTAATTCCTTAATTTCGGACTTTTGCAACCGCTCCAGCGCGATGTCGGCCAGGACCGCATGCGCCACCCCGGCGTAGATATCGAGTGCACCGTTCTTCTTTAGCAACGTCGCGGCCGAGGTCAGCGTGCCGGCCGTCTCAGTCAGGTCATCGACCAGAAGCACATCGCAGCCGTCCACTTCGCCGATGAGATATTGCGCTTCCGTCTCGGTCGCGCTCTTCCGCTGCTTGGCCACGATGGCCAGGTTGCAACCCAAAGCCTGGGAATAAGCGCTGGCCATTTTCAGGCCGCCGACATCGGGCGATACGACCACGGTCTTGCGGGTTAATTTCTCGCGCACATAACGAATCAGCACCGGCAGCGAGTAAAGGTGGTCGACCGGGATATCGAAAAAGCCCTGCACTTGCTGGGCGTGCAGATCCATCGTCAGCACACGATCGACCCCGGCTGCGCAGAGAAGATTGGCCACCAGCTTGGCCGTGATCGGCACCCGCGGTTTATCTTTACGATCCTGCCGCGCATAGCCGAAGAACGGGATGACCGCGGTGATGCGATCGGCACTCGCGCGCCGCGCCGCGTCCACCATGATGAGCAGCTCCATCAGGTGCTCGTTCACCGGCGGACAGGTCGGCTGCACGATGAAAACGTCGCGACCGCGAATGTTCTCCTCGATTTTGACGTAGGTCTCGCCATCGGGAAACGAGCTCAATGTCGCCTCGCCCAGATGCGCACCGATGCCAGCACAGATGCGCTGCGCCAACTCGCGATTGGCGGAGCCGGAGAAAATTTTAAGCTCGGGTTGAAGAGCAAACATGCGACGAGGGCCGCTACCTTAGGCGCGAAGACTCGGGCTTGGCAAAGGTTTCCGCGCCGATCGGAAGAGAAAAAGCGAAGGCGGCGGAAACCACTCCGCCGCCTTCAAACAAACACCAAAACAAATCTAGCAAACCGGAGCCGCGCACCCGCTGCTCCATCTAACGTTTCTAGGATTAGCAAAAATTGCCGGCGGCCGTCAACAGGCATTTCGGATGCGAGGAAAAAACACACGCCGAGAGCGCCGCAGCGGCAGAGCTGGAGGATGTTTTTTTCTCCCGGGAAGAGCGTGGATCAGTGGCCGAAGCTGGCCCGCACCTTTGCTTTTTTCTCCTCGCAATCCTCCTGCAATCGCCGGATCTCCAAAGCGAGTTGCTTTTCCAGCTGCTCAAACTCGGCAAAGCTGCTCTGCAACCCTGCTTCCTCAATTTTGCCCTTGAGGAAAAGCTCCTTCTCCGCGATGCGCGCTTTATAGGTCGACTCGATCTCGGCGATCTGCGCCTTTTGTTCCTCGGTCAGTTGCACGCTCGGCGCGCTCTTTTCCAACCGTTCCATGGCCAACTCGTAAGCTGATTTCATATTCCTGATCCTGCTCCTGATTTGATCTCTCCCCAAAATCGTAAACGCGATCGTGACATTGCGCAGCCGCTTTCCACCCCTAGATTTCAGCGCATGCCGGCCAAAATCCGTCTCATCAGCACCGATTTCGACGGCACCCTCGTCTCTCACGCCAGCGATCCGGTTTTCGATCGCGCCTGCATGGAGCTGATCCGCGAGCTGCAAAACGAGGGAGCGATCTGGGCCATCAATACCGGCCGTTCGGTTGGTCTGCTCGAGGAAGGCCTGGAAGATTTTGCCTTTACGGTGGAGCCCGATTTCATCCTGACCAGCGAGCGCGATGTCTTTCGCCCGACCGAGCGCGGCTGGAAACCGTATGGCGACTGGAACGCCCGCTGTGCCCAGGCCCACGCCGAGCTTTATCAGACCGCTTCCTCCGTCCTGGCCGAGGTGGTCGATTACGTCACCCGCCAGACCAAGGCGCGGGTCATTTACGAAGCCGACGAACCGGCTGGGCTCATCGCCAGCAGCGAGGAAGAAATGGATCGCCTGACGAGATTCATCGACCAGGCCAAAGCGGGCGAACCCAAGTTCCATTACCAGCGCAACACCGTTTACCTGCGTTTTTGCCACAGCGATTACCACAAAGGCGCCGCGCTCGAAGAGCTTTCCCGTCTAATCGAGGTCTCGCCCTCCGCCGCCTTCGCGGCGGGCGATCATCACAACGATCTCTCCATGCTCGACGGCCGCTACGCCGCCATGCCGGGTTGCCCGGCCAACGCCATTCCCGCAGTCAAGGAAGCGGTCCGTCGCGCCGGCGGCTGGGTGGCGGAAAGGGAATTCGGCGCCGGAGTGCATGAAGCCCTGCGGCATTTCCTCGCTTAGCAGTGCTAGGGCACCACGGTCAGCGTGAGGTCGTTCCCGTCACCACCGCGATAGCTCACTTCCAGGTTAGTCCCGCTCACGCTGACCACCATTCCCTCCGGCAGGTTGCTGAAGCTCCCGCTAATTGGCGTAGCCGAGGTGTTGCGGATCACAGTCAGGGTGAGCCCAGTCGCGAGCGCACCTTGCACCGTTCCACTCAACGTCAGCGTCGCTCCGCCGTTGATTGTCACTCCGTTAGCAACGACAAGATCGGTCCGCGCTTGGCTTCGAGTCGCCCGAAAAGTGTAGGTATAAGTCGAATCCGCCTTTAGCGACAACGCACTTTGGAGGTTGAGAACCGCCTGCTGGGCCCTGCCCGCCGCTGGCGCCAGGAACGCCCCGGCTCCTCTTCCGGTTCCTATCGTCACTGGACCGGCGATGGTCCCACCGCCCGCCAAAGTCCCTGCCTCCACCTGCACTGCGCCGGTTCCGGTGGCCGAGCCGCTCGTATTTGCAACGAGGAGTGATCCCGCGCTCACGGTGGTGCCCCCGCTATAGCTATTCGCCCCGCTCAAGCTCAGCGTGCCGGTCCCCACCTTGGTTAGCAGGCCACTATCCGCGATCACTCCGGCAAAGGTGGTGCTGAAATTGTTACTCCCGATGGAGAGCGGTTTCGCTCCCAGGAAAACCAACCCATCTCCCTCCAGCGAACCGATCGTCAATTGATGGGTGGTGGCCTGGCTGATATCGAGCGTGCCATCGCCAAACAATTGCACCCGTGCATTCGCGCCCCGGGTGCCGTTACGAAACTCGATTCGGCCGCCAATCCCGCCATTCCTGCCGCCCTCTGCCACCAAGGTCGCATCATCAGCCCGGGACCGATCGATGAACACTGTCAGTCCACCGAGCGCGCCCTTCACCGATGCCCCTTGGGAAATAATGGTCGCCTTTTCTGCCCCGGAATCGCTCCAAAACATGGCCCGACCGCCGACCGCTCCACTGACCGTGCCGGGTTGATTCACAATGCGCGCCGTTCCGGCCTTTGACCTTGGGATACTGCCGCCGGCAAAAAAATTCAGCTCGCCCCCGATCGCCCCCGGAACGATCCCACCTTCATTAGCAAAGGACGCGCTGCCCGCATTGGCCGCGTAGAAGATCCAGACCGATCCGCCTATCCCGCCTGCCACCGGAGGCGGGTGGGTAACAAAAGAAGCCATCTGCAACGGAGGTCCGCCGGTGAAAAACAATCCGCCGCCCGTGCCCTCCTCGCCCGCGGCCGCTTCAAAGGACAGATCGTCGCCGGACTGATTGAGAATACCGCCATCTCCCAGGGTGAAAGATCCCCCGGGCAACGCGGTAAAGTGATAAGCCGGCGCCTCTGAGGTAAAGAAGAGCAAAGAGGCCGCCGAGTCTGCCGAGAAGTTCACGTCGGTCTCACTCGAAGCGCCAAAGGAGGCGGCATCCGCAGTCCCCGGCACCGTCTTGGAAGACCAGTTAGCGGGCGTATTCCAATCCTGGTTTATGGGATCTGGGAGCCACGTTCCGCTTTCTCCCCTGCTGGCCGACGCAAAACATGCCAAGAAAGCAACCGCCCCGCCAAGGGAGGCCATGAAGAAAGCTCGCGAGAAAAAACGGCTGGGGATCACACAAGAAGCCATGAGCTAGTTCTAGCGAGCCCCTCTCATCGCAGTCAATCCTAATCGAGAAAACGGCGCTGCCCTTGACCCGTTAAACCGCTCCGAGCTTGAGCCGCTCGTCCTCGGCCAGCACTTCGCCTAACGGCGGCCATTCCACCGTGCTATCCATGTCGTGAAAGGCGTGGAGATAGACCGCCACTGTCTCGGCCGGATACTTATCCAGTAACTGAGTCACGACTTCGGTCAGCTTCTCTTTCGCCGGCGACTCGGGCAGTTTCTCGACCGTGCCATCGGCATCGTGCTCAATGCCTAACGAATCCAGGAAGTCACAGAGGAGCGGTTTTTGCGCGCCGAGCAGCCAGCCTTGCAGAAAATGGGCGGCAAAGGTGTCGCTGACCTTCCGGCTGAGGGCGTTCTGAATCCAGGGATAGCGCTCGGCCGGCGGTTTGCGCTCGACAAAGACGGGCCGGAGTTTGCGCTGCTGGGCCAAAGCCTGAACGACGTTCTTGTAGACCGCGTTTTCTTCCTTTTGCAGGTAACTCAGGATTTCGAATGCGAGCGTGGGCGAGATATGCTGAAAAATTTCGTGTGACTTCATGGATTGGCATGGAAAATGGCCGGATTAACCAGCGCCGGCGCCGGGATGACGCGCGGTTGGTGAGCGGCGAAGCTATTGGTCATATAAGTAAGGAGGAGAACCCAGAAGGTGAGGGCCAGACTGAAGAGCGGGAATTGCAGGGCCAGGGGCAGGGAATAGATGATGGCGGTGAGCGGAATCCAGACAGACCAGGTCGCGAGCAAGGTCGGGATAACCTTGTCGCGGTAATGAGGCCAGCTGACACTTCGGCCTAACGACTCTAGGCTGAAGCCGCTGTTTTTCCACTCATAGGTCAAAACACCAAAGGGCGCGGCAAAGAAGGGGTTATAGCCAAATTGATCGAGCGCGATTTTGCCCAGCACCACCGGCAGGGTGACGACGTTGCCCAGGCAGGCCGCTTCGCTGCGATAAAGGATGTCGACCAGACAGCCATCGATGGCCCAGATAGGAATGGTAAAGAGGAGATTGCGGAAGTTGCGCCGGTTTGGCCGGCCGCTCTGGAAGAAGCAGATGAGGAATAACTCCGGCACGAGCGCGCCGGCCACGATCGCGGCCAGGATGACGAAGGTGTAACCATGCCGCTCCTTAAAAGCGGCCAGCTCATCCAGCAAGCCGGCAATCGCGGGGCTGAGATAGTAACCGGCCAGGAGCGCAAGCATGAGGGCCTGAATGAGAAGGCCCGGCGCGAGATTCGCGCGGGCGGCTTCCCAGCCAAGGGCGAGCGAGGTGCGAGGATGAACGCGCGGCGGTGTCATGAAGGCAACTCAGAAGAGTTGCGGCTGGAGATCATCCTCTGTCTCGGGCTCACCGATCACTTCCCGGATGCGGGCGATCAAGTCGCGGAAGTCATACGGTTTCTGCACGGTCTCGATCACGCCGGCCCGCAGTATCTCCGCCCGCATGCTCGGCTCGAGATAGCCGCTGGCGACGATCACGCGCACATCAGGCTTGATCTCTTTCATGCGCAGGAAAACATCGCGCCCGCCCATTCGCGGCAGGCCCAGATCGCAGATGACGAGCCCGATCTCTTCCGCGTGGCGGGCGAACATCTCGACCGCTTCGACCCCGTCCTTGGCCGCGAGCACGCGATAGCCGTCGCTCTCCAGGAGCATGACGCCGAGTTCCCGCAGCATTTCCTCGTCTTCCACCAGCATGACGGTGCGGGCCGGGCCGGGCGCAGGCGAGACCCCGTCGTCGGCGCCATCGGCCAGTTCGGCCACACTGCCGAGCGGGAGATAGACGCTGAAGGTTGTCCCTTCGCCCGGCTCGCTCTCCACCTGCACGAACCCGCGATGGTTATTGACCACGCCATAGACCACGGAAAGGCCGAGACCGGTCCCCTTGCCCCGCTCTTTCGTGGTGTAGAAGGGCTCGAAGATGTGGGGCTTGATCGCTTTGCTAATGCCGCCGCCGGTATCGCTGACCCGGACAAATACGTAGCGCTCGGCCGTGACTCCGCCGAAAGACTCGCGTAATTCCTCCGCCACGCAGACGCCGGTGGTGAGAGTGATGGTCCCTTCGTTGCGAATAGCGTCGCGGGCATTGACGCAGAGGTTGAGCAGGACCTGGTGGATCTGGCTGCGGTCGGCCTTGGCCAAAGGCAGGTTGGGCTGAAGCTCGCGCACAAAGGTAATCGTCTTCGGAAAGGTCGCGGCCAGCATGCGATCGAGTTCCTGCACCACGCTGTTCAGGTCGAGCGGGGCAAAGCGGGCATCGGTCTGCCGGGCGGAGGTAAGAAGCTGCTGCACTAAAGATGCTCCGCGGGAAACGGCGTCGCGGATGACCTTGATCGACTCGGGCATCTGCTCCGGGTGCTTTTTCCACTCTTCCAGCCGGCCGGTGTAGCCGAGGATGATGGCGAGGATGTTATTAAAATCATGGGCGATGCCACCGGCCAGCACGCCCAGGCCTTCCATCTTCTGCGCCTGGATGAGCTGCTGCTCGAGGCGCTTGCGCTTGGTGTCGTTAAAGAGGTAGCCCTTCACTTCCACCAGCTGCCCGACTTCATCGAAGGTGCCGATAAACTTGGCCGCGATGTAAAGCGGATCGCCGTCGTGGTGCCGCATCTCGATCTCCTGGCGCTCCGTCCCTTCGTTCGGCCGCAGGGTGGCGAAGAGGTCGAATCCCTTGCTCTTGTTGTGCAGGAGAGAGAGAAAATTTGTCCGTTTCGCCTCTTCCATCGATTCAAAACCGAAGATTTTGGCAAAGGCCGGGTTGCAGGTGATGACGGCGCCATCCGGCTTCATGATCAAATTCCCGGTGAGATCCTCCTCGACGAAACGGCGGTAACGTTCCTCGCTCCGGCGCAGCGCTTCCCCGGCCGCGATCCGCTCCGTCACATCGATGCTGATCTGGAGCAGGGAAGCCTCTTGGCCCGCTCCTTTTAAGGTCCAGCCGGTGGAGGCGACCAGGCGGGTGCCGTCCTTTCGAGTCTGGCGGATTTCCCCTTCCCAATGTTGCTCGCGCTGCATCCGGCGCAGGACCGTCTCCAGCTCATCGGCCGGACCGGTTTGCAGCAGCAGGTGCACATCCTGCCCCGTGGCCTCGGCCCGCGACCAGCCGTAGAGGCGTTCCGCCCCGCGATTCCAATACGAGATGCGCCCGGCCGCGTCGGAGATGACGATGGCGTCGTTCGCCAGGTCAAGCAGCTCGGCGTGGCGGTGCAGCTCCTCCCGCACCTTCTCCAGGTCACGCTGGGTATTGGCCGCGTCGAGAATTCGGCGGATCGACGGGACCAGTTTGGGCAGCTGCTTTTTGAGAATAAAATCGGTCGCCCCGGCGCGGAGCAGAGTTTCCTCGCGTCCTTCCCCGACGGTGCCGGCGATAAAAATAACCGGTGCGGGAGTGCCTGCTCGACCGGCAAGTTCGAGCGCTAGTTCTCCATCGCAATCGCCGCAATCCGGCTCCGCCAGGACCAGATCGGCTCCGCGCTGCGCGAGCCGTTCCCGCAGCTGCGCTGCCGTCCGCACCCGGGTCAACTCGCCGCCGATTCCGCCTTCCCGTAGTTCGGCCGCGATCAGGTCGGCATCGGCATCGTTAGTCTCGAGGTGGACGATCTGCAGTGAATCCATCGTTAAATCCAGGCCGGCAGCGGGCGGGCAAGAGGCGTCGGCGCTCTCCATTCGTCGCACACTCCGGAAAAGTTGCCAGCGCTCAAAATCCCTTTGCCTAACGATCCGGCGCCGTCGTCTCGCTCCGCGGCGCAACTGGGCGGCGCGGGCTGATTTCCTGGGCAAAATAGAAATAAGCTCCCAACGCCCCGAGCACGACCAGGAGCAGAAAGAGCAGGCTGAGGGCGAGCCAGAGCCCGCGCCGCGCCCGGTTGCGCTCCCAGCCGGCCCGCTTCGCGATCAGCTCCAGCTCGAGCGCCCGGGCCAGCGCCTCCGGGTCGCGCGCCGCCGGCTCCGGCCTGACCTGATCGGGTTCGGGCATGGGCGCAATGTGGCCACGCCCGCCCGTCCGCGCAACGCACGATCGGGAGCCATTCGGCGGCGCAATTTTTCCTCCACAGCGCGGTCCTCTCGGCTAGCCTGCGGCATGTCTGCACCAGACCAGGCTGGTCCGCCCGCTCGGAGGAAATTGCTCGCTTATACCGCGCCCATGTTCCTCTTCATCGCGCTGCTGGCGGTGGCGGGCGCGGTCAAACGGCCGGGCCTCGAGCTCTGGACAGCCATGCCGGAATTTTGGGTTTATCCGCTGCAGACGGTGCTCTGCGCCGCTGTTCTCTATGCCTTTCGGCGCGACTATGAACCTTTTGCCTGGCGACGGCTCGGCCTTGCCTTCGGCGTCGGGGTGCTCGCTTTCCTGCTCTGGATCGCTCCACAGCAGTTCCTCGGTTTGGCGGCGCGGACAGTGGGCTTTAACCCTGAGCTGCTGAGCGGTTCGCCTGCGTTGTATTGGGCAACGCTCTGTCTGCGCTTCCTCCGGCTGGTCGTGGTTGTGCCGGTGGTCGAGGAAATTTTCTGGCGTGGTTTTCTCCTGCGTTATCTCATCTCGGAGAGATTCGAGGCGGTTCCGTTTGGCACTTTTTCCTGGTTCTCGTTCGCCGTCGTGACTCTGGCCTTCGCGCTGTCCCACGCCATGGCCGACTGGCCGGCCGCGCTCCTCACTGGCGCGCTCTATAATCTGGTCGCTTACCGTTGCCGCAACCTCGGAGCCTGTATCGTGGCCCATGCGCTGACGAATCTGGCCCTTGGGATTTGGATCGTGGCTACCAGGCAATGGGGTTTTTGGTAAAGCTCGCCTCGTCATCCTGCTCGGAGTCGCGCGCAAACACGATAAACGACTCCTGCTCCTGCTCCTAATCTCTCCCGTCAAAGAAGAGCAGGAGCAGGATGTGGAAAAGGCAACTGGCACCCGTTCTGCTCTACAGAAGAGGATGCAATCCACCTTCATGCAAAAAGTGATCCTCTGCGCCTTTGCCGGGTTTTGCGCAGCCTGCCTCATCCAATGGGGCAAGATCTTTGTTGAAGGCGCGGATGAATCCCTCAACGGCGGCTATAAGACCGACACTACCGCCGCCGTCGCCGGTCCCTAGACCGGGAAAGCCGTTTGCCCCCTCGCAGCCACGCGGCTAATCTGCCGGCACAGCATGAGGATCGGCATCGCGCAGATCAATCCGGTTGTGGGCGATTTGCGAGGCAATTTCGACCAAATCCTCGGCGCTTACCAGCGCCTGGCCGCGGAGGGCGCCGAACTCGTCCTCACTCCCGAGCTCGCCACCACCGGTTACCCGCCGCAGGATCTGGTTTTTAAATCCCGCTTCGTCCCACAGAACCTCGAGATAATCGAGCAACTGCACCGCTGCATCGGCCCGGTGCCGCTCCTGGTCGGCTACGTCGATCGCAACGAGGGCCCGGGCAACCCGTTCTTTAACGCCGCCGCCCTGCTCGAACCTGGCCAGCCCATTCGCAAAACCTTCAAGACGCTCCTGCCCACCTACGATGTCTTCGATGAGGATCGCTACTTCGAGCCCGGCTCCGGCGGCGAACTCTTCACCATCGCCGGCTGCCGGGTCGGCATCACGATCTGCGAAGACATCTGGACCCAGCCCTACCTGCCGCGCGCCCTCTACGACCGCGAGCTCATCCGCGGCCTCGCCGCCCGCGGCGCCGACTTGATCGTCAACCTGAGCGCGTCCCCATTCGGCCTGGGAAAACTGGCCGCACGTCGCCAGATGGTGGCCGGGCTGGCGCGAGCGCACGCTCTTCCCATCGTCTATTGCAACGTCGTTGGCGGTAACGACCAGCTCGTCTTCGATGGCAGCTCCATCGCCTTTAACCGGGCGGGCGAATTAATCGCCCAACTGCCCTCGTTCCAAGCCGCGGCAGCGATCGTCGTTACCGATTCAATTGCTCCGCTCGAGCTGCCGCCGCCCGATCCGATGGCGGAACTCTTCGGCGCGCTGTCGTTAGGCGTGCGCGATTATCTGGAGAAATGCCATTTCAAGACCGCCGTCCTCGGCCTCAGCGGCGGGATCGATTCCGCTCTCGTCGCCGCCATCGCGGTGGAGGCGCTGGGTGCGGAGAACGTCCTCGGCGTCGCCATGCCCAGTCCCTATTCCTCCCGCGGGAGCATCGATGACGCCCTCGCCCTGGCGAGAAATCTCGGCATCCGCTGCCTGCAAATCCCGATCGGCGACGCCTTCGCCGCCTTCAAGGTGCAGTTCAGCGAAGTCTTCGCCGGTTTGCCCGAGGATACGACGGAGGAGAACATGCAGTCGCGCCTGCGCGGCATGATCCTGATGGCGCTCTCAAATAAATTTGGCCATCTCCTCCTCACCACCGGCAACAAAAGCGAACTCGCCGTCGGCTACTGCACCATCTATGGCGACATGGCCGGCGGGCTCGCCGTCATCAGCGACGTGCCGAAAACGCTCGTCTACCAACTGGCGCGCTGGCTGAACGCGGACCGATTGCGAGCGGGCGAAGTCATTCCTCCCTCCACCATCGAAAAGCCGCCCAGCGCCGAGCTGAAACCGGGCCAGGCCGACCAGGATTCCCTCCCGCCCTACGAAATCCTGGACCAGATCCTGCAGCTTTACGTCGAGGAAAATCAGAGCGCCCGCGACATCATCGCGCGCGGCTTCGACGAGCAAACCGTGCGCTGGGTGTTGCGCCGGGTCGACCTGAACGAATACAAGCGCGCCCAGGCTGCGCCCGGGCTCAAAGTGACCAGCCGTGCCTTCGGCGTCGGCCGCCGTATGCCGATCGCGCAGCAATACCTCGAGGTCGAAGCCGGCGCGGTCGAAGGCTGCGCGCGAAGAGAGCGAAAGTGCACCGCGTTGGAATCGAACCAACAACCCAGTGATTAAGAGTCACTTGCTCTGCCAATTGAGCTAGCGGTGCGTTGCGTGCCTTCCCTCGGTCCATTCCCGGCGAAGGATCGAAAAGCTACACATCACGCTGCACTGCACAACGCGGAAGTTTCGCCCGCAGTGGCGCCCCAGAGGCAGGAAACGATCGGCACGTTCGGTTCCACCACAGCGGCAATGACGGAGTGCTAGGTCGTCCTTCACAGCACCGGCACGCAGGATCTCGGCTCTCAAACGCATCGGCACACAGATAATTAGCTTCACACGCGCTTATCGAATTTCATCGATCAAGGAGTTGGAGAAGGCGCCGTTAAACTATTCCGGCGGAGCGGACCGCGGCAGCCGGCATGGATTTCCGGAAGGTCTCTTCGACTTCTACACGCTTCGGGAAGTGTGCTAGGTGTCTACCACGGAGTCGCCGGAGGATCTCTGTCCCTCTCCTTTAGAGGCAGAATGCCGTCCCTCGCACGAGGGACGAGGCAAAGCTCGCAAGGCCACGGTTCACCCTGTAGATTAGGAGTGCCGCGAGGCTTTATCGGCGCTGTTCCAATGAAATCCGTTTCCGAACCGGCTGCGATCGTATCGCGGGAAGCGAAAACCCGTCCGCGGCTACCCGACGAGTGGAATTGCCCAGCGAAATGTCGATGAATTCCATTCCCCAAACGCTCTCTGTCTCGGCCCTAGAGGCCGCCCTCGCCAGGAGCAAAAAGTCAGAGGAAAAACTGCGGACAATCATCGACACCATCCCCACCCTGGCATGGGCGTCTCCCGAAAACGGACTAGGTGATTTTTTTAGCAAACCTTGGCTGGAGTACACCGGTCTTTCGCAGGAAGAGGCCAGGGAAAGCGGTTGGGTAGCCGCGATTCATCCAGATGACCTCGAAACTCTGGATACTACCTGGACGAAGATCAGGGCTTCCGGAAAAGAGGGTGAATTGGAGGCGCGGCTCAGACGCTACGACGGCGTGTATCGTTGGTTCTTGTTCCGAGCCGCTCCCCTGCGTGACCACGAGGGAGATGAGGTGGTTTGGTATGGGACGAACACCGACATCGAAGATCTCAAGCAAGCCGAGGTGGCCCTGCGGCGAAGCGAAAGTATTTTGGCAGAGGGCGAAGCCATCAGTAAGACGGGTAGTGGCAGCTGGAACCTTCGCACGGGTAAGATGATCTGGTCGGCGCAGAACTGCCGGATGCTCGGGCTTGATCCAACTACGACAGAAGCATCGGTTGAGTCATTCCTCGAGCGACTCCACCCCGACGAAGTCGTTTCGGTGCGTGAAATCATCGATTGCGAAACGGCAGCCCGTCGTCCGTATTCCTTGGAATATCGCGTGGTCATGCCGGATGGGTCGATCAAGCATTTCCATACCCTGATGCGACCAGTGCGAAAGTCTTCGGGCGAAGTTGACGAATACCTGGGTGTCTCGAGGGACGTAACCGAAACAAAGCTCGCCGAAGATGCACTGCGGCGATCGGAGCAGGTCGCGCGCGGCCAGGTAGAGGCGCTTGTTCAGACTCTGGACGTGCTCGCGACAGCTCCGGTCCCTGGTCAGCTGATTACCCGCATGTTGATCACCATGGCGCGAATCCTGGACGCCCAGTGGGCCGCGCTGTTCCTGCTTGATGAACAACGTGACGCGGTAGTGCTGCGGGCCGCGATCAAAGGTGACGGGTCCGATCCGACCTATGGACAGTTGCCGCTGGTAAAGGACCCGCGGGCATGGCGCGAAGATCTTTCGCTACGGGAACTATTCTCTACCGGCGTGCCTGTGATCTGTGAGGACCTCGACTCCGATACCCGCACTTTACCGGCGGTGTTGGAGTACTTTAAGTCGCAGGGGACAAAAAAATTCATGCGGCTCCCGACTTTGGTGGGTGGAGAAGTCAGAGGCTTCGTCGCTATCCGCCACGGTGAGCGCGGCCCATACCAGCCTTGGGAGATCGAATTGGCGCAGGCCCTTGCCCACCAGACGATGCTAGCTCTGCAAACCGGAGAAACCGCAACTCTAGAGGAGCGGAACCGGATGGCGCGCGAAATTCACGATACGCTTGCTCAGGGCTTCACCGGGGTGATCCTGCAGGTTGAAGCCGCCGAAGACGCGATCGCAAGTGGACGCCGTAAAGAAAGCGAAACTCATCTCCATCGTGCAGGAGAGTTGGCCCGCTGGGGCCTGTCCGAAGCGCGACGCTCGGTATCTGCTTTGCGCCCACGAGCGCTGGAAGAAGATAACTTCTGGGACGCCTTCAAGAAGATCGTGAGGAACATCACCTCGGGCACCACGCTTGAGCCGACCTTCCACCTGGAAGGAACGGTGCCGGAGCTTCCCCTCGCTTATCAGGAGAATTTCCTGCGCATCGGGCAGGAAGCCTTGACCAATACAATTAAGCACGCCGGGGCCAGGCACTTCGTGACTCGTTTAGAGTGTCATTCGAGAGATCTTAACCTTGAACTTGCAGACGACGGTGATGGCTTCAATTTGGACGAGCCTCATGATGGCTTCGGGCTAATGGGAATGAGGGAGCGAGTCGAGCAGATGCGAGGCGCAATGAAGGTCTTGAGTGCTCCCGGCAAAGGCACCCAGGTTAGAATTACACTGCCTCTGATATCGCATCCAACATCATGAAGACAAAAGGTAACTCTGATCGAAAACCTGTCGCGTCTAACGTGCGCCCCTCGCCTGGCTCGATTAAAGGTTCGCGCATTGGTGTGCTCATCGCGGATGACCACGGGGTGGTCCGCGAAGGGCTAGTGGCGATGATTCGCCGAAAAGCAGACATGACTGTGGTGGGCGAGGCTCGCAACGGACGCGAGGCCGTCCAGCTCTGGAAGCAGCACCAGCCGGCGGTGACACTACTCGATCTGCGGATGCCGGAGCTCGACGGAGTCAATGTGATTAAGGAAATCCGGTGCCTCGATGATAAGGCTCGGATTATCGTCCTCACCACCTTCGACGGCGACGAAGACATTTACCGGGCCATTCAGGCGGGAGCGAAGGGCTATCTATTGAAAGACGCGCCCCGCGAAGCCCTCATGGATTCCATCCGGCGGGTGCACAATGGAGAAACCTGTCTACCCATTCACCTGGCGGCCAAGCTCGCCGACCGAATCAGCGGCGAAGCGCTCAGTGCGCGTGAAATCGAAGTACTGCAACTGATGGCACAAGGCAAAAGCAACAAAGAAATCGGATCTGCGCTATTTATCAGCGAAGGCACCGTAAAATCACACGGTAAACGGATTTTCGGAAAGATGAACGTCCTCAGTCGGACCGAAGCCGTGGCTTGCGCAACGCGCCGAGGGCTTATTCGTCTGTAAGGGCTGTACCAGGCCAGCGAAGATTGCGTGCCTATGATACTAGCCCTGGTTCGGCGAACGTCCTAAACCTGTCGAGACAATCAAGCACGACCTCCGAGAGTGCTTTAGGATTCGCTTCGGACCGTATTCGCACTGAAACCTCAGTGCTTCTATCTGAGGCTGCTTCAAAGAGAAGTACACCGGTCTCGAAAGTCTCCGACTCCGCACGCCAGGCAATCCGTCGTTCGGGCACGCGCAACAGCACGGCAATCCGCGTTTGTCTCTCGACCCTTTGAACCAACAGAGTGAAGAGAAAGTGCGTGTCGTCGACCTTCTGGAGCCGGCAAAGAGGATCGACGACAATAGGAAGATTCTCGAAAAGGAGCCACCGCTCGTAGACATAGGCGACGGGCCGATTAACGATAATCGAGTAACGGTAAGCATTTGAGTCTCGTACGGGATCTTTGCGAGACCTTGCATCGTTGCTCGACTCCGTTTCAGAGTCTGTCGGCTTTTCTGCCATTTGCGCGTTTGTGGGTATAGATATTCAGAGTTCGGGAAGAGCATTTCCATTCGAAGGCCACACTGCCGTCCGCTGAGCCCGATGATGTAACTGTGACCGGCGCGAGTCTGACTTGCGAAGCAACAAGTGAGGGAATCTCGTCTCCCCCTTTCGAGATATAGCCGATCTGCTTGCCGTCCGCTTGCTCTAACCCTAAAGAGGGAGTTCGAAGCCGCCCCGCAGTGTGAATTCAAATCCTTGCCTTTGCGCCGAGGCGGAGCCGGCGAGCGGCAGGTAGCATGGCTACATGAAGATTACGGATTTCAACCGCGGAACTTCTCGTCGTCAATTCCTCAGCATAGCCAGCCTCGCTACCGCCGGGATGTGGCTCACTCCTCGCCTGGTATTCGCCGGTGAGGGAGAGCCCAGTTCTTATCATTCGGAGGGCAACGGCCACGGCGAAGATCAAGTCACTAAGTTACGGGGGAACGTCAGCGTCTTGGAAGGATCAGGCGGTAACATCGGAGTGCTCACGGGGAAGGATGGCAAGGTTCTCGTGGACGCGGGAATCACCGCCTCGCGGCCGCGGCTCACGGAAGCGTTGCCCAGCCTGAGTAACGATCCTGTTAAGCATCTGGTTAGCACGCATTGGCATTCCGATCACACGGGCGGAAATGAATGGATCGCAAAGGCCACTGCAAATCTCGACGCGAAGTGGAGCGGCTATGTCATTACCGGGAACGCGTTCACCGCGCTCGTCTACGCAGGTGTCTGAGCCAACCGTCGACTTGAAAGCTCAAGAAATGAATCATCTTATCTTAACGACTTCAGTTTTCGTCTCGGCGGCCGCGGCCGCCGTCGTTCACGGCAGTGACGAAGGCCCAACGACTACAAGCGGGACCGCCTTTGCTGGATTCGCTCCGGCTCCGGTCGTTCACCTCGCTGCGCAACCGCCAGCGCATTTGATCGTTGATGCGCCGCTCCCGGACCAGTTAGCCACCGGCTACGTCGTAATCCGTTACCGCGCGGAAAACCTTCGCATCCTGCCCGTCTACGGTCCCGCGGCCTTGGAGCTACTTCCGCGGATCGGGCATCTGCACGTGACAGTGGACGACTCGGCCTGGCATTGGCTCGACGCGAGCGGTGAGCCACTTAGCATCAATGGCCTCCCTCCAGGACCGCACAAGGTGCTGATCGAGCTCGAGGGACCGACTCACCAGCTGATCGATAGCGCTACGGTCTCTTTCCAAATCCCGCCCAAGAAGGCGGCCCAGTAAACCAAAACAAACTCTCCACGAGTAACACTATGAAAACCAACCGACACAAACCAACTACTTCGACTACTCGCGCCAGAACGAAGATTGCGCTCTATGGAGCAATCGCTCTTCTCGCGTCCGCTTCCATTCCGCTCCGCGCCGCCGAGGTCTCGGCAGCCAGGA
This sequence comes from Chthoniobacterales bacterium, assembly GCA_965217735.1. Taxonomy (GTDB): domain Bacteria; phylum Verrucomicrobiota; class Verrucomicrobiia; order Chthoniobacterales; family UBA10450; genus Palsa-1392. The sequence goes on along the minus strand of CBDCJE010000002.1, from coordinate 147,363 downwards.
AGACACCGTCCCGCACCGTCTATGGCACCGCGAAGGTGGACGGTCTCGACATCTTTTATCGCGAAGCCGGGCCGAAAGACGCACCGACGATTCTCCTCCTTCATGGCTTTCCGACTTCGTCGCACATGTTCCGTAACCTGATTCCGGCGCTGGCGGATAAGTATCACCTCATCGCGCCGGATTATCCGGGCTACGGACAGAGTTCCATGCCGAGCGTGAAAGAGTTCGATTACACCTTCGACAAGCTGGCCGACGTAGTGGATCACTTCGTCCAGCAGCTCGGAATCGATCGCTACAGTCTTTATGTGATGGATTATGGCGCGCCCATCGGGTTTCGGATTGCGGCCAAGCATCCTGAGCGCGTGCAGGCTCTGATCGTGCAGAACGGGAACGCCTACGACGAAGGACTGGGCGAATTCTGGAATCCTATCCGCGCCTATTGGAAGGAGCGTTCGGAGAAAAACGGAAGCGTCATCCGGGAAGCGTTGCTTACGGCGAAGGCAACGAAGTGGCAATACACCGATGGCGTGGGGAACGTTTCTCTGATCGATCCGGACAATTGGGTCGTAGACCAGGCGCTGCTCGATCGACCGGGCAACCAGGAGATTCAACTCGCGCTCTTCTACTCCTATGGATCGAATCCACCGCTTTATCCGGAATGGCAGTCTTATTTTCGAAAGTATCAACCGCCCACGCTGATCGTGTGGGGCAAGAACGATAAGATCTTCCCGGCAGCGGGGGCTTATCCCTACAAGCGCGACCTCAAGAACCTTGAGTTCCATCTTCTGGATACCGGCCACTTCGCGCTGGAGGAATACGGCCCGCAGATCGCCAGCTACATGCGCGATTTCCTCGAGAAGAACGTTAACGGCAAACAGGCGGCGGAACCTTTCCGGAAAAAAGCGAAATCGCCGCGCGGGAATCGCACCACTAGTTCATCAACACGCCCAACCTAAAGAAAAACACATGAAGAAACCAATCATTAGTCTTATCGTAGCTATGGCTGTAACCCTCAGCGCCGCGGCCATCGCGAGCGCAGGGCAAGAAGAGCCCGCCAGGGACATCACCGTCGTCCTCGTCCACGGGGCCTTTGCCGAATCGTCGAGCTGGGATGGCGTCATCCCCAAGCTAACCGCCCGCGGCTATAACGTCATCGCAGCCGCCAATCCACTTCGAAGCGTTGAGACCGACGCGGAGTCGATCGCCAGCTTGGTCGCGAGCATCAAAGGGTCCGTCGTGCTCGTGGGCCATTCATATGCCGGCGCAGTCATCACGAACGCCGCACGGGAGAACGAGAACGTGAAAGCTCTTGTCTATGTGGATGCCTTCGCGCCCGAAGAGGGGGAAACCGCATTGGGCCTAAGTATGAAGTTTCCTGGCAGCACCTTAGGCGGCGCACTAGCTCCGCCGGTGCCGCTTGCTGACGGCGGTAAGGATATCTACATCGACGGCGCGAAATTCCGTCAGCAATTCGCGGCCGACGTCGCGGAAGGTAAGGCCAAGCTCATGTTCGTCACCCAGCGCCCGATCACCGACGCGGCGCTTAACGAACCTTCCGGACCGCCGGCCTGGAAGACGATCCCATCCTGGTCGATCTACGGCAGCCTCGATAAGAACATTCCGCCGGCAGCGCTGGCGTTCATGGCGAAACGCGCCAAGGCGAAGGAAATGGTGGAGGTCAAAGGTGCCTCGCACGTCGTGATGGTTTCCCATCCTAACGAAGTCGCGAAAGTCATCGAGCACGCCGCCGCCTCGGCTTCGACCGCAGAAGCCTCAATCACGGCGCAATAGAGCGAATGGCTCGCCGCTACCAGGAAATTGCCATGACGCCAGCCGTGCAGGAAGCGCAACGCCATTACTACGGGCATGCACAAACCTTCCGCATGGCTGGCACGGGCGACAAAACTGCGCTTGGTCCACACGAGATCGAGTTTATCGGCCTGCGCGACAGTTTCTACATCGCCACCGTCAGCGAGACCGGCTGGCCTTATGTGCAGCATCGCGGCGGACCGATCGGCTTCTTGCGAGTTCGCAACTCGCAGACGCTGGCGTTTGACGATTACCTCGGGAACCGTCAGCTCCTCTCGACCGGAAACCTGGCCGCTGGCGATGGGCGTACCGCGCTCTTCCTGATGGATTACCCGAATCGCACGCGATTAAAGATCATGGGGATCGCGCGAGTAATTGACGCCGAAGAGGAGCCGGCACTCGCGCGCGAACTTGCCACCGACCCGAGCGTCCTCCCGAGAGTGGAGCGTGTCTTCATCATCGACGTCGTCTCTTTCGACTGGAACTGCCCGCAATACATTACTCCTCGCTACACCGAGCGGGAGATCGAAACCGCAATCGTCGCACCGCTGCGGGAACGAATCCGGCAACTCGAGGCGCAGTTAGGCGTCGCGTCCGAACCTCCGCCCAAGTCACTCACCCCCTGACCTGTGAAGAAAGCCATTCTTGTCATGGGCACCTCGAGTGGCCCGAGTCCACGCGCGCCGCGAAATCTCAGAGGACAGCGACATCGCGTTCATGGGCTCAGGCTTCGATCGAGAGCAGATCGGGATGAGGGAGGGAGTTGGTTACTAACATGAACTCAACTCTTCTCATCTGCCTGGCGCTGGGAATGCGGCACGCGATCGATCCGGATCATCTCACTGCGATCGACGGGCTTTGCCGGATGCGACCTCGCAAAACCAACGGCGTGCTTTTCGCACTCGGTCACGGTTTGGTCGTGACGATCCTCGCAGCCGGTGTAGGAACTGCGCTCGCGGGTCACGCTTCCTTTCTCGGTCCCTGGATGTTGATCGCCATCGGGATAGTAACTCTGTGGAAAGTGCTACGGTTCCGAAAGGCTCCTGGCGTTGTAAGTCGTCCCATCATCGCGCAGCCGTTTTTGCTGGGGATGCTACTCGCGGCGAGTTTTGAAACCGCTTCGCAGTTATCCGCGCTCGTCCTTGTGGAGCGAACCAATCCGTGGGTGCTAGGTCTCGCCTTCTCCGGCGGAATGGTTATCGTCGACGGTGTGGACGGCTATCTCGCCACTTCCACTCAATATCTTGCCGCGGCCGGAGCCGCGAATGCGTGTAATGCTTCGCGGTGGCTCGGAATTCTGGTCGTCGTGTTCTCGTTCACGCTCGGGACAACGGAGCTACTCGGCTACGAGATCGATCATTTGGCGTTGCCGCTGGGCCTGGGCCTGTTCGTCACGGTGATTGGCTTCCGTGTTTGGGCGCGACGAGGAGAGCCCGCAACGCCGGCGCTCGCGGTGATCCCGGTCGTTCAATTCTCAAACCAAACTTAAGGAGGTCGATGATGGCTGACGCAGCAAACATCGCCCCAACCCGATCGATCCATACCGTTGAGCCCTTTGGCGAACAGCCCAGCCACAAGCCAGGTGATCACGTCAAGGTGTCGGTTCGTTATCCCGTCGCACACTATCGAGTGCCGCGTTACATCCGAGGGAAGCGCGGCGTTGTCGAATCGGTCATCGACCGTGCGCTGGTCAACAACGAAGAGGAAGGCTTCGGCCGGAACGCCGGACAGCTCGGTTACTACTACCGCGTCGCGATTCCTTTGTCCGAACTCTGGCCGGGATACGCCGGCTCCGAGCGAGATAACTTACGTATCGAAGTCTTCGAAAGCTGGCTGGAGAAAATCCAATAATGGAAACGCATACAGATCATCATCACCCGCACACACCGGCGCCCGGAGCGGACATTGATTCACCGCCGGGTTATTTCGAGATCATGGAAACGGCGGTGCGTGAGCTGCTGGTCGAGAAAAAGGTAATCGGACCGGGTGAAATCCGCCGCCAGCTCGAAGTGCTCGACTCACGCACGCCGGCGCTCGGCGCCAAGGTGGTGGCGCGGGCGTGGGTTGATCCCGATTTTCGTGCGCGCCTGCTGGCGAATGGCCGGGTCGCTTGTGAGGAAGAGTTCGGCATCGGCTTCTACGACGACACCGAGCTGATCGTGCTCGAGAACACCGACAAGGTGCACAACCTGGTCGTGTGCACACTCTGCTCCTGTTACCCGCGACCGGTGCTGGGACTTCCGCCGGATTGGTACAAGCAGAAGCCGTATCGCGCTCGCGCTGTAAAAGAGCCGCGTGCGGTTCTGGCAGAGTTCGGAACCATTATCCCGGAAGACGTCGAAATCCGCGTCAGCGACTCCACTGCGGTCGTTCGTTTCCTGGTGCTGCCGTTGCGGCCGGAAGGCACGGATAATCTCAGCGAGGAGCAACTCGCAGAACTCGTCACCCGCGACACCATGATCGGCGTCGTGCCAGTGATCACAAATAGGAACGCCTTATGAGTCAGACGGAACAGTTAGTGAATCGACTACCGAACGACATCGGCGGACTCGACGCCGAACGAATCCAGCAAACCGATCATCCACTCGAACCGTGGGAGAAACGTTGTCACGCCCTGGCCGACGTGCTCGACTATCACAAGCTCATCAGCACGGAGGAGAAGCGGCGCGGCGTGGAATCGTTAGGCGCGAAGATGGTCGGCGAGTTGACCTACTACGAACGCTGGATCGTCGCCTTCGCGAACATCCTTTTCCAAAAGCAAGTCCTGACCCCGGACGAGTTGGCGAAGAAGATGGAAGAAGTCGCCGCACGGCACCCCGGCGCCCCGGCCTGAATCAATTCCATGGACGGCCTAATCACGATCGCGAGCAGCTTCGGCCCGAAGGAAACGATCGAGCGCCTGGAAGAGGCAATCCGTGCGCAGAAGATGACTGTCTTCGCACGGATTGATCACGCGGCGGGTGCGGCGGAAGTAGGACTCACCCTTCGACCGACGAACCTGATCATCTTTGGTAACGCCCTAGGCGGCACGCCGCTCATGCAGATGGCGCCAACGGTAGGGATTGACCTACCGTTGAAGGCGCTGGTCTGGCAGGACGAGGGAGGCCAGACCTGGCTTTCTTATAACGCGCCCGAGTGGTTTGCGCGCCGACACCAGATCGCTGACGCGCAAGCGATTGTCACCCGCATGAGCGACGGACTCAGCCTGATCGCGAGTAAAGCGACCACCCCATCCGCAGTTTGACGCCAGAACATTTCCGAAGACCAAACCAACCAACTAAGAGAAGACCACCATGTCGCAGAAACTCGCAGGAAAAATCGCATTAATCACCGGCGGCAGTAGCGGGTTGGGACTCGCCACCGCGCAACGCTTCATAGCCGAAGGCGCGCACGTTTTCATCACCGGACGGCGGCAGCCGAAGTTGGCTGCTGCGGTGAAACAGTTAGGAGGAAACGCAACCGCCGTGCGCGGCGATATCTCGAAGCTCGCCGATCTCGATCGGCTTTTTGCTGTCATCCAAGAGCAAAAGGGGCGGCTCGACATTCTCTTCGCGAACGCCGGCGGCGGCGCGTTCGTGCCGCTCGACCAAGTCACCGAGGAGCACTTCGACAAATATTTCGGCATTAACGTGAAGGGCACTCTCTTCACGGTGCAGAAGGCCGTGCGATTGATGACAGCCGGCGGCGCGATCATCATCAACGGCTCGATGGTTTCCATCAAAGGCGTCCCGGCCTTTGGGGTTTACGCGGCGACGAAAGCGGCGCTTCGTTCTTTCGCGCGCACTTGGACGGTGGATCTGAAAGGAAGGAACATTCGGGTGAACGTCGTCAGCCCAGGCACGGTCGTAACGCCCGCCTATAAGACCGAGCTCGGGTTGAACGACGAGCAGCTTAAGGAATTCGAGGCACAAGGTGCGGCGATGACTCCTCTCGGCAGAGCCGGCACGCCCGACGAGATCGCAAAGGCCGTGCTCTTCCTCGCCTCTGACGACAGCAGTTATGTCAACGGAATCGAACTCTTCGTCGATGGCGGCGCGGCGCAGATTTGAAAGGCCTTCCGATCATGACAGCAGCACCTGCAGATCAAACCACCTCGATCGTTAGTCTGAATCTCTTCCTGAGAGCACAGCCAGAAGATCGAGAAGCATTGGGTCAACCTTGAGCCATTGCTCGCCACTTAGGCTTTGATGCGATTGCGCATCCCGCCAAAAGCGATCGCGCGCACCGGATCGAGTGCGAGGAAGTCGTGCGGGAATCCGAGCGAGACCGCCGTCGCCTTGTCTAGGCGCGTGAGTTGTTCTGGCGAAAGCTGCACATCGAGGCTGCCGATGTTGTCTTCGATCTGCGACAGCTTGCGCGCGCCGATGATGGGAATGACCGGGACCGGGCGGTAACGCAGCCAGGCGAGCGCGACTTGAGCCGCGGAGATGCCCAGCTCTTTGCCGACTGCAACCACTTCCCGGACGGTGCCGTGGATGCTTTCCTCGATCGCACCGAAACCCTTCATCATCTCGCTGTGCATTCGGGAACCTTCCGCCTCAGATTGTTTCGCATTTTCCGGAAGGTATTTCCCGGTGAGCGCACCGTTGCGCAGCGGAGACCAGGCTAAGACAGTCATTTGCTGATCTTTTGCGACCGGAATCAAATCACGCTCCACCGTCCGCTCGAGCAGACTGTATTCGATCTGCAAACCGACGTAGCGCGTCCAACCGCGCAGCTCTGCCATGGTGTTAGACTTCGCCACCACCCAGGCCGGCGCGTCCGAGATACCGACGTAGAGAACTTTGCCCGCCCGCACCAGATCGTCGAAGGCGCGCATGACTTCGTCGACCGGCGTCATCTGATCCCAGATGTGCAGCCAGTAGAGATCGATGTAATCGGTGCCGAGTCGCTTCAGGCTGGCTTCCACTGCTTGGACCATGTTCTTGCGCTGGTTGCCGCCCGCGTTGGCATCGGTGCCGGGCTGGCCGCTAAAGCCGACCGCAGCGTTGGTGTACTTCGTGGCCACGACGACTTCCTCACGGTGACCGGCAATGAATTCGCCCACCAGCTTCTCGCTGGAACCGTTGGTGTAGATGTTCGCCGTGTCGATGAAGTTGCCGCCGGCTTCGCGGTAGGCGTCGTAGATTTTGCGGGCTTCGTCCTTGGCCGCGCCCCAGCCCCAGTCATCGCCGAAAGTCATGGTGCCGAGAGAGAGGTCGGAGACCCGCAGTCCGCTGCGGCCGAGGAGTTGGTAGTTCATTTGTGTCATATATTTGGGTGATTTATTGGTCGTTAGGGCGCTCCCAGGTGGTGAATCGTTTGTGAGGATTATCAAGCCGCGATCGCGTTCAGCTCCTGGATCGCGTCATGCGGTAATTGCAGGCCAGCGGCGCCACATTTTCTCTCAAGTGCTTCACCGAAGATGTCCCGGGGATGAGTAAAATGTTGGGTGAACGTTGCAGCAGCCACGCCAGAGCGACAGCCATCGGGCTGGCGCCGAGACGAACAGCAACACTCGAGAGCGTGTCAGATTGCAGAGGTGTGAAACCGCCGAGCGGGAAGTAGGGCACATAGGCAACGCCCTTCTCCGCCAGCGAGTCGATCAGCGGATCATCGCCGCGGTTCGCAATATTGTAGAAATTCTGCACGCAGACGACGGGAGCGATCGCTTCTGCCTCGTCGATTTGCTCCGCGGTAACATTACTGACGCCGAGGTGCTTGATGAGACCTTCCTGCTGCATCTCGGCGAGCACGCGGAACGGCTCCGCGATTGAGCCTGCCTCCGGCGCGCTAATGCCGCCCACCCGCAGATTCACGACATCGAGCGCGGCCAGGCCGAGATTCGCAAGGTTGTCACCAATCGCCTGGCGCAGCTGATCCGGAGCGAGTGCCTTCGGCCAACCGCCTTTTGCGTCGCGCGACGCGCCGACCTTGGTGACGATGCGCAGTTGCGGCGGGTAAGGATGCAATGCCTCTTTGATCAGCTGGTTGGTGATATGCGGGCCGTAAAAATCGCTCGTGTCGACGTGCGTAATCCCGAGCGCTACAACCTCGCGCAGGACGGCAAGCGCACCTTCAGGATCAGCCGGCGGCCCGAAGACATGCGGACCCGCCAGCTGCATCGCGCCGTAACCGACGCGGGTGAAAATCAAATCGTCCGCGAGCTTGAATGTGCCTCCTGGCAAGGTGGTCTTGGTTTTGATCGTAGTTTCCATTTTCAATAGGATCACGGTAAGCCCCGGCGCGGCGCCACCGCAATAGACGGTTCCTCCGCAATGTTTGCCTAATTCTCCGGTGGATCGGATTGCTCCGCTCTGCGCGAACGGAAAGGTTGCCTATTACTGGATTCGCGTATCCTATTCGAAATGCGAAAAACCAGGAACAAGAAGGCGTCGAACGATCAGTCGACAGCCTCCCGACTCGCCCCGCTCGTGGCCGAAATGGCGCGCGACGAAGGCGTCAATGCCACCCGTCTGGCCGACGTGAAAGTGATGCGCGCGATGCAATGCTATCCGCGCGGCCCGGTGGCATATGAACCCGGCATCTTTATCGTCGTGCAGGGAAGCAAGACGGGTTATCTCGGCCGGCGAAAGTTCGTTTACGATCCGAACAACTACCTTGTGCTCGCGGTGCCGCTCCCCTTCGAGTGTCAGGTCGAGGCCAGCGCGGAGGCCCCGATGCTTGCGGTCAAGATCGGCGTGACTCCGGCGACCGTGGCGGAGTTGCTCATGCAGCTGGAACAGCCTGCCTCGGCCAAACGCAAACGGCTGCAAGCGATCGAGGCCACCCCACTCGATGAGATGCTGAGCAATTGCACCCAGCGCTTACTCGAGAGCCTGCGCTCCGACGATGACGCGCGCATTCTCGGCCCGCAGATCGTGCGCGAGATCACCTACCGAGTTCTGATGGGTCCGCTGGGTCATAACCTGCGCGCGCTCGCCGCGCCGCACACGCATTTCGGCCAGATCAGCCGCGTCCTCAATCGCATTCATGCCGATTACTCCCGTGCCCTGGAGATCGCCACGCTCGCGCGCGACGCCGGCATGAGTCTTTCCACCTTTCACGCGCATTTTAAAGCCGTGACCTCCTCGTCACCGTTGCAATATCTCAAGAACGTCCGCCTTCACCGTGCGCGTATGTTAATGGTCCACGAAGGCGCGAATGCGGCCACCGCGGCGTCGAGAGTTGGCTACGAAAGCGCCTCGCAATTCAGCCGCGAGTTCAAACGCCTCTTCGGCGACGGACCCGCGGCGGTCGCGACTCAGCTGCGGAGGTCACTGATCCGTCTCGCCTGAGGTCGTCCGCAGGACGGAAATAAAGACCACTATTGAAGGTCGCGTGCCGATCGCCGCGGATTCGCGACACGCGTGACAAGGAGGTGAAGCGATGGAAATAAAGCCAATGCTAATACAAGGAATCGAACTCCGGCGGCCCGACCATCCGATAGAGCAGTTACTGGTGGATCGCTGGTCCCCGCGCGCGATGTCGGGTGCATCAATCCCGCAGACGGAGCTGATGCGTTTATTCGAGGCCGCGCGATGGGCGCCCTCCTCTTTTAACGCCCAGCAATGGCGTGCTCTTTACGCTCCGCGCGAGAGCGAGCATTGGCCGCTTTTCCTGTCACTGCTCGGGGAAGGCAATCGCGCATGGGCACAGCACGCGGCCGTTCTCGTGCTCTTCATTTCGCGTAAGACATTCGAGCACAACGGCAAACCTTCCATCACCCACTCATATGACTGCGGCGCTGCCTGGGAAAATTTCGCTCTTCAAGGTTTCAGTCAGGGCCTGGTCGTTCATGGGATGCAGGGCTTTGATTATGAGCGTGCACGAACGACGCTAAATATTCCGGAGGAGTTCAAGGTCGAGGCGATGGCTGCGGTCGGCAAACCGGGTGACAAGGAGTCACTGCCGGCACCACTTCAAGCCAAGGAATCGCCGAACGAACGCCGAGGTATTGCCGAGAGCGTCTGTGAAGGGTTATTCTGTTTCCCTCCGCATGTTCGCTCCCCGGAGACCTAAGGGGTGCGCCGGGACGGGAGCGAAGATGGCTTTCGCGAGAATAAGACACTTGCGCTGTGACCTGAGCTTCATACCGCCCGCGCGGGGCGGAAGGAATCGCCGAACGCTGCACACAGGGATCTGACGCGGCGACCGGCAGCCCTTCTCCAAGAGGCGGACCAAGCGAGGGGCGCGTCGGTAATGATTTCGGCGCGCATTGTCGCCGAGGGCACCTGTAACGTTGCGCAGACATTGACGAAAGAATAGGGCCAGCTGTAATCCTCGTCGCAAATCCAGGCGAAGGCGTCGCAATAGATTTGACGTTCGATCCCGCGTTCGGCGGAACGGAAGGTATGCAGGTCGCGCGTGGCCTGGCGAAGAACTCCCACCGCCAGAGCGACGTCCGGCGGAAGCGCCGTCCAATCCCTGGCCAGCGATTCGAGTTGGGAGATGACCGGGTGCCGGTCGGTTGCGTCCATGGTGGAGTTAGTCAGCCGGTTCGGAGTCTCGCCTTGTGAGTGGCTGGCGTCGGAGAGATCTGCGGCGAGCAGATGCCCGTTGTAGGTCGTTGTGTTCATTGGTCTAATCCCTTGGTTGAGTTAGTTCGAGGCGTTGCTCGCGAGCATCCCGTCCGCAATAGCACCCATCTATTTCTCAGGGTTTACCCGCCGGAAATTCCAAGGAATCGTCCACTTTCGAAGAATTAAACGCTCGATCATTTGAGCTGTAGAACAAACCGCTCATCGTCCACGGTCTCGTTCGTTCAGCATCAAGTGATAGTCGCGGAAGTGTGGGCCGCTCATGTGCCAGTGGAAGTTTTTCGTTTTCAGATAGAGCGCGAAGACCTCGGCCAGGATCGCGTTCATGGCGCCAGCGATATCTCTCGTCGCCTCGGGAGTGAAATCGGTCCGGCTGGCGAGCGGCGCCTTCCGTCGAGTGTTGAGTTTGTCGGTGCTGGTTCCGGATGCTGGCGAGCGGCTTTGATTGGGGGTTTTCCTTGGTTGCGCTTCTTTGGCTTGGACAAGCCTAGCGGGGGAGTTATCGAGCACGACAAAAAACCAGAAGGGTTCTTATCTGCCCCTTCCGAGGTTGCGATCCGTCCCTCGAAAGAGGGAGGCGGCCAAGATTGTAAAGCGGCCGACTTTTCGACATTTTCGCTGGTGTGATAAATGTCCCCGGTACGCTTCAGCAAGGCGGCGCATCTTTTGAGACGACTCACTGGACGTTGGTGCTGTTGGCGTCGCAGCGGGAATCACCGACCGCCGCACAAAACGCGCTGACCCGCTTCTGCCAGGACTACTGGCCACCGCTTTACGCTTTTCTGCGCCGGCGCGGTCACCCGCCGAGCGACGCGCAGGATTTAACCCAAGGGTTCTTCGCTCACCTTCTCGAGCAGGACACGCTGAGCCGAGCCAGCCGAGAGAAAGGGCGCTTACGCACATTTTTGTTGGGCTCGCTTCAGTATTTCCTCGCCGATCAGCACGATCACGCGCACCGGCTCAAGCGCGGCGGCGGGAAGGAGATCGTTTCCATGGATGATCATCTCGCACAGGCAGAGGCGGCACTGGTGCGCGCGCCGCAAGAGGATGCGGCGGCCTGCTACGATCAACTTTGGGCACAAACTCTGGTGCGCCGCGCCTGGGATCAGCTGCGCGACGCTTTCGCGGCGGAAGGGAAGACGCAGTTATTAGAAGAGCTAAAGCCTTTCGTCATCGGTGGTGCCGCAGCGCCGCCGAAGCAGGAGGAGGTGGCGGCGCGTTTGAAGATGCCGATCGCGACGCTGCGCACTTCGCTGCTCCGTTTGCGGCGGCGTTATCGCGACACCTTGCGGCTCGAAGTCGCGCGAACCGTCTCCGCCGCGTCCGACATCGACGAGGAACTCCAATACCTGTTCCGACTGCTCTTGGCTTAAGAGTTGGCCGACGTCCCACTCACATGCTGCTTCGCGCCTCATGAACTTCGCCCGACCAGAGAAGCGAGCCATCTCTCCAGGAACGACTGGCGGCACCTCGAGAGAGGGAGACCATGACCCGGCGCGGCTTTGTTCCCGATGTCACCGGCCCCTAACGAGTGTAGGTTCGCAAGGCGAATGCCTGCGCTGCCTTATCGACTTCGCCTTGTCGCCGGATGATGAGGAGGCATCGGAGCAGGGCATGCCATTTTGTTATGGCCAATTCGAGATCGTGCTCGATTTCAACGGAGCGCCGGTCGAGCTCGGATCAGGAGCGATGGCCACGACCTATCGTGCGCACGACAGCGTTCTGGATTGCGACGTTGCGCTTAAAGTCATCAATCGTCAGATCGCGCAACAACCGGCAACGCGAGCCCGTTTTCTGCGCGAAGCGCGGGCCGCGGCGAAGCTGCATCATCCGAACGCCGCGAGCGTCTCGCACTACGGCGAACAGGATGGCGAATGCTATTACGCGATGGAGCTGGTGGAAGGCGAGACGCTCGAAGCGCGCGTGCAACGGGATGGCCCGCTCTCCGCGCCTCTCGCACTCGAGATAGCGATCCGGGTGGCGCATGCGCTTACGGCCGCGGAGACGCACAAAGTCGTGCACCGCGATCTCAAGCCTTCGAATATCATGATCACCGCTCCTGAAATAGCGGCGCAGGAGAGCCGTGGGCCGACAGTAAAAGTGATCGACTGGGGCTTGGCGAAAGCAGTAGGTGCGGAGGCGGCGCTTAGCGCGGATTGCACGTTTGGCGGCTTTGTCGGGACGCCGGCGTTCGCCAGCCCCGAGCAATTCGTGGCGGAAGGGCAGCAGCGCCTGGACACTCGCTCGGATATCTACGCGCTAGGGATCACACTCTGGTATCTGGTCTGCGGACGCACGCCTTTCGTCGGAACCACTTTGGAAGAAGTTCAGCAAAAGCGGGTGGAGCGCTCGTTGCCTCTCGAACAGCTCGCCCCAGCCGTTCCCGCTCCGTTGATTGCCCTGCTCTGCACGATGCTCGCGGTGGATCCCGCGGCACGTCCACAGTCCGCGCGCGAGTTGCTGGCTGCTCTTGAAGATTGCAAATCCGCGCTGCGCCTCCGGCAACTGTGGAAAAGGGGGCGACGCTGGCTGGCGGTCGCCGCGGCGTTGGGCTTTTTGTTCTTGGTCGGTGAGTTGATCCGCGAAGGCGCAAATCGGGAAAGCCTGGCGCGGGCGGCCGCAGATCGGTCCATCGCGGTGCTTCCTTTCGCGAATCTGAGCGGCGACCAGGCCGACGAGTTTCTGGCCGCCGGGATGCAGGATGAAATCAATTCCGAGCTGGCGCTGGTTGCGCAGTTGAAAGTGATCGGCGCAGAAAGCGCGGCGAATTATCCCCCGGGCAACCGCGATTTCCCCAAAATTACCCGGGAACTCGGGGTGCGCTATCTGTTGGAAGGAAGCGTGCAGCGAGTGGGTGCCAAAGCGCGCGTTGCCATCACCCTGGTCGACCCGCGGGACAGGAAAAACGATTGGCGGAAGAGTTATGAAGGCGGCGAAGCGGAGCGTTTTGCCGTACAGCGACAGATCACCGGGGACGTCCTGGACCGCCTGCGCGCCACCCTCTCGGGAAAAGAAAGAATGTCACTCGACGAGCCGCCTACCAAAGATCGCCTGGCCTACGATCTCTACCTTCGCAGCCGGCAGGGGACGAGCATGTACAAAGGGCCTAAAGAAATGCTGGCGGGCGATAACAAGAAGCTCGCTCTGCTGAACGAAGCGGTTGGGCGCGACCCGAACTTTGCCTTCGCCTATTGCGAGATCGCTGGACTTCATGACGGGCTCGAGGAAATCCGGGCCGATCTTTCCGCAGACGATCGCTCGGTGGATCATCGCGCACTGGCAGAGATGGCCCTGGAGAGAGCGCGGCGTTTGAAACCGGATGATGGCCGGCTTCACCTCGCGCAAGCCAATCACCTCTACACCGTCGTCGGCGACAGCCAGCAGGCGCGGATCGAAGCCGAACTAGCCCGCCGCACTTTGCCCAATAATTCCGCGCTCGAGGAACTCATCGCACGTATTGCACGTGAAGATGGCGAATGGGAAGAATCGCTCGCCGCGGGCAGGCGAGCGGTCGAGTTGCAGCCCCGAGATCCAGGCTCCATCGAGAACCTTGTGTTCTTCTATCGGGCGCTGCGGCGATATGAGGAGGCGGATGCGGCCAGTGAACGGCTCCTTGCCCTCGAGCACGAGGGAGTGAACTTTTTCGAACGTCTTTTCCGTGCCGGTGGATTTCTGGAGGGATTCGCCGATCTCGCACCGCTGCGCGCGGCTGTCGGGGCAGCTGCTCCGAGCGACCGACGGGAAGCCGCCATCTTACAGGCTTACCGGCTTCTGCTAGCGCTTTGCGCCCGCGATCCGAGCGAAATAGAGGCCGCCCTCGCGCCCAATGTGCGGCCAAGAATCATACTTCATAGCAGCACCTATCCCAAACCGTGGTTTCAAGCGTTGGCTTGCCGCCTGCGCGGTGATGAGGAGGGAGCCCAGAAGGCATTCGCGGCGGCGCGCGGTGACATGGAGCTCGTGGTTCAAGCCAATCCAACAGACGCTCGGGCGTTGAGCATCCTGGCGATGATCGACGCGGGCTTGGGACGCGCCGACCAGGCGGTGCGGGAAGGAGAGCACGCGCGCGAAATCGGGACAAGCGAGAAGTCAGCCGTCTCTGGGCCTGTTCTGGGCTGCAATCTCGCCGTGGTTTACGCGTGGACGAATCAACCGGACCGAGCCATCCGGTTACTCGAGGATTTGGCCAGCCATGGAGCCGCCGCTGCCTTGATGTTTCAGCCGACGTACGGCGACCTGCGACTAAATCCGATCTGGGATCCGCTGCGCAAAAAGCCTCGTTTCGAAGCTCTCATCAAGCGTCTTGCGCCGCACTCCGTCATGCACCCCTCGGTAGCAGGTTGATCGCGCGCGGAACACCGCACGCGGAAGATCCGAAAATTTCCAAATTTTTTCGGGAATGTCGCGCCCGAGAACCCTGAGAAAGATGTAGGCCGGTCTTTCGGTGGATGGCGAAACAAGCGCTGCCGGAGACTTGAGCCTCATGAGACTCACATACAACCATGATCGCGCACTCTCTTCCCGCTCTCGCAGTGAACTCCACTGCTCCATCCGAAACCCGGCTGCGTCTCGTGCCCTCGCCTCCTTCCAAAAGCGATCGAGGATCGTGGGCGAGGCTTCATCTTCCTAACATGCTGGAAGAAACCAGGCGCGTTGCTGTGCTGGAGGAGCGAAAAAGAATCACCCGCGATCTTCACGACACGCTCGCGCAAGGATTTACCGGAGTCATCGCCCAGCTGGAGGCCGCCGATCTCGCACACTTCGTCGGCGACCATGAGGCTGCCCTCAGACACGTGCTCCGCGCAGCAAACCTGGCCCGAGAAAGTCTGAATGAAACGCGGCGTTGCCTCCACGGTTTGCGCCCCCCAGAGCTGGAGAGCATGAGTCTCGACGAAGCCATGAGGCGCTTCGTCACTGTTGCGACCGAAGGAACCGCAGTGCGTACCAGCGTTCGGGTCCAGGGCCGCGTCAGCGACATTCCGCGTCAGTTCCATACGAACCTCCTTCATATTGCCAAGGAAGCCCTCTCTAACACTCTGAAACACGCTTCCGCCACTAGCTTTAGCGTTCGCTTGAGCAGAAGCAAAAGGAATGTGCGTCTTGAGCTCCGGGATAACGGCGTTGGTATCGAAGCCGCAACGGAGCGCGCCGGCATCGGTCTTATAGGAATGAGAGAACGGGTCCAGGAACTAGGAGGCAGCCTTAGTGTGACTAGCTCACGCGGAGGCGGGACAAGGATCCTCGTCACTTGCCTTACCCTCAACCCAGTTACAGCGCCGCACTATCCCGAAAGTAGCAGATATCCTTGCGACTTTACGGCTGCCGAAAATTCCCTCGCCTCCGCGCTCTCCTGAGCGCTGACAAGGTTATACAGTTTAGCCGAACCAACATTAACAAGAACACTCGCGACAACCATATGAGCAAAATCAAAACCAAAGACGGAACGGAGATCTATTACAACGACTGGGGGACCGGCCAACCCGTCGTCTTCTCGCACGGCTGGCCTCTGAGCGCGGACGCTTTCGAGGACCAGATGTTCTTTCTCGCTTCACGCGGCTTTCGTTGCATTGCACATGACCGGCGAGGCCACGGTCGATCAGGCCAAACCTGGCACGGCAATGACTTGGACACCTATGCCGATGATCTGGCGGACCTCGTCCAGGCCCTCGACCTCTCCGATGCCGTCCACGTCGGACATTCGACCGGCGGCGGCGAAGTGACGCGCTATATCTGCCGTCATGGCAGTCGTGCTTATCAGCGCCATTCCGCCGTTGATGCTCAAAACCGAAGGGAATCCAAGTGGACTTCCGATTGAAGCATTCGATGCGATCCGCAGTGCGGTGGTCGAGGATCGTTCGCAGTTCTGGAAGGAACTGGCCCTTCCGTTCTATGGTTACAATCGGCCCGGAGCGACGATCGCGCAGGGTGTAATCGATTCCTTCTGGCACCAGAGCATGACGGCTGGCTTTCCCGCGTCCTACTTCTGCATCAAGGCCTTTTCCGAAACTGACCTGACCGAGGATCTAAAGAAGATCAATGTGCCCACGCTGATCATCCACGGGGACGATGACCAGATCGTCCCGATCGGCGCATCAGCGATGCTTTCCTCGAAGATGGTGAAGAACGCGCAGCTCCAGGTTTACCAGGGTGCGCCTCATGGACTCGCGACCACCCTGAAGCACAAACTTAATGACGATCTGTTGGGGTTTCTGCAAACCAAAGAGTAACATAAGAGCGGAGTAACGAAGCAAACGAAAGGCTGATAGATATGACACAACGTCCACCACTCCCCCCATTCACGCTGGAGACAGCGGTCGAGAAAGTGCGGCTGGCCGAAAACGGCTGGAACAGTCGTGACCCGGAAAAGGTCGCGCTAGCCTACACGGTCGATAGTTGGTGGCGGAATCGATCCGAGTTCGTGCAAGGCAGAGCTGCGATCATCGATTTTCTGAGCAGGAAGTGGAGCAGAGAGTTCGAATATCGGCTCATCAAGGAGCTCTGGGCGTTCAGTGGCAGCCGCATCGCTGTCCGCTTCGCCTATGAGTCACGCGACAGCTCGGGCCAATGGTTCCGCTCTTATGGGAATGAGAACTGGGACTTCAACCCGGATGGGCTGATGCATCACCGTCACGCCTGCATTAACGATCTCCCGATCACTGAGAACGAGCGCAAGTTTCACTGGGACCTTTCGGGGCCGCGGCCATTAGATCATCCTGGCCTCAGTGAGCTCGGCTTGTAGGTCCCTGACCTCCTAAGAGTACGACCCGTCGTTCTCCCACGGCTGCGGGAGAGCAGCGCTCTTTCTTCGTCGCCCGGTCCATCCGGGCGAAGGATCGGAAAGCTACCGCAAGGGGCCCATGCGCCTTCCCTGGCCTAACGAATTAATTGGTCAGCGCAGCCAGCCATTTCTTCACCGTGTCGAGACTCTCTGGCGTCAGACCGTGGCCGGCATCCTCGAAAGCAAGCGCGACCTCCGCCCCGGCTCGCCGCAGCAGATCAGCCAGCGCGCGTGGTTCATCCGCCGGCACGATCGGGTCCTGATTTCCCGCCAGGAGGAGAACCGGAGCTCCGCCCAAGTCGGCCAATGTCTCCGGATGAAACGGAATCATCGGCCGCAGCAAGGCAGCGCCTCGGATCACGCCCGGTCGGAGAAGAAGCAGGCTGCTGGCGATGTTTGCGCCGTTTGAATAGCCAACCGCCAGCACATTCGCCGGTGCGAAGCGGTAATGCTCTGCCGCCTGAGCGATAAAGTCGGCCAGCTCGTGTGTCCGCCGTTTCAAATCTTCTTCGTCAAAGACACCCTCGGCCAGGCGACGAAAGAAACGCGGCCGGCCATTCTCCAAGACTTTGCCGCGCGGGCTGAGCAGTGCAGCCTCGGGATTGAGCGCGCGTCCGAGCGGGATGAGATCATTCTCATCGCCGCCAGTGCCGTGAAGCAAGAGGAGGGTCTGGGCCGAGCTTCCGGCGATGAATCTGTGGTCGAAATCAAGCTTTGGCGGCGGGTTCATTTTGCTCCTTTCCTGGGTATGGTAATCGGCGGCAGGATGCCTGCAATCTCCGCGTGCGCATCCTCCAGCCAGGGCGGCAAGCGCAGGTTGTTTCCCAATTCCTCCACCGTTTCCGCTAATGCAAAACCAAGCGAGTCGGTCGCGTTCTCGAAGAGAATACCGCCCGGCTCCCGGAAGTAGATGGAATGAAAGTAGTACTGTCCATGACCGGGCCAACGTTGAATCCTAGCCCGAGCAGCTCTTTGCGCTAGCCAATTGCTGTATCATCCGGTGGTCGCAAACGGTTACCGCATTCCTGCTCTAACTCATAGGATGGCTCTGGCCTGTCCCTGGTCAAGCGAAGGTGAGTTCGTGCGTGCACAGTAGGTACGGCTTCTCACTCTTCTTCCTTCCGATGCGCCCCAGCATGTCAGAAGTTTATCTTTTCCACGCGAGATCCGCTTGCCTAGTTAGGCTTCGCCATTGCACTGTCCCTAACTTTTGCAAAAGGCGAGGAGATCGGCGTTGATCACGTCGGCGTGCGAGGTCGGCATGCCGTGAGGCATGTCTTGATACGTCTTCAGCGTACCATTCTTGAGTAACTTCGCCGAGAGCGGTGCCGAATCGGCATAAGGCACAATCTGGTCGTCTTCGCTGTGCATGACCAGGACCGGCACGTTAATCTTCTTCAGATCTTCAGTGAAGTCGGTTTCGGAAAAGGCGGTAATCCCATCATAGTGGGCCTTGATCCCTCCCATCATTCCCTGGCGCCACCAGTTCCGAATTACCCCTTCGGAACTTTGCGCGCCTGGACGGTTATAACCGTAGAAAGGTCCGGTCGCGACATCGAGATAGGTCTGGGCCCGGTTGGCCGCAACACCGGCGCGGTACTGGTCAAAGACTTCCTTTGGCAACCCGCCTGGATTCGCCGCCGTCTTCAACATCAGTGGCGGCACTGCGCTGATGATTGCCGCCTTGTCGACCCGGCTTTCCCCGTGACGAGCGAGGTAATGGATCACTTCGCCTCCTCCGGTCGAATGCCCGACATGGATTGCATTCTTCAAATCAAGATGCGTCTTCAGGGCGGCCAGATCGTCGGCATAGTGATCCATGTCATGCCCCTCGCTTACCTGACTGGAGCGTCCGTGGCCCCGCCGGTCGTGCGCAATGACGCGGTAGCCTTGTTTGAGGAAGAACATCATTTGGTTATCCCAGTCGTCGGCGGAAAGAGGCCAGCCGTGGGAAAAGACGATGGGCTGACCCTGGCCCCAATCTTTGTAGTAGATCTCAACGCCGTCTTTGGTAGTTATGGTGCTCATATGTTTGTCTGAGTTAGTTTCTCTTATTGGATTTGCTAATGGTGGCGCGAATCCGCGCCTTGCGAAAGCGAATAGTGGTTGCGACTTCGAGTGCGATTGGGGCGTCTTTGGAACCTGGACATTTGGCCCTCATTGTGATCTCGCCCCGCTCTCTCTCAAGCCGGAGATTGTTACGTTCACATGCCGCCGACGGCTCACGCCTGTGCGGCTGCTCTGTCATATGAGCATTCCAAACTCTGTCTACTTGTTTGTAACAGTCAGTTAAAAAAAGAGTGTGTCATTTTGCCGCATAGGAATGAGTCCGGCTTGCGGCTCGAGTGATAACTTTCGCTAGGGTCGAGATCCCAATCGTGATGCCGGCGTCGCAACACCTGCCAGGTCGAGCGCGAGGCGAGGTTGCCACTTCTTGCTCGGTCGATTTTTGTGCGAGCAGCAGAGGGCGCCCGGCGGAAATAGGTCGTAACGTCGTTCCCCCAGTTGGTGAGCTCCGCGATGGCGATTAAGGTGCGGAAGGCAGGTTCTCCATCCAAGTTTTGATCGCGCAATATTCCCGTCTCTTTCGCTGGCACGTCCTGCGTTACCTCGGGCAGCATCCGCTGCTCGCGGCTTTGAATGTCGCCACCGTCGCGCTCGGCGTGGCGCTCTATCTCGCCATCCAGATCGCGAACCACAGCGCTAACCGCGCTTTTGCCGCGAGCGTGGATGTGGTCGCGGGAAAAGCGCAGCTCGAGGTCCGCGCGCCGGGCGGCAATCTGCGCGATAATGTTCTCCCTGCAGTCAGCCGGGAGCCCGGGGTGGCGGCCGCCACTCCCGTAATCAGGGGAATCATCGCCCTCCCCGAACACCCCGGGGAATATCTCGACCTGCTCGGAATCGATCTGCTCACGAACGAACCCTTCCGCACCTTCGAGCTGACTGAGTTTCAGGGGCAGGGCTTTGATTTGCAGCAGTGGCTGCGGGGCCCGCGAACGGTCGCCGTGAGCGAGGAGCTGGCCCAGCGGCTGCAGCTGAAAGAAGGCGAACAAATCACCGGCCAGATCAACGGGCGCAGCGTCCGCCTGACGATCGGCAACCTGCTCCGGACCCGCGGGACGAGCGCGAACGCCAATCCACATTTTGCCGCGATGGACATCGGCTGGGCGCAGGAACTCCTCGGGCGCAGCGGAGCGCTCGACTCAATTTCCATCTGCCTAACGAACGGCAGCGATCCGGAAAAAGTGGCGACGGATTTGCGCCGCCAGCTGCCGGCGGACGTGACGGTCGCGGCGCCGGCGCAGCGCGGAGAGCAGGTGGGCAAGATGCTCTCCGGATTCGAGCTCAACCTTCAGGCCATGAGCCTGGTCTCTCTCCTGGTCGGGATGTTTCTCATCTACAACACGGTCGAGGCCTCGGTCATTCGCCGCCGACAGGAGATCGGCATTTTGCGTTCGTTAGGCGTGACTCGGGCGGAAGTGCGCTTTCTTTTCCTGGGCGAAGCCGCGGTCCTGGGAGCGATCGGGATCGCCTTCGGGATGGCTGGCGGCTATCTGCTGGCGCGGGGCCTGGTCGGCACGGTCGCGGAAACAATCTCCTCGCTCTACGTGTTGGTGAGCGTGCGGCAGGTGGTGGTTGCGCCCTGGATCTGGGCCAGCGCAATTGTGCTCGGGTTCGCCTCGGTCCTGGCCGCCGCCTGGTGGCCGGCGCAAATCGCGGCGGCGATGGATCCGGTCGAAACCTTGCAGCGCGGCGGGCGGATCGAGAAAGCGGCGCGCCTCTCGCGCGGCTGGATTTTGAGCGGGGTGATTTCGCTCGTCGCGGCGCTGGCGCTTTCCGCGCTGGCCTTGAAGACCGGGCCGCCCTGGCTTGGCTTTGGCGCGGCTTTCTTTGTCCTGGCCGGCTTTTCCTCGATCGCGCCGGAAGTGACTTTCCGGTTCGCCTGTGCCGTGACCGCAACCGTCCGGCGGCGGATCGAGCCGCGCCTGGCCGCGCAAAATCTTGGCCGCACCCTCCTGCGCAACTCGGTCACCATCGCCTCATTAGCCGCGGCGGTAGCGATGACCGTTGGGGTCGCAGTGATGGTTTTTTCCTTCCGCCAAACGGTGAGCGATTGGGTAAACCAGACGCTGATTGCCGATCTCTTCATCGGTCCGGCGGCGAATGAGATCGCCGGGCCGACCTCGTTTGTGCCGGCGGAGGCGATTGATTTCCTGGAAAAAAATCCGGCGGTGGAAGAGGTGGACACCTACCGCGGAGTGGAACTTCCTTTCCGCGACGAGACGATCGCGCTGGCGGTGGTGAGTGGGAAAAACCGACGCAACCTGCGCTTCCTGCGCGGGCATAACGACGAGATCAGGCGCCGTTTTTACGGCGAGCAATGCGTCCTCGTCTCGGAGAGTTTCGCGCGCCGTTTTCGGGTCGCGGAGGGCGATACGCTGGCGCTGCCGACGCCGGGCGGAGTCGAATCTTTTCCCGTGGCGGGAATTTTTTACGATTACACCCGCGATCAAGGCACGGTTTTCTTGAGTGAGCAGAACTTCCAGAAGTTCTGGCACGACGAGCGGGTCAACAGCCTTGGCATTTACCTGCGGCCCGGAGCCGAGCCCGAGGCCGTGGCGGAGGCTTTTCGCCAGCGCTTCAGTCGCAGCGGCGAGTTCTCGATTTACTCGAACCGGCTGCTCCGGACCCGCATCTTCGAGATTTTCGACCAGACCTTTGCCGTCACCTACGTCCTGCGCACCATCGCGGTGCTGGTGGCGGTGATCGGTATTTTTCTCGGCCTCACCACCCTGGTGACGGAGCGCTCGCGCGAGCTTGGGATCATGCGCTCGATCGGTGCCTCGGCGGCGCAGATCCGCCGGCTGTTGCTCTGGGAAAGCGGGATGATCGGGCTGCTCGCGAGCGTGCTCGGCGTGGCTTCGGGTCTTTGCCTTTCGCTCGTCCTGACCGGAGTGATCAATCGCGCTTTCTTTGGCTGGACGATCCAGCTCGCTTTCCCCTGGTGGTCGCTGGCCTGGACGCCGCTTTGGATTATTGGGGCGGCGGTGGCGGCGGGTTGGATCCCGGCTTGGCGGGCCGGGCGACTACACATCGCGGAGGTGGTGCGGAGCGAATGAAGAGCCGGTCGTTTTGGCTGGTCGCGGCGCTCGGGCTGCTCTGCTCTGGGGCGGATTGGAAAATTGCGGAACCGGGCGCGAGCTATCAGTTCCCGCGCGACCATCATCGGCACGCCGATTTCAAGACCGAGTGGTGGTATTTCACCGGAAACCTGCAGGGCGCGGAGGGACGCCGTTTCGGCTACGAGCTGACTTTTTTCCGCCAGGGAATTCGTCCGCCTAACGAACGCGGCGGGACGACTTCGCGCTTCATCGTCGACGACCTGAAGTTCGCCCACTTCACCCTCACGGATGAAGCGGGGAAACGCTTCCGCTTTTACCAGAAAGTGAGCCGGGGCAGTTTTGGCGCGGCCGGCTTCGATCGGAATGAGCAGCTGGCCTGGATCGACGATTGGCGGCTGACCCTGAATCCGAATGGCACTTTCGATCTGGCCGCGGAGGCGGATGATGCGGCCATTCACCTGCATCTGGTGCCGGAGAAAAAGCCGGTCGTTCACGGCGAGAGCGGGATCAGTCGCAAAGCCGAAGGCGCCGGGCATGCATCCTATTATTATTCGATCACGCGCCTAACGACGAGCGGCCGGATCCGGAGCGGCGCGGAGAAGCTGGAGGTGACGGGCCTAAGCTGGTTCGATCACGAATGGGCGACCAACCAACTGGCGCCCGGCCAGGCGGGCTGGAACTGGGTCTCGGTGCAATTCACCGACCGCAGCGAACTCATGCTCTATCAGATGCGCCTAAGGAATGGCGCGATCGACCCGATCTCCAGTGGCACCTGGGTGCGGGCGGATGGCAGCTCGATCCACCTGAGCAGCGCCGATTTTGAGATGAAACCGGAACGATTTTGGAAAAGCCCCTCGACCCAGGCGAACTACCCGATCGGGTGGCGAGTCACTCTGCCGAAGGAGCAATTGGAGTTCGAAATCGTGCCGGTGATGGAAAACCAGGAACTGGTTTTTACTCCGCTCATCTACTGGGAAGGAGCCTTCGACGCCAAAGGCGCGCGGGCGGGAAAACCAGTGGCCGGGAGCGGATACCTGGAGCTAACCGGCTACGCCGCCCCGCTGCAGGGGCTGAACCGTTAGGCCAAGGCCTAGGCCTGGGTGTGACGGGCGAAATGCACTTCCGCGCCCTTGGGCAGGAGGCGTTTACGGCCGCGCTGGCGGCGGCGCGAGAGGCAGGCACGTCCTGCTTTGGTGCTCATGCGAGCGCGGAAACCGTGCTGCTGTTTCCGGGTTCGCTTGGATCGCTGTAAGGTGCGCTTCATAGGTAAAATCTCCACGCTGGGGCGCGGAAAGAGTCGCTACTTTAGGGTTGCGAGCCGGTTTGTCAACGCCGCCCCCGGCGCAAAGCGCATTGCCACGTCGGGCCGAATATGGAATAACCATGGTCGATGAGCGACGTGGTCATCCAACCGGCAATCGCAGAGGACTTGGACGAGCTCTCAAGCCTGCTCGGCGAGCTCTTCAGCGAGGAGAGCGATTTCCGTCCGGATAAAGGGAAACAACTGCGCGGGTTGCGGCTCATTTTCGAACAGCCAAATCGCGGGCGGGTCTTCGTCCTGCGCCGGGATCGCTCCATCGTAGGCATGATCAACCTGCTCTTCACCATCAGCACGGCGGAAGGCGGTTTCGTCATCCTGCTCGAGGATCTGGTCATTCACCGCGAACATCGCGGGCACGGCTACGGCTCGATGTTGCTCGACTACGCGATCGATTTTGCGAAACAGAAAAACTTTAAGCGAATCACTCTTCTGACCGATCGGCCGGAATTGCGCTCGCAAAGTTTCTTCCGCAAACACGGCTTCTACGAGTCGCCCATGTTGCCGATGCGGCTCCTGATCTCGTCGCCGACCGACACAGGCGGAGACTCGCTCTGAGCGCGAAGGCGGAAACCGGAGCCGGGGCCGGGAGTGAGAGCGGGCCGTTCGTCGATCTGGGATTTGCCCGGGTCGATGTGGATCGGCGGCGGCGCACTGGATTTCCCGAGGTGATTTTCGGCCTGGGCAAAACACCGCAGGAGGTGGCGCGGGTCGCGCAGGTGATCATGGAGCGGGAGCCGGTGGTGCTGGCCACGCGGGTCGATCTCTCCCAAGCCGACGCGGTGCAGGAGCTTTTTCCCCAGGCGATCTTTCACCAACGGGCCCGCTGCCTAACGATCGAACGGGAGCCGCTTCCGAAACAAAAGCTCGCCGTCGCGGTCGTCGCCGCCGGCACCTCCGATCTTCCGGTGGCGGAGGAAGCGGCGGTCACGCTCGAGATTTTCGGCAACACGGTGGAGCGAATCTATGACGCCGGAGTGGCCGGATTGCATCGGCTGCTGGTGGAGACGGAGCGGTTGCGGCAGTGCGCCGCGCTCGTGGTGGTGGCGGGAATGGAAGGGGCGCTGCCCAGCGTGGTGGCGGGCCTGGTCGATCGGCCGGTCATCGCGGTGCCGACCAGCACCGGCTATGGCGCGAGCTTTGGCGGGCTGGCCGCACTCCTCGGCATGCTCAATAGCTGCGGCAGCGGAGTGACGGTGGTGAACATCGACAACGGCTTCGGTGCGGCTTACGCCGCGGCCACGATCAATCGGCTGGTTTCAGCGGGTTCATAACATTCGCTAGGCCGGCCGGGTTGGCTGATTCATCTGCTCCGCGCTATCTTGGTCGATGCCAAGCCAGGGAGGTTCAATTCGACTCTTTAAAGTCGCGGGGATCGAAGTGTTCCTGCATTGGTCGTGGTTCCTCATCGCCGTCTACGAAGTGCGGATGTGGCGCTCGATGTTTTCTTCGCCCGTCTGGGCGGCACTGCTTTACGTCGGGCTCTTCGTCCTCGTCACCATGCACGAATTCGGCCATGCCCTGGCCTGCCGGCGGGTCGGTGGTTGGGCCGACCGCATCGTCTTGTGGCCGTTAGGCGGCATCGCTTTCGTCAGCCCACCGCCCCGGGCCGGGGCCATGCTCTGGAGCATCGCCGCCGGGCCTTTGGTGAACCTGCTCCTCTTCCCCATTCTCGGTTTCATCCAACACAGCGCCGGCCGGGCCGGCTGGATGGCGACCAATCCCGATGCCTACCTCGTCCTGCTCTGGCTCTGGCGGATCAACCTCGGGCTTTTGCTGTTTAATCTGTTGCCCATCTATCCGCTCGACGGCGGACAGATCGTGCGCGCTTTGCTCTGGTTTCCGTTAGGGCAAATTCGCAGCCTTTTCATCGCCACCGCGATTGGCTTCGTCGGCGGCGGGCTTCTGGTGCTCTTCGCCCTTTATCAACGTTCGCTCTGGATCGGGATCATGGCTTTTTTCCTTCTCAGTCAGGCGGTTCTCGGCTGGCGCCAAGCGCAATATCTGCGCGCGGAGGCAGGCGAAGCCGTCCGCTTGGTGCCGGAAGAAACGCATCTGCCGGAGAAGAAGACCGTCCTGTAGACGTCTTCGCTCCGCGCAGCGTGGAGGCGGGCCATCTGTTTTTCTCCGCAGCGTCTACTGGGCCGCCATCCACTCTTTCAGTTGCGGCACGAGGCGGGCTTTGAATTGACCACGAAAGCCAATTTCATCGACCGCTTTTGCGACTGCTTTGGCGGCCGAGGCCGGCAAACTCGCCTTGGCGTAACGCTCCAGCATTTCCGCATCCTTCGGCTCGGTGGAAAAGATCAATAGCCCGGCGGCAAAGCCGTTGATGCCGAGCGCATCCTGCTTGGCCAGGAGCGCTTTCATGTGTTCCTGCGCATATTCCCAGACCAACTCCGGATGTTCCCCGTCGCGCGCCGCCATCGGCAGCAGATAGGCCGCCCGGCTGGTCGGCAATTCCTCGGTCAAGGCGAGCGCGATCGTTCGCTTGATCAGGCGCGGCTCCAGCGCGTTGGCGAGCGCTTGGTAGAAATATTGTTTTTCTTCGATGCTCGTGGTCTCGAGCCCGAGGTTGTGCAGTTTCTCCCACGTGGCGGAGTCGGCGTAACGGCCGACCACGGCGAAGATCGGCGGGCGCAGGTCGGGTGGGACTGCGCTGGGGTCTTCGAGGAAGGCATCGAAACGCGAGCGGCAGCCGGCGATAACATCCGAGTCATTGAGCAGCCCGAGGCCGTGGATGAGCGAGACGCGGAGAGCGCTGGTCTTGTAGGGTTCGCCCGGTTTCACCTCCCAGCCGACGCGATCGAAGGCCGAGCGCAGCAGGCCGCGGGCGTATTGCTGAAACTGCGGGCGAATCGGGTCGCCGACCAGGAGCCGATTAATGAAGGTGAAGGTGTCGATGACCTGGTCGTAGACCGCGATCTGGTCGTCTTTCAGGACTGGATCGAGCAGGCCGAGATAAAGCGCCAGCGGCTTGCGCTCGGCTTTATTCAGGGCCCAGGCATCATTCAGGAGATTCACCCGATCGGCCTCGCCCATGCGTGGCACCTGCGCCATGAGCAGGGCCCAGGAAGCGTCGTCGTATTGCACGCGATAGTAGCCGGAATCGGCCACGTTGAACTTGATCGCCTTGTCGTTAGGCAACTCGTGCGGCAACTGCGCGCTTGGATCGCGGAGCAGAAAGCCGCTGGTCGCCGGCTGGTCCTGAGTCACGTGAGTGAGCGGCACCTGCCACTGCAGCGCCGGGGCATGGGGGAAGTGGACCGTGAACCGCTCCTGCTTCAGCTTCACTGTGCCCTCGCCCCGCTCCACCAGCACGACGGGGAAGCCGGGCTGCTCCGTCCAACCGGGCGCAATTTCGCCCACCGGCTTGCCCGAGACTTCGGTTAAGGCCTGCCAGAGATCAGCCGTGGTGGTGTTGGAATATTTGTGCGCCGCGACGTATTTGCGGATGCCGTCGCGGAAGACTTCTTCGCCGAGGAAACTCTCCAGCATGCGAATGATCGACTGCCCTTTCCGATAGGTGATTTCATCAAAGGCGCCGCCTGCTTCCGCCTCCGTTCGGATCGGTTGCTGCACCGGATGGGTGGTGGAGCGAGCGTCCGATTGCATCGCTGTATCTTTCGGGAAACCGATCCGCCGGCTCGGGTCGCGCGGCACGTTCCGGCGCAGCCATTCATTCCACTCCGGGTTAAACCGGTCGGTGCATTTCGATCCCATCCAGGAGGCGAAACCTTCGTTTAACCAGAGATTATCCCACCAGGCCATCGTGACCAGATCGCCAAACCACTGATGCGCCATCTCGTGGGCGATGACGGCGAAGATCGTCTGCTTGGTATCGATGGGGGAATTCTTCGGATCAAACAGCAGGGCCGACTCGTAGTAGGTGATGCCGCCCCAGTTTTCCATCGCCCCGCCGAAGCCGCCCGGGACCGCGATGAGATCGAGCTTCGGCAGCGGGTAGGGCACGCCGAAGTAGCCGTTGTAGTAATTCAGGATTTTGGCTTCGCTCTCGAGCGCGTAGCGGCCCATCTCCGCCTTCCCCTTGGTCGTGATGACGCGCAGCTTCACTCCATCCTGTTCGGCCTCGATGGAATCGAACTCACCGGCACAGAGCACGACCAGGTAGCTCGACATGGAAGGCGAAGTGGCGAAGCGCACTTCCTTTGCGCCCTCGACTTTCGTCTCTCCCTCCGCCGGCATGTTGGACACGGCGGTGAACTTCTCCGGGACCACGGCAGTGAGTTGAAACCTGGCTCGAAAGCTCGGCTCGTCCCAGCAGGGGAACATACGGCGCGCATCGGTCGCCTCGAATTGCGTCCCGAGCATGATCTTCTTCTCCTTCGTCCCCTCTTCCTGGTAGCGGGCGAAATACAGACCCTGCCCCTGCGCGTTGATCTTGCCGCTGAATTTCAACTCCAGCGCATGCTCTCCCGCCGCCATTTCGTCAGGCAAAGTCAGGGTCAGAGTCTGCTCCTTCGGGTCGAGGACGATGGCTTTTTTCGGCAATACCTGGCCGTCGACCGAGGCGGATGTGACGGCCATTTGGAGCGCGTTCAGCGTCAGCTTGGTTACCGGCTTTTCCACCTGCAGTTTGACCTTCTCCGAGCCGGTGAAGGTGAGCTGATCAAGATCCGGCACAATCCGGATGGCGTATTCCGTCGGCCTAACGTCCTTCGGCAGTTTCCCCGGCGTGCTGGCAAAATCGAATTTGGATTCGGCCCGCATCGAGGGAAGGAGAAAGGTGAAAAGGAAGATCGCGACGAGATAGCGCATGCTGCATTTAACGTCGCCGACTGCGCTCTGCAATTCCGCGCCCGCCGTCCGCCGCGCTCCAGGCTACTGGATGACCAGGAGCAGGAGTAGCTGTCCGGCGCCGATCTGCGGGCCCTTGATCACCAACGGGCTGCTCCTGCTCAGGGTGGCGTCGGTCTCGAGCAACATCTGCCGGTCCTGAAACAGCTGCAGCTTCAGCCGATAACCATCGTGAGAACCCCCCCGGGCATCGACGTGGAGAGAGAAATGTTTGCTCGTGGCCAGCCAGTTTTCGTCCCCGGTCCGCAGCGCTTTATGAGCCTGGCCGATGAGTTCGAATTGGTTGTAGCCAAAAGTGCGCTGCAAGGTGGCGCGCAGCTGATGCATCTCGGGCGGCGCCGGCTTGGGATGAGCTGCATTCGTCGCCAGGACGAGACCGCTCCAGACATTTTCCGCCGCCTGCGCACCCGGTGCGGCCAGGCCGCCGAGCAGGGCGACCAGGGCGAAGATGAGGAAACGGCGACGCATGGCTACTTGGCCGCGTATTCGGACGGGAGCGATTTCAACCCATCCACCCAGAGCACGGTGACTCGATCCTGTTTCGTCTGGAAAATCGAGACGGTGGCGTTTGGATTCACGCTGGGGTCGACTCGGGCATTAAGGATCTGGGTAAGATATTGCGACTGATCCGGCGCCGGGTCGTCCCGCATAACGAAGAAGGTGCAGACCGCGAAAATGGCCAGCGAGGTCGCTCCCGTCCAGATGAGGCGGCGAATAGTCCACCAACTGGCGCGCTCGACCGCGGCCGGGCGCGAAGCGGCCGCCGCCGGGGTTTCGTCTGCGATGAGTTGACGCAGTTGATGATGGAAGAACTCTTCATTGCCCATCGGGCGCGGCTGCAATTGCGCCCGGAGGAGAGAGCCCAGCTTATGCGCCTGCGTCTTTTCCTCCTCAGCCGCGGCGCGATCTTCGAGCGACGCCTCAAACTGGGCGCGCTCCTCCCCTTCCAGCTCGTCGTCGAGCCAGGCGGTCCATTTCTCCTCAAACGTTTTCATAAATATCTCGCAGGGAATTCTGCAATTTTTTCCGCGCATAAAACAAGCGCGACATGACGGTGCCGATGGAACAGCCTAACGACTCCGCGATTTCATGGTATTGCATGTCTTCCATTTCCTTCATTAAAATGACCGCCCGATGTTCGGGTGAAAGTTGCTCGATCGCGGCCTCGATCCGGCCCCGAATCTCCTGGTGATGCATCCGCTCGTGCGGCAGGGCATCGGCATGTGGGACGGTGCGCGAGGCGGGATCGATGTCTTTCACCTCGATCGCGTCATCAAACTCTGCTCCGGCGCCGCGAACCTGTTTTTTGCGCAGCCAATCGATCGTCACATTCATCACGATGCGATAGAGCCAGGTGTAAAAGGAGGACTGGCCGCGGAAGCGAGCGATCGATTTCCACGCCTTGAGAAAGCTGTCCTGAGCCAGATCCCAGGCATCCTGCTCGTTATGCACCATGTTATAAATCATGCCATAAACCCTTGTCCGGAAACGGCTGACCAGCTGATCGAAAGCCGCGGTCTCGCCCGCCTGGGCCTGGCGCACCAGCTCGAGCTCCGGGACATCGGCCTCGGCCGCAGTCGTTTCCGTGTCCTGCTTTGGACGGGAGCGGCGTTGATTCATTCAAACGCTACAGGCTGCCGTAGCGCCGCAGCCATTCGCCGCGGAATTCGCCCATGAGCAGGATGATCCCGTCGCGCACCTGGAAGAGCCGCTGCCGGAGGGCGGCGTGCTGCTCGCGGGTGAGCGATTTCTCGGCCCAGAGCTGGGCCGAGGCATCGAGTGCGGTGGTGATGGCTTTGAGCGAACGCTTCAGGTAGGCGATCGTCATCCCGAGCTCTTCCGCCTCTTCATCGCTCAGGGCTGCGGCCAGCTTGGCGCTGGCCAGGGCACAATGCGTGGCCAGCTTGACTGCGGCCGGATTGTTTTGCAGGGCGGCATTGCCTTCAAGGAGACGATCGATCCAGATCGTTAGGGAAAAAGAGGCGCGGTAAAGCACGTTCTCCTCGAAGCTTTCAAAGGCATCCTGGTTTGAACCCACCGCCAGGACCTCGTCCTCGCCGTCCTCGTCCTCAAATTGCAGATCGGGATCTTCCTCCTGCCATTCTTCGCCGCTCTCTTCGCTCTGGCGACACCAGCCCATCTCGCGGGCGACGATTTCATCGCGGTGCGGATCGTCGATATATCGCTCGAGCAGCTCCATGTATTTCTCCGTCTTTTGATCCTGCTGCTGGAGAAACCGTTCCCACTCGTATTCATCCCAAGCGCGGTCTGAGTCGTGCCCGGCCATGGTTCCATGTTAGGCAGCTTGGGAAGCTGCGCAAAAAAGTTTTGCGCGTGGCAAACGGCGCTATGCTTGCGCCTCATGACCCAACGCGACGAGGAGGAGGACGAGCAATTTTATCGCGACACCGAGACGGTCGCTTTCCCGAAGATCAACGACCGGCAGCTCGCCCTCCTGGAGCCGTTAGGCCAGCGCCTTCGCCTGCGCCGGGGCGACCTCATCTTCAAGGCCGGCCAGCGCGATCTGCCGCTTGCCGTTGTCCTCCAGGGTGAGGTCGAAGTATTTGAGAGACGCGAGGAAACCGAGCAGATTCTCGGCACTCCCGGAGTGCGCGATTTCGTCGGCGACGTCGCCATGCTCCAAGGCACCTCCGCTCTGGCCAGCGCCAGAGTGAAATCCGAGGAGGCTGAAATTCTGCAGGTGCCGGCCGCGCAATTGCGCCGCGCCCTGGCGGAACTGCCCGGAGTGGCGGAGCCGATGGTCAACGCCTTCATCATGCGCCGTCGCCGTCTCATGCGCGACCAGGAGTTTGCCGGCTTCCGCGTCCTCTCGCCGCGGGCAAATCGCGACGGTCGTCACCTGCATGATTTCCTGACCAAGAACCACGTCCCACACCGTTTCCTGCCGATCGAAGAAGAAACCGGCCGCGCCCTGGCCGAGCGTTTCCATCTCGGCAGCCGTGAGCTGCCCGCGCTGCTCACTCCCACCGGGGCGCCGCTCCGTCGCCCTTCCCTGCGCGAAGTGGCCCAGATCGCCGGCCTCCTGCGTCCGCTGGCCGTGGCCGGCGAAGAGGAGATTCGCTGCGACCTGACCATCGTTGGGGCCGGCCCGGCCGGGTTGGCCGCGGCGGTCTATGCCGGATCCGAAGGGCTCCATACCGTCGTTCTGGAAAGTTACGCACCTGGCGGTCAGGCCGGATCTTCTTCGTTGATCGAGAATTTCTTTGGCTTTCCCACCGGGATCAGCGGAGGCGATCTGACCTACCTCGCGCAACTGCAGGCCTTTCGTTTTGGGACTAAATTTTCCACTCCCGCCCAGGCCCTCTCGCTCACGCTCCATCCCGGTGCGGAATACCGCGCCTGTCTCCAAATCGAAGGTTGCCCGGCCGACTTGCACTCGCGTTGCGTCCTCATCGCCACCGGCGCCGAGTATCGCCGGATCGAGGCGGAAGGCCTGGAGGAATTTGAAGGCGCGGGCGTTTACTACGCTGCCACCGCGCTGGAGGGACCGCTCTGCCGCGGAGCCGAGGTGCTCGTGGTCGGCGCGGGCAATTCGGCCGGGCAGGCCGCGATGTATCTCTCCGAAGGCGCAGCCCGCGTCTACCTCGTCGTGCGCGGCCAAGGCCTGAGCCAAAGCATGTCGAGCTATCTCTCTCGCCGGGTCGAATCGAAGAGCAACATCGAGATCCTTTACCAGACGGAGATTCGGCGGATGACCGGAGGCAAGATGCTCGAAGCGGTCGAGCTCGAGCACACCGCCACCTGCGCGCGGCGCACGATCGAGACGCCCGCGGTCTTTTCCATGATCGGGGCCGATCCCTGCACCCATTGGCTCCCGGCCGAGATCGAGCGCGACGAGAAAGGGTTCATCAAAACCGGCACCGCGGTGGCCCAATCGCCGCTCTGGCAAACCGCCAAACGCAGCCCCGGCGCACTCGAAACCAGCGTCCCCGGCATCTTCGCTGCGGGCGATGTCCGCTCAGGCTCGGTCAAGCGCTGTGCCGCCGCCGTCGGCGAAGGCGGAATGGCAGTGGCCGAGGTGCACGCCGCGCTCGGGGAATCGAGCTAAACCGTCGCCGCTTCGGGGCTTTCCGAAACCACCGGAAGCGGGTTCTCGGCTCGCTTCGTCTGGAGGCGCAGTTGCCCGCAGGCGGCGGCGATGTCGTGGCCTTTCTCCCGCCGCAAAGTGGCGATCGCACCATGCTCGCGCAGGATGCGAAGGAAGGTCTCCTGCCGATTGCGGGAAGGCCTCGACCATTCCAGTCCCTCGACCGTGTTGTAGGGAATGAGGTTCACCTTGGCGGACAGGCGCAAGGCGTGCCGCGCCAGCTGATGCGCCTGCTCGTCGCTATCGTTCACCCCGGCGATGAGGATGTATTCAAACATCAGCCGTTTCTTTTCCGCCACGTATACATCGCAGGCCTCGAGCAAGGCGGCGAGCGGGTATTTGCGATTCACCGGCATGATCTGGCTGCGCACTTCGTCGGTCGCGCCGTGGAGCGAGATGGCGAGCCGAAATTGGGTCGGCTCGCCGGCCAGCTTGCGAATCTGCGGGGCCAGCCCACTGGTCGAGATGGTGATGTGACGGGCGCCGATCTCGAGTCCCCACGGCGCGTTGATGATCCGGATAGCCGCCAGCAGATTCGTTAGGTTGGCCAGCGGTTCACCCATTCCCATGAAGACGATGTTGTCGATCCGCTCGCCGCTTTCCCGCTCCACCGCCAGGAGCTGATCGACGATCTCGCTCGGCTGCAGGTTGCGGGAGAAACCATCCAGTCCACTCGCGCAAAACCGGCAGCCGTAAGCGCAGCCGACCTGGGTCGAGACGCAGGCGGTGCGGCGGTCGGAAGTCTCGCCGTAGAGCGCAGGCGAGGCTGGGATGAGGACCGACTCGATCAGATTGCCGTCGGCCAACCGGAAGAGAAACTTGCGCGTGGTATCTTTCGAGCCGAGAACCCGGACCACTTCCGGCCTAACGAAATCGAAATCGGTCGCCAGTTGCGCGCGGGTGGCGGCGGGCAGGTCGGTCATCTCCTCGAAGGAGTCGACCCGCTTCTGGTAAAGCCAATCGGTCACCTGTTTGGCGCGATAAGCGGGCGAACCCTGGGCGGCGAGATATTGCTGCACCTCCTCAAGGGTGAGCGATTTGATCGATGGCTTCGGCACGAAGAAGACTTTCGCTCTGCTGAGCAGAATTACAAAGGGGCGCCGTGCCGGGGTGGCAGCGCGCCGGCCTATTTGCTCGCGACCAAAATGCCGTCGGGCTGCTCTTTGGTATCGGCTTGGTCGATCTCGATCGTGTAACCATTGCCCTCTAAAAGCTCGCGACATTCCTCATGTAAAGTGAGCCCGCGGGCCCGGCCGTGCGTGCCGATGAGGAAGGTTTTGACCGCGCCGCTTTGCAGCGTCTCCCGGCCACCCTTCAGCACTTCCACTTCCAAGCCCTGCACATCCATCTGCAGAAGCCCGATCGGCCGCCCGATGCGCTGGACCAGCATGTCGAGGGTGATGGTCGGGATGGTGAGGGGTTCCTTCTTCGATTGGCGCAGGCCAATCGTTTCCAGGAAATGTTTCCAGCGTGCGCTTAAGGAGACTCGCGCCGTCCGGCACGGCGGGGAGAGCCGGCTACTATACCCGCGATCCATGAAAGCCTCGCTCCCCGCGGTCGAGGTGAGGCCTTCGCGATGCAGCGCGCAGGTGCTGCTCGTTAGGCCGTTTAGAGTCAGGTTTTCCTGCAGGAATTGCCGGTGCCGTTCCAGTGGCTCGACCCCGTGAATCTCGAGTCGCGGGGCCAGTTGCCGGGCCAGGATGAGGTAATAGCCGATCGCCGCTCCGACGTCGACATAGCAGCCATCAGGCGGCAGGCGGCGGATGAGGTCGATGAAGATCTCTTCTTCCTCCGCCTCGTGCACGTTGCGCCGGGCGTAACGCGCCCGCTGCTCCTCCAGCAGCTGATCCTCGAAAACGCGCACCCCGTTATCGAACACATGAATGGCGCGCGCCATTGGAAAATTCCCAGCCTAACGAGTATAACTGACCCGCCAGATGGTGCCGTGCCCGTCCTCGCTGAAAAGCAGGCTGCCATCCTTGGCCACGGTCAGGCCGACCGGGCGACCCCAGACGTTCCCCTCTGGAGTGACAAAGCCGGTGACGAAATCCTGATATTCGCCCCGGGCCTTGCCACCCTCCAGCGGCACCCGGACGATCTTGTATCCGGTGCGCCGGTTGCGATTCCACGAGCCATGAAAGGCGGCAAAAATGTCCCCGCGATATTCTGCGGGAAATTGTTTCCCATCGTAAAAGCAAAGGTTGAGCGAAGCAGAATGCGCCTGCACCAGCACATCGGGCACGATCGCTTTCCCCGCCAGCTCGGGATGTTCGCCCTCTTGCCGCGGGTCCTGATGATTCCCGAGATAATACCAAGGCCAGCCATAGAAGCCGCCGGCGGTGACGTGGCTGATGTAATCCGGCACCAGATTATCGCCCAGTTCGTCGCGCTCGTTCGTGCTCATCCAGAGCTCGTCGCTGCCGGGGCGAATGGCGATCCCGACCGCGTTGCGGATTCCCCAGGCATAGACTTTCTGCCCGCTGCCGTCGGCATTGAACTCGAAGATGCGGGCGCGATCCGCTTCCGCCGCGTTGTCGGAATCGTTCGAGCGCGAGCCGATCGAGACGTACATTTTTTTTCCGTCCGGCGAAAAGACGAGGTCGCGCGTCCAATGCCCGCCGCCACGGAGCAGGCCGCCGGGCGAGAGGTGGGCCCCGAGCTTCTCGGCCGGCCCGCGCGCTTTCAGGTCGCCGTTGCGATAGGGAAAACGGATTACCCCATCGGTATTGGCGACGTAGAGATATTGCGGGTCGGGCCCGGGCGGATAAAAGGCGATCCCGAAGGGCTTGTTCAGGTCCTTCTCGGTGAATATCTCAGTCAGGTCCGGCTTGCCATTGCCATCTTTATCCCGCATCACCTTGATCTGGTTCGCCCGGCTTTCGCTCACGAAGATGTCGCCGTTAGGCGCAGTCAGGAGCACGCGCGGATCGCGGAAACCGGCGGCATATTCCTCGATCTTAAAACCGGGCGGGCCATGCAACTGCGCACCCTTGGGGCGAGCCACCACGGTGGGGCCGTTGCTGGCGGATTTGGTGGCGTTAGGCGGCGGCAGATCGTCGACCGTGATCTTGCGCCGCACCCCGGGCGCGTCGGTCGTCCAATCTCCCATGGCCGCTTTGCCGGTGCGTAAAGGTTGCTCGGCGGCCGGAGCCGAAACCGTCAGCCCGGCAAAGAAGGCGCCGCTGATCGCGCAGCGGAGAAAAATTGGGGCGCGCACGGAAGACGAATTCGCCTAACGAAACACGACGCCGCTTTTCCCTTTGGTCTTGGCCACCTGCTGCTCCGCCTTGTGCTGGTTGATGACGAAGGTGTTGTTGTCGCCCAGCCGAGCCCAGGGACCCGCAGGCACCTCGCTCGCTTCGACAAATTTCCAATCGGTCACATCGGTATCCTGCAACCCGAGGAAATCGCGCACCGCAGGCGAGACATCGAGGCCGGCGCCGCGGTTCAGATTCGGTTTCGGCCGTTCGTTCCCGAAGACGTATTCCCAATGGTCGGTGCGGAACGGGCCGGCATCTTCCCATTGAGCGTAGACGGTGCGGTTGCCCTTGCGAATCTCGACCCAGCGACCTTTGCAGACCGAAACGCCGGGGCCGCGATAGGCTTCCTTGAACCAGGGCACCACTTTGGGCGCTTCCGGCCGATGACCTTCCCGCGCCTTGTCGTTATAGGGCAGCGCGCAGTAGAACGGATTTTGTCTCGGGGTGAAATTGACCGGAATGTAATTTTCCCGCTGCGAGGGCCGCGGGTCGTCGTAACCGCCGTAATTTTTCGCCCAGGCCGCGTCCCAGCTGCTGGCGTGATTCGGCACCGGGTTATTAGCGGTCGGCTTTTCGCCGATCCAGAAGACGGTGGTGACGATGTCTTTTTTCCACGGATAACGCTCGCTGCGCTTCTTGAAGTTAACGAAATTGGTCGGCGGCGGGGTGTAGCCAATCGGGTCGACCTTAAGCAGCACGTCGTCGTTCAGCCGATTATGCTTTTTGTTGAGCTGAATCTTCTTGGCCGGAGCCTGCGCCGAAGCCGAGGGCGCAAAGCAGGCCGAGAGCGACGAGAGCAAAACGGCGAAAGTATGAGTAAATGTTCCTGGTTTCATTCAAGGACGAAAGCTTCAGCAACCGGGCTGAAGAGAGGCGCACAATTAAGATTCGGTCGGAAGACCGGAAATGCGCGTAGGTTGAAGTCCGGGAACCTACCACGCCCTTCGTTTCATTCAACCCGCGCTAACCGACAAATTTGCCCGGGTTGAGGATGTCGAGCGGATCAAGCGCCTGCTTCAGACGGGCGTGCAGGGCTCGGGCCACGTCACTGGTCGCTTCCGGCCACCAGCGTTTTTTGGCCAGGCCGATGCCGTGCTCGCCCGTGATCACGCCGCCCCAGGCCAGGACCTGGGCGAAGAGTTCATCCAGCGCCTGCTCGACCCGCTCACGCACGACCGGATTTTCGTAATCCGCGGCCATGATGTTGACGTGAATGTTGCCGTCGCCAGCGTGGCCAAAAGTGGCGACGGGAAAGCCGTGTCGTTCCTGCAGGCGACCGGCGAATTCGACCAGATCGACCAGCCGACTGCGCGGCACGACGATGTCCTGGTTGAGCTTCGTTAGGCCAGTGGCGCGGAGGGAATTACTGAACTCACGCCGCAAGGCCCACAATTTCTCCGAGCCCTCCTCGGTCGTGGCCATGGTGAGTGAATTTGGCTGGCGCGCTGCGAGCAGTTTCTGGAGCGCGGCGGCTTCGATCCGCACCGTCTCTTCGCGGCCGTCGACATCGACCAGGAGATGCGCGTTCCCATCCGGTATCACGCCGCGACCGTGATCGTGCCGGGCGGCTTCAAGGGTAAATTGATCGGCGATCTCGAGCGACGAAGGCAGAAACCCGGCGGCAAAAATCGCCTGCACCGCCGCGGCCGCCTCCGCCATGGTGGCAAAGGAGGCGGAGAGGGTCGCCCGCGTCGGCGGTAAGGGCAGAAGTCGCACCGTGATCTCGGTCACCACGCCTAACAATCCTTCGGACCCGACAAAAAGCCCGATCAGATCAAAGCCGGTCTTGTTCTTATGCACTCGGCCGCCCGTGCGCAGGACGTCGCCGTTGGCCAGCACCACCTCGAGGCCAATGACGTAGTGACGCGTCACCCCATACTTGAGACAGCGCGGGCCGCCTGCATTGGTGGCGACGTTCCCCCCGATGCTGCAATCATGCAGGCTGGCCGGGTCGGGTGGATAAAAAAGCTTCTGCGCCCGGACCGCGGCCTGGAGCTGGCCGGTGATCACCCCCGGCTCGACGATGGCGATCGAGTCTTCGAAACTGATCTCCTTGATCCGGTTCATGCCCGCGAGCGAGAGTGCGACCCCGCCACGCATCGGGACGCAGCCGCCGACGTAGCCAAAGCCCGCCCCGCGCGCCGTGACCGGAATCTTATTTGACGAAGCAAAGCGGAGGAGTTGGCTGACCTGCTCGGTCGTCCGAGCAAAAACGACTACTTCCGGTTGGTGGTGCGCGAACCATTTATCCCCGCTGTGCGCGCTGCGCGTCGGCTCCTCGGCCGAGACAATCTTTTCGCCTAACAATACCCGCAGGTCGGAGACGAGGTTCACCGTTCCACCATAAGCGGTGGCTCGATCACTTCCACCCGCGTCCCCACCTCGGCCGCCTCGAAGAAATGCTGGGCCATCTTCATCGGCATGCGCACGCAGCCGTGCGAGGCGCGATAGCGCGGCACAAAGCCAGCGTGCATGCCGTAACCGCCGCGGAAACGGAGAAAATAGGGCATGGGCGCACCGACAAAATGCGCGCCCGTTGGCATCGGGTCGCTGGTCATATCCGCGTCACGCCGCAGGATGGCGCCGGAGCGGGCGACGTATTGGCCGTATTCGTTGGAGACGTGGTGCTCGTCTTTTTGGATGACCCGGTATTTGCCCGGCGGAGTCTCAAACTCGCGCCGGCCGGAGGAGATGTTGGTCCGGCCGATGAGCGTATCGCCGCGAAAGAAGAAGGCCTGTTGCTTGGTCAGGTTGATCAGGATGCGCGATTCGCCCTTGGCGGCGGGGTCGTCGGACCAGGAAGAAAAAACCGGATGATGCGAAGCGATCCGGGTCTGAGCGGCGACGGTGCGATGCCTGCGCACTCCGACGTCGTTAGGCAATTCCGTGCAGGCGGGAAGGGTGAGACTGAGGAAAAGCAACGCCTGCAGGAATGGGGGCCGGGTCATTTGCGCGCATTGTAGCTGCGCTCCCGTCATTGCACAACGAGGACCAAATATCATGGCGGCACGACGGCCAGATCGATTCAATGTATGCTCCTGCTCGCCCTGCCGCTGGCCACCTCTTCCTGCGCGAGGCCTCAAAGCTCGACTAAAATGCTCGCTCCCTGCCCTGCCTCGCCCAACTGCGTTTCCACAGAGGCGACCGATGCCCGGCATCACATCGCCCCCTTCCAGCTCGCGTCCGGCGATGCAGAAGCCTGGGGCAAGCTGCGGACCGCCGTCCTGAGCTTGCCGCGCACCCGGCTGCAGGAAGAGCGGGAGAATTATCTCCGCCTCGAGTGTCGCAGTGCGGTTTTTGGCTTCGTGGACGATCTCGAGCTGGAACGGCGGCCCGCCGAGCAAGCCCTGGCCATTCGCTCGGCTTCCCGGCTCGGCCGTTACGATTTCGGAGTGAATCGACGGCGCACCGATCGGCTGCGCCGGCTCTTACGTGATCGCGGGCTGCTGCGCTGACGCGAGTTGAGAAAGCGGACGACGCGCAGTGGTGTGCTGCCTTTTCAGCTAGCTGCCAGCCGCCAACTTGTAATGGCGCCTTGAGCCCGCGCGCGCCCTGACCAAAAAAAAGCCATTCCTCCTAAGGACCTAGTCATCATCGCTTTACCCGCTGATTCGATGTTACGGCCATTAATTTGCCGAATTTTTGGAATAAACCACAGCCACCGGTCTCTCCTGTTTCAGTCAGTGTAACTCCAACCACTTAAACAAATAGATAGCCTATGATACATAGAAACAGATACCGGACCACACGGTCCAACCGTCGTCTCCCACTCTTCGGCGCGTGCACCCTCGCGCTCGTCCTCGGCGGCGCTCCGCTTCTGCGGGCTTCCGATCATATCGATTCACCCACCATCGCGCAGGATCGCGGCTCCGATATAGCCGACATGTGGGCCTTCCTCGATCCGAACGATAATTCCCAGGTGGTCATGCTGAACAGCACCCAGGGTTTCATCGTCTCGGGTGAACACTTCGGCGAGGTGATCTTCGACCATAACATTCGGTATCGATTTGAGATCGAGAATACCGGCGACGCCAAGCCGGATCTCTTTGTCGATGTCACCTATTCGCCCGGCGTGGGTCGCCTAACGACTCAAACTGCTACGATCAAATTGAGCGATACGACCGGCAAGGTCTTGATCGGTTTCACCGGTCCCACCACGCTTTCGACCCAGGAACCGCAGCCCGAGCCGCCGCCCCCTCCCGTGGTTACGGTTGATTCCCAAACCGGCGCCAAGTTCTTTGGCGGCAACGCTGATGATCCCTTCTTTCTCGATGACACCGGCGCGAATCGTTTCGTGGCCTCGTCCTTGATGAACCCCGGTCACCCGGATAAGTCTCTCCTCGGTTTCCGCCGCGGACGCGACACCTATGCGGGCTTCAACACCCTCATCACTGCAGTCAGCATTCCCGCCAGCTATCTGCGCGGGGCTAACACTTCGGTTATCGGTTTTAACGCCGTCACTCAGCGTCGTATGAATCAGAAGATCTCCGATGGCGCCTACACCGGCAAAGGAGCATGGGTCAATCTCGATCGGCAGGGTAACCCGCTGGTCAACAACGGCCTCATCCCGGCGACCAGGAAAGACGAATACAACGGCGCCTCCACCGTCGAAGACATGCGCGGACGCTTTCGGGCCGATCTGATCGCTGACCTGCAAAACTTCGGGACCGACACCGCTCACATCAACCAGATCCTCGACATGATCCAGCGTAATGGCGATATCCTGCGCCTTGACCTGAATGTGCCGAACAGCGGCCCGCAAGGCGGTAACAATCCCGACGGCGGCTTCGGTAATCTCGGTGGCCGGCGCCTCGTCGATGACGTGGTCGACGCCACCTTCACTCTGATCAACAACGATCAGCCGTTGACTGACTTCGTCGATGCCAACGAAGTCCCGTTCCGCAACGCTTTCCCATTCGTGGCGGATCCGACACAACCGTTCCCTCCGGGCGACAATCCGGACGATCACACCCGGCAATAGTTAGCTCCTGAAATCCGCGCCGCCGGGCCGAAAAGGCCTGGGCGGCGCGGAATTTCATTCTCGGAATGGTTATGGGACCTGGCCCATCGTTGCGACTTTCTAGTCCCCCGGCGCCGCGTTCGTTCGGCCCGCTCCAGCCAGCGAGGCTTTCGCTGCATCGGCGAATCGGTCTGGTCGCCCTTGCCATCGCGCTCGGCGCCCTGGCCCAGCTCGAGGTAAGACGATCGGCGGCTCCGGTTTTCGCGAAGCCTAAGCTAACGACTATAGCGGATGACTCACGTGATGGGTCCGCTTTTACGAGAGAGACACCGACTGATCGAGCGCTCAGTTTCTACTTCGCCCGAATCAGGCGCGACTCGGAAGATACCCGCTCACAGAACGCCCTTTCCGAGTTATACCTGCAACAGGTCCGGGAAACCGGCAACGAAGATTACCTTCCCCCGGCCAAGGCTGCGGCGGAAGCATCGTTGGCTGCCGTGCCGGCGGAACGAAACCTCGGTGGCCTGACCGCCCTGGCTCACGCTGAATTTTCTGATCATGCTTTCCCTGCCGCGCGCGAACATGCACGCCAATTGATTAACCTCCAGCCCACCAAAAGCGAGCCCTACGCCATCTTGGGCGACGCTGCGCTGGAGTTAGGCGACTATGAGGAAGCCGCGAACGCCTACGAGAAGATGCGGCAACGCGCCGCCCAGGATGCCGGCACCGAGACCCGCCTGGCTCGTCTGGCCATTCTGCAGGGTAGACCGGCCGAGGGCCGCTCTCACCTCGAGGCCGCGCTCGAGCGGCTGCACCAGATGACCCAGCCGCCTAACGAGACCATGGCGTGGTGTCACTGGCAGCTGGGTGAGGTCGCTTTCTCGAGCGGCGATCATGGAGCGGCCGAGAAACATCTTGCCATGGCGCTACAGGTGTCCCCCGGATATTTCCGCGCTCTGGCCTCTCTCGGGAAACTGCGGGCGGCGCAGCATGACCTCCCAGCTGCCATTGTCCATTACGAAGAAGCAATCCGGATCGTTCCGGTGATCGATTTCATGGCCAGCCTGGGTGATCTTTATCAGCTAAGCGGACGGAGCGAAGATGCCAGGGTTCGTTATGAGTTAGCCGAAGAGTTAGGCGCACATTCGCTCAAGGTGCATGGGGTGCCGTATGACCGTCGGCTCGCCCTTTTTCTGGCCGACCACGATCTCAAACCCGAGCAGGCTTATCGTTGGGCGAGCGACGAGTACGCCGCTGGTCGTCATGACATCTATGGCGCCGACGCCCTCGCCTGGACGGCTTTGA
Organism: Chthoniobacterales bacterium; assembly: GCA_965217735.1. GTDB lineage: Bacteria > Verrucomicrobiota > Verrucomicrobiia > Chthoniobacterales > UBA10450 > Palsa-1392. Next base: position 105,365 of record CBDCJE010000002.1, on the reverse strand, counting down.
AAGCCGGCCATCTCGCCCAGGCGCGAACGGCGATGAAGGAAGCACTTCGTCTCGGGACGCGCGATGCCAAACTCTATTATCATGCCGGAATGATCGCCCGCGCCGCCGAGGAGAATGCGGAAGCGAAATCTTTTCTCGAGCGAGCCCTCGCCCTCAACCCGGAGTTCGATCCTTTGCAAAGCGTGAAGGCACGCCAAGTCCTGGAGCGCCTTGCGCGATGAAACGGACATTTTTCTGTCTCGTCTTTTTCTTTCTTGCTCTTTGCGCGCAGGGGCATGACCTGCCGCTGAGCTACGTCGATCTGCATCTCGGATCGGAAGGAATCGAAGCCACCGTGGAATCGTCGGCTCGGAACTTCGCCCGCGCGCTGCCTGGGATCGAGGAGGCACAACTGCTGGAGCCAGGCGGAGCGGCGGCGGAGAAGCGGCCTTTGCTGGACCAAATGGCTTCTCACCTAACGATCATAGGCGACGGAACGGCTTTCGAGGCAAGCCTCGGTCGGATCGAGCCGCTGACCGCGCGGCGAGATCTTCGGCTCATTCTCCATTATTCCGGGAAACGGAAAAGCGGCCCGCTGACCGTGCATTGTGATCTCTTCTCTTCCAATCCTCAGCATCGCACTTTCCTTAACATCTACGAAGGCGAGACCCTGAAGTATCAGGGAATTTTTGACCGGAAGACGGCGCAGATAAGCTACAACCCGGCCGGGCGTCAGAACATTCTTAGCGTCGTTAGGCAATTCCTTCTCGAGGGAATCCACCACATCTTTATCGGTCCGGATCACATTCTTTTCATCGTTGGATTGCTCCTGCTCGGCGGGACGATCGGTGAGCTGCTGAAAATCGTGACCGCTTTTACGATTGCCCATAGCATTACGCTCGTTCTCGCGACCCTGAACATCCTTACCCCGCCGGCGCGCCTGATCGAACCGACCATCGCCCTCAGCATCGTCTTCGTGGGTGCGCATGCGCTCATCCAAGGCCGCGGCGGACGCGATTGGCGGTTGCTTTTTGCCTTCTGTTTCGGGTTCGTGCACGGCTTTGGCTTCGCCAACGTGCTGCGCGAAATGGCGCTGCCACGGGCTGCTCTCGGCTGGTCGCTCTTCTCGTTCAATCTCGGGGTGGAAATCGGCCAGGCTTGTATCGTGCTCGCCGTCGCGCCGCTCCTGGCCTGGATTTATCGCCGGAGCGCGACCGTGGGGGCAAAGGTGGTCGCGGCCAGTTCCTTCGCGGTTGTGCTGGCCGGCTCCTATTGGTTTGTCGAGCGCTTGTTCCCAATGCCCTAACGTCTTCGCCCGCCGCGCACTGGAATTTGCCAGTAGCTCGCTCTGGCATTCGCTCCCCCTTCGCGATACATCTTCTCTGCCCATGAGCTTGGAACCTCTCGTCCAGACCATCAGTTCAGGCAGCCAGCAGCGCGTCAATGTCCCGATCGTGACGGTGGAGGCTTTCTTCCAACGCCACGCCAAGGCGCTCCAACTCAAGCTCGAGAGCAAAGAGATCGGCTTCGAGCGGCGCATCCGGGAGCCGACGATCAATCGCCCCGGTCTCGCCCTGGCCGGCTTCTACACCTACTTCGCTGAGAAACGCGTGCAGGTGTTAGGCGCGGCCGAGCAATCCTACCTCAAGAGTCTCTCGCCGCGCCCGCGCCAGGCTCGCTTCCGCGCCCTCTGCGCGCGCCGGGTGCCCTGCCTGGTCGCTTCGCGAGGTTTTCATCTCGCACCCGATCTGCTCGCAATCGCCGAGGAAGCCGGCATCGCCGTTTTCCGCACCCCGATGATCACGATGAAATTCATCAACGCCGCCACCATCGCGCTGGAACTCGATTTTTCGCCGGTGGTGACCGAGTTCGGCAGCATGGTCGACATCCTCGGGGTCGGCGTGCTCATCCGCGGGGCCAGCGGAGTGGGAAAAAGCGAGTGCGTGCTCGGGCTAATCGAACGCGGCTACAGCCTGGTGGCGGACGACGTGACGAAGGTGAAATCCCTCGAAGGCCGCGAGCTGATGGCGACCGCGCCGGATTTGACCCGCTACCACATGGAGGTGCGCGGGATCGGGATCATCAACGTCGTCTCCGTCTTCGGGGTCGGAGCCATTCGGATGGAGAAACGGGTGGACCTGGTGGTGACCTTAAAGGATTGGCAGGAGCTCGAAGAAGTGGATAGAATCGGGCTGGACCGCGAACTTTACGAGATTCTAAAGATCGAGGTGCCACACATCACGATTCCGGTGCGGCCGGGAAGGGATATCGCGCGATTGATCGAGGTGGCGGCGATGGATCAAAAGCTCAAGGGCCTGGGTCAAAACAGCGCACTAGAATTTAACGAAAAGTTGCTCACCTTAATGAAGCCGCAGGACACTTAATGGGATTACTCAACCGTCGCTCAGCCCCCGAATCGAACGAGAAGGTCGAGAAGGAAATCACGATCGTCAATCGACTCGGCATGCACGCCCGCCCGGCTGCCATGTTCGTGCGCATCGCCAGCCGGCATCGCTGCGACATCTGGGTGGCGAAAGACGACGAGGAGATCAACGGCAAGAGCATCATGGGCCTGATGATGCTGGCTGCCGGGCAAGGCTCGAAGCTGCGCGTCCGCGCCGAAGGCCCCGATGCCGCGCAGGCGATCGCGGATATCGAGGAATTAATTCTGTCGCGCTTTAACGAAGAATAGTTGACCCCGGATACTTTCGGGGTTGACGCTCCGTTTATTCTAGCACCGGAATGAGCGGCCAGAGCAGCCAGGAGGAAAAGCGTTGCCAGGGTGTGCCCGCGTCTCCCGGCATCGCCCGGGGGCCGCTTCACGTCTTTTCGGTCGAGACGGACGATGTGGTCAAATACCAGATCGAGCCGGCGCAGGTGGCTGAGGAAATTGCCCGCTTCGAGAGCGCACTCATCCAGACGCGGGTGCAGATCCTGGAGATGCAGCAGCAGATCGCGGAAGCGATCGGGGCCAAGGACGCCGGCATTTTCGACGCTCACCTGCTGGTGGTGGAAGACCAGACCTTGATCGATGAGGTGCTGCGCAAACTCGAAGCCGATCATTGCAACGTCGAGCACGTCTTCCAGGAAGTGGCCAACCGCTACGTCGAATCGCTCAGCCGGATTGACGATCCCTATTTGCGCGAACGCGCCCTCGACATCCAGGACGTGACCAAGCGGGTCATCCGCAATCTGCAGGGAAAATCGCCCCGGCCCTTTCTCTCCGTGAACGAGCCGCACATCCTGGTCGCGCATAATCTCACCCCGAGCGACACCGCGACGATGAACCGGGAGCAGGTGCGCGGGATGGCGCTCGATCTCGGCAGCCGCACCTCGCACACTGCGATCATGGCGCGCTCGTTAGGCATTCCCGCCATCATGGGCCTGCACGATGCGACCGAGAGCCTGGAGACGGGTGAGACGGCGCTGATCGACGGTTATAACGGCGTCCTCATCATCAATCCGAGCGAGGAAACGCTGCGGCAATACGTCGAGATCGAGCGCGAAAAAGGGGTCATCGCCGAGCAGTTGACCAAACTGCGCGAAACAAAATGCACCACCCGCGACGACCGCCACATCGTGCTCTCGGCCAACATCGAGCTGCCGGATGAAGTGACCGCCGTCCTGGCCAATGGCGCCGAAGGCGTCGGCCTCTACCGGACGGAGTATCTCTACCTCAACCAGACCACCCTCCCGACCGAGGAAGAACAGGTCCAGGTTTATCGCACCGTAGCTGAGCAGGTCGCGCCCGATCCGTTGATCATCCGCACCCTCGATCTTGGCGGCGATAAGATTTCCGAGGGAATGGAAAATGGCGACGAACTCAACCCCTTTCTCGGCTGGCGCGCGATCCGGTTTTGCCTGGAGAACCTGGGCATCTTCAAGATGCAGTTGCGCGCCATCCTGCGCGCCAGCGTGGGCGGCAACGTGAAGATCATGTTCCCGATGATCTCAGGCCTGGATGAAGTGCGGCGTGGCCGGCAGATCATCGATGAATGCAAGAGCGAGCTGCGCCACGAGGGCCACGCCTTTGATGACGAGCTCGAAGTGGGAGTCATGATCGAGGTGCCGACCGCGGCCATCCTGGCCGACAGGATCGGGCGCGAGGTGGATTTTTTCAGCATCGGCACGAACGACCTGATCCAATACGCGGTCGCGATCGACCGCACCAACGAGCGCGTTTCACACCTCTACGAGCCGAGCCATCCCGCCGTCGTTAGGCTTTTAAAAATCGTGGCCGACGCCGCCCACGCCAACGGCATCTGGGTCGGCGTCTGCGGCGAAATGGCGGGCGAAGTGCTCTTTACTCCCCTGCTCGTCGGGCTCGGGATGGATGAGCTCAGCGCCGGGCCGGCCCTCGTCCCGCGAGTCAAAAGCGCGGTTCAGCGCCTCACGATGAAGGAATGCCAGGAGCTGGTCGCGGAAGTGCTCGAACTCGATACCCCCTCCGCCGTCCTGGCGCGCTGTACCGCGATGGCGGAAAAGAATTATCCCGAGCTGATGCGTTAGGCGCCGGAAACAAGCGCGCCTCACTCGTCTTCCTCTTCGCTCTCGGGTCCAAGCTCGGGCTTGATCCCGTCTTCTTCCATCTTGCGCAGGACGTCACTCATGTCGTCGACTTCGTCCCACACTTCCTGGCTGACGAAGATCTGCGCCTTTTGTTGCACCGCCATGGCGATGCAATCGCTCGGGCGCCCATCCAATTCGATGATCTTCTTTTGCTGCAGCTCGTTCTCCGCCCGGATGATCATGCGCGCGTAATAGGTGGCGTTTTTCAGGTCGTTGATCACGACCCGCTCCACGTGGGCGCCGAGGCCGGTCATGAGGTGGCCCATCAGGTCATGGGTCAGAGGACGTTCCTTCACCGTCCCGCGCATGAACATGGTGATGGCGCTGCCGACGCTTTGATCGACGTAAATGATGAAGACTTTATCGTGGTTCCCGAGGAAGACGGCGCAGCCCCCACTGGTCGGCAAGACCGCCCGCACCTGCACCTCGATGGTGATTTTGTTCATCAAAAACACCGTATCCGACCGATTTTGAAACACAAGCCGCGCCCAATTTTCCAGACTGGAGGAGGACCCGGCGGCGGCGAATTTCAGCCTTCGGCGGCGGGAATTTACGCAGAAAATATCTGCCGATTGAATTTGCAGACTCGTGCCCTACACTGCGCCACGATGACGAAGAATGGGTGGGACGTCGAGGCCGCAAGCGCGACATATAACGTCGATGGCTGGGGCAGCGGTTACTTCTCGGTCAACCAGGCCGGCAACGTCGCCGCCCGGCCGCTCCAGGCCGCCGGCGGCTCGATCGACCTCCTCGAAGTGGTGACCGAAGCGCGCGAGCGCGGCCTCGGATTTCCGCTCGTGATCCGATTCCAGGATCTCCTCCGCCATCGGGTCGAGACGGTGAACCGCGCTTTCCAATCGGCCATGCAGGAGTTTGGCTACAAGAGTCCTTATCGCGGCGTTTTCCCGATCAAGGTGAACCAGCTGCGCGAGGTGATCGAAGAGATCGTCGACGCCGGCGCGCAATTCCACTTCGGGCTCGAAGCGGGCAGCAAGCCGGAGCTGATCGCGGCGTTGGCCATGCACAAGGACCCGGAAAGCCTGATCATCTGCAACGGCTACAAGGATCGCGCCTTCATTCGCGCCGCCATGCTCGGTCGGCGGCTGGGCAAATCCGTCATCATCGTGGTCGAGAAGCTGGAAGAGCTCGAACAGACCCTGCGCGTGGCCAGGGAAATGGGAGTGGAGCCGCACATCGGCATCCGGGTGAGATTACACAGCAAGGGCGCGGGGAAATGGACCACCAGCGGAGGCGAAAACGCCAAGTTTGGCCTGAGCACGACGAACCTGGTCGCGGCCAGTGAAATGCTCAAAGCGCAGGGCCTGGCTCATTGTCTCAAGCTGGTCCACTTCCACGTCGGCTCGCAGGTGCCCGATATTTCCACGATCAAGCGCGCGGTCCGGGAAGCGGCGCGCTATTACGCGAAGCTCTCGCAAATGGGGCACTCGTTAGGCTACCTCGACGTCGGCGGCGGGCTCGGGGTTGATTACGATGGCTCGCGCACCAGTTTTGATAGCTCGACCAATTACACTCTGCAGGAGTACTGCAACGACGTCGTCTATAACATCATGGAGGTCTGCGACTCCGAAGGGGTGGCCCATCCTGCGATCGTGAGCGAAGGCGGCCGGGCGATTGTGGCCCACCATTCTGTCTTGGTGGTGGAGGCTTTTGGCTCGATCGAGAAAGATACTCAGGCGCCCAAGATCGAGATCAAGGAAGGCGATCCGAAACCGTTGCGCGACATCGTGGAAGTGAAGCGCCAGCTCAAACGCGGCAACCGGCTCGAGACCCTGCACGATGCCCAGCAGATCAAGGAAGAGGCGCAGCAGATGTTCAATCTCGGGCTGCTCGATCTGCAATCGAAAGCGAAGATCGAGTCGCTCTACTGGGAGCTGGCGCGGCAGATCGTCGCCCTCCACCGCGGGCTCAAATATGTGCCGGAGGAAGTGAAGGAGCTGGAGACATCGTTAGGCGATCAATACATCTGTAACTTTTCCGTTTTCCAATCGCTCCTCGACCACTGGGCGCTCGGCCAGCTCTTCCCCATCATGCCAATCCATCGCCTGACGACGCCGCCCGATCGCCAGGGCACGCTGGTCGATATCACCTGCGATTCCGACGGAAAGATCAATAAGTTCATCGACCTGCAGGATGTGAAGGACACCCTCCCGCTGCACCAGATCAATCCGGGTGAGCTCTATTACCTGGGCGTTTTCCTGGTCGGGGCCTACCAGGACATCATGGGCGATCTGCACAACCTCTTCGGCCGGGTGACCGAGGTCCACGTCTTCCTCGATGAAGATGAGGAATCGGGCTGGTACATCGAGGAAGTGATCGAGGGCAGCACCATCGGGCAGGTCCTGGCTCTGACCCAGTGGGACAAGATCGAACTGATGCGGCTGATGAAGTCGCAAATCGACGCCGCGATCAAGAGCGACCGGCTCAAGCCTAACGACGGCATGAAGATCCTGGCCGATTACGAGCGCGGGCTGCAGGGCTATACTTATCTTTCCCTCGATGGCACCGGCCCGAGCAACGGCTCGGCCGCTTCCCTCCCGCCGGCCTGACGAATCCCGGGCTAGGATTTGCGCCGGGCGAGCAGATGATCGAGCCGGCCGACCCGATACCAGCGGTAGCCATAGGCCGCGAGCGCGATCCGGTGCCGGCCGTCATCGCCTACCGTCGACTCCTCGTTTTCGCGCAGGTCGGTCAAAACTTCTCCACCTTCCTCGGAGAGGTGGAGGCGGGTCTCCTTCGGCTTGGCGGTAAAATTATGCAGCACGACGAGGGCGGTTCCTTTCCATTCGTAGCGCAAGCCGAGCACGCCGGGAGCGTTGGTTTTGACTAACGACCATTCGCCCCAGCCGATTTCCGGGCATTCCTTGCGCAGACGGATCATTGCTGCCATCCAGTTGAGGAGCGAGTCGTCTTCGCGCCTCTGCGCGGCGACATTGATCTCGCGGAAGCCGAAGGGGCCCTTATCCAGAACCGGACGCACCGGATGCTCCGAAGTGGTAAAGCCGCCCTGCGGGCTGCCCGACCACGGCATCGGGGTGCGGACGGCATTGCGCTCTTCCAGGGCGAGATCGTCGCCCATGCCGATCTCGTCGCCGTAACGCAGCACGGGCGTGCCGGGGAGGGAGAAGAGGAGACTGTAGGCCAGCTCGAGCTGGGCGCGATTCCCGAGCATGGGAGCGAGCCGGCGGCGAATGCCGCGACCGTAGAGCTGCATGCGCTTTTCCGGGCCGAATTTGGCCAAGACTTTCGCCCGCTGCTTTTTCGTTAGGCGACCGAGATCGAGCTCGTCGTGGTTGCGCAGGAATTGCGCCCACTGGGCGGAGGGGGGCAACTCCTGTGTGGCCAGGAGCGCCTGGCAGAGCGGCTCGATGTCTTCCGAGGCCAGGGCGTAAAAGAGATGCTGGTTCACGTAGAAGTTGAACATCATGTGAATGCCCTCCCCTTCTTCGCCGAAGTATTTCTTGTTCTCCTTCGGCAGAACATTTGCCTCTCCGAGCAGGATGGCGTCGCCGCAACGCCATTGCAGGAATTTCCGCATCTCGGCCAGATACTCGAAATGCTGCACGCTTTTCTTCCCCGGCTGCGTGCTCTCGATCACGAACGGCACCGCGTCGACCCGAAACCCCGCCACCCCCAGTTGCAGCCAGTAACCCATGATCCGCCGCACTTCGGTGCGCACGTCCGTATTATCCATGTTCAGGTCGGGCTGGAATTCATAGAAGCGATGGTAATACCAGGACTTTGCCTTTTTATCGCGCGTCCAGGTCGCATCCTGCACTCCGGGGAAGACCATCCCCTTGTTCCAACCCGGCGGCCGTTTTTTCGACCAGACATACCAGTCGCGATATATCGATTCCGCCTCGGCCCGCGCGGCCTGGAACCAGCGATGCTGATCGGAAGTGTGGTTCACCACCAGATCGATGATCACCTTCATTCCACGCCGGCTGGCCTGGTGCATGAACTCGACGAAGTCGCCGTTCGAACCGAGGCGCGAATCGACTCCAAAATAGTACGAAATGTCGTAACCGTTATCGCGATTCGGCGAGGAATAAAAGGGAGCCAGCCAGAGCGTCTCGACTCCAATTGAGTGCAGGTAATCGAGCCGGCGCATCAGGCCCTCGAAGTCGCCGATCCCATCGCCGTTCGCGTCCATGAAAGTCTCGATATCGAGACTGTAGATAACGGTGTTCTTGTACCAGAGGTCCTCGATCATAATCAAAAACCGGTAGCGAATCGATCGGCTAAGGCGACCGAAATTTTGGATGCCGCCCCAGCCCTGCCGCTGAAATTCACCGGCTCGTCGCACGCAAGATGCTCTCTAAGAGGAGCCATGGGCCGCCTCCTCTATATCCTCAAACGCTGGTGGCTGGATCTGCCCCTGCGCGGCAAGGGCTTCGTGGTCGTGGCCGGTCCGCTCGTCGCCACCACCATCTCGGCCATCCTCTTTTTCCTCACCACCCAGCAGGTGGAAGAGGCGGCCACGTGGGTCAAACACAGCATGGAAGTGCAGCAACAGACCAACCGCCTCCTCGTCCAGCTCACCGCGAGCGAGGACGGGATGCGCGGCTATCTCCTGACAGGCGATCGCGCTTTCCTCCGAGTCCACGACCAGGCGCTGGAGCAATTGCCGGGGTTGCTGAGCCGGCTGGCGCACCTGGTGAGCGATAATCCGACGCAATCGAAACGGATCCGCCTCTCCATCGTACCGGTGGTGCAACGGCGCCTCCAGCTGGAGAGCGACGCCTACGAAGCCTTCACCCGCGAAGGGCGCGGCGGAAGCCTGCGAAAAATCCTCGTCGCCGCCAACTCCTGCATGCAGCAGGCGCGCGACTCTGTGGCCCAATTCCTCCGGGAAGAGGATCGCCTGCGCGGAATCCGGGAGCAGCGGGAGGATTCGCTGGAATCCCGAATGGAGCTGGCCATCCTGCTCAACCTCGCAACCGGACTGATCCTTGGCTTCGCCGCCGTGTCGCTATTTGTCCGCGGCATCGTCGCCCGGGTGGAAGAAATCGTCTGCGACGCCGACGCCCTGCAACGGGAGGAGCCAGTTCCGGAAAGGACGGTGAGCAACGACGAAATTGGCCGCCTGGGTCGTGCCTCCCGCGCCACCGGGCTCCTCATCGCCCAGCGGCGGCAGGAGCTGGAAGAGGCCAGGGAAAAGGCCGAGCGCGCCAACAAGGCCAAGGGCGAATTCCTGGCCAACATGAGCCATGAAATCCGGACCCCGCTAAATGGCATCATCGGCCTGACCGATCTCTCCCTCGGCACAGAACTGACCAGCGCGCAACGCGATAACCTCGACATGGTGCAGCATTCCGCCGAATCGCTCCTCGCGCTGGTCAACCAGCTCCTCGACGCGGCAAAGATCGAAGCCGGTAAGTTGCACTTGGAATCAACCGCCTTTGACCTGCGCAAGTTGGTCGAGCGCAAAAGCCGCCTCCTCTCCCTCCGGGCACACGAAAAGGGTCTCACTCTTCGTCACGAAATCGCCTCGGATGTGCCGCAATACATCACCGGCGATCCGCTGCGTTTGCGCCAGGTGCTGATCAACCTAGCTGATAACGCGATTAAATTCACCGCCCGCGGGGGCATCCTGCTGCAAGTGCGCACCTGCTTTTTGCCCGAGGCCGAGCTCGGGTTGCAATTTTCCGTGATCGACACCGGCATTGGCGTCTCGAAAGAGAAGCAGCGATTGATCTTCGAATCCTTCACCCAGGCGGATAGCTCGACCAGCCGGGAGTACGGCGGCACCGGCCTGGGCCTCTCGATTTGCGCTCAACTGGTCGCCTTAATGGGGGGTCGGCTTTGGCTGGAAAGCGAACCGGGAAAGGGTTCGGCTTTTCATTTCACGGCCAAATTCACGGCCGCGAAAGAACCTCCGGTGAGAGATCCGGCCGACGCCCTCGACCAGCTCCCGCCAATGATCCCGCGCCGCATCCTGGTGGTGGACGACAACGCGATCAATCGCTCCGTCGCTGGCGGCATCCTGGAAAAACTCGGCCACGGCGTTTCCTTCGCCTCCACTGGCCAGCAGGCGGTCACGCTCGCGCTGGACGGTGCTTTTGATCTCATTCTGATGGACATCCAGATGCCGGAGATGAATGGCTTTGAAGCCACCAGCCAGATCCGGGAGCAGGAAAGCGCGATCCCGCGTCATACTCCGATCATCGCCATGACCGCGCACGCCGGGGCCGACGATCGCGCCCAATGTCTGGCCGGCGGGATGGATGAATACGTTTCCAAACCGATCTCTCAAGCCAAGTTGAGAAGCGCGATCGAGAAAGTGCTGGCCGAAGAAGTAAATCCCGCCCTGCCCGCACCCGCGTCTCCGGTGATCGAGAGCTTTAGCGGCGATTATCTGCTCGACCAATTCGAAGGGGATTACGAGATGTTTGGCCGGGTGGTCGACACCTTTAAGGCCAACACGCCCGGGCTTACCTCGCTCCTGCAGCGCGCCCTGGAGGCGGAAGATTTCGAGGCCGCCGCCCGGATCGCGCACACCCTGGCCGGGTCGCTGGCAAACATTGGCGCGGCCAAGGCCGCAGAGATCGCGCGTGAAATCGAGGCGCGGATGGAAAACAAAACCATCGCTGAGACCGAAACCTGCTTTTCCTGCCTGACCGATGAAATCGATTTCATTTTCGCCGGACTGGGCCGCACCCTCGATTCCAGCTCCGTCAGCCATTAGTTCCCAAGTCGCGACCGATCACTCGGCCGCGCCCCAATTCAAGGTAGTAATCGCGGAAGACGATCCGGTCTCACGCGAGATCCTCTCCATGCTTCTGCTCAAGTGGCATTACGAAGTGCTGGTGGCGAACGACGGCCGGGAGGCGATGGAAGTTTTGCGGGCCCAGACGGCGCCGGTCCTGGCCGTTCTGGATTGGATGATGCCCGGGCTGGAAGGTCCCGAGATCTGCCGGCGCGCGCGCGAGATCAGCAAGTCGGTTTACATCATTTTGCTCACCTCTCGCAGCAGCAAGGCGCGCATCGTCGAAGCGCTCGAAGCCGGCGCCGACGATTATTTGGCCAAGCCTTTCGACAAGGAAGAATTGCGCGCGCGCCTGAAAGTCGGCCTGCGCCTGCTTTCCCTGCAGGCCGCGCTGGCGGCTCGAATCGCCGAGCTGGAGGCGACTCAGCAGGAGAACCGGGATCTCAGGCTCCGCATCCCGCTCTAAACTGCGTCGGCCGCGGTTATTGCAGGTTATAGACCTCGACCAGCGCCACCCCGGTGCCGCCCTCTTTCCCTCGCACCACCGCGGTGTAATTACCGGCCGCTAACGAACGGATAATGGCCGACTCGGCGTCGTTCGTCGGGGCCAGGCCAGTTGATTGGATGAGCGACTCCTGCGAGTCGCGCCAGTCGTCGTCACTCCGAATGACGGCTCCGTTTTCGTCGTAAAGATCGAGGGTCGGATCGGCCAGTGGGTTCGCCACCCCAGAGTCGGCTAACGAAGGTCCAATCGCCCTCACGACCACGGTGTCGCTTCCGCCGTTGCCGACGATGAAACCGGCGATCAGGACGTTATCATCCCCGGACTGGATCACGCCGCGAGTGCTGGTGTTCCCAAGGGACGAAGCCGCCGCCGTATCGAGATCGTAGACCTCCACCAAGCCGATGCCGGTGCCGCCGTTCTGTCCCCGAAGGACGACGGTGTAGCTGCCCGGGTCGAGGGTGGCGATAATGGCGGATTCGAGGTCATCGGTAGGCGCGACGTCGGTCGCTTCGATGGCCGATTGCTGGGAATCTTTCCAGTCATCGTTGCTCATCAGGAGCGTGCCCTCTTGGTAAAGTTCCAAAGTCGGGTTAGCCAGGGTGGTGCCGACCGGCAGGCCGTTATCGACCAGGGAAGGTCCGAGCCCCCGCACGATGACCTCTTTCGCCGCATCGCCAGAAACGATCAGGCCGGCGATCAGAACGTCGTCGCCGGTGCCGACATTGAGGCGGGCCGAGAGGTTGAGGGATTGCGCCGCCGGCAGAGCGGTGCCGCTAACGAGATCAAAGGCCGCTGCGGCGATCTGGTAATGCCCGACGGTGGTGGGATGAAGTTCGTCCCAGAAAAGATACTCATCGGGATCGACGTCTTCGCCTTGCGAGCTGTCGCTGATGTTGACCAAGCCGTAGTCCTCCGGATTCGCGGCCAAGCGATAGAAGAGACTGTAGATGTCGAGCCGGTAGAGAGTGATCGTGATGCCATCCGCCTCCAGCGCACTGAGCTCGGAATCGAGCTGCGTGGTCAGTTCGGCGCGATATTCGGCCGAAGCGGCATTGAGATCGGTCGCTGTCTCCGAATCATCCTTATAGTTAGGCACGAGCCCGAGTGGAGGAACGTTAGGGGTGAGAATATAAACGGCACCGGCCCGGGCCAGGCGATCGACCAGACCAGCGACGCGTTCGGCCGTGGCCGAGACGTTCTCCGAGCTGTCGTCGTCAAAAAGATCGTTGCCGCCGCCCCAGACGATATAAAGCGCGTCCGGATCGACGGTGTTGTCCGCCAGGTAGTCGTCGACCTGCTTGCCGATGTTATCGACCGTTACGGTATACTCCCCGCCGACGAAGGGATCGGGATTGGAGATCACCGTCACCTCGCGCGTGCCATCCTCTGTGGTGGCGCCGCCAAAGGCGTAATCGGTTCCGCCATCGAGGCTGTTGGTGGACGCAGCCAATCCGAGAAAATCACGCGCCAGCTGTTCGTGCCAGGTGCCGGCGTACATATCGGAGGCGGGATCGGTGTCGGAGCTGTTGGTGAAGCGGCCGTCGCTATAGTTGTACTCGCCGCCCGGATAACTGATGAGCCCGGCGGTGTCGTCCTCCAGCCGATGCCGGATGTTGCCCACGTCGGAGAGGCTGTCGCCGAAAATGATGACCTGACTAAAGGCAGGGGCGCCCTGCGCAAAAAGTCGCGGGGCGAGGGTGAGTAAAACCAGAGCGAAAAGCAGCGTGAAAAAACGGCGAAAGGTCGATGTATTCATAAAGGATAAAGAAACGGGCGGTGGGTTGAACTTGCGAACAGGAGCCTTCCCTAACGAAGCAGGTTCCCTGCCGCAATGTATCTGAAGTCCGACGTCATCAAATCGATGACGGGAGCCGTTGCAGACTGGCGGTGAAGCAGCGCGAATCGCGCAGGCGGTTACTTTTTCTTGCCCTCGCCGGGACGGTAATCTTCCGCCGCCGCTTCAAAGGCTTTCTCGAGGCCGACCATGTCTTCGCCCGGGCGGAAGTTGTCGAACGCTTCGGATTCGCGCTTGAGTTCTTCCTCGGAGTAATTGGCTGCCTTGATCGAGAGACCGATGCGGCGCTCGACTTTGTCCACCTTGATGACGCGGGCTTCGACTTCCTGGCCGACCTTGAGCACGTCTTTCACTTTGGCGACGTGATCTTCGCTCAGCTGGGAAATGTGAACCAGACCGTCGATGTCGTCCTGCAATTGCACGAAGGCGCCAAAGCTGGCCAGCTTGGTGACCTTGCCGGTAACGAGATCGCCGATTTTGTATTTCTGGTCGATTTCCTTCCAGGGATCGTCGCTCAGTTGTTTGATGCCGAGACTGATCCGCTGGTTGGTCTTGTCGATGTCGATCACTTCGGCTTCGACTTCGTCGTTCTTTTTGAACACTTCCATCGGATGATTGATCTTCCGCGTCCAACTGAGGTCGGAGACGTGGATCATGCCGTCGATGCCATCTTCCAATTCCACAAATGCGCCGTAGGCGGTCATGTTGCGGATCTGGCCCTTCACGCGGCTGCCGATAGTGAATTTCTTCTCGATCTCGTCCCACGGATTGGGCTCGAGCTGGCGCAGGCCCAGCGAAATTTTCTGTTCTTCCTTGTTTACGCCGAGGACGACGGCTTCCACTTCCTGGCCCACGGTCAGCACATCGGACGGACGCATGATCCGCTTGGTCCAGGAAAGCTCGGAGACGTGGATGAGGCCTTCGACGCCTTCTTCCAATTCCACAAACGCACCGTAAGGCACGAGGTTGGTGATCTTGCCTTTGACCTTCTGGCCGGCCGGGAAGCGCTCTTCGATCTGATCCCAGGGATTCTTCTGGGTCTGCTTCAGGCCTAACGAGACCCGCTCTTTCTCCTTGTTGATGTCGAGAACGAGGACTTCGAGCTGCTGGCCGACTTTGAGCAGTTCGCTCGGGTGCCCGAGACGACCCCAGGTCATGTCGGTGATGTGGAGGAGACCGTCCATACCGCCGAGATCGATGAAGGCACCGAAATCGGTCAGGTTTTTCACTGCGCCGGAGACGGTGTCGCCCACTTTGACGCCTTCGAGGAATTTCTGGCGCTTCTCGCTCCGTTCCTGCTCGATGAGCTCGCGCCGGCTGAGGACGACGTTCTTCCGGTCGTCATTGATCTTAACGATCTTAAAATCGTAGGTGTTGCCGACGAACTGCTGGAGGTCGCGCGGCGGGATAATGTCGATCTGCGAAGCGGGAAGGAATGCTTCCACGCCGATGTTAACCATGAGGCCGCCTTTGACGACGGACTTCACTTTGCCCTTGATCAGACCGTCGCCGGCGAAAACCTGGGCGATCTTGTTCCAGTTCTGGCGGTAGGCGGCTTTCTCCTTCGAGAGAACGACCATGCCTTCATCATTCTCGAGGCGTTCCAGGAGCACTTCGACTTCGTCCCCCACTTCGAGCGACTCGATGTCGTCGAATTCTCCGGTCGGGATCACGCCCTCGGATTTGTAGCCGATGTCCACCAGGACTTCGCGCGGCCGGATTTCCAGAATACGCCCTTTCACAATGCTGCCTTCTTTGAAGTCGGGCATCGACTTCGACATCACATCCTGCATTTGCAACATAAACGGTAGGCTCTCTCCTGGTTGAGGCGGGGCTCGAAGTTAAAAGCAGTGGCGACCATCGCCAGCTGTTCCCGCGGAAAGGGGTAGGAAAGTAGTCACGTTCTCGGATGCGGTCAATGGCACAGAATGGGATTGCCGCCGGGGGCGGCTCGGATGTAGTTTCGCGGTCATGAGTTGGAGCACCAGCGAGGCGTTAACGGACCCGGCGATTCGCGAGCCGATGTCTTTTCATTCGGAATTTAAGTTTCACCTGCGGGAGATTCCGACCGAGATCACCTTGCGGCTCTACAGCCCGGTTCATTCCAATGAAATTATGGTCCGGCAAAGTCATTTTATTTCCGTGCCGGATCTCGATCCGCAGGAGCAGACCGCCTGCGAAGATCAAAGCCAGGAAGGCGAAGTTCTGCAGAGCGTGGTCAGCGGATTCGTCTGCGTCTACAATGCCGCTCTGGCCAAGGGCCTGAAACCCGAGGCGAACTGGCTGCGTGAGAATCCGGAGTATAAATAATATCATGATCAAGCGTCTCCTCGCCGCCATGGCCGCCACGGCACTTCTTTCCTCGCCGCTCCTGGCGGCGACCACGGCCGAGCAACAGGTCGCTGAAGCGATCAAGTCGGACACGGTGACCGTGGTGCATCTCTGGGCACCCTGGTGTTCCAACTGCCAGACCGAGCTCAAAAGCGGCGGCTGGACGAAAACGGTCAAAGAAAATCCAAAGGTGAAATTCTATTTCGTCTCCGTCTGGAACAAGGGCGAAGACGGCCGCGCCATGCTGGCGAAGCACGAAATCTCGCAGCAGCCTAACGTTGCCGTGCTGGCCGACCCGGGCCCGCGCGGGGCGGACCATATCAAGCAATTTCTCGGGTTGCCGCTGACCTGGATTCCCACCACCTGGATCTTCAAGGGAGGCGATCTGCGCTACGCGCTCAACTACGGCGAGATGCGTTTCACCGTGCTGCAGCAGCTCATTTCGGACAGCAATTCCAGTTGGGAAGACTGACCTCGCACCGGCGCGAAATTCGATTTGCCAGAGCCAAGGGGGTGTAGCATCTTCCCCGTCCGCTGCGCCCCTCCGGCGCTCGCCCTTATACCTATGTCCAACACCATCGAATTAGTGCCTGAGCTTCTCGAAGCGGGCGTCCATTTTGGCCACCAGACGAAGCGCTGGAATCCAAAGATGAAGCCTTTCATTTTTGAAAAGCGCAACGCCATCTACATCATCAACCTCGATGAGACGGTGAAGCAGCTGCAGCGCGCGACCGATTTCCTGCAGCAGGTCACCCAGCGGGGCGGCAAGATCCTTTTCGTCGGCTGCAAGAAGCAGGCGCAGGAAGCAGTCAAGGAAGCAGCGGTCGCTTGCGGACAATTTTACGTCAACCAGCGCTGGCTCGGTGGCACCCTGACCAATCTCGCCACCATCCGCAAAAGCATCGGCCGCCTGAAATACATCGAGGAAATCGAAGCTTCCCCCGATTACAAGAAGATGGGCAAGCAGGAGCTGGCCGCTCTCGGCCGGGAGGCGGCCAAACTGCGCCGCAACCTCGAGGGCATCCTGGAGATGTCGCAGTTGCCCGATGCCTTGATCATCATCGATACCACCCGGGAGCAGAACGCGGTCAACGAAGCGCGTCGGCTCGGCATTCCGACCGTCGCGATCGTGGATACAAACGCTGATCCCGAAGTGATCGACTATCCCATCCCAGGAAACGACGACGCCATTCGCGCCATCCGGGTCATGCTGCAAAAGCTGGTCGACGCCATCGTCTCCGCCAGCGGCGAAGCCCGTCTGCGCGAAGAAGTCGAGATGGCCGGCGTTTCGGCCTAACGAACAGCAAGCAAGCGTTGGTGACTGAGGGTCGGAAGACTCTCTGCGCGCTCATTGCTGGCAACTTTCATCACCTCAACCTGATCTTTTTTACACATGGAAATTAGTCCTCAGACCGTTAAACAACTGCGCGAGAAAACCAATGCGGGTTTCATGGACTGCAAACGCGCCCTGGCCGAAAGCGGCGGCGATTTGGAGAAGGCGGAGACTTTGCTCCGCACCAAGGGCATTGCCGGCGCGAGCAAGAAATCGTCCCGCGCGACCAAGGAGGGCATCGTCGCTTCCTACATCCATCTCCAGGGCAAAGTTGGTGTCCTGGTGGAAGTCAACTGCGAGACGGACTTCGTTGCCAAGAACGAAGGCTTCCGTGCTTTCGTCAAAGATATTACTCTCCACATCGCAGCCGCCCAGCCGCTCTACGTGAGCCGCGAGGAAGTGCCGGCCAGCCTGGTCGACTCCGAACGCGCCATCTACGCTGAGCAGATGAAGGGGAAACCGGAGAACGTGGTCGACAAGATCGTCTCCGGTAAACTGGACAAATTTTACAGCACCGTCTGTCTGCTCGAGCAGGGTTTCATCAAGAACCCCGACCAGACGATCAAAGAACTGGTCGCGACCAAGATCGCTGAGATCGGCGAGAACATCGTGATTCGCCGCTTCACCCGCTACTCGGTGGGTGAGCCGATCGGAACCGAGGCCGCCTCAACTCCGGCCGCCGAGGAATAAGGCAAGATCGTTTTTGCTGCGCAGCTGATCTTTGCCCGGGTCGTTTTGTCGACCCGTGAAGGAGAAATACCCACGAACGCGAAACCCGCCAGCCAGCGTTTTCACGTCAGCGGGCGGGCCCTCGCAGTCGAAGCTTGTGTGCTCGTTAGGGGCTGGTGGGCGGGATCTGCGGAATGAAGGTGAAGGGTGGCACCGGCGGCAGAGCCGGCGGCGGGCCTTCTGCGGGAGCTTCGGCTTCGCCCGGGCCTTCAGCAGGGATGTCCTTGTCATCGAGGATGCTCTTGCCGTCCAGCGCTTCTTTGCCATCGAAATCCTGATCTTCAGCAACCTCATCACCCGCTGGCTTGGAGGGGCCGAATGCGGCGACCTGGGCAATGGAAAACCCGTCGGCCTGATGGCTGGCCGGATGCCATTTCAACATCACATAGCGGCCAACCACGGCCGGAAAGTCAACCGAGCCACGACCTTCCCCGGTGCTTACGACCGAGCCAACCGGTTTTAGACTCGCCAGGGCGGATTCGCTGATCTTCAGTGAAGCCGGCAACTCCGCGCCCTGACTCACATTCGCGATCGGCTGCAGTTGGGACGCCGTCGCATCCGACGCCGGAAGCGTGCGCATCACGTAAAATTCGACACTTCCCGACTGAGAGGCATAGACGGCCGAGAGTCGACTCAGGCTGCGCTCCCGCCCGAGGTCGATCACTGCCGTCGGAGCGACATCATCACTCGCGAATCGGTAGGTCGTCGCCACCTGGTCATCGATCATGTGATTGACCTCGCTGGCATCGCCGGAGCTGACATACAACCCCCGCGCCTTGGCGTGCACGTCGCTGAAGCTGAGATTAACCAGTGCAAGACTGGCCGAATTTTCCTCGAAACTGACCTTGCGCGGACGAGGCACGGTGAAGTCCGATAAGGCAGGAGTCGCATAGACGCCGAACGCGGCAATCCGTCCCGGCTTCGAGGTCTTAAAGACGAGCTTCACATATTTCGCTTCGCCCGGGCCGATTTTCGTCGCCACCGCGCCGGACGACATCGCGACCTTCTCGACCTTGCGCCATTCCGGACTGTTCTCCGGCACATCAGCGTTCGAGATCATGATCGCAAATTCACCCTGAGCGCCTTCATTGAGGAAGGAAACGCTCTGCACGTTCTCGATGTTAGGCAGAGAAACCAGAATGGTCGACGCGCCCGCCGGTAACTGGTAGCCGGTAGTGGGATCGTCGCAGAGCAGCGCCGCTTCTGAAGTGTTCTGGTCGACGCCATTGGAGCTGAGCTGCAGCTTGGCCAGCGAGCCGTTTTCCGGGGTGGCTCTGACGGTCGCGCCGAAATGATAGCGAGCCAAATTCTCGGGATAAGACGGCGCTTGGCTGACGGTCAAAGGCGGAGCTTTTTGCAAAACGACGTCGGCACCATGGGAAGCGGCTGGGACCAGAAGCAGAGCGCAGAAAAGCCCTTTCGAGCAGGAGGAAATGGCGTGTAGTTTCATATAATTTCCATACTTACAAAAACGAGATTAGGAAATCCGACTGCTTTTGGCAATGAAAATCTTGCCCGCCCGCCGAATTCGCCGCTTGCCCTTTTCCAAGGGTGCGCCGTTCTCAATACCGAAGCCGGCGGAGGTCCGCAAGCGGCCATTGCAGCCGTGACTTTGCAGAACAGGCCTGACCCCGCTGGCACATTTCTTCCAGACGAACCGACAGATCAGAGCGTCATTTAATACGGCGTCGGAATTAGTGTGATCGTCGAGGCGCTGCGCGCGTGCGTTCCCAGCGCCGATTAGCGCATCTGCAGCAGAGCGATTTTCAACCCATGGTGAAACTAGACGCGCTGGCTGGTCAGTTCTGGGCCACGAGCGCGACCGGGCTGACGCGGAATTTCCGGCTGCCCTCGAAGGCGTAATACGGAATGTAAGAACGCTCTCCGACATCGCGCCCCTGATAGGCCTTCCAGAGGAGAGTCGGATCGAGGACATAGGTGCCGTCCGGCGTTTCCCACTCCAGCCAGGCATGGGTGGAACGGCTCCTGTTCGAGCTTTTGCCGATGACCAGCCGAACGTTGGTGGCTCCATGTTCCTGCATCTTCTCGTAAAGAGCGACGGCCTTGGCCTTGCAATCCGCCGGCGCACCCGACTGGGTTTCCGACGGCGTCTTCCATTCCCGGGTGAACCCATAAGGAATGGCGCGAAGCTCGCCGATCCAGGCATTGACCATCTGTAGAGAAACGTCATCGCCACCGCGGCTGGCCGCGGAGGAAACCAGGATGGGGCGGATCCGGGTCATTTGTTTGTCGTAAGGAGTGTTTTTCACGCCGACGAGGATCGATTCGCCGAAACAAGTGAGACAAGAGAGTCCGATTGCCGCGATGAGAAAGAAGAAGAAGCGCTTGAGAGCGAAGGGATTGATGCTTACGAAAATCATAATAACTATGATTCCTATAAGCAGCGTCCATGCCAATCGGGACGATGTCTGGGGTTAGGTTGCGCTCGAGCTTTGCTTAAACGAAAAGGGCGCGCCCTCTTTTAGCAGGTCGCGCGCCTTTTGGATGTCGGTGCCGAAGTTTAACGGACAGCACGCGAATACGTTGAAGCGGAGAGAGTTAAAACTGAATAATCTGCCGGTAACGCGCTCGTCGTTCGCGGCGTTTATGAGGTGGACGGAGCCGACGACTTGGGCAAAGCCGTCTCTGAGCGCTGTTCGGAGGGGAACAGAACGAACAACTTTTGGGCCCAGCTAGTGCGAGCCGTTGCCAATGATCGCCACTGACGGATCCTGGGCCAGAATCCCGGCGGTCGTAAAGCGGCCGGTTCGGTCCATCTCCGCACGCGTATAAACGCGAACAGGTGACACTGTCTTGGTGCCTATCGCTTTTACCTTCACGCGCTGGGGAATGCGCGAGCCGGTAACAAAGACCAACTTTTCATCTCCAGACTTTTTCTTTCCGGAGACGGCCTGTGCCAGTGGATCTGCGGCGACAAGACCATGACTAACGAGACTCACGACCGCGATACCGAGCGCCAGTTTTAACGTTTTCATAAGGGGAATCTACGCCCGCGGCATTCCTCCGCAAGCGGCGGCACATCGTCATGCCGCTCTGCGCATCTCCCGAATGTGACGAGCTTCCGATAAACAACGAGGCTTGTCCCACCCGCCACGTTTTTCATCGCCCTGCGGCACAGCAGGCACGATCTCGCGCTGTGTCTGATTCTCCAAGACTCGGCCGAAGCCCAACTCAGGGCAAAGTTCAGAGCAAGCGAAACTCAGGTTTGCGCTGGCTGGCGCTGTGCGCACCGTTGGTCGATACATGCGCAGAGCAGCTTTTGCAGCGGTCTTCTTTCTCTCGGGCTCGAGCGCTCTCATATTTGAGACCCTGTGGTTGCGGGTGAGCGGCATCGCCTTTGGTAACTCGGTCTGGGCGGCAGCTCTAATCTTGTCCAGCTTCATGGCTGGCCTCGCTCTCGGGGGTCTGATCGCGGCCGTGGGGACGTTGCGAGTATGGCGCCCTTTGCGCGTTTACGCCTGCCTGGAAGCCATGGTGGCTATTCTGGGTTGCACCCTTGTCTTCGCCATCCCGCTGCTGGGCGTCTCATTTCGACCGCTTTTCGCGTTGTTTTGGAATCATCAGGAGATCCTCAATTTCCTGCGTTTTGCGATTTCCTTTCTCATCCTGCTGATTCCGGCGACGGCGATGGGACTGTCCCTCCCAGTGGTCATGGCGGATCCGCTCATTCGCTCAGATGCGTTTCACCGGACGATCGGCTTGCTCTATGGGAGCAACACCCTGGGCGCGGTGGCCGGTGCTCTCCTGACGGAGGGCTTCCTGGTCCAGGCCTTTGGTCTGTTCGGTACCGCACTGATTGCCGGCGCGATCAGCCTCTCGGCCTCAGTGGGAGCTCTGTTTTTGAGCCGGCGAACGTACGTGCTCGACCAAGAGGAGCTTTCCGTTTCCGATATGAAGGAATCTCGGAAGCTTCGCTCCCTCCCGTGGCGCTTGCTCACGACGGCATTCGGCACCGGCCTTTTTATTCTTTGCCTGGAGGTGGTCTGGTTTCGTTTGCTGCACCTCTACGTCGCTTCGACGGCGATCGCCTTTGCGGTAATGTTGGCAGTGATGTTGGCCGGGATCGGCTGCGGCGGCCTCCTGGCCAGCGCGTTGCATGCTCGTCTGGCCAAGTATCCCTCCTGGCTTCCCAGCCTTCTGTTACTGGCCGCTTTCCTTATCACGGGTTGCTATTTTTATTTCCCTGGGCTTGTCCCGGTTCATTCGCCGCCCGCCGAGCGGATCCTCTGGTCCCGAATAATTTTGCTGGCCCTCGAGCTCATCTTTCCAGCTGCGGTCGTCTCCGGGATTCTGCTTCCCACGATCGCGGCCCGAATCCAGCAAAAAGTTTCCTCCCGTCTGAACGCCTCCGGATTCACCCTCTTTTTTAATACCCTTGGCGCCGCCCTCGGCCCCCTCCTGGCGAGTTTCGTTCTCTTACCCGCCGCAGGCTTTCAAACCGCCCTTCTCCTTTGTGCCGCCGGCTACCTGCTCCTGGCTCTTCTTTTTGTCGAATTTTCAGCTGCTGCTCTCCGCAGGCGGAGCGGCTGGATCCTGCCGGGATTCGTCGTGCTAATGACCGCTGTCCTCCTCCTGTTTCCTCGGTCCCGGGCGGATGTGCATTTGGCAAACGCCAGGGAGCCCTACGAGGTGGATGGATCGCGCCTGCTTCAACATACCGAGGGCAGTGCGGACACGCTGCAATTATTGGAGAACGATTTCCTCGGGCAGCCCTACTACTACCGGCTCCTGACCAACGGCTTCTCCATGTCGGCTACACATCCGCGGAGCCAGCGCTACATGCGGCTCTTTGCCTATCTGCCGCTGGCCTTGCGCCCCGGCGCCACCTCTGTCCTGCAGCTGTGCTACGGAGTCGGAGTCACAGCGGACGCGTTTGCCCAGGATCCTGGCTTGGAACGGATCGATATCGTCGACACATCGCGCGAAGTTTTTGGGCTGGCGCCCTGCTACAAGGGAATCGGCGAACCCCACCCCCTGCGGGACAAGCGAGTGCGGACCGTTATCCAGGATGGTCGTTTCTTTCTCCAGGTCGCGCCCCGCAAATACGACATCATCACCGGGGAGCCGCCACCCCTGAAGGTGGCGGGGACGGTGAACCTCTACACCGAAGAGTTCTTTCGCCTGATGAAGAGCGGGTTGAAAGAGAACGGCATCGCCAGCTTTTGGCTCCCCATTTACCAGCTCAAGGTCGAGGAAACCAAAGCTATTTTGAAAGCCTTCCACAACGCATTCCCAAATGCCTCTCTTTGGGCCAGCTCTGATTACGAGTGGATCATGCTCGGGATTAACGGACCGGGCGCAAAACTGTCGTCCGACGATGTGACCGCTCTCTGGCGGCAGGATTCCACACGGCGCGATCTCGCCGCCATTGGACTCGAGGTGCCTGAACAGCTCGCCGCGCTTTTCCTCATGGACAGCCCGATGATTGAAGAAATCACCGCCGCCACCAAGCCGCTCACCGACTACTATCCGAAACGCTTGGGCGACGACCTGCCCGAGATGCAAGCGGTGCGCGATTTCGCCACCCCTTACCTGATGGCGGACGCTGCCTCCCGCGCCTTTCGCACTTCTGAACAGATGAGCCGTCTCTGGCCGCCGATGAACTCCGAACAGGTTAGATCCGCCTTAATTTTACGCGAAACGCGCTACCTGGCCACCATCTCAGGCAGCAACTGGTTGGCTGAGCTCGACCTCTACCTGCGCAGTTCTTCACTTGCCAGCCCCGTCTTGGAAGTGATGAATTCGGATCCAATCCGGATCGCCATCGCCCAGGAGGCAGCAAACAAAAGCGGCCGCACCGACGTGCGGGCGCTGCCTGATCTGGTTGCCGCAGCGCTGGCTCGGCGTGATTATCCCGGCGCCATCGCTCTCTTGGAGGAAATAGAAAGCAGGGCGGTCGCAAAGCCCAACGACCTGTTCCTGCTTATCTATCTTTACTGTCTCAATGGCCAGGTGGAGAAGGCGGAAGCCCTGGCCACCGCGCACGCCGCTACGATTGAGAAGGACTGGTTTGTGAAGTGGCTCTGGGGCGATCTACAGGCCGAGTTTGGCTTTCGGCCACCCGCATAACGCTGGCGAGCCTGAGCAGCGCGCAGGGCTGGCTGGTGGACAACTTTCTCACGGCCGACAGCCACTCGCCCTCTCGTTAGGATCCGATATATCCCGCAGGGATCCGCCTCCCATAGGTTCTCCGCCGATTTTCAACGCGGGCGGTGAAGGATCGCTCTTTGCTCAAATATTACTCCGTCGGCTACCACATAATCTGCCCCTGGCCGACGTTACCGCTGTTTCACTGAGCCGAAAGATCCACGCCTTGCTGGCCCTGAGCAGCACGAAAAGCCGCCCGGCAGGTGCTTCATTTTCTCGCCACCGGAGTTCTGGATCTAATCCGCAAGAGAAGGCCAGCTTCATCGGAGCAAATAGCCGCATCCCCATTGACCAACCAAAGCCCCTAGAAGGATTCCTGCGAAGACCAGGTGACCGGTGGATCAGAGCCCCCCTCAGAGGCCGAGAGCGCCTGTGGCGCCGGTAACATAGGATCTGGAATCTCAGCCGCAGGACGCTCCAGGGTGACTCCACTCCCAAAAAGCAAAAGAGGCAGCGGAATAAACCGCTGCCTCTTCGCTAACTTTTATCGAGACTCAGCTTAGAACTTCTTCGTCAGCTGGACGTAGACGAACCGGCCCGTGGCGTCATAAAGGAAGCCAGGATAGTTGGTCGAGTTACCACCGAAACCATAAGCTTGCGGCGGGTCCTCCCCGAAGATGTTATCGCAGCCGAGCGTGACCGTCGTGCCGTTCAAGACACGCTGCCACACCGGCATGGAGTAGTTAGCTCCCTGGGCGACAGCGGAATCAGTCGGCTTGCCGTCTTTACCCAGCGACATATCCTTGGCGTCCTTCGAGTAACCAGCCACCGGCTGGTTTTCGACCGGAGCGACGAAGGTGAAGTCATACGAGGCTTGACCGTCGAAGGTCCAGAGCTGGCTGGTGTAGTGGATACGGCCGTCCGGCTTCCGTTCGTGGAAACCATCCGTGAAGCGGGCCGTTCCAATGATGTCGAATCCATTCCAAGCCCAATCGAGCCGGGAGATTCCACGCCATTTGGTGTAGGCGTCGTTGGAAGAGAAGGGATCGGTCGTGTAACCGGCCAACTCCGACTCCGGACTTCCTGCGCTCGGCGCGAATTGATACGAATTCAGCCAGGTCGCCTGGGTCAACGAAGTGAACGTTCCCCATTGGGTCGGGTAAACGTATTGCAGACCGAGGTCAACACCGTTCGCTTTCAGCGTGCCGCTGTTCACGAAAGGCACGAAGATCTGCTGGATGAAGCCTGCGCCATCACGCTGAACGATTTCGCCCGGGAGCAATCCGCCATTCTGCTCACGGTCGAGAATGTCAGGAATGTTCGACTGAATGACGAGACCGCTGCGCTCGATATCCCAGACGTCGACCGAGGCGGTCAAGCCAGGAACAAACTTAGGAGTCCAGACCACACCGCCGCTGAACGAGACGGAATCTTCCGGCTGCAGCACAGGGCTGCTGGTGAAGACCACGTTCTGCTCCGGCTCGAACCGGCCCGGGTCGCCCACGGGGAGCGGAGGACCACCGGCCGAGGTCGGCAAGGTGTCGATGACGCCGGTCAGGGCCGAGGTTGGGCTGCCGTAGAGCTCGATCAGTGACGGTTCGCGGAAGCCCTTGCCAATGGTGGCACGGACGGTAAGCGACTCGTCGATCGGCTGCCAACGGATACCGAATTTCGGCACGGCGACGTTGGTGTCGTTGTTACGGAACTCTTCGTAACGCACCGCTGCCGTCAGCTCGAGACTGTAGGCACCCGGGAAGCTGAAGGTCGGGCTCGTGATCGGGATGCTTGCTTCCGCATAAACGGCGAAGTCTTTCCGACCAGCCTGGGTCGAAGCACCCTTGGAGCTGCCGGCGATGTCACCGTCGAGCGAGAGTTGATCGACGTCCTGAGTCAGCTGTTCGCGGCGGAACTGGCCGCCAAACGCGAACCCTACGCCGCCTGCTGGCAGCTTGAAGAGAGACGTCGTGTAGATGTTCAAATCGAGCGTCGCGATTTCCGAGGTGTCGACGTCCTTCGGATGAACCGTGGCATAATCCACGTCCGCAGAATTCGAGGCGATGGCGCCGCCACGGAGGGCGTCTCCGAACGGATTGAAGGCCGTTCCGCCTTCCAATGCGCCACCCGCGGCAAAGACCGGCGAGTTCTGGTTCAAGACTTGCGCAAAACGCGAGTTCGAAACAACCGTCGATTCGGAGGTCGCCTTGATATTGTTATACCGGAAGCCCATGTCGTAACCCCAGGTTCCATCAAACAACTTGTCACCGCGCAGACCGATCGTGGTGAGGAAGTTATCCGTTTCGTTGTCGAAGAGGCGGTTGCCAAATTCGAGCAAGCGAGCGCGGCTTCCACCAGAGATGATCTGGTTGAACGGATTGAAGGGGTTGAAGGCGTCAGGAGCCACACCCGTCTCTGCGAAGGTCGGAGTTCCCGGAGGCGCGACACCCATCAGGTTCATGCCCGGCGGAATCGCGATCGGCACCACACCAGGAGTCTGGAAGTTACCAGTCGCAGTCGGAGCCAACTCGTCATGCGAAGTGGTGTTTTCGTAAAAGACATCCCCGAACAGAACCATCTGATCACCAAAGATCTTGTGACTAAAGTTGGCGAAGCCACCGTAGTTCTCGATCTCCGGGAAGGAGCTGGAGTTCAGGTTGAAGTTATAGGCGGAGGTTCGGCCAGCCGAATAAACATAGGAGTTCACCGGGCTATTGCCACCCGAACCAAACGGCGCGTGGGCAAAGATGGTCGGCAGAATGTTGCCATCGCCGTCGGTCGGCAGGAGTGCCGGATCAACACCGGCAGCGAGAACAACTGCGCTGGACAACTGGAGGTTTTCCGGCGTCGAGTTGCTGCTCAGGAACGGAGGCCGGTTCGAGAAGCCACGATCGCGATTGAAGATCGAGTTACGATGATAGAAGTTCATCGCACCGGTGATCTGCGTGTTGCCATCACCGACGCCGAAGATGACCGAGGCGCGATATTCGCCCGAGTCTTTGTCCAGCGTGTTGCCGTATTCGACCGTCGCTTCCGCACCCTTGTAGTCGTGACGGAGCTTGATGTTCACAACACCAGCAACCGCGTCCGCACCGTAGGTGGTGGAGGCGCCGTCCTTCAGAATTTCGATGCTCTCGATGGCCGCTTCCGGAATCGAGCGCAGATCGAAGAAGGAAGAGGTGCCGCCGTTACCGATCGGGTAAGGAGCGAGACGACGACCGTCAACCAACACGAGGGTGGCTTCAGGGCCGAGACCGCGCAGCGAAATGGCTGACGCGCCCGGGGTAAAGCCGGTGCCGTTGTTGGAAATCGGGATACCGCCGCCGTTGGCCACGGGAAGATTCTTGATCAGCTCTTCCGCCGTGCGCTCACCGGACTTATTGATCAAGTCGCGATTGATGTTGAGCACGGGGTTCGGGCCGACTTCCTGTGCGGTCGGAATGTTGGAACCGGTGACGATAATACGTTCGGTTTCGGCCACGGCGCCGCTGGCGTCAGTGGGTTCGGTTGAGCCGGGCTGCGGGGCAGCACCGGTCGCTCCAGGCGCATTAAGCGGCTGGGCCGGACTATCAGCGGCGGGCGAAGGCTCTTGAGCGAACGCACCGGAACCCGCAAAAAGCGGAATCGCTACACCGACCGCGAGGGCCGTGCGCAGGATCCCGAACTTCGTTCTTACAGTTCTGATCATTTGTTTCTCCATTGGTTTGGTTAGGTTTCGGCGGTGAGAATTCAGGAAGATATTCCCCCTGACAAGCGTTTTTTTCATTTTTTTGAAAATATTTTTGAACGGCTTCGGACTTCGCCTTGTCGCATTCAGCTCGACGGAGCGCTCAGATTCCCCCTCTTACCCCGACCTAACGAGCAACTTTATTGCCAGCGGCCGCAGAATTTTTCCGGGGAGAGTCTGCCGCTCCCATACCTGCTCCCTCCTCTGGCGCCACGGAAATTCTCATGATCTGGGACGCCCGCTCCGGCAGATCGTCCTCCTTCGACACCCACGGCACTTGACGCTCCCCGCCAACTCCGCCCTAATCTCCAGCGCTCATGTTTACCGGCTTAATCGAAGAAATCGGTCTGGTGCGCGGGCTGCGGGCAACCGAGGGCGGCACACAGTTGCTCCTCTCCGCGCCGGCCATTTCTCCGGGTCTGCGGATCGGCGACAGCGTGGCGGTGAACGGTTCCTGCCTCACGATCACCGCCATCCGCGGCCAGGATCTGGCCTTCGATCTCCTGGTCGAGACGCTGAATCGAACCAACCTCGGCGCGCTGCGTCCAGAAAGCCCAGTCAACCTCGAGCGCGCTCTGGCCGTGAGCGATCGGCTGGGCGGTCACTTCGTCCAGGGGCATGTAGATGGCACCGTCCGCGTGCTCAGTTTCGAAGGCCGAGGCGCGGACCACCGGCTCGAGCTCGCCCTGCCGGCCGAGGGCGCCCAGTACCTGGTGGCGAAAGGTTCGGTGGCGCTGAATGGAATTAGCCTAACGATTGCCGAACTCCTTCCGCAGAGCTTTGTCGTCTGGATTATTCCGCACACCCGCCGGCAGACAAACCTGAGCGCGCTTCAGCCTAACGACCGCCTCAACATCGAGTTCGATCTCCTGGCCAAGTACGTGGAGCGGCTCCTCCCGGCTCGTTAGGCCATCCTCCCGCGCCCGACTTTGCTCCCAGCCCGAAGAGGACCGCCGCAATGGTCCGGAGCAGAATCTGGCCTCCAGCCCCAGCGAGCAGCGGTCGATGAAAAATGACACACACGCTCTCCATGATACTGAGGTAGATCATGGTCCGCCCCGACCTGCGCGAAGAAAAGAGAACGTGAGCACAAAGGCATCGATGATCTGGTGGAACTGCCTGTTTAGTTCCTGTTGACGAGCAAGCATGGTAACGGTAAGCGGGGTCCGCCTTCTGCCAATCGCAGGTTGCGCGCCCGAAAGCGAAACAATGCGCGAAAACCTTTCCCGTCGCTCGGTCACCGCTCACCCGCCTCTGGTCGTGGGAGTGGTCGCTTCGCCTGCGGCGCTGGACCGGGCGAGCCGGCTTCGCCGGCCGCCCGACCTCTTCGAGATGCGGCTCGACGCCCTCCGCGATTCGTTAGGCGGAGTGACCCGCGCGCTTCCCGACCTCCGCGCGCCTCTCCTCCTCACCGCCCGGCATCGGGCTGAGGGCGGCCAGGGTGCATTGTCCGCCGGGACCCGGCGCGCCATGCTCGCGCGCTTTCTCGATCGGGCCGCCGCGGTCGACCTCGAGCTGCGCTCGCTCCCGCCGATGCAGCCGCTGCTGGAGGAATTGCGCCGCCGCCGGATCGATCTCTTTATTTCCAGCCACCATCTCCACGACACCCCGCCGGTGGAAGAACTTCTTCGCCTAACGAAAGCCGCCGCCGCTTTTCGGCCCGCCCTGATCAAGATCGCCACCCGCACCGACACCCCCGCCCAGCTCGAGCGGCTCCTCGCCTTCTTCCGGGCCGCCTCGCGCCAGAAGATTCCCATCGCCGCGATGGGCCTGGGCGACCTCGGGATTGCCTCCCGTCGCCAGCTCAGCCGCCTCGGTTCCGCGCTCCTCTATGTATCACTCGGCCACCGCACCATCGAGGGCCAGCCCACCTTGGACCAACTCCGCCGCGCCCGAGGCGCGTATAACAGGTAGAAGCCAGCGCCACCGATGCCCGAGACCGTTCCATTGCCAGCCGCCGTTCCCGTCATGCCGCTCCCGGGCGTTTTGCTATTCCCCAATGCCCTTCTCCCGCTCCACATCTTCGAACCGCGTTTCCGCGCCATGCTCGCCCACGCTCTCGACGACGATCGCATGCTCTGTGTCGCCCTCGTTAGGCCGGAGCGGGAGCAATGGCGCACTAGCGCCGATTTTTTCCCGGTCAGCACCGTCGGCCTGATCCGCGCCTGCGTCGGCCGGAGTGACGGCACTTCCGATCTCATCCTGCAAGGCATCCGCCGGGTGCGCTTCAGCGATTTCGAACAGGAATCGCCCTTTCCCATCGCCCGGATCAAGCCGCTCAAGACGCGGACCAAGCTCACGGTCGAGACCGATGCCCTCGCCGCCAAGGTGCTGGAATTTTACGTCCACCTGAAAGAGAGCGGGCGCGAGCTGCCGGACAAGGTCGACCAATATCTGAGCGAGATGAACGACCCCGAGATGCTGGCTGACCTGATCGCTTCCACCTTCATCAACGACGCCACCCGCCGGCAGCAGCTTCTGGAAGAGCTCGACCTCAACCAGCGCCTCCGTCTTCTCATCCAGTATCTCCGCGAAGAAAACGCCTAACGGAGATAATCTTGCTCCTAATCCTGCTCCTTCCCATCCGATCGGGATTAGGCGCAAGAGCAGGATTAGGAGGTGGCGGACAGGCGGGAATGCTCTTCGAGTAAATACCGATCGGTCATCCCGGCGATGTAATCGCACACCGTCCGATGCAGTCCTTCGCTCTCGATCCGGCGCGCCGCGGTGTCCCCCAGCCGCTCCGGTTCCTCCAGGTAGCCGGCAAAAACTGAGCGCAACATCTCGCAGGCCCGCTGGTTCACCTCCGCCACCCGCGGATGATAATAAACATTGGCGTAAAGAAACGTCCGCAGCTCGCGATTGGCCGCTCCCAATTCCTCGCTGTAACGGATCAGCCGCTCCGGTTGCCGGCGGGCCGCTTCCGCATCCGCCGGGCTGGCCGCGGCGATCGCGCGCGCGCTCGTCGCCACCACATCGCGCACCTGCAGGTCGATGATGTCGCGGATGATGTTTTTGTGCAGCTCCGCGCCTAACAAATCCGGATTGCGCCGCGCCACTCGCGCATGGCTGCGTTGCCAGATCGCGCTGTCATCCAGTTGATCGCTATCGAGAATCGCGAAGTCGAGCGCGTCATCCAGATCGTGGCTGTAATAAGTGATCGCATCCGCCAGGTCGGCGATCTGTGCCTCCAGCACCGGCGGCGCGGCCTCATCGCGTTTGCGCAAGCCTTCCAGCACCTCGTGGGTCAGGTTCAACCCCGGAAAAGCCGGGTAGGCCACCTCCAGCAGCTCCACCACCCGCAGGCTCTGCCGGTTATGCTCAAACCCGCCATGCTCGCGCATGCACTCGGCCAGCATTTCCTCCCCCGAATGCCCAAAGGGCGAATGCCCCAGGTCGTGCGCCAGCGCGATCGCCTCGGCCAGATCTTCATTCAGCGAAAGCGCCCGCGCGATGGTGCGACTAACCGAGGCCACTTCGAAAGTATGGGTCAGCCGGGTGCGCAGATGATCCGCCGTCCCGTTGAGGAAAACCTGCGTCTTGTATTCCAGCCGGCGAAAGGCGCGCGAGTGAATGACCCGGGCCCGATCGCGCTGGAACTCCGTTCGATAAACATGGCGCAGCTCGGGAAATTTGCGCCCGCGCGAGTCGCCCGACTTCATCGCGTACGGCGCCAGGGAGGCGCGTTCATCCGCCTCCATCTGCTCGCGCCGTTTCCAGCCCGCGAGCGGCAATTCCGCGCCGGTTTCCCATTCGTTAGCCGAATCGTTAGGCGACATTATCGCGGGCCCGCTCGGCCTTTTCCTCCGCCTCCCTCCGTGCCTGTTCCGCCAGCCGGCGTTTCTCCGTCCGCGCCTGCACCCGCACCAGGAGAAGATCGAAAATGGCCAGCAAAACCACCGTCACCGTCACCCAGCCACAGGCCGCCCAGTAGAAAATGAACCAGGCCGGTCGCACCTTCGGGTCGAGCCAGGACGCGAGAAAAGTCGCCCCGAGAAAAAGCATCACCACCGCTACGATCACGGTCCAAAACATCGCCTTGCGCCGCATCGTCTGGTCCCGCACCAGCCCGCGCGCGGCATGAGCGGCGAAGGAAGGGATGCGCAGTTTCTTCTCTTCGGGTGGCGGCCGTTCCATTTTGCCTAACAATCTCGCCGCGCGCGCTGGCTGGCGCAAGAAGCGGCTTCCCCGCCTCGTCTGCGACGGTCCAGCGTAAATTCCTACCCCCTGCGCCCGCGCCTGTTCTACCCTGGAGAAATGCCGCAGGCTCGAGCCGCATCCGCCCCTTCCGGGTCAGAATTCCTCCGCCTCCTTCCGCTCGGGCCGGCGGAGCGGCGAGCGAGCAGAGGCCTTTTCTCCAGCGGGGTGGAAAGCGAGTGCGACCTGCGCGAGATCGCGCATCCCGAAGGCCGTTTCCGCCGCGCCGATGGCACCCGCTACGATCTCTGCGTGATGGAGCTGGCGGCGGACCCGGGCCTGCGGCCGCCCGGGGTCTCGCGCGAACACTTCGTCGGCGACGCCGCCGATACCCGCGCCACCGTCATCCGGCTCGGCAACGTGCGCCAGAGCAGCTTCCGCCTTCGCCTCATCTCGCCCGGCCACGCCTTTGGCACGGTCACGGTCCAGGCGAAGTCGACCGTTCCCGATATTCTTCGTTAGGCGGGAGCCAGTTCCCTGGTCGAAGGAGGATCCGGCAGGTGTACTCCGGGCGCGGCCGGCGCCCGCCGCTCGAGGATCTTATAGAGCGTAGGCAGCATGAAGAGCGTCAGCAGGGTGGCGGTGACCAATCCACCGATCACGACCGCGGCCAGCGGCTTTTGAATTTCGCTCCCCGGCCCTTGGGCGAAGAGCATCGGGATGAGCCCGAGCGCAGCCACGCTGGCGGTGATGAGCACGGGCCGGAGCCGCAGGACCGAGCCTTGGATGACCGCTCGATCCACTGCCAATCCCTCCCGCCGCAGTTCGTTAAAGTAGCTCACCATCACGACCCCATTCAGGACCGCAACCCCGAAGAGCGCGATGAAGCCGACGCTCGCGCTCACGCTCAGATTGAAGCCACCGAGGACCAGCGCGACGATGCCGCCGATCAAGGCAAACGGGATGTTGAGCAGGATGAGCGCAGCCTGGCGAACGGAGTGGAACGAGCTGAAAAGAAGCAGGAATATCGCGGCGATGGTGAGCGGCACGACAAGGGCGAAACGCTTCATCGCCCGTTGCTGATTCTCAAACTGGCCGCCCCAACTGATGAAGTAGCCCGGCGGCAGGTGAACCGCACGGTCGATCTTCCGCTGCGCTTCGGCGACGAAACCACCGAGGTCGCGCCCGGTCACGTTGCACTCCACCACCACTCGGCGCTGGCCGCTTTCCCGACTGATCTGAGCCGGGCCTTCCGTGACCTCGACCCGGGCCAGCTGGCCTAACGGAATCAGCGCTCCAGTCGTCGATGGGATGAGGATTTCCCTGATCGTCTGCACGCTGTTGCGCGCCTCCGGCGGGAAACGCACGGCCAGGCCGAAGACCTTTAGCCCTTCGTAGACCTTGCTTGCTTCCTTGCCCCCGATGGCGGTTTCGATCACCTCCTGGATGTCACTCACGTTGATCCCGTAGCGGGCGATTTTCGCGCGGTCGATTTTGATTTCCAGATAGGCCAGGCCGCTCACTTTTTCGAGGTTGATGTCGGCCGCGCCTTCGATGCCGCCGAGCACTCGGGCGACGGCTTCGCCTTTCTCCTTCAAGACCTCCAGATCTTCGCCGAAAATCTTGATCCCGATGGCCGATTTCACCCCGCTGACCAGTTCATCGACGCGCAGGGCGATCGGCTGCGAGAAACTGGCGGCGACTCCTGGCAGCTCGCTCAGCGCCGCGCGCATTTCCTCGACCAGTTCGTCCTTCGATTTGGTCGTCGTCCATTCTTCGTGCGGCTTCAGGGTCACGATCACGTCACTCAGTTCGATGCCCATCGGATCGGAGGCGATGTCGGCTCGGCCGGTCTTGGAAACGACATCGATGACCTCGGGGAACCGTTTGAGCAGCTTTTCCGCCTTGCCTTGCAGAGCCAGCGATTCGGTCAGCGAGATGCTGGGCAGCCGAAAGGTCTGGACCGCGATCGAACCTTCGTCGAGGGCGGGAAGGAATTCCGTGCCGATCCGAGGCACGAGCACGCCCGCACCAGCCAGGGCGAGGAGGGCGACGATCACCACCCGCCACGGATGCCGGAGACACGGCTGGAGCGTGGACAGGTAGGCCTGCTTGAGCCAGCGGATGTGGAAGAGATCGCGCTGGTGCAGCTTTTGTTTCAGGAAAAAAGTGCAGAGCGCAGGCACGAGAGTGAGGGAGAAAATGAGCGAGCCGAGCAGGGCGAAGGAAATGGTAAAGGCCAGCGGGCTGAACATTTTCCCCTCGAATCCCTCCAAGGTGAAAAGAGGCAGAAAGACCAGGATGATGATGAAAATGCCGAAGACGATGGGGCGGCTGACTTCCTTCGCCGCGTAAAGCACTGTCTCGGTTCTGCCTGCCTGGCGCGGTCGAGCGGGATCGCGCGCTTCGGTCAGGTGCCGATGAATGTTCTCCACCATCACGACAGCGCCGTCGACCATCATGCCGAGCCCAATGGCGAGTCCGCCTAACGACATTAGATTCGCGCTCAACCCCTGCCACTTCATCATGATGAAAGCGAAGAGCGCCGCCAGCGGCAGCACCAGCGTGACGATGAGGGCGCTGCGGACATCGGCCAGGAGCACGATCAGGATGATGAGGACGAAGACGGCGCCTTCCGCGAGCGCCTTGGTTACGGTTGCGATCGCTTTCTGCACCAGATCGGTGCGATCGTAAAATGGGACCAGCTCGACTCCCTCGGGCAACGCCTTTTGAATCGACGGCAGCTTTGCTTTGACCGCGTTCACCACCTCGCGGCCGCTCGCGCCTTTTAACATCAGCACGATGCCGGCGACCGCCTCGCCTTTGCCGTTGGCCGTCACCGCACCCTGCCGCAGCTCCGCCCCGACCTTCACCGTGGCGACATCGTGCACGTAGATCGGGGTGTGGTTCTGCACCGCCACGATGATGTTCTCGATGTCGCCAAGCCCCTGCACCAGTCCGTGACCGCGCACCACATACTGCTCGGAGCCGTGCTCGATGAAGTTGCCGCTGGCGTTGCCATTATTTTTCTCCAACGCGGCAAAGACCTGAGCCAGGGTCACGCCAGAGGCCGTCAGCCGATCCGGTTGCACGATGACCTGATATTGCTTGACCAGCCCGCCAAACGAATTCACATCCGTCACCCCCGGGACGGTGCGCAAGATCGGCCTGACGATATAATCCTGCACCGTCCGCAGCTCGGTCGCGTCGTAGCTTGGATTTCGGCTGACCAGCGTGTATTGAAAAATCTCGCCCAGCCCGGTGGTGATCGGCCCGAGCTGCACCTCGACTCCGGAAGGCAGACTATCGCGCAGGGCCTGCAGCCGTTCGCTCACCAGCTGGCGCGCGAAGTAATCGTCCGTCCCATCCTGAAAGACGATCGTGATCGCGCTGAGGCCGACCTTTGAAACCGATCGCATCTCCTCGAGCCGCGGCAGACCTGAGAGCCCCCACTCCAATGGACGCGTGACGAGCTTTTCCATCTCCGGCGGTGACATTCCGCCGGCGCTCGCGAGCACCTGCACCTGCACGTTGGTGACGTCGGGGAAGGCATCGATCGGGATCTGCCGAAGCGCCAGGAAGCCAAAACCGGCGATGGCGCAGGTTCCCAGGATCACCAGCAGACGCTGGCGGACGGAGAATTCCAGAATGGAATGGATCATGGCCTATTCCTCTCCCAGTTCGCCTTTCAGCAGCTCCGATTTGAGGATGAAGCTGCCCTCGGTCGCGATCTTCTCCCCTTCCTGCAAACCCTCCAGCACCTGCAGCCGGTCGCCCTGGGCCGAACCGACTCGCACCGGGCGTTTTTCAAATTTCCCCTGGCCGAGCGCAACGAAGACCACCTGCCCGTCGGCATAATTTTGCAGCGCCTGCTCCGGAATGAGGAGCGCGTCCTCGACCGCGGTGGTCGCGATCTCGGCATCGGCAAACATGCCCGGCTTCAGGCGGCCATCTTCATTTCGCACCGCGATGCGGATGTCGAGCGTGCGCGTGGCCGACTCCACGCGATTGCCGATTCGCACCACCTTCCCGCGAAACGTCTCATCCGGGTAGGCCAGCACGCGGAAGGTGGCTTCCGCCCCCAGGCGAATGGCCGCGATGTCGCGCTCCTTCACCTCCGCGATGACCCAGAGATCGCGCGGATCGCTGATCGTATAGATCGGGGTCTCTTTCCCGGCTAATTCACCGATCGTGGCCGGGCGCTCGGTCACGATGCCGTCGATCGGCGCTTTGAGTTCCAGCGCTTTGCCGAGGAATTCCGGAGTCTGCAGGAGCGCGAGCACGTCCCCTTGCTGCACCGAATCGTTGATGTCGAAGC
Organism: Chthoniobacterales bacterium; assembly: GCA_965217735.1. GTDB lineage: Bacteria > Verrucomicrobiota > Verrucomicrobiia > Chthoniobacterales > UBA10450 > Palsa-1392. The sequence continues at coordinate 69,113 of CBDCJE010000002.1, read as the reverse complement.
GGAGACTCGTGATCCGGCCTTCCAAGGTCGGGGTGACCCGGGCCGTCTGGTTCAGATCTTCGGTCAAGGTCGCGGCCGCCTTCACCTTCAACACGAGATCGCTTCGCCTCACGACCATCGTGTCGAGATCGATTTGGGCCAGGTTTGCCTTCGTCAGCGTGACGATGTTGGCCTTCGCTTCCGGCGCAGCCTGTTCATCTGCCGAAGCGACTTTCTGGTCGCAGCTCATGAGAGCCGCCAGGAGCAGCCCGGCGCTGATGATTTCCATCGTTTTCTTTTTCATGAGTCAGGATTGCGGCGTGGCGGCGGGCAGTTCGAGCGGCACACCGACCGCAGTCTCCAGTGCGGCCCGCGCCTGGGCGGCATGGCCGAGGGCTTCGTAATAGCCGGCCAGGGTGTCGAAGTAGGTCTGCTTCGCGTCGAGATACAGGAGAAGCGAAGTCGCGTTCTGGGCGTAGCCTTCTTCGGCCTGCGCGACCAGGCGCTTGAGCCGGTCGAGAAACGCCGGGCGGTAGAGTGCCAGTTGCGCACGTGCCAGCGCGACCGCGTCGCTGGCCTGAGTCACCGCCGCGGCGATCTCGAGCCGAGTTCTCTCCAGCTCCGCCAGCGCTCGCTCCTGCTCTGCCGTCGCCGTCTGGATTTCGCCCTGCTTCCGGTCCCAAAAAGGAAGCGCGACTGTCACTCCGACACCGTAGATTTGCTCATCCTTGCTGTACTCGATTTGTGGGCCAACGGCGAAATCCGGCCGGCGACCAAACCGGGACGAGCGCAGGCTCAGCCCCGCCGCCTCGGCTTCGAGCGATTTGGCGCGCAAACTGGGGTGACGGGCCAAAGCCAGAGCCATCAGCCCCGATTCCCTGTGCTCCGGGCCGGTCGCTTCCTCGAGCGATCCGGTGAGCGACAGAGACAGGTCCGGCCGGCGGCCGAGCAAGCGATTCAAGGTCAGCCGGGCGGCGATCACTTTCTCCTGCGCAGCCAGGCGCTCCCGCTCGGCCGCGATCAGCTCCGCTTCGCTCTTGATCGTCTCAAAATCGGAGGTGTAACCGCTCGCCGCCCGGTGGCGCGTCGAAGTGACAAAGGTGCGGGCCGATTCCACCTGATCGCCGCGCACCGCCTCCATCCGCGTGGCCGCTAACAGCTCATAAAACGCCGCCCGCACTTTCGCCGTGAGCGCAGCGCGGAAACCCTCCAGCGCCACTTCCTGCAGAAGCGCGTTCTTCTGCGCGAGGGCGATCTTGAGCGCCCGTTTGCCTGGAAACTCCAGAAGCTGGCTGAGCTCGAGCGTCCCATGAAACTCGTGGCCCGCTCCGCCTGGCTCGCTTGCCCGCCGCAACCCGGGCGCCACGCTGAGTTCCGGATTGGCCAGAACTCGCGCCGTCCGCACACCGCCGCGCGCGCTGCCTACCGCCGCCATCCATTCACGCAATTCCGGATTATTCCGCTGCGCCTCCGCGGTCACGCTATCCAACGTCTCGCCGCCAGCAGTCATCCCTGCACAGAGGAAGCCGATCGATAGAAGTTTGGTGATTTGATGAAACATGAACAGAAAAAGGGTGTGAAAAAGCTGCGGCCGGCGACGGCGTGAAGACGCAGCCCGGCAACGACAGGGAGAGAGACGCCTGAGCCAGAAGCGCTGGGCCGGGGCGCAGCGCAACTGAGGCGTTAGGCCAGCTGAGGCGGATGATCGATCCGAGAAGCCAGGCGAGGTGGCGCGGCTGCGTCGTCGCCAGGCAACCGGTCCGTCGGCGAAAACGTCCCCTGCCATCGAGTGCCCAGCTCGGGCACCAGCACTGCACCGGCGTGCACCGCACAGGAGCAATGCGAACAAGGTTCCTGGTCATGACCACCGCTCGATTGCGAAACCGGCGTGCCGCAGTGTCCGCCCACGAGATCGGCCGCCGCGTCGGCCGCCAAATCCCCGGCGAAAAGAAGCGCCATCCCGAACGCCAGGAGGCGGAGGAGCGGTAGATGGGACAAGAGCTTCATTCCGAGCCGAAGCGATAGGCGAACTTCCTCCAAAGTCAATGAAACAGCGCGCGGGCGGGAGAGCCGGTTGAAAACGGGACATCCATCGGCCGGCTCGTCGGCGATGATTTTTTCACCTCCCTCTCATGCGGCCTTTTGGCGCGGGGGAGCCGCCAATCAAACTCCATTTCATCATGCACGAACCGCAAAATCCAATGACCAGGCGCAAGGCGATCAGAGGGATCGGGGCAGGCTTCGCCGCAGTGGCGGCCTCTTCCGCCTTTGCCGCGCCAGCCACGAATAAACAAAAATCCATGAACTCAGAGAAACTACAGGACCCACGAACGAAGTATCCGCAGCCGCCCTTCAAGGAGCAGGAACAGCCCTGGCCTGGCCTTGCGAGCAAGATGGAGCCGCGGCCGGATCACGGGGAAAAGAGCTACCGGGGCTCGGGACGCCTGGCCGGGCGCAAGGCCTTGATCACCGGCGGCGACTCCGGCATGGGACGAGCGGCGGCGATCGCTTTCGCGCGCGAGGGCGCGGATGTAGCGATCAATTATTTCCCAACGGAGGAACCGGATGCGCAGGAGGTGATCAAGCTGATCGAAGCCGAGGGGCGCAAGGGGATCGCGCTCCCCGGCGATCTACGGGAGGAGGCATTCTGCAAAAAGCTGGTGTCCGATGCGGTGAAGGCGCTCGGCGGCCTCGACATCCTGGTCAGCAACGCCGGTCGGCAGCAGGCGCACAAGTCGATCCTTGATCTCTCGAGCGAGGATTTTGACGCGACGATGAAGACGAACATCTACGCGCCGTTCTGGATCATTAAAGCGGCGGTGCCACATCTGCCGCCCGGAGCGGTGATCATCGGCACAACCTCCGAGCAGGCGATGGAGCCGTCGCCGGAGCTTTACGATTACGCGCAGACAAAGGCGGCAACGACGAACTATGTGCGCTCGCTGGCCAAGCAATTGGCGGAAAAGGGCATCCGGGTGAATGGCGTGGCGCCGGGGCCGATCTGGACGCCGCTCCAAGTCAGCGGCGGGGCGTTCCAGGAGAAGATCAAGAAGTTTGGCGGCCAGACGCCGATGGGCCGGCCGGGCCAGCCAGCCGAGCTGGCCTCGATCTTTGTGCAACTTGCGGCAAACGATGCCAGTTATTCCACCGGGCAAGTCTACGGCGCGATGGGCGGAGCGGGGCTGCCCTGATTTTGGCCAGGCGGGTTGCGAGCTCATGAAGTTGGGCTCGCAGCCGGCTCGTTTGCCAGGGTTCTACTTGGGACTGCGTTTGTCTTCGAAGCTCTGCTTTGCAGCGCCGGGCGAGACATCCGTGACACTGCGCAGAGCGAAGCCTATAGGAGCAATAGCGACGGGTTCTCGAGGAGCTGGCGGAGTGCTTTGAGGTAGTTGGCGCCGATCGCGCCGTCGACCACGCGGTGATCGCAGCTCATGCCGATCTTCATCCGGTAGCCCGGAACGATTTCGTCTTCTTCGTTCACCACCGGCTTTTTCACGATCGCGCCGATCGACAGGATGATGGCCTGCGGCGGATTGATGATGGCCGAGAAATAATCGATGCCGTAGCTGCCGAGGTTTGAGACGGTGAGGGTGCCGCCCTGGAATTCTTCCGGCTTCATCCGCTTGTTCCGGGCGCGATGGGCCAGGTCTTTCACTTCCGCGGAAATCTCGCGGAGCGATTTGTTCTGGGCGGCTTTGATGACCGGGGTGACGAGGCCTTCGTCGATCGCAACCGCGACCGCGAGATTGACGTCGCCGTAATGAATGATGGCGTCGCCGTCGAAGGCGGCGTTCACTTTCGGTTCGCGCAGGGCGGCCACGACGGAGCCTTTGAGGATGAAATCGTTGACCGTGATCTTGCTCGAGTCGTCTTCTTCGGCGCCCGATTTGAGTTCAGCCCGGACCCGCATGAGTGAATCGGCGTTGATCTCGATGTTGAGGTAGAAATGCGGGACCGGCCCGAGGCTGGAAACGAGGCGCTCGGCGATCACCTTGCGCATGCCGGTGAGACTGATGCGGGCGCTTTCGCCGGCGGAAATTTCGGGGGCGGCGGCTTTGGTGGACCTGGCTGGTTTCTCCGCTGCCGGAGCGCTCGCGGGGGCGGTTGAGCTCGCCGCTTCGACATCCTTCTCGACAATGCGACCGCCGGGGCCGGTGCCTTTGACGCTCGTGAGGTCGATGTTCTTCTCCGCCGCGACTTTGCGCGCGAGGGGCGAGGCTTTGACTCGCTCGCCTTCATCCTTCGCAGGCGCGTCGGCTTTCGCGTCGGGCTCTTTTTTTTCTTCGGGCTTCGCTTTCTTTTTCGCGGGCGCCTTTTTTTCCGGCTCGGCTTTGGCGGCCGGCTCTTCCCCTGCTTCATCGCCCATCTGCTCGTCGCCTTCTTCGATCTCTTTGGTCTCAGGCTCCGAGTCGTCGTCGCTCGCTTCGGCTTCCTCGCCGTCTTCCGGCGCCTCGCCTTCCTCGCCGATGAAGGCGATGCGGTCGCCCACGTTCACTTTGCCGCCTTCTTCGACGTAGATTTTTTGCAGGATACCGTCGTCAGTCGCCTCCCATTCCATCGTGGCTTTGTCAGTCTCGATCTCGGCCAGCACTTCGCCCGCGGCCACTTCGTCGCCCACTTTTTTCTTCCAACTCACCAAGGTCCCCTCGGTCATGGTGTCGCTCAGTTTCGGCATCTGAATTTCAGGCATGACGGGAATCTCCTTGGTTAGGGCCTAACAAATCTTTTTGACCGCGGCGATGATCTTTTCCACGCTTGGGAGGACCGCTTTCTCGAGCTCCTCGTTATAGGGCATCGGAACATCTTCCTGGCTGACCCGTTGAATCGGCGCATCGAGCTCGTCGAAGATGTCGCGCTGAATGCGGAAGGCGATCTCGGAGCCGACGCCGCAGAAGGGACGGTCCTGTTCCGCGATCACGACCCGGTGGGTTTTGCTGACCGACTCGTAGACGGCCTGCCAGTCGAGCGGCTTGATCGAACGCAGGTCGATCACTTCGGCGTTGATCTTTTCGCCAGCGAGTTCGTCGGCCGCTTTCAAGGCCATGGGCACGGTCTGGGCGTAGCAGAGGATGGTAACGTCATCGCCTTCCCGCTTGGTTTCGGCTTCGCCTAACGGAATCAGAAGCTCCTCGCCTTCGTCTTCGATCTGGCCTTTGTGGCTGTAGAAAAGCTCGCACTCCAGGACGAGGACCGGGTTGTTGTCGCGGATGGCGGTTTTGAGCAGTCCTTTGGCGTCGCGCGGGGTGGCCGGGGTGCAGATTTTGAGGCCGGGCACGTTGGCGTAGAGGCATTCGGTGGCGTGGGAATGGGTCGCGCCGAGCTGGTGCGCTGGGCCGTTCGGTCCGCGAAAGGTGATCGGGATGTTGAACTGGCCGCCCGACATGGTGAGCATGTTGGGCGCGTTATTGACCAGCTGATCGAACGCGACTAACGAAAAGCTGAAAGTCATGAACTCGACGATCGGGCGCAGACCAACCATTGCCGCGCCGATGCCGAGACCGGCAAAGCCGTTTTCGGAAATGGGCGTATCAATAATGCGCTCGGCCCCAAAGCGGTCAAGCAGGCCCTGGCTCACCTTATAGGCGCCGTTGTATTCGGCCACTTCCTCACCCATGAGGAAGACGTTTGGGTCGCGCTCGATCTCTTCAGCGAGCGCCTCGTTCAGGGCCTGGCGGTAGGTGATTTCTCTCACGACTCTTCTCCGCTCTTTTCTCCGTTAGGCGAGGCGGGCTTGCTCGCTTTGCCCGGTTTGGTGGAACGTCGGCCAGGTTTCGTGGCGCGCGGTTTTGCCGAGGAAATATCCGCCGCAACACTCGGGTCGCGGCCGGCGTCGACGTAGGTGTAGGCGTAAAGATCTTCCAGCGGCGGCTCAGCGCTTTTCTCGGCAAATTTCACGCTCGCCATAACCTGCTCCTTGGCGCTCTTGTCCAGCTTGTCGAACTGTTCGTTGGTCAGCTTTCCTTCCCGGGTGAGCTGGGCGCGCATCCGGGTGATCGGATCTTCCAGGCGAAATTTCTCCAGCTCTTCCTTGGTCCGATAACTGGCCGGGTCGGACATGGAATGGCCGCGGTAACGATACGTCCGCGCCTCGACAAAAGCCGGATGCGGCTCTTGGCGGATGGAAGCGATGATGTCGCCAAGCTTGTCGCGCACTTCACGAAAGTTCATCCCGTCGATGATCTCGCCCGGCATGTCGTAGCCTTCGGCTCGATCGACGATCTGCTGGAGCGAGGTCGAGCGTTTCACCGAGGTGCCCATGGCGAAGTAGTTGTTTTCGCAAATGAAGATGACCGGCAGCTTGAAAAGGCCGGCCAGGTTGAGCGCTTCATGGAAGCCGCCCTGGTTGATTGCCCCATCGCCGAAAAAGCAAAGGGTGACCCGGTCTTCCTTGCGATATTTAGCCGCGAAGGCCATCCCGGTGGCGAGCGGCACGTGCGCCCCGACGATGGCGTGGCCGCCATACATGTGGTTGGCCTTGTCGAAATAATGCATCGAACCGCCGAGACCGCGCGAGCAGCCGGTCACCTTGCCGAAGAGCTCGGCCATGCAGGCGTCGGCGCTCGTTCCACGGGCCAGGGCGTGGGCGTGGTCGCGATAAGCGGTGATGATGTAATCATCCGGCCGGGTGGCCGCGACCGCGCCGGTGACGACTGCTTCCTGGCCGATGTAGAGGTGACAAAACCCGCCGATCTTCTGCGCCTGATATTGCTGGCTCGCGCGCTCCTCAAAGCGGCGGATCAGCAACATCATCGCGAGCATCTCGACTTCGTCGCGTTGCTCGGGAGCTGCCATCGCGATCAGTGGACGAGCGAGCGGGCCGGGGCGGCGGCCGTGACGGAGGCCTCGCGCCGTCCGTAGCTCATGCAAGCGACAAACAAGAGGGTGAAAAGCAGATCGCTGACGAGCGAATTGCGGAAAAACATCCAGGTCGGCGTGGCGCTGTATTGCGGCAGGCCGACGGTGAGGGACTGGATCAGGCCGGCGAAATTTTTCACGTAGCCAGGATCGAAGAACCAGGAGACGGCGTTGGTGATGGCGTAGAAAAGGAACGAGCCGGCGACGGTGGCGGGTAGGACGGTCTTGAGCGAAGGCCGGCGGCTAATGGCGAGCCCGAGCAGGCCGACCAGACCAAAAGCGACGTAATGGCAAAGAATGGTCGGGTCGAAGAAGGAAAAACCGTAATAGGCGTTGAGGACGAGATCCGAAACGAAGAGCGCGGCGAAGGGGACGACGAACTTGTATTTCCGCGGGAAATAGATCGCGCTGCAGAGGGCGATCGCGGCCAGGGGAGCGAAATTCGCCAGCCAAGTGCTGCCGCCATTCTGGACCGCGATGGCGGTGCCGATGCGGTAGACCACCGCGAGAAAAACCAAAACGAGCGCAGGAATCATGGCCAAAACTGAACTGTTCCAAGCGAGATGCAATGCAGTTTCTTCATCCTGCGCCTGCTCTCCCTCTTAATCTTCGAGCCCAGGGAAAAATCCGAATCAGGAGGCCGAACTGGCTTTGGCGGCAGCCTTGTTGAGGCGGGCTTTGCGACGATTGGCCACGTTTTTGTGGATGACACCGCGCTTGGCTGCTTTATCCAAAGCCGAGACGAGCGCCTGGGTATCTTCCTTCTTGCCGCCGCTGGCCTGGCGCTTTGAGATCGAACGCAGGTTGGTCACGACGCTGCGATTGCGCAGGGTGCGACGAGGATTTTGACGGGCTCTTTTGGCAGCGGATTTGGAATTGGCCATGACTTTTTTGTGAGCGCGCAGACTCGCGGACGGGAGGAGCCTTGTCAAGACGCCGAGCCGCATTCTCCCTCGGCTCGCCTCCGCTTCCGACCCCGGCTAAGCTTCTGCCCATGGAGCTTTTCTGGTGGGGCGCCGCGCTGGTTCTGATGGCGGTGGGACTCATCGGGACGGTCCTGCCCATTTTCCCCGGCACAACGATCATTCTGGCGGCGGCCGTCCTGCACCGGATCATGATGGGCCCGGACAAAAGCCTCGGCTGGGCCAGCATCGCCGTTCTTGTCCTGCTGGTCCTCCTCTCTTACGCAATCGAATTTGCCGGGAGCTGGTTCGGCGCGCGGCGTTTTGGGGCGACTCGCTGGGGAACGTTAGGCGCGCTGGCGGGCGCGATCGTGGGTATTTTTTTCGGTCTGCCCGGCCTGCTTCTCGGTCCGGTGGCAGGCGCGCTGGCGGGAGAATTAATCGCCGGGATGAAGCTGATCGACGCGGGCCGGGCGGGCTGGGGGGCGCTGCTCGGGAATCTGGCGGCGACGTTAGGCAAACTCCTCATCGCCCTGGCGATGGTGAGCTGGTTTCTGCTCGCAACTCCGGCGCCGTTCTAGGCGCGGCCGGACTAACGCCGCTTGGGCGAGTCGACCTTGGCGTAAACGCCGATCAACGGCCGGCGCGAAGGCGTCGAGGCGCGGAAATCGCTCACGAAACCGCGCGCAGTGCGAATCTCGACATGGCCTGCGGCCCGGCCGGAACCGTAAACCAGGACCGAACCAATCGGCGCCTGATAAGGATCGCGCACCGCCAACCGGGTAAAGCCGTAACGCTCGACCAGCTCCTTGCCCGCCTGCCGCGCGAGCGCGGTTTGCGGATAGGAATTGACCACCCCGGCCGCGACCAGGGCCTGTTTCACATAGCGCCAGCAACGCAGCTTGGAATGGGCGTTGGCCCGCTCTTCCGCGATGGTGGCGGCCTTGGCCAGCTTCGGGTCGAGATGCGGCAGATTCTTTATCCGGCCCGTGTAATGCGAGATCACTTCGCTCGACTGCACCTTGCCCTTGGCATCGACGTAGACAAAGCGGGTTTCCGATTTGGAAAGACCGGAAGCCTGAGTGCTGGCCAGCGAGAGGAGGAAAATACAGCTGAGAAAAATAATGAGACGATCCACGTGTGGGTCTTATGAAGGCAATTCCGGTGCCGCGCAATCAAAAATTGTTAAACCGCGGGAAATTCCGCCTTTTCGATAAATCCGAGTTCGAGAGAGATTCCATCTCGCTTCGATGCCGGTGACTCGCCGTAGCCTTCTTGTTGGGCCACCTGCGGGCGCGCCACGAACGCACGCCGAGATGCCGCTGTTTAACCGATCACCCGGCCGGTCACTTCGCCGAAGCCGACCCGATACCCCTCGCCCTGCGCATAACCGCTGATCGTGAGGCGGTCGCCACTTTCGAGCCACTTGCGGCTCTCTCCGCCTGGAAGCTGGAGCGGGTTTGCCCCGCGCCAGGTGAGCTCGAGCATGCTCCCCCGCCCTTCCTCATCCGGACCGCTGATCGTGCCGCTGGCGAGCAGATCGCCCGGCTGCAGGTTGCAGCCGCCCACGGTGTGATGAGCTAGTTGCTGCGCGATGCTCCAGTAGAGGTTTTTGAAATTGCTCCGAGTGATGGTTTGCGGCGCGGACATCTTCGCGCTCTGCAAGGTCGCCTTGAGCTGGATATCGAAGGTGAAATCGTCCGGCGCGCGCAGGTAATCCAGCGGAGCCGGGTCCTGCGCCGGGAGCGGCCGGCGGAAAGGCTCCAGCGCCTCCAAGGTTACCACCCAGGGGGAAATGCTGGTGCAGAAGTTCTTGGCCAGGAAGGGCCCGAGCGGCTGGTATTCCCAGGTCTGGATGTCGCGCGCACTCCAGTCGTTCATGAGCACGATGCCAAAAATATGCTCGGCCGCCTCCGCGATCGGGACCGGCTCACCGAGTTTGTTAGGCGGGCCGACGAAGAAAGCCGTTTCCAGCTCGAAATCGAGCGCGCGGCTGGCGCTGAAAATCGGCGCCTCCGCTTCCGGCGGCTTAATCTGCCCGTGCGGCCGGCGGACCTCGGCGCCGCTCGGCACGATGGAGCTGGCCCGGCCGTGATAGGCGATCGGGAGCCACTTCCAATTCGGCATGAGCGCGTTTTCCGGCCCGCGAAACATGGTCCCGACATTGAAAGCGTGATGATAGGAGGAATAGAAATCGGTGTAATCGCCGATCCGGGCCGGGAGCTGCATCGTCACCTCGGCCTGGCGGTGGAAGGCGCGTTCCCTGAGCTCGGCGTCGTCGCGCAAGGTGGCGGTATCGGCCGCGAGCAAGTGCTGCAAAATCTCCCGCGTCTTGCGCCAGGTCGGGCGGCCGAGAGCGAGAAAGCCGTTGAGAGAATTGCCGGCAAAAATCGGGCGCGGCCCGAAATCGAGCGCGCGAAAATAACCAGCTTCTTCCAAGAGCGCGAGATCTAGCACCCACTCGCCGATGGCCACTCCCGCCCGAGCCTCACCGTCTCGAGGCTGGAAGATTCCGTAGGGCAGGTTCTGTAGAGAGAAATGCGACTCGGGTGCGATCTCGAGGAATGAATGAAGTGGTGCGGACATGGTGGCATTGTAGGGCGGGTGCCTCGCCTGCCCAATTTCAAAAGCGGTAAAAAACGAGGAGCTAGAAAAGCCCGAGCGCGCGCAGGTCGTCGCGCGGCTCGTCGAAGCTGCAGCTGCCTAACGAAGTCACCAGCCGGCGGCGGGCGGTAATTTGCGCGGTGCCGATCTTCCAGCCGCGCCAGCGAAACATTTTTTCGTCAAAGGAAAACGACTTCGGGTCCTCATCGGCCAGCATTTCCGCGGTCTGCTTTTCGCTCCAGCGATGTTCGGCCGCGAGCACGCCGGCGCCCAACACGTTGAGAAAGCCGTGCATCTTCCCCTCCACACTCTGGTGGAATAGCCGCACCGGATGGTGCAGACCGGCGGTAAATTTAATCGGGACCCGATGCCGCACCGCCGCGACCAGTGCCTTGGCGATCTGGGCTTCGCTCGGGAAAGCATCCGCGGTCACTCCGCCAGTGCGTAATTTGAAACCGGCTCCACTCCCGGCCAGCCCCTTGATCGCTGCCGGCGCCTTCTCCGCCGGCGCTTCCCAGAAGACGCGCAAAGGCAGATCGCCCAGAATGGCGCGGGCCGTGCCTAACGAATCCGCAATCGGCCCGCCGGGGAGCGGCATTTCAAATTGCTCGATCGCGACCGCTCCCTTGTCGAGTGCGGCAAATTCCTTGATCGCCGCCGCCGCGCTTTCGAGCGCGGCGCGGAATTCGGCTGCTTTCTCCGTCTTCGCCCCGAGGGCGGAGATTTGCAGAGGATGTTGCTCGCTAAACTGAGCCAGCTGCGCGTGCGCCTGGGGAAACTTGTCGATCGGGAGAATGAAAGCGCCCAGCATCCAGCGCTCTGGTGTGCGCAAATAGGCGGCTTGGTTTTCCAAAGCCGGCTCGAGCGCCAGCTTGGCGGGCGGGAAAAGTCCCGCGTAATCAATCGCGTTTTCGAGGAGCGCGCACAAGGAAGCAGCCGGCATGGGAGAGAACTGAACGGTGCATTCGGCGCGCTCGTCAACCTCGGGAAATTATTCGGGCTCGAATTCACCCGGACGGGCGCGTGTTTTCCTGCCGAGCGACGAATGTTGCAGGGAGTGGAAATCAAAGTCGATCAGGCAGAAGCGAAGGCTCCGGCAGCGGGCGAGCCCGAGGGCGAGACCGAGCAGGATGTGGTCGCGCCGCGCATCCGCATGCACGAGCTGCTGGTGCGGCCTTTCGATGTGCGCTCGGTCGCGATGACCGGCCTTTTCCTCCTCGCGATCTTTTACACCGTTTATTTTTTGCGTTCCCTCCTCCTCCCGATCGTGCTCGCGCTGCTTCTCAGCTACCTCTTGCGGCCGATCGTCCGCACCCTCGCCCGGATCAAGATTCCTCCGCTGCTCGGGGCCGCTCTCCTCCTCCTCACCCTGGTCGGCGTGAGCGGCTACGGTGTCTCTTTCCTGGCCGCGCCGGCCGCCGGTTGGATCGAGAAGGCGCCTTACAGCCTGCACCAGTTGCAGCAGCGCCTGGTTCCATTCAAGAAGCCGATGGACCGGGTGGCGCAGGCCAGCGGCGCGATCGAAAATCTCACTTCCACTCCGGCGGCGCAGAACAAGACGCAGACGGTCGAGGTGAAAGAGCATCCTCTCTCCGAGCGCCTCTTTGCCCACACCACGGAATTCCTGATCGGCGCCGTGACCACTCTCATCCTGCTTTATTTCCTCCTCGCCTACGATGGCGTCTTCCTCGCCAAACTGATCCGGCTCATGCCCACCCTCTCCGATAAAAAAAGAGCGGTCTCGATCGCACACGAGATCGAGGGCCAGATCTCGCGCTACCTGCTCACGGTCACGATTATCAATTGCTGCCTCGGCGCTGTCGTCGGCACGGTGGTCGGCTTTCTCGGGCTGCCTAATCCCTTCATGTGGGGCGCGATGGTGGCGGTGCTAAATTTCATCCCTTACCTCGGAGCCCTCACCGGCATCTGCTTTATGCTCCTGGGCGCGCTGCTCAGCTTCGACCACTTCGGATTCGCCCTCGTTTTTCCGGCGTCCTACCTCGTCATCGCCACTCTTGAAGGCAACTTCATCACGCCCTTCGTCATGGGCAAATCGCTCACCCTCAATCCGGTGCTGGTTCTGTTATCGCTCACCTTTTGGGGCTGGATGTGGGGCATCGCCGGAATCATTTTGGCCGTGCCGATCCTGGCGGCGTTCAAGATATTCTGCAGCCACATCGAGCAGATGGAGCCGCTGGCGGAATTCATGAGCTGAACCCGCGGGCGTTCCGCTCCCGGTTCGTCAGGCAGAAATCCGGCGATCGAGCGAGTAGCGATCGCAGCGCGCGGTCGCGAGCAGGGCGGTGAAGAGGAAAAGATAAATCAATTGCTCCGAAGCCACGGTCCAGTTTTGCGCCAGGCAAACGCCGAGGGTCAGCACCAGCATGAGGAGCGAACCGAGGATCAGCGCCGGGCGCAGGAACAAACCGAGGATGAGCAGGCCGCCGACCAGCAGCTCGACGAACGGGATGGCGTAACCGGTCGCAGTGACCAGCGGCAGCGGCAGCCAGGTCTTGGCCATCGTCGCTTCCAGATGATGGGTAAACCCAGCCAGGATCGGCAGGCGCACCAGCCCGTGAGTGAAAAGATTAATCCCCAGGCCGAGGCGGAGGAGGGCGTGAGCGAGGGAAAGATCCGCGCTGGCAGTGTCGTTAGGCATAGAAATGGTTTCGCTTTCTCTTTGCATCCCAGCACCGGCCGGCGCGTTTGGCCCGGCGCCGCGGCAAGAAACGCATTGCCCAAAGGTCGCACGTTATGGAAACATCCCTCAGCGCCATTCACCGACGCCTTTATGCCTAACGACGCCGCCACGCCTTATTCCCGCACCAACCCCTTTCCGGGCCGGATGCTGGTCAACCGCCGGCTTAATGCGCCTGATTCGGAGAAAAACACCCGCCATTTCGAAATCTCCCTGGCCGGTTCCGGGCTCAGCTACGAAGTCGGAGAATCGGTCGCAGTCTACCCGACCAATTGCCCCGATCTGGTCGACGAAATTCTGGAATCGCTCTGCGCCAAAGGCGACGAAATCGTCCCGGGAAATCGCGCTGCGCCGCTCCCGTTTCGCGACGCCCTCCTGCGCGAATACAGCATCACCAAGCCGACCCCGCGCATCCTCCGTGCCATCGCCGAGCGCGCCTCCGCCGCGCCGCTCCTGAACGAGCTGCTCGACCCGGAGCGCAAGGAAGAGCTCGATACCTATCTTTGGGGCATGGAGATCATCGATTTCCTGGTCGAGCATCCCTCAGCCAAATTTGAACCGGCCGAGTTCGTTAGTCTGCTGGCCAAGTTGCAGCCCCGCCTCTACTCTGTCGCCTCCAGCCTGAAGGCTTTTCCGGAAGCGGTCCATTTCATCATCGACGTCGTGAGCTACGAAAGTCACGGCCGCAAACGCAAAGGCGTCTGCTCCACCTTCCTCTCCGATCGCTGCTCCGATTCGCCCGTTCCGGTTTATCCGAGCAAATCGAAGTTCCATCTCCCGGAAGATGGCGATGTGCCGATCATCATGGTGGGACCCGGCACCGGCGTAGCGCCGTTCCGCGCTTTTCTGCAGGATCGCCAGGCCACCGGCGCCAAGGGCAAGACCTGGCTCTTCTTTGGCGCGCAACGCGAGCAGAGCGATTTTTATTACCGGGAAGAATTTGAGCAGTTTCAGGCCGACGGCGTTCTCACGCGCATCGAAACCGCCTTCTCGCGCGATCAGGCGCACAAGATCTACGTGCAGGATCGGATGATGGGCGCATCCGGCGAGCTCTGGAAATGGCTCGAGGAAGGCGCCTACTTTTACGTCTGCGGCGACGCCAAGCGCATGGCCAAGGACGTCGACGCCAGCCTGCGCCAAATCGTGCAACAACAGGGCGGGCTCGAGGTAGAAGAAGCGAACGAGTACGTGGAAAAATTGAAAAACGAGAAGCGCTATCGGCGCGACGTTTATTAGGCGGGCCTGCGCCGGCTCCGCTCCCGCCAGGCCGCTCCCGCTGCGAGCAGACAAGCGAGCGCGCTCAACCCGGCCAGGACGCCGCCCCAGACCAGCCACCAGGGACGGTAAACCATCGTTAGGCGACCGCTCGTTCCGGGCGGCAATTCAATCATCGGCGTCCAGTTCCGATACGACACGACCGGGAACGATCGGCCGCCCACTTGCGCGCGATAGCCGTCGAAATAAGGGCGCCCCACCAGCAGCAGCGCCGCTGCACCTCCCGCCGGCACACTCACGTCGGCGCTCAATTCCTGCCGTGAGTCGGACCGCATCCGCACCTCCGCCCGGCTCCACTTTTCGTTAGGCAATGTATCCAGCGTCGTCACCGAACGAAGAGCCGGGATCGGATCGCCCCGCCGATGATAAACCCGGCCTTCCTCCGACTCGTGTACCAGCTGCCACTCCGCCGCGGGCGGCGGCGGCGCGGTCGATTCCCGGGCCAGAATGATTCCATCCACCCCCACGGTGGCGAGCCAGCCCTCCGCTCCGGCCTGCCAGCCTAACAAGTAGCTGGCCATTGCCGGATCGATCTCGCCGTGAGTACAGAAAGCCCAATCCTGTCCCACTCCGGCGGCGCGAATCGGGCTGTATCCATTGACGAAACGGAGCCCGGCCCACATCGAAGTGCTCCCAGGCCGCGTCACCTGGCCGACCGGCTGCGGATGGTTGATCCGGCGATAGGCATTTTCCGGCGGCGGATAGACGCTCAGGTAAAGACGTGCGCGCGAGAGCGGCTCAGGATGATCCAGGCTGGCGGGGAAGGGATAATACGGCACCCCGGTATTCGGCGGGATGATCAGATAGGTCGCCAGCAGCGAACCAAAAACCGTCGCGCACAGCAGCCAGCAGGCGCGGCCCTTGAGTTGGAATTGAAGCAGCGCTTGGCCCGCAACCAGGGCAAGAACCAGATGCAGCAGCGGGAGCCAGCGAAAACTCCAGCGGAAGACATTCGCGCTCGGCAACATGGCGATGAGCAGCACCGTCGCGAGCAGCCCTAATTCCCAGCGGCAGGCCCTAACGAAACGGCCGCGCCGCAGCGCCAGCCCGGCCAGCAGCGCCAGCGGCGGCACCGTTCCACAGGCCAATTCGATCGCCGGATGCAAGACCGACCGGGTGGAAAAATCCGTCCAGGCCACCTTCCAGCCCGGAATCAAAAACCCGGGCAGCGCCGCCGGCGGCACCAGCCATTGCCAGTGAGAATTTGGGTTCGCCTGCGCCGCTCGGGCCGATCCGTGGACGTAATCGAACAGCGCCAGCCAGGCCGGCGCGGAAAGCCCAAAGCCCAGGGCCAGCCCGAGGCCAAGCGGCCAGAGCGAAAGGAGGCGGCGAGTTTGGCCTAACGACTTCATGGTCAGCCAAAGCGCGAGCAGGCCCAGCATGCCGACGGTGTAGGGAAAGCCGCCGCTCACGACCAGATAGACGAACGGCGCCGGCCAGAGAAAACGCCAGCGGCTGCGCGCCGGATCGAGCGCCCGTTCCATCCCCCACCAGGCCCAAGGCAGCCAGGCAAACGCTCCCAGCGCGCCGAACCAATCGGTCGCGCCCCAGGCCACGATCCAGCCATTGAGCGCGCCGACCAAAGCCACCATGGTGGCGAGCGGTGCGGGAAATTTCCGTTCCCGCGCCAGCAGGTAGGAGCCGGCGGCGAGGACGAACAAATGCGCCAGCGAGAGCGCGGCGGCCTGCTGCGCGAAAGCGAGCGGCAATTTCCAGATCAGGACCACGGCCGCATTCACGAAGACGGAAAAGGTGCCGTACTGGAATTCGCCCGCCAGATTGCTGCAGACCCAAGAGTAGGGACTGAGCAACGGGAGCTGACCTTCCGACCAGCTCCGGGCGACATCGGCAAAGACCGGCAGGATGGAAATCTGGTAGTCGTCGTTCCAAAAAACCTGCGGGTTCTGCCACAGGAGCAGCCCCCAAAAACCGAGCACGAGGAGCCCGGCGCCGAGTGCTCCTAACGAACTATCGCGACGAAAGGCGGGGTTGGGCGCGCTCAAACCAGCGTCACAAAACGACCGGGCGCCCCTCGGTCATGAGCAGCACTTTTTCCTCCATCCCATGCTCCCGCGCGCTCGAGAGCAGACGCTCGGGCGGCTCGTGCAGCGGTTCGTAGCCGAGCCGGAAAGTGCCGTAGTGCATCGGGATTAATTTCTGCGCCCGCAGCTCGAGAAACGCCCGCACCGCTTCCTCCGGGTTCATGTGCACTTCGCGCTTACTCGGCGCGTCGTAGGCGCCAATCGGCAGGAGCGCGATCTCGATCGGAAAACGGCCGCCGATTTCGGTAAAGCCATCGAAATACGCCGTATCGCCGCAGTGAAAAATCGAGCGCCCGCCGGCTTCGACCACGAAGCCGCCAAAACCGCGATGCTGATCGGCCAGCAGCCGCGCGCCCCAGTGATGGCACGGGGTGAGGGAAATCTTGAGCGGCCCGGTCTCGACCTGCTCCCAGTGATCGAGCTCATGCACGATGTTGAAACCGAGATCGTGAACCAAATTTCCCACCCCGATCGGCACGACAATCGGTTGATCCGCCGCCACCCGCCGCAGGCTGCGCCGATCGAGGTGATCGAAGTGGGCGTGGGTGACCAAAACGAGGTCGATCGAGGGCAGATGATCGATGTGAAAACCGGGGCGCTTCAGCCGCTTGATCACGCTCAGCCACATCGACCAGTTGGGGTCGATGAGAATGTTCATCCCCGCGACCTGGATGAGAAAAGAAGCATGCCCGATCCAGGTGATGCCGACTTCCTCCGGCCCGATCTGGGGAAAGAGCGGTTCGCTGCGCTGGCCGGAGCGCTTGGTGAAGAGCGAGGGGATGAGCACTTCGGTGAGGAAATTCCGCTTGTGCCAGTCGACTCCGGGCTTGAGCCCGACTCGCTTCGGAACGGGCTTTTTAGCCGCCCCATTTTGGGCGGCGGCGCGCACGACTTGGGTGCGCTTATTGCGCGAAAAAGGTGTCGGCACAGTCGGCCAACCATATAAACTAACCCGAGTGAAGCAATCGATTTGCCGTCCCCTCCCGCCCCTCTTCCGGCCGGCCAACAGAGGGCCCCGCGCCTAACGCAAAACTGTCTCCGCCTCCCCCATGAAGAGCCCCCTCTCCCTCCGTCAGCCGCTGCTTCCTCTTTCTCTCGCTGCACTCGTCGGCATTCTCCTCGCCGAAGGCGTTTCTCTGCCACTGCTGCCTCTCTGCTGCAGCCTCGGCCTGGCCGCGATCATCGTTCTCATGCGGCCACTGCCCGGCCTGACCCATCTGCTCGTGGTCGGCGCCTTTTTCTTGCTGCACCAGGAGCAATGGGCCGACGCTCCGGGAAGGCAACTGGCCCAGCGGCTGGGGGCCGGGAGCCGACCAATCCTGGTCACCGGCGCCGTGGTGAGCGAGCCACGGGTTTCGCCTAACGACTTCACCACTTTCTTCCTCCGCCTCGATTCCATCGCCCTCGACGGCCGGACGGAACGGAGTGGCGTCACCATGCGGGCGCGCTGGAAGGGGACGCCAAAATTGGGCGATGAGCTGCGACTGCGCGCCCTGGCCGAGCCCATCCCGCCGCTGCGCAATCCGGGCGCGTTCGATTTGCGCGCTTTCCTGGCCCGGCGCGACATTTACACCAGCCTCTTCGCCCGCTATCGCGAGAACGGCACCATCCTGCACACTGGCGGTGGCGACTGGCTCACCCGCAGTGCGATTCGCACGCGGGAGTGGATGCGCGCCACCTTGAGCCGAGGGCTGGAGGATTCGCCTGCCGTCACCGCTCTGATCAACGGCATGGCGCTGGGCCTGCGACACGAGACGCCTAACGACATCGAAGAGCCGTTCCAGCAGACCGGCACCCTCCACCTCTTCGCCGTCGCCGGGTTGCACGTCGGCATCATCGCGCAGCTGCTCTGGATCGTGGCCTCACTCCTCCGCCTCCCGCGCGCGGCGGCGGCGGCGCTGATCATTCCCTGCCTCTTTTTCTATTCCGCCATCACCGGCTTTCACGTCTCCAGCGTGCGCGCGGCGACGATGGCGGCGTTATTGTTAGGCGGGATTTTCTTTCACCGCCCCGTGCTCGCTTTGAACAGTCTGGCCGGCGCCGCACTGCTCATTTTGCTCTTCGATACCAACCAGCTTTTCACCGCCGGCTTTCAACTCTCCTTTGCCGTCGTGGGCGCGATTCTGCTCGGGCAAAATCGGGTCTTCGAGAAGCTGCTCGAGCCCGCCCGGACCGATCCGTTTCTTCCCCGCAGCCTGGTCAGCCGCCGCCGGCTCTTTGGCGAACAGATTTATCGCTGGATAGCGGGCGGCGTCTCGGTCTCGGCCGCGGCCTGGGCGGGATCGTTTCTCTTCATCATTTGGTATTTCTACCTCATCACGCCAATCTCGTTGCTGGCCAATCTGACCGTGGTCCCGGTGGCCTTTTGCGTCCTTGCCATCGGACTTCTTTCGCTCGTCGCGGCGCCGATTTCAGCCGGCCTCTCGATCGTTTTCAACAACGCGAACTGGAGCCTTTGCCATTTCATCCTCCATCTCGTGCAGGTTTTCGCTCAGCTTCCGACCGGCCATGTCTACGTCGAACGTCCGCACTGGCCGGACGGAGCGCGGGCTGAGCTAACCGTGCTCGATGCCGGCGCGGGCGCGGCGGTGCATTTGCGAGCGGGCGAGAGGGACTGGCTTATCGACAGCGCGAGCGCGCGCGATTACGAGCGCTTTCTGCGCGACTACCTGCACTCGCGCGGGATCGACCGGCTCGATGGCCTGCTTTTGAGCCACGGCGATTCGCTCCACCTCGGCGGTGCACTTGCGGTGCTGGCGGAGTTCCGACCGCGGCGGGTAATCGACAACGCCGCGCCCGATCGCTCCAGCGTGCATCGCGCCGTTTTCGTTAGGCTAAAAGGGGGCCAGCGCGAGCGGGTGGCAGCCGGCGCCGAGTTTGCCTTTTCCGACCGAGTGCACGGCCGGGTGCTCTATCCGCCTCCGCATTTCGCGAGCAAGGCGGCCGATGACCAGGCGCTGGTGCTGCAGCTCATCATCGACCGGAAGTTTCGCGTCCTGCTTGTCTCCGATAGCGGAGTGGCGACCGAGCAGCGCCTGCTGCAACAGCCTAACGACCTCCGAAGCGACATCCTGATCAAGGGTCAGCATTTCTCCGGCCGTTCCGGGTCGCGAGATTTCCTGGCCGCGGTCCGGCCGGAGCTGATCATCGCCAGCTCGGTCGAGTTCCCGGCGCGGGAACGGATCCCGGACGATTGGGCCGAGAACGTGCGTCCGCTCGGCATCCCGTTATTTCGTCAGGATAAAACGGGCGCGGTGAGGGTGGAGTTCTTCCCCGATCACTGGTGCGCGACAGGGTTCGTCGATCAAGTCAGCTTGCGCAGCTCGAGCCGATAGATCGGCGCGCCTTCGCGCACGAAATGTTTTTCGAAGGTCGTGACCGGGAAGGTTTCGCCCGCCGGCGGATCCATTTCCATGAAACCGGAATCGGCGATCAGCTCCCGGATGGAGGCGAAATAATTCTCCTGGTCGGTGGCGATGCGGAAGCGGCCGTTAGGCGCGAGCATGCGATAGAGCGAAGCCAGGAAGTCCGGGGTGACGATGCGGCGCCGGCGATGTTTTTTCTTCGGCCAGGGATCGGGAAAAAGCAGGTGCACGGTATCGACCGAGCCCGGCGGCAGGAGATATTGCGCGGCGTAAGCGCTCTCCACCCGGAGCAGGCGCACGTTGCGCAGGCCGAGGCGCGCCGCCTTCTTGCTCGCGCGCATGACTCGGCCGCCCAATTTCTCGATCCCGAGAAAATTCCGAGCCGGGAAACGCTCTGCCTGGGCGGCGATAAAACCGCCGTCGCCGCAGCCGAGATCGACTTCGAGCGGCCCGGGATTGGGAAAGATTCGCGCCAGATCGAGCGGGGCAAAATAATCCTCCGGGATGAGCTCGATCTCGACTTCGGCCGGCGCCGCGCTGGGAGTCTCTTCGCTCATCGGTTTTGACCCCGACCGAGTTGGCGGTGGAATAATTGCCCGCTCAGAGCGATCTCATGAATAAGATGCATAAATTTTTACTCGCACTCGCTCTCTGTGGCCTCGCCTTCACCGCGCAGGCGGAAACCAAGACCGCGATCTTCGCCGGCGGTTGTTTTTGGTGCATGCAGGAACCGTTTGACCATGTCAAAGGCGTGACCAAGACAGTCGTCGGCTACACTGGTGGAAGCAAAGAAGACGCCAACTACACCGCCGTCTCCGCCCACAGAACGCAGCACCGGGAGGCGATCGAGATCACCTACGATCCGGCCCAGGTTTCCTACGATCAGTTGCTCGACGTCTTCTGGCATAACATCAATCCGACGCAGGCCGACGGACAGTTTCACGATATCGGGCTTTCATATCAGGCGGCCATTTATTACGCCAACGAAGCCGAGAAAAAAATGGCCGAAGCCTCCAAGGAAAAGCTGGCCAAATCGGGCCGGTTCGATCAGCCGATCGTGACCGAGATCCTGCCGGCCAAGCCCTTTTATCCGGCCGAGGAATATCACCAGAAGTATTACCAGAAGAATCCGGCCGCTTATCAGGCCTACCATATCGGCTCCGGCCGCGTCAGCTACCTCGCCCGCATCTGGGGAAAACCATGATTCGCTAATGCTTCCCTAACGAACGTTCACTTGGCGGGCAGGACCCGGCCGCTGGTCGCGTCGACCTGGACCATGGAGCGGTTCGAGCCCTGGGCAATCTCAATCGACCAGACTTTCTTCTGCCCCACCGTCTCGAGTTTGGCCGCCGTCACCCGGGCGCCGTCATGCGCTTTGAGGGCGATGTGCTCGGCCTCGTTTTTCGTGATCTTGGTGCCGGGAGGCCGTTCCCGCGGGCTGGCGCTGAGGACGGAGAGCGCGAGGAGAAGCGAAAGAGCGACGAGTGAAAACGACTTCATCTCTTCAGCAAGAGACTTTTGCGCCGCTTTTTCAAGTAAAATCCCAACCGCCTTTTCCCGATCGTTAGGCCAAGCTTCCCCTTCTGCGCGCAACAAATTTCTTTCGCAAAACGCACGCGGGAGCGAGCCATGGCGCGGCTTCTGGCACGCCCGTTGCTTTAGCAATATCAGGAGCTGGGAAGCACTACCAATAATCAAAAAATACCTGAGGTTCCTGAAGCTTCACGGCGCGGCCGGCAACGGCCGCGCCGCTTTTTCGCCTCCGTGTCAGAATCGGTAGAGATCGGATTGCTGCGGCTCGACAAACTCCGCCCGCGCGACGGTTAAGGGCTCGTTCAGCACCTTGGACAAGCCAACGGCCAAAGCCGAAGCGATCAGAATTGGGTCGCGGGTATTCCCTGGGATCGGGAAGGAGCCGCCGTTGCGATCGTAGCCGTAGATGGTGCCTTTGGTTTCCCAGACGCAATAGGCGTGACCGGCCGGATGATCCTTGTAGCGGACGAGAAGGATCTTGGCCCAAAAGTTTGCCTCCAGGCTGTGCTGGGTTTCCACCACGGCGAGGTAATTACAGGCGGAGATGACACAGCCATTGAGGACCACAAGGTCGTTCTCGCTCGGAATGAGAACGACTTTCTGCGGCTGGCAGGCGCCAAGAGCGAGAGTCGCTCCGAAGGCGATGATCGTCTGGAGGCGACGAAGGCAGGAAAAGAAATGCATTTTAATGTTATTTATGGATTTTATAGCATTTTCTTCCCTGTTTTGGGAAGCAGTTTTCCCTCGCAGAGAGGTGCTCTTCCCAGCCAAAAGCGGGCGCCGCTGCGTCACGACCCGATCGGTTCGAGCAAGAAAATCAGGCGCGCGAAAAGAGAGCCGACATAGAATCGCCCGCGGTGGTGCAGGCCGCGGGCGATCTTGTCGGCGCTTCCGTGGATGCGCACTGCGCGCCGGCAATGCTTAGAAAGAGGTGACGCCACATGCGGACGTCACGCTTTTGCAGGCTCTCACGGTTTACCTCGTATCCCACCCTTCTTCCTGATGCAAAAAGCGTGCTCAGGGCTGAGAAAATTTCGCCTGCCCGCGCCAGAGTGATCCTGTTTCTCTCTCCACCGGCGAGGTGGCGGGCGGCTCCTCCCTTGACATCGCCCGCGGGCGACGGGTACTTCGCACCTGCACCTTGAAGCTTCTCTTTTTCAATCCACGTCCTCTCGTTAGGGCTTTGCTCGGTGCCGCCGTGTTCCTGACCGGCGCCGGCTGCAACCGGAGCAACGATCAGATCACGGTCTATCGAATCCCGAAGGAAACCGCGCCTCCTTCCATGCTGAGCCAGGCCGATAATCCCGCCCCGCCGCCCGTCGCGGCGAACACGGTGCCGGTGCACTGGACCGCGCCGCCGGGCTGGAACGAGCAGCCGGCCGCCGGATTTCGTAAGGGGAGCTTCCTGGTACATGGCCAGGATGGGCAGACCGCGGATGTCTCAGTGATCTCGTTTCCGGCCGAAGCGGGCGGCCTGCTCGCGAACGTGAACCGCTGGCGCGGCCAGTTGAAATTGGCCCCGATCACGGATGTGGTGCAGGCGGGAACACCAATGGAAGTGGGCGGGCGCGACATGTTCTTCGTCGATCTAGCAAGCGAACAGCCGATCGAGAAACAAGGCGGCAAGGCGCGAATCCTAGGCGGTATTTTCCCCGCCGGCGGCGAGACCTGGTTTTTTAAAATGATGGGGCCGGAGGCCCTGGTCGAGTCGCAGCGCGAACCTTATAAGAAATTCCTCCAGAGCGTTCATCAGGAAGGAGTCGGGCCGGCGATGGCCGGGGCCGGACCGATGAACCCAAACCCCGGTGGCAGCGAGACCAATGCCCCCACGCCGCCGCCGGTCGAGCCGGAGCCAGGTGGCCCGGTGCAATATTCTCTCCCGCCGGGCTGGACGGAAAAGCCGCTCACCCCGATGCGGCTGGCCAGTTTCAAAAGCACCTCGCCGGACGGAAAAGAAACAGACATTTCGGTCGTCTCCCTGCCCGGCATGGCCGGCGGCGATCTGGCGAATGTGAATCGCTGGCGCGGGCAGTTACAGCTCGCCCCGATCGACGAAAACGGGCTGGCCAAATCGGCCGAGCATATCTCGGCTAACGGCCATAATTTCCTCCTCGTCGACCTGGTGAGCGAGGGACCGATTAAAGGCCAGAAAGAACGAATCCTGGCTGCGATTTTGGATGAAGCCGATCATGCCTGGTTCATCAAGATGACGGGGGAGGACGGGACGGTCGCGGCGCAAAAGAGCGCATTCATCGATTTTCTGCGCGGGTTGAAAATTCCCTAGAAGGGAAGGACCAATGAAGAACGATGGAATGACCAAGGTCGAACTCGCAAGAAGCGGGCACGGCGCATTTTGGTCCCGAGCTTCGCTTTTCGATCTTCTTTCGTCGTTTGCCATCCATTCGTCATTTCTGAACTCGTGAGCGAAGCCGTCATCCGTCCCTTTCCACTCAGGTCGCCGTTGCGAATCCTCTCCTCGCTGCGCCTGACGGTGGTCTGTCTCGGCTTTGGGATGCTGCTCGTCTTTCTCGGCACCCTGGCCCAGGTGCATCTGGGCATTCACGCGGTCCAGGCCCGTTATTTCCAAAGCCTCATCATCTTCTGGTCGCCTCCCGGCTCCGGCTGGCATATCCCGATCTTGCCCGGCGGCTATTTGCTCGGCAGCGTTCTGCTGGTCAACCTGATCGCGGCCCACGCCGTGCGCTTTCAATTCACCAAGAAGAAAATCGGGATCATCCTGCTGCACTTCGGCGTTATCCTCCTCCTCATCGGGCAACTCCTGACCGGCCTCTTCGCGCGCGAGACGCAGATGCGAATCGACGAGGGGCAGACCGCCGGCTACTCCGAAGCGCCTCGCGAAGTAGAATTGGCTGTGGTCGATAAGACCGACCCAAATTTCGATCAGGTCGTGTCCATTCCAGAATCAATCCTGGCGCGCGGCGGGACGATCCAGAACGTGACTTTGCCGTTCACCATCAAGATCCGGCAGTTCATGGGCAACGCGCACCTGGCCATGCGCACGCAGGTGCCGCAGGCGCCGCCGTCGCTCGCGAGCAACGGTTTTGGGCCCAGGATCGCGGTCGCGGAAGCGCCCCGCACGGTGAAAGATGACGAGCGGGATCTGAGCGCGGCCTATGTCGAAGTGGACGGGACCCAGGGTTCGTTAGGCACATGGCTCGTCTCCAATGCGATTCCCGACCCGCAGTCGTTCACCGTCGATGGGCATCACTACGAACTGGTCATGCGGCAGCGGCGTTTCTACAAACAGTTCGCCCTCACTTTGCTCGATTTTGCACATGATCGTTATGCCGGGACGGAGATCCCGAAAAACTTCTCCAGCCGGGTGCGCCTGGTCGATCTGGAACGGAACGAAAACCGCGAGGCGCTGATCTCGATGAACGATCCGCTGCGCTATCGCGGCTACACTTTTTACCAGTCGGGCTTCGATAACAATGACAAGACCACCATCCTGCAGGTGGTGAAAAATCCGGCCATGCTCCTGCCTTACATCGCCTGCGGGCTGGTCGCGGCCGGTCTGCTGGTGCAATTCTCGATGCACTTGTTTGGCTTTGTGAGAAAGCGGGCCCGATGAACAGGTCGCGTCCCTGGATTCTCTGGCTCGTCCTGGCGGCGACGCTCCTCTACGTCGTCGCGCCGCTTTTCCAGCGTGATCGGCGGGGCGGATTCGAACTGCGGAAATTTGCCCGGTTGCCCGTGCTGCTAAATGGCCGGATCAAGCCGCTCGACACCGTCGCGCGGAATTCGCTCCTCATTATCCACGGCAACCAAACCGTCGCCACGGAAGAGGGTTCGCTCACGCCGATGGATTGGCTGGCCGAGGTGATGATGAAGCCGGCGCAAGCCGATCAGCGTAAAGTGTTCGTGATTCGGAACGCAGAAACGCTGACCGCGCTGGGCTGGAAACCGGATGCGGGGAAATATTTTTCCTTCAGCGAATTCGTGCCGCACCTACAGGAGATGGAGAAGCAGGCGGCACTGGCGCAGAAGGTGGAGGCGCAGCTCCGCTCCTCCTTTCAGCGCGACATCATCAAGTTATTTGAGCGGCTCACCCTTTACCATCGGCTGGCCAACAGCCTGGAAGTGAAGGGCACGGTCGACTTCAAGAGCCAGGTCGAAGATCTGCGGCAGAACATTCATCCCTCACCGGTGCCGATGAACAGCGGCATCTCGGCCGAGGCGCTGCAGAGTCTCGGGTTTCTAGCCGAAACCGGGTATTTTTTCCCGATCCCGCCCTTCCCGCCTAACGACGACCCGCTGCAATGGCGCCGGATGGGCGAGAGCCTGCTCACCTTCCTGACCGACGGCAGGATGCATCCCGCGGTCCAGGCCTGGGCCAGCATGACGACGGCCTACGCAGCGAACAATCCGGCGGCATTCAATCGCACGCTGGACGATTACGCGGCGCAGTTGCAGCGCGATCTGCCCGGGCGCGTTTGGAAGGCCAAGGTCGAGGCGGTCTTTAACCAATTGCAGCCGTTTTACAGCGCGATGGTGATCTACGTGCTCATCTTCATCCTCGCCGCCGGGTCGTGGCTGATCTGGCCGGAGACGTTAGGCCGCTACGCTTTGGCGCTGCTGGGGTTTACTTTTTTTTTGCATACCGGCGGGTTGATCACGCGGATGTATCTGGAGGGCCGGCCGCCGGTGACGAATCTTTATTCTTCCGCCGTCTTCATCGGCTGGGGGGCGGTCCTGCTCGGCATTTTCCTGGAGCGCTTTTTCCGCAACGGGATCGGGAGCGCGACTGCCGCCATGATCGGCTTCATCACTTTGCTCATCGCGCATCATCTCTCGATGGATGGCGACACGATGGAGATGATGCGGGCCGTGCTCGACACCAACGGCTGGCTGGCCACCCACGTGGTCTGTGTGACGCTCGGCTACGCCTCGACTTTCCTGGCCGGCTTCCTCGCTCTCACTTACATCGTGCGCGGCGCCTTCACTCCCTCGCTCGATCGCCCTACTGCTCAGGCGCTCGGTCGCATGGTCTACGGGATCGTCTGTTTCGCAACTCTCTTCAGCTTCGTCGGCACCATCCTGGGCGGGATCTGGGCGGATCAATCGTGGGGTCGTTTCTGGGGCTGGGACCCGAAAGAAAACGGGGCGCTGCTCATCGTGCTCTGGAACGCCATCATCCTGCATGCGCGGTGGGGCGGGCTGGTCAGGCAACGTGGCCTCATGGTCATGGCCGTCTTCGGCAATATCGTCACCAGTTGGTCCTGGTTTGGGGTGAACATGCTCGGCATCGGCCTGCATTCCTACGGCTTCATGGAAAGCGCCTTTCCCTGGCTGATCATTTTTTGCGCCAGCCAGCTCGCCTTCATGATGATCGGACTGCTCCCGCCGCATCTCTGGCGCAGCCGGCTGGAAAAGCCGGTCCCGGTGCGGCGAGAGTTAGCTGATCTTCCGGCCTGATCTTTTTCTGGGGAATTTGGGCGGCGCTTCGCACCCGCCCTGCCTGAAGGCGCTCACACGCGCCTCCAGGCATTCGGATCTTCTCGATCCGGGGACTAGCCATTGGTACCTGACAACTAGGTGTCTCTATCTTTTCCATGCCTAAATCCTGCGGCACGTTGCGGAAAATTTTGCCGGCCGCCGAAAAAACTGGCGTGCGGCAAAGGGGAAATGGCGCAGGCCTAGTAGACAGTGGCGGGCTCAGGGGCCGCGAGGATTTCCTGAAAATGTGGATCGCTCCGCAGCGGATCCCATTGCCAGCGGAGCCGTAAATCCCACAGGCTCATGCTCGCTTCGTCGAGAGGCGAGACACATCCCGGCTCACGCAAGAGGTGCTCGATCATGGCTAACGCGCGATCGCGATCGCCCACGCGAGCGTGAATGAGGGCGAGATTGCAAAGGCGAAAGTGGCCCTCGATCGCGTCCTTCGTCACCGGGACCAGGCGAACGGCCCGCCCGCCTTCCTGCAGCGCATCCTCTTTCCGGCCCATGTAGGCATAAAGCAGACCGAGACGCGCGTGCCGCAAACTATCGTCGGGGTGCGCAACCGCCGCCGCCTCCATGGCAGGCCGGGCCACTTCAAAACGCTCCTGCGCCCTGGTCTGGTCGCCCTGCGCCAGCCAGGCGCAGCCTTCCAGATAAGCCTTCGCCACCGGAGCGCTCAGGACCGACGGGAGAGCAGGATTGGGAAACCTTTCGAGGCCCCTGCGCGCCGCTGGAAAATCACGGGCAAGCATCGCGCAATCCCACCGCGCCCACGCGACGTTGCCCTCGGGGTCACCATAGGCAGGCAAATGTTCGAGGAATTGTTGCAATGGCTCAAGATTCCCACTCTGCCACAGGACGGCCAAGCTCCGTTCAGCTCTGAAGGGTGTCATTCCGGGAGCCAGCGCCATGGCACGCTCGATGTGATGAATGGCAGCCGGCCAGTCGCGCAGGAGAGTGGCAGTGGCGTAAAGTTCGTGCTCGTAGAGTTTATCGAATGGTTCGCGCTGGAGCACACGCTCCTGCCCACTTCGTGCACGTTTCCATTTTCCTTGTCGGCGTTGGATGAACGCCATCGTCGCCTCCGCCTCGGTGTCACCGGGCAAGAGACGCTGCGCCATCTGCAGATCGGGGACAGCCCGCTCGAAATCGCGTTCGATGCGGTAAAAATATAGCCCTCGAGCGAGAGAGGCTTCGCCTAGATCCGGCCGCAGCCGAATCGCCTCGGTGGTTTCCCTCCACGCCTCCCTTTGCAGATTCTCGTTAGGTCCCCGGAAGCAATAGAGTAACTCCAAGGTCATGGCCAGGTGTGCATGCGCGAGAGCGAATTGGGGGTCCACCGCCACCGCCTGCTTGTAAAACACCTCCGCCTGCTCAAAATCCGAAATTGCAAATCCCGGGCTCTTCTCAAATTTGCGCCCCCGTAGGAATAGGACGTAGGCATCGGAGTTGCCGGTCGGTCGGGAAAGAACGCTTCTTTTCTCCTTTGGGCTTAGAGTAGCGTTTAGGGCGGCGGCAATCTCACCTGCCAGCTCACCTTGTAGGTGGATCGCATCAGCCAGCGCTCGGTCGTAACCTTCCGACCACACCTCATGCCCGTCTCGCGTGTCGATCAGCGAAAGGTGCAGCCGCACCCTGTTCCCCTCACGCCGCAGACTGCCTTCCAAAAGATGTCGCACCCCCAGCGCTCGCCCGATCGCCCCCAAATCCCGGGGCGCATTCGCGGGATAGACTGCGGTGCCGGCGCGACCGATCACTTTCAAGTCACGAATCTTAACCAGGCGAGAAAGGATGTCGTCCTGCACGCCCTCGGCCAGGAAGGCATTGGCCGGGTCGACGCTCAAATTGCGAAAAGGCAGAACGGCGAGCGATTTTGGGTTCGTCTTGTCCCTGGCCGGCAACAGGAAAATCGCCAGGGCGATCAAAACGGCAGCCACTCCCATGACTATCGGGGCTGAAGCACGACCGCCGCGGCCTAGCCAAGTGGGACGGCCGCCGCCGGTCATTTGCCGGAGGCAATCGTCCAGGGCTGCATTTAAGGTGAAGGCGGTAGCCGGACGATCCTCGGGTCGGTAGGCCAGCATCGTCTGCAAAAGCCTGCTCAGACAGATCGGCACCTTTCGCTCCCGCAATGGGTCGAGCAGGGGCGGCTCCCCCTGTGCTCCATCGGCCGCCAGCTCTCCGCTCACGGCATACCAGAGCGTCGCCCCTAACGAGTATATGTCGGAGCGAGCATCGATTTTATCTCCCGCCTTTTGCTCCGGGCTGGCGAAGGACACGCTCGTTAGCAACCCGGCCTCTGCTTCCGCTTCCACTTTGGCCAGACCAAAATCAATGATCTTGACCCAAGGCCCCGCCGTCCCGGGCGATCGAGCGCTGCCGGCCAGATAATCCTCCCCCGCCGACAGCATAATATTGGACGGCTTGAGATCGCCATGGACCAACCCCTTTTTCCCGGCCGCGAGCAACGCCCGCCCGACCTGCCGGGCCACTTCCAGCGCCTCCAGCGGGGCCAGAGGACCGCTTCGCCGCAGGCGATCCTGGAGCGATTCCCCGTCGACAAATTCGGTCACGTAGAAGCATTCACCTTCGTCTGCCCCGGTTTCCGCACCAGAGATCACCGGAGCCGCCGGGACAGTGCCAAAATGGAAGACACTCGCCACGTGAGGATGGCGCAGCCCGGCCGCCGCCTGCGCCTCGCGCAAAAATAGGAGCCGCGCCGCGGGCCATGCCGAGTAGCGTGGGCTGATGACTTTGAGGGCGACGACGGTATCGAGATTCACATCCCGCGCCTTAAAAGTCACTCCCATCGTGCCCCGCCCGAGTTCCCACCGCGAACCATCCCGACGGTTTAGAATCTCGTAGTGTTGATAGCGCTTTCTGCTAGTCTCGTTAGGTAGGGCAAAAATCTCGTCACCCTCACCCCCAAAGCCGGTTCTCAGGAGACAGGGGAGACAGCCTTCTTCCCATCCGGAGCGCAGCATGGGCGCTCCGCATTGTTCGCAAACCGGAACGCTGCTCTTTATCGGAAAGTTCATGTTTGACGGCCGCGGATTAGTATTCAGTGGACGGTTCCGGCCCTGCCAGGATTTTCTGAAACCGCGAATCTTTTCGCAGTGGATCCCATTGCCAGCGCCGACGCAGTTCCGCCTGACTTATGCTGGCTTCATAGAAGAACACGCCACCAGGTTGCCGCAGGAGCGATTCAATCATCGAGATTGCCTTATTCCTGTCGCCCACCCAGGCGTTGATCAAAGCGAGGTTACTGACATTCTCCGGTCCATCGAAGGCGTCTTCCGCCATCGGCTGGAGCTCGACCGCACGCTGACCTTCGCGCAGGGCGTCAGCTTTGCGGCCCATATAGGCAAAGAGCAGGCCCAGTCGGCCATGCCGCAGCGCGTTTTCGGGATGAGCCAGCGTCTCCGCCTCCAGTGCCGGCCGGGCCAGCTCAAACTTCTCCCGGGCCAGCGTCGTCTGACCCTGAGCAAGCGCAATGCAGCCCTCCATGTAACTCTTCGGCACCGGCGCACTGTAGACGGAAGAGAGCGTCTCAAAGGGAAACCGGTCGATCGCCGCCTGAGCGGCGCTGAAATCCCGCGCCAGCATAGCCGCGTCCCAGCGCATCCAGGCGAGGGTTCCTTCGGCGTCGCCGTAGCCGGAGAGCCCGGCAAAGACCGCCTGTAAGGGAGCGAGGTCGCCATTCTGCCAGAGATCGACCAGTCCCCGCTGCACCTTCAGCAATGGCAGCGTCGGGGCCAGCTCTTCCGCACGCAGGGCGTGGGCACGGGCCGCCCGCCAATCGCGCAACAGATAGGCCGTAGTATAGAGCTCTTCCTCATAGGTGGCATTGTTAGGATCCCGCGCCAGGCAATGCTCCAATTCATTGCGCGCCTCCCGCCATTGGCCGCGGCGGCGATGAACAAACGCCATGAAACTGTTCGCCTCAGGGTCGTTAGGCAAGAGGCGGTTCGCCTTTCGCAGCTCTGGCATGGCCCGCTCAAAGTTACGATCGATGCGATAGGCGCAGAGCGCATTGGCCAGATGCGCTTCGCCCAGGCCGGGCTGGAGGCGCACCGCTTCCCTTGCTTCGGCGTAGGCCTGCTCCTTTACCTCCTCGCTCGGTCCCCGATAGCGGTAGAGGAGCCCCAGGGTGGAAGCCAGCCGCGCATGGGCGAGGGCAAAGCCCGGGTCGAGCGCGATCGCCTGGCGATAAAGGGTCTGTGCCGCCTCGAAATCGGAGATGGAAAAGCTAGGTGAATTCTCGAATTTCCGTCCCCGCAGATAAAGCACATAGGCGTCGGGATTATAAGTCGAGGCCGCCCTCACTCCCGCGCTTTCCTGCGGGCTGAGCCGGGCGTCGAGCGCGTCCGCGACCGCGCCGGCCAGCTCACCCTGCAGGTTGATCGCGTCCGCCAGCCGGCGGTCGTAGCCTTCCGACCAGATCTCATGACCATCGCGCGTATCGATCAGCGCCACGTGCAGATGAATCCGATCGCCGACGCGGCGCAGGCTGCCCTCGAGCAGATTGCGCACTCCGAGATCGCGACCAATCGCTTTCGCATCGTGCTGAGCATCGGCGGGGTAACGGGCACTGCCGAGCCGGCTGATTACGCGCAGATCGTGCACCTTGACCAGCCGCGAACGGAGATCATCCTGCACCCCTTCGGCAAAGAAGGCATTGGCCGGATTCTGACTCAAATTGCGAAACGGGAGGACCGCGATCGACTTGTCGTTAGGCACTGGAGCAGCGGTGAAATAAAAGGCGGCCCAGACCAAGGCCGCGGCGGCCGATAAACCACCGCCCAGAGCCCAGACTCGCCCACCACTCAGGGCGAGTCGCCGTGGCTCCAGTGCCTCCAGGCAATCCTGCACCTCACTTGCCAGGACTGCGGCCGAGGCCGGGCGATCTTCCGGCGCGGCGGCCAGCATCGACTCGAGCAGAGAGATGAGACGCGGCGGGGTTTTTCGAACCGATAGCTGGGCCACCGGCAGCGGAACGTTAATCGCTGCTTCCCGATCTTTCCCGGAAGAGCGTTCCGGGAACGGCACCTGGCCGGTGAGCGAATACCACAGGGTTACCCCTAACGAGTATATGTCCGCCCGGACGTCAACCGGACGGCCCGCGAGCTGTTCCGGGCTGGAAAAGGCCACCGTGCCTAAAAACGGCTCCGGCGCCCCGCTCGCGCTCGGCTCGAGGCCAGCCTGGGCCAGTCCGAAATCGATCACTTTCACCGCCGCCTCTTCCGCGGTGCTTTCTTCCCCCAGCATGATGTTCGAGGGCTTCAGATCCCGATGGACCAGACCGCGCTTCTCCGCCGCAGCCAGCGCGCGCGTGACCTCTCGCGCGATGACCAGGGCCTGGCGGGGCGAGAGAACTCCATCCCGCCTCAGCCGGGCCTCCAGCGTTTCCCCGGCAATGTATTCCATCGCATAAAAGCAGTCGCCCGTCTCCGCCGCATCCTCAGCTTCCCCGGCGCCGTCTTCCGGCCCGGGCAGAGAATTGATGGCGCCGAAATGGAAGACGCTGGCTACGTTCGGGTGACGCAGCCGGGCCGCGGCCTGGGCTTCCCGCAGGAACCGGCGACGCGCATCGGAGCGGGTGGAGAACCGGGCGTTGATGATCTTGAGCGCGACCGATGTGTGCAGGTTGACGTCCTTGGCCTTATAGGTCACACCCATCGCGCCCCGCCCCAGCTCCCAGAGCGAGCCATCGGGCCGAGTCAGGATTTCGTAGTGATGATAATGAAGCGTCCTTGATTCGTTAGGGAAATCATTCTCCTCACCGCTCTCGGATTCGAGCCCGGTGCGCAGAAGGCATTGCAGGCAATCGCCTTCGCCCGCCCGGCTCTGCAGCGGCGCGCCGCACAGTTCGCAGGTCAGGGTCTTATTCTGAACCGGCGAAGGCATGATTGCAGGCCCTCTCTCCGGCCTTATCGCGTCGCTCCGGCCAATAACACCCGGCAGAGGTAGCGCAATTCTTCATCAATATCGCGTTCGATCGGCACCGTGCGCAGGACCTCGGCCCTGAGATGTGCCCGATAGCGGGCGCGCAGACGAAAAAGATGACTGCGCAAAGTCTCCAGCGGCACCCCCAGACGCGCCGCCGTCCCTTCGTGCGTCGGCAGGCCGACCCCGCCGCTCAGGAACGGCAGCAGCTCGTTAAAAAGCCGGGCTTTTTGCCCACTGGAGTATTCCTCCTTGAGCGCGTCCATCGCCCGCGAAACCAGTGCGGTCGCCCAATTCCACTCGAAAGCGCGCTCTTCATCGGGTGGCGCCGCGGTCAGCAAAGCTCTCTCCTCTTCCACGCCCTCCACCGCGCTGAACCCGCGATCGTCCAGAAACACCAGCGCGCGATCGCCACCGCGCTTCTGCCGCCCCTGGTGAGCGTGCATCGCTCCGAGGTATCGCTTCAGCAGGACGAGGAGGAAAGTGCGGAACTTCCCTTTGCTCCGATCGCAGCGCGAGTAGGCCTGTTTCTCGAGCAGGTAGGCAAAGAATCCCTGGGTCAGATCCTGCGCATCGTGCCGGCTGTAACCGCGCTGGCGGATGAAGCGGTAAAGCGGCGGCCAATAATCCTGGCACAGTTGCGCCAGCGCCTGGCGAGACTTCTCTGGCGCCAATTGCCCGCTTGGCCAGGAGAGCTCCTGCACCACGCTCCAGTGCGTGGTGAGAAAGGCTCCCGTGCTGGTCGGGAATGGATTGGCTAGAGTTTTCACGCAGCGCCGAGGTTACCGTTTTCTATCGGTGGCAGTCAAGGATGGCGCCGCCGATCGGGCTCAAAACCCCCGGTTGCGCTACCGGAGGTGGGATGGGCCTGGGCAAGGCGGACTCCGCTCGTCCCGAGGAGAAAGCTTCTCCGGCATGATGACCCATCTGGCTAAACAAGAGGTCGGGATAAGATTAGCGGAGCACGGGAGTGGAACGCGGCAGACGCTCGCGGAGGTGTCCTGCTATCGATCCTGCCGAGCGAACCCCGGCGGAACCCGTCGAAAATCAGAAATGGAGGCGAGGGGAGTTGAACCCCTGTCCTAATCGCTGTCCCCGCGGGCTTCTACATGTGTAGCCGATGATTATTTTTAGATGGTCGGACGTTGCACCGGCACACGCCGTCCATCGAGCCACCACGAAATTCCTTCACCGTCCGGCGCGGTCACTCCGCCGTCCGATTAGCCTGCTGTCCATATCCCGAGCCGTAGCAGGCGTCCAGCCCGGGACATCGCAGTCAATTAAGCCGCGAGAGCGAGATCTTGGTGATCTGCATTTATTTTTTTTGGTCCGGATTTTAACGAGGCCAACGAACCATCCTCGACATGCCGCCTGCGCTTCAAACAATCAGTCGAAACCAGTACGCCCCCGTTTTTTTGGGAGGCCAGATTCTACCCTGGTCCGGCCAGGAAAACAACCGCTCAGGCGCGGCCGATCCGGAGCGTAAGCGGCCAGACCGCCATTCTCTCCTCGGCCGGGTTTTCCCAGGCTTTTCCCAGCTCCCGCTCGATCAGGAGGACCGGGTCGCTCTTTTTCTCCGCGAGGTAACGCTGGGTCGCCGACCAGGTGCGCAGGTAACCAAGCAGATGAGCGAGCGACCAGCGCACTTCGATCTGAAAAGGCGGCGCCTCGACTTCGGCAAAAGGAAAGGGCAGCTCGAGATAAGGGCGCCCGACCAGCTTGCGCTCCGGCGGCCAGAATGGGCCAACGATCTCGTCGTGATACCGCCTCACGATCGGGTCGAGCGCGGGAGAGATCCGGAGATCATTGTAAGCCCACACCGCCAGCATTCCATCCGGTTGCAGGACCCGGCGCGCTTCCGCGTAGAAGGCCGGCAGGTCAAACCAATGCAGCGCCTGCGCCACGGTGATCGCGGCGACCGAGTGCACCGGCAATCCGGTCGCCTCGGCCGGGGCAACTCGGTATTCCACCCGTTCGTTAGGCTGCGCGCTCGCGATCTGGCTGGCGCTGGCGTCGAGCGCGATGACGCGCTGGAAGAAATCCGCCAGCATAACCGCGGCCTGCCCATTGCCGGTGGCGAGGTCGAGCGCGAACTCGTCGTTAGGCGAGTGCGCGGCGATGGACGCAAAGAGCCCGCGCGGATACTGCGGCCGGAATTGTGCATACTCTGTCGCCTGTCGCGAAAAATGATCCTTAAAGCTCACGTTCCCCTTTCCTGCTCATAATCTTCCCTGAAACCTCCGCGATGTCGGGAGCAGGATCAGGAGCAAGAGCTGGAGAAGGATTTCCAGTCACCTGCTCGACCCGGGAATACATCTCAAAATAAATCCGCTCCAGCGCCGCCGCCGGGTCCTCCAGCATCATGTTCTCCTTGATCTTGCTGGCGTAGATCGGGAAGGAAAAGGGCGACACCACCGGCAGCTCGCGCAATTTCCACTCGAAGCTCTGCACTTCCTCGAGAAAGGCGTAGGCAGTTTCGGCATCGAGAAAGGTATGCATCGCCTGCCGATACGCTTCCTCCAGCAGCGGATGATCCGGCTCGTGTTGCTCCAGCACGCGAAACAAAACCTCCGAACTCCAGCTCAGCTGGCGCGGCTTGCGTTCGCGGCCGGGAAGATTGCGCGGGACCATTAATCCAGTCTGCGCCACCCCGCGGAATTGCCATTTCACCAGCTCCGACCCGCGCAGAGCCGCGTGTAAATCCTCCTCCGCTTCCGTGCGCCGGAAGCAGCTCTTTAATTGCGCCAGCGGCAGCTCCTGAAACCGCCGCAGGGTCAGGAGAAATCCGTAGTCATCGATCGTGACCAAGGCGTTGCCGCCGATTCGATCCTGCACTCGCCAGGCCACGATGCGGGAGAGCGCGTCGTTTCCGCTCCGCCCGATGAGGGCGTGGAAAAAGTAATGCGAATGCTCGCCCTCGCGGTAAAGCTCGATCAGGAGCTTGCCCGGCACCGGAATTTCCGAGATGGCGAGCTGAGCGCGGAAGAATTCCACGATCGGCTGGGCGTTGGCGAGCGAGATCTGATACGATTCGACCAGCCAATCGATCGCCGCTTCCTCGCCGGCTTCGCGCAAACGCCGATCCAATTCCGCCCGCAAACTGCGCACCGCCCGAGCCAGCCCGGAAGTGAGCGGCATCTTGGCTGCGTTCCAGCGCGGGATGGTCGGGAGATGACCATCGGCTCGCTCGACATAGGCTTCCTGCACCCCCGTCTCGACCAGCCTAACGACTCGGCCGCCGAGGACAAACAGATCGCCCACCTGCAGTTGCTTGATGAATCCCTCCTCGACCGAACCGAGCCGGCGCCGCCCGAGCAGGACGCTGACGAACCCTTCTGAGACAATCGTGCCGATGTTAACCAGGAACTCGCGCGTCACGCGCGGGTGAGCGAGCGAGATGATGCCATCGGCGATGGCGATTTTGCCGAAAAGACCGGTGTACTGCCGTTGCAGCGACTCCCCGCCGCCGGTCAGATATTCGAGTACGTGCTCAAATTCATCCCGCTCCAGCTCCCGAAACGGATAAGCCCGCCTCACGATCGCGAAAGCATCGGCAACCGCGATCGGAGCCAGCGCAGCCATGCCGACGATGTGCTGGGCCAGAACGTCGTTAGGCTTTTCCAGCACCTGGATGGGATCGAGGATCGATTCCCTAACGAGTTGCGCGGTGGCGGTCGCCTCCACCAGGTCGTTGATGTTGGTCGCGACCAGCACCCCGTGGCTGCTGGTGTTGAGCGAATGCCCGGAGCGCCCGATGCGCTGGATGGCGCGGGAAACGCCCTTCGGCGTCGCCACCATCACGACCAGATCGACCGCGCCGATATCGATCCCGAGCTCGAGACTGGTCGAGCAGACGACCGCGCGCAGCTCGCCGTTCTTCAGCCGGTCTTCCACTTCCACCCGCACGCTGCGATCGAGCGAGGCGTGGTGAATCTCGATTTTATCGGCCAACTCCGGCAGCAGCTCTTTCAGGTGCAGGCCGAGTTGTTCGGCCGCCGAGCGCACATTGGTGAAGACGATGACGGAGCGACGAGTCCGGATGAACTCGGCCAGCTCAGCGTAAAGGCGGCTGCCGGTGTAGCCGGCGGGCGGATACGGTTTGCGCCGGATAGGCGAGAAAACTTCCACGATCGATTCCTTCTCCACTTTGGCCTCGGCGATAAGGCAGGGACGATCGCCCCCGGCCAGGAAACGGGCCAGCAGCTCGATCGGCGCGGCGGTGGCGGAAAGGCCGATGCGGCAGAGCGGGTTTCTATCTTCGTTAGGCAAAGCAACCAGTTCCTCCAGCCGCTCGAGAGCGAGGGAGAGATCGACCCCGCGCTTGTTCCCGGCGAAGGAATGGAGCTCATCCACGATGACGAAACGGCAGCTGGTCAGGTGCGCGGCATAACTTTCCTGGGCCAGCATGACGGCCAGACTCTCCGGCGTGGTGACGAGAAAATGGGCGGGTTTGCGGCGAAATTTCGCCCGCTCGCTGCTGCTGGTATCGCCGGTGCGCACATGCACCAGCAGCTCCTTTTCCAGGCCCATCCCCACGATCGGCCCGCGCAGGTTCTTCCCGATGTCGTAGGTCAGCGCGCGCAGGGGCGAGACGTAAAGGCAATGCACGCCTAACGATAGCGTGCCGGCTTCGAGCTGGCGCAGGAGCTGATCGAAAATCCCGAGAAACCCGGCCAGGGTCTTGCCGCTCCCGGTCGGCGACGTGAGCAGAATCGAGCGGCGCTCCAGAATGGCCGGGACGCAGCGCAACTGGGCGTCGGTGAACCGCCCGAAGGTGGCGCGCATCCATTGCGAGAGACGCGGATGCAGCCGCTGGAAAAGCGCTTCGTTGCTCAGAGCCGCCTGTCTTTGCACGCCGCTAGTTTCGTCACGGGACGCCTTTTCGCCAGCTGCCGCTGCGCGTCTCTCTCGACGGCGGCCGCTCCGCAGGAGAAACTGTTCCCCTTCATGAACGCCACCCGCCTGCGCCGATTTTTTGCCGAGTTAAAACGGCGCAGCGTTTACAAGGTGGCGGCGGCTTACGCGGTCGGCTCCTGGTTTCTCATCCAGCTCGTCTCCACCGTGGCGCCGCCCTTAGGCGCGCCGCTCTGGCTCATGCGCGTGCTCCTGGTCGTTCTCGGCCTCGGCTTTCCCATCGCTCTCGTCCTGGCCTGGGCTTTCGATCTCACGCCGGCGGGAATCCGACGGACCGACGGACCATCGCCTAACGAAAAATTGCCGCGACGGGTGGGACGGAAATTGACCGCGCTGATCGTGGTGCTGGGGCTGCTGGCGGCGGGACTTTTCTGGTTTCGTTCCGCCCGCCTAACCGATTCTGCGCCTAGCGACCACTCGATCGCCGTCCTGCCTCTGGTCAATCAAAGCGAGGCCAAAGAGGAGTATTTCGCCGATGGCCTGACCGATGAGTTGATCAACGGGCTGGGCAAGATCCGCCAGCTCCGTGTCATCGGGCGCAATTCCTCCTTCCATTTCAAGGATCGGCCGGAGGATTCGCGCGCCATCGGGCAGGCGTTAGGCGTGGAGCATTTGCTCGAGGGTAGCGTGCGCAAGTCGGGCGATCGCGTCCGGATCACCGTCTCGCTCGTCCGGACCTCCGACGGCAGCCAGGTCTGGTCGCAGAATTACGATCGCGAGCTGAAGGATATCTTTGCCGTGCAGGAGGAGATGGCGCGAGCGGTGGCGGATCAATTGCGGATCGAACTCCTCGCCATCGACGTGCCGGTGGGCGCGACTCCCTCGAACAAGAATATCGAGGCGTATAACGCCTATCTGCGCGGGGAGTTCTATTACAGTTTATTCACCGAGGCCAGCTCGCGGCAGGCGGTGGAGGCTTTTGCGGAAGCGCTTCGGCTCGATCCCAAGTTCACCGAGGCCTACGCCGGCACGGCCATGGCCTGGAATCGGATCGGGTATTTCGAGGGTGCGGACGGTTCTGGATCTTTCGAGCAGGCGCGAGTCGCGGCGCAAAAAGCCATCGCCCTCGACCCCAACGCCGCCCGCGCCCATGCCGCACTCGGTTACCTGCACATGAACGCGGATTGGGACCTGGCCCGGGCTGAGAAAGAGCTGGCTCAATCGGATCAGCGCTCGCCTAACGTCATCCACACGCTGGCCCTGGTGCGCGATTACCAGGGACGCCTGGAGGAAGCGATCACCCTGGAGAAACAGGCCATCGTGCTCGACCCGGCGTTTTCTCTTTTCCAGACCAATCTCGGCTCGTTCCTGCTCGAAGCGGGCCGTTATGACGAGGCGGAGCAGGCACTGCGCAAAGCGATCGATCTGCAGCCGCACGCGCCGACGAACCATTACTTCCTCGCCCTCATCGCACTCGCGCGACAACGCTTGGACGACGCGCTGCGCGAAGCGCGGACGGAAGGAAGCGGGCCGCATCGGCTGATGGCTCTGGCCCTGGTGCAAAGCGCGCGCGGAGCCAAAGTGGAGGCGGAGAAGGCGCTGGAACATCTGGTGCGCAGCCACGGCGAGGATTCGCCCGCGCGGGTGGCCAGCGTTTATGCCCTTCGCCGCGAGCCTGAGAAAGCCTTCGCCTGGCTTAAGCGCGCCTTAGCCTTGCATGATCCGCGTTTGATCTATCTCCGGGCCGACACCTTCTTCCAGCCTTATCACCGCGATCCGCGTTTCATTCGCGCTTTGCCGCAGGATTGGTCTGCCCACTTCACCCTGAGCCACCACCAGCCGCTTAGGCGAACCCGGGGAGATTGCGCTTCCGCCGGCCGCGGCCATCTTTGCCGGGATGAACGCTTCGTTTTTCGCCGTCATTCACGCGCATAGCGAATCCGTCTTTGCCCTGCGCATTTTCTTCAGCCTCTGTCTCCTCCTCGTGCTGCTGGCCGGGATTTACCTCTTTCGCATCCGCAAACGGCTCTTCGATCGCGATCCCGAAGTGGTGGCGGATCACTGGGCCGCGCGCAACCTGCGCCTCTGGCAGGTCATCCTGGTCTGGCTGCTCGCGGTGGATCTCCTCGTGACCATGCTCTGGCGCCTCTAGAGTTAGCGTTTGTGTTTAGGCATAACTAGCCGAAACTGAGTAAGTTTCTGCGCTTTCCAAGGAACCATCTCCGGTTCCCTGACCAGTCGATGAGAAGACTCATCGCGAGCTGCTGACGCTGTCGGTCGACCCTTATGAAAACTCAACTGCTCAAAGCCGCCTCAGCCGTCATCCCTGAGTCCACCATGCTGGTCAACGTCATCTCACGCCGCGTGCGCCAGCTCGCCCTCGGCCATCGTCCGCTTGTCGCCTGCCTGCCCGGCACCGGCCTGGCCGATGTGGCCTTGCTCGAAGTGATTGAAGGGAAGCTGAGCTACGAGCTCGCTCCTGAAATCAAGGAGGTCGAGGACGCGGTCGTGGTCCCTTTTCCGGGAAAACTGAGCGGCCGCAAAAAAGCCGCCTAGGCTCGCCTAACGTTCGGGATTGACCGGGAAATGCTTGTTCTTGAGCTTCTCCGGCACGCGCTGGGTCCTTTCCGCCTCCACCTCAGCGGTGGCGGCGCCTAACGCCTCGTAGGCTTCGCGATTTTTCCCCGCCCGGCAGAGGTAGGCCGTGGCGTGAGCCAGCGGAATGCGCGCTTCCGGCAGCCCGACAAACTCCACCGCCTGCTGGGTCGCAACCGCCAGCGGCAGGGCCTGCGCATCGGCCAGGCCGACGTCTTCACTGGCGAAAATCACCAGCCGTCGGGCGATGAAACGGATGTCTTCCCCGGCGTGCAGCATCTTGGCCAGCCAATAGATGGCGCCTTTCTCATCCGAGGCGCGCATGCTTTTGATGAAGGCGCTGATGGTGTCGTAGTGGGCATCGCCGGCGCGATCGTAGACCACCGCCTTGGTCTGGATGCTTTCCTCCGCCACCTGGAGGGTAAAGTGGACCGTCCCTTCTTCGTTAGGCGGAGTGGTCAGGAGGCCAATTTCGAGTGCGTTGAGACATTTCCGGGCATCGCCGTCGCTTAGCTTGGCCAGATGCCGTTTCGCCTCCGGCTCCATCTTTACCCGATGCTCCCCCAGCCCGCGCTCTTTATCCTCCAGCGCACGATCGATCAGCCGCTCGAGATCCTCCACCCCTAACGACTCCAGCTGGAATACCTGCGATCGCGAAACGAGCGCGCTGTTGACGTAGAAGAACGGGTTATAAGTCGTGGCCCCGATCAGGCGCAGATTCCCGCTCTCCACATCGGGCAGGAGGATGTCCTGCTGCGCCTTGTTGAAATGGTGAATTTCGTCGACGAAGAGAATGGTTTTCGGACCGGAGGTGCGGAGCCGGTTCGAAGCCGCGGCGACCACTTTGCGCATCTCGGCCACATTACTTTCCACCCCGCTCAGCTTGACGAATTTCGACTGCGTCATGGCGGCGATGATCTGCGCCAGCGTCGTCTTGCCCGTGCCGGGCGGGCCGGCAAAGATGACCGAAGGCAGGCGATCGGCCTCGATCGCGCGCCGAAGCAGTTTGCCCGGAGCGAGAATGTGCTCCTGCCCGACAAACTCATCAAGCGTCCGCGGCCGCATCCGGCTGGAAAGCGGCGCGGCCGCGGCGGGCGCGGCTTCCGGTTCAGCTTCGGCAAAAAGATCCTGCACCCGTGAGGATAACGGGCGCGCCTCCCTTTTCCAACTGCTTGACCGTGCCGGGCCGCGCCCGCATTCTTCTGCAGCGGTTCTGTGCTGCGCTGTCTCGCCATGAAACGAATTCTTGTCCCGGTCGATTTCTCACCCGCGATGGAAGGCGTGCTTGCGCTCGGCCGGCAGATGGCGCTGGCTTTCGAGGCCGAGCTGCACCTTGTCCACGTGCGCGAAATCCCGGCGGTGCCGGTATTTCCCGCAGCCACCATCGGCTACCCGGGAATCGGAATGCCGGAGATGGGCCTGGCCGGTGGCGCGCCGGTGGAGATGGTTCCCGGTTCGACCGAGCTGCCGCCGAAGCATGGGCGCAGCCCGCTCGAGTCGCTCCGCGAAGACATCAGCCGGAGCAGCCTCGCAGTCTTCGCCCATGAGCGGGAGGGCTTGGTGGTGGAGGAAATCCTGAAGACGGCAGGTGAACTCAGGGCGAACCTGATCGTGATGGGTTCCCACGGGCACGGATCGGTATACAACCTGCTCGTGGGCAGTGTGACGGAAGGAATCCTCCAAGCGGCCCAGCGGCCGGTTCTCCTGGTGCCGG
The DNA here is from genome assembly GCA_965217735.1 of Chthoniobacterales bacterium. GTDB lineage: Bacteria > Verrucomicrobiota > Verrucomicrobiia > Chthoniobacterales > UBA10450 > Palsa-1392. The sequence goes on along the minus strand of CBDCJE010000002.1, from coordinate 27,291 downwards.
CTCCGGCCCGGTTGAAGTAGCCGCCTTGCGCGGTGCGGCTTCCCTCCAGAGATTTTTCAAATGGATGCTCTACGGATTTTTGCTTTTCTCGTTCTCTTCGCCAGTGCCGGCCTCCGCCTCACGGAGGCCGCGGCGCTTCCCTTCCACACCGTCTTTAAGGGAGTCGACCAATTCAACCACCTGGTCCAGGAGGCGCAGGCGAACGAATGGAAATCTCTTCCCATCGGCGAGCGGACCGCGGCGGTCGGGCGCGCTCTAGTCGGGACGCGCTACAAGTCTTACACTCTGGAGATCGACGACCGGGTCGAAGCGCCTTCGGTCAATTTCCAGGGAATGGATTGCTGGACCTTTTTCGAGATCGCCCTCGGCTTTGCCCGCATGCTCGACGATCCGGCTACCGAGTGGACGCCGGCCCGGCTCCTGCACTACATCGAACTCGATCGCTACCGCGGCGGCGAGTGCACCGGAGAATATCTCTCCCGCCTGCATTACCTGGAAGATTGGCTGGCCGATAACGACCGGCGCGGCCTGGTCGACGATCTCACCCGCAAGCTCGGCGGAGTGCGAGCCAATCACACCGCCCACGAGATGACCTATGGCTGGAAACATTATCGCTACCTCAAAGCCAACCCGGCGCTGCTGGCGCCGTTAGGCCGGATGGAAGCGCGGGTCACGGCGCGGCCGCTCTATCAGATCCCGAAAAACCGGGTGGCCCGAATCGAATCGAAACTCAAGAGCGGCGATATCATCGGCATTGTTTCGCGGGATCGGCCGGGACTTTATTCCACCTCGCACGTCGGGCTCGCCTACCGAACAAAGGACGGCGTGCTCCATTTCATGCACGCCTCTTCGCCGCGAAACTACGGCAAGGTCGTCATCGATTCGCGCCTCTCGAGCTATCTGGCGCGCTTCCGCAGCGACAGCGGCATCCTGGTCGCACGTCCCCTGCGCTGATCTGTCGCCGCTTCGCCCGCGAAGAGGGAGACAGCTACAGATAATCGCGCATCTCGCGCACCACCCTTTCCAGGCGCTCCACCGCCTCTTTCGCATCCACCCCGACCGCTTCCAGCCTGGCCCCAGCCCCGCATTCCAGATTCGCCCGCATCACTTCAATCAGGCTCAAGGCGGAGAAGCGCCCGCTCTGCGTGACGAGCCAGATGTCGGAACGAAAGGCGTTAGCCGCTCGCACAAACTCCGCCGCCGGGCGGGCGTGCAAGCCGAGATGATTGAGGACCTTGATCTGGCACGAGGCCTCGATCGACGTCGCCGGCTCCTTCTTTCTCATCTAGCCTAACGACTCGTTCCCCAGCGGCGGTGGAGCAAACGCTCGATCGGCGCGAAGAAAGTTTTATCGGCCAACAACCCGATCAGCACGATCACGAGCATGATCGCGATGACCTGATCCATGGCGTTGAGTTCGCGTCCATAATGCAGGAGCTGGCCCAGACCAAAGCCAGAAAGGATGGTGACGAAAATCTCCGCCGCCATGAGTGAGCGCCAGGCAAAGGCCCAGCCTTGTTTCATCCCGCTCACGATGAAAGGCAGCGCAGCCGGCAGAATGACCTTGAGCCACATGTGCAGACCTTTCGAGCCCATGGTCATGGCCGCTCGCCGATAAATCGGCGGGACATGGCGCACTCCGGTATCAGTCGCGATCACGACCGACCAAAGCGTTCCCATCACGACCACGAAAAGCATGGCCGCTTCGCTTTGTCCGAACCACAAAAGCGCCAGCGGTACCCAGCAGACGCTGGGCAGAGTCTGCAAACCAAGAGCCAGCGTGCCGATGGTGTCGTGCAGCACATTCCAGCGCGCCGTGAGCAAGCCGAGCGGCACACCGCCGATCAAGCCGATGATGTAGCCTAACAATAAGCGCTTGAGCGTAACCCAGATGGCCTGCCAGAGGGTGCCGTCGGCCGCCGCCGACTGCAGATATTCGACCACCTTCATCGGCGCGGGCAGGAGGACCGGCGACCAGATGCGCGCCCGCACCACGAACTCCCAAAGCAGAACCAGTCCGGCGAAAAAGATCAGCGACCAAAGTAACCGTTTCATTCCGCTACCTCCCCGTTTTCTGTTTGAAGCCCTTAAGCGATCGCATGATCCGGCTGGCGTACTCGGCCAGGTCGGGGCTGTTAATGTCGCGCGGACGCGGCAGATCGATGAAAAATTCCTCCCGAATCCGGCCCGGATGAGGCGAGAAAAGAAGCACACGATCGCCCAGACAGGCTGCTTCGCGCACGTTATGCGTGACGAAGATGATCGTCTTGCGCCGGGCTTCCCAGATTTTTTGCAAGTCACCGTAGAGCTGCTCGCGGGTCAGGGCGTCGAGCGCGGCAAACGGTTCATCCATCAGCAGCATGCGCGGGTTAGGTGCCAGGGCACGGGCCAGTGCCACCCGCTGCTTCATCCCGCCCGAGAGCTCATGCACATTCGAGCGCTCAAACTTCGTCAGGCCGACCAGCTCAAGATAGTAGCGGGCCACATCGCGCCGATCCTTCTTCGTCAGGTGGGGTTTCATCTTCAGCCCGAAGAGGACGTTCCCAATCACGTCGAGCCAGGGAAAGAGCGCCGATTCCTGAAACATGACCAGGCGCTCGCGTCCTGGATCTGCGACTTCGCGGCCGTCAGCTACGACGCTTCCCTCGTCCGGCTTTTCCAGGCCGGCGATGATGTTAAGCAAGGTCGATTTCCCGCAACCGCTGGCCCCAACCAGGCAGACAAACTCTCCTTCCTGCACTTTCATGCTCACCCGGTCGAGCGCCTGCACCTGGCCGGTACGGCCGCCAAAGGTCTTGGAGACCTTCTCGACCGTCAATTTACTCGGCGGCACAAACTGCAGCTCCTCCAGCACCGAGGAGCTGGCTTGCGGCGGACCTTCCATTGTCTCCGTGGCTTTCATAATGATCCTGTTCTTTCCTCGTTAGGGCAGGACGAGCAGCTTCGAGGTATCGGTCGCTCCCTTGAAGAAGCCGGCCTCTTTCCCATCCTGCACCGCCTTGCTCAGCAATTGCGGCGAGACCTCGGTGGTGAAATGAATCCTCTTCCAGGCCTGCGTCACCGTCTCCGGCGCGATGGTGGCCTTGGTTTCTTCCTTGAGCTCGGCCACGAGAATCTTCTGCGCCTCCGCGGGATGGGCTACGATCCATTGCGTCAGCTCGGCATTGGCCGCCGCGATCTTCTTCGCCAGGTCACGCTTTTGCTCGAGGAACTTGACGCTCGTCGCCAGCCAGGTGGTCTGGACCTGGGTATCGTTGAGAAAGATCTTGCCGCCGCCCTCCCGTTCCAGCCGCGTGACCCACGGCTCCACCGTCCAGACCGCATCGACCTGCTTTCCTTGAAAGGCACTGAGCTGATCGGGATTCGCCACCGGCAGCACCCGCACCTCGCCGCCGATCTGGGTCACCTTGAAACCCTGCGCCTTCAACCAGGCCCGGCAGGAAATATCCTGCGTGTTACCGAGCTGCGGGGTGGCGATGGTTCTGCCGCGGAAATCCGCCGCCGCCTTGATCCCGCCATCACGCCTAACGACTAAAGCCGATCCCCCGGTCGCCGCCCCTGAGATGATGCGAATCTCTTCGCCTTCCGATTTGAAATAAGCGTTCAGCGCCGGGCCCTGACCGCCATAAGTCAGGTCGAGCGAACCGGCGAAGATGGCCTCCATGGCGGAGGGACCGGCATTGTAGGTAAACCACTGAATCTCGACCCCCGGGCCGAGTCTTTGCTCAAACCAGCCCTTTCCTTGCCGCGACAGTCCATGCGCGATCACGCCTTGGGCGTGGGTGATATTTGGAAAGTGGCCGAAGCGAAGGGTGGTTTTCTCCTCCGCCTGCAGGCTGGCTGCGCCCAACGAGAGAACAAGTGCGACAATATGGATTATTTTCATAGTTACGGTTGGTGTTTTTGCTGATTTAGAAACTGAAGGTGGACATGACATATCCGAAATCGGCATCAGATGATGTACCGGTATTGGCCAGATAGGCGCCGGCGAAGAAGTGGCTGTAGCCAGTTTGGAGCTTGATGTTCCTGGTCAGCTCGTAGGTGGCGGTAAGATCGATTTCTTCGCCGGCAAAACTGCTTGCGCCAATCGTCCGCACGTCCCGTCCATCAGGCGTTTTGGTGCGCAAGGTAGAAATACCATTACTGCGGTACCAATAATCATGAGTATCGGCCAACCAGAAGGCATGAAAGTCGAATTCCAGCTCCAGCTTCTTGATCGGTTTGGCGTTGAGCTGGAAACGCAGGTCATGAATGTTGCGCCAGCTGAACTCATCCATAAAGCCATACTTATCGTGGTTCGATGGGTAGAGGTTCTGAAAGGACTCGGAATTGCGATCGTTAGGATCGCGGTCGCCGCTAGCGTAGTCATATTCCAGTCCCAGCCGCGGTTTCCATGCCAGCTGGGCAGCGGTGTAACCGCATGAGACGTGGGCGGCGAAGGCGTTCAGATCATAGCGCGTAGAGTTACGATCGGATTGGTAAAGATCTCCCGTCTGGAAAACCGCTTCGGCAGTGTAGTCCCACCCGCTGAGCGCGCCCGGCTGTGATTTCACCCGCGCTCCGATGGTGGCAAAGCGGGCCGCCGGGCCGTTCCAGCTCCCTTGCGGATTGATCTTATTCGTTGGATCGAGATCTGGCTGATTATCGTCTTTGTCTCGATAAAAGAGATAGAATTCTGTCACCTGCCAGGGAAGGGCATTGGTGGAGAAATATCCGCCGAAGAAGTTATCGGCGGAGTCACTATCATCGAACCGGTGACGCTCGATCTGGACCGGGCGCATGGCGAAGCCCTCCAGCCAATAATGCGGCTCGTCCAAACGCAACCGGACGGCGTCGAAGGTCCGGCCAAAGTTGCCCCAGCGTGAGTCGGCCACCAGGCGGTTATCTCCATAACTGACGGCTTGTCGTCCCAGGGTCAGAAGAAGCGGAAACTTCTTTAGATCGCCGACGGCGAGATAGGCTTGGCGAAGGTCAAACGGATCGTCGCCCTCGGCACCGCGTACGCCTGGAATGTTAGCGCGATCTGAGAAGGCTTCACGGGCATCCTGGGTCTGACCGTAGAGCTTTAGCCATGAGACCGGTTTGAGGGCGAGACCCAGCCGGAATCGGTTTAGCAGCCAGGAGTCATCGTTGTCGTCGTGGGCGGATGAGTCGAAGTCGCGATTATTCTCGCGCACTTCTCCCCGGATCCTTTCCTCGATATCGATGACCAGCCGTCCGGCCCAAAAGGCGAGCGGATTAGCTTCCGGCTTTTTCTCAGCCGGGACGGGCGCAGTGGATTTAGGAGCTAGTTGGTCACCGGCGAAGAGAGCACTTGGCAATCCGAGCAGGAAGAGGATCAGGCCGACAAACGACAGAGGTAGTCTTAGGAAAGAGGCAGGTTTCATCTACAGGCATCTTCATCAAGAGCGGTCTCCGTTGGCTCGGTAGTTCGCTTTAGCAGGTTGAATGGCCTCCAGTGGGTCTGGTCGGTCGGAAATTGAGGGGGATTCGGGATTGCTGATGCGCGTCTTTTCGGTGCGCTCGATCAAAGTCACGCGGGAATCGTGAATCACGATTTGCACCACGCCGTAGCGCAGGCTCTCTACCTTCTCGCGTACGATCTGTAACCAATCGGGTTGTCCGGCTTTCATGGTGTCAGACTTACAGAGAGGAGCGCTCTAATCCTTCCGGGAGGAGGTCCTGCAAACCAAAAGACTGGCGGGCGAAAGGAATGGTCACCTTATCGCGGCGCATCTTGCGCAGGGTGATCTCGACTATTTGCTCCAGGGTTGAGCGATCAAGGATGCGCGCGATGGCGTTGCGCACGTCGAGCATGAGCATGCGCAGGCCGCAGTGCGCTTCATCGGGACAGGTGCAGCGCTCGTAGGCGCTTTGGCTGACACAGGCGATCGGAGCGAGCGGACCGTCGAGCAGACGAATGACCGCGCCGATCTTGATTTTTGCCGCCGGTTTGGCCAGGGAGTAGCCCCCGAGCTTACCCCGCTTGGTTTCGACATAGCCGGCCTGGCGCAGTTGCGTGAGAATCTGCTCGAGGAACTTGATCGGCAGCTTTTCCTTCGCCACCAGCTCGCTGACCTGCAGAATTGGGCGACCCAGCTCCCGCGCGATGCCGAGATCGATCAAGGCGCGCAGGGCGTATTCGCTCCGTTTGGAAAGATTCATCGCAGATCAGGACAAGGCAGAGCCTGAGGGACTAAGCCATGGCCGGCCGGCGGGCCGGTTGCGTCGGGCTGGAGGTCCAACGGGTGAGCTTGTGCCAGAGGACGAGGAAGGGAAAGGCGCAGGCCGCGAAGGGCAAGGCCACGATCCAAAAGATGACTGAACCACTTACCAAACCAATCTCTGTGAGCAGTGTTCTCATAATCTCTAGTCAATTAGTATGGATTGATACTCGACTGCAGCAGTAGAGATGACAAGAAGATTTTTAAAAAAAGTTTTCCGAGGGATTTTCCCCCGGATGTCGCCTGGGGATGGCGGGACGAATCAGGGGCCGGCCGCGGCGGCGTAGCCGAAGCGGGCATCGAGATTGGCCAGCGCCTGCCCGGCAAAGGCCTGGTCGTTAGGCGAGAGAGCATCGGCGAAGCCGCCGACTTTTCCCCGGCGCACCTTGAATGATTCCGGATCGGCGGTATCACCAGCGCGAAGGATTTTCGAGTCGAAGCGGCCGGCGCCTTCCAGTTGGCGCATGTGGCCAAAATCAGAAAAAGCCAGAGCATGGCGGAAGGCCTGCTCATCGGGCGGCTGTTCGCCCAGGAGTTGGAGGAGCTGAGCAAATGCCGGGGCTGGATCCGTCCGCAGCGTTTCGTAGCGCAAAAGCAGGAAAGGGTGACGGCGCGACCATTCCGCCAGCCAGGCGTTCATGACCGCGACCATCGATTCGATCCCGTAATCCGGATGGCGCAGCAGCTCGCTCGCGGACATGCGTTTGAGTTCGTTAGGCGTTTCCCTGGTCCGTCGGGTCAATTGCACGTGGAGCGAGACGAGGGCATCGCGCGGGTCGCGCGCCAGGAGGATGATCGGCTTGCCTTTTCGCTCCGCCGGCGGGAGGAGAAATTTGCCCCGCAGCTTGTCCCAGCGACTGCTTTTGGTCCGCTGTTCGAAAAGGTCGTGGGTGTAGACGAGGCGCGGCGCGCCGTATTGCTCCGGCTCGAGCGAAAAAGGCTGCCCCAGTTTTTCGCAAAAATAGGCGCAGACAAAAGTGCGCACCCAAGTGCGACCGCTCTTGGGGATGGAGACGACGATGGCGTCGCCGCCGGAGAGCTCGCGCGCCCGGCTGCTTAGATTCCACCTCACGAGTCGCATGCCGACAAGTCGATCGTGCGCACCGCGTGCTCGCGCAAGGCCCGCCGCAACCGGGTTCGCCCGACGGCCCGGCCGAGCCGGCGTGGCCAGGAATAGGAGGAAAAGATCGGCCGAAAAAAGGGGTCGATCGTGACCCCGTAATTGCGGCAAAGGGCAATGGCCTCGGGCATCCAGAGCCCGCGCGAGATGGCCGACATGAGGTAGGGAATCGGCGCGTTTTCGCGCCGGAGGTATGAGAGAATCTCCATCTTCTGGGTGCGAGCGCTGCCGCGGGCTTCGAAGTTCCACGCCGTCTCGCCGACGCGCAGGATCGACTGCAGGGCGCTCCGTTTCCAGAGAGTTACCTGGCAGCGGGTGCGACCGTCGGATTCCAAGGGCACGACGCCGAAGCGGTCGTTCAGCGGCCGCATCCCGGGATCTGGCGCCGAACGGGCACGGAAACAAAGAGAGTCGGCGCCGCCCTCGATGACATGGGCGAAATCCCGAGCCATCTGGGGGCGATCGACCGGCGCGGTGAGGAAATAATCTTCCTGCAGATAGAGAAGGTAGGGGTGCTCAATTTTTTCGAGGGCAAAGAGCAGGTTGCTCGACCAGCCGCGGTCGGGCCCGACCGGGAGCGGGCGGAGGCGCGCGGATCGGACCCGCAACTCGTTCGTGAGCAGGAAGACGTCGAACGGGCAATCGGCCCAGAACCTTTCGAAGAACGCCTGGAACGGTCGCCAGGCATCGAAGAAAGCGTCGCAACTCGAGACCACGACGGCGACAGAGCTTTTATATTCCTCCAGCTCCGGCATAAAGGGATTCGTGTCGCAGCACGGCGAGCTGAGCAAGACATTTCACTCCGGCGGGCCGGCGAGGTGGGAACGTTGGGGCCAATCGGGAGGATCTTAGCTGGCCTGGCTGGACGACCGCTCTGCCGTGCTTTCGCAGACACGGACGACACGGCGGTCGTCCCTCCAGATCGAGCACGAGCACGATTACGAGCGGGAGCAGGGGCAAATAAAGAGGGCGGCCCTTGCGAGCCGCCCTCCTTTCCACCGAGCAAGCTTCTCCCTAGCTTTTGCTCTGCGAAACTACTTCGTTCAGCTTGAAGATCGGCAGGAACATCGCGATCACGATGCCGCCTACGATCACCCCGAGGAACACAATCAAAAGTGGTTCGATGAGCGAGGTGAGCGCGTCGAGCAGCGCTTCGATTTCCTCGTCCCAGAAATCCGCCATCTTCTCCAGCATGGTGTCGATGCGGCCGGTCGACTCGCCGGCCGCGACCATGCGCAGCATCATGGGCGGAAAGATCTTCTTCTTCGAGAGCGCGACGGAGAGGTTGTCGCCTTTCTCCACATCGCTGCTGACCCCTTTGATGCTCTCTTCCACCACGTGGTTGCCGGAGGATCCGCCGACAATGTCGAGCACTTCCAGGATCGGAACACCACTGCGGATGAGCTGGGCAAAGGTGCGGGAGAAGCGCGACATGCTGATCTTGTGAATGAGCGGACCAAAGACTGGCAGCTTCAACTTCCAGCGATCGCTCAACTGGCGCCCACGGGTGGTGCGCAGAAAATAGCGGATGCCGAAGATGGTGCCGCCGATCCCGAGGATCATGAAATACCATTTCGCGCGGATGAAATCGCTCAGATCGATCAGGAACTGGGTCGGCGCCGGCAGATTGGCTCCGAAATCCTTGAAGATCTCGCCGAAGACCGGCACCACTCGAACGATGAGGAAGGTGGTGATCAAAAACGCGATGCTGATCACGATCACGGGGTAGGTCATGGCGGATTTGACCTTTTTGCGCAGGCGAGCGCTCGCTTCCAGGAAGCCGGCCAACCGGTCCAGAATCTCGGAGAGCAATCCGCCCGCTTCACCCGCTTTCACCATGCTGACGTAGAGCCGGTTAAAGACGCGCGGATGTTTGGCGATCGATTCGTGGAAGGTCTCTCCGCCCTGCACCCGCGATGTGACGTCGCTGATGACGTGGCGCAGGTTTTTCTGCCGTTTCGGATCGCACTGCTCGTAGAGCGCGGTCAGCGCCTGCACGAGGGAAATGCCAGCCTCGATCATGGTGGCGAGCTGACGGGTGAAAAGGACCAGATCGGTCTCTTTAACCGTCCAGGCTTTGGCTTTTTTGCGGGTGGCAGCAGCCTTCTGCTGGAGTGAAAGCACCATGAGCCCGCGGCTCATGAGACTGGTGACAGCGTTGTCCTCGTTGATGGCTTCCTGGATACCGTTTACGATATTGCCAGAACCATCGCGAGCTTGATAGGAGAAGGTCATCATTTGGTGTTTCTAGTAATTTCAGTGTATGTAGCATCTACGGTGCCATGAGGTTTTTTTAGTCGTTCTTATTCACATGTCCCGTTCTCCTGAGCTCGTTTCGCTCACCTCACTTCTCTCCTTCTGGCAGGTCTACGACCCGGCGGTGAAGTCGGACCTTTTCTCGACCGCCGCCCGCTGCGGCGACCGGCTTTTCCTCATCGATCCGACCCCGCTCGACCTCCCGCTTCTCGAACAAATTCAAGCGACCGCCCCGGTCGCGGGCATTCTGGTCACAAACGCCAATCATCCGAGGGCCGCGGCGGAGATCGCCGGGCGCCTGGGCGTTCCCATTTTCGCGGCGGAACACTTTCCTGGTCTCGAAGCGAGCGAAACCCGGCTCACGAGCGAGGAGAAAATCGCGCCCGGTCTCGAGGCCATCGCGCTCCCGGGCGCTGCGGCGGGCGAACTGGCTTTCCATTTCGCCGCGGACGGCGGAACGCTGGTGGTGGGCGACGCCCTGATCAATTTTGAGCCCTACGGCTTTGCCCTCTTGCCGGCGAAATATTGCACCGACCAAAAACAGCTCCGGCAATCGCTCCGGCGCCTGCTCGACTGGCCTTTCCGGCGGCTGCTGTTCGCCCACGGCGCGCCGATTCTCTCCGGCGCCCGCGAGCGGCTCGAGACGCTTCTGCCATGAACGCCGCCGCCTCTCCGGGAAATGGGATAAGCCGTTTCCTGCAGCTCATCCGGTTCTCGCACACGATCTTTGCGCTCCCGTTTGCCCTCGGCGCTCTCCTCGTCGCCACCGGCGGGCGGCCGTCGCTTCGGCTTCTCCTGCTGGTGCTGGTCTGCATGGTCTGCGCCCGCACCGCGGCGATGCTCTTTAACCGGGTGGTGGATTGGGGCCTCGACCAGCGCAATCCCCGCACCGCGATGCGGCATCGGCTGCTGTCGCGACCGACGGCAATTTTCCTCCTCGTCCTCAGCGCGGCCGCTTTTATCGGCGCAGCGGGGGCAATCAATCGCACCACGCTGCTCCTGGCCCCGCTCGCCCTGGGTATCGTCTTTTTTTATTCCCTGACCAAACGCTTCACTGCCGCGAGCCATTTCTTCCTTGGGCTGGCTCTGGCCGTGGCCCCGGCCGGCGCCTGGATCGCCGCCACCGGACGTCTCGCTCTCGCTCCTCTGCTCCTCGGGGCCGGGGTCATCGGCTGGGTGGCGGGATTCGATCTTATTTACGCCACCCAGGACTATGAATTCGATCGGCGCGAAGGCCTGCACTCGCTCGTGGTGCAGCTGGGGGTGGCGCGCTCACTTCGGCTGGCGCAATTCCTTCATCTGGCCATGTTTGCCGCTCTCATCGCTTTTGGCTTCGCGGCATCGTTAGGCGCGATTTATTTCTGGGCTCTGCCGCTGGTGGCGGGGGCGCTCCTTTACGAACATCGCAGCGCCGCCCAGCTCGACCTGGCGGGAATCAATCGCGCTTTTTTCCAGAGCAACGCCTTCGTCAGCGCAGTCTTCCTCGTCAGCGTCTGGGCCGCCCTTTAGAACAAAAGTTCTAGAGGTCGAGCATGGCGATGCGGGCGGTGTGACGACCGCCTTCGAAATCGGTCGTGAGCCAGACCCGCACGATCTGGAGCGCGTCCTCCTCCGAGAGGACCCGTTCCCCTAACGACAGCACGTTGGCATCGTTATGCTGGCGCGAGAGCCGGGCCGTCTCTTCGTTCCAGCAGAGCGCGCAACGCACTCCACGCACCTTGTTCGCCGCCATCGCTTCGCCGTTGCCGGAGCCGCCCAGCACGATCCCGCGTTCGCATTCACCCCGCGCCACCGCCTCCGCCGCCGGGCGGATGAACTTCGGATAATCAACCGGATCCTCACTGTGGGTTCCGAAATCCTCCACCTCGTGGCCTAACGACTGCAGGAGCTGCTTGATCTTCTCCTTGTAGCGGAAACCGGCGTGATCGGAGCCAAGGGCAATTTTCATTCCGGTCTCTTAACGCAACCCGGCCCGCGCTGTCCACTGCAGACGCTTCACTCTGCCGAGCGCGGCGTGGGCGAGAACGGCAACATCAAAGCGTGGGTGATGAAGTTTCCTCCGCGCTGGCAGAGCGAATCGTTAGAGGGACGCCTGGGCCAGCTCTTCCCAGAGTTTGCGCTCGGCTTCGCTGACGCTTTTCGGAATCGCGATCTGGATTACGACGTAAAGATCTCCCCGGGCGCCCGAGGCGGTCGGGAGCCCGCGATCGCGCAAGCGGAAACGTTGCCCGGCCTGCGTCCCGGCGGGAATTTTGAGCCGGCGATCGCCTTCCAGTGTCGGCACCTGCAATTCCGTCCCCAGCACCGCCTGAGCCGGGGCCAGCGGGGCTTCGTAGACCAGGTCGTTGCCTTCCACCGCAAAGTCGGGGTGCCGGGCCAGTCGAACGCGCAGGAAAAGGTCGCCCTTTTTTCCCCCGCCCACTCCGGCTTCGCCCTGACCGGCCAGCCGGATGCGCTGGCCTTCGTGCACTCCGCGCGGGATCTTGACCTGGTAGGTTTCCACCTTCTCGGAATCACTCCGGCGGAGGGAAATCTGACGGGCGGAACCGTGCAACGCTTCCTCCAGCGTGACCATGATATCGGCCTCCACGTCCTGTCCGCGCGCGGCCGTGGCCGGACGCTGGCCAAACCCGCCGCCGCCGCCGAAAGCCGAAGAACCTCGCCCGCCGCCAAAGAAGGCCTCGAAGAAATCGCTAAAGCCGGTCCCGTCGAATTCGAACTCGACTCCGCCGCCACCGCCGCCCATTCCGCCGCGGCCCCAATCCGGCGGTGGCTGGAAACCGCCCGGCTGATTCCAATCGGCGCCGAGTTGGTCGTATTTGGCCCGTTTCTCGGGGTCGCTCAGGACCTCATAGGCCTCGTTGATCTGCTTGAATTTCTCCTCCGCCGCGGCCTTTTCCTTCGCCTTGGCCATGTCGGGATGATGCTTGCGCGCGAGTTTGCGAAAAGCGCTCTTGATCTCATCGGCACTAGCCGTCTTGGCCACCCCGAGCGTCTCGTAATAATCCCTAAATTGAACCGCCATAAATCGTGCGGATGAATTTCCTGCATCGACGGGATTGCGCAACCACCCCAGAGAATGGGCAAGATTGTTTACCGCAGAGGACGCAGAGAGCGCAGAGATAATATCAGGGAAACAAATCGTCTTTCATCAGACTCTGCCTCCGCTGTGCTCTCTGCGGTGAAATTCCGCCGCTCAATCGACAAAGATCGGCGTCGTGGTCACATCGCCCGGCTCGAAGCTGAAGCCGTGGCCGCCGCTGCTGTCGATCGATTTCAGCATCTCCGAGACCGCGCTGGCGGTGGCGGATGAATAGAAACGCACCAAGCCCACCGTGGTGCGCGGACCGAAAACCGTGATCATGATGGTGTCGTCGTCGACCGAGTTCATGAAAATGTGACTCCCGTTCCCCTGGTGATAGAGGGCGTTGAACTCCACTTCGCCAATGCGGCGGGCCAGCTCCTTGGTCGCAGCAAACGATCCCGCTGCCAGCGCGGCGATGGTCGTCACGTCCATCACCGCCACGTCGCCGTATTGGGAAATCACGTTGCCGCCGCGGTCGATCACCACGGTCAGATCGGCGTCCGATTTTTTCAGGAAATCGCCCAGGATGCCGTCGAGCGTGGCCACATTCTCGATCGTGAGGGCGGGGATGCAGTTCATACGCTGGCCGGGCTGCTCAGTTTGGCCGCCGGCGCGACGTCGTTCGGCACGGCCACCGGCGCGGCCGGACCGGTGGCGGGCGAGTCCCCTTGCTTGCTGAATTTATGCAGCAGCATTTGTGAGACGGCGTTGAGCGAGGCGAAGACGTTCTGCCCCGTGCTCGAGATCACTTCGAAACTCTGCGCCCGTCGTTTCCGGTTGTTGAGCAGAAACTCGAGGTAATTGATCGGCGCGACGTTGTTCAGGTCGCGCTTGTTGTACTGCAGGACGTAGGGAATCTCGTCGATCGCGATGTTTTGCTGGGCCAGATTTTCCTCCAGGTTCTTAAAGCTCTCGACGTTTTCCTCCATCTTTTCCCACTGCGAATCGGCCACGAAAACGACTCCGTCGACGCTGCGCAGGACGAGTTGGCGGGTGGCGTTATAGATCACCTGCCCGGGCACGGTGTAGAGCTGGAATTTGGTCACGAAACCTTTGATCACGACCGCGTTCAGGGGCAGAAAATCGAAGAACAAGGTGCGATCGGCCGCGGTCGCGAGCGAGACCAGGTCGCCCCGGTTTGCCGGGCTGATCCGCTCGTGGATGTAGGAGAGATTGGTCGTCTTGCCGCAGAGCGCGGGACCGTAGTAGACGATCTTGAACTGAATCTCCCGGCTGGCGTAGTTGATGATGGACATGGCTTTCCTTTGTCGTTAGGCAGGCTGTGCGTAGGTGCGGGCCAACTCCCGCACCACGGTCTGAAGGCGGGCCCGGATTTCAGTCGAGATTTCGTGCTCCGCATGCAGCGCGGCCAGGCAGATGTTGCCGTGGGCGAAGAAGCTGACCGGGGTTTTAGCGCAGAAAAGAGTGACGGAAGTGAGTTCACCCAGATGGGTGCCGGCCATCTGCTCGCCCACCCGGCGCACGATCAATGGTCCGAGGGCACAGAGCTGTTCCGCTCCATACTCGGGCGGGATATTCCCGGCCAGGCTGAGGCCATCGGAGAAGACGATGGCGCAGGCGCTCATCCCCGGCAGCTTGCTCGCCAGGGCGACGACGCCTCGGGCATCGAGGGTTTCGTCGGTCTCGAGCGCGACCTGGAGCGGGCTGCGCTCGGTCGGGCTCTCCGCCGCAACGGCGACTGGTTCGTCGCTGGTTGGTTTGAGGGAAATTTTTGGCGCTTCGATTCGCTCGGACTCGTCTTCAGGCTCGGCGGCTTTGGTGTCAGGCGCGGCCGGGGCCGAGCCTTCAACGGGCGAGCCATCCGCGGCGCCCCCCTCGACAGAGTCTCGCCCTGCCGATGGCGGCTTGACCGCATCTTGACCCAGGCTGGGCGGGGCGGGCGGCTGCTTCAGGCGGGCGGCGTCTTCCGCCGCTTTGGCGCTGAACGGCGTCTCGAAGAGATGGTTTACCTCCGGCGTCTCCTGGTCCTGGCGTAGGGCCAGGCTCTCGTTAGGGAAACGCGCCAGCACTTCCTGCAAAGGCAGAGATACCGGCACTTCGGAATCCTCCAGCTTGAGCAGGGTTCGATATTCGTCCGGCAGCGCCGCTTCGAACTCGGCCGGCGAAATGGCGATCCGGCCCGAAGATAATTGCGGCTCGATGATCGAGAACGGAATCTCGATCTCGGCCGTGTCGGGCACGGCGGAGGTCGGCGCCGATAATTGGAAGGGCGAAATCGCGCGCAGCACGCTCTGCAAAGAGAGGTGAAGACCCGGACCTTCCGGCACAACCGCGGCCGGCTTGGCCTGAAGAACGGGCGCGGCGGTGATTTCTTCCGCCGCGGGCGCTGGCCGCAGATCGTTGGAGGGCGGCGCGACCTTGAACGGAATGCGCACCGGCGCGAAAGGGGAAGGAAGCGGAGTTGGAACGGGCGGCCCACTTGAGGCTGGAACTCTCTCAGGCGCGGGCCCTCCCGTTCCGTTCGGTGAAATTTTTGCCTTGAGCGCGATCGGGGCGGGCGCAGGGCGGGCGGCGGCCGCCGGAGCCTTGGCCGCGACCGTCGGTGCGGGTGGCGGCGCCGGTTCGCTAAGTGAGGGCAGGCGAATGGAGCGCACCTGTTTCGGAAGCGCTGGAGCCGGCGCGGCGTTGGGGGTTTCCATTGGCGCCGGCATCGATGGCAAAGGAATGGAAGCCGGCTGGCTGGCGGTAGCGGGATAGAATTTCATCTGACCGGCGGCCGGACTCTCCGGCGGCGCTGGCTCCGCTTCGGACGGGGCGGCAACCGTGGCCTCGGGCTTTTCCACCGCGGCAGCAAAGGCCCGCTTCGGCGGCGCGATGGGCGCGGCCGGCTTCCCGTGCCGCTCGCTATCTTCCTGCGTCACCTGCAGAAATGGCGTCTCGACCTCGGGCACGCTCGGTTGCGCGACCTGGTCGGGCCGCACATGGAAGGAGGCGATCTGCTCCAGCACGCGGGCAAAAGGCAGCGCAACCTCGCGTTCATCGTCCACCGCCACTTCGCCAGCAAAAACATGTGGCGCCTGCTGGTAGATCGAGCGCAGCGGCACCGCCGGGCGGCCATCGGCCATGCCGCGTTCCACTTCCACCGCTTTCAAAAGCACCCGATGCTCAGGATCGATCGCGTCCGCTTTCACCAGCCCCTCGGGCAGCTGCGGCAGCAGGTCGGCCAGGCGCAACGCGATCGTTCGCTCGCCCGTGCGCGACTCCGCTTTGGGCGGCCCGTCCTTCGGTTCGACTGCCTTGACGGCGCCATTGGTCCCGAGCGATATCCGGCGCGGCTCGGCCGGCAGGGGCGGTGGCGGATTGCCCACCGGCGGGATGAGGGGAAAATCCGGCGCGCGATCGACTCCGACCACCCGTGCTGTATTCGGCATGAAGGTGCGGCCGAGGCGCTCCGAAGCCGGCTTCGCGATCGGAGACGGCGGCTGGGGAGCGACCGCGACATCGCTCTCCGCAGCTTTGTCTTTCTTAAAAAAGCGAAGAAACGGTAAATTCATTTCTAGTGATCCTCTGCGGTGACGCGCCAGACCTCTTCGAGGGTGGTGATGCCTTCCAGCGCCTTGTCGATCCCGACCATGCGCAGCGTTTTCATTCCTTCGGTGATGGCCTGGTTCTTGATCACCGCGGCCGAAGCGCGCTTGATGATCAACCGCCGGATCGCCTCGCTCACCGGGAGCGCTTCGATGATCGCCGCCCGCCCGGAATAACCGCGCCCCTTGCAGCGATCGCAGCCCACCCCGTGATAGAAGATGGCCCCTTCCGCCGGCTCCATGTTGAGCCGCTCAAACATCTCCGCTTCGGGCACAAATTCTTCCCGGCAATTGGTGCAGACTCGCCGGATGAGTCGTTGCGCGCAGGCCATGATGACCGAGCTGGAGATGAGGAACGGCTCGATCCCCATGTCGTCCAGTCGCGCGATGGCGCCGGCGGCGTCGTTGGTGTGCAGAGTGGAAAGCACCTGGTGACCGGTCAGCGCCGCCTTCACCGCGATGTCGGCGGTTTCGTTATCACGAATCTCACCCACCATGACGATGTCCGGATCCTGGCGCAGAATGGAACGAAGCGCGGAAGCGAAATCGAGACCGATATCGGGCCGGGCCGCCACTTGGTTCACGCCCATGAGCTCGTATTCGATCGGGTCTTCCACCGTCACGATGTTGTAGTTTGGGCTATTGAGCTCCTGCAGGACGGAGTAAAGCGTGGTCGTCTTACCGGAACCGGTCGGGCCGGTGACCAGGATCATCCCGTGCGGAGCATCGATCGCCTTGCGGAAGCGGCGCACCGTTTCCTCGTCCATCCCCATGGTGTCGATGCTGCCGGCCAAAGCCGATTTATCGAGGATACGGATGACGACCTTCTCGCCGTGCGAAGTGGGCAGGATGGAAATACGAAGGTCGACCTCTTTCCCCATCACCTTGATGCGGAAACGGCCGTCCTGCGGCACCCGGCGCTCGGCGATGTTGAGCCCGGCCAGAATTTTAATGCGCGAAGTGATCGCGAGCTGGAGTGCCTTGGGCGGCGACTCGGCCGCAATTAATTCGCCGTCGATACGGTAACGCAGCTTCAAGGTGCGCTGGAACGGCTCGATGTGAATATCCGACGCCTTTTCCTTGATCGCCTGGGCCAGGATCAGGTTGACGATTTTGATCACGGGCGCGTCTTCGCTATCGGTCGCGAGGCGATCGAGATCGATGTCCTCGCGCTTGTTCGATTGCACCTCGACGTCGCCGGCCGCTTCCTCCGCCACCTGCTTGAGCACCTCGCTCATCTGCGCCCCGGTGTTATGCACTCCACTGAGAGCGTCGTTGACCGATTTCTCGGTCGCGATCATGGGCACGATCTCCATCTGCACCCGGCGCTTCAGGTCGTCGACCGCGAGCACATTGGTCGGGTCGGCCATGGCCACGAAGAGCTTCTTATTCAAGCGGCCGATCGGGACCAGCTTGTGCGTCTTGGCCATATCGCGCGGGACGAGATTGAGGATCTCTTCCGGCACCCGCACTTTGGCCAGGTTAATCGGCGGCGTATTCAGGCAACGCCCCATGGAGAAGGCCATGTCCTGGTCGCTGACAAATTGCTTATCGGTCAGGATCTTGAGCAGCCGGCCGCCCTGCTGCTTCTGGATGTTGATCGCCTCGTCCAGCTGATTCGGCAGGAGAAGGCCGTCCTCGATCAGGACATCGGCGATGCGTTCTCCGAAAGATTTACTTCTCATGAGGGTGAACGGCTAGCTCCGAGCCTCCAGCTTGTAGATCTCCTGCAGGGTTTTGATGATGGTGGCCGGCTTGGCCAGATACCAGGTGACGGTGTAATCGAGCGACTGCTGCACCGCCTCGCGCGCCTCGGCGTCAAAGGGATTGCACACCGCCACCATGATGGTGCGGCTGACCAGATCGAACGGAACAAAAAGCCGGTTCACCGTCAGATCGTCGGGTAACATCCGCACCACCTGGCGATCGATGTCGTAATACTCCAGCGGCACGTAGGCAAACTTGGTCCGGTCGATCAAAGCCGAGAGGACATACTCCAGCCGGTTATCGTCCCCCTGGCAGAGCCGCTCCAGCAACGATGTGGCCAGCGTCTGGCCGACGATCTGGCGGTTGGCCTCCTTCACCGCCTCCAGCGCCGCGTTCACATCTTCCTCGGGAAACATTTGTTGCAGGACGAGAAATTTCGCCAGCTGATCGTTCCCCTGCTCCGCATCCTTCAGCGCCTCGCGCTTGCGCACCTGGCCGGTATTGCGGCCGCCGATCTCGAGCAGTCCGCTGCTTAACGAGGCCGGGCCCGCGGTGTAATCCGGCCCCGCGGTCAGCGCATTATGCGCCCCTGCTTCCGCCTTGGTCTGCCCGCCTTCCTTTAGCTTCGACTCGATCGTCGACATCATGGCAGCGACGGCCGGGCTCTCCGGCTCGATGGCTAGAATGGCCTCGCATTCCTGCAGCGCGAGACCGTAGGAACCGACCCCAAAATATGCCTCGGCCAGACGACGTGAAACGCGCAGCGCCTCCTCGTGTTTGCCGAGTTTGCGGTAAGCCACCTTGAGGATTTCCAGCGATTGATAATCGTCCTGCTGCGTTTGAGTAATGACCTCAAACATCTCAATCGTCTGGAGGATCTGGCTTCGCTCCTCTTCGGATAATGTGTGTTCCAGCACGGGAGCGTAAAAAGCTAGAACCATGCCCGTAGCCGACCACACCCGCGCAATTGACCAAAAAATCAGAAATCGGGAGGCAGAGCGTCGCTGCGAGAGGCAGAATATAGAAGGCAACGGGCGGCAAGAAGAAGCGAGGCGCGATAATCCTTGAGACCCGCACCCCGGGTGCAACCTTTCAGCGTTTCAGCCTTTCAGCGTTTCAGCGTTTCAGCATAACAGGGTTCAGCGTTCGCCAGAATCCCCTTCCCGATCGAGCCGCCTTTTAGTATATAGCGGAGGCCTGACCGAGATCGCTCCCCGTGCAATACCCCGCCTCCAAACTCAGAGCGCGCCCCGCCCTGCTCCATCCCCGTCGGCGACGCGACGCCTTTACCCTGGTCGAGATGCTGGTCGTGATCGGCGTCATTTTGATTCTGATGTCCATCTTGGCGCCTGCCTTCAACGGTTTGAAGCGAGCCGGCGACATCACCAGTGCGGCCTACACAATCAAGGGCGCGCTGGAACAAGCACGCGCCACCGCGATCGCGAACAGCACGTATGCCTGGGTCGGATTCTACGAGGAAGACGGCTCGAAGGATACAACGGCCCCGCCTACACCGGGGAATGGACGGTTGGTAATCTCAATCGTCAGCTCAAGAGACGGAACGAGCATTTACGGCAGCTCCGCCGGGCCGATCGATCCAACGAGACTGACTCAAGTCGGCAAATTAATCAAAATAGACGGAGTGCATCTGCCCCTCTTCGCGGTGGGCTCCGGCGAGGGGGATACCTTCGAAACCCGGCCAATTCCGGATTTCAATAGTTTCACGCAGTACAACTCTTCGCGGTTCGGCGAACTCAATGCCGCCGCACCTAACACCGCTCCACGCAGCTCCAGCACGACCTTTACGCAATACCCCTTTCAATATCCGGTCGGCAGCCCCGCGCCGTCAGCCCAGTACACTTTCACTCGGACCCTCCAGTTCGCGCCCACGGGTGAATCGCGCATCTTCAGCACCTACGATTTCCGGCGGATCGTCGAAATCGGTTTGGTCGAGACGCATGGGAACGCCACGCCCGTCCCGAGCGGCGGAGCCGGCACCTCGTCGGTCACCTTCACCGGGGACGTCGTCGCAATCCAGATCAGCGGATTTGGCGGCGACATCAGGATCTACACGCGATGACGCCTTCCTTGCCCCGCTCCGCCGGATTTTCGCTGGTCGAAATAACCCTCGCGCTCGGTGTCGCCGCCGTTTCTCTCCTCGCCGTCTTCGGGTTGCTTGCTGCCGGAGCACAGACCAACCGTTCAGCCACGGAACAAACCAGGGCCGTGAATATTATCTCGGCTGTCGCCACCGATCTGCGAGCCACGCCCTCAGCTCTCTCGCGTTCTTTGCAATACCACATCTCCATTCCGGCGAACCCGGTCTCGCGTACTAGCACAACGCTTTACTTCGACTCTAGCGGTCAATCTTCCACCGCGTTGCGCAGCAATTCTCGCTATCGCCTTGTCGTCACATTCTTACCGAACGGCAGCGGTCGCGCAGCCACTCTCGTTGCTCTGCGCCTAACCTGGCCGGCAGCAGCCGACCCAGGCAACGCAACCACCGGTTCGGCCGAGGTCTTTACGGCGCTGGATCGCAGCTGAACCAAATGCGAAAAGGAAGAAGCGCTTTTACCCTCGCGGAGTTGCTCGTCTCCATCACTATTCTCGCCCTCCTGGTTCTCCTCAGCAGTCGAATGATAAACAGCGCCACCAACATTGTAACTCTCGAATACAAGAGGATGGACACAGATAGCCAGGTCAGGCCGGTCTTGGAACGGATTGGGGTCGACCTCGCTCAGATGATCAAGCGGCCCGATGTAGACTATTACGTAAAGTCCCACCTCGACCCGGAGAACGGAAACGACCGCATGGCGTTCTTCAGTAACTCTCCTGGTTACTATCCCTCGACCGGCGCGCAAAGTCCTCTTTCGCTCGTGTCCTATCGGATATGTGAAGAGAGTTCTTCACCCGCCTACCACCGGATGGAAAGGATGAGCAAAGGCTTGGTTTGGGCTGGTGTGTCGACAACTGACACCCCCATGCTTTTCGGTCCTCAGGCAATCGTCAACAACTGGCCAACGGCCACCAAGGCCGCGACCCCAGACCCCGATTATGAGCTCTTCGCCCCGCAAATCTTTCGTTTCGAGTATTTCTACCTCCTAAAGACGGGATCTCTTTCCGCGCTGCCCGGGGCCAACGGCATGCAGGACGTCTCGGCCATCTCGGTTCTCCTGGCCACGATGGCTCCGAAAAGCAGGGTGCTACTTTCGGACGATCAAATTGGCACTCTTATAGCAAGGCTAAAGGACTTCGACGATTCAGCCCCAGGATATGACCTGGCGGCAAGCTGGCAATCTACACTCGACGGTATAACCGACATGCCGAGGCAGGCAATCGCCGGGGTTCGCGTCTACCAGCATTACTACAACCTCTCCCCTTAAGATTGAAATCACCCCACTTTTGCAAGCCGACCGGTGCCGCCTTAGTAATCGTCTTAGCCTTCGTGGTCCTTCTGACCGCTATCGTCGTCGCCTACTACGCCCGCACAAGCACAGATCGTCAGTTGGCACAGGCGCACTTCAGCGGCATCAAAGCCGAGGTCTTGGCTCGCGGCGCACTCGACTTGGTCGTCGGGGATATCAAACAGGAGATGGCAAATGCTCCGACTATCACGAGCGCAAGCGTTCTGCCCCAACGATCTCCAAGGCCCTCCGTGGGATCATTACCCGGAGTCCCAAACATGATTCGACGCAGCGTCCGCTCGGACGTCATTCCATTCCCAGCGGTTAGCAGTAAAGCGTCTGCAGTAAACTCAACCGTTGATACCTCCATAAACGCACGCGCTGTAAGCCTTGCCCGCTGGAACAACCATTATCTTATCCCTAAGCTGAATACCGGAGACGATGGCACCGACCCGACGCTCGGTGGCTTCCCGGCGCCTAACTATTGGGCGCCGGACTGGGTCGTGGTGACCCGAAACGGACCGAAGGCATTTACGAGTTGGTCGCCTGACTTGGCGGATTCGATTCCAACGAACGATAGCTACGCTATCGGACGCTATGCCTACGTCATCTACGATGAAGGTGGGCTTTTAGATATGAACGCCGCGGGCCTTCCTGCGCCAGCTCCGAGCGTTCCGGACGTCGGACGAAAGGGAGTCATCTCGTTGGCAGATTTAACTGCGATGAAGATCACTCCTACCTCCCAGCCGACCGCATCGTCCATCAGTAAGATCGTCGCTTGGAGATACTTTGTTTCGCTCCCGGCCTCAGGAGTATTCCCCGCCTCGATAAAGCCTCCCACGGATCCTGCGAGTTATCTTGCTTATGTCCTGGAGCCAACGCGTGACTTTAAGTCAATCTCTCCACCGAACACGCCGCCGACGCCCTATAGGACCGATCAGGCAATTGTCAGTCGAAAGGAGTTGATAGACCTCGTGAAAGCCACCGCCTCCGTCAACATGCTGCAGTTCATAGGAACATTTTCGAGGGAAAAGAACCTGCCTACTTGGAATACAGGTATCGGCGCCGTCACGCTGACAGAACGCTTTGCCCTCGGGCGACTGGCGCTGCTCAAGCAGAATCCGGATCCCGCCAATGCGGCGGACATCCAAAAGTATTTCGGGTTGAAATGGGAAGATGGCGTGAGTGGCACCGTGACGCCGCCGGTTCCTTCAACTCCCGGCCACTGGAACTACGTTGGATCTACCGGTTCCGTAGTGCGCAGCGATATCCCGGTGTTCACCACCAATCCGGAATTCTTCCAGCTTCTCAACTACGCGGTTTACTCGAGGAACAACAACGATCCTGATCACATCGCAACCACCCTCACCCTGGGAGCCTCGATCATCGATCAATACGACGACGATACCTCCAGTGACTCAGTGACCGGCACAACCTCGACCATCATTCAATACAACGGCGGGTGGGCGGTCGGGATGGAAAACACCGACCCTGCCCGCCCCTCGCCGTCGCCACAGCCATCGCCTTTCCCTCCGCCCGCCGGAATGTCACCCACACCACGACCATTTCTGGCGGACTATGTGATGTTGAATCGTCCTTTTCGTAATACGGGCGAGATCGGCTACGCTCTCCGACCGGAACTGAGTCCCGCCCCGATAACAGTCGACTTCCAGACAGCCGCAAGTTCAGACGCTCCGATACTTGATCTTTTTACCTACAATACAGCGGCCCTCCGGGCGGGAACGGTAAACCTGAATACGCAAAACCCGGCGGTTATAGCGGCGATCTTGAAGGCTGCTATCACGAACGAGGCCGCAGGTACAACCTCCATTACTCTCGCCCCGGCAAACAATGCCGCGGCCAGCCCGACGCCGGGGCCGATGACTACTGGTGTGGTGGGCAGTCCTACCTTGGGAACCTTGGTCACGCCGGCACTCGGTCGAGCGGACATTGCGAGGCTGACGGCCGCGGCGGGTAACACAATCAGTTCGTCGAGCGACGAGGCAAAAGAGTCAATCGCTCGGGCGCTTTCCGAAGTTACCCAAACCAGGAGCTGGGGACTCTTTATCGATCTGGTTGCCCAAAGCGGTCGCTACCCTCCCACGGCCAGCGCCTTGAAAGACTTTGTTGTGGATGGCGAAAAGCGCTACTGGCTGCATATTGCCATCGATCGCTTCACCGGCGAAGTCATCGACCGAGAACTCGAAGAGGTGAAGGATTAGCTCGGCCCGTTGTAGAAGTCAGCGGTTGCGTAATGCTGGATCGAAGCCTCGACATTCACGGATCACGCTTCCAGCATCGCTAGTCCTGCATTCCGTATAACCCATCAACATCATGCCAAACCAACCGACACTCCGTCTCCTCCTCCTCGTCTCGCTCCTCCTCATGTCCGCTCTCGCCGGCAATGCGCTGGCCGCATCGCCTTCTCCTTCGCCTCCGCCCACGCCGAAAGCGGGGCCGAGCGGAGTGGAAGTTCCCGGTTATCATCCCAAAGTGGAGAAAGCCGCCAAGCCGCTCAAGATTCTCATCCTCGGTGGGACCGGGTTTACCGGGCCGTATCAGGTCCGCTATGCGCTGGCTCGCGGACACGAGGTAACGGTATTCAATCGCGGCAAGACGCATCCTGGCATTCTCCCCGAAGGGGTGGAGCAATTGACCGGCGATCGCAACACCGGCGACCTCGCCGCGCTGAAGGGCCGGCATTGGGACGTGGCGATCGATAACCCGACCATGCTCCCGAAATGGGTCCGCGACGCCGGCCAGGTCTTGCAGGGGAAAGTGGATCGTTATGTCTTTATCTCGACGATCTCGGTCTATGGCGATAACTCCAGACCGGGCCGGGACGAGACTGCGGCGCTGGCGAAATACCAGGGCGAGGACGCGATGAAGGAGACGCGCGAGACGGTGATTGCGTCCCAGTTTGCCCTCTACGGTCCGCTCAAGGCGCTCTCGGAGCAGGAGGCGGAGAAGTGGTTTCCGGGCCAGGCGCTGATCATCCGGCCGGGCTTGATCGTGGGGCCAGGGGATGAGACCGACCGGTTTACTTACTGGCCGGTGCGGGTGGATCGCGGGGGCGAGGTGCTGGCGCCGGGGCGGCCGGGCGACCCGGTGCAATTCATCGATGCACGCGACCTGGCGGAGTGGACCATCCGGATGGCGGAACAAGGCGCGACCGGCATTTACAACGCGACCGGGCCGGCCGAGCCGCTGACGGTGGGCGGGATGCTGGAGGGGATTAAAGCGGGGGTGAAATCGGAGGCGAAATTCACCTGGGTGCCGGCGGATTTCCTGGAGAAAGAGAAGGTGTCGCCCTGGTCGGATATGCCGGTCTGGGTGCCGCCCTCGGGGGAGGATGGCGGGATGTCGAGGACGAGCATCAAGAAAGCGCTGGCGCACGGGCTAACCTTCCGCCCGCTGGCCGAGACCGCGCGAGATACCCTGGCCTGGTTCAAGGCGCAGCCGCCCGAGCGTCGGGAGAAATTGCGGGCCGGGATCACGAAAGAGCGGGAAGCGGAAGTGCTGGCGGCGTGGAAGAAGAGTGGGAAGTGATCGCTGGAGGGACGTGCTTCCGCGCGTCCAGGGGAGCGCACGCGCCCTCGCGTGCTCCGCGAGGGGCCTCCCCGAGCGGTCTTCTTTGGTACGGGGTGGAGTCTGCCTTTCGACTACCGGACGACGCTCGGCATTCGGAGACGCGCCCCGGGTAGCGCCCGCATGCTGCGGGCTGGTCGCGGTGTTTCACGCGACGGACTTTCCTTGCGCGCGGCTCCAGTGAGTATTTGGAACGGCCACCTTGCAACGACGCGGGAAGAAAAAGTTCGCGACGGTAGAACCATCGCCAGCCCAAAATGCGGGCGCTACCCAGAGCGGTCGCCTGACTAGCTGCCTTCTCCATTTCCTTCCTGCGATTCTTTTCCTGGCTCCCCGGTTTCTAAGACGTGCCGCTGCTGGTCAAAACGTGCCAGACCTGGTTGGTATTGATCCGAAACCCCTTCCCCTTCCTGCGTTCCTGAGCGATTCTTTTCCTGCATTCCTGCTTCATCCTTCTCCTGGCTTCTGGTCTCCAAATTCCCCCTGTTCCATTCCCTTCCTGCTTTGCTGAGCGATTCTTTCCGATCACGAGCATGAGCACGATTACGAGGAGGGTTTGCGCCAACACTGGTCGCTGATCACGCTTCATGAACCTGCTGCGCAGATTAGTCGACGTGCGGCCTGGCGAGATCCGCGCCCTCCTGCTCGCCTGCCTGTTTCATTTCGTCATCCTCGGCAGCTACTACGTCATCCGGCCGATCCGGGACGACATCGCCGCCACCGCCGGGGCGGAGAATCTCTCCTGGATGTTTAGCGGCACTCTGGTCGTGACCCTGCTGGCCAACGCCGCCTTCTCCTTCCTCGTCGGACGCATGTCGCGCCGGAAGTTTCTCCCTATCGCCTACCGCTTTTTCATCGTGAACCTGATCGTCTTTTATTTCCTCATGCGCCACAGCCCGCCGGCGCAGCAGAACGTCTGGATCGGGCGCGCTTTCTTCGTTTGGCTGAGCGTTTTTAATCTCTTTGTCGTCACTCTGTTTTGGGCTTTCATGACCGATCTCTTCGATAGCGAACAAGCCAAACGGCTCTTCGCTTTCATCGCGGTGGGCGGTCAGCTCGGGGCCATTGCCGGGCCGCTGGTGACGGTGGCGCTGGTCGGAAGAATCGGAGCGGCCAATCTGCTCCTGGTCGCGGCCGCTGCGCTCGAAGTCGCGCCCTGGTGCGTGAAATTTTTCCCCGCCATCCGCGCCGAGCCCACGAATTCCCTTCCTAATCCTGCTCCTGCTCCGAATCCAAATCCGTGCGGGAATGAGCAGGAGCGCGATGACGAGAAAAATGCCGCGGCCGAGCAACCGATCGGCGGCAGCATTCTGACCGCGTTGACCCACGTCATCCGCTCGCCTTATCTGCTCGGGATTTGTCTTTTCCTGCTCCTTTACACCGTCACTTCGACCTTCGTTTATTTTCAGCAGGCGGACATTACCCGGGCGCATTTCCACGATCGCACGGCGCGGACCGCTTTTTTCGCCCAGCTCGATCTGGCGGTGAACACCCTCACTATTTTGGGGCAGCTCCTCATCACCGGGCGGTTGCTGAAATGGTTCGGGGTCGGGGTTACGCTCGCTTTTCTCCCGCTGCTCAGCCTGATCGGGTTCCTCGGTATGGGTCTCTGGCCAACGGTGGCGATGCTGGCCGTCTTTCAGGTTTTGCGGCGGGCGGGAAATTTCGCCATCACCCGGCCCGCGCGCGAGGTCCTCTTCACCGTCCTGCGCCGGGAGGATAAATATAAAGCGAAGAGCTTTATCGACACGTTTGTTTACCGGACCGGCGACCAGGTCGGGGCATGGTCGTACACGGCGCTGACCTGGCTGGGGCTCGGGCTGACCGGGGTGTCGTTCGTGGCCGCACCGCTGGCGGCGATCTGGTGCGGGCTCAGCATTTGGCTCGGGCGCCGCCAGTCCGCCATGGCGGCGTCGCGCAGCTCCAGGTAGCACCCGCAAGATGCGGACGCTATTCCGCTGCTTTTTCCTTATTTTTTCGCTCCGCTCCTGGCTTTCCTGCATCCAGATTGATCAATGCACCGCTTCTTTCTCTCCCCGCCCGATTGGTCAAACGCCACCCTGACTGGCTCCGAAGCGCACCACGCCCGCAGCGTGCTCCGGCTCCAGCCGGGGGCGCGGCTCACTCTCTTCGATGGCGCCGGACGCGAGGCCACAGCCGAGATTGCCACGGTTGATTGCGGCGCGGTGCAGTTGCGCATCCTGCAGGAAACCGTGAGCCCGCGGCTGCGCGCCCAGCTCACCCTCGCTCAGGCCATTCCGAAGGGGAAAAACATGGACCTCATCGTGCAGAAAGCGGTCGAGATCGGGGCGGCCGAAATCTTCCCGCTGCTCTCCGCCCGCACTGTGGTGCAGCTGGG